>NZ_CP039248.1:0-395000 GCF_004795815.1 Sphingobium sp. PAMC28499
GCGCTTGGGCGCCGTCCGTACCGGGATCAGCCGCGGCGCCAGCCGGATCCAGTAGCGCCCCTGCCCGGTCTCCTGAAATCCCAGGATCGGGCTGCGGCCGACCAGCGCATGGCCGTGAATCCAGTAGAGCGATCCGCCCTCCATCTCCTCCAGCCGCTTGGGCAGATAACGGGTGGTCAGGCGCGCCTCGTCCGCATGGCTTTCCAGCCAGGCCTTGAGGGTGACGGGGCTTTCGCTCTGGAAAGCGATCTTGGTCAGGTGCAGCGGCATTGGCGTCTAGATGGGGCGGCGGTTCAGCCGGTCAATCCCGCCGCCGTCGCCAACCCCAGAAAAGCGAAGAAGCCCATCGAATCCGTGATCATCGTAACGAAGATGGACGATGCCACCGCCGGGTCCAGGTTCATCCGGTCGAACGCCAGCGGCACCGCCGCGCCGGCCAGCCCGGCCGTCACGATATTGGTCATCATCGCCGCGGCTATCACGCCGCCCAGCGCGACATTGTGGAACACCAGCCCCACGCCCAGCCCCAGCACCAGCGCCACGGTGCAGCCATTGAGCAAAGCCACGCGAATTTCGCGCAAGATGGTGCGGCGGGCGTTGGACCCGGTAATCTGGTTGGTGGCCAGCGCGCGCACCGTCACCGCCATGGTCTGGCTGCCGGCATTGCCGCCCACGCCCGCGACGATCGGCATCAGCGTGGCGAGCGCCACCATCTTCTCGATCGTATTCTCGAAAATGCCGATGATGGTCGACGCGACCAGCGCGGTCAGCAAATTGGTCAGCAGCCAGCGCACGCGCGCGCGATAGCTGTCCATAACCGGCTCGTTGATGTCGCCTTCGCCCGCACCCGACAGGCGCAAAATATCCTCGCCCGCTTCCTCGGAAATGATGTGGACGATGTCGTCGACCGTGATCATGCCGACCAGCCGGCCGCTGCCATCGACCACCGCGGCGGAAATCAGCGCATATTTCTGGAAGCGCAGCGCCACTTCTTCCTGGTCCATGTCGACCGGGATCAGCGTCTGCTCGCGCTTCATCAGGTCGGCCATGGCGATGCCGCGCGGACAGGTCAGCACCCAGCTGAGCTGACAGGTGCCGATCGGCTTATGCCCTTCATCGACAACGAAAATTTCCCAGAAATCGCGGGTCAGGTCGCCATTGTCGCGCAGATAGTCGATCACCTGGCCGACCGTCATATGCTCGGGCACCGCGACCAGGTCGCGCTGCATCATGCGACCGGCGGATTCTTCGGGATAGGACAGCGCGGACTCGATCGCGGCGCGATCCTCCGGCTCCATCGCCTCCAGCACCGCCTGCTGGTCGGCCTCCTCCATGTCCTCGATGATCGCGACGGCGTCGTCGGTATCGAGTTCGGAGGCGAATTCGGCGACCTGCTCGGGCGCCAGCGCGCCGATCAGGTCGTCGCGCACATAATCATTGAGTTCGGACAGAACCTCCGCGCCGACCAGATCGCCCAGCGCGGCGGCCACTTCGCCACGCTGCTCGGCGGGCGTCAGTTCCAGAAGGTCGGCAATGTCGGCGGGGTGCAGCGGCGAGACCAGCTCGCGCGCATGGTCGATGTCGCCTTCGTCCACCGCATCCAGCACGGCGGACAGGAATTCGGGCTTCAGCCGGTCATCCTCGTCCAGGCTCGACTCGGCCTGCTCCACACCGGCCGAGATCAGAGTCTCGTCAGCAAGTTCCTCGTGCGGCCGCGGCTCGGCCAAATCGCCACGTTCGGTCATGGCGCGCGCAACTGTCCGGTTCCTGTAACATTTCGATGCTTTCGCCGATGCACAATATAATTGCAATGGGGTTGGACGCGCTTTGGCAACAGATGGGACAGGCTTTGCCAAACAGCCGCTTCCATCCCCATCCCAAGCCTCTATATGAGGCGATCAACGCCTTCCCCAATGAGAGGATCTTTCATGGCCGACGAAACCCTTACCCTTTCCCTCGACAGCGGCGGCGACGTCGTGATCAAGCTGCGCCCCGACCTGGCGCCCGGCCATGTCGAACGCATCACCACCCTTGCCAAGGACGGCTTCTATGACGGCGTGGTCTTCCACCGCGTCATCCCCGGCTTCATGGCGCAGGGCGGCGATCCGACCGGCACCGGCATGGGCGGTTCCAAGCTGCCCGACATCAAGGCCGAATTCAGCCGCGAACCGCATGTCCGCGGCGTGTGCTCGATGGCCCGCGCGATGAACCCGAACAGCGCCAACAGCCAGTTCTTCATCTGCTTCGACGACGCCACCTTCCTCGACGGCCAGTACACCGTCTGGGGCGAAGTCACCTCGGGCATGGAACATGTCGACGCGCTGCCCAAGGGCGAGCCGCCCAAGACGCCGGGCAAGATCGTCAAGGCGACCGTCGCCTAAGCGACATTGTCCTTCCGGCCGCTGCCAGCCCCGCGACGGGACTGGCGGCAGGCCAAGCCCCGACACCGGTGCGGCCCCGCCGCGCCGGTGTCAGTGTTTCCGGGCCATGCCGTCGGTCGCGGAAATCAGCTGCGCGGTCTGGGTCGCATTGTCCGCCTCGTCCGCCGGCGGCGCGACATAGGCGCCGATCGATTCGATATGCCAGCGCCGATCCGCCTCGCTCGCGCCCGGCACCGCATCGACCCGGCCCAGCACCACCTGGCGCAGCCGATACCAGGGCTTGCCGTTCGCCTTCAGCCGGCCATAGACCTGCACCGGCACCGTCACGAAGCTTGATCCCGCCGCACCCTCGATCTCGGCCGGGCTGCCGATATTGGCATGAATCTCGCTGAAGCCGCGGAAGCGCGCGGCGAAATGCGCATCATCCTGCGCGCCGATCGCGCTCTTGTCGTTCCACAGATCCTGCGCGTCGCTGAAGCGCTTTTCCTCCAGCAGGCCATAATAGCCCTGCACCACCTGCGCCGCGCCCTGGGCGCTGTCGGGGTCGATCGCCCCTTCCTCGGCCGGCGCCGGTTCGACCGGCAGGCCACCGGGCGTGCCGGGCGCAGGCGGCGCCAGCGGCTCCATCAGCGCCTGCGCCTCGGCCCGGACATTATTCTCGACCTGGCTGGCATTGGCGCCATTGGCCAGATTGTCGATCGCGCTTTCCTCCCGCCCGTCACAGGCGGCCAGACTCACCAGACCCAGCAACAATGCAGCGCCGGTCATCCCCCTCATGAACATCTCCCGCATTATTGGGGCCGAGTCCGAACCGGATCGCGACCACTGCCTCTTGTCCCGGCGTCCGACCGCATGCGCGGCGCCGGACGGGCGCTGCCGCCCATGTCACGCGGCGGGCGCGCCGCCTGGGGCGGGCGCTGGCCGGGCTGCGGCACATAGCGCTGGTCGCCGCCGCTGGCACCGGGACGCCCGCGGCCGGGCGTGTCATTGCCGCGCGGCGGGCGCGGACGGCTCCAATTGCCGTCATTAGGCCGACCGTCACCGCCATTCCAGCCGGGGCGACCGCCAGGGCGTCCGTCGCCCGGTCGATTGCCATCGGGGCGCCCGTCACCCGGACGATCCCAGCCCGGCCGACCATCGCCCGGACGTCCGTCACCGGGTCGCCCATAACCGGGCCTGCCGTCACCGGGCCGACCATTGCCCGGCCGGTCCTTGCGACGCGCTTCCCAGTAGCGGCGCTGGCTGTCATTCCAGCGATGCCGCGCACCGGCGCGGTCATAGACATAATAGCCGCGTCCCGGATAATAATAGTCATTGTACCAGCCGCCATAGCCGCCCGGCGCATAACCATAAGGTCCGTAATAGCCGTCGCCATAATAGCCGCCACCGCCATAATAGCCGGTGCCAACGCTCACGCCGCCATAACCATAGCCGTCATCATAGGCGCAGCCCCCCAGGGCCATCGCGCTTGCGAGACCAAGCGCAGCCAGGAATCGTGATCCGGTCCGCGTCATTGCCTGTCTCCTCATATGCTTCATGACCCCGGTTAACGCCGCGCGGTTGAATTGGTGGTGAATGAAAAGCGGTTCAAGATCGGGCATTTATCTGCGGTTCAGAAAAAGCGACTTTCGTTCATCCCCCTGACAGAAACCGTGTCGTTTCCAACACATAATCATGGTTCGGCCGATATTTCGCATTTCGTTCAGGAAACCTTCCGCCGGCCCCGACCATTGATGCCCCATGTCCTCGCAGACGCTTGCAGCGCACGGGACATGCCGGCGGGTCCACACCCCGGCCCAATTTCAGAAACAGATAAAGGGTCACCCCCATGAAGACACTGCTTTTCACGGCAGTTGCTGCCGCCACCCTGTTGCCTGCCGCCGCCATGGCGCAGGACGACAGCAGCTCCACCCGCCGCATCGAACCCTATGTCGGCGTGATGGCGGGCGTGCATAATTATGACAACGAGACCAGCAAGGAGGGCATTCCCCCCGTCGGCTACAAGGGCCGCATGGTCGAAGGCGTCGCGGGCGTGAACTATAATGTTGCCGGCCCGCTCGTGCTCGGCGTCGAAGGCACCGTGTCCAAGGGCGTCAGCGGCGACATCGACTGGGAATATGGCGCGGCCGGCCGCGTCGGCGTGAAGGCCGGCAAGGACAGCATGTTCTTCGGCAAGGTCGGCTATCAGTGGACCAATTTCGACGCGCTGGGCAAGGATAGCCGTGACTATCATGGCATGACCTATGGCGCGGGCCTCGAACTGTCGCCCGCCGATCTTGGCAGCTCGGCCGAGCGCAGCAATGTCCGCCTGCGCGTCCAGGCCGACACGACCGGCAATTTCCATTCGATCCGCCCGATGGCCGGCGTCGTCGTCAAATATTGATCGCATGAACGGGTGGGCCGGTCATTGATCGGCCCGCCCGCCAGGCCTTCATCCCTTTCCATAAAGGGATTTGGGGTGCGGGACGGCCATGGACTGCGGCCGTCCCGCATTCGCCTGTTCCAATATAGTTGCCAATATAGTTGACTCCGTCAACAATCCATGCTGAAGCGTCGGCATGGAACAGGCCATTGCAACCATCCGCACCTTCAACCGCTTCTTCACCCGCCATGTGGGGGCAATCGACGCGCGCTTCCTCGACAGCGACGCCAACCTGCCCGAGGCGCGGCTGCTGTTCGAAATCGCCCGGCTGGAACCGGTGCTGGCCAGCACGCTCCAGGCCGAACTGGATCTGGATCGCGGCTATCTCAGCCGCATGATCGCCCGCTTCGAGAAGAAGGACTGGATCGTCCGCGACCAGGAAGCAGCCGATGCCCGCGCCCGTCCGATCCGCCTGACCGCCGCCGGCCGCGCCGCCTTCGACCAGATCGACAGCCGCCAGCGCGCCGTCGTCGCCCAGGATCTGGACCGGCTCGACAGCGTCGAGCAGCAGGATCTGCTCCAGGCGCTCACCCGCGCCCGGCTGTTGCTCGATCCCGCCAGCGGCGGCCCCTTCATCATCCGCCCCTTCCGCACCGGCGAGGTCAGCCAGGTCGTCACCCGCCAGTCGATCCTCTACGCCGCCAGCCATGGCTGGGGCCGGCCGCTCGAAACGCTGGAGGCCGAAACCGTCGCCGCCTTCCTCCGCGACTTCAAGCCCGACCGGGAACAATGCTGGATCGCGGAGATCGACGGCGTCATGGCCGGCGCGATATTCCTGACCGACGAGGGCGACGGCCTCGCCCGGCTGCGCCTGCTCCATGTCGAGCCCTTTGCGCGGCGGCGCGGCATCGGCGACGCGCTGGTCGCCACCTGCCTGCAATTCGCCCGCGACAAACATTATTGCGCCGTCACCCTCTGGACGCACAAGATACTGGAACCCGCCCGCCGCATCTATGCCCGGCATGGCTTCGTCTGCGTGTCGAGCGACGTCCACACCGTCTTCGGCGACCCGATCGAGGGCGAGACCTGGCGCATCGCCATCCATCCCTGACCGCGCCTGTCCTATCCAGCGAAGCGATGCTATAAGGGGAATGGACCGGCTGGCCGCTCGCAACATGATTTCTCACAATTGATCGATAAGATCGAAATGTGCGGGAAATGTGCGAAGTTAAGCGCGGCAAATCCTACAGAGCGGGTCGGCCATCCCCACCCGCTCCGTGGCGCTCCAACTCAGCCGCTGTTGCGCAGCGCGGTCGCGATCGCATTGATCGACAGCTCGATGCCTTCCTTGATCCGGGCATCATCCTCGCCGGCGCGATAGCGCTTGAGCAGTTCGACCTGCAGCAGATTGAGCGGCTCGATATAGGGAAGCCGCAGCCGGATCGACGTCTCGGTCGTCGGGCTCCGTTCCAGCAGGCGCGACTGGCCGGTGGCCGCCAGCAGCCCGTCATGGGTCAGCGACCAGCCTTCGCGGATACGCCCGAACAGCGTTTCCGCCTTGGCCTGGTCCTCGACCAGCGGCAAATATCGCGCCGCAATGCCGAGGTCGGACTTGGCCAGCACCATCTCCAGATTGGCCAGCGCCGACTGCAGGAAGGACCAGTGCTGCGCCATGTCGGCCAGCAGCGCCTTGTCCTCGAACGCGGCGATCGCATGGCCGAAACCATACCAGCCCGGCAGCATGACGCGCGCCTGCGCCCAGCTGAACACCCAGGGAATGGCGCGCAGATCCTCGATCGCGGTGCTCTTGGTCCGGCTCGCCGGACGCGAACCGATCTTGAGGCCGGAGATTTCCTGGATCGGGGTGAGCTGGCGGAAGAATTCCTTGAACCCCTCGGTGCCGTAAACCAGGTCACGATAGGCGGTGAAGGCGTTCTTCGACAGCTCGTCCATCGCCGCGGCAAAGCGGGCGGCATCCTTCGCCGACACGCCTTCGGGTTCCAGGCTGGCAAGCAGGGTCGCGCTGGTCATCGCTTCCAGATTGGTCATCGCCACGTCGCGCGTGCCGAACTTGGCGGCGATCACCTCGCCCTGTTCGGTGATGCGGATGCGCCCCTGCACGCTGCCGCGCGGCTGCGCCTGGATCGCCTTGAAGGCGGAGCCGCCACCACGCCCGACCGCGCCGCCGCGACCATGGAACAGCTGCATCGCCGCGCCAGCCTCGGCAAAGACCGGCTCCAGCGCCTGGCTAGCCTTGTAGAGGCTCCAGGTCGAGGTGATGTAGCCGCCATCCTTGTTGCTGTCGGAATAGCCGATCATCACTTCCTGATGGCCGCGCGCCTGCACCACCCCGGCGATTTCGGGCAGGCCGAAATAGGCGGTCATGATCTTGGGCGCGGCCTCAAGGTCGCCGATCGTCTCGAACAGCGGGATCGACATGATCGCCGCCTTGGCCGGGTCGCCATTTTCCGGCGCGCGCCACAGCCCCGCTTCCTTCAGCAGGATATTGACCTCCAGCATGTCGGACACGCTTTCGGCCTTGGAAATGATATAATGGGTGATGCACTGCGGCCCATAGGTGCAGTGCGCCTCGGCGGCGGCATGGACGATCGCCAGTTCCGACGCCGTTTCCTCGGAATATTCGGCAAAGCGCGTGCCGAGCGGCCGGTTGGTCGCCAGTTCCTTGCGCAGCAGGGCGATGCGGGCAAATTCGTCGAGCCCGGCATAATCCGCCTCGACCCCGGCGACCTTCAGCAGTTCGGCGACCACGCGCTGATGCACATCGCTATTCTGCCGCATGTCGAGCGTCGCGAGATGGAAGCCGAAGGTTTCGACCGCGCGGATCAGCCGGCCGAGCGCGCCGCCGGTCGACAGCGCGCCATCGCCCTCGCTCGCCAGCCCCTGCGCCACGGTGACGAGGTCGCGGCGGAAATCGCCCGGCGCAGCGTAAGGCTCGCCCTTCAGCGCCGACGGGCGCGGCGGCGCCTTGCCGACCAGATGTACATAAGTGGTCGCCAGCCGCGCATAGATGCCGGAAATGGCCCGGCGATAGGGCTCGTCCTGGCGGCTGGGCGATGCATCGCCGCTCGCCTCGGCCAGCGCCAGCACAGCTTCGGGCACATGGGCGAGTTCGGTCGAGACCGACAGTTCCGCGCCCAGCGCATGGATCGATTCCATATAATAGGCCAGCGCCGCCTCGCAGCCGCGGCCCAGCGCCGATCGCAGTTGCGGCGCCTGGACGAACGGGTTGCCGTCACGGTCGCCGCCGATCCAGTTGCCGACCCGCAGGAAGCTGTGTGGCCGTGCGCCCAGCACCCGTTCCCACCGGCCATAAAGCGCGGGCAGCGTCGGCAGGAAGATGTCGCGGAAATAGGTCAGGACATTGTCGATCTCGTCCTGCACGAACAATTTCTCGCGGCGCAGCGGGCGCGTCTGCCACAGCAGCGCGATCTGGCGGAAGATCGCCTCGTCAAGATTCTCGCCGTCATCCGTCTCGGTCCGCCCGGCATCCTTGAGCTGCATCAGGTCGGCGATGCGATTCTTGTGGTCGATCATGCTCTTGCGCCTCACCTCGGTCGGGTGGGCGGTCAGCACCGGCACGATCAGGCTGTGCGACAGCAATTCCAGCACCGCATCCTTGCCGATGCCATGCGATTCGAGCTTGGCCACCGCCGACGCGACATCGGCACCCGGTTCTGCCGCCACACCCTGCCGATCCTCGGCCAGATTGGCGAGCATCGAGAACAGCATGAAGCCGCGCGCGAAGTTGAGCGTGTCGTCGAGATTGAGGGCATCGAGGCCCGTGTCGGTCAGGTCAGCGCCCTGCAGCCCGCGCGCACGGTCGACCGAGGCGGAGCGGATATATTCGGTCTGCTTGTAGAGTTTCTCCCCGCCATAGGCCCGAATGACATCGCCCAGCAGGCGTCCCAGATAACGGATGTCGGGATTCTGCGTGATCGCAGGCGCGGATTGGGCGGGGTTTATGCTCTCCATGATGGATCGATGCTGCATCGCAACAATGCGATGGTCAAGATATTACGCGGCCAACGCTGGCAAAGTCGCCAATACGGGTTGCGCGCAGGCCACAGGCTGGGCCAAAGGACGTTCGTGACCGCCAGCATCAGCATAGGAAATGACGGCACGGGCAATCCCGTGCTGGTCGATGTCGAGGAACTGCTTGCCACCCGTCTGCTCGTCCAGGGCAATTCCGGGTCGGGCAAGTCGCATCTTCTGCGCCGCCTGCTGGAGGAAAGCGCGCCGATGGTGCAGCAGGTGGTGATCGACCCGGAAGGCGATTTCGTCACCCTGGCCGACGAATATGGCCATGTCGTCATCGATGCCGGCGATTATAATGAGCGCGAGATCGTCAAGATGGCGGCCCGCATCCGCGAACATCGCGCGTCGGTGGTGCTGAGCCTCGAGTCGCTGGAGCTGGAAGCGCAGATGCGCTGCGCCGCGACCTTCCTGTCGACCCTGTTCGATGCGCCGCGCGACCATTGGTATCCCGCCCTGGTGGTGGTGGACGAGGCGCAGATGTTCGCCCCGGTCGCCGCCGGCGACGTGTCGGACGAGGCCCGGCGCCTGTCGCTCGCCGCCATGACCAACCTGATGTGTCGTGGCCGCAAGCGCGGCCTGGCCGGCGTCATCGCCACCCAGCGCCTGGCCAAGCTGGCCAAGAATGTCGCGGCCGAAGCCTCCAACTTCCTGATGGGCCGCACCTTCCTGGACATCGACATGGCCCGTGCTGCCGACCTGCTGGGCATGGAACGGCGCCAGGCCGAGCAGATTCGCGATCTGGAGCGTGGCCGCTTCCTGGGGCTTGGCCCGGCGATTGCGCGCCGCCCGGTGGCGGTGAAGATCGGTGCGGTAAAGACCGGCACGCGCGGCGGCACCCACAAGCTGATGCCGCCGCCGATCACCACCGGCGAGGATTTTCAGGAATTGCTGTTCGCGCGGGTCGAGGAAGAATCGATGCCGCCGCCCCCGCCCCGCGCCGAACCGCCGGCACGCCCGGCCGAGGAGATCATGCGCCAGCTCGCCGATGTGCCATCGGCGAAACCCGCCGCGCCGGAACTGGATTTCGGCGAGAATGAGCCGATCGTGATCGCCGTCCTGGACGAGATCGTCGCCGATCTGGGCGAAGCCGTCCCCAGCGTCGCCGCCCTGTTCCAGGATTTCGGCGTCCGCTGCCGGATGAAGGGGCTGCGCAAGCCGCCGCTCGACCTGCCCGCCTTCCGCAAGCGCTTCGCCATGGCGCTCGCCGGCATGAGCGATTCGGCCGACCCGCGCTGGGAAGAGCCGATCCGCGCCGCCGATCCGGTGCCGGAAGATATGCTGGCCCCCTTCCTGCTGATCGCCCGCGCGGCAATGGAGGGCGAGCCCTGCCCCGAGGACACGGTGCTGGCCCGTGCCTATGGCACCAGCTCGCCCGGCCGCGTGCGCCGGCTGATCGAATATATGGAAAAACTGGGCGTGATCGTCGCACGCACCGATTTCGGCGGCCGCCGCTCGATCGGCATTCCCGCGCTTGGCCTCAGCACGGCCGCCGCCGAATGACGCAGGCGTCGGTCCTGTTCGTCTGCCTCGGCAATATCTGTCGCTCCCCGCTGGCCGAAGCCGCGCTGCGGGCGGAGGCCGAACGGGCCGGGCTGGACATAGTGGTGGATTCGGCCGGCACCGGCGACTGGCATGTCGGCGATGCGCCCGATCCGCGCGCACAGGCGGTGGCGCGGCGCCATGGCATCGACATCAGTGGCTATCGCGGACGGCAGGTAAAGCCGGCGGATTTCCACCGCTTCACCCATATCTTTGCGCTCGACAGCGACAATCTCGCCAATCTGCGCCGCATCCGCCCCGCCGACGGCACCGCCAGCCTGTCGCTGCTGATGGATCTGGTGCCGGGACGCGAGGGCAGCGGGGTCACCGACCCCTATTATGGCAATGACGCCGGCTTCGACATCACCTGGGACGATGTCACCCGCGCCGCCAGGGCGATCGTGGTCCGGTTGCGCACGAATCCCTAATCCCGTTCGGTTCGAGCCTGTCGAGAACCATTAGCGTTGCCATTTCTCGACTTCGCTCGAAACGAACGGATGTTGAGCATTAGCCGAGCGTCGTCGCGATCGGCAGGCCCTGCTTCAAGGTCAGCGTGACCGGGGTCCGCTCGGCAACATCGGCCAGCCGCGCCCGCTGCTCCGCGTCCAAACCGACGATCGTCAGCGTCCGGTCGATCCGCTTCTCCTCCTTGCCCGACAGGCGCAAATCCACGTCGAGCGATTCAAGTGGCCAGCCCTTCTTCTCCGCATACATGCGCAGCGTGATCGCGGTGCAGGCACCCAGCGCCGCCAGCAGCAGATCATAGGGGGCCGGGCCGAGATTGGCGCCGCCCAGCGCCTCCGGCTCGTCGGCGGTGATGGCATGACCGCCGACGACGATCTCCGTGCGATACCGGTCCTTGCCGATATGGGCGCTACCCTGGGCCATGATGCTGCTCCTTATGCCGGGAGGGGGATGAATTCATGCTCGTCCGGCACCGGGGCGAAGCGCTGGGCCTGCCAGTCGGCCTTGGCCTGCTCGATCCGATCGGGCGAGGACGAGACAAAATTCCAGAAGATATGGCGCTTCTCGGGCAGCGGTTCGCCGCCCATCAGCATCAGCCGGGTCGCACCCCTGGCGCGCAGGATGATCTCCGCGCCGGGTTTGAACACCACCAGTTCGCCGGTCGCAAAGCCGCCGGTCTGGCCGATCACCTCGACTTCGCCCTGCACCACATAGATGGCGCGTTCGACATGTTCTGCCTTGAGCTGATAGCGGGCGCCGTCCTGCAGCGCGATATCGGCATAGACCATGTCGGAGAAGGTCTTCACCGGCGACACCAGACCGTCGGAACTGCCGGCGATCAGGGTCAGGCGGGTGCCCGCATCCTCGATCGTCGGGATTTCGTCGGCCTTGTGATGGGCGAAACCCGGATCGACCTCTTCCGCCTGCGTCGGCAGCGCAACCCAGGTCTGCAGGCCGAACAGCTTGCCGCCCTTGGCGCGATTCTCGTCGCTGGTGCGCTCGCTATGGACGATGCCGCTGCCCGCGGTCATCCAGTTGACCTCGCCGGGGCGGATCGACTGGACCGATCCGACGCTGTCGCGGTGCAGGATTTCACCCTCCAGCAGATAGGTGACGGTGGCGAGGCCGATATGCGGGTGCGGCCGCACGTCCAGCCCCTCGCCGCTGTTGAAAGTCGCCTCGCCCATCTGGTCGAAGAAGATGAAGGGGCCGACCATGCGGCGATGCGCGGACGGCAGCGCGCGGCGGACCGAGAAGCCATCGCCCAGATCGCGGACCGGGGGCAGGATGACCAGATCGACGCCGTCGACCTCTGAAGTGCGGATGGACATGGGACTTATCCTCTTTTCAGAAAATGGGGTCAGGCGCCGAGCAGCGCCAGCGCCTCGATCTGGGCGCGGCTATAGCCCTGCGCGGCGAGTGTGGGGACATGGCGTTCGGCGATCGCGCGGGTGCGGCCGGATTCGCAGAGAAATTCGCGCACATCGTGCAGATGCGGGGCCAGCGTGACCGGCTGGGCCTTTTTCGGTCCCAGGATCGCGTCGAGCGCATGGCCGATCCGCGAGCGAACCGGGCCGGCCACCGCCGGTTCGCCACAGCCGCAATCGGCAACGGCGCTCAAGGTGGCCTTCACGTCCTGCCATTCGGCGGAGCTGAGGCGCGGGGTGGCGATGTTCAGCATGAGAAGGCTCCCTGTTCGTCTGGACCGTTTCCTTGCCTTCCTTCTAGCGCGATGGTGCTTTCAGGATCAGCCGGATAAAATCGGTCACTCTGTTCTATATTCTGGAAAAGAAGGGGCGCATTACCCGCGCCCCTCCCCTTTTTATCGTCAGGCCGCGTCGACCAGCACGATCTCGCTATCCTCGATCGCGGTCACGCGGATGACATCCAGATCCTGGATCGCCACGCCATCACGGGCATTGGCCCGCACATCGTCAATCTGGATCGCGCCGGTCGCCGGGACCAGATAGGCCTTGCGATCCTTGCCGATCGGATATTCGGCGCTCTCGCCGGCCTTCAGCGTCGCGGCGACAACCCGCGCATCCGTGCGGATCGGCAGCGCGTCATTGTCATTCCCGTAACCCGACGCCAGCGTCACGAACTGACCGCTGCGCTCGCCCTTGGGGAAGGGACGCGAGCCCCAGCTGGGCGCTTCGCCGTCGCGGGTCGGGATGATCCAGATCTGGAAGATCTGCGTCGTCACATCCTCGCGATTATATTCCGAATGGGTGATGCCGGTGCCGGCCGACATGACCTGCACATCGCCCGCCTCGGTCCGACCCTTGTTGCCCAGATTGTCCTGATGGGTGATCGCGCCTTCGCGGACATAGGTGATGATTTCCATGTCGCGGTGCGGGTGCGGCGGAAAACCGGTGCCCGGCGCGATCGTGTCGTCATTCCAGACGCGCAGATTGCCCCAATGGACGCGGGCGGGATCATGATAGCCGGCGAACGAAAAATGATGCTTGGCATCCAGCCAGCCATGATTGGCGCCGCCCAGGCTGTCGAAAGGACGAAGTTCGATCATCTTGTGTCTCCTGCGGGCGGCACATCCATGATGGAGCCGCCCTGTCGAAGACCCAATTAGCGCTTGAACGCATTTCCGTTCAGATGGATAAAATCCATCGAAACGTTCCAGGAAATCGAACAGTGAACAATCCCGGCACCCCGACCTTCGACCAGCTGCGCATCTTCCTCACCATCGTCGACACCGGCAGCTTCGCCGCCGCCGGGCGCAAGCTGAACCGCGCTGTCTCCGTCATCAGCTATGGCATCGCCAATCTGGAGGCGCAGCTGGGCGTGCTGCTGTTCGAGCGGGAAGGCACGCGCAAGCCGCAGCTCACCGTCGCCGGCCGCGCCCTGCTGGCGGAGGCCCGCAGCATCGCCCATGGCATGGACGGGCTGCGCGCCAAGGTGAAGGGCCTGCTCGACGGGCTGGAGGCGGAGGTCAATCTGGCCGTCGACGTGATGCTGCCGGCCGAGCGGCTGGGCAAGGTGCTCCGCGCCTTCGCCAAGGAATTTCCGACGGTGCAACTGCGCCTCCATGCCGAGGCGCTGGGCGCGATCGTGGCGATGGTGCTCGACCGGGGCGCGGTGATCGGCATTTCCGGGCCGCTGTCGGCCGGGGTCGAGGGGATCGAGAGCATGTCCGCCGGACTGGTACCGATGGTGCCTGTCGCCGCGCCCGACCATCCGCTCGGACGAATGGAGCAGATCGCGCCGGGCGCCGGGCGCGACTATACCCAGCTGGTGCTGACCGACCGGTCGCGCTTTACCGAAGGCCGCGATTTCTCGGTCGCCAGCCCCAAGACCTGGCGCCTTGCGGATCTGGGCGCCAAACATGCGCTGCTGCGCGAAGGGATCGGCTGGGGCAATATGCCGTTGCCGATGATCGAGGCGGATCTGGTCGCGGGCACATTGGTGCGGCTCGCCATGCCCGATCATCCCGGCGGCACCTATCGCTTCTCGGGCATCTGGCGCCGCGACACCCCGCCCGGCCCGGCGGCATCCTGGCTGATCGAACAATTCGTCGCGCTGGGCGCCGACGATCGCGAGGCGGCCGGGATGAGCGACGTCTAGGCGTCCGCCGAAGACCGCGCCATCCCGACGATGCGACGCTTCCCCTTGATGAATCATGTTTTTCTGGCACACCCCAAGGAGATTGCGGCGGGGTCCGACAAGATGGCGACCATGTATCGCCGACCGGGCTCAGGCCGACAATGACAGGTGGGGGACAATGGAGTGAGTGCGGGTCGCGCATGAACAAGGTCAAGGAGGCGCCTGCCACGGTCGGCGCGCGCCAATATCGTGCTTTTCTGAGCTACAGCCATGCCGACGAGCGCGCGGCGGGAAAGCTGCATCATTGGCTGGAAACCTACCGGATGCCCAGGCGCCTGGTCGGCATACAGGCCGGCCGGGCGGCGGTCCCGCGCCGGCTGACCCCGATCTTTCGCGATCGCGCCGAATTGCCGGCCGCTTCCAGCCTCGACGAACAGGTGCGCCTGGCCCTGTCCCAGTCGGACGCCCTGCTGGTGCTATGCTCGCCAGCGGCGAAGGCGTCGCGCTGGGTCAATGCGGAAATCGCGCTGTTCCGCGAACTTCATCCCGATCGGCCGATCATCGCCGCGCTGGTCGCGGGTGAGCCGGCCGACAGCTTTCCCGCCGCACTGATCGCGCGCGACGCCGCTGGCATAGAGCGTGAACCGATCGCCGCCGATTTTCGCGCCGACAGCGACGGCCCCAAACTGGCCCGGTTGAAGATCGTCGCCGGCCTGACCGGCGTACCGCTTGACCAGATCATCCAGCGCGACGCCCAGCGCCAGTTGCGCCGTGTGATAGCCGTCACATTTGTTGCGCTTTTTCTTGTCCTATTGATGGCGGCGATGCTGGTCTTTGTCGCGCGGGCAAGGAGCGAGGCAGAAAGCCAGCGCCAGCAGGCAGAGGGACTGATCGAATTCATGCTGACCGATCTGCGGGAAAAGCTGGAGGGCGTTGGCCGGCTCGACGTGCTGCAGACGGTGAACAAGCGTGCGCTCGCTTATTATGCCGACCAGCCCGACCTGGAAACATTGCCGGGCGATTCGCTCGAACGGCGCGCCCGCATCCTGCAGGCGATGGGCGAGGATGATTTCAAGCGCGGCGACACGCCAGAGGCCATCGCCCAGTTCCGCGAGGCCTATCGCGTCACTTCAACCCTGCTGGCCGCCGCACCGAACGATCCGCAACGCCTGTTCGCCCATGCCCAGAGCGAATTCTGGCTCGGCTATGTCGATTTTATCCGCGATCGGAACGACGCCGCCCTGACACGCTTCCAATCCTATCAGGCGCTGGCCGAAAGGCTGGTGCAGTTGCGTCCGGCGAACGACGCCTATTGGCGGGAACTGGGCTATGCGCAGGGCAATATCTGCACCATCGCCCTCGCCAGAAAGAATCCCGACAGAACATTGCAAAGCTGCAAGGGCGCGCTCGACACCATGATGCGGGTCCAGCGCCTGGCCCCTGGCGATCCGGCGATCGCTGCGGACCTCGCCAATCGCCATGCCTGGATGGCGGACGCGCTGCGCCTGCAGGGGGATGACCGGGCGGCACTGGTGCAGCGCGAAAAGCAGGACGCGATCCTGCGGTCGCTGCTCCGGCGTGATCCGAAAAATGCCGGCTATCTGCAGGACTGGATGCTGGCGCGCTATTCCATGTCGAACCTGCTCCATGATCTGGGTGAAACCGATCGCGCTAAGGCGCTGCGCGCCGAGGCCCGCGCCGACGTCGCCGACCTGGTGGCACGCGATCCGGCGAACAAGGACTGGCGGGTCTGGCAGGGCAAGCTGGCCAAACCACTGACGAAGGGGAGCAAATAGAATGTCGACGCTGAATTATACCCAATATGGCCTGGCGCCATTGATCGAGGTCGAACTGGAAGATGGCGTCGCGCCGCTGCAGTTCAATGTCGCACTGAAGGGCGAGGAGGGTTGGGTTTCGCTGCGCTATGAACAGCCCGGCGTGACCGACCACGACTATATCGCGATCACCGAAAATTCGATCGTGGAAATCAACCTGATCGGCGATCAGCTGTTCTTCTCGAAAAATTACGACGCCATCACGACCGAGGAGCCGCTGTCTTCCTTTTACGGCGGCTTGATCTATGATGATTATCGCGCCGAACAGGACCGCTACAAGACCGTCCGGTTCCAGGCACGCTACAACCAGGGCGGCAAATATGGCACGCGGCACGGCTTCAACATCAATATCGACCTGCTGCAAAATCCCAGTGCCACCGAACCCAAATGGATCCCGCTGTCGATCGACCCCGACATCAAGAATCCGCCGCCCAAGGAAGACTGAGCGCAGCGACGGGGTGGTGGCGACATGATCCTTCCGATCCTTGCGCAGATCCGCAGGGTTGCACGCAGCGGCGATACCGTTCGCGCCTGGACGATGTTCGGCGCGGCGGGTTTGCTGCCGTCACGCGACAGCGATGCGCTGACCCTCAAGGGCAGACTGCTCAAGGATCGGGCGCTGCGCAGCGAGGGCGCCGAACGCGCCGCGCTGCTGGACGAGGCGCGGCAGGCCTATCTCCAGGCGGCCAGCGACTGCCGCGCCACCTATCCGCTCATCAATGCCGCCACCCTCGCCTTTCTGAACGATCGCCCCGCCGACGCGGCCGTCCTCGCCCGCCAGGTGCTGGCGCTGCTCGACAACGGCGATCATGTGCAGGAAACGCGCTACTGGCTGGCGGCGACAGCGGCCGAAGCCCATCTGCTGCTGGGTGACGAGGCCGCAGCCAGGGCCGCCCTGGCACAGGCCATGACGGCCGCGCCGGATGCCTGGGAAGATCATGCCGCAACCCTGCGGCAATTCCACGAGATATTGACCAGGCAGGGGCGCTCGACCGCAATCCTCGATCCGCTGCGCCCGCCACCCAGCCTCTATTTAAGCGGCATCATCGGCCTGCCGGACAATGAGGAGGAAGCGCGCGGCAAGATCGAGGCGGCACTCGACCAGATTGCGCCGGGTGCCGCCTTCGGGGCTCTCGCCGCGGGCGCCGATATCCTGATCGCCGAATGCGCCCTTTTCCGGGGCATCCAGTTGCATATCGTCCTGCCGACAAGTCTCGACGTCTTTCGGCAAAGTTCGGTCGGCCGGTTCGGTGACCATTGGCTCGCCCGTTTCGATCGCCTGATCGACATGGCCGATAGCTTGGAAGCGCCCGACGCCATCACCAGCCTGTCCAACGCGGCGATCGACAAGGGGTGCGAGATCGCCATGGGACTGGCGCTGCGCCGTGCCGACGCCTTTGCGACACAGGCCATCGCACTGCATATCGGTCGCGCCTCGGATCAGCCTGCCCCTGCCTATCGGCTGTGGCAGTCACGCACATTGCCCGTGCGCAAGATCATCCTCGAACAATCAATGCCTCCCTCTGGCGATGCGCTGCCCAAGGCCGCCAACAAGGCTGTGCTGGCATCGACGACGCGCCTCGCGCCAGCCATGCGCGAAAGCGCCAATGGCCTGCATTTCCAGGCATTCGACGATATGGCCACCGCCATGCTCCAGGCCAGCCTGATCCTGAGGGACTGGCCGGACCATGGGCTGGCGCTGGAATATCAAACGGTCATGCCGAATGATCCGATCGATGGCGAGGAATGCCTGGCGCTGCTCCTGGCGCCAGCCGCACCGGCCGGCAGCATCTGCATGCCCTGGCCGCAGGCCGCCGCCATGGCGCTGCAAGGCCCCGGATATCGGTTCGAGATTGCCGGCGAAGTGATGACCCGCCAGGGCGATTGCCCGGTCGGTCATTATTATCCGCCGTCCAGCTGACGGTACGCGCCTTCAGACGACCATGTCCGCCAGCATGCGCGGCGCATGGATCTGCATCTGACCATCTTCCCGACTGACGATGCCGCGCCGGATCAGCACGGCGATCGCGCGGGACGCGGTCTCGCGGGTCGTATTCGCGCTCAGCGCCAGGGTGGTGACCTGCGGCGCTGGCACGATATGGTCGCGACCATCGGCCAGCGCGAGCAATTCGCTATAGACCCGCCCGGCCGCGCTATAGGTGGACCGGGTCGCCATTCGATCCAGCGCCCGGTCGAGCTGGCGCGCCAGCAGCCAGGCCATGCCCGCGCCGATCTGCGCATCGCCCGCCACCAGCGCGGCCAGCGATTGCGCCTCCGCGCGCAACAGGCGGCTCTCGACCAGCACCTCTATCTCCGCCCGGTGCGTCGTGGGCGCTGGATAGGCGCCGAAAAATTCCCCCGGCCCATGACGCGCCAATTGCTGGCGCTGTCCGTCGATGCCAAAGGTCTGCACCGCTACGCAGCCGTCGACGATCAGCCAGCAATGGTGCGACGCTTCCCCTTGCCGGGCCAATATCTGTTTCGCGCCGACCTGCTGCGGAACCAGCACGCGGCGCAGCAGCTCTGCCGCCTTCCGATCACATCGGAAAACCGCTGCCAGCACCTCGACCTGTTCCTCGACCTGCAATCCTCCACTCCTCGGTGACGATCGATCGTTCCGTTACCGGCATAGCCTATGCGCTCCGGATGAACAGGAGGGCAGCATGATTCTCGGAAAATATGTGATCTGCATCACGGCCATGCCGAGGAGATTTCCCTAGGGAATCAGCGCGACCCGAAGGAGGCCCCGGTGGGGCAACCTTTCTTGGCCCGGAGCTTCATATGGCTTCGGGCCTTTTTTTTTCGCAATCTCCATACGGTTCGGCCATCAACCACAAGAGGGCGCGCCGCGCGTGGACCCCAGATGCCGGTGCGTGAACCGATCGAAAATATCTGCTGCTGGATGGTCCCTGACAGGGACAGGTTCGCTCTCAGAGCGATGCACCACCTTGCTGTGAAGATGGTGACCCCTACGGGAATCGAACCCGTGTTTCAGCCGTGAAAGGGCCGCGTCCTAACCGCTAGACGAAGGGGCCGTTCGTTGTCGCCGCCGTGGCAGCGCTGCGAAGCGAGGGCGCAATTAGGCGGGACCGGCGAAAGGGTCAACCCCCTAACGCCAAGAAAATTGCAATCTTTCTCAATCCGCCCAGGCGGCGTCCTCCAGATGCAGCTCTGCGGCGGGTCGGCTGCCCCAGTCGTCGATCTTCGCACGGCCCGCCACCCACAGGCGGCGGTCGCGCGGCGCACCCAAAATCGCCTGACCCAGTTCCGATTCGGCCTGGCGGAAGGCGATCGTCTTGATCGACCGGCCATCATCGCCCGCCATGATCGCCCGCAAATGGCCATTGCCGACCACATCGGCGCGAATCACCCGCATCGGCCCGGCGGCGATCAACGGCGCGGGCCAGCCTGCGCCATAGGGGCCGCCCGCCTCGATCGCGGCGACGAAGTCGGGATTGACCCCGGCCGGCGCCAGTACCGCGTCGATCAGCAGCGCCCGCTCGTCCCGCGCACGGGCAACGGCGGCCGACAGGCGATCGTCCAGGAACTCGGCCAGCGCATCGACCTTGTCGGCCATCACGGTAAGCCCCGCCGCCATCGCATGGCCGCCGCCCGCGACCAGCAGGCCGCTGTCCTTGGCCGCCAGCACCGCCGCGCCCAGATCGACGCCGGAAATGGAGCGGCCCGACCCCTTGCCCACGCCATCCTCGTCCAGCGCGACGACGATGGCGGGACGGCCGGCCCGTTCCTTGAGCCGCCCGGCAACGATGCCGATGACGCCGGGATGCCAGCCCGGCCCGGCGACCAGCGCCACGGCGCGATTGTCCTGCGCCGCCAGCAAGGCTTCCGCCTGTTCCTGCACGATCGATTCGATCGCGCGCCGTTCCTCGTTCAGTCGATCCAGTTCGGCGGCGATTCGCGCGGCCTCGGCCGGATCTTCGGTGGTGAGCAGCCGCACCCCCAGATCCGCCTTGCCGACACGCCCGCCGGCATTGATGCGCGGCCCGAGCGCGAAGCCCAGATCATGGCAGAGCGGCGCACGATTGAGACGGCTGGCGTCCATCAGTGCGGCGAGACCGATATTGCGCCGCTTGGCCATGACCTTGAGCCCCTGCGCCACGAAGGCGCGGTTGAGGCCCTTGAGCTGCGCGACGTCGGCGACGGTGCCGAGCGCAACGATGTCGAGCAATTCCATGATCGCCGGTTCCGGCCGGGTCGCGAACCAGCCGCGCGCGCGCAGCGTCCGCAGCAATGCCGCGCCCAGCAGGAAGGCCATGCCGACGGCGGCGAGATGGCCATGGACGGCCGCGGCATCATTTTCGTCCAGCCGGTTGGGATTGACCAGCGCCAGCGCCACCGGCAGCGCCGCCGCGCATTTATGATGGTCGACGACGACGACATCGACCCCGGCGGCCTTCGCCATGTCGAGCGCCTCGAACGCCTGCGCGCCGCAATCGACGGTGACGATCAGTTGCGCGCCATCCCCCGCCAGCCGCACCAGCGCCTCGCCCGAGGGACCATAGCCCTCCATCAGCCGGTCGGGGATATAGGGCCGGGCATCCAGGCCAATGTCGCGCAGCAACCGGATCAGCAGCGCCGCGCTGGTCGCGCCATCGACGTCATAATCGCCGAAGATGCGCACATCCTCGCCGCGCTGGACCGCATCGGCGAGCCGTTCGGCCGCCGCATCCATGTCGCGGAACAGGCTGGGGTCGGGCATGAAATGGCGGATGGTCGGGTTGCGATGCGCCTCCACCCCGTCGGGCGGACAGCCGCGCGCCAGCAGCAGCTGCGCCACCAGATCGTCGGGCTGATAGCCAGGCGAACGCGCGTCCGCCCCCAGGCCGCGCCAGCGCCAGGGCTGGCCAGTGATCGATCGGGTGATGTTGAGCGCAAATGTCATGAAGCGGCTCTAGACCGGCGGGGGCACCGATGGAAGCGCCGCGCCGCCGGGCGAAATCGTCACGCAGGCGGAACCGTTGCAAGTCATTGGGCGTATTGCCTGTTTGCCGGACATATGGGATGCCCGGTGCGAAAGGGGCATCGCAGACAGATGAAGAAGCGGCAGGCGAGATATGTTCGGCATGCGCTGGGCATGATCATGGCAGCCGCCTCTCCCCTGCCCCTGATGGCGCAGACGGTTCCGGCCAGCGCCCCCAGCACCACAGCGCCCGCCGACGAAGAACCGATCCTGCCCGACGACGAGTTCAACGCGCGCCTGCCCGGCGCCGGCAGCGTCGACGACAAGGCCAGCAATAGCGGGACCGACAGCAAGGCCCCCTTGCCGTCTATCGACGACTGGCTCGACCAGCAGATGCCGGCCCAGGGCAGCGCGCCGGCCAGCGGCACGGCGCCCGCACCCGCGACCAGCGCCGAACTGCCCCCCGCCACCGAACCGCCGGTCGAAACCGAACTGGCCCAGCCGCTGCCCGCGCTCGACAGCGTGACCGTGCCCGAAAATGTCGCCGATGATGACAGCGACGAAAAGACGCCCGAGGTCCGCTACGCGACCCAGCTCGACGGCTTCGGCAAGACCGGTCTGGAGGATGAGTTCCGCGCCGCATCCGCCCTGGTCGACGGCAAGGGCAAGGCCGAGACCGCATCGATGGTGCAGCAGCGCGCCCAGGCCGACGAACAACTGGCGGTGCGGCTGTTCCATTCGGAAGGCTATTATGATGCCACCGCCCTCGCCTCGCTCGACCAGCAGCAGGATGGCACGCTGAAGGCGATCCTGTCGGTGACGCCGGGCAAGCGCTACAAGATCAACGAAATCGTCATCCATGCGCCCGAGACCATCCCGCCCGGCCTGATCCGCGACAGCCTGACCTTGAAGACCGGCGACTATATCATCGCCACTGCGGTCGAAGCGGCGGAGGCCAATGTCGCGCTCAAGCTGCCGGAGTATGGTTATGCCTTCGCCAGGATCGGCGACCGTGACATCTTGCTCGATCCCGCGACCGTGACCGGCGACTATACGCTGCCGGTCGAGCCGGGTCCGCGCGGCACATTCCGCACCATCACCACCAGCGGCGAGAAGCAGGCATTCGGCGCAGACCATATGGCGGTGATCGCCCGCTTCGACAAAGGCGACCTCTATGACAGCCGCAAGGTCGACGATCTGCGCAAGGCGCTGGTCGCGACCGGCCTGTTCGCCAGCGTCGCGGTCGATTCGGTCCAGACCGGCGAACCAGGCCCCGATGGCACCGAATATGTCGACCTGCATGTCGATCAGGAAGCCGGCCCGGCCCGGCGGCTGGCCGGCGAACTGGGCTATGGCACCGGACAGGGCTTCCGCGCCGAAGGCAGCTGGACCCATCGCAACCTGTTCCCGCCCGAAGGCGCCCTGATCGCCAGCGTCATCGCCGGCACCCAGGAACAGGGCGTATCGGGCACCTTCCGCCGGTCCAATGCGGGCAAGCGCGACAAGACCTTCCAGGCGGGCGCCGGCGTCAATCATCAGAAATATGACGCCTATGAAGCCTTTACCCTGGGCCTCAACGCCAGCTGGTCGCGCCAATCGACACCGATCTTCCAGAAGCGCTGGACCTATACCTATGGCGGCGAAATCCTGCTTTCGAACGAAAATACCACGATCGACGAAAGCGGCGAAAACAAGCGGCTGACCTATTTCATCGGCGCCCTGCCGGTGCAGGTCGGCTATGACCGCTCCAACGACCTGCTCAACCCGACCAGCGGCTTTCGCGCCAATCTGCGCGTATCGCCCGAAGCGTCGTTGCAGGGCAATGTCTCGCCCTATGTCCGCGCCAGTTTCGATCTGGCCGGCTATTATCCGATTTCCGACAGTTTCGTGCTGGCGGCGCGGACCAAGATCGGCACGATCAACGGCGTCGCCCGCGACGATGTCGCCCCTTCGCGGCGCATCTATGCCGGCGGCGGCGGATCGGTGCGTGGCTATGGCTATCAGGAACTGGGGCCAAAGGACGCGAACAATGATCCGATCGGTGGCCGATCAGTCAATGAATTCGCGGTCGAGGGCCGCTATCGCTTCGGCAATTATGGCGTCGTCGCCTTCGTCGATGCGGGCCAGGTCTATGAAAGCCAGATCCCGCAATTTTCCGACATCCGCTATGGCGTGGGCCTGGGCGGACGTTTCTACACCAATTTCGGACCCTTCCGCGCAGATATAGCCATGCCGATCAACCGCCAGCCCGGCGAATCCAAATTCGCCCTCTACATCGGTATCGGACAGGCCTTCTGATGGCGGAAGATACCCCTCCCCCCGCGCACGAAGCGACCGAGACCGTGGTGATCCGCCAGGGCCGCCCGCTGTGGCAGAAGATCGCCATCGGCCTGGCCGGCCTGATCGTCGGGCTGGTGGTGCTGGTCGCGGGCCTGCTGCTGTTCCTCGATACCCAGCCGGGCAAGCGTTTCCTCATCCAGCAGATCGCCGCGCTCAAGATGGAATCGGGCATGGGGATCGAGGTCGGCCGGATCGAGGGATCGATCTATAGCGACATGACCATCCACGACCTGATCCTGCGCGATCCCAAGGGCGTGTTCGCGGTCAGCCCCAGGGTGCATGTCGTCTGGCGCCCGTTCCGCTACCTCCAGAACCATATTTCGGTGCAGAATCTGGAAAGCCCGCTGGTGGTGCTGGCGCGCAGCCCGCAATTCAACCAGACCCCGACCGATCCCAATGCGCCGATCCTGCCCGACCTCGATATCGACGTCGACCGGATGCGGCTCGACCGTTTCCTGCTCGCCAAGCCGGTGATCGGCCAGAAGCGCGAAATCGCGATCGACAGCGTCGTCCATATCGCCGACGGCCGTGCCCAGCTGTCCGCCAATGCGGTGGTCGACAGCGGCGATCGGCTGCAGGCGAAGCTGGACGCGGTGCCGGCACAGAATCGCCTGGCGATGAGCGGCACGCTGACCGCACCCAAGGGCGGCGTGATCGCGGCGATGAGCGGCCTGCCCGACGGCATGACCGCCTCGCTCGACGGCAAGGGCACCTGGCAGGCCTGGAACGGCAAGCTGATCGCCACCACGCCCAGGGGCGAACTGGCCAATATCGCGCTCGCCGCCCGCGACGGCAGCTTCACCGCCAAGGGGCCGCTGCGCCCCGGCCTCGTCTATGGCGACATTGCCGACCGGCTGACCCGGCCGCAGCTCGACGTCGACCTGTTCGCCGGCCTCAACGAACGGCGCGTCAACCTCAAGGGGTCGCTGCGCTCGCCCGCCATGTCGGCCGATGCGCAGGGTCTGGTGGACCTGGGCAAGAGCACATTCAGCGCGCTCAAGATCAATGCCGCGCTGCTGCAACCGGGCGCCTTCATGGACAAGGTGAAGGGCAAGGATGTCCGTGCCTCGATCATCCTCGACGGGCCGATGGCGACGCCCTTCATCGATTATGACATCAGCGCCACATCCCTCGCCTTCGACGCCACCGGCATCGAGAATCTGAAGGCCAGCGGCCGCGCCGTGATCGACGCCGATCGCATCCGCATCCCCGTCAACGCGACCGCGAAGCGCGTGACCGGCCTCAATGCCGCCGCCGGCGGCCTGATGACCAATTTGCGGGTGAAGGGCGACTTTGCCTATGCCGGCGGCAAGCTGATCAGCGACAATCTCAAGCTCGACAGCGACAAGATCGACGCCACCGCCATCATCCTCGCCGATCTCGACAACGCCATCTATCGCGGTGCGCTGAAAGGTCGCGTCAACGACTATCGGATCGACGGCGTCGGCATCGTCAACCTCAACACCGACGTCAAGCTGATCCCCGGTCCCAAGGGCGGCTTCGGCCTGTCGGGCATGTTCGGCGTGCGCACCGCGCGCTGGGAAAATGCCTCGGTCCGCGACTTCCTGGGCGGCAATGCGGTGATGTCCGGCCGGATCGGCATGACGCCGGAGGGCAGGTTCACCCTGGCGGGGCTCAAGGGCGCCGCGCCCAATTTCCAGATCAAGTCCGGTTCGGGCAGCTATGACACCAATGGCCAGCTCGCCTTCGACACCGAAGCCTTTTCGAAACAATATGGCCCGCTGTTCCTGACCGTGCGCGGCACGGCGGACCGGCCGCAGGCGGTGCTGCGCGCGCCGCGTCCCAATGTCGGGGTGAAGCTGACCGATGTCGTTGCCAAGCTGAATGGCGAACCGGCCGGCTATCGCCTCGATGCCACCGGCGGATCGCCCTATGGCCCCTTCTTTGCCAATGTGCTGATCCGCACCGCGCAAGGGCCGCTGACGATCGACGTGACCAAGGCGCGCTTCGCCGGGGTCGACATGAACGGCCGCATCCAGCAGTCCAATGCCGGCCCCTTCACCGGCCAGCTGGCGATGAACGGATCGGGCATCACCGGCGCGGTGAAGCTCAATGCCGTGGGCAAGGTGCAGGGCGTCGACGTCAACGCGACCGCCAGCAATGCCAAGCTGCCGGGCGAGGCCGACATCGTCATCGGCCGCGCCGTCGTCACCGCCTCCATGCTGCTGAGCGACCAGCCCAAGGTGATCGCCGACGTGCAGATGGCGAACGCCGCCTATGGCGACTATGTCGTGCGCAAGGCACGGGCAAAGCTCGATTATCAGGGCGGCCGGGGCAAAGCCCAGCTGGTCGCCGATGGTTCCAGCGGCGTACCCTTCTCAGTCGCGGTCAACGCCGCACTGCGCCCCGACCTCTATGCCGTCGCGCTGCAGGGTAAAGCCAGCAATGTCGATTTCCGCCTGAACCAGCCGGCGATCATCCGCGCTGAAAAGACCGGCTATCGGCTGGAACCGGTCAGCCTGGTGCTGCCGCAGGGCAAGGTCGATCTGGCTGGCCATTTCGGCACGGACACGGCGCTGCAGGCCCGGTTCAAGGATTTCGACCTCGCCATCGCCAATGTCGCCAATCCGGGCCTGGGCATCGGCGGCAAGGCGACCGGCATGGTCGATTACAGCCAGAGCGGAACCGCCTTCCCGACCGCGACCACGCGCCTGGCGATCAGCGATTTCCGCCGGTCGAGCCTGGCCGCCGTATCCGACGCAGTGTCGATGAATGTCGAGGGCAAGCTGTCCTCCGCCGGCGGCGACATGCGCGGCCTCATCCGCAAGGGCAACAGCACGATCGGCCGCTTCGTCGCCACCATGGCCCCGCCGGGACCGGGCGCCAACTGGTCGGAACAGCTGATGGCTGCGCCGCTGGGCGGCGGCATCCGCTATGCCGGCCCGGCCGATGTGCTCTTCTCCTTCGCCGGCCTTGCCGATCAGCGGCTGAGCGGCGGCATCGCGGTCGCGGCCGATTTCGGCGGCCGACTGACCGCGCCGCAGCTTAACGGCCTGGTCCGCGCCAATGCGCTGACCTATGACAATACGAGCTTCGGCACCCGCGTCACCCAGATGAAGCTCGACGGCCGCTTCACCAACGACCGGCTCGACATTCGCGACTTTTCCGGCCGCGCCGGCAACGGCACGGTTCAGGCCAGCGGCACGGTGGGCCTGGCCGCCGACAGCGGCTTCCCGATGAACATCGCGGTCAAGATGGACCATGCCCGCCTCGCCCGCAGCGAAGCGATCACCAGCGTGGTCAGCGGCACCCTCGCTATCACCAACAGCGCGGAAAATGGCGGCTTGATCAAGGGCGACCTGTCGCTGCCCGAGACCCGCTATCGCGTCGCCTGGCAGGGCGGCACCGAGATTCGCGAATTGCAGGGCGTCCGCCGCAAGGGCGAGGGCCAGGATGTGCTGGCGCAGCGCATCGCCGACCGCAAGGCCGCCGCGGCATCGCCGACCAACTGGAAACTCGACATCCGCCTGCGCGCCGACAACCAGATCTATGTGACCGGCATGGGCCTCGATTCCGAATGGAAGACCGACATGCGCGTCACCGGCACCGCGACCAAGCCGCGCGTCAGCGGCAAGATCGAGGTGATCCGCGGCCGCTACAGCTTCTCGGGCCATCAGTTCGACCTGGATCAGGGCGTCATCACCTTCAATGGCGACATGATGAACCCGACGCTGGCGATTAAGGCGCTGACCGAGATTGACGATGTCAGCGCCGGCATCGCCGTCGCCGGCACCGCGCAGCAGCCGGACATCACATTCGTGTCGACGCCAACCCTGCCGCAGGACGAGATTCTCTCGCGCATCCTGTTCGGCGACAATGTCGCCAATCTGTCCGCCACCCAGGCGATCCAGTTGGCCGCCGCTCTCAACGGCCTGCGCGGCGGCAGTGGCGGGCTCAATCCGATGGGCAAGCTGCAGGGCGCATCGGGTCTCGACCGGATCGGCATCGTCGGCGGTGACGAGGATACCGGGCGCGGCACGTCGCTCGCCGTCGGCCAGCATATCTCCAACAATATCTATGTGGAGGTCGTGACGGACTCGAAGGGCTTTACCGCCACCCAGCTGGAAGTCGCCCTGTCGAAGACGCTGAGCATCCTGTCGAAGACCGGCACCAATGCGGGATCTTCCGCCGCACTTCGTTATTCTAGGGACTATTGATCCGGCGCCAGGGTGGCGCCGCCACAACAGGAGAATATGTGCCCTTCGCCCCGTCGCTCTGCCGCCCGCTGATCTGTGCCGTCGCCCTCTTCGCAGCGCCGGCCGCGCTGGCGGAAACCCCGCGCGAGCTGCTGACTGCGGCGGCCTTCCAGACCAGCGACAAGGCACGCGCGCTGAGCCTCATCGGCCAGGCCATCAGCGCCGCCGACCGCATATTGATGACCGCCCCCAATGATCATGAGGCGGTGCTGCAACGCGCGGTCGCGATCGGCTATCGCGCCAAGCTGACCCGCAGCCGAGCCGATGCGCGCAGCTCGCTTTCCGCGTTCGAGGCTTTGGCCGCCCGCAACCCACGTGACGCCGAGGCACAGATGGTGATCGCCGGCTGGCATCTCGACGCGATCGACCAGCTTGGCAGCTTCATCGCCCGCACCGTGCTGGGCGCCAAGGAACAGGTGGGTGAGGCCGCCCTGGGCAAGGCGGTGGCGTTGGGCGGCAACCGCGCCTTCTACTCGGGCCTGGCCGCATTGATGCGCATCCGCGCCGATCATAATGATGTCGCCGGCGCGCTGGCGCTGGCCGAACGGGCGGCCAATGCCCCTGCCCCCGCCCCGCTCGACCAGTTGATGAAACGCAATGCCGCCGCCATCCTGCCCGCCCTGCGCGCCGGCAATGGCAAGGCGGCCGCCGCCCAGGCGCGCAAGCTGCTGCCGTTCGGGAAGCTGCCGGAATAGCGCGACAGCGGCCTGCAGCATCGGCAGGATGGCATCTTGCCGAATCTCTCCTGAAGGATGGCCATGCGTCTCGCGATCGAAGCGACCCTCGACTATGAATTTTCCGGGCCGACCGACGTATTGATGGCCGTCGAGGCCGCCGCCATGGCCGACCAGCGCATCGTCGAACAATCGCACATCATCGACAATGCTGGGCCGCTGACCAATTTGATGGGCGGCAGCGCGATCGGCCGGCGCACCTGGACGCGCAGCGGCACCGGGCGGATGCTCAGCCGCTACAAGGCGCTGGTCGATGTCGACCGGTCCGCGCCCGATCTCTTCTCGCTCGCCCGCTCGCCCTTGCCCAGCCTGCCGCAGGATGTGCTGCCCTTCATCTGGCCCAGTCGCTATTGCGAGGCGGACCGGTTCGTCAGCTTCGTCTGCGGCCATTTCGAAGGGCTGGACGGTGGCCCGCTGGTGCAGGCGCTGGTCGGCTGGGTGCATGACAATCTGCAATATGTGCCCGGCAGTTCGGATATCACCACCACCGCCGCCGACACTTTCGTCGCCCAGCGTGGCGTGTGCCGCGACTTCGCGCACCTCACCGCCGCGCTGATCCGCGCGCGCGACATTCCCGCCCGGCTGGTGTCGGTCTATGCCGCCGATCTCGACCCGCCCGATTTCCACGCCGTGGTGGAAGTGTGGCTGGACGGCGCCTGGCATATGGTCGACGCGACGGGATTGGCCCCGATCGAGGGGATGGTCCGCATCGCCGTCGGCCGCGACGCCACCGACATCGCCTTCATGACCATCTTCGGCAGCGCCCAGATGAACGAACAGGCGATCCATGTGACGCGGATGGCAGAACCTGGGGACGTTACGGCCCCTTGACCCCGGCCCTGCCGCCCGCCTAGCCTATACTCAGACAAATTGAGGAAGGGGATGGCATGGGCGTGCAGCTTTCGGGACGGGCTTGGGTGCGGATGCGGTGGGCGCTGCTGGCGGCGACAGCCGGCCTGCTCGCCGGCCTTGCGGGCGCATCATCGGCCCCGGCGGCTGCGCCCGGCGACAGCGCCGTCCTGACCGTCGACACCGGCAAGCCCGGCGCCACCATCGATCCCAATATCTATGGCCAGTTTGTCGAGCATCTGGGCCGTGGCGTCTATGAAGGCATATGGGTCGGGCCGGACAGCCCCATCCCCAATGTGCGCGGCATCCGCAGCGATGTGGTCGCCGCGCTGCGCCAGGTGAAGGTGCCGGTGATCCGCTGGCCGGGCGGCTGCTTTGCCGATGGCTATCATTGGCGCGACGGCATCGGCCCGGCCGCGCAGCGCCCCGCCGGCATCAACGCCGCCTGGGACAAGTCGGCCGAAACCAATGCATTCGGCACCCATGAATATATGGATTTCCTGGACCAGATCGGCGCCAAGGCCTTCGTGTCGGTCAATGTCGGGTCGGGCAGCGTGCGCGAGGCGGACGACTGGATGCGCTACATGACCGCGCCGGCCGACAGCCAGCCGGGCAAGGAACGCGCCGCCAATGGCCATGCCGCGCCCTGGGCCGTGCCCTTCATCGGCGTCGGCAATGAAAGCTGGGGCTGTGGCGGCAACATGACCGCCGACACCTATGCCACCGCCTTCCGCCATTATGCCGCCTTCCTGCGCGGCTATTCGGGCGAGCGGGCAAAGCTGATCGCGGTGGGCGCGGATACCGACGATTATGAATGGACCGAAAAGGTCATGGCGCAGGCGATGAAATGGCGCCCCAATCCCACGCCGCTCGCCTACAATACCGAACGCCCGCTGATGTGGGGCCTGTCGCTCCACTTCTACAGTTTCGCCGGCAATGACTGGCGCAACAAGGGGCGCAATATCGGCTTTGGCACCGACCAATGGGCCTCCGCGCTGGCCCGCGCCCATCTGACCGACGAACTGATCCGCCGCCATGCCGCGATCATGGACCGCTATGATCCCAAGAAGCAGGTGGCGATCGCGGTCGATGAATGGGGCGCCTGGTTCGACAGCGAGAAGGACGCGCCCTCGCAACTCTACCTCGAAAGCACGCTGCGCGACGCGGTGATCGCGGGGATGAGCCTCAACATCTTCAACAATCATGCCGACCGGGTGCGCATGGCCAATGTCGCGCAGATGGTGAATGTCATCCAGTCGCTGGTGCTGACGCAGGGCGCCAAGATGGTGGTGACGCCGACCTGGCATGTGTTCGACCTCTACAAGGTCCATCAGAATGCGACGATGATCCCGGTCGATGTGCAGGCGCCCGACTATGTCGCGGGCGCGGTGCGGCTGCCGGGGCTCAGCGTGTCGGCGTCGAAGGATGCGGCGGGCGCGCTGCATCTCAGCATCGTCAATCTCGACCCCGCCGCCGCCCGGCCGGTGCGCATCGACCTGAAAGGGGGCGCCTGGCGCAAGGCCAGCGCCCGGACGCTGACCGCCGCGACCATCGACACCCGCATCCGCTTCGAGGGCGCCGATCCCTTCGTGCCCGGCCCGCTCACCGCGCGGCTGGCGCAGGGACAGGTGGCGCTGACCCTGCCGTCCAAATCGGTGACATTGGTGACGGTGGAGTAGAACGAAGCCTTCTCCTAACATCCGTTCGCTTCGAGCGTGTCGAGAAGCGGGAAGCGCTACGTTTTCTCGACTTGGCTCGAAACGAACGGAGACGGGGAAGTTTACCCCTCCGCCGCCTTCAACCGCGCGGCCGCATTGTCGAAAGCCGCCCAACTGATCTGGGCCAGGCTGGCGCCGATGCTGCAACGGCGCACGCCCAGCGCCGCCAGCGCGGCGATGCCGGCCGCGTCATAGTCATGGATGACGACATTGACCGGCCTGGGCGCGACCGCCGCCACCAGTTCGGCGACGGCGCCATGATCGAGCAGGAAAGGCACGAACAGGCAGTCGGCGCCCGCCTCCGCATAGGCGACGGCGCGGGCGATGCTCTCGCTCGGCGCCATGCCGGGCACGCGGAAATTCTCGCTGCGCCCGACCAGCATCAGCGCCGGATCGATCCGGTCGATCGCTTCGCGCGCGGCCGCGATCCGCTCCACCGCCAGCGGCAGGTCATAGAGCGTGCTGCCCGACCAGTCCTCGATCGACAGGGCCGCGATGCCGGTCTGCGCCGCCAGCGTCACATTGGTGGCGACATCCTCGGGCGCATCGGCAAAGCCATTTTCGAAATCCGCGTTGACCGGCAGGTCGGTCGCCGCGACCAGCATCTCCAGATGCGCCAGCACCGCGTCGCGGCCCAGTTCGCCATCATCCTTGCCCGCCGCCCAGGCCGCGCCGGCACTGGTCGACGCGATCGCGCGAAAGCCCTTCTTCGCCAGCCGCACCGCGCTGCCCGCGTCCCAGGCATTGGGCAGCAGGAAGAAGCCGTCCTGATGCAGGGCACGGAAATCGGCGCGTTTGCGGGCGGTGTCGGTCATCAGGAAATCCTTCTTTGTCCTCTGGATTGGCAAGCGGATTGACTCGGGAAGCCAATGGCGTGAAATAAGAACATATCAGGAACAAATGCAATGAGCGAGTCGATCAAAAGTCTCGCCGCGCTGAAGCGGCATATCGCGGCGCTGGACCGGACGCCAGCGCCGACGGTCGGCTGTGCCCGGCTTGCGACCGGCCATGCCGGGCTGGACGCGGCGCTCGACGGCGGCTTCGCGCGCGGGCGGGTGCATGAACTGTTCGGCGCGGCGGAGGAGGAAGGGGCGGCGGCTGGCCTGGCGCTGATCCTCGCCCGGCTGGCGGCGGATGACGCGCCCCTGCTCTGGCTGCGCACCACGGCATCGGCCAGGGCAGGCGGATCGCCCTATGGCCCCGGCCTCGCGGCGCTAGGGCTGGACCCGGCCCGCTTGCTGATCGGGCTGATGGCCGATGACGCGATGCTGCTGCGCGCCGCGGTGGAGGGGCTGCGCTGCCCCGCGCTCGGCGCGCTGCTGATCGAATTGCGCGGGCGCGCGCCGCTGCTCGACCTCACTGCCAGCCGGCGATTGGCGCTGGCGGCCGAACAATCGGGCGTCACCGCCTTCCTGCTGCGGGTCGGCGGCGATCCGGTGCCCAGCGCGGCGGAAACCCGCTGGCAGGTGGCGGCCGCCCCATCCGATCCGCTGCCCGGCAATGCGCCGGGACACAGCGCCTTCGCCCTCAGCCTGTTGCGGCGACGGGCCGGGCCGGACGGGCTGGCCTGGCGGCTGATATGGGATGGCGAAAAGGGGGCTTTTGGAGACGGACGGCATGAACGCCATGAGCATGGACAGGACGGACAGCAGGGCGGCGCGCCGCTATCTGGCGCTCTGGTTCCCCTTCCTGCCGATCGATCGGCTGCGGATCGCGCGGCCTGACCTCTGGGCCGCGCAGGGCGATGCGCCCGCGGTGGTGGTGGAAAATGTCCGCGGCGCGATGCGGCTCGCGACGCTGGATGCCGATGCGCTGGCGGCGGGCCTCACCCCCGGCATGACGCTGGCCGATGCGCACGCCCGCGAGCCGGAGTTGCGCGTGTTCGAGGCCGATCCCCATGGCGACCAGGATTGGCTGGAGCGGCTGTGCGACGGTTGCGCCCGTTACACCCCCAATGCCGCGCTCGATTCCGGCCATGGCCTGATGCTCGACATCAGCGGATGCGGCCATCTGTGGGATGGCGAGGCGGAACTGGCGCAGGCCGCGACCGACCGGCTGGAACGGCATGGCATGCGCGTGCGCCACGCCATCGCCGCATCGCCCGAGGCCGCCCATGCGCTCGCCCGTTTCCCCGCTGCCCCCGCGCCGGACGAGGATGCGGCGGTGCGCCGCCTGCCGGTCGAGGCGCTGGAGCTGGAGGCGGAGAGCGCGGTGGCGCTGCGCCGAGCGGGACTGCGCACCGTTGGCGATCTCGCCGCGCGCCCGGCCGCCGCGCTCGCCGCCCGCTTCGGCGAGGAGGCTGTGGACGCGCTCCATGCGCTGCTGGGCCTGGGCCATCGCCCGCTTGCCCCCCGTCGCCCGCGCCCGGCGATCCGGGTCGAACGGCGCTTTGCCGAGCCGATGGGCAGCAGCGCCCATGCTGTGAAAGTCGTGGCGGAGATGGCAGCGGAAGCCGGCGAACAATTGGCCGAGCGCGGCCAGGGCGGTCGCCGGTTCGAGGCGGTCTTCTTCCGCAGCGATGGCCTCGCCTTCCCGATCCGGGTCGAAACCAGCCTGCCGATCCGCGACGCGCCGGCGATCATGCGCCTGTTCCAGGAACGGATCGACAGCCTGTCCGACCCGCTCGATCCCGGTTTCGGCTTCGACATGCTGCGCCTCACCGTGCCACGCGCCGATCCGATGGCGCCGACCCAGCTCGCGCTCGAAGGGGGCGAGGCGCGCAAGAGCGAGGGCGTGGAGGCGCTGGTCGATCGCCTGTCGATCCGTGCCGGGCGCGCGCGCATCCAGCGGCTGGAGCCGCGCGACAGCCATGTTCCCGAACAGGCGCAACTGGCGCTGCCGGCGGTCGAGCATCGCGCGCCCGAAGGCTGGGCCCCGGTCGGCGAACCCGGCGACCCACCGATGCGTCCGCTCCATCTGTTCGATCCGCCGCAACCGATCGATGTGATCGCGGAAGTCCCCGACGGCCCGCCTCACCGCTTCCGCTGGCGCCGCACCCTGCATGAAGTCACCCGGTTCGAGGGGCCGGAACGGATCGCGCCGCAATGGTGGCAGGCCAAAGACGGCGCGATCGAGGGCGAAAGCACCGGCCGCACCCGCGACTATTATCGGGTCGAGGATGCGCGCGGCCGCCGCTACTGGATCTTCCGTCACGGCCTTTATGGCGCGGAGACGGTCCATCCCGGCTGGTATATTCACGGCCTGTTCGCATGAGCGGCCGGCGCCCGCCGCCCGATCCCGCCAAACCCCGATCGATCGACCGGCGCGAATTGAACGTGATCGAGGCAGCCCGAGAAAACACAAAACCCGCCCCGCCGCGCCCGGCACCGGCCGAGCCCCCCTTCGCCGAACTGGTCGCCGCCACCAATTTCTCCTTCCTGCGCGGCGCCTCCCACGCCAGCGACATGGTGGAACGGGCCATGGCATTGGGTCTCACCGGCCTCGGCATTGCCGACCGCAACAGCGTCGCCGGCGTGGTCCGCGCCCATGTCGCCCTCAAAAAGGCCCCGGAAAAGGCGCGCGCCGCCCTGATGACGGCCAGGGAAGCGGCCGGCCTGCCGCTCATGCTCAGCCCGGAAGAGGAACAGGGCTGCGAGAGCGACCTGCGCCTGGTGGTCGGCGCCCGGCTGGTGTTCGTCGACGGCACGCCTGACATCATCGCCTATCCGCGCACCCGCCGCGGCTGGGGCGAACTCACCAAATTGCTGACGGTCGGCAATCTCCGCTCGATCAAGGGCGACTGCATCTTGCGCTATGAGGATCTGACCGGCCATCTCGACGAATTGCAACTGATCGTCCTGCCCTATGCCAGCGCGACCGAGCAGCAGGCGCATCGCCACCCGGTCGATTATGATTTTGCCGATCGGCCGCCCGGCGAAGCGATCCGCCAGAAGCATCTGAGCCTGGTGCCGCCACCGCGCCCGACCGAACTGGAAGCCCTGTTGCTGCGCCTCCATCGCTTGGCCCCTGGTCGCATCTGGCTGGGCGCAACCCTGCGCCGCGACGGGCGCGATGCGCGGCGGCTGGCCGGCTTCAGCGATCTGGCGGCGCGGACCGGGGTGCCGCTGCTGGCGACGATGGACGCCCTTTATGCCAGTCCCGAACAGCGGCCGCTGCAGGATGTGCTGAGCTGCATTCGCGAGGGCACGACCATCGCCAGGGCGGGCAGGAAACTGGAGGCCAATGCCGAGCGCCATATCCATGCCCCGGCCGAGATCGCCCATCTGTTCCGCACCTGTCCGCAGGCGGTGGCCGAAACGATCCGCTTCCTCTCCACCATCCGCTTCGCCCTGGACCAGCTGCGCTACGAATATCCGCATGAGCCGGTGCCGGAGGGCTGGAGCGCGCAGCAATGGCTGGAGGAACTGACCGTCAGCGCCGCCCATGCCCGCTATGGCCCGGTCATCCCCCACAAGGTGCGCGCGTTGCTGGACGAGGAGTTCAAGCTGATCGGCGAGCGCAACTATGCCTATTATTTCCTGACCGTACACGACATCGTCGCCTTCGCGCGCAGCAAGGGCATATTGTGCCAGGGGCGCGGATCGGCGGCCAATTCGATGGTCTGCTTCCTGCTCGGCGTGACCTCGGTCGACCCGCAACAGCATGACCTGCTCTTTTCCCGCTTCGTGTCCGAGGAGCGCGACGAGCCGCCCGACATCGACGTCGATTTCGAGCATGAGCGGCGCGAGGAGGTGATGCAATATATCTATGAGCGCTATGGCCGTCATCGCGCGGGCATCGCCGCGACCGTGATCCATTATCGCTCGCGCAGCGCCGTGCGCGAGGTCGCCAAGGTGCTGGGCCTCAGCGAAGATGTCGCGACCCGCCTCTCCAGCACGGTCTGGGGCAGCTATTCGGGCGATGTCGGCGACCAGCGCATCGTCGAGGCCGGCTTCGCGCTCGACAATCCCCAGATCATGCAGTTGTGCGCGCTGATCGGCCAGTTGCTGGACGCCCCCTTTCCCCGTCACCTGTCCCAGCATGTCGGCGGCTTTGTGCTGACCCAGAATCGGCTCGACGAGACGGTGCCGCTCCATCATGCGGCGATGGCCGACCGCAGCTTCATCGAATGGGACAAGGATGATATCGATGCGCTCGGCCTGATGAAGGTCGACATATTGGCGCTCGGCATGTTGACCTGCATTCGCAAGGCGTTCGACCTGATGCGCGACCAGGGGTTGGGCGACCATCGCCTGACGGTCGACCTCAATTCCAGCGACCCGGCCGTCTATGACATGCTCTGCAAGGGCGAGAGCATCGGCGTGTTCCAGGTCGAAAGCCGGGCGCAGATCAATATGCTGCCGCGCCTCAGGCCGCGCACCCTCTATGACCTGACCGTGCAGGTGGCGATCGTGCGGCCCGGCCCGATCGAGGGCGACATGGTCCATCCCTATCTGCGCCGCCGCTGTGGCGAGGAAAAGGTGACCTATCCCTCGCCCGGTCCCCAACATGGCCCGGCGGATGAACTCAAGATCCTGCTCGGCAAGACCTATGGCGTCCCCCTGTTCCAGGAACAGGCGATGAAGCTCGCCATTACGGCCGCCAAATTTAAACCTACCGAAGCCAATCAACTCCGCCGCGCCATGGCGACCTTCCGCAATGTCGGCACCATCCATCATTTCCGCGAGAAGATGATCAACGGCATGACCGCGCGCGGTTATGAGGCGGAGTTTGCCGCGCGCTGCTTCAAGCAGATCGAGGGGTTCGGCAGCTATGGCTTTCCCGAAAGCCATGCCCTGTCCTTCGCCCGGCTGGTCTATGTCTCGGCCTGGATCAAATGCCACCAGCCCGCCATCTTCGCCTGCGCCCTGCTCAATTCCCAGCCGATGGGCTTCTATGCCCCGGCCCAGCTGGTCCGCGACGCGCGCGAGCATGGTGTCGCCATCCATGATGTCGACGTCAATATGAGCGACTGGGACAATGGCCTGGAACCGCTGTTGCGCAGCCGCCGCGCGGACAAGGGCGAAGGCACCGGTCGGGCGCTGGCGCTGCGCCTTGGCCTGCGCCAGGTCGACGGTTTCCGCGAACAATGGGCAGCGCAGATGATGGACGCGCGGGCGCAGGGCGGCCTCTTCACCAGTATCGAGGATATGGCCCGGCGCGCCGGCCTGCCCGCGCGGGCGCTGCGGCTGCTGGCCGATGCCGATGCCTGCCGCTCGCTGGGACAGGACCGGCGCACCGCTTTATGGGAGGCGCGGCGCACCCCGTCGGACGAACTGCCGCTGTTCGCCGCCGCCCGCCGGCACGACCGCGCCGCGCGCGAACTGGGGGAGGAGACGGATGCGATGCTGCCCGCCATGCCGCTCGCCGAACAGGTGATGGACGATTATGCGGTGACCCGCCTCTCGCTCAAGGGCCATCCGATGCAGTTCCTGCGTCCGGTGTTCGCGGCCGAAGGCGTGCTGAGCTGCGCCCAGACCAGCGCGGCGAAGAATGGCGCGCGCGTCCGCACTGCCGGCGTGGTGCTGGTGCGCCAGCGGCCGGGCAAGGGCAATGCCGTCTTCATCACCATCGAGGATGAGACCGGCATCACCAATATCCTGCTCTGGGCGCGTCTGTTCGAGCTGCAGCGCCGCCCGGTCATGGCCAGCCGTCTGATGCTGGTCGAGGGCGAGGTGCAGCGCAGCAAGGAGGGCGTCGTCCATCTGATGGCCAGCCGCATCCATGACCGCACCGCTGACCTCAACCGATTGTCGCAATCCGAACCGCCGATACAGGCCGCCCCCGCCGCCCGTCACCCCCGCGACGTGCGCATTCTACCCAAATCGCGCGACTTCCATTGAGATTGCAAGGACGGCTAGCGGCCAGAAGCTAACGTTTCTCATTCCTCCCCAAGCTTGCTTGGGGAGGTGGCAGCGCGAAGCGCTGACGGAGGGGCAATGGCGCGACCTCATCTACTTGCCCCTCCACCGCCTTCGGCGGTCCCCCTCCCCCAGCAAGCTTGGGGAGGATTTTCGGACAGTCCGCGACCCACCCATACTACACCACCGGCGTCAGCAGCGCCTCTCCGGCAAACCAGGCGTCCAGATTGGCGACCACCAGGTCGGCCATCGCCTTGCGGGTGTGGACGGTGGCGCTGCCCTGATGGGGTTGCAGCACGACATGGTCCATCGCGAACAGCGTTTCGGGCACATGCGGTTCGTGGGCGAACACATCCAGCCCCGCGCCGGCGATGCGCCGGTCGGCCAGCCGCTCGACCATCGCAACCTCGTCGATCACCCCGCCCCGGCTGATGTTGACGATGACGCCGTCCGGCCCGAGCGCGTCCAGCATCGCGCCGTCGACCAGCTTGGCCGCTTCCGGCCCGCCCGACGTGGCGACGATGATGACGTCGCTCTGGCGCGCAAAGTCGATCGCGTCGGCGACGTAGCGATAGGCCGTATCAGCCGCCGGCTTGCGGTTATGATAGAGAATCTCGCCCGCCACCGGCTCCAGCCGCTTTGCGATCGCCCGGCCGATCCGGCCCAGCCCCAATATGCCGATGGTCGCGCCGGTCACCCGGCCGGACAGCGCCGGCTTTTCGCCCCGCGCCCAGCCGCCCGATCGCACCAGCCGGTCATTGGCCGCGATGTTGCGCACCGTCGCATAGAGAAGGCCGACGGCCAGGTCCGCGACATCGTCGGTCAGCACATCGGGCGTGTTGGTGACGCGGATGCCCTTTGCGCGGGCATGGTCGATATCGACCTTGTCATAGCCGACCGAGAAAAGCCCGATCATCTCCAGTTTCGGCAGCGCGTCCATGATGGCGGCGGGCGCCCCGACCGATCCGAAGCTGACCAGCGCGCGCGCCTCCAGCATCTCAGCCGGCGGCGCGGACATATCCGCGTCCGCCGCCACATTATGGACGGTGAAGCGCTGCTCCAGCTGGTCGGTCAGATAGGGGTAGAGCGGGCCATAGGCGACGATGGTCGGACGGGTCTGATCGGTCATGCCCTCCATCTAGGGACAGCGCAGGCCGATCGCCACCCCGCCCCGCCAATTGACAGCCTCTTTCCCTCGTCTTAGCCCGATGTCATGGCCAGCGTTTCCCCTGACACACGTTTCGGCCTGCGCCGCCAGGCCCGCCTCCCTGGTCCGCTGCCGCTGTCGAGCGGCGCCAGCCTGTCCCCGGTCGACATCGCCTATGAAAGCTATGGGCAGATGAATGCGGACAAATCCAACGTCATCCTGATATGCCACGCGCTGACCGGCGACCAATATGTCGCGTCGGACCATCCCGTCACCGGCAAACCGGGCTGGTGGTGGCGGATGGTGGGCGAGGGCAAGCCCGTCGATCCGGCGCGCCATTTCATCATCTGCTCCAACGTCATCGGCAGCTGCATGGGATCGTCGGGACCCGCCAGCATCGATCCGGCTCTGGGCGATCCCTATGCGATGCGCTTCCCGGTGCTGACCATCGCCGACATGGTGCGGGCGCAGGCGATGCTGCTCGACCATCTGGGCGTCGATCGGCTGGCGGCGGTGATCGGCGGGTCGATGGGCGGGATGCAGGCACTGACCTGGCCCACCTTGTTCCCCGACCGGGTCGAACGCTGCGTCGTGATCGCCTCGACCGCGCGGCACAGCGCGCAGAATATCGCCTTTCACGAAGTCGGGCGCCAGGCGATCATGGCCGATCCGCTCTGGCGCGGCGGCGACTATTATGCCGATGGCAAGGTGCCGAGCGCCGGCCTCGCCGTCGCCCGCATGGCGGCGCATATCACCTATCTCTCCGAAGCGGGCCTGACCGAGAAATTCGGCCGCCGGCTGCAGGGCCGTGACGCCAAGACCTTCGGCTTCGACGCGGACTTCCAGGTGGAGAGCTATCTGCGCCATCAGGGGCTGAGCTTCGTCGAGCGGTTCGACGCCAATAGCTATCTCTACATCACCCGCGCCATGGACTATTATGACATAGCCGAGGACCATGGCGGATCGCTGGCGCGGGCCTTCACCGCGACGCGCGCGCGCTTCTGCCTGGTCAGCTTCGACACCGACTGGCTCTATCCCACCGCCGAATCCCGCGCGATCGTCCATGCGCTCAACGCCTCGGGCGCGCAGGCCAGCTTCGTCGAACTGTCCAGCCCCTTCGGCCATGACGCCTTCCTGCTCGAAAGCCCGGAACTGAACCGGGTGGTCGACGGCTTCCTGCGCGGTGGCCGGGCATGAGCGACCTCCTCCGCCCCGACCTCGCCCTGATCGCCCGCACCGTGCGGCCGGGCACGCGGGTGCTGGATGTCGGCTGCGGCGACGGCGCGCTGATGGCGGCACTGCGTGACACCAGCCAGGTCGATGCCCGCGGGCTGGAGATCGACGCATCCAATGTCGCGGCTGCGGTCGGCCGCGGCCTATCGGTGGTGCAGGGCGACGCCGACACCGACCTCAGCTATTATCCTGACACCAGTTTCGACTATGCGATCCTCAGCCAGACGCTGCAGACGACCCGGCGCCCCGACCTGGTGGTGGATGAATTGCTGCGCATCGGTCGCCAGGCCTTCGTCTCCTTCCCCAATTTCGCCCATTGGCGCGGGCGCCTGTCGCTGCTGTGGGGCGGGCGCATGCCGGTGACGCGGCTATTGCCCGACACCTGGTATGACACGCTCAACATCCATCATGTGACGGTCGATGATTTCCGCGCGCTGGTGAAGGATCGCGGCTGGACCATCGATGGCCAGTGGTTCCTGAAAGGGGACAGGGAAACCACCCATGCGAACGCCAATCTGTTCGCCGAACATGCGGTGTTCCTGCTGCGCAGATAGCCGCCCGTCAGGCCGGCACCGCTTCCACGAATGGCGCGATCACCGCCCGTGCCCGTGCGACATAATCTGCCTTCTCGCCCACCGGCGCGACATAATGGAGCGCCGCTTCCGCATCCGCCATCGATCCGCCCCGCGCGATCATCCAGGCGGCGAGATAGGGTGCCGACAGGCAGCCGCCCGCCGTCGCGACATTATCATGCGCAATGAAGGGCGCGTCGATCACCCGCACCCCCGCCTCCATCACCCAGGGCTTGGTGGTCAGGTCGGTGCAGGCCGGCAGGTCGCCGACCAGGCCCAGCTTCGCCAGCAGCAGCGTGCCCGAACATTGCGCCCCGATCAGTTGGCGCGCCGGGTCGAGCGCGATCCGACCCAGCATCGCGGCATCGGCCGCAATCTCGCGCGTGCGGATGCCGCTGCCGATCAGCACCGCGTCCGCTTGCGCCGCAAAGTCCAGCGGCCGCTGCCGCTGCACCGTCACCCCGTTCATCGACGTCACCGTCTCGTCGGGCGCGGTGATATAGGCGGCCCAGCCCTGCGGTTTCATCCGGTTGAGGATGGCGGCGGCGATGAAACTGTCCAGTTCGTTGAACCCCTCGAACGTCAGTATCGCAATCTGCATGGGCCATCCTCCTGCGCCGTCACCCGCCTGCCATAGCCCCTTGCCCGCCCGCGCCCATGGCCAGTTTGCAGGCCATGGCCCGGCCAGATATCGCCACCGCGCCCGCCCCGCCCCTTTACGCCGCCGCCCCCGCCGGGCCATGTTCCGCGCACAAGAGGAGAGGCGATGGACCGGGATTATGGCCGCTGGGATTATATCATCCTGGGCGCGGGCAGCGCGGGATGCGTGCTGGCCAACCGGCTGAGCGCCGATCCGCGCAATCGCGTGCTGCTGCTGGAGGCCGGCGGCAAGGACGACTGGCTGTGGATAAAAATCCCGGTCGGCTATCTCTATTGCATGGGCAATCCGCGCACCGACTGGTGCCTGAAGACCGAGGCGGAGGCCGGCCTTGGCGCCCGCGCCATCGCCTATCCGCGCGGCCGGGTGATCGGCGGCAGCAGTTCGATCAACGGCATGATCTACATGCGCGGCCAGGCCGCCGATTATGATGGCTGGCGCCAGGCCGGCAATATCGGCTGGGGCTGGGACGATGTCCTGCCCTATTTCGTGCGGGCGGAGGATCATCAGGACGGGGCCAGCGCCACCCATGGCGCGGGCGGCGAGATACGGGTCGAGCGGCAAAGACTGCGCTGGGATCTGCTCGACCGCTTCCGCCAGGCCGCCAGCCAATATGGCGTGCCCGAAACCGCCGACTTCAACGGCGGCGACAATCTGGGCTCGGGCTATTTTCAGGTGACGCAGCGGCGCGGCCGGCGCTGGAGCGCGGCCGACGCCTTCCTGCGCCCGGCGATGAACCGCCCCAATCTGCGCATCGTCACCGGCGCGACGATCGATCGGGTGACGATTGCGCAGGGCCGCGCCACCGGCGTGCGCTTCCTGCTGGATGGTGACGCCTGCACCGCGCAGGCCGATGGCGAAGTCATCCTGTCGGCCGGCTCGATCGGCAGCCCCGCCATCCTCCAGCGATCGGGCATCGGCGACGGCGCCCGGCTGGCCGCACTGGGCATAGACGTGCTGGCCGACCGGCCGGGCGTCGGCGAAAATCTGCAGGATCATCTCCAAATACGCTGCGCCTATCGGGTGAACGGCATCGCCACCCTCAACGGCCGCGCCGGATCATGGCTGGGCAAGGCGTGGATGGGCCTGCACTATCTCGCCAGCCGCTCCGGGCCACTGTCGATGGCGCCCAGCCAGCTCGGCATGTTCGTCAAATCCGATCCGCGCCATGCCAGCGCCAATCTCGAATATCATGTCCAGCCCTTGAGCCTGGCCGCGTTCGGCGGCGCGCTCGACGCCTTTCCCGCCTTCACCGCCAGCGTCTGCAACCTGCGCCCGCACAGCCGCGGCGATGTGTGGATCCATTCCGCCGATCCGCTCGCCCCGCCCGCCATCCGCCCCAATTATCTCTCCGCCGCCGAGGACCGCCAGGTCGCGGTCGAGGCGGTGCGCGTCACCCGCGCGATCGTCGGCCAGCCGGCCCTCGCCCCCTATGCGCCGCAGGAGTTCCGGCCCGGCCCGGAGCGGCAGGATGACGCCGCCCTGCTCGAAGGGATCGGCGCGATCGCCAGCAGCATCTTCCATCCGGTCGGCACCGCCGCCATGGGCAGCGGGGCGCGCGCGGTGGTCGACCCGCAATTGCGCGTCCATGGCATCGGCGGGCTGCGCGTCATCGACGCATCGGTGATGCCGACGATCACGTCCGGCAACACCAATGCGCCGACCATGATGATCGCGGAAAAGGGGGCGGAGATGATCCTCGCCGCCGCCCGTTCCTGAACTATCGGGCCTGAGCTTTCGGGCCTGAGTCAGCGCCCGGTTGCCGACGCTCCCGTGCGATAGCCCGGCTGGGCCGGTTCGCCGAACGCCGCCAGGATCGTATCGAACCGGCGGGCCAGGTCGTCGCGATATTCGGGATGGGTGATGATATAGGGCTGGTCCTGCTCGACCGCGCGCACCACCGCCCGGCCCAGCCAGATCGGCTCCATCATGTTGGCGCGAATCTGCGCCAGCCGCGCCGGGTCCATCGCGCCCGGCCCGACCGTGTCGGATTCCGACATGCGGCTGCGGGTCAGGCCGGGAAACAGGGTAGAGACGCCGACGCCATGGGGCGCCAGTTCCTGCCGCAGCGAATCCGACAGGCCCAACACGCCGAACTTGCTCGCCGAATAGGCGGCGAACAGGCCGAAGGGGTTGAGCCCGTTCATCGACGATGTGTTGACGATATGCCCCGCGCCCCGATCGACCATCGCCCGCGCGAAACAGGCGATACCATTATAGACCCCGGTCAGGTTGACCGCGACCAGCCGGTCGAAATCGGCCGGGTCCATGTCGATCAGCGGCGCAAAGCCCGACGCGATTCCGGCATTGTTGCAGAGGATATCCACAGGCCCGAAGCGCGCCTCCGCCGCTGCCTTGGCCTGCGCCCAGCTGTCGCGGCAGGTAACGTCGATCGGCAGCGCCAGCGCATCCGTCCCCGCCGGCAGCTTCGCCGCCTCCGCTTCGGCGAAACCCGCGTCGATATCGGCCAGGATGATGCGCCCGCCCTGCTCGGCAAAGGCTTGAGCCATCCCTGCGCCAATGCCGCCGCCACCCCCGGTGATGAATATCGTCCTGCCCGCGATCTGCATCCTGCCCTCCTTTATATTTACAACAATAGTGTTGCAAATTAAGGCCAGCAGGGAAAGGGGCTATCGGCCCCGGCTGTAACTGCGCGTTTCCCCTTCCGCCGCCAGCTTCTTGTCCAGCATCCCGGCGGCGCGGTCGGCATAGCGGCGGCAGGCGGTCGGATCGATGAAGGCATTGGGCACGCGCTTCACCCGCAGGCGCGCCAGCTTGGCCGGGTCGGCCGGATCGGGATGGGCCGTGATCAACAGGTCGCATTCCATTACGCCCACCTTGGCAAAGGTCGCGCGAAAGGCGTCGACCACCGGCCGGTGCGCCGGATCGGAAAACGCATAGCCATCGGCCGCGATCGGATTGAGGCTGGAGCCGAAGACCATGGTCGCGCATTGCCGCCCCTCGCAACTTTTCCAGCGCCAGCTCATGCTGCCCATCGTATGGCCCGGCGTCGCGACGGCGGTGATGACCGTGTCGCCCAGCCGGATCTCCTCGCCATCCTTGACCGTGCGCAGCCGGCGCACGGCGGGAAAACGCTCCAGCCAGGCCGCCTGCGGATCGGCCGGATCGATGCCGCCAGTGCGCAGCACGGCCGCCGCCGGCGCGCTCGCTACCACCGTCGCGCCGCTGTCGCGGGCCAGCGCGGCCAGCCCGCCGGCATGGTCGAAATGCGGCTCCGTGCTCAGGATCAGCTTCACGTCGCGGATCGAAAAGCCCAGCGTCCTGATGTTCGCCTCCACGTCGCGCACCGCCTGCGGCACCGCACCGTCGATCAGGATCAGCCCGGCACTCGTTCTGATGAGCGCGACATTGAGGCCGCCGAACCCGACCAGATAGGTCTGGCCATGCAGCCGGACCGGTGCCTGCGGCGCCAGCCAGCGCTTGGACGAGGCGAGCGCGATCGGCCGCAGCAACGGATCATCCGCCGCCTTCGTCCAGGCCGGGCCACCCAGAAACATCGCAGCCATGCTGATACCTACGCCCATCCAGTTGCGCATCGCCTTACCCCTATATACTTGGTGATCGGCAGAGATTGCGGGAGATACCGGCTTGCGGCAAAGCATCAATTCTCGACACAGCTATTAGCTGATCTTATGCACAAACCATGGATCGCGCCCAATTGCCGCTCAATGCCCTGCGCGCCTTCGAGGCGGCGGCCCGGCATCTCAGCTTCACCCGCGCCGGCCTCGAACTCTGCGTCAGCCAGGGCGCGGTCAGCCAGCAGGTCGCGCAGCTTGAGGCGCGGATCGGCGCACCACTGTTCCGCCGCCTGCCGCGCGGCCTCGCTCTGACCGATGAGGGGCTGGCGCTGCTCCCGGTGCTGGCCGATGCGTTCGACCGGGTCGGCGGCACGCTGGAGCGAATCGAGGGCGGGCGGCTGCATGAAGTGCTGACCTTGGGCGTGGTCGGCACCTTTGCCGGCGGCTGGCTGTTGCCGCGCCTTGCCGATTTCGCCCGCTCCTGCCCCCATGTCGATCTGCGGCTGATGACCAACAATAACCGGGTCGACCTGGCCGGCGAAGGGCTGGACCTGGCGATCCGCTTTGGCGAGGGTGCCTGGCACGGCACCCATGCCCAGCCGATCCTGCGCGCGCCGCTCGCCCCGCTCTGCACGCCCGCCCTCGCCGCCCGCCTGGCCGATCCCGCCGCGCTCGCGCGCGAGCCGCTGCTCCGCTCCTATCGTGCCGACGAATGGCCGCGCTGGTTCGCTGCCGCCGGTGCGCCCTGCCCGCCGTTGCGCGGGCCGATGTTCGACACCTCGCTGCTGATGGTGGAGGCGGCGCGCGCCGGCCTTGGCATCGCGCTCGCCCCGGTCGCGATGTTCGCCGCCGATCTGCAGGCCGGGCGGCTGGTCCAGCCTTTTCCTGAGAGCGTCGATGTCGGCGGCTATTGGCTCACCCGCCTGCTGTCCCGCCCCGACAGCCCCGCCATGGCCGCCTTCCGCGCCTGGCTGGCGGATGCTGTCCTACAGGGATGATCGCCCCTATAATGGGGTGGCCCACGCAAGGATATTACGGGGATTGGAAATTCCATGTCAAAATGTGCGGGAAATGTGGGAAGTTAAGCGATCGAAATCCTATTGCGGATAGCTGATCGCCATCACCTCATATTCCTTTTCGCCAGCGGGCAGATGCACCCGGCGCAGGTCGCCGATGGCCGCCCCGCGCAGCGCACGGGCGATCGGTGATCCCCAGCCGATCCGGCCGGCGTCCACATCGGTCTCGTCATTGCCGACGATCGTCACGGTGCGATGATGATCATCCTCGTCGGCGATGGTGACGGTCGCGCCGAAATAGACCCGCCCCTTGTCGGGCTGCTGGCGCGGGTCGACGACCTTGGCGTCCTTCATCTTCTTCGACAGGCGCTTCAACTGGCCGTCAATCTCGCGCATCCGCTTGCGGCCATAAAGATAGTCGCCATTTTCGCTGCGGTCGCCATTGCCCGCGGCCCAGCTTACCACCTCGACGATGCGCGGCCGCTCGACGCCCAGCAGATGGTCATATTCCGCGCGCAGCTTCGCAAAGCCCTCGGGGCTGATATAATTGGGATAGGGACCGCTCATGCCGCCCCTTATCCACAGCCTTGGCCGACGCGCAAACCGGAAAGATCAGCCCGGCGTCTGCTTGCCAAGATAGCGGCTCAGCACCGCATTGCTGCCCTTGAACTTGGCCCGCTCCGGGTTCATCGCTTCATAGACGACGGCATTTTCCAGCACCCGCTGGACATAGTTGCGCGTCTCGAAGATCGGGATCTGCTCGATCCAGCGCAGCATGTCGGCGCCCGGCAGGCGCGGGTCGCCATTGGCCTTGACCCAGCGATTCACATTGCCCGGCCCGGCATTATAGGCGGCCACGGCCAGCGGATAGCTGCCGCCATAATAGTCGAGCATGCGCTGGAAATAGCCTGAGCCCAGCATGATGTTGTAGCTGGGATCATTGAGCGAGCCGGCGTCATAGCTCAGGCCCAGCTTGCCCGCCTGCTCGCGCGCCGTGCCCGGCATCAGCTGCATCAGGCCGCGCGCGCCGGCATGGCTGACGATCTGCTTGTCGAACTGGCTTTCCTGCCGCGCGATCGCATGGACCATGGTCCAGTTATATTGCGCCGTCGGCGGCACCGGCACGCGCGGAAAGGCGCTCGCGCCATAGCCGGTCAGGCCGTTGGACACCGCTCGGCGGCCGACCATCACGCCCATGTCGGGGCGGCCCAGATTCTGCGCCAGCTCGGCGGCCAGGAAATGATCGCCATCGCTGTCGGCGCCATTGGCAATGGCGCGCACGAATTTGCTCTGGTCTTCCCAATAGCCCATCTGGCCCAGCGCCCTGGCGGCGCGCACCACCGACCGGTTGTTGAACTCGCTGCGTTCTGCGGCCGAGATCGACACCGCCCGTTCGGGCGGCGGCGGCACCGGTCGGCCCAGCCGCTCCAGCGCCAGCTGGCCATAATATTGATCGGGGAATTGCGCCGACTGGTTGAAATAGCTGTTGGCGCTGGCAGCATCGCCCGCCTGCAACGCGGCACGACCCGCCCAATAATAGCCCTTGGCCTGGACCTGGGGCGACTTGCCGCCGGTCGCATAGCGGCGGAACATCGCCACCGCATCGGTCGGACGGTTGAGATTGTAGAAGGCGGTCGTGCCCGCCAGCCAGGCAAGGCTGGTATAATCGTCGCGCTCGCCGATCGGCCGGGTCGACACGTCCGTGCCCGGCGCATAGGCGTCGTCCAGCTGGCTGGCGATGCCATAGGCAAAGCTCCACTGGCTGTCGTTCGCCGACGACCGCGCCTGGGCCAGCAGCGTCTCATACCATTTTTCGGCATTGCCGGGGCGGAAGGTCAGCGGCTGGCGATTGGCCAGATATTGGCGCCCGGCGATCCAGTTGCCGCTGTTGAGCAGCCAGGTCGCCTTGTCGGCGATGAAGCCCGCATCGCTCGCCCCGCCGGCCGGCTCGGCCGTCTGCATCTTGATCGCGGCGTCCGGCGACTTCTGGCGAAAGGCGATGCGCGCATCATAGATCGCCCGCCGCGCCGGGCTGACATAGGCCAGCATCCGCATCGCGCCGATCGTGTCATTGCTCCACAGCAATATGTCGGCGCGCTGGTCATGGTCGGCCACGGTAAAGCCCGATCCGAACAGCGACAGCAGCCGCGCCTCGTCGGTCGGGCTCAGCGTGCCGGTGATCCAGGCGGTGCGCGCGGCCACCCGCGCCTCGTCCATCCGCCCGGCCTGCATCAGCGCTACGGCATTGCGGGCATGGCCGGTCGCGGTGCGCGCCGGGAAGCGGGCGAAGAAGGCGATCACCTGGCGCGGATCAAAGCTGTCGGGATTGATCCCGGTCTCGGCCAGCCGCCGCATCCGGTCCTCGCCCGGCCAGCCGGGATTGGCCATGATGAAGCTGGCATAGGTGGAAAAGCCCAGCCCATCGCTCTGCTGCAAGGCGCGCCACTGGCTGATCGTGCCGGCGATCGAGGGATCGGACGGCATGCCGACGCGGCTGGCCGCCTGGTTCCAGGCGCTGGGCTGAGTCGAGCCCGGCTGGCCCGGCAGGGGCTGCACCATCGCCTGGGCATAGACGGTGGGGGTTTCGGTCTGGGCGCCGGCACCGGCGGTTGCGAGCAATAAAGCAATGACAGGCATGCGGATCAGGTAACTTTCGACAGTTCCGGGCTTCGGCATGCTGGACATAATCGCTATTGCATCCTTATCAGGCCCTGAATGACGCGCTATAGCGCGCCGCTTGCCCGATCATGCCCCGGTCGCCCGGAGAATTGAAGGAGTTTAATGATGTTTTCCGGGTCGATTCCAGCCCTGGTGACCACTTTCCGCGACGGAGCGGTGGATGAGGCCGCCTTCCGCGCCCTGGTCGACTGGCAGATCGAGGAAGGGTCGAGCGCGCTGGTCCCCTGCGGCACCACCGGCGAAAGCGCGACCATGACGGTCGAGGAGCATAATCGCGTCATCGCCATCTGCGTCGACCAGGCGGCCGGCCGCGTGCCAGTGATCGCCGGCTGCGGATCGAACGACACCCGCATCGCGCTGGAACATATGTATGCGGCGCAGGCCGCCGGCGCCGACGCGGCGCTGGTCGTCGCGCCCTATTACAACAAGCCGAATCAGGACGGCGTCTATCAGCATTTCGCCTATCTGGCGCAGCGCTGCGACCTGCCGATCGTCCTCTACAACGTCCCCACCCGCACCATCACCGACATCGGCGTGCCGGTGATGCACCGGCTGAGCCAGGAATATCAGTCGATCGTCGGGGTGAAGGACGCCACCGGGAATCTGGGGCGGGTCACCGCGCAGCGCCTCGCCTGCGGCCCGGACTTCTGCCAGCTTTCGGGAAATGACGAAACCGCACTCGGCTTCAACGCGATGGGCGGCCGGGGCTGTATTTCGGTCACCGCCAATGTCGCCCCGCGCCTGGTCGCCGATTTCCAGGCGGCCTGCGCCGCGCAGGATTGGGATGGTGCCCTGGCGCTGCAGGATCGTCTCTATCCCCTGCATGATGCCCTGTTCAGCGATTCTTCACCCGGCCCTGTCAAATATGCGCTTACCCGCGTGCGGCCCGACATGCCCGGCGAGCTTCGGCTGCCGATTACCTGGCCGTCGGAATCGAGCCGCGCCGCGGTCGATCGCGCGCTGGAGATCGCCGGTCTGGTTTGACGCGCCGGCGTCCCTATATGATGAATTGAGTTAAGTAGCAGACTATGGCCCGCCCCCGCCCCGCAACCTTCGACAAGAAGAAGATCGTCGCCGAGAACCGGCGCGCCCGTTTCGATTATTTCATCGAGGACGTGTTCGAGGCCGGCATCGCGCTGCAGGGCACCGAGGTGAAGGCCCTGCGCGGCGGCGAGGGCAATATCGCCGAAAGCTATGCCGAGGTGAAGGGCAACCAGGTCTTCCTGGTGAACAGCAACATCCCCGAATATAGCCATGGCAACCGCGAAAATCACGAGCCCAAGCGGGTGCGCAAGCTACTGCTGCACGAACGCGAGATCGAGAAGATGCACAGCGCGGTGTCGCGCAAGGGCATGACGCTGGTGCCGCTGATGGTCTATTTCAACAGCCAGGGCCGGGCCAAGGTCGAACTGGCGCTGGCCAAGGGCAAGCAGAATCACGACAAGCGCGACACGATCAAGGAACGCGACTGGAAGCGCGATCAGCAGCGCATCATGAAGGCGCATAGCTGATCCATGGACAATCGCTTCTCCCGCTGGTGGCACGCCAACGCGCCAACCCGTGAATCGCTGGAGAAGAGCCGCGTCCTTGCCCCCGTCGCCCACCGCGTGCTGGAACCCTCGCTGTGGCGCTTCACCCGCCGGTCGGTGCCGCGCGGCGTCGCGCTCGGCCTGTTCGTCGGCATCTTCCTGCTGATCCCCGGCGTCCAGATCGCCGGCGCCGCGATCTTCGCCCTTCCCTTCCGCGCCAATATTCCGGTGGCGGCGGCAATGACCTTCCTGTCCAACCCAGCCACCACGCCGCTGATCCTGATGGCGTCGGTGTGGCTCGGCAACTGGATGCTCGGCCGCAGCGCCGACGCCTCGGGCTTCATGGCACTGGTCGATGGCCATGCCTCGATCGGCCAATGGTGCGCCTGGCTCTTTTCCGAAGCCGCCCCGGCCATGCTGCTCGGCCTCTTCCTCATCTCGCTCGCCAGCGCGGTGGTCGGCTATGTCGGCGCCGACTGGTTCTGGCGCCGTCGCATGGGGCGCAAGTGGCAGGCGCGCAAATTGAGGATTGGCAAGCGCACCGAAAGCAGCGCATTGGAAGAGATCGCTCGGGTCTGATCCTTGGCGTCATGGTTCCATTGTAAGGGCTTAAGGGGACGGCGCCGATGGTTGCGCGGGTAAACAGGGATGATGAGGCGTGGATGGGGCAGGCCCCGTCGCGCAGCTTCGTGCCCCTGCTCGCGCTCGCCGCGGCCGCCTCCGCCGCGATCGTCCTCTATGCCATTGGCGACTGGGCGCTGGCCGCCGGCTTCGCCGCCACGGTCATCACCATCGCCGCGCTGCTCGCCTGGTATCGCCACCTCTATCCGCCGCCGCTGTCCGCCAGTGATGCCGTGCCCGACTGGACTGTGGCGCGCGCGCCGCCGCCGACGCCTCCAGCATGGCGATCGCCGTCACCGACCGCGCCGGCCGGCTGGTCTGCGCTAGCGACCTGTTCGGCGAATGGTTCCCCGGCTATCCCTCGCCGCCAGCGGTCAATGCCGATGCCTCGCTGATCGAGGGACTGACGGTCGCCGCCCGCGCCGCCTGGCGCGATGGCGAGGCCAAGGTGGAGGCGATCGCCCATGCGACCCTGCGCCTCGACGTCGACATCACCCGCACCGGTCGGTCGGAAGATTATCTGCTCTGGCGCTTCACCCCGATGCGCCAGCCCAGCGCGCTCGATGATGTCCATCGCGTGCTGACCGGGGAGGCCGGACGGCAACTGGGCGAAGCCGGCATCATGGCCGTGATGATCGGCGGCGAGGGCCGCATCCGCGCCGCCAACGGCGCCTTCCTGCTGCGCGCCGCCGGCCGGATCGATGCCAACATCACCGGCCGCGATTTCGCCGCCCATATGCGGGTCGATGACAAGGGCCGCCTGTTCCTCGCGCGGGAGGAAAGCGGCGGCCTGCCGCTGCGCCTGCTGCAGGTGCCGCTGCGCCGCGCCACCCAGCTGGGCGGCATCCAGAATGGGGCACAGGACGGCCCGATGCTGCTGCTGCTGATCGACGAGCCGGTCGGCGGTGGCGGCACCTCTGCCCTTTCCTATATCGAAACCCTGCTCTCGCTGCTGCCCTTCGGCCTCGCCATGGCCGATCGCGACGGCCGGGTGCTGTTCGTCAACAAGGCGTTCGCCCGCGCCGCCGGCATCAAGGATGCCGAAACGCCCAGCTATCCCGGCGACCTGGTCGTGCGCGAGGATCAGGCGGCGGTGGCCGACGCGGTGCGCCGCTTTGCCGTCGGCCCGCAAATGTCGGGCGACATCGCCGTGCGCATGCGCGAACAGCCCGAGGAACCGATCGCCCTCTCCCTCGCCGGCGTCCGCGGCCTGGGCGAGGCCGCCGTTCTGCTCAGCCTCAAGGACAATAGCGAGGAATCGAAGCTCAAGCGTCAGGTCGCGCAGGCGACCAAGATGCAGGCGATCGGTCAGTTGGCGGGCGGCGTCGCCCATGACTTCAACAATATCCTGACCGCCATCATCGGCCATTGCGACCTGATGCTGATGCGCCATACGCCGGGCGACAGCGACTATGACGACATCACCCAGATCAAGTCGAACAGCAATCGCGCCGCCGGCCTCACCCGCCAGTTGCTCGCCTTCTCGCGCCAGCAGACGCTGCGCCCGCAGATATTGCAGCTGCCCGACATCGTCGCCGACGTTTCCAACCTGTTGAAGCGCCTGCTCGGCGAGAATGTGAAGCTCGACGTCAGCCATGGCCGCAACCTCGGCGCGGTGCGCGCCGACCCCGGCCAGCTGGAACAGGTGATCATCAACCTGGCGGTCAATGCCCGCGACGCCATGCCCGAAGGCGGCACGCTCAATATCCAGACCTATGGCGTGCCGGCGAACCGCGTGCGCGAGATGCGGCAACAAATTCTGCCGATCAGCGACTATACCGCGTTGCGCGTGTCCGACACGGGCCTGGGCATCCCGCCCGACATCTTGTCCAAGATCTTCGAACCCTTCTTCACCACCAAGGAACTGGGCAAGGGCACCGGTCTTGGCCTTTCCACCGTCTACGGCATCGTCAAGCAGTCGGGCGGCTATATCTTCGCCGAATCCGAACTGGGCCGGGGCGCTAGCTTCGTCATCTATCTACCGGTCTATGCCGGCGGCGACATCGAACAGGCCAAGCCCAAGACGCCGATCAAGCGCAGCGAAACCTGGGGCACCGGCACGGTGCTGCTGGTCGAGGATGAGGATATGGTCCGCGCCGTGGCCGAACGCGCCCTCACCCGCCAGGGCTACAAGGTGCTGACCGCCAGCGACGGCGAACAGGGGCTGGAAGTGCTGGGCGGCGGCGAGAAGATCGACCTGCTGATCTCCGACGTGGTGATGCCCAATATGGATGGCCCGGCGATGGTGGCGCAGGCCCGGCGCAGCTTCCCCGACCTCCCCGTGCTGTTCATGTCCGGCTATGCCGAGGAGCAATTGCGCAAGTCGATCGACATCGCCAATGTCGCCTTCCTGCCCAAGCCCTTTTCCGTCAACCAGCTGGCCGAAGCGGCGCGCGACGCGCTGGCGATGCGACCGGCGGCAGAATGAACTTGCCCGCCGGCAAACGATTATGCTGGGCATCGCCTGCCCCTTTGGCTAGCGATGGGAAGCAAGAATAAGGGACAAGGGCGCATGGCTGACGGCAAGTCCATCCTCATCGTCGAGGATGAAGCGATGATCGGCATGATGCTGGAAGATTATCTCGACGCGCTCGGCTATCGCCTCCACGCGACCGCCGCGTCGGTGGACGAGGCGTGCGCCCTGGCGCGCGAGGGCGGGTTCGACGCCGCTCTGCTCGACTGCAATCTCCAGGGTGAAAAAAGCTGGCCGGTCGCCGACATATTGGCCCAGCAGTCGATCCCCTTCCTGTTCGCCACCGGCGGCATGGCCGACGATCTGCCGCAGGGCCATGCCGATCGGCCGACGCTCGCCAAGCCCTTCACCATCGGCGCCGTCGAACGCGCGCTGGAGAAGATTTTCGCCGACTGAATAGGCAGGATAGGAAATTTCCGTTCCCCTCTTGTTCCACAGGAACAAACAGGATACACCATTGGCAGGCGCCGAGTGACTCGACGCGATCCGCTTGACAGGGGATAGGCCGATGACCGCTATGCTCTCACTCATCGATTCCAAGAAGACAGGCACAATGGACAGACAGAAAGCATTGGAGGCGGCGCTCGCCCAGATTGATCGCGCCTTCGGCAAGGGCAGCGCGATGAAGCTCGGCAGCCGCGAGAAGATCGAGATTGAATCGATCTCGACCGGCTCGCTCGGCCTCGACATCGCGCTCGGCATCGGCGGCCTGCCCAAGGGCCGCATCATCGAGATTTACGGCCCGGAAAGCTCGGGCAAGACCACGCTGACGCTGCATGCGATCGCCGAAGCCCAGAAGGCCGGCGGCACCGCCGCGTTCGTCGACGCGGAACATGCGCTCGACCCCATCTATGCCAAGAAGCTGGGCGTCGACATTGACGAACTGATCGTGTCGCAGCCCGACACCGGCGAACAGGCGCTGGAAATCGTCGACACGCTGGTCCGCTCCAACGCCATCGACATCCTCGTCGTCGACTCGGTCGCCGCGCTGGTGCCGCGCGCCGAGATCGAGGGCGAGATGGGCGACAGCCATGTCGGCCTGCAGGCGCGCCTCATGTCCCAGGCCCTGCGCAAGCTGACCGGGTCGATCGCCCGCTCCAAGTGCATGGTGATCTTCATCAACCAGGTGCGCATGAAGATCGGCGTGATGTACGGCAATCCGGAAACCACCACCGGCGGCAACGCGCTCAAATTCTACGCCTCGGTCCGTCTCGACATCCGTCGCACCGGCCAGATCAAGGATCGCGACGATATCGTCGGCAACGCGACCCGCGTGAAGGTGGTGAAGAACAAGGTCGCCCCGCCCTTCAAGCAGGTCGAATTCGACATCATGTATGGTGAGGGCATTTCCAAGATCGGCGAAATGCTCGACATCGGCGTCAAGGCCGGGCTGGTCGAGAAGTCGGGCTCCTGGTTCTCCTATGACTCGGTCCGCATCGGCCAGGGTCGCGAAAACGCCAAGACCTTCCTCAAGGAAAATCCCGAAATGGCAGACCGCCTGGAAAAGGCGATCCGCGGCAAGACCGAGGAAGTCGCCGAAGGGATGATGGCCGGACCCGAAGCGGGGGATGACGACTAAGCAGGACGACCGCGCCCGACCGGATCAACCGGGCGCCTGATCCTGGCTTTCGTCCACCTCTGGCTTCACGCTCTGAAAAGGCCCGTTGCGCGATGGCGCGGCGGGCCTTTTACCTGCCGGGCGCAAGACAGGGCTGTCGCCATGCAGGCGCAACGGAGGGGAAGAGGGAAAAGACCGCTATTCGTGCGGCCGCAGGGCGCGGTTGAGCGAATCCAGCACCTCGGCGATCGGCTCGGTCACGGTGACGCTGCGGCCTTCGCCAAAGCGGATGCGGGTGCCGTCGGTCACGGATGAGACGAAGGTCACCTGGGTAGGGTTGACCGCGGTTTCGGTGCGATCGACGCCGACGAACATGACGAGCATGATCTTCTCTCCCATTTTCGGCCCGTGCCGGACCCATTGGATGCAAGACTAGCTGCTTTTTGCGCCGTTACCAGAGGCTTTGTGCGGTTCAGCCTGCCTGGATCGCCTGCAGGAACCGGCTCGCCCGATCGTCCAGCCGGTGTGCGACCGTCGCCAGTTGCCCCGCCGCAACGCCGATATCATGGGCGCCTGCCGCCGCCGCGCTCGCATTGTCACTGATCTGGCGCGCGCTCTGGCGGATATGGTCGCTCGACGATCCGGCTTCCGACAGGCTCGCGGCGATCGACCGGCTGAAGGCGCCATGGCGCGCCACCGCCGAAAAGACCGATGCCGACACCTCGTTCGCGGTCGCTATCGCCGCGTCCATGTGCAGATGGCCCTGCGCCACCGTCTCCACCGCCAGCCGGACATGGCCGATGCGCTGGCCGATCTCGGCCGCCGCCTCGCGCGTCTGGCTCGCCAGCGTCTTCACCTCGCGCGCCACCACGGCAAAGCCCTGCCCCGCCTCGCCGGCCCGTGCCGCCTCGATGCTGGCATTGAGCGCCAGCATGCTGGTCGCCCGCGCAATATCGTCGATCAGGGTGATGACCGCGCCGATCCCGTCCGCCTCGACCCGCAGCGCCGCCGTCTGCTCGGCCCCGACCTGCGTCTGCGCCACCGCCGCGCGGATCGCCTCGCCCGCCGCGCGCACCTGGCTTTCCATCGCCTGGAACAGCCCGCCCAGTTCCTGCCCGCCGCTGGCGATGCCGTGCAGGCTGTCGGCCGTCTGCTCCGCCGCGACCGCCATGCCGGCCGCCGCCTCGCCATTGCCCGACGCCCGCTCCACCGCCTGTTCAGCGCGCGCCGACAGCATGTCGGCCATGCCGACCAGATCGGCGATCAACGCCTCGACATCCGCGCGAAATGCGCCGCTCTCGCGCGTCACATGTTCCAGCCGCCGGGTGCGGGCCAGCGCATCGCGTGTATCCCGCTCCGCCGCCAGCCGCAGCAGCAGCGGGCCGCCGACCACGCCGGCATAATCGCCGCCCTGCGTGACGATCAGCCCCTCACAATCACTCCCCTGCGCTGCATAAAGGTCGATCAGCCGTTCGATGCTGGCGCTCTGCTCCACCGTCGCGCACGGCCGCACATGCTCGTCCAGCCGCCCGCCGAAACTGGGATTGCGCAGCAGCGCATGACCGAAGGGATTGAACAGGATGCGCCGCATGTCGCGCTCATAAATGGCCCCCACCGGCCGATCGGCGGCGTCCACCACCGGCAGCAGCCGCAGCGCCGCATCGTCCTGGAAGCGGTCGACGGCCTGGCTGAGCGGCTGGCCCAGCCGGACCGCAGCGCAGCCCTGCGCAAAGGGCAAGGCGGTGCCGGCGGCAACATGCGGCTCCGGGTCGGGCCGATCGAGCATCTGGGGCGCGTACATGGCGCCCGGCCTAGAAGAAAAGGGTAAATGACCGCTTAGTATTTAATGACGCTTTTGTTACAGATAGTTGTTTTTGCGGAATTATTTGGCCGGCTTATAGCCAAATGCCTCGCGCGCCAGCTTGACCACTTCGGGATCGGCCGCCGGGAAATCCATCGGCACCAGTTTCTCCAGCCGCTCCGCGACATAGGTCAGCGCCGCGATTCGTCCGGCCTTGCGGTTATTATTGTCGATCACCTTCCAGGGCGCCTGCTTGGTGTCGGTCTTCTCGAACATGTCGTGCGTCGCATCCCAATAATCCGCACGCCTGGCCCGGTTGCGATAATCGTCGGCGCCGGTCTTCCACCGCTTCCACGGCGTATCCAGCCGCTGCGCCAGTTGCTCGTCCTGCGTCTCCTGGGTGATGTGGACGAACAGCTTGATGATGTTGGTGCCGGTATCGACCTGCTGCGCCTCGAACGCGTTGATATCCTTGTAGCCGCGCTTCCATTCCGCCTTGGTGGCATATTTCTCCACCCGCTCGACCAGCACCCGGCCATACCAGCTGCGGTCGAACAGGCCGATATTCTGGCTGGCGGGCAGCCGGGTCCAGAAGCGCCAGAGGAAATGATGGTCCAGTTCCTCGCGCGTCGGCGCGGCGATCGGGTGGACCTGATAGTAACGCGGGTCCCAGTCCGCGGTCATCCGCTTGATGATGCCGCCCTTGCCCGCGCCATCCCAGCCTTCCAGCATGATGACGGTCCGGCGGCGATGCAGGATATGGGCGACCTGAATCTTCGACAGGCGACGCTGCAGCGCCAGCAGCGCCGCATCATAATCGCCTTTATACTTCGCTCCGGTTTCATAGTCCGACAGATTGATCGTCATGCGCCGCTCTCCTGCAAGGGGACGGCTGATTAGATCGAACCGCGCCGCCAAGAGCAAGCGCGGCCTCAGTGCAGCACGGCATCGGTATCGACCAGCCGCACATCGTGCATCATGTCGAGATAGGCCTGGAGATAGAATTTGTGCGAGGCTCCGACGATCACCAGCATCCGCTGGCGCGGCGCGGCGGCGAAGACGTCGCGAATATTGGCCGCCATGCGCAGGTTGCGCACCTCCCAATAGCCGGCATAGCCGCGCCCGAAACGCTCGGGCGAAGGCTCCTTGAGCGCCGCGCCGAAATCGCTGTCATAGATGGTCTGCGCCTGATCCGGCGCATTATAGGCGCGATAGAGCGCCAGCACGCCGGCCCCCGTCCGGATGCCGGGCTGCAGCGCCGCATCGGCCGCCTTGCGCCGCGCCGTCGCTTCATTGTCCCACGCCTTCATGATCGCCGCGCCCGCCGCCTTCTCCTCCTCGGCATTGCGATAGGGCCGGTCGGCGCTGTGGTCGTCCATCGGTTCCAGCCGCTCCAGCCCCAGCCGGGCAGCCAGCGGCGCGGCAATCAGGAACTCCTCGTTGCGACGCTGGCGCAGCGTTTCCAGCCGCGCCACCAATATGGCGTCCAGCCCATCCCCCGCATGCCGGTCCGCGCCGTCCAGCCGCAGCCATTGCACCAGCGCCGATCCCTGATCCGCCGCCGCCAGGAACAAGGCCGCCATATGGCGCCGGTCCGATGCCGTCGGCCGCTCCGGCCAGGCGGCCATACGCCGCTCGACCTCGGCCGTGGCGGCCGGCACGTCCAGCCCGGTCGCCTGGCGCGCCGGCGTCGCGTCCCAGCAATAGGTTTCCACCGTCTCCGCATAGCGGAACGGCGCGCGACGCAAGGCGTCGCATTGCAGGCCAGACAGGGACTCGACCGCGATCGATTGCGGCTTCCACGCCGCCAGCCGGTCGATCAGCGGCCCCAGCGCCTTTGCATCGAAATCCTTTGGCCAGCCCGACAGATGGGGCGTGCCCAGCACCATCACCTCATTGGGCGGCCCGGCAACCGCCTTCAAAGCGCGCGGATCGAAACCGGGACCAGTCGCCTGCACAGACACCGCCGCAAGCCCCGCTGCCACTATCGCCATGATCGTCCGCATCATCCGCCACGCTCCCTTGCCGCCACGTGTGTTATCATAACAATACAGCAAGGCAAGACGGCAAAGAAAAAGGCCCCCGCCAGATGGCGGGAGCCCTGTTCCTTCCAGCCGAGGGAAAGGCTTATGCCTTCGCCTGCGGCTCCACCACGCGGACATGCAGTTCGCGCAGCTGCTTGAACTCGGCAGCGCTGGGCGCCCCCATCAGCAGGTCTTCGGCGCGCTGGTTCATCGGGAACAGCGTGATCTCGCGCAGATTCTGCGCGCCGCACAGCAGCATCACGATACGGTCGACGCCGGCGGCCATGCCACCATGCGGCGGCGCGCCGTACTGGAACGCGCGATAGAGACCGCCGAAACGCTCTTCCACGTCGGCCTGGCTGAGGCCGACCAGCTCGAACGCCTTCACCATCGCCTCGGGCGACTGGTTACGGATCGAACCCGACGCGATCTCATAGCCGTTGCAGACCATGTCATACTGATAGGCCTTGAGGCTCAGCGGATCCTGATTGTTGAGCGCGTCCAGCCCGCCCTGCGGCATCGAGAAGGGATTGTGGGCGAAGTCGACCTTCTTCTCGTCTTCATCATATTCATAGAAGGGGAAGTCGACGATCCAGCACAGGTCGAACCGGTCCTTGTCGATCAGGTCGAGCGTCTCGCCGACGCGGATGCGCGCCAGGCCCGCCAGCTTCGCTGCCTGCGACTCCTTGCCCGCGGCGAAGAACACGCCGTCATTCGGGCCAAGGCCCAGCGCTGCGATCAGCTTGGCGGTCGCTTCCTCGCCATGATTCTTGGCGATCGGGCCGCCGGGCACGCCATCCTTGATGTTGATATAGCCAAGGCCCGAATAGCCTTCGCCGCGCGCCCAGCTGTTCATGTCGTCGAAGAATTTGCGGCTGCCCGCGCCCGCGCCCGGCGCCGGGATCGCGCGGATCACATTGCCGCTCTCGACCAGGCTGGCGAAGATGCCGAAGCCCGAGCCGTGGAAATGCTCGGTCACGTCCTGGATGATGATCGGGTTGCGCAGGTCCGGCTTGTCGCTGCCATATTTCAGCATGGCTTCGGCATGCGGAATGCGCGGGAAGCTGCCGGCCGGGGTGACCGGCTTGCCCTGCGCAAATTCCTCGAACACCGATGCGATGACCGGTTCCATCGTGTTCCAGACATCTTCCTGGGTGACGAAGCTCATTTCCAGGTCGAGCTGGTAGAATTCGCCCGGCAGACGATCGGCGCGCGGATCTTCGTCGCGGAAGCAGGGCGCAATCTGGAAATAGCGGTCGAAACCGGCAACCATCAGCAGCTGCTTATATTGCTGCGGCGCCTGCGGCAGGGCGTAGAACTTGCCCGCATGGATGCGGCTGGGCACCAGGAAGTCGCGCGCGCCTTCCGGGCTGGACGCGGTCAGGATCGGCGTCGAATATTCGGTGAAGCCGGCATCTTCCATGCGGCGACGCATGTCGCGGATGATCTTGGTGCGGGTGACGATATTGGCGTGCAGCGTTTCGCGGCGCAGGTCCAGGAAGCGATAGCGCAGGCGGATATCCTCGGGATATTCCTGCTCGCCCGCCACCGGCAGCGGCAGTTCGGCCGCGGTCGACAGCACGGTCACCTTGTCGGCCACGACCTCGATCGTGCCGGTCGCCATCTTCGGGTTGGTCGCTTCCGGGCCGCGCGCGACCACGGTGCCGTCGATCGTCACGACCGATTCCGCACGCAGGCCGTCTAGGATGCGCAGCGGCTCGCTGTCCGCCTTGGCGACGATCTGGGTCAGGCCATAATGGTCGCGCAGGTCGATGAAGAGAACGCCGCCATGATCGCGCTTGCGATGCACCCAGCCGGACAGGCGCACATTCGCGCCGACATCGGCTTCACGAAGGGCGCCGCAATTGTGGGTGCGATAGGCGTGCATGGCGTTTCGATCTTTCAAATTCGTTTTACGGAAATGACAAATTGTTGCGGCCCGGCTATGGGCTTGCCTTGTCGACTATCGACCAGCCCGCAGGACGCGGGCCAGCCCATAATAAGATCGAAGACCATATGCAAATTCATCCGCTGATTACCGACAGCAAGACGCTTTCCGATTTCTGCGCCCGCATGGCCAAATCCCCCTATGTCGCGGTGGATACCGAGTTCATGCGCGAGAATAGCTACTGGCCCGAACTCTGCCTGGTCCAGGTCGCCGACTCCAACGAGGCCGCGGCGATCGATCCCAAGGCGCCGGGCATCGACCTTACGCCCCTGCTCGACCTGCTGGTCAATAATGAGGACGTGCTCAAGGTCTTCCATGCCGGCGGCCAGGACATCGAGATCGTCCATAATCTGACCGGCAAGACGCCGCATCCGATGTTCGACACCCAGATCGCCGCCATGGCGCTCGGCCTTGGCGAACAGATCGGCTATGGCAACCTCGTCGACGCCTGGCTCGGCGTGCAACTCGACAAGGGCGCACGGTTCACCGACTGGGCGCGCCGCCCGCTCGACAAGCGCCAGATCGACTATGCGATCGGCGACGTCACCTATCTGATCGAAATCTTCCCCAAGATGCTGGAAGAATTGCGCAAGACCGGGCGCGGCGACTGGCTCGACCAGGAAATGGAGCGGATCAGCGATCCGTCCAATTACGAGAATGATCCATCCGAAGCCTGGAAGCGCGTCCGCATCGCCAGCCGCAAGGCCGATGTGCTGGGTCGCCTCAAGGCGCTGGCCGCCTGGCGCGAGAAGGAAGCGCAGGACAAGAATCTGCCGCGCGGCCGCATCGTCAAGGACGAGACGCTGGCCGACATCGCCAGCCACCCGCCGCGCGCGCAGGAGGATCTGGGCAAGGTGCGCGGTCTCTCCGCCACCTGGAAGAGCAACGACATTGGCGGCCGGCTGATGGCTGCGCTCGGCGCGCACAAGCCGCTCGGCAAGGACGAGATGCCCGAGCGCGATCCCAAGCGTCCGGGCCTGGGCAAGGATGGCGCACTGGTCGCCGACCTGTTGAAGCTGTTGCTCAAGATTCGCTCGCGCGACATCAATGTCGCCCCGCGCCTGCTCGCCCGCACCGACGATATCGAGGCGCTGGCCGCCGGCGTGCGCGACGATCTCGCGATCCTGGAAGGCTGGCGCTATGACCAGTTCGGCCGGGACGCGGTGGACCTGGTCGAAGGACGCCTTGCCTTTGCGGTCAAGAATGGCCGGCTCAAGATGACGCGGACTGAATAAGGAGACGGACGATGCGGATGCCGGTGCCCATGCCGATGATGGCGATGATACTCCTGCCCCTGGCCGCCTGTGCCGGAACCGGCAGCGAAGGCCCCGGCTCCGCATCGCCGCCTGCCATGGCGCAGGGGCCGTGCAGCCATGACGGGCTCGACCGCTTCACCGGCCAGAAGGCGACGGCCGATCTGGGCGCGGAATTGCTCAAGGCGTCGGGCGCGAAGACGCTGCGCTGGGGCGGTCCCAATATGGCCATGACCATGGACTTCCGCCCCGACCGGCTGACCGTCAGCTATGACGATCAGATGGTCGTCACCAGCGCCCGCTGCGGCTGACCCGCGCCCGCCTCATTCGGCGGCGCGCGGCAACTCCACTACCGTGCTCCCATCGAGCGCGGTGATCAGCACCACCGCCCCCTCGGCGCCATAGGCGCCGTGCAGGGCGACGATAGAGGCCTTCACGGCCACCGCCTCGCCGCGATTGCTCAGCAGCATGGTCTGCACGCATTGCGCGCCCTGCCCCTGCATCGCTCGCTCCAGCGCCTGGCGGAATGCCGCGCGGCCATGGGTGAGGACCAGGTCGGTCAGTTGCACGCCCATCACCCGTTCGCGCGGCAGGCTCAGCATGTCGGTGAAGGGCACATCGACCGCGTCGATCGTGCCGCGCACCGACAGGCGGACATAGCCGACATCGCCATGGGCGGTCATCGCCTCGATGATCGCGGCCTTGGCATCGGCCAGCCGATGGCGGCGCACATCCTCGGTAATGTCGCGGAACATGATGACGGTTGACCTTCCAAGGGGGAAACTCTGCAGCCGCAGCCAGGCGCCGTCGGCAAAGGGGGAGGGAATATCGGCTGCGCTCGGCTCGCCGCCGCTCACGGTGCGGCGCACATGCACTTCCATCAGGCTGCCACTGATCGACGGCAGGACGACGTCCAGCTTCGGACCGACCATCTGCCCCACCGGCTTGCGACAGATGGCGCTGGCGACCCGGTTGACGAAGTCGACGCGCATGTCCTGGTCGCAGATGATCACCGCCTGATCGACCCAGTCGGCCAGCGCGAACAATTTCTCCTCGGCGCTTTCCTGACCGGCGCTGCCCGACTGGGCTTTCAGCGCCCGGAATTCGTTGACGCCCAGCAGCACATGAGTCGCCCGGCCATGATGGGTGATGTAAAGCGGCGTGCGTGTCGCCATGTCGCGACATTCGGAAAAGCCGCGGACCAGGTCGGCCGCGGTGACGACCGGACTTTCGGCCGGATAACCACCCTCTCCCTCCATTCCATCACTCCCTACTGGGTTCAGATGGCGCGTAACGCGCTGGGTCATGTCCCTTGATGCCATAATTATCGGCCCTCCATCAATCGGACAAAAACAGAAGCAACATGCCTTCCTCGGGACGGGACGGCTTCAAGAGGGAATGACGGGCATTTCCGCATCCTGTTTCCTTTGCTCAGGCCGGAAACGCGTGTTTCCGGTCCATCTGCGTGCCCATGGCCATCACGACCAGCACCGGCACCGCCCAGATTGTCGACATGGCGTAGAAGAATTTGGTGAGGTAGGCGGGTGACACGATCACCGCGACTTGAACCGCCGCCACATTCAGCTGGAAGGCGGCGACGATGATCGGCCAGCGCCGGCTGCTCAGCATCGAAATGATGATCTTGAACAGCAGCGAGGCGCATTCGATCGCCAGGATCGTGCGGATCAGCACCGCCTCCGGCCGGATGGTCAGGACCGCCGTCTGGGCCAGGATGAACCCTGCCCAGACGCCGACGATGCTCCAGCGCCCGGTCGCGCCGCCATAACGCACCACGAAGATCGAGGTGGCGATCAGCGCGATCGTATAAGCGAGGAAGATCTGCACGATCCTGCCTTCCGGTCCGGTCGCGTCAGGCGACCAGGCGCAGGGCGTCGGCCTGCTTTTCTTCCAGCGCGCTCCACGGGCTGTAGCAGCCGTCGGCGCGTTCGGCCTGGTTGGTCTTCATGCGGATCTTGGTCGCTTCCAGATGGGCGCCCAGCAGCTGCTCGCGACTCTGCATCATCGTGTCGATGCAGCCATGGAAGCGCTTGAACAGCTTCTGTCCCTGTTCGGGGGCCAGGCCGATGGTGCGGGCGGTGTCGATCATGTCGGCGCTCATCCGCAGCGTATGGGCCAGAACATCGTCCAGCTTCACATAGGCATCGCGGACCTGGCCGCTCAGGTTGAAGAAGGTGTCGTCCGACATGTGCATTTCGCTCTTGGCGGCGCGCTCGGCGCGGCGGGCATTGGACATGGCAAGGCTCCCTTTTCAGGCCAGCGCTCGCTGGCCCATCAGATGGTTGGATTGTTGGAGACCGTCAGCCGAACAGATGATTGAGCCAATATCCCATCGTGATCAGCGCGGCCAGGGAACCCCCTGCCCATAACGCGACCCGGAAGATGGTCGTCAGGATCTGCCATCGATTCAGCCCATGCGGTTCCCCTCCCATGGTTGCCAGAATCCGGTTACCCAATTGGCGCAAACGACCCTTTTCCTGCCGCTCTGCACCAGCCGGGATTTCGCCGGTCCGGGTCGGCCTGCTTGGTGCCGACGCCTCCTTCTCACCCGCCATCGCCGGTTCAACAAGCGGCTCCGGCTTTAATTCAAATTGCTTGAATTGCGCGTTTTTCTCGGCCTCTACCAATATCCGGGCGGCTTCGCGCCGATCCCTGGCGCCCAGCGCCACGGTCGCGCGATAGACATATTGATCGACCGTGCCGGGGGTCAGCGATGTACGCTGCGCGATCTGCTTGGAGGTATAGCCCTGTGCCACCAGCCGCAGGCATGCCCGCTGATTATCGTCCAGACTGGCAACCGCATTCGACATTCCAACCCCTCTGATCGCCCACAGGGAATCATGCCCCGGAACGGATGTAAACTTCTTCTATGATCAATTTTTTATGATGACGGCCAAGCTATTGATTTATATCAGATACACTTCATCCATATCGGTGAGACGAAAAAGGCGACGCCTGTGGGCATCGCCTGTTTCCGTTACGGAATCCAGTCATGACATGACTCAATCCGCAATAGCTGCAATCGGGAACCCGGATAGCGCCCCGAAAGGCGCCGTCTACAGTTCCAGGCCGATCAGCGTGCCGCTGCCGATCCGGTCGACATAGCGCTTGCCATCGACCTCCAGCCAGTCCGGCGTCACTTCCAACCGGCGCCCGTTGATCGTGGTCCGCAGATGCTCGACCGCAAGCCGGTTGCGCGCAACGATACGCAAAACGCACAATCCGTCGCCCCGCGCCGCCATCATCGAATAGCGGTCGCCACGCAACAGGAAATGCCAGCTGCCGTCATGCGGCTTCCATTCATTGCCATCGATCACCTGCATCGGCGTGCCGTCGGCTGCGCCCAGCCTGACGCTGATCCGCGTCGCCCCCATGGATCGGCGCGGCGGCGCGAAGATCAGGATCGGCTCGCCATCCAGGGTGATGGGAATCGGCGTATCGCGCAGCATCCGCGACCCACCGACGATCAATTGCGGCAATTCGTTGGAGAAAGGCAGGCGATCGCGCGCGAAGTGGCGCTGGCGTACCACCGGATTGGCATGGAAGCTGTGGACCTGATTCGCGGTCAGCCGCCCTTCCTCCACCAGCCCGTGACAGGTCGGGCAGAGCAGCGTCGCCCCCGGCCCGTCTGGCAGCCCCAGATAACGATAGATGGTCACCCCGCAGCGCACGCAGGCAAAGCCGCAGGACTGCCGAATCTCGGCCCGCTGATCGGCCGTCAGTTCCGGCAACAGCGGCATTACGCGCAAACCCACCATCAAGGCGCCCCCTTTTTCCCGCCGTCCGCCTGATGCGGATCGACGTTGCTTGTTCCTGGCGTCCTCGTGCGGGTGGAAAGCTCTGCCGGCCCCTGGGCTCCTATTGGTTAAAATAAATGCGCCCAAGTCAAGGGCCTAGACATTATGTTCGACAAGAAAATGGCGGATTTCGTGCGCTTTCCGTGCGCGCCGCCCCTGCCCGACCGCTCAGCGCTGGGGCAGCAGGTCCAGGTTGCGGGCCGCCGCTATCGCCCGAATCCGGCCCGGTCGCGGCATATTGCGGATCGCGATTTCCGCTACGTCACCGGCGCTGAACAGCTCGACATTGCCGACGTCGAACAGCCGCTGGCCGAAGGTCTGCGTGATCCGTACGCTGCGGATGCTGGACAGCGCAATCTCGGTCCGCTGCTTGGCCAGCAAGCCACGCTCCAGCAGCACCTCGCGCTCGCTCAGCGCCAGCCGCTCGCCCTTGTGCATCACCCACCACACGCCGATCGCCAGGATGCCAACCACGGAAACCAGCAGCAGCAGGAATAGGAAGGGATGCGCCCGGACCATCGCCGGATGCTCGTCATATAGCCATGCTTCGCTCACGCCGCCTCCTTCGTCTGGCTTCCGCGGTTTTTCACCATGCCCCCGGCGCGGCGTCAAGGCGCCGTCCGCCGCACGCCCACCCTTCATGGTTAACCAAAAATTTCCCAATATTTACTAGCGATGGCCTCCGATTGGGGATGAATCATGGCCTATAGCCTGCATGATATTGGTGACGAAGACCGGGACCGGTCGGACCATTGGCTGAATGACAAGCAGGATCAGCGCCGCGCCATCGTGCCGCTGCGCCTCATCCTCATCGCCCTGTTGATGGGGGCGCTACTTCTGGTCCTGATGCGCCATGTGCTGCCCGCGTCGACGACGGCTTCGGCGCCATCCGTCGACGCGCCCGCCACCATATCCACCCGTTTTGCCGCCTGTGACGATCTGGACGGCCAGGCCTGTGTCCTCGCCACCGACGCCTATGCCTATCAAGGGCGTCGCTACCATCTCGCCGACATCAGCGCGCCGCGACTCGAAGGCGCTGCCTGCCCGCAGGAAGCCGCGCTTGCCCGCGCCGGCCGCACCGCGCTGCAGGGCATGCTGAACGGCGGCAGCTTCGAAGCCCATGCCGATACCGCCGACAGTGATCCGACCGCCCGCATCCTGCTCCGTGATGGTGTCTCGCTGGGCCAACTCCTCATCCTCAAACGCTATGCCCGCCCCTGGTCGGCCAAGCCAATCGACTGGTGTGCGGCCGGCTAAGACCGCTATCCCGCAAGGAGGCAAAGGCGGGACGTTCCAGATTGGGACCGACAGCGCCCGTATCCGCCATTTGCGCATTGCGCGTTAACCAAGAAAATATCCCATTCATTGCTCCATCATTGCTATGAAGCATCATGGTCGAAACGAAGCCGAAACGGACAAGGCTGACGGAGCTGGACGCGTTGCGCGGGATCGGCGCCTTGTGCGTGCTGGTCTTCCATTATTCGACCCGCTTCCATGAGTTGTTCCCGCAGGCCAGCCATGTGCCCTTCAGCTTCCCCGGCGGCAATTACCGCGTGCTGCTGTTCTTCACCATTTCGGGCTTTGCGATCTTCTTCACGCTGGATCGGATCGGCACGGTCGCCGACTTCATCGTCAACCGCTTCGCCCGCCTCTACCCCGCCTATCTGGTGGCGATGCTGGTGACGCTGTCGATCGAATATCTGGCCCAGGCGACCCAGTTGCTGGTCGGCCCCTTTGCGATTCTCGCCAATCTGACGATGCTCCAGGGCTTTGCCTTCATTCCCGAAGTGGACGGCGCCTATTGGACCCTGACGGTGGAGATCGCCTTCTATTTCTGCATGGTCTCGATCTGGAAATGGATCGGCCTGCGGCATCTGGAACCGACGCTGGTGGTCTGGCTGATCCTGCGCTGGGTGATGCAGCTCTGGCCCGACATCGTGCCCAAACGGGTCGTGATGCTGCTGGTGCTGCGCTACACGCCCTTCTTCATCATCGGCATGCTGGCCTACCGCATCTGGGCGGGACAGCGCAGCTGGCAGCAGCAGGCGCCCTATGCCGCGCTGGCCCTGCTGTCGATCGCGACCATGGAAACATGGGACGTGACGATTGTCGGCCTGGTGCTGATGGCGACCTTCGCAGCGCTGATCCGCAACCATCTGCGCTTCCTGGCGATCCGGCCGCTCGTCTGGATGGGCGGGATCAGCTACAGCTTCTACCTGATCCACCAGCATGTCGGTTTCGTCGTCATGCTGGAAATCGCCAGGGCCGGCTATAGCCCCTGGATCGGCTTTGCCGCCGCCTTCCTGGTCGCGCTGACACTTGGCACGCTGATCAACCGCCTTGTCGAGCGACCGGCGGGAGAGATCATCCTGCGCTGGTGGAAGAAGCGGCGACGGGCGCCCGGCCCGCTCGCGGAAATCGCGCCGAGCGGATGAGGGCGCTGCCGCAGCGGCAGCGCCCCCTTGCCATCAGGGCTGCGCGACCGGCGCGGCTGCCGCCGCATTTTCGGGCAGGCCGCCCAGTTGCGTCACCAGTTTCGTGTAGGCGTCGAGATAGGCGAGCACGATCACCTGGCCGATCTCGGTATTCTGATAGCCGCCGCCACCGGCGCCAGCAAAGCCGCCCCACCAGCTCGACCCGCCACTGGCGTTGAAGCTCAGGTCAGACTTGCGGGCATAGCCTTCGGTCAGCGCCTCTTCCTCGGTGGTGCGGGCATTGACGACCGAGAGGGTGACATTGGCCTCGCTCTTCTTGACGTTGATACCACCGGCGATCCGGCCCCAGGTGCTGCCCCCCATGAAGCCGCCGAGCACGCCGCCCAGCGAATTGCCGCCGCTGTTGCGGTTGGAAGAGACGATGTCCGGCTCCAGGAAATAATCCGCCGCCTTCACCTGGCCACGGCCCAGATTGCTGTTCGCCTGCAATTCGCCATTGTCGGCCATGGCGCGTTCCATGTTGCGGCTCGCCATCGACCGGCCACGATTGACCAGGCCGAAGCAGCCCGACTGCTGCACGAAGATCTTCAGGATCGCCTCGGGGCTGCCCAGATTGAGTTCGCGCCACCACTGATTGTCGGGCTCTACGATCGCGACGGTGCCAAGGCGGCGGGTGCAGCGCGGGATTTCCGCCTGCTTTCGCGACTGTTCCTGACGGGCCGACGAACCCTTTTCGGCAGCCATCGCCATCGGCGCGGCCGAACCAAGGCAGACCGCAGCCGCAGTCAGCATCTTCAATACACGCATTTTCAAAAACCCCGTTTCCTGTCTGGTCGAGAGAAATTGGTGCGCCCCGGATATTTTTCTGGAACGTAACACAGCCGCAAGGGGCTTCCAAGCAAAGGGGGTTAATGACGATGCTTGTCATCGCACGGCAATTTCGCATGCCATGCACTACGCGATCCTGCTGACAGCGCCCGCAACTGCTGCTATCGGGCGCCGATGACCGACCTGTCCCATATCCGAAACTTTTCGATCATTGCGCATATCGACCATGGCAAGTCGACGCTGGCCGATCGCCTGATCCAGCGCACCGGCGGCCTGACCGACCGTGAGATGAGCGCGCAAGTCCTTGATAACATGGACATCGAGAAGGAGCGTGGGATCACCATCAAGGCGCAGACCGTGCGCCTGGACTATACCGCCAAGAATGGCGAGACCTATGAGCTCAATCTCATGGACACGCCGGGTCATGTCGACTTCGCCTATGAAGTGTCGCGGAGTCTTGCCGCATGCGAGGGCGCGCTGCTGGTCGTCGACGCCGCGCAGGGCGTGGAGGCGCAGACGCTAGCCAACGTCTATCAGTCGATCGAGCATGATCATGAGATCGTGCCGGTGCTGAACAAGATCGACCTGCCCGCCGCCGAGCCGGAAAAGGTGCGCGCGGAAATCGAGGAAGTGATCGGCCTCGACGCGTCGGAAGCGGTGCTGGCCAGCGCCAAGTCGGGCATCGGCATCGACGATATCCTGGAAGCGATCGTCACCAAGATCCCGCCGCCCAAGGGCGATCGCAATGCGCCGCTGGAAGCGATGCTGGTCGACAGCTGGTACGACCCCTATCTGGGCGTCGTCATCCTGGTGCGCGTTGTCAACGGCGTCATCAAGAAGGGCCAGGCGATCAAGTTCATGATCGGCGGCACCGAGCACCTGATCGACCGCGTCGGCTGCATGCGCCCCAAGATCGAGGCGCTGCCAGAACTCGCCGCCGGCGAAATCGGCTTCATCACCGCCCAGATCAAGGAAATCGCCCAGACCCGCGTCGGCGATACCATCACCACGGTCAAGAATGGCGCGGCCAAGCCGCTGCCGGGCTTCAAGGAAGTGCAGCCGGTGGTCTTCTGTGGCCTGTTCCCGGTCGATGCCAACGACTTTGAGAAGCTGCGCGAGTCGATCTCGAAGCTGCGCCTCAACGATGCCAGCTTCTCGTTCGAGATGGAAACCTCGGCCGCGCTCGGCTTCGGCTTCCGTTGCGGTTTCCTGGGCCTGCTGCATCTGGAAATCATCCAGGAGCGGCTGAGCCGCGAATATGATCTGGACCTGATCACCACGGCGCCGTCGGTCGTCTATGACATGCACATGAAGGATGGTCGCACCCTTCACCTGCACAACCCGGCGGACATGCCCGATCCCAATCATATCGAGATGATCGAGGAGCCCTGGATCGAGGCGGTGATCTACTGCCCCGACGAATATCTCGGTTCGATCCTGAAGCTGTGCCAGGACCGTCGCGGCATCCAGAAGAACCTCACCTATGTCGGTGGCCGCGCCCAGGTGACCTATGAACTGCCACTCAACGAAGTGGTGTTCGACTTCTATGATCGCCTTAAAAGCATCAGCCGTGGCTATGCCAGCTTCGACTATCATCAGATCGGCACGCGCGAGGGCGACCTCGTCAAGATGAGCATCCTCGTCAACAACGAGCCGGTCGATGCGCTGTCGATGATCGTCCACCGCAGCGCCGCCGAAGCGCGCGGCCGCCACATGTGCGAGCGGCTCAAGGATCTGATCCCGCGCCACCTGTTCAAGATCCCGATCCAGGCGGCGATCGGCGGCAAGGTGATCGCGCGCGAGACGATCGCGGCGATGCGCAAGGACGTCACGGCGAAATGCTATGGCGGCGACATCACCCGCAAGAAGAAGCTGCTGGAGAAGCAGAAGGAAGGCAAGAAGCGGATGCGCGAATATGGCAGCGTCCAGATTCCGCAGGAAGCCTTCATCGCCGCCCTGCGCATGGGCGACGAGAATTGAGCATCATCCATCGGGGTGGAGGCCATCGGACTTCCACCCCGATTTGCTATTGCCTGCCGGCGCAGTCGCGCGTCAGCCCTTGTTGCCTACCGCCCGTTTATACCCGTCGAGCTGCTCCACCAGCACCTTGTCGACGATCGGCGCAATCGGCGCCAGGCCACCGCGCATATAACCGCCCACCGAATAGGTCAGCGTCACACGGCTGCCGCCCGGCGCGGCCGCAATGGCGAAGTCCAGCACGCCGGTCACCGCTTCGCTCTGGAGCGGCCCCAGAGCCCCGCTCAGCCGCAATCGCTGGCCCGGCGCGGCATAGATGACCCGCGCATGTTCGATACTGCCAAAGGCCCCCTTTCCGTTCTTGTCAGGAAGGGTCTCGCAGAAGCAGCCGCCGGCCTTCGCCTCCAGCACCATGTTGCGCGCATCGCCGCTATAGGTGTGGGCGCTGTTCCACCAGCGCCCCGGCTCTGCCAGCAGCGCATAGGCCGCGTCGGGCGCCATAGCCACGTCCACGCTCGCCTGCACGACAAAGCCGGCATCGCTGCTGGCAACCACCCCACCCTGTCCGGGCGCGGCCGCCAGCGCCATGCCGGCGCCTGTCAGTATCGATCTGATTGGATAGGCCATGTTCCCTCCCCGCCTTGTCGCCGGGGAGGGAGAATAGCTCAGGCCGGAACGCCGTCCAAGATGGCGACGATCGCGCCGCTGACATCGTTCATGTCGGCCATGCCGTCGACGCGGCTGACGATGCCGCGCGCTTCGTAGATCGGCAGGATCGGTGCGGTCTTGGCGCGATATTCGGCCATGCGGGTGCGCACCGTTTCCTCATTGTCGTCGGGACGACGCTTGAACTCGTGCCCGCCGCACTTGTCGCACGTACCCTCGACCTTGGGCTGCTTGAAGACATCATGATAGCCTTCGCCGCAGGTCGCGCAGGTGAAGCGGCCGGTGATGCGCTCGACCAGCGCATCCTCGTCCACTTCCAGCTCGATCACATGATCGAGCGTGCGGCCGCGATCGGCCAGGATGGTGTCGAGCGAATGGGCCTGCGCCTCGGTCCGCGGATAACCGTCGAAGATCACACCGGTATCGGCCGCCAGCGCATCAAGCGCTTCGCCGATGATACCCGAGACAACCTCGTCCGGCACCAGCGAACCCGATTCCATCAGCGCCTTGGCCTGAAGGCCGACCGGAGTCCCCGCCTTGACCGCAGCCCGCAGCATGTCGCCGGTCGACAGCTGAACCATGCCACGGCTGTCGACGAGCCGCGTGGCCTGGGTGCCCTTGCCGGCACCCGGAGGACCAAGCAGAATGATATTCATTGCGCGCATTCTCCCCTTGTACTTGCGCTTGCCTGTCTGCGCCCCCTTAGCGCAGACGGCCCTTCAGCTTCGCCTTCTTGATCAGATCCCCATATTGATGGGCAAGCAGATGGCTCTGGATCTGGGTCACGGTATCGACCGTAACATTGACGACGATCAGCAGGCTAGTCCCACCAAGGTAGAAGGGAATTCCCGCCCGGGCGATGGCAAATTCCGGCACCAGACAGATGAAGGCCAGGTAGGCGGCACCGATCACGGTGATCCGGGTCAGGACATAATCGAGATAATTCTCGGTATTCTTGCCCGGACGGATGCCCGGAATGAAACCGCCATTGCGCTTCAGATTGTCGGCCGTCTCTTCCGGATTGAACACCACGGCGGTGTAGAAGAAGCAGAAGAAGACGATGCCCAGGCCATAAAGGCCCATATAGAAGGGGCTGCCGTGCGACAGATACTGGTTGATGGTCAGCACGATGCTGCTCCAGCGGCTGTCATCGTCCGCCTTCACGCCCATGAACTGCGAGATGGTAAGCGGCAGCAGCAGCAGCGAGCTGGCGAAGATCGGCGGGATCACGCCGGCGGTGTTGACCTTCAGCGGCAGGTGGCTGCGATCGGCCTGCATCAGGCCCTGGCGCGTCTGGCGCTTGGGATACTGGATCAGCACCCGGCGCTGCGCCCGTTCCATGAAGCAGATGAAGGCAATCAGACCAAAGCCCAGCACCACGACCAGGAAGATGACCAGGCCCGAGATCGAGCCTTCGCTGCCCGACTTGAACAGGTTGCTCAGCGTCACCGGCAGCTGCGCGACGATACCGGCCATGATGATCAGCGAGGTGCCGTTGCCGATGCCGCGCGAGGTGATCTGCTCACCCAGCCACAGCAGGAACATGGTGCCGCCGATCAGCGAGATGATCGCCGAGACGACGAACAGCATGCCGGGGTCCACGACCACGCCCTGCGCCTGCCAGTTGGCGGCGGCGGCATAGCCCTGCACGGCGGTCAGGCCGACGGTGCCATAGCGGGTATATTGGTTCAGCTTCTTGCGGCCGCTCTCGCCTTCCTTCTTGATCGCCGCGAGCTGCGGCGAGAGGGAGGCGGCCAGCTGCACCACGATCGACGCGGTGATATAGGGCATGATGCCGAGCGTGATGAGGCTCGCGCGCGACAATGCACCACCCGAGAAGGTGTTGAAGATGTCGAGGATGCCACCGGCCGACTTCTGCGACCAGGCCGCGAGCGCGGTGGGATCGATACCCGGCAGCGGCACGAAGCTGAGGAAGCGGAAGACGATCAGCGCGCCGAGGGTGAACCACAGGCGCTTCTTGAGGTCGGTCGCCTGGCTGAACTTCGCGAGGCTGAGATTGGATGCGAGCTGGTCGGCTCTCGATGCCATTGTGGCTGCCCTTCAAATCATTCTTGCCGGAGCCATCGGGCTCCGTGGCGGAATCGCTACCCCCTTAGCGGGGCGGGAAGACCATGTCGAACGGGAGTTGCCGCCGTTGCGACGAACATATGCTCCCCCCGATACACATAGCCCCGCCAACCCATATCGGGCAGCGGGGCCGTGCTTGCAAGTCTCGGGCGAGACTTAGGCCTTGGCGGCCTTCTTGGCGGCAAGGGCGGTGCCCTTCTTCGCCTTGGCCTTCTCGGCTGCCGGGACGACTTCGATCACGTCCAGCTTGCCACCGGCCTTCGCGACCGCTTCGACGGCGCTCTTCGAGGCACCGGCGACCAGGAAGCTGACCTTGGCGGTCAGCTCGCCCTTGGCGAGAACGCGGACGCCATCCTTGCCACCACGGGCCAGGTTGGCTGCCTTCAGAGCGGCATGGTCGATGACGGCAGCGGCGTCCAGCTTGCCGGCGTCGATCGCGGCCTGCACTTCACCCAGGTTCACGATCGCATAATCGTTGGCGAAGATGTTGTTGAAGCCGCGCTTCGGGATGCGCATGTGGAGCGGCATCTGGCCACCCTCGAAGCCGTTGATGCTGACGCCCGAGCGTGCCTTGGCACCCTTCTGGCCGCGACCGGCGGTCTTGCCCTTGCCCGAGCCGATACCGCGGCCGACGCGCATACGGCCCTTGCGGGCACCGGCATTGTCGTTGATTTCGTTCAGTTTCATGTTCGCACTCGCTTTCGCTTTTGTCGCGCTGATCCCGTGCGGGATCATCTAAAGGAAGCGCCCGTTAGCGCTTCCGCTGAAAAAACGAAAGAGGGGTTTCCCCCTCTTTCGCTTCATTTCGTCGGATCGAAAGGGCTTAGCCTTCGACCACTTCCACCATGTGGGGGAGCTTCTTGATGGCACCGCGGACTTCCGCCGTGTCTTCCAGCTCGACCACGCGATGCATCTTGCCAAGGCCCAGGCCGATCAGAATCTTCTTCTGGCTTTCGGGGCGACGGATCGGCGAACCGATCTGCTTGATCTTGATCTTCGCCATGTCAGTTACTCCGCAATCGCTTCGGCGTCAGCCTGCGCGACTTCGGCCGAGGCACCACCGCGACGCAGAAGGTCAGCGACCTTCTTGCCACGACGCTGCGCCACCGACTTGGGGCTGGTCTGCTCGCCCAGCGCCGCGAAGGTCGCACGGATCATGTTGTAGGGGTTCGAGGTGCCGTTCGACTTGGTCACGACGTCAGCGACGCCGAGGCTTTCGAACACGGCGCGCATCGGACCGCCGGCGATGATGCCGGTACCGGCCGGAGCCGAACGGACAGTCACCTTGCCAGCACCGAAGTGGCCGAGGCCGTCATGGTGCAGGGTGCGGCCTTCCTTCAGCGGAACGCGAACCATGGCCTTCTTGGCCGAAGCGGTCGCCTTGCTGATGGCTTCAGGCACTTCGCGCGCCTTGCCATGACCGAAACCGGCGCGGCCCTTGCCGTCGCCGACGACGACCAGAGCAGCGAAACCGAAGCGCTTACCGCCCTTGACGGTCTTCGAGACGCGGTTGATGTGAACCAGCTTCTCGATCAGCTCTTCGCCCTGTTCCTCGTCACGGTTGCCGCCACGGCGGTCGTCGCGACGGCCACGGCCGCCACGCTCGCCACGGTTGCGGTCACCGCCACGGCCACGGCCACGGCCGGGACCACGACCTTCGGTCTGAGCCTCGGCACCCTCGACGGGCGCGACGACTTCGTTGGTGTTTTCGTCAGCCATGATCAGAACTCCAGCCCGCCTTCACGGGCGGCATCGGCCAGCGCCTTGACGCGGCCATGGAACAGGAAGCCACCGCGGTCGAACACGACCTTGGTGACGCCGGCCGCCGTAGCAGCGGCAGCGACGCGCTTGCCGACATCGGCAGCGGCTTCGGAAGAGGCGCCGGTCTTGCCCAGAGCCTTCGAGCCAACATCCTTGTCCAGGGTCGAAGCGGCGGCGACGGTGGTACCGGCGACGTCGTCGATGATCTGGGCGTAGATGTGACGGCCCGAACGATGGACGCTGAGGCGCGGGCGGGTGCCCGAAACAGCCTTGAGCGCGGTGCGAACGCGGCGACGACGCCGCGCGAAGAGGGAAAGCTTAGCCATCTTACTTCTTCTTCCCTTCCTTGCGGAAGATGAATTCGCCGGCGTACTTGATACCCTTGCCCTTATAGGGTTCGGGCTTGCGCCAGCGGCGGATCTCGGCGGCGACCTGGCCTACCTGCTGCTTGTCGATGCCGCTGATCTCGACCGTGGTGTTATCCGGGGTCTTGATCTCGATGTCTTCCGGAATCTCGAAATCGACGTCGTGGCTGTAGCCGAGCTGCAACTTCAGGGTCTTGCCCTGCGAGTTGGCACGGTAGCCGACACCGGTGATCAGCAGCTTCTTCGAGAAGCCCTGGGTCACGCCGGTGATCAGGTTCTGGATCAGGGTACGCTGCATGCCCCAGAAAGCGCGCGCGCGCTTGCCGTTGTTGGCGGGCTTTACAGCGATGCTGCCTTCTTCGACGGTGTAGGTCACTTCGTCGGCCAGCGGCATGGCGAGGGTGCCCTTGGGCCCCTTCACCGACAGCTGACCGTCAGCGATCGACGCGGTCACGCCCGCAGGCACGGTGACCGGCTTCTTGCCAGTGCGGCTCATCAGAACACCTCCGCCAGCACTTCGCCGCCGACATTCTGTTCACGCGCTTCGGCGTCGGACAGAACGCCCTTGGGCGTCGAGACAATGGTGATGCCCAGGCCGTTGCGGATCACCGGCAGTTCCTTGGAACCGGAATAGACGCGGCGACCAGGCTTGGACACGCGGGCAACATGCTTGATCGCAGGCTGGCCCTCGAAATACTTCAGCTCGATGCGCAGGCCGGGGTGATTGCCGAGGGTTTCCTCGGAATAACCACGGATATAGCCTTCGCGCTGCAGCACGTCGAGCACGCGGGCACGGAGCTTGCTGGCGGGGGACACAACGCTGTCCTTCTTCGCCTGCTGCCCGTTACGGATGCGGGTGAGCATATCACCCAGGGGATCGGTCAATGCCATCTCAAATGATCCTTACCAGCTCGACTTGGTGACGCCGGGGATCAGGCCCTTGTTGGCCAGATCACGCAGCTGCACGCGGCAGAGACGGAATTTGCGGTAGTAAGCGCGCGGGCGGCCCGTCAGTTCGCAGCGGTTGCGAATGCGGGTCGGGTTGCCGTTGCGGGGGACTTCCGCCATCTTCAGACGCGCAATCAGACGCTCGGTGTCGTCGAGAGCGGTATCGGCTGCGATCGCCTTGAGCTTCGCATAGCGGCCGGCATACTTCTTCACCAGCTTCTTGCGGCGCTCGTTCTTGTTGATCGAACTCAGTTTCGCCATGACTTAAGTTCTCTTCCTTAGCTTAAGCGTTGGGAGAGAAGCGGGGCCTGTTAGGCCGCCTGCTTCTCTTCAATCGGGAAGGGGAAGCCGAAGAGGCGCAGCAGTTCGCGCGCTTCGTCGTCAGTCTTCGCCGTGGTGGTCACGATGATGTCCATGCCACGCACCTTGTCGATGCGGTCATAGTTGATCTCGGGGAAGATGATCTGCTCCTTGATGCCGAAGGCATAGTTGCCACGGCCGTCGAAGCTCTTCGGGTTGAGACCACGGAAGTCGCGCACGCGCGGCAGGGCAATGTTGATCAGGCGATCAAGGAATTCATACATGCGCTCGCGGCGCAGCGTGACCTTGGCACCGATCGGCATGCCTTCACGCAGCTTGAACTGCGCGATCGACTTCTTCGCCTTGGTGATGACCGGCTTCTGGCCGGCGATCAGTTCCATTTCCTCGGCGGCCGAAGTGACCTTCTTCTTGTCCTGCGTGGCTTCACCGACGCCCATGTTGAGCGTGATCTTCTCGATCTTCGGGATTTCCATCACATTCTTGTAGCCGAACTTCTCGACCATCGCCTTCACGATGGCGTCGTCGTAGATCGACTTCGAGCGCGGAATATACTTGTCGGCCATTACAGCACCTCACCGGACTTGACGGCGACGCGGACCTTCTTGCCGTCGCGGTCCTCGAAACGGACGCGGGTCGGCTTGCCATCCTTGTCGGCGACAGCGACGTTCGAAATGTGCATCGGGGCCGGCTTGCGGTCGATGCCACCCTGCGGGTTCGACTGGTCGGGCTTGCGATGCTTCGCATGCACGTTGATGCCTTCGACCAGGACCTTGTCGTCCTTGGGCATCACCTGGAGGACGGCGCCGGTACGGCCCTTGTCCTTGCCAGCCAGGACGACAACCTTGTCGCCCTTCTTGATCTTAGCAGCGCTCATTACAGCACCTCGGGAGCGAGCGAGATGATCTTCATGTGCTTCTTGGCGCGCAGCTCGCGAACGACCGGGCCAAAGATACGGGTGCCGATCGGCTCCTCGTTCTTGTTGATAAGCACAGCGGCATTGCCGTCGAAGCGAATCACGCTGCCATCAGCGCGACGCACGTCCTTGGCGGTGCGCACGATGACGGCGCGATGCACGTCACCCTTCTTCACCTTACCGCGCGGAGCAGCTTCCTTGACGGAGACGACAATGATGTCGCCCACGCCGGCGAAACGCCGCTTCGAGCCGCCCAGCACCTTGATGCACTGGACGCGCTTGGCGCCGCTGTTGTCCGCGACGTCAAGATTGGATTGCATCTGGATCATGGATCCGGTTCCTTCTTATTTGGCCTACCGGGACTATCCCGGCGGTTCCGAATTTCGTGAGTCGACCCGGTGAATCGAAATGCACGAAGCGCGGGCCTGTACCTCCTCCCGAAGGAAAAGGCCAGCCCCGCGTCCGAACTTTTTCGACTCTAGAGTCGGTGACTGCCCTTAGGCCGCCGATTCCGGCGACTTGTGGGTGTCCACACGCTCGACGACCTTCCAGGTCTTGAGCTTGGAAATCGGAGCGGTCTCTTCGATACGGACCGTTTCGCCTTCCTTGTAGACATTGCCCTCGTCATGGGCATGGTACTTCTTCGACCGGCGGATGATCTTGCCGTAGAGCGCATGCTTAACCTTGCGCTCCACGCGAACCACCACCGTCTTGTCGGTCTTGTCGGAAACCACCGTTCCCGTCAGCACGCGCTTGGGCATCGTGTGTTTCCTTTACTTCGCGGCCGAGCGCGAACGCTCGGTCTGCAGGGTCTTGATCTGCGCGATCGAACGACGGACTTCACGAACGCGGCTGGGCTTTTCCAGCTGGTTGGTGGCCGCCTGGAAACGCAGATTGAACTGCTCGCGCTTCAGGTTGTTCAGCTCGGTCGACAGCTCGTCGTCCGACTTGGTCTTGAGGTCTGCAACGTTGGCCACAGCTTAACCCTCCAGGTGCGAGGTGTCGCCGAGGCGGGCAACGACCTTCGTCTTGATGGGCAGCTTCATCGCGGCGCGCGAGAAGGCCTCTGCTGCGAGCGGACCGGGAACGCCGTCCAGTTCGAACAGGATACGGCCGGGAGCGACGCGAGCCGCCCAATATTCGACCGAACCCTTGCCCTTGCCCTGGCGGACTTCAGCCGGCTTCTTGGTGACCGGAACGTCGGGGAACACGCGGATCCACAGACGACCCTGACGGCGCAGGTGGCGCTGGATCGCGCGGCGAGCCGCTTCGATCTGGCGCGCGGTGATCCGCTCGGGCTCCAGAGCCTTGAGACCATAGGCGCCGAAGTTCAGCGCAGTGCCGCCCTTCGCATCGCCCTTGATCCGACCCTTGAAGGTCTTGCGGAACTTCATCTTCTTCGGTTGCAGCATGACGCTATTACCTTCTTATTCTCAGCGCGCCGGGCGCACGCCGGAGGTCTGAGCCTCCAGCATCAGCCGGTCGGTAGCCATCGGATCATGGCCGAGGATCTCGCCCTTGAAGATCCAGACCTTGATGCCGCAAACGCCATAGGCGGTGTGCGCCGTGGCTTCGGCATAGTCGACGTTCGCACGCAGGGTGTGCAGCGGAACGCGGCCTTCACGATACCATTCGACACGCGCGATCTCCGCGCCGCCCAGACGGCCGCCGCAGGTGATCTTGATGCCTTCGGCGCCCAGACGGAGAGCCGACTGCACCGCACGCTTCATGGCGCGACGGAAGGCAACGCGGCGTTCCAGCTGGTCGGCGATGCCCTGTGCGACGAGCTTCGAATCGATTTCCGGCTTGCGGATTTCGACGATGTTCAGCGACACGTCCGACGAGGTGAAGGCACCCAGCTTCTTGCGAAGCTTTTCGATGTCTGCACCCTTCTTGCCGATGATGACACCGGGACGGGCAGCGTAGATCGACACGCGGCACAGCTTGGCCGGACGCTCGATCACGACCTTCGAGATCGCGGCCTGCGGCAGGTTCTTCATGATGTACTGGCGGATCTTGAGATCTTCCAGCAGCAGGCGACCATAGTCGGCGCCTTCGGCGAACCAGCGGCTGTCCCAGGTACGGTTGATCTGCAGACGCAGACCGATCGGGTTGCTCTTGTGACCCATGTGCTTACGCCTCCGCTTCTTCGCCAGCTTCACGCACGACGATGCGCACGCGGCTGAAGGGCTTGAGGATCCGGGTCGACTTGCCGCGGCCGCGAGCGTGGAAGCGCTTCAGGGTGAAGCTCTTGCCCACCGATGCTTCCGCGACGACCAGGGCGTCGACGTCCAGATTGTGGTTGTTTTCCGCATTGGCGATGGCCGAAGCCAGCACCTTGCGCACGTCGACAGCCATCGCCTTCTTCGAGAAGGCGAGGATGTTGAGCGCGTCCTCGACCTTGCGGCCGCGGATCAGCGTGGCGACCAGGTTCAGCTTCTGGGCCGAACCACGGATCTGCGTGCCGACGGCGAGCGCTTCATTGTCGGCGACGCGACGGGGAGCCTTTTCCTTGCTCATTAGCGCTTGCCCTTCTTGTCGGCAGCGTGACCGGGGAAGAAGCGGGTCGGAGCGAATTCGCCCAGCTTGTGACCCACCATATCCTCGTTCACGAGAACCGGAACATGCTTGCGGCCGTTATAGACGTTGAACGTCAGGCCAACGAACTGCGGCAGGATGGTCGAACGGCGCGACCAGGTCTTGATCGGACCCGAGCGGCCATTGCTTTCCTGCGCGACTTCCGCCTTCTTCAGAAGGCTGAGGTCCACGAACGGACCTTTCCAGACGGAACGAGCCATCTCGCTTACCTCTTCTTCTTCGCGTGGCGGCTACGGATGATGAACTTGTCCGTTGCCTTGTTGTGACGGGTGCGCGCACCCTTGGTCGGCTTGCCCCACGGGGTGACCGGGTGACGGCCGCCCGAGGTCCGGCCTTCACCACCACCATGCGGGTGATCGACCGGGTTCTTCGCAACACCGCGCGTCAGAGGACGGATGCCGTTCCAACGGTTGCGGCCAGCCTTGGCAAGGTTGGTGTTGCCATTGTCGGGGTTCGACACGGCGCCAACGGTGCCCATGCAGTCCGAACGGATGTAGCGCTGCTCACCCGACGACAGACGCACCATGACCATGCCACGGTCGCGACCGACCAGCTGGGCATAGGTGCCTGCCGAACGGCAGAGCTGCGCGCCCTTGCCCGGCTTCATTTCGATGTTGTGGATGATCGTGCCGACCGGCATCTGACCCAGTTCCATCGCATTGCCCGGCTTCACGTCGGTCTTCTTGCCCGCGATGACCTTGTCACCGGGCGCCAGACGCTGCGGCGCAATGATGTACGCCTGCGTGCCGTCGGGATAGTTGACCAGCGCGATGAAGGCGGTGCGGTTGGGGTCATATTCCAGACGCTCGACCGTACCTTCAACGTCCCACAGGCGACGCTTGAAGTCGATGATACGATAGCGCTGCTTGTGACCGCCACCGATACCACGCGAAGTGACATGGCCCTTGTTGTTACGACCACCGGTCTTGCGCTTGCCTTCGGTCAGCGCCTTGACGGGCTTGCCCTTGTGCAGGCTCGACTTGTCGACGAGGATCAGGCCGCGCTGGGCCGGGCTCGTCGGATTATAGTGCTTGAGTGCCATCTATCTCGCCTCAAATACCGGTGGTGACGTCGATGGACTGACCTTCGGCCAGCGTGACGATCGCCTTCTTCACGTCGTTGCGCTTGTAGGGCTTGCCCTTCCAGCGCTTGACCTTGCCCTTCTGCACCAGCGTGTTGACCGCCTTGACGGTCACGCCGAACAGCGCCTCGACGGCAGCCTTGATCTCAGGCTTCGATGCGTCGTTGGCGACCTGGAAAACAACGGCGTTGTTTTCCGAGAGAAGGGTCGACTTCTCGGTGATGACCGGCGCGACAACGACGTCGAAGTGACGGTTGTCCACGGTCGCGGCTTCTTTCTTAGCCATTGAAACGGGCCTCCAGCTTTTCGACCGCGGCGCGGGTGAGCACCAGCGAGTCGGCCTTCAGGATGTCGTAGACGTTGGCACCAACGGCCGGCAGCAGGTTGACGCCGACGATGTTGGCCGAAGCCTTGGCGAAGCTGACGTTCACGGCGTCGCCGTCGATGAACAGAACCTTGTTCAGGTTCAGCTTGGCCAGGTTGGCGACCAGCGCCTTGGTCTTGCCTTCGGCAACGTCGAGATTGTCGAGAATGATCAGCGAACCATCCTTGACCTTCGACGACAGCGCCATCTTCAGACCCAGCGCGCGAACCTTCTTGTTCAGCGAGGGGTTGAAGTCGCGAACGCGGGCACCGTGAGCCTTACCACCGCCGATGAAGACGGGAGCGCGGCGATCGCCGTGACGAGCGGTACCGCCGCCCTTCTGGCGACCGAACTTCTTGCCGGTGCGAGCGACATCCGAACGCTCGCGCGTGCCGCGGGCAGTGCCACGACGCTTTTCGAGCTGCCAGGTGACGACGCGGTGCAGAATGTCGGCGCGGGGCTCGAGGCCGAAAACGGCATCGTTGAGCTCCAGCTCACCGGCAGCTGCGGCGTCGAGGGTCTGTACATTGACCTTCATGGTTTAGCCCTCCTGGCCTTCGGTCGCTTCGGGAGCGGCCGCTTCCGCGGGCGTCTCGGCCGGCGCGGCATTGCTGTTTGCAGCCTGCTTCAGGCTGGCGGGATAGGGCGCGTCGGCGTGACGGGGAACCTTCACGGCGTCGCTGACGGTCAGCCAGGTGCCCTTGGCGCCCGGAACCGAACCCTTGACGAACAGCAGACCACGCTCGACGTCCGTGCGGACGATCTCGAGATTCTGCTGGGTCCGCTCACGATCACCCATGTGGCCGGCCATCTTCTTGTTCTTGAAGACGCGGCCCGGATCCTGACGGTTACCGGTCGAACCATGCGCACGGTGGCTGATCGACACGCCGTGGGTGGCGCGCATACCGCCGAAGCCCCAGCGCTTCATAGCACCGGCAAAGCCCTTACCCTGGGTGTGACCGGCAACGTCGACCAGCTGGCCAGCGACGAAGTGGTCGGCGGCGATTTCGGCGCCGACGTCGAGGAGCGCATCCTCGGCGACGCGGAATTCAACCAGACGCGCCTTCGGTTCAACTTCCGCCTTGGCGAAGTGACCGCGCTGCGGCTTGGCGACATTCTTGGCCTTGGCAACGCCAGCGCCCAGCTGAAGGGCGACATAACCGTCGCGCTCGACTTCCTTACGTGCGACGACCTGCGTACCCTCAAGGCTGAGGACCGTGACGGGGACGTGACGTCCGTCGTCCTGGAACAGGCGGGTCATCCCGACTTTCTTAGCGATCACGCCAGTGCGCATCACTGATTACTCCCATAGAGGCCCGCCATAGCAGCGGGCGTATCCAACGAAAAAACCGCTCAGCATCTCTGCTTCGCGGCCCAACCCAATGTATAGATCACCCCGTCCGGGTTGGATGCCGATCCCTCTCGGGAAAGGCGACGGGGGACCAGGACCACGCGCCTTGGCCGGTTCACCGGCGGGCCGTGCGGTATCCCTTGTGTCGTTTGAGCTTCCGCCTCTCCAGAGAAGAGGAACAGAATACCCGATACCCCGCCTACCTTGCGGAAGGCGGGGACTTGCCGACCTTAGGCCAGCTTGATTTCGACGTTCACGCCGGCAGCCAGGTCCAGCTTCATCAGCGCGTCGACCGTCTGCGGCGTCGGCTGCACAATGTCAAGCATACGCTTGTAGGTGCGGACTTCGAACTGCTCGCGCGACTTCTTGTCGATGTGCGGACCACGGTTGACCGTGAACTTTTCGATGCGCGTCGGAAGAGGAATCGGACCGCGAATGAGGGCGCCGGTGCGGCGGGCGGTTTCGGCGATGTCGCCGGTCGCCTGATCGAGCACGCGATGATCGAACGCCTTGAGGCGAATGCGGATGTTGCTGTCCATTGTTCCTGTACCGATGCGAAAGAGCCAATAACCAGCGCATTTTCATGAATCAGCCGGAGCAGCCGTTGATTTACAAAAACACGCCAACAAAAAAATATCCGCCCCGTTTTGCCCTTCTAGCTCATTCGAGCCGGAGAAAGGCGATCCGGGGCGGGTAAAAAACTTCAGCGGCGCGAATCGGGCGATTCGCGCCGCTGCGGTCCTATATTACTTCGAGATCGTGCCGACAACCCCTGCGCCGACGGTACGACCGCCTTCACGGATGGCGAAGCGCAGACCCGAGTCCATGGCGATCGGAGCGATCAGCTTGACGCCGAGCTTCACGTTGTCGCCAGGCATGACCATCTCGGTGCCCTCGGGGAGGATCACTTCGCCGGTCACGTCGGTGGTGCGGAAGTAGAACTGCGGACGATAGTTCGCGAAGAACGGGGTGTGACGGCCGCCTTCTTCCTTCGACAGCACGTAGACTTCGGCGTCGAATTCGGTGTGCGGGGTGACCGAGCCGGGCTTGGCCAGAACCTGACCACGCTCAACTTCTTCACGGCCCACGCCACGGATCAGCGCACCGATGTTGTCGCCGGCCTGACCCTGGTCGAGCAGCTTGCGGAACATTTCGACGCCGGTGACGGTGGTCTTCTTGGTGGGCTTGATGCCGACGATTTCGACTTCTTCACCAACCTTGACGATGCCGGTTTCGACGCGGCCGGTCACGACGGTACCACGACCCGAGATCGAGAACACGTCTTCGATCGGCATCAGGAAGGGCTTGTCGACCGGACGGTCGGGCTGCGGGATCCAGCTGTCAACGGCAGCCATCAGCTTCAGAACGGCGTCGTGGCCGATTTCCGGGGTCTTGTCCTGCAGGGCAGCGACAGCCGAACCGGCGATGACGGGGATGTTGTCGCCGTCGAAGTCGTACGAGCTCAGCAGTTCGCGGATTTCCAGCTCGACCAGCTCGAGGATTTCGGCGTCGTCGACCAGGTCAACCTTGTTCATGAACACGACGAGCTGCGGCACGCCGACCTGCTTGGCGAGCAGGATGTGCTCACGGGTCTGCGGCATCGGGCCGTCGGTGGCCGAAACGACCAGGATCGCGCCGTCCATCTGGGCGGCACCGGTGATCATGTTCTTGACGTAGTCAGCGTGACCCGGGCAGTCGACGTGCGCGTAGTGACGGGCTTCGGTCTCATACTCGACGTGGGCGGTCGAGATGGTGATGCCGCGCTCGCGCTCTTCGGGAGCCTTGTCGATGTTGTCGTACGAGGTAAAGGTCGCACCACCGGTTTCGGCGAGAACCTTGGTGATCGCCGCGGTCAGCGAGGTCTTACCATGGTCAACGTGACCGATGGTGCCGATGTTGCAGTGCGGCTTATTCCGCTCAAACTTAGCCTTAGCCATTTTATCCTACCTTCTAATCAAAATCAGCTTGGGTCTGACCGCTCGGCCGCGCCTCGCGAAGGCGCGTCCATAGCAGCATATTCACAGATTACCAGCCCCTATCCGAGCCGATTGCACGGCCCGGACAGGGAAACTCGTCAGGCCATCTTCGCCTTGACTTCGTCCGCAACATTCTGCGGCACTTCGTCATAGTGCGAGAAGATCATCGAGTAGTTCGCGCGGCCCTGGGTGAAGGAACGCAGCGAGTTCACATAGCCGAACATGTTGGCCAGCGGGACCATCGCCTCGACCACCTGCGCGTTGCCGCGCGTATCGGTGCCCTGGATCTGGCCACGACGGCTGTTCATGTCGCCGATGACGTCGCCCAGATATTCTTCCGGGGTCACGACTTCGACCTTCATGACCGGCTCGAGCAGGGTGATGCCCGACTTCTGCGCCGCTTCGCGCATCGCGGCGCGGCCGGTGATTTCGAACGCCAGCGCCGACGAGTCGACGTCATGGTACGCACCGTCATAGAGCAGCACTTCGAAGTCGATGATCGGGAAGCCGATCAGCGAACCGGTGGCAGCGGTTTCGCGCATGCCCTTTTCGATCGCGGGGATATATTCCTTGGGAATGTTACCGCCCTTGATCTCGTCCTTGAAGACGAAGCCCGAACCACGCTCGCCGGGGGTCAGCTTGACCTTGATACGGCCGAACTGACCGGTACCGCCCGACTGCTTCTTGTGGGTGTAGTCGACGTCGACGGCCTTCTTGAGATATTCGCGATAGGCCACCTGCGGCGCACCGACATTCGCCTCGACCTTGAACTCGCGCTTCATGCGGTCGACCAGGATTTCGAGGTGAAGTTCGCCCATGCCCTTGATGATGGTCTGGCCCGATTCGTGATCGGTCGAGACGCGGAACGAGGGATCTTCGGCGGCCAGGCGGTTGAGGGCGACGCCCATCTTTTCCTGGTCGGCCTTGGTCTTGGGTTCCACCGACAGTTCGATGACCGGCTCGGGGAATTCCATCCGCTCCAGGATGATCGGCTGGCGCTCGGCGCACAGCGTATCACCGGTGGTGGTTTCCTTCATGCCGGCCAGCGCGACGATGTCGCCGGCATAGGCGGTGTCGATGTCTTCACGGCTGTTCGCATGCATGAGGAGCATACGGCCGATCTTTTCCTTCTTGTCCTTCACCGAGTTCAGGTAGGTGCCCTTGGTCAGGGTGCCCGAATAGATGCGCAGGAAGGTCAGCGAGCCGACGAACGGGTCGTTCATGATCTTGAACGCCAGGCCCGAGAAGGGTGCGTCGTCCGAGGTCGGACGGCTGTCGGGGGTTTCGCCGTCCATCTTGACGCCCTGGACGTCTTCGATGTCGAGCGGGCTCGGCAGATAGTCGACGACGGCGTCGAGCAGCGGCTGAACGCCCTTGTTCTTGAACGCCGAACCGCACAGCACCGGCACGAAGGCGTGACCCAGCGTACCCTTGCGGATCAGCTTCTTGAGGGTCGCGGTGTCGGGCAGATTGCCTTCCAGATAGGCTTCCATCGCGGCATCGTCCTGCTCGACGGCAAGCTCGATCAGCTTTTCGCGATATTCGGCAGCCTTGTCGGCGAGGTCGGCCGGAATTTCTTCATAGTAGAATTCGGCGCCCAGGCTCTCATCCTTCCAGATGATCGCGCGGTTCTCGACCAGGTCGACCAGGCCCTTGAAGTCCGACTCTGCGCCGATGGGCAGATACAGGACGGCCGGGGTCGCGCCCAGACGGTCGATGATCGTCTGCACGCAATAATAGAAGTCGGCACCGGTGCGGTCGAGCTTGTTGATGAAGCACATCCGCGGAACCTTGTACTTGTCCGCCTGGCGCCACACGGTTTCCGACTGCGGCTCAACGCCGGCAACGCCGTCGAACGCGGCAACCGCACCGTCGAGCACGCGCAGCGAGCGTTCGACTTCGATGGTGAAGTCGACGTGGCCGGGGGTGTCGATGATGTTCAGGCGGTGGTCGTTCCAGATGCAGGTCGTTGCAGCCGAGGTGATGGTGATACCACGCTCCTGCTCCTGCTCCATCCAGTCCATGGTCGCGGCGCCGTCATGGACTTCGCCGATCTTGTAGGACTTGCCGGTGTAGTAAAGGATACGCTCGGTCGTGGTGGTCTTGCCGGCGTCGATATGCGCCATGATACCGAAATTGCGATAGCGTTCGAGCGGATGGCTGCGGGCCATGATGCTTCTCCGTTGCCGGCGCGCCGGCGGTTGGGGATTCGTTAATTCTGCGCGTGGCCCCTAAACCAATCCGTTCGCCATGGGTAGCCACCCACGGCGAACGGACCGATTTTGGAAACCAAATAACAAGGCGGGCACATAAGCGCCCGCCCTGCTGTTACCAGCGGTAGTGCGAGAAGGCGCGGTTCGCTTCCGCCATGCGGTGCGTATCTTCGCGCTTCTTGACGGCATTGCCGCGGTTGTTGGCAGCGTCCAGCAACTCACCCGACAGACGGGCGGCCATGGTGGTTTCGCTGCGGTTGCGCGAAGCCGTGATCAGCCAGCGGATCGCCAGCGCCTGGGCGCGCTCGGGGCGCACTTCGACGGGGACCTGGTAAGTCGCACCGCCGACGCGGCGGCTGCGGACTTCGATGCCGGGCTTCACATTGTTCAGCGCGTCATGGAACATGCCGATCGGGTCCTTCTTGGACTTCGCTTCGACAGTATCGAGCGCACCGTAAACGATGGACTCGGCGACGGCCTTCTTGCCGTCCTGCATGATGCTGTTCATGAACTTCGACAGCACGATATCACCGAACTTGGGATCCGGCAGGATAACGCGCTTTTCGGGGCGACGACGACGTGACATATTACTGTTCTCCCCTTACTTCGGACGCTTGGCGCCGTACTTCGAACGGCTCTGCTTGCGATCCTTGACGCCCTGGGTATCCAGAACGCCGCGAAGAACGTGATAGCGCACGCCCGGAAGATCTCGCACACGGCCGCCACGGATCAGCACGACGCTGTGTTCCTGGAGGTTGTGGCCTTCACCCGGGATGTAGGTGATGACTTCGCGCTGGTTGACCAGACGCACCTTCGCCACCTTACGGAGAGCCGAGTTCGGCTTCTTCGGGGTCGTCGTGTAGACGCGGGTGCAAACGCCACGCTTCTGCGGGTTCGCATCCATCGCAGGGACCTTGGACTTGGTCTTCTGCAGTTCGCGGCCCTTACGGACCAGCTGGTTGATTGTTGGCATGAAGCCCTTCACCTTTTCAGTTACTTTACCGGACGCCACCTGCGTTCCTGACCGGCCGGAATCACGAAAATTCCGAACGGCAAAGGCCCCCGACGGACAAGATCCGCCCGGAGCCGCAGGGACAGCCGATAATGTTCAGCTCTAGTGCTTGCCCCGGAAAGCGGCGGGAAAACGAGTCTTCCAGACGCATAGCGCGGGGCAGCGGCCCTATAGCGACGGGGGACGGAAGGGTCAAGCACGGCGCCCAAAGGCGCGCGTAGATGCGCGCGCCACATAGTGAATGACATTTTATCATTTTGCTAACATGCTGCAGATTATGGGATCTTTCCCCGCAGCCCCCATATCCAGATGGACCAGTCGTGATTGCACTTTCCCGCATTAGCGGCGAGTTCCACAGCCCGGAACGGGAGGCCGCCTTCCAGGCCGATCGACTGCCCGAATCGCGTCGCCACGCCCATCTGCTCTTCGCCTTGTCGGCGCTGCTCAACACCCTCTTCCTGCTGAGCGACTGGCGCTTTGCCGGGACGGCCCATTTCTGGGTCGCGGTGCCCGCCCGCCTGGTCGTGGTGTTCTGGTCACTCGTCAGCCTGGGCCTGTGCCGCTACATGCACAGTTTCAAGGCGGTCGAACGCATCTGTTTCGCCTGGCAATGCATCACCGCCATCGGCGTCGCCTTCCTCGTCTCCTCGCGGAGCGACATCGCCATCTTCGTCCTGGTGATGCTGCCGCTCGTCTTCTATCTGGTGGTGCCGACCAGCTTCCGCGGCAATGTCGGCGGTGGCCTGGGCTGCGGCGTCGCCCTGCTGATCGGCTATCTGGCCCCCGCCCCTCTATCGCCGACCATGCCCGGCATGATCATGGCGGTGCTGATGCTCCATTGCGGCATGTGGATCGCGATCGCCCGCACCAACCGGTTGCAGCGCCTGGAATGGACCGCCAGCCAGGACGCGCAGGCCGCCCGCGTCGCACTCGCCGCCAATGGCGAAGCGCTCGAACGACTGTTCATGACCGTGCCGCTGCCGCTGATCGTCATCCGCGACGACGGCACCGTCCTGCGCATGAACGATTCCGCCACACGCAATCTGGGCACCGCGGACGATGTCGCCCGACTGGCGCTGATCGTCGACCATGCCCCGCCGCTGCGTCTGCTCGATCGGCTGACGCGGGGCGACAGCATCGACAATGACGAATGCTGCCTCGCCAATGACGAAGGCATTATCCGCGATGTCCTGCTGGGCGCCCGCCCGATCCTGCTCGCCGGCGAACAATGCATCCTTGCCAGCATCGTCGACATCACCGACCGCAAGCAGGCCGAACGCCATCTTGCCCATCTGGCGATGACCGACGCCCTGACCGGCCTCGCCAACCGATCCCATTTCATGGCCAGCCTGATGCAGGCGGCCCAGTCGACCGAACGATCCGGCGGCCAGATGGCGGTCGTGCTGATCGACGTCGACGAGTTCAAGCGGATCAACGACAGCGCCGGCCACGATGCCGGCGACGCCCTGCTGTGCGCCGTGGCGGAACGGCTGCGCGACTCGGTACGCCCCGCCGACATGATCGCGCGCATGGGCGGCGACGAGTTCGCCGTCATCCTCACCCGCTTGCGCGGCCTGGCCGACCTCGACACCATCCTCAGCCGCATGATCGCGCGCCTGCACATGCCGCTGCGCCATGGCGGGCGGGACATTGATTGCCGCGTCAGCATGGGCGTCGCCCTCTATCCCGATCATGCCGGCGACATGATCGACCTGATGAAGCATGCCGACATCGCGCTGTATGAGGCGAAGAATAGCGGACGCGGACGTGCCTGCCTGTTCGAACCCGGCCTGCTGGAAAGCTGGCAGACCGAGGCGCGGATGCTGGAACGGGCCCGCGACGCGCTCGCCCATGCCCAGCCCGTGCCCTGGTATCAGCCAAAGGTCGACCTGCAGGATGGCCGAGTCATCGGCTTCGAGGCGCTGCTGCGCTGCGTCCGCCCGGACGGCACGCTGATGATGCCCGACCAGATATTGGCCGCCTTCGAACATCCCGAACTGGGCCGCAAGATCACCGAGCGGATGATCGACCAGGTGCTGGCCGATTGCCGGGCCTGGATCAGCGCTGGCATCGATTTCGGCCATGTCGCGGTCAATGTCCCCGGCGTCGAACTGCACGACCGCGCCTTCCCCGACCGGTTGCTCACCCGCCTCGCCCATGCCGATGTCGAACCGCGCCGGATCGAGCTGGAAGTCACCGAATCCGTCTTCCTCGGCCGCAATGTCGATGTGGTCGAACGCAATCTTCAGCGCCTCAGCCAGGCCGGCATGGCCATCGCCCTTGACGATTTCGGCACCGGCTATGCCTCGCTGTCCCACCTCAAGCAGTTTCCGATCGACGTCATCAAGATCGACAAGGGCTTTGTGCGCGACCTGGAAACCGACCCGGATGATGCCGCCATCGTGCGCACCGTGCTCAACCTCGCCTACAGCCTGGGCGTGAAAACCGTCGCCGAAGGCGTCGAAACGATTGAACAACTGGAATATTTGCGATCAGGTGGTTGCCATTATGGCCAGGGCTATTATTGGAGCGCTGCCGTTCCGGCATCGCAATTACCCAGCTTTCTTGAGCCCTCCCGCTTCGCCCGCCGAAGCTGAAGCGGATCGCGAAAAATATTTTCAAAGCCAGGGAACCAAATGGGGCGAAGATCATTTCGTCCCGGTTTAGCTTCGACTCGTCACGAGTCCGCGGCTGTGGATTCGCGCGTCCGATCTTCTTTTGCTACCGGCCCGACTCACCGAAATAAATAGTTACGGGGTCGCAATTGTCGCAGCGCAAGAAGAAGGGGGTCGCCACCCTCTGGGCCAGGCTCAGTGCCTTGTGCCCGGAGCGGGAAATCTTCCTGCGCTCGGGCGGCCAGGTGAAGTTCATCCGCATTTCCAAGCGCGCCCAGCTCATGGCGCTCGGCATCCTGTCGACCGGCCTGGTCGGCTGGGGCGCGGTTACCGTGTCGATGCTGGCGAGCAGCGCCGCCGTCGCCCATGACCGCGCGATGCTGGATGCCAAGGGCGCGGCCGTGGCCAGCAAGGCACGCAAGGTCGATGGCTATCGCAAGTCGGTGAACGACCTCGCCCATGACCTGGAAGCGCGCCAGGATTTCATCGACGATCTCTACAAGACCCATTTCGGCGAACCCGGCGACGCTGCGGCCAATGCCCCGGTCGGCAAGGCGGACGCCGCCACGGACAAGGCCGGCCAGGGCAAGCTCGACACCAAGATCAGCATGGCGCCCGAAGCCGCGCCGCTGATGCAGGTCGATGCCCGCCAGCGCCGCTTCGCCGCCCTGCTGACCAGCGCCGTCGAAGCCCGGACGCAGAAGGCCGCCGCCGCAATCCGCAGCTTCGGCCTCAATCCCGACGCGCTCGCCCGCAATGCCGCCCGCGCCCAGGGTGGCCCGTTCGTCCCCTGGCATGGCGATGAAGATGCGATGCCGGCCGAGCTGGAAAAGCTCGCCACCGCGCTTTCCCGCATGGAATTTCTGGAAACCAGCCTGCTGCGCATCCCGTCGGGCCAGCCGACCGGCACGCCGATGCTCAGCAGCTCCTATGGCTATCGCCGCGACCCGTTCAACGGTCACGCCGCCTTTCATGCCGGGCTCGACTTTCCCGGCCGCTATGGCCAGCCGATCCTGGCCGCCGCCCCCGGCAAGGTCAGCTATGTCGGCCAGCGCAGCGGCTATGGCAATGTCGTGGAAGTCACCCATGGCAATGGCATCATGACCCGCTACGCCCACCTGTCCGGCTTCAATGCCCGTGTCGGCCAGCAGGTCGCGCGCGGTGACCAGATCGCCCGCATGGGCTCCACCGGCCGCTCGACCGGCACGCATCTTCATTTCGAGGTGCGCGTCAACGGCGATCCCATCAATCCCCGCCGTTTCCTCGAGGCCCGCAAAGATGTTCTCCAAGTCCAGCAAATCGCCACGGCCCGTCTCGCCGATGTCGGCAACCGGGGCTAAGCACACCCCCTTCTCGCTGATCGGCAGCGACGTGACGATCACCGGCAATCTCGCCGCGACCGTCGACCTGCATGTCGATGGCGTGATCGACGGCGACATTCGCTGCGCCGCGCTGGTCCAGGGCCCCGACAGCCGCATCATCGGCCATGTCACCGCGCAGAGCGCGCGCCTGGCGGGGCTCGTCGACGGATCGATCAGCGCCGAGGAACTGGTGGTCGAAAGCACCGCCCGCATCACCGGCGACGTGACCTATGAACGGATCACGATCGAGGCCGGCAGCCGGGTCGAAGGCCGCTTTGCCCACAAGGATAATGGCCCGGTCGCGGCCGCCGACCTCAAGCTCATCACCAGCGACAGCGCTGCCTGAGCACTCAGTTGACCGGCGCGCGCCGCCGGTAGCTCAGCGCCTCGGCCACATGCACCCGGCCGACCTGCTCCGCACCGGCCAGGTCGGCGATGGTGCGTGCCACCCGCAACACCCGCGTATAGCCGCGCGCCGACAGCTTCATCGCGGCGGCGGCCTGCGCCAGTAATTGCCGCCCGGCCTCGTCCGGCCCGGCCACATCCTCCAGTCGCTCGCCATCGACCTCCGCATTGGTCCGCACCTTGCTGCCGGCATAGCGCCGGGTCTGCAGCGTGCGGGCCGCCGCAACCCGCGCCGCCACCTCCGCCGATCCCTCGGCCGGCGGCGGCAGCACCAGATCGGCCGCCGTCACCGCCTGCACCTCGACATGCAGGTCGATGCGATCGAGCAGCGGTCCGGACACCTTGGCCTGATAATCGCTGGCGCAGCGCGGCGCGCGGGAACAGGCCAGCGCCGGGTCGGACAGATGGCCACAGCGGCAGGGATTCATCGCCGCGATCAGCTGCACCCGCGCCGGGAAGGTGACATGGGCGTTGGCGCGCGCCACGCTGACCTCGCCGCTCTCCAGCGGCTGGCGCAGCGAATCCAGCACCACCCGCTGAAACTCCGGCAGCTCATCCAGGAACAGCACGCCCAAATGGGCCATGCTGACCTCGCCAGGCCGCGCCTTGAGGCCACCACCGACCAAGGCCGCCATCGATGCGCTATGATGCGGATTGCGGAACGGCCGGGCGCGGCTGATCCGTCCGCCCTCCAGCGTGCCGGCGACGCTCGCGACCATCGACGTTTCCAGCGCCTCAGTCGGCGTCAGCTCGGGCAATATTCCGGGCAGGCAGCTCGCCATCAGCGACTTGCCCGCCCCCGGCGGCCCGACCATCAGCAGATTATGGCCGCCGGCCGCCGCGATCTCCAGCGCGCGCTTGGCGCTTTCCTGCCCCTTCACCTGGCGCAGGTCAGCGGCCCGGATCGGCGGCTCGACCGCGCCGGGCTGGGGCGGCGACAGTGCAGCCGTGCCCTTGAAATGATTGAGCAGGCTGAGGAGATCGGGCGTGGCCACGACCTCCACCTGCCCCGCCCAGGCCGCCTCACTCCCCTGCGCCGCCGGACAGACCAGCCCCAGATCCTGCTCGCCGGCATGCAGCGCCGCCAGCAATACACCGGGCGACGGCGCGGTGCGCCCGTCCAGCCCCAGTTCGCCGACGACGATATAGCCCGCCAGCGTCTCGGCATCGATCACCCCCATCGCGCCGAGCAGCGCGATCGCGATCGGCAGGTCGAAATGCGACCCTTCCTTGGGCAGGTCGGCGGGCGAGAGATTGACGGTGATCCGCTTGGGTGGCAGCGACAGGCCGATCGCGGCGATCGCATTGCGCACCCGCTCGCGGCTTTCGGCCACCGCCTTGTCGGGCAGGCCGACGACGATGAAGGCGGGCAATCCCGGAACAAGCTGGCACTGCACTTCGACCGTGCGCGCCTCCAGGCCCAGATAGGCCACCGTCGAAACCGTCGCTACCAAAGGCCCCGCCCCCTTCTTCCCCCATGAAGGCGGCCGATCGCTTGTTCCTGTTAGTCCTGCGCGTCCGGCCGTCCCTTGAATCCCTGCGCCACGACATACCATTCGACGCTGCCCTTGCGGCTCGCCGGCGGCTTGGCATGCTTGATCGTGGTGAAATGCTTCTTGAGCACCGCCAGCAGCTCCGCGTCGGTGCCACCGGCAAAGACCTTGGCGACGAAGGTACCGCCCTTGCGCAGATTCTGCACGGCAAAGTCGGCGGCCGCCTCGACCAGCCCCATGGTGCGCAGATGGTCGGTCTGGGCATGGCCCACCGTATTGGCCGCCATGTCGGAAATCACCAGGTCCGGCTCCTGCCCCAGCGCGTCGCGCAGCAGGTCGGGCGCCTTGTCGTCCATGAAGTCCATTTCGAACAGGGTGACGCCGGGAATCGGATCGACCGGCAGCAGGTCGATGCCGACCACCGCCGCCTTCGGCGCCATCTTGCGGATCACCTGTGCCCAGCCGCCCGGTGCCACGCCCAGATCGACGACCGCGCGCGATCCCTTCACGAAATGGAATTTCTCGTCCAGCTCGATCAGCTTGAAGGCGGCGCGGCTGCGCCAGCCTTCCTGCTTGGCCTTGTGGACATAGGGGTCGTTCAGGTGTCGCTCCAGCCAGCGCACCGACTGCGCGGTGCGCCCCTTGGCGGATTTCACCCGCACCTTGCCTGCGCCAGAACCCCTCACGTCGTTGCTCCATGGCGGTCCATCAGGCCGCGCAATATGCCCTCGCGAATGCCGCGGTCGGCGACGCCCAGTCGCTCGGCCGGCCAGATGTCGAGGATCGATTCCAAAATGGCACAGCCCGCGACCACCAGGTCGGCGCGCTCCGTGCCGATGCAGGGCAATCGTTGCCGATCCGCCAGCGCCATGGTCGACAGCCGTTCGGAAATCGCGCGCATCGAACTGCTCGGCACGATCAACCCATCGATCGCCTGCCTGTCATAGCGCGGCAGGTCAAGGTGCAGGCTGGCCAAAGTCGTCACCGTGCCCGACGTGCCCAGCAGCCTGATGCCGGCTTCGCCCTGCGGCAGGCGACGGGCGAGCGGCGCGAACGCCTCGGCCACGCGCGCGCGCATCCGGCCATAGGCGGCCAGCCGCTCGGCCGGATTGGCATGGTCGAACAATTCACTCTCGGTCAGCGACACCACGCCCCAGGGCGCGCTCACCCAATCGACGATGCGCGGCGCGCCGTCGCAATGGGAATCGACCAGCACCAATTCGGTCGATCCACCGCCAATGTCGAAGATCAGCGCCGGGCCATTGCCCTCTTCCAGCAGCGCATGGCACCCCAGCACCGCCAGCCGCGCCTCTTCCTGTGCGCTGATGATGTCGAGCGCGATCCCGGTCTCGCGATAGACGCGCTGGATGAACTCGGCGCCATTGCTCGCCCGCCGACAGGCCTCGGTCGCGACCGACCGCGCCAGCGTCACATGGCGCCGCCGCAGCTTGTCGGCACAGACCGACAGCGCAGCGATGGCCCGGTCGATCGCCGCATCGCTGATCCGCCCGGTGGCCGCCAGCCCCTCGCCCAGACGCACGATCCGGGAAAAGGCATCGACCACGATGAACCCGTCCGCTGACGGCTTGGCGATCAGCAGACGGCAATTATTGGTACCCAGATCGATTGCCGCATAGGATCGGCGGTCACGCGCCGTGTAGGGATAAAGGCCCCGTTGCTTCGACGGGGGCGTAATGGCCGCAGCCTTGCTCCCATTACCCGAACCGGAACGGGCGGACTTGCCCGAAACGCGGCCAACCGGGCCGGAACTCTGCGGCGATGGGCGGCTATGCTGCACCAAGGCCGTATCTCACTTCATCAATCGCCGACCGCGCAAATCCGATCGGAACTTGCCTTCATGCTTAAGCGGAACCGCCCGCTTCCGCAAGTGGGCGGGAAACAAGCCGAAAACCCCCGGCATTTCTTCAACCCATTACATTTGCATAAATTACATAATCGATACCGTTAACATAGAAAACGGCATGACCGCCGGATCAATCAATCAAGGCTGGATATTCATAACGCAAAGATAACATTGTGTCTTTTTGGATACATGACAGAAACTTTCATTTTTGGGCAATTGTCTTGCGCCTGATAGCTGCATAGCCTCGCCAACGGTCTTTGGGGAGTTAACATCATGCGCATTCGTAAGAATGGCGCGGGCCTGTTGGCACGCGCCGGTCGTTCTGCCCTTTTGGCATCGGCCGCTCTGTCCGCTCTGAGCATCGCACCGGCGGCTCATGCCGTCGTGCCGAACGACAATAATACGCCGGCCGACATCGTCGATGGCACCGATGTGAACGGCGTCGGCATCATGTATCGCGCCGACGGCTATGTCTGCACCGGCACGCTGATCAATCCGCGCACAGTCATTTTCGCCGCCCACTGCGTCAATGACTATGACCCCAGCACCTACAGCACGGTGAATGACGGCATTCCCGTCGCCTTCGCCTTCCAGAGCAACGCCCGTCCCGGCCTCGTCAACTGGATCAGCAACGGCTATCGCACCAACACCGCGCTCAGCGTCTATAACGTCAACAATATCGCCTATAATCCGGACTCGCTCGATCCGCCGGCGCTCAGCTTCCTCTATGGCGACACGGCGATGGCCACGCTCGACACGCCGGCCAGCGACGTGCCGACCTGGGCGATGCTCTTTTCCGCCCTGCCCGCGCCGGAAAGCATCAGCGACACGACCGGCACCGGCTATCACGTGACGATCACCGGCTATGGCCGCAGCGGCAGCGGCACCACCGGCAACAGCTATGGCATCGATTATCGCCGCAAGGTGGCCGAGAATTTCCTCGGCATGCTCGGCTCGCTCGACGATATCGACATCTTCCTGTTCGGCGAAGGCGGTGGCTACACCCAGAATCTCTACCAGACCGACTTCGACGATCCGACCCGGACCAACGAATTCGACTTCAATGTCTTCAAGGACGATGCGCTTCCCAATGAAGGCAATACCGCTGGCGGCGATTCCGGCGGCCCGCTGATCCTCGACCAGACCTTTGACCAGAAGGTGGTGCTGGGCGTCCTGTCGGGCGGCAGCCGCTATTTCCTGGAACAGCCGCAAAGCTCTTATGGCGGCTCCGCCTTCTATCAGCCGCTCTATCTCTTCTGGGACTGGATCGCGCAGAATAATCCCTATCGCTACGCCACGGCCAAGGCCGGCGACGGCAAATGGAGCGACGCCAGCCACTGGGTGACGGCGCTCGATCCCAATTACATGATCATCGACAGCAACGGATCGTTGGTGAACGGCGTGCCGACCACGCCCGGCGCTGGCGCCTTTGGCGAGGATGATGCGCAGAAGTTCGGCCAGGTCTGCTACCAGCCCAATGATGGCTCGGACGACGCCTGTTACGACGTCGGCACCGACACGCTGCTGATCAATGGCGAGCCGGTCGAGGCGACCGACGCGACCACCACCAGCGGCAGCAAGACCGTCGCCGACAACAAGGGCAAGGTCGAGATCGCCGAGCGCAGCCCGTCCGATGGTGCCGCCAGCCTGGCGGACGAGGCCATCGTGGAGGCCCAGGCGGAGGGCGATGCCGTCCTGCCCGCCGCGACCCTGGCCAACGGTCTGCCCGGCGCCACCAATTTCGTGCCGAACAATATCGACCCTGTCGCGGCGCAGGGCGTCGTCGGTCGCTATTATGACGTCACGCTCAGCGCCGCCGGCAAGACCACGCTCGACATCGACGCCACCGTCGATCGCTTCACCATCTCGGGCACCGGCTCGACGCTCGACGTGACCAGCGCCGGGTCGCTCACCAGCCTGATGGACATCAATCATCTCGCCGGCGTGGTGAATGTCGATGGCACGGTCGAAACGCCGGGCGACTATCTGCTGCTCTCGGGCCTGCTCTCAGGCAAGGGCACGCTGCGCACCCCCTATTTCACCAACATCATGGGCGTGGTCGCGCCTGGCGGCATCGGCACGGTCGGCACACTCACGGTCGAGGGTAATGCCATCCTCTCCTCGGGCAGCACGCTGCATGTCGACCTTGGCAGCAGCGGTTCCGATCTGCTCGCGGTCAAGGCCACCGATGATGTCGAAGGCATCGCGGCGGTCGATGGCAAGGTCGTCTTCGGCGCGGCGACCGGCGCCAAGCTGCGCTATGGCAGCCGCTACACTTTCCTGACCGCGGAAGGCGGCGTCGAAGGCACGTTCGACACGCCGACCAACATCAGCGCCATCCTGAAGCCCGTGCTGACCTATGGCGCCAACAGTGTCAGCGTCACGATCGATGCCGGCACCTATGCCGGCGTCGTCAATGGCGGCTCGCAGGTGCAGACCAGCTTTGCCCGCCTGCTCGATCAGAACCGTGCCCTCTACGGCAATTATGCCACCCTTTATGGTGAGGCCGACCTGCTGAGCGTCGCCGCGATCCAGGCGTCGCTCGAAGCCATGGCGCCGCGTACCGAAGCGCTCCGCACCTCCATGTCCGAAGTGCTGAACGACAATATGGCCCGCTTCTATCGCGATCGCCTGGCACGCGTCAGCGGCGGCAGCATGGGCGGCACGCTGACCATGACCGGGCAGCCGCTCCAGCTCGCCGCGCTCAGCATGAACAATCTGAACCTGGGCATGGATCAGGGCGGCGGCAACGAAACCGTCACCCAGGAAAATGCCCTGCCTGAAGACGTCAGCGCCTTCATCGCCGGCGGCTATATCGACGGCAAGAGCGATCCGATGCGGGGCGCCATCACCACCGGCCGCGACAAGTTCGACGGCTGGTATGGTGCGGCCGGCATCGAAAAGATGATCGGCGACGATGCCGTGATCGGCCTGGCCGCCTCCTTCAGCGAGCTCAAGGGCAATACCGGCATCGGCGACACCGCCCGTGCCCGCCTGTACCAGGCCACCGTCTATGGCAATTGGGATCTGGGCGGCGTGGTTCTGGATGGCGTCGGCAGTGCCGGCACCCTCACCAGCAAGACCAAGCGTGCCTTCGCGGTCGGCACCACCCCCTACACGCTGCGCGGCAGCGACCAGCAGCTGGCCCTGTCGGGTGAGATCGGCATCGGCGCGCCGCTGGGTGGCGACGCCTTCACCATCACGCCGCGCGCCTCCCTGCGCGGCGCCTATATCAGCGGCGGCAACCTCGCTGAATATGGCGGCGACACCGCGCTGGTGATCCATCGCCATGCGATCCAGAGCGCGCAGGGTCGCCTGGGGGCCACGGCGAAGATCGATGTCGGCGGGTTCAAGCCCTATCTGACCGCCAATTATGTCCATGAGTTCCGCGACCAGCCGGCCTATTTCCTGGCCAATTTCGTCGGCGGCACCGGATCGCTCGCGCCCTTCGCGCTGGGTGGCTCGGACAAGAATTGGGGCGAAGTGGGCGGCGGCCTGACCCTCAGCACCGGCAATGTCGACATCAGCCTGTCGGCCGACACCACCGCCTGGCGCGGCAACCTCAGCTATCAGAGCTATCGCGCCGCGCTCAAATTCCGCTTCTGACAGCAGCTCCCCGGCAACAGAAGCATTGGGCCGTCCCGCATGGGGCGGCCCTTTTTTTTGCGGGCAGCCCCCTCCGGCCAATTACCGATTGCCTCTGCGCCTCTCCACTCGGACAAATGCAGCATGAAAGACCATGGCCCGCCCCTGTCCCGCCGGCACATGCTGTCGCTGACGGCGGGCGCCATCCCGGCCCTGTCCTGCGCGCCCGGCCTGGCCGTCGCGCCGCCTTCCGGTCTCGACGCCATCGCCCGCAGCCGGGGCCTGCGCTTTGGCACCGCCGTATCGCCCACCCATCTGGACGATCCGGCCTTTGCCCAGTTGATCGTCCGGGAATGTTCGGTGCTGACTGCCGAGAATAATTTCAAATGGAAATATCTCGAAGCCAGGGAGGGACAGCGCAACCCGGCAAAGGCGCTGCGCGTCCTGCGCTTCGCCAGCCGCCACCGCATGTCGCCGCGGGGCCATACGTTCGTATGGAATCAGGATGATCGGGTGCCCGGCTGGCTGATCGCCAGTGAGGCGACGCTGGCGCAGAAAGGGGGCGCCCCGCTCATCGCCCTGATGAACGACCATGCCCGCTATCTTGCGACCACCTTCCCCCAGATCGAATCATGGGACTGCGTGAACGAGGCGTTCGTCGTCCAGAGCGGACAATTGAAGAACTCGATCTACACCCGCATCCTTGGTCTGGGCTTCTTCGACCTCGCCTTTCAGCTGATGGCGCAATATGCCCCCCATGCGCAGCGCGTCTATAATGGCAATATGAGCTGGGAGCAGAATCCCGATCATCGCGACGCCGTGCTGCGCGTGCTGGAACAGGCGCTCAAGCGCGGCGTGCCGGTCAATGCCATCGGCATCCAGAGCCATCTGGGCAATACGCTGGGCCGCGGCCGCGACGAACGGGCCTGGAATCGCTTCCTTGCCGAACTGGACGCCATGGGCATGACGGTGCTGATCACCGAACTGGATTGCGCCGACCGCCATCTGAGCGACCAGGAGCCGGCCAGACGCGATGCCGAAATCGCCGCCTTTGTGAAGGGCTATCTCGACATCACGCTCAGCCATCGCAATGTCTCCCAGATCATCTGCTGGGGCCTCAGCGATCGCTATTCCAATCTCAATCGCGACAGCTATCCGACCCGGAGGCGCCGGCCCGACGGCCTGCCCATGCGCGGCAACCCCTTCGACGATGCGCTGCGGCCCAAACCCTTTTATGATGCGATCGCCGCCGCCCTCGCCGCCTGTCCGGTGCGATGATCGGGCGGACCGCTGGACAGGATCGGCCACCCTATTAGGGTAGGGTGATCGACAGACAGGGGCCAGGCCGATGCATCCGGTGGAATTGTTCGAACTGCTGGTGGCCATGCTGCTGGCGATCATCGCGCTTCATTATGCCGCGCATCGGCTGGGCCTGCCGCCAGCGGTCGCCTTGCTGACCGGCGGCACCTTGCTCGCCTTCGTGCCCGGCCTGCCGGTCATCTCGCTCGACCCCGAACTGGTCCTGGTCATCTTCCTGCCACCGCTGCTGATGGACGGCGCCTGGTTCATCGCGCTGGGCCATCTGCGCCGCCACCTGATCGGCATCATGTCACTGGCGATCGGTGCGGTGATCTTCACCACGCTCGTGGTCGCCGCGGTCGCCCATGCGCTGATGCCGTCCCTGCCCTGGGCCGCCTGCGCCGCGCTGGGCGCGATCGTATCGCCGCCCGATGCCATTGCCGCGCGCGCCGTGCTGCAACGCGTTCATCTCCCGCGCCGCCTGTCGGTCCTGCTGGAGGGCGAAAGCCTGTTCAACGACGCCAGCGGCCTGGTCCTCTTCCGCTTCGCCATCGCCGCCGTCGCCACCGGCAGCTTCAGCGCGGTCGCGGGCCTCGAAAGCTTCATCCTGCTCGCCGTCGGCGGCCTGGTCGTCGGCGCCGCGATCGGCGCCATCTGGGTGCTGCTGGTCCGGCGGCTGGGCGACGATTATCTGATGATCGCCTCCTCCATGCTGGTGCCCTGGTCGGCCTATCTGCTGGGCGAAGCCTTCCATGTCTCCGGCGTCATCGCCACCGTCGCCGCCGGCCTCATCTGCGGCTGGTATCAGCATATCGTCTGGTCCGCCTCGGTGCGGATGCGCGGCACCGCCTTTTGGGCGGTGATGATCTTCCTCATGGAAGCGACCGTGTTCATGCTGATCGGCTCGTCGCTGCGCGGCGTGGTCGACCGGGTCGGCGGCTTTGCCGTCGTGCTTGACAATATGGCGGTGCCCGTGCTGCTCATCCTGCTCGCCCTCACCGCCGCCCGCTTCGTCTGGGTGTTCGGCTCGGACGCCATCATCCTGCTGCTGCGCGCGATGGGCCTGCGCCGTTACAGCCCGGTCGGCCCGCGCGGCGCCACCGTGCTCGGCTGGGCCGGCATGCGCGGCGTGGTGACGCTGGCGGTCGCCCTCTCCGTGCCGGAGGGCTTTCCGGGGCGCGACTTCCTGCTGGTAGCGGCCTTTGGCGTGATCCTCGGCACCGTCCTGATCCAGGGCACGACGCTTGGCCTGCTGATCCGCTGGGCGGGCCTCTCCGACCCGATTCATGATCGCCCCCGCCTCAGCATGAGCGATGCCGAAGCCGCCATCGCCAGGGTCCAGGCCGTGCGCGTCGAACAGCTCGCCTATGATGCGGCAGGCGAACTCATCCACCCGCAACTGCTCGAACGCTATCAGCGCCGCGCCGTCCTTTCGAAAAACTATGCAGGGCAGGAAGACCAGTTCGCCGACCGGCTCCATGCCCATTTCGACCTGGTGCTGGAGGCGATCGCCGCCGGCCGCGCCGAACTGCTACGCCTGCACCGCGCCGGCGATATTGACGAACATGTGCTGCAGGAACTGGAACGCGACCTCGACCTGGAGGAGCTGACCGCCTGGTCGATGAAGTCGTAATCCGCATGGAAGCCCGTTTGCGCGACCTGCTGAACGCCGATCCCTGGCGCATGGCCATCCTGCATCTGCTCCGCGCGCTTGACCTGCCCGATGGCTGGGTCGCCGCCGGCTTCGTGCGCGATGCGGTCTGGGACCAGCTCCACGGCCACGCCCCGTCGATCCCCGTCGGCGATATCGACATCATCTGGTTCGATCCCATCCGGACCGACCCTGCGCTCGACCGGCAGATCGAGCAACAACTGGCGGCGCTGCGCCCGGACGTCGACTGGTCGGTCAAGAATCAGGCACGGATGCACCTGCGCAATCGGGATGCCCCCTATGCCGATGCTGCCGACGCGATGCGCCACTGGACCGAGACGGCGACCGCCATCGGCGTTCGCCTGACGCCCGACGACCGGCTGGAGGTCAACGCCCCCTTCGGCTTTGATGATCTGTTCGGCTTGCGGCTGGTGCCCGGCCCGGCCTTTCTCGGCGCCAGGCGGACGATCTTCGATGCGCGGGTGCGCGCCAAGCGATGGCTAACCCGTTATCCCCGGCTCCAGCCCGGCTGATCAGAGCGGCAGCAGCGCGCCCACGATCCAGCGTTCCTCGGCGCGCAGCACGCCCCAGGCACGGGCGGCGGCGCGGCTGTCCATCGCCTCGACGCCGATACCGCGCGCTTCCAGTTCCCGCACGAAGGCACGGGGCGGCTGTTGCAACCCGCTGCCGGTGCCCAGCAGCAGGAATTCGGGCTTCAGTTCCAGATGGTCGAACAAATCGCCCAGCGCCGCGACGCTCATCGCCGACACCGCCGGCGCCTGCATCCAGGCCAGTGCCCGGACGGGGCTGAGCAACAGCCCGTCCGGGAAGACATCGTCCTTCACGCGGAAGCCCCGGCCCTGGAAGCCGGTGACGATCGGACCCTGGCCGCTATCGTCGCGGCGCAGTTCGATTCCGGTTTGACGGTCGCTCAGGGCTGGGCTCCGTCGCGCGGGCCCATGCGCTCGGCCTGGGCGGCGATGCCGCCCTTCTTTGCCTTCTTCTCGGCCGTCTGCGGGCTCAGGCCCAGCGTGATCAGCAGCGAGGACGAGACATAGACCGACGAATAGGTGCCGACGATGATGCCCAGCATCATGGCCGCGGTGAAGCCGCGCAGCACATGGCCGCCCAGCAGCAGCAGCGCGCCCAGCGCCAGCAGGATGGTGACCGAGGTCATGACCGTGCGCGGCAGCGTCTCGTTGACCGACAGGTCGATCAGCGACTTCATGTCCATCTTGCGATATTTGCGCATATTTTCGCGGATGCGGTCGTCGATCACCATCTTGTCGTTGATCGAATAGCCCACGATGGTCAGCACGGCGGCGATGATGTTGAGGTCGAACTCCAGCTGGGTGATCGCGAAGAAGCCCAGCGTCATCAGCACGTCGTGGACGATCGCGACGAAGGTCGACACGCCGAACTGCCATTCGTAGCGGAACCAGGAGAAGATCGCGATGCCGATGATCGCCAGCACGACCGCCAGCACACCATTCTGGATCAGTTCGCCCGACACCTTGCCCGACACCGTGTCATAGCGCGAGAAGGTGACGCCGGGGAACTGGGCCTCCATCGCCTTGCGGGTCTTTTCGACCACGGCGTTGGCCGCGCCGGCGCCGCCCTGTTCGGGCAGCGGCAGGCGGATCTGCACCGTCTTGGGATCGCCGAACTGCTGCAGCGAGCTTTCGCCCACGCGCAGCCCCGCGATCGTGTCGCGGACCTTGTCGGTCTCGACCGCCTGCGGGAACTTCGCCTCGATCATCAGGCCGCCGACAAAGTCAACGCCCAGGTTCAGGCCCTTGTAGAAGGTCGCGCCGACCGCCAGCACGGTCAGCAGCAGCGTCAGGCCAAAGGCCCAGTGGCGCAGCTTGACGAAGCCGATATTGGTGTTGTCGGGGACGAGCTTGAGAAGTTTCATGGGTTGTTCCTCCCGCCCCTCTTAAATGTGGATGTCCGTGGGACGGGTGCGACGCACCCAGCCCGAGACGAGAACGCGCGTGAAGGTCACGGCAGTGAACACGCTGGTCGCGATACCGATCAGCAGCACGATGGCGAAGCCCTTGACCGGGCCGGAGCCCAGCGCAAGCATGATGCCACCGGCGATCGCGTGGGTCACGTTCGCTTCGAAGATGGTGCGGCTGGCTTCCTTGTAGCCGAACTCGATCGCCTGCACGACCCCGCGCCCGCGTCGCCGCTCTTCGCGAATACGCTCATAGATCAGCACGTTCGCGTCGACCGCGGTGCCGATGGTCAGCACGAAGCCGGCAATGCCCGGCAGGGTCAGCGTCGCGCCCAATATGCCCATCACGCCCAGGATCACCAGCACGTTGATGGCCACGGCCAGGTTCGCATACATGCCGAACCGGCCATAGCTCACGAACATGAAGGCAGCGACGGCGACGACCGCGACGATCGACGCGACCAGGCCGGCGCGGATCGAATCGGCGCCCAGGCCCGGACCGACGGTGCGTTCCTCGACCACGACGAAGTTGACCGGCAGCTTGCCCGAGCGCAGCGCGATCGCCAGCTGGTTGGCACCCTCGACGGTGAAGCTGCCCGAAATCGTCGCCGACCCGCCCAGGATCGGCTCATTGATGTTCGGCGCCGACAGCACCTTGCCATCCAGGATGATGGCGAAGGGGCGGTTGACATTCTGCGACGTCACCTTGGCGAACTTGTTGCCGCCTGATCCGTTGAAGCGGATGGTGACATTGGGTTCGTTGGTCTGCTGGTCATAGGTCTGCTGCGCGTCGGTCAGTTCCTCGCCCGACACCATCACCTGGCGGTGGACCGCGATCATCGGCGGCCCGGCGGGATTGGTCGGATAGGGCAGGACTTCGCTGCCCACCGGCGCGCGGCCCTGGGCCACCTCGCTCGGATTGGCGCTCATGTCGACCAGCTTGAATTCCAGCTTCGCGGTCTGGCCCAGCAGCGCCTTCAGCGCCTTGGGATCCTGCAGGCCCGGCACCTGCACGACGATGCGGTTGGCGCCCTGCTGCTGGATGGTCGGCTCGCGCGTGCCCATTTCGTCGATGCGCTTGCGGATGACTTCGGTCGCGACCTGCATCGCGCTCTTGACCGCATTGTCGATTCCCGCCTGGGTCGGCGTGATGACGATGGTGGAGCTGTTGACCACCTCGACATTGAAGTCGCGCTGGCCGGTCAGGCCCGCACCCTGGGTCAGCGGGCGGATGCGCTCGACGGCGGCATCCACTTCGCTGGGGTTGCGGACCATGAAGCTGAGCTTCCCGTCACGGCTGGAGATATCGCCGATCGCGATCTTCGTCTCACCCCGGCGCAGTTCCGTGCGGACCTGCTCCTCCATATTGGCGAGCCGCTGCTTGGCCACATCCTGGGTCGACGCTTCCAGCAGCAGATGGCTGCCGCCGGCAAGGTCGAGGCCCAGATTGACCCGCGTCTGCATGAAGGGGGGCAGCTTCGCCACCGTCGAATCGGGCAGGAAGCTCGGGACGGCGCAGAAGATGCCGATGATCAGCGGCAACAGGATGCCGGCGATGGCCCAGCGCGAGAAGTTCAGCATGGTTGGATCAGTCGTTCGCGGGCTTGGCGGTGGTCGGGTCGATCACGTCGGCCAGGGTCGACTTGACCGCCTTGACCTTCATGTTCGGCGCCAGCTCGATATCGACATAGATGTCGTCGACGCGCGCGACCTTGCCGACCAGGCCACCGCCGGTCACGACCTGATCGCCCTTCTTCACGGCGTCGATCTTGCCCTTATGCTCCTTCATCTTCTTCTGCTGCGGACGGATCAGCAGGAAGTAGAAGACGACGAAGATGAGGACCAGCGGTGCCATCTGCACCAGGATACCGGCGCCGGAGGCTTGCCCGCCCGCGGTCTGGGCAAAGGCTGGAGTAATGAACATGGTGGGACTTTCGCCTTGTTTTTCGGTCTCCCCAACCCGCAGGGCGCGGGCATGGGATCAAGCGCGGGCGGCTAACACAGATGGCCGGGGCAAGGCAACAAGCTTGGCTTTTCGCGCCCGGAATGGCGGGCTTTGAAAGCATCGGGCAAGGGACGGGAAAGCCGGTGATTTGCACGCCCCGCAAAAAGCCTGCATCGAATCCCTTGCAACTTCCAATTCATCCCTCTATTGGGCGCCCTCCGGTCGGGACGTAGCGCAGCCTGGTAGCGCATCACACTGGGGGTGTGGGGGTCGGAGGTTCGAATCCTCTCGTCCCGACCAAAATTCTCCGAACATCGCCATAATCCATGATTTTCGCCGCTTCGGCGGAGGGTCTGCCCCTGCGTGTCAAACGCTGCCGGCGCGGATCTTGGCAAACATGTCCGCAAAGGTCAGCCGGCTATCGATCCGGGTGAAGATGCGCATCGGCCGCCCAGCCGGATGTGCGACATAGCCCGCCTGATCGTTGATCCGTGGCGTCGGCCGGATCGATGGTCAGATTATATTCCTTGCTTGCCCGGACATGGACGGTGGGATCGACATCCCCATGTTCCGGCCCGCCGATCCAGACCAGGATGATCCGCCGTGCGATCTCCGGCCGCAGGCGCACCGCCTCGGCCAGGTCGGTCAGGCCAGCCCCCGCAACATAGAAGAGGGGCACTTTGCTATCGGTCCGTTGCGCTTCGGCGATGATCGCGGTCACCGCCGGGGTGGCCGATGGCGGCGTGCCGGGCGCCGGCGCGGCATTGCGCCCCGCCAGCACCGGCGGTCGATGCGGCAGCCGCATGCAATCCATCATGGCGCTGACGCATTGCACGGCATTGTCGGCTTGCCGGTCCGACCCGTCGAGGAAATCCCTGGGATGAATATGCGATCCGATGACCAGCGGGATCTGCACCGAAGGCGACAACAGATGATGCGCCAGTTGGAACAGGCCATCGGGATCGCCGGAAAAATCATTGTCGATGATCACCCGGCTGCGGACCCGCGCGGTCAGGGCGTGAGCCGGCCCGGTCAGTGATGCCTGGCCGGCCAGCCCCACAAGCCCCGCCAGCCATGTTCGCCGATCGATGATAAGCCTGTTCTGCACGACCTGACCCTCCCCATGTCGCCCCATTGGACATGCAGCCACATTGCGGGACCATGACCCACAATGTCAAACAAGACCCGGAAATGCCGGAAGATCAGCCCGCCGCCCCTGCCGTATCCCCCCTCTCGCCCGCCATCGCCAGCAGCAGGTCGATCTTGTCGTGCAGGCTGGCAATCTGCGCTTCCGATCGCAGGTTGGTCTCATAGTCGAGCCGCGCCCCCAGCCGGTCCTTGGCCGCCTGGCGGTTCTGGCTCATCATGATGATCGGCGCCTGCAGCGCGGCCAGCATCGACAGCATCAGGTTGAGGAAGATGAAGGGAAAGGGATCGAAGGCGTGTCGCGCCAGCACCAGCGTGTTCAGCAGCGCCCAGGCGACCAGGAACAGGCTGAAGCCGATGATGGAGCACCAGGAACCGCCGATCGCCGCGACGCGGTCGGCCAGCCGCTCGCCATAGGTCTGGCCGTCATCGAACAGGCGGTTGAGATCAGGGGCCTGGGGCCCGCGGCGCAGGGAGCCGACGAGAAAACGGATGGCTGCATTCATGGATCACCTCGTGCGACCGCGCCTTCGGGGCGGGCGGGTGATCCGAACCTGTCAGGTCGCCCCCATGCCCGAACGCGCGGTCTTTCGACTATGGTCGTTGTCGGACATGATTTCCTCGAAAGGATGGGCGGAATATTCCGGCTGGAACAGGATGGCCGCTAGACCCGGCACCGCGCCGGATCAATCCGCGCAATCATGAAATCTTGGTCATGTTGGGGAGGGGGGGGGCGGACTGTCAGCCTACCCTCTCCCGTTCACGGGAGAGGGAGGGGCCCGCGCCGAAGGCGTGGGAGGGTGAGGGTCTTCTGAAACAAGCCGCCCTCATCCAACTTCGCCTAACCGGCTTTGCCGGCAAGGCTTCGTATCCTTCTCCCGCCAACGGGAGAAGGAATGAGCGCTCCTGCTCGCTTCGCGCCAGGCAGCCTTCCGCCCGGAAGCGGACCAAGCGCTATCCGGGCAGCGCCATGCCGGCCCCGCCCCGACACCCCCTTTCCTACGCCCCCCCTCTCCCTGCTCTACACTTGGTGATGCGACCGAATGCGCCCGCGCCAATCGACCGGCGCGTGCCGCGTGCAAGAAAGGAGCGTGGGTGTCGCGTCCGGGGCGCGTGCCGCGCGCGGCGTTGACGCGGCACGATGGCCCAGCCCCTGTTGGACGGGACGCGTTCCAGTGCATGACCGACGCGCAGCAGAGGCGTTGCCGACGCGTTTCAGGCGCAAACGACCTCAGAAGCCCGTTTACACTGTGAACTTCGACAGACGCGCCCATGCCATTCCCCCTGTCCTACAGATAACCATATGGGATAAATGATTCGCCATCCACGAACCATGGAAGGGCCGATCATGACCATCGACACATTGCTGGACGAACTGATCGCGCGGGAGGGTGGCTATGTCGACCATCCGGCCGATCGCGGCGGGCCGACCAATATGGGCATCACGCTGGGCGTCGCGCGGGCGAACGGCTTTGCCGGCGACATGCGCCGCCTGCCGCCCGCCACTGCCCGCGCCATCTATCGCCAGCTTTACTGGGATGGACCGGGCTATGCCGCTGTCGCACAGCAAAGCATGGCGCTCGCCGCCGAACTGTTCGACACCGCCGTCAACATGGGGCCGGGGGTCGCCAGCACCTTTCTCCAGCGGGCACTCAACGCGCTCAACCGCAACCAGCGCGACTATCCCGACCTGAAGGCCGATGGCGCGATCGGCGCCCACACGCTCGCCGCGCTGCGCGCCTTCCGCACCCTGCGCGGCGCGGCCGGCGACGCCGTGCTGATCAAGGCGATCGAGGCCTTGCAGGGCGAACGCTATCTGGCGCTGGCCGAAAGCCGCCCGGCCAACGAGGCCTTTCTCTATGGCTGGCTCGCCAACCGCATCGGCTGAAGGGAGATGCGATCATGATAAGGACCGACGACATTCCTCTTCCCACCGAGCCGACCGACCTGTGGACCCAGCGGTCGCGGCCGGCCTTTCTCTACGTCATCTATGCACTGCTGCTCTGGTCGATCCCGATGGGGCTGATCTCGGGCTGGCAGCCGGAGGTGGCGGGCGCGATCATCGCGGGCATGCGCGCCTATCTCGACGCCCTGCCCGAGCCGCTCTACGCGCTCTTCGGCACCGCCTATCTCGGCTATACCGCGGCCCATGCCTGGGGCAAGGCGAGGGGCACGGAGCGCTGACAGCCTGTTTGAAAAATCGCGAAAGAGCGATTTTTCAGCGCGGTACCGGCCCGCTCCCCCGCCCAACCACCCGATCCAGTGTCATCCTGTCGGGCGGTTGGGCGGGGGAGCGGGCCGGAACCGACTTTCTCAAACAGTCTCTGAGAGCCAGAGGCGGTGCGCAACACCGCCCCTTTCGACTCAATTATTGACGTAGAAGTCGCGCAGTGCCCGCGCATCATGCAGGGCATTGTGCGGCACCCGGCTGTTGGCCGCCGCGCTGAAGCCCGCCGCGTTGATCAGTTCCAGCCGCAGCCCATAGTCGACCGCCGCCATCTGCCCCGGCCCGGTGGTCAGCAACGCGCAGAAATGGGCCAGATCCTCGGGCCAGTCGGCGATGATCACCGGATCGGAATCGCCATCCAGATAGGCGGCGATATGGTCCGCCGCCTCGATCCGGCTGAGTTCATGGTCCAGCCCCGGCGGCACATGGCGCAGATAGGGGATGACATGGCGCTCGACCCAGGGTTCGATCACATCGGGCAGCGGCAGCGACGCATAGAAATCATCGTCGCCATGTTCGGGCACCAGCGCCACGCTGATCAGCGCGCCGCCAAAGCCGTTGAATTCGGTATCGAGAAAATAACGCATGATGGGGGTGCCGATAGACCCCTGCGCCGCCGCTGGCCAGCCCATAGGCGGCGAACCGTCCATCGGGCCGCCATTGCGCAGCGGCGCGCGACCTGTCATGCGGCCGCTTTCCCCGCCCTGTTTGAGGACCATTGCCATGACACCGCGCGAATTGCTGGGCACCGCCGCCGTTCCGGGCGGGCAGGAACTGCGCCTCTATCGCCGCGGCGGCGACTTCATGATCGTGCTCGACCGCAACGAGCTGATGAGCAGCCGGATGAGCGGGTCGGAAAAGGCGCTGGCGCTGATGACGCTGGAGCGGCTGGGCAAGCGCGCCGGTCTCCACATGCTGATCGGCGGCTATGGCATGGGCTTCACGCTGCGCGCCGCGCTCGCGGAAATGGACGCAAAGGCGCAGATCACGCTGGCCGAACTGGTGCCCGAGATCATCGAATGGGCGCGCGGTCCGATGGTCGATCTGGCCGCCGGCTGCCTCGACGATCCGCGCGTGCGGCTGGTGATGGACGATGTCGCCCATGTGATCGCCGCCGGCCATGGCAGCTATGACGCGATCCTGCTCGACGTCGACAATGGCCCCGATGGCCTGACCGCCGACGCCAATGACCGGCTTTATACCAATGCGGGCCTCTCCAGCGCGATGCGCGCGCTCAAGCCCGGCGGCATATTGGCGATCTGGTCGGCGGGATCGGACGCCGCCTTCACCCGGCGGTTGCAGAATGCGGGCTTCGCGGTCGAGGAAGTCGCGGTCAAGGCGCGCGACAATGGCAAGGGCCCCCGCCACGTCATCTGGTTCGCAACCCGCCGGCGTTGAGGGGCCGTTTTAGAAAGCCGGCTCCAGCCCACTCCCCCGCCCAACCGCCCGATCCAGTGTCATCCTATCGGGTGGCTGGGCGGGGGAGTGGGCCGGCGCCGTACCGAGACATCGCCCTTTCGCCATGTCTCAAAAAAAAGCGCAACACCCCGGACATGAGAGGGGCCGCCGGGACGCAATGCCCGACGGCCCATCATGTGCATGGTCAGCGGCCGGAAACCGCCCAGAAGGAAGACAAGTTCGCGCTAAAGCCCCTGGCGGAGACGGCCTGTATGTCGGCGCTCTTGGTCTCTACACCATGAAGGGTTTGTACCGACGCTCCGGCGTCGTCAGCGGCGCGTTTCCCGAATGGACTTGACCGACCCCATTGCTGAACCATGAGACATCGGATCACCTCCTTTCGCTAATTAAGCCCGCGTGGCCGGCTTTGAGCTACCCCTCGATCGGCCACGAGACGGACTGTGAATCAGACGGATTGCAGGATCAAGACTTGTAATATTCTTTTTTGGAATCATACTCGACCGTCGGCCCGAAAAGCCTGGGTCGGCCGATTTTCAGCCCCGACATTCCTCGATCACGCGCGATATTTCGGCCCAGGCCGGCACGATCAGCGTCTCCTGCCCCTGCACCTCGACCGCGAAACGGCCCCGGCTATAGGCGAGCTGGTCCAGCACCGCGTCGCTCGCGCCGCGCACGGCGGTCAGTTGCGGCACCTGCGTCCCCGCCATCACCGCCGGCCAGCTGCTCGCGCCATAGCTTGTCCGCACCGTGATCGCCCCCTGCCCGCCGCCGGCCCGACCGAGGCTGATCCGCCGCGTCGCCCGGTCGCAGCGCAACGTCAGGCGCGGGGCAGAAGCCGACTCGCCAAACAGCGCGACCGGCCCGGCCGGATCGGCGCGATAGGTCCAGTTGCCCGGCGTCGCAGGGCGATATTGCCACTCGACCGCCGCAGGCGGTGCGGGCTGCGCCGGTGGCAAAGGCGCAGGCCGGGATGCGGGTGCCGGACGCGACGCCGCAGCCGAAGGCGGCGCGGATGGCGGCGCGACGCAGCCGGCCACCAACAGGGTCAGCGGCGCTGCAAGGGCCGGGGCGGACACAAGAAATCGGGTCAGACGCATCGCGCTTCCATGCCCGAGCCGGCCGGAGCGCTCAACCCGAAAAGGGGCAAGGCGACGGCAGAGGCGGATGGCCGACCACGACCGCCGCCGCTTGCCCCCATGCGCAACCGCTCCGTTCATCGCACGGAGAGCCTCAAAAAAGCGCCGGATATTGACAGTTTTGGGGCGAATCGATAAAGGCCGCCGTTCCCTACACGCGTAACAGCGGCAGTGCTTCCTGCACTGGCCGTCTTTTTTGCGTCTCGGGAAGCAACATCATGGCCTGTTTTTCCTTGCCAGGAAAGAGGCCCGAACGCTTTGAGATGGGGCGGCGCCTACTGCCCCGTGGAGCAGGAGATTTAAGTACCATGGCACGTATTGCGGGTGTTAACATCCCGACCAACAAGCGCGTAATCATCGCGCTCACCTACATCCACGGCATCGGTCGCAAGACCGCCGTCGACCTCGCCGACAAGCTGGGCATCGACCATGCGCGCCGCGTTCAGGACCTGTCGGACGCCGAAGTCCTGCAGATCCGCGAAGCCATCGACGCCGACCTGACCGTCGAAGGCGATCTGCGTCGCGAAACCGCGATGAACATCAAGCGCCTGATGGATCTGGCCTGCTATCGCGGCCTGCGTCATCGCAAGGGCCTGCCGGTCCGCGGTCAGCGCACGCACACCAATGCGCGCACCCGCAAGGGCAAGGCGAAGCCGATCGCCGGCAAGAAGAAGTAATCGTCGAGGGTCATGTCCTCTGGACCGACCCTCCGGTGACTTCTGCTTTTGAACGATTTTTGTAGGATTAGAGCAAAATGGCACGCGAACCCCAGCGCATTAAGCGCCGCGAACGCAAGAACATCTCGGCCGGCGTCGCGCACGTCAACGCCAGCTTCAACAACACCATGGTGACCATCACCGACGCCCAGGGCAACGCGATCTCGTGGTCCTCGGCCGGCATGATGGGCTTCAAGGGCAGCCGCAAGTCGACTCCGTACGCCGCTCAGGTGTGCGCCGAAGACGCCGGCCGCAAGGCCGCCGAGCACGGCGTCCGCACCCTCGAAGTCGAAGTCAAGGGCCCCGGTTCGGGCCGTGAATCGGCTCTGCGCGCGCTGCAGGCCGTCGGCTTCCACATCACCTCGATCCGCGACGTCACGCCGATCCCGCACAATGGTGTGCGTCCGTCGAAGCGCCGCCGCGTCTAATTAAGCTTCGCTAGAGGCTTGAAGGCGGGCGGCGGACGCGTCGCCCGCTTACCCGTTTGCATCGGCCGGAACGTCCTGATGGGTCCAGGATCTACCCGTTACGGCCACATCCCCAGGGGAAGTACATGACTGTCAACATGAAGAACTGGCAGGAATTGAAGAAGCCCAACGCCCTCGAGATCAAGCCGACCGGCGACGGCAAGCGCAAGGCGACCTTCGTTGCCGAACCGCTTGAGCGCGGTTTCGGCCTGACGCTCGGCAACGCGCTGCGCCGGGTTCTTCTCTCCTCGCTCCAGGGCGCGGCGGTCACCTCGATCAAGATCGAGAATGTCCTGCACGAATTCTCGTCGCTCGCCGGCGTGCGTGAGGACGTCACCGACATCGTCCTGAACATCAAGCAGGTCGCGCTGAAGATGGAAGGCGAAGGCCCCAAGCGTCTGCAGCTGTCCGCCACCGGCCCGGCCGTGGTGAAGGCAGGCGACATTGCCGTCGTCGGCGACATCGAAGTGATGAACCCCGATCTGGTGATCTGTCACCTCGATCAGGGCGCGACGCTGAACATGGAACTGACGGCTGACATCGGCAAGGGCTATGTCCCCGCCGTCGCCAACCGCCCGGCAGACGCACCGATCGGCCTGATCCCGGTCGACGCGCTCTACTCGCCGGTCCGCCAGGTCGCCTACAAGGTGGATAACACTCGCGTCGGCCAGGAACTGGACTATGACAAGCTGTCGCTGACGCTGGAAACCGACGGCACCGTGACGCCGGAAGATGCGATTGCCTATGCAGCCCGCATCCTGCAGGACCAGCTCCAGCTGTTCGTCCACTTCGAGGACGCGCTGCCCGCCGCTGCCCCGGCTGCCGGCCATGCCGCTGCCGCTGCGTCGGAAGGCGAAAGCGACACCAACCAGATCAACCGCTATCTGCTCAAGAAGGTGGACGAACTGGAACTGTCGGTCCGCTCGGCCAACTGCCTCAAGAACGACAACATCATCTATATCGGCGATCTGGTCCAGAAGACCGAAGCCGAGATGCTGCGCACCCCGAATTTCGGCCGCAAGTCGCTGAACGAAATCAAGGAAGTGCTGTCGTCCATGGGCCTGCGCCTGGGCATGGACATCCCCGGCTGGCCGCCGGAAAATATCGAGGAAATGGCCAAGAAGCTCGAACAGGAGCTGCTGGGCTAATCCTCCCCGAGCTTGCTCGGGGAGGGGGACCGCTCGCGAAGCGAGTGGTGGAGGGGCACGGGCCTCCAGGCGGAATGCCGGTCGAATCTTGCATTTGACGGCACCTGCCCCTCCACCGGCCGATGGCCGGTCCCCCTCCCCGTTCCGGGGAGGAACTGGGGCAATGGGCGGCGCCCCTTAATCGCTGCCTGGTCTGGGGTACCTCATCCGGCCCCTTAACGAACGAAGGAATGAGACATGCGTCATAAAGTTGGTCATCGTAAGCTTCAGCGCAGCACCGGTCATCGTACCGCCCTGCTTCGCAACCTGGCTGCCTCGCTCATCAAGCATGAGCAGATCCTGACCACCACGCCGAAGGCGAAGGAACTGCGTCCCTACGTCGAGAAGCTGATCACCCTCGCCAAGAAGGGTGGCCTGTCCAACCGTCGTCTGGCCGATGCCCGCCTGAAGGACGATGCGCAGCTGACCAAGCTGTTCGAAGTCCTGGCCGAGCGTTACAAGGATCGCAACGGTGGCTACACCCGCGTGATCAAGGCCGGTTTCCGCGCTTCGGACGCCGCTCCGATCGCGATCATCGAGCTGGTCGACCGTGACGTCGATGCCAAGGGCCAGGACTCCGGTCCGGTCAACACCGTCGACGAAGACGAATTCGAAGCCGCCTGATCGCGGTTCCACCGGTAACGGTGGATAGACGATAGTCGAACAGGCCGCGGCTTCATCCGAAGCCGCGGCCTGTCTTCTTTTCAAGGATAATAGGGTCGAGAGGATGCGCGCGCTTCGCCGCCTGATCTGGCCGCTGCCGGCCCTGCTGGCAGTGATCGCCGCCGCGCCGGCCTCTGCTGTGACTGCCGCTGCCTCGGGCGATGCCACCCCCGCCGCGATCGACGCGACGCCGCCGGACAACGGCCTCCATTACCCGCTCACCCGCCGCCAAGATCTGGTCGAGGATCATTTCGGCGTGAAGGTGACCGATCCCTATCGCTGGCTGGAAAATGACGTCCGCACCGATCCCGCCGTGCGCGACTGGGTCGGCCGCGAAAATGACCTGACCCGCCGTTATATTGACGACCTGCCCGGCCGCGACGCGCTCAAGACGCGGATGCAGGCGCTTTTCGCCCATGGCCGCTTCACCGTGCCGCGCAAGGCCGGCACCCGCTATTTCTACGGCTATAACAAGGGGCTGCAGAACCAGACCCCGCTCTATGTCCGCGAAGGGCTGGCCGGTGAACAAAGGCTGCTGCTCGACCCCAATCGCTGGGCCAGGGACGGCGCGAGCGCGCTGGCCGAATGGACGCCCTCGCCCGACGGTCGCTTCCTCGCCTATGGCGTGCAGGATGCCGGCAGCGACTGGCGCACCCTGCGCGTGCTGGACGTCGACAGCGGCAAGATCCTCGACGACAAGGTCGAATGGGTCAAGTTCTCGCAGACCGCCTGGGACGGCCGGGGCGAGGGCTTCTTCTATTCCCGCTATGCCGCGCCGGTCGACGGCGAAGCCTATCAGTCGACCAACAGCGACCAGCAGCTTTATTATCATCGCATCGGCACGCCCCAGGCGCAGGACCAGCTCATCTATGCGACGCCTGATCGCCCCGGCCTCAGCCACACCGCCCAGGTCACGAGCGATGGCCGCTGGCTGATCGTCAGCAGCTTTGCCGGCATGGACCCGCGCCGCGAACTGCATGTCGCCGCGCTCGACGGTGGCCCCGTCAAGCTGCGGACGCTGGTCAAGGGCCTCGCCAATGACTGGCGCCTGATCGGCAGCCGGGGATCGACCCTCTATTTCGTCACCGACCGCAAGGCCGCCCATATGCGGCTGGTGATGCTCGACGCCCTGCGGCCGGGGCGCAGCGAAAAGCCGCTGGTGGCCGAACGCGCCGATACGCTGGCCGGCGGATCGCTGGTCGGCAACCGCTTCATCCTCGCTTACATGACCCAATCGGAAACCGTCGCCGAACTGGTCGAGCTGGACGGCCGCAAGGTCGGCGACGTGCCGCTACCGGGCATGGGCACCGCCGCCGGTTTCGGCGGACGCGATGGCGACCCGGAAACCTTCTTCTCCTTCTCCGGCTTCGTGACCCCGGCCAGCATCTATCGCTTCGACACGGCGAGCCAGCAGACCCAGCTCTTCGCCCAGCCCGACCTGCCCTTCAATCCCGCCGATTATGGCGTCGAACAGGTCAGCTACCCCTCGAAGGACGGGACGCTGATCCCGATGACGATCCTGCGCAAGAAAGTGCTGGCCGACCATGCACAGGCGGTGCCGACCATCCTTTATGGCTATGGCGGTTTCAACATCGCGCTGACACCGGGCTATTCGGCGACCCGCATGGCCTGGCTGGAACAGGGCGGCGCCTATGCCATCGCCAATCTGCGCGGCGGCGGCGAGTTCGGCAAGGCCTGGCACGATGCCGGGCGCGGCGCCAACAAGCAGAATGTGTTCGACGATTTCATCGCCGCCGCCGAATATCTCAAGGCGCAGGGCTATACCCCCAAGGATGGCCTGGCGATCGAGGGGCGCTCCAATGGCGGCCTGCTGGTCGGCGCGGTGGTCAACCAGCGGCCCGACCTGTTCGCCGCCGCCCTGCCCGCGGTCGGCGTCATGGACATGCTGCGCTTCGATCGCTTCACCGCCGGCCGCTATTGGGTCGACGATTATGGATCGCCCGACAATGAACGCGACTTCCCCCTGCTCTATGGCTATTCGCCCTATCACAACATCTTGAGCGGCAAGGATTATCCGGCGATCCTGGTGACCACGGCGGATACCGACGACCGGGTCGTGCCGGCGCACAGCTTCAAATATGCCGCCGCGCTGCAGGCCGCGTCGATCGGCGACAAGCCGCATCTGCTGCGGGTCGAGAATCGTGCGGGCCATGGTGCGGGCAAGCCGATCGACAAGCTGATCGAGGAATATGCCGACAGCTATGCCTTTGCCGCCCATTTCACCGGGCTCGACATCCGACGCGAGCCGGACTGAGCCCATTCAGCCTCTGGACAGCCCGACGCGGCTATGGCTCTGTCCATCGCAGGAGACAGGCAGATGATCGGGAACAGGACGCGGTGGATGACGGGTGCGCTGGTCGGCGCAGGACTGCTGCTGGGCAGCGTCGCTCCGGCACAGGCCCGGCCCCGCTATGACGATCGCTACTGGCATCACCGCCATGATCGCGGCAATGGCTTCGGCTTTGGCGACGCGGTCGGCATTGCCGCGCTGCTCGGCGCCGCCGTGGTGGTCGCCAATTCCGTCTCCAAGGACCGCAAGGACGCACGCGGGGCCGATGCCGACAACCGCCCCTATGCCGACAATGACGCCCCGCCCCCGACCGGCGGCACCGATTATGGAGCGGATGCCGGCAACGGGGATGTCTACAGCCCCGAATCGTCCGCCCGCGCGGATGATTTTTCGGACGTCGCTGCCACCAACCAGAGCAATGACCAGCTGACCGACGCCTGCGCGCTGGCCGCGCGGGACGAGGCGCAGGGCCAGGCCGGCTATGCCGAAATCCGGCACATCGACGAGCCACGGGCGACCGCCGACAGCTATAATATCGATGGCGAGGTCGAAACCCGCGCCAGCTATCGCGCCACCGAAGGCACCACCCGCCGCTTCACCTGCGCGATGAAGGACGGCCGCGTGGCAGAGGTCTATCTCAGCCGCGACGTGGCGATGCACTGAACTAAGACAGCGCGTCGCTTTATCCTGTCCCGGCGTCACTTCGTCGGATAGCATCGCCTCCGAATCAGGGGGTTATGGGTGGCAGTCTTTCTTCTCGCGCCGGAAAATATCGTCTTCGTATCGGCCCTGCTGCTGATGCTGCTGATCGGTGGCGTCCAGGCGCTGGGCCTGGCCGGCGACGCCGATCTCGATCTGGATGCGGATGCCGACCTGCTCGGCTGGCTGGGCTTTGGCCGCCTGCCGCTGCTGGCGCTGATCGCCTTGTTCCTCACCTGCTTCGCCGTCATCGGCCTGCTTGGCCAGCAGGCGGCGCATGACCTTCTGGGTGCGATGCTGTCGCCCTGGATTGCGGTTCCGGCCGCCGGCGTCGCCGCCCTGCCCGCCACCGGCCTTGCCGCCCGCCTGCTCGCGCCGCTGCTGCCCCGCGATCACAGCACCGCCATTCCGCTCGACCATCTGGTCGGTAGCCGCGCCCGCATCGTCACCGGCCGCGCGACCCGCGGCTCCCCCGCCCGCGCACGGGTCGAGGATCATCATGGCCAGGCCCATTATGTCATGGTCGAGCCCGACAATGACGGCCAGGTGCTGGAGGAAGGCGAGACCATCCTGCTGGTGCGCCGCGAAGAGCATCTGTTCCGCGCCATCTCGCATGGCGACCATTATCTGCCCCGTCTCTAGGAGAGAGTCATGAATCTTCCCGCCGTGCAGGAGAGTTTTTCCATCCTGCCCTATGCGATGATCGCCGGCAGCGGCCTGCTCGTCCTGATCGTGCTGGGCATCGTCATCGCCCGCCTCTACAAGCGCGCATCCAAGGAAATCGGCTTCGTCCGCACCGGCTTCGGCGGGGAAAAGGTGGTGATGAACGGCGGCGCGCTGGTGCTGCCGATCTTCCACGAAACCATGCCGGTCAACATGAACACCGTCCGCCTGGCGGTCGAACGCAAGAATAGCGACGCCCTGATCACGCTCGATCGCCTGCGCATCGACGTGAAGGCGGAATTCTATGTCCGCGTGAAGCCCGATGCACAATCGATCGCCACCGCCGCGCAGACGCTGGGCATGCGCACCATGAATCCCGAAGCGCTGAAGGAACTGGTCGAGGGCAAGTTCGTCGACGCGCTGCGCTCGGTCGCGGCCGGCATGACCATGAATCAACTGCACGAACAGCGCGGCGATTTCGTGCAGAAGGTACAGCAGGTCTCCTCGGTCGACCTTGCAATGAACGGCCTCGAACTGGAGAGCGTTTCGCTGACCGGCCTCGACCAGACCTCGATCGAACATTTCAACGCCAACAACGCCTTCGATGCCGAGGGCCTGACCAAACTCACCGAGCAGATCGAACTGCGCAAGAAGTCGCGCAACGACATCGAGCAGGAAACCCGCGTCCAGATCGAAACCAAGAATCTGGAGGCCGAGCGCCAGTCCCTGCTGATCGCCCGCGACGCCGAATTTGCCCGGCTGGAACAGGAGCGCGAGGTCGAGATGCGCCGCGCCGCGCAGATCGCCGAAGTCGCCCGCGAACAGTCGCTGCGCAGCCAGGAAGCCGACCAGGCCCGGATCGAGGCGAAGAAGCTGGTCGACAGCCAGCAGATCGAGGCCGACCGTGCCGTGCAGCAGGCCAAGATCGCCCAGGCCCAGGCGCTCGAACTGGCGCGCCAGGAACAGCAGATCGCGGTCCAGAACAAGAGCCGCGAGGAAAGCCAAGCCAAGGCCGAAGCCGACGAGGCCCGCGCCAAGGCGGTTGCCGCCGAAGAGCAGGTGCAGACCAGCCGCGCGACCGAGATCGCCGAACGCACCAAGCGGATCGAGCTGATCGACGCCGCGCGCGAGGCGGAGCGTGCCGCCATCCAGATCCGGGTCGAGGCGGAAGCCGAGAAACAGGCGGCTGCGGACCGGGCCGAAGCGCTGCGCGTGGCGGCCGAAGGTGAGGCCGAAGCCGCCAAGCTGCGCGCCGAGGCCGATCGCGTCCGCTTCGAAGTGGAAGCCGCCGGCCAGCGCGCAGTCAACGAGGCAGCGAACCTGCTGTCGTCCGACCAGATGTCGCTGCAGACCAAGCTCGCCTTGCTCAAGGTGTTGCCCGACCTGGTGCGCGAAGCGGCCAAGCCGATGGAATCGATCGACTCGATCAAGATCGTGCAGGTCGACGGCCTCACCGGCCAGGGCGGCGGCGCGGGCGCGGACGGTCTGGTGAGCGTCGGTGGCGACCAAAATCTCGCCAGTGCCGCGGTGTCCGCCGCGCTGCGCTACCGCGCCCAGGCGCCGGTGATCGACGGGCTGATGAAGGAACTGGGCCTCGACGGTTCCAGCCTCGACAGCCTGGTCAAGAGCGCGGTCGATCCCGCACCGGTGGCGCCCGTCATCGTCGAGAAGATCCTGCCGAAGATGGACCAGCCCCAGGACTGATCCTCCCGCATTGCCACATCGGCCGGCCCGGATTGTCTCGCGATGCGAGACAGTCTGGTGCGCCGCCGCCGGCTTATCATGCCCGCCCATTTCCCTATTTCGAGCCCATCTCGAACAAATGGGAAAAGGGATAGACATGATGAGAAACATGATCGGCACCGCGGCAGCCATCGGCCTCGCCCTCGCCTGCGGCACCGCCCATGCCGAAAGCTTCCAGGGCCCCTATGTCGGCGTCCAGGCGGGCTGGAACCGCGACAGCATCGGCAGCGCCAACAGCGATGTCGGCCGTCTCGATATGCGTGAATCGCGCGACGCCTTCTTCGGTGGCGGCTTTGCCGGTTATGATCATCAGCTTACCGACAAGATCGTGGTCGGCGTGGAGGCCGGTTTCGACATCGCCGCCGATGACGCATCCCGCGTCGGCGGATCGCTGATCGATCCCAATTACAGCTTCGATATCGGCGCGCGCGCCGGCTATGTCGTCGGCGGCAACACCCTGCTCTATGTCCGGGGCAGCTACGAGAATATGCGCGGCCGTATCGCGCTCAGCGATGCCAGCGGCACCCTTTCGGGCCATGACAGTTTCGACGGCTGGGGCGTGGGTGCCGGCGTCGAGCGCTTCGTCGCCGACAAGGTCACCGCGCGTATCGAATATCGATATAGTGACCTTGGCGACGGCGGCAAGTTCGACCGGCACCAGACCCTGGTCGGCCTCGCCTATCATTTCTGATCGTCAGCCGGGACGGGCAGGCGCAAGGTAGCGCTGCCCGTCCAGAGGCCAGAGCCATTCATTCCAGCGGATCAGCGCGCCGCCAGATAATCGCCGCTGGCGATCACCCGATGTCCGGTAATGGACAGGGCGTACAGATAGACCCAGGCCGTGACAGGCCCATCCGCCGTTTCCACCAGACAGCGTTCGCGCCGATATTCATGCGGCTGCGGATCGTCGGACGTGCATTCCTCATAGGCGTCGAGCCGCGCCAGCATCCCCTCCGCATCGGGTAGCGCGAACAGGTCACCATATACGCGCCCCACCTCCCCCGGCACGAAACCGGGATAATCCGCCACCTGATAGAGTTTGCCGCCGATCCAGCCGGCCCCGATCCACTCGGCGCGATCGGCTAGCCAGTGCGCCATCGGCCCGTCAAAGCCCGGTCGCAGTGTGCCATAAACGAAAAGCAACGGCCTATTCATTACCCACCTGCAACTTTCACCGATTGACGGCAAATTTTCCCAACCATCGGATTTTTTCGCATGGCGAAAAAATCGGCGACTGAGGAAAGCCCACGGATTTCCGCCAAAAATCGAAACTGGCACGCCGCCTGCAATATCGTCTGGCATCAAGGCCGGGCGGTCCGGCCAGGAAATATCTAGGGAGTGAGTATCATGTCCATCGCCAAGTTCCAGAGCGTCGCCCTTGCCTTTGTCGGCGCCGTCATCTTCGCCAGCCTGTTCGTCGGCGCGGCGGTTCCGGTTGCCCCGATCGCCTGATCGGGCAACCGCCCCTTTCCCATCACAGATATTATTGAAGGCCAGATCCATGAACAACAGCTTCACCCTCGACCGCCGCAACGCGAAGATCATGGGCGTGTGCGCCGGCATCGCCAACCGCACCGGGCTGGATGTCACGCTGATCCGCGTTGCCCTGGTGCTGCTGACCTTGTGCGCCCTGGGCCCGATCGGCGTCGTGGCCTATCTGCTCGCCGGCTGGCTGGCTGAGGGTTGATCCCTCGCCGCCGCCGGAAGGCAGGGTTTCCGGATACAAAAACGCCGCCCCGGCATATGCCCTGGGCGGCCTTTTTATGCCCCGCATCGACGGGACAAGGATGAGCGCGATCTGCGCTTAAGCGTACAGCACCGAGTAGAAGGTCAGCATCTGGACGCTGACCGCAACCACCAGCGCAGTCGCCTGAAAGGCCTGACGCATATTGGACTCCATCATTGGAACGACATCCCGGATCGGGATGCAGCGCCATATGATGATTTCACATTATTGTAACAATCGCAAAGCCTGACATGCCAATTGCATCAAACGCAATTATGTCACAGCTGTTGCTCCAGAGCCATGATGGTCGCGCGCGCCGCCGCCGGGTTCCGGACCTTGGCGCCGCCGATGTAGAAGAGATAGGCGTCGCCCTGCGCCGCCTGCGCCTTTGTCCGATCGGCCCAGCCGGCGATGTCCGTCGCGGTATAGCCGGTCTCCTCTTCCTCCCGGCTGCGCATCAGCCGGCTGTAGGAAAAACCGACATCATGGCCGGTGATTGCCGGATAATCGGCATGATCGGCCAGCACCACCGCCACGCCCGCGTCGCGTGCCAGCGCCAGGAAGGCCGGGTCATCGAAGCTTTCATGCCGCACCTCCAGCGCATGGCGCAGCGCCACGCCATCGACGCTGGCCGGCAACAATTGCAGAAAGGCGCCGAAATCATCGGGGTCAAACTTCTTGGTCGGCATGAACTGCCACAGGATCGGCCCCAGCCGGTCGCCCAGTTCGACAATCCCCTGCTGGACGAATTTCTGGATCGCCTCGCCCGCCTCCGCCAGCACGCGGCGATTGGTGCAGAATCGCGACGCCTTGACCGCAAACTGAAAGCCGTCGGGCACCGCCTGCGCCCAACCGGCAAAGGTCGCCGGCTTCTGGCTGCTATAATAGGTGGCGTTGATTTCCGTCGCGGTCAGTTGCACGCCGACATAGGCCAGTTCATCCTTCTGGCGCATGCCGACGGGATAGAAGCTGCCGCGCCAGGGTTCATAGACCCATCCGCCGATCCCGACCCTGATCCGTCCCGTCATGAAGATCCTCCCTGCGCCATATTGATCGCCCGGAACGATCAGAGCCAGCGGGAAAAGCCATTGGCGATTATTGCGAACAATTCTTAATTATCGAGCAACAGATTTCAAAGGGGTTCCGCCATGTCGCTCGATCTCATCAAGACCGCCACCTATTTGTCGATCCACCTGACCATGGGTTTCACCGTCGCCTATCTGATGACCGGATCGGTCGCGCTGGCCGGCGGCATCGCGCTGGTCGAACCGATGGTCAACGCGGTCGCCTTCTTCTTCCACGAACAGGCCTGGAAGCGCTTCACTGCCCGGCCGCCGCGCAATGCCGGACGCGACTGGATGCGCGGTCAGGCAGCGATCGCCTGATCCCTCACTTCTTCGGGCGCGGCTTGGCGCGCGGGATCAGCCAGGGCTTCACCTTGCCGGTCGGCCGCGCCTTTCCGTCCAGCCGTCGCACATGCCGGATGATGATCGGCTTGACGATCATCTGCCCGCGCATCGGCCCCGTGCCGCAACAGGTCGGCACCGCCAGGATGCGACGCACCACGTCCATGCCGGCCACCACATGGCCAAAGGCGGCATAGCCGATCGAACTGCCCTGCGCGTCCATCCTCGGCGTCGGGCCTACCGTGATGAAGAAATTGCCCGATGCCGAATTGGGCCGGTCGGGCCGGGCCATCGACAATGTCGCGTCGAGATGCCTGATCCCGGTCTGGCTGGTCGGCTCATGCCGGACCGGCGGCAAGGCCCGGCGCAGGTCGGTATCGATCCCGCCCTGGATCAGCCCATATCTGGGATCGCTCTTGCGCCGCGCCGCCCGGTAGAAGACCGTGCCGTCGAGCCGCTGGTCGTCGGCATAGGCCAGGAAATTGGCGCTGGTCAGCGGCGCCCGGCGCTGGTCGAGCGCCACGATGATGGTCCCGACCGACGTATCAATCGCCACGCGCGTATAGCCGGGGGTCGGCCGATTGGCAGGCTGGGCATTGGCCAGACCGGGTAACAGGGCGAACAGGAAGACGGCAAGACGGCAGGCAACGGAACGCATCGAGACGGGGTACTCGTCGGGGAGGGAGGATGCCGAGGCTATCGACCGCGCAGCGCGGACGCAACCAAGCAACAGGGCGCCTGCCCTTTGCCGATATGCCGCTTATGCTGTCCTACAGCATGTCACCGCCCTATATTGCCCGGCCTTGGCGATCGAACAGCTTTGTAACGAAATTTCCCACATTTGAATGAAGATGACAAAATGTGCGGGAAATGTGCGAAGTTAAGCGCTTGCTTGCCCGGCTCGGGGCGCGGGCCTATAGCCCGCGGCCATGAGCAGCGAACCCTTCCGCACGCAACTCGCCGCACTTGAATCGCGGGGGCGCCTGCGCCACCTGATCCCCCGCGCCGGGCGTGATTTTGTCTCCAACGACTATCTTGGCCTCGCGTCCGATCCGATGATCGGCCAGGCCGTGGCCGACGCGGTCGCGCGCGGCGTGCCGGTCGGCTCGGGCGGCTCGCGCCTGCTGCGCGGCAATGCCCCCGAACATGAAGGACTGGAGGCCAAGGCCGCGGAATTTTTCCGCACCCAGGCATCGCTGTTCCTGGCCAACGGCTTTCTCGCCAACATGGCGCTGTTCGCGACCCTGCCACAGCGCGGCGACCTGATCGTCGCGGACGAACTGATCCATGCCAGCGTCCATGACGGCATCCGCCTGTCGAAAGCGACTGCGGTCTTTGCCCGTCACAATGACCTGCAGAGCTTCGCCGACCTCATCACCGCCTTCCGCGCCGAAGGGGGCAAGGGGCGGATCTGGATCGCGGTCGAAACGCTCTATTCGATGGACGGCGACATGGCGCCGCTCGGCGATCTCGCCAAGCTCGCCGCCACCCATGATGCGATGCTGCTGCTGGACGAAGCCCATGGCACCGGCGTCTTCGGTCCCGGCGGGCGCGGCCTGTCGGCCGGCCTCGACGGGCTGCACAATGTCATCACCCTCCACACCTGCGGCAAGGCGATGGGCGTGGAGGGCGCGCTGATCTGCGGCCCGCGCATCCATATCGACTATCTCATCAACCGCGCCCGCCCCTTCATCTTCTCGACCGCACCTTCGCCGCTGATGGCGGTCGCTGCTTCCGCCGCGATCGACCGGATCGAGACCGCCGACAATCGCCGCGACCGGCTGGCCACATTGCGCCAGGACGCAGTGGAAGCGATCTGCGCGCCGCTCGGCCTGCCCCGTCCGCGCAGCCAGATCATCCCGCTGATCCTGGGCGAGGATGCGCGCACCATGGCCGCCGCCGCCGCCTTGCAGGAGGCCGGCTTCGACGTGCGCGGCATCCGCCCGCCGACCGTGCCCGCCGGCACCAGCCGGCTGCGCATCTCGCTCTCGCTCAATGTCGGGCGCGCCGACGTGATCGCGCTCGGCGACGTGCTGCGCCGGGTCGCCCGATGACCCGCCTGATCGTCACCGGCACCGATACCGACATCGGCAAGACCGTCTTCGCCGCCGGCCTCGCCGCGGCGCTTGGTGCCTATTATTGGAAGCCGATCCAGGCCGGCGTCGATCCGCAGGGCGACAAGGAACGGGTTGCCACCCTGTCGGGCCTGTCGCCCGAACGTATCCTGCCCGAAGCCTATCGCCTCGCTACGCCCGCCTCTCCGCATCTCGCCGCACGGATCGACGGCGTGGACATCTCGCTCGATCGCCTGGCCCTGCCCAGGGTCGACGGGCCGCTGGTGGTGGAAGGCGCGGGCGGCGTGCTGGTGCCGGTCAGCGAAAGCCTGCTGATGGCGGACCTGTTCGCCTATTGGGGCCAGCCCGCGATCCTGTGCGCCCGCACCGGCCTTGGCACGATCAACCACAGCCTGCTCAGCATAGAGGCGCTGCGCGCGCGCGGCGTCCATGTTGTCGGCATCGCCTTCATAGGGGATGCGCATGAGGAGAATGAGCGGATCATCCCGCACATCGCCGGCGTGCCCAGCCTGGGGCGCCTGCCGCTGCTCGATCCGCTCGACCGGGACAGTCTGGCGGCCGCCTTCAGGGCACACATCCATCTTCCCGATAATTTCAACGGCCGATAATTTTCGACCAACGACATGGACATGCCGCTTTGACGGGCGTTGAACTGCCCGCCAGAACGGACAGAGTGAATGACGTCCGATCCAGACGAAGCAAGGGAATAGCCTTCATGAAGTTCCTCCTGATGGGCGCTGCCGCCACCGGCCTCGCGCTCGCCGCGACCGTGGCCCATGCCGACCAGCCCGCCACCACGACCGCCGCTGCCCCGGCCGCAAAGCCGACCTATGGCACATACGGCTTCGACACCGCCGGCATGGATGCCTCGGTCAAGCCCGGCGACGATTTCTATGAATATGCCAACGGCACCTGGCTGAAGAACACGCCAATCCCGGCGGACAAATCCAACTATGGCGCCTTCACCGTGCTGGACGAGCTGTCGCAGAAGCGCACCCGCGAGATATTGGACGGCGCCAAGACCGATCCCAGCAGCAAGATCGGCGTCGCCTATGCGACCTATCTGGACTCGGCCGCGGTTGAGGCGAAGGGCCTTGCCCCGATCAAGCCCTGGCTGGCCGAGATCGGCGCGGTCAAGGATCTGAAGGCCTATGCCGCCCTGTCCGGCAAGGCGGCGCGCGCCGGCGTGCGCGGCCCGTTCCGCTTCTATGTCGGCCAGGACGACAAGGATCCCGAAACCTACATCCTCTCGATGATGCAGGGTGGTCTGGGCCTGCCCGACCGCGACTATTATCTCGACCAGAGCGAGAAGATGGCGGCGATCCGCACCGCCTATGTCGCCCATCTCGAACAGATGCTGACCCTGCTGGGCGAACCCAATGCCAAGGCGCGCGCTGCCGCGCTGATGGCGTTCGAGACCGAGATCGCCAAGGTCCACTGGACCCAGGTCGACAGCCGCGACGCGGACAAGACCTATAACAAGATGACCCTCGCCGCGCTGCAGAAGGCCGCGCCCGGTTTCGACTTCGCCGCCTATTTCGGCGCCGTTGGCCTCAAGCCCACCGACCTGCTGGTCGCCCAGCCCTCCGCCGTCACCGGCGAGGCCGCGCTGATCGCGAAGGCGCCGATCGGCGTGCTGAAGGACAGCCTGCTGCTGCGCAGTGTCCACAGCTATGCCGATTATCTGCCCGATAGCATCGCCAGCGCCGATTTCGCCTTTTTCGGCACCACCCTGTCGGGCACGCCCGAGCGCGAGGAACGCTGGAAGCGCGGCGTCACCTTCCTCAAGGAATCGCTGGGTGAGGAAGTCGGCAAGGTCTATGTCGCCAAATATTTCCCGCCCGAAACCAAGGCGGCGATGGACCAGCTGGTCAAGAATGTCCTGTCGGCCATGGGCCGCCGCATCGACGGCCTGCCGTGGATGAGCGACGAGGCCAAGGCCCGCGCCCACAAGAAACTGGCCGCCTTCACGCCCAAGATCGGCTATCCCGATCGCTGGCGGGACTATAGCGGCCTGACCATCAAATCGGGCGACCTGTTCGGCAATGCGATGCGGTCGAACCAGTTCGACTTCGACTATAATATCGGCAAGCTGGGCAAGCCCATCTATCGCTGGGAATGGGGCATGACCCCGATGGAGATCAACGCCTATGCCAATTTCGGCATGGTCGAGATCGTCTTCCCGGCCGCCATCCTACAGCCGCCCTTCTTTGACCCGAATGCCGATCCGGCGGTCAATTATGGCGGCATCGGCGCGGTGATCGGCCATGAACTCAGTCATCATTTCGACGACCAGGGCGCGAAATATGACGAGACCGGCAAGCTCAACCAGTGGTGGACCGATCAGGACGTCGCCAATTTCAAGGCACTGACCGCCAAGCTCGGCGCCCAATATGACGCCTATGAACCCTTCCCCGGCGCGCATGTGAAGGGCGCCTTCACCATGGGCGAGAATATCGGCGATCTGGGCGGCCTGGCCGTCGCGCTCGACGCCTATCATGCCTCGCTGGGCGGCAAGGCCGCGCCGGTGATCGACGGCATGACCGGCGACCAGCGCTTCTTCCTGGGCTGGGCACAGGTGTGGCGCCGCAATTATCGCGAGGCTAATCTGCGCCAGCGCCTGGTCACCGATCCGCACGCGCCGTCGCAATATCGGGCCGACATCGTGCGCAATTTCGACGCCTGGTATGATGCGTTCAAGCCCGCGCCGGGCGGCAAGATCTATCTCGATCCCAAGGATCGGGTGAAGATCTGGTAAGCAGAATCGGGAAGGGCCGCTCATCGGGCGGCCCTTTTTCGTTGCGGCATGGAAATGAGGGCCGCGACCGATCGTTTCCCCTTCGCGGCAGGCTGACGGGAACTTTTCCGCCATCTTTCTAATGCCACGCTTCATCCTGTCCGGACTTTTCCCCCGCCTGCTTTGTCCACAGCTTTGGGCGGTAGCAAAGCCAAGGAGAAGCACATGACGGGTCTCAACCTTTCGAACATCATCAAAACCGGTGTCGCGTCCGTCGCGCTGCTGGCAGCCTATTCCGTGTCGGCCCAGACGCCCGCTGCCCCGGCCGCGTCGGCCCCCGCCGCCAGCAACTTCAGCGATGCCGATATCAAGCAGTTTGCGGCCGCCGCCGTGGAAGTGACCAAGATTCAGTCGGACAATGCGATTGCCGCTGCTGAAAAGCAGCCCAAGATGCTGGCCGCGCTGCAGTCGAAGGGCATTCCGCCCGAAAAGTTCAACGCCATCGGCCAGGCTGCGGCCGCCGACCCGGCCCTGCAGCAGCGGATTCAGGCTGCCGCTGGTACGCCGGCACCGGCCGCGCCCGCCAGCCCGGCGACCCCGGCTGATCCGGCAACCCCGCCGCAGCAATAAGCATATTTGCCATGGGAATGGCGGGTTCTCCCTTGCCCGCCATTCCCGATCTGCGATCCGGTTCCCCAGATCGTTGAAAATAAAGGGGGTGACCATGGCGGCCCCGCCTGTCTATGGTCCCGGCCATGCATGAACAGGCCCTTGTAATCGCGCTGATCGGCATATTGGGCATCGGCGCCCAATGGATTGCCTGGCGCACCGGCTGGCCCGCCATCGCCCTGATGCTCGCCGCCGGCGTCATCGGTGGCCCGGTGACCGGCCTTATCGATCCCAAGCTCACTTTTGGCGAACTGCTCGAACCCATGGTGTCGGTGGCAGTCGCCCTGATCCTGTTCGAAGGCGGGCTCAGCCTCAATTTCCGCGAATTGCGCAAGACCGATGGGGCCGTCACCCGGCTGGTGGTGCTGGGCGCACCGATCGGATGGATATTGGGCGCGCTCGCCCTTTATTATGTCGCGGGCCTCGTCTGGCCGGTGGCGATCCTGTTCGCGGGCATCCTTGTGGTGACCGGGCCGACCGTGGTGCTGCCGCTGCTGCGCCAGTCCAACGTCGCCGCCCGGCCGCGCGCGATCCTCAAATGGGAAGCGATCGTCAACGATCCGGTCGGCGCGCTGCTCGGCCTTGCCACCTATGAATATCTGCGCCGGTCGAGCGAGGGCAGCACGCTGGCGGCCGTCATCCTGTCGCTGGTGGCCGCCGCCATCATCGCCGGCCTGATCGGCTGGCTCGCCGCCCGAGCGATCGGCTGGGCGTTCCAGCGCGGCCATGTGCCGGAATATCTGAAGGCCCCGATCCTGCTGGTGGCGGTGATCGGCGTGTTCGTCCTCTCCAACCTCATCCAGGCGGAAACCGGCCTCGTCACCGTGACGGTGATGGGCGTTGCGCTCGCCAATATGAAATTCGATTCCCTGCGCGACATCCAGCCGTTCAAGGAAAATGTCACCGTCCTGCTGATCTCGGGCGTGTTCGTGATCCTGTCGGCCTCGCTCGACCTTGATGTGCTGCGCCAGTTCGAATGGCGCTTCCTGGCCTATCTGCTGGTGCTGCTGTTCGTCGTCCGCCCGGCGACGGTACTGCTCAGCCTCGCTTTCTCACCGGTCCCCTGGAACGAACGGCTGCTGGTCGCCTGGATAGCCCCGCGCGGTATCGTCGCGGTTGCCATTTCCGGCCTGTTCGCGCTGCGGCTCGATCGGCTGGGCTATGGCGACGGCGCGATCCTTGTCACCCTGTCCTTCTCGATCGTGGTCGCGACCATCCTGTTCCATGGCTTCTCGATCAAGCCGGTCGCCCGGCTGCTCAAGGTCACCGGCGCGCAGGACAAGGGCCTGCTGCTGGTCGGCGCCACGCCCTTCAGCCTCAGCCTTGCCGCCCAGTTGCGCCAGCTGGAAGTGCCGGTGATGATCGCGGACAATAGCTGGCAGCGTCTGGCCCCCGCCCGCCATGGCGGTATCCCGACCTATCATGGCGAGATATTGGCGGAGGCGACCGAGGAGCGGCTGGACCTGGCCCAATTCCAGGTGCTCGCCGCCACGTCGGAGAACGAGGCCTATAACGCGCTCGTCTGCAATGAGTTCGCGCCGGAAGTGGGGCGCGACAATGTCTATCAGCTGGGCGACGCCAGCGACGATCATGATCCGCGCGCGCTGCCGGAATCGCTGCGCGGCCGCGCGCTGTTCGACTCCGGCCTCGGCGTCGAGGAAATCATGATCCGCGAGGATGCCGGCTGGACCTTCCGCAAGACGCGGATCAGCGACCAGTTCGATTTCGAGGCGGCCAAGGCCGACCTGCCGGCCGATGCCGATATGCTGCTGCTGCTCCGCAAGAACGGCACGATGCGCTTCTTCACCCATGCGTCGCGACCGACGCCACAGCCGGGCGACACGATCCTGTCCTATGTGCCGCCCGCATCAAAGACCCGCAAGAAACCGGAAGGAGAGGAGGAATGAGGAGGCTCGCCCCCGCGCTGGCCCTGTGCGTCATGCTGGCGGCCTGTGATCGGCCCGCAGGCAATGCTGTCGATAACGTAGCCAACGCGGCCAATGTCGCCGACAATGATATGGCCGCGAACGAGGCGGATAATGCCGCCGAGCCGGTCCGCTCGATCCTGCGCCCCGAAGTGGCCGAACCCGAAGCGCCGAAGATCGAACCACTCGACGCCACCATCGCTTTCGGCACGTCCGGGCTGAAGCTGGACGATGCCGCCCGCGCCGCGCTCGATACGCTGGTCGAAACCCCGGCGATCAAGACCGGCGGGGCGATCACGTTGCGCGGCCATAGCGACAGCAAGGGCAATGACGGCGACAATCGCGTAGCCTCCCGCATCCGGGCCGAGGCGGTCGAGGCCTATCTGGTTGAAAAGGGCATCGCCAAGGATCGGATCAGCCTGATCGCGCTGGGCGAAACCCGGCCGGTCGCGCCCAATGCCAAGGAGGATGGCAGCGACGATCCCGAAGGCCGGGCAAAGAATCGCCGGGTCGACATCCATGTCGCGGTGCCCACGGTCGTGGTGCCGACGGCGGCGGTGTTGCCCAGCATCTCGCCGGTGGATCGCAAGGACAAGCCATAGCCTTGGCCGCCGATCGGGCGTAGGGGATGCCGATGACCTCTCCTGTCTGGCACCCCTTCACCCAGCACGGCCTCAACGAGCCTATTCCCCATATCGTCCGGGCGGAGGGCGCTACCCTCCATCTGGCCGACGGCAGCAGCCTGATCGATGGCATTTCCAGCTGGTGGGTGACGACCCATGGCCATTGCCATCCGCGCATCGCCGCGGCCATCGCGCGCCAGGCTGGGCAGCTCGATCAGCTGATCTTCGCGGGCTACACCCATGAACCGGCCGAGGCGGTCGCGCGCGGCCTGGTCGATCTCATGCCACAGGCGCCGGGGCGCGATCCCCTGGCCCATGTCTTCTTTTCCGACAGCGGATCGACCGCAGTGGAAGTCGCGCTCAAGATGGCGCTAGGCTATTGGCATAATCGCGCGCTCGACGGGCTGGACGAAGCGCGCAGCCGCATCCTGGTGCTGGAACATAGCTATCATGGCGATACGATCGGCGCGATGTCGATCGGTGAGCGCGGTGTCTATAATGCCGCCTGGACGCCCTTGCTGTTCGATGTCGGTACTATCCCCTTCCCGCATCCTGGTCGCGAGCAGGAGACGCTTGCCGCACTGGAGATGGCTTGTGCGCAGCAGCCGGCGGCCTTAATCGTCGAGCCGCTGATCCTGGGGGCAGGGGGGATGCTGATCTATCCGCCGCATGTGCTGCGGGCGATGGCGGATATCTGCGCGCGCCACGATGTGCTGTTCATCGCCGACGAGGTGATGACCGGCTGGGGTCGCACCGGCACCCTGTTCGCCTGCGAACAGGCCGGCGTGGTGCCTGACATCATGGCCGTGGCCAAGGGGATTACCGGCGGCGCCATCCCGCTCGCCGCGACGCTGGCGACCCCGCGCATCTTCGAGGCGCATCGCTCGACCGACCGGGCGCGGCTCTTCTACCATTCGTCCAGCTACACCGCGAACGCGATTGCCTGCGCCGCTGCCGCTGAAAATCTCGCCATCTGGGCCGAAGAGGATGTGCGCGGACGGATCGCAGCACTGGCGCAGGGCATCGCCGATCGGCTGGCCTCGCTGGCCGGCCACCCCGCCTTTGCCAACCCGCGCCAGATCGGCGCGATCATGGCGATCGACCTGATTGCGGCCGATGCCGGTTACCTCTCCGACCTCGCCCCGCGCCTGCGCGCCTTCTTCCTGGAACGCGGCCTCTTGCTAAGGCCGCTCGGCAACACCATCTACCTGATGCCGCCCTATTGCATCGATGCGCAGCAGCTCGATGCCGTCTTCGCGGCCCTCGTCGCAGCCGGTGATTATTTCGGTTCTGCGTCCTGACTTCCATTTTCCACGTTTTGGCGCTATGGCGGCGCGATTTTTCGATTCTGGGATATTATGGCCAAAGAAGAACTGCTTGAAATGCGCGGACAGGTTGTGGAGCTTCTCCCCAACGCCATGTTCCGCGTGCGCCTTGAGAATGATCATGAAATTCTCGGCCACACCGCTGGCAAGATGCGCAAGAACCGCATCCGCGTGCTGGTCGGTGACGAAGTGCTGGTCGAACTGACCCCCTACGACCTGACCAAGGGTCGGATCACCTACCGCTTCAAATAAGCCGCATTTTCGATGCGACTCATTCTAGCTTCGGCTTCCCCCAGACGGCGTGACCTTCTGGGGCAGATTGGCGTGCTTCCTGATGCCGTCGATCCTGCGGACATTGACGAAACCCCGCGCAAGGCCGAATTGCCGGCCGCCTATGCTGCGCGTGTCGCCGCCGAAAAGGGCGCGCTGGTCGCTGCCCGTCATCCCGGCGCGCTGATCCTGTCGGGCGATACCGTGGTGGCCGCCGGCCGCCGCATTCTGCCCAAGGCGGAAAGCGAGGCGGAGGTCCGCGCCTGTCTCGACCTGCTGTCGGGGCGCCGGCACCGCGTCTACAGCGCCATCACCCTGATCGACGCTGCGGGCGTGGCACGGCATCGCCTGTCCACCAGCATCGTCATCTTCAAGCGGCTGGAGCGCAGCGAGATCGACCGCTATATTGCCAGCGGCGAAGGGCTGGGCAAGGCGGGCGGCTATGCCATTCAGGGTCGTGCCGCGGGCCTCATCCGCAGCATCCAGGGCAGCCATAGCGCGATCATGGGCCTGCCGCTTTACGAAACCCGCACGCTGCTTGAGGCAGCGGGCTATCCACTGAACCGTCGGGATTTCGAGTGAAATGGTACATTTCACGGCTCGGAAATCACGACAAGTAGGTAACTGAACGATGGCCGAATGGCTCTATGAAGAAGGCATTGGCGAGGCCCGTGCCGCGCTGATCGAAAAAGGGCGCATCGTCGAGGCGCTGATCGAGCGCGAGGGCGAGGTCGCCCGTGCAGGTGCCATCCTTCAGGGCCGTCTGGTCCAGACCATCATTCCGCGCAAGCGCGGCGTGGTGCGCCTGATCTCGGGCGAGGAAGTGCTGATCGAGCCGATCCCGCCCAAGGTGGCCGAGGGCGCCAATGTGCTGGTCGAAATCTTCCGCGAGGCGATCGCCGAGGAAGGCCGGGGCAAGCGCGCCAAGGGCCGCATCGCCCAGCCCGGTTCCAAGGTCCATCCGGGGCCCAGCCTGCTGCAGCGGCTGCGCGCCACCGATGTCGCCATCCGTCCCTGTCCCGCCCATGAGGAGGACCGGCTCGAAGCCCTTGGCTGGAGCGAGCTGATGGAAGAGGCGGTCAGCGGCGAAGTCGGCGCCGAGGATGCGGCGCTGCGCATCTTCCTGACCCCCGCGATGATCCTGATCGACATCGACGGCAGCCTGCCGCCGGCCCAGCTCGGCCCCAAGGGCGCGAAGCTGTCGGCCCAGGCGATCCGCCGCATGGGGCTGGCTGGCTCGATCGGCATCGACCTGCCGACCATGAACAACAAGGACGAGCGCATCGTCGCGGCCGCGCAGATCGACAAATATCTGCCGCTGCCGTTCGAGCGGACGGCGGTCAACGGCTTCGGCTTCGTCCAGATCATCCGCCGCCGCGAGCGCGCCAATCTGATGGAACTGCTGCGCGAGGATCCGGTGCTGACCGCCGCGCTGGCGCTGCTGCGCCGTGCCGAACGACATGGCACCGGCGGCGCGGCGACGATCACCGCCGCGCCGGCGATCATCGACCTGCTGCACAAGCGCGCCGACTGGATCGAACAGCTCGCGCGCCGTCGGGGTGGAGAGGTCACGCTGCGCGCCGATTCCGCGCTGTCGCTGGCGGCCGGTCATGTCGCCTAAGGCCGGCGACTGTCCGGTTTGCGGCCAGCCGGCACAGCCGGAAACCCGCCCTTTCTGTGGCAAGGGATGCCGCGATCGCGACCTGCTGCAATGGCTGGGCGAGGGCTATCGCGTGCCCGGCTTGCCGGGTGACGAAGCCCTGCAAAAAAATGATAATTATGGGCTGGACAGCGAGCCGGATTGACGCCTATAGGCACGCCTCCATCCGGCGGTCACCTCCGCCGAGACCCGATGCCCGGGTAGCTCAGTTGGTAGAGCATGCGATTGAAAATCGCAGTGTCGGCGGTTCGAATCCGTCCCCGGGCACCATTTGTTCCCCTCAGAACATCTCGGAAATGCCCAAGCCGCCTCTCGGAAATGGCGGATTTCTGCGACCTTTTGAGCCTTTTGCTCTCAGGGCGTCCAGTTGCATCTCGCAACCTTTTCTGGCCAAAGTTGGTAGCTATTCTCGCGGGTACCCTGAAGGAGATACCCCATGCTGAGCGCCATGGCCGTGAGCAACGCGAAGCCCATCCACCGTCCATATAAATTATCGGACGGCCGGGGCCTGTATCTGATGGTGATGCCCAATGGGGCGCGATACTGGCGTTTCTATTACACCTTCCTCAAGAAGCAGAAGACGCTGTCGGTCGGGGTGTATCCCGATGTCTCGCTCGCACTGGCGCGAGAACGGCGGGAAGAGCTGCGCCGCATTCTTGCGTCAGGCGAAGACCCGTCGAGCCGGCGGAAGGCTGATGCCGCTCAGGCGCGGCTGCTTGAAACCGGAACGTTCGACCAGCTTGCAGATGAGTATGTCGCGCGTCTGAAGGCTCGGGGTCGAGCCGAGAAGACGGTCACCAAGAATATCTGGATCCTCGAATACGCACGGCCCGCGCTCGGAAACCAGCTGGTGCGGGATATCTCGACGCCGGAGGTGCTGGAGATCCTGCGCAAGATCGAAGCGCGAGGGCATCACGAAACCGCGATTCGGCTTCGAGGGACACTGAGCACCATCTTTCGCTACGCCATTGCCACCGGCAGGGCGAACAAGGATCCGGCGAGCGAATTGCGTGGGGCGTTGCTGACGCCTAAGGTCAAGCACAGGCCGGCTATCACGGATCCGGCCAAGGTGGGTCCGCTGCTTCGTGCCATCGACGGCTATGACGGCGATGGGGCGGTCCGAATCGCCCTTCAGCTGTCGGCCCACCTGTTCGTTCGACCAGGCGAGCTACGGCTGGCGCAATGGGAGGAGTTTGATCCGGACAGTTGTATCTGGCTCATCCCGGCGAGCCGGACGAAGATGCGTCGTCTTCATAAGGTCCCGCTCTCCCGTCAGGTTCTTGGCCTGTTGGAAAAGCTGGAGGGTATGACCGGGGGCGGTCAGCTCCTGTTTCCCAGCCCGCGATCCGACAAACGCGCGATATCCGACAATACGCTGAATGCAGCGCTTCGCCGGATGGGCTTCAAGCAGGACGAAATGACGGCGCATGGCTTCCGAGCTATGGCGGCGACCTTGCTTAACGAATGCGGCAAATGGCATCCGGATGCCATTGAACGACAGCTGGGCCACATCGAAGGCAATGATGTCCGGCGTGCCTATGTGCGCGGCGAGCATTGGGGCGAACGCGTGCAGATGATGCAATATTGGTCTGATCGCCTTGATCAGCTGCGTTCGACAGAAGCCGGCGTAAGGCGTAAATTTTCTCAAGCTTCTGCAGGCGAGCAGGCGGCTCCGTCACGTGACGGGGATGACGAAAGCATATCGCCTGACTGACGCTAGGAGTGATGGCCCAGGCCTTATCAATCTATTCTGATGAGTGAGGCTAAAGAGGGCGACTTTCAGCGATGGAAGTCGCCCTTCTATTAAATCGCAGATACTGATTGGGGGAATTTTAGCGTTTGCTTGGCACGCAACGATTGCGGTCGCCAAAACTTGTAAGCGCTGCACGCGCATAAGTCGTGATGATGTACCAGTATATTTGGCTATGCGATCACGACTAGAAAATTAGCGGTCATGTTCCGACGATTATCTAAGATTTTTTCTGTCCGTTATTTTGGTAGGCGATCGAAAGGCAAATTTGAACTGGATACATGATCTTAGAGCAGTGCGGGTTTGGCTCAAATGATGTGCGAAGAGGCATCGAAATGCCGTCGCGAGACGCAAGAAACGCTGTGCCAGGACTCTATGCTCAAATGACCAATAAGCGGCTCCGTAAAGCTGCGTGCCAGGCGTTGCGCGATGGACAGGGCAGCGAGGCAGGTTCAGCAACCACCTGGAAAGGTCACAATGAGCATCTCCGTGCGCGAAATGCGATGAAGTCGCTTTTGAGCCATCGTCAATGCACACGCCGCAGACCATGCGAAAAAATGTGTTCCGCCTGATCCAGATTATTGAGGTGGATTAGGTGAAATTGGCGCTCGGAACCCTTCGGCAATTTACGGCTTCCTTAGCGGATAGAACCACTAAGGAGACCCCACATGGCCAAGGCCGAATATTCCGATGCCATCGCCCTCCTAAAGGCCGATCATCGCAAGGTTGAAGAGCTTTTCGAGCAGTTCGAGAAAGCTGCGACTGGCAAGAAAAAGGGCGACATCGCCCACCAGATCTGCACCGAACTCAAGATCCATACGCTGATAGAGGAAGAGATTTTCTATCCCGCGTTCGAGGGCAAGATCGAGGCCGATACGCTTGAGGAAGCCTATGTCGAGCATGACGGCGCCAAGGTGCTGATCAACGACATCGAGGCTGGCTCTTGGGACGACAAATTCTACGAGGCCAAGGTCAAGGTGTTGTCTGAGGAGATTAAGCACCATGTCCACGAAGAGGAAATGCGTGGAGAAGGCATGTTTGCGCAATGTCGCGCGACCGATGTCGACCTGATTGTCCTGCGGGATCAGATGCTTGCACGCAAGGAAGAGCTGGTTGTTCAGGCCAAGGCCGCAGGCTTGCCGGCGGCCAAACCGACAGCTGTCAATCTGATCCCCACCTGAGCCGGCATTGCGAAGGGCGCGCGGCCGAACTCGAGCGCTCCAGTGCCGAAAGAGAGCTCGCATCCGACGTTTTTCGCCAACATCCCGAACATATCGAGGAAGAGACCATGCCGAAGTTCGGATATAAGCTGATGACAGAGGAGCATGGGCCAAAAGCGCTCGTGGAAAACGCGATCCGTGCAGAGAATGCGGGGTTTGACTTCGTCTCTATCTCAGATCATTTCCATCCTTGGCTCGAATCCCAGGGGCATGCCCCCTTTGCCTGGAGCGTCCTAGGGGCCATCGCCCATGCGACCGATCGGATCGGCATCGCGACCGGCCTCACCTGCCCGATCCTGCGCTATCATCCTGTCATCGTTGCGCAGGCCGCCGCCACTGTCGCTATCATGAGTGACAATCGCTTCACCCTGGCGGTGGGAGCGGGTGAACGACTGAATGAACATGTTACAGGGGTGCGGTGGCCCTCAGTGCCGGAGAGGCACGACATGCTCGGCGAAGCGATCGATATTCTTCGCCTTCTTTGGGAGGGCGGCGTCCATAGCTGGAAAGGGAAGCATTTCCTTATCGACCATGCCCAGCTCTACGATCTTCCGACCAAACCGATTCCTGTCATCGTTGGCGTTAGCGGTCCAGCGTCTGTCGCTCTTGCCGCGGAAAAAGGTGACGGGATCATGACAACCGCGCCGGAAAGCGATCTGGTAAAAGGCTATGAAGCCAGGGCCGGCAATCGTGGGGCCTGCTATGCGGAGGCCGTCATCGCATATGCATCCAGCGCTGAAAGAGGGTTGGAGATCGCACGCGACAGATTTCGCTTCTCTGCCTTCGATTGGTCGGTCAACAGCGAGATTCCCTCGGTCAAGGGCTTTGAGGCCGCTAGCCAGTATGTCCGACCTGAAGATCTGGCAGCGAAGGTGTCAGCCGGTCCGGACGTTCAGACCCATATTCAGTTGATCTCACGGTATGTGGACGCTGGCTTCGATCATATTGTGCTGACGTGCCCTGGAGACGATCAGGCGGGCTTCATCGAATTTTTCGAGCGCGAGCTTAAACCGTCCCTGCCGCGCTTCGAGCCGTCCGAATGAGGTCGCCCCAGGATCGGGACGTTGGAGGGGCGCTCCATGGGTGTGAACGAGGTGAACTGGCTAGGCATCCCAAAAGCGATTGCATGCACCATCCTCCGCTCATGCCGCCAGTCAACGCTATTTAGGGCAAGGCCCGCCGAGTCGCCACGCCAGGCATATGGATAATAAGCTGTGTCACTTGGTTGTTTGAAAACGGCCTAGCGGCAGAGCCTCAAGGATCTGAGAGGTTTAATGGCCAGTTCGCATCAGACCCGTTTCGTGAAGATCTGTCCCGCCCAGTCCGGCGCGATGAACAACGAGCATGACAGGGTCGCCAGAGCCGAACTTGCCCGAAGGATTGCCCACCTTGGCGAAGCGACATTCGTCGAACATGACCCACCAGGATTTTCCGCGTTGGATGATAGCGCGCAGAAGACGCTCTTCATTCCGGCAAGCACGATCGACCTAGCCATGGCGCGGCAACTGGGCATAAGCGATGAGAGCCAGATTTACGGCGGTGTGGTTCCCCATGCCTTCGTGGGAAGCAAGGTCATCACCCATCCGCTTTTCCAAAGCAGTGATGCAGTGCCCGTGGGATGGCACTCGGAACTGGGCGCTGCGCTCGCGCCTCATGTTCTCTCCGGCTGGTCAGCTTTCAGTGTGGATGCTGTGCGCGCCGCCGGCCTCGACTTGCTTAAACAGGGTGCAATCCGCCTGAAGGAAGTTGAAGCGACGGCAGGGCTCGGACAATTTGTCGTTACCTCGCCTCGGAAACTGGAAGAAGCGATAGCGCAACTTGATACGGAGGCTGTTGCCCGTCATGGCGTCGTGATTGAAGAGAATCTCGACAATGTCATCACCTACAGCGTCGGCATGACATGCCTTTTTGGAGACTTGATCTCCTATTGGGGCACGCAGCGTCTCGCCACCAACAATGACGGCGCCACCGTCTATGGCGGCTCGACCCTGCATGTTGTGAGGGGTGGCTTTGAACGACTGGCCGGACTCGATCTTGCAGACGATCTGAAGCAGGGTATCAAAAAGGCGATCGCATATGATGCGATCGTTTCGAAATTCTACCCGGATCTGATGGCCTCTCGCCGCAACTATGATGTCGCTGCCGGGATTAATTCTTTCGGTGAAATACGCATTGGCGTCCTTGAACAAAGTTGGCGGGCGGGCGGCGCGAGTGGCGCCGAAATAGCGGCTTTCAAAGCCTTTGCGCGCGATCCCGAATTGTCGGCGGTTACATGCGCCACGATGGAGATTTATGGTGAGATCGACGCCGCACCGATCGGTAGCATCGTCTATTATAGCGGTATCGATGCGGTCGCGGGACCGATGACAAAATATGCAATGGAGCTGGAATGACAGGCAGCCAGATATGCTTCGATGTCGAAGGGGAAAGTCTTGAGGCGACAATCCTGTCTCCGGACAAGCTTGTTCCTGGCATACTCTTCATTCACGGCTGGGGTGGTTCGCGCGATCAGGACATGGTGCGCGCCGAAGAGATCGCGCAGTTGGGCTGTATCTGCTTCACCTTCGATCTGCGAGGCCATGCCCGGCACGCCGAAGAACGCAACAGAGTAACACGATCCCATGGTCTTGCCGATGTCGTGGCCGCTTACGACTATCTTGTCGGCCAGGACCAGGTCGACCCATCTGCGATTGCAGTCGTGGGTACAAGTTATGGCGGCTATCTTGCCACCCTTCTCACCGCAGTCCGTCCGGTCAACTGGCTGGCCTTACGTGTGCCTGCTCTCTATCCGGACGAACATTGGGATGTCCCCAAGGCGATGCTGAATCGCGACCTCATCAATGCCTATCGGGCACGCTTCCGGACGGGGCGAGAGGACAAAGCGCTGGCAGCATGCGAGCGATTTGCAGGCGATGTGCTCATCGTGGAGTCAGAACATGATGACTATGTCCCGCACGCGACAATCAGCTCCTATATGTCGGCGTTTCACAACAGTAATTCCTTGAGCTACCGTATCCTCAAAGGAGCCGATCATTCGTTGCGGAACGAGGGCTGCCGGCGCGCATACAACCAGTTGCTGCTCACCTGGATCGAGGAAATGGTTCGGAGAGGTCGCAGGTCGTCTACCCCCCAACAGCAAGCTGCCGGAGAAATGCCATCTCAGGCTTATAAACTTGCGGATCGATAGTCTTTTTCAACGCATTGGCCCGACAAGCCGCGTCATGCGTTGAGGGAGGGAAGGAGAGAGCCATGTCACTGTCGCTCGAAGACCTATCCCGGAAGATGAAGGACATCGATTTCGCGATGCTTGCAACTCACGCCAAAGGCGGTGCCATTGGTTCGCGTCCGATGAGCAATAATCGCGAAGTCGATTATGACGGCACGGCGTGGTTCTTCACAGACGAAACCGCCTCCATGGTTTCGGACATGGAAGCCGATTCAGCTGTCAATCTTAGCTATCAGGGCAAATCCGGCCTGCTGGGCCACCGTCCCTTTTTCGTCGCGGTCGAAGGGCGAGCCGCCTTGATCAGAGACCAGGCTCAGTTTGAAGCCCATTGGACGAAGGGGCTCGAACGGTGGTGGCCGCAGGGCATTCAAACTCCCGGTCTGGTTCTGATCCAGGTGATTGGCGAACGCGCCCATTATTGGGACGGCGAGAATGAAGGCGAAATCCTTCTTGAAGGCATTAAGTGATGTCGCCCAACGAAAAGCCTTCTGCACACCGGCTCGGAAAGGCCGGTGCTTTTGTTGTCGGCACTATCATCGCCATTTTCATCATCATATTTGTCGGCAGAAACCTGTGGCACGGCGAAGAGCTCGAGCAGGATCAAGCCGTCGGCAACAATGTTGCGACTGAGCATACCGGCCCCTCCTATAATCAGCGACCGTGAGGCACGCCACGCCTCAGACCGGAAGCTCCGTCGCTCTTTAAACCATCATTTATTAGGTTCCGACGCCCAGAACAGATGGCATGGTGGAATGTTGCGCCATTCATATGCGGCGTGCACTGACGAAAATCGCTGCTTGAGGAGTGGGCGTACAGCCTTGCGCATTTGATAAGCCATGAAGAGCCCATCAGGGGACAAGAGCTGCACGCTGCGATCAATGATCTGCGTTGCGATTGCAGGCTCAAGTGTCGAAAATGGTAAGCCCGAAATTATGCAATCGGCCTGCGAAAGGCCGAGATCCGCCATATACTGCTGAGCATCTGTGGCCGATCCAGTGATGACGTGCAAACGCCTGTCCGGAATTGCCGAGGCCAAATGGTCGGTGAATGACGGGCTGGTGTCAATGGCAATCAGCCTGGCATGCGGTCGGAGGTGAGCGAGAATGGCGCTAGTGAACGCGCCGGTACCTGGCCCATATTCGAGCATCGTCGTTACCTGAGACCAATCAACGCCGTGCAGCATTCGGTCGATCAGCCAGTGCGATGCTGGAAATGAAGAGCCGACCGTGTTCGGGCTTTTGAGAAATTCGGCGGCGGCAATGAGCCGGGCCTTCAAATCGCTCGTTCCCCCCGAAGCCACGGAAGTGGGGTAAGAAGCGGCATTTTGCACGTCGGCCATATCTGCTCCTCGACTTATTCTCCGCTCTAAAATCCTCCCGACGCATTTGAAGTTTCGATTCCCGCCGCAAAAATCACGCTTAACAAAATCAATCTCTGACATGATTTCTCACGCTTTTGGGACAATTGCTGATGTCAGTCTCGACGGAGGCGCGATGAAAGAGGGCGACCGTCCTGCTTTCAAGCGGCCTCTTTCATGTAGCGACGGAATTAATCTGGTCACCAGTCGTTCAAGCGAGCAACTATGGATCATCACGAGGCGATGGGCGGTTGACGGATGGGTTAGACGGGTTGCACCGATAATCTGCATCAAAGGCCAGGATCGGAACGGGGGCGCCAGGACAGCTGTTTCCCCTCTATGGCGAAACTCAAGGTCTTCCGCACGCCCGCCGGCTTCCACGACGCCTATGTAGCGGCGCCAAGTCAGAAAGCTGCACTGGCCGCGTGGGGATCCGACGCCGACCTCTTTGCGCGCGGGATTGCAGAAAAGGTCACCGACCCCAAGCTGATGGGTGAGCCGCTCGCGAAGCCCGGAGTCGTAATTAAGGTCAGCCGGGGCAGTGCGGCTGACCATTTCGAGGCTGCCGAGCCAAAGTCGCCACCACATCGCAGTCGCCCGAAAGGCAGACGAATATCTTCGGAGAATGTGGCGAAAGCCGACGCGCCGCCCATCGCGCCGACGCCAAGGAAGAAGGTTCCGCGCCCCAGCCGCGCAAAACTCGATGCAGCCCAGATAGCGCTCGAACAAGCGGCTGCTAATCTCAAGCAGAGCCTGGCAGACATCGAAGCAAGGCGGCGTGCTCTCGACGCTGAGCGCCGCGCTTTGCAGGCGGAAGGCGATAAGCGTATGACGAAGCTGGAGACCGCCCGCGACAGAGCGCGCAAAAAGTATCAGGCCCGGCTGGAGAAATGGGCTAGACGCTGACGTATCAAGACTGGCGCTTTGCCGTAGGCCGCCTTCTGCCCTTTAATAGGGCTACGGCTTCGTACCGAGGGCGGCTTTTGCATAGACTATCCAGCGGTAAGGACTGGACATTGACGATAGCTGGGGATTGCCCATTGTGATGGCTTATCCCTTGCGGGGATAGCCTCATAAACTAAGGCTCACTCATCGGCCAGACTTGACGGCTTTCAAGATCGCTTCGCAGAAGCTGACCAATTGGCCGGAATTTGAGTTTGGGCCTGGGATATGCATATGGGGGCGCCAAGTGCCGGTAACGTCGATTACACGTGGTCACCCGGCGAGTTGCTCATGCACTTGACCAATGTTGACTGACAAGGAACTTCGCCTCGATCTCCTCGCGAGCGGCGACGTCAACGCAGAAGGGGCTTCTCTCGACATTGCTCCGTTCCTACGACGTATATGGTTCCCAGTACGGACGCTCCATAAGCCCTGTAGTAGCTCCAGGGACAAGCGCGGCTTTAGTCTCGACCATCGGCGCCTTGAGCGGATGAAGAACGCACGCCAGCGCTAGCTGAAAAATGCCTCTTGAAACCGGTTTATTGCTTCCTAATTTTTCCTCGCCGGACGCCGAAACCTGGGTCCGGTGGACATTGAGAGCGCCGGCTCTCTCCGGCGCTTCTCATGCCCGAATTGCTCAATCAGGAGGATTTGGAAATGAGAACCACTGCTTTTGACTTTTCGCCGTATCGACGCTCAACCGTGGGTTTTGATCGGCTGTTCAACCTGCTCGAGGCAGGCGCGCGCGAAGACGATGGCTATCCACCCTTTGATATTCTGAGAGAAGGCGAAGACAGCTATCGCATCACGCTCGCTGTCGCAGGTTTCCGCCCCGAGGACATTGAAGTGGTGGCCCAGCAGAATCTGCTCACCGTGACCGGCAAGGGTGCCGAGGACAACGGCCAGGGCGAGTATCTGCACCGGGGCATCGCCACGCGTACGTTCGAGCGGCGCTTCCAGCTTGCCGATTTCGTGGAAGCTGGCGATGCCCGTTTCGAGAACGGCTTGCTGAGCATCACGCTCAGGCGCGTGGTGCCCGAGGCGATGAAACCGCGCCGAATTGAGATCGCTGGGGGCAAGGCCGCCCAGGATCAGATCGAAGCACCTAGGGATGAGGTCCGCGAAGCAGCCTGATCCCCGACCAAAGGGTTTGCCGGGCCGCATCCAGCGGCCCGGTAGGCCTACCCCTTCCAGCCAGAAAAGGAGATGACTATCATGGCTTTTCGTGATCTCATTCCCTGGAGTCGGCAGGAAAACCGGCTCCCCGTCCCGGTCAGTGCCGAGGGCGGCCGAGACAGCGATACCCACCCGATGCCCTCGCTCCACCGCGAGGTGGACCGGCAGTTCGATGGCCTCTTCCGCGCCTTCGGCGTACCCGCATTGGCTGCATTGTACCGCGCTGCCGGCTTGCCGCATGTCGAGCTCGGCGAGACCGACAAGGAAATCCGCGCTACGGCCAAACTGCCCGGTCTCGACGAAAAGGACGTGGATATTACCGTTGAACACGGTGCGCTCACGCTCCGGGGAGAGAGGCGGTCCAAAGTTGAAAACAAGGACTTTGGTTATCCCGAGCGCAGCGATAGTTGCTTTGAACGCCGTATCCGGCTGCCCGAGGACATCGACCGTGACAACGCTAACGCAGCTTTCAAGAACGGCGGCTTGACGGTCACTCTGACCAAGATGGAGGCGGCAAACGAAAATGTCCGCCCAAATCCGGTCAATGGCAAGGCCGCCTGACGGCCTGGCTCAGAACTTCGGTTCCTGTCTTGCCAATTATAATTGTGCGGGCAGCCTCTGCCTTATCGGGTCCTACTGATCAAAGCCAGCAACTGAGCCGAATCAGCCGTCGATGATATCCTTGGCAAGTCCCGTCACTTTCCGACGACCGGACCATGTGGCTCGGCGTCATCGGACGGTAGGAAGCGCTGCGCGGCAATCTGCCGCGCATTCGCGGCACATGTCAGCGCAAAGTTTGCAATGCGCATGCTCATATCGACCGCATTGGGCCGCGCACAGATCACAAATGCGGGCGCAACTGTCTAGCATCACTCCGACAACTTCGATATTGAAGCCCGAGCGCCGCACGGCAATCCGGCCCATCGCTGTACAGACGTCCGCGCAATCAAGGCATGACCGGATGCACTGCGTCATCTCCATTTTCTCTGCCATGCAAGCGTCTGCGCATGAGGTACACATTTCAGCGCAGAACATCGCGTGGCGTGCCGCGGTGGCCAAAAGCGGATTAAAATCCTGCCCTACGTCTGGATGGAGCGATATCATCTTATGGATGGACATCAGCCATTCGCCTGCTTGCGTCGGGTCTCCCAACCTTTTTTCGCTGCTTGCGATCGCTTCGCATGACTTTGATCTGATCCGCCAATGCGGCCGCCTTTTCTGGATGAATCGTGGTTTTCTGCCTTGCCACGTCCTGATCCGGATTTCTTGCCGCCACCGGTTTCCTTGTTGACTGTTGCCCACGCACGGCGCTCGGCTTCCTCATGGCTTACGCCCCGATCTTCATAGCCTTCTTCGATGTGCTCCGCTTTGCGCTTTTGCTTGTCCGTATAGCTCGACTTGTCTCCACGTGGCATGTTGGCTCTCCTTCCATGTTGTTTTTCCCAACACGGCAACAGGGGTTCGTGTCCGGCTGTGATCGCAAGAAACTTTCCCACTTAAATTAGGAAGAGCGAGAATTTGCTTTCTGATCAAATGCATGGCTCGAGACGCCTTCAATTGGCGATAGCTTTAAATTGATCCATGTAATGGAAGGCTGGGTGACCAGGAGTCATTCCATGGCGAGATGAGGAGAGACGACGATGCACCATCAGGACGATGCGGCCTATTTTCGCCGGCGTGAGATTCAGGAGCTTGCCACTGCCGAGAAAATTGCAAATCCTCTCGCCAAGCGGCTGCATTGGGAGATGGCGCAGCAATATGCGATGCGTGCGCGTTGGTCGGAGGACACGCCGGGTGCTCGGGGGGCATTATTACAAAAAGAATAGGAAACAATTGCTAACTGATTAGCCGATTAATTGGACGAGAGTTTACTACCGTAATATTGAGACATGGATACCCATTTCGACGTCAATTTCGGGACACTCGATCATATCTGGGCTTTTGATCGCAGGATGGGTCGGTATGCGCAGTAGCGTTATTGTTGACGACTATCTTGTCTTCAGGCAACACATCTGTTTGTCAGACATAGCCGCCAAAAAATGAATAATACAAGAAAGCCAAATTCCCGCCATCGGCAGGATGCTCCATTGCCAATTGCGTGGCGACGGAGATATATCATCCAACGAACATAGTTGAGAAGTTTTATTTGTGTTTAAAACCGACAATTGGTAATATGGCGAAACGATCATTACGCCTGATTTTATTGCATTTCAGTATGTATTCCCGGTTTTGCCGGGAGGGTGATAATTTGTGAATTTTGATATGGTTTGGTGCCATAACTTTATTCACCACATTACCATGCGCTTTGGTACCATGGCTTTTCCACAAAACCGCATCATCAGCGCCTCAGGGGCTTTTTCATCACGCTACCCGCGGATCCGATGAAGATGAGATGTCCCGCTTCGCCATCGCATCGATGACAGCTCGCAGGAAGGAAGAAGGGTTTTCGATCTCCTCCCTGGAGGCTGCCTCCCAATTGTCGATCAGTTCCTTGTCGGTCATGAGCCCGACATCGTCCTCATGCCTTTTTCTTACCGTGTGCGTCATGCTCCAATCCTTAGCCTTCGCCAGGCTGTCGGCCATCGTCCATGATAGCACCGCCATCCTGTTCCTCTTCGAGCAGGATGGCGGAATCGGCATTAGCCGAAAGGCGAACCTGATCGTCTTCCACCGCAGCAACCAGACCGGTCGAGATGAAGTGGTGATGGTCACCATGAGAACCGCTATCGGCCTTCACCATTTTGATCCTGTCACCTTCAAGCCGGTCCACGGTCCCGATGTGGACGCCATCCGCTCCGATTATTTCCATATGTTCAACAATAGCGGTCAGGTCTGCCATGATCGTCTCCTGCATTCTTTTGTGATGTCCAAAGCGTTCCTGCCGGAGGTGGTCAACCACCGCTGCGCGTTCGCTTAAACCCTCGGTAAGCAACCTGATAACGACGCGACTGTTCCGATAAAATCGGTTCAGCTCCCGCCCGCCTAACTTGTGTTGGTTGGATTCCCCCTCTCATTCTGTTCGAGCATCCAGATTGGGGGAGCCTTATGTACGACGTCCACCAAACGGCTCATCCTTCTAGCGCAGCTCAAGCACGCATTGGGCAAACATGCGCTGGAAGAGGAGAATGCAATTTACCCCGCTATGCGCCAGCATGGTCTTCTGGCGGAATCCTACACGCTCCATGCCGAGCATGGTTATGTGAAGCAATATCTTTATAAACTCACAGACCTTGTGAAGGATAACGACGCTTTCCAGCTTAAATTGGCAAATTTTCGCCGCGACATCGAAACTCATATGCGCGACGAAGAGCATGATCTCTTTCCTCGGCTTAAGTTGGCCTTGGAAAAGGCAGATGGCGATTATCTTGCGCGTCGGATGAATCAGGAAGGGCTCAAGCTGGCCTGACCCGGGCGCAACCCCTCTCAATGGTGCAATACCTGCTATCCCTGCACAGGGAAGGGCAAAATTCGAGGACGTGGCGATGACGCAGTGGATTACCGAGCTTGTTGGACAGCTTGGTTATTGGGCGATCGCTCTTTTGATGATGCTAGAGAATATTTTCCCGCCGATACCGTCCGAGGCTATCATGCCGCTTGCGGAATATTCGGCGGCTGACGGCGAACTCAATATCATTTTCGTCATCCTCTCCGGCACGGTCGGCACAACCGCGGGCGCTTTCTTTTGGTGGTGGGTGGCCAAGCTCGAGGGGATCGCGACGCAAGCGACAAGACCCACGGCGCGAAGTAAGCGGGTGCATCAAGCGTCATGCAATTCAGCGGCTGCGCACAGAGGTCGAGCTGGGAGTAAGTGTCATCTGGCCGGAAGAAGTTCAATATAAACGGCGGCGATCGCGTGGAAAAGCGCGGAAAACGTGCGATCGGCCCTTTTCTCCGCATCCAATTTCTCAGTGAAGCAGATCGGTGATGCGCTGCTTCATGGCCTCCATCGAAAAAGGCTTGGTGAGGACGTGCATACCGGGATCAAGATGCCCGTGGCTCAATACCGCGTTTTCCGCATAACCGGTGATGAAGAGAATCTTGAGATCTGGCCTGTTCACACGGGCTGCATCTGCCACCTGCCTGCCGTTCATTCCACCAGGCAAGCCGACATCAGTGATAAGCAGGTCCACTCGTGTATCGCTCTCCAGAATTTTTAGCCCTGCCGCGCCGTCTATGGCTTCGAGCGCACCATAGCCAAGCCCTTCTAGAATCTCTACGACCAGCATCCGCACAGTGGGCTCGTCATCAATCACCAGAACGGTTTCGCCTTCGCGTGCTTGAGGCGCCAGCGCCGGCTCGGCTTCCGGTGTTGCGGGAGTGCCCGCTTCCCCCAGATGGCGTGGAAGATAGAGACATATCGTTGAGCCGCGACCGAGCTCCGAATAGATCCGGGTCTGCCCACCGGACTGACGTGTGAATCCATAGATCATAGAGAGGCCGAGCCCCGTCCCCATCCCTATGGGTTTGGTCGTAAAGAATGGATCAAATGCCTTGGAGATTGTCTCCTTGCTCATCCCTGTGCCGGTATCCGAAACACACAGGGAGACATATTGCCCTGGTTCCATGTCTCGCTCAACAGCAGTCCGGCGATCCAGCCATCGGTTTCCTGTCTCGATCGTTATCTTGCCGCCATCGGGCATTGCGTCTCGCGCATTGATACACAGATTGAGAAGAGCGTTTTCCAGCTGGCTCGGATCCACAAGGACTGGCCAAAGCCCTACCCCGTTGACCGCCTCCACCTCAATAGCAGGCCCCACAGTGCGCATGACGAGGTCGACCATGCCATTCACGAGGTCGACAACGCAGGTTGGTTTTGGAGCAAGAGTCTGACGACGGGAAAAAGCCAACAGCCTGTGTGTCAGCGCTGCCGCGCGCCGCGCGGCACCTTGCGCAGCGTGTACATAGCGGTCCACATCCTCATGCCGACCCTGCGCCCGACGAATCTGGATCATCTCAAGCCCACCAGTGATCCCGGTGAGCAGGTTGTTGAAGTCATGCGCCAGTCCACCGGTCAACTGCCCAACAGCCTCCATTTTCTGCGATTGGCGCAGCGCTTCTTCGGCGGCTATCAGGTCTCGCGTTCTCTCCTCGACCTGTTGCTCCAGAGAGGCCGCCAGCTCGCGAAGTTCGATTTCCGCCCGTCGCCGTTCGGTAGCAACTCGGGTTCGTTCCGCAACTTCACGGACGAAAGCGATCTCGTCGTCGAGCCAGTCGCGTGCGGTGGCATGATTGAGATAGAGCAACGCGACAAGGCCGCCCTGTTCAGTGAGCGGCATATTGACCACCGCCTGCGCGCTTATGGCCTTGAGCGCATCGGCTCCCTCCACCGACCGCGGATCAAGGTCGGCATCGGCAATAATGACGTCTTTCCCGCGCTTGAGATCCTCGATGTAGGATCCATAATCCCGAAACTGCAGCACCCCGGCCAAGGACGATATCCCTTCGGCATTCCAGTCGCGCTCGATCGTGATCGTCTCAAGAGCCGGATCAATGACGCCATAGCCCGCCCTGCTGACCTCCAGCGCCTCGCCCAATATCCGGGATGCAGCAAAGGAGATGTCTGCAGGGTCCTGCACGTCGCGCACGACATTGCTGAGTTCGACCAGCGCATTGCGCATCCGCTCGGCGCGCCTCAGCTCCGTAACGTCCGAAGATATGCCTGCAAGCCGAACAGGTTTGCCGTCGGCAGTGAGAAACGGCTGACCGCGAGAGGTCAACCACCGGATTTCCCCCCCCGGGGTGACGATCCGGTAGGTCACATCGAAATCCACACCCGTACGCCGTGTCAGGTCGATCGCATCGATGTTAGCCGCACGATCGGCGGGATGAATAGCCGCCAGGCGGTCATCATATGTAAACGGCTTTTCCGTATCTACGCCAAACAGTGCCCGGCACGCCGGAGAGGAGGCGAGCTCTCCGGTCTCGAAATTGATACTCCATGTCCCGAACTTTCCGGCGCGAAGGGCGAAATCGAGCTCGCGCTCCTGCTCGTTCTGGCGTTGGAGCCGGCTGGTAATTTCGGCCATGAGGACGGCGTTCGAATTTTCGAGTCCCTCAAGACGTTCGCGCTCCAGCGTCACATCGACCTGGCTGGCGAAGAAATATGCGAGCTTTCCCGCCCCGTCGAATACGGGGGCAAGGAGGAGCCGGTTCCAGAATGGCTCCCCGCACTTGCGATAATTGCGAATGTCGATCTCGATCGGGCGTACCGCCTCCACCGCATCATGAATCGCCTGGACATCCGTCGGATCCGTTTCGGACCCCTGCAGAAATCGGCAGTTGCGACCCAGTATCTCGTCGCGCTCGTAACCCGTCAGCCGACAGAACGAATCATTCGCAAACACCACCGGATTATCGTGCAAACGTGGATTGGTTATGATCATCGGCATGCGCGTGGCGCGCACCGCAGCTACGAAGGGATCCGTCCCTGCGTCGAGGCCTAAAACTTCCGCTTCAATCCTTTGAGCATCGGCGGTGCCGTTTCCGCTCGTCACTGTTTCGCTCATTCCTATGCCGATCCCGCCTACGCTTTTCCCCTTTGTTAGAACCGAGGCACGTAGAGTGCGGTTCCATCTCCCTGGCACGGGAAAGCTGGAAGGCGTTACAGATCGAGGCGCGCTCGAAATCGCTGAAGGCAGCGACTTTGGCTTTTTTCCATCGAGATGGATTGGGGCGGAGTGGCCATTTTGGTCAAAGGCGTTGGCAGGCTGGTACGCTGGTCAATAGCTGGGTGGGCGTAGCGACCCGAGAGGCTACCAAAGAAGGGGATGCGAAGAGCGCCAGCTGTCTGGGTCAGTGGGTTGAATCCGACATTTGGTGCCCGCGCATAATTTCGTCCAGATCGACCTTCCAGATGAAAGGGCGGGGGGCCTCGTTATTCTCCTTGATAAAGAGGTTGATGGCGGCCTGCAGATCGACGACGGAATGAAATATGCCGTCTTTTCGGCCGCGACCTGTGAGCTTAGCGAAAAGCGGTCGACGGCATTGAGCCATGGGCACGTCGTCGAGACGAAATGGAAGGTACAACGCGGATGCCTGGTCCAATAGGCGCGACCATCGCCAAGCATATCTGTTCAGTTCGACGCTCCGGTTGCAGCCCAGTTCCCAGGGCAAAAAATCTGCCGGTCGCCGCCGTGGGCGATCCCTCGCGTTCGGCCTGCCGGCGCTCAGTGCAGCATAGTTTGAAGCATGCGCTCAAGTTCGGTCGGAAGCAGCGGTTTAAGGATCAAAGGGGCAGTGGGATGTTTGCGCATTAACGCGAAGTCCGGGGCGCCTGAACAAAAGACATATGGGACGCCGTACAGATCAAGATCACCTGCCAAAAGGCCGACGTCGCCATCTTTCAACCGAATATCCAGGACAGCAGCGGACGGCATATCTTCAGCCACGGCAGCGATACCGTCGGCGAGCGTTTGGTAAGGCCCGTCTACCGCATAGTTGGCGTCCTCCAATATGTTAGCGATGAAGGCAGCGACGGCAGGGTCATCCTCGACCAGCAGGATGCGGTTACTCATCTTTTAGGCCAATCCGAAATGAGCACGATATCGCTCGAAACAACGCTCCCCGCAGCGCAGGCGGATCAGCGCTCCTTCCGCCATAGCGGTTGCACGGCGGGGATCTTCCGCGACCAGTGGGTACATTGCCTCATCATTCCATTCACGGCTGTGCTTGATATCGAGTACGGCATGGAGATCGAAATAGCGTCGTTCGGACCCAGACAGGCCGACGCGCTTCAACCCCCTGGCAGTATACGCGGACCGATCGGGCGCGGTAAGCTCGATCACTCCCAGGGCGCCGACGCTGTGCCAAGCATAGCAACGTAAGGAGGCCATGGCCGTCATGGCATTGGCGAGCGCCAGACTTTCCCAGGCAGTATTTTCGATACGCGTATCGAGGTCGAGAGTATCGACCAGCTGGCCCAGCATCGGCCCATGCATGCCCTTCGCGTTACCCCGGCCCATCTCGTCCCAGTAATTGCGCGCCAGTTCGAGCTTGGCGCGTGCCGGCAGCTTGACTTGCGTCATTGCGACCAGATCGTCGAAACCTGCTTCGCCCGCAGCTTCCTGCGACAGGAACCATCGAAGCTCATCTCGGTCCGCCTGTTCAGCGAGCCACGGGAAAAGACGATCATGCTGTCCAGGCCCACTCGCCTTGAGATTCTCGAACCAGGCGATGAAGCGATCAGGGTCCGTTGGCGCCTCGCGCGCCTCAACCATGACTTCCCGCCGCAACTCCTCAAGAAATCCCATCTCCAGACGAAGCATATGGCGATCATTGTCGAAGCGACTAGCTGACATGTCCTCTGGAAAAGTGGGCGATAGCCGTTCGCGATTCCAGCGGCTCAGCACCTCCTGAAATTCCTGTTGCAGAAATTGAGATCCGTCAGCTTTGAGCTGCGTAGCCACATCCAGTCCTTTCATATGATATGGCGGAATAATCCTGGAGGGCTGACTCTCGTTCCTGAAAATCATATTGATCAGGATCAATGAAACCAGGCGCAGTGCTAAGCCTGGTCAATCTAAAAATGTGAAACCGATCATTTCCACGGCTGCTTCGCAGATCGCCTCAGCGTCCGCTGCATCGTTCTTTCCGCGTTTGACGTACGGCTTCACATACTAAGCGGGCATCAGCTTGACATCATGACCCAGAGCGATGAGCTGACGCGCCCAGAAATGTGATGAGGCCCAGGCTTCGATTCCGATCAAGCAAGACGGCAATTTCGCGAAGAACTTCAGCAAACGATCGCGCGTCAATCGCTGGCGCAATACCGCTGCACCATTGGCATGCATCCACACCGTGCACCTGGAACACGTTCTTCGCCAGGTCTAAACCAATCGTCGTGACCGTTCCCATTGGAGCACTCCTTCCGACTCATACGCAGGTCAGACTGCGGGAGGGTTGGAGAGCCGTCCACGTCATCATTATGAGACGCTCAGAGTCGGGATACGGGTCACCAGATGCAAACCTTTCGCTTTGTCGGCAAACTGGCGACCGATTTTCGTCGTTCTGCAAAGAGAGCCGCGCTAGCCGTATCTGCAAAACGCGGTCTTAACACCGGACTATAAGCACGGCGGCGCAGCTTGCCCGCGATCGTTTATGGCAACGACCATTTGGTCGGAAAGCCAAAGACCCAGCCACCGTCCAACAAGCATCATTCCTGCCTCTTCCCCGAGCGACAAAGCGACGTCGCGGCACAGTGCGCCGAATGTCATGCCACGACGCAATTTGAGCAGCGCCTGCAATTCGCCGTCGTCGATAGTCCGGATGCGGCACTGCTCGCCCTGACGCCACAAAATGACCATATCGGGCAAATCCAGATATTGCGGCGCGGGTGGTTCTTTCCGATCAACCAGAGCCGACCATATGACAAAACCATTGGTTTGAAGGTGCATAAGTTCGATCGACGACGAAAACGTCAACACCGCGCGATCCCAGTCGACATTGCCCAAACCGTCCAGCCCAACGGCGGGACTATCGGCTGCGACGAACAGTTCTTCCAGTGCAAGCTCGATACTAGCGATTTCCGCTATCTCAGGATCGTCAGCGTGAAGCCGTGCAAGTGTCGTCGGAAAATCGCGTCCATATGCGTCCAATGTCCAACTGCTCGGCGGGACGCTGTCGATATGATGCACGGCGGCATGAAGAAACAAATCCTCACCGATCCACGCACGGGTGCGCGGAAAGCTGAGTTCCAGATAGGTGACAAGCTGGGTGCGGTAATTATTCTGATAGACGGCAAGGCCTAGCCCCGCCGCCGCACCGATGCGATCGGCGGCAGCCATGTCTTCCCGTAGCAGCCAGTCTCGCATGTCGCGCTGAAGCGCCAGCAGGCTCATGCCGCTTCCTCCATCTTCCCGGCGGAAATCCCGCGCGCGGTGGAAAGCTCCACCAGCAGGTCGGCCAGCGGCGGGATGGCATCGTCGCGTTCGATCATCGTCGCGACCGGCCCAAGTTTTGTCAGGACATGCGCATAGAGCTGCCACACGGACGGCGGCACCGCCTGGTCGTGCGTGTCGATCAGCAGGTGGTCGCCATGGCTGTGCCCGGCGAGATGAATCTGGCGCACGTGGTCATGCGGCACGCCGTCGAGGTAGGCGACAGGATCGAAGTCGTGATTGCTAGCGCTGACGAACACATTGTTGATATCGAGCAGCAGTCCGCAGCCGGTTCGCGCGCACAGGGCGTCGATGAACTGCCATTCGGTCATGTCTGCCGGAGCGAAATCAATATAGGTCGACGGGTTCTCTATCAGCATCGCACGGCCCAGCGCATCCTGCGCCTGGTCGATATTGGTGCAGACGATATCGAGCGCCTCCTCCGTGTAGGGCAATGGCAACAGATCGTGCGAGTTGAAGCCTTCGATCCGCGACCAGCTCAGGTGATCCGACACGAACAGCGGATCGACGTCATCCACCAGCGCGCGAAGCCGGTTGAGATAGGCCCGATCAAGACCGTCGGCCGAGCCGATGGACATGGATACGCCGTGCAGGGCGACGGGGTAGCGGGCGCGAACATCGCGCAGAATATGTCGCGGCCGACCGCCGTCGATCATGAAATTCTCCGAGATCACCTCAAGAAAATCGACCGCGATGCGATGGTCCAGAAAGTCGGCATAATGCTGTTTGCGCAGGCCAAGTCCGAAACCGGAGAAGGAGGGGATCATGGGTAAACTTCCTGCTGATAAAGGCTGCCCGGCGCGCCTGTGCACGCCGGGCATTGAAACGTCATTTCGGCTCGGTCAGGCTGCCCCCGGCGGCCTTGCACGCCTTGACGGTCATGGCCTTGAAACCATGCCCCTTGCAGACATTCTGCCCCTTGCATTCGTTGCTGGCGGTCTTGCAGTCCGACGTGCCCTTGCAGCTGTTGATGCCGTAGCAGTGAACGACTTTCGTATCCCCGCTGTCTTGCGCCACGGCCGGTGCCGCTGCTGCTGAAACGATCGCGATGGCGGCGGCCGAAGCAGCCATGCCGATACCGCTGTTATGGGTGAGCATGATGATTTCTCCGAAAGAATGTTGAGCCAATCTGGCCCCTGTCTTTCGGCCTGCAGCGGCCCCCGGTTACAGAGGCGCCAGAAATTTACCGAACCGATGGCAACATGCTGCGCAATGGCGCGGCTTCTGCTTCACCAGCGCAGCAGCCGCGGCCCGACCAGCATGCCGAGCAAGGTCGCGAGCAATATTCCCAGCGAATACCAGGTCAGGACGAAAATCGCCGACACTTCGGGGCAGTGGATACAGTAGACTGTTGCCGCGAAGGCCCCCGCTGACAGGCCAGCGGCCGCTCCGGCCGCGCGCAACCGGGTCGGGGCGAGCCTGCGGAAGGACCATAGCAAACCGGCGAAGATCGGGGCTGACAGCGACAGGACCAGCCAGGGGCAACTCTTCCAGCTATGGCCGAGCCACATTGCCAGCCATTGCGACGACGGCGTGCGCGCCAGTTCGAGCAGGCCGACCGCCGCAAGAAGCAGGACGGGTATCGCAAGCGCCCACAATCCGCGCAATCGACCGCTGTCGGGGCGCGCGAGTTGGGCCGTCGTCACCAGTGCGGCGATCGACAGGGAGAAAGTATATCCCCATTTCATCCAGAAGGACGCACCCTGCATGGCCGTGCCCAGATCCGGGCGGATGCCGATCGAAGCCAGAATGAGAAGCGCTGATGCGATCCCGCCAACGATGATACCGATGGCCAGCCGCCGCGCGACGCTGTTTCGGGCCACCGGGCGAGTATCGCTGGCAAGATGCCGGATCAGATCGTCCGTGTTCATCGCATTGCCCCCTGCACCCGCACCATCAGCGCCTTCAGCCCGCGATGCACCGAAATCTTCACGTCGGATTCGCCTATGCCCTCCGCACTTGCCGCTTCGGCGACGCTCAATCCCTCCAGCCGGGTTGCGCGGATCATCCGCGCCTGCTTGGGCGGCAATTGCTCCAGCAGATCGTCTATGTCGAGCTTCGCCATGCTGCTTGCCTCGAATTCTTCGGAGACCAGCAAGTCTTCTAGATCGTCGATCGGCCGCAACCTGCCGACACGGCGGAAATGGTCGATCATCTTGTAACGAGCGACTGCATAGAGCCAGGCGGTGAAGGCACGGCCGCGATCATAGGTCGCGCGGCGGGTGTGAACGGCAATAAGGGTGTCCTGCACCATATCCTCGACATCGTCGTCGGCGCCGCGAACACGGCGCCGATAGAAACCCCGCAGCAGCGGAACAAGCAGGCGCAGCAATGCCGCATGGGCGGCGGGATCACCGTCCAGCCCATCAATCATCAATGCGCGCAGATGCTCCTCTGTGGTCTGCATTCAATCTCCTCGCCCACATGTTCGGGCCGAACCGGCCATCAGTTACAGCATCGACGAAAATTTCTGCGCCGTTCGATTGTAACCGCAGGTTGTTCTTCCCCGAACCCGCCTATGTGACACGGGCTTCCCGCCTCCTCCCCGGTCACCGCGCGGTCCGGTCCCCTGTCCGGACCGCGCGCAGAGGCGCTGGATCGTAGAGGACATCATTATGCGTACAACTCATGCGGCGCTCGCCGCCAGCATCGCCATCGCTTCGGCGACCACGCTCGCCGCTTCCGCCCATGCGGAGACGAAGCCCAAGATGGAGAAATGCTACGGCGTTTCGCTCGCCGGCAAGAATGACTGCGCGGCCGGTGCCGGCACCAGCTGCGCGGGCACGTCGAAGGTCGATTATCAAGGCAATGCCTGGAAACTGGTGAAGGCCGGCACCTGTACGTCGATCAAGACGCCCAAGGGCAACGGCGCGCTTTCCCCCAAGGCCTGACCATGGCGGCCGGGGCGCCATTCCGTCCCGGCCACACTTCCTGGAGACGAACGATGAGTCTGTCCCTGAAAATGCGCGATGTCTTCGTTCGGCGGATCGAGGCGCTGCTGCCTGATGCGCTGCTACTGCTGGTCGCCCGTTTGGGCATTGCCGCGATATTTTTCCTGTCGGGACGCACGAAGGTGAATGGCATCATCACTATCACCGACAGCACATATGAGCTGTTCCGCACCGAATATGCCCTGCCGATCGTCCCCCCCGACCTTGCTGCAACAGTGGCGACCTGGGCGGAGCATCTCTTCCCGATATTGCTGTTGCTGGGCCTGTTCACACGGCTTTCGGCGCTCGCCCTGCTGGGCATGGCCCTGGTTATCCAGACATTTGTCTATCCCGAAGCATGGCCGACCCATCTCAGCTGGGCCGCGATCCTGCTTCCCCTTGTCGCCCGTGGCGGCGGCATCTTCTCCATGGATGCGCTCATTTTTCCCCGATCAAGGATGTGAGGCCTAGCTAGCGCCAGGAATTTTGCCTTGCCGCGACCGATATTCCCCCGCGCCGCGTTTACGGGAGGCCGGCTTCGCAGGGCGGACTGCGAACGCCAGATGATATGAAAAGCTGTCGTTGGGCCAAGCCAGTTGGGACGGCGGAATGATCCCACGGCCGGGTGGTCGGATGCATCACAACCGACCCAAATCAGACCCTCAGCCTTAATTTTTCGATCCCTAGGTGCGGCCCGTCCGCTTTCCCGTTCTGGATGCCCAAGTCTGGCCGATTGCGGAATGGCCGTTTCGGAACCGGGGCGTGGGGATAGCTGACATTCGCGTAGCGTCGATTGCCAACCAACTTACGCCGTTCAGAGGCGGGTAATCTCGGCTTTCTGCGCACTCAGGCATCCCGTTGGCCCGGATCCACGCGATCCCGCGCAGGGGGCCTTGGGGGGCGCGCCCCGCGACATCTACATCCCGGACCTGTGGCTCGGCTCGGGCATCATCCCGGGCCAGCCGACCGAGGGCATCAAAATCAAGCCACGGGATTTCCGATAGGGAGAAAACCGCAGCGACGTCGAGAAATCTCTCCTGCGGGCTAGAGGCTAACGATCGATCCGGCCGGCACCCGATGCATGTCGGGATACTCGCTTCCATAGACATGCGCAGCCTCTTCCACATCCTCACGGGCGCTCCCGCCCGGCACATGGCAGTTCACCTGCCGGCCCTGCCCCTGTGCACCGACGACCACGACGCTCCACGGGTCGTCATCGACCATCGGACCTTCGACCGAGAAGGTTCGCGCATCCCTATCCGTCACGATGAGCACGAAAGGTGCAATCGGCTGCGGAAGGTTCTCGATCGCCTCGGCGATCCTACCCCTCTCTTCCCCGGTCATCTCGCTAGCCAGCTTTTCGTGCCAGTCGGGGCCGAGCGCCCGAAGTCTGTCGAGGATGCTACCCATGTTCCAGTCAGACACAATCACTCTCCACCACTATGACCATGACCGGTCACGGCCAACCTTCCCGGCCATCTCGGTTGCCTTGCCGCCGTGGACATCGCTGACCGGTTCACCACGAGAACAAAGTCAGCCGGGATCCTCAGTCGACGAAGAATTCGCAGCATCGACCGAAGTTAGCCACAACAATCTGCAAATACTGAAACAAGTGGTTTTGTCGGCAGCCTTTTCCGTCCTATACCGGCGGAGGGCTTCGGCGTGGCCGTCGCTGGGAGTGGGGGAAATGAACGACAAGGGGACGAAGGCGACCATGCTCGCGCATGCGAGGGCCGCTGCGCGTTCGCTCGCGAAGTGCGCGACCAGCGCGCAATCCCGCGCCGATGTCTGCCTCAATCTCCTGTCCGACGCCGGTTCCGACCCCAGCCTATATGCGTTTCGCGAGACCCTGCACACCCTTCCCGCCGACGAGCGGCACTACTGGATCGGCACGCTCTACACGCTGCTGCTCCCGACGAAGGTCCGTCGTTCGCAGGCGACATATTTCACACCGCCGACCGTCGCGGACGCGGTCGTCGATCTGGCCATCGACGCCGGTTTCGATCTCGAGAATGACACGGTTCTCGACCCGGCGGCCGGTGGTGCCGCCTTCCTTTCGACGCTCGCAGGCCGGATGGCGATCGCCGGCCTGGACGCCGAGGCTGTCGCCTATCGGCTGAATGGCATCGAGATCGACACCGGCCTCGCCACGCTATCGAGCCGTCTCATCGCAGAGCGTCTCGGAGCGCCACTGCCGCGAGAGGTGATTCTCACCGGCGACGCCTTGCGCGTGACGATTCCGGCGTCCTACGGCCTTGTCGTCGCGAACCCGCCTTATGGCCGGATGGCGATTGATGAGGTTCGCGGCAAGGCTTGGCGAAGGGTGGCACACAGCGGCCACATCAACAAATACGCGCTGTTCACCGAGCTGTGCCTCCGACACGCGCGCCCAGGTGGCATCGTCGCACTCGTGATCCCGTCCAGCTTCAGGTCCGGGCCGCTATATGATCGGATGCGGACGTTCATCCGTGCCCAGGCGGAGGTCCTCGCCGTCGGCTCGATCGCTGGTCGGGATGGTGTGTTCATCGACGTCGCGCAGGACATCAGCGTGCTCATCGTGCGCAAGGGCAAAGCGCACGATCCCATCGCCCCCGTCCGCTTCCCCATCGTCGGCCTCATGCCCTCGAGTGCTCCCGTGATCGAGCAGACTCTTCCCGTCGAGCCCGGCGACGCATGGCCGCTCCCTGCCATAGATCCGAGCCTCGTCGGTGGTGCTACGTTGGCGGACTATGGCGTGACGGCGCGCGCCGGATACTTCGTGTGGAACCGCGAGACGGCGCGCCTCGTCCCCAAGCTCGGTCGCAAACAGCGCGGCTATCCACTGATCTGGGCAAAAAACATCCGGCCAGGAGAGCTTTGCAAACCCGCCGGCAAGAAGGGCGCCGGCATGGACTTCGTGACCTTCCCCGACGACAGCACCGCGATCATCACTGGCGCGGCGGCGGTGATGCAGCGCACGACAAACGACAAGCAGCCTCGGCGGCTGGTCGCCGCCATGGTAGATTCGGCAATCTTATCCAAATGGGGCGGATTCGTAAGCGAGAACCACACGATCGTTCTTACGGCCGACGATCCCGAGCAGCTCGAACTGGCGGTAAAGCTGCTCAACACCGCCGCCGTCGACAGCAGGTATAGGCGCGTCTCCGGCACCGCCGCCGTCTCCGTCACACTGCTTCGTGAGCTCGACCTCCCGGCACCGACGGTGTTCTCGGCTGCGCTCGACGCGAACGACGATGCAGAGGTCGCGGCGACCGTCGCATATAGGCTCGTCAAGGAAGCGGTTGACGCCTGATGGCCCGGTTCCTCCCCCACCAGAAGCCGCCCGGCAGTGAGCTGAACGACCGTGTGGATCAGCGACGAGCCGCGATGGACAAGCGCCAGGCGTTGCTGTCGAAGATCGCCCAATCCAATGCCGCCCGCAAGGCTGCGCCGAAGCCGCCCAAGGAAGTCGCGCCCGAGCGCCAAGCCCGCGACATCGCGCGATACATGGAGGCCCTGGCCGGGCAGCCATTCCATCAGCTCGGCGAACCGGCCATCGCTGAAGTCACGCCGGCCTACGCCCAGTTGGTCCGCTCCGCGGCGCAGGTGGCATCCGACGGATCGACGCAGGTCGTGATGCCGTGGCCGCCAGTCCGCGTGTCTTCGTCCGCCATCGCGGGCCTTCTGACGATTGCTGCGGTCGGAAGCGCGGAAACAGAACAGGTGGAGGTGCAAGGCTCGTGGGAGACAGGCAGGCACCGCTCGGACCGCGTGCGGGCGATCGTTTTCCCCTATGCCAGAAGCACCCACGCTCAGGCCCGCCAGGTGCAGGTGGACCGTCACGCGCTGGGTGCGATCAACTTCGATCATGTGAAACGGTATCTGCACGGCGGCGGGGACGCCGCGAAGGACTTCCATCAGGTGATGGCGCGCGTCCGCAAGCTCACCGGCCGTGCGTCGGATGGCCGCGATTACGCCGAATTCGAGCATCCGATCCTCGACGAGATCGTCCCCCACGCCACGCCCCGCGGCGACAGATCTTCGAACAGCACGCTGCTCTGGAGAACGGGGTCGAAGACCGACATCGCGACCCAGCGGCGCTCCGGCGACGCGGACGATCCGACAAAGGCCGACTTCTTCCTCTACACGATGCGCGTGGAGAGCCGCATCGGGGTCGACCTCCGGGCGATAAAGGAAAGCCCGGACCTCCTAATCCTCGATCTCACGCGAACGGCGCGAAACCGCCTGGGCTGGGACTGGGTTGGTAAGGCAACCGAAATGGTCACTTGCCTCCGAGAGGTCCATCCCACCACCGGCATTCTCGCGATCGCCGACGATCCGTGGACATACCGCACCGCTCGTTTCGAAATCCTCGGCATCAAGCGCCCAGGCCGCAATGGGAAGGTGATCCCGTCGCCCGGGCACGTCACCTACTCGGAAACCGCCGAGATAGTCAGGCCGACATCAATGGGCACATCCGCCTTCGAGGGCGGCGACAACATCGATGCCGACGGCTTCTTCGGCGATGCGGGCCACGGCATCGAGGCCGTCAGACGTCTAGCGAACAGCCTGGCCGACAGAGGTGACCCCAACGGTGCGACGACCGCGCGAAACCTGATTGCGACCGTGCGCCGCACCGCCTCTCTCCCTGGTTCGCTAGCTGAGCTAAGCAGGTTTCTGGAGAGCGAGACCTCGACCGCAGCCGCCGATGATCTCCTCTCGGTCTACCGGGTGAACGCTGATCTGGCCGACCTGGCTGATCCGAAAAGCCTCGCCAGTCAGGTCGACGCGTCGGATGGCGCACTCGACACTGCTCGCCGCCTCATGCGCGGCTTCGACAGCGCGACGCCGATGACCACCTTGCTGGAGAGCGTGATTCCCTCCGCGCTTAGGTCCAGCTCAAAGTCCGTATTCGTCTTCAGATCCGACCTTGTCGCCGAGTTCGCGGCCAGCCGTCTCGGCGTTGACAATCCGAAGCTGGGTCCGAGGATTGAATCCGAGTTCGTGCGCTTCGGTGGGGAACGGGTGCTCCGAGCGGTCTCCGAGCTTCCGGCGGCCTCTCGGAACCAGTTCAAGCGGGTCGTGATCGTCGCACCGACGCGCACCGCCATCCTGACGACGCTGAGCCAGCCGTGGCTTCCAAGCCATGTGACCGTTCTGGCCGACGCGGATACGCTGGCCTTTGCCGCACGCGACGCCGAACGTCTCGCCGACGAAATCGACTTGGCCCCACTGGCCGCCCGTCTGCGGTCCTTCGCCGCCAAGGCCAGCAAGAGGGTCGAGGAGATCGGCCGACACGTGGTGCGCTTCGAGATGCCAACCGATGACGTCGACTTCCCCAATGGGTCTGTCATCGACCTGAGTGGGGGCCGCGGCGAACGCAACCTGGTCGAGATCGATCTGAAAAACGGGCAACGCATCATTGCGCGCCGCAACACCGAGATCGTGCTGCGCGACGACGGTGCCGCGACCACAACCTTCGTGGAGCGGGCAGCGTCTCAGGTGAGGGAGGGCGACGAGGTCTGTGTCATCGGCCACGGTTTCGTTGAGCGGGCGCGGACGCTGGTGAACATCCAGCGGGCGGCCGCGCAGGAGATCCGCGACTATCACGAACTGGTCGCCGAGCGCTTCGCGGCAATACCCGAGCCAAGCACCGCAGCGAAGCTCAGGTTCCTGGTCGCAACCATCGGCGATTCATCGGTGACACCTGAGCGGGCGCGATACTGGATCGACCTCGATGACGAGATCGAGAAGCAGCTGCACGACGTCGTGCCGCACGCTCCGCAGGACGAAGCAACCTTCATGCGCTTCACCGCAGCTCTAGGGATCGGCGAACGGATGGCCGCCAACTTCTGGCGGTGGGCCGTGGTGGCGCAGCGATCCCACCGCGTCCGGTTCGGTAACGTCTTCCACGACGCCTTCCGGGGCATACTCACGGATCCGCACGGCGCGATGGCGAGCAACCGCGACCATACCGATCAGATCAGGATCCTGCGGTCGATGGCGGAGGAGCACGTCGCGATCGTCGACAAGGTTCGGAGCTACAGGGCATCATGAAGGGCAAGTCGAACAAGGAACTGGGCGCGATCGACGTCGAGCTGAAGGAGGCGGTGTGCGACTCCCTCGTCAACGCGCTGGTGGCCAGGGTCGCAGGCGCCGACGAGCGCGGACGCAACCTCCTCGGTGGGTCGCCCCGCCGCGGCATCTTCGCAGCTCAGCTACTGCCGCGCTTCGACGTCACTGGGCAGGATGACGAGACCACCGACATCCGCGTCGCGGCGGTCGGGGTCGACCTGATGGCCGCCGCCGGCATGGCGGCGCAAATCCGTGTCGCGCCCCGGTTCTCCGTCTATCTGCGCGTGATGCCCAGTTGGGCTGACCTCGCAGCGGGAGGCGGCGAGCTCGACTTCGACTTCAGACTTCGGGCGAACATCCAGCAGCAGATCGACGACGCCATCCGCACGGAGCGCGGCCCTGCCCTCCAGGCGGCAGGTGTCGATCGGCCCGACTGGAAGGGGATGGACGAGACCAAGCGCGCGAAGGTCCGTGCGGCCAGGGCTCAGATCCTAGCCGAGGTCCGCAGGAAGGCCTACGCCGCACATGGCATCAAGCTGCTGAGCGGAGACGCCGAACCAGATGCGGACGCCAAAGGCGATGCCGACCAAGCCGACACCAACCCCAACACGCCGGATGACATCAAACCGCCCGTCCCCCCGATCGCGAGGCTTGTGCGCGAAGGCCGCGAACTCCCGCTGAACCTTGTCGATCCGGCTCCGATCCCAGGAAAGTGGACCAGGCTGGACCTCGAGCTGCCAGTGCTGGAATTCGAGCTCGACGCAGCCGACGACGCACTGATCTCGGCTGTCGAGGCCTATAACCGCTCACTTGGCGACGCCATCGGCGCCCAGCTGGAGGCATGGGTCGTCGGATCTGGCGCAGGAATGGCCTGGCGCGATGTGACCGTCCAGCCTGGCGATACCCTGACCGAGGAAAAGTGGAACTTGGCGATGGCGGGTCTCGCGGCCCTCCCCGTCGATCGCAACCGCATCCTACCCGACCTGTCGCGCGTCGTCGTCAAGGTTGAACGCCAGCCCGACTTCCTTGATGCAAGCGCCCTCTCGATGCGGGTGATGCTCGACAACCAGTCGGCCGAGCTTACCCCGCCCGACGCCCGCGGACGGTGCAATACAGTATTCGGCGCGGGACTGACGATCGAACTTCCCAACGACGCGCACCGTCCGCTTCGGCTGGATCGCGTCGAACCGTCCTACCGGTTCCGCGATCATCTCCAGTATCCGGCGATCGGCCTGAACTGCGGCGTGGATGCCTCCGATAGCGGTTCGATCCTAAGCCTTCGCACGACCTGCGCCCCCCGCTTCGCTCAGCCCCGCATCGTCGCTCGAAACATCGATCTCCCCTTCCAGTTCACAGTCCTGAAGGATCCCGATTTCGACGCATCGCGGCTGCTCGCGCTGCCCCGCGCCTACGTCAAGTGGATCGACGAACAGGAGGTCAGGCTGAGGGACACGGTCACGGCCGGCCTAGAACCAGCCGACGCGGCGATAGAGGCCGCCCGCCTGCGCAAGGACATCGCCTCGCAGCGCGCCGAAGCGCGATACGTCGAGCGCGGCGTTGAACTGCTCATCGCATCGAAGAAGGCCGCAGACGCGCTCGCCACAGCAGGCGGCGACCGCCGCTCCCTCGAACTCAGGGCTGCGCCCTGGCGCGCATGGACCATGACCAACGAAGCGTTCGCGCTCCGCGACGCTTTCGATGAAAAGCGCGGCTGGCGCCTGTTCCAGATGGCCTTCGTCCTCGCCCATGTCCCCGTGTTCGCCTCGCGCATGGATGAATGGCGGGAGGCGCATGACCCACTCCTCGACGAGGACGGGGTGAGCCTGCTCTACTTCCCGACGGGCGGCGGGAAGTCCGAAGCCTTCTACGGCACTCTGCTTTTCGCGATGTTCCTCGATCGCCTGCGCGGCAAGGACCGCGGCATCACGGCGATGATCCGCTACCCTCTGCGTCTCCTCACGCTCCAGCAGGCGCAACGCCTTCTGAAGCTGGTCGTCCGGGCCGAGATGGTCCGCAAGAAGCACGCGGTTGGCTCCTGGCCGTTCGAGATGGGCTTCTGGGTCGGCAGCCAGAACACGCCGAACCACTACAACGCCTTCAAGGCGGAGATCCCGCTCTCGACGGACCACGACCATCCGGACGACCGCAACCTCGATGGCGAGACCGGTGACGACGAACAACGCGATCGCGCCCGCCGATACATCGATGCCCGCGAAGCGTTCGACAAGATCCCCGAATGTCCCGTTTGCGGCAGTCAGACAGGCCTCAGGCGCGACGAAAGCGACGGTCACTACGGCCGGCGGGCGGTGATCCTGTGCTTCAACGATACGTGCGACTGGAACCGCGCACACGGTGGCCGCCATCCCCTGCCGTTCCTGCTGACCGACGACGCCGTATACGCCCGCGCTCCATCCATCGTCCTCGGCACCGTCGACAAGCTGGCGATGCTCGGACAGAACACCAGCACGATCAGCAAGGTGCTGGGCATGTTCGGTCTCGCGCGCCGCATCGACGCGCACGGCAATCTCGACAACCCGCGCAGCGAAGCGGATCTAAAGCGTGACCCGGCGACCGAGCGCTGCTCGAACGTGTTCCCGGCCTACGCCAACGGCAAGCGGGTCTTCCACGACCCGTTCCCATCGCTGATCATCCAGGACGAGGCGCACCTCCTTGAGGAGAGCCTTGGCACCTTCAGCGGTCTTTTCGACACCCTGCTCGACACGGCGCTCGAGGATATCGCAGACATGGCCGGGGACGGCCTTGCGGTCGCGCGGCGCTGGACAGGTGACGGGTGGGGTACTCCGCGCATGCCCAAGATCATCGCGGCTACGGCAACGATCTCGGCACCGGAGCGGCAGCTGGAGACGCTTTACCAGCGCATCCCGCTCCGCTTCCCATACCCCGGGCCTGACCTATACCATTCGTTCTTCGCCGAGCCAACCGATCCTCCAAAGGACAATAGCGACCGCGTCGGATTGGCGAAGTCGCTCCCGTTCGCGCAGGCACCCGAGGCAACCGCCCCCTGGATGCGGCTCTACGTGTCGCTGATGACGAATGACGCGACGCACACAGTGACGACGGTGGGCGTCCTCGCCGCCTTCCACGGCATCGTCACGGCACTGTGGGACGGCATGCTGGACGACACGAGGACGACGCAGACGGTCGCGTCCGTTCGCGCATCAATATCCCCCGGCCGGGAGGGCGATTGGCACCGTGCGGCGGTCGATCGCGCGATCAATCAGGGTCGCGAGGCCGAGATCCTCGCGCTCATCGACCTGCACCGCATCGCCCTGGCCTACGTCACCAACAAGAAGGGGGGCGACCAGGTCATCGATGCCCTCAGTGCCGCGGTTGAGCAGGAACACCGCCGCATCGGGCGGGCACATGCTGCGTTCGACAGTCGCCTCATCTCCGGTGGTATCGACATGAAGGAGATCCAGGGTGTGATGGAGGCGGCGGACAGATCGTTCGCCGGCACCGACTATCCCGATGTCGCAGAGACGGTCCGCAACATCGTCGCCACATCGGCGATCAGCCACGGCGTCGACGTCGACCGCTTCAACAGCATGTTCTTCGCCGGGCTGCCGTCAGACATCGCCGAATACATCCAGGCTTCGAGCCGCGTCGGCCGCACCCACGTCGGCTTCGTCATGCTGCTACCCACGCCACAGAACCGGCGCGACCGCTACGTGGTGGAGACGCACGACATCTTCCACCGGTTTCTGGAGCGCATGATCGCGCCACCGGCGGTGGAGCGGTGGGCTGAGAACGCGATCAGGCGCACGATGGCCTCCTACGTCCAAGCATGGGCCATGCTGCGCGAGGCACGGGACTTCATCCTCAAGGACGACGGCCGCAAGTTCGAGGTGGCGCACATGGACCAGGTCAGCCGCCTCTCGGCAATGGAGCAGCGCGACCACCTCGGCTTCACCAAGGAACTTGTCGCCTTCATGCTGCGCGCGAGCGGCTTCGCCGGAAAGGGTAGGGCCAGTCTGGGCTCGCCGCACTATGAGGAGTTCTACCGCGGACTCGTCGACAAGCAGGTCGAGAACTTCGCCCGTGATATATCCGGTCGCAACACGATCTCCAGCCTGCGCGACTATTGGACAGACATTCCGGTCTTCAAGCCTCCCATGACGTCGCTCCGCGACGTGGACGAGGCCGGCTACATCGTCGCCGCCATGCGCGATCCCCTCGCCAAGGGTCGGACGGCCGACGTCGACAGACGCGATCTCGCGAAAGTTATGAAGGCGATCAGGACGCAGCGCGGAACCGCATCCGAGCTGGATGCGGACGGGGGAAGCAATGGCTGACACGAACGGAAAGGACTGGCGCAACACGCAGACGCGTCGCCCATCGGCTTACGGTTCGCAGCGCAACGATCCGGACCCGCTCGAGCCGCCGACGATGTCGAGGTCACGCGTCCAGATCGCCGGGTCGTATGCTCCCGGCGTTCTGATGACGTGGGAAGGTGGCAAAGGGATTTGCCGATCGGTCCCCCTTGCCAATGAGGCTAAGGACCTGAAGCCCACGACGATCGACTTGATCTTCGAGAACCTCGACGACGCCGTGACCAACTGGCGCGACCGTGCCGTCAAGGTCCTGCCCGACGCACTGCCGGAGCTCGTGCTCGACACCCCGTTCCGCGATTCAAAAACGGGCGATGCGCGGGTGCTACGCACCGACTTCCAAATGACCAGCCCTGACAAGGTCGGCTACGTCCCCTACCCGCTCCTCTATCGTTGCGGGATCTGCGGCTCCACACGCGAATTCGACAGCATCGCCGATCAGGCGCGCCAGCCCCTTCCGAAGAAGTGCAACGGTCACGAGGCGCGCTGGACGCAGATAGACGTCGTCTACGCGCACTGGTCGGGCGACATCGAGCCGCTCAGCCCGTTCAACTACAATTTCGATCCGCAGACGCAGGACACGCGTCAGATCAAGATGTGCACCTGCGGCTCGACCAGCTTCAAGCTGCGCAACGCCGCCCCGGTGTTCTCGGAATGGCGATACGTGTGCGAAGGTTGCGGCGAAACACGGTCGCTCAAGAAGGCGAACCCCGATGTCCTACGCCGTCTCCAGATCCAGCAGAACGACGGCGGCCGCGTGTTCCAGTGGATCGAGGTCAACATGCTCCCGGTATCATATCGGGCGAACTCGACGTTCTACGTCCAGCGGACCAGCTTCATCGTTTTCGAGGACAGCGGCGTTGTCGAGCTGATGACCCCGAAGCGGCGGGATGGGCTGATCTCCAAGCTGGCCCAGATCCACGACATCCCCTTCGCCGAGCCCTCCGAGGACCAGATCCGCCAAAGCGTCGAGACGGACGAGGCCCGCAGAGACGAATGGGACGAATACCAGACCTATATTGGCATGGCCGACAAGGCGGATGCATCCGGCCGTGGCGACGCTGCCCGTCGGCATCGCGACAACGCCATTGCGCTCCGCGAGGGCTGGTTCGCCGATGGCATCGTCGAACGAGGCCAGCTCGGCAGTCCATCCGTGCTTCAGGCTATCGCCGTGCGTGAGGATTGGACACGCCGATTTGATCCGATCCGCCTGACGATCCAGCATGATGCATTCGTTCGCGAGCACATCGAGCAGGCCATGACGCGGCATGGAGCGGTCGACTTGATGAACCCCGACATCGCGCTTACCGACGTCGTCAACGATCCGGCGCGCAAGGCGAAGTATCAGGAAGCCACCCGGTCGCTACTGGGCCACCTCGGCGTCGAGCGGCTCGTCCTGATCCGGGGCCTGCCGATCTGCGAGTTCAGCTTCGGCTACACCCGCGTCTCCGCCACGCCGATCTATCAAAGGGAGCACAACGGTCAGCGCGTCGACATGCCCGTCCGGCTGAAGGCGTTCGACCAGCTGCCGATCCCGGACAACAAGCGTCCGATCTACGTCACGCAGCAGCTGAACGAGGCGCTCTACTTCAAGCTGGACGAGGCCCGGATCGTGCGCTGGCTCAAGGCCAATCAGATAATCGACGTCCCGGAGAATCACGTCGGGCGCGCCTACCTCGAGCGTTACGACGACTTCGGCCCCTTCCTAGAGGTGTTCAAGGATCGCGAAGGCACTGGCGGCTATCCGCGCACTCTGCCGGCATACGTCTATCTGCTGCTGCACACCCTGTCGCACCAGATGATGCATTCGCTGGCAGACACTTCCGGCGTCGACCGGGACGGGATCGGCGAGCACATCTTCCCCGCCGATCTGTCTTTCGTGATTTACCGCAAAGGCATGACGCCTGACCTCGGCAACATCTCTGCCATGTGGCGGAACTACGCCGACGCCTTCCTCAAGCGTGCGCTGGAGCCCCGGACGCTCAGGTGCGGCTCGGGCACGCTGTGCGACGCACGTGGTGGCGCCTGCCCCGCCTGCGTCATGGTGTCCGAGGTCAGTTGCATCGCCTCGAACCTGCTGCTTTCTCGGGCGGTGCTGAAGGGCGGAAAAGGACCGGAGTGGGAACCGCGGATCGCGCCGGACCTGATCGGCTTCTTCGATCCCAAGCTACCCTGATGCCTGGCGAGATCCTCGTTTCCCCCAAGGCCACGGCCCGGCTTGTGGTAACAATGCCGCCGGAGCCGAGTCGCCTCGCGGATGCGCTCGCGGCCGACGTTGCGAGCGACTATGTCGCTCTGACGAGGACGACCGACGCATTCCGTCACCTGGCGGGACTGGCGCGCGAGCGCTTCACGATCATGATCCCCTACATCGACCGCATCGGTGCGGCCTGGGCAGCGGACCTGTTCGAGTCCACGGTCGCGTCTGAACGGCTTCTCGTGCTGCGGGATGCCCGTCAGCTCAAAACCTGCGGCGTCGACGGAAGGCGGGTCGAGACGGCTGCGACCCGGATCATCGATTATGGCGGCGCGGATCCATCCAGCGAGACCTTCCACGCGAAGATAGTCCTGGCGGACGGAGTCGCGGCATATGTCGGCTCGGCCAACCTGCTGCGCCGTTCGAAGTCGACCAATCTAGAGTGCGGCATGCTTGTCGAGGGGCCAGCGGTCTCTGCGGTCAAGGTGTTGCTCGACGCAGTGATCTCCAGCACGCGGCCTTGACGGTCGGAACAAGCCGATCGGGATATCGAAAAGACGGGATGCGCCGCGACAGGAAGATCGACATGCAGAAGGTTTTCGTGGTCCTCGACTTCTCCGACTTCTAGACAAGGCGCCAAAGCGCTAGACTCGATCGAATGGATCGTGACGCCACCCCTGAAAACCGGAAAAAGCAGGCAGAACCCCTGCCGCTCGAGACGCGCCACGCGTTCCTCGACACGCAGGTCTTCAGAAAGCTGAGGCATAATCCCGCCAACCGCGCCCTCAAGCTAGTGGCCGAGCAGGTCGAGGCTCACCGCCTCGTCATGCATACCACCGACATAACGCTGCAGGAGATCTCCAGACAGATCGCCGAAGACGTCGAACAGTCGCGGGTCGCCTTGGCGAAGGCCAGAAAGGATCTGGATCGCTGGCGCCACACGGTCCCGGACATCGCACCGATGCCCGACCTCGGTTCGGACACCGCCGCCAGCCTCTTCGCGGCCTTCCGCAAGGCTTCCACACACGAGTGGCGGGCCGAGGAGCACCGTGCGACAGCCCGGCCAGCCGCAGACGTCTTCGCAGACTACTTCGCGAGGCGGCCACCATTCGACACAGCAGGCAGCAAGGAATTCCCCGACGCCTTCGCGCTGCAGGCGCTGCAGGCGCTCGAGGCGTGGTGCGCCGCAAACGGCGAGACCATGTACGTCGTGACGAAGGATGCGGCGGTGCTGCGATACGCCACGGCCTCGAAGCTGCTGCATCCGCTCGAGACGATCGAGGAGCTACTCGGCGCCGCCGAAAGCTCGGCGGACGGTGAGGACGGCGACGCCGAGGCGTTGGCGGACGCCCTGCTCAACCTCCCGGAATTCGACTACCGCTTCGAGCAGGCGCTCGAACCGCTGATCGAAGGCTTGGAGATCGTCTACGTCGGAGACCTTCCGGACGGCGAGACCACCGGCGCCTCCTTCGGGGGCACCATCCACTTCGTCGACTACCAAATCGTGTCGCGGACAAGCCGGCGCATCGGGCTCCTGGTGAACTCGGACGTCGAGATCGACGTCGACGTCGCGTTCGAGAACCGGCGCTATGCCGCCTACGACCGCGAGGACGACGTCTGGATCGGCGGGGAATGGGACACGACAGTGGTCAAAGCGGCCATCACGCTCGAGCTATACCTGGAGATGGAAGTCACGAACGGCGAGATCGTGAAGACCGACCTCATCCGCAACGAGTATCATGTCGGCTAGCCGGTTGGTCCGGGCACCGCCTGCGCCGCCGCCCCAATTTCATTCGTAAAAGCTGCTGGTGTCGACCTTCACCACTATGTCGTCGGCATCGACGTTGAGAGGGTCACCTCACTGCGCCACACACGTCCTTCCCCCGCAGCGGGTTCGTGCTTCCACCCAACATACCAGTCAACATTCGCTGAACCGACGGCGGCTTCTAGGATCAACAGGCGGTAATCCTAATGGCCGACTTTGGGCGCGTTGCGGTCCCCTCAAAGGAGGTTGCTGCAGATCCGTGAATGGCCGCTTTGCCGAGTTGGTTTCTCGGAAGCCGAATTTCCGGAAAGTCCCATCCCTTGCCGTTAGCAGCCGGGCGGACCACTCCAAGCAACCGCCCGAAGCCACATGCTCGCGCGTGTTGCATATTTTTGCGGTCGCCCAGACCACATCGCCAGGTCGCCAGGACGCGGGCGCGCGTTTCGATCTTTACATGACGATCACGAAAGCGCCTCTCGTCAACGCTGAGCCAGACAAAAAAAGGCCGATCAGAAGACCGGCCGATGAGTTTTAGGAGAGGATGCCTGAAAGGCCGGGCCTCTATGGTTGGGTGGCGCTGTCCTGCCAATTGACAAAGGCTGGAGTGCGATTGCGCCTCGCGCAATTGGGGACGATCGTGGACCTGTCACAAGCCCAGCTGCTCAAGACATGCCCCAGCCTGCTGATGATAAGTGCCGCCAAAGAGCCGGACATGGACGAGCAGCGGCCACAGCCGATAGACCGGCTGGCGCTCTTCCCAGCCCTGCGCCAGGCCGCATGCGTCGTAGAATATCTGTGGCGGCTGGTCGAACAGCCCCAGCATGGCGAGATCGACTTCGCGGTCGCCATAATAGCATGCAGGGTCGATCAGCCCTCTAATCCGGTCCTGGCCGACAAGGATATTGCCACCCCATAGATCGCCATGGAGGAGGGCTGAGGGCGGGCGATTGGGTATGTGCTCGCCAAGGCGATCGGCGAGCCGCTCAACCCGATGGGCCAGCTGGGCACTGAGACGCGGAATATGGCAGCGCAGGCGTTTCTCCGCCCAGAACTCGACCCAGTTGTCGGATCGGCCATTGGGGATCAACACATCGCCAAAGCCATAATCGCGATCCCAGCCGTAGGCCACCTGGCTCTGGGCATGGAGATGGTCCAGCAGTTCGGCAAGATGCGCCCAGTTCCGGGCGAGCCGGCCGCTCGAGGGTAGATCCTCAAGCAGCAGAAGATCGTCCTGGACTGCCAATATCTGCGGAACCGCCGTGCCCGTCGCCGCGATCGCTGCGAGCATGCGGGCTTCCTCGACCACCCTGTCGCCCCGTTTGGCGATGACATTATCACCGCCTGACAGGGAAAGACGCGCAACGAAGGAAAGATCGCCGCCTGCAACGCGCGTGACGCTTTCCACATGGCGACCCAGCAATGAAGCTGCCTCGGTGAATATCGCTCTCATGCTTTGCCCCTATCCCCCATCAAGCCTGCACCGATCGGATTTCTGCATGCTCATGGCAAGACTGGAGACGGGCACCAAGCAGGGGCAAGATCAGGCGGCATCGATAAAAGCAGCCCCGCCGGAGAAAACTCCACGGCGGGGCCATAGTTCAGGGAGGTGCCGCCCCAAGGGGGGAAGGAGCGACAAACTGGATATGGTGCGTATCGACGACTTTACAATGACGATGCCCTTTGCCGCTTGTCGGCATCCTCGACCGTCCAGAACATGGGATTGCGCACCCAGTCGTTGATGGCGGATTCGCGCCAGCCCATGCAGCGGGTTGCAATCCTGATCTGCTTGGGAAAGGTGCCGGCCTGAACCTTGCGATAGAGGGTCGCGCGGCTAAGGCCGGTCCGGTCGAGGACGGTGTTGAGCCGAAGGATACGGTCGGTCGGGGACATGTTCATGGCTGGTCCTTGCTGCTGTGAATAAGTCTGATCCCCTTTGCGATGAGCCTCGCGAGCGACTTGAGCGGAAGCAAGGGACTGAGCCGTGTCTGGCGGGCTATGTCATGATCTGGCGTAAGCTGACATAGAACAGCAGATGGGAACGGGCGTCTCCGCCTGTGGCGGACCGCGCTCTGCTCCGCTGCGCTCCACCGAGTCGGCGCTGCGCTTGTCTCGTCCCTGCCGGGCGATGATCGCTGACGCTTTGCAGCTTTTTGGGCTGCTGGCTGCGGCCAGCGCGGCTGGGCCGCGCTGACGCTGATTTGTCTGGGGCCGCCAGAATGACGGGGGTGGGCGTCGGCTTTCTCTAGGCCCGTGCCGGCGGGCCGCAAGCCGGCTGCGCCGGCTCCTTCTCTTGCGTTGCGGCCCTGCGGGTGCAGCCCGCCTCATGGGCACGGGCCTGCCGTGCGCCTCCTCGCCGCCCACCCCCGCCATTCCGGCGGCCGGTGCTGGAGAGGCAGGAGAAAGGACATGGGTAACATTGAGCGCCAGAGCATCTATGGCGAAGTCACATCCCGGATCATCGCGGAACTGGAGGCTGGGCATCTTCCCTGGGTGAAGCCATGGGACAGCAGCGCCTGTCCCTGCACCATGCCGCACAATGCCGTCACCGTGCGGCGCTATTCAGGCATCAACATCCTGATCCTGTGGGCCACCGTGATCGAGCGTGGCTTTACCGGACAGCGCTGGCTCACCTACCGGCAAGCTGAAGCGGCTGGGGGCCATGTCCGCAAGGGCGAGAAGGGGAGCGTCATTTGCTATGCGGATCGGTTCATTCCCAAGGCCGAGGAAGAACGGGCGGGCCAAGAGGATCGCGAGGCAAGGACGATTGCGTTCCTCAAGCGCTTTACCGTCTTCAACGTCGACCAGTGCGAGGGGCTGCCCGAAGACTTGTCTCATGTGCCCGATTTGCCCGGGCCGCTGGTGTCGATCGCGGAGGCCGACAGCCTGATCCGAAACAGCGGGGCGGACTTTCGCATCGGCGGCGGCGAAGCCTATTATTCTCCGTCTAGTGACTATGTCGCCGTGCCGCCGCAGGCTGCCTTTCATGAGCCGATCAACTGGTTTCGCACGGCACTTCACGAGATGGGGCATTGGACGGGCCATCGCAGCCGGTTGGCGCGCGATCAGTCGGGCGGGTTCGGTTCAACGCTCTATGCAAAAGAGGAACTGGTCGCCGAGATGGCCAGCGCTTTTGCCTGCGCGTCGCTGGGGATCGTGCCCACCGTCCGGCATAGCGACTATATCGGCTCCTGGCTTGCCGTCCTGCGCGAGGATGAGCGGGCGATCTTCAAGGCGGCAAGCGCGGCCAGCAAGGCGGCCGATTATCTGCTGGGCATGGAAGGGGCAGCGGCATGACCGACAAGCTTCCCCTGCGCGTCTTCCTGCGGCGCGGGCGCCGGTCGCTCCGCCGCATGACCGTCCTTCAGCGCACCATCTTCTTCGATATCCGCATGGAGGATCTCAGCTATGCCCAGCTTGCCGAACGGCACGGCATCAGCGCCGAACAGGCCGAGGCCGAATTTGCCGCCGCGCTGCGCATATTCCTGCGGACCTTGTACGAGCCCGAGCCCTGGTGGCGACGGCTTTCCCATCGCCTGTGATCAACCCGCCGCGCCCGATGGCTTGCCATCGGGCGATCGGTCCGACAGGGTGGCTATGCCATGCGTAACGATCTCGATCATCTTCCGGCCGACAAGCAGCGCGAGCTCGCGCGCGTCGTGCAGATCATCTTCGAGGAATTCGAGGACGGGCTCGCGCTCGCCACCCAGGCATGGCGCAAGAAGGGCCGCATCCAGAAGATCATCCTCTATGGCAGCTATGCCCGTGGCAGCTGGGTAGACGAGCCGCACACCGCCAAGGGCTATAAATCGGACTATGATCTGCTGATCATCGTCAACGACCAGCGGCTGACCGATCGCGTCAAATATTGGCTTGGAGTCGATGAGCGGCTGATGCGCGAATATGGCATCACCGCCACGCTCAAGACCCCGGTCAATTTCATCGTCCATACCCTCCAGGAAGTGAATGATGGCCTCGCCCATGGCCGCTATTTCTTCATGGATGTGGCGAAGGACGGCATCGCCCTTTACGAGAGCGACGACAGGGAACTGCACACGCCAAAGCCCAAGACGCCGGACAAGGCGCTGGCCATGGCGCAGGAATATTTTGACGAGTGGTTTCCGAGCGCCTCAGACTTCCATGACGGATACACCGACGCTCAAGCGCGTGGGAAATTCAAGAAGGCGGCGTTTGACCTCCACCAGGCGGCCGAACGCCTCTATCACTGCGTCCTTCTGGTCTGCTGCTCCTATACGCCACACGTTCACAATCTCGCTTTCCTGCGCACACAGGCGGAGCGGATCGACCGGCGGCTGGCCTATGTTTGGCCGAGCGAGCGCCATATCGATCGGGCGCGGTTCGAGAAGCTGAAGGAAGCCTATGTGAAGGCCCGCTATTCCAAGCATTACAAGATCAGTGAAGAGGAACTCAGCTGGCTTGGCAAACAGGTCGAGGAGCTTGGCCGCGTCGTGCATGAAGTGTGCGCTGAACGCATTGCTGAATTGAAGCGGACTGCCGGCGTTATCGCCTGATCATTCAGGCTTTCCAGCCAATACATCGCTCGCAAACATGCGCTGCCCCCGCCGGCGCCAAAGCAAAAGCAGCTGTTCGCGCTCATCGGTGCACAAGCGCGCCGCCGCTTCACCAAACAGCCCGAGCATCACCGCGCGATCATCATCGGTGAGTGTGACCAGCTCAGTCTTCACAACCAGACCGCCAAGCTCGATCAGATGCCGGGTGCGCTCGCGCCGCTTCATCTGCCAGTCCCGCCGATCATGCCGCGCCTGGCTCAGCTGCAGGCGATGGCGCGCGACCGTCACCCGGCGCAGTGCTGCCCGGCTGGTCGCCAGCGCCCGGCCCAGCATCATGCCGCTGTCCTGAAAAGAAGGTCGCGCCCCGCCTGCGCCACGCCTCCCGCCTAGGGGCTTCGGTTGTACTGGCAGCGGCAAGCAATGCGCCGGCCAGTTCCTCTGCGCTCAGCCCATCGGCCCCGGTCGCCATCACCAGTTCACCCAGCTGGCTCTGCTTGCGGGCTTTAAGTTGTCGTGCCTTGTCGGTGAGAGCCTTGAGCTCTGCGTCATAGTCCCGTGGTCTGCGCATGGAATATGGCCTCGCTGTTGGTGTCAGACCCCCGGCGTTATCGACCGTCTCGATCAGTCACAATGCGCTGGAATTTCCTGGGATCTCGTCATCCCGAAACTGATGAAATCTTTTGAGGGCGCGCTTATACGTCGTGCCGACGTGCTGCTTGAGGTGTAAATGGTAGGCCGTCATGGCGATCTACCATCTCTCGGTCAAAGTCATCTCGCGCGCCGCCGGCCGCTCGGCGGTCGCCTCGGCCGCCTATCGCTCAGGCTCCTCGCTGTTCGATATGCTGTTCGGGCGCGATCATGACTTTTCGAACAAGGCCGGCGTCGTCCACAGCGAAGTGATGCTGCCCGATGGCGCGCCAGAGCAATGGCGCGATCGCGAGCAGCTGTGGAATGATGTCGAGGCCGCCGAGATCCGCAAGGACGCGCAGCTGGCGCGTGAAGTGGAGTTCGCCATCCCCCGAGAAATGTCGCAGGCTGAGGGCATCGCCCTGGCGCGCGACTTCGTCCAGCGCGAGTTCGTCGATGTCGGCATGGTCGCCGATCTCAATGTCCATTGGGATATCGGCGCCGATGGACTGGCCAAGCCCCATGCCCATGTGATGCTGACCTTGCGCGAAGTGACGCCAGAGGGATTTGGCGCCAAGGTTCGCGACTGGAACAGCACGCAGCTTCTCAGCCATTGGCGCGAGGCCTGGGCGGAGCATGTCAATGAGCGCCTGGCTGCTCTAGATATCGATGCACGCATCGATCATCGCAGCCTGGAAGCCCAGGGCATTGATCTCGAGCCCCAGCACAAGATCGGCCCGGCCGCGGCGCGCATGGGGGAAGCGGGCCAAGTCAGCGAGCGGATCGAAGAGCATCATGAGATCGCCCGGTCCAATGGCGAGAAGATCCTCGCCAATCCGGGCATTGCGCTCGATGGCATCACCCACAATCAGGCGACCTTCACCACTCGTGATCTTGCCATGTTCGTTCACCGCCATAGCGAGGGGAAGGAACAATTTGATCGGGTCATGGCGGCGGTCAAAGCCTCGCCCGATCTGGTGGCGCTGGGCAAGGATGGGCGAGGGGAGGCGCGGTTCACCTCACGGTCCATGCTGGAGACCGAACAGCGGCTGGAAAAGGCCACCGCCACGCTCGACGCGCGGCGCCATCATGGGCTGGCCGATCGCCATGTCGAACGCGCGCTGGCACAGGCCAGCGCAGGCGGGCTCGACCTCTCGGCCGAACAGCGCGGCGCGCTCGAGCATGTGACCAGCGCCAAGGGGCTGAGCAATGTCATCGGCTATGCCGGCACCGGCAAGAGCGCGATGCTGGGCGTGGCGCGCGATGCCTGGGAGCGGGCCGGCTATGATGTGCGCGGTGCTGCGCTCTCGGGCATCGCTGCGGAAAATCTGGAAAGCGGGTCGGGCATAGCCTCGCGCACGATCGCAAGCCTGGAGCATCAATGGGCGCAGGATCGCGAGCGTCTGACCGACAGGTCGATCCTGGTGGTCGACGAGGCAGGGATGATCGGCACGCGTCAGATGGAGAGAGTGTTCCAGGAAGCGGAGGCGCATGGTGCCAAGGTCGTGTTGGTCGGCGATCCCCAGCAGCTGCAGGCGATCGAGGCCGGTGCCTCGTTCCGCGCCATTGCCGAGCGCCATGGCAGCGTAGAGATCAGCTCGATCCGCCGGCAGGCGCACGACTGGCAGCGCGAGGCCACCAGGGCGCTGGCGACCGGTCGCACCCATGAGGCGATCGCCGCCTATGGCGACCATGGTCATGTCCATGCCGCCGAGACGCGCGAGGATGCGCGTGGTGACCTCATCGAGCGGTGGGACCGCGATCGCATCGCCGACCCACAAGCCAGCCGCATCATCCTTACCCACACCAATGACGAGGTGCGAAGCCTCAACGAGGCGGCGCGCGAGCAACTGCAGCGGTCAGGGGAACTGGGCAGGGATGTCAGCCTCACTGTCGAGCGCGGCGCGCGAAGCTTTGCCGACGGGGACAGGATCATGTTCCTCAAGAATGAGCGCAGCCTTGGGGTGAAGAACGGAACGCTCGGCACCATCGACCATGTCGACAAGGCGCATATGCGGGTATCGCTCGATGATGGGCGCGAGGTGCGGTTCGACACCAAACATTATGCCCATATCGATCATGGCTATGCCGCCACCATCCACAAGGCGCAGGGCATGACGGTGGACAAGGTGCATGTGCTGGCAACCCCCGGGCTTGATCGCCATGCCAGCTATGTCGCGCTCTCGCGTCACCGCGAAACCGTCAATCTTCATTATGGCAAGGATGACTTTGCCAATCAGGGAAAGCTCGTGCGCACGCTCGAGCGCGAGCGTGGCAAGGATATGGCATCGGACTATGGGCGCGCGCCGGAGGCGGCGAGCCTGGCCCAGCCCCAGCCACAGCATCAACCCCAGGCCGAGCCCCCGCTTCAGCCAAAGCGCAGTATCTTCGCCGGGCTGAAGCTCAATGCCGCGCCGCTGGACCAGCGACCGGCCATGCCCTCGTTCGACAAGGCGGTTCAGGACTTTGCCAGGGCCCTGCAGCAAGAGCAGGCCATGCGCGCCCAGGGCTATGAGCCGCTGATCGAGCAGCAACAGGCTGCCCAGCGGGCGCGCGACGCGCTCGATGCGCTGCGCCCCCAGGCATCGCAGGATCTGAGCGCTGCCTTTGGCAAGGACCGCGGGCTCGTCCATGAAGCGGCCGCCGGACATAGCGGCAATGCCATCAGGCAGATGCAGGTGGAGCGGGACACGCGTGTCGCTGGCCAGCAGCGCGCAGATCGCTTCATTGCCGATTGGCAAAGCAGCGACAGCCAGCGTCAGGCGCTCAGCCGCAGCGGCGACCATAGCGCAAGCGGGAAGGTGCGTGAGGCGATGGCGGGCATGGCCAAGGGGCTGGAGCGCGATCCTCAGCTGGAGTCGCTGCTGCGCAATCGCACCAAAGAGCTCGGTCTGTCCTTCCAAAGCGGCCAATCGCTGTCGCAGGATCTCCAGCGGCATCTCGGCCGCTCGCTAGGCCGCGGCCTTGGGCTCTAAGCTCCAATCATGACCCAAACAGCCCCCCAAGAAGATGATCCCGCAGAAGCATTTGATGCTGTGCGTCGGGAACTGAGCCTGCTCCGTCACGCACTTGAAGGCCTCACCGCCGCGCGAGAGAAGATACCCGATTACAGCGCGACGTTAGCGCAGATCAACAAATCGCTCGGCGTGCATGCGCACAGGCTCGACATGATCCAGAGCCGTCCGGCCATGGAGATGACGCCAGAAGCGCTGGTGGAGCGGATCATCGCATCTGCGCAAACGGCAAGGGCGGAAGACCGAACGATGCTGCGTCAAGCGCAGGAACGGCTTTCGAACTTGGCTTGGCACATGGACGCGATGGTAGCGCGCGGACGCGGCGCGGCCGAGCAGGAGCGTCAAGTGATCTGGTTTGGCCTTGGCGGGATCCTGCTGGGCATTCTGCTTTGGTCGATCCTGCCCGGTGCCATAGCCCGGTCGTTACCGGTGAGCTGGCATGTGCCCGAATGGATGGCGTCTCGCATGATGGGCATGGAGCAGAAGGAAGCCGGCCGGCGGATGATTATTACGGCGCCGAAAGATGAGGCGCGGCGATAGGGCTATGGTCGTCGCGTGAGCTGCATTGCGTCTGTTTCCGTCAGTTGCCGGCTTGGATGCCAACCTCGGCGGCGAACATTCATTCACCCTCCCATTTTGCCATAAGGAAAAGGCTGACTTGAGACATCCATCCTGAACGCAATAGACAGCGAGATTGACCGATTTCAGTCTAGCCTTTTGCCCGACGTGGCGGATCGCGGCGTAAGACATGCAGAGCGGGGAATTATTAAAATGGAGGGAGTCACCGTGAGCCCGCACGTCATCCGCAAACTCGAACTGGTCGAGCCCCTGGACAAGGTTGAGAAGGAGATGATCCTGTCAGCCTGCAGCGACATTCGTTCGGTGCCACGAAGGAGGGACATTATTTCGGACGGTGACTCGCCCGAATTCCTCCATCTGGTCGTAGAGGGCTGGGCCGCTCGTTACAAAATTTTGAAAGACGGTTCACGGCGTATCACGGCTTTCATGCTTCCAGGCGACTTTTGCGATCTACACGCCACCCTGCTGCATGCGATGGACCACGCCATTCTGGCCGTGACAAATTGCCGGATCGCCTATGTTGCCAACGAGGAAATAGACCGCATCACCAAAGTATCGGCCACACTCGCTCGTGCCTTCTGGAGAGCCACTTTGGTGGACGAAGCCATTTTGAGGCAATGGCTGGTCAATAGCGGCCGGCGCAATGCCTTTGAAGCGGTTGCGCATCTCCTGTGCGAACTGCACTTTCGATCACAACTAATCGGGCTTGGGAGCGCCCGCCTCGCATTACCGCTTACTCAGGAAGATCTCGCCGATGCTAGCGGGCTGACTGCTGTGCATGTCAACCGCATGCTTCAACGAATGCGCAAGGAGGGCTTGATCGAAATGGCCAACGGCCAGCTCTTCGTCCCTGATGTTAGGGCTCTGCGTCAAAGTTGCGGCTTCGACCCGAATTATTTCCATCTGAGGCTTTCCGACGATTATCCGTCTGACCGTCCGGAGCATCTGAGCGATGCGACATTGGAATCTTTGGCATAGGCTGACCTCGTGGCGGCGTGCGTAATCAAATCGAAGCGACGATGCCTGCGTCGCCACTGCTATCGCGCGGTTTGACCATTATTGTCTTGCCCATAAATGATCGGCCCGGTGAGGATGATCGGCGTTATCGGTTCGCAAAAATCCGGCGTGTAGGAATGCTTGAGCTCAAACCCAAGCCGGACTGAATCAGCGCCATTGGCGCTGGGGTCGGCCAAACCTACAATGGCGCCATTGATCCTCCTTTGGCGGCAATTGCTCTATCGGATGTCTATCATGCATCTGATGACGGACTCCCTAGCCGGACCCATGCATCATGATGGGCGAAGCATGGTGGAATATTCGCCGTCATTTTCTGCAATCCCTCAATATCGATAAGCCTCACCAGCGCCTTGCGCCGCTCGAGCAATCCGCTGCTATCCAATCGCTTCAGGGTCCGATTGACATGCACAGCAGTCAAACCAAGCAGTTCACCGAGTTGTTGCTGTGTGAGGGGAACCTCAAACCGGTTTTCCTTCGCCAGCCCTGACGATTTCGCCCGATCATACAGGTCAAGGAGAAACGCTACCATCCGCTCAAGCGCGGAGGTCGCGCCCAGCCAGGACAGTTTCTGCATGAGCGCCACTCGCTCCTTCTGCGTGCTAAGGAACAGGCCTGTAGCAAGACGCGGATTGTCCATCAGCAATTTGCCGATGACGGCATTTGGGATAGGGCAAATAACTGCATCTGTAAGGGCTTCCAGCGTTTCGCCAGCATGGACGAGGGAAAGGCTGGGGAAGCCGAGCATGTCGCCCGGTAGATGCACTTTGACAATTTGCCGACGACCGTCGCGCAGCATCACAGAGGAGCCGACCCACCCCGCCAGAAGGAAGAAGACGCCGGCAACCTGGTCGCCTTCTCGGCGGATGATATGATGCCGCTTTACGGACCGCTTGCTGCTCGTCCACCCTTCTGCGATCCGAATTTCCGCAGGCGTGAGAGGCACGAATTCTTCAAGGCGATGATAAGGTGGCAGCATGATCTCTCCGAAGGTCCGGAGTGTCCATCCGCCATTCGCTAACCAAGCGCACTTACAAGGATCAGTCAAAAGCCAGCATTTTTCACCGAAAGTTCAATGCGATTGATGCAGTTTATCCGATCCGCTCTGCAGGCTTCAAGCGCACGAATTCATCCGATCACGCATTAGGTCCACAGCCCTGATTTCGATCAATATGCGAGGCGTCGTTCCCATTTTGGAAGATGCTAGCTGCTATTTCGAACGCGCGTACTGAGAAACTCACGATCCAACATGATCAGGACCTTTCTTGAAATTGGCGCCACCAGGGCATTTCTCCCCGCATATGGCCTTCATCCTGTGTGAAATGGTCCATGATATCGTTCATATGTTCAGCACAGGCGCGCACCAGCACCCAGCTTGGATCGCTCATATTTTGTCTGGCGAGATCCCTTAGGAGGGCAATCTCCTCCGCCATCAGCGTCAGTGCTTCGACATCATCACGCATCTGAAATACCTGGCCTTTCCCGGCTCCTCTCACTGGCTTCAACACGATGCCGCCAGGAAATATCCGCGATCCCAATCTCCTGCTGCGCAGGAAGCGGGATCATTTGCGCCGCCCATCCATTTCTGGGCAAAGGAGAAACGCGGTGATGCAGATGCATTGGCCCAGGACCTTGACGATTGTTCGTCATGGCCAGAGTGCAGGCAATGTCGCACGCGACGCTGCCATGCAGGCTGATATCGAACGCATAAATTTGTCGGATCGCGATGCCGACGTGCCTTTGAGCGACCTTGGATGCGATCAGGCTCGCGCGCTCGGTCGCTGGTATTCCACACGGACAATCGGTGCGCGTCCCGATGTACTCCTCGCATCGCCCTATCGGCGCGCTTGCCAGACCGCGGATCTTTTCCGTAGCGCCGGAGGCTGCGAGGACGACATCGAAATTCTTTTTGATGAACGGCTGCGGGAAAAGGAATTCGGGATCCTCGACGGGCTAACCGCTACAGGAATACGTAGCATTGAACCGCAGCAGGCCGAGTTTCGCAGGATCCTGGGGAAATTTTATCATCGACCGCCAGGTGGCGAGAGCTGGTGTGACGTCATACTACGCTTGCGATCAGTTATGGATACGATCGCGCTGCATCATGCTGACCGGCATGTAATGGTCTTCACCCACCAGGTGGTAGTGCTGTGTCTGCGCTATATCATCGAAGGGATGACCGAGGCCGAGATACTACAGATTGATCGTGAGGCAGACGTCGCCAATTGTGCGATCACCGAATATCAGTTTGATGAGGGCAAAGGCAAACGTGGTGGGCTATCCCTCATTCGTTACAATGTGACTGCCCCGGTCGAACAGGAAGACATGCTTGTCACCCGCGCGCCCGACGCCATCGCGGGCGCTCGCGGATGACTTGCGACGCGCTCGACGAAGCATGGCTTCTACGGCACCCACTGCCGGCCATTGAGCATGGCGCCGATAAGAATGGCCGCGGCCGTGTTCTCGTGGTCGGAGGCGCTGAATTCGTGCCCGGCGCGCTTCGCCTTACTGGCGAAGCCGCCTTGCGCGCCGGCGCAGGAAAGCTCCAACTGGCAACGGTGCAATCCTCCGCACTCTCTCTGGGCGTGTTAGTTCCCGAGGCTGCCATGATTGCCCTGCCTGCCGACAAAAATGGGGAAATCGCGCCAGAGGCCGCAGAAATGCTCGTGACGCGAATGGCAAACTGCGACACTCTTGTTCTGGGACCAGGCATGAGCACCTCAGTAAGCACCCAGGCATTCATCGAAAATATGCTCGCTCGCCTCGACTTTCCTGTTTGTCTCATCCTGGATGCCGCCGCTCTCGTCGCGCTGCGCAAGCTCGATCAGTCTCGATTGCACGGGAAAAATGTCATTCTCACCCCGCATCATGGTGAAATGGCCGCTTTAAGCGGCTTGTCTATAGAAGCGGTTGATGCGGACCCCGCTTCAGTTGCCATTGAAATGGCTGCTCGCTGGAATGCTGTTATTCTTCTCAAGGGCGGTAGAAGCCACCTGGCATCCCCTGAGGGAGAATGTCTTGCCTACACTGGTGGTTGTGTTGGGCTTGGCACAGGTGGCTCGGGAGATGTACTCGCCGGTCTTGTCGGTGGCCTTGCTGCGCGTGGCGCCTCTCCGCTCACGGCAGCCGCCTGGGGGGTGTGGATTCACGGTCGCGCTGGAACGATCCTGGCGAAGAAGGTTGGACAGATCGGTTTTCTTGCGCGGGAGCTTCTGCCGCTTATTCCTTCGATAATAGATGAACAGGTTGCTACGACGTCCGCAAGGTGATGGCATCCGGTTCGGCTATTCTGCTGCTCCCCTGGGGTGATCGCTCGTGAAAGCGTACGCACTGGCATAGGGGTTTTAGCTGAATAATCGCAGCAAAGGAAAAAGTTCTGGACTGCGGCCGATCCGCAGAAGGCTATTCTCCGGTTTGGTTATGGGGCGCCGCAACAGCCTTGGATTCGGGCGACTCTCGCTGCCGCAGGAAGATCGAGAGAAACACAAGGACGGCCGTCGAGAGAAATTCACTCTGCCAATTCTGGAAGGATTCAAACCAGAGTTGTGCGTCGCCAAGATAGGCCAATGTCTCCAGTGGTTTTTCTCCGTGCGCGATGGCCTCTTGCGCCGCGACCTTGGCGCTTTGTGTCCAGTGGATGACGAACGAAGCAATAAAGAGGGCAGCCAGAGTCAAACCGAGCGACTGCGCGTAGAGAGCGCGCCAAATTGGTCCCCATCGCAAGATTCTAGGTGCGCCGGGCTTGCTGGCCTGGAGGTCAAGGTCTGCGTCTCGCGGCGGGACGTCCGGGTCCTTGGACTCCGCCGAACCGCGCTGGATGAGAAAAGCGGTCAACACTACATAGGCTGACATCTGAAGGAACTCGCTCTCCCAATTTTCAAAGACGCTTGAGAGAAATTCGGGGCTGAAGCTGTAGGCGCTGAGTGCTAGCGCCTGCTCACCATGGCGGCGCGCATCCTCAATCTGAACATGCCAGCCGGCGACCCACTGTCCTATGATGCTTATACCAAACAACAACAGCAAGACGAGCGTCAGTCCGTTGTTTCGCAGCATGACCATTTTCCAATCGGACGAGTTGAGGACGCTCAAGCTAACGGCTCTTGCTAACGTCCGTTCCTAAAGCAGGTGACAGGTATTCGCGCCGGAAGCGCCTTACCAAGCCATTTATCGCGGACCCCGGCACCCGCTGCGGCACCAACACTGATCTCCATCAATAAGATTTATCCCGGCGCTATGGGTCTATTGCTGCGGCAGTCGCGTTGAGTAGCGGCGAGACCAAGGATCGCCCTTGCTGCGCCCTCATGCTGGCGCAGCCTATTTTCCTATGTCCAAGGAGCTATACCCATGAGCCATGCGACAGACGATGCCCATGCGACCGCTGCAAAGTCGATCGAGCAGAAAAAGGAGGCCGCAACAGCTATCGAGGGGGCGGGCCATGAAAGCTTTAGCGGCAAGTCCGTCACCATCAACCGCCCTCGCGCCGACCTCTTTGCCTATTGGCGCGACTTCACCCAGCTGCCCAGCTTCATGGATAATGTGGAGCGCGTGGAAATTCTTGCCACTGACCGCTCCCACTGGGTCGTCAAGGCGCCGGCGGGAAAGGTCGTAGAATGGGACGCTATTATCACCGAAGAGATTGACGGTGAACTGATCGCCTGGGCTTCTGTCGAAGGCGCTGACGTCACCAATAGCGGTCGCATCGAATTTCGCGACGCGGGCGAACGCGGCACAATCGTCACGGCCACCATCGCCTATGATCCGCCCGCCGGGTTCATCGGCAAAATCGTCGCCAAGATGTTCCAGCGCGAACCGGCCATTCAGGCACGGCGCGATCTGCGGCGGTTCAAACAGCTCATGGAAACCGGCGAGGTCGCCACTGCCGCCCGTACTGCACAGCAATTTGCCGAGGAGAAGAACTGATGCGCGCGCTCACTTGGCACGGCAAGCATGATGTCCGCGTCGATACCGTCGACGACCCTGAAATCCTCAATCCGCGCGATGCCATCATCAAGATTAGTTCGACCGCAATATGCGGTTCGGACCTGCATCTATACGATGGCTACATCCCGACCATGAAAGCCGGCGACATACTCGGCCATGAGTTCATGGGCGAAGTGGTCGAGACCGGTGCAAAATCGACGTTGAAGAAGGGACAGCGGGTCGTGGTGCCTTTCACCATCGCCTGCGGAAACTGCTACCATTGCGGCAAGCATCAATATTCCGCCTGCGATAACGGCAATCCCGCCGACAATCAGGATATCGGCCAGGAAATGTATGGCCAACCAATGTCCGGACTGTTCGGCTACAGCCATCTGACCGGCGGCTATGCAGGTGGGCAGGCCGAATATGTCCGTGTGCCATTTTCCGACGTCGGGCCGATAGTTGTTCCCGATGGGCTGGAAGATGACCAGGTCCTGTTCCTCTCCGATATTCTCCCAACCGGGTGGCAGGCGGCCGAATATGCCGACATCGAGCCGGGCGACACCGTCGCGGTCTGGGGCTGCGGACCGGTCGGCCTTTTCGCGGTCCAGTCCGCCTTCCTGATGGGCGCGCATCGGGTGATCGCGATCGACCATTTTCCTCATCGCCTTGAGCTAGCGAAGCGCTTCGGTGCGGAAACCATCAACTATGAAGAAACGAAGACATATGAGGCGCTGATGGAGATGACTGGCGGCATCGGTCCCGACGCAGTCATCGACGCCGTTGGCCTCGAAGCGCACGGGTTCTTCCTCGACAATGTGGTCGATCAGATTAAGGCATCGATGTTCCTTGGCACCGACAGAACCCATTCGATCCGACAGGCGATCCATGCCTGCCGCAAGGGTGGACGCGTCTCCATGCCAGCCGTTTATGGCGGCTTTGTCGATAAATTCCCACTGGGCGCCTTCATGGAGAAGGGGCTGACGCTCAAGACCGGCCAGACCAGCGTCCAGCATTACATGCCCGCGCTTCTGAATGCGATCGTCGAAGGGAAGATCGATACGACCTTCCTCATCTCGCACCGCATGGGGCTGGAGGATGCTCCCAAAGGCTACAAAATGTTCCACGATCAGCAGAATGAGGTGACAAAGATCGTGCTGAAGCCCGCCTTTGATCGCGTTGCGGCGTGAGGAGAAAAGACATGGCTGATAAATTCGCAATCATCACCGGCGCATCGAGCGGGATTGGCGCTGAATTGGCAAAACTGGCGGCCGCAGATGGCTATGATCTCCTCGTCGTCGCCGACACGCTCTTTGCCGATGCTTCGGCTGGACTCGCAAGCTTCGGCGTTGCGGTCGATACGCTGGAGGTGGACCTTTCGACCGTCCAGGGTGTCGATCAGTTGCTCGATCGCGCCAACGGGCGACAGGTCGACTTGCTCTGCGCCAATGCGGGGCATGGCCTGGGACATGCGTTTCTCGACCAGCAACTGTCCGATTGGCGCCATGTCATCGACACCAACATCACCGGCACCATCTACCTTCTTCACAAGGTGCTCGGCCAGATGGTCGCGCGCGATGCGGGAAAGATTCTGGTCACCGGCTCGATCGCCGGTCTCATTCCCGGCAGCTTCAACGCGGTCTACAACGGCACCAAGGCTTTCATCGACAATTTCACCGAAGCGCTGCGCAATGAACTGAAGGATCATAAGGGCGTCACGCTGACGACGCTGATGCCCGGCGTGACCGACACGAAATTTTTCGACCGCGCCGGCCTGGGCGCCGACACTGCGGTGGGTGCCGACGATAACAAGGCCGATCCGGCCAAGGTTGCAAAGGATGGCTGGGACGCGCTCCTGGCCGGAAAGGGCCATATCGTTTCGGGCTTCTCGAACAAGCTGCAGGTCGCAGCAGCGGGGATCATTCCTCAATCCATGTTGGCTGAGCAGCATCGCAAGATGGCTGAGCCCGACACTGCGCAATAGGAGGCTAAGATGTCTAAAGATACCCGCAAGGTAGCGCGAGGGCCGCTTGGCGATGCTCGTCCTGACCATGAGGCTGAGGATGATCGGCCCAAGGGGAAGCCGGTCGAAGAGGTCGAGGACAGACCCAATGTCGGAACGGTAAAGCCGGAGGACTATCCCGTCGAGGATCGCGATCGAGCGCGTCCGGACTGAAATCTTTCACAACCATCGCTGAAGGCCCGCAATCGCGCAACCCCTCTTACAACTGATGTCGAACGGATCGATCAACATGGGGTAGCTCTCCTAAGCGATGCAGACTCGGGCCAGGCATCAGGGGCATATTTTGCTGCTCGGCATCTTCATTCTCGGCCAATGACAAAATTGTTCGTCGAAATCTTAAATTCAGTTTCTTGGTCATTCCGTGCTCACGCTCCGAGAGCGTGTGGGATACTGCGGGTCGGCTTGAGACGTTCGTCGCAGTTGCCGCCGACATCCTGACGCTGCTTGACCGCAGTCGTATTAGGCTTGGATCGCCCTGTATGAACGGATTCCTTCCGCACGTGACTGCTTGGCAGATGTTGATGCACGCGCCCAGCGGTGGTTCCTTTGATCTGGAATTCCGGACGGGACGGTTCGGAGAATGTTGATTCCTTTGAGCGCCTGCTGGGCAAGTGGGCGCAGGGGCCGTTCGAAGTTGAGATCGATGGTTTCAGGCGGAAAGTGCAGAATGATGGGCTCAAAGACGTTGCAGGCGAGATCGAGAGTTTGACGGCTATCTTTGCTGTAAGCTCGTTAATTTCCCCGGCCAACACGATTGGAAGCGCAGCCCTTGATCGCTGGCCTCTCGGGAGGCGACCTCCCATAGCCCGCCAATTGCAAACCAAGAATGCTGCGGCGCCAGTCGGCCCCCCGCGGATGCACCTGCCCAAGCAAGATCCAGCTGAGCAGAGCAGAATGCAATCTTATGATCTGCGGGGAGATGCGTTAGTAAATTTGTAGACGTGTTGATAAAAGATTTGACTTCGAGATCGAACCTAAATTATAGTTTTTCGATACTGGTAGCATAACTGGTATAGATTAGTTGCTGTAGTGAAATGTGATCGGAAGATCGGAAAGGTTTGTCATGACAAATGCTCCGTCCCCGGCACCATTTGTTCCCCTCAGATGACCGGACCCACTAAGTCGCGCCGCTGACCCGCTAAGTGGCTTCCTGCGACCCATATAAACGCTTCAAGCTCTGTATTTGAGCAGAATCCGGATTGCGCCCACTGGACGGCTCAAGTCGCCTCTGGCGCCAGCCGCGGCAAATTACGTCGGCGGCCAGATCATAGCGGCGACATATTCTAGATCATGACACTGCGAGCAAAGGGATCAGATCCAAAGGACGAACCGGGGAATCTGGTACCGAAGCGTAAATCCCTCTCTGAAACTGAAGCTGGCCTCCGAACCGAATCGGAGGTTTCGCTCATTTCGACAGGTGGTGACCCTGCCTATATTATGGATTTTCGAGGTGGAAGCGCATCTTAACTATTTGTTAGGATGTTGCGTTGTATGCGTAGACGCATCAGGATGGTAGACCTGTGCAAACTATTCATAGTTACTTTTCAATTAGTGTTGGATATCTATTCACGTAGCTGAATTTTCGTGTGCATTCCAATCCTGCTCAACCGAGAATGAAAGGATTTGCATGAAAATTACTCCGCATGGCACCCTACATCGCCTGTCCAACGGACAAAATCTGATGACGGCTTTCGTCGATGGCGTGGCTTTTGATCAAGTCATTTGCTCGAACGGATCATCGACCGAAGCTGCCTATATCGCTACCGAATGCGCGTTGCGATTTGCTCGGGCGATTGGCGCGCGCAGCGTGACAATCTTCACGTCCAGCCGTCATGTCGTTCATCAGATGAATGGCTACTGGCGAGCGCGAAAGCGAGCGACCCGTCGGATGCGCGATAGGTGCCGCAGCTTGTGTGATGGAATGAAAGTCACTTTCCAATTCTGATATAAAAAAGGAGGCCAGGGCCTCTTTTTTTATATGCTTAGTCGATGTCGTACTTTGCCAATGGCACAGCTCTCGGCTCAAACCTTAGCGCGAGATCCAGAACGCCCTTCACAAGGTTCCGCTCTCCCGTCAGGTTCTTGGCCTGCTGGAAAAGCTGGAGGGCATGACCGGGAGCGGTCAGCTCCTGTTTCCCAGCCCCCGATCCGACAAACGCGCCATATCCGATAACACGCTCAATGCAGCGCTTCGCCGGATGGGCTTCAAGCAGGACGAGATGACTGCGCATGGCTTCCGGGCCATGGCGGCGACCTTGCTCAACGAATGCGGCAAATGGCATCCGGATGTCATTGAACAACAGCTGGGCCACATCGAAGGCAATGATGTCCGGCGCGCCTATGTGCGCGGCGAGCATTGGAGCGAACGCGTGCAGATGATGCAATATTGGTCGGATCGGCCCCGATGATGTCGTAGGCGCAGCGGACTCGAAGCTGACAGGGATATGCCCAATTCTTTGCACCTGCGCCGGCAACGAGGGAAAAACCGCCCTCGCGACCCTGGATGACGAGTGATTTGGGCCGTGGCTCGATCGCAGGGCGCGGTCGGACCGACTTTCGCCTGCGTTTTGCCTTTGGTTCAGCATTCTCATCGATGAGCGAGAAGAAGTCCACCAGGGCATCGGGATCCTTCTGCTCGATCCTGCCGCCGATCATCTGCTGAAGCTGCCGGGGCGCGTGAGGGCTCGGCCGCTTGCTCGCGCATCTAGTTCAGGCAAAGTCGAGCTAGCCAATGGAATGTCATACGAATTGTTGTAATTCCCCGTATTTCCTTAGATAATTTATAGATTATTTAAGAAAATAATTGACCGTGAGATCTAACCTAAATTATAATTTTCGGATACTGGTAGTATAACTGGTATGAAATTGTTGCTTTTGTGAAATTTGATCGTAAGATCGGAAAGATTTATCATGGAAAATGCTCCGTACCCGGCACCATTTCCCAAATCATCGCAATTTCTTTCCTGCCAAGGGGCGGCGTTGATTATTTCAGCAGTCGCCGCGGGATTCCCTCAACCCAGTCCAGCGATCAGAAACTGAAGCTGAGCGAGAGCGAGGCGACATTGTCGTTGCTGTCGTCGGCGTCGGGGCGGAAGCCATGCTGGTGGAGATAGCCGATCTCCGCATTCACATTCTTGGCCAGCGGCGTGGTGATCGCGATCAGGTTGCGCATCCGCTCCTCGCCCTGGACACGCTGGAAATTGGTCTTGTTGAGATCGATGAAGCTTTCATGGCTGAGGATCAGTGCGGTCTTGCCGCCTTCCTTGAACGGCATGGTCAGCTTCACATAGGGACGCAGGCGCCAGGCGGTGCCGTCAATCCCTTCGCGCCAGCGCTGCTCCATGCGCATCCGCGCGCTGACCGACACCGGGCCGAGCTTGAGGATATTGTCGAACGTCACCTGCTCGCGGACGCGATGTTCCATCACAGTGAAATCGCCGCCATCATATTGCGGGTCATGGGTATAGCCCGCCCAGACCGTCATCCGCTCGTTGAGCTTATAGCCGACCAGCGTGTTGCTCTCGACCTCATACAGGCCATTCCGATCATTGCTGAAGCGGGCCACGATCTCCTGCTGGAGGCGCCAATGGTCGGACAGTTTCACCGTCGCGCTGGTGGTGGTCCAGAGTTGCTCATCCTCGCTGGCATGGGCGGTCGCGGGCAGCGCCATCAGGGCAAAAAGGCAGAGGGACAGGCGGCGCATCGGGCATTGCTCTCCAACAGGGTTGGCGGGCCTCTATGACGATTCGATTACATGCCAGCGTCAGTTTGATTGCCATTTTGTGACAATGGCAGTCCGGACGATTGCTGATGTGCACATCCTCCGTCCGGCATTCGGCAGGCCGGAACATGTCGCGCCAAATCAGCCTGTTACATATTGCAATATAGTCGCAATATCATTAGCCGAGCGACATTGGGGAGAGGCCAGAAGGAGCGAACCGGCTCCATTCCTTATCCATCTCAACGGGATCGCCGTCTTGCCCAGCCTCCGCCTCGCGCGCCTTTGCGCCCTGCCCTTCCTGTTTGCACCGCTGCCCGTGCTGGCGCAGGCCCCGCTTGATGCGGCCGCCGGCGACAGCGACATCCTGGTCACCGCCCGCGCACAAAAACTCTATCGCGTCGAGGATAGCGAGATCGGCAAGATCCCGGCCGATCCCATGGACATTCCCCAATCCGTCCAAGTCATCACCAGCGAACTGATCCGCGACCAGGGCGCGCGCGACATCACCGACCTCTATCGCAATGTCGCTGGCGTCAGCGCCAACCAATATGCCACCGTTACCTATCGCGGTTTCCGGCAGGAATCGATGTTCTATGACGGGCTGCGCGGCGACCCGTTCCAGGGCTTCGCCGTGCCGAACCTGTTCAGCATCGACCGGGTCGAGTTTCTCAAAGGGCCGGTCGGCATGCTCTATGGCGCCAGTTCGCCGGGCGGCATGGTCAATTATGTCACCAAGAAGCCGCAGGACAAGTTCGCCGCATCGGTGCGCGCGGTGGTCGGCAATTATGACCGCTATGGCGCGTCGGGCGAAGTGACCGGGCCGATCGACGCCAATGGCGTGATCGCCGGGCGGGCCGGCCTGTTCTACGAAAGCTTCGACACGGTGCAGCGCTTTTCCGGCAGTCGTAGTCTGGTCGCGGACGGCGGGCTGAAGTTCAAGCTGGCGCCCGACACCAGCCTGACGGTGCAGGCGACCCGTTATGACCAGGATCTGCCCGGCAACCGGCTGCGTGGCGTGGCGATCGATGCGGACGGGAATTTCCTGGCCGACCGGAGCTGGACCCATAATGAAAAGAACGACAGACTGGACCTGAAGGGCACGGTGCTGCAGGCGCGGCTCGACAGCCGGCTGTCGGATGCGGTCAGCATCAATGCATCAGGCCGCTGGTTCCGCTATACCGAATATCAGCGCTATCATGAACCGCTGGGACCGATCGACACTGACGGCGATGGCGTGGTCGATACCCAGCCGCGCGAATTCCGATCGCAGCATCGCACGATCGAGGGCGCGAGCCTGGCGAGCAACATGATCGCCCGGCTGGAAACCGGCGGAATCAAGCACACATTGCTGGTCGGCGCCGACTGGTATCGCGAGACGCAGGATTTCAGCGGCGTGACGCTGAAGGATGTGCCGGGCCTGTCGCTGAGCAATCCCGTCTATGGCCTGAGCAACCCGACCGAGGCGGATCTGGCCGGCCTGACGCCCAATGTCACGGCCACCCTCGCCCATCGCTATGGCATTTATGCCCAGGAACAGGCCGATATCGGCGACCATGTCATCCTGGTCGGCGGGGTGCGCCATGACTGGTTCGACGACAAGGACCGGATCGGTGGCGATTATGCCGAAGGGGGCCGTTGGAGCTGGCGCGTCGGCGGCATCTACAAGCCGGTCCAGTCGATGTCCCTCTATGGCAGCTATGCCCAGAGTTTCGAGCCCCAGGATGCGGGCAACCAGAATCCGGCGGTCGGCGGCCCCTTCGCCCCGATCGCCAGCCGCCAGTTCGAGATCGGCGCCAAGGGCGCGCTGATGCAGGGCAAATTGCAACCGACGATCGCGCTCTACCACATCGTGCGCAACGGCATCGTGCAGGTCGATCCCGATCTGGCACCGGTCAACGGCCTGGATCAGCTGTCACCCGTCGGCGAAGTCACCAGCAAGGGGATCGAGCTGACGCTGGCGGCCGATCTCAGCAAGAATTGGGTGCTGACCGCCAATTACGCCTATAATGATGCGCGCATCACCGACAGTGCGGATGGCGCGACGATCGACAATGCGGTCGGCGGCCGCTTCCCCAACGCCCCGCATCATCAGGCCGGGCTATGGTCCCGCTATCAGATCCCTGCCTGGGGCACGGCGCTGGCGCTGGGCGGCCAATATGTGTCGGGGCAGATCGACCGGCGCGGCGCGCATATTCCCGGCTTCACCGTGTTCGACGGCAGCATCACCCAGGATCTGGGTTTTGCCGAGGCGATGATCCGGGTCGAGAATATCTTCGACAAAACCTATGCCGTCGCCACCTTCGATGCGCGCAAGGGCGCCTTTGTCGGTCGGCCGCGCACCGTCTTCCTGGAATTGCGGCGCGACTTCTGACGGTCGCGCCGCGCCCCGATCAGGCGGGGTTATGCGCTTTCAGAAAGGCTTCGAGCTGCTGGAGAAATTCCAGCCGGTCGGCCTGGCGCGAGAAGAAATGGTCGGCCAGCGGCTGTTCGACATAGATATAGTCGCGGCCGTCCACCTTGCCGGCAGCCTTGAGCTTTTCCGCCATCTCGCGGGACTGGCCGACCGGTACGCGCCGGTCCTTCTTGCCATGCATCAGCAGGATCGGCGTCGAGAAGCCGGCAGCATAATTGATCGGCGAGACGACAGCAAAATCGGGCGCCTGCTCCTTCAGCCAGTCGCCACTGGCACCGGAATTCAGGAAGCGCCGGTCATAGCGCATCATCGCGCCCAGATCCGACACGCCGGCATAGGAGACGGCGCAGCGATATTTGCCGCCATCGCGCTGGGCCGCGCGCATCGCGGCATAGCCGCCATAGGAGGCGCCGACGACGCAGACCCGCTTGGCGTCCGCAATGCCCTGCTTCACCGTCCAGTCGACCGCGTCATTGAGGTCGTCCTGCATGGCACGGCCCCATTGCCCCTCGCCCTTGGCCGCGAATTCCGTGCCATAGCCCGACGAACCGCGATAATTGGGCTGGATCACGGCATAGCCGCGATTGGCCAGGAACTGCACCCACCAGTCCCAGGTCTCCGCGTCGCGGGCGAAGGGGCCGCCATGGGGCATCAGAATTAAAGGAAGATCCTTCGCCTCCTTGCCATAAGGCAAGGCCAGCACCGCCGCGATCTCCAGACCGTCACGCGCCTTGTAACGGATCGTCTTGACCGGCGAGAGTTGAGGCCGGACACCCAGCGTCTCGCTGACCTTCGACAGCAGCGACATGGCGCCATAGTCGGTGTCATAATAATAATAGGCCCCCGGCTGGCTGGCGGCGCCGACATGGACGATCAGTTTCTTCAAATCCTGGCTGGTCGAGATGATGCGCGCGCGGCGATCACCCACGGCCTTGTCGATATCGGCCTGAATCTTCGCCAGGGTCGGGTCGAACCAGTGTACGGCTGGCGCATCGGCGGTGTAGCGCACGCCTGCCATGCCGGTGCCGGCGGCGTCGACCTCCAACCCGCCAAGGTCGAAACCGGGCGCTTCGTAGAGCTTCTTGCCCAGTTCCAGCGTGCCGAGGTCCAGTTCGTAAAAGGCGTCGGTGCCGTCGCGATCGTCACTGGCGATCGCCTTGCCCGGATCGGCCGTGAACAGCATCGGCACGATCAGCGATTCATGGCGGCGCCGATTAGCCTTGTCGACCACGCGGAAGCTGCCGCGACCATCGGGGCGGTAGAGCAGTTTCGAGGAACGGGTCGTGTCATTATAGCCCACCCCCATGCGCACCGCGCCAGTCGCATCGGCATACCAGCTGCGCACATATTGGCGCGACGCAACGACGGTGCGCATCTTGCCGGTGCTGACGTCCACCTCGCTGACCTGCGGCCAGAAACCAAGATCATCATAATAGATGGAGGTCTGGTAGGAGAGCAGGATGCGCGGGCTGCCATCACGGGCGACCCAGATGACATCGTCGCCATTTTGCGCGGCGACAGCCTTGGCAAGGATGCTGGCCTTGGTGCCGTCCGCCTTGATGCTGGCGACGCGGCTGATCGACCAGGGCATACCCTGCACATTGGTTTCCGCGCCGATGCCGACGATCAGCCAGTCATTATTGACCCAGCGCCACCAGTTGAGGTCATTTTCGCCCAGGCCCATGGTGCGAACATTGCCGCCTTTCACTTCGGCGATCACCAATTGCTGCACGCCCTTGATCGCGATCCGCGCGGCGACGCGCGCGCCATCAGGCGAGAGTTCGGGTGAATCCATTGCCGGCAGTTCGGCGAAGGCCTCGATCGGCCAGGTCTTGGCGGTTGTCGCGGACACCTTGGCAGCGTCGGCCTTGATCGCATCGGTTTGCGCAGAGACAGCAGGTGCAAAAGCCGCGAGCGCGCAGGCTGCGGCGGATAGAAACAGTTTCAAACATACCCCCCAGTCAAACATGACCCCGCCTGTTGCCGGGCGGGGTCATCGTCAGTCCGGCGATTTAAAACCGGGTTAAGCGCCGTGTGCAAGCGCCGCGAGCAACAATAGCGCCACGATATTGGTGATCTTGATCATCGGATTGACCGCCGGGCCGGCGGTGTCCTTGTAGGGATCACCCACCGTGTCGCCGGTCACCGCGGCCTTGTGCGCCTCGCTGCCCTTGCCGCCATGATGGCCATCCTCGATATATTTCTTGGCATTGTCCCAGGCGCCGCCGCCCGAGGTCATCGACAGGGCGACGAACAGCCCCGAGACGATGACGCCCAGCAGCAACGCGCCCAGCGCGGCAAAGCCATTGGGTACGCCCGCGACCGCCGCGATGATGAAATAGACCGCAATCGGCGCCAGCACCGGCAGCAGCGAGGGGATGATCATCTCCTTGATCGCGGCGCGGGTGACGAGGTCGACGGTGCGGGCATAATTGGGGCGCGACGTCCCCTCCATGATGCCCTTGTTGGTGGCGAACTGGTCGCGCACATCCTTGACCACGTCGCCGGCCGCGCGGCCGACCGCCGTCATACCCATCGCACCGAACAGATAAGGCAGCAGCGCGCCCAGCAGCAGGCCGACGATGACATAGGGGTTGGACAGGCTGAAATCGACCGGTTCGGTAAGGCCGAGGGCCGAATTGTAGAATTTGAGATCCTCCGTATAGGCGCCGAACAGCACCAGCGCAGCGAGACCGGCCGAGCCGATGGCATAGCCCTTGGTCACCGCCTTGGTGGTGTTGCCGACCGCGTCGAGCGCATCGGTCTTCACCCGGACGCTGTCGTCGAGGTGCGCCATTTCGGCGATGCCGCCGGCATTGTCCGTGACCGGACCATAGGCGTCGAGCGCGACGACCATGCCGGCCAGCGCCAGCATGGCGGTGGCGGCAAAGGCGATGCCGATCAGGCCCGCCAGCTGATAGGCGACGATGATGCCGACCACGATCACGATCGTCGGCAATGCCGTCGATTCCAGGCTGATGGCGAGGCCCTGGATGACATTGGTGCCATGGCCGGTTTCCGATGCCTTGGCGATCGAGCGGACCGGGCGGTAATTGGTGCCGGTATAATATTCGGTGATGACGACCAGCAGGCCGGTGACGGCAAGCCCCACCATCATCGACCAGAATAGCGCCATGCCGGTATAACCGCCCACGCCATCCAGATCGGTGCCGAACGGGGTATTGAGATCACCCAGCGTATAATGGGTGACGAACCAGAGCGCCGGGATCGACAGGATCGCGGTGGTCCAGAAGCCCTTGTAGAGCGCGCCCATGATCGACTGGCTGGCGCCGAGACGGACCATATAGGTGCCGATGATCGAGGTAATGATGCACACCCCGCCGACAATCAGCGGCAAGGCCATCAGACGCATCAGGAAGGCATTGTCGACGCCGGTTACCAGCAATGCGGTCAGCACCATGGTGGCGCCGACGGTGACGACATAGGTTTCGAACAGGTCGGCCGCCATGCCGGCGCAGTCGCCGACATTGTCACCGACATTGTCAGCGATCACCGCCGGGTTGCGCGGGTCATCCTCCGGGATGCCGGCCTCCACCTTGCCGACCAGATCGGCACCGACATCGGCCGCCTTGGTGAAGATGCCACCGCCCAGCCGCGCGAAGATGGAGATGAGGCTGGCGCCGAAGGCGAGCGCGACCAGGCTGTCGATCACCAGACGGTCATCGGGCGCATGGCCGGCCGGGCCGGTCAGATACCAGAAGAAGACGCTGATCGCGAGCAAGGCGAGGCCCGCCACCAGCATGCCGGTGATCGCGCCGGCCCGGAAGGCGACAGTGAGGCCGCTCTGCAGCGTGCCGCGCGACGCCTCTGCTGTGCGGACATTGGCGCGGACCGAGATGTTCATGCCGATGAAACCGGCCGCGCCCGACAGGATCGCGCCGATCAGGAAGCCGACGGCAGAAGTGATCCCCAGAAAAAGGAAGACAAGGACGGCGACGACGATGCCGACCACCGCGATGGTGGTATATTGGCGGCCAAGATAGGCCTTTGCCCCCTCCTGGATCGCCCCCGCGATCGCCTGCATCGTATCGTTGCCCGCCGGTGCGGCAAGCACCTGGCGACTGGTGAAAAGCCCGTAGAGCACGGCCAGCAGGCCGCACCCTATGGCGATATGGACTATCTGCATGCTTGTTCCTCTCCCCCTATTGTTGCTGTCATCGATCGCTCCGCAGGGAATGACGGGCGGGCGAAGGGCACAACAGCGGGCGGCCGGACGGAGAAACGCCGGCATCGGGCACCGCGTCAATCAGCAACAGGACGATGCGCATCGGGCGCTCCAACCGGCTGAGAATAGGGTGATAGGAAGCTACAGGTCAGGCGGCGCGCGTCAAGCCGGTAGCGCAATGATCCAGATCAGCCATGTTCCCAGCCAAGCCGGTCGGGCAACGGCATGACCGCGCCGTCGATCAGCAGGGTCAGGCCCGCCCCTTCTGCGAAACGGCCGATCGGGATCGCGCGCACCGGCGGCGACACGCCGGGCGGCAGCGCGAAAAGCAGTTCATAATCGTCGCCGGCACGGGCAGCGGCGAGCTGGATCGCGGTGCTGGCACCGCGCACGCTTTCGAGCGCCGGGGATAGCGGGATATGGTCGATGGTGACGGCGAGGTTGCTGGCCGCGCCCATGCGCGCGGCATCGATCAGCAGGCCGTCGGACAGGTCCATCATGGCGGTCGCGAGGCGGGCGACCAAGGTCCCCTCTGCCAGACGCGGGCGCGGTCGGCGATAGGCGGCGACCAGCGGGCCGGATGCGGCAGGATCGGCGCGGGCAAGGTCGAGACCGATGCCGGCATCGCCGACCGGCCCAGTGACATAGAGGCGATCCCCCGCACGCGCGCCCGCGCGGCTGGGCACGGGCGTGCTGGTCGCTTCTCCGATCGCGGTCAGGCTGTAGCTGCGCGGTGCGCCGGCCGGCATGCTGACCGTGTCACCGCCGAGCAGCGGCATGGCATGACGCTCCAGCGCCTCGCCCAGACCTTCGAGGAAGGCGGCGTCCCAGCCATCGTCGCCCGACAGGCTGTAGTTGAGCAGGCAGCCCACCGGTTTCGCGCCCTTGGCGGCAAGGTCCGACAGATTCACCGCCGCCAGTTTCCAGCCGATATCGGCCGGCGGATCGGTGGGAAGATAATGGACGCCCTCCACCATCGTGTCGCTGGTAAGGATGAGACGCGTGTCGCCGACCGGCAGCACCGCGACATCGTCCTGCAAACCCTGCGCGGCAGGATCATGGGCGAGCAGGCGCAGCAGGGTGAGGAAGCGGGATTCGGCGGACATGATGTAATCTCTATCCCAGCACCCGCTTCTACAGAAATCATCCGTCATCCCCGCGGACGCGGGGATCCATTGCGCGCTATGTTGGCGAGGAAGCGCTGAATGGATCCCGGATCAAATCCGGGATGACGTCCATTACAGAACGCGTCCGTGCAACCTTATTTCCGCACGTCCTTCGACACACCGTCGAGCAGGCCGTTGACGAAGCCGGCTTCGCGCTTGTCGTAGAAGGCGTGGGCGACGTCGACATATTCGCTGATGACGGTGCCGGTCGCGACATCCTGACGGGCGAGCAGTTCATAGGTGCCCGCGCGCAGGATCTGGCGCATCGGCTTGTCGAGGCGGTCGAGGGTCCAGCCGCTCGACAGGCGCGCGCTGATCAGCCCGTCAATCTCGGCGCGGCGACGGTCGACGCCCGACACGACATCATCGAAGAAATTCTGCTCAGCCTCGGCATAGGTCACATCCTCGATCGTCGCACCCAGGCGATGTTCGTGGAATTCGTGCAGCAGCAGATGGAGCGGCGTGCCCTCCATTTCGAGCTGGTAGAGCGCCTGGACCGCGGCGAGACGCGCGGCGGAGCGGGATTTGGAGCGGTCGTTCATGCGGCTTTCTAATCCGTGAATATCATGCCTGTCGAGAAGCCCGCATAACCGGTTCTCGACAGGCTCGAACCGAACGGGAAGAAATCAGAGCCGCAGCGCGACCGATGCGGCGTGAGCGGGCAACCCTTCCGCCTCCGCAAGAGCGACAGCCGCGGGGCCGATCGCTTGGATCGCGTCAGGGGTAAGGCCAAGAAAACTGGTGCGCTTCATGAAATCGAGCACCGAGAGGCCCGAGGAGAAGCGCGCGCGGCGACCGGTCGGCAGCACATGGTTGGGGCCAGCGACATAATCGCCCACCGCCTCCGGCGTCATACGGCCAAGGAAGACCGAGCCGGCGTGGCGGACCTGCGCGAAATAGCGGTCGGGATCGTCCACCGCCAGTTCCAGATGTTCGGGCGCGAGTCGATCGACCAGCGGCATCGCTTCATCCAGGTCGCGAACCAGGATGATCGCGCCATTGGCGGCCCAGCTGGTGGTGGCGACGGCCTGCGTCGACAGCAGCGGCAGGCGGCGCATGACTGCCTGTTCGACGGCGTCGGCAAAGGCGGCATCGTCGGTGAAGAGGATCGACTGGCTGGTCGGGTCATGTTCCGACTGGCTCAGGAGATCGGCGGCGATCCAGTCGGCATCGTTCTGGCCATCCGCGACGACGACGATTTCGGACGGGCCGGCGACCATGTCGATGCCGACCACGCCGTAAAGCTGGCGCTTGGCTTCGGCGACCCAGGCATTGCCGGGACCGGTGATGACGTCGACCGGCTTGATGCGATCGGTGCCATAGGCCAGCGCGGCGACGGCCTGCGCCCCGCCGACACGCCAGATTTCCTCGATCCCTGCAATCTGGGCGGCGGCCAGCACCAGCGGGTTGATCTCGCCCTTGGGCGTCGGCGTGACCATGGCGATACGCTGCACGCCCGCGACCTTGGCCGGGATGACATTCATCAGCAGCGAGCTGGGATAGGCGGCGCGGCCACCCGGCACATAGAGGCCGGCAGCATCCACCGCGGTCCAGCGCGCGCCGAGGCGCACGCCGGCGGCGTCGATACCGTCACTATCCACCGGCCTTTGCTTTTCATGATAGGCGGTGATGCGCGCAGCGGCGAGTTCGAGCGCATCGCGCAGCGGCGTAGACAGGCCATCGAGCGCGGCACGGCAGTCGGCCGGTTCGACCGCCCAGCCGCTGACGTCCAGATCATGATGGTCGAAACGGCTGGTATAATCGGCCAGCGCCGTGTCGCCATGGGCGCGCACGGCCTTCAAGATGGCGCTGACGTCGCGCGACACATCCTCATCTGCCTCGCGCCGGGCATCGACCAGCGCGGTGAAATCGGCGGCGAAGCCGGCGGCCTTGCTGTCGAGCCTAAGCGGCATCGCGCACCTCCACGGCCTTGCGGAACGCCTCCACCAGCGTGGTGAGATCGGCCGAACGCATCTTGTAGGCGGCGCGGTTGACGATCAGCCGCGCCGAGACCGGCATGATGATCGCGGTTTCAACCAAGCCATTGGCCTTGAGCGTGGCGCCCGAGGACACAAGGTCGACGATGCGGCGCGACAGGCCAAGCGAAGGCGCCAGTTCCATCGCGCCATTCAGCTTCACGCATTCGGCCTGAAGCCCGCGCGCCTCATAATATTTGCGGGTGAGATGGGGATATTTGGTGGCGACGCGAACATGGCTCATCGCCGCTTGATCCTCGTCGCCCGCATCCGCCGGTTCGGCGACCGACAGGCGACAATGGCCGATATTCAGGTCCACCGGGGCGTAAAGTTCGGAATAATCGAACTCATCGACCACGTCGGAACCGACGATGCCGATCTGGGCGGCGCCATGGGCGACGAAGGTCGCCACGTCGAAGGCGCGCACGCGGATGATCGACACATCGGGCCGGTTGGTGGCGAAGCGCAGCGCCCGGCTCTTCTTGTCATGAAATTCCGCCTCCGGTTCGATACCGGCTTTGGCGAGCAGGGGCAGCGCCTCTTCGAGGATGCGGCCCTTGGGGATGGCGAAGGTGATCGGGCGAGTCATGACCGGCGGGCCTTAGCCATCGACGCGCCAAAGCACAAGATTTTCGGGTCAGGAGAACGGGAAGCTCAGCCCCAGAAGCGCCTGGTGTCGAGCAGAGCGGCATAGGCCTTTTCGGCGCGGCGCAGCAGGCGGCGCTGCGCCTTGTCATCCGGCGCGGGCCAATCGAAGTCGATACCGGCCGCCGCGAGGGTGGCGGGCGCGGTCGCCAGATCGTTGAGCGCGCCCAGATCATCCTGCAGCTTTTCCAGCATGGTGGAGAAGGCAGCATGGCGCCGCTGCTGTTTGTTCTTGGGGAAAAGCGGCGCGAAAAATTCGCTGGCGTAGCGGAGTTTCTTGGCGGCGATGCGAGCCTGGTGGCGCCGCTCGTCGCTGCGCCTGGCAAGATTCTTCCCCTTGCGCTTCAGCCGCTTGCGTCGATCCGACAGGATTTCGGCAGCAAAGGGCCTGACAGGCGCATGCAGCAAAGCGGCATCGGCCGGCTGGCTACACCAGTCGCCCAGCGCCAGCCATTCGGCGAGATCCAGCATCAGGATGCGGGTCTCGCGCGCCTGCAAGCCGAGTTCGGCGTCGGCCAGCGCTTCAGCCCGGACAAGCGCAAGGCGCGCGGCGGCATCGTCGGGCAGACTAGGCAGCAGCACGTCGATATTGCGGACCCGGCCAAGCGTGGCAGCCAGTGCGCGCAGACCATCCTTGAGCGGCGCGAGTGCCGGATCGCCCGCCAGCACCGGCGCAAAGATCGACAGCGCCGAGCGCAGTCGGCGCAGCCCTACCCGCGCCTGATGCAGCGCGCCGGGCGCACCGGTGGTGAACAGCAGATCCTCGTTCAGGCGAAATTGGCGGATGCAGCCCTGGGCGATGGCACGAAAGGCCTGCTCGACGGTTGCGTCCGGTGCGATCGCAATGGGTTCGGCCTTAGCCGGCTTGCGCCGCTCCTTCGCGAGCAGGGCATAGCCGCGATCCGACTTGGAGCGCATGCCCAGGCGCAGCGGCACCAGGTCGTTGAGCTGGCGGGCCATCGAAAAAAGCAGGGCCGGTTCACCCGACAATAATTCCAGCTCGACCTCTGCCAGCGGAGTGGCACGACGGCCGACCCGAACCCGGCCGATGTCGATCGCGCATTCGACCCCCTGCCCGTCCCGATCGAGCCGATGCACGGTGCGTTCGATATCGGTGACGAAAATCTTGTCGGCGGTCGCGACGGTGGCGGCGCCGACAGCCTGATCGAGCGGACCAGGAATCGAATCGAGCAGCGGGACATTGCCGTCGACCGGCTTTTCCCATTCGGAACGGGCGAACAGGCCAGCCGCCCTGCCGCCATCGGCCTTGATCGTCTGGACATGGGCACGCCCCTTGCGCCGGACGCGCAGGGAAAAGCCGGCACGATGCAGATCGAGCGCGGGCGTATCGAAATAGGTCGCAACCAGATGGGCCGCCTGCCCCTTCTGCCCCGCGAACAGCGGTGCATCGGCCAGCAGGGCGCGATCGGCCGGGTCAAATTCCAGCTTCAGCTCGACTTCGCGGTTGTCCATCCGTGCGCCCCTTGTTGCGAGCGGTGCCCCGGGGCGGGGACGCTAGATCGAATCGGGCACGAAAGGAAATATAAATGTCACAATTGGCCGTGCCGCCGGCTCAGGCGGCCTCGGCCAGCGCAGCCTCGGTCGCGGCGATCCAGCCGCCGCCCAGCACCTGATCGCCGGCATAGAGAACCGCCGCCTGCCCCGGCGCGACGCCATATTCGGGCGCGTCGAAGATCAGCCGATCCCCTTCGAGGCGCGCCGGAACCGGCTTGGCCATGGAGCGGACCTTGGCGGTCAGCGGTCCGGTAAAGCCGCGGCCGAGCCAGTTGATCTCGCTGAGGCGCGCGCCCGACACGGCAAGCGCAACCTTCGGCCCGACGATCACCCGCCGTCCTTCGGCATCGAGCCGCACGACATAGAGCGGTTCTGCCTGGCCGCCGATCTCCAGCCCCTTGCGCTGGCCGACCGTATAATGGATCAGCCCCTTGTGCCGGCCCAGCACCCGGCCATCGACATGGACGATGTCGCCGCCCTCGTCCGCATCGGGGCGCAGCTTGCGCACGATCTTGGCATAATCGCCATCGGGCACGAAGCAGATGTCCTGGCTGTCGGGCTTCAACGCCACCGACAGGCCGAGTTCGGCGGCGATCTCGCGCACCTGCGGCTTGGGCAGGCCGCCCAGCGGGAAACGCAGATAGTCGAGCTGGGCCTGAGTCGTGGCGAACAGGAAATAGCTCTGGTCGCGCGCCGGATCGGCGGCGCGATGCAGTTCGGCGCCCTGCGGCCCTTCGACCCGGCGGACATAATGACCGGTCGCCAGGCAATCGGCACCCAGGTCGCGCGCGATCTGGAACAGGTCGGTGAACTTCACCCCCATATTGCATTTCACGCACGGGATCGGGGTGCGGCCGGCCATATATTCATCGGCAAAGTCGGCGATCACCGAATCGCGAAACTGGCTCTCATAATCAAAGACATAATGCGCAATACCGATGCGATCAGCGACGGCGCGCGCATCGCGGATATCCTGGCCCGCGCAACAGCTGCCCGTACGGCCAACGGCGGCGCCATGATCGTAAAGCTGGAGCGTCACGCCGATCACTTCCGCGCCGGTCTTCGCGGCGAGCGCGGCGACGACGCTGCTGTCCACGCCACCGGACATGGCAACGACAATGCGCCGCTGCGAGAGCGGCTCTGGGAGCTGAAATTCGGGCTGCATGGCCGCCCATATAGTCGCAGGCGGCGCTGCGTTCCAGCATCTTCCCCCGCAAGCGTATCGTTTCGATGACGAAAATGTGTCCGGCATTTACCGGACCTTATCGATTAGCCCGGTAGAAGCCTGGTCATGGATCTGAGTTTTCTCCGGACAGGCGGGCTGAAACCCGCCCTGACAAGGCCGACAGGCCGGGCACGCGTCCCGGCCTGGCCTTTCCTGCGGGCGGCTTCGGCTGCGGCGCAGGCGGCCAGTCCCACGGCCTTGGCGGTCGCGGGCGTCCTGCGGGGGCAGGACGGGATGGAGGACTGGATTCAGGAACTGGCCGAGCTTTTCGCGCCACGTTCCGACGGCAAGATCGAAGCCGTTCGTCTCGCAGGAAGCTTTAACCCGCTGATCGCGAGCCATTTAGGGGTGGGGCAAGGATGATGAAGCCTGTGTTTACCTTGGGGCTTTAGCCGATCTTCAGGGCTGATGTGACATCGAGGTTTCGCTGCTGAATTCGGCAACGCCAATGCCGCTAATTGAGGGTAAAGATGATAGAGAACCAGAAAATCAGGCCTGCACAGGTCGTAGGACCGCTCGGCGAACCCCTGACGCTGGAAAATCTGCCGCCCGTGAACACCACCCGCTGGGTCGTGCGTCGCAAGGCGGAGGTCGTCGCTGCCGTCAATGGGGGCCTGCTGACCGTGGACGAGGCCTGCGCCCGCTACAGCCTGACGCTGGAAGAATTTGCCAGCTGGCAGCGGGCGGTGGACCGTTCGGGCATGCATGGCCTGCGCGTGACGCGCATCCAATATTATAAGTCACTCTACGAGCGACAGCAGAAATATTGAAGGATCGGGTGCCGCCGACGGGCGGGCACAGAGACGAATGATGCGGGGGCCGCCGGACAGACCGTCCGGCGGCCCCTTTCGCGTTGCGGGTCGGGGATGGTTTCCAAGGCGGAATCATTTTCTGCGGGAACGCGAAGCCATGTTCCGGGTTGAATAGCCAGCAAACCCGTTGGGGGTGTGGTCAAGGAGAGTAACATGGGCATCATCTTGTGGCTTATCGTCGGCGGCATCATTGGCTGGCTCGCCAGCATGATCATGCGCACCGATGCGCAGCAGGGCATCCTGCTGAACATCGTGGTCGGCATTGTCGGCGCCTTCATCGGCGGCCTGATCTTCAGTGGCGGCTCGATCAACAATGCCGGACTGACGCTCTACAGCTTCCTCGTTTCGCTGCTGGGCGCGGTCATCCTGCTGGCGATCGTCAACCTGGTACGGCGCGGATCGGTCCGCTAACGACCGGACATTCCATCTCAAAGGCCGTGTCCTTCCCAGGAAGGACGCGGCCTTTTTGCGTCAGCGCCGGACGCTGAACCAGCGATAGAGTGCCAGAACCGCGATCGCGCCCAGCACGGCGGCGATGAAACTGGCATGCTCACCCGGCGCGTAGAAGCCCATGATCTGACCGACAAAGGCCGCCAGCAAGGCCCCGGCCATGCCCAACAGGATGGTGACGACGCAGCCCCCCGGATCGCGGCCCGGCATGACCAGCCGCGCCAATGCTCCCGCGAGCAGGCCCGTCATGATCCATCCCAGCAATTCCATGGTGCGCATCCTCTTATATTAGCCAACCCGCCCCAAGGCGCGGCATAGCGACATAGTCCGGCCCCTTTGGCAAGAGACGGACAAGATGCAAGAGCCCGCCAGCCCCTTCGCATCGGCACAATTGGCTTTGCGAAGGCCCGTCCAAGCGTGATATTGGGGCTTGAGGGCGGTGATATATTCATATAACACAGTTCCGAGTTTGGGCGGAACCCGCCGGAGAGATGGAAACGGCATGAATTACGAAACTACGCTGACGGGCGAATCGTCCGCGATCCTGGTCGATGACGAAGACCGGATTCGCCGTCGCCGCCGGCTGCTGATCATCGGTGGCGTTGTTGCGGTTGCGCTGGTGGCAGCTGCCGCCGCGCTGTCGATGCGGGGCAAGGATGCCGCCGCACCCGACGCCGCTCCGCAGGCACCAGTCGTGACCGTACTGACCCCCGGCCAGACGATGGTTGCCCGCACCGTGAGCAGCACCGGATCGCTGGCCGCCCGTGTCGACATGCCGGTCGGCGTGGTCGGCGAAGGCGGCATGGTGACGCGCGTGCTGGTGCAGCCGGGCGACTGGGTCCGTGCCGGTCAGGTGCTGGCCACCGTCGAACGGTCGGTCCAGAGCGAGCAGGTCAATTCGCTGGCCGCCCAGGTCGAGGTGCAGCGCGCCAATGCCAAGCTGGCCCAGGCCCAGTTGGAACGCGCCAAAGCGCTGGTCGGCCGCGGCTTCATCAGCGCCGCCGACATCGACCAGCGCACCGCCACCCGCGACCAGGCCGTCGCCCAGGTCCGCGTGGCCGAAGCGCAACTGGCCGAACAGCGCGCCCGCACCGGCCGCCTGGACATCCGCGCGCCGGCTTCCGGCCTGGTGCTGACCCGCACGGTCGAGCCCGGCCAGATCGTCCAGGCCGGCGGCGGCACATTGTTCCGCATGGCCAAGGATGGCGAGATGGAAATGCAGGCACAGGTGGCTGAAGCCGATCTGGCGACGCTGCGCGCCGGCAACAGTGCGACCGTGACCCCGGTCGGTAGCAACCAGCATTTCAGCGGCCGCGTCTGGCAGGTATCGCCGGTCGTCGATCCGCAGACCCGCCAGGGCATCGCTCGCATCGCGGTCGCCTATAATGATGCGATCCGTCCCGGCGGTTTCGCGTCGGCGACGATCACCAGCGGCTCGGGCAATGCCCCGCTGCTGCCGGAATCGGCGGTACAGAGCGACGCCAAGGGCAGCTATGTCTATATCGTCAACGGCAAGAACCAGGTCGAACGGCGCGACGTGAAGGTGGGCCAGGTGTCCGACACGGGCGTCGCCATCACCAGCGGCATCACCGGCGCCGAGCGCATCGTGACGTCGGCCGGCGCCTTCCTGACCGTGGGGCAGAAGGTTAAGCCGGAAGCGCTCAAGGCGCGCTGACGCAATGGTCCCGGCCGGGTCATCGTGCCCGGACCGGCAGGACTGACAATATTGGAAGCGGGCGCGGTGGCGTCCGGTGAGGGAAGCCCGTCATGAGTTTTCGCAATATCTCCGCATGGGCGATCCGCAATCCGGTGCCGCCGCTGGTCCTGTTCGCCGCGCTGATGCTGGCCGGTGTCGTCAGCTTCCTGCGGATGGACATCAACCAGAATCCCGACATCAGCTTTCCCATGGTCAGCGTCACTGTCTCCCAGCCGGGCGCCGCGCCGACCGAACTGGAAACCCAGGTGACCCAGCGGGTCGAGGCCGCCGTGCGCGGCATCAGCGGGGTCGAGGACATCACCTCCTTCGCATCCGAAGGCCAGTCGCTGACCAATGTCCAGTTCAAGATCGGCACGCCGGTCGATCGTGCAGTCAATGACGTCAAGAATGCCGTCGATCAGATTCGCAGCGACCTGCCCGACGGCATCCTGGAACCGCAGGTCCAGCGCATCGACGTGGATGGCGGCCCGATCGCCTATTTCAGCGCCGAAGCGACCGACATGACGCTGGAGGAACTGTCCTGGTATGTCGACAATACGGTCGCCAAGCGATTGCTGTCGGTCAGCGGCATGGCAGCGGTGCGGCGCGGCGGCGGCGTCAGCCGCGAGATCCGCGTCATCCTCGATCCTGCCCGCCTACAGGCCTATGGCGTCACCGCCGCGCAGGTGAATGCGCAGTTGAGCCAGGTCAACATCAACGCGGCCGGCGGCCGCACCGAGATTGCGGGTGCCGAACAGTCGATCCGCGTGCTGGGCAATGCGCGCAACGCCCATGATCTGGGCCAGACCCAGATCGCCATTTCCGGCGGCCGCACGGTCAAGCTGGCCGATATTGCCGATGTTCGCGACATGTATGCCGAACAGCGCAGCCTGGCCCTGATGAACGGCCGGCAGGTGACCAGCTTCAGCCTGGAAAAGGCCAAGGGATCGTCCGACGTCACCGTCTATGACGATGCCATGAAGGTGCTGGACAAGCTCAAGAAGGAAAATCCCAAGGTCCAGTTCAAGCAGCTCTATTCGAGCGTCGAATATACACGCGGCCAGTATCACAGTGCCATGTCGGCGATGATCGAGGGCGCAGTGCTGGCGGTCGTCATCGTCTTCCTGTTCCTGCGCGACTGGCGCGCGACCATGATCTCTGCCCTTGCCATCCCGCTGTCGGCGATCCCATCCTTCTGGTTCATGGACATGCTGGGCTTTACGCTGAACGGCATTTCGCTGCTGGCATTGAGCCTGGTGGCGGGCGTGCTGGTCGACGACGCGATCGTGGAGATCGAGAATATCGTGCGCCATATGCGCATGGGCAAATCGGCCTATCAGGCGTCGATCGACGCAGCCGACGAAATCGGCCTGGCCGTGCTCGCGACCACCATGGCGATCGTCGCGGTGTTCCTGCCGGTCGCGCTGATGCCGGGCATTTCGGGTCAGTTCTTCATCCAGTTCGGCATGACCGTCGTCGTGTCGGTGCTGATGAGCCTGGCCGTGGCGCGCCTTATCACGCCGATGATCGCAGCCTATTTCCTGAAGGCCCATGGCGAGGCGAGCCATGGCGAGGGCTGGCTGATGGACCGCTATATGAGCGTGCTCCACTGGTCGCTGGACCAGCGCAGGGCGAAGGCCCGACGCGCGCGCGGCGGTTTCCGCAACCGCTTCGTCGCCTTCTTCGTCGACCATCGCGTGTGGACTCTGGGCATCGGCATGCTCGCCTTCGTGGCGACCCTGTTCGCCTTCGGCACGCTGCCCATGACCTTCCAGCCGACGATCAACACCGATTTCAGCCAGGTGAAGATCGAGACCGTGCCGGGCAGCACGCTGGAGCAGACCACCGCCATCACCCGCAAGGTTGCCGACATGCTGGCGGCCGACACGGATGTGGTCGAGGCTGCCTTTGCCGATATCGAGCCGACCAGCGCCGACATCTTCCTGACGCTCAAGAAGACCCGGCCGATGTCGTCGGTGGATTGGGAACGCAAGATTGCACCCAAGTTCCAGACGATCGCCGACGCACGGGTCAATTTCCAGTCCCAATCGGGTGGTGGCTTTGGCCGCGACATCATCATGATGTATGGTTCGGACGATCCGGAGCTGCTGGAAAAGACCGCCAACCAGTTGGTGCATGAAATGGCCGGCATCCGCGAACTGCGCGCGCCGCGCGTGCAAGGCGACATGCAGCGGCCCGAGATCATCATCAAGCCGCGCCTAGACCTGGCTGCCAGCATGGGCGTGACGACCGCTGCGCTCAGCCAATCGATCCGCATCGCCACGATCGGCGACATCGACCAGAATGTCGCCAAATTCTCGCTGTCCGATCGCCAGATTCCGATCCGCGTCGCCTTGGCCGAAGATAGCCGCAAGGATATCGCCACGATCGAGAATATGCCGGTGCCGACGGTGTCGGGTGGTTCCGTGCCGCTCAAGGTCGTGGCCGACATCAGCTTTGGCGCAGGCCCGACACAGATTCGCCGCTACAACCAGATCCGCCGCGTCGTCGTCGGCGCGGATCTGGCGCCCGGCATCGTCACCAGCCAGGCCAATCAGAAGATCAACGAACTGCCGACGATGAAGGCCATCAAGGAAGGCCGTATCCAGGGCGTGCAGAAGATCGAGGCGGGCGACAGCAAGTTCCAGGCGGAAATGCTGACCAACTTCGTCATCGCCGTCTTCTCCGGCATCATGCTGGTGCTGGCGGTGCTGGTGCTGCTCTACAAGCGGATCATGCCGCCCTTCGTGAACCTGGGGTCGCTGCTGCTGGCGCCGCTGGGCGGGGCGATCGCGCTGCACATTGCCGGCCAGCCCATGTCGCTGCCGGTGTTCATCGGCCTGCTGATGCTGCTGGGCATCGTCGCCAAGAATTCGATCCTGGTGATCGACTTCGCGCTGGAGGAAATGGAAAAGGGCGTGCCCAAGCAGGAGGCGATCCTCGATGCCGGCCACAAGCGTGCCCAGCCGATCGTGATGACCACGGTCGCGATGGTCGCGGGCATGGTGCCGACGGCCCTGTCGCTGTCGGGAGACGCCGCCTGGCGCGCGCCGATGGGCATCACGGTGATCGGCGGCCTGCTGCTGTCGACGGTGCTGACGCTGGTGATCGTGCCGGCCGTGTTCAGCCTGGCACTGGGTGTCGAACAATGGGCCGGGCCGCGGCTGAGCCGCCGCTTCCTGACCCACAAGTCGCATGACGGCCATTCGGCCAGCCATGCCCAGCCGGCGGAATAAGGAGCCGGGTTCGCGCGGGCAGCCCCATGGCAAAATATGGGGCTTGCCTGAACGAAACGGGCGCGTAACCGTTTCACCGTCATGAAGCTGCTGCGCATGCCCCGTTCGCCCCTCGACGCCGCCGCCCATCCCGCGCGGCGCATGCGGCTGGTGGCGACGGGGATGTTGCTGGCGATGGCAGCGCTCTTCATCGCGGCGCGCGCCACCGTCCATCTCCATCCCGCGATCGGCTTCGTCCAGGCTTTTGCCGAAGCGGCGATGGTCGGCGGCCTGGCCGACTGGTTTGCGGTCACCGCCCTGTTCCGTCATCCGCTCGGCCTGCCGATCCCGCATACGGCGATCATTCCGCGCAACAAGGACCGGATCGGCGACACGCTGGCAGTTTTCCTGCGCGACAATTTCCTGACCCCGGCCGTCGTCGCGCGGCGGATGCGCGGCATGGACGTGGCCGGTGCGGCCGGCCGTTTCCTGGCCAGCCCGTCCGCCGGCGACGGACGACTGCGCGTCGGCGCGTCCCGGTTGCTCGCCGACATGCTGGAGGCGCTGGACCAGGAACGGCTGGGCGGGATGGTGAAGGGCGCGATCGGCCAGCGGCTGCGCGCGATCAATGTCGGACCGCTGGTGGGGCAAGCAATTGAGGCGGCGATGCGCGACGGCCGCCATGCGCCGGTGATGGATGGCATCATCCAGTGGGCAGACAAGACGCTGGAGGCGAACGACCATCTGATCCGCCAGATGGTGCATGAGCGCGCGGGCACCGTGCTGCGCTGGACCGGGCTGGACGAGAATCTGGCCAATGCCATCGTCAACGGCCTGCGCAAGTTGCTGGCGGACATGGCCGCCGATCCCGGCCACAGCCTGCGCCTCAAGGCCGAGGAAGGCATGGCCAAGCTCGCCTTCGACCTGCAGTTCGACATCGAGATGCAGGCGAAGGCGGCCAAGATTCGAGACGAGATACTCGACAATCCCGCCATGCAGCGCTGGATCGAGGGGATGTGGGAACAGGCCCGCACCGGTCTGCTGCGTGCGGTGCGCGATCCCGGCAAGGCGATGGCCGGGCGACTGGGCGAGGCGTTGCAGCAACTGGGCGGCACATTGCAGGAGGATGCGCGGCTGAAACTGGTGATCAATCGCTTCGTGCGGCGCGGCGCGGTCGGCGCCACCGCCACCTATGGCGATTCGATCGTCAAGCTGGTGAGCGAGACGGTGCGCGGATGGGATGCCGGCACGGTCACCAGCCGGCTTGAAAATGCGGTCGGCCGCGACCTGCAATATATCCGCATCAACGGCACGCTGGTCGGCGGGCTGGTGGGGCTGGCCATCCACGCCATCGACACCTTCTTCTGAGAAATGGTCGGGGCGCATCGGGCCAAAAACGACGCGCCCCGACCGGAACCGGTCGCACAGAGGAGAAGGCCCCCGGTTCCTAGCTGAACATCAGTCTTCGGGACCGCCCTCTCGGCCGGGCGGCGGCGATGGCGGCAGTTCGTCGGCGCTCAGTACGCCGTCGCCATTGCGGTCGAGATCATGGAACATGGCGAGCGACGGGGCGGAAAATTCGGCGCGATCGATCACGCCATCCTCATTGCCATCCTCGGGATAGGGCATGGCGCGGCCCGGAGGTGGGGGTGGAGCGGCGTCGCCACTCTGGCCGCCCGGTCGCGGGCCGGGTGGCGGACCACCGGGCGGAGGGCCACCGGCGCCACCGGGGCCGCCACGGCCATGCCGGCGTTCGCCCTGCCCTTCCTGGTGCGGGCCGCGCTGATGACCCAGCATTTGCTGCATGGCTTCGGCCGAGATCGCCCCGTCGCCGTCCGAATCCATCGCCGAAAAGCGGCGGTCGAGCCAGGCCTGCATCTCGTCCCGCGTGATCCGGCCATCACCGTCGGCATCGGCAGCCCAAGGGCCCTCGGGTCGTGCCTCGCCATCATGCGGACCTTCCGTCCGCGCAGACAGATCGGCTGGCTGCTGGGCGAACAACGGCACCGGCAGCAACAGGGTCGACAATAGCAGCATCGTGGGAAGGCGCATCGGAATTCCTGGATTTGCGTTGCCGCAGTGTCTCGCATCGCCGCATTGCCCCGATATGTCCCGAAGCAGCGCGAATATTTCAGGCGCACCGCCCTGCTGAAAATTGATGTTGCAACATATCATATTTTGATGTTGTATCATTTCATGGCGCCAGAGAGTTGGCGTCACGAGAGGAGGGTGCAGTCCATGTATATGACGATGCAACCGACACAGGATGCGACCCAGTCGGGCTATGCCGCGCGGCGCAAATCACCAATCGGGATCGGCGGGGCAATTGCGGTCCATGCCGTGGTGGTCGGTGCCTTCCTGCTGATGCCCAAGGAGGTGATCGACTGGGTCCGCCCGACGCCGCCGATCACCGGCTATCCGGTGCCGCTGCCTCCGCCGCCCGAACCGACGCCACCGGAACCGACCACCCAGACGGTCCAGACCAATCCGCTGCCGCAAAAGCCGACGACCACCGATCCGATCGTACCGATGCCCGTTCCGGCCGGCCCGACGATCGAAACCGGCCCATCCTCGCCCTTTGACGGATCGGGAACCGGGACGGTCATTGATCCGCCCCTGCCCCCGCCACATATTCCGGTGCTTGTCGAAGCCAGCATAGCGCCCAATGCGCTCGGATCTTTCCAGCCCGATTATCCCGGCGCGATGATCCGCCAGGGGCTGGAAGGCAACGTCACCGTGCGCGTCACAATCAGCCCGGAAGGGCGCGTCAGCGACATCGTCAAGATTTCGGCGACCGACGAGAGCTTCTGGCTCGCCACCCAGAAGCATGCACTGCGCAAATGGCGCTTCCGCCCGGCGACGCGCGACGGCGTCGCGGTGAGCAGCGTCAAGACGCTGACCGTGCGCTTCACCCTGACCGATCGCTGAGCAAAGGACGGGCGGGCATAGCCCGCCCGTTCCTTCATGGAGGGAGTTCGATGGATCATTTTGCATCCGCGCCCGCCCTGCCCTATAAGCGCGGCATGGCGATATTTCCCCGTCCCGTTTCTCCCAAGAGCGCCTTTGGTGATTTCTGGAGCTATTTCCGGCAGCAGCGCCAGCATAAATGGCCGCTGCTCGGCGTGTCCGCGGCCTTCACCTATGTGATCGTCTGGGCCTTCATCGTCGATGCGAACACCAACACGATGCCGACCCGCAACAAGATCATCTATGTCCAGAGCTGGGACGCGAACCGGTCCGACGCGGCGGTAATCCTGCAGCAGAAGATCGACTTCGCCAAGCGCGAAGCGGCCCTCGTCAAGCAGCAGAAGAAGATGCAGGGCTTTGCTGACGCCTTCGGCATCGAATGGCGCGACGAAGAGGCCCGCAACACCGCGCGGCGCAAGGAAGCCGTCCGCCAGATCAATGGCTTGCTGGACCAGCGGCTGGCCAAGGCGGAGGCCGAACAGAAGGTCGACGCGGCGACTGCCAAACCCTGATCATGATCACCGACGTCGCCGCTGACCGTCGCTATATGGCGGCGGCGATCGCCCTGTCGGAACGCGGCCGGGGCCTGTCCACGCCCAACCCCAATGTCGGCTGCCTGATCGTGCGCGACGGCCATGTCGTCGGCCGCGGCTGGACCCAGAAGGGCGGCCGCCCCCATGCCGAGGCACAGGCGCTGGACGAGGCGATGGACCGGGCCGAGGGTGCCACCGCCTATGTGACGCTGGAACCCTGTTTTCACCTGAGCCCGCGCGGACCGCGCTGCGCCGACCTGATGGCGCGGGCCGGCGTCACCCGAGTCGTGATTGCGCTGCGCGACCCCGATCCGCGCACCGATGGCCAGGGCGCAGCCTGGCTACGCGAGCGCGGCGTTATGGTCGAGATGGGACTGATGGCGGCCGAAGCGGCCGAGGCGATGCGCGGCTTCGTGCTGCGCCAGACTCTGGGGCGCCCGGCAGTGACGCTGAAGCTGGGCCTCTCGCTCGACGGGCGGATCGCGCTGGCTGACGGGTCGAGTCGCTGGATCACCGGCCCGGACGCCCGCGCCCATGCCCATCTGGAGCGGGCACGGCATGACGCCATATTGGTCGGCGGCGGCACGCTGCGCGCCGATGCGCCCAGTCTGGACGTGCGCCTGCCAGGGCTGGAGGAGCGGTCGCCCCGCCGGCTGCTGCTGAGCCGTGGCCCGGCGCCCGAAGGCTGGAGCGCGATTGCAGACCCGGAGGATATCGCGACGCTCGACCGGGTCGATCATCTGATGATCGAGGGCGGCGCCGAAACTGCTGCCGCCTTCCTGCGCGCCGATCTGGTCGACAGACTACTGCTCTATCGCGCGCCGATCCTGATCGGGTCGGGCCTGGCCGGGATCGGCGATATCGGCTTGACCGACCTGGCCGATGCCCATGGGCGCTGGCACCAGACCGAGGAGCGTCAGTTCGGCCCGGACCGGCTGGAGGTTTACGCGCGGACGCGCAGCGCCTAGATCAGCGCAAATTTCTTTCCCAAGGATCTGGGCACCATGTTCACCGGCATCATCACCGACATCGGCACTATCCGCACCCATGAGCAGCGCGGCGACCTGCGGCTGGTCATCGAAAGCGGCTATGACATGGAGACGGTCGCGATCGGCGCATCGATCGCCTGCTCGGGTGCCTGCCTGACGGTGGTGGAAAAGGGACCGGGCTGGTTCGCGGTCGACCTGTCGGCCGAAACCGTCGCCCGCACCGCGCCGGGTCTGTGGGCACAGGGTGGCAAGCTCAACCTGGAACGCGCATTGAAGGTCGGCGACGAACTGGGCGGCCATATCGTCACTGGCCATGTCGACGGCATCGGCCATCTGGTGTCGGCCAGCCGCGAGGGAGATTCGATCCGCCTGGTCATCAGCGCACCGGCGGAACTGGCCGCCGCACTGGCCGCCAAGGGATCGATCACATTGGACGGCATCTCGCTGACCGTGAACAGCGTCGAAGACCAGCCCGACGGCAGCGTGCATTTCGGCCTCAACATCATCCCGCACACCGCGATCGCCACCACGCTGGACAGCCTGCCCGACGGCCGCGCGTTCAATCTGGAGATCGATGTGCTGGCTCGTTATCTCAACCGGATGCAGAGCCTCCGCAGCAAATGATGTGATTTCACCCTTGAAGAAATCACATTGTAGTGTGATATAACGCTCATCCCCGATCCGGGAAGGAGTGTTTATGTCGTCCTCGCTTATCGATTCCGTCCGCGCCCTCGTCACCGATGGCGGCATGTCCCGATCGGGTCTGGCGCGCGCCGCCGGCCTGCACGCCAACAGCTTGCGCAAGCTGGGTGAAGGCGACTGGAACCCGACCGCCGATACGCTGGGCAAGCTGGAGGCCTATCTGCTCAAGCGCGAGGGCGGCACCGCGCTCGCCAGCCCCGAGGAAATCATCAACGAGGCCCGCAACGGCCGCATGTTCATCCTGGTCGATGACGAGGATCGCGAAAATGAAGGCGACCTGGTCATCCCCGCCCAGATGGCGACCCCCGACGCGATCAACTTCATGGCCACCCATGGCCGCGGCCTCATCTGCCTGGCACTGACCAAGGATCGCGTCGACCAGCTGGGGCTCGACCTGATGAGCCGCAACAATGGCACCCGCCACGAAACGGCGTTCACCGTATCGATCGAGGCGCGTGAAGGCGTCGACACCGGCATCAGCGCCGCCGACCGCGCCCGCACCGTATCCGTCGCCATCGACGCATCCAAGACGCGCGCCGACATCGTGACGCCTGGCCATGTCTTCCCGCTGATCGCCCGTGACGGTGGCGTGCTCGTGCGCACCGGCCATACCGAGGCGGCGGTGGACGTCGCCCGCCTGGCCGGCCTCAATCCGTCCGGCGTCATTTGCGAGGTGATGAAGGATGACGGCACGATGGCGCGCCTCGACGACCTGATCATCTTTGCCCAGAAGCACAAGATGAAGATCGGCACGATTCGCGACCTGATCGCCTATCGCCGCCGCCACGACCATGTGGTCGAGCGTCGCGCTGAAACCAGCTTCGAAAGCAAATGGGGCGGCGAGTGGAAGGCAATCACCTTCTTCAACCGCGCCACCCAGTCCGAGCAGCTGGTTTTGCAAAAGGGCCGCATCAGCCCCGACCAGCCGACCCTGGTGCGCATGCATCAACTGGCTCCACTGAGCGACATTTTCGGTGCTGAAGGCCCGCGTGGCGACATGCTGGCCCGATCGATGGAAATCATCGACAAGGAAGGCGCCGGCGTGGTCGTGCTGTTGCGTGACGGCGAACCCGACATGCTGACCCGCATGATCCAGGCCCATGCCGGCAAGCAGCCCGGCGGCATGGACGAACTGCGCGACTATGGCGTGGGCGCCCAGATCCTGGCGGAACTGGGCGTGCATGACATGATCCTGCTCAGCAACACCCAGCACAGCCTGATCGCCCTTGACGGCTATGACCTGGCCGTGGTTGGGCAGCGTCCGATCGAGCTCTGAAGGATATTCGCATGGCCAAGTTTCTCATCGTCGAAGCCCGCTTCTACGACCATCTCAACGACCTGCTGATCGAAGGCGCGAAGGCTGCGCTGGACGAAGCCGGCCACAAATATGAGGTGGTGACCGTTCCGGGCGCGCTGGAAATCCCCGGCGCGATCGCGCTGGCCGCCGAGACTGGCCGCTTTGACGGCTTCGTCGCGATCGGCGTGGTGATCCGCGGCGAAACCTATCATTTCGAAGTGGTGTCGAACGAAAGCGCGCGCGGCCTGATGGCACTGAGCATGGACGCGATCGCAATCGGCAACGGCATCCTGACCGTCGAAAATGAGGAGCAGGCCCTGGTCCGGGCCCGTCCCGACCAGAAGGACAAGGGCGGCGAAGCGGCCAAGGCAGCGATCGCCATGTTGGGCCTGCGCGAGCGTTTCGCGATCTGATCCACGGCCTTTTGACAGACACAAATAAGGGCGCGCTCCGCAAGGAACGCGCCCTTCTTCATGGGTGACGAGGGATCAGGCGGCCGCCTTTTCCTCGGCCAGGGTCGGATAGTCGGTATAGCCTTCCGCGCCCTGGCTGTAGAAGGTCGCCATCTGCGCCGGGGTCAGCGGCGCGCCTTCGCGCAGGCGATCGACCAGATCGGGATTGGCGAGGAAGGGACGGCCAAAGCTGATCGCGTCGGCCAGACCAGAGGCGAGATCGGCCTGCGCACGATTCAGCCCATAATCGCTGTTGAGAACCAGCGGCCCCTTGAAATGCTGGCGGATCAGCGGCGACAGGCGCGGCACGTCGGTGGCGCCGAAGGTGCCGTCCGGGCCGGGCTCGCGCAGTTCGAGGAAGGCGATGCCGATCTGGTTCAGCACCTCGGCAGCGGCGGCAAACAGCGGCTCGGGATTGCTGTCATTGACGCCCTGGGTATCGCCATTGGGCGACAGGCGCACGGACACGCGATCGGCACCGATCGCATCGACCACCGCCTGCGTCACTTCACGCAGCAGGCGGACGCGATTTTCGATGCTGCCGCCATAGATGTCATCGCGGAAATTGCTGTTGTCGCGCAGGAACTGGTCGATCAGATAGCCGTTCGCAGCGTGGATCTGGACCCCGTCGAAGCCGGCGGCGATCGCATTGTTGGCCGCCTTCACATAGTCGGCGATGATGCCGGGAATTTCGTCGATCGCGAGCGGACGCGCGACCTCATAAGGCTTCTTGCCCTCATAGGTATGGGCGTCGCCCGGCGTCGCGGTGGCACTGGAGGAAACCGGCTGCTCGCCGGTGACGGCCGAATGGACGGCACGGCCCATATGCCAGAGCTGGGCGACGATCAGCCCGCCCTTGTCATGCACGGCCTGGGTGACCGGCTTCCAGGCGGCAACCTGTTCGTCGGACCAGAGGCCCGGCGCATAGGGCCAGCCCAGGCCCTGGTGCGAAATACCGGTCGCCTCGCTGATGATGAGGCCGGCCGAGGCGCGCTGCGCATAATAATCGACCATGATCGGAGTCGGGACATGATCGCGGGTGGCGCGGCCACGGGTGAGCGGCGCCATGATGGCGCGGTTGGCGGCGGTGTCAGCGCCGAGCTGTATCGGATCGAAGATAGTGGTCATGAAACCTCCCTCATGAACGTTGCAATTTGCAACGGGACTTGATGCAGAAAGCCAGCTAGGGAGCCGCCATGGCCGCTTCAACCCCCATGGCGCATATCGCGACGCCCAGACTCGCTTTTCCGGCGCTGATCCTAGCCAATATCATTCTGGCGCTGGGACCGGTGCTGGTGCGGCTGGCCGATGTCGGGCCAGTGGCTGCCGCCTTCTGGCGACTGGCGATCGCCATGCCCTTCCTGTTCATCCTGGCATTGCCGAAGCTGCGCAAGAGCCGCTTGTCGCGCGGCCAGTGGACGATCGTGATTCTGGCCGGCGTCTGCTTTGCCGCCGATCTGGCCGCCTGGCATCTGGGCATCGGCCATACCAAGGTCGCCAATGCGACGCTGTTCGGCAATATGAGCGCACTGATGCTGCCGCTCTGGGGCCTCGTCGTGCTGCGGGAGCATGTATCGAAGCTGCAGATCGGCGCGCTGATCCTGGCCGCGATCGGCGCAGCCATATTGATGGGCAGCAGCTATGAGCTATCCCCCGCCAACCTGAAGGGAGACCTGTTCTGCCTGCTCGCCGGGCTGCTCTACACCACCTATCTTCTGCTGATCCAGGGCGCGCGCAAGCGGCTGGACAGCTGGTCGGTGCTGGCGGTCGTCAGTGCGGCCGGGGCCTTGCCGCTGCTGCTCGCCGCCAATGCGATGGGCGAAACGGTGATGCCGCAGGACTGGACGCCGCTCATCATCCTTGCCCTGTCCAGCCAGATCGTCGGCCAGGGGTTGCTCACCTATGCGCTCGGCTGTTTTTCGCCACTGGTGCTGGGGCTCAGCCTGTTGCTGCAACCCGCAGTTGCCGCGCTGGCCGGGTGGCTGCTGTTCGGCGAAACATTGAGCGCGACCGACATTGTCGGCGGCGTGGCCGTGGCGGTCGCACTGGTGCTTGTGCGCCTGCCCCGACGGGCCTAGGTTACGACCATGAGCGACCAGACCCAAGACCTGACCCTGGACGAAATCCGCGCACTGCTGGCGCCGGTACTGCCGCGCCACGCCGCCTTTGATGGCTGGCGCCCCGAAGCGGTGGCGATGGCGGCGGCGGAAAAGGGCATCGATGCCGATGTCGCCGCGCTGGCCTTCGACGGCGGCGCCATGGGCATGATCGAGGCCTGGTTCGCCAGCATCGACGCACGGATGCTGGAGGCGTTTCCGCCCGAAAAGCTGGCCGCCATGTCGATCCGCAAGAAGATCAGCGCGCTGATCGAGACCCGCCTGGCCCTGCTGGCGCCCGACCGCGAGGCACTGCGCCGGGCGCAGGCGATCCTGGCGATGCCGACCAATGCCGTGCGCGCTGCCAAGCTGGGCTGGCACGCCGCCGACATCATGTGGCGCGCGGCGGGCGACACCGCCACCGACCTTAACCATTATAGCAAGCGGGCAACGCTGGGCAGCATCTATGCTGCGACGCTGCTGACCTTCGTCAATGACGAGAGCGAGGATCATGCCGACAGCCGCGCCTTCCTGGCGCGACGGATCGAGGGGATCATGCGGTTCGAGAAGATGAAGGCCCGGTTCAAGGGCGTGGGCGATGGCGAGCATCTCAGCCTGTCGCGCTTTATCGGCCGGCTGCGCTACCCGGCGGTGTGAAGTTCGGGCTGGCCTTCACCAGACGTAATTGATAGTCAGTCGCAAATCTGATTTCTGGTTAAGAGTCCATCCTCCTTGCGCCTGACCGATCTGCCCCTGCGCCAACCCGCTTTTGTTGAAACCATCGACTGGGAGTCGCTGTCGTCCGTGGAAGGACAGCGCCTGCGCGAGTTCGGCCTGTGCGAAGGCGCCAGTGTCGAGGCGCTGCATCATGGCGGCCTGCTGGGTCGCGGACCGCTGGCGGTCAAGATCGGGCGCATGACGGTGGCTATGCGCCGCAGTCATGCCGCCGCCGTGGAGGTCAGCACCGGCCCGCAGGAGGCGCAGGCATGAGCGGCCTTCCCCTCGTCGCGCTGGTCGGCAATCCCAATGCGGGCAAGTCCGCCCTGTTCAACGCGCTGACCGGCGCACGGCAGAAGCTGGGCAATTATCCGGGCGTCACGGTGGAGCGCAAGGCGGGCCGCCTGTCGCTGGCCGACGGCCGGCCGGTCGAACTGGTCGACCTGCCCGGCACCTACAGCCTGTCACCCGCCAGCCCCGACGAGCAGGTGACGCGCGACTTCGTGCTGGGCAAGCAGGCGGGCGAGAAGCTGCCCGACGCGCTCGTGATCGTCGTCGACGCGTCGAACCTCGACAATCATCTGCGCTTCGCGCTGGAGCTGATCGCGCTGGGCCTGCCCACCGTGGTCGCGCTCAACATGGTCGACCTCGCCACCCGCGACGGGCTGGAACTGGACGCCAATATCCTGTCGCGCGAACTGGGCGTGCCGGTGGTGTCCACCGTGGCGGTGCGCAAGCGCGGCCTGGATCACCTCAAGACCGAGCTGGAGACGCTGCTCGGCGCCCAGACGGGCATGTTGCGCGCCTCTACCGGTGAGCCCGATTTCGACGCCGTGCGTCGCGAGGCCCGCCGCATCGCCCGCGCCGCGATCGTGCGCGAAACCCCGTCGCGCCGACTGACGGCGGCAGTCGACCGGGTCGCGCTGCATCCGGTATTGGGCCTCGCCCTTCTACTGGGCCTGCTATTCGTGATGTTCCAGGCGGTCTTTTCCTGGGCATCGGTGCCCGCCGACATGCTGGAGGGTTGGGTCACGGCGCTGGGCGAGGCGGTGACGAACACTTTGCCGCCGGGCATCATCCACGATTTCCTGTTGCAGGGCGTGGTCGGCGGCGTGGGCGCGGTGATCGTGTTCCTGCCGCAGATCCTGATCCTCTTCTTCTTCATCCTGATGCTGGAGGCGACCGGCTATATGGCCCGTGCCGCCTTCCTGATGGACGGCATCATGGCCAAGGTCGGCCTGTCGGGCCGGGCGTTCATCCCGCTCCTCTCATCCTTCGCCTGCGCGGTGCCGGGCATCATGGCAACGCGCACGATCAGCGATCCCAAGGACCGGCTGACTACCATATTGATCGCGCCGCTGATGACCTGTTCGGCGCGCCTGCCGGTCTATGGCCTGATCATCGCCGCCTTCATCCCGGCGCGCAGCGTGGGGCCGGGCATCGGCCTGCAGGGGCTGGTGCTGTTCCTGCTCTATGTCGCCGGCATCGTCGGCGCCATGCTGGCCGCCTGGGCGCTGCGCCTGACCGTGGCCAAGGGCCACAGCGGCGGATTCCTGATGGAAATGCCGAAATATCAGTGGCCCCGGCCGCAGGACATCCTGATCGGGCTGTGGCAGCGCGGCGTCATCTTCCTGAAGCGCGCCGGCACCATCATCCTGGCCACCAATATCGTGCTGTGGGTGCTGGCGAGCTTCCCCCATGCCCCCGAAGGCGTGCGGCAGAGCGAATATTCGATCGCCGGGCGGATTGCGGGCGGGATCAATGTTCTGGTCGAGCCGATCGGCTTCAACCGCGACATATCGCTGGCCCTGCTGCCGAGCATGGCGGCGCGCGAAGTCGCCGTCTCCGCCATCGCCACCGTCTACGCGATCGATGCCGAGGATGATGCCGAGGCGCTGGAACAGGGCCTGGGCGACCGGCTGGCCGGCCGCTGGAGCCTGGCCACCGCCCTCGCCTTCCTGGCCTGGTTCGTGTTCGCGCCGCAGTGCATTTCGACCATCGCCGTCACCCGGCGCGAGACCAATGGCTGGAAATGGCCATTGTTCATGATCGGTTATCTGTTCGTGCTGGCCTATGCCGCGGCGGGCGTGACATATTGGGCAGCAGTCGCGATGGGACTCGGCTGATCCCAAGCCCCGGACATTTGGCCTAGCTTTGTTCTTTACCGCCAAGGCGAGGCTTCTATAACGGCGCCTTTAGTGCTTTCGGAGGAATCATGGCAGGCTCGGTCAACAAGGTCATTCTCATCGGGAATCTGGGGGCCGACCCGGAAGTGAAGAGCTTCCAGAATGGCGGCAAGATCTGCAACCTGCGGATCGCGACCTCGGAAAGCTGGAAGGATCGCATGTCGGGGGAGCGCAAGGAGCGCACCGAATGGCATAGCGTCGTCATCAATTCCGAAGGCCTGGTCGGCGTCGCCGAGCGCTTCCTGCGCAAGGGATCGAAGATCTACATCGAGGGCCAGCTGCGCACCCGCAAGTGGCAGGACAATAACGGCAATGACCGTTACACCACCGAGGTCGCCCTGTCGGGCCCCGGCGCGGTGCTGACCATGCTGGACGGTGCACCGGGTGGCGGTGGCGGCCAGGGTGGCGGCTATGGCGGTGGTCGCTCGTCGGGCGGCGGCAACCAGGGCGTCAGCGACTGGGGCGCAAGCAGCGGCGGCTTTGGCGGCGGCGATTATGACGATTTCGGCGGCGGCAACAGCGGCGGCGGCTTTGGTGGCGGGCGCTCGTCGGGCGGCGGCAACCAGGGTGGCGGCTTTGGCGGCGGCCGTTCGGGCGGTGGTCAAGGCGGCCCGAACTTCGACAACGACCTGGACGACGAAGTACCGTTCTGATCGGTCCTTTCCACAGGGATTGAACTGACATGCATGTCCTGCTGACCGGATCATCGGGCTGGCTGGGCCGTTTCCTGGCGCCGATGCTGCGCGCGGCGGGACATGCTATGACCGGCCTGGACGTCGCGCCGGGCCGGGACACCGACATCATCGGATCGGTCGCCGACCGGGCGCTGATCGAGCGCGTCTTTGCCGAACGCGGGATCGAGGCGGTGATCCATGGCGGCGCGTTGCACAAGCCGGACATCGCCCGCTACCCCGCCCAGGCCTTCATCGACGTCAATGTCACCGGCACACTCAACCTGCTGGAGGCGGCGGTCGCGGCGGGGCATGACCGCTTCGTCATGACATCCACCACGTCGCTGATGATCAGCCAGGCGGTGCGCGACGAGGCCGGTGATGCGGCGGTGTGGCTCGACGAGCAGAGCGGGCCGCTGGAGCCGCGCAACATCTATGGCGTGACCAAGCTGGCGGCCGAGGGGCTGTGCCGGGTGCAGCAACTGGAGCGCGGCATCGGCTGCACCATCTTGCGCACCGCCCGCTTCTTCCCGGAGGATGACGACACGGACGCCAGCCTGACGGGGCAGAATCTGAAGGCCAATGAATTTCTCCATCGCCGGCTGACGGTCGAGGATGCGGCACGGGCGCATCTGGTAGCGCTGGAACGGACGCCGCCGGTGCGCTGCGAAACCTATCTGGTGTCGGCACCGACACCCTTCGTCCGCGAGGAAGCCGTCGAACTGAAACGCGATGCGGCGGCAGTGATTGCGCGCCATTTTCCCGAAGCTGCGGAGCTATATGCCCGGCGCGGCTGGCAACTGCCGGCGTCGATCGGCCGGGTCTATGATGCGGGATTGGCGCAGCGCCAGATGGGGTTTCGCTGCGAGACGGACTTTGCCGCGATCGTGACGGCGCTGGCGAATGATGCGGCGATGCCGTTCATTCACGACGCCGATTATGTGTCTCCGGCTGTGCAAAGTTGACAGCGAAGCTGACAGTTTGAGCCCGTTGTTGCGTTACTGATTTGAGGGCGGCCATTGCGATCATTCATGACTTTAAATCACGAATGATGATCGGTCCGCTGCATCAGTGTGAGTGGAGAGATGGATGTGACTCTCCGCTCGCATTATGCGATAATGATTTGCATGAGCAAGATTGAAGCCGCTATCGGTGTGCCAATCCGGCAGTTGGTCCGCCCGCTGCAGCTGGCCATCGGGGGCACCATCACCCTGTCGGGCATCGGGATTTTGCTGGCACAGGCCGTCCGCCTGCTCTGACCGTCAGCAGGGGCGACCAGCGGCCACCCCTGCAGATCGAAGCTTAGTTGGCCAGTTCGGCCTTCGCGAAGTCGCGGATATGGGCGCCGATATCCTCGCGCTCCAGCGCCAGGGCGAGGTTCGCCTCGATATAGCCGGCCTTGGAGCCGCAGTCGAAACGGCGACCGTCGAAGGTGACACCGTGGAAGGGCTGCTTGCCGATCAGCGAGGCCATGGCATCGGTCAGCTGAATCTCGCCACCCGCGCCCTTTTCCTGGGTTTCCAGGATCGTCATGACGTCGGGCTGCAGGATATAGCGGCCGGGCAGGATGAGGTTGGAGGGGGCGGTGCCGAGCTTGGGCTTTTCCACCAGACCCTTCACTTCGGTCAGGGCACCGTCGCGCGCGCCCGGATCGATCACGCCATAGCTGGGCGTCTGGTCCATCGGGATTTCGAGCGCGCAGACCAGATTGCCGCCGACCTTTTCATAGGCCTCGACCATCTGCTTCATGCAGCCATTGCCGGGCGCCCCCTTCATGAACTCGTCGGGCAGGATGATGGCGAAGGGCTCGTCGCCGACGATGTCACGGGCACACCAGATGGCGTGGCCCAGGCCCAGCGGCTCCTGCTGACGCAGGAACACCGCGTCGCCGGGCGCCAGGCGCGTCCCTTCGAGCGCCGAAAGATCCTTGCCGCGCTCGCGCTGGGTGATCTCGCATTCGAAGGCGATGTCGAAATAATCCTCGATCGCGCCCTTGCCGCGTCCGGTGACGAAGATCATCTGCTCGATCCCGGCCTCGCGCGCTTCATCCACGGCATATTGGATCAGCGGACGGTCGACCACGGGCAGCAATTCCTTGGGCACCGACTTGGTCGCGGGCAGAAAGCGCGTGCCAAGACCGGCAACAGGAAAGACGGCTTTGCGAATCGGCTTGTTCGACATGGGACTCCGTTCTCGATGGATACCGGTCCGCTGGGGATCGCGAACCGGGAGGAAAAGGTCAAGTGGTGCGACTACTTGTCTTTTATCTGTCAGATATTCAGCAGACGCTGCGCCACTTGTTCAAGCGCAGCGATTTCTTCGTCCAAATGTTCCAGACTGACATGCTGAGCATTATTACGTAGGTCGCGGCAGAGAAAGCCGTCGGGCGCCGGTTGCTGAAAGCCGCCGATGATCAAGGAGCGAAACCGGTCGATACGCTGGAGATCGCGTTCGACCTCTGCAATCTCGGTCAATGCGGCCGCATTGCGACGATCCCGCATCGCGACGGTGGTGCGCAACTCGGTCATCAGCTTCGTCATGGTCGGCCGCGTGCGGGCGCCCACGGTACGCACGTCGCCCATGGTTTCCCGCAATTCGGCCAGCCGCGCCTCCAGACTGTGCTCCAACATCGTCCAGGCACAAACCAATCGTCCGATGCCGCACAATAATGCCGCATCTTCCGGCGCATAGGCCGCAACCGGCTTCGTCACCTTGTCGTCCTGCGCCAATTCCGCGCTCACGCCCCGCATACTCCTCATGCCCCTGAATCTGCGCAGACCCGGCCGGAAAGGCCAGAGCATGGGGTCGCGCTCGCCCGCTAGCCGGGCACGGGCCAGCGGAATATGTGCTGAAACGTCGGCAAGCCGAACAAGTTGCGTTCAGCCGTGGCCGATCGGAAGTCGCCAAATCAGAAATCTATGGCGATGCCCTTGCGCTCCCAGTCGCCATAGCGGACCGGGCTGAGTTCCTCGTCCAGCACCGGCTGCTGGTCGACCGGATCGGGCTGGGGCACGGGCGGGCTCTTGGAGAGATGCTCGGGGGCCTTCACATGCGCCGGGCGCTTGCCGTTGAAATGTCCCATGTCGGGCCTTTCGATTGCGGAGCGCGCGCGGCAACCCCATATTCAGTAGAAGGCCCGCTATCTGGGCCGCAAAGGAGCGATGTGCAAGTGAGTGGTTTTCGCACGGTGATGCTGTTGTCGGCGCTGACGGCGCTGTTCATGGCGCTGGGTTATACGCTGGGCGGCAGCGGCGGCGCGGTGATCGCCCTGCTGGTGGCGGCGGGGATGAACCTGTTCACCTTCTGGAATGCCGACAAGATCGTGCTGTCCATGCACAATGCGCGCGAGGTGGATGCCCGGAGCGCGCCCGAATTTTACGGCCTGGTCCAGGCGCTGAGCCAGCGCGCCGGCCTGCCGATGCCGCGCGTCTATGTGATCGACCAGGATGCGCCCAACGCCTTTGCCACCGGCCGCAATCCTGAAAATGCCGCCGTCGCGGCGACCACCGGCCTGCTCAACATGCTGACCCGCGATGAGGTGGCCGGCGTGATGGCGCATGAACTGGGCCATGTGAAGAATCGCGATACCCTCATCATGACGATGGTGGCGACCATTGCCGGTGCCATTTCGATGCTGGCCAATTTCGGCCTCTTCTTCCGCGGCGGCAATGAGGAGAATGGCCATAGCAACATGATCGCGACCTTGCTGGCGGTGATCGTCGCCCCCTTTGCCGCGATGATCGTGCAGATGGCGATCAGCCGCACCCGCGAATATGGCGCCGACCAGGCCGGGGCGGAGATCAGCGGCAATCCGCGCGCGCTCGCCTCCGCCCTCGCCAAGATTTCCGGCCGGGCCGAGCTGATCCCCAACCCGGTGGCCGAGCGCAATCCCGCCGCCGCGCAGCTCTATATCGTGCCGGTGCATGTGAGCGAGTTGTTCTCGACCCATCCGGCGACCGAGAAGCGCATCGCCGCGCTGGAGGAGATCGCGCAGGATATGGGGCAGAAGGACGGCCCGCCGCCCATGACCATGCCGTCGCAGACTTTGACGCGCGCATCGGCCCTGTCTCCGGTGGCGCCGCCGGTGGCATCGCCCAAGCCGCGCCGCAGCGCCCTTGACCCGCACGGGCGCTGATGCCGGTCGACGAGATTGGCGAGATCGCCTTCCGCGCCGCCGGGTTCGTGGCGCGCGAGGCGGCTGGCCTGGTTGTCGATATTGCCGTCGACTATATCTTTTCCCGCCACACGCCGCGCCTGTTCCACGCGATCGGCCGGCGGACGATCGCGATCGCCACGCTGGGCCGCAAACGCATCCCTTCTTCCTTGCGGGTCGTACCGAAGGGGATGGTGCCGCGCCCGCGCCGGTCGGACTGGTTGGCGCTGTGGGTCGGCGTCGCGACCAGCATCGCCCTGGTTGCGGCAGTGATCTACACGGCCATCTGCTTCGTTTGAAGATGACCCCAAGGGCAAAAGCGCGTAGGGGCCTTTGATGTCCCGTCGTCCTAACGCCCGTTCCGGTGCCCCGCGCGCCGATGATGTCCCCGGCCTGCCCGCGCGCCGCGCGGCCCTGAAGCTGCTGGACGCCGTCTTGCGTCGGGGCGATCCGCTGGAAATCGCGCTGCATGGCGCGACCCAGGGGCTGGCCGACCGGGCCGACCGCGCACTGGTCCATGCCATCGTCGCCGAGACGTTGCGCCATTTGCCCGATCTCGACGCGCTGATCGACGGCGCGACCAAGCAGCCCCTGCCCGACGATGCCAAGGCGCGCATGGTGCTGCGCATCGCGCTCATCCAGGTGCTGGCGCTGGGCACCGCGCCCCATGCGGCGATCGCTACCGCGCTGCCGCTGGTCGATGGCGGGCCGCGCAAGCTGGTCCATGGCGTGTTCGGCACCGTGACCCGCGCCGAGCCGAGCCTGCCCGTGCCGCCCACCCTGCCCGCCGACGTCGCCGAACGCTGGACCGGGCAATGGGGCGAGGCGATGCCGCTGGCCGCCGCCCATGCCTATGCCGTGCGCCCGCCGGTCGATGTCAGCCTGCGCGATCCGGCCGAGACCGGCAAATGGGTCGAGGCGCTGGGCGGCACCAGCTTTGCGCCCGGCCATGTCCGCCTGCCCGAGGGGGCGGTCGTGCCCGACCTGCCCGGTTTTGCCGAGGGCGCCTGGTGGGTGCAGGATATCGCAGCCTCCTGCCCGGCCCGATTGCTGGGCACGGGCGAAGGCCGGACCGTGCTGGACCTGTGCGCCGCGCCGGGCGGCAAGACGATGCAACTGGCAGCGGCCGGATGGGCCGTGATCGCGGTCGACCAGTCGAAGAAAAGGCTGGAGCGCCTGAGCGAAAATCTGGTGCGCACCGGCCTGTCGGCCGATGTCGTGCAGGCGGATCTGCGCCAATGGGCGCCCGAGGCGCCGGTCGATGCGCTGCTGCTCGACGCGCCCTGCACCGCCACCGGCATCTATCGCCGTCATCCTGACGTTTTGCACCGCATCGGCCCGCGCCAGATCGCGGAACTGGCCGACCTGCAGGGCGAACTACTGGCCCGCGTCGCCGATTGGGTGAAGCCGGGCGGGACGATCCTCTATGCCACCTGCTCGCTGGAACAGGCCGAAGGCGAGGCGCAGATGGCCCGTTTCCTGGCGGTGCGCCCCGATTTTCAGGTCCGGCCAGTGCAGGCAGGCGAACTGCCCACAGGCATGGCGCCCAGCGCCGACGGCTGGCTGCGCACCCTGCCCGACACGCTGGCGGAGCAGGGCGGCACCGACGGCTTTTTCGTTGCAAGGATCGTGCGCATCGGGAACTAAGGCTTAACCATGAGGGGCTTAAGGTGACGCCCTTCGCTGGAAAGGCCCGCCTTGCGTCCGACCGAACCCCTGCCCCTGCATCATAGCTGGCCGCTCTACGACCTGCGCGACCATCTTGCGCCGGTGGTGCTGGACCAGGATATTGCGGGGAATGAGGCGGCGCTGGCGGACCGGGGGCTGGGCCTGTGGCATTGCAATCTGGCCGACAACAGCATCAGCTGGACCCAGGGCGTCTATGACATATTCGGGCTGGAGCCGGGCAGCATCGTGCCCCGGCCATTGTCGGTGTCGCTCTATGCCCATGACAGCCGCGAGGCGATGGAGCGGCTGCGCGCCTATGCCATCCGCCACCAGCGGGGCTTCACCCTGGACGTCGACATTCGCCGCCCGGACGGCAGCGATTGCGCGATGCGGCTGATCGCCGCGCCGGTACTGCTGGACGGCGAAACGGTGGCGCTGCACGGGGTCAAGCAATGGCTGCCGAAGGATGCCGGCGCGCCGGTCCGACTGGAACCCACGACCTTCTTCATCCCCTGACGCGACTCATCGCCGCGCCGCGCAAATCATGCGTTGCCCTCGCCCCAAGGGAGGGCTAATGCGGGCGGTCAAATGACCCATCCCATTCTCATCTCTCCGTCCATCCTGTCCGCCGATTTCGCACGGCTGGGCGAGGAAGTCCGCGCCATCGACGAAGCCGGTTGCGACTGGATCCATATCGACGTGATGGACGGCCATTTCGTGCCCAACATCACCATCGGCCCGGCCGTGGTGAAGGCGCTGCGCCCGCACACCAAGAAGCCGTTCGACGTGCATCTGATGATCTCGCCGGTGGACCAGTATCTCGACGCCTTCGCCCAGGCCGGCGCCGACATCATCACCGTCCATCCCGAGGCCGGCCCTCACATCCACCGCACCGTGCAGCATATCAAGTCGCTGGGCGTGAAGGCGGGCGTGGTGCTGAACCCCGGCACCCCGGCCAAGATGCTGGACTATCTGATCGACGATATCGACCTGATCCTGGTGATGAGCGTCAATCCCGGTTTCGGCGGCCAGAGCTTCATCGAAAATCAGCTGCGCAAGATCGAGGCGTGCCGCAAGATGATCGAGAAGAGCGGGCGTGACATCCGCCTGCAGGTCGATGGCGGCATCGACATCAACACCGCGCCCAAGGCGATCGCGGCGGGCGCCGACGTACTGGTCGCCGGCACCGCGACCTTCCGTGGCGGCCCGGCCGCCTATGCCGACAATATCAGGACGCTGCGGGGCGGGTGACGAACCAGCGGCGCCAGTCCTCCCCTGTCGCGGTCGAGGCCGGTCATGAACCGGCCGACGACGGCATCGAACAGGGCAAGCGGCTCATCCGCGTCGCGGATGACAAGGGCCTGTCGCTGGCCGAGCGGATCGCCAATCATTTCTATCGGCTGAGCTGGAAGACGCCGCTGCACAGCCGGCGGCTGAAGGGCAAATATCCGCTCAAGCTGCTGGCAGTGCCGGACGATGTCGTGCCCGGCGACCCGCGCGCCGGCCAGGCGATCCGTGCCGGCTATTTCCTGTTCCGGGGCCAGAAGCTGGCGATCGACACGGTCGATTTCGGCAAATTGGCGGTCGGCCCGGCCTTCACCGACTATCTGCACAGTTTCCGCTGGCTGCGCGACCTGTCGACAGCGGCGACGCGCGAACAGGGCGCGCCGGTGGCCGAAGCGCTGATGCGCAAATGGCTGGCGGCCCATGCCGAAACGCCGAGCGACCCGGCCTGGCGCGCCGACAATGCGGCCTGGCGGCTGCTGTTCTGGACTGCCCATGCGCCGCTGATCCTGTCGTCGAGCGACCTGGTCTATCGGTCGCTGGTGCTCAACTGCATCGCCCGCACCGCGCGCCATCTGGACCAGAGCGCGGACAAGGCCGCGCCGGGCCTGCCGCGCCTGGTCGCCTGGGGCGGGATCGTCGCGGCGTCGATGCTGATGCCCGGCGGCAATCCGCGCAAGCTGTTCGGCGAAGCGGGCCTGAAGCGCGCGATCGACAGCGCCTTCCATGCCGATGGCGGCATTATTTCCCGGTCGCCGCTGGCGCAGCTGGAAGGCGTGATGCTGCTGGCAATGGTGGTCGCGGTCTATGAGGTGCGGCGCGAACAGGTGCCCGGCTTCCTGATCGACGGGCTGAGCCGCGCGGTGCCGGCCTTGCTGGGCCTGACCCATGGCGATGGGGGGCTGGGCAACTGGCAGGGTGCGGGCGCGATCGACCCCGACATGGTCGAGGCGCTGGTGCAGGCAAGCCGGGTGCGGACCCGGCCGCTGCGCCAGGCGCGCGACTGGGGCTATCAGCGGATCAGCGCCGGCAATACGGTGGTGCAGATCGATGCGGCGCCGCCGCCGGTCGCGCGCCTGGCCGCCGCCGGCTGCGCCTCCACCGGCGCGATCGAGATCAGCGACGGACGGCTGCGGCTGGTCATCAATTGCGGCGGCGCGGCGCTGGAAGGCGCCTATATCCCGCGTGATCTGGCCCAGGCGCTGCGCTCCACCGCGGCGCACAGCACATTGGTGCTGGACGACAGCAATTCGACCGCGCTGATGCCCGACGGCACGCTAGGCAAGGGCGTGACCGAGGTCGAGCTGAACCGGCAGGAGCTGGACAATGGCAGCCGCGTGGAACTGAGCCATGACGGCTATGTCCGCCGCATGGGCTATGTCCACCGCCGGCTGCTGATGATGAGCGGCGATGGCAAGGAAGTGCGCGGCGAGGATATGCTGACCCCGGCGACGCGCGGCAAGAAGCCGGTCAAGCGGCCGGTGCAGCTGCGCTTCCATCTGGCGCCCGGCGTGGAACCGACCCTAACCGCCGACAGCCAGGGCGCGTTGCTGCGGATCGAACTGGGCGCGCTGTGGCAGTTCCGGACCGGGGCCGGCGTGCTGAGCGTCGAGGATAGCCTGTGGGTCGATGGCGACGGCCGCCCCCACCCCACAAGGCAGTTGGTGGTCACGAGCGAAGCACTGCCGGGCGGCTCCAGTATCGGCTGGCTGTTCAAGCGGGTCGGCTGACCCGCATCGCATTGGCCATCACGCGGGCGCTATTGTTCAGCCGGCTATCGATGTCCGTTTTTTCCTATGAACGGCCCGGACAAGGGCGCATGCAAGAGGGGCGACCCGAGGCCCGTTTGCTACCAATCAACGACCTCGCTCTCAGGCCCGGCCACTTTCAGCGGCCGGGCCGCTAGCGCCCCCCCTAGTCGCGCCTAATCCGATCTTCATTCTTTCATCCTAGGCAGTCCGCATGATGGCGGGGCTTTACGACCGGATGGGATCGATCCCGACCGCGCAGTTGCGACGGATTGCGTATATATGGTGCGTGGTCGCGGGCGTGCTGTTCCTGACCTACCTCGCCCGACAGCTGCGCCAGGGCATGACCGATGGCGCCGGCCATCCCTTTGGCGAGGATTTCCTGAATTTCTGGTCCGGCGCGCATCTGGCGGTGACGGGACAGGCCGGCATCATTTACGATCTGGCCGCTTTCCATGCGTTCGAGACCGGGATCGCCGGCGCGCCAATCGACCTTTATCATTACAGCTATCCGCCGGTGATGTGGCTGATCTCCGCCCCGTTCGGCCTGATGCCCTATCCGCTGGCCTGGGCCGCCTGGCAATTGCTGGGATGGGGCGCCTTCGCGTTGGCGGTGCGGCGACTGGCGGTTTGGCAACTGGCGCCGGCGCAGTGGCTGCTGGTCGCGCTGGCGGTGCCGGCGGTGTTCATCAATGCGATGGGCGGTCAGAATGGCTGCTGGACGGCGGCCATAATCGGCTGGGGCCTGATCCTGCTGCGCGAGCGGCCGGCGGTGGCGGGCATGATCCTGGCGCTGTTCGTGGTAAAGCCGCAACTGGGCTGGCTTATCCCGCTCGCCCTGCTGGCCGGGCGGCAATATCGGGCGCTGGCCGCGTTCATCGGCACGGCGCTGGCGCTGATCCTCATCACCCTGCCGCTGTTCGGGATCGATGCCTGGATCGCCTATGTGCAACAGGGCAGCCTGCTCAAGAGCGTGATCCTGGAACATGGCGACGGCACCTGGCACCGGATGTTGTCCATCTTCGTGCTCGTCCGGCATGTCGGCGCACAGATCCCGCTGGCCTATGCCGCCCAGGCGATCGCCAGCCTGACGGTCGCCCTGCTGGTGCTGCAGGTCTGGCACCGCGAGGGGCCGACGGTACGGGCCAAGGCGCTGCTGGTGCTGGGCGTGTTGGCAGGGTCGCTCTATGTCAGCGATTATGATTGCGTGATGGCGCTGCTCGCCGTGCTATGGTTGTGGCCACAGGCGACGGCAGGGCTGCGCGGGCGGATGGCGCTGTTGCTGGCGATGCCCTTGTTCGCCGCACCGCTGGCACTGATGAGCGGCGTCGCGCTGGGCGCTCTGGCCTTGTGGCCGGCGCTGCTGGGCGCCGGCCTGCAGCGCGCGCCCTATCTGGCGGACGACGGCTTCAGATAAGTATCGAACCAGGCGACGGTGCGGGTCAGCGAATCGAGCTGATTCTCCTTCTTCTGGAAGCCATGGCCCTCGGCCGGGTAGAAGATCGTCTCCACCACATTGCCCTTCGCCTTGAGGATGTCATGCACCTCCTGCGCCTGGCCGCGCGGCACGCGGATGTCATTTTCGCCCTGGATGGTAAGCAGGGGCGCCTTGGCCGCGCGGATATAGGTGAGCGGCGAGGCGGCGTCATAGGCCTGGGGATCGCTTTCGGGCGTGCCCAGCAGGCTACGCTGATAAGCCTTCAACTCCTCATCCTGGTCGCGATACATGGTGCGCCAGTTGATGATGCCGAACCATTGGACGGCGGCGGCGAACTCGTCGGGCGCCCGGCCGATCGCCATCAGGGTCATGAAACCGCCATAGCTGCCGCCGAAGATGCCGACCCGCTTGGCATCGACATAGCCGCTATCGACCAGGAAATGCTTGGCCGCGACCGTGTCCTTGAGGTCGGCGCCGCCCAGATCCTTGACGTTGCCGTCCTGGAACGCCTTGCCATAGCCGGTCGAGCCGCGGAAATTGGGCTGGATCACGACATAGCCGCGGCTGGCGAAGGCGGTGGCGTAGCGGCTGTAGCCGTCCTGCGCCTGACCGGTGGGGCCGCCATGGGGCAGAACGATGGCGGGGTTGCTGCCGTTGCGCTTGATATTGGCGGGCATGGTCACGATCGCGCTGATCAGCGTACCGTCGAAGCTCTTATAGGTGACGACATCCGACTTGGGCAGCGCAGCGGGCTGGAGGCTGGCAATGGCGAGCTGGGTCGCCGGGCGCGCAGTGCCGGCCGCGAGGTCATAGAGATAGAGATTGGCCGGCGAGTCGGCGCCCGAATGATTGAGCATCAGCATGGCGCCGTCGGGCGAGCGCGGCTCGCTGCCGACCAGATAATTGACGCCCGGCGGGATGGCGAGCGGGGTTTCGGCGCCGCTCGCCAGGTCGAAGCGATAGAGGCTACTGCGCGCGTCGGCGTTGATACGGAAGATGAGCGCCCTGCCGTCGCGGGTGAAGCTGGCCGGCACCTGTTCCCAGGGCGTGGAATTGAGCCAGCGCCATTTGCCGGTGGCGGCTTCAAGCAGGCCGCCATGAATCTGGCCGCTGCCTTCATCGGTGGAGACGGCGATCCATTGGCCGTCGGCGGTCGCATCGGTCGCGGCATAGACGGTGTCGGCCTTGCCGAGCAATTTCGCCGCCTTGCCGCTGGCGACGTCGATGCGCCAGATTTCGCTGACCTTGGAATCGATCCGCATGCGGTTGGCGATCAGCGCCTTGCCATCCGCGATCCAGGCGACCGGTGACCAGCTGAACTGCGGGTCGGCCTCCTGCGTCAGGTCGCGCACCCTGCCCGCCCCGTCCATCACCGCGACATTGGACTGGCCCTGGGTCTTGAGCTTGGTGACGAGTGCGACCAGGCCGCCGCTGGGGCCGACCAGCAGGTCGCTTTCGCGCCGGTCGGGTGTGTTGGTGAGATTCTCGACCGCGCCGCCGCCCACCGGCACGCGATAGATGTCGCTATATTCGTTGCCGCCGACATCCTGCTGGAACAGCAGGTAGCGCCCGTCGGCCGAGGCGGCGAGCCCGGTCTGGGCATCGTCAGACTGGGTCAGCTGCACCGGCCAGCTGCCGGCGGTGTCGGTGCGCCAGATATTGGTGCGCCCGGTGAGGTTGGTGGCGACGAAAATCTGTTTGCCGTCGGCGCTCCACGCCGCGCTCGACAGGCTGCGCGAGGCGCCGATATCGGCGAGCGGCACGGCGCGGGCGTGGGGATTGACCGGCGAGGTCAGGCTTTTGGGATCGGTAACTGCCCGTTCCGGCGTCGGAATTTGCGCCAGCGTCGGGAAGGCAACGAGCAAGGGCAAGGCGGTGGCGGCGAGCAGATAGCGCATGTCAGATCCCCCAACTGTTATGCAATCACAATACAGTAGCGGCAAAAGCCCGCAAGATCGGGAAATTCCCTGCGCGTGAGGACTGTATTTTTGCGCCGCGCGCGACTAGAGGGCTGCGGCAAGCCTGAAGCGGCATCCCGAACAGCAGGAAGCATCCCCATGACCACCGACGTCACCATCAAGCGCGCCCTCCTTTCCGTATCGGACAAGACCGGCCTCATCGAACTGGGCCAGGCACTGGGCCAGCATGGCGTCGAACTGGTGTCGACCGGCGGCACTGCCAAGGCGCTGCGCGAGGCGGGCCTGGCCGTGAAGGATATTTCCGAGCTGACCGGCTTCCCCGAGATGATGGACGGCCGCGTCAAGACGCTGCACCCCAAGGTCCATGGCGGCCTGCTGGCCGTGCGCAACAATGCCGAGCATGTCGCGTCGATGGACGAGCATGAAATCGGCGCGATCGACCTGGTGGTCGTCAACCTCTATCCCTTCGCCGCGACCGTCGCCAAGGGCGCCGACCGCGACGAGATCATCGAGAATATCGACATCGGTGGCCCGTCGATGGTCCGTTCGGCCGCGAAGAATCATGAGAGCGTCGCGATCGTCACCGATCCGGCCGACTATGCCCGCCTGATCGCCGAAATGGCCGAGAAGGGCGGCGCCACCAGCTATGATTTCCGCCGGATGCTGGCGGCCAAGGCCTATGCCGCCACCGCCGCCTATGATTCGATGATCGCCAGCTGGTTCGCCTTCGCCGACCAGGGCGTCGCCTTCCCCGAGAGCCTGTCGCTGTCGAGCAAGCTCAGCACCACGCTGCGCTATGGCGAAAACCCGCACCAGTCGGCGGCGCTCTACCTGCCCAATGGCCCGACCGCGAACGGCATCGCCCAGGCCAGGCAGATCCAGGGCAAGGAACTGAGCTACAATAATTATAACGACGCCGACGCGGCGCTGGAGCTGGTCAGCGAATTCCGCGACGGCCCGCCGACCGTCGTCATCGTGAAGCATGCCAATCCGTGCGGCGTCGCCACCGGCGAGACGCTGATCGAAGCCTATGAAGCGGCGCTCGCCTGTGACAGCGTGTCGGCATTTGGCGGCATCATCGCCGTCAACCGCCCGCTCGACGGCCCGACCGCCGAGGCAATCAGCGGCATCTTCACCGAAGTCGTCGCCGCGCCCGACGCCGATGACGAAGCCAAGGCGATCTTTGCCAAGAAGAAGAATCTGCGCCTGCTGCTGACCGGCGAACTGCCCGATCCGGCCCGCCCCGGCCTGATGGTCAAGAGCATTGCCGGCGGCCTGCTGGTCCAGAGCCGCGACAATGGCAAGGTTGACCTGGACGCGCTGAAGGTCGTGACCAAGCGCGCGCCGAGCGAGCAGGAGTTGAAGGACTGCCTGTTCGCCTGGACCGTGGCCAAGCATGTGAAGTCGAACGCGATCATCTATGCCAAGGGCGGCAGCACCGCCGGCGTCGGCGCGGGCCAGATGAACCGCCTGGAATCGGCCCGCATCGCCGCCTGGAAGGCGAAGGATGCCGCCGAGAAGGCCGGCTGGAGCGAACCGCGTACCATCGGTTCGGCGGTCGCCTCCGACGCCTTCTTCCCCTTCGCTGACGGCCTGCTGGCGGCAGTGGAAGCCGGCGCGACGGCGGTGATCCAGCCGGGCGGCTCGATCCGTGACGAGGAAGTCATTGCCGCAGCAGACGAAGCGGGCCTGGCGATGGTCTTCACCGGCATGCGCCACTTCCGCCATTAAGGCTTGTTTCCCAACGCGCTAGATGGTGCGTCGGGACAATATCGCGATCAGGTTTATGCGGGTGCGAAACGATCCTGTTCGCACCCGCAAAATCGCAGAAAACTGCCATTTTTTGGCAATTGGCCTCTTTTCAATGTCACCGGGCAATCCTATTTAGGATGACGACCCCGCACCCACGTCAGGCGTTGGGCACGACATAAGAAAAAGCATGTTCGACAGGAGAATAGGATGACCAAGAAGACGCTGGTGGCGATGGCCGCCACCCTGGCCCTTGCGCTGCCTGGCATGGCTATCGCCGGCAACAGCAACAACGAAGTCGTCGTTGACGGCACCACCGGCCTCACCACCCGCACCATCGCCGTATCGGTCGCTGACCTGAACCTGGCCAGCAACAATGGCCTGCGCCGCGCCGATTATCGCATCAGCCGCGCCGCCAAGCAGGTGTGCGGCTGGGTCAATGGATCGATCCTGCCGGCGACGCCCGACTATCGCGACTGTGTCGGCAGCGCGCTGGACGGCGCACGCAGCGACCTCAACGCACTGGCGCAGCGCCAGGGCTGATCTTCACCCATCCCGCAAGGGAAGCCTTCCCCGTCACGGGGACTGCAGGGGGCCGTTCCGCACATGCGGGGCGGCCCTTTGTCATGCCGCCTCGTCACCGAACATGCTTACTGTCGATTAACCACTCCTTAGAGGATTTCCTGCACTCAGCGAGACACGAAGGACCATCCAGGGGATATAGAGCATGTCGCGTGTCGACCAGAGTGTGGACGTCGCCATCATCGGGGCAGGCCCGGCCGGCCTCACCGCCGCCTATCTGCTGACGAAGAAAGGCTTTTCCGTCACCGTCATCGAGAAAGACCCGGTCTATGTCGGCGGCATCAGCCGCACGGTCGAACTGGATGGCTATCGATTCGATATTGGCGGCCACCGATTCTTTTCCAAGTCGAAGGAAGTGGTGGACCTGTGGAACGAGATCCTGCCGGATGATTTCATCCAGCGCCCGCGCATGAGCCGCATCTATTATGAGGGGAAATTCTACTCCTATCCCCTGCGTGCGTTCGAGGCGCTGTGGAATCTGGGCATCTGGCGTTCGACCCTGTGCATGGCGAGCTTTGCCAAGGCCAGGCTGTTCCCGAACCGCAATGTCCGCTCCTTCCAGGACTGGACCGTGAACGCGTTCGGCCACAAGCTCTTCTCGATCTTCTTCAAGACCTATACCGAAAAGGTCTGGGGCATGCCGTGCGACGAGATGTCGGCCGACTGGGCGGCGCAGCGGATCAAGGGCCTGTCGCTCTGGGGTGCGGTGGTCGATGGGCTGAAGCGCTCGCTGGGCCTCAACAAGAAGCCCAATGACGGCATGGCGACCAAGACGTTGCTCGAAACCTTCCGCTATCCGCGCCTTGGCCCCGGCATGATGTGGGAAGCCGCGCGCGACCGGGTAATCGAGGGCGGCAACCAGATACTGATGGCGCACAGCCTGAAGCAGCTGGCGCAGGACCAGGGCACCGAGCGCTGGCGCGTGGTGGCGGACGGCCCGGATGGCGATGTCATCATCAACGCCGCCCATGTGATTTCGTCCGCGCCGATGCGCGAACTGGCCGCGCGCATCCATCCGCTGCCCGAAACCCTGCCCGAGGCGATGGAACTCAAATATCGCGACTTCCTGACCGTGGCGCTGATGATCAAGTCGGAGGATCTGTTCCCCGACAACTGGATCTATATCCACGACAGCAAGGTGCAGGTCGGCCGTATCCAGAATTTCCGCAGCTGGTCGCCCGAAATGGTGCCCGATGAATCGGTCGCTTGCGTGGGCCTCGAATATTTCTGCTTCGAGGGCGACGGGCTGTGGGCGTCGGCCGACTCCGACCTGATCGACCTGGCCAAGAAGGAAATGGCCATATTGGGCCTGTGCAATCCCGACGATGTCGTCGGCGGCGCGGTGGTGCGGCAGGAAAAGGCCTATCCGGTCTATGACGATGCCTATGCCGATCATGTGCTGGCGATGCGCACCGAGCTGGAAGCCGTCGCCCCGACGCTCCATCTGGTCGGCCGCAACGGCATGCACCGCTATAACAACCAGGATCATGCGATGATGACGGCGATGTTGACAGTGCGCAACATCGAGGCCGGCACGCGCGTCTATGACGTCTGGGGCGTCAACGAGGATGCCGAATATCATGAATCGGGCGAGGAGGGGCAGGATGTCGAAGGCCAGCGCGCCGCCCTCGCCAGCGAACGACTGGTGCCCTCTCGCCTGAAGGCCGCCTGAGCCGATGGGCGAACCGTTGCGCGCCCTGACCGCCCGGCTGGGCGCCATCGCCACGCGCTTCATGTTCGCCCGCTATCTGCTGGCCAGCATCTGCGCGCTGTCGAGCGACATGGCGACCTTCCTGATGCTGAGCCGGGCCGGTACAACGCCGATGCTGGCCGCCTTTGGCGGCTATGCGATCGGCCTGGTCGTGCATTGGGTGATCAGCATCCGCTTCGTGTTCGATACGGGCGCCGGCCCCAGTCATGCCCAGCGGTTCGGCTTCGTGGCCAGTGCGCTGGTCGGGATGGGGATCACCATGGTTCTGGTCGGCGGGCTGAGCGCGGTCGGCATTGCCCCGGCGATCGCCAAGCTGATATCGGTGCCCGCCAGTTTCCTGAGCGTCTATGCGATCCGCAAATATGGCATTTTCGCGCGCAGTTGAGCGTCATGGCCGCTGGCTGATCCTGCTCGCCTGGCTGGCGTGCAGCGCGGTCATGCTGTGGCTGTTCCATGGCGATTTCGCAGCGCTCGGCTTTCGCGATCCCGACGATGCGATGCGGCTGGTGCAGGTGCGTGACTGGATCGGCGGACAGGGCTTCTGGGACGTCAGCCAGCATCGGGTAAACCCGCCGCTGGGCGGACCGATGCACTGGTCGCGCATCGTCGACATGCCGGTGGCAGGGCTGATCCTGCTGGCGCGGCCGCTATTGGGGCCTTCCGCTGCTGAGATGGTCGCCTGCATCACCGTGCCGCTGCTGTTGCTGGGCGGGTTGGCCGGCGCCGTGCATTTGGCGGCCCGGCGGCTTGGCGATCCTGTTCTGGCGCTGGTGACCGTGGCCCTGCTGCTGACGACACCGTCGATCCTGGTGCAGTTCACGCCGCTGCGGATCGACCATCATGGCTGGCAGATCTGGATGGCGACGATCGCGCTGGCCGGCGCACTGGATGATCGGCGCGTGCGCGGCGGGGCGTCGAGCGCGCTGGCGCTGGCGGTCTGGTTGCAGATTTCGAGTGAAGCCCTGCCCTATGTCGCGCTGTTCGCAGGACTGTTTGCGCTGCGCCAATGGCTCGACGGCCGGGAAGCGTCGCGCTTCTTGGCCTTTGCGGCGACGCTGGGCGGGGCAGCGCTTGCGCTGCTGGCCTTGCTGCGCGGACAGGCGGCCTTGCTGCATAGCCAGTGCGACGCCCTTTCGGCCGCCTATGTCTGGCCGCTGGTGGCAATGGCGGTGCTGGTGCCGCTGGCCGGCGCGCTGATCGGCACGGCCAGCATGACCCGGCGCTTCCTGATCGCCGCGATCGGCGGCGGGGCCGCCATTGCGATCCTGCTGGCGATCGGTGGTCCCTGCCTGTCGGGCGATCCGTTCCAGGCGCTCGGACCGCTGGCCTATAAATATTGGTATCTACAGGTGATGGAGGGCCGGCCGATCTGGGACCAGAGCCTGTCACTGCGCGGCGTCATCCTGCTGCCCGCATTGGTCGGGCTGGCCGGTGCATGGGCCGCCGCAAGGCAGGCCGCGAATCGCGATGCACGCGCATACTGGCTGGCGTTGGCGCTGCTGCTGCTGGGGGCGATAGCAGTATCCATCCTGGTGATGCGCGCTGTGTCGGTCGCCCATGTCTATGCCCTGCCCGGTGTCGCCTGGCTGCTGATTGCCCTGTTCCGCAAGGTACAGGCATCATCGCAGGCGCTGATGCGCGTCCTGGGATCGGTGGCGCTGATCCTGCTGACCCCCGCCGGGATCAGCGCATTGTGGATTGCCCTGATCCCCGAAGCTCCGTCGGCCAAGACCAGCGCCGTCAATTGCCGGGCTGCCGCCACGCTGGCGCCGCTGCACGCCCTGCCCCCATCCACCCTGTTCGCACCGCTGGACCTTGGCCCCGACATATTGGTGCAGACGCCGCACCGCGTGATCGGCACCGCCCATCACCGCAATGCCGCCGGCATTACCGCCGTGATCGAAGGATTCATGGCGACGCCGGAAAAGGCGCGCGCGGTGATCCAGTCGGTCAATGGTGGGCGTGGCGCCGACTATGTCGTGACCTGCGCGAGCCTGACCGAATATGCGCTCTATGCCAAGGAGCATCCCCAGAGCCTGGCAGCGCAATTGTCGCGGGGCAGGATACCCGACTGGCTGCAGCCGCTGCCCACCAAGGGGCCGTTGCGCATCTACAAGGTCAGGCGGGACTGAAGGCCAGCGCCACGCCGTTCATGCAGTAGCGCAGGCCCGTAGGCTTGGGTCCATCGTCGAACACATGGCCGAGATGGCCGCCGCATCGGGCGCAATGCACCTCGGTCCGGGGCACGCCCAGGCTGAAGTCGCGCGAGGTGCCGATGGCGCGGGGCAAGGGCGCATAGAAGCTGGGCCAGCCGGTGCCACTGTCGAACTTGGTCTTGGAACTGAACAGATTCTGCGCGCAGCCGGCGCAGGTGAAGGTGCCGGCGCGATGTTCCCGGTTGAGCGGGCTGCTGTCGGGAAATTCGGTCGCGCCCTGGCGCAGCACCTTATAGGCCCAGGGGCTGAGCCTGCTGCGCCATTGCGCGTCGGTCAGGCGATAGGGATAGGCGGCCTCCGCCGCGTCGGGGCGGAATTGCCACAGGGCCAGTGCAGAGGCGCCGGTTGCGACGCCATAGAGAAAATGCCGCCGGTTCATTATCCCTCCCTAGCCTGTTCAGCCTGTCGAGCTCCTGAACAACTGCTTCCACCAGCGGCCGCCGGATTTGAGCACATGGCGGCGGAACAGCAGTACGCCGATGCGGATGATGAGCGCCACCCAGACGCCCTGCCACAGGATCGCCACCAGATGCGGCCAGAGCGCCCCATCCTGCGCCGCCCGCGCGATCATCGCGAAGGGCGAGGAGAAGGGAAAGACCACCGACGCCACTTCCAGCGGCGATCCCATATGGTCGACCGTGTAGGAGACGAAGAAGAAGATCATCATCTGCCCCATGGTGATCGGCATGTTGAGCGTCTGCACCTCGCGCACGGTCGCCGCCTGCGCGCCGATCCCCAGGAACAGCGAGCCGAGCAAAGTATAGGCCATGGCGAAATAGATGATGCCGAGTGCGATGAAGGCGGGCCAGCCCACCGCCGGATCGGGCAGGACCGTGCCGGGCGCCTTCAACGCCATGAAGATGGTGAAGGCGGTGGCGCCCCAGAAGGCGATGCCGACGAAGCTCATCCCCAGCATGGCGATAAGCTTGCCGAGGAAGATCGCGTCCACCGGCACGGCGGCAGCCAATATCTCGATGATCTTGTTCGTCTTTTCCTCGACCAGATTGGACAGGATCATGCCCGCCAGCAAGATGGTGAGGAAGAAGATGACGATCTGGCCGGTGCGACCGATCAGCAAACGGGCCTGCGACTGGGCACCGAGACTGGTCGCCACTTCCTGCCGCTCGACCTTGACCATGTGCAGCACCTTTTCGGCCTGCGCCGCGCTGGCAATCAGGCTGAGATCGCCCTGTAGCCGGTCCAGATCCTCTGGCTTGCCGGTCAGGACCGGGCGGGAGACCGTGCCCGACAGGATGGCGACGACGTCGGAATCGGGCCGGGCCAGCTGGGTGCGCGGCGGGGTGCCAAGTGCCACGGCGTGAAGCCGCGGCAGCGCCTGTGGCCCCATGCGTTCGGTCAGGCGCTTGTGCGCCCGTTCGAGCGCGCCGACATCGGCCGGCGCCATGGCAATGCCCACGACCGGACGCAGGTCGGTGCTGGAAATCTTCTGGGTGAAACCGGCAAAGACCATGCCGATGACGATCGGCACCAGCGGCCCGATCAGGAACAGGATGAAGGTGCGTGACAGAACGACGGCGGTGAAATCCCGCCGGGCGATCACGCTGGCGGCGCGCAGCAATTCCTTCATGCCTCGGCCTCCTGCGTGGCGTCATCGCGCATCTGGCGCGCAGCAGCCTCCCCCGCGATCGCGACGAAGGCATCATGCAGGCCCGGCCGTTCGATCGACAGGCTTTCGATGCCCGCCTGACCATCGAGCAGGGCGCGCAGCAGCGGTTCGATGCCATCATCGGGCAGCGCGAAATGCCAGGCGCCATCCTGCGCCAGCGTATCGGTCGGCAAGGCGCGGCGCCAGGCGCCGTCACTCAGCCGCGTGCGCAATGTCACCTGGGGCGGCAGACGGTCGCGCGCGTCGCTGACCGATCCTTCAAACCGAATGCGGCCGCCCGCGACGATGGCGATGCGTTCGCACAATCGTTCGGCATGGGCGATGACATGGGTGGAAAAGAGGATGGTGACGCCCTTGCGCGCCTGATCGCGGATCAGCGCCTCCAGCTTTTCCTGATTCATCGCGTCGAGGCCGGAAAAGGGTTCGTCAAGGACGATGAGGCGCGGTTCATGGACGATGGTGCCGAATAGCTGCACCGTCTGGGCCATGCCCTTGGAGAGCTGGCGGATCGGCTTTTCGACCGAGGCACCCATGCCATAGTCCTGGAGCATGGCGCGCGCCCGTTCGCGCCCGACATGGAGCGGCAGGCCGCGTAGCGCCCCCATGAAGGCGATCGCCTCATAGGCCTTCATCGACGGGTAGAGGCCGCGCTCCTCGGGCAGATAGCCGACCTGCTTGGCCATGCGCAGCGGCGCGCCATCGCCCAGCAGGGTGCGGTGGCCCTCGTCAGGGTCGATGATGCCGAGCAGGGTGCGCAGCAAGGTCGTCTTGCCCGCGCCGTTCGGCCCCAAAATGCCATAGATGGTGCCGGCGGGCACGGCGATGTCGACGCCATCCACCGCGCGAAAATCGCCGAACGCCTTGACAAGGGCATGGCCTTCGACGGCATAGGGGGCGGCAGGAGCCGGAGTGTCACCGATCATCCGCCCCTGATAATCCCGGACCATGCCAGTGCAAAACGAAACATTGGAGCAGCGCCTGAAAGCGCAGGCCGCGCAGCTGGGCTTTGCCGCCTGCGCGATCGCGCGCGCCGACGCCGCGCCGCGCACGGCCGAGCGGCTGCGCCAATGGCTGGAGGCCGGCCATCATGGCGACATGCTGTGGATGGAGGAGCGGGCCGAGCAGCGCGGATCGCCCACAGGCCTGTGGCCGCAGGCGCAGAGCGTCATCATGCTGGGGATGAGCTATGCCCCCGGCCGCGATCCGCTGGCGCTGGCCGAGGTCGGCGATCGGGGCCGCATTTCGGTCTATGCGCAGGGTCGCGACTATCATGATGTGGTGAAGAAGGCGCTGAAGGCGTTGGCCCGCTGGCTGGTTGATCAGCAGCCGACCGCGCTGAAAGTGTTCGTCGATACCGCACCCGTGATGGAAAAGCCGCTGGCGCAGGGCGCGGGGCTGGGCTGGCAGGGCAAGCACAGCAATCTGGTGAGCCGTCAGCATGGCAGCTGGCTGTTCCTGGGCGCCATCTATACCGAGATCGCGCTGGAGCCTGATGCGCCGGAAGTGGACCATTGCGGCAGTTGCACGGCCTGTCTGTCATCCTGCCCGACCGATGCCTTTCCCGCGCCCTATATTGTCGATGCGCGGCGCTGCATCTCATACCTGACGATCGAGCATAAGGGACCGATCCCGGAAGAGTTCCGGGCACGGATGGGCAACCGTATCTATGGCTGCGACGATTGCCTGGCGGCCTGCCCCTGGAACAAGTTTGCGCAGGGGGCAGCGGCCAACCGCGCCTTCATCGGCCGGGCGGAGCTGGCCGCGCCGGCGCTGGGCGACCTGCTCGACCTGGACGATGCGGGTTTTCGCGAAATTTTTTCCGGGTCGCCGATCAAGCGGATCGGGCGCGACCGGATGGTGCGCAATGCGGCGATCGCGGCGGGCAATAGCGGCGACCTGGGGCTGGTCGACCGGCTGCGGCCGCTGACCTCCGATCCCGATCCGGTGGTGGCGGAAGCGGCCGAATGGGCGCTAGGCCAATTGCTCAGCGCTGCTGGAGCGTAGCGGCGCAGGAAGCGTGGTCGACGTTTGTGCCGGCGGGCGTGCGGGCATCGACATGGGTCACCACCGGCTCCTTCCCCTTGCCGGGCGAATAGAGATAGGCGTCGAGCACGCAGCGACCATTGGCGAATTGCAGCTTGCGCACGGTCGTTTCGCGAATGTCGAGGCGCGGCGTGCCGAACATCTGGGTCAGGCGCTTGGCGTCCATGCCCATCAGCGGCCCGGTCTTGGTGAAGGCGCTGGCCGGCGGACCGGCGGGCGGCGGGGTGTAGCTGGTGGCGGGCGGGACGACGCCGCCACAGGCCGCGAGCGGCAGCGACAGGAGCGCGGCGAGCGCGAAACGGGGCGACATCAGACCGGCTTCCTCTTGGACCCTAGCAACATGTGGACCGCCATAGCCGCGCTCCAGATCGGCGCAAGCAGGTTGACCAGGGGAATGAGGAAGAGAAGCGCCGAAACGAGGCCCATGAGCCACCGGTTGCCACGGCCGATCGGCGGCAGGCCGGGGTGGCGCGGCTCGACCATGTCGGCAAGGTCGCGGCCGAGCAGATAGGCGTTCACCGCCAGGAACAGCCCGATCGTGCCGAACCCCGTGACCAGCAGCAGCACATAGCCGGGGAGCGCCAGCAGGTTCCAGCCGAGCGTGCGGCCGACCGATCGCAGCGCATAATGGAGGCTGCGGGTGAAGCCGACCGGCCGGCCCACAGCCTGTGGATAAGTATCGCGCTCCACCGCCTCGATCACATCGTCGGCGAACAGGCCCATGACCAGCATGGCGATGGTGCGGAACAGCAGCCAACTGGCCGCGATCATGGCAAGGCCGGTCGCTGCCGCCTCCGCCATGCCGCCCCAGCCATCCCCCTCGCCCCAGCCGAAATGCAGGCGCGTGGCGTGAAAGGCCCCCCATAGGCCGACACCCAGCAGGACGAAGAGCAACAGGGTCAGCGCCAGCGTCTTGACCAGCAGCCGGCGGGCCGCGGCGTGGAAGATCAGGGGGAAGGCGCGCAGCGCCGCGGTGATGATCATGGCCCGATATCCTGCGCCCCGGCGGCTCCGTCAATCAGCAGCGTTGCGCCAGCGCCCCCGGACCGGTAGAGACGGCCCAATTTACCGCTATTTTCCCATCATCTTTCACAGGAGCCCGCGTGACTTCTTCCCCCACGCTTGACGTTGTCGCGATCGGCAATGCCATTGTCGACGTTCTGGCCCGCAGCGACGACGCCTTCCTGGCGCAGCATGCGCTGACCAAGGGCGGCATGCAGCTGATCGACGCCGAAATGGCCGAGACCCTTTATGCCGACATGCCCCAGGCCAAGGAAATCAGCGGCGGTTCGGCCGCCAACACGCTGGCCGGCCTCGCCGCGCTGGGCGCCAAGTGCGGCTTCATCGGCCAGGTCAATGACGACCAGCTGGGCGCGGTGTTCGCCCATGACGTGCGCGCGCTGGGCATCAAGTTCGACACGCCGGTGATGCAGGGCGACATCCCGACCGCTCGCTGCCTGATCCTGGTGACGCCCGACGCGCAGCGCACCATGAACACCTTCCTGGGCGCCTCGCAGTTCCTGCCCGAAGCGGCGCTGGACCTGGAGCTGATCCAGTCGGCCCGCATCCTGTATCTGGAAGGCTATCTGTGGGATCCCGAGCAGCCGCGCGCCGCGATGCGCGCCGCGATCGACGCCGCCCGCAATGCCGGCCGCAAGGTCGCCTTCACCCTGTCCGACAATTTCGTGATCGACCGCCATCGCGCCGATTTCATCGACCTGATCGAACAGGGGCTGATCGACATCCTCTTCTCGAACGAGGGCGAGATCCAGTCGCTGGCGCAGGTCGATGATTTCGATGCAGCGCTGGCCCGCTTCGCCGACAAGGTGCCGGTGCTGGTGTCGACCCGCAGCGAAAAGGGCGCGGTCGCCATCGTCGATGGCGTGCGTCACGAGGCGCCGGCTGCGCCCGTCAGCCAGATCATCGACACCACCGGTGCGGGCGACCTGTTCGCCGCCGGCTATCTGGCCGCGCATCTGGAAGCGCGCAGCGTCGAGGATTGCCTGGCGCTGGGTGCGGCGGCGGCAGCCGAAGTCATTTCGCACTGGGGCGCGCGTCCCGAGGAAGATCTGAACCTGATCCGCGCCAAGCTGTTCGCCTGATCGCGACAGACACTGACAGAAAAGCCCGCCTCTCCGATCGAGAGGCGGGCTTTTTTATGGGGTGGATCAGGCCGGGTTCTTTTGCTTGCGGAACAGGGCGCGGTCGTCCGGGCCGAAGCCCCAGCGCCAGATGACGAAGCCATAGGCGCCCAGGATCGCCCAGACACCGACCGCCAGTTCGACCCATTCGAAACGCGCCGGCAGGGCAACGAAGGCCGCGCCAACGATGCAGGCGACGCCCGAGGCGCTGAGCAAGGGCCAGCGCCAGGCATTGACGCGGGCGTGGAGCAGGCTGGAGAGCAGCCGCGCCTTGACGAAGGCGCCGGCGCCGAGCGCGATGCACAGGCCCAGAGCGGGCGCGGCGGCCAGTTCCTGCGGCGTGAGGCCGAACCGCTTGCCGAGCAGGATCAGGCCGAAGCTGAGTGCGGCTTGGAGCGCGATCATGCTGAGCGAGATCATCAGGTTGCGGTGGCGGGCGATATAGACGAGCGCGGATTCGCTGACCACGGCGGTCGCGGCGACCACTTCGGCCAGCAGCAGGAAGGCGAGCGCGCCGGTGCCGCCGACGAAATGCGGACCAACCAGGCCCATGACGGCCTCGCCGGGAATGCCGAGCGCCAGCGCGATACCGGCCTGCGCGGCAATGATCCAGAAGCCGACCTGACTGACCTGGCGCGCGATCGCCGCCAGATTGCCCTCGGCCAGGTTGCGGGTGATGACCGGGCCAAGGATCGGATCGAAGCTGGTCTTCAATTTCTGCGGCAGCGAGGCGACCTGCTGCGCGACATAATAGATGCCGACGATCGCCGGGCTGACGAAGAGGCCCAGGATCGCCATGTCGAGCCGGCGCGAGCCCCATTCGACGCCGTCCGCGGCCGCGAGCGGCAGGTTGCGGCGGGCCAGACGCCAAAGCCGCCCGGCATCGGGGCGCCAGCCATGCGGCCGGCCATAATGGCGCCACATCGGGATGATCGAGGCGATCATCGCCGCCACCATCGACACGACATAGGAGAGGATCAGGCCGTCGCGCAGCGAATAATAAGCGAAACCGAAGGCGCCGATGCTGATCGCCCAGGGTTCAATGATCGAGCGCGCGCGGACCGTGGCGCCGATGTCAAAGCGATAGGCGCAGGCGGCGAGCGCAACGTCGGAGGTGGCAACAGCGATGACGATCAGCGCCAGCAACCGGTCGAGCCCGTTGATGCCGCTATTGGGGAACATCGCCTGGGGAAAGGCGATCAACAGGCCGGCCCCCAGCAGCGACGCGATCAGCGTCACCACCATCGCGTCGGTCACGACATGGCTGTGCGGCCGTTCGGTCTGGGCGAGCGCGCCGGCAAGGCCCCGCTTGAGACCCAGCGTCGCGATCTGGGCGACGAATTCCACCACCAGCACGGCATAGGCGAAGCGCCCCAGCGCGTCGGCGCCATACCAGCGGCCGGCGATGAACAGGAAAGGCAGGCGTGCAGCCAGGCGCAGCAGGAAGCCGAAGACGTTGGTCCGTCCGCCTTTGGCCAGGGCGGCGATATCATCCTTCTGTTCGGCAGGGGTCGCCTGCGCGGTCACAGGCCCCTGGTCCCCCTCGATTGTCATGCTCATGTCTATAGGCGATCTATTGTGTCGCGGCGATGCTTATTCAGGCCGCAGCGGACGCGCCAGCAGCGCGTCGATGACCTGTGCCAGCGGTGCGGCGTCGGCAAGCAGGGCACAGACGGCTTCCACCACCGGCATTTCGACGCCGGCCGCGCGGGCTGCATCGCGCAGCACCGGCGCGGTGTGCGCGCCTTCGGCCACGGTGCGACGGTTGGAGAGGAGGTCGGCTGCGCTCTGCCCCTCGCCCAGCCCCTTGCCGAGCGAGAAGTTGCGCGAATTGGTGGAGGAACAGGTGAGGACGAGGTCGCCCAGGCCCGACAGGCCGCCCAGCGTTTCGGCACGGGCGCCACGCGCCAGGCCGAAGCGGGTCATTTCGGCAAAACCCCGGCTGATGAGAGAGGCGCGCGCATTGAGGCCGAGGCCGGCCCCTTCCGACACGCCGCAGGCGATGGCGAGCACATTCTTGACCGCGCCGCCGATTTCCGCACCGACGACATCATCGGACAGATAGGGGCGGAAGGTCGGCCGGGCGATGCGCGCCGCCAGCTTTTCGGCCAGCGCCTGGTCGGCGCAGGCGAAGGTGACGGCAGTCGGCAGTCCCTTGGCCACTTCATGGGCGAAGGTCGGGCCGGAGAGGACGGCGATCGGCGCGCTTGGCTGCGCCTGTGCCGCTACTTCCGACATCAACAGGCCGGTGCCCGCCTCAATCCCCTTGGAACAGAGAACCAGCGGCACGCCGGCCGGCGCCTGCGCCACGACGCTGCGCAGATGCTGGGCCGGGCTGACCACCAGAATCAGGTCGCGATCAGCCAGGTCCGCCAGAACGCCGGTCGCCCGGATCGAGGGCGAGAGCGGCAGGCCGGGCAGATAGAGCGGATTTTCATGGGCGCCGTTGATCGCATCGACCACATCGGCTTCCAGCGCCCATAGGCGCACATCCTGCCCGTCGGCCGCCAGCAATTGCGCCAGCGCGGTGCCCCAGGCGCCTGCTCCGATGACTCCCGCCTTCATGCCTTCACTCCTGCTCCACGCGCCTTTTCCGCCGTCGGATCGAGCGGCCAGCGCGGCCGGGCGGGGATGGTGAGATCGTCGGTCATGCCCGCAGCATAGCGCTCCGCGCCGGCCCAGGCGATCATCGCCGCATTATCGGTGCAGAGCCACAAGGGCGGCGCGACGAAGGGCAGGCCATGATCCTGCGCCAGCGTGGTCAATGCTCCACGCACCGACTGATTGGCGGCGACGCCGCCGGCCACGACCAGCGCGGTCACGCCTTCGCTCGCGGCGAGCGCACGCCGGGTGCGGTCGAGCAGGCAGTCGATCACCGCCTGCTGGAAGCTCGCGGCGATATCCTCGACCGCATATTGGCCCGACTGCGCGGCGCGCATCACCGCGCTCTTGAGGCCGGCGAAGGAAAAATGGGGTTCGTCGGTGCCCACCAGCGGGCGCGGCAGCGGCACGGCGCGCGGATTGCCCTTGGCTGCCGCCTTTTCCACCGCCGGACCGCCGGGGAAGCCGAGGCCGAGCAGCTTGGCGGTCTTGTCGAAGGCTTCACCCGCGGCATCGTCGATCGTGGTGGCAAGTCGGCGATACTGGCCGACGCCGTCCACCCTGAGCAACTGGCAATGGCCGCCCGACACCAGCAGCAGCAGATAGGGGAATTGCAGATTCTGGTCGGCGAGGCGCGGCGAGAGCGCATGCCCCTCCAGATGATTGACCGCGACCAGCGGCTTGCCGCTGGCATGAGCGAGCGCCTTGCCGGTGACGAGGCCGACCATCACGCCGCCGATCAGGCCGGGGCCGGCGGTGGCGGCGATGACATCGACATCAGCCAGCGTCATCTTTGCGTCGGCCAGTGCCGCTTCGACCAGCGGGGCCAAAGCCTCGACATGGGCGCGGGCCGCGATTTCGGGCACGACGCCGCCATAGGGGCGGTGCGCGTCTTCCTGCGTGGCGAGGCGATGGGCCAATATCTGCCCGTCGGCCGTCACCAGCGCCGCCGCGGTTTCGTCGCAGCTTGATTCCAGGCCGAGGATGATGGTCATTGCCGCTTCCATCTAGTGCCCGTGGCCATTAGAGCAAGCCGCTTATGAAAAGACCCGAACGACCGTTGCGCCTTGGCACCAGGGGATCGCCGCTTGCGCTAGCCCAGGCCCATATGACCGCGCAGGCGCTGCGCGACGCCCATGGCTGGGATCAGGACGCCATCACCACCGTCATCGTCCAGACCAGCGGCGACCGGATCCAGGACCGGGCGCTGGCGGAAATCGGCGGAAAAGCGCTGTGGACCAAGGAGCTGGACCGGGCGCTGGCAGAGGGCGAGATCGACTGCGCCGTCCACAGCATGAAGGATGTCGAGACGATCCGGCCCGATGCGATCCGCATTGCCGCGATGCTGCCGCGCGCCGATGTGCGCGATCGGCTGGTCGGCGTGGAAAATTTTGCCGCGCTGCCGCCGCAGCCGATCGTCGGCACCAGTTCGCCGCGCCGTGCCGCGCAGGTGAAGCGGTTACGCCCCGATGCGCAGATCATATTGTTCCGCGGCAATGTCGCCACCCGGCTGGCCAAGCTGGAGGCGGGCGAGGCCCATGCGACTTTGCTCGCCGCCGCCGGGCTCGACCGGCTGGGCCAGGCGGACATTGGCGCCACGGTCGAGATCGACACCATGTTGCCGGCGCCGTCGCAGGGCGCGGTCGGCATCGAGACGCTGGCCGACAATGACGCCATGCTGGGCTGGCTGGCGGCGATCAACCATCGCGACACATTCGATTGCGTGATGGCCGAGCGCGCGGTGCTGCGGGGCCTGGGCGGCACATGCCATTCGCCGATCGCCGCCCTCGCGCTGCTGGAGGGCGGACAGGTCCACCTGCGCGCCGAGATCATCAGCCCGGATGGGGATGAGACGGTGCGGGACGAGGCAAGGCTGGCGCGCGGCGATTTCCACGCGGCCGAGGCGATCGGCCGGGGCCTGCTGGAGCGGGCAAGCCCAGCGCTGCGCAGCCTGTTCGAGGGGTGAGACCGCTCATCATCCTGCGGCCCGCGCCCGGCGCCGGCAGGACGGCGGACAAGGCGATGGCCATGGGGCTGGCAGTGCGGCTGTGTCCGCTGTTCGCGGCCGAGGCGCTGGCCTGGACGCCGCCACCCGCCGGGGATTTCGACGCCCTGCTGGTGACGAGTGCGCAGACGGCGCGATCCGGCGGGGCCGTGCTGCAGGCCTATCGCGCCTTGCCGACCTATGCCGTGGGCGCGGCGACGGCTGAGGCGCTGCGGGCGGCGGGATTTGTCGATCCGGTCGCGGGGGATGGCGATGCCAGCGCGATCGCCGCGCGGATCGCGGCCGACGGGCACCGGGCCGTGTTGCATCTGTCGGGCGAGACGGCGGCGCCGATGGACGCGGGGCCGCTGCGGGTGACGCGCATCCCAGTCTATCGGATGATGCCCCTGCCCTGCGATCCGCTGGACCTGCGCGGCGGCGTGCTGCTGGTCCATTCTGCGGCGGCCGGCGCCCGGCTGGCGGAGATTGTTCCGGAGAATCAGCGCACAACCAGCGACGTGGTGGCGATAAGTCCCGCCGCCCTCGCCGCCTGCGGCAGCGGATGGGGCAGCGCGCAGGCCGCCGATGCGCCCAATGATGCGGCGGTACTGGCCCTCGCCCGTCGATTGTGCGAATGAAACCGCGGTCGCAAACGAGAGAGACTTGATGAACGAGCAGGAGAGTGTGGAAATTCAGCAGGAAACGCCGCCGCCCGCGCGCCGACGCACATCCTGGCTGACGCCCGTGCTGCTGCTGTTCGCGTTTCTGATCGGCATCGGCGTCACCATCTGGGCGATGCCGCAGATCGAACGGCGCTGGGGCCAGGATGAGGCGGCGACGCCCGCCCTGCCCGCGCCGCTGCTGGGCAGCAACGCCATCCCGTCAGGCCGTCCGCTGACGGCGGATGCCGCGCAGATGCTCGACGCCCGCGTGATCCAGCTGGAGGAGCGGCTCAACCGCATCACTGTCGAGGCGCAGGCCGCGTCGGGCAATGCCGCGCGCGCCGAAGGGCTGCTGGTCGCCTTTGCCGCCCGCCGCGCGCTCGATACCGGCGCCCCGCTCGGCTATGTCGAGGGGCAGTTGCGGCTGCGCTTCGGCCAGGCCCAGCCCCGCGCCGTCGCCACCATCATCAATGCCGCGCGCGAGCCGGTGACGCTGGCCGACCTGCGCGCCGGGCTGGTCGATGTCGCCGATCGCGTCACGTCGCCACCGGCCGACGCCAGCTGGTGGGACAGTTTCGAGCATGAGGCGCGCGAGTTGATCATCATCCGCAAATCCTCCACCCCCTCGCCCCGGCCGCAAATGGCGATGCAGCGGGCGCTGCGCTATATTGACGCCAGCCGGGTCGGCGCGGCGCTGGCCGAGGTGGAGCGCATGCCCGATCGCGCTGCGGCCGATCGCTGGATGCAATATGCTCGCCGCTATCTGGAGGCGCGCCGGGCGCTCGACCTGATCGAGACAGCGGCGATATTGGAGCCGCGCCAGTTGCGCACGACCGAGGGCGCCAGCGTCGCCCAGACATCCCCCCTCGCCCCCTGAGCTCCATTTCCTGAGACATACCGTTCATCGCTTGCGATGAAACCCATGGACGCACCCTGCGTTTGTCACGAGAATGTCACATTTTCCGCCCGGTTCAGGACAGAGTCTCTCGTGCCACCCTATGCCGATGCCATTGCCAGCTTCTGGAAGGGCCGCCTTGCCAGCGGTCCGCGCGCGTCCGCGCGCCCGTCGCTGTCGCATCTGCTGGGCAATGCCTCGGTGCCGTTCGACATCAGCCGCACCAGGGCCCAGGCCGAACAACTGAGCCGCGCGATTCGCGGCGACGGGCGACATATATTGCTGGTGCCCGGCCTGATGGCGTCGGAACATCGCATGGAGCCGCTGCGCGCGATCCTCAACGCGGCGGGCTATCAGGCGCATGGCTGGGACATGGGTCGCAATTTCGGACCGCGCGCCGACACGCTGGAGAAGATCGACGCCCGCGTCGATGCGATCCGCCGGACAAGCGGCAAGCCGGTGACTTTGGTCGGCTGGAGCCTGGGCGGCCTTTATGCGCGCGAATATGCCAAGTTCGCGCGATCCAAGGTCGGCGGCGTGGTGACGATGGGCACGCCCTTTTCCGGCGACCCGCGCGCCAACCATGCCTGGCGCCTCTATCAACTGGTGTCGGGCTTCCCGGTCGACACGCCCCCCTTCCCCTGCACCCGCGAGGAAAAGCCGCCGGTGCCGACCGTGGCGCTCTGGTCCCAGCGCGACGGCGTGATCCTGCCCGAATGCGCCCGAGGCCGCGCCGGCGAGCGCGACCGCGCAATCGAGGTCGATTGCACCCATATGGGCTTCGCCGCCGCGCCGGAGGGGATTCTGGCCGTCGGCAAGGCGCTGGAGATGATGGCCGCCTGAGCGGTCAGTAACGGACTGGTTCACCCTCCACCGTCAGCAGGCTGGGATCGGTCAGCCGCACATGGGTTTGATAATAATATTTTTCGGTCGGCCGGCCATCCGCCAGAAAATGAATTTTCACCCGCTTCGCTTCGCCACGGACCGCGATGGTCTTGCCCGTCAGATATTGATCGAGTTCCGCGCCGAAACGCTGTGCCAGTGCATCAGCCATGGCGCCGGGAATGGCGATCGTCAGGTTGCGGGGATCGCGATAATCCTGCTGAGAATTAAGATAGAACCAGCCGCCCTGGCGCCCAGTGGCGCGAACAGGCAGCTCGAACACCCCCTTCACCCCATCGGGGTCGACAGCCGCGGCATTCATCACCGCCTGTTCGGGAAAGATATTAAAGGAAGCAGACGGCGCTGCGGCTCCCATGAGCAGCAGGCCGGACGACAGGACGAGAGCATAACGCATCAGGCTGGCCTCCAGAATGGTCCGGTGCAGCCAGCCTAACCCGATCAACCGGCCACTGCCAGCCTCTTCAACGCCTCGTCCCGGCCGATCAGCGGCAGGAACTGGCCCATGTCGGGGCCGTGGTCGAGGCCGGTGAGGGCGCGGCGCAGGGGTTGGAACAGGGTCTTGCCCTTGCGGCCGGTTTCGTCCTTGAGCGCGCCGGTCAGCGTGCGCCAGATGTCGGCGTCGAAGGGGACGGCGGACAGGATGCGATGGGCGGCGGCGAGGAAATCGCGGTCTTCATCGGCTACCTCCGGCCCGTCGATCGGGCCGGTGACGATCTGCCACCAGTCGGCGGCGCCCGCCACCGTCTCCAGATTGGGGCGGATCGCGGCCCAGGCGGCGGCGTCCATGCCGGCGGGCAGGCGGTCGGCGACCGCCTCATAAGGCAGGGCGTGGACGATCTTCTGGTTGAGGCTGGCCAGTTCGGCTTCGTCGAAGCGGGCGGGGGCGCGGCCGAAATGGGCGAAGTCGAACGTATCGATCAGCGGCGCACGGTCGGCGAAGGGCTCGATCGGCTGCGAACTGCCGAGGCGGGCGAGCAGCGACGCGATCGCGGCCGGCTCCAGCCCGATCTCGCGGAAATGGGCGACGCCGAGCGAGCCGAGACGCTTCGACAGCTTGCCTTCGCTGCCGGTCAGCAGCGCCTCATGCGCGAACTGGGGCAGCGGGGCGCCGAGCGCGGTGAACATCTGGATCTGGGTCGCGGTGTTGGAGACATGATCCTCGCCGCGCAGCACATGGGTGACGCCCATGTCGACATCGTCGATCACCGAGGGGAGCATGTAGAGCCATGAGCCGTCGGCGCGGCGGATCACCGGGTCGGACAGCAATTTGGGGTCGAAGCGCTGCTCGCCACGGATCAGGTCGGTCCAGACGATCGGCTGGTCATGGTCGAGCTTGAAGCGCCAGTGCGGCGTGCGCCCTTCGGCCTCATAGGCAGCGATCTGGTCCGGGGTCAGCGACAGGGCGGCGCGATCATAGACCGGCGGCAGGCCGCGGCCGAGCAGCACCTTGCGGCGCAGTTCCAGTTCCTGTTGGGTTTCATAAGCTGGGTAGACATGGCCCGAGGCCTTGAGCGCCGCGAACCGCGCCTCATAGAGGGCGAAGCGTTCGGACTGTTTTTCCTCGCCGTCCCAGTCGAGGCCGAGCCAACGCAGATCAGCCAGAATCGAGTCCGCATATTCGGGGCGCGAGCGCTCCAGATCGGTGTCATCGAGGCGCAGCAGGAAACGGCCGCCGGACTTGCGCGCCCATAGCCAGTTGTGGAGCGCGGCGCGGATATTGCCGACATGGAGATGGCCGGTCGGCGACGGGGCGAAGCGGGTGATGACGGTCATATCTTTATTTCCAAACCCGTGCGCCCCGAACGAAGGGGCTTCGCCATGCTCAGCCTGCCCTTCGACTTCGCTCAGGGCGAACGGATGTTACTTATACGCTGCGGAAGGCGTTGGTGATCGGGTAGCGACGGTCGCGGCCGAAATTGCGGATGCCCAGCTTCACGCCGGGCGGCGACTGGCGGCGCTTATATTCGGCGATGTAGAGCAGATGCTCGATCCGGGTGACGACCGCCTTGTCGAAGCCGCGCTCGACCAGCTGGGCCACCGACAATTCCTCCTCGACCAGGCCATAGAGGATCGGGTCCAGCACCTCATAGGGCGGCAGGCTGTCCTCATCCTTCTGATTGTCGCGCAGTTCGGCGCTGGGCGGCTTGGTGATGACGCGTTCGGGCATCACCGGGCCGGCCGGACCGAAGCCTTCGCCGAGCGAGGGCATATGCGCGTTGCGCCAGCGGCAGAGGTCGAACACGGTGGTCTTGTACGCGTCCTTCAGCACCGAATAGCCGCCCGCCATGTCGCCATAGATGGTGGCATAGCCGACCGACATCTCGCTCTTGTTGCCGGTGGTCAGCAGCATATGGCCGAACTTGTTGGAGAGCGCCATCAGGGTGAGGCCGCGAATGCGCGACTGGATATTCTCTTCGGTGAGGTCGCGCGCCTTGCCCTCGAACACCGGGGCCAGCATCGTGTCGAAGGCGGAAACCGCCGGTTCGATCGGGATGGTGTCGTAGCGGACGCCGAGCAGGCGGGCGCATTCGACTGCGTCATCTAGGCTTTCCTGGCTGGTGAAGCGCGAGGGCATCATCACGCACCAGACCCGGTCGGCGCCCAGCGCATCGACGGCGACGGCGGCAGACAAGGCGGAATCGATGCCACCCGACAGGCCGAGGACGACGCCGGGGAAGCGGTTGCGGTTCACATAGTCGCGCAGGCCCAGCACCATCGCATTATAGATGTCGGCCGGGCGCGGATCGAGTTCATGACGCTCGCCGGGCAGGCAGACCCATTGGCCGTCCCATTTCTCCCACTGGGTCAGCACCAGCTTTTCCTCCCAGTCGGGGAGTTGCTGGGCGATGGAGAGGTCGCCGTTCATGACGAAGGAGGCGCCGTCGAACACCAGTTCGTCCTGACCGCCGACACGGTTGAGATAGACGAGCGGCAGGCCGGTTTCGCGCACGCGGGTGCCGGCGACGACGTTCAGGCGGCGATCATCCTTGTCTACCTCGAACGGGCTACCATTAGGACTGATGAGGATTTCCGCGCCCTCGGCCCGCAGATGGGCGGTGACGAAGGGGAACCAGATATCCTCGCAGATCGGCACGCCGATCTTCACGCCGCGAAAATCGATCGGCGCGGGCAGCGGGCCGGGCGCGAACAGGCGCTTTTCGTCGAACGTGCCGTAATTGGGCAGTTCTCGCTTCTGGCGGATCGCGGTGACGGCGCCATTCTCGATCAGGGCGACGACATTGAACAGCACGCCCTGCGAGGCGACGACGGTGCCGACCAGCATCGCCGGGCCGCCATCGGCGCTTTCCTGCGCCAGCCGGTCGAGATGATAATTGGCCTGGTCGAGCAGCGCGGGCTTGAGCACCAGATCCTCGGGCGGATAGCCGATCAGCTGCAGTTCGGGATAGACGATCAGGTCCGCGCCCTTGGCGCGTGCGCGCCATTCCAGCATGGCGTCGGCATTGGCCCGCGGGTCGCCCATCGTCTGGGTCATCTGGGCGAGCGCGATCACGAGTTTGTCGGTCATGCCTTGGCCCCTAGAGCATTTTCGCATGCTGCGAAAACGCTCTATTCCCCGATGCCGCATTTTCGAACCGAATGCCCGCTTCGCGGTCATCCTGAAAATGCTCCGGCCATTTTGTCGCAGGGCGCAAAAGCGCCTTTCCACATGGGACATGCGCCGCTAAAGGGGCCGCGTTTCGCGCATCGTCATCAATTCGTCACGCCAATTAGCCTGGGGATTTTCGCCATGAAACTCATGACCGGCAATTCGAACAAGCCGCTCGCGGCCGCCATCGCCGACTATATCGAAATCCCCCTGACCGAGGCCAGCGTCCGTCGCTTTGCCGACGAAGAAGTTTTCGTGGAAATTCATGAGAATGTCCGCGGCGAAGACGTATTCGTGATCCAGTCGACGGCCTATCCGACCAACGACAATCTGATGGAATTGCTGATCATGATCGATGCGCTCAAGCGCGCGTCGGCCAAGCGAATCACTGCCGTCGTCCCCTATTTCGGCTATGCCCGCCAGGACCGTAAGCCCGGCCCGCGTACGCCGATCAGCGCCAAGCTGGTCGCCAACCTGATCACCACCGCGGGCGCCGACCGCGTCCTCTCGGTCGATCTCCATGCCGGCCAGATCCAGGGCTTCTTCGACATCCCGACCGACAATCTGTTCGGCGCCCCGGTGATGTCGGCCGATATCCAGGCGCGCTTCGGCGACAAGAATATCATGGTCGTGTCGCCCGACGTCGGCGGCGTGGTGCGCGCCCGTGCGCTCGCCAAGCGCCTCGACAACGCCCCGCTCGCCATCGTCGACAAGCGCCGCGAGCGCGCCGGCGAGTCGGAAGTGATGAACATCATCGGCGACGTGAAGGGCCGTTTCTGCATCCTGATCGACGATATCGTCGATTCGGCCGGCACGCTGTGCAACGCCGCCGCCGCGCTGAAGGCGCAGGGCGCCGAGGAAGTCGTCGCCTATGTCAGCCATGGCGTGCTGTCGGGCGGTGCGGTCGCCCGCGTCGAGGCGTCGGAACTGCTGGAACTGGTCATCACCGACTCGATCCAGGGCACCGACGCGGTGAACGATGCCAAGCGCATCCGCCACCTGCCGATCGCCCCGCTGCTGGGTGAAGCGATCAAGCGCATCGCGGACGAAAGCTCCGTTTCCAGCCTGTTCGACTAAGACGCGCATGCGCATCCTGCTGGTTGGGGCCTATGGCTTCATCGGCAGCGGGATTGCGCGCGCGCTGATCGCGGCGGGGCATAAGGTCATCGGCATGGGCCGGTCCGAACGGACCGCCCGCCGCCTCTTCCCCGCCCTGTCCTGGCATTTCGCCGACCTCAACCACATGACCCAGCCGGCCGACTGGGCCACGGCGCTGCACGGCGTCGACGCCGTGGTCAATGCCAGCGGCGCGTTGCAGAGCGGCGGCGGCGAACGGCTGGAGGCGATCCAGGGCGCCAGCATCGCCGCGCTGATCGACGCCTGCGCCGCGCAGGGCATTGCCCGCTTCATCCAAATTTCCGCGCCCGGCGCCACGGCAAAGGACGCCAGCCCCTTCCTGTCGACCAAGGCGGTGGCCGACGATCATCTGCGCGCGTCCGCGCTGCACTGGGCGATCCTGCGCCCCGGTCTGGTGATCGGCCGCAATGCCTATGGCGGCACGTTGCTGATCCGGGCGCTGGCGGCGATGCCGCTGCGGCTGTTCAGCGTCCATGGCGACAGCCGCATCCAGAGCGTCGCGCTGGACGATGTGGCGCAGGCGGTGGTCTGCTGCCTGGCGCCCGACGCGCCGCGCGCAATCGACATCGACCTGGTCGAGCGTGAGGCATCGACGCTGGACGCCATTATCGTCGCCCATCGCCGCTGGCTGGGGATTGCGCCCGTTCCGGTTATCGCCCTGCCCGGCCGGATCGCCACGCCGGTCAGCGCGGTCGCCGACCTGCTTGGCCATCTGGGCTGGCGATCGCCGCTGCGCAGCACCGCCATGGCCATGATCGCGCGCGACGTGACCGGCGCGCCGGAAGGCGGCGAGGCGCTGCTGGGCCGGCCGCTGCTGACGCTGGACCAGATATTGGCGCGCCACCCATCGGGGCTGCAGGATCGCTCGCAGGCGCGGCTGATGCTGCTGATGCCGTGCCTAGTGGCGGCGCTGTCGCTGCTGTTCCTGCTGTCGGGGCTGGTCGGCCTCGCCCGGCTGGACACGGTGGCCGGCGAATTGCAGGGGACGCCGGTCGCAGGAGTCGCCATGGCGCTGAGTATCGCCGGCAGCGTCGCCGACCTACTGCTGGGCGCGGCAATCCTGGTGCGGCGTTGGGCGCAGCGCGCGGTGCTGGGCATGGCTGGACTGACTGCCGCCTATCTGGTCATGGACAGCTGGGTGCGGCCGGACATGTGGGTCGATCCGCTGGCGCCGCTGGCCAAGGCACTGGTGGTGATGATCGCCGCGCTGATCACCCATATACTGCTGGAGGAACGATGAGCGATGTCCTGATCCTGGCGCTGCGCTGGGCCCATGTGCTGGGCGCCTGCGTACTGATCGGCACCGGGGCGGGCATCGCCTTCTTCATGCTGATGGCACACCGCACCGGCGACGCGCGGGTGATCGCGGCGGTCGCACGGATCGTGGTGATCGCCGACATGCTCTTCACCGCCAGCGCAGTGGTGGTGCAGCCGATTACCGGGCTGGCGCTGGCCCACGGGCTCGGCTGGCCGCTCGACACGCCCTGGCTGCTGCTGTCGGTTGCGCTCTATCTGCTGATCGGCGCCTTCTGGCTGCCGGTGCTGTGGATGCAGGCGCGGATGCGCGACCTGGCGGCAGCCGCCGTCGCCGGCGGTGATTCGCTACCATCCGCCTATCATCGACTTTTCCGCTGGTGGTTCGCCTTCGGCTTTCCCGCCTTTGGCGCGATTCTGGCGATCGTCTGGCTGATGCTGGCGCGCCCGGCGCTTTAATGCGTCGGGAACAGGATGATCGGCAGGGCGAAGACCAGCGCCAGGCCGGAAACGATGCGCTGGCCGCGCGAGACGCCCAGCGGCAGTTCGCGCCATACCATCGGGCAGGCGAGCAGGGCGAAGACGACGAGGATGTTGGAGATCGCCACCGATCCGCCGATCGGCATGTCCTGCCGCAGCGCGAGGCCTGCGAACAGGCAGATGAAGCTCAAGATCCAGCCAAGCAGCGCCATGATGGCCCCCTTTCTTCCGGGAGGCTAGAACGGCACGGTTTCCAAAAGCTTAATCACCGTCTTCGGGGATCGGCTCCCAGGGGTCATAGCTGCCGAAGCTCCACACATTCCCCTCGGGATCGAGCGCGGTATAGCCGCGCCCCGGATAGCCCGGATTGTCATGCGGTTCGTCCACCACCACTGCGCCTTCGTTGCGGGCATGAAGGCAATGGGCATCGACATCGGGCACGACCATATAGACGCAGGCGGTGATACCGCCGAGGTCGCGCACCGTCGACCAAGTATAGAGCGATTCGCCCTCCATATCCTTGACGCTACCCAGCATCACCATGCCCTCACCCAGGACAAGCTGGGCATGATGGATGATGCTGTTGTCGAGATCGTCGGGATAGACGGCGTGCCGCTCGAAGCCGAAGGCGGCGCACAGGAAATCGATGGCGGCGGGCGCATCGGCATAGCGCAGGCACGGGATGACGGGTGAACCGGGCATCTTTCCTCTCCCCTTCGGTGAATCAGGCCTTCGGTGAATCAGGATGGCGCAGTCTGGACCTTGATCGCGTCAGGCTGAACCGGACCGACGCGTGAATCAAGGTCCAGAATCAAGGAATAGAGCCCGATTCACGCCATCGGTGCAAGCGCGATGCGCTTTCCCCTCAGACGATCGGGCTCTAGCCTAGCGCGCGCCGACCGGCTAGGCGAAGGGGCATGACGACCCGCGATGACCTGGCCCTTGCCAACCGCCTTGCCGACGCCGCCGGCGCCGCCATCCGCCCCTTTTTCCGCGCGCGCTACGATCTGGAGATCAAGGCCGACAAGTCGCCGGTGACGGAGGCTGACCGCGCAGCCGAGGCCGCGATCCGCGCGATCCTGGAAAAGGAACGGCCGAACGACGGCATCATCGGCGAGGAATATGGTTCGGTTCGCACCGATGCCGAACGGGTGTGGATTCTCGATCCGATCGATGGCACGCGCAGCTTCATCGCCGGGCGGCCGATCTTCGGCACGCTGATCGCGCTGACGCAAGGCAGCTGGCCGACGATCGGCATCATCGACCAGCCGATCGCGCAGGAACGCTGGGCCGGGATGAGCGGCCAGCCCACCACCTTCAACGGCAAGCCGGTGCGCACCCGCGCCTGCAAGGCGCTGGAGGGAGCAGGGATAGCCACCACCAGCCCGCATCTGTTCGCCGAAGGCGATGTGCCCCATTATATGGCGCTGGTCGGCGCGGTGTCGGGCGGATCGCCGCGCCAGGGGCCGGTCTATGGCGGCGACTGCTATAATTACGGTCTGCTGGCGTCGGGCTTCCTCGACATCGTCATCGAATCCGGGCTGCAAAGCTATGACTTCGCCGCTTTGGTGCCGGTGGTCGAGGGCGCGGGCGGCCTGATGTGCGACTGGAATGGCGAACCGCTGACAGCGGACAGCGAAGGCCATGTGCTGGCGCTGGGCGATCCGGCGCGGCTGGAGGATGTGCTGGAGGCGATCCACGGCGCGGGCGATGGGCATGACCATGGGCATCATCACGATCATTGAGGGGGCTGCAAGCGACCAAGAGCGATCGTTCCTCCCCGGCACGTGGAGGTGAGGGGCAAGTGCCTATTAGTGCTGCGCTATCCGGCCTGTGCCCCTCCACCACTCGCTACGCGAGCGGTCCCCCTCCCCGTGCCGGGGAGGAATGTCTTGTTCACACCCTAATCCCCCGCCACAGCATCCCTGACAGCGGCGTCGTAAAGATCGCGATTGTCTTCGTCGAAGCAGACGAAGAGGATTTGGTCGAAGGCGTCGGGATCGCGGCGTAGCGCTTCCGCCACGGCGCGGGCGGCGACCTTGGCGGCCTGCGCCCTGGGATAGCCATAGGCGCCGGTCGAGATCGCCGGGAAGGCGACCGCGCGCAGGCCATGGTGGCGGGCGAGCGACAGGCTGTGGCTGTAGCAACTGGCGAGCAGGTCGCGCTCGCCCTGATTGCCGCCCTGCCAGACCGGACCGACCGTGTGGATGACATAGCGGGCCGGCAGCCGATAGCCGCGCGTGATCCGCGCCTCCCCGGTCGGGCAGCAGCCGATGCCCCTACATTCCTCCAGCAGCTCCGGCCCGGCGGCGCGGTGGATCGCGCCATCCACGCCGCCGCCGCCGAGCAGGCTGTTATTGGCGGCGTTGACGATCGCGTCGACCGCGCAACGGGTGATGTCGCCCGTCACCACGTCCCAGCGCGTCGTCCCCACCATCATCGCGTCACTCCCTGATCGGCCCGCCGATCGACCAGACATGGCCGAAGGGGTCGGTGAGCTGGCCGTAGCGCGCGCCCCAGAACTGGTTGTCGATCGGGAAGCGGATCGCCGCGCCGGCGGCCAGCGCGCGGTCCCACCAGCGATCGGCATCGTCCACTTCCAGATGCAGCGTGACCGCCGCCGGCTTTTCCGCCGGGGCGCCGCCGCACATTTCAGGGAAATGATCGTTCAGCATCAGCCCGCCATCATTGACCGTCAGATGGGCGTGCATGATGCGTGTGCCATCCTCTTCCAGATGGCGGCTCTGTTCGGTCGCGCCGAACGCAGCCGCGTAGAAGGCGATGGCGTCGGCGGCCTTGCCGTCGGCGATGGTCAGATGGGGCGTGACCCCCGGCAGGACAAACGGCGTGTCGCTCATGATCCTCTCCTTCGGTCCGACCCCTGATCGAGTCGGCAGGGCCGCAGGATAGGCCCGACGCATGACCTTCAGAAGATGCCGAGGAACTTCTTGTCCTGCGCCTTCTTCTCGGCCTTGCTGCCCTTGCCGGCCTCATCCTTCGCGGTGGTGCCGCGGCCGACATCGTCGCGCGGCTTGCCGCCACGGGTGCGCTGGGCTGCGGCATCGGCGCCGGCCAGCACCGGGCCGCAGGCCGCCGCCTTGGCGTCACCCACATCGACAAAGGCGAGCGTCGCGGCGATCGGCGTGGCGACGATGCCCAGCGCCGCCGCTGCGCCGCCGCGCGCGATCAGGTCCGGGCTGATGACGTTGATCGACGGCCGGGCGAAATAGCCGCCAATGCCGACCGGCGACTGGCCGGAAAAGAGGCTGATCTTCTTGCCGTCGGCGCGGAAGGCGAGGTCGAGGCTTTCATTCCTGAACGAGAAGCCGCCCCGGCCGATCATCACATTCTTGCGCGTGTCGATCAGGATCGGGTCGGCCGCCGCCACGCCGTCGCGCACGGTGAAGGCGATCAGGCCGCAATTGATCTGCACAGGGTCCTTGAGCTTCTGCTCGAACATCTTGGTGATGAAGGTGCCGACATCGATTTCCGACAGCTGGACGTTGCGCGCCCACATGCTGCCCGCCGGCAGGATGACGGCGATGCGGCCATTGGCGGTGGCAAGCGAGTTATGGACGGTATCGCCCAAGCCCGTCATCTGCATCCGCCCCTTGACCATGCCGGTCGTGCCCGATTGCTCGACGCCCCATCGGGCGAGCAGCATACCCATCGGCGTGGGCGCCAGGCGGACGTCATAGCTCGTGCGCACCGGCTGGTTGCGGGCATTGATCTCGATATCCGACGCGACATGGCCGCCCGCCATGTCGAAGGTCAAAGGCGAGAGCGTCAGCAGGCTATGGTCGAGCTTCACCGTCATAGCGGCATTGGCGATCGGCACATTGGGCGCGCGGATGGTCTTCACGCTGTAGCGGACATTGGCGTCGAAATTGCGGATCGCCTCGATCCGCAGCGGTGCGTCGGGCAGCAGGCGCGGGGTGCCCTGCACGGTCGTGATCGCACCCGCCCCGCCCTGCGCATCCAGCCGTTCCGGATCATAGCCGATGAAGGGGCCGACATCGATGATGTCGAGCCGCTGCGTCGCCAGATCGGCGTCGAGCAGCAGCCGGTTGTTCGGCAGCGACACGGTGAAACGCCCGGCCAGGTCGGAAGCGCCGAACCGGCCCTTCAAATGGGTGAAGCGCCACTCCTCGCCCGCCTTGGTCAGGGCCGCGGTGAAGCGATAATGGCGGGTGCCGGGAATTGCCACGCCCAGGAAATCGAACAAATGGCTGAGATTGGGGCCCTGCGCCACGACGCGCAGGTCGCTGCCCTCCAACTCGGTCGCGCCGGGCAGCGTGCCGGTTATCTCCAGCACGGTCGCGCCCGCCTGTGCCCGCAGCGCCAGGCTGTTCTTGCCGCCGGTGACGGTGGCGTTGGGCGACAGCAGTCCGCCCTTCAGGGTAAAGGGCTTGCCGCGCATCGTGCCCGTGCCCGACAGGCGAACATCGCTGGCAAAGCGGGTGTCCTGCGCCTTCACCGTCTCGAAGCCGATATCGGTCGACAGCATCAGCACCGGATCGCGATAGCGCATGGTCGTGCCGGCGAGCAGCGCGCGGCGGACGAGCGGCAGGGTCATCGGCTCGCCCTTGCGATCGGGGTCGCCCAGCGTCCATGTATTATGCTGCCGGTCGCGCGACCATTCGAGGTCGGCGGCGGCCCCCCGCAGTTCCAGCCAGGGGATGCGATATCTGCTGCCGAAGATCAGGCTCAAGGGCGCGATCCGTGCGTCGATCAGGTCGGCGCGCAGCAGGTCGGGCCGGCTGGCCCAGGGCAGGTTGGCGACGCGCATCCCCTCCGCCCGGAACTTGATCGCGATCGGCGCGAAATAGAGCTGGAAGTCGCCGCCGACCTCTACCTGCCGCGCCAGCCGGGCGGACAGGATGCGCTCGAACGGCCCTTTCAGGAACCGCCCCTTGGTGACGAAGAGGATCAGCCACAGGGCAAGGATGATGCCGACGATCCACAACAGGATGCGGGCCGGCAGCGGCAGGCGCCGCCAGCGGTCGTGCGCGCGGCGCAGATGCACAGCCGCGCCGCCCGTCAGGGCGGGCTTGGACGCGCGGGGCGGCACAGGTTCGACATCGGCCATGGCGGGGTCAACGCGGGCATGCCGCCTTTGGGTCCGAATCGCTTGCTTTTGCGGGCGCGGCCGACTATGGGCCGCCCTTCGCGATATTCAGTGAGACCGCCCGGCTAACTAGGGCTGCCGTGGCTGTCTGTAATCGTCGCGCCAAACAAGGAGACGAAAATGCCCAAGCTCAAGACCAAGAGCGGTGTGAAGAAGCGCTTCAAGTTCACCGCTTCCGGCAAGGTCAAGCACGGCGTCGCTGGCAAGCGTCACCGCCTGATCTCGCACAACGCCAAGTATATTCGCCAGAACCGTGGCACTTCCGTGCTGTCCGATGCCGACGTGGCTCACGTCCGCCTCTGGGCACCCTACGGCCTGAAGTAAGGAGTAGAGGACAATGGCACGCGTAAAACGTGGTGTAACCACCAAGGCGAAGCATAAGAGGATTTTGGTTCAGGCGAAGGGCTATTATGGCCGTCGCAAGAACACGATCCGCGTCGCTCGCCAGGCTGTCGAAAAGGCCGGCCAGTACGCTTATCGCGACCGCAAGGTCAAGAAGCGCACCTTCCGTGGCCTGTGGATCCAGCGCATCAACGCGGGTGTCCGCGCTGAAGGCCTGACCTATTCGCAGTTCATGCACGGCCTGAAGCTGGCCGGCGTCGAGCTGGACCGCAAGGTCCTGGCCGACATCGCGATGCACGAAGGCGAGGCGTTCAGCGCCATCATCGCCCAGGCCAAGGCTGCGCTGCCCGCAGCCTGACGCTGATCGATCGTAAAGATCGTAAAAGGGGCGCCGGGGCAGATGCCTTCGGCGCCCTTTTTGTTTTTCCTCGACCTCCGTTCGTTTCGAGCGTGTCGAGAAATGCCCGCACTGCGCTTGCCGCTTCTCGACTTCGCTCGAAGCGAACGGTGAAGGGAGCGCCTTGGAGAAGTGATCCCATGTCGCTGCATCTCTGGTGGTTGTACGTTACGGCGGTCTTCCTGATCTCGGCCACGCCGGGGCCAAACATGCTGCATGTGATGACGCAGAGCATCGCCCATGGGCCGCGCAAGGCGCTGGTGACGATGGCGGGCCTGATGAGCGCCGTGCTGCTGTGCCTGATAGCCTCCGCGCTGGGCCTTGGCGCCCTCCTCAAGGCGTCGCCGCGCCTGTTCGACATATTGCGCTATGCCGGCGTCGCCTATCTCATCTGGCTGGGAATCAAGGCCTGGCGCGCGCCGGTCGGCACTGCCGACGGCGGCGATGCCGGCCCGGTCCGCTCGGCCCGCGCGCTGTATGCGACCGGCCTGCTGACGGGCCTGTCCAACCCCAAGCTCATCATCTTCGCCGCAGCGCTCTTCCCCCAATTCATCGACCTGGCCCGCCCCTTCTGGCTTCAGCTCGCGATCCTGATCGTCAGTTTCGTGGTGATCGAGAGCTTCTGGTATTCGGTCTATGCGCTGGGCGGCCTGCGCCTTGCCCGCTGGCTGGCGCCCGCCAACCGGCAGAAGCTGTTCAACCGCGGCACCGGCCTGATGTTCATCGGCTTTGGCGGCGCGCTGCTGGGCGCGCGCGCCTAACCCTATCTCCGTCATTCCCGCGAAAGCGGGAATCCATTTCCGGACAAGGCCAATGCAGCGAGACTTCGATCCGACAGTCTACATATTGGCCAGCCATAAAAATGGCACGCTCTACATCGGCGTCACATCAAACCTCGTGCAACGCCTGTATCAGCACCGTTCTGGCTTGATCGAAGGCTTCACCAGCGACTACGGGGTCAAGCGACTGGTCTGGTTCGAATGCGGCGCATCCATGGAGGAAGCAATCCGGCGCGAGAAGCAGATCAAGAAGTGGAACAGGCAATGGAAGATCGACCTGATCGAACGGAGCAATCCCGATTGGCGCGATCTGGCTATCGATTTGGGCTTTGAGCCATTGGACAGTCGGCGCATCGATTGAGCGTCAGGATGATTGGTTAGCGCGGGAGATGGATTCCCGCCTTCGCGGGAATGACGAATGATATGACCGAAATTAGCGCATTGAAAGCCGGCCTGATCGCCGACATCGAGGCTGCCGACACGCTGGACGCGCTGGAAGGGCTGCGCGTGGGCGCGCTGGGCAAGAATGGGGTCGTCACCGGCCTGCTCAAGACGCTGGGCGGCATGTCGCCCGAGGAGCGTCTGGAGAAGGGCCCGCCGATCCAGGATCTGCGCGAAAGCGTGACCGCCGCGATTGCCGACCGCAAGGCCGCGCTGGAGCAGGCCGCGCTCGACGCCCGCCTCGCCTCGGAAAAGGTCGACATGACCCTGCCGGCCGATCTGGGTCCGCAGGGCAGCGTTCACGCCGTGTCCCAGGTGATGGACGAGCTGGCTGAAATCTTCGCTGACCTAGGCTTCTCGGTCGCCACCGGTCCGGAGATCGAGGACGACTGGCATAATTTCACCGCGCTCAACATTCCCGAGACGCACCCGGCGCGCGCGATGCACGACACCTTCTACTTCCCCGACGAGGAAGGGCAGAAGAAGATGCTGCTGCGCACCCACACTTCGCCGGTGCAGATCCGCACCATGATGACGCAGGAACCGCCGATCCGCATCATCGCGCCCGGCCGCGTCTATCGCAGCGACTCCGACGCGACCCACACGCCGATGTTCCACCAGATCGAGGGTCTGGTGATCGACAAGGGCATAACCTTGGGTCACCTCAAATGGACGCTGGAAACCTTCCTCAAGGCATTCTTCGAGCGCGAGGACATCGTCCTGCGCCTGCGCCCGAGCTATTTCCCCTTCACCGAACCGTCGGTGGAAGTCGATGTCGGCTACACGCTGACCAATGGCCAGCGCGTCATCGGCGGCGACGGCGATGCGTCCGGTGGCGGCTGGCTGGAAGTGCTGGGCAGCGGCATGGTCAACCGCCGCGTGATCGAGGCCTGCGGGCTTGATCCCGACGAATGGCAGGGCTTTGCCTTCGGCACCGGCGTCGATCGTCTCGCCATGCTGAAATATGGCATGAACGACCTGCGCGCCTTCTTCGACGGCGATCTGCGCTGGCTGAAACATTATGGATTCTCGGCACTCGACGTGCCCACGCTGTCGGGAGGAGTCGGCGCATGAAGTTCACCCTGAGCTGGCTCAAGACGCACCTCAAGACCGACGCGGACCTGGCCACCATCCTCAAGACGCTGAACGCCATCGGGCTGGAAGTCGAGGATGTGGAAAACCCGGCGGAGAAGCTGGGCGCCTTCAAGATCGCCAAGATCCTGACCGCCGAACGTCACCCGCAGGCCGACAAGCTGCAGGTGCTGAGCGTCGACCATGGCGACGGCAATCCGTTGCAGGTCGTGTGCGGCGCGCCCAATGCCCGCGCCGGCCTGATCGGCGTGTTCGGGGTCGAGGGCGCGGTGGTGCCGGTCAACGGCATGGTGCTCAAGAAGACCGCCATTCGCGGCGTCGAATCCAACGGCATGATGTGCTCCACCCGCGAACTGGAGCTGGGCGACGATCATGACGGCATCATCGAACTGGCCGCCGACGCGCCGGTGGGTGAAGTCTATGCGAACTGGGCCGGCCTCAACGACCCGGTCATCGACGTGTCGATCACGCCGAACCGTCAGGACTGCATGGGCGTGCGCGGCATCGCCCGCGATCTGGCGGCGGCGGGCCTGGGTACGCTGAACGCCATCATCGTGCCGGAGATTGCCGGCGTGGGTCCGGGACCGGACGTGCGCACCGACGATGTCGACGGCTGCCCCGCCTTCTTCGCCCGCTCGGTCAAGGGCGTGACCAACGGCGCCTCGCCCGAATGGATGGCGCGTCGGCTCAAGGCGATCGGCCAGAAGCCGATCAGCGCGCTGGTGGACATCACCAACTACATCATGATCGACCTCGGCCGGCCGCTGCATGTCTATGACATGGCGACGCTCAAGGGCGGTCTGGTTGCGCGCAAGGGCAAGGCCGGCGAGGAAGTGCTGGCCCTGAACGGCAAGACCTATGCCATCGACGAGACGATGACCGTCATCGCCGACGACGAAGCCGTGCATGACATTGGCGGCATCATGGGCGGCGAACATTCGGGCGCGCAGGACGGCACCACGGACGTGCTGATCGAATGCGCCTATTTCACGCCCGAGCGGATCGCGGTGACTGGCCAGAAGCTGGCGCTGACCTCAGATGCGCGCGGCCGGTTCGAGCGCGGCGTCGACCCCGCCTTCCTGGACGATGGCCTGTCGATCGCCACCAGCCTGGTCATGACCCTGTGCGGCGGCACCGCATCGGAAGCGACTCGCGCCGGCACCCCGCCCGCGACGCCCAGGACGGTCGCCTATGCGCCTGACCAGTGCCTGGCGCTGGCCGGCGTCGATGTGCCGCATGACGTGCAGAAGCGCATTCTGGAAAGCCTGGGCTTCGGCGTCAGCGGCGACGCCGGCGGCATCGAATATCAGGATGGCGTGCCGGTGAGCGTGCCGGGCCACTGGACGATCAGCGTGCCGACCTGGCGCCGCGACGTCGATGGCTGGCCTGACATTGTCGAGGAAGTGGTGCGTATCGTCGGTCTGGACCATGTGCCGTCCACCCCGCTGCCGCGCGTGCCAGGCGTCGCCCGCCCGACCGCCACGGCCGAGCAGCTGGTCGAGCGCCGCGTGCGCCGCACCGCCGCCGCCTGCGGCCTCGCTGAAGCGATCAACTGGTCCTTCATTTCCGAGAAGGAAGCCGCGAGCGTTGGCGGTGGCGACTGGACGCTGGCCAATCCGATCTCCGAAGACCTGAAGGTCATGCGGCCCTCGCTGTTGCCCGGCCTGCTGTCGGCGACCAAGCGCAATGTCGATCGCAGCGCGACGTCGATCCGGCTGTTCGAACTCGGCCGGCGCTATTTCAAGCAGGGCGAGCGCGCCACGGTCGGCTTCGTGCTGGCTGGCGAGAAGACCGCGCGCAGCTGGCAGAGCGGCAAGGCCCAGCCCTTCGACGCGTTCGACGCCAAGGGTGAAGTGATCGCGCTGCTGGCGGCCGCCGGTGCGCCGGTCGGCAACCTGCAGAGCATGGGCGAGGCATCGGCAGCCTATCATCCCGGCCAGTCGGGCACGCTGCGCCTCGGCCCCAAGGTGGTGCTGGCTGAATATGGCGTGCTGCACCCGAGCCTCGCCAAGCAGTTCGGCCTGTCCGGCACGGTGGTCGCAGGCGAGATCTTCCTCGATGCGATCCCGGCCAAGCGCAAGAGTGGCTTCATGCGCGCGCCTTACGCCCCGCCGGCCCTGCAGGCGGTGAAGCGCGACTTCGCTTTCCTGGTGCCCGAAGCGGTCGAGGCCGATGCGCTGGTGCGCGCGGTCAAGGGCGCGGACAAGAAGGCGATCGTCGACGCGCGCCTGTTCGACGTCTTCACCGGCCCCGGCGTGGATGAAGGCCACAAGTCGCTGGCGGTGGAGATCACGCTGCAGCCGGGCGAAAAGAGCTTCGCCCAGGAAGAGCTGGACGCGATCAGCGCGGCGGTGGTCAAGGCCGCCCAGAAGCTGGGCGCGAGCCTGCGCGGCTAAGACAGGAAAGGCCGGCGATGGACGGGAAGGCTGAACGACTTCAGGCCCGCCTCGCCGGCCTCTTCTACATCGGCACCATTGGCTGCGGCATGTTTGCCGAGGCGGTGGTGCGCGCGGCCCTGATCGTGCCGGGCAACGGGCGCGAGACGATGCGCAACATCGCGGACTATCCCTGGCTCTACCGGGCCGGCGGGGCGAGCGATGTCGCCATGCTCTGTTGCTATCTGGCGGTCACCGCCCTGCTCTATGGCCTGTTCGCGCCGACCGGGCGGGTGTTGGCGCGCATAGCCGCCCTGTTCAGCCTGACCGGCATTGCCGTGCTGGCGGGCAACAGCCTGCTCCATCTGCTGCCGCTCGCGCTGATCGATGGTGCGCCGCATCCCGGCATTCCGATGACGGAGGTGCAGTCGCTGGTGCGGATCAGCCTCAGCCTCCACAATGATCTCTACGGCATCAGCCTCATCTTCTTCGGCATTTATTGCCTGCTGATAGGCTGGCTGGCGATCCGATCGCGACGATTGCCGGTGGTGGTCGGTGCGCTGCTGATGGCGGGCGGCGCGGTCCATCTGATCGCGCGCAGCCTGGCGCTGCTGTCGCCAGCGATCGGCGAGGCGATCCCCGGCCAGCTCGATTTCGTGCCTTTGCTGGGCGAAGGCGCCTTCGCCATCTGGCTGCTGCTGTTCGGGGCGCCGCGCCCGGCGGCGCCGGAGGTCAGCCCGTAATCTTGCAGCCCTTGGCCGATGCCATGCCGCGTAGATAGCCGCGCCGGGCGAGACCGGCGGCAATCGCGGCGCGCAGTCGACGTTCCGCCGGGGCTGCGCCGCTGATTTCCCGCACCACGCCGCGGAAGGGGATCAGCGAATTCACCAGCGACTTGCCCACACCCTCGGCGATCTTGCTGGTACGATCCTCATTGGCTTCGCGGCCGATGGTGAAATCGGGACCAAGCACCTTGTTGAGCGCCGCCATGTCGCCATTCAGCGCCTTGCAGGTCTTGCCCGATGGCGCGGCATAGGGATTTTCCTCGGCCGCGACGAGGATCGGCGGCACCTGCGTCTTTTCGATGCCGACATCGCGAGCCGGCTGGGACGCGATTTCGCCCGCCTTGTCGAGCGTGTCGTCCCTCTTCTTGCCCTGTTCCTGGGCGAGCGCCGACGTGCCGAGCAGCAACAGAATCGTGGCGGTCGATACGGCAATTTTCATCATTGGTCCTCCCGCTGGCTCAACCCGCCAGCCCCCATGTCGGTTCCGCAACGTAACGATTGCGCGGCGGGCGAGACAGTCGGGATTTGCCGCATCGGACCTTGGAATAGAGCCTGTTTCACGTCATCTGTGGAAGCCCAAGGCGCTTCCACAGATGACGATCCGGCTCTATGTCGCTGGGCAAACAGGAGTGTTTCGCCATGAACGACCGCATCGCCATCGCCTCCGACAATCTGTCCGCCAGCATATCGCCGCTGGGCGCCGAACTCTGGTCGCTGACCGATGCGCAGGGGCGCGAGCTGATGACCGATGCCGACCCGCAATGGTGGACCGGCCATGCGCCCCTGCTCTTCCCCTTCGTCGGCCGGTCGCGCGGCGACGTCTATCGGCTGAACGATGTCGACTATCCGATCGGCCAGCATGGCTTTGCCCGGACCAGCCCCTTCACCCTGGTCCATCGCAACGAGGAAGCCGCCCTGTTCCGGCTGGAGGCGGACCGGGATACGCGCACCGTCTATCCGTTCGATTTCCGGCTCGACATGGGGTTCGTGCTGGAGGGACCGAGCCTGCGCATGACCGCCACCGTCATGAACCGGGGCGAGACGGCGATGCCCTTCTGCTTTGGCTATCACCCCGCCTTCGCCTGGCCTTTGCCCTATGGCGGCAGCGTCGAGGAGCACCGCATCCGCTTCGAGCAGGCCGAACCCGCGCCGATCCGCAAGGTCGGCAGCGAGCCGGGGCTGATCGCGCTGGAGAGCGTGCCCTCCCCGGTCGAGGGGAAGGAACTGGCGCCGACCCATGATATGTTCGCGGGCGATGCCCTCATCTGGGACGATCTCAACAGTCGATCGCTGAGCTGGGGCGTGCCCGGCAAGCCGCACCTGAAGATCGATTTCCCCGACACGCCCTGGCTCGGCCTGTGGCAGAAGCCGGGCGCCCATTATCTGTGCGTCGAACCCTGGGCCGGCATGGCCGACCCGGTCGGGTTCACCGGCGATGTCTGGGACAAGCAGGGTGTCATGACCCTGCTGCCGGGCGATAGCCGATCCTTCCGCATGGACGTAACGCTGGTCGACGTGTAACGGGCTTTCCCAAGTTCCGTTCAGGCTGAGCGAAGTCGAAGCCCTCCACTGAGCGCAGCGAAGTGCCTCGCCTCCGCTCGGCAAGGCCCTTCGACTTCGCTCAGGGCGAACGGGTTATTTAACTCGGACCCCAGAAAACAGCATCATGAGCATCCCATCCCGCCGCACCTTCGCGATCATTTCCCACCCGGACGCCGGTAAGACCACGCTGACCGAAAAGCTGCTGCTGGAAGGCGGCGCGATCCATCTGGCCGGCGAGGTCAAGGCGCGTGGCGCGAACCGGCGCGCGCGATCGGACTGGATGAAGATCGAGCAGCAGCGCGGCATCTCCGTCACCTCCTCGGTCATGACGTTCGAGCGGACGCGCGATGGCGAGACCATCACCTTCAACCTGCTCGACACGCCGGGCCACGAGGATTTCAGCGAGGATACCTATCGCACCCTGACCGCCGTGGACTCGGCGGTGATGGTGATCGACGCGGCCAAGGGCATCGAGCCGCAGACGCGCAAGCTGTTCGAGGTCTGCCGCCTGCGCAACGTGCCGATCATCACCTTCGTCAACAAGGTCGACCGCGAGGGACGCGAGCTGTTCGGCCTGCTCGACGAGGTGGCGGACCAGTTGCAGCTCGACGTCTGCCCGATGAGCTGGCCGGTCGGCATGGGCGGCGAGTTCGAGGGCATTTACGACTTCGCCACCAATCGGCTGATGCAGCCGGTCGGCCCATCCAAGGAATTTGACGGCACCCGCCACCAATTCAGCGGCCTGGATGATCCCAAGCTCGCCGACTTTCTGTCCGAGCGGGGCCTGGAAAAGCTGCGCGAGGAAGCCGAGCTGGCCCAGGGCGGTTATGCCGAGTTCGACCTGGAACGCTATCGCCATGGCGACCTGACCCCGGTCTATTTCGGGTCGGCGCTCAAGCTGTTCGGCGTGACCGAGCTGATCGACGCGCTGTCGGCGCATGCGCCGCCGCCGCGCGCCCAGCCGGCCGAGCCGGCCCCGGTCGAGCCCGAGGGCAGCGAAGTCACCGGCTTCATCTTCAAGGTGCAGGCGAACATGGACCCGATGCACCGCGACCGCATCGCCTTCATGCGGCTGGTGTCGGGCAAGTTCCGCCGCGGCATGAAGCTGACCCCGTCGGGCAGCGGCAAGGCGCTGGCCGTCCATTCGCCGATCCTGTTCTTCGCGCAGGACCGCGAGCTGGCGGACGAGGCCTTCCCCGGCGACATCATCGGCATCCCCAATCATGGCGCGCTGCGCGTGGGCGACACGCTGAGCGAGAAGCCGGGCCTGCGCTTTACTGGCCTGCCCAATTTTGCGCCGGAAATCCTGCGCCGTGTGCAACTCAAAGACCCGACCAAGACCAAGCAGCTGCGCAAGGCGCTGGACGACCTGTCCGAAGAGGGCGTGATCCAGGTCTTCTATCCCGAAATCGGCAGCAACTGGATCGTCGGCGTGGTCGGCCAGCTGCAGCTGGAAGTGCTGATCAGCCGGCTGGAGGCGGAATATAAGGTCGCGGCCGGGCTGGAGCCGTCGCCGTTCGACACCGCCCGCTGGATCAGTGGCGACGATCAGGCGATCAAGGATCTGGTATCCTATAATGGTGCCAACATGGCCAAGGACCGCGACGGCAATCTGGTGTTCATGGCGCGCAGCGCCTGGGACATCGGCTATCAGCAGGAACGCCATCCCAAGGTGAAGTTCAGCGCCACCAAAGAGCGCTAAGCCGACAGCGAAAGTGACAGGGCAGCGCCCTGTCACTTCATGGGTCAGGCCGTCACCCAATCCTTGCGCAGCGCCTTGCCGGCGAGTGCCATGAACAGGCCGGCGAGCAGGTAGAAGCCGAGCGCCGCGACGATGGCGTAGCGCAGCGCTTCGTTGCCATAAGTCGGCGTCAGCGCATCGGACAGGGCGCCGACGCTCCAGCTGCCAAGGCCGAGGCCGACGAGATTGTTGATGAGCAGGAAGGTCGCCGAGGCGCTGGCCCGCATATGCGGCGGCACCAGATGCTGCACGGCGGTCAGCACCGGGCCGAGCCAGACATAGACCAAAGCCTGCGGTATCAGGAACAGGGCGAAGGCGAAGGATACGCTGGACGACAGCACGCCGACCACGAACAAGGGCATGCCGATCACATAGCTGATCGCCGGCACCCAGGCGAACCAGGCCTTGTCGCGATTGCCCATGGCATCGCCCAGGAAGCCGCCGAGCAGCACGCCCGCGACCCCGCCCAGCAGCAGCAGACCACCGAGGAACTGACCCGCGCCCATAAGGTCGAGGCCGAAGCTGCGCATCAACAGACTGGGCAGCCAGAAGGCGACGCCATAGCCGCACATCGAGCTGCACGCCGCGCCGAGCGCCAGGAACCAAAAGCTGCGCTTGGCCGCGAGAATGCCGAACACGGCGCTAACCGGCACGGGCGTGCCCAACTGCACCGGCCGCGCGGGTTCGCGCACCACCAGGCGGAAGAGCGGTGCGATGAGGATGCCCATGATGCCGACCGCGATGAAGGCGGTGCGCCACTCGACGGTCTGGGCGATATAGCCGCCCAGCAGCACGCCGCCGGCCGAGCCGAGCGGAATACCGAGCGAATAGATGGAGAGGGCGCGGGCACGCTGATGCTGCGGAAAATAGTCGGAGATGACGGCATAGGAAGGCGCCACACCGCCCGCCTCCCCCACGCCGACGCCGATGCGGAACAGGAACATCTGCATGAAATTGCCGGCCATGCCGCATAGCGCGGTGAAGCCACTCCATATCGCCAGACTGACGGTGATGACCCAGGTGCGGCTGGTCCGGTCGGCCAGCAGCGCCAGCGGGATCGCCAGCGTCGAATAGAGAAGCGCGAAGGCTATGCCGCCCAGCGCACCGAGCTGGGTATCGGTCAGCCCCAGCTCCGCCTTGATCGGCCCGGCGAGGATGCCCAGGATCTGCCGGTCGAGGAAGTTGAAGGTATAGACCAGCAGCAGCGTCGCCAGCACGACGCCACGATAGGCGGGGGAAGAGGTTCGGTCGGTCATGCGGGCCTGATACCAAATTTTCCGTTCGCTTCGAGCCAAGTCGAGAAGCCGGTTATGCAATGGTTCTCGACAGGCTCGAACCGAACGGATGGGAAACGCAGCTTAGAACTTGACCGACCCGGTCACGAACACCTGGCGCGGATTGCCGTAGAAGGCGGTCAGCGTGCCTTCCTTGCCCAGCGAGGGGGTGGGATAGCCGGCCGCATTGTTGATGATCGCACCGGTCACCGGATTGGCCGCGACGAAGGTATAGCCCGAGGTCTTATATTCCTTGTCGAGCAGGTTCTTGCCATGGACGCCGATGCTCCAGCGATCGCTGGGCGCGGTATAGACCAGGCTCGCATCCCACAGCGCATAGCCCTTCTGATCGATATAGGGGTTGGGGATTTCGAACTGATAGGTCTTGGAGCGCCAGGAGACGGTGCTGCCGAAATAGAGGCTGCCATCCCCCACCGGGACATTATAGCTGAGCGTACCGCTGGCGGTCCATTTCGGCGTGTTCTGGACCCGGCGATAGTCGGCGACATCGGTCGGTACGCTGGCGATATTGGCGATATATTCGCGATAATCGGCATCGATGAAGCCGATCGCGGTCTGCAGGTTCAGACGGTCGCCGCCGCTGAAGATGTCGCGGCCAAGACGCGCATTGCTTTCGAACTCCAGCCCCTTGAAGCGCGCCTTGCCGGCATTCGACACGACACCGCAGAAGGAGGGCGTCGCCACGCCGCCGACATTGACGGTGCAGGCGACCGAGCCGGGGATCTGCACATCCTTGTAATCGGCATAGAAGCCGGCGACCGCGACATAGAGGGCGCCATCCATCAGATTGCCCTTGTAGCCGACTTCATAGCTGTCGACCTGTTCGGGCGCGAAGCTGAGGAAGGAGGCAATTTCGCTGTCCTGGCGAATGCCGTCGCCATTGAGGTCGGGCGCGTTGGTGCCGACCCCGCGCGGGTCGAAGCCGCCGCCCTTGAAGCCCTTGGAATAGCTGGCATAGATATTGTGATCGGCGGTCGGCTTGTAGCTGACCGAGAAGCGCGGCGTGAACTTCTTGAACTCGCGCTCGCCCCGGAAATTGGTGCTGGGCGCGCCGAAGGGGATACCGGCGCCGTCGAACACCGGCGAGCCGCCACCCAGATAGCTTTGCCGCAGGATATTGGCGCGGCGCGTATCCCAGGTATAGCGGCCACCGGCCGACAGGCTGAGCTGATCGGTCAGGTCGAAGCTCATGTCGCCGAACACGGCATAGGTTTCGGTGTCGACATTGGCCTGGGTGAAGGCGGTCAGCCCGGCCACAGTGGTGAAGATACGGGTATCGAACTGGGTGTCGGCGCTGGCATCGAGATAATAGAAGCCGACCATGCCGTGCAGCCGGCCCTTGTCATAGAGAAGTTGGAATTCCTGGCTGAGCTGTTCGTTCTTGTAATAGGCCGGCACATCGACATCGACGGCGGGCAGCGCGTCGAAGTCGATCGGCGAGGCGCTGTCATCCTTGCGCCAGGCGCTGATCGAGCGCAGCGTCACCGCGTCGCTCAGCTCCGCCGTCAGGTTCATCGACAGGCCGTAGGACTTCACATATTGCTTGGGATCGACCAGGCCGCCACGGGTGTCGAACACATCGTCCAGCACCGGCGCGCCCGAGGCCTGCCCCGGAATCAGGCGATGGCCGCCACGCGGGTTGCTGTTGTCCTTGGTATAGTCGCCGGTGATACGCATCAGCACCGGGGCGCCATAGCCGCCCATTTCGAAGGTGGCGCGGCCGGCCCAGATATCCTTGTTATAATTATCCTGCCCGGTGGTGAGATTCTTGCCGAAGCCGCCGCGCGACAGGCGGGCAAAGGCACCACCGACGCGCATCAGGTCGCCGATCGGCGCCGACACGCTGATGATGCCATCGGCCTGATCATAGCTGCCATAGCTGCCCTTGAGCTTGAGCGAGAAGTCCTGCGGCAGCATCTTCGTGACATATTTGACCGCGCCGCCGATCGTGTTGCGGCCATAGAGCGTGCCCTGCGGCCCGCGCAGCACCTCGATCCGTTCGACGTCATAGATGTCGAGCAGCGCACCCTGCGGCCGGTTGAGATAGACATCGTCGAGATAGATGCCGACGCCCTGTTCGAAGCCGGAAACCGGATCCTGCTGGCCGACGCCGCGGATGAAGGCGGTCAGCGTCGAATTGGTGCCGCGCGACGCCTCCAGCGTGGTGTTGGGGGTGACATTGGCGAGGTCGCTGATGTCGATCGCCCCGCCCCGTTCCAGATCGGCGCCAGAGAAGGCGCTGACCGCGATCGGCACCGACACCAGCGTTTCCTCACGCCGGCGGGCGGTGACGATGATGCCGGCCTCCTCGGCATCGGCGGCGGGCACCGACGCGTCCTGCGCGAAGGCGGGGAATGCCATCGCGCCGGTCCAGGCGGCGGATGCGAGGGCAAGGGCACGAATGCTGTGATGGGCCTTCATCGGCATTTCCTCTCCTGAAGCGGCCCCCGGTCATCCGGGTAGCCAATCTGCTTGCCCTTTGAATAATGAAAGTTGAACCAGCTTTCAACTTCAAATATGAGGGACGGTGAACAAGGCCACCAGACGTCCTCAAATGATTGAAAAGGCACGTATTGGCAGGCAGAGGGAGAGAGCATGACCGATCCGGCTTCCCCACGGGATGAGAGACGCGATGACAAGGCGCCGCGCACCGCGCGGGGCGAACGCACGCTTCGCGCGCTGCTGTCGGCGGCGGCCGAGGAGTTTGGCGAGAAGGGATTTCACGACGGGTCGATCAGCGGCATCACCCGCCGGGCGGGCTGTGCGCTGGGCAGTTTCTACACCTATTTCGACAGCAAGGACGACATTTTCCGCGCGCTGGTCAACGACATGTCGGGCCAGGTGCGCGACTATGTCTCGCCCCGCATCGCCGATGCCCGTAACGGGATCGAGGCGGAGCGGATCGGCCTGCTGAGCTTTCTGGAGTTCGCCCGCGCTCACAAGGAAATCTACCGCATCATCGACGAGGCCGAGTTCGTCGACCAGGCCGCCTATCGCGCCCATTATGAGAATACCGCCACCCGCATGGCCGCGCGCCTGAAGAAAGCCGCGCAGCAGGGCGACGTGCGCGCGGACGTGGAAGAGGTCCACGCCTGGGCGATCATGGGGATGAACGTGTTCCTGGGCCTGCGCTATGGCGTGTGGGACGACAGCCGCCCCGCGCAAGAGATTGCCGACATCGCCAACGCGTTGATCGAGAAGGGGATCGGCAAGCGCGCTTGAGGGTTGGACCGCTGCCGCCTATCGGGACAAGCACCGATGGTCGCGCCCTGCCCCTGCTGATAGGGCCGGGCGTCAGGCCCCAAAGCAAAAGGCGGACAGGCGATGCGCACACTCCATAAACAGACATTCCTTCTGGCATCGATCCTGCTGGTCAGCGGCTGTGCAACCACCGCCACGTCGCCGTCGGCCAGCGCCCCGGTGCCGCCGACCACGATCGAGGCGGTCGGACAGCTGACCAAGGCCATCCCCTTCCCGCGCGGCTATCTCGACCCCGCCGCGCTGCCCAACAGCCTGACCCTGCTGCCGCCCCCGCCCGCCCCCGGCACCGCCGCCAAGGCGGCCGACGAGGAAGCCTATCGCGCCGCGCTCGCCGCGCCGGCCGATCGCCAGGCGCTGGCCGCGTCGGATGCGGACCTGGGCTGGCCGCACATGGTCCAGTCGTTCGAGCCGATCGCCGGCCTGTCGCTGTCGGACGGCACCCACCCGCACCTGACCATGTTGCTGCGCCGCGCGGCGGCCGACGCCGCTTTCTCCACCTCGCGCGCCAAGGGCCATTATCAGCGGGTGCGCCCGTTCGTGGAGCATGACGGCAATACCTGCCGCCCGCAGGACGAGCCCATGCTGCGCAAGGACGGCTCCTATCCATCAGGCCATACCGCGATCGGCTGGATGCTGGCGCTGGTCCTGACCGATGTCATGCCCGACAAGCAGGATGCCCTGCTCAAGCGCGGTTATGAATTTGGCGAGAGCCGGGTCATCTGTCGCGCCCATTGGCTGAGCGACACGCTGGCCGGCCGGGTCGTGGCATCGGCCACCTATGCGCGGTTGCAGTCCGATCCGGTGTTCCGCGCCCAGCGCGAACTGGCTCGGCAGGAATTGGCTGCGCCGCGCTGATCCAGCCGCTTTGCCTTTGGCGCGGAAGCCGCTAAAGCCGCGCTCCATGAGCGACGCTGCAGCAAAACCCGCCCCCAAGGACTGGATTCTCGGCATTCATGCCTATGTGCCGGGCAAGTCCGCCGCCGATGACGGTCGACCGCTGATCAAGCTGTCCGCCAACGAGAACCCGCTCGGCACCGGTGCGGCCGCCCGCGCGGCGCTGGTGGCGGCGACGGCGGACCTGGCCACCTATCCCGATCCCGGCGCGACCAAGCTGCGCGAGGCGATCGGCGCGGTCCATGGCCTCGATCCGGCGCGCATCATCTATGGCACCGGGTCGGACGAATTGCTGCATATCGCCGCCAGCGCCTATGCCGGGCCGGGCGATGAGGTTCTGTACGTCCGCTATGGCTTTTCGGTCTATGACATTGCCGCCCGCCGCGTCGGGGCGACGCCGATCGAGGCGCCCGACGCCGATTACGCGACCGATGTCGACGCCCTGCTGGCGGCGGTGACGGAGAAGACCAAGGTCGTCTTCCTCGCCAATCCCAACAACCCGACCGGCACCATGACCAGCCGGGAGGAGATTGCGCGGCTGCACGCCGGGCTGCGTCCCGATATCCTGTTCGTGCTCGACCAGGCCTATGCCGAATATCTGGACGCGGACGAGGATGATGCGGGGCTGGAACTGGCGAAGACCGCCAGCAACGTGTTCGTCACCCGCACCTTCTCGAAAATCTATGGCCTAGCGGCCGAGCGGATCGGCTGGGGCTATGCCAGTCAGGATGTGATCGACATCCTCCACCGCATCCGCGCGCCGTTCAACGTGACCACCGCCGGCCAGGCCGCCGCCGTCGCCGCGATCCACGACCATGAATGGGTCGAGGCGAGCCGCGCCCATAATGCGCAATGGCGCGAATGGCTGGCGGGCGAGATCGCGTCCCTCTCCAACCATGGCCTGCGCGCGGTGCCGAGCCGCACCAATTTCCTGCTGATCCTGTTCGACGGCAAGCTGACCGCCGAGGCAGCGATGAAGGGGCTGTGGGACGAGGGCTATGCCACCCGCTGGCTGCCCGGCCAGGGCCTGCCCAACGGGTTGCGCATCACCATCGGCACCGAGGAACAGACCCGCGCGGTCGCTGCCAAGCTGCGCGCCATGGCGGAGGCGGCCTGACGCGATGCTGCCCTTTTCCCGTGTCACCATCATCGGCCTTGGCCTGATCGGATCCTCGCTGGCGCGGGCGATCCGCGAATATATGCCGACCGTGCGGGTCACCGGCCATGATGCCGCCCCCGCCGTGCGCGAAACCGCGCGGCGCATCGACCTGTGCGACGACATCACCGATACCGCCGGCGCATCCGTCACCGACGCCGAACTGGTGATATTGTGCGTGCCGGTCCGCGCGATGGGCGCAGCGGCGGCAGAGATTGCCGACGAACTGCCGGCCGACGCGATCATCAGCGATGTCGGATCGTGCAAGGCCGACGTGCTGGCGCAGCTGAACGCCGCTTTGCCCGGCCGCATCATCATTCCGGCGCACCCGGTGGCCGGCACCGAAAATAGCGGGCCGGAAGCGGGCTTTGCCACCCTGTTCAAGGGACGCTGGTCGATCGTCACCCCGCCCGCCGATGCCGATCCGGCGGCGGTCGAGCGGGTGTCGGAACTGTGGCGCCGGGTCGGCGCCGATGTCGAGACGATGGACCCGGCGCATCATGACCTGGTGCTGGCGGTGACCAGCCATTTGCCGCACCTGATCGCCTATACGATCGTCGGCACGGCCAGTGATCTGGAGAATGTCACCCAGAGCGAGGTGATCAAATATTCGGCCGGCGGCTTCCGCGACTTCACCCGCATCGCCGCGTCGGACCCGACCATGTGGCGCGACGTGTTCCTGGCCAACAAGGAGGCGGTGCTGGAGATGCTGCAGCGTTTCTCGGAGGATCTGTCGACGCTGCAGCGGGCGATCCGCTGGAATGACGGCGACACGCTGTTCAACCTGTTCACCCGCACCCGCGCCATCCGCCGGTCGATCATCGAACAGGGCCAGGACGACGCCAAGCCCGACTTCGGCCGGTCGCATTGATAGCAAGCTGCCATGATGCTCACGCATCGGCAGCTTGAAACGCTCAGGCGCCGCGCGGGCTTCGCAAAGCGCCAAGGGCGCTTTGCGAAGCTGTTCAATTGAGCGCGTTGATCGCGGCGTGGACGCGGATCTCGGCCTCCTTGCGGTCGAGGCCGGTGGGGACGATTTCGCCCACCTTGTAGGTGATGGTGCCGGGGCGCTTGAGGAACTTGCCGCGCGGCGAGACGACGCCACTGTCGATCGCGATCGGCACCACCGGCAGGCCGAGCAGGCTGTAGAGGCCGGCAAAGCCCGACTTGAGCGGTGGCGCTTCACCGTGCGGCACGCGCGTGCCTTCGGGGAACAGGCAGACCGCCCGCCCCTGCGCCACGGCGTCCTTGGCGGAGGCACGCAAGGTTCGCAGCGCACTGGCGCCGGCAGTCCGCTCGATCGGGATCAGGCCATAGCGCCGGGCAATGCCGCCCCAGAAGGGAATGTCGAGCAGTTCGCGCTTCGCGCCGATCACCGGCCGATCGAACAGGCAGAGCAGGTCGATCGTCTCGAACATCGATTCATGCTTGATGATGTAGAGATAGGGACCGATGGGCAGGTCGCCATCGACCACGATCCGCTGCCCCAAAATCCAGCGCACGCAGAGACGATGAAAGCGGCTCCAGCCGGTCGCAGCCGACTGGACATGCGCGGGCTTGAACATGCCGCCGATGACGGCCGCCAGCACGAAAAAGGCGGTGCCGACATAAAAGGCCAGCATGAAGACGAGCGAGCGAAAGGCAGTGAACAGGATCATGGATCAGATACCAAAGAGCGCGGCCACGCGGCGCGCGAGATATTTATTATATTCCCGCACCAATATGGTGAGGCTGGGACGGCTGGGCACAGCGTCATAGACGAGGTTGATGCGGCCCGGAAGCGCCTGACGCAGTTCGAGCGCGGAACGGCGCATATGCCAGTCGGTGGTGATGAGGCGGACGCTTTTATAATCGCGCCGCTCCAGCCAGCGCGCCGTCTCGATCGCGTTGGAGCGGGTGTCGATCGCCTCGCGCCCTAGGGTGATGCAGCAGGTGAAGAGCGACAGGCGGGTCTTATATTCGGCCGCCAGTTCGACCGGGCGGACCGACCGATCGACCCCCGAAATCAGCATGCGCTTGGCCGCGCCTTCCTCCAGCAGGGCCAGCCCCCGGTCGATCCGACCGGCGCCGCCGGTCAGCACGACGATCGCGTCGGTCTGTCGCCCGTCGAGCGGCTGGGGCAGGAACATCGCGAACCAGGCAAAGCCCAGCATCCAGCCGAGCAGCGTAACGGCGATCAGGCGGACGATCATAGCGAGCGCCCGAGTGCGCGCAGCACGGTCCAGCGGCCGGTGAGCGTCGACAGGAGAATGCCGGCAATCGGCAGCGCCGCAAGCAGCGCCCAACTGGTCCAGGGCAAGGCGACCGCACCCATCAGCTGCGATCCGGTGGCCGACAGGCGTGCGCCGATCAGCAGGATCACCAGCACGGCGAAGGAAAAGCCCAATGCGCCGCCCATGGTGGCGTCGAGCGCGATCCGGCGCTGGAACAGGCGGGCGATCTGTACATCGGTCGCGCCCATCAGGTGCAGCACCTCGATCGTGGTGCGATGGCTGTCATGGGCGCCGCGCGACGCGAGCACGACGACGGCGCCGGTGGCGAGCCCCATCAGCAGCACCAGCCCGCCCGACAGCCAGCCCAGCGCGGTGAGCAGGCCGGCGAGCGGGGCGAGGAAGGCGGCATGGGGTTCGACCCGCAGGCTGGGCGACAGGGTGGCCAGCGACCGGCGCAACCGGTCGACCTTGGCCGTCGCATCGCCCGGCGTCAGGCTGACGTCGATCAGCGCCGGGATGGGCAGGTCGCCGCTGGTCACATCGGCGCCGAGCCAGGGACGCAGTTGCTGCGCCAGCGTCGCGGCCGGGACCGGCGCGACCTGGCGCACATCGCGATTGCCGCGCAGCGCCTGTTGCACGCGGGCGGAGAGACGGTCGCGCTGCTGTGCATCGGCCTCCACCACCTGAACCGTGGCGCGGCCGGCCAGATCGGCGCTCATCGCGCGAACGGCAGTGCCAAGGCCCAGGCCCGCCGCAGCGGCCAGCACGGTCAGGAACATCATGATCGCGATGATCCAGGGCATCGGCCCCGCCACCCGACCGGCGGGCAGCAGGCGATGGCGCGCGGCGGCCGCGCTGCGACGATTGCCCCCGGCCATCAGACGCCACCCTGCGGTCGGGGCGGATAGCGCAACGCACCGGTGGGATCGGCCAGCCGGCCCTTGTCCAGCCGCATCATCTGCGCACTCGCCACCTGCGCCATCAGCGGCAGGTCATGGGTGGCGACGACGATCGTGGTGCCGAGGCGATTGAGCGCTTCGAACAGGGTCATCAGGCGGCGGGCCATGTCCGCGTCGACGTTACCGGTCGGTTCGTCGGCGACCAGAATCTCCGGCCGGCCGATCACCGCGCGGGCGATGGCGACGCGCTGCTGCTCCCCGCCCGACAGGGTGGCGGGCCGCGCCTGACCGCGATCGCCCAGCCCGACCCAGTTCAGCATTTCGCTGACCGGCGCGTCGATCTCGCTTTCCTCCATGCCCGCGACCCGCAGCGGCAAGGCGATATTGTCATAGGCGGACAGATGCGGGACCAGCCGGAAATCCTGGAACACGACGCCGATGCGGCGGCGAAAGCCGGGCAGGCGCTTGCGGGGGAGCGTCACCACATCCTCGCCGAACAGGCGGATCACGCCGCGACTGGGCCGCTGGGCGAGATAAAGGAGCTTCAGCAGGGATGTCTTGCCCGCGCCCGAGCTGCCGGTGAGGAAATAAAAATCGCCGCTATTGAGCGAGAAGCTGACGTCGGACAGGGTCTCGCTGTCCAGACCATAGCGCAGGCCGACATTTTCGAACTGGACGATGGCCGACATAAGTGACGTGTGGCGCCGATGCGCTCCCTGCTTCCCCGAAGCCCTGCCATGGCACAGGCGGCGGGGACGCGTAAAGGGCAGGCCGACAAACTATCCCGCGCAATGCCGCGAGTCGCGCCATGAGCGGGTCTGTGTTTCAGACTCTTGCCCTAGAGTCCCTGCCATGCCTATGAAGCAGAATGATCCTGGTGTGCCCCAATTGCGCGACGCGCTACATCGTGCCCGACACCGCCGTCGGCCCGGACGGACGCCAGGTGCGGTGCGCCGCCTGCAAGCATAGCTGGTTCCAGGAAGGCCCCGCCCCCGCGCCGCGCGAAGAGGCGCCCGAACCGGCCGCTCCCGCGCCGGTTGCGCCGCCGCCCGCTCCGCCGCCACCGCCACCACCGCCCCCCGTGGAAGCCGCGCCCGCCGAAGCGCCGATGCGATTCACGCCGGCGCCCGAGCCGGAACCGGTCGCACCCGCGCAGCCGGAGGCCGCTGCCCCGCCGCCGATCGAACCTGCGGCCGAGCCGACGCCGGCGATCGCGCCCGATTACCGGTTCGACGACATTTATGCCGGCGTAGCGCAGCCGGCCGAAGAGGTGCCACCGCCGCCGTCGCTGCCGGCCAAGCGTCGGCGCAATGGCGCCAAGCTGCTGACCTGGGCTGCCGTCCTCTTCTTCCTGCTGGTCGCGGCCGCCGGCGCTGCGCTCCATTATTTCGGGCCGCCGGCCTGGGCCGTGAATATGGGCCTGGTCGCCGAAGAGGGCGATCCGGACCTGCTCTTCTATCTCTCCAAGCCTGCCGAGCGACGCAAGCTGCCGACCGGCGAGGAATATTTCGCCTTTGGCGCGCGGATCGTGAACAGCGGCAAGCAGGCGCTGCCGGTGCCGCCGGTGCTGGTGCAGTTGCGCGACCGGCAGAACCGACTGGTGTTCAGCTGGACCACCAAGGCGGACAAGGCCCGGCTGAAGCCCGGCGAGGAAGCGTCGATCAACGAAAGCCGGATCGACATACCCAAGAATGCCGAGAATCTGTCGCTGACCTTCGTCGAATAAGCCTGACCGTCAGGGGTAGCTGACGGTCTTGGGCCGGCCCTGCGGGATCGGGATAAATTCCTGATCGTCGCCCGGTATCAGCGGGAAGCGCATCGCTTCCCAATCCTCGCGCGCCTGCATCAGCCGGTCCTTGGTCGAGGAGACGAAATTCCACCAGACATGGCGCGGGGTCGCGAACGCCTCGCCGCCGCACAGGACCAGATTGGCGCCATGATCGCTGTGCAGGGTCGCGGGCACGCCGGGGCGCAGCACATAGAGGGTCTGGGGCGCCAGTTCGACGCCATCGAGCGTCGCCGATCCCTGCCAGAGATAGAGCGCCCGCTCCTCGGCGATGGCATCGACCGGGATGGCCCCGCCGGGACGCAGCTGGATGTCGGCATAGATGGTGTCGGCATAGGTCGAGACCTGTGCCGTCTCGCCCCAGAGCGTGCCCATGATGACCCGCGCCCAGGAGGCATGATCCTCCAGCACCGGCAGGCCGCCACCCTCGACATGCTCGAAAGCCGGGTCGCATTCCTCGTCGCGGTCCGGCAAGGCGAGCCAGGTCTGGATCGCCAGCAATTTTTTGTCATGGCCGCGATCGGCGGGCGGGGTGCGTTCCGAATGGACGATGCCCTTGCCCGCGGTCATCAGATTGACCGCGCCGGGGCCGATCAACTGCTGCGTGCCGAGCGAGTCGCGGTGGAGGAACGTCCCCTCCAGCATGTAGGTGACGGTGGCGAGGTTGATATGCGGATGGGGGCGGACGTCCACCCCCTGCCCCGTCGGCAACAGCGCCGGCCCTGCCTGGTCGAAGAAGATGAAGGGGCCGACCATGGTCCGCTCCTTCGCCGGGAGCGCGCGATGCACCTTGAAATCGCCCAGATCATGGGTCGTTGGCGTGATCGTCTGCAGCAGCAAATTGTCGCTCGACATGGGACGGCTCCTGTCGTTGGGGTCAGGCTTCTCCGGGTGCGCGGGCCTTGATCGCGAGGGCATGGACCTTGTCGCGCAGCAAGTCGGCGAGCGCGGCATTGACCAGGCGCTGGCGGGCGACGCGGCTCTGGCCGACGAACCGTTCAGCGACGATCTCCACGGTGAAATGGCTTTCGCCCGAGCCGTCATGGCCGGCATGGCCGCGATGCTTTTCGCTGTCGTCGATGACGGCGAGATGGGCAGGAGTCAGGGCGGCGCGCAGCCGCGCCTCGATTTCGGTGGCGACAGGGCCTTTGAGGTCGGTGGTCATGCGCCCTATATAGGCTGCTTTGCCAGCCATTCCATCAGGACAATCTTGAGCAGCGATCCCTTCTCGACCCGTCGTTTCAACCGTTTTCACGGCCGCGTGGAAAGCGACCGCCCCTGCGCCGTGCCCGGTTGCCCGGAACCGGGCGAATTTCGCGCGCCATTGCAGGATGGCCACCGGTCGCATCACGAGGGGCCGCAATGGCGCTGGCTGTGCCTGGACCATGTCCGCGCCTTCAACCAGGGCTATAATTTCTTCACCGGCATGAGCCCGGAGGAGATTGCCGCGGCCCAGCGCCCCTATGCCGGCTGGGAGCGGGAGACCCGTGCCTTTTCCAGCAATGCCGCCAGCCCGCCGCCCAAATGGTCGGACTTCCAGGACCCGCTCGACGCGATCGGCGCCAAGTTCAAGGAGCGCGTCGCCAAGGCGCGGGCCGATGCGCAGGTGCGGCAGGACGGCCAGTTCCTGTCAGCCGAGGACCGCAAGGCGCTGTCGGTGATGGGCCTGCCGATCGATGCCGACCGCAAGGCGCTGCGCACCCGCTATACCGAATTGCTGCGCCGCTATCATCCCGACCATAATGGCGGCGACCGCACCAAGGAGGGGCAGCTGCAGAATGTGATCGAGGCCTATGGCCATCTGCGCAAGGCGCCGGTGTTCGCTTAACTTCGCATATTTCCCGCTTATTTTGACATCAAGTTACAAGAGTTGGAAATCTTGCTGCGCGCGCCTGCCCAGCCTTATCCGGTCTAGCATCAGCCCCCGATGTAGGACAGGATGGCCTTGCCGGGTGGGAATGACGCTGCCATAGCGCCCGGCCCTCGATTTTCCCGGAGAGACCCCATGCAGGATCAGCCCCGCGCGCTGGGCCTTGATTTCGGCACGACCAACAGCGTCGCCGCCATCGCCGATGCCGGCCAGTCGGAGCTGGTCGAATTTGCCGGTGCGCAGGCGACCGGCGCGGTGTTCCGGTCTGCCCTGTGCTTCTGGCATGACAGCCATGTGAAGGGCGGCATGGCGCATGAGGCCGGCCCCTGGGCGATCAGTGAATATCTGGAATTTCCCGAGGACAGCCGGTTCCTGCAATCCTTCAAGTCGGTGGCGGCCAGCCCGATCTTCGAGAGCGCCAGCATCTTCGAGAAACGCTATCGCTTCGAGGAACTGGGGCAGATGTTCCTGGGGAAGATGATCGGCCATGCCGGCGGCACGCTGGACAAGCGCCCCGAGCGGATCGTCGTCGGCCGGCCGGTCGAATATGCCGGCGCGCGGCCCGACGAGGCGCTGGCGCGGCAGCGCTATGACGCGATGTTCGCCGGCTTCGGCAGCGAGATACATTATGTCTATGAGCCGCTGGGCGCGGCGTTCAGCTATGCCAGCCGGCTCGACAGCGCGGCGACCATCCTGGTCGCGGACTTCGGCGGCGGCACCAGCGATTTTTCACTGGTGCGGGTCGAGGCGCCGGGCGCGGCGCGGCGCTGCGTGCCGCTGGGATCGGCGGGCATTGGCCTAGCCGGTGACCGGTTCGACTATCGCATCATGGACCAACTGGTGCTGCCGATGCTGGGCAAGGGCGGCGCCTATACCTCCTTCGGCAAGGAACTGGAGATACCGCGCAGCTATTTCGCCGATTTCGCCGACTGGTCGCGCCTGGCGCTGATGCGCAACCGGCGGACGATGGACGAGCTGGCCAAATTGCAGAAGGCGGCGCGCGATCCCGCCGCGATCGGCCGGATGATCACCGTGATCGAGAAGGAACTGGGCTATCCGCTCTATAATGCGGTCGGCGCGCTGAAGCGGGCCCTGTCGGACGCGGACAGCGCCACCTTCCACTTCGAGGGCGGCGGGATCAGAATCGAGACAGAGGTCGCGCGCGGCGATTTCGAGCGCTGGATCGCGGCCGACATCGCCGCGATCGAGGCGACCGTCGACAAGGCGCTGGCCAAGGCCAATGTCGCCCCGGAAAGCATCGACCGGGTGTTCCTGACCGGCGGATCGTCGCTAATCCCGGCGATCCGCGACATTTTCTTCCGCCGTTTCGGCCATGACCGGATTGCCACCGGCGGCGAGTTGACATCGATCGCCCATGGGCTGGCACTGGTCGGACAGGAGGCCAATCTGACCGAATGGGCCGCTTGATCCCGCGCGATCCAGCCCCCACTGTCTCGACACACCCTTGCCCGATCGTTTAGGGCGAGAGTGACTCGCAGGAAGATGATGACGACATGACCGACATTTCCAACATCCAGCCCGATGCCCGTTCCGAGACGCTGATGGAGGCGCCCGACCGCGAAGTCGATGTGCGCGAGATGTTCGGCATCGACATCGACATGAAGGTCCCGGCCTTTTCCCAGGCCGATGAGCGCGTGCCCGACCTTGACCCCGCCTATGTGTTCGATCCGGACACCACGTTGGCGATCCTGGCCGGTTTCGCCTTCAACCGCCGCGTCATGGTGCAGGGCTATCATGGCACCGGCAAGTCGAGCCATATCGAGCAGATCGCCGCGCGCCTGAAATGGCCGTGCATCCGCATCAATCTGGACGCGCATATCAGCCGCATCGACCTGGTCGGGCGCGACGCGATCGTGCTGAAGGACGGCCAGCAGGTCACCGAATTCAAGGAAGGCCTGCTGCCCTGGTCGCTGCAGCGCCCGGTCGCCTTGGTGTTCGACGAATATGATGCCGGCCGCCCGGACGTGATGTTCGTGATCCAGCGCGTGCTGGAAACCGACGGCAAGATGACACTGCTCGACCAGAATCGCGTGATCCGGCCGAACCCGCATTTCCGCCTGTTCGCGACCGCCAACACGGTCGGCCTGGGCGATACGACCGGCCTCTATCATGGCACGCAGCAGATCAACCAGGGCCAGATGGACCGCTGGAATCTGGTGGTGGCATTGAATTACCTGCCCGCCGCGACCGAGGCGCAGGTGGTGCTGGCGAAGTCGGGCGAGTACGACCATGAGGGCGGCCGCAAGGAGGTCGAGAGCATGATCAAGGTGGCGGAACTGACCCGCCAGGGCTTCATCAACGGCGATATCTCGACCGTGATGTCGCCCCGCACCGTGATCAGCTGGGCGCAGAATGCGCTGATCTTCAAGGATGTCGGCTTCGCTTTCCGCCTCTCTTTCCTCAACAAGTGCGATGAGGCGGAACGGCCGCTGGTGGCGGAATATTATCAGCGCGTCTTTGGCAAGGACCTGCCCGAGAGCGTGGCGAGCCGCGCGAACTGAACCTTCGCACGGCCCCTTGAACGAAAGGGCAGACCCATGATCGTCGTCGAACGGATCGACCCCAATGGCGGCAGTGCGCACCGGATCAGCATCCGGGGCCATGAGATCGTCGCCGACATGTCGGCACCCGACGGCCATGACGCCGGGCCGGACCCGCATGACCTGTATGATTCGGCGCTGGGTGCGTGCAAGGCGATGACCATGCTGTGGTATGCGCAGCGCAACGGCATTCCGGTCGAGAATATCCATGTCGGCGTGGTGCGCGATGCAAGCCAGGAGCGGGCCGGCGTCTACAAGCTGACCACCCGCATCGCCGTGACCGGCCCGATGAGCGACGAGCAGCATGACAAGCTGATCGCGGTCGCGGCCAAATGCCCGGTCCACAAGCTGATGAGCGAGGTCGAGACGCAGATCGAGACCGTCGCCGTGCCGCGCGTGCGCGATCCGGAGGGCCGGTGACCGAACGTTCCCCCCTCGACGCCTTCAAGGATGTGCTGGCCGGTACTGCGCGGGCGATGACGCGCGACATGGAGGTGGAGGTGAGCTTCACCGCCGACACACCGCATATGGTGGGCAAGGCGATCAAGGTGCCGACGCCCAGCCGCGCTTTGCCTGCCGATCAGGTGGCGCTGGCGCGCGGCTTTGCCGACGCCAATGCGCTGAAGCTGCGCCACCATAATGCCAAGCTGCACAATGCGATGGCGCCGGGCGAAGCGGTGGCGCGCGCGGTGTTCGACGCGGTCGAGCAGGCGCGGGTCGAGGCGATCGGATCGCGGGCGCTGGATGGCGTGCGCGCGAACCTCAATGAGGCGCTGGCGATGCGCCTGAAGTCCGACCCGATCCGCCGGGCGCGGGCGGCGGACGAGGTGCCGCTGTCGACCGCGCTGGCGCTCAAGGTGCGCGAGCGGCTGACCGGCCAGGCGGTGCCCGAGGAATTGCAGCCGGCGATGAAGCTGGTCGACCAGTGGATCGAGGACAAGGCGGGCACCGATCTCGACGCGCTGGGGCTGGCGATCGACGATCAGCGCGCCTTCCAGAAGCTGACCCAGGCGATGCTGGAGCATCTGCAGCTGGTCGATGCTGACGTGCCGCCCGAGACCGACGACCCCGAGCCCGAGGATGAGGGCGAGGACAAGGAGGAAGAGCAGGAAGAAGGCGATTCCGGCCAGGAGGAATCGGGCGACAGCGACATGAACGCCGAAGCCCGGTCCGAGGATCAGGGCGGCGAGACCGAAGAGGGCGATACCGACTATAGCGAGGAGTTCGACGCCGACGCGGAAGACGGCGCCGACGACATGGGCGAGGAAGGCATGATGCCGGTGCGGCCCAATCGGCCGACGTCCGACCTGCCCCCCGGCTTCGACTATAAATCCTACACCCAGAAGCATGACGAGGTCGTCACCGCCGACGACCTGTGCGACGAGGATGAGCTGAATCGTCTGCGCGGTTTCCTCGACCAGCAGCTTGTGTCCTTGCAGGGGGCCGTCACCAAGCTTGCCAACCGGTTGCAGCGCCGGTTGATGGCGCAGCAGCTGCGATCGTGGGATTTCGACCAGGAGGAAGGGATTCTGGACGCGGCGCGGCTGGCGCGGATCGTGATCGACCCGACCCGGTCGCTGACCTACAAGATCGAGCGCGACACCGAGTTTCGCGACACCGTCGTCACCCTGTTGATCGACAATAGTGGCTCGATGCGCGGCCGGCCGATCAGCATCGCCGCGATCAGCGCCGACATCATGGCCCGCACGCTGGAACGCTGCGGCGTGAAGACCGAAATCCTCGGCTTCACCACGCGCGCCTGGAAGGGCGGACAGAGCCGCGAGGACTGGCTGGCGGCCGGGCGCCCGCCGATGCCGGGACGGCTCAACGACCTGCGCCACATCATCTACAAGAAGGCCGACGAACCCTGGCGCCGGGCGCGCAGGAATCTGGGCCTGATGATGCGCGAAGGGCTGCTGAAGGAGAATATCGACGGCGAGGCGCTGCTATGGGCGCATGCGCGGTTGATCGCGCGGCCCGAGGAGCGGCGCATATTGATGGTGATTTCCGACGGTGCGCCGGTCGACGACAGCACCCTGTCGGTCAATAGCGGCACCTATCTGGAACGGCATCTGCGCCAGGTGATCGACTGGATCGAGAACAGGTCGCCGGTGCAGCTGGTGGCGATCGGCATCGGCCATGACGTCACCCGCTATTATCGCCGCGCCGTGACCATCATGGACGCCGAACAATTGGGCGGCACGATGGTTGAACAGCTTGCGGGCCTGTTCGACGAGGATTGACCGGCCGTTCCGGCCCGTCGTCCCGCATCATTGGAATTCTGGAGAGGCAAGATGAGTGTCGCCTTTCGTCGCGAGAGCGACGATGAGCATATGGAGCCCAAGTTCGAGCTGCCGATCCCGCCCGGCCCCAATTGGGTCACGGCGCGCGGATTGCGACTGACGCAGGAACAGGTGGCAGCGCTGGAAGCGATCGACACCGCGACGATGGACGAGGAAGCCGCCAAGAAGCACAAGCGGGTGCTGCGCTATTGGCGCACGCGGCTGGCGACGGCAGAACTGCGCCCGGCCCCGGATGGCGAAGCGGTCGCGTTCGGCACGCGGGTGACCTATCGGTTGAACAAACAGGAGAAGACCGTGGCGATCGTGGGCGATGACGAGGCCGATCCGCATGAAGGGCGGATCAGCTTTTCCGCGCCGCTGGCCCGCGCGATGATGGATGCCGAGATGGGCGAGGCGGTCGACTTTGCCGGCAAGGACGGTGCGATCGAGATCGTGGCGATCGGGGTGTTGGACGAGGCGTAGCGCTTTACGCTTCTCGACAGGCTCGAAGCGAACGGACGTCGCATGGAAAAAGGCCTCCCGGTGACTTGCCGGGAGGCCTTTTTCAGAGTCAGGCGCCGCGGGCGGCTTCGAACAGGAACCAGGCGCGCTGTTCGGCCTGGTCGGTCCAGTCGTCGACAATGCCTTCGGTCGCATTGTCGCCCGCTTCGGTGGCGGCGGCCTTCACCGCGCGGAAGGTTTCGACCAGCGCCAGATTGTCGTCGCGCAGTTCCTTGAGCATATCGGCCGGGCTGACGAAATCGGCGTCATTGTCCTTCACGCTCTGGTGACGGGCGACGTCGCCGATCGAGCGCAGCGTGGTGTTGCCGGTCTTGCGCACGCGCTCGGCAATCAGGTCGGTCACGCCCAGAATCTCGGTCGCCTGCTCGTCGAACATCAGATGATAGTCGCGGAAATGCGGGCCGGAGACGTGCCAGTGGAAATTCTTGGTCTTGAGATAGAGGGCAAAGCTGTCGGCCAGGGCACCGTTCAGGGCCTCTGCGACCGACTTGGTGGCGTTGCTCTTGAGGTCGGTGGGCGTCTTGAGATCGGGGGCGGTCATGCACTGTCCTCCTGTTGGGGCGGAATTGATTTCGGACATATAATGATTGTCCGTCAATAAGGTGCCCCCGCAAGTCGGAAATCTTTGGGCAATTTATCGGTCAGGCTGATGAAGGGAATCGATCAGAGCCGACCGATCGCGCTCATCGCCATGCCTGCGCCCGCCAATATGGCGATGCCGCCGCCGACCAGGCGAATCGCGCGCACCGGCAGCACGGAGAGGAACCGGTCGCGCATCAGGATCACCGGCACGCTGGCGGCGATCACGCCGATCGCGCCGCCGATCGCGGCCAGCGCCGGGTCGGCCGTGCGGATGGCGATGCCCAGGATCAGGAATTGCGGGCCGTCGCCAAAGCCCAGGATGAAAACGCCGAGCGCAGTGGTGAGGAACGGCCCGATGCGCCAGTCGTCGAGCGTGTCGGGCATCTTCACCGGCCAGAGCAGGCCGACGCCCAGGAACAGGACCGACAGCGCCATGAACAACAGCCGTGCGTCATGGCCCAGCATCGGCCCGATCCAGGCGCCCGCTGCCGCGGAAAGGGCAGCATTGGCGATGGCGGCAACGGCGACGCCGGCGATGATCGCCCCGTCACGCTGGTAACGATGGGCGAGCGCCAGCACGAGCAACTGCCCCTTGTCGCCGATTTCCCCGAACAGGCAGCCCAGCAGGGCGATCAACAAGGCGTCCATTCCAAATCCCGTCAGGCGTGCAGGCGATGCACCGTAGCGGGCGCGGCGGCCGGCGGCAAAATATTGTCGAGCGGCGGCAGTTCGTCGGCGATCGCGTCCCGCATCCGGTCGAGATAGGAGAGGACGACCGAATCGAGCCCGTCGAGCGAGAGGACCGACTGGAGCGTGGCGGCCAGGTCGCCGACGCTGTCGACGCGGAAGGCGCGTGCGATATGGCGGATCTGGTCGACCTCGTCATGCAGGCGCGGCACCGACACATGGCCGCGCTGGGCGGCGAGTCCGTCGACCCGCCGCAGCAGGTCCGCCAGAATCGCCAGTTTCGGATCATGTCGCATGGAGCCATCTCCCTTCATCCGTGCCCCGCCTGGCAGCATGCGCGCATAGGGTTAAAGGGCCGTAAAGCCTGTTGCGCAGCCTCCATTGGGCGCGCGAGCCTTGACATCGGGGCGAATCTGCCCCAAGGGGCACCGCTGAAACGGGGCGGTCCGACAGGGCCGCTTTTCTTTTTACGCTATTTCAAGACCAGGGACCAAGCCATGGCCAAGCCGGCAACTGTCAAGATCCGCCTCGTCAGCACGGCTGACACTGGCTTCTTCTACGTCACCAAGAAGAACCCGCGCACCACGACCGAAAAGCTGAGCTTCAGCAAGTATGACCCGGTCGTGCGCAAGCATGTCGAGTTCAAGGAAGCCAAGATCAAGTAAGCCGCTGCGGGCTTCGCGCCCGCGCGCCTGATCTTTCGGCACCGAAAAAGGCCCGTCCCTGTTGGGAGCGGGCCTTTTCCTGTTGGCATTCGAGCCGGCTAGGGCCAATCGACATTCAGCCCTGACGGCCTGCAAATGGCGGTTCTCCGCGCTTCCGGTGCTCACGTACTTTAAGTACGCTGCGCTCCGGGTCACGAAAAACCACCATTTTCGTCACGTCATCATCTGAATGTCGATCGCCCCTAGGCCCCCGATCCGAAGATCGGGAGCCCGATGTCGTCAGTTGCCGACCGGCTGGCCGTCGGTACGACGCACCACGATGGTCGAGGAGCGCGGCTGCTGCCCCGCCACCGGCCAGTTGCCGGTCGGATGCTGGATGTTGATGAAGAAGTTCTTGAGGTCCGGCGTATAGGCAATGCCGGTGATCTCGCAGCCCGCAGGGCCGACCAGGAAGCGCTTCGACTGCTTGCTGGTCTGATCGATATAATACATCGAATTATTGCCGAAGGCGCCGGTCATGTTGGTGGCAGCGCCGTTCAGCGTGCCGGCATTGCCGGTCAGATTATGGTCGGTCTGGACCCACAGGCGGCCCTGGGGATCGATGCGGATGCCATCGGGGCTGGAGAAATAGTCGCCGCTGATATTGCCCTTGAGATTATCCTCCGCGAGCGCGGGGTTGCCTGCCAGCAGGAAGATTTCCCAGGTGAAGGCGGTCGCCAGCGGCGAGTCGCCATTTTCGCGGAACTTGAGGATATGGCCATGCAGGTTGGTCACGCGCGGATCGGCAGCGTCGGTGACGCGGCGGCCACTATTGTTGGTCAGCGTGACGAAGATCGCCTGCTTGTTGGGCGCAACCGTGATCCATTCCGGACGGTCCATGATCGTGCCGCCGGCGACGCGGGCGGCCGACTGGGTGTTGACCAGCACATCGGCCTGGTTGGTGAAATTGACCGTCGTCGGGGTCGGCGGCGTGGTCGACTGGCTGACATTGCCCGGATCCTGGGCACCCGCGACCAGACCATTTTGACCCTGGACCAGCGGACGCCATTCGCCCGTGCCGTCGGCATTGAAGCGCGCGACATAGAGGGTGCCATAATCGAGCAGATCGGTGTTGGCGGCACGGTTGCTGCTGCTGAAGGCACGGTCCGGCACGAACTTGTAGACGCATCCCGGCGTCGAATCGTCACCCATGTAGAAGGCGACGCGGTTGTTGGCGTCGGTCATGTGGGCGACATTTTCATGGCTGAAACGGCCGAGCGCGGTGCGCTTGGTCGCGGGTGCCAGTTCCTGGAACGGGTCAATCTCGACCACCCAGCCATAGCTGGTATTGGGCTGGGTCGGATCGAGATAGTTGTTCGTCGTTTCCTCGCAGGTGAGGTAAGTGCCCCAGGGGGTGCGGCCCGACGAGCAGTTGTTGAGCATGCCGCGGATCGTGCCGGGCAGGACGCCCGCAGCAGGGCCGCCGACGCGATAGTCGGTGTTGCCGCTGTAGCGCTTGTTATATTTCGAGCCGGCCTTGACCGCGAACTTGCCGTCCGTGCCCTTGGTCACTTCGACTACGGCGATGCCGACGGCCGAGAGCGCGATCGCCTTCTGATCGGCGGTGGCGGTCGATGCGTTATAGCTGCCGCTGGAGAAGAGGATATTATAGTCGGGCAGTTCGAAGTTGATCGCGAGCAGGCCGCCGCTGTTGGCGTCGGTGCCGGTCAGTTCGAAATATTCCATGCCGTCATGATTGCCGCCGGCCCAAGCCGCGGTCTGGCTGACGCTGGTCGGGAAGGTGCCGTTGGCAAAGGCGGTGCCGGCTTCGACCAGATCGCCGGCCTTGAGCAGCACATCGACGGTATAGCCCGACGGCACGGTCACGGTGTCGTTGGTGTTGATCGCGACCGAGGTGAAGTTGATGCCATAGCTGGGCGTCGGAGTCGGCGTGGGGGTGGGTGTCGGCGTCGGCGTGGGTGCCGGCGTGCTGTCGTCGTCATCATCGTCGCAGGCGGCGAGCGCGCCCAGCATCGGCAGCACGGACAGGCCCAGCAGGCCGTTCTTCAGGACGGAGCGGCGGCCCGGATTGGCCGCGACGATGGCTTCCAGGCTATCTTCGCCCGAAACAATCTTGGGCTGCGCATCGCGGAAGGCCGCGCGCGCCTCGTCGGTCAGATGAGACATGATAAAATACCCCTGTGCATCCGAGCGTCGGCATGACCGCCGCGCCCTTGGCGCGCATGACGTGACAGAGGAGGATGACGCGCAAACTGCGCTATGATGTCAGAGCGGCGACCGAATGATGACGCATAAGTGACGCTGTTGCCGGCCGGTTACAGCAGCGCGTTCACCTGCTCGACGAACCGCAGCACCGAAATCGGCTTGGACACATAGGCGTCGGCGCCGGCGGCGCGGATACGATCCTCATCGCCCTTCCCGGCATAGGCGGTGACCGCCATGATCGGCACCGCCGACAGGCTGTCATCGCCCTTGAGCGAAACGATCAGGTCATAGCCGCTGACATGGGGCAGATGGATGTCGGTAATGACCAGGTCCGGCGCGAATTCGCGCGCCTGCGCCAGCACGTCGCGGCCATCGCGCAGCGGCAGCACGTCATGCCCGTGCGCGCGCAGCAGGTCGCAAAAAAGTTTCAGATTGAGTTCGTTGTCCTCGACAACGAGCACGCGCTTTGCCACGAGTCACCCGCGTTCCAGAGAAGCCCCTTGGTGCGCGCCTATAGCCGCCCATTCCGCGAGAGCCAATCATGCGACCCGAGACCCAGAATGGCAAGCCGGATAGCGCCGCCGATGCCGAAATTTTGGCATTGATGGCAATGGGATGGACGCTGAGCGATGGTCGCCGGGCCGATCGGCTGCTGGCGCTGACCGGACTGGATGCCGATGCGCTGCGCGCCGGGGTGGGCAATCGCGCGATTTTGGGCGCGGTGCTGGCCTTCCTGGCCGACCATGAACCCGATCTGGTTGCCTGTGCCGAGGCGATCGACAGCAGCCCGGCGGCCCTGATCGCCGCGAAGGAGAATCTGAACCGATGAGCCGTCCGCTGATTGTCACCGACTGCGACGAGGTATTGCTGCACATGGTCGTGCCGTTCCGCCACTGGCTGGACGAGACGCATGACGTGCATTTCGACATGCGCGAACAGGGTTTTGCCGAAGCGCTGCGCCACAAGGACAGCGGCATCCCGCTGGAACGCGAACTGGTGTGGGAGTTGCTGATCGCCTTTTTCGATACGGAAATGGCGCGCCAGACCCCGATCAGCGGCGCGGTCGAGGCGCTGCACCGGCTGGCACAGATCGCCGATATCGAAGTGCTGACCAATATCGGCGAGCGCCACCACCAGCTGCGCATCGAACAGCTCGCAAGCCATGGCCTGCACCTGCCGGTCCACTGGAACCATGGCGGCAAGGGGCGCAAGCTGGCCAATATCCTGGCCGAGCGCCAGCCGAGCTGCGCCGTCTTCATCGACGATCTGGGCGAGCATCATGCGTCGGTCGCGCGTCATGCGCCCGGCGTATGGCGGCTGCACATGGTCGGCGAGCCCGAGATCGCCGGCGACATCCCGGTCGCGGACAAGGCCCATGCCCGGATCGACGATTGGGCCAGCGCCGAAAAATGGATCATCGCCCGCCTGGCCGAAGGGCCGGCCCCCGCTATTTCAACGCCCCTGAATGGAGCCATTGCATGAGCATCGACGCCCGCCTTGCCGAACTCGGCATCACCCTGCCCGCCGCCGCTGCGCCGGTCGCCGCCTATGTGCCGGCGGTCGAGGTCAATGGCCTGCTGCATATTTCCGGCCAGATCGCACTGAAGGACGGGCAGCTGATGACCGGCCGCCTGGGCGAGGACCGCGACCTCGATTATGGCGTCGAGGCGGCGCGTGCCTGTGGCCTGAACCTCATCGCCCAGATGAAGGCGGCGCTGGGCGGCGATCTCAACCGGGTCGAGCGGATCGTCAAGCTGGGCGCCTTCATCGCCAGCGCGCCCGGCTTCACCGACCAGCCCAAGGTCGCCAATGGCGCGTCGGAACTGATGGTCGCGGTGTTCGGCGAAGCGGGCAAGCATGCCCGCAGCGCCGTCGGCGTGCCGGTGCTGCCGCTGGGCGCAGCCGTCGAGATCGACGCGATCGTGCAGGTTCGCCCCGCTGCATAAGCGGCCCGACTGGCTGACCGCCCGCCCCTTCGCCCATCGCGGGCTGCATGGGGCGGGCATCAGCGAGAATGGCGTGGCGGCGTTCGATGCCGCCATCGCCAAAGGGCTGGGCATCGAATGCGATGTCCGGCTGAGCCGCGACGCAGTGCCCTTCGTCTTTCATGACGCCAGCCTGATGCGCATGACCGGGCAAGCGGGCGCCGTGGCGGATCGCGATGCGGCAGAACTGGACGCGCTGCGCCTGCCCGATGGCGGCGCAATCCCGCGCCTCGCCGTACTGCTGGATGCCTGTATCGCGACGCCGCTGCTGATCGAGATAAAGGTCGAGGGGCGCGATGTCGCGCCGATCTGCGCTGCGGTGGCAAGGGCACTCGACGGCCGCGACCAGCCGGTGGCGGTGATGTCGTTCAACCCGCTGGCGATGCGCTGGTTTGCGCAACATCGGCCGGACATGGTGCGCGGACTGGTGAGCAGCAGCCAGAACAAGGGGCGGCTGCGCGCGCTTTTCGACCGCACCCTTGCACTTTGGCTGGCCAATCCCGATTTTCTGGCCTGTGATATCCGTGACTTGCCCTTCCGCTTCGCCGATGCCGCCCGTCGCCGGGGGCTGCCGGTGTTGAGCTGGACGGTGCGCAGCGCGGCGCAGCGGGCGATCGCTGCGGCCCATGTCGACCAGATCATCTTCGAGGGACCAGCATGAGCGAATTTGTCGCGCGCATCGCCTGTGGCGTCGCCGACCTGCCCAGGGCGCAGTGGGATGCCTGTGCCGGCAGCGCCAATCCGTTCATCAGCTGGGATTTCCTGACCGCACTGGAGCGGTCCGAAAGCGTCGGGCCGGGCACCGGATGGCAGCCGCTGCCGATCGTCATCGACGGGTCGGACGGGACGATTGCGGCCGCCGCGCCGCTCTATGCCAAGACCCACAGCCAGGGCGAATATGTGTTCGACCATGGCTGGGCCGATGCCTGGGAGCGGGCGGGCGGCCAATATTATCCGAAAATACAGATCGCCGCCCCCTTCTCCCCCGTGCCCGGCCCCCGATTGCTGCTGCGCGATTCGACGCTGGGGCCGGCGCTGATCGCGGGAATCGAGACGTTGGTCGAGCGCAACGACCTGTCATCGGCGCATGCGACCTTCGTCGATCCCGACCAGATCGCGCTGTTCGAGGCAGCCGGCTGGCTGATTCGCGAGGACAGCCAGTTTCACTGGCACAACAGGAGCTATGCCGGGTTCGAGGATTTCCTGGCCGAGCTGTCGAGCGAGAAGCGCAAGAATATCCGCAAGGAAAGGCGGCGCGCGGTCGAGGGGCTGGAGATCGTCCACCTTTCCGGCAGCGACCTGACCGAAGCGCATTGGGACATATTCTGGGATTTCTATCAGGATACCGGCGCGCGCAAATGGGGCAGGCCCTATCTGACCCGGTCCTTCTTCTCGATCCTGAGCGAGACGATGGCGGACAAGATATTGCTGATGCTGGCGCTGCGCGAGGGACAGGCGATTGCAGGCGCACTGAACCTGATCGGCGAAGACACGCTCTATGGCCGCTATTGGGGATGCCGCGAGGACGTGCCCAACCTGCATTTCGAGCTATGCTATTATCAGGCGATCGATGCGGCGATCGCGCGCGGGCTCGACCGGGTCGAGGCGGGCGCGCAGGGCGGCCACAAGCTGGCGCGCGGCTATGCGCCGCAGCCCACCTATTCGGCGCATCATATTCCCAATGCGAGCTTTCGCCGGGCGGTGGCGGGATTCCTCGACGCCGAACGGGAGGAAGTGCAGCGCGACCGTCTGTGGCTCAATGAAAGAACGCCCTTCCGCAAGGAAGGCTGATCAGGCGGCGCGGACTTCGGTCGCGACGATCCAGGCGCGGGCCTGGCGCTGGGCCTCGGCAATCTCGCGCGCGGTCATTTCCTCGGCGATCTCGGCGCGCATGCTCTGGCCGGCTTCGCTGCCGCCACGGGCCGCAAGGTTGAACCATTTATGCGCCTCGACCAGGTCGATCGGCATGCCCCCCGTGCCGCAGCTATAGGCGACGCCCAGTTCGAAACAGGCCTCTGTCGAGCCGTGGGCCGCACCGGCCAGACGACTATCCATCAAGAACTGCGCACTTTTGAGACTATTTGCCATGATCTTCCCCTGTATCCCTAACCCAATGTTCCAACCTTTGGTTTGCGAGTGGGGGCAGAATGCCCGGCAGGCCGTAAAAAATGGTTAACGACAAAATCGGCATATTTGCGCAGTTTGCCCGAAGCTGCTGGATGCGGCAGGGTTAATGCCCGGCGGGCGATGACAGGTGGGCGATGAGGGGCGGAAATAAGCGCGTTGGGGCTGGCGCCGCCGGGCGATTGTCCGCATAGGCCAGTGATGGCCGAAAATTCCCCCATGGGCGCGCAGCCTGCCGCAAAGGATATTCATTTCCGCGAGTTCGTGCTGCTGTGTGCGTGCCTGATGGCGATGAATGCGCTGTCGATCGACCCGATGCTGCCGGCCCTGCCCGATATCGGCCGCGACCTGCATATCGCCAACCCCAATGACCGGCAGCTGATCATCAGCTTCTACTTCATGGGGCTGGGCGTGGGATCGCTGCTGTTCGGCGTGCTGTCGGACCAGTTCGGGCGCAAGAAGGTGCTGGGCGGGGCGATGATATTGTTCATCCTGTCCTCGATCGCCTGTGCCGGGGCGCACAGCTTCACCATGTTGCTGATCGCGCGGACCAGCGCCGGCTTCTTTGCTGGGGCGAGCCGCGTCATCACCGTCGGCATCATCCGCGACCGGTTCAAGGGCGACGCGATGGCACGGGTCATGTCGCTGATCTTCGCGGTGTTCATGCTGATCCCGGTGATGGCGCCCAGTTTCGGCCAGGCGATATTGTGGATCGCGCCGTGGCGCTGGATCTTCTGGGTGCTGGCGATCCTGGCGACCGGAATCCTGGGCTGGATGGCGATACGCCTGCCCGAGACGCTGCATCCCGACAATCGCATCCGCATCAACCCGCGCACCATCCTCCAGACGGTCGGCACGATCTTCCGCACGCGCAGCTCGATCGGTTACATGCTGGCGAGCGGCGTGGTGATGAGCGGCCTGATCGGCTTCATCCTGTCGGTGCAGCAGATCTTCTTCGACGTGTTCCATGCGCAGAAGATCTTCCCGCTCGCCTTTGCGACGATCGCCGGGAGCATGGGGATTGGCAGCCTGGTCAACAGCCGGCTGGTCTCGCGCTTCGGCGCGCGGCGGCTGAGCCAGAGCGCGCTGATCGCCTTCATCCTGATCGCGGCGGTGCATCTGGCGGTGATCCTGGCCGGGCAGGAAACCATCGTCACCTTCATGATCCTGCAGGCGATGACGATGATGACGGTGGCGTTCACCGCGTCCAATTTCAGCGCGATCTCGATGGAGCCCTTTTCCAAGGGGGCGGGCGTCGCCTCCTCCTTCCAGGCCTTCCTGACGACCGCGGTGTCGAGCGCGCTGGGCAGCCTAGTCGGCCGCGCCTTCGACGGCACCACCCTGCCCTTCACCTTGGGGCTGCTGGTGTTCGGATCGGGATCGCTGTTGATCGTCTTCTGGGCGGAGCGCGGCAAGCTGTTCACCCGACCGCACCTCAACGCGCTGCGCGAGGATTATGAGGCGATGCACTGATAGACGGATAAGGGGCCGGGCGCACCGATGGGATGCGCCCGGCCGGTTCGTCAGAAGCGCGTGCTGAGGCCCAGATTGATCGAGCGGCCCATGCCCGGCACCGGGCGCAGCACGCCGGTCGCGCCATAATCGCCCAGTGACATGCCGCCGAGCGGCAGGTCATAGCCGGCGTCGAAGAGATTCTTCGCCTCGACCGTCAGCTTCAGCCCCTTGGCCCAAAGCGGCAGCGTATAGCCGGCGCGCAGGTCGACCAGCGCATAGCCGCGCGTGCGCGGTTCGTTGCGGGTGGCGTCGACGCGATTCTTGTCGGCGACAAATTCGACATCCGCGCCCAGTTCCAGCGCGTCGATGCGATGGGCAAGGCCCATCTTCAGGTCGAGCGGCATCTGGCGATAGAGCGGGCCGCCATCCGACAGATTGCGGCCATGGACATAAGCAGCGCTGGCGGTGAAGCTGGTTTCGACATGGGCGCTGCGCTGGAGCGGCACGCTGGCGCTGACATCGACGCCGTAAAATTCAGCATCCTGATTGGCGAATTGCAGCTGCACGAAGCCGCTGGGCATGCCCATCATGTCGGTCAGATCCTGAAGATGGACCGCGTCGATATAGTCGTTCACGCGGGTATAATAGGGCGAGATCTTCAGCGTCACCCCGCCCTTCGCGGTCAGACGCAGCGCGGCGCTGACCGTGTCCGCCTGTTCCGACTTGAGGTCGAGATTGCCGACATAGCCATTGCCGTCGCCATACCAGCCGATCATCTGGCTGGCCATCGCACCCCGGCCCCAGGCATAGCGTTCGTAGAGATTGGGGGCGCGGCTCTTGTGCGCATAGCCCAGTTCAAAGGCGAGCAGGTCGGACACCTGCCAGCTCGCCAGTGCGGTCGCGCTCCAGTTGTTGTCGGTGCGGCGATGGCTGCGCGCATTGAAGGCTCCGGCCGCCATGGCGTCCGTCATGTTCATCATGCCGGTGCCATAGGGCTGGACGTCGCCCGTATTCATCCGCACCCGATCGAAGCGCGCGCCGATCGAGGTGGAGAGCCGATCGGTCCAGTGCGATTCCCATTCGCCGAACAGGCCCAGCCGGTCGCGCCGGCCATTGTTGATGTTGATATAGGGATTGGGGCCCATCATCATCGATCCGGCGACCGGCGGCCACCAGTCGTCCATGCCCTGATGCTGATAATCGCCGCCCACACGCAGCGTATCGTGCGGACCGACCGGCAGGCTCAGCTTCACCGCCGAGGTGAAGCTGTGAATTTGCGTGTTCATCGGCATGGAGCCGGGCTGCTTGTCGGCGAGGAAGTCCATCCGATGGGCGGTGTCGCGATAGCCGACGCTGGCATCGACGTCGCCCCAGGCGAAGGTGCCGCGATAGCGGCCGTTGAGGAACCAGGACTTGTTCGAGGTCATGTCCATATATTGGTTCGCAAAGCCCTCATAGGGCGAGAAATGATAGCCGCCCTTCAGTTCGAACAGGCCAAGGCGGGTCTGGGCGGCGAGCGCCAGTTGATGGTCGGTCTTGGCATATTCGGTCGAGCGCACCACCCCCCGATTGCCGCCGCCGTCATAATTGTCGGACTGGGTGTAGGAGCCGCTATAGGTAGCGCTGATCCGCTTGCCCGCGACCGTCAGCGTGACGCCGCCGCCAAAGGCGTCGCCATTGCTGCGATAGAAGCTGGACGCCTCCCCCGTCACCAGGGTGCCGCCATCGACGGCGAAGCGCGGCATCGCGCTTTCGACGGCGATGATGCCGGCGATATTGTCGCCGCCCATGCTGACCGGCGAGACGCCCGGCACCACCGCGATGCTGCCGACCGTCTGCGGATCGGTATAGGAAAGCGGCGTGTTCATGTCGTTGGGGCAGGCGATGTCGACCGGGATGCCGTCAAGAGTGATGCGAATCCGCTGTTCGGTCAGGCCACGCAGCGCCGGCATGGAGGAAAAGCCGCCGCCGCCATTGGCCGCGACGCCGGGCAGGCTGGCGAGGATGGCTGCGGTATCGCTGCTCGACAGGGCGCGGCGGCGCAATGTGCCGCTGCCAAGCCGGGCGCCGTTGAGCGGCGCGCTGCCGATATCGAGCGCCGCCCCGTCGAAGCGGGTCTGGAGCGGCGGGGCCGCGTCATCGGCGATGGGGGCATCGGCCGGCAGGCTGTCCTGCGCGGCGACATGGGTGGGGAGCAATGCCAGCGATGCGGCGATTGCGACGAGAGATGTCTTCATCGGAAACCCTGTTTGCGCGCGCCTGCCTTCGCGGCAGGGGCGCTTGATCTGAAAGAAAGGCCGTGCGGCTGCACGGCGATGGTCAGATCAGGCGGGTGGTCCGCGCAAAGGGGGGCGCAGATGACCCGCGCACACGAGCGCCGGCGGCCGCACCGGCGCGAAGCCGAGCAGCAGCGCGAAGGCGATCGCCAGCGCCAGGATCAGCGGATCGGCGCCGCCAAGCGAGGCCATCGACAGCGCGCCATAGGGACATGTGCGCTTGGCCGCATCAGCCGGCTGATGATCGGGATCGGCCTGCAACGGCACGATCACCTGCGAGGCGGTGCTGCCGATCGCAGCGTCATGGCAGAACTGGATCACCAAATGGCGCTGCTGCTGCGCCAGCATGAAGCCGCCGGGCAGCAAGGCCTTCATGCACAGCGCCAGCAGGACAAGCGCCAGCGCTTGCCCCCGATGCTGCTGAAGATAGGCGCGCAGGCTCCCCATGAGGAGGGCCTAGCCCGGCCCCTGCCCCCTGTCACCAAGACAAAAGGTCGCAGGGGTCGGGCCGGCAGCGGCACCCAAGAAAAAAGGGGCGGTTTCCCGCCCCTTCCTTCCATCGATCGTCAGGCCAATCAGGCGTCCTGGCCGCCCGGCGTGTGCGCGCCCGGCAGCGGCGGCACCGGCTGGGGCGGGATGCCCGCGCCAGCCTCCGCCACATCGACAATCCCGCGGCCGACATGGCTGCGGCTGCGGCTATAGGCGAAATAGACGATCAGGCCGAGCGTCGCCCAGCCGACGAACATCAGCTTGGTTTCGACGCCCAGGCTCCAGAAGAGATAGGCGCAGCCGGCGATGGCGATCGGCGCGGTGATATAGATGGCCGGGGTGCGGAACGGACGCTTGCGGTCCGCATCGGTCTTGCGCAAGCGCATCACCGCGATCGACACGGCGGCGAAGGCGAAGAGCGTACCCGAGTTGGAGATGTCCGCCAGAATGCCGACCGGGAAGAAGGCGGCGAACAGCGCCACGAAGATGCCGGTCAGGATGGTGATGACGTGTGGCGTCTTGTAGGTCGGATGCACCTTCGAGAAGAGTTCCGGCAGCAGACCGTCGCGGCTCATGACGAAGAAGATGCGGGTCTGGCCGAACATCATCATCAGGATGACCGAAGGTAGGGCCAGGCCGGCGGCGAGGCCGAGCAGGTTGCCGATCTGCGGCCAGCCGATTTCACGCAGGGTCCAGGCCAGCGCTTCCTTCGAGCAGGTGACGGCTTCGGTGCCGGCAGCGGCCAACGCGGCGCACTGCTGCGACAAAGCGGTCGAACCGGGGGCGAGCACTTCGCCGGCCGGGCCATAGACCGGCTGTGCGCCGACGGTGCCGATCACGCCGGCGGCCACCAGCATGTAGAAGATGGTGCAGATGGCGAGCGAGCCAATGAGGCCGATCGGCATGTTGCGCTGCGGATTCTTGGTTTCCTCCGCTGCGGTCGAAACCGCGTCGAAGCCGACATAGGCGAAGAAGATCGAGGCGGCAGCGGCCGACACGCCCGAGAAGCCGAGCGGCATGAACGGGGTGAAGCCCTTCATGTTCATGACCGGCACCGACAGGACGATGAACAGGGTCAGCGCCGACACCTTGATCGCGACCAGCACCGCGTTGACGGTGGCGCTTTCCTTGGTGCCGATGACCAGCAGCCAGGTGACGAGCGACGCGATCAGCATCGCCGGCAGGTTGACCATGCCGCCATCGAACGGCCCGCGCGTCAGCAGATCGGGTATGTCGAGATGGAATGTATGTTCGATCAGGCCGACCACATAGCCGGACCAGCCCACCGACACGGCGCCGGCGGCGACCGCATATTCGAGGATCAGCGCCCAGCCGACCATCCAGGCGATCAGTTCGCCCATCACCGCATAGCTGTAGGTATAGGCCGAACCCGAGACCGGGACCATGGCGGCCATTTCGGCATAGCAAAGCGCGGCGACCGCGCAGACGAAGCCGGCAATGACGAAGGAGAGCATCATGCCCGGCCCCGCCTTTTGCGCGGCCTCGGCCGTCAGCACGAAAATGCCGGTGCCGATGACGGCGCCGATGCCCAGCATGGTGAGTTGGAATGCGCCCAGTGAGCGATGCAGTGATTTTTTCTCTGCCGTCGCCAATATGGCGTCGAGAGGCTTAACGCGCCCGAAAATCATCAATGAAACCCTTTATTGGAGTCTTCTGCCCGGGCGACGCGTTAGCCGCCCCCCCTTTTCTGTGGGACGGGAGACTATCGCCTAATCCGCCATGCGCAAGTATGTTGCGCTTCTGAGACATGCTTCTTCACTGAACGCGCGAAGGAAATTTTATGATCGAGTTGCTGCGGGCGCCCGCGCTGGGCGATGTCCCGCATGGCTTTGCCGGACGACAGGGAGGCGTATCGACCGGGGTGTGCGCCGGTTTGAATGTCGGGCTGGGGTCTGAGGATGACCGGCTGGCGATCCTGCGCAACCGCGATCTGGCGCGTGACGCGCTGCTGCCCGGCGCGACGCTGGTGACGGTGCGACAGGTCCATTCGCCCGATGTGGTGACCGTGACAGCGCCGATCGCCGAGGATGAACGGCCCGAGGCGGATGCGATGGTGACCCGCACGCCGGGGCTGATCCTGGGCATATTGACCGCCGACTGCGTGCCGGTGCTGTTCGCCGACAAGGAAGCCGGCGTGATCGGCGCGGCCCATGCCGGCTGGAAGGGCGCGATCAGCGGCGTCACCGACCGGACGATCGCGGCGATGGAGACGCTGGGCGCGACGCGCGCGGGCATTGCCTGCGCCATCGGCCCCTGCATCGGGCGTGCTTCCTACGAGGTGACGCTGGACTTTGCCGAGCGGTTCGAGCGGGACGACGCGGACAATGCGCGATTCTTCAGCGCCGGACGGGCAGGCCACTGCCAGTTCGACATTGCCGCCTATGTCGCGTCGCGGCTGCAGGCGGCGGGGATCGGGCGGATCAGCCTGCTGGACGAGGATACCTATAGCCAGGCCGATCGCTTCTTCAGCTATCGCCGGTCCTGCCATGCACAGGAAGGTGATTATGGCCGGCAGATATCGATGATCGCCTTACCCAGCTGAACCCGGCTGAGGGGCTTCAAAAGCGGGACGGAGTAGCGCATGAGAGGGGCTGACATGACCAGTTCTTCCCAGACCCTGCCGGACGTCGGCGATGGCAGCCGCCTTTATCAGCAACTGGCCCGGCGGTTGCTCGCGGACCTGGCGGGTGGCCGCTATGCCGTGGGCGACCGGCTGCCGCCCGAGCGCGAGCTGGCGATCGAGCATGATGTCAGCCGCCCGACCGTGCGCGAGGCGATCATCGCGCTGGAAGTGCAGGGGCTGGTCGAGGTGCGGGTCGGATCGGGCGCCTATGTGGTGCGCATTCCCGGCGCCGATCGCCAGGCGGCCGAGGCGCCCCGGTTCAGCATCACCGCCTTCGAACTGATGGAGGCGCGACTGGCGATCGAGGGCGAGGCGGCGGCGCTGGCGGCGCTCCATGCCCGACCGGACGAACTGGACGAACTGGACCGGCTGGTCGAACAGATCGCCAGCGAGAATCTGCGCGATGGCGATGCCTATGCCGTCGACCAGCAATTCCACATGCTGATCGCGCAGGCGACGCGCAACGCGGCACTGGTCGACAGTGTCGCTCGACTGTGGGAAATGCGGGCGAGCGCACCGGAATCCCGGCTGCTGCTCGCCAAGGCCCGTGCCGCCAAGGTGACGCCGGTGGTCGAGGAGCATCGCGTCATCGCCCAGGCGATCCGGGCGCACGATCCGGCGGCGGCGCGCGCGGCGATGCGCGGCCATCTGGCGGCGGTGATCGACCATCTGCTGTTCGCGACCGAGGAGGCTGCGGTCGAGGAAGCGCGCAAGGCGGCGCAATCGACCCGCGCCCGCTTCGCCCCCGGCGCGGACTGATCCCGACAGGGCAAAATTGACAGCGATGATGACAGCACCGGGGCGATGCCCGCGGGCGATGGCCCGCGCCTGCTTGACCGGCCGAGCGACAAAAACTAAACACCTGTTCAGTCAAACAGGCATCGCGGCAAGCGGGCAGGACAGGAGAGAGCGGATGCGGGGGACGCGCGGGCTGTTTCTGGTGCGATCGATGGCGGGACTGGCGCTGGCGGCGTCTGCCGCGGGGCTGGTGGCGCAGCAGGCGGTGCAGACCGGCACGGGGGCGGACTGGCCGGGCGTGGGCGGCAGCGCCGACGAGAGCGGCTATAGCCAGCTGAGCGCGATCAACACCGCCAATATCCGCAAGCTGGGCCTGGCCTGGTCGCTCGACCTGGAGGGCGAGGTATCGCTGGAGGCGACCCCGCTGGCGGTGAACGGCATCCTCTATTTCAGTGGCAGCTATGGCGCGGTCTATGCCGTCGACGGCGCGAGCGGCAGGCTGATCTGGAAATATGATCCGGAAATCTGGAAGGTCAATCCGACCCGGCAGGCGATGGGCATGGGCGTCAATCGAGGTGTCGCTTACGACAATGGCCGCATCTTCATCGGCGTGCTCGACGGCCGGCTGATCGCGCTGGATGCCAGGACCGGCGCGGTCGCCTGGAGCGTCAACACGCTGCCGCCCGGCACCATGCACAGCCTGACCGGCGCGCCGCGCACCTTCAACGGCAAGGTCATCATCGGCAATGGCGGCGCCGACATCGGCCAGCGCGGCTTCGTCACCGCCTATGACCAGAAGACCGGGGCGCAGGTCTGGCGCTTCTGGACGGTGCCGGGCAGCCCGGAGCAGAATGCCGGCGACCCGGTGATGGAAATGGCGGCCAGGAGCTGGAACGGTTCCTATTGGAAGACCGGCACCGGCGGCACGGTGTGGAACGGCATGACCTTCGACCCGGAGCTCAACCGCATCTATCTGGGCGTCGGCAATGCCGGCCCCTATGACCCGGAAAAGCGCAGTCCGGGCGGCGGCGACAATCTGTTCATCGCCTCGATCGTCGCGCTGGATGCCGATAGCGGCCAATATATCTGGCATTATCAGCAGAACCCCCGCGAAAGCTGGGATTACAAGGCAACGGCCAACATGATCGCCGCGACCGTGACGATCGACGGCCGGCCGCGCAAAGTGCTGATGCAGCAGCCGACCAACGGCTTCTTCTATGTGCTGGATCGCGAGACCGGAAAACTCATCTCGGCCGAGAAGGTCGGCAAGGTGAGTTGGGCCAGCCATATCGACATGGCCACGGGACGCCCGGTGGAAACCGCCAACGTCCATTATCAGGAGGGGCCGGTCGACATCTATCCCAGCACATTGGGCAGCCATAACTGGCAGGCGATGAGCTACAGCCCGCAGACGGGGCTGGCCTATATCCCCTATATGCAGGCCGGCGCCCGCTACGCGAAGGCGGACAAGGGGTTCCTGGCCAGCATCACCGGGGCCAGCGCCAGCTTCATCACGCAAAAGCGCGACAAGGACGACCTGACCGGCGCGCTGCTGGCGTGGGATCCGGTGGCGCAGAAGGCACGTTGGCGCATGGCGCGGCCCCATCTGTGGAATGGCGGCACGCTGGCGACGGCGGGCGGGCTGGTGTTCCAGGGGACGGCCGACGGCTATGTCCGCGCGCATGACGCGGCGAGCGGCAAGGAAATGTGGCGCTTCAATGCCGGCCTGGGGATTATCGGCGCCCCGATGAGCTATGCCATCGGCGACACCCAATATGTGTCGCTGCTGGTCGGCTGGGGCGGCACCACCGCGGCGGCGAGCGAGATATTGAATGTCGGTTGGAAATATGGCGCCCAGCCCCGCCGCCTGCTGAGCTTCGCGATCGGCGGCAAGGCGCGGCTGGCGTCATCGCCCCCGCGCGACATGGCGGTCCATGCGCTCGACGATCCCAGCATCGTGCTGGACGAAAAGGCCGTGGCGGCCGGCAAGGAGATGGGCTTCATCTGCGGCGCCTGCCACGGCATGGCGTTCAAGGGGGCCGGCGCACCGGGGCCGGACCTGCGCGAATCCGCCCTGTCGCTGTCGGAGGAGAATTTCTACCGGGTGGTGCAGGAAGGCGCGCTGGCCGAACGGGGCATGCCACGCTTCCCGCTGGGCAAGGCGCAGATCCACAATATCTGGTCCTATCTGCGCGCCACCGCGCGCGAGGCGCTGGGCACGCGCAAGCCCGACACCGACACGCCCACGGCGGCGCGCTTCTGATGCAGATGACCGGCGAGGAGCGGATCGCCGCGCCGCGCGACGCGGTATGGCAGGCGCTCAATGATCCGGCGGTGCTGCGCCAGTGCATTCCCGGCTGCCAGTCGCTGGAGCGTGACGGCGAGGACCGGTTGCGGGCCGAGATCGCGGTGAAGATCGGGCCGATCGGCGCGCGCTTTGCCGGCACCGTCACCCTGTCGGAGATCGACGCCCCCAATGGCTATCGCATCAGCGGTGAGGGCCAGGGCGGCACGGTGGGCCATGCCCGTGGCGGCGCGAAGGTGACGCTGGCCGACGACGGCCTGGCCACGCGCCTGTCCTATGCGGTCGAGGCCGAGGTCGGCGGCCGGCTGGCGCAGCTGGGTGGACCGATCATCGACGCGACAGCAAAGCAGCTTGCGGGGCAATTCTTCCGCAACTTCAACGCGGTGGTCAGCGGCGGCGGCGCGCCGGCGGAGGATGGGCCGGTCGCGGCAGTGGCGGCGCCGGTGCAGGCTCCGCCATCGGCGGGCGGCCATCCCTGGGTCTGGATCATCGCGCTTTTGCTGGCGCTGGCGACCGGGGTGCTGCTGGAGCGCAGCAGCGTGGCGGGCACCGGTATCGTGGCGATCGGCCTGTTGCTGGCGGTGACGGCGCTGGCCGGGTTCGAGGCCGGGCGCAGGGGGCGGCGATGAAGCCCGCGCCGTTCGACTATGTCCGCGCCACCAGCATCGACCATGGCTGCGCGCTGCTGGCGGAAGCGGGCGGCGGCGCGCAATTGCTGGCGGGCGGCCAGACGCTGATGCCGTTGCTGGCGCTGCGCATGAGCCAGCCCTTCATCCTGATCGACATCGGCCATCTGCCCGAATTGCAGGGCGTCGCCTCCCATGCCGGCGGCCTGCGGATCGGCGCGGCGACGCGGCAGGCCGACGCGCTGGCCAATCCCCTGCTGGCGCGGACCTTGCCCGTCTTCGTCACGGCGCTCGCCCATGTCGGCCATCACCAGACCCGCAATCGCGGGACGATCGGCGGATCGATCGCGCTGGGTGAACCGGCGGCCGAGATGCCGGCGACGGCGGTGGCGCTGGGGGCCTCCATGACCCTGCGATCGGTGCGCGGCGCGCGGACCATGGCCGCCGACGCCCTCTATCTTGGTCCCTATGCGACCGCGATCGCGCCGGACGAGATGCTGGTGGCGATCGATTATCCGGCCTGGCCGGCGGATGCGGTGCCGCTGTTCCGCGAAGTAGCGCGGCGGCCCGGCGATTTCGCGCTGGTCGGGCTGGTCGGCGCGCTGGCGATCGCGGAAGGCCGGATCGAGCGGGCCGGCATCGCCTGGTTCGGCATGGGAGCAACGCCGATGCGCGCGCGGCAGGCGGAGCAGGGGCTGGTCGGCCAGGCGATCGACCGGATCGATGTGCAGGCCATTGCCGATCTGGCGATCGCCGACAGCGCGCCGTTTGACGACGGCCATGCCAGCGCAGCCTATCGGCGCAGCGTCGGCCGGCGCATCTTTGTCAGCAGCCTGACGCAGGCGCTCGATCGGAGGCTGGCCGCATGAGCGAGCATCGCATTTCGATGACGGTAAACGGCCAGCAGCATCGCGGGCTGGTGGACGGGCGGCTGACGCTGAGCGACTGGCTGCGCGAGGCGGCGGGCTATACCGGCGTGCATGTCGGCTGCGAACAGGGGGTGTGCGGCGCCTGCACCATCATCGTCGACGGGCGCGCGGTGCGATCCTGCCTGATGCTGGCGGTGCAGGCCGATGGATGCAGCCTGACCACGGTCGAGGGGCTGGCCGCGGCCGACGGCACGCTCCACCCGGTGCAGCAGGCGCTCAAGGATAACCACGGCCTGCAATGCGGCTTCTGCACGCCCGGCATCGTCATGACCCTGGCCGCGCTCCGTGCGGATGACTCTCGCCCTGGCGAAGCGGCGATGACCGAGGCCATGTCCGGTCATCTGTGCCGCTGCACCGGCTATCAGGGGATACGCCGCGCGATCCGGCAACTGGCGGCGGAGGATGGCACGCCATGCACGCGCCGCCGATTTCTGCGCAGCGCTTCATCGGCCAGCGCGTGCCGCGCAAGGAAGATGGCCGGCTGCTGACCGGGCGCGGCAGCTTCGTCGACGATATCATCCTGCCCGGCATGTTGCACGCCGCCTTCGTCCGCAGCCCGATCGCGCGCGGCACGATCCGGTCGATCGACACCGATGTCGCGCGTGCCCAGCCCGGCGTTCATGCGGTGCTGACCCAGGCGGATCTGGCGCCGTTCGGCGTCACCATGCTGAGCTTCTTCCTTGGCCCGGTGGAGGTGGCGATGACACCGCTGGCGGACGGACGGGTCGCCTATGTCGGCCATCCGGTCGCGCTGGTGATCGCCGACGACCGTTATCTGGCCGAAGATGCCGCCAGCCTGGTGGCGGTCGATTATGCCGAGGAAGCGGCCGTCGTCACGCTGGACGATGCGCGCCTTGGCCCAAGGGTGCATCCCGACACCGACGACAATGTCGCCGCGCTGATGGGCGAGGAGGACGCCGATGCCGCGCTGGAGGCGCTGCTGGCGGGCGCGCCGCATCTGGTGAGCCAGTCGATCCGCCATCAGCGCATCGCCCAGTCGCCGATGGAGACGCGCGGCGTGGTGGCGAGCCTGCAGGGCGAGAGCGAATTGCTGATCCATATCACCTGCGCCGGGCCGCAACTGGTGGCGCGCTGGCTGACCCTGGCGCTCGACCGGCCGGGGCTGAGCGTGCGGGTGATTGCCAAGGATGTCGGCGGCTCCTTCGGCCTCAAGAATCATCCCTGGATGGAGGAGGTGTCCGCCATCCTTGCCGCCATGCTGCTGCGCCGGCCAGTCAAGTGGATCGAGGACCGGATCGAGAATCTGACCGCTGCCAACCAGGCGCGCGAGCAGGAGATGACATTGCGCGCCGCCTTCGACACGGACGGGCGGCTGATCGCCAGCCATGCCGATTATGCGCTCAATAATGGCGCCTATCCGATGGGGGCGGACGCCAATATCGCGGTCCATATGTTCCTGTGGGCGGCCTATAATATCCCCGCCTACAGCTTCGTATCGCGCGGCTGGTACAGCAACACGCCGGGGCTGGCCGCCTATCGTGGCCCCTGGGCGATCGAGACGCTGGCGCGCGAGACCTTGCTCGACCGGGCAGCGCGCCAGATCGGCATCGATCCGGTGGAGATTCGCCGCCGCAACCTCTGCACCGCCGCCGACCAACCCTCGGTCACGCCGCTCGGCATCCCGCGCGAGGATATCACGCCGGCGCAATGTCTGGAAAAGCTGCTGGCGGTGGTGGACGTGCCTGCCTTCCGCGCGGAACAGGCGGCGGCGCGGGCGCGGGGGCGCTATCTGGGCCTGGGCCTCGCCGCCTATATCGAGCCGACCGGCGCGGCCGGCAGCATCGCGGTGATGACCGGCGAACTGGCGCAGCTGCGGATCGAACCGACCGGACGGGTGGTCGCGGTGATGAGCGTCCATTCGCAGGGCCATGGCACCCAGACGACGATGGCGCAGTGCATCGCCGATCAGTTGGGCGTGCCAATCGAGGATGTCACCATCTTCGACGGCGACAGTTCGCGCGGCGGCTTCGGCCCCGGCGCGGGCGGCAGCCGGCAGGGGGTGATCGGCGGCGGCGCGGCGATCCGGGCCGGGCGCCTGCTGGCAGACAAGGTGAAGGTGGTGGCCGCCCATCTGCTCAACGCCAGTCCGGAGGCGATCAGCCTGTCCGACGGGATGGTCCATGTCGCCGGCGCGCCGGAGATGCGGCGAACGCTGCGCGAGATTGCCGAGATCGCCTATGGCGAACCGGGACGGATGCCGCCGGGCATGGAGACGGGGCTGGAAGCGCAATATCGCTATGATCCGCCGCCCATGACCTTCACCAGCGCAGCCCATGCCTGCATCGTCGAGGTCGATGCCGACACCGGGTTCGTGACGATCCAGCGCTGGGTCAGCAGCGAGGATTGCGGGGTGATGATAAATCCCGCCGTGGTCGAGGGGCAGATTGCCGGCGGCCTGGCCCAGGCGATCGGCAGCGTGCTGCTGGAGGATGCCGCCCGTGATGCGCAGGGCAATCCGACGGCGGCGACCTTCAAGGATTATGCGCTGCCGACCATCTTCGACGTGCCCGATTTCGAATATGTCCATGCCGATACGCCGTCGCAGGCCGAAGGCGGCTTCCGCGGCGTTGGCGAGGGCGGCTGCATCATCGGCCCGCCGACCCTGGTCAACGCGATTGCGGATGCGCTGGCGCCGTTCGGCGAGGTTCCGGTGGACCTGCCGCTGACGCCGGACAAGCTGATGACCGTGATCGAAGGGCAGCCCTGGCCCGAACGTCCGGTCAGCCGCTTCCATCCCGACCATCGGGCGCCGGAGGTCGATGTCCCTGCCCCGGCAGCCCCCTCTCCCCCGCCTGTCGTGCCGGCCGCCCCGGTGGGCATCGACGGCGCATGGAAGCTGGTGCTGGCGACGCCGATGGGGCCGCAGCCGATGGTGGCGCATTTCGAAGTTTCGGGCGACCGGGTGACCGGGCGGCTGGAGGCGGATCAGGGCTCGCAGGATTTTGCCGGGACGGTGAGCGGCGATCAGGTCCGCTGGGAGATGAAGGTGACCAGGCCGATGGCGATCACGCTTAAATATGCGCTGGTCTTTGCCGGCGACAGCGTGAGCGGCAAGTGCAGGATGGGGCTGTTCGGCACGGCGAAGGTGCGGGGCGAGCGGGTGCGATGATTTCCGGACACAGAAAAGCCGCCTTGGGGAGATCCGAGGCGGCGTGTGTGTGTGATTTGGTTGCGGGAGTAGGATCTCACAGGGGTCTCAGGGCAAGCCCAATGCAATGATTTTGCGATACATTTTACTCAATTTTGTTGAATGATCCCCCTGTAGTACCCCCATGAAGATCAATATGTGATGAGACGTGCGGTTGTTTCGCTTAACCGAAATTTCTGCACCTCAGCACGACAGCCAATGCAAGCCGATATCTCATTTGGGTCGGTTCCAGATTGGTGGCTCTTTCTTCGGCCAAAATGCATTAGCTGACGGCACAATCAGCGAGCAGCTCAGCATCTCAGAGCGGGGGGTAGCGAAATATCTGACCGACGTGCATAGCAAGTTATGCCCCGGCGCAAAGACATATGGAGATGCGGGATCGTCCATCAACCGATGGCGGCAATTCTTGCATTGGGTCGGGTCGACGGCGAGCTGACATGGCTCCCGGAGGAACCGGAATTCCAGTTTCTCGCAGATCCGTTCGGATGGAGAGGCGCGGACGGAACGCTTCACATCTTTGCCGAGCATTATGATTATCGCCATCGTCATGGCACGATCATGCGCCTGTCGCTCGATGAGCATATGTCGGTTGTCGAACGGCGTCTTTGCCTGAGTGAGCCCTGGCACCTGTCCTACCCCCAGATTTTCGCCGGCGAAGGTGCGACCTGGATGCTGCCCGAGGCGCATCGATCGGGCGCGCTGACGCTCTATCGTGACCATGGCAGCTTGGCTGACTGGAGGCCGGAACTGCACATCGCACTGGACTGCGTTCCGGTCGATGCAACGATCCTCCATCATCAAGACCGCTGGTGGCTTTTCTATTCGCCGGCCACCTCAAAGCAGACAAAGATATCGCAGCTTCATATCGCCTGGGCCGAGCGCCTTGACGGGCCCTGGATCGTGCATCCGCGCAATCCCGTTCGCGTCGATGTGACGTCATCACGCCCTGGCGGTTCGCCCCAGATCCTGTCCGGACATGTCGTTCTGCCGGTCCAGGACTGCAGCAGCACCTATGGCGGAGCCATCCGTCCTCTCTGGATCGACAGGCTGGATGAGACGGATTTCAGCGCGAGAGCAGGAGACGTCATACCAGTCCCATTGTCCGCCGGCGCCTATCGGGACGGCATGCACAGCCTGACCGCATGCGGGGAGTTCAGCTTGGTCGACGTGAAGCGGATCGATCGATCCGCGCGCGGGCTGGCGCTGGAAATCAGGCGTGCGCTTGGCGGATATGGGTGAGAATGGCGGTACCTGTTCTTTCGAAGCGCTCTTTTGAGTAGCGCTGGTTCACCAGGTTTCGTGCGGCCTGCCCCATCTCTTCAAGCCTTGAAGGCGTAGCAAGCAGGGTCTCCAGCACATCCGCCAGCGCATCAGGGTCGGCGGGCGGGCAGGTCAGTCCACTGACGCCCGGCAGGATCGAATAGGACATTTCCCCGACCGCTGAAGCGATCACCGGCAGCCCGGCCGCCATCGCCTCATGCGCGGCGATGCAGAAGCCTTCGGATCGTGACGGCTGAACATAGAGATGCAGTCCGGCGAGGAAGCTCTTGGGGTCATCGGTAAATCCGGCGAATTCGACATCGATCCCTGCGTTGCGAGCCAGCATCTCCAGGCGACCGCTCTCCCCCCCTTCACCCGCGATCGCTAGCGACAATGGAGGCGTGGCAAGGCCTCGAGCCTTGATCTGCGCCAAGGCCGCGATCAAGATGTCGTAGCCCTTGACCCGGTGAAGTCGGCCGAGCGACCCGATGCGGATCGGCTCGCCAGCCTGCCAGGGGGACGCTTGCGGCATGGCAGGATCGACGGCGTAAATGGGCCAGCATCGCAGCCGTTCGTCCGGAACCTGGAGACGATGCTTCGTCAGATCGGTGACGGACTGCGAGTCCCCCACCCACAAGGCCGCCCTGGGCGCCAGGAGGCGCATCAGCCTTTCATTCCAGGGCTTGAGGAAGGCCGCATGCTGCCAGCAGACGACCGGGAACCCGAGGGAAGGTCCGATGATGAGTCCCAGGATCGTGGCACGGCTGAGCGACGTCCAGATATGGGTTGCCCCCCAGGCCATCAGTTCCCGCCGCAGCCACAATGCGGCCGCAAGATGATCACCTGTCCCGCCTTCCCGAACGCGCGGCAATAGTCCCGCCTCGATAATCGCAGGCAAGCCGCGCCTGTCGCTTGGCCGAAGCGCGAACAGCCGCACCTGCGCGCCGCCGGCGCGCAGCACATCGGCTATGGCGGGGACGGGCTGCGCCGCGCCGCCGCCTTCGACCGAATTGATGACATAGGCGATGCGCATGCCGTTCACTGCGACAGGCTCCGGTGCCAGACCAGGCCGCCCAGCAGGATACTGGCAATCAGGGCCTGACCAACGGCCTGAATCCCTGCGCCCATCAGCCCGAACGACCCAAGCAACCAGGGCAGCGCCGGCAGGAAAATGAGGCTGGCAAAGAGGTTCGCGCTCATCGACAGGGCCGGATATCCCATAGCGGAAAGCGCAGAACTGCAGGGCGGTCCGACCAGCGCGATCACCCGCGCCATGATCAGAACGACCATGACCGTTCCGGCGGCCTGGAACGCGCTGCCCGCCAGCAGGGTAACCATCATGGTCGGGAAAAGTGCGGCAAGGATGGCCACGGGCAAGGCCGCGGCGATGGCGATCAGAATGACGCGCACAAGCGTGCGGCGGAGCGGTGCGCCGCCTTGGCCGGAGGCAACCATCACTGCCAGTTCGGCATAGGCGGTGTTCCCCAATATCTGAGCAGGCTGCGAGATGATCACGGTCGCGCGCTGGGCAACCGCGAAGAGCCCGGCGACGGCCGGCCCCATGACCCAGCCGACGATTAGCGGTGCGAGCCGCCCAGCCAGTTCCGCCAGAGTGACATCGGCATTGCTGGCCACCAGGAACCGCCAGATGCCGGCATTTTCGCTTGCCACATTGCCCGTCTGTGGACGGATCAGGACCGCGCCCAGCCTTACATAGGCACAGATAAGCCCCATGCCCCAGAGTACCGCGAACTCGGCGATGGCGGCCAGCAGCCAAGCGGCGAGGAAGCCCTTGAGCCCCCAGCCGAACAGCAGCGCCAGCGAGGCTCCGCACAGGCGCACCAGCGGCTGGACCATATTGTGCAGGCCGATAAGGTCGAAGCGGTCGATCAGTTGCAGATAGCCCGCCGGCGTGGATCGCACCGATCCCAGCACGGCGAAGCTGTAAGGAATGGCGAAAGCCATGGTTTCGGGCGGCCAGCCCAAATGTGGCCCGACCCAGGGCGCCAGCAGCATGGCTGCGATGATCGCCGCGACGCCGCCCGCCAGTTCGACCTTGGCACCGAAACGAAGCAGGCGCGCCAAACGGTGCGATGCCCCTTCCTGTCGCGCCTCCGCGCCATAGCGCACGATCGCCTGCCAGGCCGGAAATTCGACGATGCCGCATATCGCCGTCACATAGGCATGGACGAGAACCAATATGCCATAGTCATGCGGCCCCAGGGCGCGCGCGGCGATGACAAGATAGACGAGACTGATGAGCCCGGCGCCGGCCTTGCCGCCGAGCACAAGTCCCAAACCCCTGAAAATACGCCCTGTAACGGTTGCTCGTTCGATCATGGGCGTTGGGCAGGCCAGTCTTTCATGCGCAGGGCATCGCCCGTGCCGTTGCGTGCCGCAAGACGCCGGCCGAGGAAAGTGTAGAAATACCAGTCCAGGGCGAATCGCGGCGTGTAGCGGTAGATCAGCCGTTCGGCCCGTGTCCAGCTTACGGCCTTTCGGCATGATCGCCGCTCTGAGGGAAAACAGACATGATCCCGGTCGTAGATGGCGCGGCCATGCGCCATCACGCGATGCACGATTTCATGATCCTCAAGGACATAGGGCCATCGCTTGACGTCGAAGCCGCCTGCTGCCCGCAAGGCATCCGTGCGATAGGCCTGCGCATAGCCACCGGCATGACATTTCGCCGAGAAGCGTCGGCTCTTGCGCAGGATGAAATCGGTCCGTTTTCGTGACTCAGCGCTCTCCAGCGGCGCATAAAGGTCGATGGCCATCACCGAGGCCGCTTCCGGATTGCCCGCAAACAGGTCGAGGATGCGCTTTACATAGTCGATCGGATATTCCGTGTCCGCATCACAGATCCCCACAAAGGCGGTCTCAACCCTCGACAGGCCAAGCGCCATGGCGTGAATTTTCCCGGGGGTCGGGCACGACAATATCTCTGCCCTGGATCCGAGAGGTCGGGCTGCCTCGCGCGCTTGTTCGGTGCCGTTGTCAGTCGAGCCATTGTCGATAAGAAGCAGTCGGAAACGAATATCACTTTGAATCGCAAGGGTCTGAACCGTCTTGTCGATCCAGCCTTCCTCATTGAAGAAAGGCAGAATGATGGTCAGCGAGGACATCAGGCCGCACGAAAATTGCTGAAGCCAACGACGTTGCCTCGGCGCTTGTCTGCAAGCTGCGTGATGACCGCCGCTGCCCGGTCTGACGACGGTCGGCCGTCCAGATCGAAGCTGTCGGCGAACAGATTCTCCTGAATGGCTTGGTAGTGATCGCGATGCAGACCATTTGCGCGGGCGAGAGCCGGACCAAGATCCTTGGGATCCGAGATTACCTCGCCGGCGCGCCAGTGCGCAAAATTCGGATCCCCCCGCCAGTCGATGCCATGGCTGTTGAGGAACACACAGGGGCGAGGGCGCAGCAGAAACTCATAGACCTGGCTACTCGCGTCACCCAGATAGAGATCCGCGATCAGCGTGTAGCTCATATCGGTCGATGCCCGGCTGCCGAGGTCGATATGGATATTGTTCCCATGCAGAAAGCGCTTCGCGATGGTCCCGGGGCGATTGACGCTCAACTTGTCGATCGTGACAACGAACGGCCTTTCGAAGAGCATGACATGGGGTGCAAAAATAAGCTCTTGCGCATCCCGCTCGACGAAATGATCGAGGACCTGTCTGCCATGCTTGTACCAGGAAGAAAGATGCGGCGAGCAGTGCGGATTATATAGGATGATCGGCCGCTCGCGGGAAAAATGCTGGGTTCTGCCGGCCTGCCGAACCAGATCGAATTTGGGATAGCCCACGATGCTGATGGTAGAGGGATCAATCCCGGCTTCAGCGATCAGCCGGCGACGGATCTTCTCGCCCGAACACAGAACATGGTCGAACCCGGCACTGGCCTTGTCAAAGCCGATCGCACGGTCTCCCGCGCCATGGCGCGTATGGATCATGAAGAGCTTGACGAGGCCATAGCGCTTCTTGAGCAGCAGCGATGTCTTCTCCGCCACGACAAGCATGTCGAGGCTCCGGAAGAAATCGAGATTGTCCCGATAGAGCAGCAATTTCCTGGCCGGGATCATGCTGCCCAGCACCCCGACGAGCCGTTCCGACCGCTTCGTCAGCCCAAGCTCGACATGCTGGATCCTTGATCCCAGCAGGGGACCCGCCAGGCGCCGTACCTCATGGGCAAGGCGCTCATTTGTCGTGGCGATGATGATCTCGCCGGCAAAACCACCCGCAGCGAGTGAAATCGCTATTGGGAGGCTGTGGGCCAGTTGGTGGATCTGATCATGATTGAACAGGAAGCCGATGCGCATGGGCCCCTGACGCCGTGGCGCGGGAGCCACCTCAGCTCACGAACGAAAAATATTTGCGGAAGGCGCCATCCGATGAGTTTTGCAATCTGGAGCTTCGTTCTCTCCATATTCTGTACGATCGGCCCGTTGATAGCACGGCGCTTTCAGACCTGTGGCTTGAAGGTCAGTTGCTGCGGGCAATTACCTTCAATGCCATTCCGGCGTTGCTGCTTTCCGCCATTTGCGCCGTTCGTTCCGTCCTGCAGAATATTCGGCAGGCCGTTGCGCAGACCCGACCTCATCCCATCGGCGGGCAATGCCATATCATCCCTGAGACTGAAGCGTCGGAAAGATGACTTGCACACACATGCCGGCACCATCCCCACAGATTGTACAATGCGCTTGATGCAAATTCGCTATTGCGGCCACGAGTGCCAGCCCCAATCCGGAGCCCTCGGTGTTGCGACTGGCATCCAGACGATAGAAGCGACCGAACACCTTTTCACGCTCGTCTGCTGGTATGCCCGGGCCATCATCGCAGATCTCGATGACAGGCGACGTACCCTGATAGCGGAGTCGTGAGGTGATCCGCGTGCCGGCAGGCGTATGAACGAGAGCGTTTTCGATGAGGTTGATCACCAACTGGGTGAGCAACTCGCCATCGCCATGGACCAGAATATTTCCGGCATGGTCGGCAAGGAGATGATGGTCACCATCTTCCGCGACTGGCTCATAGAGTTGCTGGATCCGATCCATCAGCTCGCTCAAATCCACGGCCTTGAACCGCCTGCGCCCGATGCCTCCCTCCACAGTGCCGATGCGCAGAAGGGCGTTGAATGTCGCCAGCAGGCCCGATGTCTGTGCCAGCGCTGCTTCTGCCGTCGACGGTTCGATCGGATCAGCATCCTGCATCTGCTCCAGTTGCTGGTGCAGCCTTGTGAGGGGGGTACGCAGGTCGTGGGCGATGTCGGTGGAAACCTGGCGCAGGGCCTCCATAGCCGCTTCGTTGCGATCGAGCATGATGTTGAGATTGCGGGCGAGCCCATCAAATTCCGGGCCAAAGCCGATCATCGGCAAACGCTCCTTCCGCTCGCCTTCGACAATCCGGCTTACCGCCAGATTCACCCGTTCGAGGCGACGCAGGAATATGAGGGCCGCCAGGAAACCGCCCACCAGAACGAACAGGGTAATACCCACCCCGCTGAGCAAGGTGTAGGCGAGGAGGCGACTGCGCAGATCCAGCACATCGAAATTGTCGGTGGCAACGACCAGCGTCAGGCCATCCGGCAAACTCGTCCCCAGCGCCGTCAGTTTCTCCAGCCGACCGCTGATCGGGCCACTGTCATGTTCGACCATTTCGAGCGCATATGTACCGACCCGGGCCGCGCTGACCGGCAGGTCGCCGGCAAGGCGCCGCCGCTGTGCATCAACCAGCAGATAGTGAAATTGTGCATCATCGCCCACACTCTGGTGTCGCGCGATGGCATCGGTCAGACCGGATTGTCCTAGCTGCGCATATTCGCCACCAAGTATGGCAATTTCCGCCTTCAATCGGCCGCTAGTCGCCTCGGCCGCATAATTCCCAATCTGGCTCCGAACGGTGAACAGCAGCGCCCCGGCCCCGATCGCAAAGATCAGCGCCAGCAGCACGGCAAATCGAAACGCCGCGCTACGTAATGGCGCACGGAGCACGGCTTCAAACGTCATCGATACGATATCCTGCCCCGCGCACGGTCTGGATCAGCTCCCTGCCGAAGCCGCGATCGACCTTGGCGCGCAACCGACTGACATGGCTTTCGATGATGTTGGTCCGCGGATCGAAATGGAATGACCAGACATTTTCGAGGAGCATCGTCCTTGTGACGATCTCCCCGGCATGCAGCATCAGATATTCGAGCAGCTTGAATTCCTGCGCCTGCAGGTCGATCCGGTTACCGCCTCGGAGCACCGTTCGCTTGATCCTGTCCAGACTGAGATCGGAGACCTCAAGAACGGAAACTGTTTCGGCGATGGGCGGACGGCGCGCCAGCGCATTGACGCGGGCGAGCAGTTCGGTCGCGGCGAAAGGTTTGGCGAGATAGTCATCTGCGCCCGCCTCAAGCCCCTCGACGCGGTCTTCGACACCATTCATGGCGGTGAGGAACAGGGCTGGCGCTCTCACGCCAGCTGCGCGCAACGCTTTCAAGGCCGCCAGTCCGTCAAGGCCCGGTACCATGCGATCGAGAATGAGGACGGCATGGTCGCCGCTTGATCCCAGGAAGATCGCATCGCGGCCATTGTCACACACATCCAGAACATGACCGGCAGCAGTCAGCACGCGCTCGAGGTGGACGCGCGTCGTTTCATCATCCTCGAGCAGCAGCAGCTTCATCGCCCGTCCTCATCGCACGATCCTGATCTTCAACAGAAGGATTTTGCGCCATCTCCCTTCGTTCCCGCAAGTTGGGGATTATCAATGTTCGCGTCACGCTGCGCGAAACTGGCCGCCGCTAGAGCGGGTAATGCGCAGATTCGCGCAGGAGGATATCGCCATGAAAATAATGCCAACCGCCCTGGCGGCGGCCCTGATTGGCAGCATTGCCACGATGCTGCCTGCCGCGCCCGCTGCAAAACTGAAGGGCAGCCAATATGCTGCTCAATCCAAACTCTCGCTCGCTGCTGCGCGGATGGCGGCGCTCAAGCTGCGCCCCGGCACGATCACCGATCAGGAACTGGAAAAGGAAAAGGGCGGAAGCGGACTGCGCTATTCCTTCGACATCATGAGCAAGGGGCGGGCCTATGAAGTGGGCATCGACGCCGTGACGGGCAAGCTGCTCGAAAATGTGCCTGAAGGCCATAAACCGGATTGAACGCCTGGTGCCGGGCCGGTCCAACCGGCCCGGTCGCTCCATGAACAGGGGTCAGCCTTCTCATGCCACGTCGCCTTCCCATGTCCGCAAGCCTTAGCCTCCTGGCACTGTCGCTTGCCGGCTGCGCGCATTATACGCCCTTGCCGCTCGCAACCCAGGCGCCGCTTGCGCCTGATCTTCGCGCGCTGGATCCGTCGATCCCCAGCGGACCACTTGGCGTGGAGCAGGTGGTCACCCTTGCCCTTGCGAACAATCCCGATCTCAGGGCGATCAGGCTCAAACGAGGCATCGCCACCGGGCAGACATTGCAAGCGGGCCTTCTGCCCAATCCATCGCTGAGCGGCGCGCTGCTGCCGCTGCTTTCCGGGGCTGGCAGCGTACCGGCATGGAATCTGGGCATTGCACAGGATATCAAGAGCCTGGTCACCTATCGTTCCAGGCACCGTGCCGCCGCCGATAGCGAACAGCAGGTCGCAGCCGACATCATCTGGCAGGAATGGCAGGTTGCAGGCCAGGCGCGCCAACTCGCCTGCGACCTCATCATGGGGAACCGCGCCCGCCCGAGCTATGCTGGAGCCTACACGCTTCTGGCCGAGCGCAATGCCAAACTCGAAAAGGCGTTGGCAGCGCATAGCGTGACACTGGTGACGATCGCGCCCGATAGACTGGCTTTGCAGTCTGCCCGCACCGCGCTCGATGCCCTGGATCAGCGTCAACTTGGCCTGAGGCATCAGCTCAACGCATTGCTGGGCCTCACGCCCGACGTGCAGCTTCCATTGGCAGAGCAGGTCGATCTCCCACCATTCGACATGGCAGCGATCAGGGCCGATCTCCCCAACTTGCCGGCTCGCCGCCCCGATCTCATAGCCCTGCGCATGGGCTATGCCTTGTCAGACGAGCAGGTGCGCCAGGCGATCCTTTCCCAGTTTCCCGACATGATTCTTGGCGGAAGCGTTGCGAGCGACAATGCCAAGGTCATCAATGGCGGGCCGAATATTCAGATCGGCCTGCCGATATTCGATCGCAACCAGGGCAATATCGCTATCGCCCGGGCTACCCGCGAACAGCTTCATGCCGATTATTCCGCGCGGCTCGCGGCCACGATGGGCACGGTCGAAGCCATGTTGAGCGAGGCAGAGCAGCTTTCAGCCCAGCTCATGACGGCCCGGCATGATCTTCCCGCCGCACGCCTTGCTGCCGAGCGGGCACAGGCCGCCTTTGGCGCGTCCAATCTCGACGAGCGCGGCTATGTCGACCTCGTTTCCAATCGCTTCACCAAGGAGCAGGAAATCATGACACTGGAACTTGCGCTCCTCGATCGCCAGATCGCCATACAGACCCTCATCGGATCGGGCCTGCCCAAGGCAGATGCGCTGACTGCGGCGGATGCGGCACGATGAAGGGCGCAGCTTTCCTCACGCCCATCGTCCTGGTTCTTGCAGGATGCGGAAATACGCCCGTGGCGTCGAACGATGCGCCGACGACATTGGTCAGCACAGTGGCAGCGCGGCGTGGCGCATTGCCGGCAACGCTCGACTGCTATGGCACCGTGGCACCTGCCATCAATGGAACACAGAGCCTGAGCGTTGCGCAACCCGGACAGGTTACCGCGCTGCTGGTGACGCCCGGCACGGCCGTGAAAGCGGGCCAATCCCTGGCAAACTTCATGGTCGCGCCCTCGGCCCGCAGCGCTTATGAGCAGGCCTCGAGCGGACTTGCTGCCGCGCGCAAACAGGCTGCGACGACAGCGCAACTCCTCTCGCAGCAACTCGCGACCCAGGATCAGCTCACCCAGGCGAACAAGGTGGTTTCCGACGCGCAACATGCACTCGCAGCCCTTCAGGCGGAAGGGGCGGGGCAGGCAGCCCGCACGCTTGTCGCGCCTTTTGACGGGATCGTGACCAGCATATCTGTCGCACAGGGCGATCGCCTGCAGGCTGGCGTCCCGATTGTCACTGTTGCCAGGGCGGGGGGGATTGTCGTCACCGTTGGGGTCGATCCAGCCGTCCGTGGTCGCGTGGCGGTGGGCATGCCTGCATCGCTCAATCGGCTTTCGGGCGGGCAAAGCCTGGCAGGACAAGTCGTGCGGGCAGACAGCGCTCTAAACCCGCTCACCCGACTGATCGATGTGGATGTCAGCTTCCCGGCTGGCGCGCTGCTCCCTGGCGAAGCCATGCAGGTAGCCATCGAGACAGGCCAGGTTTCCGGCTGGATCGTTCCACATCAGTCGGTGGTGACGGCTGGCGGCCCGGCCCGCCTGTTTCAGGTGGCCAATCGCAAGGCCAGGGCGATCCCGATCCGCATCCTGCTTGCCTCCGACCGGGGCGATGTCGTCGAGGGCGCACTTGATCCAGCCAAACCATTGATCGTCTCGGGCGCCTATCAGGTCAGCGACGGCGACGCCGTGCGGTGGAGCAACTGATGCTGGAATATCTGCTCCGCACACAAGCGCGCACGCTGGTTCTCATCGCCATGGCGCTTGCCCTGGCAGGTGTCGTTGCATCGCTATCGCTGCCCGCGGGACTGTTTCCCCAGGTGTCCTTCCCTCGGGTGGTGGTCGATCTCAACGCCGGAAGCCGTCCGGCCGACCAGACGGCGCTCACAATTACCCGACCGGCAGAAGAAGCCATCCGCGCCATACCCGGCGTCCAGAATGTCCGCTCGGAAACGAGCCGCGGATCGGCACAGATCTCGGTCGATTTTGGCTGGGGGCGCGACATGGTCGCCAGCACTTTGCTGGTCGACACGGCTTTGGGGCGGATATTGCCGTCGCTGCCCGCCGGTACCCAATATGACGTCCGGCGCATGGATCCTACGGTCTTTCCGATCATCTCCTATGCACTGGTATCCGAGCATGGCGACCCGGTGGTCCTGCAGGATTTGGCCACCTATCAGATCACGCCCCTGCTTTCATCGATCAATGGCCTGGCGCGGGTCGGTGTCCAAGGCGGTGATACCGCCGAGGTCCAGGTGCTCGCCGACCCATATCGATTAGCCGATCACGGCCTCTCGATGACCGACCTGGCCAGCGCAATCCGCAATGGCAATGTGTTGAGTGCGGTTGGCCAGGTGCAGGATCGCGGCCGTCTGTCGTTGGTCATCGCCGACCGCAGCATCATCAGTGCGGGCGACGTCGGCAATATCGTCATCAAGGCTGCAAATGCCGGGATTGTTCACGTCCGCGATGTCGCGACCGTCCAGGACGGCGCGGTTCCGGTTTGGCAGCGCATCGTCGAGGACGGCAAGCCCGCGGTGCTGTTCAATATCTACGAGCAGCCCGATGGCAATGCGGTCCAGATCGCCCGTGAAGTCGAGGCAAAGCTTGCTGGCGTGAAACTGCCAGCCGGCGTCAAGCTGGTGAACTGGTATGATCAAAGCGAACTGGTCACCCAATCTGCAGCGAGCGTGCGTGATGCCGTTTTGATCGGCCTCGTCCTGGCCGGCCTCGTCCTGTTGTGGTTCCTGCGCAGTTGGCGCGTAACGCTGATTGCGGTGATCGTCGTACCCGCGACATTGGCTGCGACAATATTGCTGCTTTCGCTGCTAGGCATGAGCTTCAACATCATGACCCTTGGCGGTATTGCAGCCGCCGTCGGCCTGCTCATCGACGATGTAATCGTGATGGTCGAGCATATTGCGCGGCGGGCTGGCGCTCTTGGCAGCGATGGGAAGCCGCTCGGCGACGCCGCCGTCCTGCCCGCAGCGCGAGAGTTCATGGTACCACTCACCGGCTCCAGCCTTGCCACGTTGATCGTGTTTCTGCCGCTGTCCTTCCTGACCGGCGTGACAGGTGCCTTTTCCAAGGCTCTTTCCATCACCATGGCCGGAGCACTGGCCCTGTCCTGGGCGATGACGGCCTTCGTCGTTCCGATACTCGCGCGCTGGCTGATCGATTTCAATCAGTGGCATGATCCTGGACTGGCCGGTGACGGACGTATTGGGCGTCTCCATGAGCGTACGCTCGATCGCCTTTCGGCTCGTCCCTGGCTCCTTGCCATGATCGCAGGCCCGCTGCTGCTGATCGGCTTTGTCGGCTATTCCAATGTTCCCACCGGGTTCATGCCGAAGGTCGATGAAGGCGGCTTCATCATGGATTATTTCACGGCGCCCGGCACATCGCTCGAGGAGACCGGCCGACAGGTCGGGCAGATCGATGCGATGCTGCGTGCCAATCCCCAGGTGCTGACCTTCTCGCGTCGCCTCGGCACCGGGCTCGGAGGCGATCTCGGACAAAGCTATCATGGCGACTATTTTGTGCGACTGAAGACGGATCACAGCACGCCAACCGAAGAACTCGGAGCATCGGTCGCAAGCGAGATCGCCATCAAGGTTCCCGGTGTCGAAGTGGAGGTCGCGCAGTTGATGGAGGATCTCATCGGCGATCTGACGGCTGTTCCTCAACCGATCGAGGTAAAGCTCTATGCCGCTGATCCTGGCATTCTCCAGAGCGAGGCACGCAAAGTTGCAGCCTTGATCGGGCGAATCCCAGGCGTCATCGAGGTGAAGGACGGCGTGCAACTCGCCGGCGACGCGCTCAACGTCCATGTCGATCCTGTTCGCGCCGGTATCGAAGGCGTCGCCCCCGCAGATGTCGCGGCGCAGCTTTCCACCGCTCTTACCGGGGCGATCGCGACGACATTGGCGCAGCCCAGCAAGGCGGTCGATGTGCGTGTCCGCTTGGCCGAGGCAATGACGCTCAGCCATGATGGCCTGTCTCAACTACCGATCCGGGCTGGCGACGGTCATGTATTTCCGCTCTCGCGGGTCGCCACGATCGAGGCCGTCACCGGCCAACCGCAGATTGCGCGCGAGAATCTCGAGCCGATGGTGGCTGTGACGGGGCGTATCCAGGGGCGCGGTATCGGCGCAGCCGTCGGTGACGTAACCAGGGCGCTCGACAAGCCGGGGGCACTTGGCACCGGCGTGCGCTATGAAATGGGCGGCCTCTATCAACAGCAGCAGATCGCCTTTGCAGGACTGATCAAGGTGTTCGCCATGGCCCTGGTCGCCGAACTCATACTCCTGCTGATCCTGTATCGGCGCTTCTGGCTGCCGGTCATCATCATCGGCTGTTCCCTGCTTTCGACCACCGCCGTCTTTACGGCGCTCTGGCTCGCGGGCGTGGACCTCAACATCACCGCTCTCATGGGCATGACGATGATCATCGGGATCGGCACCGAAATGGCAATCTTCTATGTGTCCGAGTTCGAGGAACTCTGCCACATAATGCCCGCCGCACAAGCGACCCGGGAAGCCAGCCGGAATCGCCTGCGACCGATCCTGATGACGACCCTGGCCGCAATGTTGACGCTCCTGCCGCTGGCGCTGGCCATCGGGCAAGGATCGGGCATCCAGCAGCCGCTGGCGATAGCGATCATCGCTGGCCTGCTGCTCCAGTTCCCGCTCGTGCTGCTGGCGATGCCGGTGCTGGTGCGGCTTACATTGCCGCGCGGCGAGACGGCGCAAGCCGGGATGGGAGCCCTACCGGCTACATGACCACATCAAGAAGGCCAGCGCCCCAGCATCCATCTGCCCATCTGAAGGAACAGCCCATGAAACATGCCCTCCTCCTTCTCGCCGCCCTGGCAGGAAGCGGCAGCGCGCTCGCCGCAGCGAGCCCCCCTCCTTACCGGATCACCGATAAAATTGCCGGCCCTGATGGGGGATGGGACTACGCCCGTGTCGATAGCCAAGCGCATCGGCTCTATGTCGCCCGTGCCCGCGAGGTGACGGTAATCGACACCCGCACCCGCAAGATGATCGGCTCGGTAGGCGTCATCGCTCACGGTCACTCTGCAGTGCCGGTCTCGGACGATCGACTTCTGGTGACCAGCGGCGACGATGCAAGCGTAAGATTCCTTCAGCGTGCCGATGGCAAGCAACTGGCACGCTTGCCCGTCGGATTGAAGCCGGATGCGGCAATACTCTCCCACGATGGAAAACGCGCTTTCATCATGAATGCGACGAGCGGCACGATATCGGTCGTCGATATCCAGGGCATGAAAATCGAAAGGACAATCAAGGCCAAACCGGGGCTGGAATATGCGGCACTCGACCGGGCCGGCACCATGTTCGTCAATGACGAGGATCTAAGCGAGATCGAACTGCTCGACACCATCACGGGAAAGCTGGGGCAGCCGATCCCGCTTCCTGGATGCGAAAGCCCCAGCGGGCTTGCTCTCGACGGGAAGTCCGCCCGACTGATTGCCGCCTGCGCCAATGGCAAGGCGGCGATCGTGGATGCGCGAAGCCGCCGGCTGGTCAAGCTTGTCGACATTGGGCGAGGACCTGACGCAGTCCTGATCGACGAGCCCCACAGACTGGCCTTCATCCCTTGCGGCAAGGATGGGGTACTCGATATCCTTTCGCTCGATGGCCCTGATGTCCGCAGGATTGGCCGCGTGGAAACCGAAATTGGCGCGCGCACCGGCGCGATAGATCCGGCCACGGGGACAATCTATCTTCCGGTCGCCAGCATGGTATCGCCGCCGAGCGGCAGCGGACCTCTGCAGCCCATGCCAGGCAGTTTCCATGTGCTTGTGATATCGCGCCGCCACATCGCGGGTTGATCGTCAAAGACCTCAGCGAGGAACCTCATGCCCTCTGTCCTGCAGAAATTATCCGCCAGGCATCGCATCGACAGCTATATCCTGGTCATGTTCCTTGCGGCAGCAGCGGGCATATTGCTCTTCCTGAAGCTTGGATCCGAAATCTTGGAGGGCGACAGCTTCGCGATAGACCGATATCTCCTCCAGAGCCTGCGTCGCAGTTCGGATAGCGCAATTCCGATCGGCCCCGCCTGGCTTCGATCGGCGATGGTGGATATTTCCGCACCGGGTGGCATCAATCTTCTGACGCTCATCACCCTGTTGGCGTCGGGCTATCTTCTTGCTGCGCGAAAGCAGGTGACCGCCCTCTTTCTCCCGATCTCCATTGCGGCTGGCGCCGCGATGAGCGCGCTTTTCAAGATCGAATATGCAAGGCCGAGACCGGATATCGTCAAGCATCTGGTGGAGGTCAGCTCTGCCAGCTTTCCCAGCGGGCACGCGATGAACTCCGCTATCGTCTATCTTACTGTCGGTGCCTTGCTGGCCAGAGCCGAGCAGGATGCTTGGGTGCGGATCTACATCATCTCCGTGGCAATCTGCCTCACCCTGGCGATCGGCAGCTCCCGCATCTACCTGGGCGTTCACTGGCCGAGCGATGTGGTAGCGGGATGGTGCGTAGGAGCAAGCTGGGCGGCCATGGCGTTGCTGATCGCACATCGGCTGCCGGGCGCCAGAGCAGGCGTTGGGCCAGAATCTCTTTCCGGTTCGTCCGTTTATCTGTCAAATCGCGATCATGAGTCTTAGCGACGATAGCGATCTTGAGCTCATGTATGGCGTTCATCGTGCTGATTTACGTCGCTTTCTGATCGCGCGCGTCGGAGATGCTGCCGAAGCAGATGATCTGCTTCAGGAATTGTGGGTGCGCGCCAGGAATGTGGCGGCAGGGCCGATCGGCAATGGTCGCGCCTATCTTTACAAGATGGCCCAGAATCTCGTTCTCGATCGACTTCGCGAGCAGCAGCGGCGCATGGCCCGGGAGCGGCGCTGGAACGATCAGGAAACCGATTTCACGGCACCGGGCATCGACCCGGTCGACCGGTCGCAAACCGCCGAGGACCAGATCATCGCGCGCGAGGAAGTGCAGCGCATCAAAACGGCGCTCGAGACGCTGCCGGAAGGTGCGAGAAGGGCATTCGAACTGCACAAGCTTCGAGGGCTGACACATGGCGAGGTGGCCGCGCAGTTGGGCATCAGCAAGAGCGGGGTCGAGAAACATATGGCCGTCGCCATGAAATATCTTCGCCGCGCGCTCACGGACTGAGGTAATGCCGTCACGATATCGTCACACAGTGATCAAACAGGTGGAAGGGCAATCGCCATGACGGCGCGTGCGGATTTTGACGAAGCGATGCTTGACCAGGCGATTGCCTGGCAGGCGGCGCTCGAGCACGACGATGCGGATTGGGACGGCTATCTCGCGTGGCTGGAGGCAAACCCCCGCCACCGGGAAGCCTTTGATTCGATTGCCCTGGTCGATGCTGTCGTCCGCGAACATCGGGACGTTCTGATCCATGAGCCTTCTCCTCCTGTCGCCGAAATCGATCCAAGACACCGTTGGAAGCCGCGACTGGTGATGGGCGGTGCTCTTGCCGCGTGCCTGACGCTTGCCGTTGCGCTCCCGACATTCTGGCAGACATCCAGACCCATTGCCTACAACAACGAAGGCTCGGCGCCGCGCATGATCACTCTGGCCAGCGGCACCAGCGTCACACTGTCGCCGGGAAGCGCCATTCTGGTATCGGCAAAGAATGACGGGCAAATCGAGCTTGCGAAGGGGGAGGCCTATTTTGACGTCCGCCACGATCCCTCGCGCGTCCTGACCGTATCGGCCGGCAACTATCGCGTTACCGATATTGGCACCCGCTTTTCGGTCAATCTTGCAAACTCTGCCTTGCGGGTCGGTGTCGCACAGGGAGCGGTTTCCGTCGCCGGCGCGCAGACCGCTTCGGCAGTCAGGGTCGATGCCGGCCATCAGTTGGTCGGCAAGGATGGTCTATTGACACTCAGCACGGTAGAGCCCTCCCAAGTGGGAAGCTGGCGCAGTGGCCGGCTGACCTATACGAATGCGCCGCTTGCAATGGTGGCTGGCGACATCGAACGATATTCGGGCAAGAAGATTTCTGTCGATTCCGCGCTGGAGAACAAGCATTTTTCGGGCATTCTTGTCATCGGTGACGGATCGAAACTCGCCAGCGACCTGGCGGCCGTCATGGGGCTCGAAGTGCGTCAGCAAGGCGATCTTGTGCATATTGCTGCTGGCCGGTGAGATTGGCCCGGAAACGGTTCTTGCGCGCACACCGTTAGTCAGTCTCGATATCGCACCCGGGCCGCTCATGGCCGCGATGGACAAATTTTCCGCCTCGACGGGTATCTCCATCGGCTTCAAGGGCAATGTCGCACAACTGAAAACGCGTGGTGTGAAAGGGCGCTTGTCGCCCGAGGAAGCCCTGGCGCGGTTGCTCGAAGGAACCGGACTTCAAGCGCTCAGGATCGGCGATCGCCTCTATCGTATCGAGCCCAAGCCGGCGGTAATCGCAGTCCGGCAATCCCCCCGCGCGCCTGCCCCCACAGTGGCGCCTGCGGCAAGTGAAATCATCGTGACCGCGCAGAAGCGGCCACAGCCGCTCGCGAATATCCCCTTATCAGTATCCGTTCTGTCGCTTGATCCGCTGGGGGGAGCGAGAAGTCCGACGTCCCGCGACATCAGCCTCGACATGGAAGGTCTGGCCATGACCAACATGGGACCAGGGCGTAACCGACAGTTTATCCGCGGGGTTGCCGACAGCCCATTCAACGGCCTGAGCCAATCGACGGTTGCAGTCCAGGTCGATGAGGCAAGGGTGACATTCAATGCGCCGGACCCCGATCTCCGGCTCATCGATGTCGATCGGATCGAAGTCCTCAAAGGGCCGCAAGGGCCGCTCTATGGTTCGGGCGCGCTAGGTGGCATCTATCACATCGTCACCAGGAAGGCCGAACTGGATGACAGCTATGCCCTGGCGCGACTGTCAGCTCAGGCCGTTCAGCATGGCGAATTGGGTACGGGTGCCGAGGGCATCATGAACCTGCCGATCGTCGATGGCCGCCTGGCACTACGCGCCGTGGGCTATCGTCTTCTGGAAGGCGGCTGGATATCCAATAATGGTTCCGACAAGGCGACCAATTCAACGGAGACCGTCGGCGCGCGGATAGCGCTGCGATGGCAGCCCTCAGAGCGATGGACGGTCGATGCAGGCTTCATGCTGCAGGACATCAATGCGCGCGACAGCCAATATGTGCTTCAGTCCGACGAAATGCTGTCGCGTGATCATCCCATTGCCGAGCCCACCGACAATGATTTCAAGCTGTGGCATGGCACCGTCAAAGGCAATATCGGTACGCTGGAGCTGACGTCTGCGACCAGCTATGTCGAGCATGGTTTCGACTATGTTCTCGATGCCAGCAGCGCTGCCGACCAGTTCGGATTGACGGGCCAGGTCCGGTTCGACGATGATCGTCGATATACGGTGCTGAACCAGGAACTGCGCATTGCACCTCAAGGCGAGCAGCATTGGCTCGCCGGCCTTTCCTACCTTCGGGCGACCACGCGAGGGGAGGCTTCCGTCACCCCGGAAGGGGGCGATTCCGCCATAGTGGAAATCTATGATCGGCAGGTTGTCGAATATGCGATATTCGGTGAAGCGACCTTGCCGCTCTTCAATCGTCTGGATGCGACGATCGGCGCGCGCCTGTTTCAGAGCATCACACGCGACGGAACCGGTGATGAACCCAAAATCACACCCGTTCGTGCGCGCAAGACCATCCTGTCTCCCAGCGCCGCAATCTCCTATCGATTGAACGGATCGGGTATTGTCTATCTCCGCTATGCAAGGGCGATGCGCCCTGGAGGTCTGGCGCCGGCGGAAACCACGTCGGCGCGCCAATTCGATGCGGACGAATTGAGCACCTTCGATCTTGGCTTTCGCAAGGCTGCTCTCGACGGTCGCTGGTCCCTTTCGGCTAGCGCCTATTACACGCTCTGGAACGACATCCAGTCGGACTATCTGCTCGAAGATGGGCTGGTCTCTACCCGCAATGCAGGCAAGGGACGGATCATAGGAGCCGAGATCGCTCTGGATTGGAATCTGGGCAATGGCTTTACCATTTCCGCCGGTGGCAGTGCGCAATCTGCGTTGCTCACGCGTGCGGCCGATGGCGTCAAGCTGGATGATCGCAGCCTTCCCATAGCACCGGCCTTCGCTGGCCGTGCATCTCTTGGCAAGTCCTTCGCCTTGGCCGGTGGCTGGCAGGCCAGGACCGGGCTGCAGGCCAATTATATCGGCAAAGCAAGATTGTCCTTCGACGATGATCTGGACAGAAGCATGGGCAATTATGCGACCGCGTCGGCCCATGCAGAGGCCATGCGAGGCCATTGGACCCTCAGCATCAATATGGACAATCTGTTCGATATTCGGGGTGACAGCTTCTCCTTCGGCAATCCTTTCGCGATTCGAAAGGAAGCGCAATATACGCCAATCCGTCCTCGCACCCTTACACTCGCCCTGGCGCGATCCTGGTAAGAGGCTGGCGATTGCGCAACTGATAGGTCGCAGAATAGCCCACATGGTCAGACAGCATGGTTCCGTCCGGTTCATGGCCGAACGGGACATCGATGCTGCTCAGTTCGAGGTCGGTACGTCGGCCGGGTGTGAAAAACTGCCAGTCGCGGGCGCGCTTCTTTGAAAAACGCGCATCGGCCGAAAGAGCAATGCCACGACGGGCCGCTTCTCCATAGGCGTCGTCAATATCGCCGTCCTGACACCATCTGGCCTGAGCATTTGAGATCAGGGCCTGCTTGCGCGCTGCAACGCTGCCGACATTGAAGTCCCCTGCAACGATCAGGGGCCGCGATGGATCATGCGCGCTCGTAATGAAGTTGGTGAGATAATCGACCTGCAATCGGTAGGCGGCCAGCGATCGGTCGTCCTGGACCCGTGACGCACGCCTGCTGTTCAGATGCGTCGTGACGATATCGACCCTGTCCCATTGCCCGGGAAGCGCGACGCTGACGAGCAGCGCCCCCTTATTTGCGAGGCAGTCAAATCCTGCACAGGCAAAAGCCGGGAAGGCCATTTTCCGGACGCCCGCGATCGGATAGTCAGACAGGATCTGAAGCCCGCTTCCGACATATTTGCCGAGCGTTTCGCCATGATACCATGCGGCGCCGTCTGCCAGAGCATGCGAGCCGCGCGGAAGATTTCCCTGTCCTGGCATCTGCGCGGCCGGACCTTCCACGGCGTATCGATAGCCCGCTGCCCGGCCGATCGCCTGAGCGTCAGCTGTAAAGGCTTCCTGCAGGACGATGATGTGGGGTTGCGTTCCATCCTCGCGCATGGTCCGCAAATGCTGCACAATTTGCGCGAATGCCTGTGCCCGACCTCTTGCGACGGGCCAGGGCAGACCATGGATATTATAGGTCAGCACGGACAGATGCCCGTCGAAAGGCAGTGGGAGCCTGGGCGTCAGATCCGGCGATGACGGGGTCGGTGCCGCAGCGCCGAGCATGCCCAGGAGCGAAGCTGCGATCAGAACTGCCTTTGAGGTACGCAAATTGTGTCTCCCGTATTCGCCGCCTGCGACGGTGCGAAGGCACGGGCACCTCAGTTTCCATCACGGAAAAAATTGCTGGGCTTGAAGCTGAGGTCTCCATCTCACCACGCCGTCGAGGCACGGAACGGGGAGATGTGAGCCGATGATTATATCTGCGCATCATGCGTTCGGGATCGTAATGCTGGTCTTATTTGGAGCTTTGGAAGCCATGCCGGCGCGGGCCGCCAATGAAGATCCACGCTATGCTCCCCTTCTGGTAGCGAGCAATGCCCGGCTCTTGCACGGGGTACCGGTTGCGCATGCCCCCAAGACCTACGCGCTCGCCGTCGCGACGCCCACCGATCATTTCGATCTGGCACGGGTCAGATCTCGTTCGCTCAATCTGCTGCTTGGCACTTCCAGTCTTCGCCTGTCCGCCAACCGTGCCGCATCCTTTGTCCATCAGGATGGAAGCGCTGATCAGGATCGCTGGTCCTTGAGAAGCATATCCTTCACTGCGGCCATACCGTTGATGGATATGCTGAACCTGTCTCTGAACGGGGATTACGCGCATATGGGGCGACGCCTCCATGTCGTGGAGATCAATCCCCGCCGGTTATCGACCAATATTGCCAGTATCGGGCTTGCCGTCGACGATGCGCAGGGCTCTCGCCTTTCCTTGGACTATCGGTCCATTTCTCGCCCGTCACGGCATGATGCCCTCACTCGCCTGGCGGAGACGCTGGGGGGCGCCCCATTGACCGGTTCTGGCCCTGAGCTTGCCCTTGCCAGTCCGGCACCGGGCGTCTCCGGATCGATCGATTGGCGCCTTTGCGTCAGCGACATGCGTCGCCCCGCAATGGACCTTACCGGCCTGGAGGGATCAGCCATTGTCAACGATGCGCGCGCCCTAGCCAGCTTTCGCTATCATCTATGAGAGAGAAGCGGCTCCTATTCTCGATCCACGATGTCGGCCCCGCCTCTGAGGGGCCGGTAGATCGCCTCATCGATCATGTCGCCCCCTATGTGCGGCTTGATCGAACCGCGATGCTGGTGGTCCCCAACCATTGGGGCGATCATCCTATTTCGGCGGGTTCGCCATTTGCTGGCCGGGTTCGCCGATGGGCGGAAAGCGGCGCGGAGATTTTTCTCCATGGCTGGTTCCATCGTGACGGAGCCAGCCACGGCGGCCCTGGCGCCCGGTTCAAGGCTCGGCACATGACGGCTGGCGAGGGAGAATTTCTCGGACTGGATCTCGCCACGGCCCGTCAGAGGCTTGCAGACGGGCGGGCCCTGATCGAGGAGATTACCGGTCAACCGATTGCCGGCTTTGTTGCGCCGGCCTGGCTGTATGGAGAACCCGCCCTGACAGCGCTTGAGGAACTCGGATTCCCAATTGCGGAAGATCATATGAAGATCTGGTCACCCATGACTGGGCAAATTCTGGCGCGTGGACCGGTCATGACATGGGCCAGCCGGAGCAAACTCCGCATGGCATCATCCCTGGCGGTCGCACATATTCTGCCGCCGCTATTGCATCGAGCAGAGAATTTCAGGGTCGCCGTCCATCCCGGTGACACGACCCAGCCGGCTATCATGCTCAGCATCAATGATGTTCTGCAGCGGGCGGTCCTGACCCGCCGGCCGAGCCGCTATGGGCATTTGCTGGACGATTGAACCGAATATGCGCGTGCTGACATTTCTTCACAGCTTCGAAGCCGGCGGCGTGGAACGTGTAGCGCTGCGTCTTGTCCGCGCCTGGCGGGGCGCCGGTATTGAAGCCCCTCTCTTCATGGGCCGGTCCGATGGCCCGATGCAGAATGAACTCGCACGCGCGCTCGAATTCCATCAGCCACGCCAACCGCCCTTTTCCACCAGGCGCTTCGAGACGTTGTGGATGATGATGACCCTGCCGGCCGTCATTCGGCGGCTCCAGCCTGATCTGCTATTTTGTGCTGGCAACAGCTACACTGTCGTTGCACTCGCGATGAAATTGCTGCTGGGCAGGCGCTGTCCCCCTATTGTCGCCAAGATCAGCAATGATCTCGAGCGCAAGGATCTGCCCGGGCCGATCCGCACGCTGTATCGGCTATGGGTGCGCCTCCATGCCCGTTTCATCGATCATTTCGTGGGTATGGAACATGCGATGGAAAGGGAGATATCCTCCGCCATCCACATCCCATCGAGATGCATCTCCATCATAGCCGACCCTGCGATCGACCAGCGCCAACTCGAGACTTTACGAGCCGGTGCCATTGGCCGTCGACGGCAGGAAAATGAGGGGCTTCAATTCGTGGCGGTGGGAAGGCTGGTCCCGCAGAAGAATTTCGGGCTCATGCTTCGCGCCTTCGCCGTCGCTGCAACAATGCGCGATTGCCTGACGATATATGGAGACGGGCCGGAGCGCGCACGCCTTGCTGCGCTGGCCCTGCAACTGAACATAGGAGATCGGGTTCGGTTCAAGGGCCATGTGCCCGATCCGGCAAGCCACCTCACGGGATTCGATATTTTCCTGCTATCGTCCAATTATGAGGGCGTACCGGCGGTGATCATCGAAGCGCTCGCCGCAGGACTTCCGATCATCGCGACCAATTGCAGTTCCGCCATGTCCGAACTCACGCGACATGGACGTCTGGCGACGCTCGTGCCTGTCGGCAATCTCTATGATCTGGCTGCTGCGATCGCTGCAGCCCGTCGCATGCACCAGTGTAAGGATGCCAGTTTTTCCCAGGCGAGACGTTTCACGATCGAACAGGCATGCGGCGATTATATCGCTTGTTTTAAACATGTTACATACCGCTCCATCCCGAAAAATAATTGCCATCCGCAAGCTGAGGTTCGGTCCTGAGTGCGCCGTCCCATGGATGACGCAACTATCAAGAGACGATCATGACGGACCCGAATTCAGGTGGTTCAGTCCTTTCCTCAAATCTCGTTTTCCAGCCCACGGTGCCAGCCATTGGCGCCATGATTGCACCAGAGCCGCTGATACGGACAGGACGCAACTGGACGATATGGGCAGGGCCGATCATCTCGCTGCTCATCCTGCTGGCGGTCCTGCAGCAGTTCAGGGGCCTGGACACGGCGCACCTCCTGCAACTTCTGCCGACGACACCCTTATTCTGGACCGCGTTCGCCGCCTATTATCTTGCCGGCCCGATCTCGGAATGGGTCATTTTTCGGCGACTCTGGCATATCCCGGCGGCGGGCTTCGGCGCGCTTCTGCGCAAGCTGGTGAGCAACGAGATCCTGCTCGGATATCTTGGCGAGGTCTATTTCTACGCATGGGCCAGGCGTAGCGCCAACATCAGGTCCGCCCCCTTTGCGGCGCTCAAGGACGTCACCATCCTGTCTGCGCTCGCCGGCAACGTCGTGACGCTGATCATGATGATCTTCGCCTTCCCGCTTCTGGGCAGCGGCGTCGCGGGGATTGGCAGATGGGAGATATCGGGATCCATCTTCTTCGTCCTGCTGACGTCCATGCTTGCCATGCTTTTGCGCAATCGGCTGTTCGCGCTGCCTCGGCACGAACTGTGGCTGATTTCCGCCATTCACGTGCTGCGTATCCTGGCCACGACATTGCTGGCCGCCATGATGTGGCATCTGCTGCTCCCCTCGGTGGATCTGAGCATGTGGATCATCCTTGGAACGATCAGGCAGTTGCTCTCCAGGCTGCCCCTGCTTCCCAACAAGGATGTCGTCTTTGCGGGCGTGGCCGCTTTCTTGATCGGACGGGACAGCGACATTGTTTCGGCGATGGCTTTGATGGCCACGCTGATCCTTGCCGCACATCTTGTCGTCGGTCTGCTTCTGGGAATGAACGGTCTGATCAAGGATCGGACATGATCCTGTTTGTCATGATGTCCGCTGCGCCGATCCCTTCATCGCCAGATCTGGGCAAGGCCGAGGGGCTCTGTCGTCCAAATGAAAGCGGACCAGCCTTTCTCGTGTCGGTCGAGGGACTGAAGGACCGCAGGGGACGCCTCAAGCTTGAGCTCTACCCAGCAAATGACGCCGATTTTCTCGCCGACGACAATATCCTGATCTCTCAAGGTAAGGTGTTTCGGCGGGTCGAGGAAACCGTCCCTTCCCAGGGGGCAGTGACGCTGTGCATCCGGGCACCAGGCCCCGGCGTCTACGCGATCAGCTTGATGCATGATCGCGACGCCAACCGGAAATTCTCGCTCTCGATCGACGGCGTGGGTTTTGCAGGCAATCCCAAACTCGGATTGTCGAAACCGTCAGCGGCAACGGCGTCGGCGCGCGTAGGAGCCGCTCCGGCCCATATTCCCATCAGGCTCAACTATCGGCGCGGCCTGTTTTCCTTCGGACCTTTGGAGCGCTAGCCCATGCGAATTGTCGACGTTTGCGCTTTTTATGCGCCGCAGGGCGGCGGGGTTAAGACCTATGTAGAGCGGAAACTGCATGCCGGCGCAGCGGCGGGGCATGACATAATCATCCTTGCGCCGGGCGAGAAACTGGCGCGGCGGCCTGCGCGCGGCGGGAGCGTCGTGACCATTCCAGCCAAGCGTTTTCCGCTGGATCGGCGCTATCATTATTTCGATGATGAGGCGGCGCTGCACCACATGCTGGACGGGCTTGCCCCCGACCTGGTCGAAGCATCGTCGCCATGGTCGAGTGCCTCCATGGTTGCACGCTGGCGCGGCGATGTCCCGCGCGCGCTGGTCATGCATGCAGATCCTCTGTCGGCCTATGCCTATCGCTGGTTCGGCAATGTTGCGCCGCGGGCAGCCATAGACCGGGGCTTTGACTGGTACTGGCGGCATTTGCGAAGGCTCGGACAGGCTTTCGACATAGTCGTGAGCGCAAATGACAGTCTTTCCGCGCGCCTGCGCGCCGGGGGCGTCGGTTCAGTCTGCACCGTTCCCATGGGGGTAGAGCCCCATATCTTTTCCCCATTCCATCGCGACGCAACTTTGAGACGGCATCTTCTCGCGCGATGCGGCCTGGATGAGAATGGTCTGCTGCTAATGGGGGTCGGCCGACATGCACCCGAGAAGCGATGGCCCATGGTCATACAGGCTGCGACGCTCGCCGGTTACCGTCGGCCCGTCGGCCTGGTGCTCCTGGGTGATGGCCGGGACAGCGCGCGGGTGCGCCGTGCAGCCGCACACAACCCGCATATCCATTTGCTGGCGCCGACGACCGACCGGCAGCGGCTCGCGAGCCTGCTGGCGAGCGCCGATGCCCTCGTCCACGGGTGCGAGGCAGAGACCTTCTGCATGACCGCCGCAGAAGCGCGCGCCAGCGGAGTCCCCGTGATCGTGCCCGATGAAGGAGGCGCTGCAGATCACGCGCGTTCAGGAATCGGTCTCCGCTTCCGCGCAGGTGACACGGCAAGTCTGGTCGAAGCGATAGAAAATTTCGCAGCTACCGACCCGGACATATGGCGCAGCCGGGCTGCAATTGCGGCACCTTCAGTCACCACGATGGACGAGCATTTTTTCCGACTGTTCGAGGCCTATTCGTCACTGCGAGGGGCTGTGCGCCATGCGGCCTGAAACCGCTGCATCGCAAATGGCGCACTTATCCGGCCAGCCGCCCGCACATCGCGGTCGCCCCCGCCGCAGACATCTTGTGAGGTTCGACGTGGAACCCGAAAAGAAGCATCCCGTCCCATCTTCCCTCGAACCCGCCTTCCAGCGCCAATGCACCTGCCGCTGCTGGCCCCTCATGGTCCGGATCATATGGTGGGCGCTCAGAAACGATCGTTGATAGCGGAAGCCAAGGGAGAAGAACGGCGCGATCCAGATCGTTATCGGGCCAATCGATTCAAAGAGCACAACAACATTTCCAATAATTTTTCCTGCAAGGGATTTTCTCGACTGAGGCCCCCCTTGGATGACGCCGTCCTGCCGGCACGGGCATCCAGCCTGGCAGGGGATTTTCATGCGGCTTTTCATCGTGGTTGCAGTATTTTGCTGTGTCCTGTTCACCCCGCGATATGCTCAGGCGTCCGACCGGACGTGGCGCGATACCAGTAACATCGGGCGAGATGCGCTGGTACTTGCGGCGCTCGGCACGCCCCTCGTTCAGGAGGATTGGCAAGGCGCGCTTCAGGCAGGTGGAAGTGTCGGTGCCGCCACGCTGGTGTCTCTTGGACTGAAGGATATCTTCCCTGAAACCCGCCCGGATGGCAGCGACCGGCGGAGCTTTCCCTCCACCCATACCGCCACTTCCTTTGCGGCAGCTGCAACGCTCCAGAACCGCTACGGCTGGAAGGTCGGGCTTCCGGCCCATCTGGTTGCGACCATCGTCGGAATCTCTCGTGTCCAGGGCACCAAGCATCACTGGTATGATGTCGCTGCCGGCGCCCTTCTGGGCGAAGCATCAGGTCTGCTTCTCACGACCAGGCGCAACAACAATGTTCGTATGCTTCCCTGGAGCGACGGGCAGGGCGGCGGGATTGCAATGGCTTTGCGATTTTGAGGGCTGTGGCCACTTTTCCAGCAAAGATGGACAAATGGTATAGTTGGCGAGATTTGGACGCCAGACAAGTTCGATAGGGCTCGAACCGATCCATTTATCGGTGAGCAGCATGATCCGAACGACCTCTCTCCTATTCCTGCCATTGAGTGCGCTCGTTGTGCTCGGCGCCTGCAGTCAGCAGGGCAAGCAATCCTCCCCCCCTCCATCCCATGGTGAGGTTGTCGCGCATGAGACCGAACTGGTCAGGCTGACGCTGAAGCCCGAAGCTGTAAAAAGGCTCGGCATCGAGACGGCGAGGGTTGGTGCGGGAACGGCTGCGCTGGCGCGAGAAACGAGCGGCGAAATCGTCGTTCCCAATGGCACCGGTGGGGTACCCACCGGTGCTCTCAGCAATCTGGCACAAATTGGTGCCAGCCAGGCAAGCGCTGACGGCGAGGTCGAGCGGACGCGCGCGCAGGTCCGGCTCGCGCGCATTGCGCTGGAACGCGCCAGCAGGCTCGTTGCAGAAGAAGCTGGAAGCGTCAGGGCTCGGGACGAGGCTGCGGCAGCGCTCGCAACAGCCCAGGCCCAGGCCCAGGTTGCGATCGAGCAACGACGGTTGCTCGGGCCCGCAGTTGCGTCCCTGGGCAACCAGTCACGTCTCTGGGTCCGCGTTTCCGTGGCCGGTACCGATGTTGCTGCCATCAACCGCAATGCTTCCATCATCGTCGTGCCTCTGGGAGCCTCGCAGGGAGGACGCAGAGGGACACCGGTTCAAGCCCCGCCGTCGGCCAATGCAGTAGCTGGTACGGTCGACCTTTATTATGCGCTCGATAATAGCGACCAATTCTGGCGCGTGGGACAGCGCGTCGGCATTCAACTTCCCCTCGGCAAGACCCAGGAAGGGCTTTCCGTCCCAGCCAGTGCGATCGTACGGGACATTTACGGCGGAGAATGGGTCTATCTCCAGACGGCTCCGGGCAATTTCATACGGCAGCGCATCGAAGCCCTGTCGAGCGGACAGGACGGCGCTGTCGTCATCCGTGGCCTGGCGCCTGAAGCACAGGTCGTTTCGGTCGGCGCCATGGAACTGTTCGGCACCGAATTCGGAGTGGCGCACTGATGCTCGCCTGGCTCGTCCGCAGCGCACTTCAGCAGCGCGTCATCGTTCTTGTTCTTGCCGCCATCCTCGTCGTGCTCGGACTGCGTGCATCGACCGATGTACCGCTGGATGTCTTTCCAGAATTTGCGCCACCGATCGTGGAGATCCAGACCGAAGCGCCAGGGCTCTCGACGGAAGAAGTCGAAAGCCTCATTACCGTTCCGATCGAAACCAAGGTGAATGGCGTGCCTGGCATAGCCACGCTGAGGTCCAAGTCTGTCCTGGGTCTTTCGTCCGTGGTCATCCTCCTGGAGCGCGGCGCGGATGTCTTCCGCGCAAGGCAGATGGTGCAGGAGCGGGTCACCCAGGCACAGGCTCGACTGCCTGCTGCCGCACGCCCTCCGATCATGCTGGCCCCGCTCTCGTCGACCAGCCGCGCCATGAAGATCGGCATCTCCTCGAAAAAGCTCGACCAGATGAAACTGTCCGAACTGGTTCGCTGGACTATTCGACCCAGGCTCATGTCTGTGCCTGGCGTCGCCAATGTCGCCATGTGGGGCATGCGCGATCGTCAGCTTCAGGTTCTCGTCGATCCTGACAAGCTACGTGCGGCTGGGGTCACCCTCAATGAACTGCGCCTGGCAACCGGTGATGCCGTTCTGGTCGGAGGCGGCGGCTTTGTCGACAATGCCAATCAGCGCCTCGCGGTGCAGCAGCCAAGCGCAGTTCAGACAGCCGATGACCTTGCTCGAACTGTCGTCAAATTGACCGGCGATGCACCGATCCGCGTAGGCGATGTTGCCCGGGTGACCGAGAGCTATGCCGCGCCGATCGGGAACGCGATCATTGATGATGGGCCAGGCATCATGCTCATCGTCGAGAAGCAGCCGACAGGCAACACTCTCGAACTCACGCGCTCGGTCGAAGCTGCCCTGGAGGAGCTCAAGCCCGGTTTGCAGGACGTCAAGGTCGACAGCAGCATCTTCCGACTTGCGACCTTCATCGAACGCTCGATCGACAATCTCACCCGCGCACTCGCGATTGGTTGCTTCCTCGTGGCGGTCGTACTGTTTCTTTTTACCCGGGACTGGCGGCAGGCGATTATCAGTCTGGTCGCCATTCCCCTGTCGTTGCTCGGTGCCGGGCTCGTCCTGCTCTGGAGCGGGGCGACCATCAATACGATGGTCATTGCCGGTCTGGTGATCGCGCTTGGAGAAGTCGTCGATGATGCCATCATCGACGTCGAGAATATTGCCCGGCGGCTCCGCCTTAATCGCGCGGCCGATAATCCCAGGACACCATTCGACGTCGTACTGGCGGCATCGCTCGAGGTGCGCTCTGCGGTGGTTTTCGCGTCGCTGATCGTGATGTTGGTCTTTCTTCCCATCTTCTTTCTGGGCGGGGTCGCCGGCACATTCTTCCAGCCGCTCGCCATTGCCTATGTCCTGGCTATCGCAGCATCGCTGCTGGTTGCGCTCGTCGTAACCCCTGCCCTTTGCCTGTTTCTGCTGCCCAATGCTCCGGTCAAACATGAAGGTGACACGCGTTTCGTAAGAGCGCTCAAGGGGCGTTATGCAGCAATGCTGCCGCATATCATTGCCGCACCGCGTGCTGTTATGATCGTGATCGGAGCGGGCCTGCTTCTGGCGGGTGTCGGCTATGCGACTTTCAAGGATCAGTTCCTGCCGGAATTCCGCGAAACCGACTTCCTCATGCACTGGCTCGAAAAACCCGGAGCCTCCATCGAAGCCATGGATCGGATCACCATCCGGGTTTCCAAGGAGCTTCGTGCGATCCCGGGCGTCCGCAATTTCGGCGCACATATCGGGCGGGCGGAAGCGGCCGACGAGGTGGTCGGCCCGAACTTCACCGAGTTGTGGATAAGTCTGGACGAGAAGGCAGACTATGAGGGCAGCGTGGCCAGGATCAAGGAGGTGATCGAAGGCTATCCAGGGCTCTTCCGGGATGTGCTCACCTATCTGCGCGAGCGGATCAAGGAAGTTCTTTCCGGTGCAAGTGCGACGGTTGTGGTGCGGATCTTTGGTCCCGATCAGAATGAGCTTCGTGCTGCAGCGGACCGGATCAAGCAACAGGTAGCCGGAGTGGAAGGCGTAGCAGACCTCAAGGTCGAGCAGCAGGTCCTGGTCCCGCAGATCCGCATCCGTCCCCGCAGCGGTGATCTGGCGACCTTTGGCCTGACGCCGGGCGAGGTGCGTCGCCAGGCGCAATCCCTCGTTGCCGGACAGAAGCTCGGCGAGATTTACCGCGATCAGAAGGCCTTTGACGTGGCGCTCTGGGGAGAGGCAGCGACCAGAGGCGACATGCATGCCCTCGCAGATCTGATGATCCAGACACCCAACGGCGGCGCGGTACGCCTTCGTGATGTGGCGGACGTGGCAGTGGTGCCTGCTCCCAATGAGATCAAGCGCGAGGACGGGCAGCGACGCCTCGATGTGACGCTCAACGTCAGTGGCGCGGACCTGGGCACAGTCGCCCAGGCAGTAGAGTCCATCGTGGCCAGGACCCGCTTTGCTCAAGGCTATCATGCCAAGATCCTTGGCGAATATGCAGCGCTCAAGGAGTCGCGCCAGCGACTTTGGACGACCGGCCTATTCTGTCTTGTCGGGATATTGGTGCTGGTGTGGATGGAGTTCCGCTCTCACCGGATCACTGCGCTGGTTGCGGTCAGCCTTCCTTTCGCGCTGGTCGGGGGCGTTGTGGCTGTAGCGTTCACCGGCAGCCTCTTGTCGCTGGGATCACTCGTCGGGTTCGTCACCGTCATCGGCATCGCGGCACGCAACGGCATCATGCTCCTGTCGCATTATCACCATTTGCGTGTTCATGAGGGAGAGGCTTTTGGTCCATCGCTGGTTCTGCGTGGAGCAGAAGAGCGGCTGGTTCCCATCCTCATGACTGCAGCCTGCGCGGGCCTTGCGCTTGTACCGCTGATCGTGGCGGGGAACGCGCCGGGCCATGAAATCGAACATCCCATGGCGATCGTCATTCTTGGTGGACTTGTATCCTCCACGCTCCTCAATCTTTTCCTGATGCCTGCCCTCTACGCTCGGTACGGCGAGGATGCGGCTGGGCCGGCCGAGCCCTCGCCCGAAGATGCTCGCATGAAGGGAGCAGCAATATGAAAACGGCCATCCTTCACGCGTGCCTGATGACTACCGGACTCCTGGCAAGCGGCTGTGTCTCCCAGCAAGGCGCGCCACCGGCATCGGGCCTTACCCAGGCTCCGCCTCCCTTTTCGCGTGGCGAACATGTGATCGACCGACCTTTGCCGGACAATTGGTGGCAGCTTTTCAATGACAGCCAACTCGATGCGCTTGTTGCAGCGAGCCTCGCGGCTAATGCGGATCTTCGCGTAGCCTTCGCCAATCTCGAAGCAGCGCGCGCTGCGACCCGGCAGGCGGACGCAGCGCGACTTCCGCAACCGATCCTCGAAAGCAGCGCAGCGATCGACAATCCCGCGGGGCAGCCAAGCGCAGCCAATGTGTCGAGCACTGATTATGATGCCGCAGCAACCATAAGCTGGGATATCGATCTGTTCGGTCGGCTACGTGCAGGAGCGCTGGCCGCCCGCGCTGACGCGCAGGCGCAAGCGGCCGCGCTGGATGGTGTGCGCGTGGCCGTGGCGGCAGATACCGTGCTCGCTTACATCGATCTATGTGCGGCGCGTCAGAATGGAGCGGTGGCCGACAAGATTGTCGCTGCGCAGGAGCGCAACCTCAAGGCCGTTCGCGAGCAATTGTCGGCAGGGGAAGTGTCTCCCCTTGAGGTGGCGCAAGCCGCCAGCCTGCTGGAAGCATCGAGAGCTACGATCCCGGCTTTCGATGCCGCTGCCGCCAGCGCAAGATTCCGGCTCGCAACGCTTCAGGGCTTGCCGCCTACCGCGCCCCAGATGGCCAAGGTCGATTGCACGCTGCTGCCCAGAGCGAGTAGCGAAGTGCCAATCGGCGACGGTGCCGCACTGCTGGCGCGTCGGCCCGATATTCGCGAAGCAGAGCGCAAGCTTGCTTCGGCAACGGCCAAGATCGACATCGCGCGGGCCGAACTCTATCCCAGGATCACTCTGGGCGGCGCATTGGGACTTCTGTCCGGCGCTTTTTCCGCTAGTGCCTCCCCCCTTATTTCCTGGTCCTTCCCCAACCAGGCGCCGGCGCGGGCCAAGATCGCGCAGGCGCAGGCAGACGAACGCGCTGCGCTGGCTTCGTTCGACAACGCCGTTCTGCGCGCACTCAGGGAAGTCGAAACCGGACTTGCGGGCCTGCAAAGCGAAGCCATCCGGAACCAGGCGCTTGACCGGGCAAGAGAGGCAGCAGGACTTTACGCCCGTCGAACCAGTGCCCGGGCCAGGATTGGTGACGCGTCGCCATTGTTGGCGATCGATGCCGAACGAACCCTTGCAATGGCTGCTCTTCAAAAGGGACAGTCGGATCATCTGCTGGCACAATCCTATATCTCCCTGTTCCGTGCGCTGGGCGGTGGATGGCAGCGAGCACCTGAGCCGCTCGATCCGGTCAGGGTGATGGAGTAGAAGAACGCATGCATATCCTGATTATCGAAGACGATGGGGAAACACGCGAATTCCTCAGCCGGGGCCTCAAGGAAGTGGGGCATGCCGTGACCCTTGTGGAAGAAGGACGAGAGGGTCTGTTCCAGGCAACGGACGGCAATTATGACGCGATCATCGTTGATCGCATGCTGCCAGGACTGGACGGTCTATCCCTGCTCAAGATGCTGCGCGCGACCGGCGACCTCACGCCCGTTCTCATGTTGACCGCAATTGGTCGAATAGCGGATCGGGTAGAGGGGCTCGAGGCAGGCGCTGACGACTATCTGGTCAAGCCCTTCGCCTTTTCCGAGCTCCTCGCTCGCTTGAATGCCCTTGGTCGACGGCAGGCACCGCAAGTCGAACAGTCCCGGCTGACCGTCGGCGACATCGATATCGACTTTCACAGGCGCACAGTGCATCGCGGAGGCAAGAAGGTCATTTTGCAGCCGCGGGAATTCTCGCTGCTCGCCGAACTCATGCGCAATTCCCATCGCGTGGTCACCCGGACCATGCTGCTCGAACGCGTGTGGGACTTCGACTTCGAGCCCAAGACCAATATCGTGGAGACCCATCTCAGTCGGCTTCGCTCGAAGCTGAATGCGGGCTTCGATGTCGATGCGATCGAGACGGTTCGCGGCGCGGGTTACATGATCAGGAGCAATTAATGCCCCGCCCATGGAAAACGACCTTCGGCCTTACGGCGCTGGTCAGCCTGGCCTTCGTGCTGGCGACGCTTGTGATCGGGCTCTTGGCCTATGCGCTCACCCATGAGGCGATGGAGGTGCAGCTGGATCATCGAACCGCCACCGAAACAAACGCCTTGCTGGAGCGGGCGGATGCTGGCGGAACCCAGGCACTGGCCGAACTCATTCACCAGCGCGATGCCGGACACAGCACGGCAAGCCTTGGATATATTCTGGTCGATCCCCAAGGCCGACGACTGGCCGGCGCACTGGATGCGCAAATCCCGGCAAAGGCAGGATATTTCGAATTGCTGCACTATGGGAAGGAGGGCGCCATAGCGCAGGCTCTCATCACCGATCTGCCCGACGGCAGCCGCCTTCTGGTGGCGGCAGATCGCACGGTGATCGACGAGATGGACATCACGATCCTGAAGCTGTTTTCGGCTTCATTTGCCGCCATGCTTCTTCTGGCTGTCGGGGGCGCCTGGACCGTTGGCGCTGTAACGCGCAGTCGATTACGCCGATTCGACGATGCGGCTCAGGCCATTATCGGAGGCGACCTGACCCAGCGCATGCCGCTGGACGGATCTGACAACGAGTTCGACGGCGTCGCCAAATCGCTCAACCATATGCTGGACCGCAATGCTGCCCTGGTCGAGAATCTTCGACAGGTATCGAGCGATGTTGCACATGACCTTCGAACGCCATTGACGCGCCTGAACAATCGTCTGGATGAGGCACTCGCCTTCAGCGGAGACAAGCGCACGCGCGCGATCGAGGCGGCAATAGCAGAATCCCATGAACTGCTTGAGCTCTTCTCGGCCATCCTTCGCATATCCGAAATTGAGGCGGGCACGCTCAAGCGAGATTTCCAGGAACTGGCGCTTGGAGATCTGGTCGAGGATGTGGTCGAAACCTATGCGCCCGATTTCGAGCTTTCAGGTCATGCGCTGCATTCCACCATCCATATGGGACTTCGTATCCGGGGCGATGCCCGATTGTTGTCCCAACTTATCACCAACCTTCTGGATAACGCACTGCGGCATACGCCGGCTGGCACGACGGTCACGCTCAATCTGAGTGCCACCGAGGCTTTCGTTATTCTTGAAGTCTGCGATGATGGCCCTGGTGTTCCGGCAACCGAACGTGATCGGCTGTTCAGCCGTTTTACGCGGACCGAAGCCAGCCGCACCACCGACGGACATGGCCTGGGTCTGGCACTTGTCTCTGCCGTTGCGCAAATCCATGGAGGCTGTGCTACCGTTCTGGACAAGCCCGGTTTTGCTGTAGAGGTTCGTCTCGCGCGATAAGTTACCGGAACATTGGGGCGCGTATACAACATCCCAACCTTATCCCTGGGCCAGTTGCGCGTCCCGACCGAAGCGCTAATCCCCCTCGCGAATGATAACTATTCGCATTAAATGAAGGGGATCTAACCTTGCAATATTCAGCGATTTTCCGATCGGCGCTGCTTGCGTCGACTGCGCCCAGCATCCTCTTTTCGCTGGCCTCTCCTTCGCTCGCGATGGCCCAGGAACAGGTTCTTGGGTCCGTAACGGTGACAGACACCGCGATCGATGATCGGGAAGCCGAAAGCTCCTACAAGGTCAGCCGCAGCATCAGCGCGACGCGCACGGACACGCAGCTGATCGATGTACCCCAGTCGGTCAATGTGGTGTCAGTCAAGCAGATCGAGGATCAGGCGGCCAACAGCATCGGTGACGCCATACGCTATGTCCCGGGCGTGTTCTCGGCCCAAGGCGAGGGCAATCGCGAGACGCTGGTGATCCGCGGCAATTCGACCACCGGCGACTTCTTCGTTGATGGCATGCGCGACGATATCCAGACCTATCGCGACCTCTATAACATCGAGAAACTGGAAATCTTCAAAGGACCGAACGCGATGATCTTCGGCCGCGGCGGCGTAGGCGGCGTGGTCAATCGCGTTACCAAGGTTGCGGACTGGAATCTTCATCGTGCCTTCCGACTGGAAGGCGGCAGCTTCGAGCATAAGCGCGCCCAGTTTGATCTCGGCACGCCGATCACCGATTTCGCAACTGTCCGACTGACTGGTGTCTATCAGGACAGCGACAGCTATCGCGATGGCGTCAACTATAATCGCTGGGGCTTCAACCCGACCGGCTCATTCAAAATTGGTCCCGATACGACCATTTCGCTTGGATATGAGCATTTCGAGGATGAGCGCGTCGCCGACCGTGGCGTTCCCGCCCGGTTCGGCGCTTCGGCGACCAATATCGTTGGCCCGCTTCGTACGCCGCGCGGTCAGTTCTTCGGCGATCCGACCCAAAGCCCCACCGGTACGAATACGGACGCCGGTTCGCTGTTCATCGAACACAAGTTCAGCGATACGGTCTCGATCCGCAACCGCACCCGCTATGCCGATTATGACAAATATTATTCCAACGTCTTCCCCGGCGCGGTCAACGCAGCTGAAACAAGCGTGAGCATCTCGGCCTATCGTGCCACCACGCAGCGCAAGAATTTCATCAACCAGACCGATTTCAATGCGATCTTCAATACCGGCTCCATTGAGCATACCCTGCTCGTGGGCGCTGAATATGGTCACCAGAAATCCGACAATATTCGGGAAGAAGGGCGTTTTGCAGGCAATGCAAGCTCGGTGACCGTGCCGATCTCGGCGTCTAATGTTCGTTTGCCCATCAGCTGGACCATGATTTCGAGCAGCACGAACAGCAACGGCGTGGCGGAGGTCGCGGCCGGCTATGTCCAGGACCAGATCGCCATCTCGCCCATGTTCGATATCGTCGTGGGCGTGCGCTACGAGCATTTCAAGACCACGCTGCACGATCGGCGCAGCCTCGCCTTCCGGACGAGCGGCAGCACCATATCTCCCGAATATTATGACGTGACCGACAATCTCTGGTCTCCGCGCGCCGGCCTCATCTTCAAGCCGGCCGAGAATGCCTCCATCTATGCAAGCTACTCGCGCACCTACCAGCCGCGTGGTGGCGATCAGTTGACCGGCCTTTCGCTCTCCAACGCGAGCCTGGCGCCGGAGAAGTTCCAGAACTACGAAATCGGTGCAAAGTGGGACATTCTCCCCACTTTCAACCTTGCCGCCGCCATCTATCAGCTGGATCGCGACAATGTGCTTGCGCTGAGCGATCCTAATGATGCGGCTTCGCCGACGGTGCCGATCGGACGGCAGCGCACCAAGGGGATCGAACTCAGTGCCGCAGGCAGCATTACCAAGCAACTCAGCATGGTCGGCGCCTACACCTATTCCGACGGGACCTTCCTCGACAATGTCTCGGGCACTGTCCAGGCAGGGAACATCCTGCCCAACATGCCCAAGCACAGCGCCTCGCTCTGGACCCGCTTCGATCCGATCGAACAGCTGGGTGCGGCGCTGGGCGTGATCTACCAGGGCAAGCGCTACGCCTCGACCGACAATTTCGTCGCGATGCCCGGCTATACGCGGCTCGATGGCGCCGTCTATTTCGACATCGCGCCAGAGCTGAGCCTGCAGGTGAATGTCGAGAATATCCTTGGCAAGCGTTACTATCTCTATGCCCATAGCAACAACAACATCACGCCGGGTTCACCGACTGCGGTGAAGGTCGGCCTCAGCGCGAAGTTCTGACCATGTCCAGCCGCTTCCTTCCTTTGAAGCGCTTCACAAGGGAGGAGCGGCTGGCAATTTGCCTTCTGCGTGGCGGCAGCAGTGCCAAAGTCGGAGAGGCCGCTATCCGGGCATTCGCAGCACTGGGTGAACACGCCACCGAGCGAGGCTTCGTGATAGCGACATTGTCCAGCCCATTTGTGAACCAGGATGAGATCCGGCTTCTTGGGGGCATAGCAGCATTCCAGCGCCAGATACCGCCGATGGACATCGGGCTGCCGGCGCACCTGCACGCATTGCTGGACGCGTGCGCCGCAGGCCTGACCCGGCGTGGCGGCAAGCTTGATTTTCGTAATGTCGCCCGGTGCCCAGGTCCTCCTGAACATCGGGCAAAAAAGCGACAGGATCGTTCGATCCGCCTCATAAATCGCACATATGGCGCCCCCAAACAGGCAGTTGTCTTTGCGGTTCTGCGCGATCGTGACACGGCAACAATCGCCGATCTCGGCCGATTGGGCGTGTCTCGCTCGGTCGTCAGCAAGATGACCAAACGTGGCTTGATAGAGAGGGTGGGCTACGGCGTTTACGCCTCGCCGGCCTCGAAGCGCCGAGGATAGTGCATATGTCGCGCCTAGAGGAACATGCGGCCAGACATTCGTCCGACCTCACACATCAGTCTGAATAAGTGACATAATCAGGGCCAAGTTCGTCCAGCGATTTCACGCCGATTTGCGCCATGGCGAGTTCGAACTCTGCCCGGATCATGTGAAGCATATGGGCAACGCCGGCCATGCCCGCCACCGCGAGGGCATGAAGTTGCGGTCTCCCAATCATGACCGCGCTGGCACCAAGAGCAATCGCCTTCAGGGCATCCGTGCCGGTACGCACACCGCTATCGAGAAGGATCGGGCATTTTCCATCGATTATACGCGCGATCGGAGCGAGCGCTTTCATGGGCGTTATGAGGCCGTCGGTGACGCGTCCGCCGTGGTTCGACACGACAATGGCATCAACGCCATGATCGAGTGCCTTCCGAGCGTCAGCAGGAGAAAGGATGCCCTTCAATATGATCGGCAAACTGGTCTGCTTGCGCAGCCACGCGATATCGTCCCAGGTTGGTGCGGCGTCGGCAAGCGCCGTTCCAAAGACGATCTGTCCGCCCGAAGCTGCGCTGTTCTGAACGCATCGGGGCATTCCACGAAGATTGGCGGCCTCCCCCCCTTCCGGCAGCGCGAATTCGGATCGCTTTATGGCCGCATCGATCGTGACCATGAGGACGCAATAGCCAGCAGCCTCGGCGCGTCGCACCAGTTCAAGCGAATGCCCTCGGTCAGCCTGGAAATAGAGCTGGAACCAGAGCGGTGGCGTCCGGTCACGCTCCATAGCCTGGCTCGCGGCATGCGCAGCCCGAGCAATGTCCTCGAGAGGAATGCTGGAGAGCGTGCTCACCACCATGGTCGTTTCAAGGGCCGTCGCCGCTTGCATCGTCGCGATCTCGCCCTCGCGATGCGCGAGTTGATGATATGCAACCGGTGCCAGCAAAATGGGGGCAGCATGATGGTAGCCGAATAATGTTGTCGCCGCGCTACCACCGGCAAGCGACTGGAGCCGCCGGGGGACCAGCAACTGGCAATCAAACTGCTCCCGATTCTGCCGCAACGACAGTTCGGCGCCTGCGCCAGACCGGATATGCTCCCATGCGGACGGCGTCATATGTGCTGGCGCGCGACGCGCATAATCCTCGAGCGACCGGATGTCGGGCGGGATCAGCTTGAGAGGCGCAGCAGCTTCTGCCGGGTCATTGATACTATGATGCGATTCACTCATGTGACGGACCATTGGCGCAGCAGATTATGATAGACGCCAGTCAGCATCCCGACCGAGTCATGATCGGGATGATCCGCAGCCAGCCTCTGAATGGCTTCATCCATTTCAAACAAAGTTCGACGATTTAGCTGACAAGGCACGAGGCTCTGTGTCCAGAAGAATGCGGCCAGACGCACGCCTCTGGTGACCGGTTCGACTCGGTGATGGCTGGTTCCAGGATAGAGGATCATATCGCCTGCCGCGAGCTTCACCCTTTGCGTCCCGTAGCTATCCTCGATCGTGAGTTCGCCTCCATCATATTCCTCTGGGCCGCTCAGGAACAGGGTGCAGGAAATATCGCTGCGGACATAGGGGCCATTATTCGGCATGCGAAAGAGCGCATTATCGATGTGAGAGCCATAGGTGCCGCCGCCCTCATAGCGATTGAAACGAGGAGGAAGGACACGCAGCGGGAGTGCTGCGGCAATGAATGTCGGGCAGGTACCAAGCCGATCGAGCACAAGATCGCCCAGTGCCCGAGCGGTTTCGGCGGCCAGCGGAAGCTGAAGATTGGCTTTGACCTTGACCGCCAGATGGCCAGCGGTCGATCGCCCATCCTCCCAGTCCGCCCGAGCAAGCTTTTCCCTGACTGCAAGCAGATCTTCGGCAGAAAGAAGGCCGGGAATGGAGAGCATCATGATTGGCTTGTTCCTTGGGCCTGGCCGTCAGGCGAAGATAACCGGGACAGCCTTGGCAGCCCTGATCCAACGCGCTCGCAGAGATTCAGCTTTTGAGAATGAAGGGAATTTCAACGACACCCCGGATCATGACGGCTTCGCCGGAGCGCCTTGTTGGTGACCATTTCCATCGGCGAACCGCAGAGAGGGCAGCGCGATCCAGTCGGTCGAACCCACTGCTCCTGGCCACCGATATATCAGCAACGCTCCCGTCAATCGCGACCAATACGGTCAGCAGAACGGTGCCTTCCTCGTGCTTGCGACGCGACTCGTTGGGATAGCGAGGTGGATCGGCTGCAATCATCTTTGATGAAAGATCGCCAACCGATTCGATGGCGGGCGAAGGCGCCACCACGGGTGATGACGACGGCGGGCCGGGCACCGTTATCATTGGCGGCGGCGGCACGGATGTGGTCGCAATAGGCGCAGGATTGGGTGGGGTCTGTACGATAGGGACTGGCGCTACGACAGGCGTAGCGACCTTGGTTTCCTTGACGGGTTCCGCAGCTTGCTTTGCAGGAGGCGGTGGCGGCTTTGGCTGCTCCAGCATCGAAACGATGGTAGGCGCATGCAGTTGCTTGTGGACCGTCACCATGTTGAGCGCCAGAAAGGAGGAAAGCAGACCTCCGACGAGCAAGCCCGACATTAGCAACGCCCCGATATTGGGACGGCCGGAGTTGCCATATCTCGACGCATCCTCGTTCATCGCCGTTATTGCAGCGAGTGCCGGACGCGCCGACTGCACGGACACCTGTTCCCATGTTTGCACACGGCTTGTGATTGGACCGGTCAATGTGAAAACCCCTGACGGGATCCCCGAAGGGCATATTAATGCGAAGCATTTTCATAGCCAATCGGCATCGCTGCGTCGAGCCAAACTGACAGAAATACGCGGCTTTTCCTGGCTTTTTACGTCGAAATTGCCGTCAATCTGAGAGCATCGTCATTCGGGCAAATAGCTTACCTGGCTTCCCAACCAGAGCTGAACGAACTCCGTAAGTTTGCGTTTGGGTGATGCCTTCAAATCTTATCCAGGCTTGCCACACAGGACCTTCGCTAGCGGGCGGACAAGAGGCTCTGGATGATGAGCCAGCCACTGCCGCACCTTTTCGACAAACATATCTGTAGCTGTACCGGGGATTTTGGCGATCCATGCTTGGGCTTCGGCCCATCGAGCCTGAGCGATCAACATGCGCGCATGGTTGAACTCGCCGCGAAAATCGCCGGCTTCTGCCGCCTGGCGGTAAAGACTCGCCGCAATTTCCATATCTTTCTCGACGACCCAACCATCCTCGTAAAAACCACCGAGCATGTTGACGGACTTGGCGTGACCAAGCTTCGCTGCGGCCTCGAACAACCGGTACGCCTCTTTTCTGTCCACGCTCACACCCTCGCCCAGGCAATAGAGGGTGGCCAGATTATACATGCCCCAATCCAGGCCGAGGCGGGCGGCTGCATCATACCATTGCGCGGCGAGTGATTTGTCGATGGTCGTGCCCCAGCCAAATTCACAGCAGCGCCCGATCATGTTCATCGCCATGGGGTGGCCGGCCTTTGCCGCCTGCGAGAACCAGCGCAACGCTTCCGCTTCGTCCCTCTCGATCCCTTTCCCATCCAGGTTCATCTGGCCGTAGAGAGCCTGCGCGTCGGCGATCCCGGCCTCTGCCGCTACGCGCAGAATATTGGCGACATCTGTATCCGACGAAGCCAAACGCTCACGCGCTTCCTCTTCGCTCCAGCTCTTGATTTCCTCGAATGTCAGCATGGTCAGCCCTTCATGGATCAGGCCCGCCTCCTTGCGGGAAGCGGGCCTGGTCGCCATTTCACATGATTGCGATCAATATTTCAGGGACAAGGTCGCAAATGCCGAACGACCCGGCGCAATGTTCACAAAGTGCGTCGTGTAAGTCCGGTCATAATAACGCTTATTGGCCAGATTCTGGATATTGACCCGAACCGAGACATTGTCCGTGATCGTGACCGAACCGGTTGCGTCGAAGCGCCAGTAGCCAGGGATCGAGCGAACGATGGTACCCGTGGTGCCATCATCCAGAACGACGGTGCCGAAGCTGCCATATTGCTTGCTGTTGTAGATGGCGCCGCCACCGATCTGGAAGCGATCTGCGATATCGAAGGTCGTCCAGGCCGTGAAGCTGTGCTTGGGCGTGTTGGGGAAGGGCTTGCCATCGTTGACGCTGCCTGCTCCCGCATTCTTAATTTCGGAATCCATATAGGTGTAGCCGCCGAAGATGCTCCAGAAGGGAAGCGGCTTGCCGTTGAACCCGATCTCGAAACCGTCGATGCGACGCTCGCCCACATATTCAGGAAGGCCATTTGCGCCGGTGGTCCGGGCATTGCTCGTCTCCGTGCGGAAGAGCGCGAGATTGATGCCCATCGCTGCGTCGAACAGTTCCCACTTGGTGCCGACCTCGTAGCTGTCGGTTTTCTCGGCCTTCAGGTCGTTGATGGTCGTTAGGGCAATGGTGTTGCCGTCCTGGCCTTCGCCGAGCAGGCTTCCTGGCGGAGTGGTCGATTTGGCGTAGGAAACATAGACGCTGCCATTGCTCGCCGGCTTGTACGTCAGGCCTGCCTGATAGTTGAAGAAATTATCCTTCAGTTCGAGGCGCGGCGCCGCGGCAGTCGCCGGGATCGTCTGCGAGCTGGTCTTGTACCAGTCGTGGCGCAGGCCAAGGCTGAGCAGCAGCGAATCGGTGAAGGAGATCGTGTCGAACGCATAGAGCGCGTAGGTCGTCGCTTCGGTGATGCCCGAAACCCCGCTCTTGGTGATCGGCACGCCGCTGGTGCCGCCGGCCGGAATATTGGCCCAAGCGTCATAAGGGTTGGGATCAAAGAGGCTGGTGCAGTTATAGGCTGCGATATTGGCGGCGGAGCAGCGCTGCGCTGCAGGCGCGCCATTCACCACATTGGTGTTCACGGCAAAATTGCCGCGCTTCGACTGTTCCCAGCTTGCTTCATAACCAGCCGAGAAGCTGTGCTCGATGGAGCCGGTGTTGAAGGTGCCCGAAAGATCGATCTGACCGACCAGCGAGTCGACATCGCTCCAGCGCGAATTGGCGCGACGCCAGACCAGGCCATTGGCGACATTGCCCTGGCTGTCATCGGGCTGGGTGATGATATAGGCCTGCTTGTTATTGGCATATTTCGCCGTGCTGCGCAGGTGGATGCTGTCGCTCAGATCATGCTCGAAGCGGAAGAGCAGTTCGTCGATATTCGTGGTACGGAAATCGCGATCAGCAAGGCCATAGAAATTGCTGCGATCGACCTTCCGGCCGTTCACGACCTCTGCCGGACCGATCTGAAGCTGGTCGGCGGTATTGACCTGCGTCGCGTTACCGGCGCGCTCGAACGGGATGCCCGGATCGGGAATATCATCGCTCTCGAGGTGATAATAGTTGATGAAGGCGCGCGTGGACGTGTCGAGCCCAAAGGCTACCGACGGCGAAACACCCCAGCGATGATAGGTAACGACATCGCGCTTTGCGACGTCGGCATCGTGCCACATCGCGTTCAGGCGAACAGCAGCCGTCTCGCCCAGCTGATAATTGGTATCGAGCGTCGCGCGCTTATAGTCATCCGTACCGTAGCTCAGGTCGAGCAGGGCGTCGGTGCCCAGATGAGGCATCTTGCTGACGAGATTGAGGCTGCCACCGGCGCTGCCGCGGCCGCCCATCGTGGAGTCGCCACCCTTGACGACCTCGATCTGCTCGATCGCGAAAATTTCACGAGACTGGCCGCCGACGCTGCGGATGCCGTCGATATAGGTGCTTCCCTGCGCATCGGAACCGCGAATGAAGGGACGGTCGCCCTGCGGGTTACCGCCTTCGCCGGCACCAAAGGTGATGCCCGGAACGGTCCGCAATGCCTCGACGAATGTGGTCGACCCGCTTTCACGAATCACCTGGGAAGGCAACACGATGACGGTCTTGGGCGTGTCGAGCAAAGGCGCCGTATACTTAGGGGAAGCGGCCTTATCGACCTTGTAGCCCTGCTCATCGATTGCGGTGTCGGTCACGGTGACGCCGCCGAGACGCGGTTGATTGGGCTCGTTGCTATTGTCCTGTGCCACTGCCGGTGTGGCGAAAAGCCCGACGCAGCTCAACGCCAGATAGGCTGGTGCGGCAGCGGACGGATGGCGAGTTCGAGAAGTCGACACGTTACCCCCTTGTTGCAAATGAGTTTCAAAACGCGTCGCTAATGAGAATGGATTGCTATTGCTGCAAGGTTAAATTGTATTTCCAGCCGATAAAATTTCATTGAGCAAGCATGATGTTGCAGTATTGCATCAGTAATTATTTTTTAAATGTTGTAATGATTGCACGAAAAAACCCCCCACTTATTACAAATAAGTGAGGTTGCATGATTTAGAACCGCATTAGTATTTGAAATGTTTCCTATGCGGCTTTCACACCTCCTTCGTTTGAAGAAGTTGGCAGCCGATAGAGGCCGTGACTGACGCGCTCGAGATCGCCCGATTTGCACAGAACGCCAATATATTGCCTCGAAATTCCCATGGCTCCAAAGTCGGACGTACGGACGACCCCTTCCTGCCGGACCGCAGCGAGGGCTCGCGCCTTGTGACTCGTGTGCGCAAGGCGGGTTTCCGCGCTTCGCAGGGCTTTCAGAGCAGCAGGCTTCGGCGGAAGCGCCTCTTCGGAGATAAGTTGCACCTCAAAACAGCCTCTACCGCGACGATCATATTCGTCCGGCAGGAGGGGGCGTGCAGGCAGTCGGCCAATAGAGACTTCGATCAATAGAGCGCATTCCTGCATCTTCTCCTGGAGAGGATTGATGATGTTCCAGTGCCCGCTCTTTGATGGGCGCTGAAACTGGCTCAGGCGGCTAAGGATCGTGAGTTCATCTTCGCTGAGAAAGAGTGAACTCGGTCCAAAGACGACCAGCCTTTGGAGGGCAGCCTCGTTGGCCAAAGCCGTGAACGCTCGGCGGAGGGCGCACCCGTCCTTATCGAATAGATGCTGCAGCGGCTTTGCCGGCATTTCAGCACCAGGCATCGCCTGGCGAAGCGACATGATGACCCGGCGCTCCTTGATCGTCAGAAGAGAAAGGGCGTTCCGGCTCCCGCTGGTTACCGCCTTTGGCCCTCTGAAACGATATTGCGCACGCATTTCCGGATTCGGCTTTTCCGTACTGCCCAGGCGTCCAGCATCTGAAATGCGGTGGCATTTTTCATCGCGCTGAACATAAGGCGATTGTTGATAGCGATTCCCAATAGCAAAGGAGATGCTATGCAGCCTGAATCGGGCCGTTCAGCTTCGGTTTGGTTTTGATCTCGGCAATTGGGGTGCTTGCATTGATCAGCGAAGAACCACGCACGGCTTTCCGGGGAAAGCATCACACCTTCCATGCGCACCGGTTCAGCTTCGGTTTGGGAACCTCGGCTAAGAAAGGGCATGAAACAGGTCGAGACGCCGAAGGCTGGATCGCAGCCATGAAGCTTTTTCCGCGCTCCATCCGTGGGCGGCTGCTCTTTTCGGGGCTGTTCTTTTCCGGCCTCGCACTAGCTCTTGCCTCCTTATCGATAGGCAATGTTCTCGATCGCTTCGTGCAGCGGGGCCTTGATGAACGACTTGATGCACAGATCGCCCTGCTCCTGCGCGGGATCAAGGCCGATGGTACGGTCGATATCGCGAAACTTGAGGATATCGGCCCTTTCACACAGCATCGGCGCGGTTGGGTGTGGCGCATCGAGACGCCTGACCGGATCTACCTTTCCGAAGATGTCGTCCAGTTGGACAATGTTCGCCCTGAAGGCAGGCCGGGACGCGAAGGGCATTTTCGGGATTTCCCCGAACGCCTCCAGTCGGGCCGTTCCGAATTCGTTTATGCGCGTCGCCTAGAAAAGCGGATGCCTGCAGGCACCATCGTCATCACCGCTGCCGCGCCGATTTTCGTGCTGGATCGTTTGCGCGATGCAGCTACATTTCCGGTTCTGACGGCCCTTGGAGCACTGAGCGTCGCGCTACTGGTTTCGACCATCCTGCAACTTCATCTCGGCTTGAAGCCCCTCGGACTGCTCAAGCAGCGATTGAGCGCCATTCGATCAGGTACTGCAAGCCGCATTGTAGATCCACAACCTGCCGAGCTCATGCCAATCGTTGCGGAACTCAATGGGCTACTCGACGAAAATGAAGCAGCCCTCTCTCGCTCAAGAGCCCATCTTTCGAACCTTGCGCACAGTCTCAAAACACCCTTGGCCGCCCTTAACATTCGCCTCGCCGAGAGCGGGCACGATCCGGACGGCCAACTCGGAGAATTGGTGGCCCAGATCGATGGCGCCATACGCCACCATCTCGGCCGCGCAAGAGCAGCCTCGCCTGGCGCACCGGGACAACCGCTTGTGCCGATCGATCCTGCAGTTGCCGAGTTGATTGAAGCGCTTGAGCGTATTTATGCCGAGAAGGCGCTGACATTTGGCATGGAAGTGGCCGATGGACTTGAGGTCAATTGCGACCCTCAGGACCTGGCTGAAATGCTCGGGAATCTGCTCGACAATGCTTGCAAATGGGCGAGTTCGAATGTCCGCGTTTCGGCACGGGAAGACGGACGCTGGGCGCAGATCGATATCGATGACGATGGGCCGGGTCTTAACGAGGAGGCCATCGAGCAGGCACTCGTGCCCGGCCGCCGCCTGGATGAAAGATCGGAGGGGCATGGCTTTGGCCTTCCGATTGCCCGCGAATTGGTTGAACTGCACGGAGGCGCCCTGGTGCTTGGCCGATCGCCAGCAGGTGGCCTTCGAGCGACCTTGCGTTTGCCCCGCGGCTGAAATCAGTTGTTGTTTTCGGTCAGCAGATAGCCCCGACCTCGAATGGTCTGGATCATCTCCTGCCCGATTTTCCGACGCAGGCGTCCCACGATCACTTCCAGAGAATTTGAATCCACGTCAGCATCATATTCATAAACGCGCTCCATAAGAGCGCGTCGCTCCACCACGGTCTCCTTGTGCAGGATAAGCACGGAGAGAACCCGCCATTCGAAGGCGGTCAGCCTGAGCGGCAATCCGTTGAATTCGAAATGGCCGATCTGCGCATCAAACATGAGCGGGCCACAGTTGATGCGTGACGAGGCATGACCACTGGAGCGACGGATCAGGGCGCGTAACCGCATGATCAGTTCCTGCACGCGAAATGGCTTGATCAGATAATCGTCTGCGCCGGCTTTGAAACCGGCGACTTTCTCTGCCCATCCGTCCCGAGCGGTCAGGATGAGAACCGGCAGGTCATGCCCTCCGGTCCGCCAAGACTGCAACACCGTGATTCCATCGACCTTGGGCAGACCAAGATCAAGGACGGCAGCATCATAATGCTCGGTGGCGCCCAGATGACGCCCGTCCTCGCCATTATGTGCGATATCCACGGCAAAATTCTCAAGGCGCAGCGCCTTTCCGATACCATCGGAAAGGGTCTCATCATCTTCTACCACCAATATCCGCATTTGGGACGTCTAGATCTCAGGGGCCGCCAAGGCCATTGATTTCATTCTTCACAACCTCGTCGATAGCGAAATCTTGATGCTGCGCGGCAAGCCCTGCGCGAGCAGGCTCGAACCGGTCGATGCCCAGTAGCGCTTTCCTGTGACATTCTCGCCGTAGAGGCGCAGCGTCGTCCGGCTGCCAAGAAGGTCGAAATCATAGCTCGCGCCCAGATCGAATGTCTCGTAGCCCGGCACCCAAGCCTGATTGAGAGCATTCACAGCCCTGCGCCCGACATGGAAGATACCCCCGGAAACACGCAGTCCTTCGATCATCGGAAGTCGATATTCGAGGAACAGGGAGCCGGAGAATTTCGAGACATTCTCGATCTTCTTGCCTACGACCGTTGCATTGCCGGACTTCTGCTCTGCGTCGAGCAGCATCGCACTCGCGGCAATGGATAGATTGGGAAGGATCTCGCCAACGGCACTGGCCTCGACACCTTCATAGACGGCTTCAGCATCCTGGACGAAGAAGTTCGCACTGTTGAGATAGGCCGACGGACGCTTGATGTGGAAATAGGCTGTTGTCACAAGCAGCCCGTGCATGGGCTCGATCTTGATGCCCGCTTCCTTCTGCTTGCTGATCGCAGCTGGCAGAATTTCGCCGGCATTATTGGCAATCTGCTGGGCGATCGGGCCTGGCTCCAGGCCCTCGATATAGTTGGCATAGATGCTGGCCCAGGCCGCTGGATTTACCATCACGCCATAGGACAGGGTATCGGGCGTGATCTTGTAGGACGTCGTCCGACTGACGTCCTTATAATCGGTCTTTCGATAGCCGATCGTCGCCTGCAGCCACTCGCCAAGCGACATCCTGTCGAACACATAGAAGCCAAGATCATCCACCTTGGACGGATTGGCAATGATCCTGGGTGGGGTTGGCCGTTGGGAAATGGCAACCGGATCGTAGAGATTCTGGGCATAGCTGTAACGCACTGCGGTCGGAACGTTACTGTCGCGCGTGTAATAGGAGATGCCGACCAGAATGCTGTGCTCGATCGGGCCGGTCTGGAAACTGCCCGAGACGTCGCCTCGATAGATCTCATTCTTGTAGTCATTGCCATGGGTCATCGCGACGCTCAGCGTCCCGTTGCCAGTGGCAAGATCATAGCCACCAAAAGAGGAATAGCTGCGGTCACGCGTCATGTAGGATTGCCCCACTGCTGCGGAAAAGCGCCAGCCTGGAGCAAAATCATAATTGGCCCGTGCCAGCAGGTTGGTTTCCCACCCCTTGCCCCGCATCCATTCGCCACCGAGATTCTTGGAGGCGCTTTGCAGAGGAGGCAGCGCAATCACGCCGTTTACCGCGGCTGGCAAACTGAATTCGGTGGGCTCCGTGATGCTTTTGTAGATATATTCTGCGTCGAGGAGCAGTTGAAAATTGTCGGCCGGCTGCCAATCAAAAGCCCCCGTAACGAAGCTGCGCTCGCCACTTGTCCGCTTGACCCCGGTTTCCAGCAGGGCCGTGCCGGCATTGACCCGCAATCCCATCGTCCCGAATTTGCGACTGATATCGAAGCTCGTCCCGATCGAGCCATTGCTGTCGCCCTGAATATCGACTCTGGTCACAGGAGAATTGGTTGGCCGTTCCGTGACGAGGTTGATGATGCCCGACGGGGTCGCGAAGCCGTAATAGAGACCGGCCGCGCCTTTCAGGACTTCGATCCGATCCTTGCTCTCTATAGGCTGCTCTATGAGATTGACGACCGGCAGAACGCCATTCCAGCGGACATTGGTAAAGTTGCTCAGGGTGATGCCACGAATGGCAAGGTTGCTGTAGATGGTCGAGTTGATCTGAGCCTGCGTCACCCCCGGCGTATTTCGGACCGCGTCGATGATGGATCTGGCCTGCTGGGCTTCGAGCAATTCCTTCGTCATGATCGCTACGGTCAGTGGCGTGTCCATGAGCCGGGCATCACGAAATGTGCCGGCCTGGACATAATCGGCGCCAAAGCTGTCCAGGCGATCGGCCGTGACGACAATCTCGGCCTGTGCATTGCCTGAATCCGCCGTCTGCGCGTGTCCGACAGATGCCTGACAGGCTGCCAGAATGAAGGCCGGGCCTGCCGAACTCCGGAATGCTGCCTTTACCGATCCAAAACGAGCCACTTACCGATCCCTCCCATATGATTCGGGCGGCGAGATAGTCTATTGCGAATTATTTGCAAAATTTGCCGCGGCGCATGCAGTGCGGGCCCGTCAGCAGGCAGCGTGAAAACGGCGGAAATCCGTCATCGGGAACATTGGTAAAACATTGGAGAAACATTGATTCTTCCCAATGTAACTTGCGCGAGCGCCTCCTGTTGTCCCGTCGAAATTGGCTTTTCAAGTCCGGAAAACCAGTTTCGAAGCGACATTGTTGGGCGGTCAATCGCCCACTCGACCGGAGAATTATGCCTATCTTGACCAGGCGAAGGGTCGGATCACTTATGCGGCCGTGACAGGTGGATGACAGGTTTCTCCAGCAATAGTCCTTGTTGCATATGATTCGCAAAGCCATTAGCGAGCGGGTCATTCCAAGATAATAATGCTTCGGGAGCATCCATGAATTTCGTGAACCATCGCCGCTATGCCGGCCTGATGACGCTCGCCCTCGCGAGTTGGAGCGCCACCATTGCGGGCACCGCATTTGCTGAAGATGCAGCCGAAGCGCCGCAAGATGTCTCTTCCTCGGAAATCGTGGTCATGGGCCAGCGTGGTCAGGATTATAAGGTCGACCAGCTCACGACGGCGACGCGCACCGGCACCGACATCATGGACGTTCCCCAGTCCATCCAATTCGTCCCACGCGATGTGATCGACGATCAGCAGATCACCGATCTCACCAGCGCGTTGCGCAACGTCAGCGGCATCCAGGCCGGCACTAATGCAGGCAATCGGTCCGAAAGCTTCACCATCCGCGGTTTCCGATCGTCCTATTATGCCGTCGACAGCATCATGCTCAGCCCCGCGATCGAGACGAATGACAGCTATCGCGACATGGCCAATATCGAGCGGATCGAAGTGCTCAAGGGCCCGGCATCAGTGCTCTATGGCCGTGGTGATCCGGGCGGCCTCATCAACATCGTGACCAAGCAGCCCAAGTTCCAGCCAGCCATGAACATGTCGGTCCAGCTTGGCAGCAACGATTTCCTGCGCGGTCAAGCTGACGTAACCGGCCCGATTACCGACACGCTGGCGGTCCGGGTGGTTGGCGCAGCCCAATATGGAGATACCTTCCGCGACATCTTCCAGCCTTTCCGCCGTCAGTTTCTGTCGGGATCGGTCCTGTGGACACCAGATGACAAGACCAGGATCATTGCCAGCCTGACCTTCGCGCACCAGCAAAGCCAGTCCGATCGCGGCCTCGTTGCGACAGTCGATGCAGATGGCAACCTGGGCGTCGATCTGCCCCGGCGACGGTTTCTCGGAGAAAAATGGGCGACGCTGGAATCGCAGCGCTACGAATTCAACTATCGTATCGAACGGGAGGTGACCGATTGGCTCACTTTGCGTCAGATCGGCCATTATGACGAAGGCAAGCTCGATCTCTTCGGCATCAACTATGGCAGTAGCGTTGCGGTAAATGCGACGACTGGTGCCCGGACATTGACCCGCACTGCAGTCGAGCAGCATGAACAGAACCACAATTATGATGCGCAGGCCGATATGGTTGCGCGCTTCAAGACTGCGGGCATCGGCCATACGGTCGTCATCGGCGGCGAATATGTGAAATCATATCGCTTCCGCACGTTCGCGCGAGCCACGCTGGCTCGAATCGATATCGACAATCCAGTCTACGGCGCGCTCCCTGGCACCTTCGTGCCGGCTGCAGATCGTGAGGTGAATGCCAAGTCCTGGTCTGCTTATGCACAGGACCAGATCGACATCGGCGAGCATTTCAATCTGCTGGCAGGCGTTCGCTTCGACCATGCGCAGCAGTCCGACTTCGGGACCACGCAATATGCGTCTGACGACAAGGCCTGGTCACCGCGCGTCGGGCTTGTGTGGAAACCGGTCGAGAATGTCTCGCTGTTCGCTGACTATACACGCTCATTCCAGTCCAAGCCCGAGCCGACGATCGACGGCAAGCCGATCGATCCGGAAAAGGGACGCCAATATGAAGCCGGCATCAAAGCCGAACTGTTCAAAGGCCGCCTGGCCGCGACGGCCGCAGTCTATGAGCTGACGCGCGAGAATGTCACGCAGCAGGATCCCAATAATGTCGGCTACAACATCAATGCAGGCGTCCAGCGCTCGCGCGGCGTAGAGTTCGACATTTCTGGCTCGATTTCTCCGTCAGTCAAGGTGATCGGGAATGCAGCCTACACGGACGCGATCGTTCTCGGATCCACCGACTATGCACGTGGCAATAAACTGATCGGCGTCCCCAAATGGAGCGGCAGCATCTGGGCGACCTGGGAACCGACCGGCGGCACGCTCCACAATTTTGGCCTGGGCGCTGGCGTATTCGCCGCAAGCAATCGACAAGGCGATCTTGAAAACAGCTTCTCCATCGGCGGCTATACCCGGCTCGACAGCAGCCTCTGGTACAAGATCGCGGACAAGCTGCGCCTGTCGCTCAACGTCAAGAACATCACCAACGACTATTATATGGAATCCTCCGTCTCCAGGTCGCAGATCGTCCCGGGAGAAGGTCGCAGCTTCCTTGTTGGCCTGAGCGGGAGTTTCTGATCATGCGTCGGACAATGCTCGGCCTGGCCACCATATTTGCGGCCATTCTGGCGCCGACCACTGCGTCCGCCGCTCAAGGACAGATTCTCTTTCTGATGCGCGCCAATCCTCCTGGCGGATCGGCCGATCCGGCCGTTCAGGCACATCTGGAGGAACTGGGCTATCGCGTTACCGTGACGGATGGCTTCAGCAATGCGCCCGATCCCTGCGGTTTTGACCTTGTTCTGATGTCTTCCACCGTGCGTTCCAACCAGTTTACGGCCGATCGTCCCGCCATCTCGCGCTGGCGCGACATGGGTGTGCCGCTCGTCACCTGGGAAAATGATCTGCTCGATGATCTGCGGATGACCGGCCTGCGTAGGGACAGCGATTTCGGAGAGATGGAAACGGGTCATTATATCTGGCTGGTCCGGGCCTCCCACCCCATGGCGGCGGGCCTGCCCGCTGGCCTCGGAACATGGACAGAGGCACGTACACCCGCCGGCTGGGGCAAGCCGGGCCTTGGCGCTGACATCATCATGACCTGGCCAGGGGAACCCGACAAAGCCACCCTTTTCGGTTATGAAGCAGGCGCGACGATGGATTACGACTTTCAGGCGCCTGCCCGAAGGGTCTTCATCGGCATGGAGAATAACAGCTTCTCGCGAATGACCGAAACCGGGCATAAATTGTTCGATGCAGCCATCGCGTGGGCGCGCGCGGGCAAGAAGCAGTGCGGAACGAAGAAATGAGGGTTGGCCACCTCGTCGCTCTCGTCACCACGGCTGCTTTTTCTGTTGCCGTTTCGGCCCAGGAGGGGCCGATTCCAGAACCCCGGCCGCTTCGTGCCCACTATGTGCTGCCACATGGGGTGATGATCGGTGGCGGCCCGGAAGCGCAAGCTGTGGCAGAAGCGATCGGCGCTGCACAGGCCAACATCTGCGGCGCAACTGGCGCCGTACCGCTCCTGACCCAGGGCATCATAGCGCTCGCCGTATTGCCACGAGAAATGACGCCGATCGAGCGCGCTGCGGTGCGCCGCTTCAGTGGCGGTACACCGCTTATGCTTCCCCTGCGGGAAGGGCTATTTGCCTATGTTCGGCGTGATAGGGACGGCTCTATCGACGAGCGCCTCGTGCCGGTCATCAGGCGGCTTTTGTCCGTGGAAGGGCAAGCTTCGCTTGCCGACGCACTTCCCGACTATCATGCTTTGGCTTCCAGCGCCCATGCCACCAGCATCAGCCAAATTGCCTTGATCCCGAGCGCGCCAGTTCCACAAGCTCGACCAGGATATACTGGCGCCGATGGAAGTCTCGCGATCATTGGCAGCGACACGCTGGTGACGCTCATGCCAGATCTGCTTGCCGCCTACGCCCGGCACGCGCCCAAGCAACGCTTCTCCACCGATCTGCGCGGTTCTTCGACTGCCATGCCAGCGCTGACTGCCGGGATGACGATCTTTGCCCCTATGGGACGTGAACTCTGGCAAAATGATCTGGACGCTTTCCGCCAGGTCAAAGGCTATGGTCCGACACGTTTGCGCATCGCTTATTCAAGTCATGGGCCGCGGACGAACGGCAAAACTCCGCCAGCAATCTACGTCAATGCGGCCAATCCGATCGCAGGTTTGTCGCTCCCGCAAATACGCCGGATATTTGCGGCCGGCGCAGCTGGTGGCGATATCCGCAATTGGGCGCAACTGGGCATGCGAGCCGGCGAAATCCATGTCTATGGTGCTCCAGATGACGGCGGGTTCGGCACAGCCATGCGCCTGTCGAAACTCGACGGCTTGCCATTTAGCGCACGCTATCGAGCATTGAACGGCGGCAAGGCGATATTGACTGCTGTGGCAGCCGATCCATCTGCCATCGGCTACGCGACCTGGATGGATGCAAATGCGGCGCCAGCCGGTGTTCGGGTCTTGGCGCTCAGCGAGCTTGACGGGGATTCCTACAGCCTGCCAGACGCTGGTGGCGATCGAGGTCGCTGGCCGATTTCCTATTTCTTCAACATCTATGTCGACAAAAAGTCCGGCGAAGCCTTGCCCGCTTCAACCAAGGAATTATTGCGCTTTTTCCTGTCAGACGAGGGCCAGGCGATAATTGGACGCCATTCCGATGAAGAGGACGGTTACTTGCCCCTCTCACCTCATGATCTACGTGCAGAACGAGAGTTACTAGACAATCTATAATGCGAAAATCAGACGTGCAGAAGGCTACAGCACGCCGATAGAGCACTTCAAATCCCCAAGCCCGCTGACGCCGCGAAGGTATGACGCCGAACCGTAGCTTTCCAGCTGTCGGATCAGCTCGTGGCACCTGAACGAATGAATGCTTACAGGAAATAAAATGGGTCGCCGGACGACCGCACCGGGCGCAAAGCAGCCAACACGATGCCTGTGCCCCTATCGCTCCTTCTCATCTTCCCGCGCCGAGATGATCAACCGTCGCCCGGCTTCTTTCTGCTCCATGCCCATCATGCGGGACGCCATCCATTCGGGCACATGCCAGCTCACCGGTAAAGATCGGGCGACCGCTCCGGGCAGGATCGACCAAAGCAGAATGCCGAACAGGATTCCGCCAAGACCGAACCATAGCAGCTGACGCTCCTGCTCGGCCGCACCGCGTTCGCGCGCTACCATCCCGTCCATGTGCCAGGTCAACTTCGAAAGCCGTTCCTGCGCTTGACGCAGCATCGTTCGGTCTTCCGCCCGTGCCGTCTGCGCAGATGCGATGATCCGCTCTACCAGCGCTTCAGGCGTCATCTCCATGGCCGGACGGCTCTGGATCATGTCGAGCTTGAGCGCATGCACACCGAGCGCCTTGTTGATCTGCGCCAAAGTCGCGCTGTAATCGGGGATCTTCTCCCGCGCGGCGGTGAGGCCTTCAAGCGCGTGACGGAGGAGGCTCAGTTCCCGGCGCACAGCATCAAAAGCTTCCGCAGGATCATCTTCGTGGGGGGCTGTTTGGGTCATGACTGAAGCCTAGAGCCCAAGGCCCCGGCCTAGCGAGCGGCCGAGATGACGCTGGAGATCCTGCGACAGCGATTGGCCGATTTGGGAGGATAGACCCAGTTCCTGGGTGCGATTGCGCAGCAGCGACTCCAGCTGTGGATCGCGTTCCAGGCTTTTCGCCATGCTCGCCATCGCCTCACGCACTTTCCCGCTTCCCATATGGTCGCCGCTGCGTCTAAGCGCCAGACGCTGGCTGTCGCTGCTTTGCCAATCGGCAATGAAGCGATCAGCGCGCTGCTGGCCAGCGACACGCATGTCCCGCTCCACCTGCATCTGCCTGATGGCATTGCCACTATGCCCGGCGGCCGCTTCATGGATGAGCCCGCGATCCTTGCCAAAGGCGGCGCTCAGATCCTGCGATGCCTGGGGGCGCAGCGCATCGAGCGCGTCGCGCGCCCGCTGCGCGGCCTGTTGCTGCTCGATCAGCGGCTCAAAGCCCTGGGCGCGCATGGCCTGCCCTTGCTGCAAGGCCTTGGCATAGTCCTGCACCGCCTTGTCGAACGAGGGCATGGCCGGTCGCTGATCCAGCGGCGCGGCATTGAGCTTCAGCCCGGCAAAGAGACTGCGCTTTGGCTGGAGAGGGGGCTCGGCCTTGGGTTGATGTGGTGGCTGGGCCTGATGTCGGGGCTGGGACTGAGCCTGGCTCGCCGCCTCCCGCGCGCGCCCATAGTCCGATGCCATATCCTTGCCACGCTCACGCTCGAGCGTGCGGACGAGCTTGCCCTGATTGGCAAAGTCATCCTTGCCATAATGAAGATTGACCGTTTCGCGGTGGCGCGAGAGCGCGACATAGCTGGCATGGCGATCAAGCCCGGGGGTTGCCAGCACATGCACCTTGTCCACCGTCATGCCCTGCGCCTTGTGGATGGTGGCGGCATAGCCATGATCGATATGGGCATAATGTTTGGTGTCGAAACCCACTTGGCGCCCATCATCGAGCGATACCCGCATATGCGCCTTGTCGACATGCGCGATGGTGCCGAGCGTTCCGTTCTTCACCCCCAGGCTGCGCTCATTCTTGAGGAACATGATCCTGTCCCCGTCGGCAAAGCTTCGCGCGCCGCGCTCGACGGTGAGGCTGACATCCTTGCCCAGTTCCCCTGACCGCTGCAGTTGCTCGCGCGCCGCCTCGTTGAGGCTGCGCACCTCGTCATTGGTGTGGGTAAGGATGATGCGGCTGGCTCGTGGGTCGGCGATGCGATCGCGATCCCACCGCTCGATCAGGTCACCACGCGCATCCTCGCGCGTCTCGGCAGCATGGACATGGCCATGGTCGCCATAGGCGGTGATCGCCTCATGGGTACGACCGGTCGCCAGCGCCCTGGTCGCCTCGCGCTGCCAGTCGTGCGCCTGCCGGCGGATCGAGCTGATCTCGACGCTGCCATGGCGCTCGGCAATGGCGCGGAACGAGGCGCCGGCCTCGATCGCCTGCAGCTGCTGGGGATCGCCGACCAGCACGACCTTGGCACCATGCGCCTCCGCTTCCTGGAACACCCTTTCCATCTGCCGCGTGCCGATCATCCCGGCCTCGTCGACCACCAGGATCGACCTGTCGGTCAGGCGCTCGCGATCCTGCGCCCATTGATGCTCCAGGCTTGCGATCGTGCGCGAGGCTATGCCCGACCCGCTTTCCAGATTTTCCGCAGCGATGCCCGAGAGCGCAGCGCCGCGCACATCATAGCCGGCCCGCTCCCAGGCATCGCGCGCCACGCCCAGCATCGCGCTCTTGCCGGTGCCGGCATAGCCGATGACATTGCTCAGCCCCTTGGCGCTGGTCACATGCTCGAGCGCGCCGCGCTGTTCGGCCGAGAGGTCGAGCCCGCCTGCGCTGGCCTGTGCCAGCGCCCGTTCGACATGGCGATCGGCCAGCCCATGATGGCGCCGCGCGTCGAGGGTGGCGGTGGCCTTTTCCAGCCGCTGTTCGGTCTCCAGCATCGCGCGGGAGGTGAACCGCGCCTCCCCTCGCCCATCCTTGCCCAGCGCCACCAGATCGGGCGAGGCTTTGACCGCCGCCATGACCCGATCAAATTGTTCCTTCCCCTCGCTATGGCGGTGAACGAACATGGCAAGATCACGAGTGGTGAAGGTCGCCTGATTGTGGGTGATGCCATCGAGCGCAATGCCCGGATTGGCGAGGATCTTCTCGCCATTGGACCGGGCGATCTCATGATGCTCTTCGATCCGCTCGCTGACTTGGCCCGCTTCCCCCATGCGCGCCGCGGCCGGGCCGATCTTGTGCTGGGGCTCGAGATCAATGCCCTGGGCTTCCAGGCTGCGATGATCGATGCGTGCATCGATATCTAGAGCAGCCAGGCGCTCGTTCACATGCTCCGCCCAGGCCTCGCGCCAATGGCTGAGAAGCTGCGTGCTGTTCCAGTCGCGCACCTTGGCGCCAAAGCCCTCTGGCGTCACTTCGCGCAAGGTCAGCATCACATGGGCATGGGGCTTGGCCAGTCCATCGGCGCCGATATCCCAATGGACGTTGAGATCGGCGACCATGCCGACATCGACGAACTCGCGCTGGACGAAGTCGCGCGCCAGGGCGATGCCCTCAGCCTGCGACATTTCTCGGGGGATGGCGAACTCCACTTCACGCGCCAGCTGCGCGTCCTTGCGGATCTCGGCGGCCTCGACATCATTCCACAGCTGCTCGCGATCGCGCCATTGCTCTGGCGCGCCATCGGGCAGCATCACTTCGCTGTGGACGACGCCGGCCTTGTTCGAAAAGTCATGATCGCGCCCGAACAGCATATCGAACAGCGATGAGCCTGAGCGATAGGCGGCCGAGGCGACCGCCGAGCGGCCGGCGGCGCGCGAGATGACTTTGACCGAGAGATGGTAGATCGCCATGACGGCCCACCATTTACACCTCAAGCAGCACGTCGGCACGACGTATAAGCGCGCCCTCAAAAGATTTCATCAGTTTCGGGATGACGAGATCCCAGGAAATTCCAGCGCATTGTGACTGATCGAGACGGTCGATAACGCCGGGGGTCTGACACCAACAGCGAGGCCATATTCCATGCGCAGACCACGGGACTATGACGCAGAGCTCAAGGCTCTCACCGACAAGGCACGACAACTTAAAGCCCGCAAGCAGAGCCAGCTGGGTGAACTGGTGATGGCGACCGGGGCCGATGGGCTGAGCGCAGAGGAACTGGCCGGCGCATTGCTTGCCGCTGCCAGTACAACCGAAGCCCCTAGGCGGGAGGCGTGGCGCAGGCGGGGCGCGACCTTCTTTTCAGGACAGCGGCATGATGCTGGGCCGGGCGCTGGCGACCAGCCGGGCAGCACTGCGCCGGGTGACGGTCGCGCGCCATCGCCTGCAGCTGAGCCAGGCGCGGCATGATCGGCGGGACTGGCAGATGAAGCGGCGCGAGCGCACCCGGCATCTGATCGAGCTTGGCGGTCTGGTTGTGAAGACTGAGCTGGTCACACTCACCGATGATGATCGCGCGGTGATGCTCGGGCTGCTTGGTGAAGCGGCGGCGCGATTGCGGACCGATGATCGCGAACAGTTGTTGCTGCTCTGGCGCCGACGGGGGCAGCGCATGTTCGCGACCGACGCATTGCCTGATCAGCCATGACCGCGCATAGGCGAAGTCATGAGTGAACAGATGCAAGCCGCCATTCTCGCCGTGATCGAGCGCGCGCCGCAGTGGATCAGGCAGGATCTGGCATCCAAGGATCCGGCGGCCCGCACCCGTGCGGAAGAGTCGCTGGCGATGATCATTGCCGACGCCATCAGAAAGCAAAGCGAACAGCCTGAATGATCAGGCCCAAATGATCAGGCGGGGACGCCGGCGGTGCGCTTCAATTCGGCGATGCGCTCGGCGCAGACTTCATGCACGACGCGGCCCAGTTCCTCGACCTGTTTGCCGAGCCAGCTCAGCTCCGCTTCGCTGATCTTGTAATGCTTGGAATAGCGGGCCTTCACATAGGCTTCCTTGAGCTTCTCGAACCGCGCCCGATCGATATGGCGCTCGCTTGGCCAGACATAGGCCAGCCGTCGGTCGATCCGCTCTGCCTGGGTGCGCAGGAAGGCCAGATTATGCACGTGCGGCGTGTAGAAGGTGCAGACCAGCAGGACGCAGTGATAGAGGCGTTCCGCAGATTGGTGGAGGATGAACGCCGGCTCCTTGGTTCGTCCCTGCTCAATTAAGCCGCGAGCTGTATTCAGATACACTAGCGAACTCGGATACCATTCCTCAAAATATTCCTGCGCCATGGCCAGCGCCTTGTCCGGCGTCTTGGGCTTTGGCGTGTGCAGTTCCTTGTCGTCGCTCTCGTAAAGGGCGATGCCATCCTTCGCCACGTCCATGAAGAAATAGCGGCCATGGGCAAGGCCATCATTCACTTCCTGCAGGGTGTGGACGATGAAATTGACCGGGGTCTTGAGCGTGGCGGTGATGCCATATTCGCGCATCAGCCGCTCATCGACCCCAAGCCAATATTTGACACGATCGGTCAGCCGCTGGTCGTTGACGATGATCAGGAGATCATAGTCGGATTTATAGCCCTTGGCAGTGTGCGGCTCATCGACCCAGCTGCCACGGGCATAGCTGCCATAGAGGATGATCTTCTGGATGCGGCCCTTCTTGCGCCAAGCCTGGGTGGCGAGCGCGAGCCCGTCCTCGAACTCCTCGAAGATGATCTGCACGACGCGCGCCAGTTCGCGCTGCTTGTCGGCGGGAAGATGATCGAGATCGTTACGCATGGCATAGCCACCCTGTCGGACCGATCGCCCGATGGCAAGCCATCGGGCGCGGCGGGTTGATCATAGACGATGGGAAAGCCGTCGCCACCAGGGCTCGGGCTCGTACAAGGTCCGCAGGAAGATGCGCAGCGCGGCGGCAAATTCTGCCTCGGCCTGCTCGGCGCTGATGCCGTGCCGCTGGGCAAGCTGGGCATAGCTGAGATCCTCCATGCGGATATCGAAGAAGATGGTGCGCTGAAGTGCGGTCATGCGGCGGAGCGAGCGGCGCCCGCGCCGCAAGAACATGCGCAGGGGAAGCTTGTCGGTCATGCCGCCGCTCCTTCCATGCCCAGGAGATAATCGGCCGCCTTGCTGGCCGCGCTTGCCGCCTTGAAGATCGCCCGCTCATCCTCGCGCAGGACGGCAAGCCAGGAGCCGATATAGTCGCTATGCCGGACGGTGGGCACGATCCCCAGCGACGCGCAGGTAAAAGCACTGGCCATCTCGGCGACCAGTTCCTCTTTTGCATAGAGCGCTGTGCCGAACCCGCCCGACTGATCGCGCGCCAACCGGCTGCGATGGCCCGTCCAATGACCCATCTCGTGAAGTGCCGTGCGAAACCAATTGATCGGCTCATGAAAGGCAGCCTGCGGCGGCACCGCGACATAATCACCGGACGGAGAATAATAAGCCTCGCCGCCGCCGACGCGGAAGTCCGCGCCGCTGTTACGGATCAGGCTGTCAGCTTCCGCGATCGACACCAGTGGCCCAGGCAGCTCAGGCACATGGGACAGCTCTTTGGGCAGCCCCTCGCACTGGTCGACGTTGAAGACGGTAAAGCGCTTGAGGAACGCAATCGTCCTGGCCTCGCGATCCTCTTGGCCCGCGCGCTCTTCCTCGGCCTTGGGAATGAACCGATCCGCATAGCAGATGACGCTCCCCTTCTCGCCCTTGCGGACATGGCCGCCCGCCGCCTCGGCTTGCCGATAGGTCAGCCAGCGCTGCCCGGTAAAGCCGCGCTCGATCACGGTGGCCCACAGGATCAGAATGTTGATGCCTGAATAGCGCCGCCCGGTGACGGCATTCTGTGGCATGGTGCAGGGACAGGCGCTGCTGTCCCATGGCTTCACCCAGGGAAGACGCCCCGCCTCCAGTTCCGCGATGATCCGGGAGGTGACTTCGCCATAGATGCTCTGACGTTCCGTATGAGCCATGTTCCTTACTCCTTCTTCACACCGCAACCGGCGCCGGAAGGGCGAAGGCGGGTGGCAGGAGCGGTCCATCAGCGCCGCCGGGAGCGGCGGCCTGCACCCGCAGGGCCGCAATGAATATGGAGGACCCCGGCGCAGCCGGGGTTGCAGGGCGCCGAGGCGGGGCTAGGGACAAGCGACGCCCGCCTTTGCCCGTCCGATGCCGGAGGCCAACGCCATCGCGCGAAGCGCGATGACCGCATGGCGGCACGCAGCGCCGCCCCGACCCGAATCAGATGCTATGCGCGCGGCCCGCCGCGCGCGCCGCAGCCACCAAATCAATCAGCTCAAAACGTCTCAGCCGGCAGAGCCGGCGAGGCATCGGCCAGACATCATCAAATTAATTTAATGGCTGTTTTTGCGCCTGGGTGCGCCTCAGCTTGCCAGGGTTAGACAAGGTCGGATCGGCCCATTCTCAGGCGGTTGACGCGCTGCGACCGCCCGACAATCCTCAGGATCAGGCGCGCTCATGTCACCACTCAAGAGATGGAAAACGACCATGATCTCTCAGCCACCCGATCGCATAATTCGGCTCAACACGGTCCTCGACCGGACCGGGCTTAGCCGGGCGACGCTCTACCGCAAGGTCCAGACCGGCACCTTCCCCAAGCAAGTCCGCATCGCCACGCGCTGCATGGGTTGGCGCGAATCCGCCATCAATGACTGGATGCGCAATCCCATGTTCTGGACGGTCGAGGATGCGGACAAGCGGCAGAAGGCATCGTCATTGTAAAGTCATCGATGCGCACCATATCCAGCCTGTCGCTCCCCTCCCCCCTTGGAGCGGCACCTCCCTGAACTATGGCCCCGCCGTTGAGATTTCTCCGGCGGGGTTCCTTTTGTCTGCGTGACATGGGTTTCAGTAGGGCCGGTAACTGCAAGCCATGGGACGATGGCGACTGACCGAGTTCCACCCCGCAACCTCGAAAACCTGCCCTTTGTTCAGGTACACGATCTATCGATCCTTTAGTCTTGGGTTGGATTCAGCGTCACCTTGTTCTTGTGTAAATCCCCCATTTGCTCTTGAGTAGGCGCTCAAAATTCGACAACGTTTGTAATAGACTACGGGCTCGAAAGAGAGAGTTGGTGCCGACGATATCCGATTTCGATAAGATTACTGAGTTTGCGCAAGCTGCTCTCGCTCTAACGCCAGTGATCATCCTTGGAAGTGGTGCTTCCGCAGCGCAAGGATTGCCGGGCATGTGGCCGCTGGCCGACCATTTGCGCGGCCTTGCCGTTCCGACCGAATGGCAAGCCGAAGAAAGTGCCGAATGGCAGCGGTTCGTCGATGCCCTAGCTGCCGGCACCGATCTCGAGACCGCGCTTCAAGCCGTGCGGATGACCGACCGACAGACGGCGCATGTCGCCGAAGCTACCCGTGCCCTGCTTCTTCCGCACGACGAACGCGTCTTCCTGGACGTGCTGAACGACCGCCGCGCGCTGCCGCTGACCCGGCTATTTCGTCACCTCTTCGCGAGCATCCACCACACGATCGATGTCGTTACGCCCAATTACGACCGCCTCGCCGAATATGCCGCCGACGCCGGGGATTTCCTTCACCATACCGGCTTCACCCCGGGATACCTGCAGTCGAGGCCGAAGAGCAGCCGCACAAGAGGAGCAGCGGCGCCAGGCGATCCGTCACGCGTCGTGCGGGTCTGGAAAGTACACGGCTCGCTCGACTGGTTCCACAACGGCCAGGGTCAGATCGTCGGCGTTCGCGTGGGCCGCGACACGCCCCCGGGCTTCTCGCCGCTTATGATCACACCGGGCATCGACAAGTATCGTCTCACCCATACCTAACCGTTCCGCACGATCTTCAGCTGTAGTGACGCCGCGCTCGAGACGGCGCGCTCCTACTTCTGCGTCGGCTACGGGTTCAACGATCCCCACGTGCAGGAAAAGCTCGTCGAGCGCTGCGATCGTGATGCTACTCCCATCGTCGTCATCACTAAATCCTTGTCCGATACCGCCAAGGCGTTCCTGGGCGGCGGGCGCTGCCGCAAGTATCTTGCCATCGAGGATGACGGCGCTGGCGGTGCGCGCGCCTTTACCCACGACGCGCCCGGCGGCGTGGCGCTTGCCACCAAACCCGTCTGGACGCTTCCTGACTTTCTCGATTTGACTTTGGGGGCTGCTGCGTGAGCTTTCTCGACTATGACGACACCGATGCACTGGGGCAGGTCCAGTCGGTCGACACCGCGACTGTCGTCGTGAAGGTGGCCGATATCGAATCGATGCGCGCATTGCAGGTCAATCGCCTCGTCGCCCTGCAAAGCAGTCGGGCCGGCCAGCACCTCATCGGCATCATCCAGAAGATCACCCGCACGGCCGTCGAAGCCCGCAGCCACGCGGAGGGAGAAGGTCTTGCCGAGCAGGCGTTCCCCGAGGTCAACCTCGTGCGCATCGCACTGATCGGCACAATGATCGCTCGCCTTGGCCAGCGCGACAACGTCTTTAGGCGCACCCTCGAAACAGTCCCGGAAATCGATGCCAACTGCTTCACGCTCGAAGGCGAGCGGCTGACCAAATTTATGCGTGTGATCTCCGCAGTCTCGGGTGACGGCCAGCATCTCTCGCTCGGCAACTACACACTCGACACGGCTGCCGAAGCCTACGTCAACGGCAACAAGCTTTTCCAGAGGCATGCGCTCGTGGTCGGCAGCACCGGCTCGGGCAAGTCGTGGACCACGGCGCGCCTGCTCGAGCAGATCGCCGAGCTCGATAGCGGCAATGCCATCGTCTTCGACATTCACGGTGAGTATCGCTCAATGGAGGGCGATGGCTTTGAGCATTTTCGAGTTGCCGGGCCCGCCGACATAGAAGCCGGGCGCGGCTTGGAAGAAGGCGTCCTCCATCTGCCCTACTGGCTGATGGCATACGAAGCCTTAGTCTCGATGTTCGTAGACCGATCCGACACCAATGCCCCGAACCAGGCGATGATCATGTCGCGCGCGATCACCGAGGCGAAAAGGGCGTTTCTGCGCGATGGCGGTCACGGCGCCGTTCTCGCCAATTTCACGATCGACAGCCCAGTGCCGTTCGACATTGAGCGAGTTCTCGGCAACCTCAGTGATCTCAATCAGGAAATGGTTCCGGGCGCCAAGGCCGGCACCGAGAAGATGGGCGAGTTCAATGGCAAGCTCTCCAGGCTGATCCAGCGCCTCGACAACAAACGAGGCGACCGGCGCTTGGGCTTCCTATTCCCCGCCGCCGGCGCAACCCTGGATTATGCCTGGCTCGACCGCATCGTCGCGGTCCTGCTCGGCGGCCGGTCCGCGAAAAGCGCCAAAGGCGGCGTAAAGATCATTGATTTCTCCGAAGTCCCGTCCGATGTCCTACCGCTAATCGTCGGTATGGTCGCCCGTCTCGCTTTTTCAGTGCAGCAATGGATTCCGAGCGGCAGCCGCCACCCGATTGCCCTGTTCTGCGACGAGGCGCACCTCTACATTCCCGAGCATCATGACGGCGGCGCGATGGAGAATGCCATCGCGGTCTTCGAACGGATTGCCAAGGAAGGCCGAAAATACGGCGTTGGCCTCGTAGTCATCAGCCAGCGCCCGTCTGAAGTCAGCCGCACCGTCGTCAGCCAGTGCAGCAACCTCATCGCCATGCGGCTCACCAACGGCGACGATCAGGCCGTAGTTCGCCGGCTCCTACCCGACAGCTTGGGCGGGTTCAGCGATCTGCTTCCCATCCTCGACACGGGCGAAGCCCTCGTCGTGGGCGACGCCATTCTACTGCCAACTAGGATAAGGATCGCCATGCCGCGCAACGAACCGCTGTCCGGCACGATCGATTTCTGGGACTGCTGGGCAGGCGCGACCTGTGCCAGCGATTTAACCAAGGCTATCGAGAGTTGGCGGCGCCAGACCGTGCAGCCGTGATCGGTCGAGGGCTCGGCGACAAGTCCGACCTGGTCTAGCGCCCCGGGGGGTCAGACTAGCAAACATCGAACGAATGGCGTTGTCGCTGATCCGTGTACTCGTCGGCCGACGGGCTCGGCGTTCGCGGTAGTCGCTTTCTTACTTGCCGCGCTCGAGCGACTCGTCGCGATGACGGTCGATGTCGCGACGAACACCCAGATCGGTGTAGTTTCGCTTGCGCATGTTCTCCATCAGCAATGCCGCGACTGTATTCTGACGATCGCTTCGCGCGCCTTTTGATTGACAGATTCCATCAATAAAAGACGTTCGCGGCAGGTAGATTGAATGACCTGATCTGGTCGACACCTGCCGGGATAGCTGCCGGCCCGGACCTGAGCGCCGAAATTTGGCGGCAGGACGGTAAAGATGGAGCGGCTGCGTAAGCCCGTCATCCTCCATATTTTGCAGGATTCCGTTGTTAATAGTCGGCGCCGCTTCTGGTAAGGCCGATCATTGCTCGACGTACGCCGTGCGTATGGTTTAGCTGTTCTGATGGAGTTCACTGCTAAGCAGATTGCACCGCCCAAGGATTGGAGTCGCTTTGAGGATTTGTGCCGCGCACTCTTCTCTGCAGTATGGAACGACCCCTATGCACAGAAGAACGGCCGATCTGGGCAGCCACAACATGGCGTCGATATTTGGGGCGAGAGCCACGGCGCGCGGTCCGGGACGCGTTGTGTCCAGTGCAAAGGCAAGGATATCAATTATCACGGGAAAGTAACGCAGTCCGAATTCGATACTGAACTCGCAAAGGCAGAGCGTTTCCAGCCTGCCCCGCGATTGTGGATCCTAGCCACGACCGCGCCGAACGACGCCACATTGCAGGAGCATGCCCGCCTCCGGTCGCAGGAGCGCGTGGCGGCCGGCAGATTTCCCGTTGCGGTGCTAGGATGGGAATCGCTCATTGCGTTGATGGGCGATCACCCAGCCGTCATCGAGCAGTTCTATCCGGAGCACGGTGACCATATGAGCGCGTTGCTTGCCGCAGTGCGCGCTCTCCCGCGCCGCGACGAACTCTTGCCGTTCTTGCTCGGTAAGACCCAGCAGCCGCAACACGAGGGCACCGGCGGGTGCAGCTCTTGGGCGCAAATTTCCTTTGAAACGTCGCGCGGCCTTGGCCCCGCATTGCTCGGTCGGGCCCTCGGCGCGGCCGATGTCGGCCTATGTCCACGGCTGCCCGAGGCCCGCGTACTCGAGGCTGAACTTGCCAACGGCTACTCGGCGCGGCTGGCGGGCGTGCCGGGGGCGGGCAAATCAGTGTGTGCGCTCCAGGCGGCAGAGCACTTCGCGGGCAAAGGATTCCGCGTCGTCCGTTTGCGCGATCCCCGGACCGACACGGTCACGCTCACCCAAGATGACGTGCCGACCGTCCATTTGATCGACGACGCGCATCTGACGGCCGAGCATGCGCTCGTCCTCGCCGAGCAGGCCGCAACGCCGTCAAAGTTGCTGCTCTCAGCGTTTACGACATCCCATAAGATTGGACGTTCACCCGGCACAATCCATCTCGATGCCAAGCGCGCCGTTGGTGTTATCGCCGATGACCTTCGCCGTCGCCGCGATGAAACGCTCGCCGCCGTTCGCCTCGTTGATGATTGGGTCGGCGAAGGGGTCGGGCAGGAAACGCTCGAGGCACGGCTTAACACTGCAGCAAGTGCCGACTTCCCTTGGCAATTCTGCTTCATCCTCAGTGGCGGCTGGCGCCGCGTTCATTCTGTTGTCGCCTCGGCGCGCGCAGCCAAGGCCGACCTAGTTCTGGGCGCGATCGCCATTCGCCAGCTAGCCACGCGCGATGCACGCGCCTCCGCGCAGCACCTGCGCCCGATGTTCGTAGCGGCCGGGTTCGCGGCCGACGAGGCCGAGGCCGCCATTACTTGGCTGGTCGAGCAGCGGATCGTCGTTGCCGCCACCGATTTGAGATGCCCGCACCAGCGCTTCTCAGCAAAGGTGTTCGATCCGCTGCTCGAACACCAGGATGCAGATGGTCGCCGCCAGATCGCGAGGATGATGGCCCAGACGCTTGCCGATCCGGCGATGACGCTTGCGGGGCTGGGCCTGTTGCTCAGCGAGTTTCGCATGAGCGGAAGTGGAGCGCGGTGGTCGCGCCTGATCGACGAACCTGCCCTGATGCCTTTCCTCGAACGCTGCTGGTCTGCCGAGAGCGCTGACGACATTGCGGCCGCCGCGCGCGCGGTACGTGAAATCGATTCCTACCTGCCCGATGCGATCAAGCGCCCCGGTCGGACCGCAGTCATAACCATCGCAAAGTGGTTCAGCGCGCCGCAGCCTGGCATGGCCTATGCGGTCGGCAGTTACCTCAACGGCACTTACCGCAATGTCAGATACGGTCGGGCGATCGTGCGGGCATCGGACCCTGAGGCGATTGCCGACCGGCTGAACGATGCGCTTCGCCCTGAAACGGCCGATTTCGCGAGCGAGATTGCCAAGATGATTACCCAAGCGTTCAGAGCGCTTACCCCGGAGTGGAAAGCACGATATCTGGCACGTATCGATCGCAAGAAGTGCCTAGTTCTGGCCTCGAACTGGCCAGCCGAAAGCCCGTTGTATCGATCGGCTTGGTTCTGCGAGCATCTGCTGCACCTTGAATGCACCTTTGGTCTACAACTGGTTGATGCGCTCGGGCCGGCGATCGGCGGGCGCATGCGGGCCGATCCGGTCGACACATTCGATGAGCTCGAGGATTTATTCTGGAACGGCCTGCGCATCTACGATCCGTTGCAGGTCTATAAGGGGAAATTGGCGCCCACTGCGGAGATGCGTAAAGCATGTGGCCGGCTCTGCCGCCAATGGAGACCGGGGGACCTCGCGCGTGCGCTGGAACAGGCGTCCGTACGGCAGTTCCGCGATGTGGCAGGCATACTCAACGTTGTTCACAAAGCGGCGCCGGAACTTTTCGCCGCGACGGTGGCCGCGATCAATTGGGACCAGTTCGATCGGAAATTGGGAGCCGATTGGGGCCACCTACCGCACGACGCAATCTCACTGCTCTGCCAATTTTATTGCGACCCGGTCGGTCGGGCCCGCGTGGCGGACATGATCGACCGGCATCTTGAAGAAATGGCCGAATTGGACTCAAGTCTTGCCTATATCGCGCCCGATGCCGCGTTGCGCCAGATCGAACGCGGTGCGCATATCGCGCTTGCAGGCGATTCCAACGACTGGCCGCTGCGCGCCGGCATTCTCGCGGACTTTCACAAACGGCGGCCCGAACACGTTGGGGTATTGCTGGAGCCACATCTCAGCGCGATTGCTGCGGCATTGTCGCAGGAAAGCCCGACCTATTTCGAACGGGGCCTACTGTTTTTGCGCGTGTGCCGTCAGGTGGCCCCGAGCGGGTTCGAGACGATATTGGAACAGATCGATGTCGCCGCCGCCAGCAAAGGCTGGACCGCTGCCTTGAGCGGGCGTGAGGTCAGCGGCCACAAGGCAAGACACCCCGGTGCACGCGAGGCCATCGCCTGGCTGGTCCATCACTTGCGCGATCGTAGCGACGCACTCGGCGACCTTGCGCGGTGCCTAGCCCTGGAATTTCCAAAGGGCACGACCCTTTCCGCGAAAAAACTAGAAACATTTTCGGACCTCTGACGCAGATTTGAGCAGAAGCAGCCGTTGACTGCCCGACCAGTGAATGGCGTGAAGTGGTAGTGGACTGCCAAACCGGACGATCTGCAACAAGGGAGCGAGCTTCGATCGCTGAGCGTCTCATAAGGTCGCTTCGCGCTGGGCAGCTTTTCCGCTCAGAGCAGACCGACCGCTATCGGGAACGACGAGCACCGATCGGCTCAGTGGGCGGCGATCGAGGGTGGAAAGCGGAATGTCGGCTTTTGGATCGTTTCGGTGAACAAGCGGACTATGCGCAGACGAGTGCGAACCCGTTCTCCATCTCCATCGCGTCCCCCTCATCACGGAGTTCGCTGACCAACTCTTGGGTCAAGACCGTGCCATAGACGTTGATCCGTGACCAATCTGGGTAATGCTCCTGAACGTTCCAGATGGACCGCAGTATCGCATCGCGCCCGATCTCCCCACCCTCCGGGAAGAATATGGCGCTTCCAGCATCAAGATCGGACTGCCTATCAAACCATCGGCGGTTTTCGTCGCTTTGAATGATCCAGACCGCTCCTTCCGCCTGCCCCTGAAACTCGGTGTCGAAGATGATAGAGATTTCCATGTTGGCAATCTGCTCGATGGACGGATGGTTCGCAACGGCAAGTATCAGGGTGATGGGGCGCTATTGGGAACAGCGGAAAATTGGTCGTTAGGCGTCCGACCGCTCAGCGCTTGGTATAAGGCTCGCATGCGATTCCATCGCCATCGCGGTCCAAGTGCGCGCCATAACCTGGTTGATCGCGCTGGAGCGGCGCATCCCCTGCTGCACGAGCCTCGCTGCAGTTTCGATAAGACCACGAAACCCCCTCAGACCGCGCGGTCGGTGCCGGGTCGCGGAGAACCACGCCACCGGCTGCGCCGACCACCAGGGCGCCAATGATGAGCGAGAATCTTTGCCGCATCATCCAAGGATGACGAACGAACATGAGCAATAGTTCATCGAACGCACACTGTTAATCCGATCTCCCTTCTGCCATTTAGCAAAAATAACTGGTCGCCATAGAGAAGGGATAAAAATGTCCGCTGAAGAAACGCTCATCACGCTCACCGCCGATATTGTCGCTGCCCATGTCAGCAACAACAGCGTTGGGATCAATGATCTTCCTGGCCTGATCGCCAATGTGCATGGCGCTCTCGCCAGCCTGAGCGAACCTGCGGTTGCTGAAGAAGTGAAGCCCGAGCCTGCGGTTTCGGTGCGCGCGTCGATCAAGCCGGACTATATTGTCTGCCTGGAAGACGGGAAGAAGCTCAAGATGCTCAAGCGTCACCTGATGACCCATTACCAGATGACCCCGGCGGACTATCGCGCCAAGTGGGGCTTGCCCGCGGATTATCCGATGGTCGCGCCCAACTATACCGCGCAGCGCAAGGAACTGGCTCACAAGATCGGCCTCGGCCGCAAGCCGCGCGCGGAAGCCGCAGCCAAGCCGGCCCGCACCTCGCGCAAGACGAAGGTCGCCGAACCGGCCTAAGGACAGCTATGCGTGGACCGGCAGAGCCGATCCCCGCATAACCCAGTTGTCACGCGACCAGCACCTCCTGCGGCGCCACGATCATGCCGAGCACATGGTCAGCCCACGCCTGCAGCATCCGCCGACGCGGCGTAAGGTAGAGGGCGCTGTTATAGGCCCCACGCACATCATCACGATCGGCATGGGCTAGCGCCACCTCGATCCAGTCTGGCCGATAGCATTCCGCTTCATTGGCCCAGGTCGAGGCAAGGCCTCGGAACCCATGCACCGTCTGACGGCCACGATAGCCCATGCGGTAGCAGCCATAGATCATCGTGTTCTGCGATATGGGGAGTTCAGGCTTGTCGCCAGCAAAGACATAGGGGCCCCGGCTGTAAACCCGCACACTCTCCAGCAACCCGACCGCCTGCCGCGAAAGCGGCACGATATGCTCACGCCCCATCTTCATCCGCTCGGCCGGCACCCGCCAGATGGGATCAGGGCCATCCAGCCCCTCAAACTCCTCCCATGTCGCATAGCGGGTTTCATTGGTCCGCGCCCAGGTCAGCAGCGTGAACAAGAGCGCATCGCGCGTGACCGCACGCCGCCGGGGATTCTCATCGCCGTCATAAGCGTCGATCGCCCGAACAAGCGCCGGCAACTCCCCTGCCCCAACCCGCGCCATATGCCGGACCCGAGGCTTGGGCCGCAGCAAGGTAGCAAGCCCGGCAGCAGGATCATGGGCGGCCCAGCCCTGCGGAATGGCAAAGAGATAGACCTGGCTCACATGCTGGCGCAGCCGGCGGCTGACATCGAGCGCGCCGCGCGCCTCGACCGCCCGCAACATCGTCAGCACATCGCCAGCAGTGATGTCCTTGAGATCGTGCTGCCCGAGCGACGGGAACACATCGCGCTCCAGACGCGACAATATGCGTGCCGCATGCCCCGGCTCCAGCCCGCTCGCCCGGTTCCCATGCCAGGCCCGTGCAGCCGCCTCAAAGCTCGTCACAGGAGATGCAGCCTTGGGGCCGGGATCATCGCCCCGCGCAAGAGCAAGTTTGGCCTCAGCGCGGCGCAGCCGCGCCTCAGCAAGCGTAACCTCCGGGTAGCGACCGAAGGAGAGCAGCTTCTCCTTGCCGTCAAACCGATATTTCATGCGCCAGAGGCGTGAGCCAGTCGGGCGGACAAGCAGATAGAGACCACCGCCATCGCCAAGCTTGTAATCCTTCGATCGCCGGCTGGCGTAGCGAACCTCGAGTTCCTTGAGCGGCATAGGGGGTATCTCCTGCTGGGCACAGGCATTACCGTAAGCGCTGTGCTCAGGCCACGGCGGTCCAAGGCATGAGTTCACCGACGGCATTGGCGGGATGACCTGCGGCGAGCCTGGAGAGGGTCTCGGCGAGCCAGGCATGCGGGTTGATGCCTGAGATCTTGCAGTTCTCGATCAGCGTGGCGATGACCGCCCAGTTGTCGCCGCCTTCGTCAGAGCCTGCGAAGAGGGCGTTCTTGCGATTGAGGGCCAGCGGACGGATTGATCGCTCGACGGTGTTGGAATCCAGCTCGATGAGGCCGTCGTCGAGGAACAGCGACAGCCCGGACCAGCGAGTGAGCGCGTAGCGGATGGCATCGGCGAGCTTGCTCTTGGCGCTAACCTGACGAAGTCGTGCCTCGAGGTAGATGTGCAGGTCATCCACGATGACGCGCCCCTGTTCGGCGCGCACGGTGCGGCGCTGCTCCGCCGAGGTGCCGCGAACCTCTTCCTCGATCGCGTAGAGCATTGCGATCCGGCGCAGCACCTCGGTCGCGACCGGCGAACTGTCGGCCAGTTCGTAGAACTTGCGCCGCACGTGCGCCCAGCAGAAGGCCAAGCTCACTTGCTGCCGGCGTTTGGCCAGAGCAGCGTAGCCGCCAAAGCCATCGACCTGCAGGATGCCGACGAAGTCACCGAGATGGGCTTCGGCCCGCTCACCCTTGCGGTCAGCGGCATAGACGTAGGCCATCATCGGCGGATCTTCGCCGCCCCATGGTCGATCGTCGCGAGCATAGGCCCAGAGCTGGCCCGTCTTGGTCCGACCACGCCCTGGATCGAGCACCGGCGCCGTGGTTTCATCGGCGAACAGCCGCCCGGATCGTCGCAATCGCTCGAGAATGTGATCGCGCAAGGGACGCAGATACCAGGCTGCCCGGCCGACCCAGTCCGCCAGGGTCGAGCGGTCGAGTTGGACACCTTGCCGGGCGTAGATCTGGGCCTGCCGGTATAGCGGAAGGTGATCGGCGTACTTGGCGACAAGCACCTGCGCGATCAGCGCCTCGGTGGGGATGCCGCCCTCGACGATCCGCGCCGGAGCCGGTGCCTGGACGATCGCGCCCTCGCATGACCGGCAGCCATAGCGCGGACGGCGCGTGACCAGGACGCGGAAGGTGGTGGGCACCACGTCAAGACGCTCAGCCACGTCTTCACCGATCTGGTGGAGCGCGCCGCCGCAGCAGGGGCAGGCCTTGTCCTCGACATCGACGACCTGCTCGATCCGCTCGAGATGGGCCGGCAACGAGCCGCGGTTGACCTTGCGCGGGCGATCCGCCGATGCCCGGCTCGCCTTGTCCACGGCGTGCTGGGCTTGGGCCAAGGCCATCTCGACCTCTTCCAGGGCAAGCTCGAACTGATCGGGATCGAGTTGCTCGGAACGGCGGCCAAACCGGTGCCGCTGCAGGGCCTCGATGATCGCCTTCAGGCGTTCAACCTCGGCCTGGAAAACCTTCAGAACATCAAGCTCGCGGGCCTGCTCGAGGACGAGCGCGCGGAGCGCTTCGACGTCGGTGGGGAGGTCCGCTTCCATGAGCATGGAAGGAGTGAATCAGTAGGAGGGGCCATCGTCAACCGGCAATCTGCGGGGCGATCGGGCGGCGTCCGCCATGCACACGGCGCCAGTCCAGACCCTCGAGCAAGGCGCCCAACTGCGCCGCCGTCAGGCGTATCACGCCGTCCTGGATGGCCGGCCACTTGAACCCGCTGGATTCCAGCCTCTTGGCCATCAGACACAGCCCTGTGCCATCCCACCAGACGAGCTTGATCCGATCACTGCGCTTGGCCCGGAACACGTAGATTACGCCAGAATAAGGATCACCGCCGTACTCGACACCGACCAGCGCGGCCAACGCGTCGGGTCCCTTGCGGAAATCGACCGGGCGTGTGGCCACCATGACCTTGGCACCTGCGCCGGGTCCGATCATCGGGTAACCCGGAGCGCTTCGATCACCGCGGCAATCACCCCGGCATCGGCGCCGCGGCTGATCTTCACCGCAACGCCGTCGATCTCCAGTTCCACTGCGCTCGCCTTCGAGCGCCGTCGCTTCTTTGGCCGCTGGATCGCAGGCGGGAACTCCTCCGCGGCAACGGCATCGACGACGGCGGGAACAAAAGCCGGCACGGCCGCGCCCTGGCTCTCCAACTGCTTGCGGAGCTGTCGGCGCCAGGTGAACAGCTGGGACGGGCTCATGCCATGCCGCCGCGCAACCGAGCAGACCGTCTCCTGTCCGGAAAAGCTCTCGGCCAGGATCGAAGCCTTGACCTCCGGCGGCCAATCCCGCCGCCGCCCCGCACCAGTGAACACTTCGAAGCGGGTTACCCGGCTAGTGCCACCATCATCACATGGCATCGTCATAGCACCAGCGCCCTCCATCCGATCAGGGCGCTGAGACTCGGCGCTGTACTTCAGCCCCGCAAGGTGGGGTCGCGGCCCCGCTTACGCATTACCCTCCAAAACACCCCCAAAAGCAAATCGACGTCCTGGCATCAGGCGCGATCCGATGGGAGGCGCTGCATCCCCAAGAAACGGCGCAAATCCGCCAGAAAAGACATAAAAAAACCGCCGCGGAATGCTCCGAGACGGTTTGGTCTTTTAGTATGTGGTTGCGGGAGTAGGATTTGAACCTACGACCTTCAGGTTATGAGCCTGACGAGCTACCGGGCTGCTCCATCCCGCGACACTGGGCTTTTGTGTGGCCCTGACATGCAAAAAGGGCGGCTTTGCGGGCCGCCCTGTTTTGTAACATTGTGATGGGTTTTTGATCCGTTGCTATGCGCGTGCTTCAATGCCTGGCGACGCCCTACTCTTCCAGTGCTTGAGCAATAGTACCATCGGCGCAGACTGGTTTCACGGCCGAGTTCGGGATGGGATCGGGTGGGTCACAGACGCTATGGTCACCAAGCAATGAAGCAGGCGCATAACTGCGGGTTTTTAATCGATACCGTGCACAATTTTGGAGTTTGTATGTTCGTATATCTGGGCTGGCTTAAAACCACGCCATCAGCGCCTTGGCTGTTTCCAGCATTGTCGTTGATGGTGGGACTCTTAAGCGCGAACAAAGCAATTAGGACTGGTTAGCTCCATGCGTTACCGCACTTCCACATCCAGCCTATCAACGTCGTGGTCTACGACGGCTCGATGAAATCTTATCTTGAGGGAGGCTTCCCGCTTAGATGCTTTCAGCGGTTATCCCGTCCATACATAGCTACCCTGCTGCGCCACTGGCGTGACGACAGGTACACCAGAGGTATGTTCAACCCGGTCCTCTCGTACTAGGGTCAACTCCTCTCAAATTTCGACGCCCACGGCAGATAGGGACCAAACTGTCTCGCGACGTTCTGAACCCAGCTCACGTACCACTTTAATTGGCGAACAGCCAAACCCTTGGGACCTGCTCCAGCCCCAGGATGTGATGAGCCGACATCGAGGTGCCAAACGATTCCGTCGATATGAGCTCTTGGGAATCATCAGCCTGTTATCCCCGGCGTACCTTTTATCCGTTGAGCGATGGCCCTTCCACGAGGGACCACCGGATCACTATGACCGACTTTCGTCTCTGCTCGACTTGTCAGTCTCGCAGTCAGGCGGGCTTATGCCATTGCACTCTAACAGACGGTTTCCAACCGTCCTGAGCCCACCATCGCGCGCCTCCGTTACTCTTTAGGAGGCGACCGCCCCAGTCAAACTACCCGCCACAGAGGGTCCCTGCACCGGATAACGGTGCGAGGTTAGACATCAGAAAACAACAGGGTGGTATTTCACCTATGGCTCCACATCAACTGGCGTCAATGCTTCAAAGCCTCCCACCTATGCTACACAGTTCTTTCCTAATGCCACTCTGAAGCTGCAGTAAAGGTGCACGGGGTCTTTCCGTCTAACCGCGGGTACTCCGCATCTTCACGGAGAATTCAATTTCGCTGAGCATATCCTGGAGACAGTGGGGAAGTCGTTACGCCATTCGTGCAGGTCGGAACTTACCCGACAAGGAATTTCGCTACCTTAGGACCGTTATAGTTACGGCCGCCGTTTACCTGGGCTTCAATTCAGAGCTTGCACTCCTCCTCTTAACCTTCAGGCACCGGGCAGGCGTCAGGCCCTATACGTCGTCTTGAAGCCGACTTAGCAGAGCCCTGTGTTTTTGCTAAACAGTCGCTACCCCCTGGCCTGTGCCCCCCATCAAAAGTTGCCTTAAGATGGGGCCTCCTTCTTCCGAAGGTACGGAGGCAATTTGCCGAGTTCCTTCAGGATACTTCTCTCAAACGCCTTGGTATACTCTACCATTCCACCTGTGTCGGTTTAGGGTACGGTCTATACGGTGGGGCTATTTCCTGGGACCCCTTCACTGCCCGGAGCAATCCAATAAGCCCGAACAATTTACGGCATCCGTCACACACCACCAGGCCCACGAATATTAACGTGGTTCCCATCGACTACCCCCTTCGGGCTCGTCTTAGGGGCCGGCTTACCCTGCTCAGATTAGCTTTAAGCAGGAACCCTTGGAATTTCGGCGAGAGGGCATCTCACCCTCTTAATCGCTACTCATGTCTGCATTCGCACTTCCGATACCTCCACGGTCGGTTACCCTTCCGCTTCAACGGCCTACGGAACGCTCCGCTACCGCTCAGTCAAAGACTGAACCCTAAGCTTCGGTGCATCACTTTAGCCCCGTTACATCTTCGCCGCAGGATCTCTTATTTAGACCAGTGAGCTGTTACGCTTTCTTTAAAGGATGGCTGCTTCTAAGCCAACCTCCTGGTTGTTTTGGAAATCCCACATGCTTTCCCACTTAGTGATGACTTGGGGACCTTAGCTGTAGGTTAGGGCTGTTTCCCTTTTGACGACGGACCTTAGCACCCGCCGTCTGTCTGCCGAACTAGACTCGTTGGTATTCGGAGTTTGGTTAGAATTGGTAGATCTCGCGACCCCCGCATCCATCCAGTGCTCTACCCCCAACGGCAAATATTCGACGCTCTACCTCAATAGATTTCGCGGAGAACCAGCTATTTCCCGGCTTGATTGGCCTTTCACCCCTAAGCACAACTCATCCGATAATTTTTCAACATTAAACGGTTCGGTCCTCCAGTGCGTGTTACCGCACCTTCAACCTGGTCATGCATAGATCGCCGGGTTTCGGGTCTAATGCATCAAACTATGGCGCCCTATTCAGACTCGCTTTCGCTGCGCCTACACCTAACGGCTTAAGCTTGCTTGATACACTAAGTCACAGACCCATTATGCAAGAGGTACGCGGTCAGGTCTCAAGGACCCTCCCACTGCTTGTAGGCATCCGGTTTCAGGTACTGTTTCAC
>NZ_CP039248.1:400000-507500 GCF_004795815.1 Sphingobium sp. PAMC28499
TGGACCGAGCTCGACATCTGGCAATATATCCAGCTTGAGGGCATCGAGATCGTGCCGCTCTATTTCGCCGCCCCCCGCCCCACCGTCGAGCGCGACGGCATGCTGCTGATGGTCGATGATGACCGCTTCCCGCTTGAACCGGGCGAAGTGCCGGTCGAGCGATCGATCCGCTTCCGCACGCTTGGCTGCTATCCGCTCACCGGCGCGGTCGAGAGCGAGGCCAGCACCCTGTCGGAGGTGATCCAGGAGATGCTGCTCACCACCACATCCGAGCGCCAGGGCCGCGCCATCGACAAGGATGCCGGCGGCGCCGGCATGGAGAAGAAGAAGCAGGAGGGTTACTTCTGATGTCCGACGTGATCACACAGGACCCCGTCTACCAGACCGATGCGCTGATCGCGCAGGATATCGACGCCTATCTCGACGTCCATCAGCACAAGACCATGCTGCGCTTCATCACCTGCGGCAGCGTCGATGACGGCAAGTCCACCCTGATCGGGCGACTGCTCTATGACAGCAAGATGATCTTCGAGGATCAGCTCGAAGCGCTGCAGGCAGACTCCAAGCGCGTCGGCACGCAAGGCGGCGAGATCGACTTCGCCCTGCTGGTCGATGGTCTCGCCGCCGAGCGCGAACAGGGCATCACCATCGACGTCGCCTATCGCTTCTTCGCCACCGAGAAGCGCAAGTTCATCGTCGCCGATACGCCCGGCCATGAACAATATACCCGCAACATGGTCACCGGTGCCTCCACCGCCGACCTCGCCGTCATCCTGATCGACGCGCGCAAGGGCATATTGACCCAGACGCGGCGCCATAGCTACCTCGCCCATCTGATCGGCATCCGCAACATCGTGCTGGCCGTCAACAAGATGGACCTGGTCGGCTATGACCAGGCCGTGTTCGACAAGATCGTGGCGGATTATGCCGCGTTCGCCCAGAGCATCGGCATCAGCGCCTTCACGCCGATCCCCATCTCCGGCTTCAAGGGCGACAATATCACCGCCCGGTCCGACAACACCCCCTGGTATCAGGGGCCGACCCTGATGGCGCATCTCGAAAGCGTCGAGGTCGATGCCACCACCGCGGCGGCCAAGCCCTTCCGCATGCCGGTCCAGTGGGTCAATCGCCCCAATCTCGACTTTCGCGGCTTTGCCGGCCTGATCGCCAGCGGATCGGTCAAGCCGGGTGACGCCGTGCGCGTGCTGCCCTCGGGCAAGACATCGACCATCTCGCGTATCGTGACGCTCGATGGCGACCTCGACGAAGCGATCGCCGGCCAGTCGGTCACGCTCTGCTTTGCCGACGAGATCGACTGTTCGCGCGGCGACGTCATCGCGGTCGCCGACAATCCGCCGGAGGTCTCCAGCCAGTTCGAGGCGACCATCGTGTGGATGGATGACGAGGCGATGCTGCCGGGCCGGCCCTATTGGCTCAAGATCGGCACGCAGAGCGTCTCGGCCACCGTCCAGGCGCCCAAATATGTCGTCAACGTCAACACCATGGAGCATCTGGCCGCCAAGACGCTGGACTTGAATGCCATTGGCGTTGCCGAACTGGCGACCGACAAGCCGATCAGCTTCGAGCCCTATGCCGACAACCGCACGCTCGGCGGCTTCATTCTGATCGACAAGATCACCAACCGCACCGTGGCGGCGGGCATGCTCCACTTCGCGCTGCGCCGCGCCCAGAATGTCCATTGGCAGGCGACCGACATCGGCCGTGACGCCCATGCCAGCCTCAAGAACCAGACGCCGCGCGTGCTGTGGTTCACCGGCCTCTCGGGCTCGGGCAAGTCGACCATCGCCAATGAGGTGGAAAAGCGGCTCGCGCTGATGAACCGCCACACCTTCCTCTTGGACGGCGACAATATCCGCCATGGCCTCAACAAGGATCTGGGCTTTACCGATGCCGACCGGGTGGAGAATATCCGCCGCGTGGGCGAGGTCGCCAAGCTGATGACCGACGCGGGCCTGATCGTGCTGACCGCCTTCATCTCCCCCTTCCGCGCCGAGCGCGAGATGGTGCGCGAGATGCTTGCCGACGGCGAGTTCATCGAGATCTTCGTCGATACCCCGCTCGAGGTCGCCGAGGCGCGCGACGTCAAGGGTCTCTACAAGAAGGCCCGTTCGGGCAGCCTCAAGAACTTCACCGGCATCGACAGCCCCTATGAGGCGCCCACCAGCCCCGAAATCCGGGTCAACACCGTCGAGATGACCCCGGAGGAAGCCGCCGAGCATATCATCCGCAAGATCATGCCGCTCAAATGAGCAATGTCATGACGGACGCGGACCTCGCCGCCCATCTCGCCGACACCGCCGGCCGCCTGCTGCTGGAGGTCCGTGCCTCGGGCCTGTTCAGCGCCAAGGCGCTCGGCAAGGCCGGCGACCAGACCGCCAACCAGTTCCTCGTCCATGCGCTGCGGGAGCAGCGGGCACAGGATGGGTTGCTCTCCGAGGAGATGGCCTGCGATGGAGCCAGACTTACCCACAGCAGGGTGTGGATCGTCGATCCGGTCGACGGCACTCGCGAATATGGCGAGGAACGTGCCGACTGGGCCGTCCATGTCGGCCTCGCCATCGACGGCGTGCCGACCATCGGCGCGGTTGCGCTGCCCGGCCATGAGCAGGGCATCGTCCTGCGCACCGACCAGCCGCGCGCCATCCCGCCCGCGCCCGAGAAGCTCCGCATGGTCGTCTCCCGCACCCGACCCGCCCCCCAGGCGGTCGCGGTCGCAGAGGCGCTGGGCGCCGAACTGGTGCCCATGGGCAGCGCCGGCGCCAAGGCCATGGCGGTGATCCTGGGCCAGGCCGACATCTACCTCCATGCCGGCGGCCAATATGAATGGGACAGTTGCGCCCCCGCCGCCGTCGCACTCGCCCACGGCCTCCACGCATCCCGAATCGACGGATCGCCGCTCATCTACAACCAAGAAGACACATACATGCCAGACCTCCTCATCTGCAGGCATGAACATGCCGACATCGTGCTGGGGGCGCTGAAGGGCTAGGCGCGGGTCGTCAGTCCGGCACCGACATCGGCGCCCGCCCAGGCGCGCCAGCGACCGCCGTCGGGATCGACCGCCACCCGGTCCGCCAGGTCGAAGATCTTCACTGCCGGTCGATCGACATGATAGGCGGGCCAGTCCGGCTCGGGCGCGCCATGGCGGACGAAATGGGCGATATGATCGGTCATCCGCCGGCCGAGCGCCGCGCGGCGCCCGCGCATCGGCCCGCCCCGCGCAAAGGCAGCGCGCAGGCCGCGCATCGGCCAGGTCAGGGTCAGGTCGAGCCCATGGGCAGCGCCGGCGATCGGATGGCGATAGTCGAAGCGATAGAACCACGTCGGCGCCTGCCCCGACTGGCGATCGGCGAAATGGCGCGTCGGCATCAGGAAGGTGAGATCGGTGGCGAGCGCGCGGCGCCCCGCCTTGTCGCGCGGATAGGTAGCGAGGATGCGCGCGGCGTGATCGGCCGGCAATTGCGCATGGAGCAAGGCTTCGAGCGCCGGCCAGCCGGTCGGCAGGATATCGCCGGGCATCAGTTCGAACAGGCGGATTTCCTCACGCGTGGCGCCGGCGAGCAACGGCACCGGCGCGGCCGGCTCGGCCACCGCATCCGCCAGCGAGGCGGGCAGCAGGTCGCCGTCGAACCAGGGGGCGGCGGGAATAGTGCCGGGATTGGCGACGCCGGCCGCGCCCTGCGCCTCGAACAGGCGGATGAGGTCCATGCCGCGCAGCGCGGCGAGATCGGGGTTGCCGAGCGCCGCCATATAATCGCGCGCCACCTGTTCACTGCGGTCGCGGCCATGGATCAGGCTGACCGCACCGCTCTGCATGATCGCCCCGGCAAAGAGACCGCGCGCGGCAGGCGCATGAAGCAGCAGCGAGACCGACATGGAGCCGGCCGACTGGCCGCCGACCGTCACCCGCGCCGGATCGCCGCCGAAAGCCGCGATATTGTCCCGCACCCAGGCCAGCGCCGCGATCTGGTCGCGCAGGCCGAGATTGGAAGGGATGCCCGGCACGACCGCGCCGAAATTGACGAAGCCCAGCACGCCCAGCCGATAGTTGATGGTGACGACGATGATGTCACCGTCGCGTGCCAGGTCGCTGCCGTCATAGCTATGGCCGCCACCCGCGACGAAGGCGCCGCCGTGAACCCAGACATAGACTGGCAGCGGGCCGGTCGCGTCGTCGGGCACATGGATGTTGAGCGACAGGCAATCCTCGGCAAAGTCGGGCATCGACAGCCGTGCCCGTTTCGCCTGATTGCCATACATTTGCGGACATTGTGGACCGGGACGCGCAGCATCGCGCACATCATTCCAGGGCGTCGGCGCCTCCGGGGCAGCAAAGCGGTCGGCCCGTGCATAGGGAATGCCGCGCCAGCATCGCACGCCGTTCGCCAGGGTGCCGCGCACCGGCCCGGCCGTCGTCGTCACCGTCAATCCGTCCATGCCACGCCTCCCGTCTTGCGGCGAAGATGCTAGGCGGCGCCGGGTGAGGCGCCAACGCACGGGGCGGAGATAGCGGCGGGGCGATGCCCCTGCCCGATCAGGGCTGCATCGACGGGGTGACGACCAGCCGATCGAGAATTTCCGCCATGCGATCGAGCGGATAATCGGGTTCCTGCTGCAGCCACCAGGCAAGAATCTCGACCGTGGCGCTGACCGCGAAGACGATGCGCAGTTCGTCGGGTAGCCAGCCGGCATCATGCGGCCTCTGCTGCGCCAGCTGGCGCGCCTGGTCGGAAAATTCCTGCTTGAGCATGGTCGCTGCGCCGCCGGTCAGGAAGGCGGACCAAAGCGCGCGCCGTTCGGCGACATAAGCGAACAGGGTCATGCAGGACTGGCGCGCATCATCGGCGAACAGGATCGGCAGCGCGCGCTGCAGCAGATCGGCGATCTGTCCGGCCGCCAGATCGTGCAGCAGCGCATCCTTGGACGGATAATGGCGGAAGAAGGTGGCGTAGCCGACCTCCGCCTCGCGCGCGACCTCGCGGATCGTCACCTGATCATAGGGGCGGGTTTCCAACAGGTGGAGCATCGCGTCGAGCAGTTGGCGGCGGGAGCGCAGCTGGCGCGCGTCGGTCGGCAGATTATCCATCGGGGCCATGGCTTAGGGCCTTCGCACCCGCCTGAACAGAGGGGAGGATCGCCGGGCCGATGATCCGCCCCCGCCCCATTGCCCGGCGCCCCTGCCCGACTAGGGTCCGGCCCGACAGGAGAGGAAGCACGCCATGGACAACCGGATCGAGACGCTGATCGCCAGGGAAGAGATCAGGGAACTGGCCCAGCTCTATTCGCGCGGGGTCGACCGGCAGGATTTCGCGCTGATCCGGTCGCTCTACACCGACGACGCGACCGACAGCCATGGCGCCTATTATGACGGGCCGGTCGATGGCTATGTCGCCTTTCTCGAAGCGTCGCTGCCGCACATGCATATCGGCAATCATTTCGTCTGCAACCATCTGGTCGAGGTCGACGGCGATACCGGCGAAGGCGAGGTCTATGCCATTGCCTGGCACCTGATCCCCGACGGCAAGGGCGGGCTGCTGCACGACATCCAGGGGGTGCGCTATATCGACAGCTATCGCCGCGTCGATGGCCAGTGGCGCTTTGCCAAGCGGGTGGTGAGTTTCGACATGAAGCTGCTGCAACCGGCCGCCGACCATGGCGACAAGCCGGTGCCGGTGAAGGATCCCAGCTATGCGCTGCTGGCGCCGCTGTTCGCGCGCGGGGCCGGCCGCTAGCCGCTTCGCCGCAGCGATGTCGCCGCCGCTTCCTTGACAGTCAAATCAACAATCCTGTTGATGATCGCCAAGAAGAGCGGCGCGACAGGCGCCCGCTGGAGCGGATGATGGCCTTTTCGACGATCGACCTGACGCCGCGCATCGGCACCGAGATCCGGACCGACGCGGCAACCCTGGTGTCGGGCAAGCATGCCGACACGATCCTGGCGCTGTTGCAGCAGCGCGGCGTGCTGATCGTGCGCGGGCTGCACATGAGTCGCGAAGATCAGCTGGCCTTTTCCCACACGCTGGGCCGGGTCCAGCCCCAGGGCGAAGGCGGCATCTTCAAGGTGACGATCGATCCCAAGGAAAATCCGGGCGCCGAATATATCAAGGGCGCCTTCTTCTGGCATATCGACGGAGCGAGTGACGACGTACCCAATTTCGCCGCGACGCTGAACGCCAAGTCGCTGTCCAGGACCGGCGGCAGCACCTATTTCGCCAACACCTATGCCGCCTGGGACGACCTGCCCGACGAAGAGAAGGCCGCCTATGACGGGTTGCGCGTGGTCCACAGCTTCGAGACGTCGCAGCGCTATGTGAACCCCGAACCCACCGTGGCGGAGCTGAATTTCTGGCAGATGCGCACGCCCAAGGTCCATCCCTTGGTCTGGACCCATGAGACCGGGCGCAAGTCGCTGGTGCTGGGGTCGACCGCCGACCATATCGAGGGAATGGACCCGGCGCAGGGCCGCGTGCTGCTGTCCCGGCTGCGCGAATGGGCGATCCAGCCGCAATTTGTCTATCGCCATGACTGGACGGAAGGCGACCTGCTGATCTGGGACAATAGCGGCACGATGCACCGGGTCGATCCCTATCCGCTGGAAGAAAATCGCATGATGCACCGCACGACGATCGAGGCGATCGAGCAAATAGTCGGCGCCTGAAAGCGACACCGAAATTGACATATAGGAAGGAATTGCGATGACGAGGTCTCTCAACGGCCGCACGGCCGTGGTCACGGGTTCGGGTTCGGGCATTGGTCGCGCGATCGCGCTGCGCCTGGCCGAAGATACGGCGAAGATCGCGGTGTGGGACATTAATGGCGACGGCGCGGCCGAGACGGTCAAGCTGATCGAGGCGGCCGGCGGCACCGCCATCGCCATCACCGCCGATTGTTCGGACAAGGCGGCGATCCATGCGGCGGCAGAAGAGACGCGGGCGAAGCTGGGGCCGATCGCCATCCTGGTGAACAATGCCGGCATCGCCCCCTTCACCCCGTTCATGGACATTGACGACGATCTGTTCGACAAGGTCATCCACATCAACCTGCGCGGCCCCTATCTGCTTACCAAGGAAGTGCTGCCCGACATGCTGGCCGCCGGCTGGGGTCGGGTGATCAACATCACCTCCTCCTCGGTCCAGTCGGGCTCCTTCGCCCAGGGCCATTATGTCTCGTCCAAGGGTGGCCTGATGGGCATGACCAAAGCGCTGGCGCTGGAATTCGCGCCGAGCGGCGTGACCTTCAACATGGTGCCGCCCGGCTTCATCGATACGCCGATGCTGCGCGCCGCGCCGATCGACGCCGACGCCTTTGCCCAGACGCTGCCGATGAAGCGGATCGGCAAGCCGGAAGATATCGCCGCTGCCTGCGCCTATCTGGCGTCGGAAGAGGCCAGCTACATCACCGGCCAGACGATCAGCACCAATGGCGGCCGCTATATGGGGTCGCATTAACAGGACCGCATCGGGCGATGAGAGCCGGGACGCTTGCATGGGCGGCCCGGCCATTTATGCTCCGACCATGGTCCAGAAACGTCGCGTCGGCGCCGAAAGCTCCGAAACCCGCGCCCGGATCGTGGAGGCCACCGAACAGGTGATCCGCGACGAAGGCTATGCCGCCGCCAGTTCGCGCCGGGTGGCGCTGCGCGCCGAACTGCCGCCCTCGCTGGTCCATTATTATTTCCCGACCACCGACGACCTGCTGCTGGCGGTGTTCCGCCGCGGGGCCGAACAGAGCGACGCGATGATCGAGGCCGCGCTGACCAGCGCCGATCCGGTGCGGGCGCTGTGGCGCTTCTTCTCCGACCCCAGCCGCAACGCGCTGGCGATGGAATTCGTCGCCATGGCCAATCATCGCAAGGCGATCCGCGCCGAGATCGCCCGCCACAGCGAAGCGATGCGAGATCGCCAGGCGCAGTTGATGGAGCAGTTGCTGGGCGATCGACTCGCCGATCACAAGGTGACGGCGGCGGGCCTAAGCCTGTTGCTCGCGGCGGTGGGCCGCACGTTGGTGATGGAAGCCGACATGGGGGTCGCGAGGGGCCATAGTGATGCCCGCGCTTCGGTCGAGGCGCTATTGGACGAATTGCTGCCGCCCGAAAAATGAGAGGTATTGATTTTTCCATGCAAGCATGTTGAACATGTGTTCAAACGCGCAGGGATGCATAGGAGAGCAAGGCATGTCCGCCACCACCATTACCCGTTTCGTGCATGAAGATATCAAGCCGAGCATCGGCAGCCGCATCCTCAACAGCAAGGAGGAGCTGCTGGCCGGCGAACTGGCGCCGCAGATTCGCGAGCTGCTGGAACAGCGCGGCGTGCTGGTCTTCCCGAAGATCGACTTCACCGACGAGGAACAGATCGCCTTCACCAAGACACTGGGCGCCTTTGCCCCCGAGCATCGCGGCGGCGAGGAAATCCACAAGATCACCCTCGACGTGAAGGAAAATCCGCAGAGCGCCGAATATCTCAAGGGATCGCTCTACTGGCATATCGACGGCACGATGAACGATGTGCCGATCCTCGCCTCCTTGCTGTCGTGCAAGGTGCCGGCCACCTGGGGCGGCAATACCGGCTTCTGCAACACCTATGCCGCCTATGAGGCGCTGACCGACGAGCAGAAGGCGGAGTATGAGACGCTGCGCGTGATCCACTCGGTCTGGGCGACGGTCTTCTATTATGAACCCGAACCCAGCCTCGCCAAGCTGAAGGGCATGCGCCAGGTCGGCGAGAATGAGCTGCCGCTGGTGTGGAACCACAAGTCGGGCCGCAAATCGCTGGTGCTGGGCTGCACCGCCCAGCGGGTCAAGGATCTCGATCCCTATGACAGCGCCGAAATCCTGGTTGGGCTGCGCGAATGGGCGACCCGCGAGGAATTCAGCTACAGCCATGAATGGAGCGTCGGTGACCTGGTCATCTGGGACAATACCGGCACCATGCACCGGGCCGAGAAATATGATCCCGACTGCAACCGCATGATGCACCGCACCAAGCTGCAGGGCGAAGAACCCTTCGAATAAGGATCGGCCCCACCGCCTTTCCACGCCCGCCGCCCCACCGGGTTGGCGGGCGTTTTGCCCTGCCCTCGGAGCATCGTCATGAGCACCCCGCTGACCTTCGGCTATCTCTATGATTTCCGGAACCCGCCCCAATGGCAACGGCGCCCGGCCGATCTCTATGCCGAGATACTGGATTTCGTCGCCTGGAGCGAGACGGCGGGCTTTGCCGGTGCCTGGGTGCCCGAACATCATGGCGCGCAGGATGGCTATATGCCCACGCCCAATGTCGCGCTGGCGGCGATCGCGGCGCGCACCAGCAAGATCAGGCTGGGATCGGCGATCGCGCTCGCCCCGCTCTATCATCCGGTCCGCTTTGCCGAGGAATGCGCGGTGCTGGATATCCTGTCCGACGGCCGGCTGGAGATGGCGCTGGCAATCGGCTATCGCCGCCGCGAGACCCAGGCCTATGGCGTCGATTTCGGCAAGCGCGGCGCGCGCTTCGATGAGTTCCTCGCGATCGTCCAGCAACTCTGGGCCGGCGAGACGGTCGATTTTACCGGGCAACATTACAGCATCGCCGGCGCAACCCTACGCCCGGCCGCGCCGCGCGGCCGCATCCCCCTCTATATTGGCGGCTTTGCTGAAAAGGCGCTGGCGCGGGTGGCGAAATATGCCGACGGCTATTTCGGCAATGAGGAGGTATGCGGCCTCTATGCGGACAAGCTGCGCGCCGAGGGGAAAGACCCGGCCGCCGCGCGCATCCGCATCCAGAGCCTGTTCACCCTGGTCGCCGAAGACCCCGAGGCGGCGATGGCGGAGATGGCCCCCTATTTCCACCATGTGAACGAGACTTACGGCGCCTGGCTGGCCGAGGATCAGGCATCGGGCATCGACAAGGTGGCGCTGAAACCCACGTCGCTCGACGCCTTCAAGCGCAGCGGCATCCTGCAGATCCTGACACCCGACGCCGCGATCGACCATTTCCGCGCAATGCAGCAGCGCATCAATCTCGAGCATATCATGATGATGATGCCGCCCGGCCTGCCGCCTGCAAAATTCCAGCCCTATGCCCAGTTGTTCGCCGACAGGGTGATGCCCGCCTTCTGAAGGGCGGCGTCAGTTCCCCTGCAAGGCGCGGCGCAGCGCCGCGAGGCGCAGCGCCTGGAGCGCCTGCATCTGCGGCGTATCGGGCCCGGCCAGGCCGAAGCCATGATAGGCGCCGGGCGTGATATGCAGCTCGACAGCGATGCCGAGCGCCATCAACCGGCGGGCGAAGTCGATATCCTCCTCCAGAAACAGGTCGAGCGCGCCGACACTGATGAAGGCGGGCGGCAGGCTGGACAGGTCGGGGCAACGGGCCGGCACGGCGTCGCTCGGGACATGATCGGTTCCCGCTTCCTGCCCGAGCAGCGCGCCCCAGCCATAGCGGTTCTGCGCCGGGGTCCAGACGAACCGGCCGGTGACGGGGTGGAGCGGTGCGCTGCTGCCGGTGCGATCGTCCAGCATCGGCGCGTCGAGCAGCATGAAGCAGATCGGATAGGCGCCAAGGTCGCGGGCATGGATCGCCAGCGCCACGGCATGGCCGCCGCCCGCGCTCTCACCGCCGACCGCGATGCGGCTGGGGTCGATGCCCAGCGCGTCGGCCTGGTCATGCAGCCAGCCGAGCGCGGCGTAGCAATCGTCGCGCGCGCCGGGGAAAGGGGTTTCGGGCGCCAGCCGATAGTCGACCGACAGGACGATACAGCCCAGCTGCGCCACCCAGGCCCGGTTGGACAAGTCGCTCATATCGGCCATGCCGAGCACGAAGCCGCCGCCATGGATATGGAGATAGGCCGGCCGCAGCGCGTCGCCAATCGCCTCGGCCGGGCGATAGAGCAGGCAGCGCACATCGGGCGATCCGGGCGCGCCGGGCAGGAAGACTTCTTCGCGCTGCACGGCGGCCAGCGCTTCGGGCATCGGCTCGGTCGCGCGGGTGGCAAAGGGCTGGCGGAAGGCAGCGATAGTCTGGTCGCTGAGATCGAGCGGCGGGAAGAGGTCGAGCGCCGCGCGCAATTCAGGGGCCACCAGTTGCCGCGCCTCGTCCATCGTCCCGTTTCCTCTATTGAGCGTCGCGCGGCCGGTCATAGGCGGCGCCATCGAAATGGTCGAGCGGCACCAGAGGTTCGGCGGTGAAGTCGATCACCCGGCCGACGCGGATCGCATGGACCGCATTTTCCGGCTGGAAGGTGAAGCAGTTGGGCGGCACGCGGGTCGCGGTCGATTGCCGCTCCATCGGGATCAGCCGGCCATTGGCGAGGATCGTGCCCCATTGCAGCAGCCGGGCCGCCTCGCGCGGGGGTTCTTCCAGCGCATCGATCCACGGCCGCAGCTTCATCAGCGACTGGCCGGCAATGTCGGCTGGCGCGGTCATGACATGGCTGCGATGGGCGACCTGCAGCAGCGGCATGCCATCGCGTCTGATTTCCGCCACGGCCTCGCCCTCAATCGGGTCGCAGGCCAATATCTCGTAGCGGGTCGGCGCCGCGTCACCAGCGTGCGCCGCCGCCAGCACGGCCAGGTCGTGCAAATGGGTGCAGTTCGCCTTCTTCTCGCCGCGCGCGGCCGCCTCAGCCAGCGCGACACCGGTGAAGGTCGCCTGAAGCACCGCCGGCGCGCCCGGACAGGTGGTCCAGGGCACCCGCTCCATGATCGCGTCGACGCCGCTGATGCGCGCGCCGTCATGGTGCAGGATGACGGCCATGCTGTGATAGTCATCCTCGACTGCCGCCGTCACCCGGCCGGGCAGCGGCGTCACCAGGAAGCGACGGCGAAAGCCGGGCAGCATGTCCAGCATGCCGCTGTCCATCGCGATCAGTCCTTCGCCAGCAGCAGCGCCGCTGCCATGGGGCCGCCACCCGATGTCGCCACAGCCACCTTCGGGTCGCCAGCGATCTGGCGCGCGCCGCCCTCTCCGCGCAACTGCACCACCGATTCATAGGCAAAGCCGAAGCCGTGCAGCCGTCCCCAGCCAAGCTGGCCGCCGCCGGTATTCATCGGCAATTCGCCGTCGAGCGCGATGCGCTTGCCGCCTTCGAGGAACTGGCCGCCTTCGCCGACATCGCAAAAGCCCAGCCCTTCGAGCCAGGTGATCGGCTGGAAGGCGAAGCCGTCATAAAATTGGACGGTATCGACATCCTTGGCCGTGTAGTCCGTGTTCTTCCACAGGTCGCGCCCGGTCGGATAGGCGCTCGCCCATTCGGCTTGGTCCCAGCTGTAGCGTTCGACCGATCCGGCGCTGGCGGCGATGCGGATCGGCGTCGTCTTCACCTCGTCCAGCGCATCGCCCGCCGACACGATCAGCACGGTCGAGGCATCGGTGAAACGATCGCAATCATAGAGGCAGAAAGGCGAACTGATCATCCGCGCCGCCATATACTCGTCCATGGTCAGCGGCTTCTTGACGATCGCGCGCGGATTGCGCGCGGCATTGGCATGATCGTTCAACGCCACCTGGGCGAGCTGTTCGCGGGTCAGGCCATAGCGCTTCATGTGGCGCATCGCGAATTGCGCGGTCCAGTTGGCGGCCGAAAAGGCGCCGAAGGGCGAGACCCATTGCGAATTGCCCGACACATCCTTGCGCCGTTCCATCGGCGGAAATTCTTCGGGGCGGGCCAGCGCCGCCGCTTCATAGACGGTACGGAAACACAGGACATGGCGGGCAAGGCCGGCCTTCACGGCCATTGCCGCCTCGGCGATCGCGCCCAGTTGTGCCGTCGCCTCGGCCGCGCCGATGTGCCAGCGTGTGTTGAGCCCCAATATCTCGATCACATCGTCGGCACTGACCGGCGAGAAGCCGAGGAAGGTCGACATCTTGCCGGGATAGGTGGCGACACCATCGATCTGGTCGAGCGTCAGGCCGGCGTCGGCAATCGCCTCGCGCACGGCGTCCAGCGTCAGGCCCAGCGGCGACCGGGTCAGCCGCACGCCGACCTCCGACATGCCGATGCCGGTGATATAGGCTTCGCGCGCCATGCTCATGCGACCTTCTCGAACAGGGGAAACCAGATGCCGTCCTGCTCCTCGAAGGTGACGCGGACGCGGTCATCCATGTCGACGGCATCGACTGGGCAGTTGACGATATTGGTGGTCAGATAGACGCCGGGCACATCGTCGAGCCGGACGCGGGCGATGACGAAGGGCACCTCCATATCCTTGGCCCAGGCCTGATAGTTGATCGTATAGGTATCGACCGCGCCGGTGCCGACGACCGCATGGGGGCCGACATTTTCCGACTGGCAATGGCGGCAGATCTCGCGCGGCGGATGGGTGAACTGGCCGCAATCGTCGCAGCGGGTGATGTTGAGCTTCCCCTCCGCCCCGCCTGTCCAGAAGGCGCGATTTTCCCGGTCGAGGCGCGGGCGCGAACGTTGCCAGACCATCAGACGTCCCAGACCAGGTTCAAGCTTTCGATGCCGATCACATGGCCGCCATGGAAGACCGTGGGCTTGGCCGGATCGAGCCGGAATTCGGGGAGACGCGCCAGCATCTCCTCATAGAGAACCTGCAATTCGACGCGCGCCAGGTGGGAACCCAGGCAGCGGTGCGGGCCGACGCCAAAGGCGATGTGAACATTGTTCTCGCGATCAAGATCATAGCTGTCGGGCTGCGGGAATTCCTTCGCATCGAGATCGGCAGCGGGCAGGAACAGCTTGAGCATGTCGCCGGGCATCATCTTGGCCCCGGCCAGTTCGGCCGGCTTCTTGATGACCCGCATCGGCACGGTGAAGGTATAGCGGCGCAGCATTTCCTCCGCCGCCTCGGCCACCAGCTTGGGCTCGGCCCGCAACTTCGCCTGCAATGGCAGGTCGAGCGCCAGGCCGCGCATGGCAAGGCCCATGCCGTTCATCACCGTGTCGAGACCTGCGATGAACAGCAGCACGCCGTAATTCTCCATGTCGGCAAGCGTGCTCGGCTGGCCGTCCACCTCCAGCTTCCACAGCATGGAAATGATATCGTCCTTCGGATTATCCCTGCGCTCCAGCACGGTATCCCGCATCGCCGCGGCAATGCGCTGCAAGCGGCGCATGGAGCCTTCGCGATCGGTATCGATCGCCTCCATATGCTCCTTCACGATCTGGCGATATTCCGGCAGCCGTTCCAGCGGCAGGCCCAGCATCTTGAGGAAGACCTGCACCGGCAGCGGCTCGGCCACCGTGCTCATGAACTCGCATTGGCCATCGGCCTTGATCGCGTCGATCAGCTCGCCGGCCAGTTCGCGGATGCTGTCCTTCAGGGCCGCGATCGTCTTGGGCGAGAAGACCTTCTGCAGCGGCTGGCGATATTTGGTGTGTTCGGGCGGATCGAGCGTGATCGGGATCGGCTGCGGGATATGCGGCGCGCCCGGCGGCAGCGAGGCGAGCAGCGCCTTCATCTTGTCGGCCGGCACGAATTCGCTGGAATAGGTCTCGGTATCGCGCGACGCTTCATAATTGGCGGCATGGGTCAGCGCGACCCAGCCGCCGCCATTGCGCGGCGTCCAGAAGACCGGCGGCGCCGTCTTCAGCAGGTCGAGGATGCGCGCATGCGGATCGGCCAGCAGGCCCGGATCGGCATGGACATCGAAATCATAGACGAGCGCGTCGGGCACATGGGCCGGCTGTGGCGCGGCGGGGCTCAAGGTGGCGTGGGCCATGATTCTCTCCGTCTTCCCTGCTGGGGCGGGCGCGTGCAGGACGCGTCCCTTCTTGTCGGACCCGTTTTGCCCGGCGGCCCGGCAAAGGCAAAGGGGCTGGGTGCGGTGATGCCAGATAACGCACCGACGATCCGCGCCGCGGCTCCGTATCGCGATGGCGATTGTGCCGGGCGCCACGTTGATCGGGGCCGTAATCTCCTTTCTAAGGAAGGTCAGAATAGCCGGAGAGGGCAGATGAGAATCCGCATCGAAAAGTCAGGCTGCGTGGGCAATGCCCGCTGCGCCGCCGTGTCCGAGGACATGTATCCGCTGGACGAGGACGGCTATATCGCGACCGAAGGTTTCGACGTGGCAGACGGTGAACAGCAGACCGCCAAGCGCGGCGCGCGCGCCTGCCCCGAACGCATCATCGTCGTCGAGGAAGATGATGGCAGCATCAGCTGGCCGCCCAAGGCCAAGGCATAATCAGAGAATCCGGGAGAGCGAGATGAGCGACATTTTGGGCTATAAGGGCAAGCGCGTGATCGTGAGCGGCTGCTTCTCCGGCATGGGGGAGGCGACCGCCAAGCTGCTGCTGGAGCTGGGCGCCGAGGTTCATGGCCTGGATTTCAAGGACAGCAGCCTGCCGCTCGCCTCCTTCACCAATGTCGACCTGCGCGATCCGGCCTCGATCGAGGCGGCGGTGGCCGGTATCGGCGGCAAGGTGGATGCGCTGTTCAACTGCGCTGGCCTGCCCCAGTCCTTCCCGCCGCTCGACGTCATGAAGGTGAACTTCATCGGCCTGCGCCACCTGACCGAACAGGTGCTGCCGCTGATGGGGCCGGGCGGCGCGATCGCCAGCATCGCCTCCACCGGCGGCCTGGGCTGGAGCCGCCGCATCCCGACCAACATGGAATTCGTCACCACCAAGGGTTATGACGCTGCCGTTGCCTGGTGCGAGGCGCATCTCGAGGACGTGGTCAAGGAAGGCTACAGCTTCTCCAAGGAGAATGTGATCGTCTGGACCCAGTATATGGGCGCGCATCTCATCAAGAAGGGCATCCGCATCAACTGCACCCTGCCCTCGCCCACCCAGACGCCGATGATGGCAACGTTCGAGGCCGCGTCCGGCAAGGATGTGGTCGCCGCCGCCGCCGAGCCGATGGGCCGTTACTCGACCCCGGCCGAACAGGCGGGCGGCATCGTCCTGCTGAACAGCGATCTGGCCGGTATCGTCAATGGCGTGGTCTTCCCGGTCGATGGCGGCTTCATGGGCGGCGTCGCCACTGGCCAGGTGGACCTCAGCGTCATGATGCGGCGTTCGGCGCCCGCCGAGGCCTGACCCCCATGAATTTCGACCTGACCGACGATCAGGAGATGATGCGCGACATGTTCGCGCGCTTCCTGGACGAACATAGCAGCATGGCGCGGGTCCGCGCCGCCGCGCCGACCGGCTTCGACCCCGCTTTGTGGCAGGGGCTGGCGGAACTGGGGGCGCTGTCGATCCGCGTGCCCGAAGAGGCCGGCGGGCTGGGCCTTGGCCTGTTCGACGCGACCATCCTGATGGAGGAAGCGGGCCGGACGCTGGCATCGGGGCCGCTGGCCGAAGCGCTGGTGGCGGCGCGCTTGCTGGCGCAGCTGGGCGGCGAGGCGACGGCCGACCTGCTCGGCCGGGTGCTGGCGGGCGATGCGGTCGCCAGCTTCGCCTTCGAGGATGTCGCGGACACGCCCGTCCAGTGGATTGGCGGTGGCCTGGTGGCCGAAGCGGTGCTGGCCCGGTCGGGCGAAGACATCATCCTCGTCACCGTGCCCGCAGAGGCACGCAAGGCGGAGGATAATCTGGCCTCCACCCCGATCGCGCAGATCGACCTGTCGGCGCATCCGCGCACGGTGCTGGCATCGGGGGCCGAGGCGCTGGCGACCTTCGCCGCCGGGATCGAGGAATGGAAGCTGCTGATCGCCGCCGGTCTGGCCGGCATCGGCCGCGAGGCGCTCAAGCTCGCCGCCGCCTATGCCTGCGAGCGCAAGCAGTTCGACCAATATATCGGCCAGTTCCAGGCCATTTCCCATCCGCTGGCCGATATTCTCTGCGAGATCGACGGCGGCAAGTTCCTGGTGTGGAAGGCGATCCGCGACCTGGCCGATGGCGCAGCCGAAGCCGGGGGCGCGATCTCGATCGCCGCCTGGTGGAATGCCAACAGCGCGGCCAAGGCGGTGGCGCAATCGCTCCACACCTTCGGCGGCTATGGCCTCACCACCGAATATGACATCTTCCTCTATAATCTGCGCGCCAAGGCCTGGCCGCTGATCGGCGGCGATCCGCAACGCTGGCTCGACGAGGCCGGACGCCGGCTCTACGCCGATGGGGCCGCCGCCCTGCCCGACGCCGGGCCGATGCCGGTCGATTTCGACCTGGGCGAAGCCGCGCAGACGATCAAGGACGAGATCAACGCCTTCTTCGCGGCCAATGTGACGCCGGAGATGCGGGCCACCTTCCACTATAGCTGGGAGGGCTATAACCCCGAACTCAACCGCAAGCTGGCGGCGCAGAATCTCCTCTATCTCGGCCTGCCCAAGGATGTCGGCGGTCGTGGCCTGTCCGCCTATGAAAAGACGGCGGCGATGGATGCGTTCGAGGAGCAGGGATATAACAACCCCGCCGCCAATGTGACGCAGATGGTGTCGCTCATCATCCACCGCTTCGGCACCGAGGAGCTGAAGCAGGCGGTGCTGCCGGAAATCATGCGCGGCGAGGTGATCTGTTCGCTCGGCTATTCCGAACCCGGATCGGGCTCCGACGTGTTCGCGGCGCAATGCCGCGCGACGCAGGAGGCGGATGGCAGCTGGCGGATCGACGGCACCAAGATGTTCACGTCGGGCGCCAACCTGTCCACCTATGTGCTGATGCTCTGCCGCACCAATCCGGACGTGGCCAAGCACAAGGGCCTCACCATGTTCATCGTGCCGCTGAAGGCCGATGGCGTGACGGTGCAGCCGGTCCACACCTTCCAGGACGAGCGCACCAACATCACCTTCTATGATGGCGTGCGCATCCCCGACAGCTGGCGACTGGGCGAGATCGACGGCGGCGTGCGCACCATGAGCGCCAGCCTGGAGCTGGAACATGGCGGCGGCTTCGCCAAATATCAGCGCAAGATGCTGCAGGCCGGCGAAGCCCTTTGTCGCGAACTTATCCACAGGGGCAGGCCGTTGATCGAGGATGGCGGCGCGCAGGCGCGACTGGCCCGCACCGCCGCCAATCTGTGGGCGTCGGAGCTGATCACCTATCGCGCCCAATGGGTCATGTCGGAAAAGAAACCGAACCATGCCTATGGCCCGATGGCCAAGATGTTCAGTTCGGAGAAGTTCCTGACCGACGCGCGCGACCTGCTCGATCTTACCGCCCCGGCCTCGCTGTCCAAGCGCAAGGGGCCGGCGGAGGAGATCAACATGTTCTATCGCCACGCCCAGGGATCGACCATCTATGGCGGCACCAGCGAGGTGCATCGCAGCATGATCGCGGAAAAGGGCCTGGGCCTGCCGCGCACCCGCGCCTGAGGAAGATCGCATGACGGACGAAGCCCCCCATCTGCTGACGCAGGAACAGGATGGCATCCTCATCGCCACGCTGAACCGGCCGGACAAGCTCAATGCCCTGTCGGCCGAGACGATGGCGCTGTTCGAGGCGGCGCTGATCCGCTTCCGCGACACGCCGGACCTGAAGGTGATGCTGGTCCGATCGACCGGCCGCTATTTCTGTTCCGGCGCGGACATGAAGAGCGGCGGGTCGCCCAGGGACTATCCCCGCACGCCCAGCGGCATCCGCGAAAATCACCGGCTCCAGCTCAACGGGATGCAACGCATCTATGACGAGATGGAGCATGTGGAAAAGCCGATCGTCTGCGCCATCCACGCCACCTGCGTCGGCGGCGGGCTGGAAATGGCGCTGTCCTGCGATTTCCGCCTGGCGGCCAGGTCGGCCGCCTTCTCCTTCCCCGAAGGGCTGTTCGGCGTGCTGCCGGCCTCCAACGGGGTCAGCCGCCTGACCCGCATCTGCGGCCCGCACTGGGCGCGCTGGCTGATCATGGGCAACCAGAAGGCCGATGCCGACCGTGCGCTCATCATGGGCCTGGTGCATGACGTGATGCCCGACGAGGGCTTCGAGGACGCAGCCCTGGCCTTCTGCCGTCACCTCACCAAGCAGAATGGCGAACAGATGGGTGCCGCCAAGATCGCGATCGAGCTGGCCGCCGAAGTCGGCCCGTCCATGGGTCGCCATGTCGAACGCATGGCCAACAGCGCGCTGATGCTGAACCCCGCCTATCTGGAGGGGATGGAACGCTATCTGAAGGGCATTGGCGGCAAGAAGGAATAGGAGTTCTTTTGGAGAAATGCGCCTCCGGCGCATCGGCACCAGCCCACACCCCCACCCGGCCTCCCATCAGGATACCATGTCTGGGCAGTCGGGTGGGGGTGTGGGCTGGTGCGGCAATCCGGCTACGGCCGGATTTTCCAACACATGCCAAGCGCCTTCATCTGTCCACACACTTATCCACAGCTTTTTCCACAGATAGGCGTGGGAAAAGCTGTGGATAACTTCTGTCGATAAGCCTGTGGATAAGTCGAACGCGCGCCGGTCTCAGGCGCGCGCGTCCCGCAGCATCGCGCGATAGTCGCGGATGCCCAGTTCCATCAGCCGCGCCTCGGCCCGCAGCAAATGGGTGCGCGCCAGCGGATGGGGGGAATGGAGAATATTCTGCAGCGCCATGTCGGTGGTGACGGTGACGACACGCTCCAGCCCGGTCATCAGCGCGGTGCCCATGCTGAACACCGGCGATCCGGCCTCTTCGCTGCCGCCATCCATCTGGTCGACCAGCAGCCGCATCACCGGCTGGGCGGCATGGACGCGATGCAGCATCATCCGCTCATTCTGGCGATCGGCCATATTGTTGCGCAGGTGGAGCAGCCGGGAATGCTTGACCCAGAAGCCATGATAGGCGGTGACGAAGGCCAGCGCCTTCTCGCCCAGTTCCTCCTCGCTCCATCGGGTCCGCAGCAGGCCGACATAGTCGGCCTCGGCCGTGGCCATCACCGGCTCCAGCACGGCGAGCAGCAATTCGGTGAGGTCGGAGAAATAATTATAGAGCGACGTCATGCCGAGCGACGCCTGACGCGCGACCGCGCTCAGCGAAATTTCGACATCCACCGGCCCCGCCAGCAATTCATTGGTCGCCGCCAGGATACGCTCGCGCGTGTCGCGCCCCTTGCGACCCAGGCGCTGGCCATTGAGATTATGGCTCAGCGCCTTGGTGGCCCGTCCCCGGCCCTTGGGTTCCGACGGCCCGTCCGCCGCAATCGATGCCTTTGCCGTCAAAACCCGTCCTATCCATGCCCCGTCGCGCGCCTCAGGCGGCGCGCCAGGCGATCAGCTTGGTTTCCAGGAACTCCTCGATCCCTTCGAGGCCCCATTCGCGGCCTACACCACTGGCCTTGTAGCCACCGAAAGGCAAGTCGCCGGCGATGCACATGCCGCCATTGACGCTGATCGATCCGCTGCGGATCTGCTTGGCGACATTGATCGCCCGGTCAAGATTGCCCGAACTGACGCCGCCCGACAGGCCATAGCTGCTTTCATTGGCGATGCGCACGGCATCGGCATCATCCTCGAACGGGATGACCACCAGCACCGGTCCGAAAATCTCTTCCTGGGCGATGCGCATGTCGTTGGTGACGTCGACGAAGCAGGTCGGCTCGATGAAATAACCCCCGCCCTTGTCCGGCCGCGCCTTGCCGCCCGCCAGCAGGGTCGCGCCCTCGGCCTGGCCGATATCGACATAGGACAGCACCCGCTCCATCTGCCGCTTGGAAATGACCGGCCCCATGATGTGCTGGGGATTGTCGAAATCGCCCCAATTGTCGCCGAAACTGGCATAGGCATGCTTGAGGATCGCCTTCGCCTCCTCATAGCGGCTGCGCGGCACCAGCAGGCGCGAATGGACGGCACAGCCCTGGCCGGCATGGAAGACCAGCATGGTCTGGGCGACGTCCATCGCGAAATTGGCGGAATCGTCGAGCACGATCTTCGCCGACTTGCCGCCCAGTTCCAGGAAGACGCGCTTCAGCGTGGCAGCGCCCTGTTCCATGATGCGCTTGCCAACGCCCGTCGATCCGGTGAAGGAGACAAGATCGACGCGCGGATCGGTGACCAGCATCTCGCCGGCCAGTGCCGGGTCGCTGCCGAACACGACATTGATGACGCCGGCGGGGAAGCCCGCCTCCGCCGCCAGTTCGCCGAAGATCGCGCCCATGCCAGGCGTGTTGGGCGCGGGCTTCAGGATCACAGTGCAGCCGGCCAGCAGCGCGGCCACGACCTTGCCGACATTCACATAGAGCGGCACGTTCCACGGCGTGATCGCCGCAACCACGCCGACCGGCTCATAGACCGCCTTGCGCAGACTTTCGAAGCCATAGCCGGTGCGGCCGCCATAATCCTTTTCCCATTCCAGCTTGGGAAAGACGGCGAGATAATCGTCCCAGCCGTCGAGCGCCATGTCGCCATGGGCACGGCCGACCGCGCCCATGGCGGCGCCGGCCTCATGCCGGGCCAGATCCGACAGCCGTTCCTTGTTCGCCTGGAACAGGTCGCGCAGCTTCGTCACCAGCGCGACGCGCAGGTCGACATTGGTCGACCAGTCGGTTTCGTCAAAGGCGCGGCGGGCGGCGACGATCGCGGCCTCGACATCGGCGGGCGAGGCATCGGCGGCGGTGCCGACCGGCTCGCCGGTCCAGGGGCCGATCACGTCAAAGGTCTTGCCGCCTTCGGCACCGCGCAGCACGCCGTCGATATAGAGCTTGGCTTCGGGAAGAGTGGCCATGATCGCCTTCCTGTGGATAACTTCTGTGGATGTTGTGGATAAGTCGCCCGGTCAGCGCTTGCGCGCGCTCAGGGCGACCGATCCGATGTGCAGGTCCGCCGGCATGTCGAGCACGGCGCGGAAGACGTCGGTGACCGAATTATAATGGCTGATGCCGCGCTCGCGCAGATTGAGGCCGACCTTGGCATTTTCCTGGGCGAAGCGGATCGCGACATCCATCGGCCAGCTGCTGCCGGTCTTGGTCTCATCCATCATCATGCCGGCCTGGACCACGGTGACGCGCACGCCCTCGGGCTCCAGTTCGCGCGCCCACATGTCCGACATCAGTTCCAGCCCCGCCTTGCCGCCGGCATAGAGCCACAGCATCGGCATTTTCAGCGGCACGGATTCGCTGGTGACATTGATGATATGGCCGCCCCCGCGCAGCAGCGGCAGCGCCTCCCGCGCACAATGGATCGGGCCGGCGACATTGGTGGCGAGCGATGCTGCGATCTGCTCGTCGCGCACTTCGGCCAGGGTGAAGGGTTCGTAGATGGCGGCGTTGTTGATCAGCACGTCGACCTTGGGGTGGCGCTGCGCGATCGCGGCAAAGGCGGCGCGGACGGAATCGGGATTGCCGACATCGCATGCCAAGGCGAAATGGGATTCGCCCAGTTCCTGCGCGACCGCCTCGACCTTCGACAGGGTGCGGCCCAGCAGGATGACGGTTTCGCCATCGCGCGCGAACCGCCGCGCCAATGCGCGTCCCAGCCCGTCGCCCGCACCGGTAATGACGATGACCTTGCTCACCTCTCGCTCCACCTGTTCTTTTCAAACTTCATGCTAATAGCGCATGGCTTCCTCGGCCGGGCAAGGCCATGCCGCATCGCGCTTGCGATGGTTCCCCGCCTCAGCCTGCCGGCCGGGCAAAATCGGCCGGATAGACGGACAGGTCGCCATCATAGGCGATGCCGCCGGGCCAGAAGCGGGTGCCGCTGACCCTGGCGAAATAATGGACCGTGCGGGCGAAGGAGCCGGCCGAGGAGCGCGGCTGGAAGGCGACGCCGCTGGGGCTGACGCCACGCGCGCGCGCACTGAAATCCTTGACCGTGAACAGCAGGTCGTCGGTCTGCTGGGCGCAGAAGACCAGGTCGCTGCCGGGACAATAGCGGCGCGGCTCGACCTGCAAAGGCGACAGCCGGCCGCGCTTCATCGCCACCTTGCCCGGCACGCGCGTCACTTCGGGACCATGAACCGTTTCATACCAGTGATGATATTCCGCCTCCCGCCCGGCGACGAAATTGGCGAGGATGATCGAGACCCCGGAAAAGGGCTGATCGGCCTGGTGATTGGGGCTGGAAACCCAATCGGAATACATGGCGTAGCTGTGGATGCGCTCGCTTTCGTCGCTGTCGTCGATCAGCCCCGCGTCGCGCGCATCGGCCAGCAAGGGCGCAAGCGCGGGCAGGTCGATCTCCGTCGCGGCATAGTCGAACTCATAGACCGACAGGAAGCGCCAGGGCTGAGGAATGTCGGGCATGATCTGCTGCGGCGTGACTTCATAGCGATCGGCCGAACGAAAACCCCGCAGCCGGGTCAGATCCTGCTGATGCGCGCCGTCGAACCAGCGGGCATAATCCTCCGCGCGGCCGGCCGCGACATTGTGCAGATGGATGGTGGTATACAGGCTCATTCCTCGTCCCCGGCTGCCCGGCCGGCTGGTCCCGACCCTGTGTGCGGCGGCAATCCAGCATGGATGCCCCGGACATGCCAGAGCCGCCGGCCAATGATCGCCGGGGCATTGAGAGGCGGATGCGAATTGACCCTGTCGGCAGCGCTCCGCATCCTCACGCGGCAATCATGCCGGAAGGACGCGTGATGACCGACCCCGTAGCCGCGCCCCGCTTCGCCCTGTTCCGCGCGAAGGACGCGACCGATTTCGAGGAAAGCGGCCTGATGGCGACGGTGCCGCCGACGCCGATCGAGATGGCAGGATCGATCGCCGCGGTCGAGGCCGGCATGCTGGAAGGCACGCGAGTGAAGCTGCTCTTTTCCATGCCGGGTCTCAGCCTCACCCATGCCTGGTTCCGCAGCGGCTTCCCGCTGCCGCGCCACAGCCATGATGTCGACTGCCTCTATTTCATCCTCGCCGGATCATTGCGCATCGGCACGGAGGAACTGGGCGCGGGCGACGGCTTCTTCGTCGGCGCCAACGTCCCCTACACCTATGTGCCCGGCGACCAGGGCGTCGAGGTGCTGGAATTTCGCGGTTCCGACAGCTTCGACATCAGGATGCTCGCCAACAACCGCGCCTATTGGGACCGGGCGGTGGCGCAGGTTGCGGCGCAGCGCACGCATTGGACAGGCGAGACGCCGCCGTCGGGCCTGTCCTTCGGACCCGAAGCCGGCGGCGGATAGGGGCGATCAGCCCCGGCCGTTTGCCGCCTCATGCGCGGCCAGGCGGCGCCCGGTCACCAGCGTCTGGCCGACGAACAGGATGATCAGGATCACCCCGACCGTGCCGACGAAGATGTCGAAGCCGGACCAGCGCCCGAACAGGCCGGGCTTGTCGCCCAGCACCATCATCATCACCGTCAGCGCGATCAGCATCAGCCGCAATTCGGTGGGGCCGGCCGACAGATAGGAGAGCTTGAACTCCCCCAGCACGCGGGCGGAGAGATAGGCGTGGATCGACAGCAGCAGATAGCCGGCAAGCGCCACAAGCGCGACATCCATGGTGACATAGGGGCTGAGGCCGATGCCGGCGAGGATCAGCAAGGTCACCAGGCCATCGCAGCTATGGTCGATGAAATAGCCATAGGAGGGCCGTTCGATCCGGCGGTAGCGCGCCAGGCTGCCATCCATGGAATCGCCGAACCACTGGATGACATAGCCCAGGATCGCGAGCAGCAGCCAGGATGCACCGACATTGCTGGCGGTATAACCGATGAAGGTCATCAGCGCGCCGATCAGCCCCAGCAGGGTCAAAAGGTCCGGCGTGACCTGTCGCGGCATATGCGCGCACAGCCAGGTGAGAAGCTGGCGTTCGGAGCGTGCCAGGAAATTTTGCTGGATGCGGTCCAGCGTCGTGGCCGCATCATGTCTTTGATCTGTCATGATCCCTTATCGAGGAGATATGTGGCGCGGACAAGGCAACATCCCCCACGCATGACGACAGGGTGCCCGCCTTCCCGTTCAGGCCGGCGGCGCCTTCATGTCAATCGCCAGCCGGGTGAGGCGGGATCGGGCGATCCGCCAGTGGCCGTCTTCGCGGCGATATTGTTCATGATAATGGCCATGGCCGATCAGGCTGCGACCATCGGGCCAGACCAGATGGTCCTGCATCGCCCAGATGGCGGTCGCTGCATCGCCGTTGATGGCGATTTCGGGCGAATGGACATGATGGACCGTGCGCGCGGCGTCGATCGAGGCGCGGACGCTGGCGATCGCACCGTCGCGCCCCTCCAGCAGCGGCCCGCCCGATCCGGTCGCGTCGAGCCGGAAGTCGGGCGTGAACAGCGCGGCAAAGCCATCCCAATCCTTGGTATCGAGCAGGCGACAATAGCGCGCCTTCACATTGGCGATGGCCAGCCAGTCGGCGAAATCGGGCGCGGCCATCAGAAACGGAACCCGCGCATCTGGTTGCCGCCGTCGCACAATATCACCTGATTATTGATGAAGCTGCCCTCGTCGGAGGCGAGGAACAGGCCGAGATTGGCGATATCCTCGGCCGTGCCCTGGCGCTTGACCGACTGCATGCCCTTCAGCCGTTCCCAATTGTCGGCGGCAACGCCGTCCTGCGCCGCCTCGGTCGCCATCAGGCCCGGCGCGATGCCGACGCAGCGTATCTCGTCCTGGCCGAACTGCATCGCCATCGCATGGGTGAAGATGTTGAGCGCGGCCTTGGTGATGCCATAGGCGGTGGCCGGATTGTAGCTGGCCATCGACGACTTGTTGATGATGACGCCCTTCGCCTTCGCCAATGCCGGCCGCAATGCTTCGGCCAGCAGCAGCGGGCCGATGGTGTTGACCGCGAAATAATGCTGCCACTTGGCCTGGCCCAGGCCGAAGAAGCCGCGCGCAATCTCGCCCAGATGCAGGCCGGCATTGTTGATCAGCACGTCGAGCCGGTCATGGACGGCCAGCACATCGGCGGCGAAGGCCTGGATATCGGCTTCATCGCTCATGTCGACGCGGTGGACGGTGGCAGTCACGCCAAGCTGTTCGACCAGCGCCTTGCTCTCGGCCAGCCCCGCGTCGTTGATGTCGGCCAGGATCAGATGCGCGCCCTCGCCGCCAAAGGCGAGCGCATAAGCGCGCCCCAGCCCCGCCGCGCCGCCCGTTACCAGCACGGTCTTGCCCGCGAAACGTCCCGCCATCCTCTGCCTCCTATTCTGGTTGAAACCCTATCGCCCGCGCAGATAGGCCATGGCGGCGCGTGCAGCCGCCAGCCCATCCTGGGGATTATCGACCTCGACATAGCCGGTCACGCGGGTCAGCCGGGCGATCCGCGGCATCAGCGCGGCATAGCCCATCTCGCCACTGCCGGGCGTGACCGCATGGTCGGTGATCGCCGTGCCATGGTTCCGGTCGATATCCTTCAGATGCATCGACACCACGCGCGGTCCCAGCGCCGCCAGCAGATCGAGCGGCGCCACGCCGGCATACCAGGCCCAGGCCAGGTCGATTTCGAACGAGAGCAGGTCCGGCGCGATCCGGCTGGCCATCAGGTCGAGCGGCCGGTCGCCGTCGATCGGCATCAGATCATACCAGTGATTATGATAGGCGAGCGTCAAACCGGCCGCCTTCGCCTTTTCCCCCAGCGCCGCAAGCTGCGGGATATAGGCGTCGAGCGCAGCGCGGGTTGTCTGGCCGAGGGTGCGGCTGGCGATGAAGATCGGCGCAGTGGTCAGCGCGACGATGTTCGCGCCGATCGCCGCCGCCTGATCGAACTGCCGGTCATAGTCCGCGCCGCGCACGCCGAGCCGGACCACGCCCACCGTCATGCCGGCGTCGCGCACCATGCGGGCCTTGTCCTGCGGCGTCGGTTCGGACGGGTCGTTGGCGACATAGGAAGCGAGGCGGAAGCCGAACAGGCCATAGCCCATTGCCGCCACGGCGCGCAGCGTGCCGGCATAGTCACGCGCCAGTTCCTTGCGCACGGTCGTGTCGGCCAGGCCAAGCGTCGATGCGCGACGCTTCGCCGCCGCGTGGCCCGGCAGCAACAAGGCCGCGCCACCGCCCAGCAGCAGCGACCGGCGACCAAGGCATTGCGTTGCCCGCAATGGCCCGGCCGGATCGGTCACGCCGCCTCGACCTCCAGCCGCTTGACCACCAATGCCTTGAGATCGGCGGTCTTGATCTTGGCACTGCCGGTCAGTTCCAGATCGCTCTCGGCAAAGAAGAGGACGCGGCGAGGCACCTTGAAGCTGGCCAGTTGCTCCCTGGCGAAGCCGCGAATGCCGTCCTCGTCCAGCGTGGCATCCGCATGCGGGACGATGCAGGTGACCACCAGTTCGCCCAGCGTCTCATGCGGCACGCCCACGGTCTGGGTCACCTTCACCCCCGGACAGGTCTTGATGACGCTGTCGATCTCGATCGGCGAGACATTGGCGCCGCCGGTCTTGATGATGTCGTTGAGCCGCCCTTCCCAGTGCAGCCGCCCCTCCGTATCGAACCAGCCGCCATCGCCGGTGCGGAAGAAGCCCTCGCCATCGACCGAGTCGTCGAGCGGAATGCCGACATAGCCCAGCATCAAGGTCGGTCCCTTGACCGCGATCTCGCCCCGTTCACCGAGCGGCACGACCGCGCCGGTCAGCGGATCGACGATCTTGAAGATATTGCCGGGCAGCGGCGCGCCATGGCTGCCGGCGATCCGCTCTTCGGGCGTGCCGGACGGAAAGATCGAGCTGATCGTAAAGGTTTCGGTATTGCCATAGGCGGCCATCGGTTCCTGCCAGTCGGTGCTGACGGTCGGATGGCGGCCGAGCGGATTGGCCGGATTGACATAATAGAGCGAGGACAGGTCAACATCGGCCCAATTGGGTGCGGCTTCCAGCTGCGCCCATTGATGCGGCCAGGCAAAGGCCATGGTCGCCTTTTCCGCTTCCATCAGGCTCAGCGCTTCCGCCGGCTGGAAGGTCTGTTGCAGGATCAGGCTGCCGCCGCCGGTCAGCGCGCCGCCGATCGCCATGCAGAAATTGCCCGACCAGAAGAAGCCATTGGCCGACCAGGCGCGGGCGTCGGGCTTCGCCTGCAGGAAGCGTTTCCAGCGCCAGAGCTGCAGGGTCGGGCCGCGATGCGCGCTGATGATGCCCTTGGGCTTGGCAGTGGAGCCGGAGGAGAAGAAGAGCACGCCCGGATCGGCCGGCATGACGGTGGCGGCGGTTGCGTCGACCAGCGCCTGATCGACCGCGTCACCACGCGCGAGGAAGTCGTTCCAGCCCTCCATCCGGCCCATCGCTCCGTCGACCGCAGCGAGATGGCGCAGAAAGGGGAAGCGGGTGGAGACCAGTCGCCCCTCGCCCGCGACGCCGATCGCCGGTTCCAGATCGGCGAGGATCGCGCCGAAATCCTTCTTCAGGACCGCGCGTTCGAGCAATAGCACGGAGCAGGCCGAGGACTGGACCAGATGGTCGAGCTCGGCCGGGGTCGAGAAGGTGCTGAGCGTGGCGGCGACGCCGCCCGCCAGCGCCACGCCGAACACCGCCGAAAGGAATTCCGGCCGGTTGGTCATCAGCACGCCGACGCGCGTGCCCTTGCCCACGCCACAGGCGACCAGCGACCGGGCGACCGCATTGGCCTGCGCCCACAGATCGTCATGGCTCCAGCGGACCACGCCATCGGGCCCGTGGAAGACCAGCGCCTCCCGCCCGGCATGAGCCTGCGTGACCTCACGCAGCCAGCCGCCGAGCGTCAGCGTGCCAAGGCCCTCCTCTTCCGACAGAGGCGGGCCGGCGACGATCGAGAGCGCAGCCATCGGCTTAGCGGTTGACGTCGACGATGACGCGGCCGCGCACCTTGCCGGCGAGCAGGTCGGCGGCGACGCCGATCGCATCGCCGAGCGAGATTTCCTGCGCGATCACCTCCAGCAGTGCCGGGTCGAGATCCCGCGCCAGCCGCGCCCAGGCGGCGAGGCGCACGGGCTTGGGCGCCATCACGCTGTCGACGCCAAGCAGGCGCACACCGCGCAGGATGAAGGGCATGACGGTTGCCGGGAAATCGGCGCCCTGGGCAAGGCCACAGGCCGCGACCGCGCCGCCATAGCGGGTCTGGGCACAGGCATTGGCGAGGGTGAAGCTGCCGACCGAGTCGACCACGCCGGCCCAGCGTTCCTTCTGCAGCGGCTTGCCCTTTTCCGACAGTTCGGCGCGGTCGATCACGCCGTCGGCGCCCAGCGTCTTGAGATAGTCGCCCTCGGCCGACTTGCCGGTCGAGCCGATCACGGTGAAGCCCGCCTTCTTGAGCAAAGCGACCGCGACGCTGCCGACGCCGCCGGTGGCGCCGGTGACGAGGATTTCGCCCTGATCGGGGGTCACGCCCGCCTTCACCAGCGCCTCGACGCAGAGCGCCGCGGTATAGCCGGCCGTGCCGATCGCCATCGCCTGGCTGGGCGTGAAGGCGCTGGGCAGCGGCACCAGCCAGTCGCCCTTCAGCCGGGCAACCTGGGAGAGGCCGCCCCAATGGCCCTCGCCCACGCCCCAGCCGTTCAGCACCACCTTGTCGCCGGCCTTCCAGTCACCATGGTCGGAACTGCGGACGGTGCCGACCAGGTCGATGCCGGGCACCATCGGAAATTTGCGCACCACCGGCGAGGCGCCGGTGATCGCCAGGCCATCCTTGTAGTTCAGGGTCGAATAATCGACGTCGATGGTCACATCGCCCTCGGGCAGCTGCGCCTCATCGACCTGCGCGAGCGACACGCTCTGCTTGTCATCGGTCTTTTCGATCAGGATGGCGGAAAACATGCGGTCGGTCCTTCTTGAAGAGAGAAAGGGAAATCGGGCAGCCTATCCTTGGGCAACCCTGGGGAGCGGCGCGAGCGGACGGCCGAGCCGCTCGGCAATGTCGGGGAATTTGTCGCTGCGCATCGATCCGAACATGCACAGGCGCAGGCATTCCTGGGCGAGGCGACGGCCAAGGGTCCGCCGTTCCTCCTCTTCGCGCGCATGGCTGCGCGCCCAGATCGGCCAGAGAAAAGCACCGGCCAGCATCAGCACCGACAGGACTTCGGCATCGACGCCGTCTTCGGCGAGATCGCTGTTGGCGAAGCGCTGGAGCGAGCCTTCATATTCGCGCCAGAAGGGATCGGCCATCGGATCAGGCGAGGCCAGAAGCTGGAGCAGCCAGATGCGACAAAGCTCGGGATTGTCCATCGCAAACAGGGCCAGCCGATCGGTGGTGTCGGCAATGTCGACTTCCTCGACCCGACGTTCGCCGATCGTCTCGGGATCGCCGAAGACCGAACGGAACATGCGCTCGGACACCCAGTCCGCGGTCGCCTCGATCAGCTTCTCGCGGGTTTCGAAATGCTGATAGGCGGTGCCGCGATTGACGCCGGCGAGATGGGCGACTTCCGACAGGCTGACGCCATCCGGCCCATCCTTGGCCAGCAGCGCACGGGCTGCTTCCAATATGGCCTCGCGGGTCGCCACGGGATCGCGGGCGCGCCTTTTCCGAATGTCCGTCATGCTGCCTCACCTAGGTTGATCGTTCAGGGCCTATAATGATCAGCCCTGTTGATCGGCTCCATCCCTGCCCGCTCCGGGGCCAGAGTCAATCGCTGCGGCCCGGCGGCCGCGCCCTCATCGCTCCCGCGAAGGCCATGGCCCCAAACGCCGATCGGCCGGGCAACCCCCTGGGGCTGCCCGGCCGATCGTCTGGCCCTTGGCGCGGATGGATCAGCGCGAACCGAAGGCGAAGCGCAGATTGACGCCAAATTCGCGCGGCGGGGTGACCGTGGCACCGGTATAGGTGCTGGTATAGGTCGCCGCGGCGGTGGTCGCGCCGGTCGCGGTGAAGCCGGTGATCTGCTGATAGCCGGTGAAGAGCGGCGTGGTCCGCGTCAGCACCTTGGTCGTGTCGAACAGATTCTTGGCGAACAGCGAGATTTCCCAGCCGCCATCGGGATCGCGGATACCGGCATAGAGGTTGACCAGCGCATAGGCGCTGACATCGTCATAATTATTGCCCGGATCGCCCTTCGACTTGCCGTTATAATTGACGAGGCCACGGATGAAGCCGTCGGTCTTGCCCGAAATGCTGGTGTGGAACTCGCTCTGCAGTGTGGCGGTAATCGGCGGCAGGAAGGCCGCACGCTGGTTCACCTGACAAGCAGAGAGATTATCGGCGCCGACCGCACCCTGCAGCTCCGCCAGGCTGGGCGCATTGCCGACCGGATCGGGGATGCCATCGCCGTTGAGGTCGTTGCACGGGATGGTGCCGTTCTTGATCTTGCCAAGCGAATAGCTGCCGGTCAGATTGACGTTCCAGCTGCGGGTGATGTCGAAGCCCAGTTCGCTTTCCACGCCGTTCACCTCGACCGGGACAGCGCCCACGAAGTTGAACGAGCCGACCTGCTGCGCGGTGCCGGTCACCTGGCCGGCCGCATTGCGGACGGCGACGGTGTTCACATAGTAAACACCGTTGTTGGGCACGCGATAGGGGAAGTTCTTGTACTTCTGGTGATAGGCGGTGACGTTGAAGCGCATCCGCCCGCCCATCAGCGTGCTCTTGAAGCCCAGCTCATAGGATTTGGAGGTTTCGGGCGGCAGGTCGAGGAAGGACCGCTCCAGCGCCGACGGCGCGATGTTGAAGTCGCCGACCACGTTGATGCCCGGACGGAAGGAACTGCCGGTGGCGGCATAGACCAGGAAGTCCGGCGTGAAATTATGCTTGATCGACGCGCTGTAGATCAGCTTGTCGGTATCCTGCGAGTCCGCGGCAATGGTGTTGCCGTTGACCGCCAGATAGTTGTTCGACTTGTACTTGATCTGGCGCAGGCCGCCCGACAATTCGGTCGCCTCGCCGAAATGGGCGGTCAGGTTGCCGAAGAAGGACTGTTCGTGCGACTTGCCGGTGCGATCGATCTCGGTCTGCACGATCGAGGCAATCCGACCGCCAAGCGCCGCAGGCAGGCGCACGATCGTCGGCGAGGTCAGGTGGGTCGGCGGGTTGAGCCGGTCGTCGAAGAAGCCGATGACATAGTCGAACATGTCGAAGACACGCTCTTCATTCTGCAACCGGATTTCATGCGAGGTTTCCTTGGCCACCGTGTCGGTGACCTGGTTGACGTCGCGGCCGACGAAGAAATTGCCATCGTCGACATTGTCGGTCGAATGGAATTTCTGCTTGGTATACATGCCCTGATAGATCAGGCGCTGGCCGGCAAAGGCCAGTTCCGACCGCCAGTTGAAGATGTCGAAGCGCTGGTTGATGATGCGCGGCTGTTCCTGGATCGACAGGCGATCCTTGGCCGTGATCAGCACCGGGCTGGGCGTGGCGTCGGGATTGGCCTCGCTGAAGGAAATCGCCTGGTCATAGGTCCGCGCATCGCGGTCCATATATTGATAGGTGCCCTCCAGCTTCAGCCAGTCGGTCGGCTCGATCGTACCGACGATACGCGTGCTCTTGGTGCGCGACCAGGGGCTCGGCCCGCCGCTGAGCGGCCGCACGCGATCGGCATCATCCTCGTTCCAGACGCCCGACACGCGGATGCCGGCGATCCCTTCGATGATCGGCAGGTTGAGCCCGCCCTTGAAGTTGAGCGTGCCGATATCGTTGCCGGTCCAGTCGATGAAACCGCCAAACTGGTTGAGGTCGGGCTTGCGCGTGGTGATGGTGATCGAACCCGACGGAGAGGCGCGGCCGCGCAGCGTGCCCTGCGGTCCGCGCTGCACTTCGATCTGGCCGATGTCGTACATCTGCTGCAGCACGGCGCCCGGCGAGAGCGGTGCGTCGTTGAAGTAGAATTGGATGGTGCCGCTGTTGCCGCTGGCATTGGCGTCGAAATTCACGCCGCGCAGGCGCGCATTGCCGCCGATGCCATTGGCATTGTTGGTCAGTTCGAGGCCCGGCGCCAGCGCCTGGACCTCGTTGAAGGTGCGGATGTTGAGGTTGCCGATCGCCTGTTCGGTGACCGCGTTGACCACCGCGGGCACGTCCTGAATGTCCTCGCCGCGACGACGCGCCTCGACGATGATGATCTGGGCGTCGAAACCAGTGTTGCTGGTTGCAGCCTGCTCCTCGGGCGCCTGGGCAAGAGCCGGCGTCGCGATGGTGAGTGCCGCGACACTCGCGCCGATCAAATAATAGGCCGACATGCGATTCATAAGTGAAGCCTCCCCAAATAAACATCATGTTGACTATTGAGTCACCATTGATGCAGTGATCTTTTTTGCTTTGGTTGATTCTCGTTATGCCTGATATTGGCGGCCCGAGAAGCCCGGCCGCCTTGCAGATGGCGACATATCGCCATCGCGATTCCACCAGATCGTCACTGATCCCCCAGGCGATTTGCGCCTGCCCATTCCCCCTGCATGATCGCCAGCCGATGGCGCATGAGAGGGGAGAGCGCAATGGACATGCAAATGACGGGCAGGGTCGCGATCGTGACCGGCGCGACCGCCAATATCGGCCGCGCCATCAGCCTGGGGCTGGCGGCCGAAGGGGTTAAGCTGGTCGCGGTGGGGCGCGATCAGGCGGCCGGCGCCCGGCTGGTGGAGCAGGCGATCGCCACCGGCGCGCAGGACGCCCATTTCGTGGCGGCCGACCTCAGCGATCCGGCCGCGCCGGGGCAGATACTGGCGGCGGCTTCCGCGCTGGGCGAGGTCGCGATCCTGGTCAACAATGTCGGCGGCAATATCGGCGCGGGATTCTTCGTCGATTCCGATCCGGCGAGTTGGGCCGGCGACATCGACCTCAACCTCGGCACGCTGTTGCGCATGACCCATGCGGCACTGCCCGGCATGATCGCGCGCAAGGCGGGCGCGATCGTCAATATCGGTTCCACCGCGGGAATCGTCGGCGACTATATGCTGCCAGTCTATTCGGCGGCCAAGGCGGCAGTCCACGGCTTTACCAAAGTGCTGGCCAAGGAAGTCGGGCCGCACGGCATCCGCGTCAATTGCGTCGCCCCCTATGGCACCGTGTCGCGCGATCCCGCCGCCTTCTCCAGCGGCAGCCGATTCCACCCCGATCGCAACTTCTTCGGCCGGGCCTTTGCCAGCACCAGCCCGAAGGACATGGAGAAGCGGTCGCGCCAGACGGTGCTGGGCCGCCCCGTCGCCTTTGCCGAGGAAGTCGCCTCACTCGCCGTCTATCTGGCGTCGGACCAGGCCGGCTTCATCACCGGCCAGGTCTATCCGGTCGACGGCGGCAGCCTGCTGTGAATCAGGCGTCGGGCGGGCCGAAGCGGAAGATCGTCATCTTGTTGCCGTCCAGATCGCGGAAATAGGCGCCGTAAAAGCCGTTGGGATCATCGCCACGAATGCCGGGCTTGCCCTCGCACTTGCCGCCCAGTTCGAGCGCGCGGGCATGGACCGCATCGACCTGTGCCCGGCTGTCCGCCTGGATGCCGACCTGATTGCCATTGCCCGGCGTTGCATCCCCCTCGAACGGGATGCCGATCAGCAGCATGCCGCCCTCGGCCGTCTTGTAGGCGACCAGATCGGGCCGGTCATAGGCGCGGACCGCGCCCAGCAGTTCGGCAATGCCGTCATAGAATGTCTTCGCACCATTCAGGTCGCGGGTGCCGAAACGGGCCATGCTGATCATCTGTCACTCTCCTTTACAGGCCGCCCATGCCGCGCCAGCGGTCCGGCCCCATCCACACATATTCGACATAATGGCCGAGCCATTCGCGCGTATCGAGATAGACGAATTCCAGCATGCCCGGCGTCCCGCCCTTGAGCACCACCGGATAGGGCTGCGCCTCGACCCGCGCCATGAAGGCGGCCCAGTCATCGACCCGGTTGCAGATATGGTGGAAGACCAGCCGATCATCGTCGGGCAGCGCATCGCGATAAAGCGCCAGCACATCGCCCGATATCGGCTGGATCAACTCGAACTGCATGTCGTCGACCCAGACGAAGGCGAGCTTCTGCACCCCCTGCCCCTCACCCTGCGGCGTCCAGAGCTGCACCGGCACCTCGATTTCGGACAGGGAGCGGATATCCGCCTGGTCGCGGAACTGGGCGACGGCCTTGTCGACATTGCGGGTGACATAGGCGTTCTGGAAATGATGACCGGTCAGCATGGCTCAGCCCTCCCGCGCGACGTCATAGCGCGACAGATAACGCTCGAAATGCGGCGCCAATTGCTCCACCGACAGGCCATATTGGGCGAGCTTATAGTCGTGGCGACCGAACTTGCCCTGCGGATTGTCGTCCAGCCAGGCCTGCATCGCGGCTTCCGCCTGCGGCGTGAAATCATCGCCCAGCGCGGCATAGAGCCGCCGCATCGTGCCGATCGGATCGCTGGTGAGATCGGCATAATGGACGTCGACCATGCTGTCCTCGCCCAGCCGCTCGCGCGCATCCATGATCCGGTCGGCATGCAGCTTCGCCTGATAGGTGCAATTTTCCGCCAGCCATTCCGGATCGACCCGGCCGGTAAAGGCCATCTGCCCCAGGCTGATGATCGAGCAGAAGCTGCCCATGGCGGTATAGGGATCGCGATGGGTCCAGATGAAGCGGGCGTCGGGATAGATTTTGCGGATCGTCTCGATCCACAGGCTGTGGCTCGGCATTTTGAGGTTCCACACGCCCGGCGCATCGGCCTGCAGCAATTGCAGGAAGCGTTTGTGATAGGCGTAAGCCGACGTCATGTCGGTCGAGAACAGCCAGTCGCGATAATTGGGCAGCTTTCCCCGCGATTCCAGCGCCAGCGCCTTGAAATCATGCGCCATGAAGAAGATGCATTCATTGGGATAGACGGCCGAATTGCGATAATATTTGCCCATTTCCGGCCGGGCGGCGAGCATCGCCTTTTCCTGTTCCAGCCGGGCGATGGCACGCGGATCGCTCTTGAGCGTGGCGCTGGTCGCCGGCGGTACCGGCTCGTCAATCTCCCAGGTCAGCGGCGATCGCCGGGCCGGATCGCAGGCGAGCAGATTGCTGAGCAGGGTCGTGCCGGTGCGCGGAATGCCGAAGACGAAGACCGGCCGTTCGACCGGCCGTTCCAGCAGTTCGGGCCGCTGCGCCAGATAGTCGGTGGTCCTGAGGCGATTGGACAGGAGGTCGACGACATTGGCCTCCATCCGCGCGTGGCCGCTGTCCGACAGGCCGGCCTGGTTCGCGTCGGCCAGCAATATGTCCAGCCCTTCGCGATAGCTGTCGGAATCGAAGCGATCGAGGCCGGTGGCCTTGATCGCACGGTCGATCAGCGCGTCGGCAACCAAAGCAGCGCCCATGGCATGTCTCTCCTGATGTCTTTTGCCGCCATCATGGGCAGCAGGGCGATGCGCGCCAATGCCACCCGATGAAGCGGCCCGGCCGCACTATCGATATCGGGCCATATCAGAAGCGCGCAGCCACCCCCTATCGCGGGCGCGATGTCAGATGCTGGCGAAACTGGCGCGGCGTCGCCCCGGTGGCGCGGCGAAAGGCGAAGGCGAAGCTGGAAGGCGAGGCGAATCCGAGCGCGAAGGCAATCTCCTTGATGCTCTCGCTCGACCCCAGATAGCGTTTGGCGACATCGATCCGGCACTGGACGATATAGTCGCCGATCGAACAGCCCCGGCTGGCGCGGAAGCCGCGCGTCAGTTGCCGCACCGACAGGTTGCACAGAGTCGCCAGCTCCTCCAGCGAGGGCGACGCGCCGCCCAGTTGCAGCCGCTCGTCGATCCGCCGCAGCCGCCAGGTGGCAAGCCCTCCGGTCGCCGGTCCCTCGGCGATCGCCTGGCAATAGCGCGCCACCTCGATCGCCAGTTGCCCGGCGATCAGTTCGGTCAGCACGATGCTGCCCGGCCCCGGCCGGTTCACCTCCTCCGCCAGGCGGAACAGGCAGGCGCGCATATGCGGATGGGCGATGTCGAGACAGGCCGCGAGCCGACTGTCGGTCCATTCGATCGGGCCGTCGAGCCAGCGGTCGATCGCCTCCGCCTTGATCTCGCACACGACCGAAGACTGACTGCCCTGCCCTTCGGTCCGCAACCGCAAGGCCTGCCCCGGCGGCACCAGGAAAATCTCGCCCAGCCGCTCATAACGATGCGGCCCCCAATGCTCGGCATAGCAGCCGCGCACCCGCTCGGGCCGGGGGGTCAGGCACATGTCGAGCCAATAATGGCGCTCGCGCCGGAAAATGCGGTCGGTCGGCCCCGCCAGGTCGAGCCGCATGATCCGCGCCTGCGCCTGCGGCACCGCAATCTCGGCCTCGAAAACCGACTTGGCATAGGATTCCGCCATCGCTCCCCCGCTCTCTGGCCATGTTTGGCCCTATCGCTGCACTATGGCTCATTCTCGATAGTCTGGTCAATTGCGTCGGCGCCGGAGTCGCCCCCATCCTTGGGCCATCAGGCAAGCCGCCAACGATGCGGCACCCTATGGAGAGAGATGAATGGCTAAGGGTCTTTTCGACTGCACGGGCAAGGTCACGCTGGTCACCGGCGGCAATGGCGGCATTGGCCTGGGCTTCGCCATGGGCGTCGCCAAGATGGGCGGCGACATCGCCATCTGGGCCCGCAACGCGGACAAGAACGAAGCGGCCGCTGCCGCCCTGCGCGAAGCCGGCGCCGGCCGGGTCGAAACCTATCGGGTCGATGTCGCGTCGGAAGAGGCGATCGTCGATGGCTATGCCACATTGCTCGCCGATTTCGGCCGCATCGACTGCGTCTTCGCCAATTCGGGCCGCGCCTCGCGCTCGCGATCGGTGCTGACGCTGGATTCGGCGGAATGGCATGATCTGCTGGCGGTCAACCTGCACGGCGCCTTCTTCACCCTGCGCGAAGGGGCCAAGGCGATGGTCGCCCGCGCCGAGGCCGGCGAGCCGGGCGGCAGCCTGGTCTATTGCGGCAGCCTGTCGATGTTCCATGGCATTGCCGGGATCAACAATTATGCCGCGTCCAAGGGCGGCATGGGCGCAGCCGTGCGCGGCATGGCGGCGGAGCTGGGCAAGTACGAGATCCGCGCCAACAGCATTGCGCCCGGCTATATCAAGACCGGCATCGGCGGCGATGGCGAAATGAGCGAGGAGATGAAGGCCCGCATGGCCGCCGTCGACGCCCATTTCTCGGCCAAAACGCCGATCCATCGCCCCGGCGCGATCGAGGATTTCGAGGGCATCGGCGCCTATCTCGCCTCCGACGCGTCGCGCTATCATAGCGGCGACACGATCGTCATCGACGGCGGCAGCCTCGTCTATCCGCCCTACGCCTTCTGAGCCGATCGACGGAGCGCCCCGATGCACCTGCTCAACATCCATGATGTGAACGATGTCCGGCTCGACGCCTATCAGCGGCCCGAGCCGGGTCCGAAGGACGTCGTCGTGAAGATGAAGGCCTGCGGCATTTGCGGCAGCGACCTCAGCTATATCAAGAATGGCGGCATTCCCGGCCCCGGCAAGCTGACCGCGCTCGGCCATGAGGGCGCGGGCGAGATCATGATCGTGGGTGACGAGGTCACGGGCGTCAGCGTCGGCCAGAGCGTCATCATCAACCCGATGATGACCCCCAGCTTCATCGGCAGCGGCGGACCGGAGGGCGCCTTTACCGAGGAATTGCTCGTCCGCGACGCGCGGCTGGGCGACAGCCTGCTGCCGATCCCGGACGGCATATCCTATGATGTCGCCGCCATGTGCGAGCCGCTGTCGGTGGCGATGCACGGCGTCAACCGGGCGCAGGCCAAGGCGGGTGACAAGGTGGTGATCTTCGGCTGCGGCCCGATCGGCCTTGGCATGGTGCTGTGGGCGATCGACCGCGGTTGCCAAGATGTGATCGCGCTCGACCTGGCCGAGGAACGGCTGGAACGCGCCCGCGCGCTCGGCGCCCACACGATCAACCCGGCCAAGGAAGATGTGATCGCCCGGATCAAGGCGATCCACGGCACCACCACCGTGTTCGGCCGCGAAAAGGCGCAGACCGACGCCTATATCGATGCGGCCGGCGCGCCCTCCATCCTGTCCGACGTGATCGCCATGGCCAAGACCCATGCCCGCCATGTCATCACCGCCGCCTATATGAAGCCGATCGAGCTGCCCGCCGGCCCGATGCTGACGACGGAAATGACGATCACCACGGCGGTCGGCTATCCGACCGAAATGCCCGACGTGATCGCCGCCATGCCGCGCCTGAAGGACAAGATCGCGGCGCTGATCAGCCATAAATTGCCGTTCGCGCGGGTGATGGAGGGGCTGGAAATCGCCGCCCGTCCGCAATCCGCCAAGGTCATGATCGAGTTCGAGGGAGCCGACGCATGAGCACGCAAGCCACCGAGAAGCCGCAGACGCCGCTGGGCGCTCTGGTGATGGCCGGACAGGGTCAGGCCGACGCCGAAGCCATTACCGACAGCATCTTCATGGTGAAGGATATTTCCAACGCCTATCTGGTGACGACCGCCGATGGCGACCTGCTGGTCAATACCGGCTTCCTGGGCAATGGCGCGCGCAACAAGGGGCTGTTCGCACCGCACCGCACCGGCGCGCTGAAACGCATCATCGTCACCCAGGCCCATCCCGACCATTATGGCGCCCTGCCCGACCAGCAGGAGCCGGGCACGCAGGTCATCACGGGTGCCAACTTCGTCGACACCGAGGATTATTTCGACCGGCTCGGCCCTTTCCTCGGCATCCGCTCGGGCAAGCTCTGGGCATCGATGACCCGGCGCGACGGTCCGCCGCCCAAGCCGCCGCGCATCATCCCCGACCACATGGTCGAGACCGTCCATGCCTTCGAGCAGGGCGGCCGCAAGTTCGAGGTGGTGAAGACGCCGGGCGGCGAGACGCTCTGCGCGGTGTTCGTCTGGATGCCCGAGGAAAAGATCATCTTCACCGGCAATCTGTTCGGCCCGGTGTGGCGCTCCATGCCCAATCTGGTGACGATGCGCGGCGACCGCCCCCGGCTGGTGCGCGCCTATCTCCAGTCGCTGGAGCATGTCCGCGCGCTGGAGCCCGAACTGGTCATCACCGGCCATGGCGATCCGATCCGCGGCGCGGAAACGATCCGCGCCGATCTCGACCGGATGCATGCCGCCGTCACCTATATCGAGCGCGAAACGATCGCCGGCATGAATGCCGGCCGGCATGTCCAGGATCTGATGCGCGAGATCGTCCTGCCAGAGGATATCCGCATCGGCGAATTCCATGGCAAGACCAGCTGGGTCGTCCGCGCCATCTGGGAGGAAAATGCCGGCTGGTTCCATTATGAGGATGGCACCACCGCCCTCTACGGCGTGCCGCGCCCGACCGTCTATCCCGATCTGGTCGAACTGGCCGGCGGCGCCGGGGCGCTCGCCGCCCGCGCCCATGTCCATGCCGCAGCGGGGCGCCCGCTCGAGGCGCTGCACCTGCTCGACATCGCGCTGGGCGTCGCGCCCGACCATGAGGCAGCGCTGACCGTCAAGAAGGCGGCGCTCGAACAATTGCTCGCCCGCAGCGGCGGCACCAACCTGTCCGAAACCATGTGGCTGAAGGCGGAAATCGCCGATGCCGAAAAGCGGCTTCCAGCCGCCTGACCCCCATTTCAGGAAGCAAGATCATGGCACGCAGTCTTACGCACCTCGAACGCCTTGAGGCGGAGAGCATACATATATTGCGGGAGGTGGTGTCGGAGGCGGAGCGGCCTGTGATGCTGTACTCGGTGGGCAAGGACAGCGCGGTGATGCTGCATCTGGCGAAGAAGGCCTTCTATCCCTCACCGCCGCCCTTCCCGCTGCTCCATGTCGACACCACCTGGAAGTTCCGCGCCATGTACGACCTGCGCGACAAGGCGGCGCGCGACGCGGGGATGGAGCTGCTGGTCCATCATAATCCCGAGGCACAGGCGCGCGGCATCAACCCGTTCGACCATGGCGCCCTCCATACCGACATGTGGAAGACGGAAGGGTTGAAGCAGGCGCTCGACAAGTTCGGCTTCGACGCGGCCTTTGGCGGCGCGCGCCGCGACGAGGAGAAGAGCCGCGCCAAGGAGCGCATCTTCTCCTTCCGCACCGCCTCGCACGGCTGGGATCCCAAGAACCAGCGGCCCGAACTGTGGAACCTCTATAATGCCCGCAAGGCCAAGGGCGAGAGCATCCGCGTCTTCCCGATCAGCAACTGGACCGAGCTCGACATCTGGCAATATATCCAGCTTGAGGGCATCGAGATCGTGCCGCTCTATTTCGCCGCCCCCCGCCCCACCGTCGAGCGCGACGGCATGCTGCTGATGGTCGATGATGACCGCTTCCCGCTTGAACCGGGCGAAGTGCCGGTCGAGCGATCGATCCGCTTCCGCACGCTTGGCTGCTATCCGCTCACCGGCGCGGTCGAGAGCGAGGCCAGCACCCTGTCGGAGGTGATCCAGGAGATGCTGCTCACCACCACATCCGAGCGCCAGGGCCGCGCCATCGACAAGGATGCCGGCGGCGCCGGCATGGAGAAGAAGAAGCAGGAGGGTTACTTCTGATGTCCGACGTGATCACACAGGACCCCGTCTACCAGACCGATGCGCTGATCGCGCAGGATATCGACGCCTATCTCGACGTCCATCAGCACAAGACCATGCTGCGCTTCATCACCTGCGGCAGCGTCGATGACGGCAAGTCCACCCTGATCGGGCGACTGCTCTATGACAGCAAGATGATCTTCGAGGATCAGCTCGAAGCGCTGCAGGCAGACTCCAAGCGCGTCGGCACGCAAGGCGGCGAGATCGACTTCGCCCTGCTGGTCGATGGTCTCGCCGCCGAGCGCGAACAGGGCATCACCATCGACGTCGCCTATCGCTTCTTCGCCACCGAGAAGCGCAAGTTCATCGTCGCCGATACGCCCGGCCATGAACAATATACCCGCAACATGGTCACCGGTGCCTCCACCGCCGACCTCGCCGTCATCCTGATCGACGCGCGCAAGGGCATATTGACCCAGACGCGGCGCCATAGCTACCTCGCCCATCTGATCGGCATCCGCAACATCGTGCTGGCCGTCAACAAGATGGACCTGGTCGGCTATGACCAGGCCGTGTTCGACAAGATCGTGGCGGATTATGCCGCGTTCGCCCAGAGCATCGGCATCAGCGCCTTCACGCCGATCCCCATCTCCGGCTTCAAGGGCGACAATATCACCGCCCGGTCCGACAACACCCCCTGGTATCAGGGGCCGACCCTGATGGCGCATCTCGAAAGCGTCGAGGTCGATGCCACCACCGCGGCGGCCAAGCCCTTCCGCATGCCGGTCCAGTGGGTCAATCGCCCCAATCTCGACTTTCGCGGCTTTGCCGGCCTGATCGCCAGCGGATCGGTCAAGCCGGGTGACGCCGTGCGCGTGCTGCCCTCGGGCAAGACATCGACCATCTCGCGTATCGTGACGCTCGATGGCGACCTCGACGAAGCGATCGCCGGCCAGTCGGTCACGCTCTGCTTTGCCGACGAGATCGACTGTTCGCGCGGCGACGTCATCGCGGTCGCCGACAATCCGCCGGAGGTCTCCAGCCAGTTCGAGGCGACCATCGTGTGGATGGATGACGAGGCGATGCTGCCGGGCCGGCCCTATTGGCTCAAGATTGGCACGCAGAGCGTCTCGGCCACCGTCCAGGCGCCCAAATATGTCGTCAACGTCAACACCATGGAGCATCTGGCCGCCAAGACGCTGGACTTGAATGCCATTGGCGTTGCCGAACTGGCGACCGACAAGCCGATCAGCTTCGAGCCCTATGCCGACAACCGCACGCTCGGCGGCTTCATTCTGATCGACAAGATCACCAACCGCACCGTGGCGGCGGGCATGCTCCACTTCGCGCTGCGCCGCGCCCAGAATGTCCATTGGCAGGCGACCGACATCGGCCGTGACGCCCATGCCAGCCTCAAGAACCAGACGCCGCGCGTGCTGTGGTTCACCGGCCTCTCGGGCTCGGGCAAGTCGACCATCGCCAATGAGGTGGAAAAGCGGCTCGCGCTGATGAACCGCCACACCTTCCTCTTGGACGGCGACAATATCCGCCATGGCCTCAACAAGGATCTGGGCTTTACCGATGCCGACCGGGTGGAGAATATCCGCCGCGTGGGCGAGGTCGCCAAGCTGATGACCGACGCGGGCCTGATCGTGCTGACCGCCTTCATCTCCCCCTTCCGCGCCGAGCGCGAGATGGTGCGCGAGATGCTTGCCGACGGCGAGTTCATCGAGATCTTCGTCGATACCCCGCTCGAGGTCGCCGAGGCGCGCGACGTCAAGGGTCTCTACAAGAAGGCCCGTTCGGGCAGCCTCAAGAACTTCACCGGCATCGACAGCCCCTATGAGGCGCCCACCAGCCCCGAAATCCGGGTCAACACCGTCGAGATGACCCCGGAGGAAGCCGCCGAGCATATCATCCGCAAGATCATGCCGCTCAAATGAGCAATGTCATGACGGACGCGGACCTCGCCGCCCATCTCGCCGACACCGCCGGCCGCCTGCTGCTGGAGGTCCGTGCCTCGGGCCTGTTCAGCGCCAAGGCGCTCGGCAAGGCCGGCGACCAGACCGCCAACCAGTTCCTCGTCCATGCGCTGCGGGAGCAGCGGGCACAGGATGGGTTGCTCTCCGAGGAGATGGCCTGCGATGGAGCCAGACTTACCCACAGCAGGGTGTGGATCGTCGATCCGGTCGACGGCACTCGCGAATATGGCGAGGAACGTGCCGACTGGGCCGTCCATGTCGGCCTCGCCATCGACGGCGTGCCGACCATCGGCGCGGTTGCGCTGCCCGGCCATGAGCAGGGCATCGTCCTGCGCACCGACCAGCCGCGCGCCATCCCGCCCGCGCCCGAGAAGCTCCGCATGGTCGTCTCCCGCACCCGCCCCGCACCCCAGGCGGTCGCGGTCGCAGAGGCGCTGGGCGCAGAGCTCGTCCCCATGGGCAGCGCCGGCGCCAAGGCCATGGCGGTCATCCTGGGCCAGGCCGACATCTATCTCCACGCCGGTGGCCAATATGAATGGGACAGCTGCGCACCCGCCGCCGTCGCACTCGCCCACGGCCTCCACGCCTCCCGCATCGACGGATCGCCGCTCATCTACAACCAGCAAGACACATACATGCCCGACCTCCTCATCTGCCGGCACGAACATGCCGACAGCGTGCTGGGGGCCTTGGCCGAGATCGCGGCGCAGGCCGCCTGAAAAACAGAAGGGAAGAGGATCATGACCACCGACACCATCGGCCTCGACGCCGATGCCCTGGTCGCCGCCGCGCGCGAACAGACCGGCCTTACCGACCTGGGCGATGACGCCATATTGGAAGGCCTCGACGTGCTGGTCGACGCGATCAACCGCGAGGCCAACCTCACCGAAGCCGCGCAAGGCCGCTGGGCGCAGCAGCTGACCGCGACGCTCGCCAACCGGCTGCAGGTCGAGGACTGGCTCGCCCGCCATCCAGACCTGCTCGACGCCCCGATCGAAAAGCCGATGTTCGTCTTCGGCCTGCCGCGCACCGGCACAACCTTGACCATCAACCTGCTGAACGCAGATCCGGCTCGCCGCTCCTTCCTGCGCTGGGAAGCATTCAATTCGGCGCCGCCCGCTGCGGCCGGCACGCTCAGCAGCGACCCGCGCTATTTCGCGGAACAGGCGCGGCTGGACATGTCGCTCAAATATGCGCCGCATATTTCGGCCATCCATCATGAGGATGCCGACAGCCCGACCGAGTGCCAGTTCGCCATGGCGCCGTCCTTCTGCGCCCAATATTATGACTCGGTTCTGCATGTGCCGAGCTATCAGAAATGGCTGTTCGCCACGAGCTACCTGCCCGCCTTCCGCTATCACAAGCGGCTGCTGCAATTGCTGCAGGCGGAAAATGGCGGCCGCTGGACGCTGAAGAACCCCTGGCATCCGCTGTTCCTGGACGACCTCACCAGCGTCTATCCTGACGCCCAGTTGGTGATGACCCATCGCGATCCGGCCGATGTCGTCGGCTCGGCCTGCTCCCTCGTCTATCAGGTGCGCAAGATGTTCAGCGCCGATGTCGATCCGGTCGAGGTCGGCCGGTCGCAGCTGCGCACCTTCGACCTGATGATCGAGCGGATGCTGGCCTATCGCGCAAAGCATGGCCAGGATGCGATCCACGACATCCAATATGACGACCAGCTGCGCGACCCGATCGGCGAGATGCGCAAACTCTATGCTCGCTTCGACGAACCGTTCACGGCGGAAACGGAAGCCGGCATGACCGCGATGCTGGCCGCCAATCCACAGGGCAAACATGGCAAGCACAGCTATGACCTGGCCGATTATGGCCTCGATCGGGCGCAGATCCACGCCCATTTCAAGGCCTATACCGACCGCTTTTCGATTCCCGTGAAGGCCTGATCCGATGACACAGGCCCATCATGACTTGGCCCGCCGCTTCTTCGCCGCCCTGTCGGCGGCGGTACTGCCGGACGAATTGCTGACCGACGACATGACCGCCTGGACGACGACGTCGGGCGTCGAGGCGCCGCGCGCATCCTATCAGCGCGGCGTCGCGATGCTGGGGTCGCTGTTCCAGGGCGGGCTGAGCTTCACCGTCGATTCATTGACGGCGCAAGAGGACCGGGTCGCGGCCGAAGTGCGGTCGGCCGGCACGCTGGTGAATGGCGAGCCCTTCGCCAATCGCTATGTCTTCCTGCTGCGCATCCGCGACGGTCAGATCGCGTCGGTCGCCGAGCATTTCAACCCGGCGCCGGTCGAAGCCCAGATCAAGCCGCTGATCCAGGCGATGATGGCGGCCAAACAGGGCTGAGGGATCAGCCCTGTTTCATGCCCTGGCTGGCCATGGTGAAGCTGTAGCGCAGATGGTCGAGATGGCCGGTCGGCACCGGCGGGAAGAGCAGCGCGTCCTGCGTGTCGCGTATTCCCTCCAGCCGATCGGCAATCTGCTCGATCGTCCAGTCGGGCTGGAACAGGCCGACGGTTTCCATCGTGTAGGCCCGCGCGACGCGCCCGGCCATGGCGATCAGCATCTCGCCGCTGACCGCGCAATTCTGATGCGCCAGATAGCCGACGGCGGGCGCCACCAGTTCCGGGTCCATCGGCGGATAGGCACTGGTGTCCAGCCCCTCCGCCATGCGGGTGACGGCGCCGGGCAGGATGATGTTGCTCTTCACGCCATGGGCCGCCCCCTCGATCGCGGCGACATTGGACAGGCCGATCATCCCCGCCTTGGCGACGCTGTAATTGACCACGCCGGCATTGCCATACAGGCCGTTGATCGATCCGGTGAGGACGATGCGGCCATAGTTCGCCGCGCACATATGCGGGAAGGCGGCGCGCACGACATGGAAGGCACCGCGCAGATGGACGTCGAGCACCGTCTCGAAATCGGCATAGCTTAGCTCCGCCAGACCGCCGCGCCGGACGATGCCGGCATTGTGGATAAGGATGTCGATGCTGCCGAACTGGTCACGGGCGAGGTCGATCATCGCCTGCCCGCCTTCGGGCGTGGCGACGCTGTCGGTCGAGGCGATCGCCTGGCCGCCGGCGGCGCGGATTTCGTCCACCACCGACTGGGCCGGGCCGGCATCGGTCCCCTCGCCCTGCATGCTGACGCCGGGATCATTGACCACCACCTTCGCGCCGCGCGCCGCCAGCAGCAGCGCATAGGCCCGGCCGAGGCCACGCCCGGCGCCGGTGATCAGGGCGACGCGGTCGTCAAATCGCAGCATGATAGTCTCTCTCCCGGATAATGATTGGCCGGGAGCTTAGCGGCGGCGGTGGCGTCGCCCCAAGCGTGGCGCCAAATGATCGCTCAGGCGACGACGCCCGCGCCGCGCAACCGGGCGATGGTCTCCGCATCCATGCCCAGAAGGTCTGCCAACACCATATCGCTATGCTCGCCCAGCACCGGCGGGGCGCTCGGCACTGGCTGCTCCGCGCCAGGGAAGCGGAAGGGACGGTTGACGATCGGGATCGTGCCCAAACTCTTATGCTCGGTCTCCACCACCATGTTGCGGGCCAGCGTCTGCGGCTGGGCCAGCGCCTCGCTGATGGTCAGGATCGGCGCATGGGGCACCTGATGCGCGGCGAACAAATCGGCAAGGTCGGCCACGGTGCGGGTCTGCGTCACCGCCGACAGCAGGGCGTTCACCTCCGCCCGCCGCTCGCGCCTCTTGTCGAGCATGTCATAGCGCGGATCGTCGGCCAGCGCATCCAGCCCCAGCGCGGCGCAGATCTTGCCCCAGAAATGATTGGTGAGACAGGCGATCACGATCGACCCGTCGCTGGCCGGGAAGACGCCATAAGGGACGAGATTGGGATGCTGCGATCCCTGCGGCACCGGATCCTGCCCGGTGAAGAAACTGAGTTGCGCCAGATAGCCGAGCAGGCCGATCATCCCGTCCATCAGGCTGATGTCGATCAGCCGGCCGCGCCCGGTGGCATGGCGTTCGTGCAGGGCGGCGAGGATCGCGATCGGCCCGTTGATGCCACCGACCAGATCGCCCAGCGGAATGCCGAGCTTGGTCGGCAACCCGCCCGGCTCGCCATTGACGCTGAGCGCGCCCGACATGGCCTGCAAGACGATGTCGAAGGACGGCCGGTCCTTGAGTGGCCCGGTCATGCCGAAGCCGGAAATGGCGCAATAGATGAGGCCGGGGTTGATCGCCGACAGCGCCTCATAGCCAAGGCCCAGCCGGTCCATCACGCCGGGCCGGTAATTTTCGATGACGATGTCCGACTTGGCCGCCAGATCGCGGGCGATCGCCAGCCCCTCGGGGGCTTTCAAGTCGAGCACGATGCTCTTCTTGCCGCGATTGACGCTGAGGAAATAATGGCTCTCGCCTTCGCGCAGCGGCGGGAAGCTGCGGGTGTCATCGCCGCTGCCCGGCGGCTCCACCTTGATGACTTCCGCGCCCAGATCGGCGAGCGCGAGCGCGGCCGAGGGACCAGCCAGGACGCGGGTGAAATCCAGCACCCGCACCCCGGCCAGCGGCCCTGCCCATTCACTCTTGTCGTGGCTGTCCATCATGCCTCTTTCGGTGGGCCGTTCCGTCCCAAATCCTCCCCAGGGGGAAGGAACGGCCCACCGCGCCCGGATCAGGCCGGGCGGCTGGGCAGTTCGGCAATCGAGGTGCCGAAGGCCGAGACTTCGCCGCGATGGGTTTCCGCGCGCTGCTGGATCTCGACATATTTCTTGCCGTTCTCCTCGAACTTGCGGATCACGCTGCCGTCGATGAAGATCACGTCGCCATCGGGATTATGGCGGCGGATCTGGCACTTGCTCTTGTGCAGGAAGCCGTCGTCGCCGATCCAGTTGGTGACCTGATGGGTCAGCCAGCTGCAGCGTTCCGGACCATAGTCATAGGCGCCCGGCGCGCCGACTTCGAGCGCGAACGCCTCGTCCCAATGGACGCGTTCCGGGCAGTCGGGCACGTTGAAGCGGTTCTTGATGCCGGTGCCGGGATGCTTCTGCTGCATCTTCCACGCCAGCTTGTTGGCGCGGATATAGAGGCCGCCCCAGCCCTGCGCGTAGCAGATGAAGCCGGTGACGGTCATCGGCCCCTTCATCATGCGCGGCAGTTCATCGCCGACCTGCACATCTTCCCAGTAACGGGGCGTGGCGCCGCGAATTTCTTCCTTCTCGTACAGCTTGTACATCTCGGCCAGCTGTTCGTCGGTGAAGGGCTCCACCCGGCCACGGGCTTCGGTGTACTTCGTCCCGCGCTCACGCGCTTCGTCGCGGTCGGTGCGGAACACCCAGCTGTCGCCTTCGGCGACCTTGTCGCCATGCTGGTTGAAGAAATCGACATGATAGATCTGCTGGAAGCTGCGGCCGGCGAACTTGGTCTGATGTTCGATCAGATCCTTCAAATAGGCCTCGGTGCGGATCGTGTCGTTGCGCAGCACCGGCTTGTGCCAGGTCCAGTCGGCACCCGCCCACATCGCATGGACGCCCGACAGGCCACCACAATAGCCCGAGATGATGCGGCTGGTGGTGAACAGGAAGCTCGGCAGCGCGACCAGCGAACCATGCTTGGTCTTTTCGGCATAGGCCGGATCGCACCACAGCGGATTATCGTCACCGATACCGTGCGCATAGTGGCGGATCGCGTCGCGCGTGGCTTCGTAGTTCCACGGCTCGACGGTATTCTCGATCTTGACGCCGATGCGCTTGCGCAGGTCGTCCAGCCCCTCCTCGGTGATCTTGGGGAATTTGTTCACGGGCGCTTCGGCCAATGTTGCCATCTCTCTTCTCCTGACTTCAGTTGGCGAGTTCGACCGCCTTGGCGGCCTCACGATCTCTCAAAATCTTGCGGTGAACCTTGCCGGCCGGCGTCTTGGGCAGGTCGGTCACGAATTCCACGATGCGGGGAAATTCGTGCTGGGCGAGCTTCTCGCGGGTGAAGTCCTGCAATTCGCGGACCAGCGCGTCGCTGCCGTCGCGATTGAGGATGATGAAGGCCTTCACCACCTGGCCGCGCTTGTCATCGGGCACGCCGATCACCGCGCATTCCAGCACCGCCTCATGCTTGAGCAGCGTATTCTCGATCTCGACCGCGCTCATCGTCCAGCCGGCCGAGATGATGACGTCGTCGGCGCGGCCGCAATGGTAGAAATAGCCGTCAGCGTCGATCTTCGCCCGGTCCTTGGTGGTTTCCCACCGGTCGCGGCGCCACAGCATCAGCTCGCCAATCTCGCCGGGATCGCAGGCGCTGCCATCGGGGCGCTGCACTTCCAGCCTCTGGCCCGGCACCGCCTTGCCCAGCGAACCCGGCTTCACCATGAAATCCTGCGCGCCGGGATAGTTGACCAGCACCACGCCAATCTCGGTCGTGCCGTACATGGAACAGGCCGGCACCTTGAAATGGGCGTCGATAAACTCCAGCGTCGCCGGGTCGATCGGCTCGCCGGTGTAGGACAGCTTGTCGAAATGGAAGGCGAAATCGGCGGCCCGGCCGCTATTCTTCATCATGCGATAATGGGTCGCGGCGGCCGACATGTTGGTGATGCCATAGGCATCCAGCGCCTGCATCAGCCGCACCGGATCGAAGCGGCCGGCAAAGGTGCCGGTGGTCACGCCCAGCCCCAGCGGCGCCAGCGTGCCATGCCACAGGCCATGACCCCAGGCCGGCGAGGAGGGGCAGAAAAATTCGTCGCCCGGCCGGATGCCGGTGCCGTAGAGGGCGGCGAACATCAACGTCACCAGCGCGCGATGGCTGTGCTTCACCGCCTCGGGCAGTTCGCGCGTGGTGCCCGACGTATATTGGAAGACGGCCAGGTCATTGGCCTTGGTCTTCGGGCTGTAGCTCGCCGGGAAGCGGGCGAGATCGGCCAGCAATGCGTCGTCGGCGACGATCACGCGCGGGCCATCCATACTGCGCGCCAGCTCCGCCTTTTCCGCGTTGGTGATGAGGATGGTCGGCTTGCAGTCGTCGACCCGCAGCCGCAGCGCATCCGGGCCGAACAGGGTGAAGAGCGGCACCGAGATCGCGCCGGTCTGCATCGCCCCGAACAGGCAGACATAGAAGGGCAGCGAAGGTTCCAGCATGAAGGCGATGCGTTCGCCCGGCCGAATACCCTCGGCATCGAGCCAATGGGCAAAGCGCGCGGCGCCCGCCGCGATCGCGTCGAAGCTCAATATCTCGTCCCGGCCGCCATCATCACCATTGGCGGCATGGGCGATGCGCACGGCGGCGCGGCCCGATCCATCGGCATGGCGGGTGATGCATTCATGGGCGATGTTGAGGTCTTCGCGGTCGCCGTCGAACAAATCCCACAGCGCCGCTGAGGTCGCATGCGCCTGTGCATCGGCATAGCTGCGATAGTCGGTTAGCTTCGCCATCATCCCATCCCATCGGTCCGGCATTCAACCGGGCGAACGGGTCGAAATCCCGTCGCTGCTTGCAACAAGCGATGTCACAGCGACTCATTTGTTGTAAATGGTGAATGATGTTCTATATTTCGAATGACAGCCCATCGGCGTCGCGATAGGATGACGCCATGACCGACAGCCGCACCACGCCCCGCCCGCCCTCCACCGTCCGCAAGGTCGCCAAGGCCGTGCAGGAGAGCAAGGCGCCCGCCATCGCCCGTGCCGCCGCGATCCTGCGCCTGCTGGGCAAGAGCGACCGGCCGCTCGGCGTACAGGCGATCGCCAAGGAACTGGGGCTGGTGCCCAGCACCTGCCTCTATGTGCTGCGCGCGCTGGTGGAGGAGGAACTGGTCGCCTTCGATCCCGATACCAAACGCTATGCGCTGCAGGCCGGCGTGCTGACGCTGGCGCGCAACTGGCTGCGCCGCGACGCCTTCAACGACCTTGCCCAGCCGGTGCTCGACCGGCTGGCGCAGCGCTTCGGCCTCACCATGCTGGGGGTGCAGGCGGTGGGCCTCGATCATATGATCGTCGTCGCCATGGCGCAGTCGGGCAGCGGCTTCCAACTGAGCGCCCAGGTCGGCAGCCGTTTCCCGGCGCTGATCAGCGCCACCGGCCGCTGCATCGCCGCCTTTGGCGATTATGGCGAGAAGGAACTGAAGGCGCGGTTCGACACGCTGCGCTGGGACGATCCGCCGCCCTTCGCCGACTGGATGGAGCAATTGCGCCAGACCCGCGCGCAGGGCTTCGCGGTGGACGAGGGCCAATATATTGCCGGCGTCACCGTCGTCTCCGCGCCCGTATGGAAAGGCGCGGGCCGCCCGGTCCATGCGCTGGTGGCGATCGGCATCGGCGCCGCGCTGCAGCGCGAGGGGCTGGGCGCATTGCAACAGGCGCTGGTCGAGGCGGCGGACGCGCTCAGCGAGCAGCTCAGCGGCGACCGTCCCCTACCGGCGGCGTAGCGCCAGCACGCTGCCTTCAGCGTCGCCCGACACATAGAGCGTGCCATCCGATCCCGCCGTCACATCGGCGAAATTGATCATCGGCCCGGCCATGTCGCCGATCGGGCCCAGGAATTTGGGCGTGACGCCGGCGGGCGCGCCGACTGGCAAGGCGCTGGCGATCGTCTCACGCGCGCCGCCCGACAGGTCGGTGGCGACCAGTGTCTTGGCCCGCGTATCGACGACGAACAGCTTCCCATCATGGATCGCCAGCCCTTCCGGTCGGCCGAGACCATCGATGATCGTCTCGCTGCGGCCGCCCGCGATGCGCAGCACGCGCCCTGCCCCGGCCTCGGCGACATAGGTTGTCCCGTCCGGCGCCAGCGCCACGCCCATCGGCTTGTCGAGTCCGGTCGCGAGTTCGCTGACCGCGCCATTCTCGATCGAGAGCAGCCGGCCGGTGCCATATTCGGCAACCACCACCGCGCCGCCCGGCGCGACCGCCACCCCCATCAACTGGTCGAGGCCGGTGACGAGGAAATCGCTTTCCCCCTGCCCCGGCCGATAGCGCGCCACCACGCCAAGACCGGTGCTGATGATCCATTCGCCCGCCTGCACGCCGGCGGCAACGCCGCGCATATAGCCGGGACAGCCGGGGTAGAAGATCATGCCGGCCAGGGTCAGTGCCTCGCCGGCTCGCAGCGTATATCCGAAAGTGCCATCGGCAACGAACAACGCGCCGTCCGCGCCCATGGCGAGACCCAGCGGCCATTGCAGTGCGCGGGGCACGACGGAGCGGACCTTGCCGTCGCCCAGCAATTCGGTGATCTCGCCCGGAATGCTCGACACGAAGATGCGGTCGCCGATGAAGCTGACATTGTCGAGACCGGGGCCAAGATCGGCCAGCACTTCGCGCGTGCCACTCACCAGGTCGAGCCGCAGCACCTGGCCGCTGGCCACCTGGGTCGTGACGATCCGCCCCTTGCTGTCGAACTTCACCGAATCCGGTACGCCCAGATCGCCGGCCACCACCTCGGGCGCACCACCATTCAGGTCCACCCGCCAAATCTCGTTGGCGCCCATCACCGGGAAATAGAGCTTGCCGTCCGGGCCGACCTGAAAGGCGTTGGCCATCGGTATATTGTCGAGGATGATGCGCGGTTCGCCGCCATCCAGGTCCAGCTCCATGATCCGCGCGCCGATCCGGCATTCGCCCGCGATCAGCCGGCCCTGATGCCAGGTGATCGGGTTGGCGACCGGAATGTCGCCGCGCACCACCCGCACGTCGCCCGATGGCGTGCGCATCGCGACCCGGCCCTCGGTAATCTCGGTCAGATACAGGTTGCCGGCATCGTCGAACACCAGATCGTCGGGCGCGACGATGGCGCCGCCCATCGCGCTGATCGTCTCGATCGCGCCACTGTCGACATCGATCGCGCTGACCTGGCTACCACCGACCTGCGCGACATAGAGGCGCCCGTCCGGTCCGGTGGCCAGGCCATTGGCGCCGTGCAGGCGGCTGGGCGGGGTCAGACGCGCGAGGGACCAGCCCTCGGCAGCGATAGCAGCACTGGCGGCGCCATAGCGCCCGGACTGGACCGCCATCTCAGGCGTAGCCCAGCAGCGACTTCACTTCGAGATATTCGAGGAAGCCATGCTCGCCCCATTCGCGGCCATTGCCGCTGCGCTTGTAGCCGCCAAAGGGGGCGTGGAAATCGAAGCCGCCATTGATGCTGATCCAGCCGGTGCGCATGCGCCGGGCGACGGCACGGCACTGGTCAATATCAGTGCCGCTGACATAGCCGGCAAGGCCGAAATTGCTGTCATTGGCGATGTCGACTGCGTGGTCGATATCGTCATAGCCGATGATCACCAGCACCGGGCCAAAGATTTCCTCGCGCGCGATCACCATGTCGTTGGTGCCGACGAACACCGTCGGCTTCACGAACCAGCCCTTGTCGATCCCGTCCGGGCGACCGGCGCCGCCAGCGATCAGGGTCGCGCCCTCGTCCAGGCCCTTGCGGATATAGTCCTGGATGATGTTGTACTGGCTCTTCGACACCACCGGCCCCATGGCGACATTGCCGGTCGGATCGCCGACCGTCACCGCGTCCGCCGCCGCCCTGGCTGCGGCCACCACTTCATCCATGCGTGCGGCCGGCACCAGCAGGCGCGATCCCGCGCTGCAGGTCTGGCCCGAATTGCCCATCATGCCGCCGGTCGCGCCCGCGACATTGGCGGCCAGCGCATCATCGTCCAGCACGATGAAAGCGCTCTTGCCGCCCAGTTCCAGCCCGACCCGCTTGATCGTGGTCGCCGCATCCTTTTGAATCTGCACGCCAACCGGCTCCGACCCGGTGAAGGACACCATGTCGACATCCTCATGGGTGGAAAGCGCGGTGCCGATCACGCTGCCACTGCCCTGCACCATGTTGAACACGCCCGCCGGCACGCCCGCCGTATCGAGGATTTCAGCCAGGATCTGGGCCGAGAAGGGCGCGAGTTGTGGCGGCTTCAGGATCATGGTGCAGCCAGTGGCCAGCGCCGGGAAAATCTTCACGCAGGTCTGGTTCATTGGCCAGTTCCACGGCGTGATGAGGGCGCAGACGCCGATCGGCTCGCGCGCGATCATCGTCGCGCCATGCGGCTCGTCGAACTTGAACTCGCGCAGCACCTCGATCGCGGTCTGCAAATGCCCCGCCCCCAGGCCGACATGGAAGCCATGGGCCAGCGAGGACGGCGCGCCCATTTCCTCGATGATCGCGTCGCCCAGCTCGGCCTGACGCCGCGCATATTCCGCCTGAATGGCGAGCAGCAGGTCGAGCCGCTGTTCGCGCGTGGTCTGCGACCAGCTGGCAAAGGCCTTGCGCGCAGCGGCGACCGCCTTGTTCACGTCGGCAACGCCGCCGAGCGAGATCGTGCCGGCCACCGCCTCGGTCGCGGGATTGATGACATCCGCGGTCTTCGGTTCGACCGGGGCGACCCATTGGCCGTCGATATAGAAGTTCCGATAGTCGCGCATGTCGATGTCCCATCCTCTCCAAAATCCTCCCCCTGAAGGGGAGGTGGCTGGCCAAAGGCCAGACGGAAGGGTGTGTCCGCCGGGATGACACCCCTCCACCGCCCGCGGCGGTCCCCCTCCCCTTATCCGGGGAGGAAGGGCGTTTTACTGGGTGCCTTCGGCATACCAGGTGCGGAATTCGGCATATTTCGGCATTTCTTCCGAATTGGCCTTGGGGTCGATCACGACATGGACGACGCCCGGCTTGCCGCTGGCATAGGCGCGCGCGATCGCCGGCTTGATGTCCTCCGCGCGGGTCACATATTCGCCGTGGCAGCCAAAGCCCTCGCCGATCTTGTCGAAGCGGACTTCCTTGCTCCAATGGGTGCCGGTTTCTTCCGTGCCCTGGCCGAAGGTGCGCTTGTAGACGCCCACTTCCAGGCCCCACTGATTATCCACGCCGACGACGCAGACCAGCGGCAGCTTGGTGCGCACCGCCACTTCCAGTTCGGCAATGTGGAACATGAAGCTGCTGTCGGAGGTCAGCAACAGGCCCGGACGGCTGACCCCGGTGGCCGCCTTGTCCGCCAGCATCGCGCCGGTAGCATAGGGAATGCCGGTGCCGATATGACCGAAATTCTGGTTCCAGATGACGTCGTTCGGCTTGCACTGCGAATAGGTCCACTGGAAGATCACGCCGGCGCCGCCGTCGCGGATCAGGATGCCGTCCTTGGGGAAGGCTTCGGTCGCTTCCACCGCCAGACGGGCGGGATGGATCGGCAAATCGCCGGTGCCATCGCTCTTGGTACGCGATTCCGCCGCCAGTTCGTCCAGTTCCGCCTGGCCGTCACGCATGAAGGCTTCCAGCATCGGCGCGGGCGCGCGCGGCGTGTCCTTCAGCGCCTCGACCAGCTGCGGCACGACGCCGCGCAGGTCGCCGACCAGCGGCACGTCGATCGGCCGGTTGACGCCGATCGCGGCCGGGTCCTGCTCGACATAGATCCACTTGCGGATCGCTTCATTCTTCATCCAGTAGCGCCATTTGCCGAAATGGACCGGCTCGCCCAGTTCAGTGCCCAGCGCCAGCACCAGATCCGATTCCGTGACCGCTTCGATCGACGCCTTGGAGAAGACGTACTGGAAAGTGCGGTCTTCCAGCCCCTTGATATAGCTGGTGCCGCCCGAGGTCTGGATCACCGGGCAGTTCATCAGGTCCGCGAGTTGCTTCACCGCCGCGCCCGAGCGCGAGGTGTGGACGGCATGGCCGACCAGCAGGATCGGGTTCTTGGCCGCGCGGATCAGGTCGGCCGCTTCCTTGACCCGGTCGATGTCCGCGCCCTGGTTGACCAGACGATAGCGGTCCGGCGCCAGCGGCGCGGGCAGGTCCAGCTCCTCCAGAATGATGTGGCTGGGATATTCGATATAGACCGGGCCGGGGGTGCCGCCCATCGCCTTGCGAATGCCCTCGCGCACGACCTCGTCGGTCTGGTCGGCATATTCGATCGAGGCGGCATATTTGACGCTATTTTCGAACAAGGGCATCTGCTTGACGAACTGGATGCGGCCGCGACGGACGCGCTGTTCGGTGACGCGGGCGCGCTGGCCCGACAGGAAGATGACCGGCGAATTTTCGACCAGCGCGCACTGGATGGCGGGCGCCATATTGGCGATGCCCGGCCCCAGCGTGCCGATCGCGACGGCGGGCTTGCCGGTGATGCGCGACGCGGCCTCGGCCATGAAGCCGGCTGCGGCTTCATGATGGGGCGCAACCACGGTCCAGCCGCGACGCTCGGCCTCCAGGAACATGTGGACGAAATTGGGGTCGGGAATGCCGAACAGCGTGTTGATGCCTTCGGCCTCGAACAGGTCCAGCATCCGCTTGTAGACCGGCGTGCCCTTCTTGTCGGTGGCGTTCACGTTGACGGCGGGCTTGGGATCGTCATAGCTCATTTGAGTAACCTCGGTGCGCCCGTACCCATGTACGTGGCTAGGTTGCGGTGGAAATTGGTGATCTTGCGTTCCTGGTGGGGGTTGGGCAGCGGCCCGCGGAAACCGCGCGACTTCATGCCCTTCTGCACCCATTCCATGTTCGAGAAATCCTGGGCGAGGACGGCGCCCCAGCCCTCGGCGGTGGCCTCCGTCTCTTCCCATTCGGTGACCGGCACTTCGCCTTCGGGAAATCGCTCGATCGCGTAGGATTCAAAGATGCACATGTCGGGATCGTCGCCATAGGGACGGGTGCGGTAGCAAAGGGCGAAGGTGATCCCCTGCAGCACCGACATGTTGGGAAAGACGTGCCAGGCAAGCCCCGCCTCGGCCATCACCTCGGGCGGGATTTCCGGCCAGATGACGCCGCGCGCGGCATCGTCTGCCTTGGCGGATTTCAGCCAATGGGCGATCACGTCGCCGGCCGCCGTGCCCTCGGGCAGTTCGTCGACCAGCCGGCTCGCCGCATTGACCAAAGTCTCGGTCGAGGCCGCATAGTTCAATGTCTCGTAATTTTCGCGGATCAGCTCATAGGTGGAGCGGCGCGGATCATCGCCCTTGCCCGCGCGGGTGACGCTGCTGCTCTGGCTCATCTGGAAGGCCGGGTCGCGCTGGTCGAAACCGCTCACCCCATGCAGGCCATAGGCCGCACTATAGGCGTAATAATCGCCATAATCGAGCAGCTGGGTATGGGTGCCCGCGACATGATAAGGCTCCATGAAAGCCTCCAGCGCAGTCTTCCAATTGGCCGGATAGACCACCCATTTGCGCCATTTGTAGCGCATCTTGTCCATTTCGAAGTGGGACAGGATGCGACCGGCATCGCCCAGGAAATCGATCAGCGGCTCGGCATTGAGGTCCATGTGGATCCAGATCCAGCCGCCCCATGTGTCGATCTTGACGTCCGACAGGCGGGTGCATTCGGCATTGAGCGCGCCCTGCCAGTCCTGCGGGTCGAGGATGTAGGTGTTGTTGCCCTCGGTATCGAAGGTCCAGCCATGGAAGCCGCAGACGAAGCTGCGCCGGTTCTTGCCACGCACCGAATGCACGTCCTTGGGCACATCGACCAGTTGGCGGCCGCGATGCGGACAGACATTGAAGAAGGCGCGCAACGTATCGGGCGCGGTCCGCACGATGATGATCGACTCATCGCAAATGTCGTAGGTCATCCAGTCGCCGACATCGGGCAGTTCCTCGACCCGCGCCGCCATCTGCCAGACATGGGGCCACAGCTTTTCCTTCTCCGCCAGGGCATAGTCCTTCGACAGGAATGCCTCGGTCGGATAGGTCAGCGGCTTGGCCAGCGCCTCCACATCGATATTGTCGATCTTGCTCATGGCATCCTCCTGCAACGTCCGCGTTGCCCGATGGGTACGGCCCGCGAGTCCGCTCGCCGGGTCCGCAAGGACAATATTTTCAACCTGCCTATCGCAACTGGCGGGAGCGTCCCAAGGGAAGAGCGGCGACCGCCACGAACCATCCCCGGGGCGATCCGGCCCATGGCTCAGGACCGCAATTCCATGCCGTCGAGATCGCCCTTCGCGCGCCAGTCCTGCACCAGTTTCTGGAATGCGCCCCAGCCCGGTCCATAGCTGCGGAACAGCGCCCAGGGCGCCTTCACCTGGCCCTCATTGGTGAAATAGCTGGGGGTGCATTCCTGCTGGAAGGCGGTCATGTCGATTTCCATTTCCTCGAAATGGCGGACATAATCCTCCTGCCCCTGCAGGGTGGTCTCGACCACCTTGGCGCCCTTATCCATCACCGCATGGATGATATGGGCGATATGCTCCGCCTGGCGGCCGAACTGTTCGGTGACGCTGGCGTTGAGGCCGCCCTGAATATAGCCGATGAAGAACTGGTTGGGGAAACCATGGGTCATGGTGCCGTGCAGGGTGCGCGGACCATTGGCCCAATGATCGTAGATGGACAGGCCATCGCGCCCCTCGACCGCGTCGATGCCCCAGCGGCGCTTCAGCTCGCTCGTCACCTCGAAGCCGCTGGCGAAGATGATGCAGTCGACCTCATATTCGACGCCGCCCGACACGAAGCCCTTCTCCGTGATCTTCTCCAGCCCCTTGCTGTCGGCGACGTCGATCAGCGTGACATTGGGCCGGTTGAAGGTCGGATAGAACTCGTTGCTCGACAGCGGCCGCTTGCAGAGGAAGCGATACCAGGGCTTCAGGGCCTCGGCCGTCGCCTTGTCCTCGACCATCTCGTCGACGCGGGCGCGCAGCCGCTCCATCACGCGATAATCGACCACTTCGCGCTTGGCCATGAACTGCTCGATCGACATTTCCGGCCAGCCTTCGGCTTCCAGTTCGGCCGACAGGTTGCGGGCGATCTCGGTCCAGATGTCGCAGATCAGATCCGGCTCGCCCGGCGCAAAGGACTCCATTGCGGCGCGGTGGAAATTGGCCTGGCGATCGGCCTGCCAGCCGGGCTGGAGCGACGCCGCCCAGTCGGCATCCGTCGCCGGATTGGGCCGCTCGTCCACAGTCGATGGCGTGCGCTGGATGACATAGAGCTGCTTGGCGTAGCGGCCGAGATAGGGCACCGCCTGGATCGCAGTCGCGCCGGTGCCGATGATGGCGACGCGCTTGTCGGCCAGCTTGTCGAGCACCGGATTGGCATAGCTGCCGCCGCTATACTCATAGTCCCAGCGGGCAGTGTGGAAGATCTTGCCCTTGAAGCTGTTGATGCCGGCGATGCCGGGCAGCTTGGGCATGTTGAGCACGCCGCAACCCATCACCACGAAGCGGGCCAGCAGTTCGTCGCCCCGGCTGGTGGCGACGCGCCAGCGCTGGATCGTCTCGTCCCATTTCAGCGAGGTGATGAGGGTGTGGAACAGCGCCTTGTCGGCGAAACCGAAGCTTTCGGCGATCTGGCGGCAATAGGCCTGGATCTCCGCGCCGTCGGCGAATTTCTTCGACGGCATGAAGCCGGTTTCTTCCAGCAGCGGCAGATAGCAATAGGCGTCATTGTCGCACTGGATGCCGGGATAGCGATTCCAGTACCAGACGCCGCCGAAATCGCCGCCATGGTCGATATTGCGGAAATTGGTGACGCCCTGCTTGGTCAGGTGATAGCCGGCAAGCAGGCCGGCAAAGCCCGCGCCCAGCACGACGACATCCAGTTCCTCGACGATCGGATCGCGTGCGACGACCGGCATATGCGGGTCGACGTCATAGCTGTGCGTCGTGTCGTCGGTGGTCGGCTGATATTGGCCTTCCCGGTCGGCGCGCATCCGCTTGTCGCGCTCGGCGCGATATTTCTCGCGCAGGGTCGGGATATCGAATGTGTCAGCCGCAGGCGTCTGCGTCGGCTTGCAGGTCATGACCTCTCCTGGGGATCGCTGTTCTCGCCATTTTGTTAATCAACACATATGTTGACTTGCAATGGCGGAGCGGCGGGCCGGCGCTGTTAGCGCTGTGGCGATCCCTTGGCGGCCTTCTGGCCGCGGCGCTGCCCCGAAAATGGGCAGTCAGCGGGAGAGGTAGTCAGTCGTCAGCTGGCGCGCCGATCAGGCGGCGCGGGCCAGCTTTTCTTCCTTGGCGACCGGGAAAGTCACGACGTCGGCCGAAACCGGCTCGGCAGCGGGGGTCAGCGCGGCGATATAACGCTCGGCGGTGACGACGTCCCGGCGATAGGCGAAATAGAGCGAGATGAGCGAAAACATAAGAACCTCAGACAAGAATATTGCTGCGTCGCAGCATCGAGGTTCATCTGGTCCTCCCCGGCTTTTTTCGCAAATGCAAAGGCGCCAAGGCCAGTTGCACGAAACGCCATCGACCGGTTGCGCGCCTTGCAACGGCAACCGGTCGATCGCGATCAGACCCGGCCAGTGACCGGGATCAGCGCGCCGGTGATCGGCGCAGCGGCGGGCGACAGCAGGAAGGCGATCACCCCTCCCAACGCCTCGGGCGAGACCCAGCGGCTGGCATCCGCGTCGGGCATGTCGGCGCGGTTGGCCGGCGTGTCGATGATGCTGGGCAGCACCGCATTCACGCGCACGCCCGCATCCTTCAGTTCTTCGGCCAGCGCTTCGGTCAGGCGCGCCACGCCGGCCTTGGACGCGGCATAGGCGCCCATGCCGGCCGCCGCCTTAACCGAGGCCGCCGCGCCGATATTGACGATCGCCCCGCCGCCATCGCGCAGCAGCGGCAACAGCGCGCGAGTCGCGATCAGCGTGGTGCGGACATTCATGCCATAGAGCCGGTCCCAGGTGGCGACCGAGCCATCCTCCACCGTCTCCCAGCTGAAACCGCCGGCAATATTAACCAGCGCGTCGAGGCCGCCCAGCGCTTCGCCGATCTTGTCCGCCGCGCCGGCCACCGCCTGCTCGTCGGACAGGTCAACGCCGTCCAGCGCCAGGTCGACGCCATCGGCCGTAACCGCGCCCAGGTCGATACCCGCCACCGTCCAGCCGGCCGCGCGCAGCACCTGCACCGCCGCCCGGCCCAGCGCACCGGCCGCACCGGTTACCGCCACCACTCCCGCCATCATCATCCCCTTTCGATAGTCTGCGTCAGATCCCGGACATGCACAGATATTTGATCTCGACATAGTCCTCGATGCCATGGCGCGATCCTTCGCGGCCCATGCCCGATTCCTTGATGCCGCCGAACGGCGCGACCTCGGTCGAAATCAGGCCGGTATTGATCCCGACCATGCCGACCTCCAGCGCCTCGCCCACGCGCCAGGCGCGCGACAGGTCGCGGGTGTAGAAATAGCCCGACAGGCCGACTTCGGTGGCGTTGGCCAGCGCGACCGCCTCCTCTTCCGTGTCGAACAGGAAGAGCGCGGCAAGCGGCCCGAACGTCTCCTCGTCGGCCAGCTTCATCTCCGGCGTGCAGCCGGAGATGATGGTCGGCTCGAAGAAGCTGTGGCCCAGTGCGTGGCGATGCCCACCGCTCACCAGCGTGCCGCCCTTGGCCAGCGCGTCGGCGACATGTTCCTCGACCTTCTCGACCGCCTTCTCGTCGATCAGCGGCCCCTGGGTCACGCCCGCTTCCGTACCCGGCCCGACCTTGAGCTTCGCGACGGCCGCCTTCAGCTTCTCGGCAAAGGCCGGCGCGACGTCACGCTGGACAAGGATGCGGTTGACGCAGACGCAGGTCTGGCCGCTGTTGCGATATTTGGACGCGATCGCGCCTTCGACCGCAGCATCCAGATCGGCATCGGCAAAGACGATGAAGGGCGCATTGCCGCCCAGCTCCATCGACAGCTTCTTCATCGTCGGCGCGCATTGCGCCATCAGCGTCTTGCCAACCTCGGTCGATCCGGTGAAGCTCAGCTTGCGCACCAGCGGGTTGCCGGTCAGTTCCGCGCCGATCACCCGCGACGATCCGGTGACGACGTTGAACACCCCCCTGGGCACGCCCGCCCGTTCGGCCAGCACGGCGAGCGCCAGCGCGGTGAGCGGTGTCTGGGTCGCGGGCTTCAAGACCATGGTGCAGCCTGCCGCCAGCGCCGGCGCCGCCTTGCGCGTGATCATCGCGGCGGGGAAATTCCACGGCGTGATCGCGGCGACCACGCCGACCGGCTGCTTGATGACGACGATGCGGCTGTCGGCGCGATGGCTGGGGATGATCTCGCCATAGATGCGCTTGGCCTCTTCCCCGAACCATTCGATGAAGCTGGCGGCATAGGCGATCTCGCCCTTGGCCTCGGTCAGCGCCTTGCCCTGCTCGCGGGTCAGGATCATCGCCAGGTCATCCTGATGTTCGATCAGCAGTTCGAACCAGCGGCGTAATATGCGCGAGCGTTCGGCCGCCGTCTTCGCCTTCCACTCTGGCAGTGCCGCCTCGGCCGCCTCGATCGCCGCGCGTGTTCCCGCCTCGTCGATCGCGGGAATGCCGGCCAGCCGCTCGTCCGTCGCCGGATCGGTCACGTCGATGCTGGCGGCGCCGATCCACTGGCCGTCGACATAGCATTGTTCGCGCAGCAGGCTGGGGTCGGCAAGGGCTATGGTCATCGGATCACCTTCTTCGGCAGGATGTAGGGCAAGGGGCGCAGGGCGCGCCCGTCGCTGCGTCCAACGCAGCATGGCCCCATTTCGATGCGAAGGTGGGATGCGCGGCAGGCGGCGTCAACGTGGACAGAATGTCCCCGCCCAAGGATCGACCCCGCGATGCGCGCTATTGGGGAATATGCAGCGCCCGCCGATTGACCAGCGGCCGCTGATAGGAAGGATCGCTCTTGTCCCGTGCCGGCGCGCCATTGGCATGCAGGTCCGCTATATCGCCAAAGGGTAGCGGCAGGGTCGGCACCAGCCCGGACCATTCGATCATGTTGGTGCGCAGCACAATCTTCCACTGGCCATCGCGCCGTTCCAGCCGATCGAGATAGCGGCCCCCGGCGATCCAGTTACTCTCGTCCCGGTTGCGGCCGACGAACAGATAATAGGTTTCGGCATGGGCACCGTCGCCATCGATATCGATCGTCATGTTGAGCAGATTATGATGGGTCGCCACCTGCCCGCCCTCGTGCAGGGCACTGGCCCAGGCATAAAGCGCATCGGGCGCGCCGACGAAGCTGCCCGCCGCGACCGTGGCATCATCATGAAAGGCCGACAGGAACAGGTTGCGGTCGAACCGGTCCATGCCCCGGCTGAACCGGGTCAGGCAGTCGACAATATCCTGCCGGTCGAGCAGCGCATCGATCCGCGCCTGGCGATCCGCGGCCATCCTATGCCTCCGTCCGCGGGGCGATCGGTTGCCAGATCGGTGCGCCGCGCTCGGCCCGCAGCGACGGGATGGTCTTCCCGTCGACATCGGTGATGCCATAAGCCTGCGCCAGCTCCGCGGTGATGAAGGTGCCGCCCGATCGCGCCATGATCGCCGGATCGGCCAACAACGCGGCGATCACCCGGCCGGGAAATTCGGGCGAGCAGCCGACCAGCGGATTGGTGACGGTCAGCGCCTTCATCGCCGGATTGGCGGCGATGTTGCGCTGTGCCCGCTCGGTCATGGTCAGCCCCTGCCATAGCGAGAGCGAGGCGACGCCATGGGGTTGCAATTCGATCGCCATATCGCGCGCCATGCGATCGACCGCCGACTTGGCAGTACCGAACACGACGCCATAGGTATAGGTGACGCCGACATAGCCCGATATCGCCACGATGAGCCCCGAACCCTGCGGCACCATCATCTGCGCGGCATGGCGCGCGGCGACGAAATTGGAACGGACGCCGACATCGACCATGTCCCAGTTGGACAAGGGCTTTTCCCAGAAGCTGCCCGGCACGGTCAGATCCTCGGGGATCGCAAAGGCATTATTGACCAGCAGGTCGAGCCGCCCCTGTTCGCGCTGCACCTGGTCGAACAGCGCCGCAACCTGCGCATCGTCGCCATGATCGACCTGCACCGCAATGCCGCGGCCGCCGCGCGCATCGCACTGCGCCGCCGTCTCGCCGACCGTGCCCGGCAATTCATGATCGACCGCCTTGACCGTGCGCCCGGTGACATAGACGGTCGCCCCCTGCTCGGCGAGCGCCAGCGCCATCCCCTTGCCGATGCCCCGGCTCGCGCCGGTGACGATCGCGACCTTGTCGTCCAGCGGATTCATGATCCTCTCCCTCAGTCGGTTTCGCGCGCGAAGAAGCGCACGCTGTGATCGCCGTTCGCGCGGCCGGTGAAATGCGGCGCGCTGAACGCCATCCCCATCACGCCCTGGCTCCAGTCGGCTGAGACGCCGATATCCTGCACCCAGTCATAGAGCATGGTGCGCCGCGCGATCCGCCACTGGCCCTCGCGCCGTTCGAAAATGTCGAGATAGCGGCCGCCGATCATGACATCGCGCTGCGCATCGCCCATGTCGATGCGATGATGGGATTGGACCTGCGTCTCGCCCCGCGCCGTGTCGCCCGCCAGATCGATGACGCTCTGCCCCAGCAGATGCTGGGTGCAGAGGATCGCATCGGCGCCGGGCACCACCCAGGCGAGATAGGCGTCGAAATCGCCGGCGAACACGCCATAGTCGGTGCTGCCGTCGGGCCAGCAGCAGGCCCGGATCAGATCGGGGTCGCGCCGGTCCTCACCTCGCGCCAGCCGGGCGAGGCAATCGCGGATCGCCTCCCGGTCCAGCATCGCCTGCACCTGCGTCGCGGCAATATCCATCCGGCCCTCTCCTTCGCGCCCGTCATGGCGGGCTGTCTGTCCATGGGCCGGTCATAGGCGCGCGCCATGGCGCGTCGCTTGACCAATTCGGACAGGAGAGAAGCGGGCAGCCTCAGCCGCGCGGGGCGAGCCCCGCGATCAGCAGATCGACCTGCGCCGCCGCGATCGCCTCGGCGCTCATCGCGCCCGCCGGATCGCGCCAGCGCGCCGACCAGTTGAGTGCGCCGGCCAAAGTGAAGGCCGCCAGCTTCACGTCGACCGGGGCGATCGACCCGTCCGCCACCGCGTCGGCGATCAGCCCGCGCATGGCGAGGTCGATGTCGCGCTTGCGCGATCGGAACAGGATCGCGCCTTCGGCCGACAGGCATTCGTCACCCGTCCGCACCACGCAGGCGCCAAAATCATCCATGATCACCGCGCCATAGCGGCGCAGGAAATAGCCGAGCCGGGCCAGGCCATTGCCTTCCCCCGCGCGCGCTTCATCAGCCGCCGCGCGCAGCATCTCCAGGCCGCGGGTGACGCATTCGATCAGCACCTGCTCCTTGTTGCCCAGATAATGATAGATGGTCGGCTTGCTGATCCCCAGGCTCGCGGCGACATCGTCCAGCGAGGTCGCATGAAAGCCGCGCGCGTTGAACATGCGCACCGCCGCGCGCAGCACCGCCTCGCGCTTCTCCTCCCGCTCGCGCGCCTTTTCCTCCCGCGTGCGGAAGGGAGACGGGATCGCCACTGCGCTTTTCGCCGACACTCGCTGTTCCTCCATGCCGCCTGTTGACAAGAAATCGCAACAGGCGCAACCTACTCATGAGTATAGGAGAGACGCAAGGGTTTATGCTGACCGAAATCCAGAGCGCGATTCGCGATACCGTCCGGGATTTCGCCCAGGCGACGATCCGCCCGCATAGCGCCCGGTTCGAGGCGGAGGGCGGCTATCCCCGTTCACTGTTCGAGGAGATGGCGGGCCTTGGCCTCTGGGGCATGACCGCGCCCGAAGCCTATGGTGGCGCGGAGGCGGATTCGGTTTCCTATGCCCTCGCCCTGATGGAACTGGCCGCTGCCGACGGCGCCCTTTCCACCATCGTCTCGATCCAGAATTCGATCCTCGTCTCGGGCCTGCTCAAGGATGGTAGCGAAGAGCAGAAGGCCCGCTTCCTGCCCGAGCTGATCGGCGGCCGCACTATCGGCGCCTTCGCCCTCACCGAAAGCGACGCCGGCTCCGACGCCTCGGCCGTGCGCACCCGCGCGGTCAAGGTCGATGGCGGCTGGCGCATCAGCGGCGCCAAGCAGTTCATCACCTCCGGCAAGATTGGCGGGCTGGTGATGATCATCGCCGTCACCGATCCCGACGCCGGCAAGAAGGGCCTGTCCGCCTTCATCGTGCCGACCGACCGGCCCGGCTATGCGGTCGACAAGGTCGAGCACAAGATGGGCCAGGGCGCGTCGGACACCTGCGCGCTGCGGTTCGACGACATGTTCGTCGAGGATGATCTGCTGATCGGCCAGCCGGGCCAGGGCTATCGCATCGCTTTGGCCAATCTGGAGACCGGCCGCATCGGCATTGCCGCCCAGTGCGTCGGCATGGCCCAGGCGGCGCTGGAGATTGCAGTCGCCTATGCCAAGGACCGCAAGAGCTTCGGCAAGGCGATCATCGAGCATCAGGCGGTCGGCTTCCGCCTTGCCGACCTCGCCACCCGGCTAGAGGCCGCGCGCCAGCTCGTCCTGTCCGCTGCCGCGATGAAGGACAGTGGCCAGCCCGCGCTCACCCAGGCGTCGATGGCCAAGCTGTTCGCCTCCGAAGCGGCCGAGGCGGTGGTATCCGGCGCGATGCAGACACTGGGTGGCTATGGCTATCTTGAAGAATTCGGAATCGCGAAAATCTACCGCGATGTCCGCGTGTGCCAGATTTACGAAGGCACGTCGGACATCCAGCGCATGGTCATTGCGCGCAGCCTTTGAAGGAGTATTTCGATGCAGGACGATCCGGTAGTCATCAACTCAGTTTGAGTGCGGCATTTGCGAATGTGATGAGCTTTCGCATGACGGCGGTGATGGCGACGATAGGCTTTTTGCCGTTTTGGATGAGGCGTTGGTAGAAGGGCTTGATGAGGGGGTGAGATCGGACGGCGGCGAGTGCGGCCATGAAGATGGCGTTTCGGACGGCGGGTCGGCCGCCCCTGACGCGGCGATAGGCGTCCTTTGATCCGCTTTGGCGGGGATGGGGCGCAAGGCCGGCGAGGGAGGCGGCCTGTTTACGCGAGAGGGTGCCCAACTCGGGCATGAGGGCAAGCAGGCTGTAGGCGGTGGTGGCGCCGATGCCGGGGATGGCGAGCAGGGTGCGAGCCCTTGCGGCGATCTGGCTGTGCCGAACGAGGGTGGCGATGGCGCCGTCGATGGCCTTGAGCTGGGTCCTGAAGCTGTGGACGATGGGATCGATGAGCGGCTGGATGTCCGCGGCGCCGGGGGCCTTTGTGCGATTGTTCCAGGCGGTGATGGCCGCGACGATATCGCGTCGCGCCATGACGAGGGCGTGCAGCTTCTGCTGCTCGGCCGGCCAGGGCTTCCATCGGGCCAGGCGATCATGGCGTTCCTGCCCGTAGCGGGCGAGCATACGCGCGTCGATGGCATCGGTCTTGGCAAGCGTGCCGAGCGAACGGATGAAGGCCTTCACCTTGCGTGCATCGGCGCGGTGGCAGGCATGGCCGGCGCTATACAGGGCGTCCAACAGGGCCGCTTCATAGCCGCCGGTCGCCTCGCACAGGACGAGGCAGCCCGGATCGAGGGTTTGCACGAAACGCGCCAACGCTTCAGGCTGGTTGGGCAGGATGTAGCTGGCGCCGCCATTGCTGTGAAAGACGGCGATCTCCTTTTTGCCGACATCGCAGCCGATAAAGCAGGTGGGGGTGATCATGGGCAGGCTCCTGACAGGCTTGCGATTGTCTGCGGGCATGCGCGAGGGCAGCCCCTTCAACTCATCAAGCATTGCAAGACAGCGGCCGGACGACCATGATGACGACGGGCGACGAGCCCTATTGCGAGACGGTCGATCCGGCCGCGCGCCGGGCCGGGTGGCCACCCGGCCCGGCGCATCCTCAGCGGATCACACAGCCATAGCCTATCTCAAACAGACAATTGCGAGCTATGCCCGCACCCCCATGGGCGGGTTCCAAGGCGCACTCTCGGCGGTCAAGGCGACCGATCTCGGCGCCACGGCGGTGAAGGCCGCGGTCGAGCGCGCCGGCGTCGCCACCGACGCCATCGATCGCATCTACATGGGCTGCGTACTGCCCGCCGGCTTGGGCCAGGCACCCGCGCGCCAGGCGGCGCTCGGCGCAGGCCTCGGCCTCAATACCGAGGCGACGACCGTCAACAAGATGTGCGGGTCCGGCATGCAGGCGGCGATCATGGCGCATGAGGCGCTGGCATCGGGCGCGGCCGACATCGTCATCGCCGGCGGCATGGAGAGCATGACCAACGCCCCCTATGCCCTGCCCAAGCACCGCAGCGGCGCGCGCATCGGCCATGACCGCATCATCGACACGATGATGATGGACGGGCTGGAGGATGCCTATGAACCCGGCAAGGCGATGGGCGTCTTCGCCGAAGAGGCCGTGCGCGACTATCAGTTCACCCGCACCGACCAGGATGATTATGCCATCCGCTCGCTCGACCGCGCCAATGCGGCGATCGGCAGCGGCGCCTTCGTCCGCGAGATCACGCCGGTCACTGTTTCGGGCCGGGGCGGCGACACCATCATCGATACCGACGAACAGCCCGGCAAGGCCCGGCCGGAAAAGATCCCCGGCCTCAAGCCCGCCTTCGTCAAGGATGGCACCATCACCGCCGCCAATGCCTCGTCCATTTCGGACGGCGCCGCCGCGCTGGTGATGACCCGCCAGAGCGTCGCGGAAAAGCAGGGCCTTAAAGTGGTGGCGAAGGTCGTCGCCACCGCCGCCCATGCCCATGAGCCCGCCAAATTCACCACCGCGCCGGTGCCCGCGATGCGCAAGCTGCTGGCCAAGGCCGGCTGGTCGGTCGAGGATGTCGACCTGTTCGAGGTCAACGAAGCCTTTGCCGTGGTCGCGATGATCGCCGCCAAGGAACTGGGCATCCCGGCCGACAAGCTCAACGTCAATGGCGGCGCCACCGCGCTTGGCCATCCGATCGGCGCATCGGGCGCGCGCATCGTCGCCACCCTTTTGGGCGCGCTGGAAACACGCGGCCTCAAGCGCGGCGTCGCCAGCCTCTGCATCGGCGGCGGTGAAGCCACCGCCATGGCCGTCGAACTCGTATAATTCTGCCGGGAGAGGACAGATAATGGATATCAAAGGACTGGCCGCCATCGTCACCGGTGGCGCCTCCGGCCTCGGCCGTGCCACCGCGACCATGCTCGCGGCGCAGGGCGCCAAGGTCGCGATCTTCGACCTCAATGAGGAAGCCGGCAAGGCGGTCGCCGCCGAAATCGGCGGGCTTTATGTCGGCGTCAACGTCGCCGACGATGCCAGCGTCACCGCCGGGCTCGACACGGCGGAAGCCGCCCATGGCACCGCCCGCATCCTCGTCAACTGCGCCGGTATCGCCCCGGCCGTGAAGACGGTGGGCAAGGAAAATGTGCCTCATCCGCTCGACAGCTTCGCCAAGACGGTGACCGTCAACCTGATCGGCACCTTCAACATGATCTCCAAATTCGCGGCCCGCGCGGCAGCGGCCGAGGAGATGGACGGCGAGCGTGGCGTCATCGTCAACACCGCCTCGGTCGCGGCCTATGACGGCCAGATCGGCCAGGCCGCCTATTCCGCGTCGAAGGGTGGCGTGGTCGGCATGACCCTGCCGATCGCCCGCGATCTCGCCCAGCACAAGATCCGCGTCATGACGATCGCACCGGGCATCTTCCTGACCCCGATGCTGGAGGCCTTCCCCCAGCATGTGCAGGATGCGCTGGGCGCGCAGGTGCCCCACCCCAGCCGCCTCGGCAAACCGGCCGAATATGCCCAGCTGGTCGAATCAATCGTCCGCAACCCGATGCTGAATGGCGAGGTGATCCGCCTCGACGGCGCCATCCGCATGGCGCCGCGCTGATGAGCGGGTCGGGCAGCGGCGTGACGCTGGCGATCGCCGACGGCATCGCCCGGATCACGCTCGACCGGCCAGCGGTCGGCAATGCGATCGATCTGCCGCTCGCCCGCGCGCTGCTCGACGCCGCCATCCGCTGCGAGGGCGATGCGGCGGTCCGCTGCGTTGTCCTCACCGGCAATGGCAAGCTGTTCTGCGCCGGCGGCGATGTCGCGCTGATGGGCGGCGCGGGCGCGCAGCTCCCCACCGTCCTCGCCGAACTCATCGCCACCTTCCACGCCGCGGTCACCCGCCTCGCCCGCATGGCCAAGCCGCTGGTGACTTTGGTCAACGGCCCGGCGGCGGGCGCCGGATTCAGCCTCGCCATATTGGGCGATGTCGTGCTGTCCGCCCGCTCGGCCCATTATACCGCCGCCTATGGCGCGATCGGCCTCACTGCCGATGGTGGGCTTAGCTGGCTGCTGCCGCGCCTCGTTGGCCTGCGCCGCGCGCAGGAAATCATCCTCACCAACCGCCGCATCAAAAGCGAGGAAGCCGAAGCCATCGGCCTCATCACCCGGCTGGTCGATGATGACGCGCTGGAGGCCGAAGGGCTGGCGCTCGCCACCCGCCTCGCCGACGCGCCGACGGCGGCCTATGGCGCCGCCCGCACCCTGCTGCACGACAGTTTCGACACCGGTTTCGAGACCCAGCTCGACCGTGAATTGCGATCGATGGCGGTCGCCGGCGCCGGCGAGGCGCAGGAAGGGCTCGCCGCCCTGCTCGCCAAGCGTCCCCCGAATTTCAGAGGAGCCTGATCCATGGCCGAGGCCTATATTGTCGATGCCGTCCGCACCGCCGGCGGCCGCGCCCGCAAGGGCGGGCTGATCGACGTTCATCCCGCCGATCTGGGCGCCACCATTCTCAACGCGCTGGTCGATCGTACCGGCATCGATCCCGCCGCGATCGAGGATGTCATCGTCGGCTGCGTCAGCCAGGCGGGCGAACAGAGCTTCGCCTTCGGCCGCAACCTCGTCCTCGCCTCCAAGCTGCCCGACAGCGTCCCCGCCGTGACGATCGACCGGCAATGCGGCTCCTCGCAACAGGCGCTGCATTTCGCGGCGCAGGCGATCATGTCCGGCACCCAGGATCTGGTGATCGCGGCGGGCGCCGAAAGCATGACCCGCGTGCCGATGGGCTCCAATTTCCAGCTCCACGCTGCCGCCGGTCTGGGCGACGGCCCCTGGCCCAAAAGCATCCAGAAACGCTATGGCGTCGCCGAATTCAGCCAGTTCCATGGCGCGCAGGCGATCGCCGACAAATATGGCTTCACCCGCGAGGATATGGACGCCTATGCGCTCGCCAGCCACGCCAAGGCGGCGGCCGCGATCGACAGCGGCGCCTTCAAGGCGGAGATCGTGCCGGTGCTGACGCCCGAGGGTATTTTCGACACCGACGACGGCGTGCGCCGCGGCGGCACGATGGAGGCGATGGCCAGCGTCAAGACGCTGGAGGAAGGCGGCACCATCACCGCCGCCAATGCCAGCCAGATGACGGATGGCGCGTCGGGCGTGCTGGTGGCGAGCGAAGCGGCGATCAAGCGCTTCGGCCTCACGCCCCTCGCTCGCATCGTCAACCTGACCGTCACGGCGGGCGATCCGGTCATCATGCTGGAGGAGCCGATCCCCGCCACCCGCAAGGCGTTCGAACGATCGGGCCTGAAACTCGACGATATCGACCTGTTCGAGGTGAACGAGGCCTTCGCCTCCATCCCCATGGCCTGGCTCAAGGCGATCGGCGCCGATCCGGCCAGGCTCAACGTCCATGGCGGCGCGATCGCGCTCGGCCATCCGCTCGGCGCATCGGGCACCAAGCTGATGAGCACGCTCGTTCATGCGCTCAAGGCGCGGGGCAAGCGCTATGGCCTGCAAACCATGTGCGAAGGCGGCGGCATCGCCAATGTGACGATCGTGGAGGCACTGTGATGGCTTTGAAGACGCGTTTCACCGAATTGTGCAGCATCGAGCATCCGATCGTGCAGGGCGGCATGATGTGGGTCGGCCGCGCCGAACTGGCCGCTGCCGTCTCCAATGCCGGGGGCCTGGGCATTCTGACCGCGCTCACCCAACCGACGCCGGACGATCTGCGCCGCGAGATTGATCGCTGCCGCACGATGACCGACAAGCCGTTCGGCGTGAACCTCACCATCCTGCCCTCGGTCAATCCCCCGCCCTATGCGGAATATCGCCAGGCGATCATCGACAGCGGCGTCAAGATCGTCGAGACCGCCGGCCACAAGCCGCAGGAACATGTCGATGATTTCAAGGCGCATGGCATCATCGTCGTCCATAAATGCACCGCCGTCCGCCACGCCCTTTCAGCCGAACGGATGGGCGTCGATGCCATCTCGATCGACGGTTTCGAATGCGCCGGTCATCCGGGCGAGGACGATATTCCCGGCCTCATCCTAATCCCGGCGGCGGCCGACAAGCTCAGCATCCCGATGATCGCCAGCGGCGGCTTCGGCGACGGCCGGGGCCTTGCCGCCGCGCTGGCGCTGGGTGCCGAGGGCATCAACATGGGCACCCGCTTCTGCGCCACGGTCGAGGCGCCGATCCACCAGAATGTGAAGCAATTCCTGGTCGACAATGACGAGCGCGGCACCAACCTCATCTTCCGCAAGTTCAAGAATAGCGCTCGCGTCGCCAAGAACAGCGTGTCGGACGAGGTGGTCGAAATCTCGCTGCGCGAAGGATCGGTCTTCCCCGACATCCAGCCTCTGGTGTCGGGCGCCAAGGGCCGGGTCGCACTCGAAACCGGCGATCTGGACGCGGGCCTGATCTGGGCCGGGCAGATTCAGGGCCTGATCCACGACATCCCGACCTGCCAGGATCTCATCACCCGCATCGTCGACGACGCTACCGCCATCATCCAACACCGCCTTGCCGGCTTCATCACGCCGGAACTGGCGGCAGTAGGCTGACCTAATCCTGCGCCAGCAGCAGCGCCGCATACGGCGGCAATGCCATCCCCGGCGCGGCATCGCCAATCGCCGCGATGATCGCGCCGCGCCCTTCCACTTCCTCCGGCCAGGGCGCGGGTGTCGGCGACAGGTTGAAGATGCAGGTCAGCGCCTGGGCCTCTGTCACCCGGCGGAAGGCCAGGCACTGGTCGTCGGCACGCATGATATCCAGGCGCCCATGGCGCAACGCCGGATTCGCCTTGCGCAGCGCGATCATCGCGCGGGTGAAGTGCAGCAGCGACGCGGGGTCGCCCTCCTGCGCCGCCACGGCCCGCGCGACATTCTCCGCGCCCAGCGGCAGCCAGGGCTCGCCATCGGTAAAGCCCGCCTCAGCCGCATCGACCGACCAGGGCAGCGGCGTGCGCGCGCCGTCGCGCGACAGGGTCAGCGGCCAGTTGGCGATCGCCTCGGGATCCTGCAATTTCTCGAACGGGATATCGACCTGGGTTATGCCCAGTTCCTCGCCCTGATAGAGGATGACATTGCCGCGCAGCGCCATCAGCAGCAGCATCTTGAGCCGGGCGAACGCCGCCTGATCCTCCGGCGCGCACCAGCGCGACAGGGCGCGCGGCGCATCATGATTCTCGAACGCCCAGCTCGGCCAGCCCATGCCCGGTTCGTCCGGCCAGCGCGCCAGCGTGTCCGCGATCAGGCCCGGCGTCAGCGCCGGGGCATAGAGGAAGTTGAAGCCATAGGCGCTGTTGAGATGGCCTTCGCCCGCCGTATAGGCCTTCATCTCCTGCTCGGCGAGGTCGCCGCCCACCTCCGCCACGGTAAAGATCGCGCCATAGCGATCGGTCAGTGCCCGGATGCGCGCGACGAAATCGACCACGCCGGGATGCGACTGGCTGTAGCGGCGAATCTGATAGTCGAACGGCCGGGTGCGTGGCCCTTCCCCCTCGGGCGCGGGCGGATTGTCGCGCAATTCCGGGTCGTGCATCGCATGGTTGAGCGCATCGAGGCGAAAGCCGTCGACGCCCCGGTCCAGCCAGAATTGCATCGCGCCCAGCAGCGCATCCTGCACCGCAACATTGTGAACGTTGAGCTGCGGCTGGCTGGTCAGGAACTGGTGCATATAATATTGCCGCCGCCGCGCGTCCCAGGTCCAGGCCGGGCCGCCGAACACCGACTGCCAGTTGTTGGGCGGGGTGCCGTCCGCCCTGGGATCGGCCCAGACGAACCAGTCCGCCTTGTCATTGTCCCGGTCCTGCCGGCTCTGCGCGAACCAGGGGTGCAGGTCGGAACTATGAGCATAGACCTGGTCGATCGTGACCCGAATGCCCAGTTCATGCGCCCGCGCCACCAGCGCGTCGAAATCGGCGAGCGTGCCGAAGATCGGATCCACCCCGCAATAATCGGCGATGTCATAGCCGAAATCGCGCATCGGCGAGGGGAAGAAGGGCGAAATCCAGATCGCGTCCACGCCCAGCCGGGCGACATGCTCCAGCCGCGCGGTGATGCCCGGCAGGTCGCCAATGCCATCGCCGTTCGAATCCTGAAAACTGCGGGGATAGATTTGATAGAGGACCGCGCCCTTCCACCAGGGCCGATCGCCTGCATCACGACTGTCGGGAGCCATTTGCGCCACCCCATGTCCCAAGCCTGCGGCGCATCATGCCGCAGCGCCAGTCTACACGGCGGCGCGCGCAGGTGAAGAACTATGTTGCGGCTGCGAAGGGATCAGGGCGTATGTCGGGATCGCGTCACGCTGGAAATCAGCTGGTTGATGACGCACTCATCCTGCGCGGCGGATGCACAGATGCCGCACAGCCAGTCCAGACACCGAGCCAGAAATGCCATGGCCCTCTCCTTCTTCTTTATGCGCGCAGAATAACAGGATTCGCAGGCATGGAAAAGCGGGAGAAGAGGGCGGATCGGCGCCTATTGGTCGGCGCCGATCACCCGGTAGAGCAGGATGCGATTCTGCACCGCCGCCAGCTCAGTTGCGATCGCCGACTGCTGCGCGCTGTAGAGCGAACGCTGGCTGGTCAGCGAATTGAGGAAGGTGTCTATGCCCGCCCGATAGCGCTGGTCCGCCAGCGCATAATAGCGCTGGTTCGCCGTCACCAGCGCCTGCTGCGCCGCCTGCTGCCGGTCGATCGTGCCGGCCCGCGCCAGCCCGTCCGACACTTCCTGGAAGGCGGTCTGGATCACCTTCTCATATTGCGCGACATAGAGGTCGCGCTGCGCCTTGCTATAGTCCAGATTGCCGCGCGCGGCCCCGCCAAAGATCGGCATGCTGGCGGATGGTGCCGCCGACCAGGCAAAGCCGCCATCGCTGAACAGCGAAGACAGGGCCGAGCTGGCCACGCCGATCGCCGTGGTCAGGCTGATCTTGGGGAACATCGCCGCCCGCGCCGCGCCGATATCGGCATTGGCGGCTTTGAGCTGATGTTCCGCCTGCAGCACATCGGGCCGCTGCAGCAGCACGTCGGAGGAGAGACCGGCTGGCACCTTCGCGGTCGATTGCAACAGGCTATCGAGCGATTGCGGCAGCAACGCATCCTCGACCGGTGCGCCCACCAGCAGTTCCAGCGCGTTGCGGTCCTGCGCCACCTGGGTGACATTCGCCTCGATGTCGGAGCGCGCCTGCTCCACCGTGGTTTCGGCCTGATGCACGTCCAGCTTGCCGGCCAGGCCCGATGTGTTCAGCGTCTGGGTCAGTTTCAGGCTGCGCTCCGCGCTCGCCAGCGTCTGGCGCGACAGGGCCAGCAATTCCTGGTCCGCCGCCATGGTCGCATAGGCGTTCGCCGTCTCGGCAATCAGGGTGATGCGGGTCGATCGCATTCCTTCCTGCGTCGCCAGATAGGATTCGAGCGCCGATCGGGTCAGATTCTTGACCCGGCCGAACAGGTCGATCTCGAACGCGCTGAAGCCGACATCGGCGCTATAGCTGTTCTGCCGATTGTCGTTCTGGCGACTGAAGCTCGCCGCCGCGTCACCCGTGATCGTCGGCAGCTGCGCCGCCCGCTCGACCTTATATTGCGCCCGCGCCGACTGGACATTGGCCAGCGCCACCCGCAAGTCGCGATTATTGGCCAGCGCCCGATCGATCACGGTCTTGAGCCGCGTGTCTCCGATCAGCGCGGTCCAGGGCAGGCCCGCGGGTTCGGCGCTGGCCGGGGCATAGGCCTCACCCGTGGGGAAGGCCGGCGCCACCGGCGTTTGCGGCCGGACATATTTGGGCGCCATGTCGCACCCGGCCAGCACCAGCGCCGACAGCGGCATCATCATCCATGCAGCGCGGGTCATGCGGGCACTCCGTCCACGGGCGGTTCCTGGGCCGGCGGCTCGCCACCCGGCTTCTTCTTGTCCATGCCGAACAGGCGGGCGATCGAGACGAAGAAGAGCGGGACGTAGAAGATCGCCAGCACCGTTGCCGTCACCATGCCGCCGACCACCGCCGTGCCGATCGCGACGCGGCTCTGCGCGCCCGCGCCGGTGGCGATGGCGAGCGGAATGACGCCCGCGATGAAGGCCAGGCTGGTCATCAGGATCGGACGGAAGCGCAGCCGCGCCGCCTCCAGCGCCGCTTCCAGCGCATTGCGACCATTGCGATGCGCCAGTTCGGCAAACTCGACAATCAGGATCGCATTCTTCGCCGCCAGACCCATGGTGGTCAGCAGGCCGACCTGGAAGAAGATATTATTCTCCAGCCCGCGCAGCGTCACCGCCAGCACCGCACCGATCAGGCCGAGCGGAATGACCAGCAGCACCGACAGCGGGATCGACCAGCTTTCATAGAGTGCAGCGAGGCAGAGGAATACCACCAGCACCGACAGGCCATAGAGCAGGGGCGCCTGTCCGCCGGACAATTGCTCCTGATAGCTAAGGCCGCTCCAGGCATAGCTGGTGCCGGCCGGCAGCTGCTTCTGCAGTGCCACCATCCGGTCCATCGCATCGCCCGAGCTGGCACCCGGCGCCGACTGGCCCTGGATCTCGAAGGAGGACAGGCCGTTGAAACGCTGCACGCTGCTCGGCCCCATCACCCAATGGCTGGTGGCGAAGGCGGAAAAGGGCACCATCTCGCCGGTCGTGCTCGACCGCACCATCCAGTTGTCGAGATCGCTCGGCAAGGCGCGATAGGGGGCGTCGGCCTGCATATAGACGCGCTTCACCCGGCCGCGATCGACGAAGTCGTTGACATAGGTGCTGCCCCAGGCGGAGCTGAGCACATCGTCGACATTGGCCTGGGTCAGGCCCAGCACGGTCAGCTTCTCGGTATCGATGTCGATCTTGAGCTGCGGCGTATCCTCCAGCGAGGCCGCCCGCACCCCAGCCAGCACCGGATCCTGCTGGGCGGACGCGATCAGCTGGTTGCGCAGCTCCAGGAAGCGCTCGCGGCTGAGGCCGCCGCTGTTCAGCAGTTCGAAGGTAAAGCCGTTGGACTGGCCCAGGCCGCGGATTGCCGGCGGCGTCATCGCCAGCACCTTGGCATCGCGGATCGCGCCCAGCTGCTTGGTCGCCCGGTTGGCGATCGTGCCGGCCTCGTTCGTCTTGCCCTTGCGGTCGTCCCATGGCGCCAGGTTGATGAAGCCCTGGCCGACATTCTCGCCCTGCCCCTGGAAACTGAAGCCGGTCATGATGAAGGCGAAGGCGACATTGTCCTTCTCGTCATTCAGGAAATAGCTCTGCACCTGGTCGATCGCCGCATTGGTGCGGCTCGACTTGGCGCCGGACGGCAGCGTGACCTGCACCATCACCTGGCCCTGATCCTCGACCGGCAGGAAGCTGGTGGGCAGGCGCATGAACAGCACGACCAATATACCCAGCACCACCACATAGAGGCCCCAGAAGATACCCCGCTTGCCGATCACGCCCTGGGTGCGGCGGACATAGCCATTGGTCAGCCGCTCGAACCAGCGGTTGAACTTGCCGAACCAGCCCTTCTCGCGATGCGCCTTGTCGATCGGCTTCAGCATGGTGGCGCACAGGGCCGGCGACAGGATCAATGCGACCACGACCGACAACAGCATCGACGACACGATCGTGATCGAGAATTGGCGATAGATGACGCCGGTCGATCCGCCGAAGAAGGCCATGGGCAGCAGCACCGCCGACAGCACCAGTGCGATGCCGACCAGCGCGCTGCCAATCTCCATCATCGACTTGATCGTGGCGTCGCGGGGCGACAGCCCCTCTTCCTCCATGATGCGCTCGACATTTTCCACCACGACGATCGCGTCGTCGACCAGCAGGCCGATCGACAGCACCATGCCGAACAGGGTCAGCGTGTTGATCGAATAGCCGAACAGCGCAAGGATGCCGAAGGTGCCGAGCAGCACGACCGGCACCGCGATCGCGGGCACCAGCGTCGCACGCCAGCTCTGCAGGAAGACGAACATCACGATGACGACCAGCACGACCGCCTCGATCAGCGTCTGCACGACTTCCTCGACCGACAGCTTGATGAAGGGCGTGGTGTCGCGCGGATAGACGATCTTGTAGCCGTGCGGCAGGTTGCCGCCCAGTTCGGCGACGCGCGCCTTCACCAGTTCGGCGGTCTTGAGCGCGTCGGCGCCCGGCGCCAGCTGCAACGCCATGCCCGATGCCGGATGGCCGTTGAGGCGCGCGCTGGTGGTATAGCTTTCATTGCCCAGCTCGACGCGGGCGACGTCGGACAGGTGGACGACCGACCCGTCGCTCTGCGTCTTCACCACGATATTGCGGAACTGGTCCGGCGTTTCCAGGCGCGCACGCGCCGTGACGGTGGCGTTGATCTGCTGGTTCGCCGGTGCCGGATCGGCACCGATCTGGCCGGCCGACACTTCGATATTCTGCGCCTTGATCGCCGTTTCGACGTCCGACGGCATCAGCTTGACCGCGGCCAGCTTATAGGGGTCCAGCCAGATGCGCATCGCATATTGCGACCCGAAGATCTGGGTCGCGCCGATGCCGTCGATACGGGCGATCGAATCCTGGAAATTATTGACCAGATAGTCGGCAATGTCCGCCTGGGTGGCATTGTCGGTCTCGTCATAGAGACCCACCAGCATCAGGAAGTCGGTCTGCTGCTTGGTGACCGACAGGCCCTGCTGCTGCACGGCGCTGGGCAGGCGGCTCAGTGCCTGCTGCACCCGGTTCTGCACCTGCACCTGCGCGGTGTCGGGATCGGTGCCCTTCTGGAAGGTGACGGTGATGCGCGACTGCCCCGTCGATGTCGACGAGGAGGAGAAATACATGAGGCCGTCGATGCCGGTCAGCTGCTGTTCGATGACCTGGGTAACGCTGGTCTCGACCGTTTCGGCCGACGCGCCCGGATAGGTGGCGCTGATGCCGACGCCCGGCGGCGCGATGTCGGGATATTGGGCGACTGGCAGCGACAGCATGCCGCCGAGGCCCGCCAGCATGATGCCGATGGCGATGACCCAGGCAAAGATCGGCCGGTCGATGAAAAAGCGGCTCAGCACCGGGCCTCTCCTACTTCTTCGCCGCGACGGCGACGGGCTTTACCTTGTCGTCGGGCTGGACCTTGTCGGTGCCCTCGACGATCAGCCGGTCGCCGGCCTTCAGGCCTGCGGTGATCAGCCATTTGTCGCCGATCGCCTGCGCGGCGGTGACGGTGCGGCGCTCGACCTTGTTGTCCTTGGTCACGACCAGCGCGGTCGCGTTGCCCTTGGCGTCGCGGGCGATGCCCTGCTGCGGCGCCAGGATCGCGCCGGGCACGACCGACTGGGGCGCGACGACGCGCACGAACATACCGGGCAGCAGCATGCCGTCGGGATTGGGGAAGCGCGCGCGCAGCGTCACCGTGCCGCTGTCGACATCGACGATCGGCTCGGCAAATTCGATCCGCCCTTCCAGCGGATATTCGCTGCCATCGTCCAGCTTCAGCCGGATCGTCGCGCTGGCCGGCAGCGTCTTGCCCGCCGCCAGCGATCGCCGCAGCTGCAGCAACTGGCTGCTCGACTGGGTGACGTCGACATAGATGGGGTCAAGCTGCTGGATCGTCGTCAGCGGATCGGTCTGGCTGGCGGTCACCAGCGCGCCGGGGGTGAAGAGGGTGCGGCCGATCCGGCCGCTGATCGGGGCGCGCACCTGGGTGAAGGTCAGGTTCACATTGGCGGTGTCGAGCGAGGCGCGCGCCTGGCCCACGGCGGCCGCTGCCTGGCGCGCCGTCGCGATCACATCGTCGCGGTCCTGCGCGCTCACCGCCTCGGTATCGCCAAGGCCGCGATAGCGCTGTGCCTTGGCCTGTGCCGCTACCGCCGTCGCCTGCGCGCTCACCAGTGCCGCCTGCGCCTCGTCGCGCGACGCGCGATAGAGCCGTTCGTCAATCTGGTAGAGCGGCTGCCCCGCCGTCACCATCGATCCTTCGGTGAACAGCCTTTTCTGGATCACGCCGGTGATCTGCGGTCGGACTTCCGACTGCATGGTCGACACGGTGCGCGCCGGCAATTCGGACGAGACGGTCACATTCTGTGCCGCCAGCGTCACCACGCCCACTTCCACAGGCCCTTTCTTTGGCGCCTTTTCCTGTCCGCAAGCGGTGATCAGGATGCATAATGCGATCGGTGCGACCCGGAGGCTCCGGAGCTCTGTGAAAATGGGCATGGCTTCACATCGTTACCGCCGGCAGGCAGCGCCGACGATCGCCTGATCGCGATTTGAGGCGTATCCTGCTAGACCAAGTTGATATCCTGACGCATCATCATGTCGCGTGACATCCGAACGCGTATCGCTTTGTATCGCCCTGTATCATCCCCGGTAGAGGCACAGACTTTTGCAATATCCGCCGCTAGAAGCGCACCATGGCTGACCTGTCCGATCCCCGCCGCAACAGCGTCATCGTCGTCGACGATGATGCCGATATTCGCGGTCTGATCGTCGATCAGCTGCGACAGGAAAATTACGACCTGCTCTCTGCATCGAACCTCGCCGAACTGCGCCAGGCCCTGCGCGACCAGCCGGTTGACCTGATCGTGCTCGATCTCAACCTGCCCGATGGCGACGGCCTGTCGCTGTGCCGCGAGCTGCGCGGCGAAGGATCGGGCATCCAGATCATCATGGTGACGGCGCGCGGCAGCGCGATCGACCGCGTGCTGGGGCTGGAACTGGGCGCCGACGATTATCTGACCAAGCCGTTCGAGCCGCGCGAGCTGCTGGTGCGCATCCGCAACCTGCTGCGCCGCCCCCGCGTCGAGGCCCCGGCACCCGCCGACCAGTCCCGCTATGCCGTCTTCGGTCCCTGGCGGCTCGATCTGCTGCAACGCCGGCTGATTGCCCCCGATGACCGGCTGGTGATGCTGTCCTCCGCCGAATTCCGCCTGCTCTCCCGCTTCATCGAGGAGCCCAATGTCGTGCTGGCGCGCGAGACGTTGCTGCCCGAACGACGCGCCACCGCCGCCTTTGACCGCACCATCGACCTGCAGGTCAGCCGCCTGCGGCAGAAGCTGGCCGGCGCCACCGGCGGCGCTGACCTGATCCTGACCGTTCGGGGCGAAGGCTATGTCCTCGCCAGCCCGGTGCGCTACGAATGATCGGCCAGCCGGTGCAGCGCGTGCGGGATTTCTTCCGCTCGATGGCGGGGCATATCTTCGTGCTGCTGACCGTCGGCATCTCGCTCTCGGCCATCCTCGCGCTTGCCGTATCGGAACAGGGCCGCCGCCATGATTTCGAACGCGTCCGCCGCCAGCGCGTGCTGGCCAGCGCCTTCGACGTCGCCGACCGGTTGCGCCGCGATCCGGTGCGCGTCCAGCAGATGCTGGAAAATCACGGCATTGTCGGCGCTTCCATCGCCCCTGACGGCATCTCCATCAACGAGCCCGATCCCGATCTCGAAGCCGCGCTCGCCCGGCGTTTCGGGCCCCGCGCCCAGCCGGAGGCGGGCCAGGTGCCCTTCGGCCTCTGCTTCCCGGACAAGGATGCCGGGCGCAGCCGCGCCGCCGGCCTGATCGACGCGCCCCGGCCCGATTGCTGGATCGTGCGCATGACCGACGCGACTGGCCAGCGCCGCGGCATGGCGCTCACCTTCCCGCGCCTCGCCCGACCGCCCAGTTCGCTGTTCAGTCCGGCCTATCTAGTCGTCATCCTGCTCTCGGCCGCCGGCCTCTCGATCCTGATCGGCCGGATCGCCGCCAAGCCGCTGCGCCGCCTGTCCCAGGCCGCCGAAGCCTTTTCCGTGTCGCGCGACCCGGAGGAGATTCCCGAGCGCGGGCCGGAGGAGGTGCGCGCCGCCCTCTCCACCTTCAACCTGATGCAGCGCCGCGTCCGCGCCGGTTTCACCGAACGGACCCAGTTGCTGGCGGCGATCAGCCATGATCTTCAGACCCCGCTCACCCGGCTGCGGCTGCGGCTGGAGCTGGTCGAGAATGAGGAACTGCGCGCCCGCCTGCTGCAGGATCATGAGGCGATGCAGAGGCTGGTGCGCGAAGGGCTGGACCTTGCCGCCAGCACCGAGACGCATGAGGAATGGTCGGTGATCGACCTTGATTCCCTGCTCGCCAGCATGGCCGAGGATGCGCAGGAACTGGGCGCCCCGGTCCAGTTCGCCGCCGGCTGTGGCGCGTCGGTCCGGGTCAAGCCCAATGCGCTGACCCGCTGCATGAGCAATCTGGTCGACAATGCCGTCAAATATGGCGGATGCGCAAAGATCAGCTGCCTGCGCACGCCCGGCCATGTCACGATCGAGATACGCGACCATGGTCCCGGCATCCCGCCGCAGAATCTGGACCAGATGTTCGAACCCTTCACCCGCGGCGCCAGCAGCCAGCCGGGTGGCCGGCACGGCACCGGCATCGGCCTCACCATCGCGCGGTCACTGGGCCTCAGCTTCGGTGCGATCGTCGCGCTGCGCAATGCACCCGATGGCGGGCTGATCGCCAGTATCGAGATGAAGGCGGCCTAAACCGCGCCGACGACCATCAGCGCCAATGCCAGCAGCAGCCCGCCACGCGCCAGCCGGGGCCCATAGGTCAGCGCCAGCAGCACCGCCCCCGCCATCAGCGGCAGCAGCCCGCACCAGGTGACGACGCCGATCCCGTCGGCGCCGGCCAGGATCGCGCCGAGCAGCGACAGGGCAATCGCGCTCCAGCCGAGCAGCGGCAGATGCCGGGCCAGCCCATGGCGTTGCCAGGGGCCAAGCAGCGCCGGTCCATGCCGCGTCATCGCCGCCGCCAATGCGAAGAAACCGATATAGAGCAGTCCCGCGACGATCATGCCGGCTGCTCCCGCATCCGCCGTCGCGCTGGCGTTGGCGCATTGCGCCGCCGCATCTGCCGACGCACGATCAGCGCAAGCGCGCCGGCCATGGCCAGGAACAGAAGATTGCCGGCCAGCAGGACCGGTTCGGTCGACCAGACCGGCCCCAGCACCGCCGCCAACGCGCAGGCAAAGGCGAGCAGCCCCATCATCAGCGGCCAGCCAATGGCCGGACGCAGCGCCAGCCCGGCCAGCACGGCCGCCGCCGCCGTCCACAAGGCCACGGACACTTCCGCGTCCGGCCGCCCCGCCATGCCGATCGGCAAGAGGCGATTGGCGATGAAATAGGCCACGGCGCCCAGCGGCACGCCGGTGATCACGCCGACATTCAGCCGTTCAAGGATGCGATTGCCGATCGAGAGCGGCTGGCGCTCGCGCCGCTTGGCGATCCACAGCACCATGCCGGTCGAGATCGCCAGCGTCAGCATCGCCCCGCCCAGCACATAGAGCCAGCGCGTCGCCATCGGTGCGAAGCGCGCCATGTGCAGCCCATAGGCCACCTGATAGGTGCGCATCGCCGGCCGCCGTTCGACCCAGCTCTTGAGCAGCCGGCCGGTGGTCCCGTCAAAACTCGCCTGCCCCCGCATATAGCCGATCGTGTCGGCATCGGACTGATAGACGGTGACGACCGATGCCGCGTCGCCGGGATTGAACACATAGACGCGGCCGACATGGCCGCCGCCAAATGCGCGCTCGGCCGCTGTCAGCATCGGTGCGATCGGCGCCAGCGACGCGGGCTTGCCGGCCGCCGGACGGGTCACCGAACCCGGCGCCAGCGCCTCGTACATCTCCATCACCTTGTCACCATAGCCGGCACTGATCGGCCAGGGCATGTTAAGCGACGCCAGCGTCAGCAGCCCGGTGAAGGTGATCATCAGGTGGAAGGGCATGGCCAGCACGCCGGTCGCATTATGCCCGTCGAGCCAGGACCGCTGCCCCTTGGCCGGGCGGAAGGTGAAGAAGTCCTTGAAGATGCGCTTGTGCGCGATGATGCCGGTGACCAGCGCGACCAGCATGACCATCGCCGCCAGCGAGGCGAGCAGCCGGCCCCAGGGATAGGGAATCTCCAGCTCGAAATGGAGGCGGTAGAAGAATTCGCCGCCCAGCGTCTCGCGCGCAACCGGCGCGCCGGTCACCGGATCGAGCGCGCGATACAGATAGTCGCTGCCCTGGTCATAGGAGGCCTCGACCGTATTGGCCCGGCCGTCAGGCGCGGTCAGATACCAGCCGGTGGAACCGGGCGCATTTTTCGACAGCCAGCCGGTCGCCGCGACGATCGCGCTCTTGCTGTCCGCCTGCGCCGTCACCTCGGGCCGCATCCAGCGGCCGATCTCCGGCTTGAAGACGCTGAGCGTCCCGGCCAGGCACATGACGAACAGCACATAGCCCAGCAACAGCCCGGTCCAGCCGTGCAGCCAGGCCATCGCCTGCCGCACGCCATCCCGCACCATCGCCGATGCCCCGCTCATGCAAAGCCTCCGCTCGTCCAGACCAGCCCAGCCAGCAGTGCGGAAAGAACTATCACGCCGCCGAGCGCCACCCAGGGGCCGCGTGCGAGGAAGGCCCACACGGTTACTGCTGGCGCAAACAGATAGGAGAACATGGTCGCCACCGTCACCGCCTCCAGCCGGCCCATCGGCAGGGTGCGGGCCAGCAGCATCGCCGCCAGCGCCGCCACCGCATAGGCGCCCACCGTGCCCGCGAGCGTGCGCAGCGCGACATTGCCGCGATAACGCCAGCCGCTACGGGCGCGCAGAGCCGCCGCCTTCGTCAATAGTCGACGCTCAAGGTGAACACCGCCGTGCGCGGCGCGGCATAGAAGGCCTGGCCCCACATCAGGCTGCCCAGATATTTGGTGTTGGTGACATTCTTCACGTTCACGCTCGCCCGCAGATGATCGACCACCCGGATACCCGCCATCAGGTCGAGCACGGCATAGCTCTTCTGCTTAACGACCACATCGCCCATGTAAACATCGCCGTCATAGACATCGGTCAGCGTCGTCTTGATCGCATTCTGCCAGCGCAGCTGCGCGCCCAGCTTCAGGTCGTTGAGCTGCGGCACCTGATAGGTGGTGGCCAGCTTCAGCGACTTGGTCGGCAGCCAGGTGCGGGTGTCGTTGCCCTCGTCATCCTCGATATCATATTGGGTATAGCCGCCGCTCAGCGTCCACTGGTCGGTGATCTTGCCCGCCACTTCCAGCTCGAAACCGGTCGAGGTGGTATCGACGCCGGCATAATAGCTGCCGCCGACCTTGCCCGGTCCATCCTCGCCAAAGGTGCCGGCATAGTCGGCCAGCCCCTTCTGCTTGGCGCGGAACACGGTGGCCGTGGCATAGAGGCGATCGCCGAACCAGCTGCTCTTGATGCCGCCCTCGATGCTGGTGCCCTTGGCCGGATCCAGCTTGCGATTATTCGCGTCGACCTCGGCCTGCGGATTATAGATATCGGTATAGCTGGCGTAGAGGGTGACGTTGGGCGTCACGTCATAGAGCAGGCCGAGATAGGGGCTGATCTTGTGGTCGTCGCGCGCCTGATCGGTGCCATAGGAAGTGCCGGACGACTTGATCCACATCGCGCTGGCGCCGATCACGCCCTTCAATTGGTCGGTGAAGTTGAGATGCGCCGCGCCATAGAGGCGGGTCAGCTCGTCGCTATATTTGGCGGCCAGATATTCGCCCGGATAATCCGGCTCGGTCACCTGCGCGCTGCCCCAGTCATAGACCGACGGATAGACCAGCGCGCTGTCCTCGGCGAAATTCTCCCACTCCTTGGCATTGGACTTGGCGTAGGAGAGGCCGATCACCAGCTTGTGCTCGCGGCCGAACAGGCTGAACGGGCCGGTCGCGCTGAAATCGCCCAGATATTGCTTATAGTCGGACGGGTAGATGCCCGCCATGCCATAGACGCCCTCGCCGGTTTCCTTGTCGGGATAGCCATAGGCATAGAGCAGCTTCGCATTCTCCTGGAAGCGCTTGTAGGTGAACATGCCGCTCAGCGTCCATTGGCCCATGGTATAGACCAGTTCGCCAAAGCTATTCTGGTCCTTGGTGTTCCAATAGGTCCAGTCGGCCGAGGTGGTCGCCGAGCGCGCATAGTCGATCCGGGTGCCGTCGGTGAACACCAGCGGCATCGCCCCCCACAGCACGCCGTCGGCGTCATTTTCCTGGCGCGTGTGACCGACCGTCGCCTTGAGATCGGGCGTCACCTGCCAGGCGAGGATCGCGCCAAAAACGTCGCGATTGATATGGTTATAGTCCAGATGCGTGTCGCGATCCTCATGCGCATAGATGAAACGCGCCGACACCGTATCGGTCACCGGGACATTGACGTCGCCCTCCACGCGCCACAGGTCACGCGAACCGACCTGGGCCGTGCCCTTGGCCTGAAACTCGTCGAGCGGCCGCTTGCGGACATAGTTGATCGTCGCCGACGGATTGCCGATGCCGGTCATGATCGCATTGGCGCCGCGCACCGCCTCGACATTCTCGAACAGGGCGGTGTCGAGGTCGCCGAACTGGATGCCCCAGGCGAGCGGCAGGCCGACGCCGTCGACCTGGAAGTTGGACACGTCGAAGCCGCGCGAGTTGAAGTAGGTGCGGTCCGTCTCGACGCGCTCGACATTGATGCCGATCGTCTGGTCGAGCAGGTCGTTGACATTGGTGATCGCGAAATCCTCGATCCGCTCGCGATTGATGATCGTCACCGACTGCGGCGTCTCGCGCACCGACAGCGACAGGGCGGTGGCGGAACTGGACGGCTGGTTGGCGGCGGTCACGACGATCCGCGACGCGTCCTCTGCGGCGTTGTCCGCTTCTGCCGCGCGGGCGACATGCGGCATCACGACAAGGGCAAAGCTGCTGCTCAACAGGAAGCGGCGCAAGGACAGACGCATTATGATTTCCCCGATGGCTCTCTATCTGCGCCGCGCGTTAGGCATGTCCAGAATGCGAGTCAAACGCATTAGCATTGCATGCGCGCTACAATCGCGCCACGAAGATGAAATTTTGTTCATGTCTGGAACGAAGCTGGTCGGTTTCTCCTTTGTAAACCGGCACCTGCCCGTGCCTCCTGCCCAGGGAGTATCCGACCATGACAAACGCACCGCCCCGCCGATCGATCGCCGCCCTGATATTGGGCATCGTCTTCGGCCTTATCGGGCTGGTGCTGACCGGCGGGGGTGCCTGGCTGCTGATCTCGGGCGGCTCGCCCTATTATCTGGTCACCGGCATCGCCCTGATCGTCGCGGGCGTGCTGCTGGCGCGCGGGCGCAAGGCCGGCGGCTGGCTCTACATTGTCATCTTCGCTGTCACTTTGCTCTGGGCCTATTGGGAAGTGGGCCTTGATCCCTGGGCACTGGTGCCGCGCGTCGTCGCCCCGCTGGTCCTCCTGATCGCGCTGCAACTGGTCTGGCCGACGCTCGACCGCAGCGCGGGTCGCTGGCGCCGTGCATGGGTCGGGGTGGCTGTCACTTTCGCTGTCGCGATCGGCTTTTTCTGGAGCATCGCCGGCAACTTCATCCCGCCGGTGCTGCAGGGTCTGCCCGACGCCCGCTATGCCATGGCCGATCCCTCGATCGGCACCACCGGCACCGACTGGCCGGCCTATGGCGGCACCAACAGCGCCCGGCGCTATTCGCCGCTCGCCCAGATCACGCCGGCCAATGTGGGTAACCTCAAGCGCGCCTGGCTGATCCACACCGGCGACCTGCCGGCCTCGGCCCAGATCCGCAACACCTATGGCGCGGAAAACACGCCGCTCAAGATCGGCGACACCCTCTATGTCTGCACGCCCAAGAGCATGGTGATCGCGCTCGATCCCGCCACCGGCAAGCAGAAATGGCGCTTCGATCCCAAGGTGTCGGACGAGGCCATTCCCTATACCGCCGCTTGCCGCGGGGTGAGCTATTATGCCGTGCCCGGCGCCGCGGCCGACGCGCCCTGCGCCCAGCGCATCATCCTCGGCACGCTCGATGCGCGGATCATGGCATTGGATGCCCGCACCGGCCAGCAATGTCGCGACTTCGGCAACAATGGCCAGGTCCGCATCACCGACGGCATGGGCCAGGTCCCTCCGGGCTATGTCTCCATCACCTCGCCGCCGACCATCGTGCGCGGCGTGATCGTCACCGGCCATCAGGTGCTGGACGGGCAGGATCGCTGGGCGCCGTCCGGCGTGATCCAGGCCTATGACGCGGTCACGGGCAAGATGCGCTGGGCCTGGGACATGATGCACCCGGAACGCAGCGGTCCGCCGCCGGCCGGCCAGACCTATGCCCGCGGCACCCCGAACATGTGGACGATCGCCTCGGGCGACGAGCAGCTTGGCCTCGTCTATCTGCCGATGGGCAACAGCGCCGCCGATTATTACAGCAGCCTGCGCCGGCCAGAGGAAAATCGCTACGCCACCTCGCTGGTCGCGATCGACGTGATGACCGGCAGGCCGCGCTGGAATTTCCAGGCGGTGCGCAAGGATGTGTGGGACTATGATTTCGGCGCCCAGGCGACCCTGATCGATTTCCCGACGGCGCGCGGTCCGGTGCCGGCGATGCTGCTGCCCAGCAAGCAGGGTGACATCTATGTGCTCGATCGCCGCACCGGCCGGCCGCTGACCCCGGTCGGTGACATCAAGGCGCCGCAGATCGGCGTGGAGCCAGCGCAGCGCGCCGCGACCCAGCGCATCTCGCTCTACCATACGCTGCGCAAGCCCGACCTCACCGAAAAGGACATGTGGGGCATGTCGCCGATCGACCAGATGATCTGCCGCATCCAGTTCCGCCGGGCGAGCTACAAGGGCTTCTTCACCCCGCCAGAGGCCGACAAGCGCTCGATCGAATATCCCGGCTATAATGGCGGCACCGACTGGGGCGGCATCGCCGTCGATCCGGCACGCGGGGTGATCGTCGCCAATTATAACGACATGCCCAACTATGTCCGGCTGGTGCCCCGCAAGGAAGCCAACAAGAAGGGCTGGGCGCCGCGCGACCAGGCACGCGGCGAAATTGGCGGGGCGGAAGGCGCGGGCGATCCGCAGGCGCACACCCCCTATGCGATCGACGTCAATGCCGGCTGGCGCCTGCCCTTCACCGGCCTGCTCTGCAAGCAGCCCCCCTATGGCGGGATCCGCGCGATCGATATCGCCACCGGCAAGACCATCTGGGATCGTCCCTTCGGCACCGCGCGCACCAACGGACCGTTCGGTATCCCCTCGATGCTGCCGCTGACGATCGGCACGCCCAATAATGGCGGGTCGGTGGTGACGGCGGGCGGACTGATCTTCGTCGCCGCGGCGACCGACAATCTGATCCGCGCGATCGACCTCAAGACCGGCAAGACTTTGTGGCAGGACGTGCTGCCCGCCGGTGGTCAGGCGACGCCGATGACCTACAGCCAGAATGGCAAGCAATATCTGGTCATCATGGCCGGCGGTCATCATTTCATGCAGACGCCGGTGGGCGATGCACTGATCGCCTATGCCCTGAACTGACGGGCCGTGCCGCCGCTCCCGCCTACAGGGCGAGGGCGGCGGTCAGCATCAGTGCCTGCGCCTGATCCTCCGGCCGCGCCGCGCCGGAGGCATCGGCGCGCAGGAGCCGGCTGCTCGCCAGTTGGTCGGGGTCGGTGAGGTGCAGGCCCACCCGCATCGGTCGACGCCCGGCCAACGCATAATCGATGCCGGCCTCCAACCGCAGGCCGCCATCATCCTGCATCAGCGCCGGCGCGCTGCTCTGCGCCGCAGCAACCCGGCATCGCCATGGCCCCAGCGCCCACAGTCCTTCCAGCATCAGCTGCTGTTCCTGCACGCGGCCGCCCCGCTCCGGGCGCAGTCGCGCCATATGGTAGCGCGCCGACAGGCTGAGCGCGGGCGTCAGCCGATGTTCCGCCCGCATCGCCAGCCCCCGCACATGCGCCGACCCGCGATTGACCGGCAGATAGCCGTCCTCGACGAAGGCCAGCCGGTCCTGAACATCGCCGTCAAAGGCATCGACCGCCAATGTCAGGTCCGGCGCCACCATCCAGTCGCTGCCCAGCCGCATGCGGCTGTCGCGTTCCGGCCGCAAACCGGCCTGCAATGTGCGGAACGCCTCGCGCGTCAGCCCCAGCGCACCCGACAGGCCGACCCCGGCATAGGCCTCTATCGTCTCGCGATAATCCGCGCGCAGGGTGACGCCGGGCGCGGCGTCATAGGCCAGCCGCCCCGTCGGCAAGAACAGGTCGCGGCTCTTGATTGCGTCGCTGCCATAGAGCGCCGTCACATTGGCCCCGCGATTGTTGAGCTTGGCCCCCTGCCAGCCCAGTTCGGCCTGCAAGCCGTCCGCCAGTGACAGGCTGCCATGGGCGTCGACCAGCATCAGACTGCTGCGCGGCTGGGCATCGCCGGACAGGTCGGCGGGCAGCGGCACCGCGCCGATCCGCCGCGCGGGCAGCGCCACCATCCGGTTGCGCTTGCGCTGGACCGCGATGCCGATCGCCGCCGGCTCGGCCGGCGATGGCGCCAGTTCGACCGCATAGATGCGCGCTGGCTTCGCTGCGCCGTCCAGCGGCGCGGGCAGCAGGGAAAACCGCAAGGGCCGTTTCAGCACAAAGCCGCCATGGTCGGAGTCAATCGTCTGCGCCAATGCCGGGACCGCGAACGCCAGGGCTGCCAGCGGCACCACCATCCAGCGGATCATCGTCATGACGCCACCTGCGCCAATTGGATAGCGGCCCCGGCGCGACGTTCCGGTTCATAGGCGATCATATAGCCGAAATGGTCGGACAGCGGCGCACCCTCCGTCTCCGTACCAAAGGGCACGGCCGTGTGGACGGCCCGCATCGGCCGGCCACGATCGTCGCGCGCGAACAGCCAGTCCTTGCCGCGCGCGCTCGCCTGTTCCAGATCGCGATGCGTGCCGGCATCGGATGGCAGGCTGTCCGCCAAAGCCCGCCGCGCGCCGCCCAGATGCGCCGCGACAAAGCCCATGCCCGCCCGCGCCCAGCGGGCGAAGAAGGCGTGGATGCGGTTGCGATCACCGCCGATATTGAGGTCGCCGCCCAGGATGATCGGCTGTCCGGCCGGCACATGGGCACGCACGAAGTCGGTCAGCAACCCGGCCTGCCGGTCGAATGCCCGCTGCGACCGGGCGATCGCCACGCCCGCCGCCTTGCGCGCGTTGAGATGGGTGTTGACGATGCTGACCGGCCGGTCGAAGCCCGGCACCGCCAGATGGGCGATCAGCACGCCCTTGTTCGCCAGGCAATCGAAGCCGGCGCAGGCGAAATCGGGAAAGGCCATGCGGTCGATGCCGGCGATCGGATAATCGGACAGGATCAGCAGACCGCTGTTCAACTGCTTGGGTGCCGTCTCGCCCCGGTCCCAGCGCGCCGCCTGCAGAAAGTTGCGGTCCTCCGTCCCCGCCGCGATCGCGGTGCGCAATCCGCTGTCCGGTCCGATCGCGACATGGGCATAGCCGGCGCGGCGCGCCAGTTGCGCGGCCTGCGGCGAAAAGGCTTCCTGCAGCAGGACGATATGCGGCTGGCGCCCGACCCGGCGCAGCGCCGCCAGCCGATCGGCGATACGGCCCAGCGCTTCGTCCCGGCCAAACGCGACCGGCCAGGGCAGGCCCATGACATTATAGGTCATCACCGACAGCGGCCTATCCGGCTGCGGCGCGGTCATCGCTAGCCCGGCAGCGTCGCTCTGCCGGCTTTCGCCCTGCGATCCCGTGGCAGCCAAGACCGCCAGGCTCGCGACCAATATGGCACGCAAAGGCTTCGCCATCCCTCATTCCCCTGCGTCCTTCCTAGCAGGCGCATGAGTCACGCTCGTGTCGTTCGCGCGGCAGTGGGGTTAAATTTTGAAGGCGGCAATCGTCATCCGACCGACGCCGGACTGTCATCTTCGCCGTCAGCTTGCGGGCGGACGGTTCCAGCTGATAGGGGAACTCAGACCCGCCCAGACGGCAATGAAGAGGACCCCATGGCCTATTTCCGGCGGCTTGATGCCCGCCATTTCACCCCGACGGAACTGGTCGGCGGCGCCTGGAACGTGACGGAGCAGCATGTTGCCCCCGCGATCGGCCTGCTGGCCCATGCGATCGAGGTGGACGCCAAATCCCGCCGGCCCGATCCGCTGCAACTGGGGCGCCTGTCCTATGATATCCTGGGCACCATCCCGCTCGATACGGTCGAAATCGACGTCAGCGTCATCCGACCCGGCCGCACCATCGAACTGGTCGAAGCGCGGCTCAGCCATGGCGGCCGGCCGGCAATCCTGCTGCGCGCCTGGCTGGCCCAGGCTTATGACACAAGCGCGATCGCCGGCGGCGGCTTCGATCCCATTCCCGGCCCGGAAACCATGGCACCCTGGGACGGCACCGGCGAATGGCCCGGCGGCTTCATCGCCAGCATCGATGCCCGCCGCCAATATGTCGCGCCGGGCCGCGCCATTGGCTGGATTCGCACGTCCCATGCGCTGATCGAGGATGAGGCGGTATCACCGCTCGCCCGCGCCATGGGGCTGGTCGATACCGCCAATGGCCTGGCACCCCTGGTATCGACCGCCGACGCCGCCTTCCCCAATCTGGACCTCACCGCCCATATCTTCCGCGCGCCGGTCGGCGAATGGCTGGGTTGCGATGTCACCGTTTCCTTCGGCGCCGACGGCATCGGCCTTACCCACAGCATCCTGCATGACCGGGACGGCGCGATCGGCACCGTGTCGCAATGGCTGACGATCCGTCCGCGCTGATCAGCCGGCGAACAATCCTGCCTCGAATGCGGCGCGCTCCAGTTGTTCCCTGAAATCGGGATGGGCGATGGCGATCAAGGCCTTGGCCCGCTGCCCCACCGACTTTCCCTTGAGGTCGGCCAGGCCATATTCGGTGACGATCAGATGCGTGTCCATGCGCGGCGTCGTCACCGGCCCGTCCAGACGCGGGGTGATGCGGGAAATCGTGCCCTTCGCCGCGGTCGAATGGCAGGCGATGATCGATCGTCCACCACGCGAAGCATAGGCGCCGCGCACGAAATCCACCTGTCCGCCGGTGCCGCTGAATTGTCGCCCGTTGACGAATTCGGAATTGCAGGCGCCGTGGAAATCGACCTGCAGTGTCGCGTTCACCGACACCATATTGTCATTGCGCGCGATCAGGAACGGGTTGTTCACATAATCAACCGGATGCGCCTCGACCGCCGGATTGTCGTGCAGGAAATCATAAAGCGCCTGATCGCCAAGTGCGAAGGTGTAGATCGCCTTGCCGGCATGGATCTGCTTGCGGCTATTGTCGACCACGCCCGACTGCATCAGTCCGGCGAGGCCCGTGGTCATCATCTCGGTATGGATGCCCAGATGCCGATGGTTGGCGAGACCCGCGCACACCGCCTCCGGCAGCGCACCAATCCCCATCTGCAGGCAATCGCCATCGCGGATCAGGCCAGCGACGGTCGCGCCGATCGCGTCGTCAACCGCCGTGCGGGTGATGGCCGGTAGAGTCGGCAGCGCGACATCATGCTCGACCAGCGCGGTCACGGCCGACAAGGGGATCATGCAGTCGCCTTGGACATAGGGCATATGCGCATTGACCTCCAGGATGATCCGGGTGCCCGGCTTGCGCGCCACCGCCAGCGCATAGTCGACATCGGTTCCCAGGCTGAAATTGCCGTCCGCATCCATCGGCGCGACCGTCGCGATCAGCGTGTCGACGCCGACATGCTCGACCATGGCGCGCGGCACCTGGCTGAAATGGCAGGGCAGGAAATCCACCATCGGCAGATGCGCGTCGCCATGCTGGCGATCCAGCGTCCGTTCGACGCCGCCATGGAACAGGCTCATCGGCGTGATCCGGTCGCGCAGCGCGAAGTCGAACACACTGGCCCCGGCGATCCCGGTGCAGAGCATATAATAGATACGCAGATCAGCGACAGAACCGGACCGGGCGCGTTCGGCAAGGGCAGCGAGCAGGGCGGGCGGCTGACCGGTACCCAAAGCCATGCAGATCTTCGCACCCGACGGGATCAGCGCCGCCGCCTCCTGCGCCGAACGCCGTGTCTGCTGATATAATGCCTGGTCGCCCTTTGGGGTCATGGATCGCCTCTCTCCTGTGGTCGATCCCTAACCTATAGCGGCCAGCGCGCGTTTCACCACGCGGCAAAAGGACCAAGGGCGGGTCCGGTCGCCCGGCCCGCCCTTGCCTTCTCCCCCTCAGGAGACGCGTCAGCCCATGGTCGGGATGACGAAGCTCTGATCCAGCACCGCGCCGCCGCTCGGCCAGCGCTGGGTGACGGTCTTGACCCGTGTGTAGAAGCGCACGCCGTCCATGCCATATTGGTTCATGTCGCCGAAGCCCGAGCGCTTCCAGCCGCCGAAGCTGTGATAGCTGACCGGCACCGGGATCGGCACGTTGATCCCGACCATGCCGACCTCGACATTGGCGCAGAAGCGGCGCGCGAAATCGCCATTGCGGGTGAAGAGCGCGACGCCGTTGCCATATTGATGCTTGGTCGGATAGCTGATCGCTTCCTCGAACGTTTCGGCTCGGACCATCTGCAGGACGGGACCGAAAATCTCTTCCTGATAGCTCTTCATCTGCGGCGTCACGCGGTCGAGCAGGGTCGGGGCGAGGAAGAAGCCATCCTCATAGCCCTGCAGCGCGAAGCCGCGACCGTCGATCACCAGTTCGGAGCCTTCATCGACCGCCATCTGGATATAATTTTCGATCCGCGCCTTGTGCGCGGCGCTGACCACCGGGCCATAATGGGCATCGGGATCGCTCGGCACGCCAACACGCAGCCCGGCGATACCCGCCTCCAGCTTGGCACGCAGCGCCACCGCGGTCTGCTCGCCCACCGGCACCACCACCGGCAGCGCCATGCAGCGTTCGCCGGCCGAACCATAGGCCGCACCCAGAATATCGGCGACCGCCTGATCCAGATCGGCATCCGGCATGACGATGCCGTGATTCTTGGCGCCACCCATGCACTGCATCCGCTTGCCGTTCGAAGCGCCCCGGCCATAGACATATTGGGCGATGTCGGACGAGCCGACGAAACTGACCGCCTTGATCGCGGGATGATCGAGGATCGCGTCCACCACCTGCTTGTCGCCATGGACGACGTTCAGGATGCCGGCCGGCAAGCCCGCTTCCATCGCCAGTTCGGCCAGGCGCACCGGGACAGAGGGATTGCGCTCGCTGGGCTTCAGGATGAAGGCATTGCCGCAGGCGATCGCCGGCGCGAACATCCACATCGGAATCATCGCCGGAAAGTTGAACGGGGTGATGCCGGCCGCGATGCCGATCGGCTGGCGCAGTGAATAGACGTCGATGCCCGGACCTGCCCCTTCGGTATATTCGCCCTTCAGCAAATGCGGGATGCCACAGGCAAATTCGACCACGTCGAGGCCGCGCTGGATATCGCCTTTGGCATCGGAATGAACCTTGCCATGTTCGACCGACAGCAGTTCGGCCAGTTCGTCCATATGCTGTTCGATCAGCGCCTTGAGATTGAACATCACGCGGGCGCGGCGCTGCGGGTTCATCGCCGCCCAGGCGGGTTGGGCGGCCTGCGCATTGGCGACGGCTTCATCCAGTTCGCTGGGCGCCGACAGGCGGACCTGCGCCTGCACCTGGCCGGTGGCGGGATTGAAGATGTCGCCCAGGCGCGTCGACGCTGATGCGCGATGCTGCCCCCCGATGAAATTGTCGACTATGCGCATGCTGCCCTCTCGAAACGGATCGGGTCGGCCATAAAGGAGGATCGGAAGGGTCGGAACCGGCCAGCCGATTTGATCGCGGGGACGGTGGATCGGCGCCGCGCTTGCCCGGTCGGCGCTTCTTTCGCATGGCTCATCCATCGACAGCGGAGCGAGCATGGCCGGGACAGGAGCAGGACGGCGGATCACCGCCGCAGGATGGGACATACGCTGGGACGCCGATCAGGCGGCGCAGGCCTATGCCGATGGCTGGTGGCGATCGGACACCGCCGCCGATGCGTTGGCGAACGCCGCCCGCGACACGCCCGACCGCATCCTGCTGATCGACGGCGATCATTGCCTGACCGCTGCGGGCCTGCACGATCAGGCACAGCGTCTGGCGCAGGCGCTGCTGGCGCGCTTCCCGGTCGGCAGCGTCATATCCTTCATGCTGCCCAACTGGCAGGAGGCGGCTGTCATCTATATGGGCGCGACCCTGGCCGGCATGGTCGCCAATCCGATCCTGCCGTCGCTGCGCGACCATGATTTGCGCTTCATCCTGGCGGATGTGGACAGCCGGATGATCTTCGTGCCGGAGCGCTTCCGCGGCCATGATTATGGCGCGATGCTGGAACGGGTGGCGGCGGAGATGGAAAACCCGCCGGAGATCGTCATCGTCCGGGCGGAAGATGGCAAAGTTTGCGCCTATGACGCCCTGTTGTCTTCGGCCCCGACCGGCCGGCCGCTGCCCGCGCTGGATGCCGACGAGGTGCGCATGGTGATGTATACCAGCGGCACCACCGGCCGGCCCAAGGGGGTGATGCACAGCCATAATTCGATCAATGCGCTGATCCGCCAGATCGGCCGCCACTGGCTGGTCGAACCGGGCGACCGCTTCCTGGTGCCCTCCCCGATCAGCCATATCGGCGGGTCGATCTACGCGTTCGAGACGCCGCTGCTGCTGGGCGCGACGGCGATCCTGATGGAACAGTGGAACCCGGACGATGCGGTGCGGATCATGGCCGAAGCCGATTGCACCCATATGGCCGGGGCCACCCCCTTCCTGCAACATCTGCTGGCGGCGGCGCGCGCGGCGGATACGCGGCTGCCAGCACTCAAATTGTTCATCTGTGGCGGCGCGTCGGTGCCGCCGGCGCTGATCCGCGAGGCCGCCGCCTATTTCGAGCAGGCGGTGGTCAGCCGCGTCTATGGATCGACCGAATTGCCGGTCACGACCGTCGGCGTGATCGACCGGGCCGATGTCGCCCATGCCGCCGAGACCGACGGCCGCCCCGGCATCGCCACCGTCCGCATCGCGCCGGATGGCGAGATCCGCGCGCGTGGGCCGCAGATGATGGTCGGCTATATTCACAAGGAGGATGAGGCCGCGAGCTTCGATCCGGACGGCTATTATCGCAGCGGCGACCAGGGCGCCTGGGCCGATGGCGACCATCTGGTGGTGACCGGCCGGATCAAGGATCTGATTATCCGCAATGGCGAGAATATCGCGCCCAGGGAGATCGAGGATCTGCTGGTCGGCCATGACGCCATTGCCGAGATCGCGATCGTCGGCGTCCCCGACGCGCGCACCGGCGAGCGGGCGGTGGCGGTGATCGTGCCGCGCCCTGGCGCCACACCCGATGTCGCCGCGCTGGCCGCGCATCTGGCCGGCCATGGCGTCGCGCGCTTCAAATATCCCGAGGCGGTGGCGCTGTGGGACGCGCTGCCCAAGAATGACGCCGGCAAGGTGCTGAAACAGCAGATCCGCGCCCGGCTGGTGGAAGAGGCCGCACCAGCGGCGTCGTAGGACAATTGGTCCGCTGGCCGCGCGCCCGCCGATCGGGCATGGGCGCGCCATGTTGCGCCATGCCTCCGCCGCCCTGTTGCTGACCCTGAGCCTGATCGGCTGTGCCGACGATCGCCGCGCCGAGCGGTTGAAGGCGGCCGGCCCCAATCCGACGCTGGAAAAGCTGATGACGGTGGCTGACGCCAAGGCCGGCGCCCGCCTGTTCGGCACCTGCGCCGCCTGCCACACCAGCAGCGCCGGCGGCCCCGACACCGGCGGCCCCAATCTGCACGGCATTTACGGCCAGCCGATCGGTCAGCACAGCGCCCGCTTCGGCTATACCGCCGCGTTGCGCGCCAAGGGCGGCGTTTGGGACGACAAGGCGCTCGACGCCTGGATCGCCAATCCGCAGCGCTTCGTGCCCGGCAGCAAGATGCAGTTCAGCGGTATCCCCGACCCGCTCGCGCGCGCCGACCTGATCGCCTATCTGCGCAGCCTGTCGGACTGACCGGCCCCGCCAAAGATACGAATTTTTTGGGGTAGCTGGCGCGCCGGGGGCTTCGTACATCTGGCGCCATGACCAGCGGGATGACAGACGGCCTTTGGGCGCTGACCGAGAAGGAAAAGCAGACGCTGCGCCTGATGGTCCGGGGTCATGACGCGAAATCCATCGCGCGCAGCCTGGACCTGTCGGTCCATACCATCAACGAACGGCTGCGCGAGGCCCGGCGCAAGATGGCGGTGTCGAGCAGCCGCGAGGCCGCCCGCCTGTTGCTGGAAGCCGAAGGCACGCCCGACACGGCGCCCCCCGATTTTCTGGGGGACAGGCTATTGGGGGCAGACGCAGCCCCGGTCGAAGCGGATCAGGACGAGGCGCCGGTAGTCGGCGTGGGGCCGGCCGATCGCCGGCGCCCGATCCTGCCTGGAGTGCTTCTCATGACTTTTGTCCTTGGCTTGCTGGCCCTCGCCGCCCTGCCCGATGCCACCCCCACACCACAAGCGATGCCGGCCGCCGCCCAGGCCCACAATGCCGAAGTCGTCGACGCCGCGCGCCAATGGCTGGCGCTGATCGACCAGGACAAATGGGCCGAGAGCTATCGCGGCACCGGCAGCGCTTTCCAGAAACTCAACACGGTGCAGGTCTGGACCGAGGTGTCGCAGACGATGCGCGGCCGGTTCGGCACCCTCCAGTCCCGCAGCCTGCTGAGCCAGGAGGAACTGCCCGCCCCGCCCCATGGCTATGAAGTGGTGAAATTCCGCGCCAGCTACGCCAACCAGGCGCAGGCGATCGAGACGGTGACGCTGGATCGCGAAAATGGCGCCTGGCGCGTGGTCGGCGTGACGATCGAATAAGGCGGACAGGGGCGCGGATCCGCGCGCCCTTCATGCCCCCGCGGCCGGCGGCGCCCCCAACCGGAAGAACAGCGCGAGTTGCAGGCTTTCCGCGATCCGCTGCGCCTTGTCCTGCAAGGCGGCGGCCGCCGCCGGAACCATGACGGCGTCGGTCGTCTGCGACCAGAGATTCAGCCAATGGTCGAACAGGTCGGGCGTGATCCGGTCGCGATGCGCCATATGCACCGGGACGGGCTGTCCCTTGTAACGGCCCGACGACAGCATCACCGACGACCAGAAATCGACCAGCCGGTCGATATGCGTCGGCCAGTCGTCCACGGCGTCGTTGAAGATCGGACCGAGCCGGTCGTCCGCACGGACGCGGGCATAGAAGCTTTCGACCAGCTGGCGCAGGCTGGCCTCGTCGATCCGTTCCGCCTTCATGGGTTCCGACTCCGCACGGGGATGCCCGATCCATAGCGCATCGACCGCCGGGATTCGACTGGCCGGATACGATCGGCCGGATACAACCGGAACGCGCCCTATTCCCCCGCGACGGCGCGGCCGAAGCTGTAGCGGATGTGATCGACATGGCCCTCCAGCCCGAAGACCAGCGGATCCTGGCTGTCCATGATCGCGTCGATGCGGGCGCCGACATCCTCCGGCGTCCAGCTGGGCTGATAGACGCCCTTGCTTTCGGCGATGAAGGCGCGGGCGACCCGGCCGGCGATCGACACCAGCATCTCGCCGGTGACCGAACAGCTTTCATGCGCCAGCCAGGCGACGACCGGCGAGACCAGTTCCGGCCCCATCGGCGGATATTGGGAGATATCCAGCCCCTCGGCCATGCGGGTGACGGCGCCGGGCACGATGATGTTGGATTTGACTCCTTCGGCCTCCCCCTCCAGCGCCAGCACATTGTTGAGGCCGATCATGCCCGATTTGGACATGCCGTAATTGACGCAATCCCTGTTGCCATAGAGGCCGCCGATCGAGCTGGTGAGGATGATGCGGCCATAGCGCGCCTTGCACATATGCGGGAAGGCAGCGCGCGCGACATGGAAGGCGCCGCGCAGATGAACGTCCAGCACGGCGTCGAAATCCTCCTGGCTGAGCGCCTGCATCGAGCCGTAGCGGACATTGCCGGCATTGTGGATCAGCCCGTCAATCCGGCCATAATGGTCGAGCGCCGCCTCTATGATGGCGCAGCCGCCCTCCGGCGTGGCGACGCTGTCGGTCGAGACGATCGCGTCGCCACCCTGCGCCTGGATCGCGGCAACCACTTCAGCCGCCGGGCCGACGTCGATCCCCTCGCCGCGCACCGCGCTGCCCGGATCATTGACCACGACCCTGGCCCCGCGTGCGCCCAGCAGTTCCGCATAGGCGCGGCCAAGCCCCCGCCCGGCACCGGTGATGACGATGACGCGATCGTCGTAGCGCAGTTCGGACATGAGCGGGCCTTTCGCTGGATTATGCAGATGATGGCGCAGGGGTGACGCGGCGCGCGCGCGGGTTCAAGCCGGGGCGGCGAGGCATCGCCACGGCGGTTCGCCGATGCCCGGCGAAGCGGATAAGAGCGGGGGCAGGACAGAGTAGAGGACAGGATAGATGCAGGTAGCGATCATCACCGGGGCGGGCAGCGGCATCGGGCTCTGCACGGCGAAGATGCTGCATGATGCCGGCATGGCGATCGTCGGCGTTGGTCGCGACCCGGCCAAGCTGGCGACGCTGGAGAGTGCAATCGGCGATCCGGCGCGGGTCGCCACTCTGTCGATCGACGTGACTCAGGATGATGCGCCGGCGCAGATCGTGCAGCTGGCGCTCGACCGGTTCGGTCGCATCGACTTCCTGGTCAACAATGCCGGCGCGGGCAGCCCCAAACCGCTGCACGAAACCGACGACGCCACGCTGGACGGGTTCCTGGACCTGATGCTGCGCGCGCCCTTCCGCCTGGCACGCGAGGCGATCGTCCATATGGGCGAGGGCTGTGGCATCGTGAACGTCACCTCCACCTATGCGGTGATCGGCGGGCGGCGCGGCGGCGCCTATTCGGCGGCCAAGGGCGGGCTGGACGCGCTGACCAAGCATATCGCCTGCGACTATGGGCCGCAGGGCATCCGCGCCAATTGCGTTGCGCCGGGCGTCACCATGACCGACATGGTGCGACACCGGTTCGAGGACGAGATGTTCAAGCGGGTGAATGTGGAGACCACCCCCTTCCCCCGACTGGGCGAGGTGGAGGATGTGGCCAGCACCATCGCCTTCCTCTGTTCGCCCGGCGCCGCCTTCATCAACGGCCAGACGATCGTCGTGGATGGCGGCTGGACATCGACCAAATATCTCTCGCCGCGCGCGCTGACGACGACATGGGTCGAGGCGGAGTAAGGCTACTCTTTGGCCGGCCGCTCGGTTAGGGCGGGCCATGGCCGATGTCCCGATCCTCTATTCCTTCCGCCGCTGTCCCTATGCGATGCGGGCGCGGCTGGCGCTGCTGGTGAGCGGGCAGCCGGTGGCGCATCGCGAAATCCTGCTGCGCGCCAAGCCGACGGCGATGCTGGCCGCCTCGCCCAAGGGGACGGTGCCGGTGCTGGTCCTGCCAGACGGCCGGGTGATCGACGAGAGTCTCGAGATCATGCGCTGGGCGCTGGGCCGGCATGATCCAGAGGCGTGGCTGGCGGGTGACGACGCGGCGCTGATCGCGACCAATGACGGGCCGTTCAAACGGCATCTGGATCGCTACAAATATGCCGAGCGCCATGGCAGCGACCCGATCGCGCATCGGACCGAGGCGGCCGGTTTGCTGGAGGCATTGGAGGCGCGGTTACGCGATCAGGCCCAGCTTTGCGGCGCGCGGCGGACGTTGGCCGACATGGCGATCTTTCCCTTCGTGCGGCAGTTTGCGGCGGTCGAACCGGACTGGTTTGCCGCGCAGCCCTGGGCCGCGTTGCGCGGCTGGCTGACCGGGCATCTGGAATCCGAGCTGTTCGCCCGCGCCATGGTCCGGCACCCGCTATGGGTGGAGGCGGACGCCGGCTAGGCCGGGCCGCAACAGGCGTCGAGGCAGATCTGGCGCAGCAGGGCGATGACGTCGCGGCGCTGTTCGACCGGGATGGCGCGGCCGATCCGCGCCTCATGCGCGTCAAACGCCGCACAGACCTGGCCGTGCAGCGCCTGCCCCTGCGCCGTCAGCGTCAGCGGGATCGCACGGCCCTTGCCCGCGCCCTTCTCCAACAGGCCAGACAGCGCCAGCTTGTTGATGAGCGGCACCAGATTGGCCGGCTGGGCGCGCAGCGCACGGGCGATGTCGCTCTGGCTGCACCCTGGATTGGCACCGATCAGGCGCAGCAAAGTCGCTTCGCCCGGATTGAGGCCAAGCGGCGCCAGCGCCTCGCCCAGCGCGCCGGTGACCGCCGCCGCGGTGCGGCGCAGATGGAAGCCCAGCATCAGGTCGAGCGGGTCGGTAAAGGCGCTGTCGGGATCGATCGTCACCCCGCCACTCTAGCCCCCTTGCCGTGCCGGCTCAAGTCGATATGTTATGTACCATAATATAAGATGGAGAGGAGCGATGTTCATGACGATGCGATTCGCCTTGCCGTTTGTCCTGCTGGCCCTGGCCGGGACGGCAGCGGCCCAGACGCCACAGTCCGATAGCCCGGCGGCTTCCGGCACGATCGAGCCGGATGGCACGGTCCATGTTCCCGGCTTTCGCTTGCCGCCCTCCATCTATCTGAGCGAGGCGGCGAAGAAGGCGCTGCCGCGCACGCCGACCGATCCTGAAGAGCCGATGATGCGCGCGGTCGCCGCCGGGCAGGCCGGCGCGCTGCGCCAGCGCATGCCGCAACTGATCGCACCACGCATCGATGCGCTGAAAGCAATGTACAAGGTGACTACACGCGAGGAACAGATCGCCGGCATAGCGGCCGTGCGCGCGACCCCGGCGACCGGCGTCGCACCGGGCAACCGCAGGAAGATATTGCTCAACCTGCCGGGCGGTGGCTTCATCATGGGCGTGGCCGGCGGCACCGGCATGATGGAATCGATCCCGCTTGCGGGGCTGGCCGGGGTGGAGATCCTCTCCATCACCTACCGCCAGGCGCCCGAGACCATCTGGCCGGCCGCGACCGAGGATGTGACCAAGGTCTATCGCGCACTGCTCAAGACCTACCAGCCGCAGGATATCGGCATCTTCGGCTGTTCGGCCGGCGGGCTGCTGACGGCCGAGGCGATCGCCTGGTTCATCCATGAGAAGCTGCCGCTGCCCGGTGCGATCGGCATTTTCTGCGCCTCGGGCGATGCCCGCTGGGGCGGCGACAGCCAGAGCTTCGCTAGGCCCTTCCAGGCGCTGCCGCCACGCGACGATGTCCGCGCCTATTTCAAGGGTATCGACCGCAGCGATCCGCTGGTGTCGCCGGCGCTGTCACCCACAACGCTGAAACTGTTTCCGCCGACGCTGCTGATCACCGGCACCCGCGCCTTCGAGATGAGCGCGACCGTCAACACCCATCGCGAACTGGTGAAGGCGGGGGTGAATGCGGACCTGCATATGTGGGATGGGCTGGGCCATGCCTTTTTCTACGATCCCGCCCTGCCCGAATCGCGCGAAGCCTTCGACGTCATGACCGCCTTCTTCCGCGATCGGCTGAAGCTGGCGCGCTAGGCCGCGATCGCCCGGCGGCAAAATTCCCATATCTCGACCGCCAGTTCGGATCGACGCTGGCGGTCGGGAATGGCGGCCTCCTCGGCAAGCAACTGGCTGTGGACGGTGGTCGAGACCAGATTATAGACAAGCAGCGCCATCCACGACGGCGGTCCTGCGCGGACCTGCCCCTCTGCCATGCCTTCGGACAGGATCGTGGCAATCAGGTCGATGAGCGGGCTTACCGCCTTTTGCAGTTCGACCGGACGCGCCTCCGCCAGGCGTAGATGCTCGCGGCTGAGCGCCGCGCTCCGGCGCTGGCCGCCTTGCCAATCGCCATCAATGGCTGCGCGACCGATGACGATGGCCGTCACGATATGATGCAAGCGCGCCAGCGGATCCGGCAGGTCGCGCACCTGTTCGCCGAACTGTTCCGCTGCGCGGCGCAGCGTATGGGCAAACACCGCCAGAACCAGATCGTCCTTGCCCGCAAAGCGATCGTATAGCGCCCGACGGGCCAGCCCGGTGCGCTGCAATACGGCACGAATGGTCAGCCCTTCCAGCCCCTCCTCGTCGAGCAGATCATAGGCGGCGGCAACGATCTGCTGGTTGCGATCGTCCAGTTCCGCGATCGCGTCGTCGGTCTGCGGCGCCCGGTACATGCTCATCGATCCTCTCTGCAATAATCGCTTTCCATCTAGCAGCCCGCGGCTATAGTGCCAGCACTGAGAACATCGTTCTCATCGCGAAAGAGATATGGGAGAGTGCAATGGCGACGGTCCTCTTTGTCGAGGCCAGCGGCGCGGAGCATCGGATCGATGTGCCGACGGGCGAGAATCTGATGCGCGCGGCGCTCAACGAGGGGCTGGAAGGCATGGTCGGCGAATGCGGCGGCGGCCTCGCCTGCGCGACCTGCCATTGCTATGTCGAGGAGGATTGGGCCGACCGTCTGCCCGCGCCTGCGCAGACCGAGCTGGACATGCTCGAATGCACCACCAGCGAACGCCGCCCGAGCAGCCGCCTTGGCTGCCAGATCATCGCCAGCGATGCGCTCGACGGGCTGGTCGTCCACCTGCCCGCTGCGCAATATTGAGGAGCCCGATCATGGCAACCACCCAAGCGACGCCGGTGATGGACATTCCCGCCCATGTCCCGCCCGAACTGGTGCGCGAGATCGGCCTCACCACCGGTCCCGAATTTCTCGCCGCGCCCCACGCCTTCATGGCCAAGCTGCACGAGACGCATCCGCCGATCTTCTACAGCGTCAATCCGCTGATCGGGAACAGCTGGTGTACGATCAAGCATGAAGATGCCTTCTTCGCGCTACGCCATCCGGAATATTTCACCACTGCGGGGGCGACCCCCTTCCCGCGCGATCCCAATAATTATTTCCATTTTATCCCGCTGGAGATCGATCCGCCGCATCATCGCAAATATCGCGCAATCCTCGATTCGACCTTCTCGCCGCAAAGCGTGCTGCGCCTCGAAGCCTATATGCGCCGTCTGACCAACGACCTGATCGACAGCTTCATCGATACGGGCGAAGTGGAATTCACCACCGCCTTCGGCCGACCGCTGCCGGTGTCGATCTTCCTCGACCTGATGGGCCTGCCGCAGGAGATGCGCGATACCTTCGTCGGCTGGGCGGTCGACCTGCTCCATTCGCAGGACCGCATGACCGCCGGCCTCGCCATGCGCGGGATCGAGGCCTATCTGGCGCAGGTGATCGTCGAGAAGACGGCCAGGCCTGACGAGGGCGTCATCAGCACCATCATCCAGGCACGGCCGGGCGGCGAACCGCTGAGCGAGCGGGAGATTTTCGGCTTCACCTTCTTCCTGTTCATCGCCGGTCTCGACACGGTGTTCGCGACGCTCAACAATATCTGGCTGTGGCTGGCGCAAAATCCCGATCGGCGGCGCGAGATCATCGCCCATCCCGATCAGATCAATGCCCAGGTGGAAGAATTGCTGCGGGTCTTTTCCGTTACCTTTTCCGGCCGGACCCTGACCCAGGATCTGGAAATGCGCGGCGTGCAGATGAAGAAGGGCGACAAGTTCAACAGCATCCTGCCCGCCTGCAACTATGACCCGGACGTCTTTCCCGATCCGACCCGTGTGGACTTCACCCGGCCGCGCAAGCCGATCCTGGCCTTTGCCGGCGGCGTGCATAGCTGCATTGGGGCGCATCTGGCGCGTCTGGAGGTGAAGGTGGCATTGCGTGAGTGGCTGCGTCGTATTCCGGACTTTGCGGTTCGGGGGGACGCGTTGATCAGTTACTGGCCTGGCGGAGTGGTTGGGCCCAGGTTGGTTCCGCTGGTTTGGTAGGGCGCGGACACAGAAAAGCCGCCTTGGGAATGATCCGAGCCGGCGTGTGTGTGTGATGTGGTTGCGGGAGTAGGATTTGAACCTACGACCTTCAGGTTATGAGCCTGACGAGCTACCGGGCTGCTCCATCCCGCGACACTGGGCTTTTGTGTGGCCCTGACATGCAAAAAGGGCGGCTTTGCGGGCCGCCCTGTTTTGTAACATTGTGATGGGTTTTTGATCCGTTGCTATGCGCGTGCTTCAATGCCTGGCGACGCCCTACTCTTCCAGTGCTTGAGCAATAGTACCATCGGCGCAGACTGGTTTCACGGCCGAGTTCGGGATGGGATCGGGTGGGTCACAGACGCTATGGTCACCAAGCAATGAAGCAGGCGCATAACTGCGGGTTTTTAATCGATACCGTGCACAATTTTGGAGTTTGTATGTTCGTATATCTGGGCTGGCTTAAAACCACGCCATCAGCGCCTTGGCTGTTTCCAGCATTGTCGTTGATGGTGGGACTCTTAAGCGCGAACAGAGCAATTAGGACTGGTTAGCTCCATGCGTTACCGCACTTCCACATCCAGCCTATCAACGTCGTGGTCTACGACGGCTCGATGAAATCTTATCTTGAGGGAGGCTTCCCGCTTAGATGCTTTCAGCGGTTATCCCGTCCATACATAGCTACCCTGCTGCGCCACTGGCGTGACGACAGGTACACCAGAGGTATGTTCAACCCGGTCCTCTCGTACTAGGGTCAACTCCTCTCAAATTTCGACGCCCACGGCAGATAGGGACCAAACTGTCTCGCGACGTTCTGAACCCAGCTCACGTACCACTTTAATTGGCGAACAGCCAAACCCTTGGGACCTGCTCCAGCCCCAGGATGTGATGAGCCGACATCGAGGTGCCAAACGATTCCGTCGATATGAGCTCTTGGGAATCATCAGCCTGTTATCCCCGGCGTACCTTTTATCCGTTGAGCGATGGCCCTTCCACGAGGGACCACCGGATCACTATGACCGACTTTCGTCTCTGCTCGACTTGTCAGTCTCGCAGTCAGGCGGGCTTATGCCATTGCACTCTAACAGACGGTTTCCAACCGTCCTGAGCCCACCATCGCGCGCCTCCGTTACTCTTTAGGAGGCGACCGCCCCAGTCAAACTACCCGCCACAGAGGGTCCCTGCACCGGATAACGGTGCGAGGTTAGACATCAGAAAACAACAGGGTGGTATTTCACCTATGGCTCCACATCAACTGGCGTCAATGCTTCAAAGCCTCCCACCTATGCTACACAGTTCTTTCCTAATGCCACTCTGAAGCTGCAGTAAAGGTGCACGGGGTCTTTCCGTCTAACCGCGGGTACTCCGCATCTTCACGGAGAATTCAATTTCGCTGAGCATATCCTGGAGACAGTGGGGAAGTCGTTACGCCATTCGTGCAGGTCGGAACTTACCCGACAAGGAATTTCGCTACCTTAGGACCGTTATAGTTACGGCCGCCGTTTACCTGGGCTTCAATTCAGAGCTTGCACTCCTCCTCTTAACCTTCAGGCACCGGGCAGGCGTCAGGCCCTATACGTCGTCTTGAAGCCGACTTAGCAGAGCCCTGTGTTTTTGCTAAACAGTCGCTACCCCCTGGCCTGTGCCCCCCATCAAAAGTTGCCTTAAGATGGGGCCTCCTTCTTCCGAAGGTACGGAGGCAATTTGCCGAGTTCCTTCAGGATACTTCTCTCAAACGCCTTGGTATACTCTACCATTCCACCTGTGTCGGTTTAGGGTACGGTCTATACGGTGGGGCTATTTCCTGGGACCCCTTCACTGCCCGGAGCAATCCAATAAGCCCGAACAATTTACGGCATCCGTCACACACCACCAGGCCCACGAATATTAACGTGGTTCCCATCGACTACCCCCTTCGGGCTCGTCTTAGGGGCCGGCTTACCCTGCTCAGATTAGCTTTAAGCAGGAACCCTTGGAATTTCGGCGAGAGGGCATCTCAC
>NZ_CP039248.1:512500-3050000 GCF_004795815.1 Sphingobium sp. PAMC28499
GATCGGCATCCAGTGGGGGGCGATCGGCCTGGCCTGGGCATGGCTGGGCGCCTTCCCGATCCTGACCATCGTCACCGCAAGGCTCGCGGGCGGGCCGATGGGGCTGCGCGCGATCGATCTGATCCGTGCCGCCGCACCGGGGCTCGGCTGTGCCATCCTGATGGCTGGCGTGGTGCTGGTGATCGACCGCCTGCTGCCGCCGCTCGCCGCGCCGATCCGGCTGGCCATCCTGGTGCCGGCCGGCGGCATCGCCTTCCTGGCGGCGCTGATGCTGTGCGCGCGCGGCACGTTGATGGAGCTGGTGCGCCTGATCGTGCGCCGCGCGCCGCCGGTGCAGGCGCCCGCCTGACGGACCGGCGGACGCCCGACCTTCCTCAGGCGGTCTGGATATAGTCGCGCAGGGCGGCGGCTTCCGATTCGATATTGTCGATGCGGAACTTCACCAGATCGCCGATCGAGACCAGACCGATCAGGTCACTGCCCTTCACCACCGGCAGATGGCGGATGCGCCGCTTGGTCATCAGCGACAAAGCGTGGATCACCGGCATCTGGTCGTCGATGGTGATCGCGGGCCGGGTCATCACATCGGCGACCGTGTGGTTCAACGCCTCTGCCCCTTGCTGGGCCAGACGATAGACGACGTCGCGTTCGGAAAAGATGCCGACCACCTGACCGCCATCGACCACCGGCACGCAGCCGATGCGCCGATCCGCCAGCAAGGTCACCACCGACAATACGCTGTCGGTCGACTGGACCTGGACGACGTCGCGCCCCTTGCCCTGCAAGATTGCCGCGATGGTCATGGCCGCTCTCCTTTTGTGGACTTACTGTCTCTGCGCTTGATGATCCCACTTTCGCGGCGCAAAGAAAAGGGAGGAGAGCAAGAGAATGACAGAGAAAAAGGGCCTGGACGATCCCCGGATCGCGGCAATCGCCTGGTCGCGATTCCGCCGGATCATGCTCTGGATGGCGCTGATCGGCGCATTATGCGTCGGCGCGGCCTTGCTGTTCCTGCGGCTATGGACCGGGCCGATGCCGGTTCACATGATCATCGCCACCATATTGGGCGTCTGGTTGACCTTCATGCTGGGAACGGGCTTGATGGCGCTCGTCTTCCTCTCCGCCGGGACGGGGCATGACGACCAGGTAATGGACCGGCTGAAGGACGAGGTGCCGCTTGACGATTGATCCCCATCGCGAAGTGATATTGCGGGTCGTGCCGCGCCCGGCCGACATCAACAGCAATGGCCATATCTTTGGCGGCTGGGTGCTGAGCCAGATGGATATTGCCGGCGGCATCGTCGCGGGGCGAATCGCCCAGGGCGCGGTGGCGACGGTCGCGATCGAGAGCATGAAGTTCATCTCGCCGATCCTGATGGGCGACCTGGTGTCGGTCTATGCGCAGGAAGAGAAGCGCGGCCGCACATCGGTGGCGATCCGCATCGACGTGGTGGCGACTCGCGGTGGCGGCGCGGAAACGGTGGCGCTGACCAGCGGCGTCTTCACCTTCGTCGCACTGGATGAGACCCACCGGCCCCGCCCCATTCCCGGCGACTGAAGCTCAGCGCAGTTTCTGGTCGTAGCTGTAGCTGATTTCGCCATTGGCGGGAATGGTGGCGCGCCAGACCCAGCTATTGCCGCGGCGCTCCATCTGCGTCGGACGCGGCGCGATGTCGTGGGGAATGAGGATTTCCGCCGTCGCATCAAACGGCCGCGCATTGGTGAGGGTCAGCGTCCAGCGCCGCGCCTTGGCCGACTGGCCGCCGATGAGCGCCAAGATGCGGACATCGGAGCTCTGGGCGATGTCATAATCGACCCGTTCCCCTTCCGCCTTGTCGCCAATGTCGGTTTCGCCCGCGAGCAGGCGCTGGCCATCGATCGTCTCGAACAGGGCGACCCGGCCCGAAGGCATGGCGAGTCCCAGGCCGTCCGCCTTGCGATTCTGCAATCGCAAACGCAGCGTCATCGGGCGTGACCGGCCATTGCCGTCGCGATAGTCGATGGTCGCAGCATAAAGGCGTTCGACCAGCACTTCGGGCTGGCGCAGCAACGCGACCTGCTTCTGTCCCCTGGCCGCAACGTCGACGGTCATCGGGACGCGATAGAGTTTGAGGTCACCGACATCCTCCGGCGGCGGCGGCGGCGGAGGAGGAGGAGGCGGTGGTGGCAGGGCAGCCATCATCGGCGCGGGTGCGCGCATCGATGTCACGACAATTTCCTGCGCCGAATCCATCATCGCCTCGGTCTGCGGCATGTCGATCGGGAACAACGCCCACTGCGGATGGGTGCTGGTGATGTCCATCGGCCAGCAGCGCAGCTGCAGCGGTCCGCCGGTCGAACGGGGTTGCACCTTGCGCCCCTGTTTGTTGGGCTGGCCGGCGATGACGCTGAGCCGGGCGTCGGCAAAGCCGGTGACGCCGCCATTGGCCACGGTCAGCCAGGCCATGAGATCGAGATGGCGGCCATCATCCTGCATGTCGGCGACATAATTGGCGGCCCAGTCGAAGCCCTCGGCCAGATAGGTGAGTTGCAGCGTGACGCGGGCGGACCGGGCGCTGGTGGCGATCACCGATAGCGTCGGACGCGGCGACAGGTCGGTCGGCACGCGCGGATAGAGCATGCGTTCAGGCAGACCGCTGCACCCCAGCGCCTCATAGCCCTGCGCCGTCTGGACGATGACGCCGCCCATCGGCCCGGCGCTGATGATCGCATCCTGCTCGCTGACCTTGCCGGTCTTGCGGTCGGTGCGGCGCAGGGTGACGCTGCGCTTGAGATAAGCGTCGACCAGACCGGCGGGCGAGAGCAGCCGGGCATCGCGATTCTTCTCCCGCACGCCCTGCGGCATGCCGGAGAGGATGGCGGTTTCGGGCATCAGCCCCTCTGCCACCCCCTCGAACCGCACCACCGAGTCGCCCTTCGGCAGGTCGATGATGCGCGTTTCGTTGATCAGCGCATAGCCGCCAGGCCATTTGGGATCGATCGCGCCCTTGGCGCGATCGGGCTGGCGATAGACGGTGACCGAGACCGAATCGGCCTTGGCCGAAACCACCGTCCCCGCCCGCGCTGGCGCGATGCCGAGGCAAAGTAGGAGAAGGACAAGGACGCGCAACAGCACGGCGCCGGCCCGGTCAGTAGCGCGAATCGAAGGTGACGCTGAGATCGACCGAGCCATTGGCCGGCACCGGCACGCTCCATTCCATCCGGTCGGCGGAGACGCGCTTGCCTTCGAGGCTTTGTGCGGTAACGCGGGTGTCGCCCCACAGCCCCTGCTGGGCGAGGTCGACCGTCACCGCTTCGGGCCGGGCATTGGTGAGCGTGTAGCGCATCCGCGTTTCCCAGCGCTGGCTGCCCTTCTTCGTGCGCTGCTCGACGGTCGGGCGCACCTTGACGTCGAATGCCTCGCCGGTGCGCAGCGCCATGGAGGAGCCCATCGGCGTATGGTCGATGCTGTTTTCGCCGATGAACTGCGGATCACCGCGCGCGTCGCGCATATAAACGCGGATCGTGCCGGCCGGCAGCTGATCGCCAAGGCCGCCCTGTTTCGAGGTCGAGAATTTGAGCACGCTCGACGCGCTCACCGGTTCGGTCGAACTGCCCATCCAGCTATTGAGATATTCATAGGTGGCACGCGCCGGCGCGCCCTTCACATCGAGGAAGCTGACCTGCTTCTGCTGGGCATTGGCGATGGTCGTGCGATCAGCCAGCGGATAGAGATAATAGTCGCCCAGCCGCTCGCGCGGGCCGCTTTCGGTGCCGGCCTGATCGATCGCGCCGCTCCCCCCCGTTCCCGGCGACTGCCACCAGTTATGCCTTCCGCCGCCATTGGCCGGATTGCCGGCGACCAGGATGGTCTTCGCATTGGTGAAGCTCGTGCCCGTATTGTTGGTGAGCGTGACCCAGCCCTGCATGTCCATCGCGCCCTTGGCCGCGTCGAACAGCGCGACATAGTCGGCGGTCCAGCCCAGATTGGGCGTCAGATAGGATAATCGGGCGGGCACGGTGCCGCCGCGCGCGGCCTCGATCGTCACCGACAGGGTCGGGCGCGCACGCAGATTGGGCGGCACCCGGTCAAAGATCACCCGGACCGGCAGGCCATCGTCGCGCAGCACCTCGATCCGCGAACCGATCTGCATGACGATGCCGCCATTGGCCGCGAGTATCTTGGCGCGCTCGCGCGTCTCGGCGCCGGTCGCGGGGTTGGTGCGGACCAGCGTCACCTCCTGCCCCACCGCCTTGTCCATCAGCTTGTCGGGCGAGAGCAGGTCGAAATCGAAATTCTGCTCGACGATGGAAAAGCCGGGGCCGGAGAGATTGACCGTCTCGGGCCGGATGCGGGCCGAGACGTCGGGAAATTCGATGCGGTTGCGGCCGGCATTGACGCTCAATTGCCGGTCATCCTGCACCAGCGACGGACCGCCATTATAGATGGTGACGGCGACATCGCCCTGGGCAGTGGCGCCGGTGGGATCGACAGCAGCGGTCTGGGCAAAGGCGGCGGCCGGCAGCAGCAGCGCCAGACCGGTCAACAGGCGGACAGTCGTCATCAGGTCTGCACTCCCAAGACCTTGAAGAGAGCCTGATTCACGTCATCGGTGAAAGCGCAAAGCGCTTCCGCCTCAAACGATCAGGCTCTCATGCGACGATCTTCTGCCCCAAGCGGCTATATTTGCAAACAAAAAGGGCGGCGCCGGGATGGCACCGCCCTTTTTGCTTTAGGGGTTGCTCGAAAGCCGCGCTTATTCGGCGGCTTCGGTCGCCGGACGGGCGCGACGGGTGCGCTTGCGGGGCGCTTCCTCGGTCACGTCCGTGTCGCTGTCATTATCGGCGCGGGCGATCGAGGGCGGCAGGATGCTGACATCCAGGCCTTCATTCGCTTCGGTCGGCGCGGCATCGGCCTTGCGCGGACGGCCACGGCGCGGCTTGGGCGCTTCGGCGGCCGGTTCGGCCGCGAGTTCTGCGGGCTGTTCGGCTGCCACCGGCTGCTGCTCGGCGCCCTCCTCGGCCACCGGGCGGTCGCGGCGGTTGCGATCGCGACGGTTGCGGTCGCCCCGGTCGCCCCGGTCGCCCCGATCATTGCGGTCACCGCGATCCTGGCGCTCGCCGCGCGGTTCGCGACGGTCATAATCGCGTTCGGCGCGCTCGGGCTGTTCGGTGCGGCCCTCTTCGGCGCCGTCCTCATTGCCCTCGAACTCTTCGCCCTCATCGTCGAAATTCTCGTCATTCCGGCGGAAGCGCTGCTGCTGCTCCTCCTGGCGCGAACGATTGTCGGCCAGCACGCGGAAATAATGATCGGCGAACTGCAGATAATATTCGGCGTTCACACGGTCGCCGGCCATCTGGGCATCGCGCGCCATATTCTTGTATTTCTCAAGAAGCTGGGCCGCATTGCCGCGGGCGCGGTTGTCGATACGGTTGCCGTTGTCGCCACCACCCCGGTTACCGCCATTGGGACGACCGTTGTTGTTATTATTCCGGCCGCGATTGCGGCGACCGGCCTGCCGGTTGTTGATCAAGACATGATCCTTGCGTTCGCTATGATAATATTCACTGAAAACACTGTTCAGCTGCTATCCCCAAGCACCGCCCCTTCCGTGGGGCCGGATGTGGCTCCGCCAGACATGATCCGAACCGGACCACGCCCTCAGCCACCAGAGGCGCTTGCGCAGCAGCGCCATCTTGACTTTCAGGAGCAGGAAAATGCCTTATCCATCAATGGCCTGATAAGGCCATGTCGCCGGAATAGCGGTTTTCCTGATCCCGATGTAATGGCATTCACGCGATAAACCAAGCAATTTTCGCTGTGGTGGCGTGAAATCCCGCCTTCTTATTCGCCCGGCGTGGCAACGAGGCAGCGATCATGCCCCGCAAGGTCACGGCGCAGCGAGACGCCCAGCCCCTGTGCCCGCAGCAGCGCCGACACGCTTTGCCCCTGATCATAGCCGATCTCGATCGCGGCCATGCCGCCCGGCGCGATCAGCGCGGGCAGTTGCGGCGCGATGCGGCGATAATCGTCCAGCCCGTCGGCGCCAGCAAACAGCGCGCTGGCCGGATCATGCAGCACATCGCCGGCGAGTGGCGCGTCGGTCGCGATATAGGGCGGGTTGATCAGCAGCAGGTCGAATGGCCCGGTCACGCCGGCCGCCCAATCGCCCAGCTGGAAGCACGCGCGCGTCCCCATGCCCAGCCGATCGGCATTGCCCTGCGCCACCGCCAGCGCGGCGGAAGACGCGTCGATGCCCAGCCCTGTCGCATCGGGCCACTGGTCGAGCGCGGCGAGCAGCAGCGCGCCCGATCCGGTGCCCAGATCCAATATGGTCGCAGGCGCACGATCACGGAAGTGATCGACCGCCGCCTCGATCAGCGTCTCGCTGTCGGGGCGCGGGATCAATACGTCGGGCGTGACGGTCAGGCTGATCGTCCAGAAATCACGGCTGCCCAGAATATGGGCGATCGGCGCGCCGGCCAGCCGCTGCTGCAAATGGACAGCGAAAGTGACAGGGACAGACAGATCGCGCTGGCGCAGCAACAGGTCGTTGCGACCGATGCCCAGCGCATGGGCCATCAGCAGTTCGGCGTCGAGCCGGGGGGTGTCGCTGATCGTGCTTAAGCTGACAGTGGCGTCGCGCAGCGCATCGGCGACGCTCACGCCACCCCGTCCAGCTGGGCGAGGCGCGCGGCCTCATCCTCGGCCACCAGCGCGTCGATCACTTCGGCAAGGCCCGGCCCTTCCAGGATTTCGGGCAGGCGGTGCAGGGTCAGGTTGATGCGGTGGTCTGTCACGCGGCCCTGCGGGAAATTATAGGTGCGAATGCGCTCCGACCGGTCGCCCGATCCGACCATCGCCTTGCGCGCGCCGGCCTGTTCGCTCTGGGTCCGCTCCCGCTCCGCCTCATAGATGCGGGCGCGCAGCACCTGCATCGCCTTGGCCTTGTTCTTGTGCTGCGAACGCTCATCCTGCTGGGTCACGACGATGCCGGTCGGCAAATGGGTGATGCGCACGGCGGAATCGGTGGTGTTGACGTGCTGGCCACCGGCGCCCGACGCGCGGTAGATGTCGATCTTGAGGTCGCTATCGGCGATCTGGACATCGACCTCCTCCGGCTCGGGCAGGATCGCAACGGTCGCGGCGCTGGTATGAATGCGGCCGCCGCTTTCGGTGACCGGCACGCGCTGGACGCGATGGACGCCGCTCTCGAACTTCAGCTTGGCGAAGACGCCGGTGCCGTTGATGCTGGCCACCACTTCCTTGAAACCGCCCTGTTCCGAAGCGTTGGCGGAGATCATCTCCATCTTCCACCCCTGGGTATCGGCATAGCGCTGATACATGCGAAACAGGTCGCCGGCGAACAACGCCGCCTCATCCCCGCCGGTGCCGGCGCGGATTTCCAGCATCGCCGGGCGGGCATCGGCCGAATCCTTGGGCAGCAGCTGCAGCGCCAGCGCGCGCTCGGCATCGGGCAACTGCCCCTTGAGCAGCTGCATTTCCTCCTGCGCCATTTCGCGCATCAGCGGATCGGCATCGCTGTCCTCGCCGCCGGCCATCTGTTCGAGCGCACGCAGTTCCTGACGCAGCCGGCGCACTTCATGCGCGGCCCGCGCCACCGGCTCGATCTCGGCATATTCCTTGGACAGTTTCACGAACGCATCGGGCGCGAGGTCGGCGCGCGTCATCGACGCCTGCACCTCGTCCCGGCGCGCCTCGATCTGCGCGATGCGTTCGGCGGAAATATGCATCAGAGCGCCGTCACCGTGCCGATCAGCGCATCCAGTGCGACCGCCTGCTGCTCGCCCGTGCCCAGGTTGCGGACCGCCGCCTCGCCCCGCGTCAGTTCGTCGTCGCCCAGGATGATCGCCCAAGAGGCACCCGACGCGTTGGCGCGCTGCATCCGCTTCTTCATATTGCCGCGATAGCCCATGTCGCAGGCGATGCCGGCGCGGCGCAGATCGGCGATGATGCCGGTCGCCTTTGCTTCGGCCGCCTCGCCCATCGGGATCAGCACGATCTGCGGCTTGTCGATCGCCGGCTGGTCGATCAGCATCGCCAGCCGCTCGATCCCCGCTGCCCAGCCGACCGCCGGGGTCGACGGCCCGCCCAAATTCTCGATCAGGCCGTCATAGCGGCCACCGCCCAGCACCGTGCCCTGTGCGCCGAGGCGATCGGTGATGAACTCGAACGCGGTGTGGCGATAATAGTCCAGGCCGCGCACCAGCCGCGAATTGCGTTCCCAGGCGACACCGGCAGCGTCGAGGCCGCTCGTCACCTTGTCGAAGAAGCTGCGCGCCTCGTCGGTCAGATAGGCGTCGATGTCCGGCGCGCTGTCGGCGATCGGGCGGTCGCGCGGATCCTTGGAATCGAGGATGCGCAGCGGATTCTTTGCCAGCCGGTCGATGCTTTCTTCCGACAGCTCGCCGCGATGCGCCTCGAAATGGGCGATCAGCGCGGCGCGCCAGGCTTCGCGGCTTTCCGCGTCGCCCAGCGTGTTGAGGTTCAGGGTCACGCCCTCCGACACGCCCAGCTCGCGCAGCAGCTGGTCGGCCAGCACCAGCAGTTCGACATCGGCCGCCGGCTCGCCCGCACCCAGGATTTCGGCGTCGAGCTGGTGGAACTGGCGGAAACGGCCCTTTTGCGGGCGTTCATAGCGGAACAGCGGGCCGTGGGTCGCGACCTTCAAGGGCGCATATTGCTGCCAGCCCTCGGTAATATAGGCACGCGAAATGCCGGCGGTGAATTCGGGGCGCAGGGTGATGCTGTCACCACCGCGATCCTCGAACGTGTACATTTCCTTCGACACGACGTCGGTGCTTTCGCCGAGCGATCGGGCGAACACCGCGGTCGATTCAAAGACGGGTACTTCAACCCGCTGGAATCCATAGAGTTTGCGCACCCGGTCAAAGGTGGCGACGACATGGGCGAAGCGTTCCTGGAACGCCTCCGCCGTGCCGCCCAACATGTCCTGCGTTCCGCGCACCGGGCGCGGCGTTTCGATCTTCGCCATGGGGCAGCGCCTTTAACGATAATCGCGGCCCAAGGAAACGCGCTTTTTATGGCGGCATAAGGGGTGGACGCGGGCGATTCGCCCCGCCATGCTTGGGACAGACGGGCCGTCCGGCCCCCGTTCCTTTTCTGGAGACCGTCATGATCCGCAGCCTTGCTGCCGCCCTTTGCCTTTCGACCGCGATTGCCAGCCCGTTGCTGGCGCAGGATGTCATCCGTTCCAAGCCGACCGCCCTGCCCGTCGACAGCGCCAAGCCGATGCCCAAGGATGTCCCCTATCCGGGCGGCACGATCCGCCTTGACGTCGACGCCACCGACACGGTGCAGCGCATCTACCGCGTGAAGGAAACCATTCCGGTCGCGTCGAGCGGCCCGATGACCCTGCTGATGCCCGAATGGTTGCCCGGCAATCATGCCCCGCGCGGTCCGATCGAGAAGCTGACCGGCCTGACCTTCACCGCCGACGGCAAGCCGATCAGCTGGAAGCGCAATCCGCTCAACGTCTATGCGTTCGAGATCGACGTGCCGGCCGGCACCAAGCAGGTCGTGGCGCAGTTCCAGTTCCTGTCGGCGACCGCGACCAACCAGGGCCGCGTCGTCGTGACGCCCAAGATGCAGAATATCCAGTGGGAAGATGTCTCGCTCTACCCGGCCGGCTTTTATACCCGCCAGATCCCGGTGCAGGCCAATGTCACCTATCCCGCCGGCTGGCAGGCGGCGACCGCGCTGCGCGGCAAGCGCACCGGCGACACCATCGCCTATGACGTGATCGACTATGAGGCGCTGCAGGACTCGCCGGTCTTTGCCGGCACCCATTTCAAGGCGGTGGACCTGGGCCATAACGTCACGCTGAACATCGTTGCCGATGATGCCGACGAACTGGTGTTCAACACTGACCAGATCGCCAAGCACAAGAAGCTGGTGGCCGAAGCCGGCGCCGCATTCGGCACCTATCATTTCGACCATTATGATTTCCTGCTGTCGATCACCGACGAGATGGGCGGCATTGGCCTGGAACATCATCGCTCGTCCGAGAATCAGGTCGAGCCGGGCTATTTCAAGAAGTGGGATTCGGGCGAGGCGCTGCTCGACCGCAACCTGCTGCCGCATGAATTCACCCATAGCTGGGACGGCAAGTTCCGCCGCCCCGACCTGCTGTGGACGCCCAATTTCGACGTGCCGATGCAGGACAGCCTGCTGTGGGTCTATGAAGGCCAGACCCAGTTCTGGGGCTATGTGCTGGGCGCGCGTTCGGGCATGTTCTCCAAGCAGGAGACGCTGGATGCCTATGCCCAGATCGCGGCGAAGCTGGACACCACGCGCGGCCGCGAATGGCGCCCGATGGTGGACACCACGAATGATCCGATCATCTCGGCCCGCCGTCCCAAGGGCTGGGCCAACTGGCAGCGGTCGGAGGATTATTATAATGAAGGCCTGATGATCTGGCTGGAAGTCGATGGCATCCTGCGCCAGCAGACCAGGGGCGCCAAGGGCATCGACGATTTCGCCAAGGCCTTTTTCGGCATCAAGCCGGGCGACTGGGGCCAGGTCGTCTATAATCGCCAGGACGTGATCGACACGCTGAACGGCGTCGCCCCCTATGACTGGGCCGGCCTGTTCCACAAATATGTCGACAGCCCCACCACGGAAACGCCCAAGGGCGGCTTCACCCTGGGCGGCTACAAGCTGGTCTATACCGATACGCCCAACGCCATCACCAAGGCGGCCGAAGGCGCACAGAAGACGGTCGACCAGAGCTTTGGCGTGGGTCTGACGGTCAAGAATGACGGCGATATCGCGGCGGTGATCTGGAACAGCGCGGCGTTCAAGGCCGGTCTTGCGGTAGGATCGAAGATTATTGCGGTGAACGGCAATGAATATTCGGCCGACGCATTCAAGACGGCGCTGACCGAGGCTAAGGACGCCAAGAAGCCGATCCAGCTTATCCTAAAGCAGGACAAATATTATCGCACCCTGACCCTCGCTTATTCGGATGGCCTGCGCTATCCGCACCTTGAAAAGACCGGCACCGGCGAAGGCAGCCTCGACAAGCTGCTGCAGCCGCGCACCTGAAGATTTCCAAGCAACCGCATGTAAAAGGCGAAGATGCATGAATATTGACCTGATCCCCGTCGGCGAAGATCCGCCAAACAGCCTGAACGTCATCATCGAGGTGCCGGTTGGCGGCGAACCCGTGAAGTACGAGTTCGACAAGGCCTCGGGCGCGCTGTTCGTCGATCGCATCCTGCACACGCCGATGCGCTATCCGGCGAATTACGGCTTCGTGCCGCACACCCTGTCGCCCGATGGCGATCCGCTCGACGCGCTGGTCATCGCCCGTTCGCCGTTCGTGCCCGGCTCGGTCGTGCGTGCGCGCCCGATCGCCGTGCTGAACCTGGAAGACGAAGCCGGCGGCGACGAGAAGCTGGTCTGCGTGCCGGACAACAAGACCTTCCCTTATTATAACAATGTCGGCGAGAAGGACGATCTGCCCACCATCGTGATGGAGCAGATCGAGCATTTCTTCACCCACTATAAGGATCTGGAAAAGACCAAGTGGGTGCGCATCGGCACCTGGGGTGGCGCGGAAGACGCCAAGCGGATCACGCTGGAAGCGATCGAACGCTATCAGGCCGAGAAGAAGAAGGGCTGAGTCCCTTCTCGGTATAGCCGATTGAAGAGGGCCGCGCGGAACATCTCCGCGCGGCCCTTTTCTTATGGGTCTAGATTAATCGATCGGCCTCCAGGGCGAGGGCCAGCGGATCGCGGCCGCGCGGGGTGCGGGCGTGGAGCCGTGCGTCAGCCTCCACCAGCCGAGCGACGCCCATGTCGAGCTGCGCTTGCGGCAGGGTGAAAGGCAGGCGCAGGAAGCGTTCGAACGCACCATTGACGCCGAAGCGCGGCCCCGCCGCAATGCGCACGCCATGATTGCCCGCCAGCGCGGCGAGCGCGCTCGCCTCCGCGCGGGGCAGTTCGGCCCAGAGCGACAGGCCGCCAGCCGGCGATTCCACCCGCCAGTGCGGCAGATGTTGTTCCAGTTGCGCCAGCAGATGGTCGCGCCGGTCGCGCAGCATCGCCGCGCGTGGCCCCAGCCCCTCGTCCGCGTCCATCAACTGGGCGACGGCGAGCTGCTCGACCACGGGGCTGGCCATGTCCATCGTCGTGCGGATGCGGCCGAGCGCGGCCACGGTCTGCGGATCGGCACGGATCCAGCCAACCCGAAGCCCGCCCCAGAAGATCTTGCTGGCCGACCCCAGGGTGATGACATGACGGCCGGACGGATCATGGCAGGCGACCGGCGGCGGCGGCGATCCGTCGAGCCCCATCGCCACCATCGTCTCGTCGATCACCAGCGGCGTGTGGGTGCGCATCGCCACCGCAACCAGCGCGCGGCGGGTCGCCGGGTCCATGCTGCGTCCGGTGGGATTGTGGAAATCGGCGATGATATAGGCAAAGCGCGGCGCGGTCTGGCGGAAGGCCGCGTCCATCGCGTCGATATCCCAGCCATGGACCGGCAGGCCGACCGGCACCGGCACGACATTGGCCCGCTGCAACGCCTGGATCGCATTATGATAGGTGGGATGATCGATCACCGCCCGATCACCCGGCCCCGCCAGCCATTGCAGCAGCAGCGAGAAACCCTGCTGCGCGCCGTTGGTGATCATGATCTGGTCGGGATCGGTCGGGCAGCCGCGCCGCTCATAATGGGCGGCGATCGCCCGGCGCAGCACCGGCAGGCCAAGCGGATCATAGCCCAGATCGCCCAGATAGGCGGGCAGCGCCTCGACCGCATGGGCATAGGCGAGGCCCACGCCCGGCGCGGCCGGCAGCGCGGCATGGGTCCAGTTGAGCAGATTGTCGCCGGTGACCCCGTCGATGTCGGGCGTCGGCGTTTCGACCCGGCCGGGTGGCAGGCGGGTGACGCTGCCCGACCCCTGCCGGCTTTCCAGATAGCCCTCGTCGCGCAGCCGGTCGAAGGCGGCGGCGATGGTGGTGCGGCTGAGCCCCAGCGCAGCGGCCAGTTCCCGTTCGCCCGGCAACCGGACATTGAGGCCGATCCGTCCGTCCAGCACCAGCATCCGCAGCGCCTGCGCCAATTGGCGATAGGCTGGCTCGGCACTGTCCTGCGCGCGCCAGGCGCCCAGCAACCGCAACAGCGAGGGAGGCCGAAGGAAGGAAGTGGACATGGCGATCAATCCAATCAGAGAGATTTGAAGGCCACTTACGCGCCATTGGTCCTTTTGTAAAAGGCCAATTTGGCTAGGTCTGATGCCCATGATGATGACCCGCCGCCTCTTCCAGCTCTTCTGGGGCCTTGTGCTCTACGGCTTTGCCATGGCGCTGATGCTGCGCGCCAATCTGGGGCTCGATCCCTGGGATGTGCTGCATCAGGGGCTGGCGCCCAAGCTCGGCCTCAGCTTCGGCATGACGGTCAACCTGGTCGGCGCGGTCGTGCTGCTTCTCTGGTGGCCATTGCGGCAGCGGCCGGGGATCGGCACGGTCTGCAACATTTTGGTGATCGGCACGGCGGTGGACATCAGCCTCCATTATCTGCCGACGCCGGACGGCTATGCGATGCGCGCCGCCTGGCTGGGTGCGGGGATCATACTGAATGGCATTGCCGGTGGCGCCTATATCGGCGCTGGCTTGGGGCCGGGTCCGCGCGACGGATTGATGACCGGCCTGTGCCGCCGCAACGGCTGGCCGGTCAAATGGGTGCGCACCGGCATCGAGATCGTGGTGCTGGCGACCGGCTGGATGCTGGGCGGCACCGTCGGCATCGGCACCATCGTCTATGCCGCGACGATCGGCTGGATCGTCCACCATGCCCTGCCCCTCTTCACGATCACGCCGCCCGAGCGCCCGGCGATCGCAGGATAAGTTGCCCCCTGACCGGCCGACAGAAACCCGTCGGCCGGTCCTTTTCCCGTTGAAAATGCGACGCACCTTCCTTGACCGGACCGGCCTTGACCGGACCGGGCAGTCGGGCATGATCCCGCCTCCGCCATTCCCGACGATCAAGGAGTCCCCGCCGATGCGCGCCTTCCTCGCCGCTGCCCTTACCCTGCCCTTCGCCGTCGCGGCCTCCGCCGCGCCGCCGGAGCAGGCGCTCGCTCCCCTCGCCTTCGAACAGATTGCGCCCGCCGGCACCAAGATGCCGCGCTTCAAGGTGGATGCCGCCTGGCCGGCCATGCCCGATGACCTGTTGCTGGGTCAGGTCAGCGGCGTTGCGGTCGGTCCGGACGATTCGGTCTGGGTCGTGCATCGGCCGCACAGCCTGACCGCGACTGACACCGGCCTCGCCGAATCGCCCGCCACCGCCGTCTGCTGCAAGCCGGCCCCGCCGGTGGTGCGCTTCGCCCAGGATGGCCGCTATCTGGGCGGCTGGGGCGGCGCCGACAGCGCGCCCACGGTCGACGGCGTCAATCAATGGCCCGCCAGCCTGCACGGCATCTTCGTCGACAAGGCCGGCAGCGTCTGGTTCGGCGGCAATGGCAAGGGCGACCATGTCGTCATGAACTATACGCCGGAGGGCAAATATATCCGCAGCTTCGGCCGGCGCGACAAGACCGGTGGCAATGACGCGACCGATCAGCTGGGCAACCCGTCCGACGTCAATCATTCGGACGGCATGGTGCTGATATCCGACGGCTATGTGAACCGCCGGGTGATCGGCTTCGACGACCGGACCAACAGCTACAAGGGCCGCTGGGGCGCCTATGGCAAGCCGCCGAGCGGCCCGGTGCTGCAAGGCGCGTTCGACCAGAGCCATGCCGTCGATCCTAGCCGGGTTGCCGATCCCAAGTCCGCCATCTTCAACAGTATCGTCCATTGCGTGGTGCCGACGAAGGACGGCCACCTCTATGTCTGCGACCGCAACAACAATCGCGCGCAACTGTTCAAGCGCGAGAAGGATGGCGGCCTGACCTTCGTGCGCGACCTGGCGATCGCGCCGGAAACCGGCGGCACCCACACCGTCACCGACATCGCCTTCTCGCCCGATCCGGAACAGACCTATCTCTATGTCGCCGACATGATGAACGGCCGCATCTGGGTGCTGGAGCGCAAGACCCACACCGTGCTTGGCGCCTTCGGCCGGATCGGGCGGCAGGCCGGGCAATTCACCTGGCTGCACAGCATTGATACCGACAGCGCCGGCAATATCTATGCGACCGAAGTGAATACCGGCCGCCGCGTGCAGAAGCTGGTCTTCACCGGCATCGAATGAAGGGAAACCTCGCAACGTGGCGACCGAACTCTACGACCTGACCGTCCCCGCCTTCCTGCGCGGCCTGCGCGTCCTCTCCACCCTGCTCGACAAGGGCGCCGCCTTTGCCGCCGAACAGCGGATCGATCCCGCCACGCTGACCGGCGCCCGCCTGATCGAGGATATGCGTCCGCTGACCGCGCAGGTGCAGCTTGCCACCGACAGCGCCAAGGGCGCGGTCATCCGCATCGGCGAGCTGGAGCCCTTCCCCCTGCCCGACACGGAGGAGACGTTCGCCGACCTGCAGGATCGCATCGCGCGGACCATCGCCTTCCTGGAATCGGTGCCACGCGACCGGATCGACGGGCGCGAGGAGGCGACCGTCACCCTCAAGACTTCGCGCGGTGAATTTTCCTCCACCGGGCGCAGCCATGTGCTGACCTTCTCGCTACCCAATTTCTATTTCCACCTGACGACCGCCTATGCCCTGCTGCGCCAGGCCGGCGTGCCGCTGGGCAAGCTGGATTATCTGGGCGGACTATAATCAGCCCGCGACCAGCCGGACATAGGCGCTGGAGACCCAGCCGCTGGTGCAGGGGCCGGCATAGGCCTGCTTGCGGTCGACCGGTTCGCGCACGCCGCAATCGGTCGGTGCCGCGCCTTCGGTCGCTGGCGGCGGGATCACCACGCCCAGCCATTTCTGGTCGATGCTGCGGGTGCAGACATGCACCCGTGCGCCTTCGGCCAGCTGCGCCAGCGCCTTCGCCTCGGCAAAGGGCGCGGACCGGACGCTCAATCCCTGCGGCCCGACACGGGTCGCCTGCCCCATCGCGCCGCAGGCATCCAGCCGGGGGCCATCCTCGCCGATCGTCACCGGCCGGGCCAGGGTCGCCTCGATCCGGGTTTCGGGCATCGCTTCGCGCGGGGCGCCGGCCAGCGAGCTGTTGGGCAATTCGTCGGCCACTTCGCTGCTGCGCGAGCAGGCGGAAAGCAGCATCAGGGCAAGGATCGGGACAACACGCATGAGCGCCTGATAAACCGCCCCAAAGCCGGGTGGAAGACGCCATGTTTCGCTTTAGTTTCGAGGCGCCATTCCCTATATGCTGGGTATGAGCGACGAACAGCAGAACAGCCCCAACAGCAATGAATATGGCGCCGACAGCATCAAGGTGCTGAAAGGCCTCGACGCCGTGCGCAAGCGGCCCGGCATGTATATCGGCGACACCGACGACGGGTCGGGCCTGCACCATATGGTGTTCGAGGTCAGCGACAATGCGATCGACGAGGCGCTGGCCGGCCATTGCGACCGGATCGTCATCACGCTCAACCCCGACAACAGCGTCAGCGTCGAGGATAATGGCCGCGGCATCCCGACCGGCATCCACAAGGAAGAAGGCGTGTCGGCGGCCGAGGTCATCATGACCCAGCTGCACGCGGGCGGCAAGTTCGAGAACACGTCGGACGACAATGCCTATAAGGTATCGGGCGGCCTGCACGGCGTGGGCGTATCGGTGGTGAACGCCCTGTCCGAATGGCTGGACCTCAACATCTGGCGTGACGGCAAGGAACATTGGATGCGCTTCGCCTATGGCGATGCCACCGCGCCGCTCAAGGTGATCGGCGATGCGCCCGAGGGGAAGAAGGGCACGCGCGTGACCTTCCTTGCCTCGACCGAGAAGGTGCCGGGCGATGGCGGCACGTTCAAGAACCAGACCGAATATGATTTCGACAAGCTGGAGCATCGCTATCGCGAGCTGGCTTTCCTCAACAGCGGCGTGCGCCTGTTCCTGGTCGATGCGCGCCATGAGGAGAAGAAGGAAGTCGAGCTTTATTATGAGGGCGGCATCGCGGCCTTCGTCAAATATCTCGACCGCAACAAGAATGCGCTGATGCCCGATCCGATCGCGATCGCCGGCACCCGCGACGACGTCACCATCGACGTCGCGCTGGAGTGGAACGATTCTTATTACGAGAATGTTCTCTGCTTCACCAACAACATCCCGCAGCGCGACGGCGGCACGCACTTGGCTGCCTTCCGCGCGGCACTGACCCGGACCCTCAACAGCTATGCCGAAAAGACCGGCCTGCTGAAGAAGGAGAAGGTGAGCCTCACCGGTGAGGATATGCGCGAAGGCCTGACCGCGATCGTCTCGGTCAAGCTGCCCGATCCCAAATTCTCGTCGCAGACCAAGGACAAGCTGGTCAGCTCCGAAGTGCGCCAGCCGCTCGAAAGCCTGATGGCCGACAAGATGGCCGAATGGCTGGAAGAAAATCCCGGCCACGGCAAGATGATCGTCCAGAAGGTGATCGACGCCGCCGCCGCGCGCGAGGCGGCCAAGCGCGCGCGCGAACTGACCCGCCGCAAGGGCGCGATGGACATCGCCTCGCTGCCCGGCAAGCTGGCCGACTGTCAGGAACGCGATCCCGCCAAGTCCGAACTCTTCCTGGTCGAGGGTGACTCGGCCGGCGGGTCGGCCAAGCAGGGGCGCAACCGCCACAATCAGGCGATCCTGCCGCTCAAGGGCAAGATCCTGAACGTCGAGCGCGCGCGCTTCGACAAGATGCTCTCGTCCAAGGAAGTCGGCACGCTGATCCAGGCGATGGGCACCGGCATTCGCGACGATTTCAACCTGGACAAGCTGCGCTACCACAAGATCGTCATCATGACCGACGCCGACGTCGACGGCGCGCATATCCGCACGCTGCTGCTGACCTTCTTCTATCGCCAGATGCCGCAGATCATCGAGGCGGGTCATCTCTTCATCGCCCAGCCGCCGCTCTACAAGGCGAGCCGTGGCCGGTCCGAAGTCTATCTGAAGGACGAAGCCGCGCTGGAGCAATATCTGGTCGACAATGGCGTCGACACGATGGCGCTGGAAACCACCGGTGGCGTGCGCACCGGCGACGATCTGCGCAGCCTGATCGACCATGCCCGCCGCATGCGCGCGGTGATGCGCTATGTGCCGCGTCGCTACGACCCGGCGATCATCGAGGCGCTGGGCCTGACCGGCGCGCTTGATCCCGAACTGTCCGAAGCACAGCTGGCCGAACGGCTGGCAACCGCCGTCGCCTGGATCGCCTCGCATGATCCCGAGGGCAAGTGGACCGGCCGCATCGCCGAGGGCGGCGGCTTCCATTTCGAACGGCTGTGGCGCGGCGTGACCGACCATCATGTCATCGAACATGGCTTCCTGGGCTCGGCCGAAGCGCGCAAGCTGCACGGCACCGCCAGCGAAGAGGCGGAAAGCTATGCCAGGGGCAGCCGCCTGGTTTCGGCCAAGGCCGTCGCCGCGCAGGATGAACTGGGCGAGGACGAATTGCCCGCCGTGTCGGCCAAGGGCGTCAACATCTCGCGCCCCAGCGAATTGCTGGAAGCGATCCTGACTGCCGGCCGCAAGGGCCTGTCGATCCAGCGCTACAAGGGTCTGGGCGAAATGAACGCGGAACAGCTGTGGGAAACCACGCTGGACCCGGACAATCGCTCGATGCTGCGCGTCGAGGTGGAACAGGCCGACGTCGCCGACGAAATCTTCACCAAGCTGATGGGCGACGTGGTCGAACCGCGCCGCGAATTCATCCAGGACAATGCGCTGAACGTCGCCAACCTGGACGTCTGATAAGGATGACGATGCCCGCCCGCGCCCCCACCCGGCCACCCAATCAGGATAATCTCTTGGGCGGCCGGGTGGTGGCGCGGGCCGGTGCGGCGCTGTGCGCCGTCAGGCGCACCCAAAAACCATGACCGATCTGCCACGCTGCAGCTGGGTAGGGCCGGACCCGCTCTACCGGGATTATCATGACGCGGAATGGGGCGTGCCCCAGCATGATTCGCGCATGCTGTGGGAAATGCTGATGCTGGAGGGGTTCCAGGCCGGGCTCAGCTGGATCACCATATTGCGCAAGCGCGAGGGGTTTCGCGCCGCCTTTGCCGGCTTCGATCCGGACAAGGTCGCCGCCTTCGGCCCCCATGATGTCGAACGGCTGATGGCCGATCCCGGCATCGTCCGCGCCCGCGCCAAGATCGAGGCGACGATCAAGGGCGCGCAAATCTATCGCGCGATGCGCGACGCCGGCGAGGATTTCGCCGCCTATGTCTGGTCCTTCGCGCCCGACGGGCCGATCATCGGCGACGGCAAGAGCTTCCCGACCCAGACGCCGCTGTCGGAGGCGATCTCCAAGGATCTGAAGAAGCGCGGCTTCAAGTTCGTCGGCCCGACCATCGTCTATGCCTGGATGCAGGCGATCGGCATGGTCGACGATCATGCCGCCCATTGTTTCCGGCGGGCCGGCGCGTGAAAGTGACGGCGATGGTGACAGGGCTGCTGGCCCTCGCCGCCTGCTCGGGCGATCCGGTGCCGCCGAACAGGGTCGACAATCGCACCGACAAGGCAATCGCCAACGCCGCCCCGGCGCTCAACCAGGCGATCGTCGCCAATGAGAATGCCGCGCCCGAACCGGCCCCTGCCCCGGCTGCGCAACCGGCGCCCGCCGCTGTTTCCCGTGAAACACCGCCTCCCCCGCCACCGCAGGAGGAGTATCGCGCGATCGGCACCGAGCCTTTCTGGGCGGTGATCGTCACCGGATCGGTCGCGACCTTGCAGCGGCCCGATCATCGTCCGCTGCGCTATCCCGTCACCCGCACCGACGATCCCCGCGCCATCCGCTTCATGGGCGATGGCTTTGCCATGACCGTCACCGAAGGCCCGTGCAGCGACGGGATGAGCGACGCCATCTGGTCCGACCGGGTGCAGCTTTCCTTCGGCGAAGGCGTGCTGAAGGGCTGCGGCGGCATCAAGGACGGCGGCGAATAGGCGGGATCGCCGCCATCGCTCGTCTAACCCGGCAAACAGGGAGCATGTGACGATGAGCGACCAGTCCAAAGCCGATGTTGCGCGGCGCAACTTTCTCCTGACCGCCGGAATCGCGCTCGCCGCGACCGGCACGACGGTCTCCGCGCAACTTTCCGTCCAGCCGCCCGTGCCGCCGAGCGGGCCGAAGAAGAAGCTGGGCATGCTGTTGTTCGACGGGTTCGAGCTGCTCGACGTGTTCGGGCCGCTGGAAATGTTCGGTATGCTCAAGGACCGGGTCGAGATTGTCATGATCGCCGACAAGGCCGGGCCGGTGCGCAGCGGCGCCGGACCGCAGACGATCGCCGACCATGGCTTTGCCGATGCGCCCAAGCTCGACATCGTGATGATCCCCGGCGGCCTTGGCACCCGGCGGGAGGTGAACAACCCCGATTTCCTCGCCGCCGTCCGCACGCTGGCGCAGGATACGCCGCAGGTCGCCACGATCTGCACGGGCTCCGGCCTGCTGGCGAAGACCGGGCTGATCGACGGGGTGAAGGCGACCAGCAACAAGATGGCCTGGGCCTGGGCGACGGCGCAGGGGGCCAAGGTCGCCTGGATCCCCCATGCCCGCTGGGTGGAGGACGGCAAGTTCATCTCCTCCTCTGGCATTTCGGCAGGAACGGACATGGCGCTGGGCCTGATCGCCAAGCTCTATGGCAAGGACATGGCCCGCTGGGTCGCCAACCGGACCGAATATCGCTGGCAGGAGGATGCCAGTGACGATCCCTTTGCCAGATTGAACGGGTTGCCGGGGGAAGCCCAAGCCTTACCCCGTCATCCCCGCGGAAGCGGGGATCCATTCGGCGCTACACAGGCGTGGGAGTGCTGAATGGATCCCGGATCAAGTCCGGGATGACGATAGTGGAGAGTGGTGGTTCCTACCCCCCTCAATCCGCGCGCATGGCCTCCGCCACCAGCGCCTCCGCCTCGATCAGCAGCGCATCCTCGGCATCGCGCTGCGCCACCTGTTCGCGGCCGATCAGGATCAGCAGCGGCACGGCGAGCGGGCTGACCCGGTCGAGCGGCATATGCAGCATGGTCGATGCCGCCCGGTCGATCAGGTCGCCCAGCCGCCCGACATCGGTCATCCGTGCCCGCGCATCGGCCCAGGCGGCCTTCAGCAGCAGATGGTCAGGCTGATATTTGCGCAGCACGTCATAGATGAGGTCGGTGGAGAAGGTCACCTGCCGCCCGGTCTTGCGCTTGCCGGGATGCTGGCGCTCGATCAGGCCGGAGATCACGGCGACATCGCGGAAGGCGCGCTTCAATAGGCTCGACTGCTCGACCCAGTCGACAAATTCATGGTCGAGGATATCGGCGGAAAACAGGCTCTGCGGATCGGTCACGGGCTTGAGGCCATAGACCGCCAGCGCATAATCGTTCGACACGAAGCCCAGCGGCATCAGCCCTTGGCTCTCCATCCGCCGGGTCAGCAACATGCCGAGCGACTGGTGCGCGTTCCAGCCCTCGAAACTGTAGCAGACCATATAATGGCGCCCCTCATGCGGGAAGGTCTCGACCAGCAATTGCCCCGGTTGCGGCAAGGCGGAGCGGGCGCGCTGCACCTCCAGCCATTCGCGCACATCATCGGGGAAGCGGTGCCAGGCGTCGGGTTCGGCCAGGAAATGGCGCACCCGGTCGGCCAGCCGGGTCGACATCGCCATGCGGGTGCCGCCCCAACTGGGGATGCGCGCGCTCTTGCTCGTCGCGCGGACCACCAGGTCGCTGGTGTCCATCCGCACCACCTCCAGCGCCATGCCGGAGAAGAAGAAGCTGTCGCCCGGCCGCAAGGTGGCGGCAAAGCCCTCCTCCACCGTGCCGAGCTTGCGCCCATTGGCGAAGCGTACCGCCAGCGCGGGCTGATCGACGATGATGCCGGCATTCATCCGGTGCTGCTGGATGAACTTCGGGTGCGACACCCGCCATGTGCCGTCAGCCTCGCGCACCAGCCGCTTGAACCGGTCATAGGCGCGCAGCGCATAGCCGCCGCCCTCGATGAAATGCAGGACATGGGCAAAGCCCTCGTCGGTCAGCGCGCTATAGGGGGTGGCGGAGCGGACCTCGGCCAGCAATTCCTCCTCGCGGAACGGCCCGGCACAGGCGATCGCCATCACATGCTGGGCCAGCACGTCGAGCGCGCCGGGGCGGAAATCATCGGCGTCCCGCTCCCCCGCCTCGACCGCGTCCAGTGCCGCCCGCGCCTCCAGATATTCGAAGCGATTGCCGGGGATCAATATCGCCTCCGACGCCATGTCGAGCCGGTGATTGGCGCGGCCGATGCGCTGGAGCAGGCGCGAGCTGCCCTTGGGCGCGCCCATCTGGATCACGCAGTCGACATTGCCCCAGTCGACGCCGAGGTCCAGCGAAGCGGTCGCCACCAGCGCGCGCAGCTTGCCCGCCGCCATCGCCGATTCGACCTTGCGCCGCGCCTCGATCGACAGGCTGCCATGATGGATGGCGATCGGCAGGTTCGCGTCATTGACCGACCATAATTCCTGGAAGATGAGTTCGGCCAGGCCGCGCGTGTTGCAGAAGACGAGCGTGGTCTGCCGCGCCGCGATCTCCGCCATCACCTGGCTCGCGGCATATTTGCCCGAATGGCCCGACCAGGGCACCCGCCCCTCCGGGATCAGGATGGTGACGTCGGGCTCCGCCCCCGCCTCCCCCAGCACCGGCGTCACCGCATCAATATCGCCATCGGGCGCCAGCCAGGCGCGATAGGCATCGACATCGGCCACCGTCGCCGACAGCGCTACCCGGCGCAGGTCCGGATTGATTGCCTGCAACCGCGCGATCGACAGGTTGAGCAGATCGCCGCGCTTCTGCGTGGCAAAGGCATGGACCTCATCGACGATGACGGTGCGCAGATGCTCGAACAGCAGCGCCGCGTCGGGATAGCTCAGCAGCAGCGACAGGGATTCGGGCGTGGTCAGCAAGATGTGTGGCGGCCGCACCCGCTGCCGCGCCTTGCGATCCGACGGGGTGTCGCCGGTGCGGGTCTCCACCCGGATCGGCAGCCCCATTTCCTCGATCGGCGTCAGCAGGTTGCGCCGCACATCGACCGCGAGCGCCTTCAAGGGCGAGACATAAAGGGTGTGCAGCCCGTCGGCGGGATTGTCGATCAGGTCAGCGAGCGTCGGCAGGAAGCCCGCCAGCGTCTTCCCCGCCCCGGTCGGCGCGACCAGCAGCGCATGCTCCCCCCGCTGCGCCGCCGCAAGCATGTCACTCTGATGCCGCCGCACCCGCCAGCCGCGCGATGCGAACCAGTCGGTGAGGATGGGAGGGAGCGCGGGCGGCATTGGGGGAGATGTAGGGGCTGTGGCGGATGGGGGGAAGTGGTGCATGCGTTCACCCCGCGCACCGGACATCGGGAATCGGGCATCGGGGGAAACCCCAATAGCCAATATGGCCGCCCCGACTAGGCTTCGTTCCGTCACGTCCATCGCGAACGAGGATACCAGCATGTCGACCCGCAAGAGCCCGCCCGAACTCAATCGCTATGTCCTGCCGATCCCGGAGCGCGTGCCGCCGCACGACACGCCGATGAACGCCAAGGAGGCGCAGAGCCCGCCGGCCAAGGAGTTTCTGCGCCCGCCGGCCGGCGCACCCAATGTGCTGATCGTGCTGATCGACGATATGGGCTTTGGCGCCAGCAGCGCCTTTGGCGGCCCCTGCCTCATGCCGACGGCCGAACGAGTCGGGAAGGAGGGCATCCGCTTCACCCGTTTCCACACGACAGCGCTCTGTTCGCCCTCGCGCCAGGCGCTGCTGTGCGGGCGCAATCATCATACGGTAAACATGGGCGGCGTCACCGAAGTGGCGACCGCCATGCCCGGCAATACCGGCCTGCGCCCGGATACCTGCGCGACCGTCGCCCAGATCCTCAAATATAATGGCTACAGCACCGGCGCCTTTGGCAAGATGCACCAGACACCGACCTGGGAAACCAGCCCGTCCGGCCCGTTCGACCATTGGCCGATCGGCGACGGGTTCGAGAAATTCTATGGCTTCCTGGGCGGCGACACCAATCAATATGCCCCGCCACTGGTCGATGGCGTGACCCCGATCGAGCCGCCCAAGACCATCGAGGAGGGCTATCACCTGACCGAGGATCTGGTCGATCAGGTGCTCAACTGGACCGGATCGTTGCAGACCTTCACCCCCGACAAGCCCTGGTTCGCCTATCTCTCCTTCGGCGCCACCCATGCGCCGCACCATGTGCCCAAGGAATGGGTCGACAAGTACAAGGGCAAGTTCGACCATGGCTATAACAAGCAGCGGGAGATCACCTTCGCAAAGCAGAAGGAACTGGGCGTCATCCCCAAGGATGCGGAACTGACGGCGCCGACCGAATGGCTGCCCGAATGGGACGAACTGACCGACGATGATCGCAAGGTGTCCTGCCGCCTGGCCGAAACCTATGCGGCCTTCGCCACCCATACCGACCATCATGTCGGCCGCCTGCTCGACACGCTGGAGGCACGCGGCGTGCTGGAAGACACGCTGGTCATCTATATCCTGGGCGACAATGGCGCGTCCGCGGAGGCGGGGCCTTACGGCACCTTCAACGAACTGGCCTACCAGAACAGCATCGGCATGACGACGGCGGACATCCTGCCGCGGCTCGACGAGATTGGCGGGCCCAATTCCTTCAACCACATGCCCTCGGGCTGGGCCCATGCGATGAACGCCCCCTATCAGTGGAGCAAGATCGTCGCGTCCCACTGGGGCGGCACCCGCGTCGGCATGACGATGCGCTGGCCCGAGAAGATCAAGGCCAAGGGCGAATTGCGCCACCAGTTCCACCATCTGATCGACGTCGCGCCGACCATCCTGGAACTGGCCGGGGTGCCCGAACCCGATTTCGTCAACGGCATCCAGCAAAAACCGCTGGAAGGCGTCAGCATGGCCTATCTGTTCGACGAGGCCGAGGCGGAGGACCGGCACACGACCCAATATTTCGAGATCGGCTGCAATCGCGGCATCTATCATGACGGCTGGACTGCCATGACGATGCACCGCCTGCCCTGGCCCGACAAGCGCGAGACGGTGGGCGAGATCGAGGATGACATATGGGAACTCTATGGCCCCGACGACTGGACCCAGGCGCATAATATCGCGGACCAGAATCCCGACATGCTGCGCAAGTTGCAGGACCGCTTCCTGATCGAGGCGGCCAAATATAATGTCCTGCCGCTCGATCCCCGCCAGCGCGAACGCTTCGACGCCCGTGTCGCCGGCCGGCCGGACCTGCTCAACGGCCGCACCTCCATGACCTTCCTGCCGGGGATGACCCGGATGAACGAGAATACGGTCCCGAACGTCAAAAACACCAATTTCACCGTCACCGCGAAGGTGGAACTGGGCGCGGAGCCGGCCAATGGCGCGATCATCGCCCAGGGCGGCAAGTTTGGCGGCTGGAGCTTCTACATGAAGGACGGCGTGCTCGCCTATGCCCATAACTGGGTGGGGCTGGAAACCTTCATCGTGCGCGCGGACGAACCGCTGGGCAAGGGTAGCCACGACCTGCTGCTCGACTTCGCCTATGATGGCGGCGGCGCCGGCAAGGGCGGCACGGTGACCTTCACCGCGAACGGCAAGGCGATCGGCACGGGGCACATCGAAAAAACCGTGCCGGCCATCTTCTCCTTTGACGACTTCATGGACATCGGCCACGACAATGGCGAGCCGGTGGTGGAAGATTATGGCCCGACCGGCGGCACCTTCACCGGCGCGATCGAAATGGTCCGGATCGACCTCAACGGCGAATCCCACCATGACCATGATCTGTCGCTGAAGGCGAAATACGCCAAGCAATAAGGGACGATGCCGGCGCACGGGGACATGCGGCCCCGTGCGCCGGTGCCGTTGTCGACCGAGATTCCGTCGATCTCGTTCGAAACAATCATACCCCGACAAGAAAGATTATATCACTCTCCGCTGGCCCCCTGCCCTGCTCCTGCGTTACACCATGAGCGGCACAGCAGAGGCCGCCAGATGCAGGAGAATGACATGACCGGCGAAACCCCGCCCCCCGTCACCGAAGCCGATCTGACCGGCGTCGAGCCGCCCCATAATCGCCGCCGCCCCAAGGCGCCGATCCTGGAGATTGACGGCCGCAAGCTGAAGCCCGCAACCCTGATGATGGGCCATGGCTATGACCCGACCCTGTCCGAAGGATCGCTGAAACCCCCGATCTTCCTCACCTCCACCTTCGCCTTCGAGAGCGCGGCCGCGGGCAAGCGTCATTTCGAGGGGGTGACCGGCATCCGACCCGGCGGCGCCGAGGGCCTTGTCTATTCGCGCTTCAACGGCCCCAACCAGGAAATTGCCGAGGATCGGCTGTCGGTGTGGGAGGAAGCGGAGGATGCCCTGCTCTTTTCCAGCGGCATGTCGGCGATCGCCACCACCCTGCTCGCGCTGGTGCAGCCGGGTGACGTCATCGTCCATAGCGCGCCCCTCTATGCCGCGACCGAATCGCTGATCGGCCGAATTCTCGGCCGATTCGGGGTGCAGTGGCTCGATTTCCCCGCCGGCGCGACCGAGGCGGAGATCAGCGCGGTGATCGAGAAGGCCAAGGGGCTGGGCCGCGTCGCCATGCTCTATCTGGAAAGCCCGGCCAATCCGACCAATGTGCTGGTCGATCTGGAGGCGGTGGTCGCGCGCCGCGACGCGCTGTTCGCCGGCGAAGATCATGTCCCGCCGATCGCGATCGACAATACCTTCCTGGGGCCGCTGTGGCACCGGCCGATCAACCATGGCGCCGACCTCGTCATCTACAGCCTCACCAAATATGCCGGCGGGCATAGCGATCTGGTCGCCGGCGGCGTGCTCGGCTCCAATGCGCTGATCAACAGCATTCGCCTGATGCGCAACACGATCGGTACGATCCTCGACCCGCACAGCGCCTGGATGCTGTTGCGGTCGCTGGAGACGCTGGAATTGCGGATGAGCCGTGCGGGCGAGAATGCGGAAAAGGTCTGCACCTGGCTGAAGGACCAGCCGCAGGTGGAGAAGGTCGTCTATCTCGGCTTCCCCGAGACCGAGCGGCAGGCCGACATTTATCGCCGCCATTGCACCGGCGCCGGCTCCACCTTCTCGCTCTATCTGAAGGGTGGCGAGGCGGAGGCCTTCGCCTTCCTTGACGCGCTCAAGATCGCCAAGCTGGCGGTGAGTCTGGGTGGCACCGAGACGCTGGCCAGCCATCCCGCCGCGATGACCCATTTGTCGGTGCCGGCCGAGCGCAAGAAGGCGCTGGCGATCGGCGACAATATGGTGCGCATCTCGATCGGCTGCGAGGATGCCGACGATCTGATCGCCGACTTCGCCCAGGCGCTGAAGGCGATAGGATAATGGAGCGCCTGCGCCCGGTCATCCTGATCGCCCAGCCCCATCTGGCGCCGCTGCTGCCAATCCTGGCGATGCAATATGACGTCATGGGGCTATGGGAGGAGGCCGGGCGCGCCCGCCTTGCCGAGGCGGAAATACTCGTCACCGCCGGCGAGTTCCGGCTCGATCCCGCCATGCTGGCGGCGATGACGCGGTTGCGGCTGATTGCCTGCTTCACCGTCGGCTATGACGGGGTCGACTTGGACTGGGCACGGGCGAACAACATCGCCGTCAGCCATGCGGGCGACGCCAATGCGGAGGATGTCGCCGACCATGCGATCGGCCTGATCCTCGCCCATCGGCGCCAGATCGTCAGCGGCGACCGGGCGTTGCGCGCGGGCGAATGGCTGCCCGGCGGCAAGACCATCACCCGATCGGTCGCCGGCGCCCGGCTGGGCATCGTCGGCATGGGCAGCATCGGCATCGCCATCGCGGCGCGCGCCGACGCCATGCGCATGACGCCCCGCTGGTGGGGGCCGCGCGACAAGCCCGGCCTTGCCTGGCCGCGCAGCGAGAGCCTGGCGGCACTGGCGGCCGAGAGCGACATATTGGTCGTCGCGGCGCGCGCGACCGACGACAATCGCGGCATGATCTCCGCCACCATCCTCGATGCGCTTGGCCCCAATGGCCTGCTGGTCAATGTCGCGCGCGGGCAGCTGGTGGACGAGGACGCGCTGATCGACGCGCTGCGCGCCGGCCGGCTGGGCGGCGCGGCGCTCGACGTCTATGCGCAGGAACCGACCGATCCGGCGCGCTGGGCCGATGTCCCCCATTGCATCCTGACCCCCCATACCGGCGGCGCGACCGACGCGGCGGTGGCGCAGATGGCGCAGATGCTGCTCGCCAATATCCGCGCCTTCGTGGCGGAGGAACCGCTGCCCAATCGCGTGCTCTGAACCAAGCCGCAACGCCGCGCGTTGAGCGCCGACACGGCCGACCGGGCCGGACGGGAGAGCGACAGGGATGGCCAGCGGGTCGAGACGATGGGTGGTGCGTGGGCTTGTGGGCCTGATCCTGCTTTGCGCGATCCTGCTGCTGGTCCTCGCCGCCTTTCCCTGGGGCTGGATGAAAGGCCCAATCGAGCGCCGCCTGTCCGACCGCATCGGCAAGCCGGTGACGATCGGCGCGATGGCGCGGGCGGACAGCCTGTCCTTCCACCCCATCGTCACCCTGCGCGACCTGCGCGTGCCGCAACCCGGCTGGGTCAGACCCACTTTGCCCGACCTGGCCCGGATCGGCGAGATCCGCGCCGGCTTTTCGGTCTGGGGCCTGCTGACCGGCGGGCCGGTGCTGGAGCGGCTGGAAGCGCGGCGCGCCCGGCTCCATTTCTATCGCGACGCGCAGGGGCGCGAGAATTGGAGCGGCGAGCGTAGCAAGGGCAGCGACAGGCGCGGCGGCCGTCCGGCACTGCACAGCCTGATCGTCGCCGACAGCCGCATCGCCTATCGCGACGACAAGCGCGGGCGATCGGTCGATGCTGCGCTGACCGTCGATCCGCGCGGCCTGCGCCTGTCAGGCAACGGCGATGTGCGCGGCCATGCCGTGATCGTCACCGCGACCGGCGGCCCGATCCTCGACAACCGGCCGGGCCAGCGCTGGCCGTTCGACGCGGCGATCAGCGGCGACGCGGTCGGCTTCACCCTCAAGGGCACGATGGATGGCCCGCTCGACATCGGCCATCTGCGCGGCGAGGCGACCGCCCATGGCACGGACCTCGCCCTGCTCGACGCCATCATCGAGGCCGGCCTGCCCGGCACCCAGCCGGTCCGGCTGACCGCGCGGGTCACGCGCGACCGGCCGGACTGGATCGTCGAGGGGCTGAAAGGCACGATCGGCCGGTCCGACATTGCCGGCCATGCCACCATCCGCAAGCGTGACGGCCGCACCCGGATCGACGGCGCGCTCAGCGCCGACCGCTTCGATTTCGACGATCTGGCGAGCAATGCCGGCAAGGCGAAGGCGGCGGCCAAGCGCGCAAGGCTCGGGCCGCGGCTGATCCCCGATACGGCGATAGACCTCGCCACCGTCGATCACACGGACGGCAAACTGGACCTTCAGGTCCGGCAATTGCTGTGGCCCGGCCCCAGCCCGTTCCGCTCGCTCCATGGCACGATCAGCCTGGAACGCAGCCAGCTGTCGGTCGAACCACTGACGCTGGGCCTCACACGCGGCACGCTGTCGGGCCGGATCGGCGTCGATCAGCGGAATGGCGGGCCTCTTCTGGATATCGCCATGGCGATGCGCAGCGCACGGTTGCTCGATTTCTTCCCCGACGCCCGGATCGACGGCGCGCTTATCGGCCGGGTCGCGATCAAGGGACGGGGCAGAACCATCCGTCAAGCGCTGGGCACATCGACCGGCACGATCGCGCTCGTCGCCCGCGACGGCCGCATCCCGGACCGCACCGCCGCGCTGATGGGGCAGGATGTCGGCCGGGGCCTGACCCTGTCGAAGCGCAAGGAAGCCGTCCTGCGCTGCATCATCACCCGGCTGGACGTGCGGGACGGTATCGCCCGGCCGGGGCCGGTGCTGATCGACACGTCCCGCGCCCAGACCCATGCCACGGGCACGATACGGCTGTCGGACGAGCGGCTGGCCCTCGCACTGAGCGGCGTGCCCAAGCAGGACAGCCTGTTGCGGCTGAAGGGCAGCGTGCCGGTCGGCGGCACGATCAAGACGCCCGATATTCAGCTGCCCAGGGACGCCCGATCGGCCAAGGGCATAATCCGGATGATCGGCGATGCGATCGGCGGCGAGAAGCAGCCGACCGTGGGCGACGCCGATTGCGACGCGCTCGCCCGCACAGCGATGCGGTGAATCCTAGCTCCAGTCCACCCGCGTCCAGCCGCGCTCGGCCGCCAGCCTGGCGAGCGGCGGGTGCGGGTTGGACGCGAAGGCCTCGTCGGCGAATTCCAGCATCGGCGCGTCCGACACATGGTCGGAATAGGCGCGGATATGCGCCTGGCTGCGGTCGATCGCCTCGGCTGCCATCCACGCCTTGATCATCCGCAGCTTGCCGGTGTCGTAGCAATTCTCGCCGGAAATCTTGGCGCGGACATAGGGCAGATCCTGCCCGACATGGTCGGTCGCGATCACCGTGTCGAAGCCCAGCCGCCGCGCGATCGCCTCGACATAGAGGCGGTAGGAGGCGGTGGCGAGCACCAGCCGATAGCCCGCCGCGCGGTCCTTGGCGATCTGCTCCAGCGCGCCGGCGCGGACATTCTTCGCCATCACCTTGTCGGCATAGCTTTCGATATGCGGCTGCAGCTTCGCCCGGTCGGCGCGGCCGCCGATCATCAGCCACTGGTTGGTTTCCTTGAGCGTCTGGCGGCTGATCAGCTTCACCACATAGGCCAGCATGACGAAGGGAATGAGCGGCAGGAAGATCAATCGCCAAGGCGCCATATGGGCGGCCACATGGATGAGAAAGCCGGTATAGGTGCCCGAAAAGGTCACCGTGCGGTCCATGTCGTAAATCGCCAACCTGTATGTCATGCCGTGTCCGAAACTTTTATCCCTGCCCGTCGTTCTGTCTGGCGGATGGGCCGTTTCGGCTTGCCGCGCAACCGATAATGGACCACTAATCCCTCCACATGAACAAAGCCGCTGATCTCGTTGAGGAAAGCCGCGACGACGGCGGCAAGGTCATACGCCTGTCCGGTACCTGGTCGATTGCCTGTTTGCACGACATGCCGAACCGGCTGGATGCCATTTCCGGCCCCATCGCCTGCATCGACGTCGCCGATATCGACCATATGGACACGATCGGCGCCTGGACCATCCATCGCACCGCCAAGCGGCTGGAGACGGAGGTCTGCGGCGGCAGCACGGACTGCAAGCGGCTGATCGGCGCGGTCGGCAAGATCGACGAGCCGGTCGATATCCGCCCGACCTATGTCTCTCCCTTGAATCGGGTTTTGGGCCAGATCGGCGAGGCGGTGATCAATTCCGTCAACACGCTGGTCGGCCTGCTCGGCTTCTTCGGCGGCGTGCTGGTCACGGTCTGGGGCCTGATCCGCCATCCCAGCCGCTTCCGCATCAATGCCGTGGTCCAGCGGTTCGAGGTGGTCGGCGTCTCGGCGCTGGGCATCATCGGCCTGATGAGCTTCCTGATCGGCATCGTCATCGCCCAGCAGGGCGCGGTCCAGTTGCGCCAGTTCGGCATGGAAATGCTGACCATCAACCTGGTCGGCCGCCTCACCTTCCGCGAACTGGGCGTGCTGATGACCGCGATCATGGTGGCCGGCCGGTCCGGCTCGGCCTTTGCGGCCCAGCTCGGCACGATGAAGCTGACCGAGGAGGTCGACGCGATGCGCACCATCGGCGTGTCGCCGATGGAGGCGCTGGTGCTGCCGCGCACCCTGGCGGTGGTGGTGATGATGCCGCTGCTCGGCTTCTATTCCTCGATCATCGCGATCATCGGCGGCGGCTTCCTGTGCGCCGTGTCGCTCGACATTCCGCCGATCACCTTCGTCCAGCGCCTGCGCGAAGTGGTGCCGATCCACGATCTGTGGGTGGGCCTGATCAAGGCGCCGGTGTTCGGCCTCATCATCGGCATCAGCGGCTGTTTCCAGGGCATGCAGGTCAAGGCCAATGCCGAGGAAGTCGGCCTGCGCACCACGGCGGCCGTGGTCCAGGCGATCTTCCTGGTGATCGTGCTCGACGCCTTCTTCGCCGTCTTCTTCACCTGGGTGGGCTGGAACTGATGACCACCGATGAACGCCAGGCCAAGGAAGAGCGGATCGAGCGCGCGGTCGCGTCGGACGATATCGCCATCTCGGTGCGCGGCCTGAAGAACAGCTTCGGCGACCAGACCGTCCACGAAAATCTCGACCTCGACGTGCGCAAGGGCGAGATATTGGGCGTGGTTGGAGGATCGGGCACCGGCAAGTCGGTGCTGATGCGGTCGATCATCGGCCTTCAGGTGCCCGACGAGGGCGAAGTCCATGTCTTTGGCGAGGATATGGTCGGCCGGCTGGACGATGACGAGGCGCTGGCGATCCGCAAGCGCTGGGGCGTGCTGTTCCAGGGCGGCGCGCTCTTCTCGACCCTCACCGTGGCCGAGAATGTCGAAGTGCCGATCCGCGAATATTATCCCAATATCGGCCCGGTGCTGCGCGACGAGATCGCCGCCTACAAGATCCGCATGACCGGCCTGCCGGCCGAGGCCGGCCCCAAATATCCGGCCGAACTGTCGGGCGGCATGAAGAAGCGCGCCGGCCTGGCCCGCGCCCTGGCGCTGGACCCGGACCTCTTGTTCCTCGACGAGCCGACCGCCGGCCTCGACCCGATCGGCGCGGCCGCATTCGACGACCAGACGCGCAAGCTGCAGGAGACGCTGGGCCTCACCGTCTTCCTCATCACCCATGATCTCGACACCCTCTATTCGATCTGCGACCGTGTGGCGGTGCTGGCCGACAAGAAGGTGATCGCGGTCGGGACGATCGACGAATTGCTGGCGCTCGATCACCCCTGGATCCAGGAATATTTCAACGGTCCGCGTGGCCGCGCCGCAACCGCGGCGGTCACGCGCGAACGCGGCAAGGCCGCTGCCGAAAAACAAGCGGACGGAAGGCAATAGGATATGGAAACCCGGTCCAATCATGTGCTGGTCGGCGCGGTCACGCTGCTGCTGCTGGCCGCCATCATGGCGGCGGCCTTCTGGTTCTCGCGCCTGTCGCAGGGCGACAACAAGGAATATGACATCTTCTTCAAGCAGTCGGTAAACGGCCTCGCCAAGGGATCGGGCGTCAATTATTCCGGCGTCCCTTCCGGCCAGGTCGAGAAGATCGAGTTGTGGAAGCGTGATCCCAGCTTCGTGAAGGTCCGCATTTCGGTGAAGGACGGCACCCCGGTGCTGCAGGGCACGACTGCGACCATCGCCGGCGTCGGCTTCACCGGCGTCAGCGAGATCGTGCTGGACGGCGCGGTCAAGGGCGCGCCGCCGATCCTCTGCCCGGCCGAGAATATCACTTCGGCCTGCCCCGACGGCGTGCCGGTGATCCCGACCAAGCCGGGTGCTTTGGGCGAACTGCTCAACAATGCGCCGCAGCTGCTGGAACGGCTGTCGACCCTGACCGAGAAGCTCACCGAGCTGCTCAACGACAAGAATCAGCAGTCGATCTCCGGCATCCTCGCCAATCTCGACCGGGTGACCGGATCGCTGGCCGATCGCAGCCCGGAAATCGCCGCGACCCTCGCCGAAGCGCGCATCGCGGTGCAGCGCACCGGCGTCGCCGCGCAGCAGATTGGCGAGCTGGCCGCGACCACCAATGGCCTGATCAACGACGAAGGCCGTCCGCTGATGGCCGACCTGCGCAAGAGCGTCGCCTCCGCCAGCCGCAGCATCGACACGCTCGACAAGACGATCGCCGAAGCGCAGCCGGGCGTGCATGCCTTCAGCAACCAGACCATGCCGGAAGTGAACCGCCTGGTTCGCGACCTGCGCGAAATGTCGCGCGCCTTCCGCGGCGTCGCCGAAAAACTCGACCAGCAGGGCGCGGGCTCGATCGTCGGATCGCCCCAGCTGCCCGACTATAAGCCATGAAAGGGAGCCGGATGATGGTCCACAAGAAACTGGGTGGCGGATCGCTGGCGCTGGCCGCTGCAATCGCCCTGTCCGGCTGCGTCTCGATCGGCAGCAAGCCGCCGCAGCAGCTGCTGACGCTCGACGCCGCGCACAAGGTGCCGACCGGCGCGCAGAGCAATGCCGGCGGCGGCCGCAGCCTGATCATCGTCGATCCCGAAGCCGCGCGCGTCATCGACACGGTGCGCGTGCCGGTGCAGGTGACGCCGACCTCGGTCGCCTATGTCACCAAGGTGCAGTGGGCCGAAACGCCCCGCCATCTGTTCCGCCGCCTGCTGGCCGAGACGGTGGCCGCGACGACGGACCGGATCGTGCTGGACCCCGGCCAGTTTTCCGGTGACGGCGGCCAGCGCCTGAGCGGCGAGCTGATCAGCTTCACCATCGACCAGGCCAGCAACAATGCGGTCGTCACCTTCGACGCGGCGCTGATGACCCCGGCCGGCGTCGCGATCGCGCGCCAGCGCTTCACCGCCAGCGCGCCGGTCGGCGGCAAGATCGACGCCGGCAGCGTCGGCGCGCCGCTCAACAGCGCCGCCAACAAGGTGGCGACCGACGTCGCCGCCTGGGTCGCGGCGCAGAAGGACTGATCGGCCCGGCCGGGGTGTGAACGCCCCGGCCGCCGCCTTTCCCTTATCCCTCCAGGCTCTTGCTCGCCTGCTCGGTCACGTCCTTGGACAGGCCGGGCTCGTTCAGGATGCGCTGCAGTTCCGCCCGCATCAGTGCGGCGCGGCCTTCATCGAAGCGCTTCCAGCGGCCAAGCGGCGGCACCAGCCGGGCGGCGGTCTGCGGATTGAGCTTGTCGAGCGCGATGATGCAGTCCGCGACCAGCCGATAGCCCTTGCCCGACTTGTGGTGGAACGCCCACTGGTTGCCGGCAAAGGCGCCGTAGAGCGACCGCACACGGTTCGGGTTATTGAGCGTGAACGCCTTGTGCTGGCCCAGCTGCGCAACCAGTTCCACCGTATCGGGATGGAAGGCGAAGGCCTGGGTCTGGAACCATTTGTCCAGGGTCAGCGCATCGTCGCTGTAGCGATTATAGAAAATGTCGAGCGCCGCCTCCCGTTCCGGGCTGGTGCCGCTTGCCAGCGTCGCCAGCGCCGACTGGCGTTCGGTCATGTTGTCGGCCTCGCTATACTGGGCATAGGCGATCGCCGGGCCGTCTTCGGCGCCCGAGGCGACCAGATAGAGCAGCGCGACATTGCGCAGCTTGCGCGCGCCCTTGGCGGCCGGAGAGACCGCGAAGGCGTTCGCCTTGGTTCTGGCATGAATATCGCGCCACAGCGGCTCCAGATCGGCGCCCAGACGCGTCTGGAGGGCATCGCGGGCGGCATGGATGGCATCCGGGTCCACCTGCTTCATCTGATCGCCCAGATAGGCTTCGCTCGGCAGGCGCACCGCCTCCGCAACAAAGGCTGGATCGAGCAGCGGATCGGTGATGGTGTTGCGCACCGCGTCGACCACCGCGGTCACGTCGACGCTCTGGCCCGCCACCTGGCCGACCAGCACATTCACCATCAGTTGCTGCATCGCCTCATAACGGGCGAAGGGATCATCATCATGCGCCGACAGGAAGGCAAGGTCGGCCTGGCTGCGATTGGTCTCGACGATCACCGGCGCGGAAAAGCCGCGGTTGATCGACAGGATCGGCAGGCTGGCGAAATTGTCGAACGTGAAACGCTGCTGCGCCTCCGTCAGCATCAGCAACTGGTCGCCATGATGGCTGCCGGTCGCCGGATCATAGAGCGCGACGCGCAGCGGGATCGCCATCGGCCGCTTGTCGGGCTGGCCCGGCGTCGGCGGCACGCTCTGTTCCAGCAGCAGTTCGGCGGTGCGGCTGACCGGATCATGGCTCAGCAGCGCGCGGACATGGGGCGTGCCCGCCTGCTCATACCAGCGGCGGAACTGGCCAAGGTCGATCTCGCCGCCCTCCTCCATCGCGCGGACGAAATCCTCGCAGGTCGCCGCCTCGCCATCATGCCGGTCGAAATAGAGGTCGGTGCCGGCGCGGAACCGCTCCGCGCCCAGCATCAGCGCCATCATGCGGATCAGCTCGGCGCCCTTGTTATAGATGGTCGCGGTGTAGAAGTTGCTGATTTCCATATAGGATTCGGGCCGCACCGGATGCGCCAGCGGGCCGGAATCCTCCTGGAACTGGGCCGCGCGCAGGATGCGCACATCCTCGATCCGCTTGACCGCATGGCTGCCCATGTCGGCCGAGAAATTCTGGTCGCGAAAGACGGTGAAGCCTTCCTTCAGCGACAGCTGGAACCAGTCGCGACAGGTGACGCGATTGCCCGACCAGTTGTGGAAATATTCATGCGCCACCACGCCCTCGACGCCATCATAGTCGATGTCGGTCGCGGTCTCCGGATCAGCGAGAATATAGCGCGAATTGAAGATGTTGAGGCCCTTGTTCTCCATCGCGCCGAAATTGAAGTCGGCCACGGCGACGATGTTGAACACGTCCAGATCATATTCGCGGCCATAGACGCGCTCGTCCCAGGCCATGCTGTTCTTGAGCGCCTGCATCGCATGATCGGTGCGCGGCAGATCGGCCTCGCGCACCCAGATGCCCAGCGCCACTTCGCGCCCGCTCATCGTCACGAAGCGATCTGCGTTACAGGCGAGGTCGCCGGCCACCAGCGCGAAGAGATAGCAGGGCTTGGGGAAAGGATCATTCCACAGCGCCCAATGGCGGCCGCCCTCCAGATCGCCCTGCTCGACCGGATCGCCATTGGCGAGCAGGATCGGGTAGCGCGCCTTGTCGGCGGTCAGCTTCACGCTGTAGCGCGACAGGATATCCGGCCGGTCGGGGAAGAAGGTGATGCGGCGAAAGCCCTCCGCCTCGCACTGGGTGCAGAGCAGCCCGCCGCTGGCATAAAGGCCCATCAGCTTGCTGTTGCTCTCCGGCGCCAGCTCGACCAGCACCTCGACCTTGTGCGTCGCGCCGCCGAGGGGGACGACCAGCGCGCCGGCCTCCAGCATCCATTCCGTTTCGTTGAGTGTGCGGCCGTCGACCTTCACCGCCAGCGGCACCAGTCCGTCGCCGTCGAGTCGCAGCGGCCGGTCATGGTCGCCATTGCGCGCCACCGACATGTCGGACCAGACCCGCGTCCGCGCGGCATCCAGGTCGAAGTCGAGGGCGATGTCGGGGATCAGCCAGTCGGGCACGCGATAATCGGCGCGGCGGATGATGGCGGGAGCGGCGGCTTGGGTGGATTGGATATCGGCCATGGCACCAGCCTAGTGCCTGATTCTGTGAGGGGGAAGCGCTTTGCACATCCCCCTCATCCGGAACCGAACCGATGCGGCGTTTTTAGATCCGCTCGCCCGACAGGCGCTGGCACAGCATGTCCAGCTGGTCGAGCGTCGAATAGCGCAGCGACAATGTGCCCGGCCCATCACCGCTGTCGGCAATTTCGACCTTCAGGCCGAGAATATCGGCCAGATGCTGTTCCAGCGCGGCGATATCGGCATCCTTGCCACCGGGAGTTGCGCCGCGCGACTTGGGCTCGGCATCCTCGCCTTTCTTGGTCTTGCGCACCAGTTGCTCGGTCTCGCGGACCGAAAGCCCCTTCTGCTCGACCATCAGCGCCATCGATTCGCAGCCCGGCACGCCGATCAGCGCGCGGGCATGGCCCATGCTGATCCGCCCGTGCGACACCGCCTGCTGCACCGGATCGGGCAGGTCGAGCAGGCGCATCAGATTGGCGATATGGCTGCGCGACTTGCCGACGATGCGGCCCAGCGCTTCCTGGCTATGATGGAATTCGCCGATCAGCTTGCGATAGGCCTCGGCTTCTTCGATCGGGTTGAGGTCCTCGCGCTGGATATTCTCGACCAGCGCGATTTCCAGCGTTTCCTGCTCGTCGAAGTCGCGCACGATCGCCGGGATGCGATGCAGCTGCGCCTTCTGCGCCGCGCGCCAGCGCCGCTCGCCCGCGACGATCTGGAAGCCGCCGCCATGGGGACGGACGATGATCGGCTGGATCACGCCGCGCTTGGCGATGCTGTCGGCCAGCTCCTGCAGCGCGTCCTGGTCGAAATGGCGACGCGGCTGTTCGGGGTGCGGCTGGATCAGCGCGACCTCGATATTCTGCACCGCCTTGCTCGACGGCGCGGCGCTGTTGGCGCTCGCCGCCACCGGCTCTTCCCGGCTGACATCGCCCAGCAGCGCCGACAGGCCGCGGCCCAGACCGTGCGGCCGCTTTACCGGCTTCTGCTTTTCCCCAATTTCGTCGCTCAAGCCGCTACCTCCTGTCGGGGAAGACGCGCGATCAGTTCGCGCGCCAGACGCATATAGGCTTCCGACCCCGAACAGCGGAAATCATAGATGAGCGCCGGCACGCCATGGCTCGGCGCCTCGGACAGGCGCACATTGCGCGGAATGACGGTGGTGAAGACGAGGTCGCCCAGCACGGCGCGCACATCGTCGGCGACCTGATCGGTCAGCCGGTTGCGACGGTCATACATGGTCAGCGCCACGCCCAGGATCGACAGGCCGGTGTTGAACCGGCTGCGGATGCGCTCGACCGTCTGCAATAGCTGGGACAGGCCCTCCAGCGCGAAAAATTCGCACTGCAGCGGCACCAGCAGCGATTGCGCCGCCACCATCGCATTGACCGTCAGCAGGCCGAGCGAGGGCGGGCAGTCGATCAGGCAGATGTCCCAGCGCCCGGCGGGCGCCTCGGACAGCACCCGCTCCAGCCGGTGGGTGCGCTGCTCATAATCGATCAGCTCAATCTCCGCCCCGGACAGATCCTGGGTCGCCGGGATCAGGTCCAGCTTGGGCACGCGGGTGGTGACGACCGCCTCGTCCAGTTCGCAATTGCCGACCAGCAGGTCATAGCTCGACCGTTCGCGGTCGGCATGATTGACGCCCAGCCCGGTCGAGGCATTGCCCTGCGGATCAAGATCGACCAGCAGCACGCGCAGCCCCGTCGCGGCCAGGCCGGTCGCCAGATTGATAGCCGTGGTGGTCTTGCCGACTCCGCCCTTCTGATTGGCGATGGCGATACAAATCATCCTCGACCCTTCTTTTTGACAGGTTTGACGGATCGCGCGACGATGATGGCGCTGTCGGCGTCGGTCACGCTGCGTTCCACATGAAACGCACCTTGCCATGCCGGACGCGCGGTCTCCAGTTCATTCTGCGCATTTCGTCCCTTGGGCAGCACCCAAATCGTCTTTTCATCGGACAGATGCTGCGCCGACTGGAGCAATTTGGGCAGCGGCGCATAGGCGCGGGCGCTGATGACGGCCGACTTGGTCGACGGCGCGACCTCGACCCGTCCGCCAAAGACGGAGGCGTTGGTCAGCCCCAGCTCTGCAATCACATCATTGAGGAAGTCGATCCGCTTGCGGCGCGATTCCACCATGATCAGCGGCCGGTCGGACATGCTGGCAACGACCATGCCGGGCAGGCCAGCGCCCGAGCCGAGGTCCATCCAAGGCCCCTCGCCTGCATCCTTGGCGTGCAGAAGCAGCTGGGCCGAGTCGACGATATGCCGCGCCCAGACATGAGGGCGGGTCGATTCGGCGATCAGATTCTGCTCGTCCATCGCGGACAGCAAAAGCGACACATAGCGCTCCAGCCGATCCCATGTTTCACGTGGAACATCAAAATGCGCATCGAGCCAGGCCCGCGCTTCGTCTTCGGTCATGCTGCCTTCCGCCGCACATGGACAAGGATGGCGGCCAGAGCCGCCGGGGTGATGCCGCGGATACGGCCCGCAGCGGCTAGCGTGTCGGGACGCGCCCCGTCCAGCCGCTCGATCATCTCGGTCGACAGGCCGCCGACGCTGGCAAAGTCGAAGTCCGCCGGAATGGCCACGCGCTCGTCCCGACGCAGGGCGGCAATCTCCGCATCCTGTCGTTCGAGATAGGGCGCGTAATGGGCGTCCTCCAATATCTCGGCGCGCAGGTCCGCCGGCGCCTCTGCCAGGCTTGGCGCCAGCGTCACCAGCAGCTCCGCCTGCACTTCCGGGAAGCGCGCCCATTCGAACAGGCTGCGCCGCGCGCCATCCTGCCGCACCGCTGCCCCTGCCCGCGCCATCTCGGTCGCGGTAAAGGGGCGCGCCAGTTCCGCTTCGATCGCGGCGCGCGCACTGGCCCGTGCGGCGAAGCGCGCCGCCCGATCCGGACCAATGATGCCATGGGCCAGGCCGATGTCGCCCAGCCGCGTCTCGGCATTGTCGGCGCGCAGCCGCAGCCGATATTCGGCCCGTGCGGTCAGCATCCGATAGGGTTCGGTCACGCCCTGCAGCACCAGATCATCGATCATCACGCCGATATAAGAACTGGCCCGGTCGAGGATCATCGGCGCCTCGCTTCGTGCTCGCGCCGCGGCATTGGTGCCGGCGACCAGCCCCTGGGCGGCTGCCTCCTCATAGCCGGTCGTGCCATTGATCTGCCCCGCGCAGAAGAGGCCGGGCAGCGCCCGTACCTCCAGGCTGGCATCCAGCGCGCGCGGATCGATATGGTCATATTCGACCGCATAGCCCGGCACGACGATTTCTGCCTGCTCCAGCCCGCGCATCGACCGTATCATGGCCAGCTGTACATCGGCCGGCAGCGAGGTGCTGATGCCATTGGGATAGACCAGCGCGTCGTCCAGCCCTTCGGGCTCCAGGAAAATCTGATGGCCGTCGCGATCGCCGAAGCGGATCACCTTGTCCTCGATCGACGGGCAATAGCGCGGCCCCCGCCCCTCGATCGCGCCACTGAACAAGGGCGATCGCCCCAGCCCTTCGCGGATGATCGCATGGGTCCGCTCATTGGTGCGGGTGATGGCACAGGCCAGTTGCGGCAGCGGGCGATGATCCGACAGCGGCGACATGGTCCAGCCCTCGCCGTCCGACGCCTGCTCCTCCAGCACCGCCCAGTCGATGGTGCGGCCGTCGATGCGCGGCGGCGTCCCGGTCTTCAGCCGGCCGATCGGCAGGCCGATCTCGCGCAACTGCACCCCCAGCGCGGTTGCCGCCCGCTCGCCAGTGCGACCCCCGACATCCACATCCTCACCCCGGAACAGCTTGCCGCTCAGGAAGGTGCCGGTCGCTAGCACGACCGAGGGCGCCTCCAGCGTCTGGCCATCGGTCAGCGTCAGGCCCGCCACCGCCCCTTCGCGGACGATCAGGCTGACCGCCTCGCCCTCGACGATCTCAAGGCCCGCCTGGGCGTCGAGCATCTGATGGATCGCCGCCTTGTAGCGCTTGCGGTCGGCCTGCACGCGCGGCCCCTGCACGGCGGCGCCCTTGCTGCTGTTGAGCATGCGATAATGGATGGCACCGGCGTCAGCGGCACGGCCGATCAAGCCGTCGAGCGCGTCGACTTCACGGACCAGATGGCCCTTGCCCAGACCGCCGATCGCCGGGTTGCAGGACATGGCGCCCACGGTCGCCCGCTCGAAGGTCAGCAGCGCCACCGCCGCGCCCTTGCGCGCTGCCGCAGCGGCCGCCTCGCAGCCGGCATGGCCGCCACCGACCACGATCACATCATAGCTTGTTCGCATGGCGGCCCCATATCAGATTCAGGGGCCTGCGGTCAAAAGCGTTCCACGTGGAACATCGTACTATTAGCCATCACACGCGGAAATTTCGCTTACTTCCCGATACAGAATCCCGAGAAGAGACGGTCGAGCATATCCTCGGTCCCCGCCTGTCCGGTCAGCGCATCGATCGTCCGCCGCCCCAGGCGCAATTCCTCCGCCAACACCAGCAGGTCACGGGCCGCGCCTGCGGCGAGCAGATGGTCGTGCAGTTGGCGCACGCCCTCCCGTTGCCGCGCATGCAGGGCATAGTCGCCCTCGCCCGGCAGCAGCGTCGCCGCCCGATCGAGCAGCATCGCCACCAGCGCGTCCATCCCCTCGCCCGTTCGCGCCGATAAGCGAAGACCCGGCCGCTCGAAACCGTACAGCGCGACATCGCTCTGCGCCGCGATCAGCAGCGCATCCTCGCGCGGTGCCTCGTCCGGCTCGCCCAGCCACAGGATGATGTCCGCCGCCTCCAGCGCGGCGCGTGCGCGGTCGATGCCGATCGCCTCGATCGCGTCGCCGGTCTCGTCGCGTAGTCCAGCCGTGTCGGTGAACAGGAAGGCGGTGCCGCCGATCGCGGCGGGCACTTCGATCCGGTCGCGGGTGGTGCCGGCAATGTCGGACACGATCGCCGCCTCGCGCCCCACCAGCCGGTTGAGCAAGGTCGACTTGCCGGCATTGGGCGGCCCGGCCAGCACCACCCGGATGCCGTCGCGCAGCCGCTCGGCCGAAGGTGCCGCCAGCAACGCACCGACATCGTCCGCCAGTGCCATCACCCCTTGCCCGATCCGCGCCTCGATATCGGCGTCGGGCACATCATCCTCATCAGAGAAGTCGAGCGCCGCCTCGGCCATCGCCGACAGGTCGAGCAGCCGCATCCGCCAGCCGTCGATCCGCTGCGAAAAATGGCCTTCCATCATCGCCAGCGCCGCACGCCGCTGTTGCTGCGTCTCCGCCGCCAGCAGGTCCGCCAATCCCTCAACCTCGTTCAGGTCCATGCGGCCATGGGCAAAGGCGCGGCGAGTGAATTCGCCCGGAGTTGCGCGGCGCAACTGTGGCATTGCCTCCAGTGCCGCTTCGACCGCTGCGATCACCGCGCGGCCGCCATGGCAATGGAGCTCGGCCATATCCTCGCCGGTGACGGTACGCGGCCCCGGCAACCACAAGAGCAGCGCCCGGTCGAGCGGCGTACCGTCGCGCGGATCGCTCAGCAGCGCCAGGCTCGCCATGCGGGGGGTGGGCAGTCGCCCGGCCAGTGCCTGCAACGCCGCGCCCGCCATCGGGCCGCTGACGCGCACCACGCCAATCCCCGCCGGCGGCGCACCGCTCGACAGGGCGAAGATCGTCTCGCTCACTTAATCCTTCTTGTCGCCATTCTTGCCTGCCATGCCGGACAGGCCGATATCCATCATCTGCTTGAACAGCCGCACGCCGGCATCGCCCATCGGCGAGAAGCTCTTGAACAGCGTCTCCATCTGCTCGACGCTGCCAATGCCATCCATGCTGTCCAACATGGTCTTGATATATTTGTCGTGGATGGGGCTGACGTCCGGCAGGCCCAGAAAGGCGCGCGCCTCGGCCGGGGTGCAATCCACGTCGACGGTCACTTTCATCTGCTGCCCTTCCCTGTCGCGGTCATCCGCCTGTCGCTCCATCTCATGCCGCAAACAGGCCGGCGATGGCAAATTTTTTGGGCGCGACAGCGCGCTTGCACCCCTCGCCCAAGGCGCCAATATGCGCCTCGACCAACAGACTCCCCAAGGCGGAAGGATATCCCATGGCAGACTATATTCCGATCAAGACGCTGGAAGGCGACGGCCAGTTCGACGCCTATGTCGCCACGCCGGACAGCCCGGCCAAGGCCGCGATCATCGTCATCCAGGAGATTTTCGGCGTCAATGAGGGCATACGCCGCAAGTGCGACAGCTGGGCCCGCGCCGGTTATCTGGCGATCGCGCCCGACCTGTTCTGGCGCATCGATCCGCATATCGAGCTGGACGCTGACGTCCCCGAACAGATGCAGCAGGCGCTCGACTATATCCCCCGCTTCAACCAGGATCAGGGCGTCCGCGATATCGAGGCGACCATCCGCGCCGCGCGCGCCATGCTGGAAGGCCCGGCCAAGGTCGGCGTCGTCGGCTATTGCCTGGGCGGTCGCGTCGCCTTCATGACCGCCTGCCGCACCGATGGCGATGCCTTTGTCGGCTATTATGGCGTGGGCATCGACGGGTTGCTGGGCGAACAACATGCCATCGGCAAGCCGACCATGCTACATATTCCCACCAATGACGGCTTCGTCCCCGCCGATGTGCAGGCCAAGATGCATGACGGGCTGAAGGACAACCGCCACGTCACCCTGCATGACTATGAAGGGCTGGATCATGGCTTCGCCGCCGAGATGGGCGATCGCCGCGTCGAGGAAGCCGCGCAGCTGGCCGACCGCCGCACCGCCGACTTCTTCGCGCAGGCGCTCGCCTGATGTCGGACGAAGCATACCGGATGATCGTCCGGGCCCATGGCGGCCCCGAGGCGATCGAACGCGAGCGTTTCGATCCGGGCACGCCCGGTGAAGGCGAGGTGTTGATCGCGCAGGATGCGGTCGGTCTCAACTTCATCGACACCTATTATCGCACCGGCCTCTACCCCGCCGCCCTGCCCCTCACGCTGGGATCGGAAGGTGCGGGCCATGTCGTTGCGGTGGGTGCGGGCGTCAGTGGCATTGCCGTGGGCGACAAGGTCGGCTGCGCCGCCGGCCTGGGCGCCTATGCCACCCACCGCATCGTCCCGGCCGATCGAGTCGTGCGCATCCCCGATGCAGTCAGCACGCGCGACGCCGCCGCAATGATGCTCAAGGGCATGACCGCCTGTTATCTGGCCGAGGACATGATCGACCTGCTGCCCGGCGATGTGGCGCTGGTCCATGCCGCCGCCGGTGGTGTCGGATCGGTGCTGGTGCCCTGGCTGCGCGACAAGGGCGTGGTCGTGATCGCCCATAGCGGATCGCCCGAAAAGGCGGCCAGGGTCGAAGCCGACCACAGCCTGTTCGGCCCGCTCGACGATCTGGCGGCGCAGGTGCGCGACCTGACCGACGGCAAGGGTGTCGCCGTTGCCTATGATGGCGTCGGCAAGGATAGCTGGGCCGCATCGCTCGCCAGCCTCCGCCGCCGCGGCCTGCTGGTCAGCTATGGCAATGCATCGGGCGCGGTGCCGCCTATCAGCCTGCTCGACCTCAGCCGCAACGGCTCGCTCTATGTCAGCCGCCCGACCCTGTTCGACTATGTCGCGACGGCGGAAGATCTGGCCAACACCGCCGAACGCCTGTTCGACCGGATGGCACGCGGGATCGTGTCAGCGCAGATCGGCCAGAGCTTCGCTCTCGCCGACGCCGCGGACGCCCATCGCGCGTTGGAAGGGCGCCAGACGACCGGCAGCACCATCCTGATCCCCTAAGCCTCTGGCTCATCTACATAATCTCATCAGGGGCGGCATGACACATGCCGTCCCTTTTTTTGTGCAGGCGGTCTGCCTGCCCTTCCCTATTGATCGTCATTTGCAGTATCCGACAGGAGATGCATCCGTCCCGGAAGAACAAGAACATGCCCCGATTGGCCCAGTGGATCCTGTTGCCATGGTGGACCCTGCAGCTGGCGACTGGGGCCAAGTCCTTTCTCGACAATCCGCTGATCGGTTCGTCCCGGCTCAATGCGCTGGGCCTCCATGTCGGGCGCGTCAGGCTCGCCCAATGGATGACAGCCCGTCGTCGCTCGCGTCTCGCCGCAAATCTTTCCGCAGCCGATCGTCATGCCTTTGATCGTGACGGTTTCATCGAGATTCGCGACTTCCTGCCGCCGGAGCAGTTTGCTGCCCTGCGCGAGCAGATTGCGGCCTATCAGGCTGTTCCACGTGAAATGGTGCAGGGTCATACCATCACCCGTCGTTACGCGCTGGACGGGGCTGCACGGCGCGCCATGCCCGCTATGGCCCGCTTTCTCGATCATCCCCGCTGGCGCGCGCTGGCGCGCTATGCCGCCGGCTTCAACGTCGAGCCGCTGATCTACATCCAGACCATTCTCACCCATCGTCGGGACGGCGCGCCCGATCCGCAGACCCAACTGCACGCCGATACCTTCCATCCCGCGATGAAGGCCTGGCTGTTCCTGGAGGACGTCCCGGCCGAAGGCGGCCCCTTCACCTATGTGCCCGGATCGCATCGACTGACCCCCGCGCGCGCGGCGTGGGAGAAACAGCGCAGCCTGACAGCGCGATATGGCGATTGCCGTCTGTCGGCGCGCGGCTCGCTGCGGATCGACGAAGCGGAACTGGCCGGTCTTGGCCTCCCCCCGCCGCGCCAGTTTCCGGTCCCTGCCAACACATTGGTGATCGCCGACACGTTCGGCTTCCATGCGCGGGGCGAAGCGGCGCAGCGTTCCACCCGCGTCGAACTCTGGGCCTATGGCCGGCGCAACCCCTTCCGCCCGCTGGTGGGGCTCGACATTTGGAGCCTGCCCGGAATCACCGAACGGCGCATCAACCTGCGCTGGGGGCTGCGCGATGCCGTGGCACGCTGGATCGGCCACCCCTGGCGGCCCGCAGGCATGAAAAGGCCCGCCGACGACTGAGCGTGGGCGGGCCGATCGCGATAGCGTCGATCAGATCGATCAGAAGAGCGTCAATATGCCCACCGACCGATCCATGATGCCGTCATAGATCATCGAGCAGGCCACATAGACGATCACCGCCAGGCCAAGATAGGCCAGCCAGCGGAAGCGCTCGATATATTTGGCGATGATGTTCGCCGCGATGCCCATCATCGCCACCGACAGGATCAGGCCGATGATCAGGATGCCGGGATGCTCCCGCGCGGCACCGGCCACGGCCAGCACATTGTCCAGGCTCATGCTGACGTCGGCGATCGCCACCGACCAAGCGGCGGCGGCAAAGCTCTTGGCCGGGCGCACGCCCGACACATCATCGTCGCTCGGATCGTCAGGCGTATGCGCGCCGGCATTGGGCCGCAGCTCGCGCCACATCTTCCAGCTGACCCACAGCAGCAGCAGGCCGCCCGCCAGGATCAGGCCGACAATCTGCATCAGCTGGCTGACCACCAGTGCGAAACCGATGCGCAGCACCAGCGCAGCGATGATGCCGATCAGGATGACTTGCTGGCGCTGCTTGGGCGGCAGGCCGGCGGCCAGGGCACCGACGACGATCGCATTGTCGCCAGCCAGCAGGATATCGATCATCAGCACCTGGCCAAAGGCGGCCAGGGCGCTGGGCGTCCCGATATTGCTGAAGTCGTTGACGATATGCTGCCAGATATCCGCCGGGGAACCGAGTCCCTGGGCGGCCGAAGCGGCGGTGGCGATAAGGTCGAGCATGACGGCCTAACGTCCCTGTATGTGAAAATGAAGAAAGCCGGACCATATACATGGCCCGGCTCTCACCGCAAAATATATGGCAGGGTGGCCGCACATCCGCGCAGCCGCCGCCGCGCTTACTGGTTCATGGTCGCGAAGAAATCCTCGTTGGTCTTGGAATCCTTCATCTTGTCGAGCAGGAATTCCATCGCGTCGACCGTGCCCATCTGCATGAGGATGCGGCGCAGCACCCACATCTTGCTGAGCGTCGGCTTCTCGACCAGCAGTTCCTCCTTGCGGGTGCCGGACTTGCCGACGTCCAGCGCCGGGAAGATGCGCTTGTCCGCAACCTTGCGGTCCAGCACGATTTCCGAGTTGCCGGTGCCCTTGAACTCTTCGAAGATGACTTCGTCCATGCGGCTGCCCGTGTCGATCAGCGCGGTCGCGATGATCGAGAGCGAGCCGCCCTCCTCGATGTTGCGCGCGGCGCCGAAGAAGCGCTTCGGGCGCTGCAGCGCGTTGGCGTCGACACCGCCGGTCAGCACCTTGCCCGACGACGGCACGACAGTGTTGTAGGCGCGGCCGAGGCGGGTGATCGAGTCGAGCAGGATGACGACATCCTTCTTGTGCTCGACCAGGCGCTTGGCCTTCTCGATCACCATTTCGGCGACCTGGACGTGGCGGGTGGCGGGCTCGTCGAAGGTCGAGGAGACGACCTCGCCCTTCACGCTGCGCTGCATGTCGGTGACTTCTTCCGGACGCTCGTCGATCAGCAGGACGATCAGGAAGACTTCGGGATGATTGTCGGTGATGGCCTTGGCGATGTTCTGCAGCATCACCGTCTTGCCGACGCGCGGCGGCGCGACGATCAGCGTGCGCTGGCCCTTGCCCTGCGGCGAGACGATGTCGATGACGCGGGCCGACTTGTCCTTGATGGTCGGGTCCAGCGTGTCGAGGCGCAGCTTCTGCTCGGGATAGAGCGGGGTCAGGTTGTCGAAATTGACGCGATGGCGGACAACGTCCGGATCATCGAAATTAACCGACAGCAGCTTGGTCAGGGCGAAATAGCGCTCGCCATCCTTGGGCGCGCGGATCTCGCCCTCGACCGTGTCGCCGGTGCGCAGGCCGAAGCGACGGACCTGGTTGGGCGAGACATAGATGTCGTCGGGGCCGGCCAGGAAATTCGCCTCCGGGCTGCGCAGGAAGCCGAAGCCGTCCGGCAGCACCTCGATCGTGCCCTCACCCATGATCTGCGCGCCATTTTCGGCCTCGGCCTTCAGGATGGCGAACATCAGATCCTGCTTACGCAGGGTCGATGCGCCCTCGACGCCCAGTTCTTCCGCCATGGTGACGAGGTCGGCGGGAACTGTCTTCTTGAGGTCCTTGAGATGCATTGCGAGTCGGTCCGATGGAGTGAGGGATAGAATAGCCGGGTAAGAAAGGAGATTTTGCCCGGTCAATGTCTCGGGAAAGCCTCGCGCCGGACGGGCGAGGGGAATAGTCGGCGTTTAGCGAGCGCCCGGCCCTCAAGTCAAGCGAGGACATTTCCCTATTCCGCCTGAAATCATGGGCGATCCGGGGATTTTCGACAGGTGGTGCCCCATCTGCGGCGATGGACGACATATCCTGCCCCATGATATGATGAGACATAAAATATCGGAAGGATGAGGAAATGCGTTATTTCCGTGCCCTGATGGCGATCGCCACGGGCGCGCTCACTGCGCTGCCACTCGCCGCGCAGGACAGCCCCCCGCTCGATCCCGACATACCCCCTACCGTCGTCCGCACCGGCCCCTCGCTCGACGACCGAGTCACCATTCCCATCAATATCGACGGCAAGGGGCCGTGGAACTTCGTGATCGACACCGGCTCCCAGCGCACGGTCATCGCCCGCGACCTGGCCGACCGGCTCGCCCTACCCAATCGGCGGATCGTCACCATCCTCAGCATGACCGGCAAGGCGGAAGTGCCGACCGTCGCCGTGCCCCGGCTCGGTTTCGGCGCGACCACGGTGGACGATATAGAGGCACCGGTGCTGAACGGCGAGCATCTGGGCGCCGCCGGGTTGCTCGGCCTCGACAGTCTGCATGCCAAGCGGGTGCTGCTCAATTTCCGCACCGGCCGGATGGAGATCAGCGAAAGCCGCCGCCTGCCCCCGCGCGATCCCGATGCAATCATTGTCGAGGCGCGCCGGCGCAAGGGGCAGCTGATCCTGCTGGATTCCGACGTCAACGGGATGAAGGTGAACATCATCCTAGATACCGGCGCCAATTTCAGCGTCGGCAATCTGGCGCTGCGCGACAAGCTCGTGCGCAAGAAGCGCGCCCCCAAGCTGCTGCAGGCGAGCCTGATCAGCGTGACCGGCGACACGCTGACCGGCGATGTCGGGCGGCTGGATTTCGTGCGCATGGGGCGGGTCAAGCTGACCGGCGTGCCGGTGCTGTTCGCCGAGGCCAGCCCCTTTGCCGAGCTGGGCCTGGCCGACAAGCCCGCGCTGATGCTGGGGATGAACGCACTGCGGCTGTTCGACCGGGTGGCGATCGACTTCGGCCGGGGCAAGGTCGATTTCCTGCTGCCCGATACCGGCGCGCTCGATCCGGTCCGGCTGGCCGCCTCAGCGCCCCGTCAGGGACGCTGAGGCACGGGATCAGGGATTGTCGGGTCGCTGCTGCTGAGCCGGCTGGCGCTGGCGCGGCGTGCGGCCCAGCACATTGTCGATCCACTGCTGGTCCAGGCGCGGCGGCGCCGGGCGATCGGCCGGATCGGGCTGGGCCGCCTCCTCGCCATCCTCCGCCTCGCTGCCGGCCGGCCGGGCACGGTCGATCGGCAGGCCATTTTCATCGACCATCATGCCGCCTTCCATGCCGTTATCCGGCTGGCCGTAATAGGCTTCCTCGTCCGGCTCCAGCTGCCATTCGGGCAGGGTGACCTGGGTCTCGAACTGCTCCACCGGCCGCTTGGCGACGGCGATCTTCATATAATCGGCGAAGGCGTGGGCCGGCGCGCGACCGCCATAGAGCGAAGGCACCGCCTTGGCGTCATCGCGGCCGACCCAGACGCCGGTGGTGATGCCGCTGGAAAAGCCTAGGAACCAGCCATCCTTGCCGCTGTTGGTGGTGCCGGTCTTGCCCGCGACCGGGCGTCCGATCTGCGCCGCCTTGCCGGTGCCGGTGCTGACCGCGGTCTGCATCAGGTCGGTCATGCCCGCCGCGACCCAGGGCGCCACCAGCACGCGGCTGGTGTCATCCTGATGCTGGTAGAGCATCCGCCCGTCGGCGGTCGTCACCTTGGTGATGCCATAGGGGGTGACTGCCACGCCCTTGCGCGCGATCGAGGCGAAGGCGCGGGTCATGTCGATCAGTCGTACGTCCGACGTGCCCAGCACCATCGAGGGGTGGGTGTTGATCGGCGTGGTGATGCCGAAGCGGCGCGCCATATCGGCGACGGTCGGGAAGCCGACCTCCACGCCCAGCTTCGCCGCGACCGTGTTGATCGAATAGGCAAAGGCCGTGCGGATATCGATCGCGCCGGCAAAGCGGCCATTGCTGTTGCGCGGGCTCCAGCCATTGATCGTCACCGGCTCGTCGGTGACGCCGGTATCAGGCGTATAGCCTGCCTCCAGCGCCGCCATATAGACGAAGATCTTCCAGGCCGAACCGGGCTGGCGCACGGCGGTCGTCGCGCGGTTGTAGTTGGAGGTCACATAGTCGAGCCCGCCGACCATGGCGCGCACCGCACCGTCGCGGTCCAGGCTGACCAGCGCGCCCTGCATGCCGTTCGACACATTGGCCTTCACCGCAGCGGTCGCCGCATTCTGCATGCCAAGGTCAATGGTGGTATAGACTTCCAGCGGCTCATTGGGCTCGTCGATCAGCGTATCGAGCTGCGGCAGCGCCCAGTCGGTGAAATAGCGCACGCTGTTCTGCGGCGGCTCGGGCGCCATGCGCACGCCAGCCAGATTGGCATTGGCATGCTCGGCAGCGCTGATCTTGCCATTTTCCTGCATCAGGTCGAGCACCACGCCGGCGCGGCCGATCGCGGCCTCGGCATCGGCGGTGGGGGAATAGCTGGACGGCGCCTTCACCAGGCCGGCGATGATCGCCGCCTCGGGCAGGTCCAGGCTCTGCGCGGGATGGCCGAAAAATTTGCGGCTGGCAGCGTCGATGCCATAGGCCCCGCCGCCGAAATAGACCTTGTTGAGATAGAGTTCCAGGATCTGCTGCTTGGAGAATTTGCGCTCCAGCGCCATCGCCAGCACCATCTCGCGGACCTTGCGGCCCCAGCTATAGCTGTTGTTGAGGAAGATGTTGCGCGCGACCTGCTGGGTGATGGTCGACGCCCCCTGCCAGCGCCGGCCGCTGCCGCGCCGTTCCAGCGCGACCCAGGCCGCGCGTGCCATGCCGACCGGATCGACGCCGGGGTGCATGTAGAAACGGCGATCCTCGGTCGACACCATCGCATCGACCATGACCGAGGGGATCTGGTCATAGCTCAGCCAGCGACCGAAACTCGGCCCCAGGGAAACGATGACCGACCCGTCCGCCGCATGGACGCGGATCATCTGGCCGTTGGGGGAGGATTTTAGGCTGTTATAGTCGGGCAGCGACTGCATCGCGATGAACACGGCGACGCCGATCGCGACCAGACCGGCAAAGGCGCCGACCAGACCGATCTTTAGCCCGCGCACCAGCCATTTCTTCGCCTTGCCCGGCGCCTTCTTGCTCTTGTCAGATCGTGCCATTTGCCGCCCCGGATACGCGCTATTACCGGCCCGGACCAGCGCAAATCAGGGCGCTCGTCCGGAAAACTCCCCGGTCTGTAAGGATGATGCGGCTTTACCCGCGATGAATATTATCGGTGGAGGTCCGAACAAGCCGGGGCGGGCAGGACAGACTGCCCCCGCCCCGCACCAGTCCGTCCCTATGACGCTCTTATTCCGCGTCGTCGCGCGACTTGAAATCCAGCGACGCGCTGTTCATGCAGTAACGCAGGCCGTTGACGCCGGGACCATCAGGGAAGACATGGCCCAGATGCCCCTCGCAGGTGGCACAACGCACCTCGGTGCGGATCATGCCATGGCTGGCGTCGCGAATTTCCTCGACCGCGTCGATATCGACCGGTGCGGTGAAGCTGGGCCAGCCCGACCCGCTGTCATATTTTTCCTCGGCATCGAACAGCTCCGCGCCGCAACCGGCGCAATAATAGACGCCGTCGGCCTTGTTGCTGTTATATTTGCCGGTGAAGGCCCGTTCGGTGCCCGCTTCGCGCAGCACATGATATTGTTCGGGGGAAAGGCGCGCACGCCATTCGGCTTCGCTCAGGTCCAGCTTTTCCATGGTCGCAATATGGCGTCCGCCGAAGCCCTTATCAAGTCCGCGATCAGGCCCGCTCGCGCGCCGCCTGTCGGGCGATCGCCAGCAGCTCGTGCCGCACCAGCAGATCGCCCAGCCCCTTGCCGCCGCGGCTGGACCGTTCGGCCTGGGCCAGACGCTGGATGACGCGCGCGATGCCGGTCGCGTCCCATAGCCGCACCTGGCGGGTGACCAGGCCCTTCTCCTTCCAGAAGACCGCCTTGCCGGCCGATTCCACCGCCGCCTCCAGCCGCCCGCTGCTGTCGAAATCGGCGCGGATATTGGCGATCAGCATGGCACGGGTCAGCAGCGGCCGGATCACCGACGCCATGGCCGCGCCGATCTCCGTCAGATTGTTGAGTTCCTTGTGCATCGCCCGGAGGTCGCCGCCCAGCACCGCATTGACCAGCGGCGCGGCATCGGAATCGGGATTGTCGGCCGACAGCGCATCCAGCGCCTCCGCCGTCGCCTCGCGCGGCTGTTCCGGCGCGGCGTCGAGATAGAGGACCAGCTTCTCGATCTCGATTCCCATCAGCGCCCGGTCGCCATTGGCCAGGTCTACGATGCGGCGCGCCAGTTCCTGCGGCAGGCGCAGGCCGTTCTCGCGCGCCGTCGCCATCGCGATCTGCTCCGCCTCGCGGGCATCGGGCTGATAGGAGATGAAGGCCATGCAGCCCTTGTGGTCGAGCGCCAGCTTGACCAGCTTCGACGTCGCCTTGAGCGCGCCCGCGATCGCGATCACCGGATTGCCCGCTGCCTCCGCCTCCAGCAACGCCGTCACCGCCGGCAGCGATTCATCGCCCATGTCGTTGATGCGCACCCAGCGCTTGTCGCCGAACATGGAGAAGGACGCCGCCTCGTCGGCCAGCCGTGCCGGATCCTCGCGCAGCGTGGCCACGTCCAGGTCAACCCGCTCGGCCCCCGGCCCCATCGCCCGCTCCAGTCGCCTGGCGAGCGCCGTGCTGCCCGCCTCGTCAGGACCATAGAGCAGGAAGAAGCGGATATCCGACGGCGGCGCGTCGAGCGCCTTTTCTATCTGGCCGCGATTGGCTTTCACTGGCCGGTCGACGCCGCCGGCGATGAGGCCGACGATGGCGCCGCCTGGGCGCCTTCCTTGCGCGTCGCATACAGCGCCAGGCGGGTGACGATCTGGTCGGCCACGATCTCCGACAGCCGCTCCAGCGCCGTATCTTCGGCCGCGATCGTCGCATATTCGCTCGACGTCGCGTTGATGCCGGCGTCCGACCCGGCGCTGTCGTCCAGCACCTGCGCGCCGGTCGCTTCATCGATCAGCTGATAGCGCGCCCGCAGCGTGCGCCGCTCACGGGTGATGGCGGCGTCTGACCGCAGACCGAAACCGCTGATCTGGTCGTCCAGCTTCACCACCAGCTTGTAGCTGGGGCCGGAACCATTGCTGATCGCGCCAAGCCGGTCGTTGAGCGCGTTGCGCATCAGCCAGCCGCCCTTGCCCGCAATATCCTGCACCTCGACATGGCCCAGCCCCTGCGCCACCGCGCCATGGCTGCCGCCGCCATAGACCGGGCGCAGCCCGCAGGCGGTAAGAAAGGTCAGGGCGACGAGGGGAAGGATGCGCTTCATGGGCATGATCCTTATCCCGTCACCCCGCCCTTGTCGAACCAAAGGTCGGGGTGACGGGCACAGGTCAGATGACCAGATTGACCAGACGGTCGGGCACCACGATCACCTTCTTGGGGGTGGCGCCGTCCAGCGTGCGAACGACGTTCGGCGCGGCCAGCGCCAGCTTTTCCAGTTCGTCCTTCGGCGTGCCCTTGGGCACGGTGATGGTGTCGCGCAGCTTGCCCATCACCTGGCAGGCGATGGTCACTTCATCCTCGACCAGCAGCGCCGGATCGACCGCCGGCCAGGCGGCTTCGGCGATCAGGCCCGGCTGCGCCATCTCGGCCCAGCCCTCTTCGGCCAGATGCGGGGTCATCGGCGCGACCAGCAGCGCCAGCGCGCGGATCGCCGCGGTGCGGCTGGCCGACGGCTTGGCCTTCTCGATCGCGTTCACCAGCTCATAGATCTTGGCGACGGCCTTGTTGAAGCCCAGCGCCTCGATATCCTTGGCAACGCCGTCGATCGTCTGGTGCAGCTTGCGGTCGAGCGCCTTGTCCTGGCCTTCCGCCGCCGCATCCGCTTCGCCGAACAGGCGCCAGACGCGGTTGACGAAGCGCCAGCTGCCCTCGATGCCAGCCTCGGTCCAGGGCAGGTCGCGCTCGGGCGGGCTGTCCGACAGCATGAACCAGCGCACGGCGTCGGCGCCATATTGTTCGATGATGTCATCGGGATCGACGACATTCTTCTTCGACTTGGACATCTTCTCGACGCGGCCGACCGTGACCGGCGCCCCGCTCTCGATATGGATATAGTCGTCGCCGGACTTCTTGATTTCCTGCGGCGACAGCCAGCTGCCATCGCCGGCCTTGTAGGTCTCATGCGTCACCATGCCCTGAGTGAACAGGCCGGTGAAGGGCTCGGCAAAGCCGAGCTGGCCCATATGCTGCAGCGCGCGGGTCCAGAAACGGGCATAGAGAAGATGCAGGATCGCATGTTCCACGCCGCCAATATATTGGCCGACCGGCAGCCACTGCTCGACGGTCGCGCGATCGAACGGCTTGTCGTCGGGCTGGCTAGCGAAGCGGATGAAATACCAGCTCGAATCTGCGAAGGTGTCGAGCGTGTCGGTCTCGCGCCGCGCCGCCTTGCCACAGGACGGGCAATCGACATGCTTCCAGGTCGGGTGGCGGTCCAGCGGGTTGCCGGGAATGTCGAAGGTCACATCCTCGGGCAGCTTCACCGGCAGCTGGTCCTTGGGCACGCCCACCACGCCACAATCATCGCAATGGATGACCGGGATCGGGGTGCCCCAGTAACGCTGGCGCGACACGCCCCAGTCGCGCAGGCGGAACACGGTCTTGCCCGCGCCCCAGCCTTCGCCCTCGGCGCGGGCGATGACGGCGGCCTTGGCGGCTTCGACGGCCATGCCGTCCAGGAAGCGCGAATTCACCAGATGGCCGGGGCCGGTATAGGCCTCGTCATGGATCGGCTTGTCGGCTTCGCCATCCAGCGCGACGACACGCTCGACCGGCAGCATATATTTGCGGGCGAAGTCGAGGTCGCGCTGGTCATGTGCGGGCACGCCCATGACGGCGCCGGTGCCATAGTCCATCAGCACGAAATTGGCGATGAAGACGGGCAGGTGCCATTCCGGATCGAACGGATGCGCGACCGTCAGCCCAGTGTCAAAGCCCAGCTTCTCCGCCGTTTCCAGCTCGGCGGCGGTGGTGCCGCCTTCCTTGCACTTCTCGATGAAGGCAACGGCATCGGGGTTGTTCGCGGCGACGGCCTGCGCGACCGGGTGGTCGGCCGCGATCGCGACGAAGCTGGCGCCGAAGATCGTGTCGGGGCGGGTCGAATAGACCTCGATCGCGCTGTCGAACGGCGCGACCGGCTTGAAGCTGAACTGCAGGCCGACCGACTTGCCGATCCAGTTTTCCTGCATCAGCCGCACCTTGTCGGGCCACTGGTCGAGCGTCTGGAGGCCCTCCAGCAGATCGTCGGCAAACTGGGTGATCTTGAGGAACCACTGGTTGAGCTTGCGCTTCTCGACCAGCGCGCCCGAGCGCCAGCCGCGCCCGTCGATCACCTGCTCGTTCGCCAGCACGGTCATGTCGACCGGATCCCAGTTGACCTGGCTTTCCTTGCGATAGACCAGGCCGGATTCCAGCATGTCCAGGAACAGCGCCTGTTCATGGCCATAATAGTCCGGCTCGCAGGTCGCGAGTTCGCGGCTCCAGTCGATCGCGAAGCCCAGCTTTTTCAGCTGCGCGCGCATATTGGCGATGTTGGACCGGGTCCATTCGCCGGGATGCACCTTCTTTTCCATCGCCGCATTTTCGGCCGGCATGCCGAACGCGTCCCAGCCCATCGGATGCAACACTTCATGGCCGGTCATCCGGCGGAAGCGCGCCAGCACGTCGCCCATCGAGTAGTTGCGGACATGACCGATATGGATGCGCCCCGACGGATAGGGGAACATCTCCAGCACGTAGCTGCGCGGCTTCGTCGAGGCATCATCCGCCTTGAAGCTCTGCTTCTCGTCCCAGACGGCCTGCCAGCGGGCGTCGGCCTCCAGCGGGTTGAAGCGCCTTTGCATGTCATGTCCTTACAAATGCAAGCGGGCTGGGCTCTGTAAAAGCCCAGCCCCGATGGTTTGAAAACAGGGCGTTACCGTATCAGTCGCGCCCGAAAGGGGTGGTTCAGCCGATCGCCATGCGACGCAGGTCGCGCGCCTTGGTCAGGATGATCTCTTCCAGCTTCTGCACCGTCGCGGCCTGCACCGGGGCATCGACCCACTGGCCATTCTGGTTGACCTGGCGGCTGGCGGCCACGCGCAGCGCGTCGGCGCGCAGATCCTGGTCCAGGATCGACACGGTGACCTTCATCCGTTCACTCGGCGTGTTGGGATTGGTATACCAGTCGGTGACGATGACGCCGCCGTTGGAATCGGTCTGCACCATCGGCATGAAGGACAGCGTGTCCAGGCTGGCGCGCCACAGATAGGCGTTGACGCCGATGGTGGTGACCTTCGACGCGGCCAGATCGGCCTTGGGCCGTTCCTTCGCGCCGCCCCCGCATGCGGCAAGCGGCAGGAGCGCAGCCAGCAGAAGACCGGAGGAAAGGGTAACGGGAAGGCGACGGACCATCAGGCATGTCCTAGCTTGAAAAAGACGAAAAACGCCCCGCTTCTATAGTCGACGCGCGCCATTGGGCAAGGGGGCGCGCGGGTCCGACACGCCACGGATCGTCGCAACCCGTCCTCGGAGTCTGTGTGCTCTGTGCAACAGCTCAGACAAAAAGCGGATAGCGCCTCTGGTCAATGGCGCTTTTTGGTGTCTAATGCGTCTTGAAAAATAACCGGTGGGGAAGAGATTCGAATCATGCGCGTGAAACGGGGACATTTGGCATTGGCAGGCTCGGCGATCGCCGTCGCTGGCTTCATGCTGTCGCCCGCTTTTGGCGCCGCAACCGATCTCGTCCGCATGCGTGAGGAAGCCCCGGTATCGCTCGGCGCGCTGGGCAGCATTTCTTCCTTCACCCCCACGACCAAGGATTCGCGCCTGGCTGCGGCCTATGCGAAGATCGCCGCCTCGGCCGGTCGCCAGAATTTCCGTTTCACGCCGACCAGCGGTTCGCTCAGCGGCCAGCGCTCGATCACCGTGATGGTGCGCGCCAGCGACGTCGATCGCGTTGCCGCCAACCGCTCGGTGGTCCCGGTCAACATCGCGCCCGTCAGCTTCAGCCTGAACGGCGAGCATGGCTGGCGCAAGTTCGCCCTGCCGGAAAATACCGGCCGCAAGGCGCTGGACCCGGTGCCGGTCGAAACCATGGTCGATGCGAAGAATTTCTCGCTGGATGACGGCAAGAAGGATCGCTTCAGCACCAAGGTGCTGCTGGAAAGCCGTCGCGAGCCGACGGCGACCGTCCGCAACCCGAGTGCGGACAAGGATTATTCGCTGGATCTGGCCAGCTCCTATTCGCTGACCCGCAACCTGAACGTGACGGCGGGCATCCGCTACAACAACAGCGTTGCCGGCCGCCTGACCCCGATGACCGACGAGCGCCAGGACAACCAGGCCGTCTATCTGGGCACCATCTTCAAATTCTGATCGCCTGAAAGGGCAGGGATACGCATGATCGGCATCGCCTGATGCCGATCGATCCAATGCGTCAGCAGTAACTGCCACCACCCTTGGCGCAGAGCATGACCGGCTCGGTCTCGATCAGGCGCAATGACTGCACCATGTCGGCAGTGCCCTGCTTATATTTCAGGAAATGCGGTGTCTTGAGATGCGCCTGATAGGCCGCGTCACTGGCATAGACTTCCAGCAGGCGGATGCTCGCTGGCTTTCCGGCGATCGCCACCGCCGACAGCGACAGCACGCCCGGCTCCTGCGCCACCGATGCGGCAATCTCCTCGCGCAGATAGGCCTTATAGTCCTCGATTTGCGCCGGATCGATCTCCAGCTCCGCGATCCGCACGATCGGCTTGTCCGGCGCGGCCTGCGCCTTGGCCTGTCGCCCGGCCCCGACGCCAAGCATGAAGGCGGCCAGCGTCAATGCGCCCACCGCCGCCTTAGTCCTGCGCATCGTCGAACAGCTTGCGGGCGATGCCCAGTGCGGTCATCGCCGGCGGCCAGCCGGCATAGAAGGCCAGATGGGTGATGGTCGCGATGATCTCCGCGCGCGTCAGCCCATTGTCCAGTGCCCGCTGCAGGTGAAAGGGCAGCTCATTGCCGCGATAGAGCGAGATGAGGCTGGTGATGGTGATCAAGCTGCGGTCGCGCGGCGACAGTGCCGGATCGGCCCAGACTTCGCCGAACAAAGTCTTGTCGGTCATTTCCGCCAGATGGGGCGCCAGATCGCCAAAGGATCGGCGCGCGTCGGTGGGTTCGGTCATGTCGGGTCTCCGCAAAATGGATGGCGTCTCTCCAACCTACCCGACTTATCCACAGGCTATTAGGCCCGCATCCGCGCTAGGCCCCATGACCCCAATTCATATATGGTCGGTCAGTCCGTCGATCGCCGCCCAGCCCGCCGCGCCGATCCCGCGCAGCATATGCCGGTGCTTTGCCCTGACCCCGCCCAGCGCGATCACCGGCGCCTTCGCCTGCCGCGCGAGCGTCGCAAAGCCGATCCGCCCCAGCGCCCCGGCACCAGGATGCGACCGGGTCGGGAACAGAGGAGACAGAAAGACCATATCCGCGCGCGCCGCCGCCTGAAGCTCCTGCCGGTCATGCGCCGCCTGGCTGTGGATAAGTCTGTGGAAATTTTTCGCCCCATCCCGCCCATGCCAGCCATCCGCGCGCCAGGCCGCCGCCGTTCGCGCGTCGCCCGCCAGCATCAGCACCAGCCCCCGCCGCCGCGCAATTGCCCGCAATGCCTCGAACAGCGCGCGCCGTTTCACCGCTTCGGTATGATAATGGCGAAAGACGATTCCCGCGCGCCCGTATGGCAAGCGCGCCGCCGCCGCCAGCAACGACGCATCCTCCACCCGCTCATCGGTCATCAGCCATAGGCCGGGCAGCTTTTTGCGGTGGCGGGCGTGCATGGCCATCGCCTATAGCAGCCGCCATGACCACCGACATCCCCGAAGCTGCGGCCCGCCTCGCCACCCTGCGCGACCAGATCGACCGCGCCGCCCGCCTGACCCAGCGCAGCGCCGACGACATCAACCTGATCGCCGTGTCCAAGACCCAGCCGGCCGAAGCGATCCTGCCGCTGATCCACGCCGGCCAGCGCGTCTTCGGCGAAAACCGTGTCCAGGAAAGCCAGGACAAATGGCCCGCCCTGCGCGAGCAATTTTCGGATCTGGCCCTGCATCTGGTCGGCCAGCTCCAGTCCAACAAGGCAGCCGATGCTGTCGCCCTGTTCGACGTCATCCATTCGCTCGATCGCCTTTCGCTGCTGAGCGCGCTCGCCAAGGCGATGGAAGCCGCGGGCAAGCGCCTGCCCTGCTTCATCCAGGTGAATATCGGGGCCGAGGAACAGAAGGGCGGCTGCCCGATCGCCGATGTGCCGGCGCTGATCGCCGCCGCGCGCGACGCCGACATCCCCTTGCTCGGCCTGATGTGCGTGCCCCCGGCCGATGTCGAGCCCGCCCCCTATTTTGCCCTGCTCGCGAAAATGGCGCGGGAAGAGGGCCTCCCGCGCCTGTCGATGGGCATGTCGGGCGATTTCGAAACCGCCCTGATGCTGGGCGCCACCGACATTCGCGTCGGCACCGCCCTGTTCGGCGAACGTGCCCCCGTCAGCCGCCCCGTCCCCCGGAGTGGCCTGGGGATGATCAGAAACGCCCCCGCAAGGTAATGCCATAGGTGCGGGGTTCGGCCAGATAGGCGGAGATCAGCTGGTTCGCCATCGGCGCGCCCTGCGCGAACTGCCCGGTGGTCGATGTCGCCGGGCTGCTCGACTGGAGCGGGCTGCTGAAGGCGACCTGGGTATAATCCTGGTTGAAGATATTCTGGCCCCAGAATTCGACCGCCCAGCGCTGATCCTTGCCCCGCAGGCCGACGCGCGCATTGAACACCGCAAAGCCATCCTGCGCCTTTTCCGGGAACAGGTCGGACCCGGTATTATAGTCGCTCATCATGCGGCCATCGATGTAGAAGAGCGCGGACAGGCCGTTCGACCCGATATCCGGCGTCCAGGCCATGCTCGCGGTCGTCACCAGTTGCGGCGCATTGCTGTTGATCGATCCGGGCAGCAGGAACAGTGCCGGATCGAGCGGCACGCTGCCATCGCCGCTGCCGACCAGCCGCTTGGCAAATTTCGCCCGTGCATAGGTCAGGCCGCCGGTCAGGCGGAAATGGCGCACCGGTGAAGCGGTCAGTTCCAGCTCCACGCCCTGGCTGATCAGGCCCGGCCCGACATCGCCGGAATCGCAGGTCCGCGCCGCCGACAGGGCGCTGTCACAGCCATTGATATTCTGCACGACGAAGCTGGTGCCATTGAAGGTGTTCAGCTGGAAATTCTTGAACTCCTGGCGAAAGGCCGCGATGTTCGCGCTCCATTTCGGCTGAGTATATTTGAGGCCGATTTCAAAGGCATCGACCTTCTCTGCGGCAAAGCGCAGGCTCGTCACATCGGCATTGGTGCGCGGCGCATAGACCGCCGGCACGGTATTCAGGCCGGTCGATCCCAGCTGGAAGCGGTCGAGGTTGAAGCCGCCCGCCTTATAGCCCTTGGAATAGCTGCCATAGACCAGCATCTCGTCGATCGGCTTCCACGACAGCACCGCCGTGCCGCTGAACTCGCCGTCGCTGATCTTGTCGTTGAGGTCGAGCGCATTGAGCGTGGTCGAGCCATTGCCAAGGCAACCGAGCGTCAGGATGCCACCCGCCAGCGCCGCCGCACTGCCCAGCGACGCATTGGTCGCCAGCGTCGGCAGCGAAGAGGCCTGCAACGCCGCGCAGGTCGCGTTGTTGTTATTGAAATCCGAAGAGAATTTCTTCGATTCATGGGTGTAGCGCAGGCCCAGGGTCAGATCGAGCCGCTTGGTGATGTGGATGATATTATGGGTGAAGAGCGCCCAATTCTCGCTCTTCTGGCGATAGATGGAGGCAACGTCGCCGGTGCCTTCCGGGATCGCCGCCAGCGCGCGCAGGCCATTGCCAAGACCGGTGGAGATCGCCCCCGCCTGCGCCGCCGCAACGCCGGCCGGCAGTCCGGCATTGATCAGCGCGGCAGTCAGGCCGGCGTTGAGATTGGCCTGCGTGCCGCCGATCAGCGCCGACGTGGCAAGACCGCTGCCGCAGGCTGCCAGTTGCGCTGCGGTGAAGTTGCTGTTGACGCCCGCACCCGCCATCAGGCGACAGGCGGCAAAGCGGCCATAGTCGGCGCCGAAGCGGATATTATCTTCCAGCGTCAGCTTCTCATTGGCGTAATAGCCGCCCACCAGCCAGTCGAGCGCCTCGTTGAAGGCTGAACCCTGCGCCCGCAATTCCTGGGTGAAGGTCTTGAACTGGCGATAGGTGTTGGGATCGCGATAGAGAAGGTCAGCGCCCGAATAGTCATAATCGCCATAGTCGCGGGATTTATAGTCGCGATAGGCGGTGATGCTGGTCAGTTTCGCGCCGCCCAGATCATAGTTGATCTCGCCCGACACGCCCCAATCCTTGAGCTTGCTGACATAGTCGCGCCCTTCGGTGATGGTCAGCTCGCGATCATAGGGATCGGCGGGGAAGACGCTGCCCTGCCCGGCCAGGATCGCGCCGATGCGGTTGAACGGTGCCGTGCTATAGCCGCCGCCGGTCGCCGGCCGCCGCTCGCGCGTCTCGACATAGGCCGCGCCACAGCAGCTTTCGTCGCGATTGGTATAATCGCCGATCAGCCGGATCGACAGGGCATCACTGGGTTCGATCAGCGCCTGACCACGCAGGAAATAGCGGTCGCGATCATTGGTATCGCCAACCTTGTTGCCGCTGGCATCGACCAGATCGTAGAAACCGTCGCGCTTGGACCAGACGCCGTCCAGGCTCAGCGCGATCCCCTTGGCGATCGGGCCCGTGATGCGCCCGGCCAGGCGCCAATAATCATAATTGCCATAGGTCGCCTCGGCCATGCCGCCCAGGGTGAATTCCGGCGCCTTGCTGACGATGTTGATCAAACCGGCCGACGCATTGCGGCCGAACAACGTGCCCTGCGGCCCGCGCAGCACCTCGACCCGCTCGATCTCGCCCAGATCATTGAGGCCCGCGCCGGTACGCGAACGATAGACGCCGTCGATGAACACCGCGACCGAGCTTTCCAGGCCAGGATTGTCGCCGACCGTGCCGATACCGCGAATACGGGCCGAACCATTGGCCTCGGTCCCGGTCGAAGAAACCAGCAGGGACGGCGCCAGTTGATTGAGCGCGCGAATATCATTGGCGCCGCTATTCTGCATCGCCTGCTGGCCGACCGCCGATACCGCGATCGGCACGTCGGACAGTGGGCTGGCGCGGCGGGTCGCGGTGACGATGATGTCGACGCTTTCGGTGTCCACCGCCGCCTGCGGCGCGGCATCCTGGGCATGGGCAAGCGGTATGGCGCCCACCAGCGCGACGGCACCGGCGGACAGCAGCCAAAGGCTCTTGTGCATCATGATGTGCATCCTCTCCTGGCCCGCCTGGCTTTTTGCCGGGTCGGGACTATGCGCGATTATGCTGCCACAGTCGGAATAACGCAATATATCGCGTGATTCCGGGCTTTTTCCGCAGTTGCGTGATGATGGCTGCATGGCCCTGTTGCCTAGCAGCAACAATTTAACGCCCGGTTTCCGTAGCGTTTGCTTACGTCAGCGGAAAGCGCAGCAATCGGTCGGAAACGGGTATCAACGCCATTGCACCCGGCCCGACGGCCTTTTGTATCTCGCCATGGCCCGCATCCAGCCCGCCGGTCAGCGCGCCGAGCGCCGGCAGGATCAGCTTGGTCGGCGATCCGACGAAGCAGCGGCGCGACACATGCCGGCCGCGCAGCGACAGGCGCAGCTTGGGGTGGAAATGGCCCGATATCTCTGGCCGGGGGTCGGTCGCGTCGGCCTCATGCCGCAGCCAGACGCCGTCCACCTCCGCCTCCACCGCACGGCGTCCGCCCGGCATCTGCGCCACGCCGACGTCATGATTGCCGGTTATCCACAGCCAGTCGAGCCGTTCGGTCAGCCCCTGCAATCGCGCCCGCGCCCGCGGGTCCAGCCGCGCCGCGCCATCGGCATCATGAAAACTGTCGCCCAAAGACCAGATTGCCCGCGCGCCGGTGCGCGCCACCAGCGCCTCGATCATGTCCAGCGTCGCCGCGCTGTCATGCGGCGGCAGGAACTGGCCGAAACGCGCATACCAGCTCGCCTTCTCGAAATGCAGGTCGGCCACCAGCAGCGCGCCATGCGCCGGCCAGAACAAAGCCGCCTCCGGCAAAGCCAGGAAATCATGACCTGCGAACGAAAGGGGAACCATCGCCCGGCTATGCGCCCTCTTCGCCCGGCTTTCAAGTATGCGCGCCAGCGCCTATAGGGCTCCCCATGTTCACCGTCGCAGCCCTCTACCGTTTCGCCACCTTCGCCGACCCGCAGGCAACCGCTGCCGACCTGCGCGCGCTCTGCGCCGATCTTGGCACCTGCGGCACGCTGATCCTGGCGCGTGAAGGCATCAATGGCACGGTCGCGGGCACGGCCGACGCGATCGAGCGGCTGGTCGCCCATATCCGTGCCCTGCCCGGTTGCGCCGATGTCGACGTCAAATATGCAACCGCCGACAGCGCGCCCTTCGGCAAGATGAAGGTCAAGGTGAAGGCGGAGATCGTGACCCTGGGCGCGGGCGACCTCGATCCCGCCCATCAGGCCGGCGTGCATCTCGACCCCACGGACTGGAACGCACTGATCGCCGATCCCGACACCGTCATCATCGACACCCGCAACGCCTATGAGGTGGCAGTCGGCACGTTCGAGAATGCGATCGACCCGGCCACCCGCTCCTTCCGCGAATTTCCCGCCTGGTTCGACGATTTCGCCGCCAAGCTGCGCGACGAAGGCCGCAGCCCCAAGATCGCGATGTTCTGCACCGGCGGCATTCGCTGCGAAAAATCGACCGCGCTGGTCAAGGCGCGCGGCTTTGATGAAGTCTATCACCTCAAGGGCGGGATCCTGCGCTATCTGGAGGAAATGCCACAGGCGCAAAGCCGGTGGCAGGGCGACTGCTATATCTTCGACGAGCGGGTCGCGGTCGGCCATGGGCTGAAACAGGGCCATTATGCCACCTGCAGCGCCTGTGGCCTGCCCTATCCGCGCGATACCGACCATGACTGCCTCGGCGACGCCGACGGCGCCTGGCCGCATCGGGGCTAATCCGCGCTTTCCACCAATTCGACCATCTCGAACTGATAGGATGTCCAGCCCCGCATCCGCGCGCCGTCGGGCGCGGCGGCGCGCTTCTTCTTCGCCTCGGCCAGCGAGCGGGTGTGGCCCCAGAAGACCTCGGTCTTGCCATTTTCCAGTATGGCCACGATCCGCCAATAATGGGTGAAGGGGTCGGCGGTCGGCCCGATCTTCTTCACATAGCCGTCCGGCATGGTGGCCGTCAGATAGCGTTTCCGGCGCGCCATCGGTTCAGGCCTGATAGCGGTGCAGACCCGCCCCATGCGCCTTCAGCCAGGCGCGCGCCGGGCGCGGATCCTCGCCATAGATGCGGGCATGGGCCGCGTGGAAGGCCGGGCTATGGTCCATGTGCAGCAGATGCGCCAGCTCATGCGCCACGGTCGATCGCCGCACCCAGGCCGGCGCCAGGATCAGCCGCCAGCTATAGCGGATCGCCCCGGTCGATGTGCAACTGCCCCAACGGCTGCGCGTGTCGCCGGTGCCGACCGAGGCAACGATCAGGCCATGATCCTGCGCCATCGCCAGCGTCTCCGCCTCCAGCACCGCCTTGGCCCGTGTCCTCAGCCAGCGCAGCACCCGCGCACCGACCGATTCCGCCGCCCCGCCCAGGATCAGCCGGTCGCCCTCCAGCCGGATCGTGCGGGTCGCCCCCGCGATCCAGCAGATGCGCACCTCGCGCCCTTCCAGCGGGAAGGTCGCGCCATCGCCCAGCAGCGTCACCGCCGGCGTCACCGCCATTTGCGCCCGGACCCAATCCTCATGCCCCTGTGCCCAGCCGAGCGCGCGCTTGAGGTTCGCCCGCGCCGGCAGCGACAGCCGCAATTCGCCGCGCAGCCCGTCGATCGTCAGCTTGTAGGCGCGCGCCCGTGCCGACCGGCGCACCCGCACCGGCATGGCGACGCCGTCGATCAGGATTTCTGCCTCAGAGCTCTCGGTCGACAAGATGATGTTCCCAATCGCCGGCATCGGCCTCCGCCACGGTCCAGCCGCGTACGGATTCCTTGGCCCGATGCACCGCCTCGCGATCGCCGCAGACCAGATAATGCCAATCGGGCAGCGGCAGCCCCGCCTCGCGCAGCCGATAGGCACAGGTGCGCGGCAGCCAGCTGATCTGCTTCACCTTGGCCGGGGTCAGCCGCACGCAATCGGGCACGAACCGCCGCCGGTCGGGATAGTTGGTGCATTGGCCGCTATGCCGGTCGAGCAGGCGACAGGCGACATTGGTCGGATAGATGCGGCCCGTGTCCTCATCTTCCGCCTTGTGCAGGCAGCATTTGCCGCAACCGTCGCACAGCGCTTCCCATTCGGCGCGGTTCAGCTTGTCGAGGGGCTTGTCCCAGAAGTCCAAATGTCACTTGACCCATTTTTCGAGAAAGGCGCGCACGATATCCGGCGCACCCTCGTCCACGTCCGGCGTGCCCGGATCATCGACCGGCACCAGCGCGATCGGCTTGCCGTCCGGCCCGAACAGATAGGGCGTGCGGCTGTGGCTGACCAGATAGTCGCTCGCCCCTTCCGGCTTTTCCGCATTGTAGAGGACGACGAAGTCCTTGGCCACCTTTGCGATCTGCTCCGGCGTGCCGGTCAGGCCGACGAGGCGCGGGTGGAAGGCCGCGACATAGGTTTTCAGTACCGCCGGCGTGTCCCGCTTGGGATCGACGCTGATGAAGATCGGCTGCACCTTCGCGGCCCGTTCGGGTGCTTCCTTTTCGAAGGCGCTGAACGCCTGCATGATCCGCTGCAGATCGACCGGGCAGACATCCGGGCAATAGGTATAGCCGAAATAGACGATCCGATACTGGCCCTTATAATCGTCCCAATGCACGGTCTTGCCGTCCTGGTCCGTCAGGGTGAAGGACGCGCCGATGCGCGCACCGACCAGATTGCCCTGCTCGCTCTCGCCGCTTGATGCGTTGCCGCCAGCCCCCATATTGCATGCCGTCAGCAAGGCCAGAAGCGGCAGGGCGAGCGAGATCAGCGCTTTGTTCATGGTGTCGCCTGCCATGCCTTGCTATGGGCCGATTTGCAAATCGAACGGGGCGCGCGACGATGAAGATTGGGATGAAGAGCGGACTTTCCACCTGGCTGTTTCTGGCGCGGCCTGCCGCCATCACCCTGGCACTGATGGCCCCGGTTGCGGCCCAGGCCCAGTTTTCCAACAATTACAACTTCCTCAAGGCGGTGAAGGACGCCGACGGGGAAAAGGCAACCGACCTGCTGCAGAAGCCGGGTTCGACCGTCATCAACAGCCGCGACGTCACCACCGGCGAAACCGCGCTGCACATCGTCATCGGCCGCCGCGACACGACATGGCTCAACTTCATGCTGTCAAAGGGCGCCAATCCGAACCTGGCCGACAATAATGGCACCACGCCGCTGTTGCTCGCCGTGCAGAACCGGTACGAGGAAGGCGTGCGCCTGCTGCTCGCCCGCGGCGCCCAGGTCGACAAGACCAATGGCAGCGGCGAAACCGCCTTGATCCGCGCGGTGCAGCTGCGCGACATCGGCCTGGTCCGCCTGCTGGTGGCGCAGGGCGCCAATGCGGACAAGCGCGACACCATCGCCGGCATGTCCGCCCGCGACTATGCCGAGCGCGACAGCCGCACCCCCGGCCTGGTCGAAGCGCTCGATTCCGCCAAGACCAACGCCGCCGCGCCCAAGGGCCCGGTCCAGGGTCCGGTCTTCTGATATGAAAAAGGGCGGCCAGGCCGCCCTTTTCTTTAACCCTTACCAGCCCAATTCCGCCGCATAATCCGGGTCGGCCAGCGCCGACAGACGGCGGGCGGCGCGGCGGGCGAAGCGCAGCGTCTCTGCCTTGCGCCGGGCGGCGGCCAGCGGCTCGAACGGCGCGGCCCGCACCAGTTCGGCATCATATTGGTCGGCGACGATCAGGCCGGTGCGAGCCGGCCACAGCGCCTCGCTGTCGAATAGGCTGACGTCGAAGCCCGATGGCACCGCCCAGAAATAGCGGTCGCAATAGTCGAAATAATCCGGCCATTTCATGTCGCCCAGCAGGTCCGCCCGGCTGCACTTGATCTCGACGATGGTCAGGCGCCCGGCGCTGTCGATCGCCATGATGTCGGCCCGCCGGCCATTGGGCAGCGGCACTTCCAATATGCCGTTCATGTCATGGCGGTGGAACAGGCGCAGCGTGCCGCGCGCAACCGCCAGTGCGGTTCCGTCGGTCAGCGGTGAACAGCGATCGGCGTCTTGGGCGGCGTCTTGAATGGTCATGGCACCAAACTAGAACAGGAAGGGAACAAAAGAAAAGACCGATTCGGACATGGGGTCCGAACCGGCCTTCAAAAGGGCGTCACTGTCGCGCGGTGAGCGCGGATCAGCGATAGAAGACGTGATTGTCGATCGACGCCAGCTTTGTCTTGCCCCAGCCCGGCGACACGCGGCGAGCGTGGAAGAACAGCGCGCCTTCGGCCTGGCTGTCCCAGCTATCGTCCAGAGCGATCTGCGCGATCGCAACAGCTTCGCGCCAGGAATCGCTGGCGATATTGATCGGCGGCATGCCGTGACCACGCACGAAGCTGAACTGGCTCGGCTGGTAGACGACGCCACACAGGCTGCTAGCGAAGCGACCCGACTTGGCGCGGTTGATGATGACGCGGGCAACGGCCAGCTGGCCCTCCAGCGTTTCACCCTTGGATTCGAAATAGACCGCACCGGCCAGGCACTTCATGTCGCCTTCGACATCCTCGGGAGCGCCTTGCGCATCAACCAGGGCTGCCAGGGTCTCGGCCTTGGGCTCGATATCGGTCGAAAAATTGCTGCCAGCCTTGGAGCCGGAATCCAGCGACTGCGCGACTTCCTGCGGCGCAGCGAAAACGACGGCGGGCTTGGTGCCGGCCGTGGGTGCGCTAGTCAGCGCGGCGGTTTCCGGAAGAGAAACCGTGGACAGGGAGGCCTCGCTGGCGCTCGACATGTCCGACGCCGTAACAGCCGCAGCGGCCGACAGCGTAAATGCCGCGATGATCGCGGCCTTCAGACGAAAACTCATTATTGCTCAAAATCGTGCGGTTATTGGCCAGAAACGTCGATTGTAACCGATATTCTGTGACGTTCGGCCGCCCCCCGTCTGCGTGTTTACCGGCCCGCCCCCCATGGACGAATGCAGGCAACCTGCGCGTTCAGCGTCGGCTGCCATTGCCCGCGCGCGTGCAAGGAGTCAACGATCAGCAGATCGTTTCAGCGGCGAACCGTTCCGCATCCGCGATATCAAGCTCCACCAGCCACAGGTCGGGGTCCGATCTGCGCCGGCGTTCGGCATAGGCGGCGAACGCCTCCGGCCCCTCTTCCGCAGGGGGTCCACAGCGCATCAATGCATGGCCGCCGCGAAAGTTCGATACCCGTTCGAAAATTGCGGATTCCCGCCCCTTGTCCATCACCTGGACCAGGATGACGCCGCTCATTGCATCGCCCTTGGCCAATATCATGGCAAAGCCACCGGCGGCATTCACCCGCTTCACCAGCGCGCCGACCAGCATCGCGCTGGTCAGCCGCGCGGCCGGACTATCCTCAGCCATGATATCCCGGCAGCGATGACAGCGGAATCTGCGACCGCATGAAGGTGCCGGTGCCCCGGCCCACCTCTTCCCCGTCCGAATCGAGGATGCTCGCCTCGGCGACATAGACGCGACGCTTGCCGCTGATCCAGCGCCCTTCAGCGCGCAGCTTTCCGGGGCCGATCGGCCGGGTGAACAGCAGGTTGAAGGCGGTGGTCAGCAGGAAACGATCGCTGACCAGACTGTTGGCGGCATAGAAGGCCGCATCGTCCAGCATCTTGAAATAGACGGTGCCATGCACCGCGCCGGCGGCATGGAAATGCCGCTCGTCGACCTCGAAATCGATCACCGATCGGCCGGGCTCCGGCACGCGCAGGGTCGACAGGAACAGGTCGTTGATCGGCGCGCTGTTGTAGAGATGCTCCAGCGCGCGAAAATGCGCCGCCTCGCCACTGGCGAGCGCGGCGGCCTCAGGCGGCGTCACGCGCCTCACCACCGGCCAGCAGCGCGTGCAGCGCCTCGGCCGACTTGGCACCGCGCAGGCGCGTCACCTGCGCCTCGTCGCGCAGATAGCGCGATACACGCGCCAGCGTCTTCAAATGCTCGGCACCGCTGTCCTGCGGCGAAAGCAGCGCGAACACGACATCGACCGGCGCATCATCGACCGCGTCGAACGGCGCCGGCGGATCGAGCAGCACGACCACGCCGCACATGCGATCAAGGTCCGGCAGCTTGGCATGGGGAATGGCAACGCCGCCACCGAAGCCGGTGGAGCCCAGACGCTCGCGCTCCAGAAGCGCGTCGGCGGCCGCTTCGGCATCGACGCCATAGGATTGCGCCGCCAGAGCCGCGATCTTCTGGAACAGCATCTTCTTGCCGTTCACAGTCACCTCGGTGGCCAGCGCGTCCGGCGAGACAATATCGTTGAAATGCACCATTTTACTTCCGGGGGCAGCCGAGGCGCGCCCAGCCTGTCGAAAAAAATGCGCGTTGCTCGGAGAAACTAAAGCCCGGCCCCATAGGCCGCCTGCACCCGGAGGTCAACAGGCGGCCCGGCTTGGCAGGGGGTCAGCCGCGCGGCTCGACCCAGCCGATCGTGCCGTCCTGACGGCGATAGACCATATTATAGGCCGACGTGCCGGCATTGAGGAACAGCAGCGCATTGGTGTTGCGCAGGTCCAGCATCATCACCGCGTCGGACACGCTGGCCTCGGGAATGTCGACCCGCGTTTCGGCAACGATCAGGGGCGCGTCGGCCGCTTCGGCCTCCTCGTCGGCGGCACCGGCGAAGATCGTATAGCCCGCGCCGTCGATATCATCGACGCTGTAGCCATTGGCGCGCTGCGCTTCGGCCGCGGCGGCCTGGATGCTGCGGTCCTTCAGGCGGCGCATATAGCGGCGCAGCTGCTTCTCGATCCGGTCCGATGCCTGGTCGAAGGCGGGATGCGCCTCCTGCGCCTCGCCGGCGCCCTTCAGGATCAGGCCGGTCATCACATGGCAGACGATATCACAATGGAAGGCGCCATGCGGGGCCGGTCGGAAGGTCACCTGGGCGGAAATCGTGCGGGAGAAATATTTCTCGGCTATCGCTTCCAGCCGGTCGCTGACGTGCTGCTTGAGCGCCTCGCCCGTCTCGACCTGATGCCCGGAAACACGGATATCCATATGCCTTCTCCTTATTCTTGCCGGGACGCCGGATCAGCGGCCCGGTTGGCACGTGGCAAACGCCGGCAGGTTCAGGCCGGCGGCGCCTCCTCGAGCCAGAGCGGCTTATCCAGCTTCGCGACGAAAGCGGCATGCCTCTCCAGCTCCTCCGCGCTCGCCGTGAAGACGCGCGCGGGACGAACAGGGCGAACAACGGCGGTTTCCGTCAGTTCCACCCTGACGATCTCTTTCTCTTCCTCCTGTGCAAGACCCAGGCCGATCTGACGGCCGCCGGTCAATTCGACATAGAGCTGCGCCAGCAGTTCGGCGTCGAGCAGCGCGCCATGCTTGACGCGGTGGCTGCGGTCGATGCCGTAACGGGTGCAGAGCGCGTCCAGGCTGTGCTTGGCGCCGGGATGCAGGGTGCGGGCGATCGCGACCGTGTCGATCATCCGGTCCATCGACACGGCGTCGCGCGCGCACAGCTTCAATTCGTGATTGAGGAATCCGAAGTCGAAGCGCGCATTGTGCGCGACCAGCGGGCTGTCCTCCAGGAAATCCATCAGCTCGGCCACGCCCTCGCGGAACAGCGGCTTGTCCGACAGGAACTGGCTCGACAGGCCATGCACCGCCTCGGCGGCGGAGGGCATGTCGCGCTGTGGATTATAATAGGCATGGAAGGTGCGGCCGGTCGGCACGCGATTGATAAGCTCTATGCACCCGATTTCGACCAGCCGATCGCCGGATGCCGGATCAAATCCCGTCGTTTCGGTGTCGAAAATGATCTCGCGCATCGCCCTTTTGAACCGACTCTCTATGACTCTACTTATCTGCCTGTCCGGGCGCCAAGGCAAGCGACCAGACGCCTGACCTGTGCCCGGGTTGCGGCAAATGTCGTACCCGTGTTGATGATATAGTCTGCCCTTAGCCGCTTTTCAGCATCGGGCAGCTGCAAGTGCAGGATTCTACGAAATTTTGCCACCGTCATGCCCGGCCGGGCCAGCACCCGCCGCCGCTGTTTCCAGGCGGGCGCACTGACGACGATGATCCCCGCCATGCGCCGGTGGCCACCCGTCTCGAACAACAGAGGCACGTCCAGAATCACGAATTTGCGCGACCGATGGCGTTTGAGGAATCGCCGACGCGACTCGCCGACGGCGGGATGGACGATCGCCTCCAGCGCCTTCAATTCGGCGGGATGACCGAACACCGCTGCGCCCAGCTTCGTCCGGTCAACGCCCTGCGGCCCGGTGGTGCCGGGAAAACGCGCTTCGATCGCCGGGATCAGCCGGCCGCCCGGCCCCTGCAGCCGATGCACCTCGGCATCGGCATCGAACACGGGCACGCCCTCGCGGCGAAACATCGCCGCAACCGCCGACTTGCCCATGCCGATCGAGCCGGTGAGGCCGTAGATCTTCACCCCGTCGCCGTTCAGTCCGCCGCCAGCAGCAGCGCGCGCAGTTCCGCGTCCAGTTCGCGCGGTGCCTCCGCATCGAAGAAGATGTCGAACGCCAGCGCCGCCTGGCCGATCAGCATTTCCAGCCCGTCCAGCGTCTTGAGGCCCCGGTCGCGCGCCGCCTTCAGCAAGCCCGTCTCCAGTGGCGCATAGACGATGTCATAGACGGTCGCGCTCGCCGGCAGCGGCGACAGGTCCAGATCCAGCGCCGGCTGGCCGACCATGCCCAGCGACGTGCTGTTGACCAGCAGGTCGGCGGCCGGCAGCGCATCGGTCATGCCGATCACCTTGCCCTTCACCCCGGCCCGGTCGAGCAGCGCCTGTCCCTTGGCCGGATCGCGCGCCATGATCGTGATCTCCGGCACGCCCAGGCTGGTGAGCGCGAACAGGATCGCCCGCGCCGCGCCGCCCGCGCCGATCAGCACCGCATGGCGCCCCTTCCACTTGTCGCGCAGCAGCGGCTGCAGGAATCCGCCGGCATCGGTGTTGGTGCCGATCAGCGGCCCGCCGGTCTCGCTGGCGATGGTGTTCATCGCACCGATCCGGTCGCGCACTCCACCCGGATCATCAGTATAGTCCATCACCGCGATCTTGTGGGGAATGGTGACATTGCAGCCCAGCCAGTCGGGATCGGCCCGGCGCTGCAGGAAATAGGCGGACAGCCCCTCGGGCGTCACATGAGTCTTCTTATACTCCGCCTCGATATCCAGCGCCTGCAGCCAGAAATTGTGGATAAGGGGCGATTTGCTGTGGTCGATCGGATCGCCGATCACCTCGGCATAGGGGAGCTTGTCGGTCATGACGCCAGAACGCCCCTTATGCGCAGGAAGTCAAGCAGCGGCAGCAGCGGCAGGCCCTGGATGCCGAACTGGCTGCCTTCCACCCTGGCGAACAATTGCGCGCCCGGCCCCTCGATCCGGTAGCAGCCGACGCACCATTGGCATTCATCCCAGTCGCCCTCCAGATAGGAGTCGATGAATCCGTCGGACAGGGTCCGCACCGTCATCCGCACCCGCTCGACATGGCGCCAGATCGGTTCATTGTTGAGCACGATCACCGCTGCGCTGTGGAGATGATGCACCCGGCCCGACAGCAGGCGCACGATGCGCGCGGCATCCGCCTTGTCGATCGCCTTGTCGATCATCGTCCCGTCGTCGAGAGTCAGGGTCTGGTCACAGCCCAGCACCAGCGCCCCCGGCACCCGGCGCGACACCTTGAGCGCCTTCAGCTCCGCCAGCGCATCGGCCAGCGCGCGGCCATCATGGCCATCGGCGCGCAATGCTTCCTTGGCGGCCTCTTCATCCACACCCGGTGACAGCGCCTCGAACGGCACGCCGGCCGCGCTCAGCATGGCGCGCCGGCTGGCGCTCTGCGAGGCTAGGACGATCATGCTTCATTTCCTTCCGCCAGTTCGCGGTCGTTGAACAGGTTGATGATGGCGGCGGCCGCTTCCTCGATCGACCGGCGGGTCATGTCGATCACCGGCCAGCCATTGTCGGCGAACATGCGCCGCGCAAAGGCCAGTTCCTCCTGCACCTTGTCGCTATCCACATAGGCGGTCTCGGGCGCCTGGTTGAGCGACAGCAACCGGTTGCGCCGTATCTGGATCAGCCGCTCGGGACTGATGGTGAGGCCCACCACCATCGGATGCTTCAGGCCATAAAGGCTGCGCGGCGGCGGCGATTCCGGCACCAGCGGGATGTTGGCGGTCTTGTAGCCGCGATTGGCGAGGTAGATGGAGGTCGGCGTCTTCGACGCGCGCGACACGCCCGCCAGGACGATATCGGCCTCCTCCCAATTCTCGTGCCCCACGCCATCATCATGGGCGATGGTGAACTGGATCGCCTCGATCCGCGCGAAATAGGCTTCGTCGAGGATATGCTTGCGGCCCGGCCGGGTCCGGGTTTCCTGTCCCAATATGTTGGACAGGGCATCGGCCACGCTGTCGAGCGCGGCGACATGGGGCAGGCCAAGCGCGCGGCAGCGCGTTTCCAGCCGCCGCCGCAGCACATGGTTGGTGAGCGTGAACAGCACCAGGCCGGGATGGGCGGATATCTCCTCCATGATCCGGTCGAGATGCACTTCGGATCGGACCATCGGCCAGAAATGGCGGATCGCCTCGACATTTTCGAACAGGCCGATCGCCGCCTTGGCGATATTCTCCAGCGTCTCGCCGGTGGAGTCCGAAAGCAGGTGAAGATGGATACGTGACACAGGCATATCTCTGTGAGTCCCCTGTGGATAAAGCAAGGGATAGAGTTGTGGATAACTTTGCAGCCCCATTTCGTCCCCAGAAAGCGGAATCTTATCCACAGCCTCTCAACAGGGCCGGAATCTTATCCACAGCCTGTGGGTAATGGGGATGATTCAGATGACTCGCCGCGGAATCGCGTGACTCCAGGAGTCAAGCTGTTGGCAAAAGCGGGGACAGCGCATAAACCCCCGAACCAACAGCCCAACAACCTCAACATTCCTTTTTAAATATCTTTATAAAGTAGAGAGTTCATGACGGGTCCCGACGCTCACGCCGGCGCAGTCAGCGCCAAGCCGCTCCTTTCCGTATTGCGCGGCGCGGTGCCGCCCGTCCCGCCGATGTGGCTCATGCGCCAGGCCGGCCGCTATCTGCCGGAATATCGCGCACTCCGGGCCGACAAGGGCGGCTTCCTCGAACTGGTCTATGACAGCGCCGCCGCGGCAGAGGTCACGCTCCAGCCGCTGCGCCGCTTCGGCTTCGACGGCGCCATCCTCTTTTCCGACATATTGATCGTCCCCTATGCCATGGGACAGGATCTCTGGTTCGAAGCCGGTGAAGGCCCGCGTCTCGCCCCGATCCTGGCGGAGACCGACCTGTCGGCGCTGAAACCCGATTTCAGCCGCTATGAGGCTGTGTATGAAACGGTGCGGCAGGTGAAGGCCGCGCTGGACCCGTCGGTGACCTTCCTGGGCTTTGCAGGCAGTCCCTGGACGATCGCCACCTATATGGTCGCGGGACAGGGCAGCAAGGACCAGGGCGCCGCGCGTCGCATGGCGTATCAACAGCCCGATCGCTTCGCCGCGCTGATCGACGCCATCGTCGATGCAACCGTCATCTATCTCTCCGGCCAGATCGAAGCCGGCGTGGAAGCGGTGCAATTGTTCGACAGCTGGGCCGGCAGCCTCGCCCCGCTCCAGTTCGAACGCTGGGTGATAGAGCCCAATGCCGCGATCGTCCGCAAATTGAAGGCGCTCCATCCCGACATTCCGGTGATCGGCTTTCCCAAGGGCGCCGGCGCGAAACTGCCGGCCTATGCGATCGGCACCGGCGTCGATGCGGTGGGTGTGGATGAAACCGTCGACCCGCATTGGGCGAACCAGGCGCTGCCGGCCGGGCTTCCGGTGCAGGGCAATCTCGATCCGCTGGCGCTGATTGCCGGCGGTCAGGCGGTGGAACAGGCTGTGGATAACTTGCGCGCCGCCTTTGCCGGCCGGCCCCATATCTTCAACCTGGGCCATGGCATATTGCCCGATACGCCGATCGCCCATGTCGAGGCGCTGATCGCCTATGTGCGCGGAACGGAGACACGCTGATGCCCTATCTCGGCGCTGCCTATCTGTGGGTGAAGGCCGCCCATGTCATCTTCGTCATCTTCCTGATGGCGGGGCTGTTCATGATGCCGCGCTTCTTCGTCTATCATCAGGAAACCGTGCCGGGCTCGGCGGAGGACCAGCGCTGGATCGAGCGTGAGACGCGCCTGCTCAAGATCATCCTCAACCCGTCGCTGATCCTCACCTGGGTCTTCGGCCTGATGCTGATGGTGGAAATCGGCGCCTGGCATTTCGGCTGGTTCCACCTGAAGCTGCTCTTCGTCCTCGCACTGTCGGGCTATCATGGCTGGATCGCCAGCTATGCGAAGAAGCTCGCACGCGGTCAGCGCAGCCTTGCCGACAAGCAGTTGCGCATGTTGAACGAGGTGCCCGGCATCGCCGCAGCGGTGATCGTCATCATGGTGATCGTCCGCCCCTTCTGACGGTCGTAGCGTAAAGCGTCCGAAAAGATCGGGCGCTTTACTTGGCCTCTGGCGCAAGTCTTCGGACTATGCTTTGCCTCCGCCGGTCCGCATCCTGCGGACTTTCTGTGGGGGTATCATGATTCGTCTGTTTTTGTGCGCGGCCGCGTTGGCCGCGCCGATGGCGGCTGCGCAGCAGCCTGCCGTCACCATCGCGCCTGCCGTCGATGGCAATGTCCTGCGCGCCGGTGCCAAGGTGCCCGTTCGCACGCTGGTCGAACTCACCACCAAGAAGAAGGCGGTGAAGGTCGGCGATCGCGTCAATATCGAGACCGCCGAAGCCGTGATGGTCGGCAATAATGTGGTGATCCCCGCCGGCACGCCCGGCATCGCGGAAATCACCAGCGTCCGGAACAAGGGCATGTGGGGCAAGTCCGGCTTCATCGAGGGCCGCGTGCTCTATGTCCGGCTGGGGGGCCGGCAGGTGCGCTTGACCGGCACCTTCAATGACAAGGGCGTGACCGGCACCGCCGGCGTCGTCGGTGCGATCGCGCTGATCCCGGTCGCCGGCTTCTTCACCACCGGCACCAGCGCCAACATTCCGTCGGGTTCGATCATTCCCGCTTTCCTCGACGAGGATCTCGCCTTCTCGGTCGACAGCGCGGCGGCAGCGCCTGCGCCGATCGCCGCGACCCCGGCTCCGGTCGAAGCCGGCACCGCTGCTCCGGCCGCTGGCGCACTTTGATCGACAGGGGGATCGGGGCCTTCGCCCCGGTCCCTCGGGCTGCTGTCCTACGCCGCCATGACCATGCTATAGCCGGGGTGTCGCCGATCGGGTGACAGGCGAATAGGATCGCCCCCGCGCAACATAATGTCAAAATGTGCGGGAAATGTGCGAAGTTAAGCGGAAGGCGCCCATGAATGACCCGCGCATCTGGTTCGGCCCCAAGCGTATCGGCTGGGGCTATGGTCCCCGCACCTGGGAGGGCTGGGCGGTGATCGGCCTGTTCGTCCTCGGCTGTGTCCTGCTCAAGCGTCTGAGCTGAGGTCAGGCCGGCCCTTTAGACCAGATCGACCGCGATATTGTCGATCAGCCGCGTCTTGCCCAGCTTCGCAGCGCCCAGCAGCCGTGCGGGACGGTCGAGCGTCGCGATCGGCTCCAGGCTGTCGGCGTCGCACAGGGTCACATAGTCGATCGGATCGAAACCATGGGTCGCCAGCGTGGCGATTGCCTTCGCCAGTGCCGCCTCGACCGGCTCGCCCTTCTCGATCTGCCGCTTCGCCTCACCCAGCGCGCGCGGCAGCGCCAGCGCATCCTTGCGCTCCTGTTCGCTGAGATAGGCGTTGCGCGACGACAGCGCCAGGCCATCCTCGGCCCGCTGGGTCGGCATGCCGATGATCTCGATGTCCAGATTGGTGTCGGCAACCATGCGGCGGATCACGGCGAGCTGCTGATAATCCTTCTCGCCAAAGATCGCGACATCGGGTGCGACCTGGTTGAACAGCTTGGTGACGACCGTGGCGACGCCATCGAAATGGCCCGGCCGCGCCGCGCCATCCAGCCCTTCGCTCACCCCCGACACCCGGATATTGGTGGCATAGCCGGCCGGGTACATGACCTCGACGCTCGGCGCCCACAGGATGTCGACGCCGGCGGCCTGCAGCAGCTGCGCGTCCTTCGCCTCGCGTCGGGGATAGGCGTCCAGATCCTCGTTCGGGCCGAACTGGCGCGGATTGACGAAGATCGACACCACGACATGGCGGCCATGGCGGCGCGCTTCCTCGACCAGCGCCATATGCCCGTCATGCAGCGCGCCCATGGTGGGGACCAGCGCCAGTTTCTTTCCGTCGGACTTCAGCGCGGCGACGGCGGCACGCAGGGCGGGAAGGTCACGGAGAATTTGCACGGGACGAGGGGCTCCGATAAGGGCAGGGACACAGGGGCGTCCTGCTAGGCTTCGCGCCACGGGACCGTCAAGAATCTAGAGCGACAAACACGGGGTTATCAAGGTCCGATGGCGAACGCGCAAACGCACCTCATCGTCTTCGCCAATGAAAAGGGCGGAACCGGCAAGTCGACGACCGCCGTCCACACGGCGATCGCGCTGACCGCGCTCGGCCATAGCGTCGGCCTGATCGATCTCGACCCGCGCCAGCGCACCGTCACCCGCTATATGGAAAACCGCGCCGAAACCGCGCGCCGCCGCGGCATCGATCTGTCGGCACCCGACTTTGCGGTGTTTCAGGGCGACAATGTCGCTGCGCTAGACGAACAGGCGGCGGCGGTTGCGGAGGGCAAGGATTTCCTGATCGTCGACACGCCCGGCCGCGACGATGATTTCGCCCGGCACATGGCGGCCCGCGCCAACACGCTGGTCACGCCGATGAACGACAGTTTCGTCGATTTCGACCTGATCGGCCAGGTCGATGCCGAAACCTTCCGGGTGCGCCGCCTGTCCTTCTATTCCGAACTCATCTTCGAAGCGCGCAAGTCGCGGGCCAAGGCCGATGGCGTGTCGATCGACTGGGTCGTGCTGCGCAATCGCGTCCAGCATCATGACGCCCGCAACAAGAAGCGCGTCGGCGATGCGCTAATGGAATTGTCGCGCCGGGTCGGCTTCCGCGTCATTCCCGGATTGTCGGAACGCGTGATCTTCCGCGAGCTCTTTCCCTCGGGCCTGACCCTGCTCGACAAGGGGCATCTAGGCGATCTGGGCATCAGCCACATCGCAGCGCGCCAGGAACTGCGCGAGATGGTGGCCGGATTGGCCCTGCCGACCGGCGATCATGCCGCGTCCGTGGACATGCTCGGCGCCGCCTGATGGGGCTGATCGCGCTGGTGCTGATCGGCCTGGCGGGCTGGCTCATCTGGACCGGGAGATTGCAGCGCATGTCGACCAAGGATGGCATGGCATTGGGGGCGGCGCTGGTCGGCGCGGTGCTGGCGGCCAAGGGCAAGCCGGCGCTCGGCGCGCCGATCCTGCTGGGCGCGGCCCTCTTCTTCGCGTCGCAGGGCAAGGCGAAGAAGGGCGCTAACCGCGCCAGGCGCAAGGCTGCGCCGCCGGTGCAGACTGACAGGGCCGACGTGGAGGGCGCGCGCGCCCTGCTCGGTCTGTCGGCGGATGCCCGCGCAACCGACATCCGCGCCGCACATCGCCGCCTGATCGCCTCGGTCCATCCCGACAAGGGTGGAACCGAAGCGCTGGCTGCCCAGATCAATGCCGCGCGCGACCTGTTGCTGGCTGACCTTGCCGAGCGGGATCGTCCGTCCGCCGGCTGATTGCCCCAGAAAGGACTATATGGCCCACCGCTTCCACCCGACCCTGCTGCGCGAATATGACATGCGCGGCGTTGTCGGCCCGATGCTCGGGGAAGCGGACGGCTATGCGCTGGGGCGCAGCTTCGCGACCTGGGTGCGGCGCGCCGGTGGATCAGCGGTCGCGGTCGGCTATGACGGGCGGCTGAGTTCGCCCATGCTGGAGGGCGCGCTGGTGCGCGGCCTCACCGACAGCGGCGTCGATGTGCTGCGCGTTGGCCTCGGTCCCACCCCGATGCTCTATTATGCCGAGGCCGAACTGGACGTGGCGGGCGCCATCCAGGTGACCGGCAGCCATAATCCCGCAGACCAGAATGGTTTCAAGCTGGTCCTGGATCATGCGCCCTTTCATGGCGAGGCGATCCAGCAGCTCGGCGCGATGGCGGCGGCCGGCGACTGGCTGGCGGGCGAAGGCCGGGTGCGCGATGTCGATATCATGCCGGCCTATGTCGAACGTCTGGTGCGCGATTTTGACGGCGCCGCCTGGCGGATCGGCTGGGACGCGGGAAACGGCGCCGCAGGACCGGTCGTGGAGAAGCTGGTGCAACTCCTGCCTGGTGAGCATCATCTGCTCTTCACCGATGTAGACGGCAATTTTCCCAACCATCATCCTGATCCTACCGAAGAAGCGAATCTGGCCGATCTTCGTTCCCTTGTCCTCTCCAGGAAGCTCGATTTCGGCGTGGCTTTCGATGGCGATGGTGACCGGATCGGCGTGGTCGATGGCCTAGGCCGGATCATCTGGGGTGACCAACTGCTCGGCCTGTTCGCGCAGGTCGTGCTGAAGGATCGTCCCGGCGCCCCGATCGTCGCGGATGTGAAGGCCAGCCAGGCCCTGTTCGACGAGATTGCGCGGCTGGGCGGTGAGCCGGTGCTGTGGAAGACCGGGCACAGCCATATCAAGTCCAAAATGAAGCAGATTGGCAGTCCGCTGGGTGGCGAGATGACCGGCCACATCATGTTCGCCGATGATTTTTACGGTTTTGACGACGGACTCTATGCCGCCGTTCGCCTGATCCGCGCGGCGGCCCGGTTGCGCCGCACCGTCACCGACCTGCGCGGCGACATGGTCGAAATGGTCAACACGCCGGAAATCCGCATTGCCGTGCCGGAAGACCGCAAGTTCGCGATCATCGAAGACCTGCGCGACCGCCTGGTTGCATCCGGCGCAATCGTGGAATCGATCGATGGCGCTCGCGTCCGCACTGTCGATGGCTGGTGGCTGCTGCGTGCGTCCAACACCCAGAATGCGCTGACCGCGCGGGCGGAGGCGTCGGATGCCGCGGGATTGGCGCGTCTGCTGGCCGAAATCGAATCCCATTTGCGTGATTCGGGTGTCGATCAGCGATTGCAAGCGGCGAAATAGCCTGTCGCAGCGCGCAAAATTGATATCGCTATCATTATTTCATGCGGAATTTCCCTTAGGGAAACATGGTTTTATGACACCGGTTGCATGAAACGCAATCGCGCCATCATGTTTCGCATTTGCGACGAACGCCGCCTGGCCGCAAAAGGAACTCGCCTTTCAGGCATCCTCTCCTAAAACTTCATAGCCGTCCCTCGGGGCGGCTTTTTTTTTGACCTGTGACGTTGGGGCAACAGGGCGGCACTTGCCGTAGCGTCCAGCCGGCCGAAATCCGGGCAATTGAGCGAAAAATCGCGGAAATCCGTCATTGGCGCCTGTAGAAATCGTCGGGATAGCTGTTATGCGCATGGTTCCATAAGTCGCATGAGGCGTTTAAGCGCCCGCACCAAATGGCCAAATGAGTTTTTAGCAGAGGAAACGCCATGTCCCTTCGCCGTCGCATTCTTCCCACCATCCTGCTGACCGGCGCGATTGTCGCACCGATGCCGGCGCTGGCCGGTGGCTTCTATCTTCAGGAACAGTCGCCGGTGGAAACCGGCCGCGCCATGGCTGGCGGCGCCGCTGCAGGTGACGATCCCTCGACCATCTATTTCAACCCTGCCGCCATGACCCAGCTGTCGGGCGTCCAGGTTTCGGCCGGTGTCAACGCCCTGATGGCTTCCGCTCATCAGACCAACCGTGGCAGCTATCGCTCGGTCCCCGGTTCGACCGCCCGCGTGCCGGTGACCGGCAATGACGGCGGTCAGCCGTTCGAAAGCGTCATCCCGGTCCCCAATTTCTACGCCTCGGCGCAGGTCACCGACCGGCTGTGGCTGGGGCTGGGCGTCAACGCGCCCTTCGGCCTGAAGCTGGAATATGATGACGGTTTCTTCGGTCGCTATGACTCGATCTACACCGACCTCAAGACCTACAACATCCAGCCGTCGGCCGCGTTCAAGCTGAACGACAATTTCTCGATCGGCGGCGGCGTCGACGTGCAATATGTGAAGGCGAACCTGACCAACGCGCTGCCGCAGGTGTCGCCGCTGGTCACCACCGACGGCTTCACCAAGCTGAAGGGCGATGACTGGACCGTCGGCTGGAACGCCGGCCTGTTCTACACCAACGGCACCACCAATGTCGGCGTCCACTATCGGTCGGGCATCAACCACAAGCTCAAGGGCACCCAGACCATTTCCGGCCTGGTGACGCCGCTCAGCGCCGCCAATGGCGAGTTCGATGCCTCGGCACCGCTGGACCTGCCCGATATCGTCACCGTGTCCTTCATGCACAAGCTGACGCCGAACCTGCGCGCGATGATCACCGGCAAATGGTATGGCTGGTCCAGCTTCAAGGGGATCGAGGTCACCTCGGCCACCGGCACCACCAACAAGGAACTGGATTACAAGGACAGCTACAGCGTCAGCCTGGGCGGCGAATATGATTTCAGCCCCGCCTTCACGCTGCGCGCCGGCACCATGTTCGACCGTTCGCCGACCAATCCGCAGCATCTGACCACCCGCGTGCCCGATGGCGACCGCGTGTGGCTGACGGGCGGCGCGACCTGGAATATCTCGCCGGCCTTCGCGCTGAACGTCGCCTACGCCCATACCTGGGTGGAAAAGGCGAACATCATCCGCCCGGACAGCTATTTCCCGTCGCCGGCCACCGTCACCGCCACGACCCTGGCACAGACCAGCGGCAATGCGGACCAGGTTGCCGCATCGCTGACCGCGCGCTTCTAAAACGCCGCGTTAATGCTTATAGGGGGCTCCAGAGATCTGGAGCCCCTTTTCATGTCCGAACATAATCCCGGCCTGCGCCCCTGGCGCGACATCGCCCGACGGCAGTCGCGGCAGATCATGGTCGGCAACGTCCCCGTGGGTGGCGGCGCGCCGGTCACGGTGCAGACCATGACCAACACGCTGACCCATGACGTCAAGGCGACGATCGACCAGATCCGTCGCTGCGAGGATGCCGGCGTCGACATCATCCGTGTGTCTTGCCCGGACGAGGAATCGACCGCGGCGCTCAAACAGATCGTCCGCGCCGCGCGCGTGCCGATCGTCGCCGACATCCATTTCCACTATAAGCGCGCGCTGGAAGCCGCCGATGCCGGTGCTGCCTGCCTGCGCATCAATCCCGGCAATATCGGTTCGGCCGCGCGGGTGAAGGAAGTGGTGGACGCCGCCAAGGCCAATAATTGCTCGATCCGCATCGGCGTCAACGCCGGCAGCCTGGAACGCGACCTGCTCGAAAAATATGGCGAGCCTTGCCCGGAAGCACTGGTCGAAAGCGCGCTCGACCATATCAAGCTGCTGCAGGACCAGGATTTCCACGAATATAAGGTTGCCGTGAAGGCGAGCGACGTGTTCCTGGCGGTCGCGGCCTATATGCAACTGGCCGATGCGGTCGATTGCCCGCTGCATCTGGGCATTACCGAAGCCGGCGGCCTGATCGGCGGCACGGTCAAGAGCGCGATCGGCATCGGCAATCTGCTCTGGGCCGGCATCGGCGACACGATCCGTGTCTCGCTCTCGGCCGAGCCGGAAGAGGAAGTGCGGGTCGGCTATGAGATGCTCAAGACGCTCGGCATCCGCACCCGCGGCGTCAAGGTCATCTCCTGCCCCAGCTGCGCGCGGCAGGGCTTCGACGTGATCCGCACCGTCCAGGCGCTGGAGGAACGGCTGCAGCATATCAACACCCCGCTCTCGCTTTCGGTGCTGGGTTGCGTCGTCAACGGTCCGGGCGAAGCGCGCGAGACCGATATCGGCCTCACTGGCGGCGGCAATGGCAAGCATATGGTCTATCTGTCGGGCGTCACCGATCACACGATCCAGGATGCCGACATGGTCGACCATATCGTCAGGCTGGTCGAGGCCAAGGCGGCCGAGATCGAAGCCGCGGCGAGTGACACGGGACAGGTCCAGGCGGCGGAATGACGGACAGCGCCGACCGGTCCGCCATCGCCCATGGCGCAAGCGCCACGGGTGCGCAGGCGGTCGGCGCGTCCGCTATTGGGACATTGGCTCTGGGCGCGATCGCATTGGGGGCAATAGCGGTTGGCGCCCTGGCCATCGGTCGCCTGCGCATCGGCAAGGCACGGATCACCCGGCTTCATATCGACGAATTGCATATCGGCAGGATCGTCGGCCCCGGTCGCGACTGATCCCTTCATCCGTCGATGGATCGTCCGCTTTCTTCTCCCCGCAGCCCGTCCGTGCTGCTGCCCTTCCTCATCTGCTGCCTTGGCGTCGCGCTCTTTTCGGTGATGGACGCGGCGATGAAGGGGCTCAGCCTCTCGATCGGCCTTTATAATGCGCTGCTCTGGCGTGCGATCACCGGCAGCCTGCTCGGGCTGGTCCTGATGCTTGCCACCCGCCAGCGCTGGCCCAACCGTTCCGTGCTGCGCCTGCATCTGCTGCGCGGCGTGGTGGTCGCGCTGATGGCCAGCTTCTTCTTCTGGGCGATCATGCGTCTGCCACTGGCCGAAGCCATTGCCCTCTCCTTCATCGCTCCGCTGATTGCGCTCTATCTTGCGGCCTTGCTGCTCAAGGAACGGATCGGGCGGCAGGCGATCGGCGCCTCGCTACTCGGCCTGGTCGGGGTAGGCGTGATCCTGTCGGGGCGGATGCGCGGCGACTATGATGGCGACGCGCTGATGGGGGCGGGCGCGGTGCTGCTCTCGGCGATGCTGTTCGCCTGGAACCTGATCCTCCAGCGCCAGCAGGCGCAGCTTGCCTCGCCGATCGAGGTCGCCTTCTTCCAGCATCTGGTCATGCTGGGCGTGTTCACCATCGGCGCGCCGGCCTGGGCGATCGTGCCGACCGGATCGGCGGTGCCGCTGGTGCTGCTGGCCGCCATCCTGGCCTTCACCTCTCTCGCCGCGCTCGCCTGGGCCTATGCGCGTGCAGAGGCCCAGCGGCTGATCCCGGTCGAATATACCGCCTTTGTCTGGGCCGCGATCTTCGGCTGGCTCGCCTTTGGCGAACAACTGACGCTCACCACCCTTGCCGGTGCCTTGTTGATCGTCGCCGGCTGCCTTATCGCCGCGCGCACGAAACGGGCGGATATCGCCCATGTGGAAGCGGGAGCGGCATGAGCCAGGTCATCATCAGGGACGCGCAATCGACGGATATCGATACCATCGCGAATTTCATCCTGGCGCTCGCGGACTATGAGAAGCTGGCCCATGAAGTGAAGGCCGACCGCGAGACGCTGGCCCACTATCTGTTCGGTCCCCGGCCGATGGCGGAGGTGCTAATCGCCGAGCATGATGGCACGCCGATCGGCTTTGCCCTCTTCTTCCACAATTTCTCGACCTTCGAGGGGCGTCCGGGCCTCTATCTGGAGGATCTGTTCGTCCTGCCCGAAGCGCGGGGGCTCGGCGCCGGCAAGGCGCTGCTCGCCCGTCTCGCCCGATTGGCGATCGCGCGCGACTGCGCCCGGCTCGAATGGTCGGTGCTCGACTGGAACGCGCCGGCGATCGCCTTCTACCGGGCGATCGGCGCCCGGCCGATGGACGAATGGACCGTGCAGCGCGTCGACGGCGATGCGCTCAGCGCCCTCGCATCGCATCCTGCAGGCTGACGCCCAGCAGCACGATCGCAAAGCTGCTCAGGGCAATCACGACAAAGGCGGGATAGAAAGAGGCGAACATGGCGACATCTCCTTTCGCCGCCCATTTTGCGCCTGTGCCCCAGGCCCGCGACATACGCAATGTTGCGGATGGGGCGGGACGAGCCGATGGGCCGCAGGCTTGACGAGGACTCCTGGCTCGGCGCATTGTGCCGGAACGGAACATTTGGGGGACATTTGACCATGGCTGTCAGCCGCGGAGCCAAGCGCGCGCCGGAATGGCGCGAAATGCTCAAGCGCAGCATCGTGCGCAGCGGCGCGCTGATCGGGGCGATCTCGCTGTTTCTGGCGACCCTGTTCCTGGCGCTGGCGCTGCTGAGCTATCAGCCCAGCGACCCGTCGATGAACACGGTGGCGGGCGATCATGTCGCCAATATCATGCGCGCGCCCGGCGCCATGGTGGCCGACATGCTGCTGCTGCTGTTCGGCGTGCCGATCGCGCTGCTGCTGCCGCTGATGGGGATTACCGCCCGTCGCCTGTGGGGCGATCATGAGATGATCGGGTGGAAGGCGCAGTTCGGCAAATGCCTGGTCGGCATCATCCTGATCGGCATCGCGCTCGCCCTGTTCCAGCCCGATCCGCTGGTCGGCCTGCCCTCCGGCTGGGGCGGCATGATCGGCCTTGTCACCGCCAAGGGGGTGATGAGCCTGACCGCCCAGGCGCCGGCCGCGCAGGGCTGGATCATCGGCATATTGGTGGTCGTGGCCATGCTGGCAGGCCTGTTCGTCTGGTATCGCAGCCTGGCGCTGGAAAAGCCGATCTTCACCATCCGCCGCCCGACCCTGCCCCGGCTCAGCCTGCCGCGTCCTTCGCTCGCCTTTGCAGGACAGGGAGCAGCTGCCGATCTGGACGAGGATGATGACGGTCCGGTCGAACGGGTGATCGCGCCGCGCAAGCAGGTGTCGAACGAGCCCAAGCCGCCGATCACCATCCAGGCGCCCAAGCCCGCCCCGGTGCAGCGCTCGACCGCGCCGGTGTCGCAGGATGATCTGTTCGGCCACAGCTCGCTGCCGTCGGCCGACCTGCTCAACCCCATCCCTGCCAATCAGGGGCAGAAGATCGACAAGGCGGCGCTGGAACGCAACGCCCGCCTGCTGGAGAGCGTGCTCGACGACTTCCATGTGAAGGGCAATATCGTCGAGGTTCGCCCCGGACCCGTCGTCACCATGTATGAACTGGAGCCGGCACCGGGCATCAAGGCGAGCCGCGTGATCGCGCTGGCCGACGATATCGCGCGCAACATGTCGGCGCTGTCGGCGCGCGTCGCGACCATTCCCGGCCGCACCGTCATCGGCATCGAACTGCCCAACACCAATCGTGAGGGCGTGTCCTTCCGCGAACTCATCACCAGCGAGCAGTTTGGTGCGGAAGCGACCCTGCCGATCATCCTGGGCAAGAATATCTCGGGCGAGCCGATCATCGCCGATCTGGCGCCGATGCCGCATCTGCTGATCGCAGGCACCACCGGTTCGGGTAAGTCTGTCGGCCTCAACGCCATGATCCTGTCGCTGCTCTACCGCATGACGCCGGACCAGCTGCGCCTGATCATGATCGATCCCAAGATGCTGGAACTGTCGACCTATGACGACATTCCGCATCTGCTCGCGCCGGTCGTGACCGAACCGAGCAAGGCGATCCGCGCGCTCAAATGGGCGGTCGAGCAGATGGAGGATCGCTATCGCATGATGGCGTCGATCTCGGTCCGCAACCTCGCCAATTACAACGAGAAGGTTCGCGCCGCCAAGGCCAAGGGCAAGCCGCTCGGCCGCCGCGTCCAGACCGGCTATGACCCCGAAAGCGGCAAGCCGATCTATGAGGAGGAGCAGCTGGATTTCCAGCCGCTGCCGCAGATCGTGGTGGTGGTCGACGAGCTGGCCGACCTCATGATGACGGCGGGCAAGGAAGTCGAATTCCTGATCCAGCGCCTGGCGCAGAAGGCGCGTGCTGCCGGCATCCACCTGATTCTCGCGACCCAGCGGCCTTCGGTCGACGTCATCACCGGCGTCATCAAGGCGAACCTGCCGACCCGCATCAGCTTCTTCGTGACCAGCAAGATCGACAGCCGCACCATCCTGGGCGAACAGGGGGCCGAGCAGCTGCTGGGCAAGGGCGACATGCTCTACATGCATGGCGGCAAGGGCCTGATGCGCGTTCATGGTCCCTTCGTTTCGGACGATGAAGTGCGCGTGGTCGCCGACCATTGGCGCGCGCAGGGTTCGCCCGATTATATCCAGGCGGTCACGGAAGAGCCGGAAGAAGGCAGCTTCGCGCTCGACGGCGTGGACCTGGGCGATGACAGCCCGGACGCGCAGCTGTTCCGCAAGGCCTGTCAGCTGGTGTTCGAGAATCAGAAGGCCTCGACCAGCTGGCTGCAGCGCCAGCTGCGAGTCGGCTACAACAGCGCCGCACGCCTGATCGAACGGATGGAGGAAGAAGGACTGGTCGGTCCGCCCAACCATGTCGGCCGCCGTGAAGTGCTGCGTGACGAGAATGGTAATCCGCTCTGACGCTACGAAATGCCTGTTTTCCTTGAGCGATTGCGTTCCGTGCAACCATGCTTGCTGCCTTCGCATTTGTCGTGACAGGGGCTTTGGGACATTAGGAACAGGCCTTTCAGGCATCCTCTCCTAAAAACTTTTCAGGCTGATCTTCGGATCAGCCTTTTTTTTGTCCGCGAATCGGTCTAGGCAGGCGTCGCTGCTGCCGCGCCGATAAACATAATTGGAGCGGTGCCGCCGGTAAGACCGGCATGGCGAGGCGGGAGCACGGGGGATCGAGCCAGCCATTTCACGGCCGCTCTCCCCCGTCTGGTCTTTCCGATCGATCCTTCCCTTCGATGGAACAGCAAGGTTCACAGCGGGTTCAAGCCCCACTCCCTATGCCCCCTTTTCCGAACAACCCGGAGATGATTGCATGAAGCGCATCCTCGCGCCTGTCGCCCTGTCCCTCGCCACCGCGCTGGTTGCGGTGCCGGCGGGCTATGCCCTTGCCCAGCAGGCGGCACCGTCCGACCTCAATCAGGTCAACGCCTATATCCGCGCCGTCACCACCCTGACCGCCGATTTCAGCCAGACCGACCGCAATGGTCAGGTGCTGACCGGCAAGCTGACCCTGAAGCAGCCGGGCAAGATTCGCTTCCAATATGAAAAGGGCGTGCCGTTGCTGATCGTGGGCGATGGCAAGGCGCTGACCCTGATCGACTATGAAGTGCGCCAGGTGCAGCGCTGGCCGATCGGCAATTCGCCGCTGGCCGCTCTGATCGACCCGACCAAGGATCTGTCGAAATTCGGCACCGTCGTGCCCACCGGCGACCCGACCGTGCTGAGCGTGCAGGCAAAGGATCCCAAGCGGCCCGAGTTCGGCACCATCACCATGATCTTCAAGCGCAAGCCCGCGTCGCCGGCCGGGCTGGAGCTGTATGGCTGGGTCGCGCTCGACGCACAGAATAATCGCACGGCGGTGCGCCTGTCGAACCAGCAATATGGCGTGCCGGTCGCCGATTCCGCCTTCCGCTGGACCGATCCGCGTCCGCGCGGCCGTCCGAACGGCTAGGGCGGGCCACAGGAACGATGGGCTGAAAACTTTCTGCCATCGTTCATCTGCCGCTCATATCGGATCGCCTAGATAGAGATCACGGCGAGAGACGCAGACCGGGATTTCCCCCCTGTTACCCGGCACACCGCTCCCGTCGCAAAGCGCTTCAAGGGCGCGATCGAGACCCCCGTTCCACGCCCCCGGAGCGGGGGTCTTACTTTGTCCGGCGCTTGCGCGCGGGCGCGCGGCACCCTAGGTGCTTTTCATGGCCGATACCCTTTCGATTGCATCCTGGAACATCAACAGCGTCCGCGCCCGGATCGACATCGTCGAACGCTTCCTGACCGAAGAAGCGCCCGACATTCTCTGCCTGCAGGAAACCAAGGTAGTGAACGAGATTTTCCCCACCGACATGTTCAGGCGGCTGGGCTATGTCCATCAGGTGCTGAACGGCCAGCGCATGCATCATGGCGTTGCGATCATGAGCAAGGTGCCGATCCACGAGGATGACCGGTTCGACTGGCAGGCCAATGGCGAAGCCCGCCATGTCGGCATCCGCCTCGACAATGGCGTGCGGATCGAGAATGTCTATGTCCCCGCCGGCGGCGATGTCGCCGACCGCACGGTCAATCCGAAATTCGGCCAAAAGCTCGACTTTATCGAGCGGATGATCGAGTGGTCCGGCGCGCTCGACAACAAGCCGACGATCCTTACCGGCGACTTCAACATCGCGCCGCTGGAATGCGACGTCTGGAGCCACAAGCAGCTGCTCGATGTGGTCAGCCATACGCCTCAGGAATGCGAATTGCTGGGCCGGTTGCAGGCGTCGAACGATTGGGTCGATATCGGTCGCCATTTCCACCCTGCCCCGGCGCGTCTCTACACCTGGTGGAGCTATCGCGCGAAGGATTGGGCGGCATCGGATCGTGGCCGTCGCCTCGACCATATGTGGATGACCAAGGATGTCGCCGACAAGGCGGTCGCCCACCGTGTCGTCGAACCCGCGCGCAGCTGGGAAAAGCCGTCCGACCATATCCCGATCATCACCGAGTTCGCCTTCTGATGAACGGGCGGGATGCTGCCCGCGCCATCGATGCGCTGCGTCGCGGCTGGGCGATCCGCCTGACCGCGCCCGATGGAGCCATCCGGCTGATGGCGATCGAGGGCGCGGATGCGGTGACGCTGGCCGATTTCGATCCGCAGGGGCAGGCCGATATCCTGATTTCTGCCGCCCGCGCCGAGACGCTGAAGCTCGCCAACCAGCTGGCGGCGGCCGATCCGGACCTACCAGTGCTGATCGAACGGGCGCCGTGGATCGACGCGGATGTCGCGACCTCGATTTCCGATCCGGTGCTGGACCTCGCCTCGCCGCTCAAGGGGCCGTTCCGCGCGCGGGCCTTGCCGGCGCCCAAGGCGGCCAAGGCGGCGCTGCGCCTGGCCCGGCTGGCCGGTATCCTGCCCGCCTATTTCCTTACCGAAGGCGACGGCCCGGTCGAGGCGGAAGTCAGCGCCGATGATGTCGGCGATTATGACGATGCCATTCACCTCGCCATCGCCACCCGTGCCCGCCTGCCGGTATCGGCGAGCGAGAGCGCGGAGATCATCGCCTTCCGCAGCCCCGACGAGCCGCGCGAGCATGTCGCGCTGGTGGTCGGCAAGCGTGACGCATCGCCCCCGGTCATCCGTATCCACAGCGAATGCCTGACCGGCGATGTGTTCGGCAGCCTGAAATGCGATTGCGGCCCGCAGCTGCATCAGGCGCTGCACCAGATCGCCGACGCACAATGGGGCGTGCTGCTCTATCTGCGGCAGGAAGGGCGCGGCATCGGTCTCGTCAACAAGCTGCGCGCCTATGCGCTGCAGGATCAGGGCTTCGACACGGTCGACGCCAATGTGCGGCTTGGCTTCGCGATCGACGCGCGCGATTTCTCGGTCGCGGCGCGGATGCTCGACCTGCTCGGCATAGGCGGCGTGCGCTTGCTCACCAACAATCCGCAGAAGGTTGCCGGGTTGCAGGCGGCCGGGATCGAAGTGGTCGAGCGGTTGCCGATCATCCTGCCCGCCAACCCGCATAATGAACGCTATCTCGCCACCAAGCGCGACCGGACCGGCCACCAGCTATGAGCGTCATCCATGTCGATGTCGCCGCCGGGCGACTGCGCTTCGGCGATCTCGACATGGCCTGCACCATCGGTCGCAGCGGCGCCTGCCTGGCGGCCGACAAGCGCGAAGGCGATGGCTGCACCCCCTTGGGCAATTGGCCGATCCGGGCGGTGCTGCTGCGCCCCGGCAAGGTTTCTGCCGCCCGTATCGCCCTGCCCTGGCGCTGGACCCAGGCGGGGGATGGATGGTCGGACGATCCGGCCGATCCCGCCTATAACCGTCCCGTGCGCCTGCCCCGGCCCTTCTCGACCGAAAGCCTGCAGCGCAGCGACGACGCTTATGACGTGATCGTCATCCTGGGCCATAATGATGCGCCGCCGGTGCCGGGCATGGGCAGCGCCATCTTCTTCCATCTGTCCGAAGGGCGCCCGACCGCCGGCTGCGTCGCGGTCGATCGCGACGACATGTTGCGCCTGTTACCTTTGCTGTCGCCCGGCGACGTCATGACCATTGCCTGAGAATTTAGGCGCCTGAGTAGCGATCAGGCGCGCTCCAGTGCCTCGCCCACTTCGCCGCCGGCCGCCTCCAGCAGCCGCCGCTCCAGCGTCTGCAACCGGGCCTTGCTCTCGATCTTCCCGCCCAAGAGGTCGGTGACATAGAAGGTGTCGACCGCGCGCTCGCCATAGGTGGCGACATGGGCGCTGTGGACCGTCACTTTCGACTGGAACAGCGCGTTGGCCAGGCTGAACAGCAGCGCTGGCCGATCGCGGGCATTCACCTCGATCACGGTGAAGCGGTTCGACGCCTTGTTGTCGATCAGCACATTGGGCTCGATGCGGAAGGCTTCGGCGCGGGTGCGGGGCAGCGGGCGCGCTTCCAGCTTGGTAATCATGCGGTGGCGGTTCGACAGGGAGTCCTCGATCGCTGCCTTGATCCGCGCCAGCTGCTCGGGACTGTGGAAGGCGCCGCCCAGCGGATCCTGCACCAGGAAATTGTCGATCGCGACGCCATCGCGCGTCGTATGGATGCGCGCGTCGATGATGTTGCCGCCGGCCAGATGGATGGCGCCGGCGATGCGGTAGAACAGGCCCGGATGGTCGGTCGCATAGACGGTGACCAGCGTGGCACCACGTTGTGGATAATATTGCGCGGCGATCGACAGCGAGGAGTCGCCCGCTTCCAATATATGCCGCGCATTATGGACCAGGATATCGTCCGGTTCGGCGATCCAGTAGCTTTCGGGCATGCGGCCGCTGAAGGCGGCGAAGGTCGCCTCATCCATGCCCAGCGCCTGGCGCAGCGCCTCCTGCTTGGCGGCAACCCGCTCGCTGCGGCCCTTCTGCTTGTGGCCCAGGCGCAGCACTTCCTCGGCCGCATCATAGAGGTCGCCCAGCAACTGCCGCTTCCAGCTGTTCCAGACGCCCGGCCCCACCGCGCGGATATCGACCACGGTCAGGCATAGCAGCAGGCGCAGTCGCTCGGGGCTCTGCACCACCTCCACGAAATCGAGGATCGTCTTGTAGTCGGCCAGGTCGCGCTTGAAGGCGGTGGCCGACATCAGCAGGTGATAACGCACCAGCCAGGCGACGGTCTCGGTCTCGGCGGCGGTCAGGCCCAGGCGCGGGCAGAGATGCTCCGCCACTTCCGCACCCAATATGCTGTGGTCGCCGCCGCGCCCCTTGGCGATGTCATGCAGCAGCACCGCGACATAGAGCACCCGGCGCGACAATATCTTGCCCATCAGCTCGGTCGCCAGCGGATGATCGGTCGCCAGTTCGCCTTTCTCGATCCGGGCCAGCAGGCCGACGGCGCGGATGGTATGCTCGTCCACAGTATAATGATGGTACATGTCGAACTGCATCTGCGCCACGACGCGACGGAAATCGGGGATGAACCGGCCGAACACGGTGGACTCGTTCATCCAGCGCAGCACCGTTTCCGGGTCGCGCGGGCTGGTCAGCACATCCATGAAGGCGGCATTGGCGCGCGCGTCCTTGCGCACCTTGGCGGTGATCAGGCCAGCGTCGCGGCTGGCCGCGCGCATCGCGCTCGGATGAATCTGCAGCCCATGCCTGTCGGCCACGGCGAAAATCTCGACCAGGCGGACCGGATCGGCCTGGAAGAAATCATCGCTCGGTAGCGCCAGCCGCCCGCGATCCAGCACGAAACCGTCCAGCTTCTTGGGTCGGCGGAAAATTGACGGAATATAGCGGCGTCCGCGCTCGGCCAGCTGGTCGTCCAGATGCGCCAGGAACACCGCGGTCAGGTCGCCGACCGCCTTTGCATTGAGGAAATAATAGCGCATGAAGCGCTCGACCCCGGATCGTCCGGCCCGCGCGGTGAAATGCATCCGCGTCGCGGTTTCGAGCTGCAGGTCGAAGGTCAGCCTGTCTTCGGCCCGCCCCGTGATCATGTGCAGATGGCACCGCACCGCCCACAGGAAATCCTCGGCCTTCTGGAACTGGCGCAGTTCGCTCTGCGTCAACAGGCCGACATCGACCAGTTCGGCGACCGATTTCACCCGGTTCACATATTTGCCGATCCAGAACAGCGTGTGCAGGTCGCGCAGGCCGCCCTTGCCTTCCTTGACATTGGGCTCGACGACATAGCGGCTGTCGCCCATGCGGCGGTGGCGCTCGTCGCGTTCCTCCAGCTTCTCGGTGACGAAGGTGCGGGCGGTGCCCTGCATGATCTCGCTGTCGAAGCGGACCGCCACTTCCTCGTAAAGCGCCCGGTCGCCCCACACATAGCGTGCTTCCAGCAGGGCGGTGCGCACGGTGAGATCGGCCTTGGCCATCCGCATCGTCTCGTCGATTGAACGGCTGCTATGGCCGACCTTCAGCCCCAGATCCCACAGCGAATAGAGCATGGATTCGATGATCTGCTCGGTCCAGCCGGTCGGCTTCCAGGGAGTGATGAAGCCGATGTCGACATCGCTGTGCGGCGCCATCTCGCCCCGGCCATAGCCGCCGACGGCGATCAGCACGATCCGCTCGCCCGTGCTGCGGTTGCCGGCGGGATAAAGATGATGGGTGGTCGCGTCGTAGAGCAGCCGCAAGATCTGGTCGATCAGGAAGGCAAAGGCCGTCACCGCCTCGCGCCCGCGCGTCGGTTTCGCCTCCAGCCGGCGCGCGACATCCTCGCGGCCATGTTCCAGAGCGGCCTTGAGTTCCTTGACGATCAGCCCGCGCAGCTTGATCGGATCGCCCCGGTGCTCCTGCGCCAGGGCGTTGATGCTGTCGGAAATCGCGCGCCGGTCAATGATCGCGCGGCGCGACCCCAAGCTGGGGAACTGCATGACCATGGCTCTCGTCTACTCGTGGTGACTGGCGGCGGCCAGTTGTTTCAAACGATATATGTGATCGAGTGCCTCACGCGGGGACAGGGCGTCGGCATCGATGCCATCCAGTGCGTCGCGCAGCGGATCGACCACCTCTTCGATCTGCGTCGCGACGCTGGCGAACAGCGGCAGGTCGTCCAGTCCCGCGGCAATGCCACCGGTCTTCGCCTTGCCTGCCTCCAGACGGCCCAGCACATCCTTGGCGCGCTTGAGCACCAGGGGCGGCAAGCCGGCCAGCCGCGCCACCGCCAGGCCATAGCTGCGATCAGCCGGCCCTTCGGCCAGTTCGTGCAGCAGCACCAGGTCGCCCTTCCATTCGCGCGCCCGCACATGGTGCAGCGACAGCGCATCGAGCGTTTCGGACAGGCGGGTCAGTTCATGATAATGGGTGGCGAACAGGCAGCGGCAGCGATTGACCTCATGCACCGCCTCAACCACTGCCCAGGCGAGCGCCAGCCCGTCATAGGTGGATGTGCCGCGCCCGACCTCGTCCAGGATGACGAAGCTATGCTCGGTCGCCTGCGCCAGGATCGCCGCGGTCTCGACCATCTCGACCATGAAGGTCGACCGGCCGCGCGCCAGATTGTCGGAGGCGCCGACGCGGCTGAACAGGCGGTCGACCAGGGTCAGCGTCGCCGATTCCGCCGGTACGAAGGCGCCCGCCTGGGCCAGGATGACGATCAGCGCATTCTGCCGCAGGAAGGTCGACTTACCGCCCATGTTCGGGCCGGTGACCAGCCATAGCCGGTCGGTCGCGACCAGCCGGCAATCATTGGCGACAAAAGGCTGGCCCTGCGCGCGTAGCGCATCCTCGACCACCGGATGGCGCCCGCCGACAATGTCGAGGCAGGGGCCAACCCCGTCCTCGACCACGAAATGGGGCCGTTGCCAGCCGCCTTCGGCCGCCCGTTCGGCTAGCGCAGCAGCGACGTCGAGCCGCGCCAGCGCATCGGCGGCACGGGCGATGTCGGCCTTGCGGTCCAGCACCGCCTCGATCAGCGTTTCGAGATGGGCGGCCTCGGCCACAAGCGCATGGGCGCCGGCCTGCGCCACCCGTCCGGCCTGTTCGTGCAGGTCGATCGAGTTGAAGCGCACGACCCCGGCCAGCGTCTGGCGATGGGTGAAACCGCTTTCGGGCTGCATCAGCTGGTCGGCGGCGCGGGCCGGCACCTCGACATGATAGCCCAGCACGCCATTATGGCGGATCTTGAGCGCGCTGATCCCGGTCTGCTCGCGATATTGCGCCTCCAGTGCGGCAATCGCGCGGCGACCATCGCCCGCCAGGCGGCGCAGTTCGTCCAGCGCCGGGTCGAAGCCGTCGGCGATATAGCCGCCATTATTGGTCTCGGTCGGCGGGCTCGGTACCAATGCGCGCGCCAGCGCATCGACCAGCGCGCCATGCCCGTCGAGCGCCGGCAGCAATTGCGTCAGCAGCAGTGGCTGATCGGCCAGCCGCCCCAAGCGCTCGCGCAGCAAGCGCGCTTCGCCCAGGCCGTCGCGCAATTGGCCGAGGTCACGCGGGCTGCCCCGGCCGACGGCGACACGGCCGAGCGCGCGGCCGATGTCGGGCAGCGCGCGCAGTGCTGCCCGCAACTGACTGCGCAGCGTCGCGTCATCATGGAACAACTGCACCAGGCCCAGCCGCGCGTCGATCAGCGGCGCATCCATCAGCGGCGCCGACAGATCCTGTGCCAGCAGCCGGGCGCCGGCCCCGGTGACGGTCCGGTCGACCGCGCCCAGCAGGCTGCCCGCGCGGGTGCCGCCGGTGGTTGCGACGATTTCCAGGCTCTCGCGCGTCGCCGCGTCGATGGCGACATGGGCGCCGCTGGTCTTGCGGAGCGGCGGCGCCAGGAAGGGCAGCGTGCCCTTCCCCGCATGGTCGAGATAGGAAATCAGCCCGCCCATCGCTGCCAGTTCGGCGCGGCTGAACTGGCCAAAGCCATCCAGCGTCGCGACCGCGAACAGGCGCTTGAGCGCGTCTTCGGCACGGGCGCTGGAAAAGGCCGCCTTGTCGAACGGATGGCTGTTGGCGACCTCCAGCGTCGAACCTTCGGCAATCACCACTTCGCTCGGCCGCAACCGGGCGAGTTCGGCGGGCAAGTCGCCCGCCCGCACCGTCATCGTCTCGAACCGGCCGGTCGAGATGTCGGCGGCGGCCAGGCCCAGCTCGCCTTCCCCACCGGTCTGGGCGAGCGCCACCAGCATATTGTCGCGCCGGCTGTCGAGCAGGGTTTCCTCGGTCAGCGTGCCGGCGGTGACATAGCGGACGATGGCGCGTGCCACGAGCGCCTTGCCGCCCCGTGCCTTGGCCTCGGCCGGCGTCTCGGTCTGTTCGGCGATGGCGACGCGATGGCCGCCCTTGATCAGTCGGGCCAGGTAGGATTCGGCGCTATGCACCGGCACGCCGCACATCGGGATCGGCTGCCCGGCATGTTCGCCACGGCTGGTGAGCGCAATGTCGAGCGTCGCGGCCGCCATCTTGGCGTCATCGAAGAAGAGTTCGAAGAAATCGCCCATGCGGTAGAAGAGCAGGCAATCCTGCGCCTCTGCCTTGAGGGTGAAATATTGTGCCATCATGGGGGTAGGCTGGGTGGTGGTGGAGGTCGAATTGGCCATGGGGCAAGCGGATAGCCTGATCGCTCCGCTGAAACCAGAGCTTCGCCAAAGGGCAGGAAAATTGCGCTTCTCGCACTTGCCCACAAGATAATCTTGCCGCTAGGGCGGCGCTATTGTTCCATTATGTGGGTATCGCGATGACCGAAAAGTCAAATGTGGAATTTTCCGAGCGCGAGGCGCTGTTCTTCCACGCGACCGGCCGCCCCGGCAAGATCGAGATCATCGCGTCGAAGCCGATGGCGACGCAGCGCGATCTCTCGCTCGCTTATTCGCCCGGCGTCGCGGTGCCGGTGCGCGCGATCGCTGAAGATCCGGCGACCGCCTATGATTATACCGCCAAGGGCAATCTGGTCGCGGTCATCTCCAACGGCACGGCGATCCTGGGCCTCGGCAATCTCGGCGCGCTGGCGTCGAAGCCGGTGATGGAGGGCAAGGCCGTCCTCTTCAAGCGCTTCGCCGATGTCGATTCCATCGACATCGAGCTGAAGACCGAGGATGTCGATCGCTTCATCGACGCGGTCGAACTGATGGAGCCGAGCTTCGGCGGCATCAATTTGGAAGACATCAAGGCGCCCGAATGCTTCGTTATCGAGACGACGCTCAAGGAACGGATGAACATTCCGGTCTTCCATGACGACCAGCATGGCACCGCGATCATCGCGGCGGCGGGCGTCATCAATGCCGCGCTGCTGACCGGTCGCGACATGAAGGACATGAAGGTGGTGGTGAACGGCGCGGGTGCCGCTTCCATTTCCTGCACCGAGCTGATCAAGGCGCTGGGCGTCCCCAATGAAAACGTCATCATGTGCGACAGCAAGGGCGTCATCTATCAGGGCCGCACCGAGGGCATGAACCAGTGGAAGTCGGCCCATGCGGTCAAGACCGACGCGCGGACCCTCACTGAAGCGGTCAAGGGCGCCGACGTGTTCCTGGGCCTTTCGGTCGCCGGCGCCATGTCGCAGGATATGGTGAAGTCGATGGCGGCCAATCCGATCATCTTCGCCATGGCCAATCCCGACCCGGAAATCCTGCCGCCCGACGCGCACGCAGTCCGTCCCGACGCGATCGTCGCCACCGGCCGCTCGGACTTCCCCAACCAGGTCAACAATGTCCTGGGCTTCCCCTTCATCTTCCGCGGTGCGCTCGACGTGCGGGCGACCGGCATCAATGAGGCGATGAAGCTGGCCGCCGCCAAGGCGATTGCCGACCTGGCGCGCGAACAGGTGCCTGAGGAAGTGGCCAAGGCCTATGGCCGTTCGCACAGCTTCGGCCCCGACTATATCATCCCCGCGCCGTTCGATCCGCGTCTGATGGAAGTGGTGCCGGCCGCCGTCGCCCAGGCGGCGATGGATACCGGCGTCGCACAGAAGCCGATCGCCGACATGGCCGCCTATCGCGATTCCCTGAAGGCGCGGCTCAACCCGACCACCTCGGTTCTCACCAGCGCCTATGAACTCGCCAAGGCCAACCCCAAGCGGGTCGTCTTTGCCGAGGCGGAAGAGGAAGTGGTGCTGCGCGCCGCGATCCAGTTCCGCGAGCTGGGCTATGGCATCCCCGTGCTGGTCGGCCGCGATCATGTGCGCGACAAGCTCAAGGAACTGGGCGTCCAGGATCCCGACAGCTTCGAACTGCACAACAGCGTCAATTCGCCGCTGGTGCCCGAGATGGTCGACCTTCTCTATGCCCGGTTGCAGCGGCGCGGCTATCTGCGTCGCGACTGCGAGCGGATGGTCAATCGCGACCGCAACATCTTCGGATCGCTGCTGGTGAAGATGGGCGTGGCCGATGCGATGATTTCCGGCGTCACCCGGCCCTATGGCCAGACCCTGCGCGAGGTGAAGCGGGTGATGGATCCGGCTGCGGGCCGTACCCCCTTCGGCATCCATGTCATGGTGACCAAGGACAAGACCGTCTTCCTGGCCGACACCACCGTCCATGAACGGCCTTCCGCGTCCGAACTGGCCGACATTGCCGAGGGCACGGTCGCGGTCGCGCGGCGCATGGGCCATGACCCGCGCGTGGCCTTCCTGTCCTATTCCAATTTCGGCAATCCCCCCGGCGCCTTCCTCGACAATGTGCGCGATGCGGTGAAGCTGCTCGACCAGCGCGACGTCGATTTCGAATATGAAGGCGAAATGACACCGGATGCGGCGCTCAATCCGACCGTGATGAAGAATTATCCGTTCAGCCGCCTGTCCGGCCCAGCCAATGTGCTGGTCATGCCGGGGCTGCAGTCGGCCAACATCTCGGCCAAGCTGCTGCGCGAACTGGGCGGCACGTCGATGATCGGTCCGGTGCTGGTCGGCATGGAAAAGTCGGTGCAGATTGCGACCATGTCGTCCAACGCGTCCGAACTGCTGACGCTGGCCGTGCTGGCCGCGGGCGGCATCGCACTCTGATGATCGTGGCGGGGCACCAGCCCCGCCCCTATCCGCTACGACCGGTTGGTTTCTGACCGGTTTCGCTTGCCTTGCGCCATCGTCTGCTGGAAGACCATGGCATGAACAGCGTAACCATGATCGACAGTGCCACCTTCCGCCGCGTCCTGGGCCATTATCCGACCGGCGTGTGCGTCGTTACCGCGTCCGCCGAGGATGGCGCCCCGGTCGGCATGGTGGTCGGCTCCTTCACCTCGGTGTCGCTCGATCCGCCGCTGGTCGCCTTCTTCCCGGCCAAAAGCTCGGGCAGCTGGCCGCGCATCCAGCAGATCGGCCGCTTCTGCGTCAATGTCCTCGCCAGCGATCAGCAGCCGCTCTGCCGCCAGCTGGCGGCACCTGGCCCTGACAAGTTCGCCGGCGTGTCGCACCGCGTATCCGACAATGGATCGCCCATCATCGACAATGTCGTCGCCTGGATCGATTGCAGCCTGCATGCCGTGCATGAGGCCGGCGATCATTATATCGTGCTGGGTGAAGTGGTCGCACTGGAAGTGGAACGGCCCGACCGGCCATTGCTGTTCTTCCAAGGCAATTATGGCGAATTTTCGCTGCTCGCATGAGGAACGGGCGGCGCGACACCGTCTGATCGGGCAAGAGGGCAAGAAAAAAGGGGTAAAGCTCGTTAAAAGGCCGTAATGATCCATACATGGGTCAGAAACATCACGGCTCCTTAACGTCTGCCGTCTATCATCGTCCCCATTCCGGATCGGACTGATCATGACTGCGCTGCTCATCACCATCGACACCGAATTGTCCGCCGCGTTGCACCAGCGCGGCGTCGGTCTTGAGCAGAATCTGCGCCAATCGATCTGGGGTGAGACGGCAGCCGGTGCTTTCGGCATCGGCTGGCAGATGGACCTGATGGACCGCCATGGCCTCAAGGGCGTTTTCTTCCTCGATCCCCTGCCGGCGCTGATCCACGGCCCCACCTTTCTCCAGCCCATCGTCGCGGCCATCGTCGGGCGCGGGCATGAAGTGCAGCTCCATCTGCACAGCGAATGGCTGGCCTGGGTCAAAGATTCGCCGATCGAAGGGCGACAGGGCCGCAATATCGGCGATTTCAGCCTGGCCGACCAGATCACCCTGCTCGGCCTGGGTCGCGACCTGCTGGAACAGGCGGGCGCCCCGCGGATCAGCGCGTTCCGGGCCGGCAATTTCGGCGCCAATGACGATACGCTGCGGGCGCTGGCGGCGATCGGCATCGGCTGGGACAGCAGCGTCAATCCGGCCTATCTTGGCCAGGGATGCGGCATCAGCATGGACGCCGGCCAGATCGGCGCGGTTCGCGCCCAGGGGCTGGTCGAACTGCCCGTGTCGGGGATCGCCGATCGCCCCGGCCATTTTCGCCCGGCGCAGATCTGCGCCATGTCGGCCGCCGAAATGCGCGCCGGCATGCGCCACGCCGCGCAGGAAGGTCATGATGCCTTCGTCATCGTCACCCATAGTTTCGAAATGCTCTCGCGCGATCGGATGCGTCCGAACCGCACGGTGATGCGCCGGTTCGAGCAATTGTGCCGGACTGCCGCCGCGACGCCGGGCATGCGTCCTGCCGGCTTCCATGATCTGTCGCCCGCGCTCGCCGATGCCCCCGCGCGCATGCTGACCCGCGTGCCGCCCAACCGGCTGCGCACCGGCCTGCGCATCGCGCAACAGGCCTGGGCGACCTGGCGCTACGAACATCGGCTGGTGCCTGCGTGAGCCGCCTGCCCTGCGCGATCGTCATCGGCCTGGAAAATGCGATCAGCCTGACCATCGTCCGGGAACTCGGCCGCCATGGCGTGCCGGTCCATGGCGTCGGGCCGGCAAGCGGGATCGCGGCGGCATCGCGCTATTGCACGGACAGCACCGATCGGCCGTCAGGTCCGGCGGCCGATTGGCTGCCCGACCTGATCGCCCGGACCGGCGCCTGCGCCGTCTTCGCCATTTCGGAGACCGATCTGCTCGATCTGGCGCTGCTGCCGCCGATGATCGGCGATTGCCATATATTGGTCCCGCGCGCCGAAGCGCTCAACCAGGTGATCGACAAGCGCCGCACCCTGGCGGTCGCATCGGCGCAGGGCCTGTTGATACCGCGAACCTGGCAGCCGATGGCGGGTGACGATTTCCAGGCCCATGCCGCATCCATGCCCTATCCGCTGGTCGCCAAATGGGCCAATCCGCCGGCGGTGATGCCGTTGCTTGAGCGGGCCGGGCTGGAATGGATCAAGGCGGAATATGTGCGGACGCCGGATGCGTTGCAGGCGCTGCTTGCCCGCTATCGTCCGGTCGGTATCTGGCCGATGATCCAGCAATATTGCGGCGGTGTTGGTTTGGGGCAGATGCTGTTCATGGCCGATGGCGATGCGACCCTGCATTTCCAGCATCGCCGGCTGCACGAATGGCCGCCCGAAGGGGGCGTATCGACCCTGTGCCGTGCCGAACCGCGCGACCGCCACGGGCAACAGATGGCATTGTCCGAACAATTGCTGCGGGCGCTCGGCTGGCAGGGGCCGGCCATGGTCGAATATCGCTATGATGCAGCCAGCGGTCATTATTGGCTGATGGAGGTGAACGGCCGTTTCTGGGGCAGCCTGCCGCTGGCCGGCCATTGCCATGCCCATTTCGCCTGGGAAGCCTATCGCCGGGCGGTGCTGGGTGAAACGGATGCGGCGCCCCTGCCCCGTGATACCCTGCGCGCCCGCTACATGGTGCCGGAAACCAAGCGCCTGCTGCGATTGCTGATGGGGGGAAAGATCGCCGATCCCTTCTTCCGGGCCAGCCCATGGCGCGACCTTGCCACCTATCTGCTGGGCTTCCTAGACCCGCGCATGCGCTATTATGTCTTCAGCTTCAGCGATCCCCGGCCGCTGCTGCGCGATCTGGGGCAGATCGTCAGGAAGGCGTTGCGCCGGGATAAGTCCTGACCAGCGCCGTCACCGCCTGCTCGATCCGCTGCAGGCAATGCGCCATGTAGCGATCGTCCAGGCCATAGGGATCGTGCAGATGCGGCATCATCGGTTGCGTCCATGTACCGAGCAACTGACGTGGCAGGTGCGACAGGCGCGGATCGGCAGCCAGCCGATGCAGTTGCCGCACTTCCATCGCCAGCAGCAGGTCGCCCGGCTGTGGCTGATAATCCGTCCTGTCGAGCGCCTTGTGGGCGGACAGGTCATGGCCCAGGGCCTGCGCCGCCGCGATTGCCGGATCATGGGCCGGTCGTCCGGTGGTGGTCGACAGGCCGAAGGAGGCCGTGCGGGCGCCGGCCTTGCGGGCCACCACATCGGCAAAGGCGCTGCGACAGATATTGCCCTGGCAGACGAAGACCAGCCGACGGACCTCGGCCGGGTCGGGGCGCAGCGTGGCCGATTGCCCCAGCGCGAGCTGCGGATAGGACAGGGCCAGGCGCACCAGACCGCGAAATGTACCGAAACGTGGGTTGATCATGCGCCGGTGCCGATGGGGAGCAGGGAATCCATTGAAAGGACCTTAGCCCAAACAGGTTGCGATTTCCCTCCCCCTGTGGCTAGCCGCAAAGATGCGATCAACAAAGGACAGCCCGCAGGGAAGCGATTCCACCATTGCCGATGTCGCCGCTGCCGTGGGCGTCTCGATCCGAACGGTATCACGGGTTCTCAACCAGTCGCCCAAGGTCAATGCGGAAACCCGCGAGCGCGTCCAGAAGGCGATTGCGGCGCTCAACTTCCGTCCCTCCATGCGCGCCCGCGCCTTCGCCATGGGCCGCTCCTTCCTGATCGGCATGGTCCATAATGATCGCAACGCGCTGGTGCTCGACGCCGTGCAGCGCGGTATCGTGGGCGAAGCGGGCCGGCGCGGCTATGAACTGGTGGTCCATCCCACGCCCATGGATGCCGCCGCATCGGTCGAGGATGTGCTGCAATTCGTCCGTCGCTCGCGCACCGACGGTCTGGTGGTGCTGCCGCCGGTATCGGGCATTGCCGGACTGCCCGAAGCGCTGGCGCGCGAGCATATTCCCGCCGTTGCCCTGTCAGCCCTGCCGATCACCGGCTATGCCGATGTGATCCTGTCGCCCGAGCGCGAGGCGGCTGCACAGGTGGCGCACTATCTGCTGGAGCTTGGCCATCGCCGCATCGCGATGGTCGGCGGCCCGGCCAACGCCATTTCCGCGCAGGAGCGCCGGGCGGGCTTTGTCGAGGCGCTGGCCGCCGCCGGTGTCACTTTGCTGGATGAGGCGGAGGGGGATTATGGCTTCCAGTCGGGGCTTGCCGCCGCCGAGCGCTTCCTGTCGCTGCCGACAGCGCCCACGGCGATCTTCGCTGCCAATGACGTCATGGCTGCCGGCGTCCTCAAATGCGCCGGAATCCGGGGCGTTGCCGTTCCGCAGTCGTTGTCCGTCGTGGGCTTCGACGGCAGCCTGCTGTCGCATGTCGTATCGCCGGCGCTCACCACCATCTGGCGCCCCTTTGGCGACATGGCGCGGATCGCGACCCAGCAGCTGATCGACCGGATCGAGGGGCAAGCCGTGACCGCCGAACGGCCCCCGCCGCTGCGCCTGGTGGAGGCGGAATCGAGCGGTCCCGCCCCCGCCTGACCGATCAGAGCCGATAGGCGCGGCGCACCAGGCCCACGGTCAGTTCCTGCGCCAGCTCGGCCGCTTCCCAGTCGGCCAGCCGATGTTCGGCGACCAGTCGTGCCAGGAAGGCGCAGTCGATGCGGCGGGCGACATCATGCCGCGCCGGAATCGACAGGAAGGCGCGGGTGTCGTCGTTGAACCCGACCGTATTGTAGAAGCCGGCGGTCTCCGTCGTCATCTCGCGGAAGCGGCGCATCCCTTCCGGGCTGTCATGGAACCACCAGGCCGGGCCCAGCCGCAGGCAGGGATAATGGCCGGCCAGCGGCGCCAGTTCGCGGGCATAGGTGGTTTCGTCCAGGGTGAAGAGGATGATGGTCAGGTTGGCGTCGTTGCCGACCACGTCCAGCATCGGCTTGAGGGCACCGACATAGTCGGTGCGCATCGGGATGTCGGCGCCCTTGTCGCGGCCATGGCTGTGGAACAGCGCGGCATTATGGTTGCGGCAGGAACCGGGATGGATCTGCATCACCATGCCGTCCGCCTGGCTCATCTTGGCCATTTCGGTCAGCATCTGGGCGCGGAACAGCTCGGCATCGTCGGCATCGGCCGAGCCGCCGACGATCTTCGCGAACAGCGCCTCGCATTCCATCGTCGACAGATTGGCGGTGCGCGGCGTCGCAAAGCCATGGTCGGTCGCGGTCGCGCCCATGGCGCGGAAATCGGCGCGCCGCTTGGCATGGGCGGCCAGATAGCCCTGCCAGCTTTCGACATCCTCGCCGGTCATGTCGCCGAAGCGGACCAGCGCGTCGCGAAATTCCTCATGCTCGGGATCAATCACCGAATCCGGACGATAGGTGGTGACCACCCGCCCCTGCCAACCGGATTCCCGGATCGCCTGATGATGGCGCAGATCGTCGTCCGCGCCTTCGGTCGTCGCCAGCAATTCGATATTGAACCGCTCGAACAGCGCGCGCGGACGGAAGGCGTCGGTGGTGAGCGCCGCATTGATCGCATCATAGACCTGGTCGGCGCTCTGCGCATCCAGTGCCATGTCCAGCCCGAACACTTCGGCAAAGACATGCTCCAGCCACATGCTCGACGGGGTGCCCCGGAACAGATGATAATGGCTGGCGAACAGGCGCCATGCTGCGCGCGGATCGGTATCGGGCAGGCCGCCGCGATGCGGCACGCCCAGATCGTCCAGCGCGATGCCCTGCGAATAGAGCATGCGGAACAGATAATGGTCGGGCGCCAGCAGCAGTTCGGTCGCGTTGGACCAGGGGGCATTGGTGGCGAACCAGGCCGGGTCGGTATGGCCATGCGGGCTGATGATCGGCAGGTTGGCGACTTCGGCATAGAGCGCGCGGGCGATCGAACGGGTCGTGGGATCGGCGGGAAACAGGCGGTCGGGCGACAGGGTAAGCGGATGCATGGCGATCTCCTTGTCCGCCGGTTACCGCCTTGTGCCAACGCTGGCAATGCCCTATTCCAAACCCATGTCGATCCTTGCCGAAACCGCCCCGCTGCTGGCCCTTCAGGTCGCACCCGAAGATGATGTCGCCGTTGCGCTGCACCCGCTGGGGGCAGGGCAGACCGTGCGCGTCGGCATGGTCGATGTGCCGTTGCGCGATCCGGTCCCGGCCGGGCACAAGTTTGCGCTCCACGATATTGCGGCCGGGGCGCCGGTCCGCCGCTATCGCGCGCCGATCGGTTTGGCGACGCAGGCGATCCTGGCTGGCGAGCATGTCCACAGCCATAATCTCCACACCGCGCTTTCGGGCGAACTGGCCTATCGCTTCACCGGTGCGCAGCCGCAGCCGCTATCCCCGACGGACCGGCCCGTTCCGCATTTCCGCGGCTATGTCCGCGCCGACGGCAGTGTCGGCACCCGCAACGAGATCTGGATTCTTCCGACCGTCGGTTGTGTCGGCCGATTGGGTGAGCGGCTGGCGATGAAGGGGGCGGCGCTGGCGGAGGGGCGTATCGATGGCGTCCATGCCTTCAATCACCCCTTTGGCTGCTCGCAACTCGGCGCCGATCTGGACGGCACGGCCGCGATCCTCGCCTCTCTGGCGCTCAATCCCAATGCCGGCGGCGTATTGCTGCTCGGGCTGGGCTGCGAATCCAACCAGCTTGATGCGCTGCTGTCGCGCATTCCGCCTGATCGCCGTGCCCGGCTGCGCACCGTCCGCGCACAGAGCGAAAGCGACGAGTTCGAGGCCGGCATGACGGCGCTTGCTGAACTGATCGATCTCGCCAGCGCGGATCAGCGGCAGGATGTGCCGCTTTCGGCGTTACGCCTGGGGGTCAAATGCGGTGGCTCCGATGCGATGAGCGGGCTCACCGCCAATCCGCTGATCGGTCGCATGGCCGATGCCGTGGCCCAGGCGCAAGGCAGCGCGATCCTGACCGAAATCCCGGAGATTTTCGGCGCGGAGACGCTGTTGATGCAGCGCGCCGAGAATGAGGCGGTGTTCGATCGGCTGACGCAGGTGGTCAATCGCTTCAAACGCTATTTCCTCGACCATGGCGAGCCGGTGTCGGAAAATCCCAGTCCCGGCAATATTGCCGGCGGCATCACCACGCTGGAGGAAAAATCGCTGGGCGCGGTGCAGAAGGGCGGGATCGCCATCGTGACCGACGTCATCGATTATGGCGACCGGATCAGCCGCACCGGCCTCACCATATTGGAAGGCCCCGGCAATGATGCCGTGTCGACGACGGCGCTGGCGGCGGCTGGCGCAACCCTGACCTTATTCTCGACCGGTCGCGGCACGCCACTTGGCAGTCCGGTACCGACGGTCAAGATCGCGTCGAACAGCGCGCTGGCCGATCGCAAGCCGGGCTGGATCGATTTTGACGCCGGACGCGTCCTGCAGGAAGGGATGGATGCCGCGGCCGATGCGCTGCTGGCGCATATCGTCGCGATTGCCAGCGGGGCGCCGGCCCGGAACGAGGTGAATGACGAACGCGCCATCGGCATCTGGAAGCGCGGCGTAACCCTTTAGTTTTTCGCCCAAGGATCAATGGGCATTGCGGCGAACCGTCCGTGCGGGACCGGAGGACGCCGGCAGAATAAGCCCGGCGCCGCGCCATCAGGCGGGCACCGGGCCAGTTCCTCAGCCGTTCAGCTTGTCCTTGACCGCCTTGGCGGGGGTGAAGCCGAGCTTCTTGGAGGCAGCGATCTGGATGGTCGCGCCGGTCGAAGGATTGCGGCCTTCACGGGCGGCCGACTCCTTGACCTTGAACTTGCCGAAGCCGTTGAGCGAGATTTCTTCGCCCTTGGCAGCAGCATCGGCGATCGCGGCAAACACGCCATCGACCAGCTTGCGGGCATCGGCCTTGGTGATGTTGTGGGCCGAAGCCAGGGTGTCGGCGAGGTCGCTGTTGTTCATGGAATAGGCTTTCCTTTGTTGTTGGCGCGCATTGCATAGCTGGCACGAAAGCCAAGGTCCATCGGTCCTGAGCGTCCGATTGCGCTTAAAAGTGCGGTTAATGCGGCGTTTCAGACGCTTTGCGCATGCGCGCATGCCAACCGGCCGGTCAAAGGCCGATATTGCGGCCTGAGCGGCCGGATCATCATCAATGGAAAGGTGGCGGAGACGGAGGGATTCGAACCCTCGGTAGCCCCTTAAGGCTACGACGGTTTAGCAAACCGCTGGTTTCAGCCACTCACCCACGTCTCCGCACGAATTTGCCTACCGGAAACCGGGAGGCAGTGGCTAGGCGACGGGCTATAGCGACGGCTTTGATCCATGGCAACGGTCCAAATGTGCGATTTTTCATGCGGATTTGCACAATCGGATTCAATCTGGCTTAGAATCGACTCCGGTGGGCGTTCGTTCATTGTCGTTTCAGCTTGGCGACGGATAATCTGACGGATGTTTTCAAGAGCGGGCTTCGGGGAGTATCGGGTAATGATCGGCAGCATGGGGCGCACGGGCGCCCGCTTCGCACGGGTGGGTGCCCTGATGGCGGCGCTCGGCGGGCTTCTGCTGGCGCCGGTCGCCAGCGCGCAGATTCGCACGGTCGATCCCAACACGGCGATCGATTCCGATCTTGCGCCGCCGCCGGTCCAGAACAGCACGCCGACCGATCCCGGTGTCGATTCCAGCCTGCCGCCGCCAGCCACCTCGACCGATTCCGGCACCTATAATGCCGCCCCCGCTGCCGGCGGGGCGACCGCCACCGGCGCACCGGTCACCTCCAATTCGCCGCCAGCCGCGATGGCGCCGGGCGAATCCTATCAGGAAGATGATCTGATCGGCGCGGCCGAAGGCGTGTTCGGCAAGGGCGCCGAGGGCCTGGCCGGCATCATCGAGAAGATCCTCAAGGATCAGGGCCAGCCCAATGCCTATATTTCCGGGCGTGAGGCGTCCGGCGCCTTCGTGGTCGGCCTGCGCTATGGTTCGGGCACGCTCAACCACAAGATCGAGGGCAAGCGCGAAGTCTATTGGACCGGTCCGTCGATCGGCTTCGACGTCGGCGGCAATGCCGCCAACACCTTCGTCCTGGTCTATAATCTCTATGACAGCCAGGATCTCTACCACCGTTTCCCGGCGGCCGAAGGCACCGCCTATCTGGTCGGTGGCTTCACCGCCAGCTATCTGCGCTGGGGCAGCGTGGTGCTGATCCCGATCCGCCTGGGCGTCGGTTATCGCCTCGGCGTCAATGCCGGCTATATGAAGTTCAGCGAAAAGCGGACCTGGCTGCCCTTCTGACGGTCATAGCAGGGAGAGTTGGGCGCCCGCGTCGCCACTCTCCCCCGCTTCTCCCTCGCCTTCCAGATTATGCACGCCCAGGCCCAGCAGCCGGGCCCCCATGCGCAGCGGCAATTGCGCCTTCAGCAGCGCGCGACCAGCGTCCACCAATTGTTCGACCGACCGGACCGGCGCGGCAAAGCTGCGCGACCGGGTGATGATGCGGAAATCGGCGAACTTCACCTTCAGCACCACGGTCCGGCCATAGGCCTGCGCCTTCTCGATCCGGGCCCACAGGCTTTCCGCTATCCGCTCGATCTCGCGCAGCAAGGCCTCCTCGGCGACAAGGTCCTCGAAGAAGGTGTCCTCGACGCTGACCGACTTGCGCTCCTGCCGCTCATGCACCGGGCGGTCGTCCTCACCGCGCGCGGCACGATAATAGAAGAGCGCGCTGCTGCCGAAATGGGTCTGGAGGAAGGACAGATCGCGATCGCGCAGGTCGGCGCCGGTCTCGATCCCCAATTTGTGCATTCGTTCGGCGGTAACCGGACCGATGCCGTGAATCCGCCGCACCGGCATGCGCGCCATGAAGTCGGCGCCTTCCGCCGGCCGCACCACGCACAGCCCGTCGGGCTTGTTCTGGTCCGACGCCAGCTTGGCGATCAGCTTGTTGTAGGACACCCCCGCCGATGCGGTGAGGCCCGTTTCCTCCTGGATCAGCCGCCGGATTTCCCGCGCCACCTGCGTCGCCGACGCGATGCCCGGCTTGTTCTGCGTCACGTCCAGATAGGCCTCGTCGAGCGAGAGCGGCTGGATCATGTCGGTAAAGCGCGCGAAGATCGCGCGGATCTGGGCAGATACGCTGCGATAGACTTCGAAGCGCGGCTTCACGAACAGCAGATCGGGGCACAGCCGCCGCGCTCTTGCACCCGGCATCGCCGATCGCACGCCGAATTTCCGCGCTTCATAGCTGCAGGTGGCGACGACGCCGCGTGGACCGCCGCCACCCACGGCGATCGCCTTGCCGCGCAGGCTGGGATCGTCGCGCTGTTCGACCGACGCATAAAAGGCGTCCATGTCGATATGGATGATCTTGCGCAGCGCGGGCGGCGGGGCGTCCATGGCCGGCCTTATGCCACCATGGGAACGAAAGGGAAACAGTCGGGCGTGTCAGCCCTTCTTCTTGCCCTTTTCATCCTTGGCCATGGCCAGCAGCGCGGCAAAGGGGCTGGCCTGATCCTCGGTCAGCACCCCGGCCTCGCGCAGATAGCTGTCGGCCTCCGGCGCGCGCGGATAGGGTTCCATCGCCAGCGCCACCGTCTCGGCCACCGCTTCGCCCATGTCGATGACATTGCCGTCATAGCCGATCGTGTCGCAATCCTCCGCGTCCAGCTCCAGCTCCTCGCCCTCGGGCAGGTCGCCACTCTCGGGCACGAAGCGCAGCAGGAAATCGGTATCGATGGTTTCGGGCACCGGCAGGCCGGTGGCGACGCAGGGCTGGGCCAGGGCGGCGCGGACCCGGCCGCGCGCCAGGATCGTGCTGCCCTCCGCGCTCAGCCGATAATCCGCCTCCAGCCGGTCGAGCGCCAGCAGCGCAAAACGGCGCATCAGCGCGGCGCGCTCGCCCTCATCGGCGCTGATGGTCACCAGGCTGTCACCCAGCTTGCCCAGCTGGTCGGCGCGCACGGGGCGCGAAAATTCGATCATGTCGCTCATCCAAGGTCTCCAGCCAGCAAGGCGTCGCGGGTCAGGCAGGCCAGCCTTGTCCAGCGCGCGCGCAGCGCGCCCTCGACATGGGCCAGGGCGTCCGTCGACGGGGCGTCACCGCGATACAGGTTTCGGCGCAGCGCATCCTCTAGATCGCCCTCCCCCGTCAAGGCCGCACGATAGGCCGCCAGTCTCCCGCCCAGCGCGCTCATCATCCGGCCGATATGCTTGCCGACGACAACATCGCCAATCCCTTCCTGGCGCAACTGGCCGTCCATGTCGTCGACGAACAGCTCGGTCAGCCACACGCTCTCCTGCGCCGCGCCCAGCGCCTCCAGCCGCATCAGCACCTGCGCCAATATCGCGACGATCATGTCGAACCGGCCGTCCAGCGCATCGGGTACACCGCCCTGCAGATACCAGTGTGGCTGCCGTCCCTCGGCCACCACCGCATGATAAAGCGGCATCAGGCCCGCCTTGGGATCATCGCGGCCCAGCAGGCGCTGGAGGAAGGAAGGACGGGATTGGGACATGGGTTGCCGTCTTTTCGTGATGGAATGTGGGCCAGCGGGCTTCGCGGGCGCGTGCGCCCCTTGCCGGGGCCTGCGCATTTCCATATTGATCGCTGGGCCGCCCGATGCAATGGCGGCTTTCTGTTTCTTGGGTTCGCGGGCCCGTCCCCGCAGGAGAAGACCATGCGCAAGTTTAGCCGCCAGTCCCGCCGCGGGCGTTTCCTGCTGGCTCTGGGCCTCGGCGCGATCGTGATCAGCGCATCGGGCTGTACCCGCATCCGCACGCATCAGGGCTATCAGGTCGACAAGCTGCTGGTGGACTCCGTCCAGCCCGGCATCGACAATCGTGCCTCGGTCGAAGGCACGCTGGGCCGTCCCAGCTTCGTCGCCCAGTTCGGCGAACAGGACTGGTATTATGTGTCGCGCGACATGCGCTCGCTCGCCTTCTCCAACCCCAAGCCGGTGTCGCAGACCGTCCTGCATGTCCGGTTCGATCCGGCCGGCAACGTCGTCGCGGTCGATCGCATGGGCCTGGAGCAGGTCGCGCACATCTCGCCGACCGGCGACAAGACCCCGACGCTGGGCCGCCATCGCAGCCTGTTCGACGAGATTTTCGGCAATATCGGCGCTGTGGGTGCCATGGGTGCCGGCTCGGCCGGTGGTGCCGGTCCGGGCGGCGGCCCGAACGGCAGCTGAGGCTGGCCGCACTGCGAAGACATTGGCGCCGTCCTGTCCATCATGGACCGGGCGGCGTTTTTGTTCGGGCGGGATGAGCTGGCCAGCGGATCGACAGCGGTTCGACCTGCGATAGACACAAAAAAAACCGCCGTTTCCGGCGGTTTTTGCTTCCTTCCTCACCGAAGGAAAATGGTGCCAGAAGAACTCTCGGTCGGGCGACCTAACCGGTGAAATTCACACTAAATTCATAGACTTTCGAATTCGCCAACGACATCATTAGCATGATTTCAATTCGTGGAAAAGGCTGGACAACTATGGACGTGATGTTTCAGTCACCGAAGCCGCTGATTAATTGCGGCTCCGTTCAGCACTGTGGATTATGCGGACTACAGGCCAGTGTGGGAAGAGCCGGCATCATTAGTAGCGATACTGCGTGCCTATGATGAGGGCAGCGAGAGTATGCGATTTTTGTCGAGGGCTCGGATAGTGCATAGGAGAGTAAGGAAGGGCGCACACCAGCACTAATTTGGCAGAATTGTGATTTTTGGATTTCCAAAGTCGGGAAATCGCTGATTCATAGGGAGCCAGCCTTTCTGGAGGCTGGATGTTGATCACGGTTGAGAAATGATCCGGGTTTTCTCCGAGAAGTGGTACCGACTCACTTTTGCTGATGCGCCCCTTCATGTTACACTTACTAATCGCGCCTGGAGCAGATCGAGGCTTGCGCGGCCATACATTTGTCGCTTGATTAGCTTAAGACGCGTGATCTGTCTCTTGGTCTAGCCGTTTGACCAAGGTGAGACGATTGCGTTTCGGACAGTCGGAAGGTCTTTTTCGACGCCATTGACGAATGATCCGACGAGGCCGCCCTTCGCCATCTCAATCCAGTCATCGAGCTTTGCTGCCCACTTTGATCGGATCATAGATTGGAAGTCGCCGATTGCCTTGCGCGCCGCTACCAGTTCAGGGACGTTCTCCTTGATAACCGCCACCAGAATCGCTTCGGATTTGGCGAGTCTATCCCACGCCGATGTCATCAGGCGCGCAAGGACTCGCGCCGAGTGCGAGCGTTCGAGGCCAGTTTTATCGGACCTTACGGCGAGACGCCGCCGTTGGGCCTATTATGAGACGACGCCGCTCTGACCGACAAAACCTTCCGCGCGCATCTCGCGCCAGAGCGCCAGGGCATCGCGGGTGCCGTTATCCCATCGGTTGTTCAGCCATGACAGCCAACTGTCCAGAAAGATGGGTCGGGTGCGGAATACGTCCATTCGTTGACCGCGCAAAACATCGCGAACGAGTTTCCGGCTATGGCCGGTCTGCCGAACAATCTGCCGGATGGACGTTCCATTTTTCGCCAGTTCCCGGACGGCGTCATTGGTTTCCTGCCGGCGGAGGTAGCCTTCATACTGCAGCTTTTCGGCATAGGCGAGAAGCCTGGGATCGACGACAGTGTTACCGACCGCCTGCGTTATCTGCCGCATGATCCAGCACCATGCGCACCGTCCGTGCGCGAACCTCAGGTGCAAACTTGTTCGTCGTTTTGCTCATTTCGGCACTACTTACTCAGAAGTTGGAGCCTCCGGCAAACGCGGCGCGGTTCAGACAGTAACGAATGTCGGCATCGCCGCGCAACCACTAGGGAAGCGGAATTCGTTAAGGGGCTAGAGGAATCATCACCAATGCCGATGGACGCTTGTTTGATCGCCAATAATTGCCTGACGGAGCAGGTGTGAGGTCAGCAAATCCATTAGCGGGCGGACGGATGAAATGGCCCATCAACCAGCGGCGACCTTGAGGATCAATTACCGGCGCGGCATACTCCTGAGCATTTGTAGGCAGCCCAAGATCGACATCAACGCCGCCTCCGAATGTATTTTGACCGAGTGGCGAAGTGCTTCGCCTTGCGGCGAGGCGATAGCAACCGCGAGCCTTGGCAAGAGGATCGTGGCAGTTTTTTCCGCCTAAAGCAGCGAAAGCAATGATCGTGTCGCCATTAACCCAGAAACCCATGAGGTTGGCGATCCCATTACTAAGGTCGTCACGGCCAAGCGACCAGACCTCTATTGATGGCGGATCGAACGGTCGCGCGATGCCTGTGCTTCCCTTAACCTTTAGGATGTCGCCACTGATAGTCAGTTCGACACCGCGAACGGTGGATCTGGTTATGACGGACTTTTCTACCGTCAGTGCCGACCAATACAGATAAAGGCGGCCTTTGAAGCCGAGCAAGCGTGGCACCGCCGCAACCTCGCTAACAGCCCCTTTCTGTATACCGCCGATGATCACGAACGTCCGGCCCATATCCAATTTACCCGTTCGCGTGTCATAAACACTGATGCAGGACGATGTTTGTTCGACATCGAACTTCTTACCATTTTCAACCGTGCATTCGAAAGCGACATAGGTCGTATTGCCAAGGGGGGCGACGGTGGGATCATAGGCCGAACGAATGCGGATGCCTCGCATTGGGCCGCCAGTCACCAGTGCACCGGATTGGCCAGTGCGGGGGTCGATTGAGGTATCGAGAAGCGCGGTGGTGTCGTTGAAGCGGCGCGCCTTCCAGTCGAACCGGTCAAGTACGAGGCCCCAACGGTTGAAGGGGTGCCCCTTTGCCTCGTTAGCTGGATCCCCGCCGCTGCAGTCATTTGGGCCGGACACACCTGCCAGCTTGCCTTGAGCGGTGATCAGCCTCCGCCCAATGAACAGGCTGGGGTCGTCGGGTAATTGAGCAAAGGATGTGGCATTGCAGCCTGGTTCGGTGACAGCTCGAGTACCATCAATGGACAGCTTTCCTAGTCTGGGATGTTGTGGCTTCGCTACGGATTGCTTGGAATCCTTTGGCGCTGAGGCATTCTCATTTGATGGAGCCGTCGTCACCGCTGCGGTAGCGGTGAGGGCCGCGACGCCTGCTATAATGACTGGCTTCATTGAGTGTCCGTTCCGGTTCATGTGCGACTTTACGCTGAAACAGTACATGACGTTCCCTCGTGATAGCGACCCTCATCGAAATTGACTTGTCCTTTCAAATTTGACCTTGATCGTGCATCGCATCGGCGCTTCGCTCTGAATGCCTGTATGTTTTCCGATTGGCATCCGACAATGGCAACGTGGCGACGATCGCGCTCCAGCTTTCCGGTGCGGCTGCGTGGATCAAATGCTGCCCCGCTTCACACGGGCGTGGCTCAGTGAGACCGCGGGTCGCCATGCGCTCGTGCCAGCGCCAGCTTGCTAGCATCGACTGCGTGATCGGCCGCGCCAGCACCGCGTGGAACAACAAGCTTAACTAGCGCGGATCGACATGTAGCGTAACGAGCTGTCTGGTTGCGACACATCATTGGCACAATATTGGACGTCGTCGACTTTGGCCATAAGATCATCTCGCGCCGTGGGCTTGTTAAGAGGATTTCTGAGCAGGGGTGCTGCGCGATCCGCTCCTCCATCTTCTGGCGTGGTGAGTTGCCTTAGAGCACGCGCTGTCTTCGTCGACTGTAGGCGCGGTTGAAGCCGCCAGCAGGATTTCGAGATCCGCGTGGCCGGCGACGTTGATGCCCAGCACCTCCCTGGTGATGCGGCAGTTGAAGCGCTCGGCTATGCCATTGGCCTGGGGTGCATAGGATTTTGTCTTGCGATGACTGACCTTGATCTTGGCGCAAGAGCGTTCAAAATTGTCGGCGGCGAAGCAGGATCTCCGGTCGGTCAGGACATGGGTGATGCGGAAAGGGAAAGCCTTCCTGGCGGCATTGAGAACGGTGATAGCGTTGGCGGCATCCTCGGCATCGTAGGCGTCGAGATGGACGAACCGTGAGCAACGATCGATGACCACATAGAGGAAGCGCTTGCAGATCTCACCGTCCGCGGTGCGCAGCTTGGGCAGATGTTTTACGTCGATGTGCACGAAGCTCAGATCATAGTCTTTGAAGCGGCCTTGCCCTTTGCGCGGCTGAGTCGTGGGTTGGGGTGGGCGGCGGTTGAGACCCTCGGCCTTAAGCACCCGATAGATGCTGTCGCGATTGAGGTGTGGCAGGAAGCACCGGAGCACGAAGGTGAGATCATCCAGGGCGAAGCCAGTCGACCTGCGCACAGCGCAGATGATGGCGCGCTCTTCCTCAGTCATGCACCAAGCCAGGCGCTTAGGCCGGCTTGAGCAATCCTGGACCGCCTGCTCGCTGCGTCTGCGCCACTTGCGAACAGTGTCGTCGCTGATGCCACAGCGCTTTGCGAGAACATTGGCGAACTCGCTAGAACGAGCGATTTCCGCCCGCACAACAGGCTTGGTTCGGGCTTGGGGATGTATCTGCACCATCACGAAACCTGATCAGCAAAAACGGCAAAGCGCTACGCGTAATCCGCGATAGCGCTACTTATTATGTCCCAATGATGTGTCGCAACCAGACAGCTAGCGTACATTTTTGTTCGGCGGCGATGTTAAAAGGACTGGTTCATGCGTGCAGCGTGCCCTCCAACCATCGTCATATCCGCGTCACTATTCCCAATGGCACCAGCTATGTGGTATGAGAAGGGGCGCAGCCCGATATTATTGGTTCCATCGATAGTGCGCGGGTGAAGCGCAATGTCCTGATCGGCCCGGCTCAGCCCGTTCCCAAGGCGATCAGCAATAAATTGCCGGAGCCAGTAGGTTGACGAGCAACTTCATGGGTAAGCTGAAGTGATAGCTGCTGTGCACTGCGGATCCATTTTGACACAATTTTCCTGTGAATCGAAACATCCTCCTATTTTTGTAAAAAGTCTGCCAACCGTCCATTTTTATGCCTTGGCAAGCATAGGCTTTGCGCCCATGAAGCGCGAAGCGATTGCGGGGGTGCGCCGCAAAACGGCACGATAATCTACTTACTTCAGGCGAGATATGATTAACGATCCTATAAATATCGTTCCCGTCATCCTATCCGGCGGATCCGGCACTCGACTTTGGCCCGTTTCTAAGCCTGAACGCCCCAAACAGCTGCTGCCCCTGACGGCAGACGAAACCATGCTCCAACTGACCGCCGTGCGCACGCACGGCTTTGCGTCCGCGTCGGTCGGTCGTCCGATCCTCGTGTCCAATGCGGCGCATGCCGACATTATCGACGAACAGCTCAAGCAGAGCGGCATCAATGATTATAACGTCATATTGGAACCGATAGGCCGCAATACCGCGCCTGCCATCGCCCTTGCCGCGCTGGAAGCGCAGCCGGGCGACGCGCTGCTTGTGATGCCGAGCGATCATGTCATCAATGACCTACCTGCTTTTCACGACGCGATTGCCCGCGCCCTGCCACTCGTCGCCAAGGAGTGGCTGGTAACGTTCGGCATCACGCCCGATGGCCCGGAAACCGGCTATGGCTATATCCAGACGGGCGATCTTTGCGGGGATGGCGTGCATGAGGTCGTGCTCTTCGTGGAAAAGCCTGATGTCGCCAATGCCGAGCGGATGCTGGCAGAGGGCAATCACGCCTGGAATGCCGGCATCTTCTTGTTTCGCGCCGACGCCTATCTGGCCGCGATGGAAAAGCATCAACCTGACATGCTGACCGCAGTAAAGACGTCGATGGAACAGGCGAAGAGGGACGGGGCACATATCTTCCCCGACGCCTTGGCCTTTCACGCCTGCCCATCAGACTCAGTCGACTATGCGATCATGGAGCGGGAAACCCAGGTTGCCTGCGTGCCTGTCAGCATGGGCTGGTCGGATGTCGGCAGCTGGGATTCTCTGCATGCGGTTAGCACGCGTTGCACCGATGGAAATGTTGTGCGTGGCGACGCCCTGCTGCTAGGCGCGCGCAATTGCCTGGTTCATAGCGACGGGCCACGGGTCACGCTGGTCGACGTCGACGATCTGATCGTGGTCGTGTCGCAGGGTGAGATAATGATACTGAAGCGCGGCGAATCCCAGAAGGTGCGCAAGGTAACCGAAGCGATCAAGGCCCTGACGGCCGCAACCTCTGGCAACTGATATCCGTCGCAAGGCCGCGTGGATAAGGCTCCTCCAGGAGATTTATGACCTACTCCGTTTCCATCGCCGACCTGATGACGCAATCGGGCGTTGCTTTCGGCACCAGCGGCGCGCGCGGGTTGGTAAGCGCAATGACAGACCGGGTCTGCTTCGCCTATACCGCTGCCTTTCTGCAACATCTGAGCGCCATCGGGCAGTTCGCGCCTGGCGCCCATGTGGCGATCGCGGGTGATCTGCGGCCGTCCAGTCCGCGCATCATGGCGGCCTGCGCCGCGGCTGTGCGGCATATGGGAGGAGAGGTCGATTATTGCGGGTTCGTGCCGTCGCCTGCGGTGGCGGTCTATGGGTTCGGCCGGCGCATACCATCGTTGATGGTGACGGGCAGCCACATTCCTGACGACCGCAACGGCATTAAATTCAACCGCACAGATGGCGAGGTGCTGAAACCCGACGAACTGGCCATCCGGGCGCAGAGCGTGGATCTGCCCGATCTGTTTGACGATACGGGCATGCTTAGGGACGCGGCGCCTGCCAAGCCGCTGATCGATGTTTCTACCGCCTATATCGCGCGCTATGTCGATGTTTTTGAAGCGCAGGCACTGGTGGGACTGAAGCTGGGCGTCTATGAGCATTCGGCGGTCGGGCGCGACATATTGGTCGCCTTGGTCGAGGCGCTGGGCGGCACGGCTGTGTCGCTGGGCCGGTCCGATCGCTTCGTTCCCGTTGATACCGAGGCGGTTCGGCTTGAAGATCAGGTGCTGGCGCGGCAATGGGCGGCAAAGCTGGGGCTGGACGCGATCCTGTCTACCGATGGGGATAGTGACCGGCCGCTTCTGGCCGACGAGCAGGGCGTCTGGATGCGTGGCGACGTGCTGGGGATATTGAGCGCGCGGGCGCTGGGCATCGCAGCGATCGCCACGCCGGTCAGCTGCAACAGCGCGGTTGAGCTGTCGAGGCTGTTCGCGGCCGTGCGGCGGACGCGGATCGGGTCACCCTTTGTGATCGAAGCAATGAACGCTTTAGCAAGCGAAGGGCAAGGAAGCGTGTGTGGCTATGAGGCCAATGGCGGCTTCCTATTGGGGGCGCCGATAGACATCGACGGGAAGATATTAGGTGCGCTGCCGACGCGAGACGCGGTGCTGCCGATCCTGTCGGTGTTAATCGATGCGCGTCGACGTGGCGTAACGCTTTCGGCGCTACAGGCGCAATTGCCCGAACGCTATACGTTCAGCGAGCGGTTGCAAAATTATCCTACGGAGCAGAGCCAGGCGCTGATCGCGCATCTGGAGCAGGGTGACGAAGCCGCGATCCTGAAGCGGCTGACAGCGATGTTCGGTTCGATGGCGGGCGAGGCGGACGGGATCGACCGGACCGACGGCCTGCGCATGCATTTTGCGGGCGGCGACATCATCCACTTGCGGCCGAGCGGCAATGCGCCGGAACTGCGCTGCTATACCGAAAGCGACAGCGTGGAGCGGGCGGCGTCGCTTAACGAACAGACGCTGGCGCTGGTGCGGGATTTTAAAGTACCGGCCTGATTATATGCGGAATATCGTTTTCCTCTCTGCCGAAAATGAGACAGCGAGTTGGACAGGTGTTTGCGCTTAGTATTTTTACATGTTGGAAAGACTTGGCTTTTCCATAACGACGGCAGACTTAAACGGAGATTGCCGTATTTTCCTTTGTAATTAGTTTCTTGCATAACATTATCGAGCGCGAACAGGTCGCGGATTATAAGGTGGTGCCGGGAATTCGGATAGGGTGCTAAGCTCATCTCGACCTGCAGGAATGGACGGGAATCAAGACGACGAGGAAGGCTACAGTGCGGATTTCAAGGCGAAGGTTGCGATGGAGACGATCCGTGGCGATCTGACGCTGGCGGAACTGGCAGCCAAGCATGGCATCTACCACATGATGATCGGTGCATGGAACCGGCAGGCGATGGATCGAATGGCCAGCCTTTTCAATAACGGCGATCAGAGCTCGAAGGCTGCCAGTGAGGCGGAAATCGAGAAGTTGCACGCCAAGATCGGGCAATTGCTGGTGGAAAGGAACTTTTTGGCGAAAGCCTCCGGTCGATGAGTGTGGGGTAGAGGTGATCGAAGATCGAGCCGGCACACCAGCACCTTTCAAGCGCGATGTAGTGCCGCCTGCTGTCGATCAGCCGGTGGTCCTATTATTACACGCCGGTGCCGAAAAACGGCGTGGCGCTGGTGACGGTTATCGATGAGACGTTCATGGAATGTCCGTGGTATGGCAGCCATCGGAAGACGCAGCATTTGCGGCGTTTGGGCCATGCGACCGACCGTCGCCGGGGCCGGCGGTGATGGGGCTGACGGCAATTTACAAGCATCCTCGCACAATCGATCCGCATCCCGAGCATCGGATTTATCCCTATTTGGTGGCTATCATGGACTGGACGAGCCGCAAGGTACTGGCCTGGCGTGCTGCGCCGCGAAGCCTTAACGTCGCCAAGCCAGCCCGAAATTACCCGGTTTTTCCGGGGTCTCCAGCTTAATTTAGAGCATCGAACCTGAAATGGGAATCGCGCTGGAGATTTCCTTTTTTGCGGATCCATGATTCATTTCTTGGCGGAGGTGGAACATGGGTAAGTCCTATTCGAGCGATCTTCGAGAACGGATATCGGCACATGTTTTGGCGGGGTACTCGCGGCGTGAAGCCGCCCGCCGTTTTGGAGTCAGTCCGAGTTGCGCGATCAAGCTTGTGCAGCGGGTTTCGAAGACGGGATCAGCGGCACCGGCACCGCAAGGCCGACCGCCAGGTGCGGGGAAATTAGCGGCGTACCTGACGACATTGATCCGCTGGGTGGACGAGCAACCTGATATCACGATGCCGGAACTGGCAAAGAAATTGGAGCAAAATAGCGGGCTGAAGGCGCACCCCGCTTCCTTGTCCCGGATCCTCCTTTCAGCTGGCTTCCGATATAAAAAATAGCTGATGGCGTCGGAGTGCGGACGCAATGATGTCAGTCTGGCACGCCGGAGGTGGCGACTGGACCGGCAGCCGCGCATGCGCGAAGAGCGGCACCGGCTTTATTTTATCGACGAAACGGCAACGACGACGAAGATGACCCGTTTACGCGGTCGTGCCCCGAAGAACAGGCGCTTAAAGGCACGCGCGACGTTTGGACATTGGAAGACCCAGACTTTTATCGCGGCCCTACATTGCGACGGCATAACGGCGCCCTGGATCATAGACCAGCCTATGACCAAGCAGGTTTTTGAAACCTATGTCGAGACGCAACTCGCGCCGGTACTCAATCCGGTCGACGTCGTCATTCTCGATAACCTCCCCGGCCACAAAAGCGACAAGGCCGCAGAAATCCTCAAGAAGCGAGGAGCCTGGTTCCTCTTCCTTCCACCTTACAGCCCGGATTTGAACCCTATTGAAATGGCTTTCGCCAAGCTCAAAGCACATCTCCGGCGCATCGGTGCCCGAACAATCGACGATCTCTGGCGCGCCGTCGGCAATATCTGCGACCTCTACACGCCAGAGGAATGCTCCAACTTCCTTAATGCCGCTGGCTATGGTTCCGATTAAACGCTCGATGCTCTAGCCGCCAAACTGTCTAAAGAGGCGAGGCCACCACTTTATGTGCCTCTGCCCAATGTCGGCGACCAACCGTCGTCCTGTCCAAGACGATGGCGCCGCGCGCCTCCTCAGCGCGGAATGGCGAGCAGGGCTGAGACCGGTCCTGCCGTCAGGACGAAGGCACAATCGCCCTCCAGCAGCAGGCAGTCGCCCTCCTCCCACGACAGACCATTAACCGTGCCTGCGCCGCTCAAGGGCGTGAACCACATCTGCTTGCCCTTCGGCACGCTGACGCTCTGGTCCTTTTTCCAGTGCCTAAGGTCGAGCGAGAAGGGGGCTTCATCATCGCCGATCAACCGAGCTTCGCTGCCCGGCAGCGCCTGTGTCAGGGCGCGGTCATAGGGGATTAGGCGGCTTACCGCGACGCCTTCTTCCAGATGCAGTTTGCGCGGGCGACCATAATCATAGAGGCGATAGGTGACGTCGGCATTCTGCTGGATTTCAGCGAGCGTGATGCATGCGCCGATGGCGTGGATAGTGCCTGCCGGGATAAAATAACAGTCGCCCGGCTTGACCGGCCTCCAGTCGATCCACTGTTCCAGCGACCCGTCCTGCGCGGCGGCGCGGAACTGGTCCGGCGTCATGGGGGCGATGAGGCCGATGCCCAGCGTCGCGCCAGGTTCGCAGTCGAGGATGTACCAGATTTCTTCCTTGCCGCGTGTCAGGCCACTGGCGATGGCCTGCGCGTCGTTCGGATGGACCTGGATCGACAGGCGATCGCCGGTGAAAATATATTTGACCAACAGAGGTAGATCGCGGCCGTCGGCGCTTTCGAACCAGACTTCGCCGATCTGGCGGCCTGCGGCAGCTGCGAAGATCGACGGTAGGTCGGTTCGGCCCCATGGTTTTTCCACATAATGGGGAACGAGCTTTTGCATCGACAACATATCCAATGACTAAGGCGGGGAGTTTCTCCCTAGTCGAAGCATCCCTGTCAACACAATTCCTTGCGGATAACGGCCTTAAACCGGCTTATGAGACCTGTGCGCGGGCGAGCGTATCGCGGTGAAATTAGGGAACGTTTCCGGGATCTGAGTCGCTTGGCCCGCGGTCCTGAGCGGGTTGGTATTGGTCTTCACACTGCTACCGCAAGAATGTTCATGGTGCGTTTGAGGTTGTCGGCGATGGCAGTGAGGTGGACCTGGACGGCGGCTTTGGCGAGACCTCGCCATCGCATTCGACGCAGGCCGTAGCAGCGCTTCCATGTCTCGAAGATCTTCTCGATCCGGGCACGAACGCGATGGATGGGCTGGTTCCATTTATGGAGCTTGCGCAGGGTTTCGGCTTCGTCTCGGCCCCACATGCCTGTGGCGACAATGCGGGGCACGCAGCCCTGAGTAGCCCCTAGATTTCTAGACGCCTTCTATCCTGCTTTTGAGGACAAGAGACGACGATGTGGAAGCCCAATTTCAGCGATGAGTTCAAGAGTGATGCGGTGGCCCAGATAACCGAGCGCGGGTATCCGGTAGCGGAGATTTCTGAACGGCTCGGCGTCAGTCAGCATTCGCTGTACGCATGGAAGCGGAAACTGGCGAAGGTGGTGCCTGGCGATGCCAGCAAGGATGCCGAGGTCCGCCAGTTGAAGCGCGAGTTGGCCCGGGTGACCTAAGAGCGCGATATACTAAAAAATGGTCCCAGGCGGCGCCCGCCTGTGTGGGCTAGAAATGGGCCATGCTATGTATGGGCCAGGAGGGGCGCGGCCGATCGCTTATTGGAGGCATGACACCCCGTTAAAAAACGTGGCCCGCGGGCATTTGCGTACTTGAGAGGGGTGACGTCGTGCTGCGGCGATCCTGATTAGGAAGATGACGGTTGGCATAGCCTATACCCTTTCGATCTGGAGGAGGACGTGGAATGACAGAAGCAAACCCCTCGGGCGCGGACGCGTTGGCGATGGTGAACCTAGGCGCCGCTGCCATCGACATCGGTTCGACCATGCATATGGCGGCTATCAATTCGCAGGCAGACGATAATTCCGTGCGACCCTTTTGGCACGTTCACCGGCGACCTGCATGAGATGGCCCGCTGGTTCAAGGCATGCGGGGTCACCAGCGTGGCGATGGAATCCACCGGTGCTTACTGGATTCCAGCCTACGAAGTGCTGGAACAGCACGGCTTTCACGTCATCCTCGTCAATGCGCGCTAAGCCAAGAATGTGCCCGGCCGCAAAACCGATGTCATTGATGCCGCCTGGTTGCAGCGCCTTCGCAGCTAATGGGCTGTTGCGAGGGAGTTTCCGTCCGGTAGCAGGCGTTGTAACCATGCGGGCCTATTTACGACAGCGCGAGCGACTGATCGAATATACCGCATCACATATTCAGCATATGCAGAAAGCGCTGATGGAGATGAATGTGCAACTCCATCACGTCGTCTCCGACATCACTGGCGCAACCGGCATGCGGGGCATCAGCGCCATTGTGGTTGCGGAGCGCTCGCCCAGTACGCTGGCGGAAATGCCGGATGTCCGGTGTCATGCGTCCGTCGAGAAAGTCTGTGCGGCTTTGTCAGGGAACTGGCGGGATGAGCATATCTTCGCGCTCTGCCAATCGCTGGCTCTGTATGACTTTTACCAGACTAAAATTCTTGAATGCCATAGCAAGCTGGAGGCAGAACTTGCGGTACTGCAGACAGACAAGGGGCACGATGTCCGTCACCTTCCTGAGCCCGGCACAAGACGAAGCAGGTGAACACGCCTGACTTCGAGGTTCGGTCCGCATTTTACCGAATGCTGGGCGGAGACCTGACCCAGATCCATGGAATTGGCCCTTCTCTGGCGCTGAGGCTCGTCGGCGAGTGCGGCACCAACCTCGCTGCATGGCCCAGCTCAAAGAGTTTTACCTCGTGGCTGTGCCTGGCGCTGGGTAACAAGATATCGGGTGGCAATTTGTTCTCCTCGAAAACACGGCGCTCATCGAGCCGCGCAGCCGCACTTTTGCGATTGGCTGCCACCACGATCGGTTGCAGCGACACCGCGCTGGGCACGTTTTATCGGCGGCTATCAGCGCATGCGGGAAAGGCGAAAGCGGTCACGGCCACCGCCCGCAAGATCGCCGTCCTGTTTTACAACAGGCTGCGCTAAGGCATGGCGTACCACGACCCCGGCGCCACCCAATATGAAGAACGGTATTGCAGCCGGGTAATCGGCAATCTCGAGCGCCGCGCCAAGGTGTTCGGCTTCTCGCTCCAGGAATTGCGGCCGGAGCCAGATATGGCTGTTTCTTAGGAGAGCCACCGCGTATTTGACCTGTGGTCACTTCGTTCCGCCAGGGATGCAAAGTGAAATACGCTTTTGTTGCCGAGCATCGTGACCAGTTCCGGGTTCGATCGATCTTTCGGTGATTGCGCATCCAGCCCAGCGGCTTCTATGCTTGGAAGAGGCGCCAGCGAGCCCAGGAAGATGGCCGGCAGACCGAGTTGATCCGACAAGCCTAGAATGACAGCGGCAAGGTCTATCGCTACCGCAAATTGCAAGACGACCTGCTGGATCAGGGCGAGAGCTGCTGTCCGTACCGTGTTGCCCGGTTGACCAGGGCCTGGGTGACCGACATCACCTACATCCGCACCCGGGAGGGCTTTGCCTATCTGGCTGTCGTGATCGATCTCTATTTCCGCCGTGTGGTGGGCTGGTCGATGCAGAGGAGGCAGACCACCGATGCGGTGCTGCAAGCGCTGCACATGGCGGTATGGCGGCGCAAGCCGAAGCAGCGGGTGCTGATCCATTCGGATCAGAGCTCGCAGTTCACCAGCATGGACTGGGCGGCCTTCATCCGGGCTCGCAATCTTGAGCACTCGATGAGCCGCCGTGGCAACTGCCATGATAACGCGGTGGTCGAGAGTTTCTTTTCCTCGCTCAAGCGTGAGCGCATTCGGCGCCGGACCTACAAAACACGCGATGAGGCCCGGCAGGACGTGTTCGATTACGACGAGATATTCTACAACCCGGTTCGCAAGCGGGCCAGGAACGGGATGCTGTCACCCGCACAGTTCGAACGGCAGCAGATTTTGATAGCAGAAGGCGTCTAGAAAAATAGGGGCTACTCAAAGATCCGCCGGATTATGTCCCCATGGATGCAGGAAGAGGCGCCTGCGGCCGGGTAGTGCCAATCCCCATACACCGATCCGCTGATTTTCTGAACAGAGCCGATCGCTGGATCCGGTTTTTGCTGGTGTCCAGCTGCATAGATCGAATCGATAGCCACCGGCAAATCTAGAACTGTCCATGTTGACTTGGCTTGGATGCTTCCCGTATCCCTTCCCCCCGCGTGTAACGACAGCCAAGGAACTCTCATGACGAATGACGATGCTAAATCTCTCCTTAGCGATGTACAAAGCGTCGGCAATGAGCCATTTTCTCTTTATATTGAAATAGACGATTTCCTCGGTTATCTAAATGCACACAAAAGTGTGTCGGGTATACAAAGAGTTCAGAGCAAAGTCATAGAATATATAATAGGCGAAAATCCGAAAATATTTGATAAATATGTTTTTGTTTTGAACAGCGGCGGATATCTAAAAGAAGTAGATCAATCATATTTAATTGAAATTGTTAATTATATATCAAAACCTTACGTTGACCACAAAATACTAAGAGGCATGATATTTTCTACTATAGAAAATTCTTCTGAATTGGAATTAGCAGAAAATTCAACGTATTTAGTTTTGGGCGCGTTTTGGGGTTATGGCGCTGTCGCTAGCCGGTATCTGTATATAAAAGAAATCGGTATTAAAATTGTATGTATGATATACGATATTATACCCATAACTAACAGTGAATATTGTGATGCAGGTTTGCCGCATGAATTCACCCTATCTTTTGCCGACGCCATGCGCATATTTGATGGGTTTCTGTGCATATCGGAGTTTACCGCAAACGACGTTCGCAAATATAGAAAAGATAATGAAATGCGAGAGGCCCCAATATCGGTGGTTCCGCTCGCACACAACCCATCATCTTCGAGAAGAAGTGTAGATAATTGGACTGGATCAATATCTACTCTTAGGCATAAAAAGTTTGTTCTTTTTGTTTCTACAATTGAAGCGAGAAAGAATCATTTATATGTCGTCAATGCATGGAAGCAATTCATTCAGGAAGGGCTGGATGCTCCAGATCTGATATTTGTGGGACGTCCAGGTTGGCACGTTTCAAGCTTGATGGACCAACTCGGGACTGCCCAATATTACGGTGGAAGAGTAAGAATTCTTCACGATCTATCAGATAGCGAATTGGCCACGCTTTATCGCAACTGCCTTTTTACCGTATTCCCTAGTTTTGTAGAAGGCTGGGGTCTGCCGGTTGGCGAAAGCCTCATATATGGAAAACCGTGTATCGCTTCCAACACGTCTGCTATTCCCGAGGTTGGCGGCGATTTCATAGATTATATTGATCCTCTGAATTTTCGCGCTGGTATCGATGTTATTCGCAAAATGACATTTGATCACGACTATAGAAATGAGAGATCACGTTATATTGCAGAGAATTTCGTACCCCGAGATTGGGAAGAAGTAGCACGTGTCTTGCTTTCTGCAACAGGCGATGTAGCGAGAGCTATTATTCCTCATGATGACTTAGGCGTTTTATTTGAAGCCGGTACGGTATTTGAAATTGGTTCGCTGGCATTGGGGAATAGCCTCCCACCTGACTACGCAAAAAGTCCCAAGCGCCTCGCGCTCGTAAGTGGATGGTATGGCATAGAGGGTATAGGCATATGGATGGAAAGGAACCACGGTACATTGCGGTTTTTGACCGATTTACCTGAAGCGACCCCCGTAATCGTTTATTTACGACTAAATTGTCCGCCTTGGGCAGATGGAAACAATATCGTTTCGATTGACGTTTCCTCTGGGTCGAACAGGGGTCAATCTTTGAAGAACCGGAAAAAAGGTGCGCGGCCCGGTTCGTTTTTGATGCGTGCATATGGCGAAGTAGAAAAAGGCGGAAAGTTGGCGATCTCTATTTCGGTATCTGGCCACGCACCGCTGGAGATAGACGACGACCCCAATAGCCGACAGTTTTTGATCGGTCTTGCAGCAATTGGTTACTGCAGTGCAGATAATGCAGAGGATAGGCTGAAAATTAGTGAGGAGTTCACCTTCGATGCATAATCCAGAGCAAGAGGTCTCCAGCAATCATTATCCTATTGTTATTATGTCTTTCAATAGGCCTTCCTATTTGCAAAAAGTATTGGATAGTCTAAAAAATCAGACAATAAAAACTCCAGAGATTAACATACATTTATTTCAGGATGGAGCTCAAAATAAATTTGATGGGACAACTATCGATGTCGAGCCAATGAATGAATGTATTAAGTTATTTAAAGATTTTTTTCCTGATGGAAATGTGCACAACTCATTTTTAAATTTAGGAGTTGCTTTAAATTTCGATCGCGCTGAGAATTATATATTTAATGAGGTGGGTGCTGATTGTGCTTTCTTCTTTGAAGATGACATGGAATTAATGCCGAATTATGTTGAAGCTTTGATTAGTTTGTCGTCTTACGCTCTATCTGAACCGAAGGTCAGTTATATAGCAGCCTATGGTAACCATGTGGCATCTCTTATGGAGCAGCATTCTAATGCCTCCCGGCTTGAACCTCTCGAACATAAATGGGGATTTTTGTTAACGCGCCGACAGTGGCTTGCTCAGAGGCATCTCATCGAGCCTTATCTCGATATAATTCGTTCAGCTGAATATAGTAAGCGAGATCACATTAGGATAAAGCAATATTTTAATAGTTTAGGATATGATTCACCTGGGACGTCTCAGGATGCAGCCAAGGATATCGCTGGATTAGTGCTAGGTGTTGCTAAGCTTAATACTGTAATTTGCCTAGGGAGATATATAGGGGAAACCGGACAGCACTTTAATAGAAAGGCGTTCGTGGACGGCGGATATGATCGAACAATTACTTTTGATGGTGATATCCCAAAATTCTCATTTCCAACGGCATCAAGGCTAGATGAAATAATATCTAATAGCAGAAAAAAATATAAATTTGACCCACCAAGGGCATCGTCACAACTTGCTCAGGACGGTTCTAGCAATGTTGATCGGGATTTATCGATCAAACCTCAAATGTCCGATCTAGAAATTGAAATGTTTGTCAAGTTTGTTGGTAAGTCAGAGAAGTATTTGGAATTTGGAGCGGGTGGAAGCACTCTACTTGCGGCGGTTAGCGGAGCGCAGTCAATTATTAGTGTGGATAGTGATGCTAATTGGCTTGAAAAGGTCAAATCATCTCGAGAAGCTACGGGCATACCGCTGGAGATAGTATTGGCAGATATTGGTCCGGTAGGTGATTGGGGCGTTCCTCTGGGGACAGCAGATGCTATTAAATGGCCATCCTATTATCTGAGCGTCTGGAACGATCTAAAAACACCACCTGACGTTGTAATGGTTGACGGGCGATTTAGGGTAGCATGTGCGCTTCAAGCCCTAATCCGTATGGAAAAAGACGGAATTGTATTGTTTCATGATTTTTGGAATAGGCCGCATTACCATACAATATTGCCGTTTTGTGATGTCTTAGATCGAGTTGATACTTTGGCAGTATTAAAGCTAAGTGAATTGGCTGATTTTAGAAAAATGGCATTATTAATTTCCCGCTATGCTGTTGACTATAACTAAAGGCATCTGAGGACGCTCCCGACGTAACATAAGGGATTTTTTGTTCTGACGCGTAGTCGGGTGCTCCCATCTGGTAACTGCTCACGGGGGTGGCGTTTTGGAGTTGAATCAGGCGAGGGGGAATGTGCCGTCGACCGGTTAGCGGACTGCGGTCAGGGCTGACTTCCCACTGAGGCGGGCGGTGGTGACGGATAGATATCCGGCATGGATTTGAGCGCCCGAGTCTGACCGGGAGCCGTTGGTAACCTTTCAGAACAAGATGGAGAAACGGATTTCCCGATCGGATATGATGTTGGTTGCCGGGATGCTGCGGTTTGAGGTGGTTCCGCCATCGTGGACAGGTTTGCGGCTAAGTTAAGCTCATCCTGATTGCTCTCATGCTGCGATTTGGGTGATCAAATCATGGGGGGCATGCTCCCCATGATTTGAAGCGCCGATTTGCCCATATGCCTCGCCAGGGGTTTTCCCCGCAAGGCGGGAATAGGGGCAATGCTGGTCATAATAGGCGAACCATCGGCTAATGAGACCTGTGCGCGGGTGGCGTAGAGCTATGAAATCGCGCAGCTATTCGATGTCTTTTGATCCGGCCTGCGCTTTGCAGTCGGAGGCGATATCATGCTGGAACGGAGAGAATATTCATCGTGCGCTTGAGGTTGTAGGCGATGGCGGTGAGGTGGACTTGGACGGCGGCTTTTGCGAGACCTCGCCATCGCATTCGGCGCAGGCCGTAGCATCGCTTCCATGTCCCGAAAATCTTCTCGACGCGGGCGCGCACCCGATGGATCGGTTGATTCCATTCATGCAGCTTACGGAGCGTTTCAGCTTCGTCGCGGCCCCACATGCCGGTGGCGACGATCCGGGGAATGCCGCCCTTTGCCGTCACGGCACTACAAAAGTGATTGCCGCGATAGGCGCTGTCGGCAAACACCTCACCAGGATTGTCGGGCAAGGCATCGGGACCTGCTTTGCCGTCATTGATATTGGCCGATGTAATCGACACTTCCTCGACCAACGCGGTATCGGCATCGGCGCCAACGTGGGCCTTGAAGCCGTGAACGGCCCGTTTTCCTCTGTGTTTTACCCAGCGCGCATCATCATCGCCTTCACTGGCTGAAGCAATGATAGTGGCATCGACCAGTGTTCCGGCCTTGACCGTCACCGCCTTGGCCTTGAGCTGCATAGTCACGGTTTCAAAAAGCGATCGGTCAAGTTGGTGCGCGACCAGCAGTCGACGGAACCTCACAAATGCGGTACGCTCTGGCGTTGCCTCATTCACGGAAAACCCACAGAAGCGGCGAAAAGAGGCCCGGTCGTCCAGGGCCTCAGCCAGCTTCACATCGGACAGATCATACCAGATCGACAACAGGAGCGCTCTGAACATTGCCAGGGGCGGCCAAGCGGGCTCACCTTTGGAGGCCGGATAAAGCGGGTCGAGAAGAACCGCGACCGTGTGCCAATCAATCAGCGATACAAGCGCGTCCAGCGATGACGTCGTGCGCTCGGACCCTGAAAACCCAAATCGCTCCTGACCAATCGAACGCTGCGCCACGGCCACTCTCCTCCCTGGAAAGCCCATTGAATCAGCAATTAACGCGCCTGTCTACGCCACCCGCGCACAGGTCTCATGAGTAGCTACATCAGAGTAATCTGCTGCAGCGTAAGCGTCCGACTATGGCCGTTAGGGAGGAAAACGCCCCCTAGCGGGCATCGACGATCGATAGTGAGAATAGGCCGGTAATTTTGATGCCGTTTCTGGGGCGGCGCAGGCGATGGCGATACTCCCGCGGATTGAACCAGAGCTCTGGCGGGCAAGAAATCTGCACCAGTCTGGAAAATATTTGCTGCATATGTCTTCCAAGCTTAGATCGTGGAGCATGCGAAAAATCAGAATTTGGCTGGACCGCGTGTCCAAAAAATATGCACTTAATCCCAGATCTAATGGCTTACCGGTTCGTCGAAGCACCGCTGCCCACATAAGGGCAGCGGACAGCGCCCGCGCGGTAAAGAATTGGAGCAAGGCAGCCCTATATTATCGTCAGGCATTGGCTCTTGAACCCCATTTATACCATCTATGGATCCAGCTTGGGCATATGGAGAAGGAGGCCGGCGTCATTGAACGGGCGACCGCCGCTTACGAGGAAGCGGCCCGTTTGCAGATCCAGAATGTCGAGCCACTGCTTCACCTGGGGCATATGGCAAAGGCTTGGTGGCAGCCCAATGATGCTGCGGCATATTTTGTCAAAGCGTTACTACGCGAACCAGGCAATTTGCAGGCTCTCTCGGAGTTGGCGCGATTGATGCCAGAACGTGGCGCTGATGCATCTCCGGGTTTTTGGAAGGATGCCGTTACCGTCTTCGATCTCGATCCGACTGCGGCAGAGAAATCTAATTTCAGCTTGGCGGCGCCACACGCTATCCTGTTTGATGTGACCGATTTATTTGCTTTTTTTGGACAGCGGCGCTTGCCTACGGGCATTCAACGGGTCCAGATTGAGATATCACTGGCTCTGCTTGATGAACCCACCGATATCCAACCGATATTCTGCCTTTATTCCGGCGCTCGGCGAGGATGGATTGCTCTGCCTCATGATGAATTTCAGGCGCTTTGCCATTTAGCCAAGCAAAGCGATGACGTGACAGATCCCGCCTGGGTAAGACAGTTGGAAGGCCTATACCGCACGGTCGCGGTGTCTCCTACCATCCAACTGTCGACCTTGGCGGTTCTTATCAATCTGGGAACGTCATGGGCCGATAGAAACTACCTGCTCGACGTCCGCAATGCGCGTGATCGTAAGGCGATGATTTACGTTCCGCTGGTGTTCGACCTGATCCCGCTGATTGGGCCAGACTGGTTTATGCAATCGCTGGTCCGAGATTATCGAACTTGGTTTGGATCCATGCTCCATTCGGTCGATGGTTGCCTGGCTATTTCACAAGCTACCCGCCAGGACCTGATTGATCAGTCCGCAATGTGGGATGCGCCCATAGCAGCAGATGCTGTTTCCGTCGTTCCGCTCAATGGCGATTTTAAACAAAGCTCCGCTGGCGCCGACGTCCTTCAGCAATATGGCCTGAAACCTGGCGATTATGTTTTGATGGTTTCGACGCTTGAGCCTCGCAAAAATCATCTCGGAGCGTTCAGGGCCTGGCTGAAACTCGCTGACACGCTAGGCGAAACAGCAGTACCGCATCTGGTATGTGTGGGCGGGCATGGCTGGCTGAATGATGATTTGCACCAGATGCTGCGCAGTAATCCCAAGTTGAAACATATGGTGAAAATCCTTCACGGAGTGCCTGACGACAGGCTTGCCACATTGTACGAGCATTGTCTGTTCTCACTCTATCCCAGCTTCTACGAAGGTTGGGGGCTGCCAGTTTCCGAAGCGCTGTCTTACGGCAAAGTGCCCGCAATTTCGGCCGTCTCTTCCCTTCCGGAAGCCGGCGGTGCCTATGCCAGCTATTTCAACCCGCATGATGCCGACGATATCGCGGAAACGCTGTTTGCCTTGCTCGACAGAAACGTACTCGCAACCACAGAAGCGGCTATAGCACAGAGCTATGCACCGCAGACATGGCTGCAGATCGCGCAAAATCTGGTTGCAAAGGCTCAATTGATCAAACCGCGTCTACAGGACAGCCTGATAGGCATAGCTGGTCCGGGAACTTGGCTGATGTCACTTGCCCGGGAAATCAAGGATGACATGCTGTCAGGCGAGGCGATGCGCCATGGCGATGGATGGCTCGTGCCGACCAATTCTGGGTGTCGGATCAACGGCAGGGGGGCTGCCTTATGGTTCTTCTGGTCAGGCTTGCCCAATGGGCAGGCGGAAATCCATGTCGCTTCCATGCCCAGTCCCGTTCACATTAAAGTGGAACTCAATGGCTTATCTCAGGAGATGCTTTGGGAGCCTGAAACACCGATCGCCATCTCCCTTCCCCTTCCCGATTCCGCCGGACCTGTTCATATTAATCTGATCCCGCTCACCGGTGAACTCATGGTGGAAAAGGTCGTGGTTATACAAGATCCAATATCTTGTTGAATTGGATTTAGCGTACCAGCAACAGCATCACATCCTCTGTCGGGGGCGCCGCAAGGATCGCCTCCCGACTGATAGTTTGAATGCCCCCCTCCAGCGAAATGACAGAAATAGTGAACCCGTCGGCTAGGATCTGATCGATAAATCCACCCGGATTATCATAACGAACCCGAGCAAATTCAAGGACGATGGTCAGGGAGCGCCCCCGCTCCAATATGCCGGACATACCGTTCCAGATCGCCATTTCAGATGTGTCGGCATCGATCTTGATGATATCCGCATCATGCAGCTCTTCATAACTGTCGAGCCTGCGGGTCCGCATCAGGCGAGTTTCCGTTGCCTGGTCATTCGACACCGGATGATCCGCAGGCAGCAGATGGGCATTTTTGGGTTCGTCGGTCGGCACAACCAGCAATACGTCTGCTTCAACATCCGCCAACGCTTGCTCATGCACCTTGGCAATCGTATCAAACCCATTGATCGCTAAGCTCTGCGTCATCCGGCGCGCCAGATCGATATTAGGCTCAAAGGCGTGCACCTCGCCTGCAGATCCGACCAAATCAGCCAGAAGCAGTGTGAAATAGCCTAGATTGGCCCCCACATCGACAACCTTCATTCCCGGCTTCACCACTGCCGCGAGCAATTCGGTGATCCACATTTCCCAATAACCGTCCAGAAGCAGGTGACTGGACAGGCCAACATCGGTGGTGTCAACAACCATTTTGTAGCGTCCCAACACCCGGCATAAGGACCGATTTTCACCGAGATAGGCAGTGGAGCACAGCTGGCGGATCACAGCTTCGTTACGCTGCCGGGGCTGGGTGAGAAGATGGTTGAGGTGAAACAGCCTGATGCCCCCACCATTTGCAGATCCATGACGGAAGCGGGCAGCAAAGTTCGAAAAATAGGGGATGTACTTCATATGCTCGCCCATAAGGCAAAGCGGGTGATAAAGCGACAATGTAAGAGTCCGTCGTCCAATCACGCGTCATTTTCCAAGCCTGTCGTGTTTCATGGTGTGTATGCCGGAAGCATGGTCGTCTTCGCGGTCGACATGAGCCGCCGCATGATGGGGCTTCGCGGACGATCCTTCCTATGTTTGGAGCGCATTGGCGGCTAGGAGGCCTGATGCAACGGACTCTGCGGAATGGATCGGCCCACGTCCCGGCAGGGACAACTTGTTGCGCCCGAAGGCGCGGGGCCGGCTTGGACTGTCAGACCGCAGCGGTCACCTTGTTGAACAGTTCACCTGATTGCAGCATGGCATGCATGACAACGGCCAGCTTTCTGGCAACGGCGACTGCGGCTCGTTTGAAGCCGATCCGTTCGCGAAGCTTCGTTCCCCAGGACCGCAGATCACTATCGGCCCGGGTGCGGGTCAGGATCACCGTTGCAGCCTCATAGAGCAGCCCGCGAAGATGGGCATCGCCACGCCGGGAGATATGGCCATCATAATCCACTTCGCCTGACTGGTAGCGACGGGTGGTCAGCCCCAGCCATGCGCCTACCGACCGTGAACGCTTAAAGTTTGCGGGATCTTCGACTGCGGCGATGAAGGCAGTAGCGGTTATCGCCCCGACGCCCGGCACCGACATGAGAAGTTGGCACTTTTCGTCGGCTCGGGCCTGAGCGAGCACCTTGCGTCCGAGGTCCGCTGCCCGTGCCCGGACGGCTCTCCAGGCATCAAGCAGCGGTAGAATGATGGCTGAAAGTTCTGAGTGAGCGGAAAGCAGGTTCTGAACTTGGATGTCGAATTTGCTGCCCGCGCTGCGTGGAACCATCAACCCGAAGGTCTTCATCATCCTGCGTATCTGATTCGAGATTTCGATACCGATCCTGACAAGCTTCGAACGGGCATTGACCAAGGTCCGCGAGAGCATGCTGTCGAAGGCTTTGACACGGACCTCACGGTAGAAACCCACTTCGGCCAGATGGCCAACCGTCGGCGTCCTTGGCATCAGTTTTATTGCTTGCCATGTCGAGCGCCGCTTTGGCATGGCGGGCATCAATGCGGATCGTCGGCAGACCGTGCGACGTAAGCGCGCGATAGAACCATACGGACAAGGGGCCTATCTCGAAGAAGACCTTTTCGGCGTCGGCTGCATGCTTACGGATCAAGCCGGCCAGTGCTTGCGGGGCGGAGACGTATTTGCCGCGCCAAATCCGCTGGCCATCGCGCCGGATCGATACGGCAGTCTCTTTCAAGCAAACGTTGAGCCCGATGTATTCACCCATGGTTGTTCTCCATCAGATGCTGGGGCCGGTCACCAATCGAGAGCACGTTTCTCATCTTACAGAGGAACAACTACCTTCTGCAGGCCAGTAAAGACCAACATGGGCGACTCGCTCCCGCGATTACCCAATGTTTAAAAAATCAGGGGTGAACGTTTCGGCGTAGGAGATTGCCGTCCATGGCGACGAGGATCATGGCCTGCGAGACGTCGATGCGCTTCTCGTAATCGCTGACCAATCGGCGCCATCGGATCATCCAGCCAAAGGTCCGCTCGACGACCCATCGTCGGGGCAGAACCTTGAAGCCTTGCTGCTGATAGCTGCGTCGAATGACCTCGACGACGAAATCCAGATAGCTTGCCTTGTCCATGAGCTTGAGGCGGTCATAGGCGCCATCGGCGATGAGATGTTTGATCCAGGGCCGGCGTTTGCGGATGCCATCGAGGATGGTCTGGGCACCCGCGCTGTCCGAAATGTCCGCAGTAGTCAGGTTGACCATCAGCAGCCGTCCATCGGTGTCGACGGCGATATGCCGTTTGCGCCCGACAACCTTTTTACCTGCATCGAATCCACGCTTTTCTGCCGATAGCGCTTTGACCGACTGACTGTCGATCACTGCTGCACTCAGGCTGGCCTCCTGTTCTTGGCGCTCGCGATCGAGCATCAGTTCGATGTCGTGGATTGTGTGGATTAAGAACCTGCGAGCCAGTTCCCGCAACCAGCCATAAACCGTTTGCAATGCCCTGAAATGGATCTGCAGAATCCGCCAGCCACAGCCCGACCGAACAAGGTAGCGCACGGCGTTGATCACCTCGCGAAAATCCACCTCGCGTGGACGACCACTGCGCCCCGGCTTGGGCATCAGAGGCGCCAAGGCGATCCCATTCCTCATCGGTCAGATCACTGGGTAAGCGCTTCGTCTTCTTGGTAATCTGGACCATGCACCCTCGGCTCTGATAGGTCCACATCCAAAGCCTGAATCAGGCGCAGAGCCTTGCGACAACCCCCGCCAACGATTTTCCAAACAGCCTCTAAGATCGCTGGCATGAGCATTGTGAAGCTCATCAACCGCCGCGCGGCTGCCCCGACGGCGCGGCGCCACCGTGCTAGATTTCTGTTCTATCGGCCTTCGAATCGCGTTAGAAGCCGCTCATGAACATGATTTCAGACACTTCCGGATCCATGGGTGATCGCGGCTTCTGGCGCGGCCTCAAGGTCCAAGGAGATGTTATCGGCGCGCTGTTGATGCGCGAGTTGCATACTCGATATGGCCGCGAGAATATCGGCTATCTATGGGTGTTTCTGGAGCCTCTCAGCCTCGCCAGCGCCGTTGCCTTGCTTCATATGGGCCATGGTTTGCCTCATAGCGGTATTCACCCTGTTCCATTCGCCATTCTCGGTTACACACTCTTCATCATGTTTCGCGGCATGGTGACGCGTGCGGACGGTGCTTTGGAATCAAATATGCCGCTTCTTTACCATCGGCGTGTGACCATTTTCGACATGATGCTGGCACGCGGCCTACTTGAAGCCGTCGGCACGTTAATGTCCTTTACGGCATTAATTGGACTGACAATAGCCTTCGGCATTGCTGATTTTCCAGCAAGATTATATTATCTTCTAATGGGTATAATATTATTATTCTGGTTTTCGTTTTCTATATCTCTTTTGATATGCGCGTCGACGCATGACAATAAGTTGGTTGCAAGATTTGTTCACCCAATAACGTATGTCTTGATGCCAATATCTGGTGCATTCTATCAGCTTTCATGGGTTCCTCAACCATACAAAGAGTGGCTTACTTGGTTTCCACTTACAACCATATTTGAACTTCTAAGATATGGCCAGTTTCACACAGCGAAAGACACCTACGTTGATATACCTTATATCGCTGGTTGTTGCCTGTTGCTGACATATGGCGGGCTTGCATCTATCAAGGCGACCCGGCGTCGCATCCATCTTCAATAAGGTGTAAATTTTGGATCACTCATCCCCAACGGTTCAGTCTCGGCTGATCGGGTGGCTGCGCAAGCATCGCAACTGGTGTCTGATTGTGCTGCTTCCAACCGCTCTAGTAGCGATATATTATTATCTGATAGCGGCCAATCAGTATCAATCTGAGGCCCATTTCGTTGTTCGGACGTCGGAAACAACCGCGTCGGCACCAAGCGGCTTGAGCCAAGCCTTGACGATGGTTGGCGGAGCTTCTTCTGAGCGTGACGCTATGTTGGTTGCAGATTATCTGGAATCGCATGATGCGGTAGATGCCCTAGAGTCTCGGATCGGGCTAAGCCAGCGTTTCCGTCGGCCCGAAGCCGATCTGATCTCGCGCCTTTGGTTCGCCAACCCGACTCCAGAGCAGCTTGAGAAATATTTCAAGGGCAAGGTCGACGTCGACGTAAGCACCGAAACCGGTGTTACGACCTTGAAGGTCCGCGGCTTCCGACCTGAGGATGCTTATCGCATCATTCAGGAATTGCTGAAGCTTAGCGAAGATCGGGTCAACACGCTCAATCAACGCAATTATGCTAACGCAATCCTGATGTCGGAGCGGCGGGTCAAGGAAGCTGAAGCTAATCTGTCGCAAGTGCAGCAGCAGATTACCCAGTTCCGCCGGAACGAGAGAGATTTCAATCCTCAGATCACCGGCGCATCGCGAACTGATCTTGTGTCCGAGCTTCAGGGGCAACTTGCCGTCGCGCGCGCTCAAGAGGCGTCTATGGCATCTGTGGTCAGTGCTAACAGCCCGCAACTCGTGGCGCTTCGCCACCGCGTTGCAGCTTTGTCACGTCAGGTGGCTGCTGAAACGTCAAAACTCTCTAATGGACCCGGGAACGTCGCGTCGGGTTTAGGCGCCTATGAAGGTATCAAGGTCCGACAGGAAATTGCCGGCAAGCAACTGGAGTTGGCGTCAGCGTCACTGCAGCGGGCGCAGGACGATGCCCGTCGACAGCAGTTGTTTGTCGTTCCAGTAGTCGATGCAAACATGCCTGTGAAAGCGCTATTTCCAGAGCGCACTAAAACTGTGATCACAGCTTTCCTCGCTTTGGTGCTTGTATATGGCGTCGGTTGGCTGCTCGTCGCAGGTGTTAAAGAACACGCCGCATGAGAATAAGAAAAAGGCCCGGCAACAAATCTGCCGGGCCTTTTTCTTTCTCCTATCGCGTCGCGTTTTGCACCGCGACGACCGGAGAGAATAGCTGCCCAAAAGCCTGGATGACCTTAAGAGGCTGATTCGCCGACGCATTGCCAATGTAAATCATATCTTTGTCCCGCATCACGAAACGCTGTGCCAGAAAGTAATTCTGCGCCTGCATCATGTTGATCCGATAGGCGACCGGAGTCTGCGGGGCCTGCTGCCCTCCTTCAAGTCCGCCTGCTGGTACTAACCGAAAAACGAACACCGATTTCGGATCCGCACGTCCATCATTGGGGCCGCCAGCGCGCGCTAGCGCTTCGGCAAGAGTCAAAGTGCGGCTTTCAAACGGGATCTGAGATATCCGGTCAAGCGCTCCAAAGACGGTGAAGGTTCTGGGCTGGCGGATCAATTCAATCCGGTCGCCCCCCAAAAGTACGAGATCGTCGGGCGAACCGGCTACGATGCTGTCGAGCGATTGCTCGGCGACGTGACCACGCCGGGTAAAGCGAACGATGACATCTTGAGCGCCAGTTCCAGTCGCCGTCGAAGAACCTGTTTGCACGGTGCGGTTAATTCCGCCCTTTTCGGCAATTGCATCGAGCAAACGCTCTCGTGCCAACGTCAATGGGAGGCGCCCCGGACTGGCGATATCCCCCATGATAACCGCCGTATTAGCGATGTTCCGTCGCAAAGATACTATAACCTGCGGACTTTGCGATTTATCTCGCAATCTCGCTACGATTCGATCCTGGATTTCCATCGTGGTCAGCCCTGCTACCGGAATGGTACCAGCATAGGGCAGCGAGATATTACCGTCTCGATCCACAATGACTCCACTGCTGCCGAGTGTCTCGTTCTGAGCAGAGATACCAGCATCGCTGTTGGATGACGCATTCACAGTACCGATGGTCGCTCGGCCACCAAATAGCGTAACACCTACTTCATAGATTTCGATGGAAAGCACATCCCCTGGACCAATTTGATCGACCTCTCCACCCGCAGCAAGTGCAGCAAGCGCCCCGATGGAATTGGACATCGCCGACAATGCGCCAATGTTGCTAGGTGTGATATCAACGATCTGGAAGCCAATCGTGTTCTGCTTAGCGCTCCGCTCAATCTGGCTGCCGGTCGGCCCATTGCGAGGCAATGTTGCGCAGCCACTTAATGCCGTCGCAGCCAGCAGAATCAGGTGCGGGCGAATGAACAGCCCCCGGCACTTCACGTACATGACATTACTCCAATGCTGCGACAGGGCAGTTTCATTTCAGGTTGCTTCTTTCCATGCGCCTAGCGTCTGGCGATCCCATGGTAAAGTTGGCGAATTCGTCCGGCGTAGGTGGAAAGGGAAAACTTGTCTGCCTGGACCAGACCCTCGGCCGCAAGCCGGATACGCAAGGCATCGTCGATGTCCAAGCGTCTGATGCCATCCGTCATAGCGTCGATGTCATAAGGGTCTATTGCCAAAGCCGCCTCGCCCGTCACCTCGGGCAGAGCGCCAGTCGTGCTAGACAGAAGCGGAACGCCGGCAGCCAGAGCTTCCAGGGCGGGCAAACCAAAACCTTCATACAGCGCCGGAAACAGACAGGCCTTCGCCCCGTGCACAAGATCTGTCAGCAAGGTTCGCGGCACATAGTCGATGCGGCGGATACGATCGACTCCGGGCAGTTTGCGGCCATGGGCAGTGCCCAACAGCTTCAGTTCGCGATCGGCATGCCAGGCCTCGGCTCCCACGATGACGAACGGCGTATCGACATTGGATTCCAGATACGCCTGGATCACGCGCCCCAGATTCTTCTTGGGTTCGATCGCGCCAAAGAACAGGAAATACTTTTTCATCTCCAGGTCGAAAAGCTGGTGCAGGCGATTGGGCAACGCGTCGGGATCGCGCAGCGCAGACATGTCGCTGGCCTGGTAGCAGTTGGTGATCCTTTCAGGATCGGCCTGCATCAGATCAATAATGTCAGCGCGCGACTTTTCCGATACGGTAACAATATGGTCTGCCTGTGCCACACAAGTCCGCACCAGCCTGTCATAGTAGCGCTTGTCTTCAAGGCTGGCGCGCGGCAAACGCAGCGGAACCAGGTCATGTAGGGTATAAATATTACGGGCGCCTGCCAACCGGACCGGCAACGGATAGGTCCAGTGCATGATCGCCGGTGGTTCGGGTATTCGGACCGTCATAAATTTGCCGTACCGGCGAAAGTGCCGAGCGCACACATCGTAGAGCTCTGCGCGGTTAAAGAGACGGTCAAATGGCGGCAGCCGGTCACCGCCTTCCGATGCCACTGTGCGGCCCGTGACAGGAATTTCGATCATATCATGAGCAAAGGGATGCACACGCCAGCGGCGCATCCGTCGGCGCGTGCTGAGGCGATGGGGCGGATCTGCTCCCAACTGGCCGAAAAACAAAGATTCCCGCAGATCATCATTCACCTTGCGGGGAATGTTAACCCCAAACAGCAAGTCTACGGGATAGCCCAGTTCCGCGATAGCCGCTGCCAAGTTACGCCCATAGGTTGCGACACCCGTTCCCTGCGGCAAAGCCAGGTTATAACCATCAACGCCAATGCGCATGGCCGCCGATACCGTATCAGTCATGCCATCCCATACAATTTCAGAAGCCGCTGTGCATAGGGCTCCAATTCGAAATATCTGGATCTTTGAAGTCCAAGCGCAATAAGCTCATCACGCAATGAAAGATCACCATCGATAGCGATCAGTCCATCGCGCAGCTGCGCGGGATCAACCGGATCGACCTGCAGCGTCGCTCCCGCGCCAATTTCCGCCAGTGCCGGGACATTGGAAGAAAGAACAGGCGTGCCCAATGCCATTGCTTCAACGACGGGCACTCCAAAACCTTCGGCCAATGATACGAGGATCAGAGCTCGCGCATTTGCAATCAGCTGAAGAACCGTATCACGCGCCTGGAGGCCCAGTCGCATTGCGCCGGGAGTTGCCTGAATAAGGGCATCAATATACTTCACATCCAAGCCGTCAGGCCCGGAAATCACGAGCGGTGTTCTCAACCCGCTGGAACGATAGGCTTCCAGAAGGCCTGTCAGGTTTTTGCGAGCCTCTACGGCGCCGATATAAAGGAGATAGCCGCCCGACTTAAGTCCGGAAGGAAGCGTGCCTTGCCCCACTCCTGCGACATCGACACCCTGATGACAGGGTATCACTTCGTCCTTTGACCAACCCATCGCGGCCGTAATCTGGGCATGTGCGGCTTCCGACACCGTCACAAAATCACCCCCATCAGCCCGCAGCATGTCTAATATGGTTCGCAATCGAAGACCGTTGACAGGAGTCGGCACGCCGGGATCGAGCGGCATCACGTCATGTACGGTATAGATGTTGCGCCAGCCACGTATCCGCATCGGCAACGGATAGGTCCAGTGCATGACGCCAGGCTGGCCCGGTAAGTCAATGGGCATGGGCTTTTTGTAGAGGCTAAAAAATACGTGCGCTTCGCGAAAGATATCGCGTGCCCAGTATCCTTTCCCGTTCGCTACCGCTTTGCGGGGCCACGGACGCAGCGCTACCATGCGCTTGCTATGGTCTGACCGGCGATCGTTCGTTCCCCCGTCATCAAGGATCAGGGGCGGCCTACCCGCCAATTGCAGGGCCGATACCAGGGTTCGGGCATATTGTGCCACCCCCGTACCGGCCCCTCCATCGTTCAACAACCGTCCGTCGATGCAGACCGGTACATTCCGGTCTATTGTCACGCAACTACGCCTCGACCGGAGCCTTCGATGCGTCAGGATGCCACATCCACCAAGCTCATGGCTTCGTAAAGCTCCTGGCGCGCCGCAAGATTTTCCGGTTTCGCATAGCCGACAGCGCGCAGACCGACGACAAAGTCACGTCGGTCATTCTCATATCTTGGATAGGACCCTTTTACATCCATCTTGAGTTGGATGGTCCCCTCGTCATCAACCTTGGCCATCAGCCTGATGACCTGACCATGGCTGACGTCCCACATCCTGATTGACTTCATTTCTTCACTTGCAACGGCATCGAACAAGGTCAGCGTACAATCGGCAGAGCCCGGTGCCGTGGAAAGTTGCAGATATATCAGCACGGATGAGCCCGGAGCCATATCGGTTGGTATGCTGAAGGACGGCTTAGGCCCCCGCAACCAGATGCCATGATCTTCGGGAGCATAAAGAAATGAAGAATCTATTAATATTCGTTTAGGAAGATGAAAATATCTTCCGGTATCAACAGTGCTTCCGGCAATAACCTTGAAGGAAAGCGCGCTTCCCTCGGCAAGGTTCGACTTGAATGGCGTAATTTCAATATTCTGATATATCTTGACTTTTTCCATGAAGTCAGCGCCGACATCATGCCATGTCCTAGGCGCGAAATTATCCCGAATCATCTTTGTGCGGCGATCCCGATACGCCTTATCGGTGATCATCCTACGGAAAATGTCTATTCCCTGTGTGATGTTGAAAGGATCGACATAATCCACAAGGGCGCCACCCACTTCCGGTATAGACGAAGTATCCGACGCGATGCAGGGGCGGCCGTGGTATAGACTTTCGCCTACCGGCAATCCCCAACCCTCTACGAAACTGGTAAAAACCGAAAATTCACAGTTCGCATAAACCGCATTCAGTTCGCCGTCCGACAGATTATGTGCGATGTGCAGCCGACCATCAAGATTATGGGTAGCGTTGAGCACATCCGTCAACGCGCCGATCTTCCATCCATGCCGCCCGACGAAAACTAGATCGGGAACATCGATTCCTTCGGCCATCAGCCGCCGCCAGACATTGACCACATAAAGATGATTTTTGCGGCCTTCTATGGTCGAAACATAAGCGACGTATCGCTTGCCCTTTACGCGTCGCAACTGCTCGGGCCATTCCACTTCATCGTCGGCCGTACGCGTGAGATGATGCGCCAACGGCACCGTCATCATCGGGATCTGGCGACCGCCATTCTTCGTGATAAATTCGCTCAGAGCTTGCCGCGAGGCATCGGAAATGGTCAGTATGAAATCGGCTACCGCGCATAGTTCGCAAATCGCCATCGAAAAATCAGTAACCAACGCTTCATCGCAGAATTCAGGATGTGTTACTGGAATGATATCGTATACATAGGCACCAATCCGGACACCGTTGCGTTTGGAACGGAGGAAATCTCCGACGCTGTTGCCAAGACCCCAGAAAGCGCCCAGCAGGATGATCGTACTTCCCTGCAGCGGCAGCACGCGTTCGGCCGCGTCCTCGCACGTCATCACCAGCGCGCGCAGGGTATCGTGATCCACCTGTTTGCCCGATGCATATTTGATGATCCGTAGAACCTGCGCATTGTCGACCATCCAGAACTCGCCGGGCGGCAGTGTGCTTTCGACCGCATTTCCAAGGATGAAACGAACATCAACAGCCGCATCCTGAATGGCGTGCAGCGCGATGCCGGCTTGGACGCGCTGGATGCCGGACATAGTCACATGCGCCTTGAGATAGCCGAATAGATCCTGGATCGCGAAAAAGACCGTTCCTTCGCCGAGTTCCAGCGCGTTGGTCGCCCTGCTGTCCTGGCGCAGCAACCGGATGTTGCGGATAGCTTCGGCATTGGGCGCAACGGCGTTCACCCGCTCATAGGCGACGAGCGCTTCCTCACCCCGTTCCAAGCGGCGCAGAATGTCGGCGAGGTGAATGTTGGCGTCTGCATCATCTATGTCCAAATTAACCGCGATCTGATAAGCGTTCGCAGCTTCCTCCAGTTGTCCCTGCTCTTTCCAGGCGTGGCCCAGTTGAACCCATATCTGCTGATCTGCGTTATTTTCGGCAAGATGTTTTGTATAGGCATTGACCGCACCGGGCCAATCCCGTGCCGCACGACATTGATTACCTTTACGACGATAATTCACTTTCTGACCCGTACTCAATATTTTCGACAGCATGTCATGCTCCATGCAGAACTCAAAAGGTAACATCGTGCCTCATCGTCTCCTGCCCCAGAGTTCGCTATCCCGCAAGTCTGGAAAGTTGACTTATCGCAGTGTCCTATTGGCGATTATCGGAGCCGCACTGCTCCTACCAGCGCTTCTTGCCTCTGGTAGCATTCGGACTGCATCAACAAAACCTGCAGGTCGCGGCCCGTGCGCCAGCATCCAAGCTTTTGCCGGTTCGCAAAAGGACGCAGGACCGGCCTTCAGGGGCTGCCTGGAACAAACGCCTGCGGGGGGAACCATTGCCCTGCCGCCGGGCCAGTACCTGATCGCGACGCCCGTTCGGATCACGCGTCCCGTCATTTTGCGGACCAAGGATTCAGGCGATGCCGCTCCACCCTGCTTTGCGGACGAGAAACGATGTGCGGTTCTCCATTTCTCCGTTAGCCCTGACGGTGTGGCTGGGGCGGTCATGCCATTCGACATCAACAGCAGCAACGTGCGGCTTGATCGACTGATATTTGAGGGGGCAAGGTTGAGCGATCCTGCCCTTACCGCCAGACTTTGTTCATCCGACAAGGAAAGACCTTTGGCGGGTGGATTGAGGATCAACGGCAATGACAATTCGATCACACGGTCCATTTTCCGCAACATGGGCTGCTATACCGCGCTGGAATACGGCGGGGGCGAGAATGTAGTAATCAGCAACAACCTCTTCAGCAGCAACGGCACGCACAATATCCAATCGCGATGGGCTGATGGCCTAACAATTCATTCCGGCAACGGATTTCAGGTGACGGACAACCGTTTTCACGACAATACCGATGTCCAACTGATCTTCGGAGGCTGCATCAACTGCACTGTGAAAAACAACCGGTTCAGCCACAGCGCTAGGGCAGGTGGCGGATCCTTTGCCGAACTGATGTTGCAAGCTTGGCCTAAGGCGACGAGCGGCGATTACACTGGCACCCGTGTGACCGGCAACCGGATCGACTGCGGGGCGGAACGGAGATGCGGCTTCGGTATCATGATCGGGTCCGCGCCTTGGTATGATGCGCCGGCCTATGGAGGCAGCGTAACGGATAACGTTGTGCGCGGTGCAATGTTGGCGTTGAACGTGGACAAGCTAACTGGGCCAATGGTTATAGAGCGCAACAATCTCAATAGCAGTTCAGGCACCTATCCCAGCATGTGCGGACCGCACAGCCTACAAGGGGTTATGGCCAACATTTCCCCGGCTTCGCGCCCGTTCCTTTCCCAATATCCGACGGACGGCATATCTTTGGCTCACTATTGCATCTTAAATTTCAAAATCGGGCCGTAGAGGTGACTCGGGCGTTTTGTGGAGTCGGCAGAGCAGGAATGTCTGGTTGTAAACTCGTCATTTTTTCGGCATGGCAGCCAAAATGCGTGCTCCCAAGGGCGGGGCTTTTCTGGAGATGATAATGCCGGACCCAGCAGGGGACAGTTCTCCCGGTGACACCATTCACTTGACCGTAGACGACTACGAAAGCTTCATCCTGAACGGCCAACGAGGTGAGCAATCGATACGAACGACTGGTATATCCGGCTTTCTGGTCTGCGGCCCCTATCGAGCCATTAAAGCCGGCATCTACACAGTGGCCGTCCTAGGCGAGGTGGAGCAAGCGGGAACGGGTGTGGTTGTGGACGTCGTCAGCAATGCCGGCCAGCACCAGTTTGTGAAAACTGACATAACGACACAGGCTGGACCTGGCCTCATCACGATTTTCTCTCTGCATATACCGCAGGACGTCAGTGACCTTGAGATCCGCCTGAAGGTTGCCGGAGATACACGGTTGAGCTTCCAAGGGGTCCAGATTGTGGAACGGGAGGCGGATCGAGACTATGCTCTTTTGAATAAGAGCTATGCTAATGACGCCCATTGGTCTGTCATATTATTTGGATCTTACCTTTCTTTTGTTAAGCCTTATGTCCCATTTTACCTTGTTATACCAAGGCATGATCAGGAATTGTTCGCCAATCTTTTTAATAGCGCTTACATTGTCGGGTTTATCGAAAAACTCCCCATAATCCTGTATGAAGATTGGGTTTTGGAGATGACTGGAAATATTCCACCTGATCATTTTGACGGTTGGCATGTACAACAGGTCGTCAAATTGGCTTTTTCCAAGTTAGGTTTGTCACGCCATTATTTAACATGTGATTCGGCCCAGTTCTTCACGAAGCCATTCGACTTTAGCACGGCTATGTTTCGTGAGGGAATTTTGTGCACGACGGCGCGTCCATTGAATCGACAAGAAATAAATCAACATTTTATCGATACGGGCGAGAAATGCTGGTTAAATGGTAACCTTGTTTCAGCCGGTGTGGCATTTGATGCTATTGATGAACATTTTACGTCGCAGCTTGAAGAGCTTAAATATCATTATATTGGGTGCAATGGCATATTCGATTCGAATATTTGTCTAGCTCTCGAAAAACACGCTGCAGATTTCGGCTACATAAACTTTTGTGGCCTGCTCGCTTTTAGCCCCTACGAATTCGCTTGGTACGGCGCTTTCGTAACCTATTGCTTGCCTGAGCTTTTCAAGCCCATCGAACCCTGCATACTCCTTCCGATCGTGGAACCAGACCAATTGTTGGATAGCACAGCGCCAACAGGAGATGATGGCTATTTTGGCTATCTTTTCCAGAAACCTGCCTGCGACATCCTGCAGCCAATGCAGACATATTTGGCATGCCTCGCATCCTGATATTAAAGTTCAATGAGCCCGGCTCATCGAACTTTGGTTAAGCTGATGCAGCGGTTGCACAATTCCAGGGCATGATGCGTCAGCATCTCAGCGCTTTGGTATTGAGCTGATGACGATTTAGAGCGGTTTCCGACCCCTCTGAATCGGCATGGGATTCCTTTCCGGCGCGATTTCTGATTCAGAATCCATGCTGGTGAAGGAGGCCGGCATGGATGGCGCTTTCGAGGGATTTGAGCACTCGAATTTTGGCAGCGGTGGATAGTGGATCGAGTTGCCGTGCTGCGGCGGACCGGTTCGGTGTGGCACCATCAACGGCAGTCCGTCCGCTGGCGAGCACAGCAGCGCGAGACGGGTGACATTGCCCCAAAGCCCCGCGGCGGGGATATGCGCTCACAGCGAATGGAAGAGCGGGCAGCGGACATTCTGGCCATTTGGGAGGAGCGCAGGGACATCACCCTCGAAGAACTGCGTTTGGCGCTGGCGGACAAGGGCATGGTCGTTTCCGTGGCCGGGCTACATCGCTTTTTTGTTCGCCGTGGACTCACGCGCAAAAAAAGACAGGCCATGCGATAGAGCAAGATCGACCAGACGTCCTGAAGCAGCGTCAGGACTGGTTCGAGGGCAACTCGATCTCGAACCGGAGCGCCTGGTCTTCATCGACGAAACCTGGACCGCGACCAATATGACCCGCAGACACGCCCGTTGCCCTAAAGGCGAGCGGTTGCGGATGGGCTTCCCGCACGGCCACCGCAAGACAACCACCTTGGTCGCCGGCCTGCGCATGACCGGCATGGTCGCGCCCATGGTGCTCGATGGGCCGATCAACGGCGACTGGTTCGAAGCCTACGTCGCTCAGATTCTCGTCCCGGAACTGCGGCCCGGCGACGTCGTCATCATGGACAACCTGTCGAGCCACAAGCGCGCATCGGTTCAAGTGCTCATCGAGGCCGCAGGCGCAACCCTACGCTTTCTCCCGCCCTACAGCTCCGACTTCAACCCGATCGAGAAAGCGTTCTCCCACCTCAAGGCCATGCTCCGCAAAGCGGGCGAGCGAACGGTCAGCGGCCTGTGGAGCTTGATCGGCAAACTCGTCGATATCTTCCAGCCTCAGGAATGCGCCAACTACTTCAAATCATGTGGCTACGAACCAGAATGATCGAAAACCGCTCTAGAGCCCGGCAGCGTTTTTGCGCATGAGCGCGGGTTGAGCAATGGCCCGTGCAGCGGAGCCCGTCGGGCGTAGCAAAGCAGGCCATTGCTTATCTAGTTCAGCGGCGAACGCCGATGGGGTCTCGTATCCAAGGGCTGAGTGCTGTCGCTTCCGGTTGTAGTCGTCGGCCCAGGCGGCGATTTCAACGCGGGCATGGTCCAGGCTGAGGAACAGCGTCTCTTTAAGCAGTTCATCGCGCATGCGACCGTTGAAGCTCTCGACGTAGCCGTTCTGCATCGGCTTGCCCGGAGCGATGTAGTGCCACTCCACCCCGACCTCCCCGCACCAGGCGAGGACCGCGTTCGAGGTCAGCTCGGTGCCGTAGCACATTGGGAAGCGGCCTCTCGAAGGGCCGCATCGCCTTGATAGAGACAAGGGCGCGTAGCGCCCGCAGGTTTCATCAAGGCGGTCATGACCGGCCAGCGGGTCTCTAGAGTGAAGTTGTCGACTCAACACTTTGGAGACGGTGTCATCGGTCCTGCAATTCTCCGCAACTGGGGAAAATTACTGTGCCGTTGACAGCAGGCACCCGCGAGTCACATCGTCGACGATGTTGAGCACCCGGAACCGGCGTCCCGACGCCCTCTGATCGTGCACGAAGTCCAGGCTCCATCGCTGGTTAGGCAACGCCAGCATAGGCGCCGGCGCCCGCGCACCAATATCAAGGGCAATCTCGTCCAAGCCGTGATCCAAACCGCCGACATTCAGGATCGTGGCGACGCGCCGCTGGTGCTGGTCGGACTGATCCGGCGCTTCCCTTGGCTTTGCCATGTCTACGCTGATGGCGGCTATGCCGGAGACAAGCTCAAGGGCGCTCTGCACCGCCTTGGCAAATGATCCAGCGAGATCGTCAAAAGGTCCGATCCAGTGAAGGCGTTTGCGGTGTTGCCTTGGCGCAGAAGCGTCGAGCAAACGCTAGCGCGGCTGAAACGAAACCGGCGGCTCGTCAAGGATTTCGAACAGAACGCCACATCGACAGCCGCATGGCTCTTCATCACCTCGATCCAGCGCTTGGCCCGCCGTGTCGCAAGATCATCAAATCATGACAGATAATTTTAAATCAGACACTAAAATGTCACCACGGCCTAATGCGCTGCTTGGTTGCGCATGTGGACATCGATGGCTTCGTCAATTGAGCTGTAGAAGGTCAATTGACCCTGATGCAGCACCGCGCCGCGCTCGCAATAATTTCGCAATGTATGAGGATCGTGGCTGATCATCAACAACGTGCCGGTTTCGCGGCGGTAATGCAAAGCTTCTTCGCACCGCTGCCGAAACCTGTCGTCACCGGCGGCGGTCACCTCATCGACTAAATAACAGTCGAATTCAATCGCCAGCGAAATGCCGAATGCCAGACGCGCCTGCATGCCTGCGGAGTAGCTGTAGATAGGCTGATGAAAATATGGCCCCAGCTGAGCAAAATCCTCAACATAGGCCAGAAGCTCATCGATGTCCTTTTCATATATTCGAGCGATAAACCGCGCATTGTCAGCGCCCGTCAGACTAGACTGGAAGCAGCTCGAATAGCCAATCGGCCAGGAACAGGAAACGCTCCGCTCGATACGCCCTGAACTGGGTGACTCCACCCCAGAAATCAGGCGCATCAAGGTTGATTTGCCCGCCCCGTTCGCGCCGCAGATGCCCAGACTGCTTCCAGTGGGAATGTCAAAGGTCAGATCACAAAGGACGTCTTTCCTGAACTTCCGAATATGATAGGTTTTTGAAACATTCCTGAAGCTTATCATTGATCGACCATCAATTTGCGGCACCCATCATCGACGCTGGATATTCGTCGCATAGCGGCGCTGCCAAGACTCAAGGCCCATGATTGAGCCAAGCTGCATATATAGACCCGATCCGTCTCGATAGATATCCGGCTTTCACCCGGCCGCCTCATAAAGCCATCGCAGCGTATCGTCGATCGGACGGGGACTCCAGCCAGGCAAGGTCATGCGCAAAAGCGTTGCGTCGCCGCCTAGCACTTCCACATCGCCTTTGCGAACAAATGCCGGGTTCACTTCTACATCGATGTGGTGACCGCTCAACGCGGTCAGCTTTTCAATGATATCGCTTATGGAGGAGACGTGTCCAGTCGCGATGTTGACGGTCGCCGGTACGGTCGCCGCCATCACCAGACCGGCGTATGCGTCGGCAACCGAGCGCACATCACCAAAGTCACGGCGCACCCATGTATTGCCAAGCTCAATGACCGGAGCACGGCGCTGGAAATGATCGACGATCTTGGGCACCAGATATTTTGTATCCTGCCCGACGCCTGTGTAATTGAACGGTCGTGTCACGACGATATCAAGCCGGTCGCCCCAAAGCCGCCCACCCTGTTCCATCGCATATTTGCTGATCGCATAGTGGTTCGCGGGATTGGGCGCCGCGTCCTCGGCTATCAACCCTTCGGCGGTGGGCCCATAAATCTGGGCGCTCGATGCAATGATACAGCGAGCCCCCCCTTTATTCCGCGAAACAGCATCGAGGAGATTGAACGTGCCTAGCTGATTGACAGCGTAGAAAGCGGCCCAATCGGAAGTGTGGACGAACGCATGCGCCGCCAGATGGATTAGCCGGTCGAATTCGGTCTCCGCAACGGCGCGATCGACGGCGTCCTTGTCCTGTAGGTCTGCTTTGAGCGCAACCGGGGTTGCCCCCACCTTTGTGAGGGCGGCAGCAACAAAGCGACCGGTAAATCCGGTCGCCCCAGTCAGCGCCACACGCATCAGAAGGACCAACCCGCCGCGTTACGCCGCATATCGGCTTCGACCATCAGGCGGGCGAGTTCTTCCAGTTGAACCGTAGGTGTCCATCCTAGATCCCGTTCCGCCTTCGAAGGATCGCCGATCAGCAAATCGACTTCCGCAGGCCGGTAGAAGGCCGGATTAATGCGAACACGGGTCTCTCCGCTTTGCGGATCGACGCCGACCTCATTTTCTTCCTTGCCTGACCATTCGAGCGAAATACCTACCTGAGCAAAGGCGAGTTCGACGAAATGCCGGACCGTTTCGGTCCGGTTGGTCGCCAGCACGTAGGTATCGGGCGTGTCATGCTGCAGCATGAGGCGCATGCCCTCGACATAATCCTTGGCGTAGCCCCAGTCCCGCTTGGCATCGAGGTTGCCCAATTCAAGCACTTTCGCTTTGCCTTGAGCGATCTTGGCCACGGTATCGGTGATCTTGCGCGTCACAAACTCGCGGCCACGCAATGGCGACTCATGATTGAACAGGATACCGCTGGTGGCAAAAATATCAAAGCTTTCGCGGTAATTGACCGTCAGCCAATGCGCGTAAAGTTTGGCCACACCATAAGGGCTACGCGGATAGAAGGGCGTGTCTTCGGTCTGTGGAATCGCTTGGACTTTTCCGAACATTTCCGACGTCGATGCCTGATAGAAGCGGATATCCTTATTTACAGTACGGATTGCTTCAAGAAGATAAGCCGCACCCAGACCGGTAATATGACCCGTGGTGATAGGCTGATCGAACGACACTCCGACAAAGCTTTGTGCGGCAAGATTGTAGATTTCCGTCGCTTCCGAGGTTTCAATCAGCCGAATGGCCGATCCCATATCGGTAAGGTCATATTCGACAAGCTTGAGTTGCGGATGATTGGTAACCCCAAGTTCGTCGATCCGCCAGAAATTGACTGAGCTGGTCCGGCGGTAGGTTCCATAAACTGTGTAGCCCCTGTTTAGGAGGTTTTCGGCCAAATAAGCGCCGTCCTGGCCGCTGATCCCGGTAACTATAGCTTTTTTCGACATATACTCGTCCCTGCTGGCTCGCCCCGGCCATAAGGCTATTTGGCCGCTATGGCCAGAGGGCAAGTTAGCCGGAGCCGTCTGTTTCTTTTCAAGAACATCGGAGGATATGCCTTTGCCGATGGGGGCATGAGGAGATATCCGATAGCTATACAGTATCCTCATGCCCACCATCGCATTCATCAGCCCCAAGGGCGGCGTCGGCAAGACCTCGGCATTTGCTTCGTTCGGTGCGAGCTATGATTGGCCATGGCGGCGGCTTTTCCTTCGTGCCGCCATTCTTCAGATTAATGGTTATGCCGATCGCGTGGAGGCTGTGACTGCCGATGTGGGTTGCGATGCGCGCAGCCATGGCCCAACGGCGCACCATGGCATGGGCTCGGGCCGATATAGAGGCGTCTCGCTCAGCCTTTTTGTCTCGCGGCTAATGGTCCCAAACAACACAGCTCTAGGTCCGGTCATAATTTACACGAAAGAGGAGATACTCTTCGAGCAGTCGATAGCAGGGCATTTCATGCCGCTTACAGCCCTTCTCACGCATGCGCAGCACCCCTGCATGAACACATTCTCGCGCCTCGTGGAAAGAACTGCGCCGACGTGGACGACACTGTAGATCACGAGGCCGATAAGCTCCCGGTCGCCCAGATCGGCTTCGGTGGAAATATCGGTCAGTTCGCCTACCCCATGTCCGGCGCACCAGGACAGAGGACAGAAAGTCGCTCGCCCATCAGGCATAGGCCTGACGCGTGTTGCGATTCAGGATCGCTTCGCCAAGTTGGAACAAGCGCATCTGGGCGAGCGTGAGCGCTTGGGCAATGGTCGGCGGTGCGGATGCCGAAGTAACGAGATGATCATTGGGCGCGAGCTAGAAAGAGCTTCGGGCGATATTTCATAGATGGATGGAGTCCCAGGGAATCATCCTTTGATAAGAGACCTTATCACAGATATGGAGAATGAAAGGGAACATCGCACTTCTCCCTTTGCGCGGAACAGTTATAAGTAGCTCATGCCCGTCGCAGGAATGTCAGATGCCAATCCGGGCTGCCGGGCGGGCCAATGACGATGCATGATGCGAGGAATGGCGAAGAATGAAGATCGCAGTTTTTGGCCTCGGCTATGTTGGGCTATCGAATGCCGTTCTGCTGGCGCAGCATCATGACGTTGTCGCGGTCGACATCACATTGGTCCGCGTCGACATGCTAAATGCGCGAAAGTCGCCGATCGTCGATGCTGAACTGGAAGAGTTTCTGGCCACGCGACAACTAAATCTTGTTGCCACATTGGATGTCGAACAGGCATTGGCCGGCGCCGATTACGTGATTGTCGCGACGCCGACCAATTATGACGTTCGCACCAACAAGTTCGATACTGCCTCGGTCGAAGCAGTGATCCAGAAGACCAGGTCCATCAATCCCTCCGCGATCATCGTGATCAAGTCGACCGTACCGGTCGGTTTCGTAGAGGATGTTCGCCGCCGCCTCGCGACAGATCAGGTCATCTTCAGTCCCGAATTCCTGCGCGAAGGTCAGGCGCTGAGGGACAATCTTTATCCTTCGCGCATCATCGTGGGCGAACGCTCGGAACGGGCCCGCATCTTTGCCGACCTGCTGCTGCGGGGCGCGGTAAAGAAGGATGTCGAAATCCTCTTCACCGATCCCAGTGAGGCGGAGGCGATCAAGCTCTTCGCCAACACCTATCTGGCCATGCGCGTTGCTTTTTTCAACGAACTGGACAGCTATGCCATCGCCCATGGCATGGATTCGCGCCAAATCATCACCGGCATCGGCCTCGATCCACGCATCGGTACGCATTATAATAATCCTAGCTTCGGCTATGGCGGCTATTGCCTCCCCAAAGATACCAAACAGTTGCTCGCCAATTATTCAGAGGTGCCGCAGAATCTGATCCGTGCGATTGTGGAGGCCAACCACACCCGCAAGGATTTTCTGGCTGACCAGATCATCGCAAAGGATCCGAAAAAGGTCGGTGTCTTCCGCCTGGTGATGAAGGCTGGGTCGGACAATTTCCGTCAATCCTCGATCCAGGGGATCATGAAGCGGATCAAGGCCAAGGGCATCGAAGTCGTGATATACGAACCGGCGATGCAGGAAGAAGCATTTTTCGGTTCGCGCGTGGTGCGCGATCTGGCGGCGTTCAAGCAGGAATGTGACATCATCATCGCGAATCGCGTGACGGACGATGTTGCGGATGTATCGGACAAGGTCTTTACCCGCGATCTTTTCGGATCGGATTGATCCCGTTTCCTTTGCGATTCAGGCGATACTGCCTATCCCGCTCCCACGCAGCGCCCTTTCCAGATAGCGCCTGAAAGCCCGCGTGCGACCGGTAGCATCGCGCGCCCGCAGCCAGGCCAGCGCTACGACGGGCCGCCACGCATCGATATCGCTGGCGCTGACGCCGGATGATGCCGTATGGCTCCTGCACAGCTGCCGCGCGGCCCAGTCGCGCCATAGGTTCGTCACCCAGTCGCATGGCCCGGTGCCAAAGCGCATCAGCATTTCGGATCGTACCGCATCGGCCGCCGGATGCCCCGCCGCCGCCTTCGACCAATCGATCACCATCATCCCCTGCGGCGTCATCATGACATTGCCCAAATGAAAATCGCCATGGGTCAGCGCGTCGCCATCTGGCAAGGTCTCCAGATAGGCGATGGCGGCGCTTTGTAGCGCGTTGGGCGCAGGGCCATAGGCAATATCAGTCGCCAGTACTTGCTTCAGCAACCGCAACGTCCCGCCTTTTGCCCGGTGCATAGCGGCATGAACTTCACCCATCTGGTTCAGCGCCCACCCTGCTCGCATCGGATTGTGGCGGATCCAGTCCATAACCGTTACGCCCTCAAGCCGCGGATAGACGATTCCCCGCTGCCCGTTATGGTTATGCTGCCCGATCGCCGCAGCCGTCGGCACGCCGCATGCTGCGGCATGGACGGACGCATCGGCCTCGCGTGCGATCATCTCGTCCGACACGCTGCCTCGGAACAGCTTGAGCGCCTGCCCCCCGCCAATGTCGAACAATTCCGCGCTCGCGCCGCTGGCGATGAATGGATAGGGGACTGATGGCTCGTTCATCGGGGTCTTTTATCAGACCCTGTGGCCATGGTCATGTCGTGGATGGCAATCCTCCCAACGGATGATATCATCCTCTCCGAGATGGCGCCCGGTCTGTACCCGGATGGAGACCATTGGAATCGGGTCCAATTCGTTCCGGTGCGTTGCGCCGACCGGATTTAGGTGGACAGGTTATCCGCCAGAGCCAAAATGGCGCAATTCAGCGTTACCCTGGCGGTGACTTTCACGATGATCCGATGTTCGGACCGATTACCCATGATGCTAACTTCGCCCATGGATGCCTACTCCTCTGCTGTGACTTTCGGACACATACATTGGCACATCCGATGCCGGCAGGAGGGTGGATCCACTCCATCAGTTCTCAGAGTCCGTTTGGAAAATCAGGGATGAGCGTTTCGGCGTAGTAGGTTTCCACCCATGGCGACGAGGATCATCGCCTGTGAGACGTCGATGCGCTTTTCGTAGTCGCGGACCAGACGGCGCCATCGGGTCATCCATCCGAAGGTGCGTTCGACGACCCAGCGGCGCGGAAGCACCTTGAAGCCCTGCTGGCGATCGCTTCGACGGATGACCTCCACGACAAAGTCGAGGTAGCTGGCCTTGTCCATGAGCTTGAGGCGATCATAGGCGCCATCGGCAAAGAGATGCTTCACCCACGGCCAGCGCTTGCGGATGCCATCGAGGATCGCCTGAGCGCCTGCACTATCGGAGATATCGGCGGTAGTGAGGTTGACCATCAGCAAGCGTCCATCGGTGTCGACTGCGATATGCCGCTTGCGACCGACGATCTTCTTGCCTGCGTCAAAACCGCGCTTTTCTGCGGAAGGCGCCTTGACCGACTGGCTGTCGATGACCGCCGCACTGGGGCTGGCTTCTCGCCCCTCACGTTCTCGGTCCAACATCAATTCGATGTCGTGGATCGTCTGGAACAGGAACCTGCGTGCCAGCTCCCGAAACCAGCCATAGACCGTCTGCCAGGCGCCAAAATGGATCGGCAGCATCCGCCAACCACACCCCGATCGCACCAGATAGCGGACCGCGTTGATCACTTCGCGGAAATCCACCTCGCGGGGACGGCCTCGACGACCCGGCTTGGGCATCAACGGCGCAAGGCGATCCCATTCCTCATCGGTCAGGTCACTGGGATAACGCTTCGTCTTCTTCGCAATCTGGGCCATCCGCCCCCGGCTCTGCTGCGTCCACATCCAGAGCCTGAATCACGCAGATACGCCTATGACAACCCCTGCCGCCGATTTCCCAAACAGCCTCTCAGTGGAAATCAACAGCCCGGCAGTGGGATTTTGAAATGATGGCTGTCGATAGAATCGGGAATGGGCAATGTACCAGCATCTTCATGAGATCACCGGCCCAGATCGGCCACGCCCAAACTGCCAGCTGATCCCATCTGACCGCATGATGCCGGATGCCGTCTTGCCGATGTTGCGCTCGAGCACGTCGCGCCACGGCACCATCGTGAAGTCCCGCGATCGCTCGACAACAGCGAAACTTCCACTTTCCAGATCGACCCGACGGGCGATCTTTCCCTCGATCCTCTCGCCGATCCGCGCGGGTTCGAACCGTTTCCCGATTTCGTCGCCGAGCCGCTCGCCGGCATGCTGCAATTCACGTCTCCGCAGTGTGTCCAGCGCGCCGCCCCGGTAGCTAAATCCGGGCTGCTCGTCGTCCGCCAGTTGCTGCTCGACCAGCCACTGCCGCCGCGCTGCGAGCGCGGTCCGCACCTCCCGTCCATATCCCACGTCGCGCATGGCGCCATGACCACCCTCGGCAAGCGCACTATCAAGCCAGGTCGGCGCTTCCTTGCCTCCCAGTTCATCGACCGGGGACCGTGACAGCAATTCCAGCGTGACTGGCCGGTCGCGCTGCTGGGCTCTCGCATCGGCATCAGCCCGGGCGAGATGATCGTCGGTGATCGTCCAGCTTCCATCAGCGAGGCGCTCGGGTCCGGTGCCCGCACGCCGCATCGCCTCGAGCCGACGGACATGGCTGGTTGCGAACGCCTCGCTGGCGCCCGGATCGTGCGCCAGGTGCAGATCGATCGAGTAGCGCCCGCCATTGGCGCGGGCGACCGCATCGACGGTGCGATCAGCCTGGGTCGCCTCGATCCGCGATGGCGCGACCCGTACCGTCGATCCTTCGGGAACCGATGGCGTGGCATCGCCCCGGCCTATATGGACATAATGAACCCGGCCATCGATCCCATCGACCATCAGGTAGTGCCGGTCGCGATGCTCATCGGAAAAGCCACGATGGATCACCCGTCCGACGATCGGTTCTCGAAGGTCATTGGACACGACCTGCTCGACGCCGGCACGGTCAAGCCTGCGGGCGGTCAGTTCTCGCTGCATGAGGCGGACGATGTCGCCCCGCTCACCCATCCGGCGAAGCGTTTCCTCCAGCCCCTCGGCCAGCCTGTAGCGTCCGCCACCTACATCGTCGGCCAGGCCCATCGCCTTGAGCTTGCGCAGCCGTCCCGCCGCGACCGATTGCTGGAAGGGATCATTGTCGGCCGGCGACACCGTTCGGTCGACGTCCATGCGGCGGACCAGCCGGCGGTCGATCGACGTCAGCCGTTCCTGGTCGACATCATGGCGCAGGCGCGCCTCGATCTCACGGTCGGTACGAGGGCCGAGATCGAGCGTCACAAGCTCTGAGGCGCGTTCGCGAAATCCGTGCGAAATATACTCCCGCGCGATAACCAGATTGTCGCCCTGGTCATCGACCCCGCGCAGCACGATATGGGTATGCGGACGCTCGGTGTTGAAGTGGTCGACCGCGACCCAGTCCAGCTTCGTGCCGAGGTCCTGCTCGACTTGGGTCATCAGTCGCCGGACATAGGGCTTGAGGTCGGGATATTCCGCGCCGTCCTCGGCCGATACGATGAAGCGAAACTGATGGCGGTCGCCGGCGGTCCGCTTGAGGAAATCGCCCCCATCTGCTCGGTCGGTTTCGGGACCGTAAAGTTCGCCCGGCAAGCCCTCGCGGGTCACCCCGTCGCGCTGGATATAGCGCATGTGCGCGCGGGCGGCCTGGCCGCCCTTGCCAGCCAAGCGGATCAGGCTCGCCTTCACCACGGCACGGCGCCCGCGAAAACCCGCGAACCGGTCGCGGCTCGACAGCAATCGCCCCATGCTGGCGCCGCGCCCGATTCGACTGCCGTCGAACCGTCGCGAGCGGACTCCGGTCTTCGTGCCCGCGAGGCGTGCAGCAGCGCGGATGCGTCCGCCATATTTGACGACCTTCTTGCCGTCCTTGCCGCGCTGGCTGCCGAGCCTGGGGGTAAAATCGTCGTCAGACATCACAACGTGCCTCAGTCTCGCGATTTCGGGCAGAAAATGGCTGATTTCCGTCACTATTGCCCTGACTGTCTCGTGATCGCGATTGCCTGTCTCGTAAAAAAAGGATGTGCAGACAGAGGCTTGGCAGGGGTCGCGAGATACTGCCTTTATCTTGTTTCCCCTTTCTCCCTTCTCCCTTTTCCTGCCGCCTTAAAAAAGGGAGAGAGACGACGCCGAACCGACGCCGCCTCTCCAGTCGAGCTGTCTGTCGGTCAGTACCCATGGAGCACCCCATCGCGCGCCTCCGTTCGATCCCGGGCGACACGGCACCCGGTCATGCCATGGGCATTCCCCTCGCCATCCACGAACATGATGGCAGTGAACCAATCCCCGTCGAGGCACCCACAGATGGCGACCCGGTCCAGTTCAAATTCTGCTTCATCGGGGTCCTCATAGGCGCCCAACCACCGCACCTCGCTCCGTGCATCCCACCGAAAGTCCACCTCCTCGGCCTCCAGGAAATGACGCGCCAGGCCTTCAGCCGCGCCGCGCCCAAACTCCCGCTCAAGTCCTGCGACCAGCGCCGACACCACCCTGTCATTGCGTCCGGAAAACGCCGTTTCGATGTGCTGAACCATGCCCATTATGACCTCCTTCGCTGTCGTTCCCATCATCGAGAACGGCGTTTCGACGACGGTTGGCGCAGCGGCTGTCAGGGCCGATGAGCGAAGCGAAGAGCCGCGAAGCGGACGTGGGGGGAGCCGATTTGCGCAGCAAATTGGGGGGTACCTGCGGGCATTGATAGTCGCTGCGCCAGCCGCCACACTGGGCCTATCGAGACGAGCTTCCTCCCTCTCGCGGGCACGCGACCTCACGTCATTGCCCCTGCGACAGGGCGACAAAGAGTGACTCATTTTGCTGCGCAGCGAGGCCATCCGAAGGCGGCGGTGCCGGTATCTTCCGGACGGCGAAGAGCCGCTCCTCCGGCCGCGCCGTTGCCGGGACCCAGTTGCTTTCCTGTATATCCGGCGCGACGCCGGCCAGATAGCCGACGGTCTCGCGCGGAAGGCTGGCGCGACCTGCGAGATAGTCGGCATAGCGCGCCGGCCCCGCATTATAGGCCGCAAACAGCCCCGGATAGCCGAAGCGGTCGTACATAAGGCGAAGATAGAGGGTGCCTGCGAGGATATTGTCGCGCGGGTCGTCCGGATCGACGCCAAGGCCGAGCCGCGCGCGCATGTCCGACCAGGTCCCGGGCATGACCTGCATCAGTCCGATGGCCCCTGCCGACGAGCGAATCGGACGCCCGCCCTTAACGGTGCGGCCCCGGCTCTCGGCCTGCATCACGCGCTCGATCCAGGCGACCGGAACGCCGAAGCGTAGTGATGCCTCGCGGATGTAGGGCCGCCATGTCGCGACCGTCGATGCAGGCTGCCCAGCCGATGACGCAGCTGGGGACTGGGCCGATATCGGCACCGGCGCGGCGAATGCGAGGGCGGCAGCCGTCCATTTCAACGGCGCCATAGCAGCTGCGCCTTGCCGATGAGATCGGTGCCTTCGCTCACCCCGACATAGCGCCCGTCGAACGAATCGGCACTGTCCATCAGCAGGAAAAGTTGCTGCCGCCGCAGCATGCGACAGCCGTGCCACCACGGCATCGCCCGCCCCATGGCATCGAATTTCTTGCGCCTTGCTACCGGCCGTCCATCGACGAAGACCTGGTCGCCAAGCGCGCAGACCTCGTCGCCGGCCTCGGCCGCGACACGCTTCACGAGCGGGACGTTGCGGGGGAGATAGCGCCGGGCAGCCGCGAGCGCCCGGAAGGGTTCGGGCAGGCGTGCCACCACCATGTCGCCTGTCATGACCGGCGCATTTGGACTGACGAGGTAGAGCCCGATCGGGGCGCTCGCACTGGCATTCCAGAGCAGGCGCGGTGTGGGCGGAAGGACCGCCGAGCCGAGTACCAGACCCGCGCCCAGGCCGACGAGGAAGAAGCGCCAGCGGCGGCGGCGCTGCACTTCCTTGCGCAGGCGAAGCGCCTCGCCCCAGGCGAGCAGCGGCGCGTCCTTGAAGCGACTGTGACGGCCGCTCATTTGGAAATGCCCCGCGCACTATGTTCGCGCGACCAGGCATCAAGATCGTCGATATGATATTGGATGTAGCGGCAATGGCGGCGGAACACTGGCCCAGTGCCAAGGCGTCGCATCCGCCGCAGCAGCAGCCCGGAAATCTTGAGATAGGCCGCCGCCTGCTCGGTATTGAGGAAGGGCGAGCCGCGCTTGGCGCGGGTCGCCCGGGCGATCTGGTCGTCGTCGTCCATGATGAGCCATCCTTTCGATAGAGCGACCCATGGCGATGGGTTCGCGATATCGAGGATGGCGGGCGGGATACCGGGCCGGGAGTGTCGAAACCGGCAACGGCGTTTTCGACACAGCATGAAAGGTCCCCGCGCCGGGTTCGGCGCGGGGGGCGTGGACTTCAGCGGGACCAGATGAGCTTGTGCTCGCCATTGTCGCCCTGGGTCAGCGTCGCGTAGATCGGCGCGGGAAGCGATGGGTCGTCGAGCTTGAGGCTGAGATATTCGGCGCCGGTATCGCGGGCGGCCTTGGTCCAGCCGGCCCCGAACTCGACGCCGCCGGCACTCACGCGGTGGTCCGGGGCCTTGTCATGGTCGCGCTCGACCGGCCGGATTGTGGCCTTGACGCGAAGCGTGAGGGTGCGGATTTCCCCGTTGTAGATGCCGTCCTCGTTGCGGGTGAAGCTGCCGATCTGTGCCATGATATGTCTCCTTCTATTGCCCAAGCGCCGCCCGATGCGGCCTCGATGGCGGTCGATCGGGCGCGTCGCGCCGCCGTGCACCGGGACGGCCGCCGCGGGAGCGAAGGACGGCGAAGCGCCTGTTTCTTGGTTGCGCGAGGAGCCCGCCAGGGCGGGGAAGAAACTGGCGCGAAGCCGTTGCTCGGACAAGGCGCGCACGCCGCCAGACCAGCCTTCAAGAGAGGCCAAGGGCGGCACGAGTCATCGGAAAAAGGAGACCCTTGCTAGCACGATCCAGGTCCGAACCACGTGCAGGATGAGGCCATCGGGGGAATTCGCCCTATCGCTTCGCCCGCTGCCAGCCTTTCCGCGTCCTAGCGCTCGACAAGTTCCCGGCGCAGCGTGGGGACCGTGGCGCAGGCGGGGCTACCATCCCTGGCGGTGCCGCAAATGGTGGTGACGATGATCCCGCCCCGCGCCGCGCACGCCAGCAGCGCCGGATCGATATCATGGATGTCGACCCTTAACCCGGCGGGACCAGGGTGAGGCATGATCGCCCGCCGCCTGACCCACGCGCACATAGACGAAACGGCGCGAGGGACCTTCGCGGCGAACCTGGTCACCGAAGAATTTGGGACCGGGCCCGACCCGCACGGCGAAGTCGAAGGCGAGCGGTTCGCCATCGCCGGACCTTTGCGGATCAAGCGGGGCGCCGTCCTTGGACTGGAGGCTGTGCCACACGCCGGGCACGGGCCGGTCTATGATGATCCGCATCGCGATTTCCGCCGTGTCCGCGCGCTTCATCATCGCTCTCCCTGCTCGCGCGTTCCGCCCCCGAACGCCGCGCTCCTGTCATAATGCGCCATGCGAGCCTGTTCCAGCATGGATGGAGACGAAACAAAGCCGCGCGGCCGAGCCCATCGGGCGAGGCCGCGCGGCGCGATTTTCCCGCATGTGGCAGGCGGGCGCGATCGCTCCCGCCCGCCTTCGTTCATGCCGCCTGGGGCAAAGGCCTCTCCTCCTCTTCCTCCAATTCCGCAGGGCAATCCCCAGCGGCCATCCGGCGCGCGGCGGCGACCTTGGCATGGGCGTCAACCGTGCCAACGCCACCTCTTTGCGTGTAGGCAGACGGTGGGAACTGCATCCAGCGCGGCACCCAGCGCTCGACCTTGTCCCGGCCTTCCGCGCCGTCGAGATGATCGGCGATGATCCGCTTCAAGGTCTTCGCCTTCTCGCCCGCATCGGCGCTGGCGACCGCTTCCCCCGCCACCTCTGCCGTCATCCGGCCCAGCACCTCGCGGTCGCGCAGCAAGGAAAAGAGCGCTTCGTCGGCCTGCCACCAGTCGGCCATGGCGACCCCGACCTCCTCGCCGACAGCCTCGACCGCTGCCGAGCCTGCCATCAGGGTCTCGCCCGTGACGACGGCAAGGACGCGCATCACCTCTTCGTCAGGCAGCGCGACAAGACGCAGGAACAGCCCGGCCACGCCATAGTCATCGCCGTTTCCGCCCGTCACGGTGGGTTCCTCGCTGCCGAAGCCGAGGCAATCCAGGACAATGCGCCGTTCCGTGTCGAAAACCGCCTCGCCCCGGCATGTCTCGATGCTCTCGCGCACCTCTTCGCTGCGCGTCGCCTGCGGTTCAAGACGTACGGTCCATAGAGGCGAGCCGGCGATGGCGTGCGCCACCATGAGCCGCAGGGCAAGTGCGGGATGGCCGACCAGTGCGGCGCGCACGGCTGCATGGCGGTGCAGGTCGACATAGGTCTGGAGCGTGGACGTTAGCTCGGGCCGCTGGGCCTTGAGCGGCGCCGCGGCTTCGCCGCGCTCGATCCGGCGCGCCTCGGCGCGCGTGACATAGCCTTCGTGAAACAGGACCTCGCCGGTTCCGCGCACATCGACATAGACGCGCCCGCCCTTGCGCTTGGGGGCCTTTTCATATTCCCACGCATGGAAATGCTCGGCAGGCGGGACGATGACTACATCGGCCCAGCCCTGTGCGATATAGGCTGCGCGCGATGCCTCGATCGCCGCGTTCTGCGCCGTCCAGAAGGCGTCAGGATCGGCGAAGTAGCGATCGTCGCCGAACAGGTCGGCGACCATCGCGCCGCAAAAACCATCGATATCGAAGAGAGCGAAGCGGGCCGGGATCGACTGTCCGCCAAAGAGCCATGCCTTCAACTGATGGCCGGTGGGGACATAGGCATCAGCGTCGTCAAATAATGCAAGCCATGCCTTTTGCTGGCTCTTGCTCGCCAGTGTCAGGTGGCGGACGGTGAACCGGTCGATCCACTCGGCGCGATAGAGGTCGCGGATGCGCGGCAAAAGGTTGCCAAGCGCAAGGACGCGCCGGATGGAGAGTTCGGGCAGGCCGAAGGTCATGGCGATCTCCTCGACCCCGCGTCCATCGCGCACCAGCCGGGTGAAGCTCTCCCACTGGCGCACTTCATCCATCGCTTAGGTCATGTGTCAACTGTCCTTCGAAGCATTTTTTGGCAGATATCCGTCAGTTTCTGGTCTTGTTGTCGGGTGACACTGTCCTTCGAGCTTTGGTGGTCGCTGGCACGGCGCGGAGCGCCGTGTCACGCTCGGCGATCAGCCGAGCGTTGTGACGTTGGTGGCGGTGCGCTTCCGCTTCGGCTGTGAGGGCGCGCTGCAACAGCAGCGCGTTCTCGCTAACCAGGCGACGCTGCTCTTGCTTCATGGTGCGGATGAGGCCGTGCAGTTCGTCGAGCTTGTCCTGCCAGGTCGTCACCGGCTTGATGGGATCGCCGAGGATGGCGTGAAGGTCGTCGATGATATCACGATGGTTGGTGTAGATCGTGTTGCGCGCGACCCCGGATTCGCGCGCGAGGGTCGCGACGGTGAGCGTATAGCCGCGCTGATGCAGCGGGTGGACCGGGCATCCTTTGCGCAGCCGTTCGAACGCAGCGTTGAGCCGGACCTGGGTCTGCTGGCGACGCTGTTCATGACGATCGGGTTTCCTGGGCATTGGATCATCCCTCATCGAGCTGGGTGAGGATACGGTCGCATTCGGCGACCCTGGCCTCAGCAAGCGCACGACTGCCGGCATCGAGCACCGGCTGTTCGAGCAGTTTCAGATTGCGGGCACGGCGCATTTCCCACACGGACCGATGTCGGGGCGTGACCGCGAAGTTGGCGCAGGTCGAGCAAGTGGTCTCGGTCCTGAGCACCGGATTGGGGCCGGCCTCGCCGCCGAAGCACGCCGAGGTTTCGGGGCGATAGACGCAGTAACCCCAGTCGCACACGCCGAGCCGCAGGTCGGTTTCCGCCATGAGGAAGTCCACATATGCCTGCACGTCGCCATTCCGGGTGCAGCCGCGGAACCGGGATCGTGCCGCAATGACGCGCCCGGCCTTGCCGCCGAGCGCGGTTGCGGTCAGCATCTCCTCCAGCGCCGCTCGCGTTTCCTCTTGGGCATGACGGTCGATCAACTCGTCGAGCTGGAAGTCGGTGCCGACGTAGCCGCTGTCGGTCATCGCGCGCGTCACATGGCCAAGATGTGCCTGGAGCGCGGCGAGCCCGGTGCGGTCGCGCTTGCCGACGAACCGCGCGAACGTCTTGCGGCCCTGATGGGTGTTGAGGTGCCAGGGCTTGCCCTCGTGGAGCGGCAGGCCGATGAACGGTGCGAACAGCAGATTGAGACGACGGATGATCGTATAAGTGGCCGGCAGGTCGATCTCGACGGCAGGACCGATGAGGCCGGTGCTCGATGTGATCAGGAACAACTCCTCGCGTCGCGACCGGCGCCGCAGCCCATCGGTCAGCTTCTCCATCACTGCGACCGCACGCACGACCGGCTCGGGCGCGATCCAGCGGTGGACGTCACCATGATAGCCGCGTGAGGTCTTGAAGATGCGGCCCGTAAGATAGGCGAACCGCTCGTCACCCGTAGCGGAAGGGTGACGTTCGATGCATCCGGCTTCCAGCCCAAGGATCTCCGAGAGACGGGCGCCGACCAGCCAGGCGATCGTCACGAAGCAGGCATCGTAGAGCCGGTCGGCAAGGTAGCGCACGGTCTTGGTGCTCGTCACCGGCGCCCGATGCCAGGGGGCCTCCTCGCCAGGCAGCACCTGGAACCGGAACGGCGCGATCGCGTCGATGACGCGGAAGCCGGCCTTGGTGGGAGAGAGCCCGGATGCGAGCGCCGCATCATAGGCCGCCTGCGCCTCGCCTTGCAGGGCGAGGATATCATCGGCCGCCGGTCCGATCAGCCGCAGCGCCGACGACAGTAACGGCACCGCGATCGCGTCGGGGGTATAAGGCAGCCAACCTCGATCACTCCTTTTGAACATGCCTGTCGTGCCCGGGAACGGATCACCGATGGCGACCGTCGAGTAGCGCGCGCCTTGGAGATAGATCAGGATGAGCAGGCTGCGATAATGATGGAGTGTGCCCGTCTTGAGCAGTTCGCCCTTCGGGTTTCGGCGCTCGGCCATCGCCGCCATGAACCGCTCGCTTGCGCCGCGATCAAGGTCGGCGAACCGGCGATAGCCCTGATCTGCCATCCAGCGGATGAGGAGGCGAAGCCCCTTGAACAGTCTCATGAGCGTGCCATCATGAACGTGCCTTCGCCCCGGCGGGGGATCGACCTTCGCGCTCCACAACAGGGTCTTTGCCGCCGCCAGCCAGAGCAGTAGCTCAGGATCGGTGAACCGCCCTGTTGCGACCGTAAAACCCCAGTCGAGCGAGTAGTCGCCCCGACTACAACCGGGCCGGATGCCGTCCAGGTGCCATATGTCGTCGCTGAAGCGCGAGCGCGACGATATCGCGATGTCGGGCGCGAACGCCGCCGCCTGGGCGAGCAACAGGGTCATTCCAGCACCGGCAAGGCAGGCAGCCCCGCCATGATCGCCCGCGCGGCATCGTGCAACTCGCCGGGGAAGTCGGGGAGGATATCGCCCGTGAGGATGCGATGGCTCTCGGCGTAGATCAGTGCCCAGCGCGTCGGATCGATCCGTGTCCGTGCTTCCTCCAGTACTGCGATCGCCTGGAGGATGCGCGCCAGATGCTCGGCATCCAGCGGGATCACCAGGCCCGGACAGCGCAGACACGCCCCGAGCCGAGAACAGGGCCTGCCCTGCCTGTCGCCACCGAGCAGATTGAGGCAGTCATGCCCGAACGGCACGCTCGCGGGCATTGCCGCCGGCGGCGCTTGAGAGACGGTATTTTCCCCCATCACCCATCCGATCATCAGCGCCTGCGCGCGGGCGATCGTCTCAGCCTGGATGCGCGCCGCCTCCGGCCCACGCACATAGCGTTCGGTCGTGTCGATGCGCGCATGGTTGAGTAGCGCCTGCGCCGCGATCAGATCGCCTTGGCTCGCGGTATAGACCTGGGTCGCCGCGCTGCCGCGCAGGAACGCCGCCGCAAAGTCGGGAAGCGGTTCGCGCCATCGTTCGGGTGCGGCCCGGTTCCAGATCGCGATCCGGTCATTGGCGCGGTCGATAAACTTCTTGATGCCTTTGCCCAGCGTGCTCATCGATACGAGGCGCACCGTGCCGAGCTTCTCGCTCTTCATCAGGAACAACAAGTCACGCTCCTGCACGCGGGCCTGGCTTGCAAGCGTCGCGGTCATGGCGATCAGCCGATCGATCAGATTGGGCGCCGCATAGGGTCGCCGACGGTCGAACGAACGGCGCTGCGCCCGCTTCACCTTCGCACCAGCACGCGGCTTGCCCCAGTCGATCATCACCCGATGCTCGTCGAGCGGATGCGAGCTCTGGCAGTCGCGTCGCAGACGCCGCAATGGGTCGGGATTACCGGCGGTCTGAACCGCGAGCCCGAGGAAGAAGGCCGGAAGATACTCCAGTGTCAGATGGAGATAACCGGACAGATGCCGCAGCCCGCCACGCGTGCTCAGCGTGGAGACGCCATAGGGGACCTTGCTCGCTGCCGTCACCACGCCATTGCCGACGCGCGCTATTGTGCGCACGAACCGGCACGTTCGCGCATCAACACCGGGCACCGCGCCGCGCGTGGCGAGGATGCGTTGCCCGGTCTCGAACCGGTCCCAGGCTTCGTCGATCTCCTCATAAGCTGCCTGAAGGATGCTTTTGAGCACCGCCTCGCTGAGCTTGGGTCGCGGCGTCGGCGACCGATTGGGCCAGGGATTGTAAGGGAAGTCGATCCGGCTCGGCAGACGATCAGGCGCGTGCCGCTTGGTCCAGTCGACCAGATAGCGCAGCACCGCCAGCGCATTGGCTTTCGAAGGTGCGGTCCAGCCCTTGCCATCCGGGCCTGGCTGTCGGTTGAGCCAGTCCATATAGCGCCCGACCAGTGTGGAGGTGAGGTCGGCCGCGCCAGCCACCGCATCCTCCTCTCGCGCGAACGTCGCGAACAGGCGCAGCGCACGATAGCAGCCGCGCTGCGTATCCGGGCTCGATCCAGCGTGATGCCCCCGGAACGCTTCGGCCAGCAGCACCGTCACATCACCCGGAAGCCCGAGCCTTCCCAGATCGAACCGCTTGTCCACCTCGCCCCAGGCGTCGCGGAACAGGACGATGGTATCACTCGCCTCCCGCGTCACCATGCGCCGGTTGATCGGTGCCCGCCTAGCCATCGTCGATCAGCGCGCCGTAAAGCCAGGCGATGCTCTCCTCCAGTTCGGCACCATGCATTTCCACGCAGCGCAGATAGATGGCAGTGCTGGCGATCGACCTGTGTCCGAGCAGCACCTGGACCACCTTGAGCGGGTTGATTTCCGGTGTCATGCGCGCCTGCCGCTGGAGCTGCGCCAGCATCGTCATCGCATAGCAGTGCCGCAGCCAATGGCCGGTCCCGACCACGCCGGCCGCCTTGAACGCCGCGCTCATCGCAGCCGTGAACCGGACTGGACTGACCGGCTTGCCCCGGCTCGTCAGGAAAAGCGCCGAAGGTGCATGCCATGATGGATCAGCGCGGCGCAGCCGCCGGATCAGCGGGCCGCGCACCTCATCGATGTAGCGATGCGTGGCGTCGAGCAACCGGATCGGCGGATAGACCGTGCGCGGATAGCCGCCCTTGGTGATGCTGAGCCCGATCCCGACCAGCGGATGCTCATCGGCATCCAGGTGGGCGATCTCCGGCACCTGGAACAGCTCCAGCGCGCAAAGCTCCTTGCGGCGCATTCCCGTCACCAGCGCCCAGCTTGCCATCAGATCGTAAGGCGACGCCAGCGCACTGAACAGCCGGCGAAGCTGATCGGCGCGCAGGGCGCGCGGCAGCCGCTCGGCCTCCGGGACGGTCAGCACATTGGCCGCGACGATGCCGGGACGCGCATCGAGATGCGCGAGCATCGACTGCCGCCGATGCGACACACGCACGTCGATGTAATGGAACGGCAGCTCCACGATCCAGCTCCGCTGATGCGCCCAGCCATAAAAGCGGCAGACTGTGCGGACCCGATCGTTGATCGTCGAGCGCCCATAGGGCCGCTTCGTGTGCGGGCTCGGGCGTTCCAGCATCCGGTTGCGCCACGCCGCTATCTCGCGTTCGCCAACCGCGTCCCAGGCGATCCGGGATTGCTCCAGGCTATCGAGCCAGTCGTGTAGATGTTCGCTATAGGTGCGGATCGTCTCGGCCGCGTGGCTGCGGCCCGGGATGGTCGCCAGTTCGTGCAGATACGCGAACGCAGGCTCGATAATCGCCATCCCATCATCGACGATGACCGGGAAGTGCGCCGGGATGTCGCCATAGCCCGGCAACGCTCTGATGATACGCGCCATCTGTCCTCCGTGGCGCGTCGTGCGCGCCCGATAGCAGGACAGCCTATTGCCGTTCAGAGCCCATGATTACGCTCAAAAGGACAGTTTCTGCCCCATGCTTAAATGTGCGGCGCGCTCAGGCGCGCCGATAAACCCAAGGGCGTCCGTGTGACGGACTCGTCGCCCCCGATCGCAAGCGGGACAATACCACAACCGCCGCGCAAGTGCTTGTTCCAGGCCGCCCTCCGCCAGCTCTTCGGGTAAGCGCTGCGGGCGGCCTGGAACAAGCACACCATTCTCTTATTCTTTCTATCGAAGGACAATCTGGACACATGACCTAAGGCGTCGAGCCGGGCCATGTTCTCGATCATCGAGGCTTCGATGGCGGCGGCATCGTCGCCATCCTCCATGATCGCGCAAGGCAGGAGCAGCGCGTCGGGATCGATATCGCCCGCGTCCCGCCGTTCGTCGGCGGCGATACGGCTTGCGTGGAAGCGGCGGCTTCCAGCGATGATGCCGAAACGGCCTTCGGTATCGGGGGGGGGCGGACCAGAAGCGACTGTATGACGCCGCGCGCGCGGATGGTCGGGAGGATGTCGGAAACGTCCGGCGCCTTGCGGCCAAAGCGCATGTTGGTCTTGTCGACATAGAGCCTGTCGAGCGGGATATGGTCGAGTTTCATGGGGCATTCGCCTTTCGTCAAAGGGTGCCGGTCGCGCTGTTTGCGATGCTCAGGACGTGACCGGTACTCAGGGTGGCGGCATGACGCGCCGCCTTGCGTCATCCGCCGTCAGGACGGTGGAAGATCAGGGTCCGCAGCCGTCTCGCCCGAAGCCGGGCCATGGCGGCGGAGCATCGCCTGCGCCCAGAGGATCGAGCCGGACCGGCGCGACCATGTGGCCCAGGCGGAAAGCGGATGAGCCGTCTCGAAAGCGAGATCGCGCTCGATTCCCATGCCATAGGGGAGCCGGACAGCGCCGATTTCCGAGAAACTGAACGTGCCCAGTTCCGGGCAACCAAAGCCAAGATCGGCAAGGCCGAAAAGCGTGTCGCCATCCTCGGCCAGCTCCGTTGCGAGCCATGTCGCCGCGCCCAGCGGGTTGAACAGCTTGAGAAGGGGCACGAAGTCCGGTTCGGCAAGGCCGCCGCGCAGGGCGATGCCATGGCGAATGGCGTTCGCGCGCAGTGCCTCGCGCAGGTCATCGGGAAGCAGGATCATGCTGCGATCCTTTCATCGGCGCGGGCGCTCTGGGCCTCGCGATGGCGGGACAGCAACCAGTCGGCCGCCTTGGAGGCAGCGCTGGCGGCGCGAAAGATGGCGCGGTTGTCCTCGCGCAGGACATCGAGCCACGCACCGAGATAATCGGTGTGACGAACGGTCGGGACGATGCCGAGCGCCGCGCACAGGAAGGCCGAGCCCATTTCCGCGATAAGTTCCTCGCGGGCATAGTCCTTGCTGCCGAAGGGATTGGTCATGTCCCGGTTCAGCCGCTTCGCATGGCCGGTCGCGTGACATAATTCGTGAAAAGCCGTCCTATGCCAGTTCACCGGATCAAAGAAGGCGGCCTGCGGCGGGACGGCGACGAAGTCGGCACCGGGCGCATAGAAGGCCTTGTCCCCGCCTATGCGGAACTCGACGCCCGAGGCAGCGATCACTTGCCGGGCGACCGGCACGATCTCGCTCTCGGCCAATGGCACCGGATCGCCGGCAAGGTCTGCGGGCAGCCCATCACATTGGGCGACGTTGAAGAGGGTGAAGCGCTTGAGGAAGGGAATGGCGCGGGCCTCGTCGCCATCGCGCGTCGCCCGCTCGGCCTCGCCCCTGGGGGTGAAGCGATCGGCATAGACCACGCTCACGCCGCGCTCACCCTGGCGGACGCATCCACCCGCCTCGCGGGCTTGCCGGAAGGTCAGCCAGCCTTGCGAAGGCCAGCTGTTTTCGATGACGGCGCACCACAGGATCAAGATGTTGACGCCCGAGTAAGGCCGGGCCGTCGCCGCGTTGCGCGGCAGGCCGGCCGCGGCGTTGACGCCCGGCCCCCCGACCTTTCCCCATGGCTGGACCCACGGGACGCGCCCCGCCTCCAGTTCCGAGACGATGCGCGTGGTCACCTCGTCATAGAGGGTAGCGCGTTCGCCGTTCCCGCCCTTTCCGACTTCACGGGCAGCACTGCGGCTTGAAGAATTCGGCATGGTCTGTCCTTTCCGCCACCCCAAAAAAAGGCACAAAGCCTCCCCGCAAAGGCGGGGGTGGGCGGCGAAATGCGACCGAGAGGCCCGGCTCCAGCGGGCAGGGACACCGCAAGGGCGGAACGGATGTGGAGCACCCCGCAGGAGCGCAGCGGGCGGGGTTGTCCTTGGCCGCGACGGGCCTAGCCGGGAGCGCCGGCCACACACGCCACGCCGGGAGAGGCAAACAGGAAACGCCGCCGCGCGAACCGCGCGGCGACCATCATCCTGCGCAAGCGATCGTCACCCAAGGCCGAGATCCGCAAGGGGCTCGGGGGCGAGGGCAGCGAGCCCTGGAGCGCGGTCGTGGCCCTGCGCGATGCGCCCCTAGAACCTTCCACGGAAGCCTCCGCTGCGCCGTCATCCCTCCGACCCGGAGATCTAGGACAAAAAGGCGATGCGCCAGCGCAGAACCGGAGGCAGACATGCACGCCCGGCCCATCGAAGCAAAAGATGGACAACGCCGCTCAGCCATTCCCGTCAGGCCAGGATTGCAGGATTGCGGCAGGTCCCTTCTGGCATAGCAGGATGCCTGCCGCCACGAGGCGGCGGACCAGCGACTTGCGGTGCTCGCCATCCCCGGGCCAGCTGCCTGGCCCCAGGACTAGCTCGGCGACGTCCCGCAGGTTCGCGCCTGCGGTGCGTGCATCTGCCGCGAGAAGCGACAGATGCTGGCGCCGCAGGCGATTCGCCTGCTCGCCTGCCCCGGTATGGAAGTAGATCCGCTGGAGCGCGGCCAACTGCGAGCCAAGCCGCTCGTCGGCGATGATTTCGAAGCTCAGCAGCACTGGTTCGTCGGGCAACCTCTCCCCGACAAAATCGATCCGCGCCACCTCCCCCAGGCAGTCGAAGGCGATATGCTCGCCTTCTGTCCCCGAGATGCGGCGCGCCCGGCGGGCCGGCGCATCGAAGCGACAGGACGCATTGGCCTGCCCAGTTGCGATCCGGGCGCGCAGGACGCACGGATCGAGGACGGCAGACCAGACCGGTACCACCTGCATAGAATCCTCCCCTGGATCTTCGGCAAAAGTGCAACCCCCATTGGCGCGCCAGGGCAGCCTTGCGCGAGACCAACGGGCGGTCGTCTTGCCCGGATGGTAGATTGTCAGCGACGGCCGCGCGCTCCCAGTCAGCACGATAGGCGGGGTCGCGCCGCGTCACCTCCCAGGCCAGACCGGCGCGCCCGCGACGCACCAGTGCCTCGATACGGCGAGCCATCGGACCGGCCATCATAGCCAGGCGGCGGGCGGCGGAGGCGCCAGCATGACGGGATGGGCCCGGCGCGGGCGCCGAGGCGATGCGGAAGGGATACGCACATTCGGGGAGCCGAAGCGGTGATCACCAGACCTATGCATATGCCCCCTTTCCGCAAGGGCAGTCGATCTCGATGCCCCAGGCGATGGCGGTGCCCGGGCCGGGCAACGACAGCGCATCCTTTGGTCATCGCGGCCTTCGCGCGAGGCGGTCACCCCCCGAAGATCGTGGCGGGGATTTCCAGCGGGCCGACCGGTCGAGCAATGAGAGGGCATCGCGTGCGTGGCGGCGCGGGGGCCAGGGGGAAGGAGATGAAAGAAATCCAGGGCTCGGGCCGCGGAGCAATCCCAAGCCATCCCTCGCCTCGAGGCCGCGCGGGTCTATAAGCCACTGCGAGCGCCAGGTTCAGGATCTCGTAGCCCGGGAACGCGCAGGAACGCTGCGGGCTGGCAGGCGAGCGGGTCCGACGTATTAACAAGCCGCACCGCAAAGATGCATGATTGCAAAGCGCCATTCATAGGGGGGGGGACGCCGCGAATCACGCAATCTGTGCGCACGACCGAACCGATCAAACGGATCGGCCATCCGCCGCGGGCATATGTCTTCCCCGCGCGTCGGGGTGGCAAACCGGAGATTCGCGATCTACTATCCCTGCGGCCAGAATTGACCATAAACGGTATGGGATTGGATACGTTGGGAAAGGTGCTGCGGGCCGCTCGATCATGATGGAGCGGAGGGAGGTGCAACGCTGGTGCGAACGGCAATCAAGATGATCCTCGCGGCCCCCGCCGCGTCCATCGAGCGGGCGGCAGCCCGCCCTCTCCCCCTACTGGTCCTTGAAGGAGCGATGCAGTGATGGAGGAGGCTGAAGCCCTTGCCGACAGGCTTGCCCCCCGCCATCGCGAATGCCTGTGGCATGTCTTCCAGCTGCGGACGTCCAAGGAGATTGCGGGTGAGCTCGGCATCGGCGTCGGCACGGTGGACTCCTATATTTCAGAGGCGGTAGCAATCCTGGGCGCGCCCAACCGACGCCGGGCGGCCGAAATGCTGTTCGGCGGCAAGAATATGACGCCCCCCGGGAAATCGGGGGGCGAATTGGCGGGGGTAGCCATCGGCGCGAGCGATCCCCCAGTGCCGGGTCAAGGGTTGCAGGTCGGCGAATGGCAGGTGCTGCTTCCCTTTCGTCACAAGGGAGTAGATCGCAATGCACTCGGACTTATCCACCGCCTCTTCTGGTTCATCCTCCTCGTCCTTGCCGCCGCGGCAAGCTTCGGAATGCTGGCCGTCGGCCTCGAGGTCCTCTCCAGATTCTTCGCTGGCGAATAAATCTGGCCCGCATGCCTCGGGCCCGGGCATCGCCGCCCTCGCCAGCGATCTGCACGCCTATGAGAAGCTGCTCCAAGCCCTGTTTGCCAAAGGCGGCGAGCTTTCGACTTCCGCGATCCTGGCGCAAGTCGGCCGCAACCTGTCCCCCGTGGCCGGCCATCAGGTCCTGGCCGCCATCAGCAACGCGCAGTTGCTGACATCGAGCGCGCTCGGACAGGTCGCCGAGGCCCACCGCATGCTAGAAATGCTTGGTCGTAAGCTCGGGATCGACGTGCAAGCGTTCGGCGACGTCCTCAAGCCGCCGGCAAGCGCGATCGGCGTAGAGCCATCCGGAGCCGATGGATGAGCGGCGGCGATGATCCCGCACGTCCGCGACATCGATGACCCCGATCGCGGCCTTCCTCCTGCTGGTCACCGTCTTGGCGATCCACGCCGGCTGGCGCGGCGGCGCCCCCGAGCGTCTCGCGGCAGCGGCGATGCTGGTCGCCACGATTGCAACGAGCCTTACGAACATGCAGGGGGCCTTGGCTTTTCGCGATGTGCAGTGGTCGATCGTCTGGATCGATGCGGCGCTCCTCGCCGCTCTGCTCGCGATCGCGTTGAGGGCGAATCGCTTCTGGCCGCTCTGGGTTGCGGCGATCCAGTGCCTGGCGCTCGCTGCCCATGCCGCGCGTGCCTTCGACGCCGACATCCTGCCGCTGGCCTATTGGTGGATCGTCGGCAAGCTGTCCTATCCCATGCTGCTCCTCCTCATCATCGGCACGGAGCGGCATCATCGACGCCGCCGTCAGGGCCACCGGGATCCGCCGTGGAGCCTCGCCAGCCGATGACGAGCGCCCTCACCTCGGCACGAGACAGTACCCAGACCATGACGCGGCCCAGCCGTCGTCCAGTGGGCGACATCGCATGCCGCCGTGCCGCTCTGGCTCGGAACATGACGGCTCGGCATCACGCCTGGGTGCGATATCGGAGTGAAGGGCGATTGCTCATGGTCCAGGAGGGACAGGATAGGGAGGAGGCCAGATGACAGGCTCGACGGATGGGGAACTGCGCGCCCAGGCATGCCGGATTCTCGCCAGCATGCGCGAGGCGACGAGTGATTGCCTCGGCAGTGACTTCGTATCCACCCCGCGCCTCGACATGCTCGCCCTGCTCTACCTCGCCGAGTGCGAGCATCGCACGCTGCACGCCTGGAGCTTGTGCCTGGCCTCGCAGGTGCCGGCGTCGACCCGCGCATCGCAAGGTGGGCGAACTGGAGCGGGATGGCCTCGTCCTCTGCCGCCGCGGCGCGAGCCCTGAAAGCGGAGCCGAACGAAGCCGGCGACAGCGCGATCACCGCTATGTACGCGTCAGCCTCACGCAGGACGGCAGGGCGAAGATTGTCCGGCTACTTGATCGATTCGTCAACATCTGGGGCGGTGTTTGCCCGGGCGACGGGATCGACATGTCGGCATAGAGCGCAGCCCCTGCCGGGCGCCTGCATGCCTCCGGCGAGGCGTCAGCTTCGACATGCCCCGATACAAGGCCGGCGCCAGCAGGATCGGCACGCGCGATCCCGCGGGCGGGTAGCCGGTGCGCCAAGCCGATACATGCACGCTGAGGCGAAACTGGCAGGGGCCAAGCAAACCAGGGCTCGGGGCGAAGATCCCCATGCGCAGAATGGAGGTAGGATGGCGCCCGAGCCCATCACGGCAGACTATATATATCGTCGTATCCGGCATGAAATTGTCGAGGGCGCCTTCGCGCCCGGCGCGATGCTCAAGCTCAGCCGTCTCACCGATCAGTTCGGCGCGAGCGCTACACCCGTCCGTGATGCCCTGAACCGGCTGGTGGGCGAGCGTCTTGTCGTTCTGCTTCCGGGCGGCGGCTTTCGCGTCCGGAAGCTCGATGCCGACCGGCTCGCCGGGCTCTATCGCTGGCATGGCCATTTGATCCAGTTCGCTCACGAGCGTCCTTTGCCAGAGAGCGCAAGGAAAGGACTCGGCGCGCTCAAGCATGAGGCCCTGGAGCCCGGAACAGGTGGCCGCAGCGTCCGAAAGACTATTCGGCATCCTGGCCTCATTCCCGCGCAATGAGGAGTTGGCGCAGGCAGTGGCAGCAGCCTTACGCGCATTGGCACGCGCGCGGGCCTTGGAGCATCGCCTGCTCCCCGATGTCGTCGGCGAATTCTCGCAGATCCTCGCTACGATCGACAGGGAGCCGATCGGCGCGGCGCGCCGAGCCATGGCCCGCTATCACCGAAAACGCACACAGTCGAGTTTCGTGATCAACAATATAATACAGCCATGAATATAGTCATCCAGAATGATGAGGCATTCTCAATGCTAATGATAATAGTCCGGCCTGCCCAGTCCCAAGGACTCTCATTCCGGCATAATATAAGTTCGCACGCGGAAAATCCGGGTCCTATTCTTCTCGTGCCGCAATCCAGCGGCTACAAGGAGTAGACGAAATGGAACGCAACAGCGAAGACCGCCGTGACGACGTCGTCGAACTCGGCGTGGTGAGCGTCGAAACCAAGGGCATCTCCGGTGGAACGGTCGATGCGCCTGCCGGCCAGGGCCTTGCCGGTATCCTCGACGACTGATCTACCCTGGCGCATTCCCGGCCGGGGATGCGCCAGGCTCCATAACCCGCAAAGCGCGAGGCAGGCTTTGCCTGCGACGCCCGCATGCAGGGAGCCAGAATGCATCATGGCCCGCGCGGACATAAATTGGTGCGATGTCGGAGGGCGGATCGTCGTCATCGATGTTGCGCGCGACATCTACCTCCAATTGCCTCAGCATCTGGTCGAGGCCTTCCACGCCTTGCGACATAGCGGCGCCCGTGCCGATGGCCCCGCCCATCAGTTCGAGGCGCTCGCCCGGATCGGCCTTTGCGACGCGGATTTAGGTCGCCCTGCGGAGCCGAGCCATATCGCGGTACCTGCTCAGGATGCGCCGCCGCCCGCCACAGCCGACGTACAGCGCCGACCCCTTATGACAGGGGCGACAGGGGCGGCGATCGTGCGGATCATCACCATGCGCCTTGCGGTGCGCCTCATTCCCCTGCGCCTCCTCATCGGGTGGGCCCGCCGCCTCCAGTCCCGCCCGTCGGTGCCCATGACGCCAGGCCAGGCAGCAGCCAGAACCGCGCTGTTCGTGCGGGCGCGGCTGCTCGTCCCGGCGCGCGACACCTGCCTCCCCGATTCGATGGCGCTACTGCATTTCCTGCGGTCGCGAAACATGGCCTGCCGCCTCGTGCTCGGCGTGCGCCTCGACCCGTTCGAGGCGCATTGCTGGGTCCAGGATCATGACATGATCCTGGGTGACACGCATGAGCGGGTCGCGTGCTTCACGCCGATCCTGCAGCTATGATGCTAGGCGCCTATCTCGGCGTGGTGACGCTGGAGCGCGACCGGCCGGCCCCGGCCCGAACCGCGGCCGATGCGGTTGCAGAGCGGCTGGGCCTGGCGCCCTGTGCCGTCTCGAGCGCTCACGCCTTGTTCGCGACAGGTCCGACCCAGAGCATCGGCGGCGTTCCTGCAGACATTCACATAGTGGGGCCAGCCTTTTCGCGCGTACCGGGCGAATCCCCGTTCATAGGGGTCGTCGATTCCAACGCCGCGCCCGCTGCCTTTCTCGAAGCGATCGAAGCGCGGTGGGGCGCTTTCGTGGCCTGGACCGGCATCGAGGGAGGAGATGCGGTGTGCATCTATCGTGATCCGTCCGCGCGCTGCCCCTGCTACTACAGGCGCTGGGGAAGCGAACTGGTGGTCGCGTCCCACTTGCCGTTCATCGAGGCGTTCACCGGTCGCGCCAATGCGATCGACTGGACTGTCGTCGAAGACGAACTGCTCTATCCAGACTTGGTCGGACGGGAGAGCGCCCTTGTCGGCATCAAGGAAATCCTGCCAGGCGAGATCCTGCATATCGGGCCCGAGGGCGTCTATCATCATGCGCTATGGAGCCCGGCCAAATTCATCGACGCCGCAGCCCTCCCGTCTTTCGCACAGGCCCAGGACGAGGTCGCGCAGGCGGTGGACAGCGCCTGCCACCACTGGTCGCGGCAGGTCGGTCCGGTGGCCCTGACCTTGAGCGGTGGGCTTGATTCCTCGGTGCTCGCCGCGGCGCTCCCCGGCCTGCGCCATGCAATTACCTTGGTAAGCGGCACAGGGAGCGGCGATGAACGCGCATTTGCCAGCGAGGTATGCCGACATCTCGACCTGCAGTCGCATCAACTGGACCTTTCCCCAGCCGACGTCGCCCTGTCCGCGTCGAGCGCGGCGCAGCGCCCACGGCCCTCCACGCGCGCCTTCACGCAAAGCCTCGTCAAGCATGGCAGCGCTGTCGCCCATGAGGTCGGCGCAAGGGCGATCGCCTACGGCAGCGGCGGTGACAATGTCTTCTGCTTCCTGCGCTCGGCAACGCCGGCAAGCGACAGGATGGCCGCCCACGGGCTGGGGGCGGGATATTGGCGCACGGTGATGGAGGTCGCCGCGGTAACCGAATGCTCGCCCTTCCTGATCGCGCGGCGAGCGCTGCAAAAGCATCTGCGCCGCCGTCGGGCCTGGACGTGGCCTCGGGACGAGCGCCTGCTCGCTCCCGCGCTGCTCGAGGCACGAACAGCGCATCCGCCGCATCCCTGGATCAACGAGTTCGCAGACCTTCCCGTCGGAAAGCGCGAGCATGTCGCGGCGATCATGCGCGGCCTTGCCCTCATCGACTATCTCGATGGCGCGGACGGCATGCCGGTTATCTATCCGCTCTTGTCGCAACCGGTGATGGAGGCCTGCCTACGGCAGCCGACATGGCTCTGGTACGAGGATGGCATGAACCGGGCGATCGCGCGCCGCGCCTATGCCCCCAAGCTCCCGGCCAGGATCGTCCAGCGTGCCTCGAAGGGCGGTTTCACCAGCCTCGTGCGAAGCCTTTATCTCCGCAACCTCGCCGCTATCCGCGCGATGTTGCTGGAAGGCGAACTATGCGCGCGTGGAATCCTCGACCGGCGGGCACTGGAGGCCAGTCTTGCGACGGTGCCGGACGCGGGAGATCATCTCTATGTGCGGATCATGCGATTCGTGGATGTCGAAGCCTGGCTCGCTGCCCGTCGCGGCTGACCCTACTCAGCCTCATGGCGCAGCACCCTCGTTCGGCTTGAACCAGCGCTGGAACCAGGCGAGGTTTCGCTCATAGACGGCGAGCCGATGGGCTGGCTGCAGCTTGACATGGCCCTCGCCCGAAAAGACATACATCTCGGTCGGCCAGCCGGCATTCTTGACTGCCGCGTAGGTCGGCAACGCGAAGCGGAACTCCTCCTCGCCCGCCTGGATGAGCAAGGGAACCGGAGGCAGCGCCCCGAGATTGGGCGCCAGCGACCCCTGTTTCCAGAAGTCGGGACGATCCTCGTGGAACCTTGGATATCCCGACTTCGCATACCAGTCCTCGAATCCGGGGCCAAGACTGGCCATCATCGCCGGATCCTCGCAGCAGGTGCTGAGCGCGACGGCCTTGAACAGGCGCGAATGGATGAGCGCGAAGGACGCTGTGGAGGCACCGTCGCTTTGCCCGGTGATGCCGATGCGGGCGGGATCGGCGATGCCCCGGGCGATCAGGCGCTCGACGACGATTTCGAGGGAGGACTGGACGCTGCGCCGATCCAGCCAGTCCTTCTGGTTGGCCTGGAGGAAGGCGAAAAGATCGAGCGGCTTTCCCTGGAGGGCGTACCAGGGCGGCCGATTGAAGCTCAGGACGGCAAAGCCATGGGCCGCGAACAGCTGGATCGGGAATTCGTCAGCGGTACCGCCGCGCAGGAAGCCGCGCGATTCATATTGGACGACAATGAGCGGAACGGGATGTCCGGGCCGATAACCGGAAGGAAGGACGAGGTCGGCAAAGGTCTCGATGCCGAATGCATTGCGCCAGACCAGGCGCTCGGGGTGGCGAAGCCGGATTGCGGCAAATTCCGGATTGGGATCGTAGATCGTGCGGACCTTGGCCGTGTCCACATCGACGCCGATCACATGGCGAGGCGCAGTGCCGCCCTCCGCCGTACAGACCAGCTCCTGAGGCCCGAGCTGGCAGCCCAGCCAGGGATCGTTGGTGCCAAGCAGCCGCCGAGGTGCGCCTGCGCCGAGGTCCCAGCGCATCAGGGCCAGTTCGCTACGCGCCACGCCTTGTCGCTTGAGGAACAGGATCGTGCGATCATCACGCTTCCACAGGCCGATCACGTCGCTGCAGGCCTGCTGCGGGCAAGGCAGTTCGCGGCCGTTCACCGAAACATGGAGAATATTGGGCTTGAACAAGGCATCGGGATTGGCCGGTGCCAGCCAGGAACGATCTGCGCCGCTGCCCAGCGGCAGGGCCTGGATCGCCCCAGTCGGCCAGCCCGGCGTGCCCGCCGGCTCCAGGACGAGGCGCTGCGCATCGCTTGCCGGGCGCACGGTTCGATCCGCCAGCGTGATGACGTCGGCCCGGCTCGGGATCGGGGATGGCGGGTGTGGCCGGCCACCGGCCAGGGGCCAGAAACGCAGGTCGTAGCGCCATCCGCCTGGCGCCTCGCTGTCGATCCGCCGCTCCGCGTCGATCAGGCCGGCGCGACTGGAATAGACGATCGCCTCGCCGCCTGGCAGCCACTGGAAATCGTCGATCGACACGTTCGAATGCGTCAGTTGCGTCTCATCCGTCCCATCGGGGCGAACGAGATACAGCTGCATGATGCCGCCCACCGCCTTGGTGAACGCCAGAAGCTTGCCATCGGGCGCCCAGCGCAGGACCGACGGCACCGGCGCGCCTGCCACAAGGCCGGAGAAGCCATATTTGTCGAAGGAAAGCCGGATGACCTCGCCGCCATCGGCGACGATCCGCGGCGGCGCGGCGCTCCGGGTCTCCTTCACCAGGATGCCGGTGCAATAGCGGTTGGACGAAGGGTCGCCCCGACGAAGCTGCAATGCCACATGCCGGCCGTCAGGCGACAGCGCCGCCGGGGCCCCCGGATAGCTATCGAACTGCATGCCCCCGAAATCGCGCAGGCGAACAAGGTCGAGCGCGCTGATCTCGCGCCGGGCCTCCGCCGGCGGCGCGGCGGGCGGCAGCAGGTCGCAGGGCGGCTGGCTTGCCCGGGATGCGACCGGCACCAGCGCCATGCCAAGGGCAAGGCCGCCAAGGGCGATTTGTCGCTTCCCTGGGCGCGCGCGGCAACCGGAGCGATGGACCCGCCGTCGCGCTGCCATTCGCTTGGATCCAGCTGCGGGAAGATCACGACCGGTCATCGCTCACCACTCCTTGGTCAGCGAGACGCTGATGAAGCGGCCGATCGCGGACTGGTTGGTGGAATCGTAGCTGACATAATAGTTCGCTACCGCGCGCGCATAGGCAGGCTTGTCATTGAGAACGTTGCGAACGGCCAGCGCGAAGCCGACGCCCGGGACCAGTCCTTCCTGCGAGGGGCGGTAGACAAGCGCGAGATCGAAGGTCGTCTGCGATCCCACTCGCACAGCGGGGCTATTGCGGGTGTCGTCCACCCCGCCGCTATAGTTGGCAAAGGCGGATGCGCTCAGGGGGCCGCGCGTCCATGTCGCTCCGGCCCGGCCCCGCCAGTGCGGCGGATTGAAGATCGTCCCGGCAAGGTCGGTATAGGGCAGCGACGGGTCGAGCCTCTGGCGTGACTGCAGCCAGGACGCCGAGCCTGTCAGAGACAGTTTGTCGCCGCTATCGAGCTCAGCATCATAACGGGCCATGAGGTCGACGCCGCGGATCTTCTGACGCGCGACATTGAAGAATGTATTATAGACGGCGGCGACGACTGCATCCGGGTCGTAGGCCTGCCCCGAATAGTTGAAGAGCGGGACGGGCGATGCGGCGATCAGCGCCGCTTGCTGGTCGGCATCAGGATAGGGATCGACAAAATCGTCGAGGGTCAGCCGGCCGAGCGCGTTGTAGAAGTCGGTGCCCTGGAATGGCTGCGCCACCCGGTCGCGATAGGCGATCTCGAAATAGCTGGCCTCCAGCCGCAGCCCGGAAACAGCGCGGGGATGGGCGGCCAGGGTCGCCGACCAGGAGGTCGCGCGCTCGGGCTTGAGCGCCCGGTTGCCGCCATTGGTGAACAGCGCGGTCGCGCCCGCCGGGTAGCCCGAACCACCCAGGGTCGTCGCGTCGTACAGAAAGGCATATTGGGGCTGGTATTGCTGGTACAGCGTCGCTGCCTTGAAGGATTTGCCCCAGGATGCCTTGAGGTCCAGGTCCGGGCTCGGCGCATAGATCAAGCTCAGCTTGGGTGTCAGCACGTCGTCGATACCGGGATATTTCTCGTAGCGCAGCGCGCCGGTGAGCGACAGGCGATGGATGGCGGCGACCGCCTGTCCTGGCGAGACCAGCGGGACGTAGATTTCGCCGAAGCCATAATAGCTGTCCTGGTGGACGTCGATCGGCTCGGGCAGGCTGCTGGAGCGGTTGAGATAGCCATTGTCGCGATAGCCGGCGCCGCCGGCGAACCTGACCGTGCCGGCGGGCAGGCCGAAGAGGTCACCCTGCGATGTCGCTTCGAGGGACTTGACCTTATTGCAGTAGCAATAGGGATAGGCGCTGACCGCGCCGGCCGCAGTGGTGGTGAACTGCCTGGTGTCGGTCCGGTCCTCGCCATAGACGCCACTGATGGCAAAGGAGAGCGAGGGCGTTGCCTGGAACGACAGCGACGGCGCGATCGCGAAGGACTGGTTGGTCGGCTCGGTCGTATAGCGCGACCCGCCCGGCACCTGCAGGACGGTGGGAGCGCGCCGCCAATTATAGAGGCCGTCGATACTGAAGGTCAGGTCGGGAGAGAGCGCATGGTGCAGGCTCAGCACCGCACTGTGCCGCTTCACGGCAGGCAGCAAGCTAGTATTGCCCGGCATATATTGGGTATAGCTGCGCTGCCGGGCGGTGATCGCGGTGTCGCGCTCGAAATCATAGGTCGCCATGAGGCCGCCGCCGTTCCAAGTCGTTCCCGCGACGAGGCTGTATTGCTGCTGCGTATTGCCGCCGTCAGTCGCGGAACCAAGCCGCGCGGTAGCGGAGGCGCCTTCATAGTCCCTGCGCAGGATGATGTTGGCGACGCCGCCCACCGCATCCGAGCCGTAGAGCGCGGAGGCACCGTCGGCGACGATCTCGATGCGCTCTACCGCGGCAAGCGGAATGGCATTGACATCAATCGCCTGGGTGAAGGAGCCATAGGCGAGGCGATGGCCGTTGAGCAGCGTCAATGTCGCATCTGGCCCGAGGCCGCGCAGATTGATGCTCGAGCCCGAATTCTGGTTGTTGTTACTGCCCGGCGCACCGGGCGCAACGCCCGGATTCTGGCCACCACCGAAGCTTTGCGGCAGCGTGCGCACTGCCTCACCAAGGTCGGTCTGCCCGGCCTGGGCGATTTCGCGACTGCTCAGGACGGTGACCGGTGAGGCCGGCGGCGCTCCGCGAATGCGCGACCCTGTCACCAGGATCGCGGCATCCTCACCATGTTGGGCCGCTGCGGCTTGCGGCGCCTGCGATCGCCCCACGACGAGGACCGTCCCATCCCGCTCGACCGTGGACAGGCCGCTGCCAGCCAGCAGCGTGTCGAGTGCCTCCTTGAACGTATAGGCGCCGTCGAGCGCAGAGGCGGACTTGCCGGCGACCGCCTCGGGTGTGAAGATGATCTCGCGCCGGGCGGCGCTGCCGAGCGCTCGCAGCGCATCGCCGAGTCCCTGGGCAGGCAGGTGCAGCTCCTGGCGTGGTTCCTGCGCCCCGGCCGGAACGGCCAGCGCCCACAGGCTCGCCGCCAGGAAAAATGCACTCGATCTCTTGTTGCTCATGGTTACCCCCTTGTCCCGTTGCAGGCTGTTCAGGGGTATCCATGCCGGTCAGGCGAAATTTATGAGGGCGGGCACGAATTTTTTTCGTGCGCAGCGCAGCGTCGGCCCAGCGCGATGCCTGACGGGCCCCGGACGAGGGAGAGATCGAGCACTTCTGCAAGGTTTGCGGCAAGGCGCGTGGGTTCGCGGACGCGGAAGATGCCCGAGACGCGCAGGTCGCCGAGCCCGGGCTCGGCCAGGACCAAGGGACGGGCCGCATAGCGGTTCGCCTCGGCGAGCAGATCGCGCAGCGGCACGTTCCTGAAATCGCGCAGGTCGCTCGGCCAGTCGGCCTGGACCACCGGGATTGCCTGAAGCGCCACGCTCCTCCCAGCACCGATCGCGATGCCATGGCCGGCGGTGAGGCGCGTTACCTCTCCGCTGTTTCGGGGCGATCCTGCGGCCGTGCCCATGGCGGGCTGGCGGACATCGACCTGGCCTTCGATAAGCGCGACGGTAGCGCCCTGGGCTCGAAGCGTCACATCGAAGATGGTGCCGCGCGCGAGGACAGAGCCCCCGCCGGCCGCGACGACGAACGGCCGCGGCTCATGCGCGACGACGAAACGTGCCCGCCCACGCAGCAGCGCCAGGTCGCGCCGCTCGGCCGAGAGCGTGACGCGCACGCGGCTGTCGGCATCGAGGATCAGGCGGGATCCGTCGGCCAGCCGGAATGCCCGCACTTCCCCGGGCGACGTGGCGAGGCTCGCCTCGGCGAACGGTGCCCTGCCCGTTCCGTCCGCCTGGATGAGCGGATGGCCGGGGCCGATCGCGCGCATCGCCGCCGCGGTCAGGCCCACCAGCATGGGAACGGACACGAGAAGGAGCAGCAGCATGAGGAGCGGGCTCCCCATCATCCGGGCGAGCAGCATGGGCTGTCTCGCGGGACGGCGTGCATCCGGGACCTCGACGGCGGGCTTCAGCCCTTTCCCGAGGCTGAACACCTCGCTGATATGGCTATAGGCCTGGCGATGCGCCGGATCGGCGGCAAGCCAGGTCTCGAACTCCACGCGCCGCGTCTCGGCTTCGGGACCGCGCATGAGGGCAAACCACATGGCAGCGTCCTCGCGCAGTTCGGGCGTTCGCGATCCATCCATCTGTGTCATTCGGTTTCAAGAGCCGTGGAGATTTGTGCCAGTGCCCGCCCGACATGATATTGGACGGTGGGAATGGAGATGCCGAGCCGCTCGGCGATCTCGCGATAGGTCAGTTCGTCGAGGCGGTGAAGCAGGAATGCCTCGCGGGTCCGGTCGGGAAGGCGCTGCACGGCATCCTCGTAGCGCGCCATGAGGTCGGCATGCGCGAGGGCTTCCTCCTGGGCAGGCGGCACTGCGATGTCGGCTTCCTCGCCGATGGCGACATGGGCGGCGGCCATGCGGCGCGCGCGGCGGCGGCTCCGTTCGAACAGGAGATTGCGTGCGATGCGCTGGAGATAGGGCGCCGGGTTGGCCAGGCCCTCGCGCGCCATGAAGGCGGCGAGCCGCGCGAAGGCTTCCTGCACGAGATCGGGCGCCTCGTCCGCCTCGCCGATGCGACGACGAAAGTAGCGGGTGAGGCGCGGGGCCTCTTCCCGGTAAAGCCCCTCGATCCTGCTGGCCTTGCCGCCAATCTCGTGCGCGTCCTCACCGGGGTCCGGGTCGGCGGATTGCGCAGCGATGCGGCGTTCGCCGGCAAGCGCCCGGGCATGTCGCATTGGCATGGAAACGCACGACCTCGTCGGGCCAGCAGTCGTCGCGCCTCGGGACGGTCCGGGGTTGGCGAGAGCTAGCGACGCGCGAGGTCTTTAGAAAAACCCCTGCCACCCGACCGCAGGGACGGATGTAGTGATGCCTGGCAAAACAGGAGGGAGGCGGGTGCCGGCGATCAACGCCTCCGCAGCCCATGATAGCCAAAGGTGCGAAGTGCGCAAGACGTCGGCTCAAGCCTGATCGGTAACGGCCCTGCGCAATTCGGCGATGCGCGACTGGCACAGGGCATGGACGCGCTGCCCAAGGACCTCGGCATGGCCGGCGAGCCATTCCAGGTCCTCGCGGCTGATCCTGTAATGGCGCGAATAACGACCCTTGCGATAGGCGTCCTTCAATTTCTGGTAGAGCGCGCGCTCCCGCCGCGTGCCGCGCGGCCAGACATCGAAGAGGCTGCGATCGATATCCTCGGCAAGGTCCCGCAGGAACAGAATATTGTGATCGTAAGGGGTATAGAAAGTGAAAGTCAGCAACAGGCCCTGATAGAGATTTTCAACCGTTTGATGAAGGAGAAACGCCGCCTCATTACAATAGTCCTTTTCAATCGCGACCTTGGCCAGATCGAAGAACCGGGTTGCGTCACCGATGTACTTCGAAAAATATTCTTCGGCGGCCGCCAAGGCCATGTCCGGCGTCTTGGGAACCGGCGTCTTCAGCGGCCGATCGTCGGATTCGTAGAGAAGGATGCCGTCGTTGAGGATATTCATGAAAAACAGTCGGCCATGCGCCAGCCCGTCGTTCACCTCCTGAAGCGAGTGGACGATGAAATTGGCGGGCGTGCCAAGGGTCTTCTCGAAATTATAGGCGGTGACGATCCGCTGGTCCGTCTCGTCCCAATAGGCCGCACGATCCGTCAGGTCCTTCTGGTTGACGATGACCAGCAGGTCATAGTCGGACTTGTACCGGTTGGCATCGAGCGGGGCGTCCACCCAGTCGCCGCGGGCATAGGATCCGAACAATATGATCTTGAGGATCCGGCCGGACTTGCGCCGCCCCGTCGCCGCGACGGTGGCGTCGCGAAGCCCCTGGAACAGCATTTCCACGACAAGGTCCAACTCGCGCTGCTTGTGTAGCGGCAGATGATCGAGATCGCTCCGCATGGCTCAGGCCTGGCGCGCTCTGCCAAGGAAGGGGACGGCGATGCGCAAAGCGTGCGAACTCCAAATGCATGGGCGGTACCGGTTGCAATGCAAGCCCAACGAGCAAAGCGGCACAAATATAGAACGGGACAGCGTGGAAACACAAGGTTGGAGGCGACCGTTACAAAAGCGGGTCAAGATCCGTCACTGATCGACAGCGACCAGCCGATTAGAGTTCAGGCACTGCGCCGAGGTTGTCCTAGGGGCGTCACATAAAACGGGCAAAGATATACGCTCTCATGACTGCCATCCGAGATACTGACCAAGTTTACCCCTTCGCTGGCCGCAAGACCAGCGTTCGCATTGACCTTGGCGGGTGTGCCGCGGACGCCTGATCGACGACGATTGATCATGCTCTCATCCGCGGGTTGGTTACCGCACTACCCGTATCCGTCGCTGGGCCTATCCTCCGTCTAAGTTCGGGCGTCGGACGAACCTGCCCCACCGTATACCGTGGATTGCCCATCACAGTCGGGTGCCCGCGGCACGCCAGCCAAGGCTATGCAGCTGGTGCGCTGGCGCCTCCTCTCGCGATCGTTGTACGTCGATCAGCCAGCCACCGCCGGTGACACCCGACGGGCGATGTCCCAGGCATAGCCGACCAGTTCACGCGCGATTGCAGTGGTCACCTTTGGCTGTGGTTTGCCTGCGGCGGCCAGGCGCCGGTAGCGCTGACACAGGCGAACCTGTGCCTTCCACCCGATCTCTTGGATATCCTCGGGCATCTCGATGACCCGCTCACGATAGCGTCGCTCCTCGCGTGCTGGCAGTCGATACGACCAGCCAGCCTCGATCAGCATGGTTCGTGCCTGCGCGTTGCCCGCCCGCGTGATCCTGCCGCGTTTGGTCCGGGCACCGCTGGAGTGCTCGGACGGCACCAGGCCGACATACGCCATCAACTGCTTAGGATTGTCGAAGCGGGTGAGATCGCCAACCTCGGCCACCAGCGTCGCGGCGCTGACCAGCCTGATGCCGCGCAGGACCTGTAGATTGCGGACCAGCGGCGCAAAACACCATGCGTCCACCGCTTCAGCCAGCGCCGCTTCTAAGCGCCCGACCCGTGCCTGCGCCTCCAGCACCCGCTTCTGCATTTCCTCGAATGCCAGTTGCTGATGGGGAAAATCGAACCGCTGCTCGGACAGCCACCGCCAGTACATCTTTGTCCAGGCTGCCCTGCCGCCAAAACGACGATCGTGTCGCAACAGGAAGCTGCGCACCGTTTGCTTGGCCCCGATGGCATCGTCCTGCGCATTTCGTCGAGCGCGGATGAGATCGCGTACCGCCTCATGCGCTTCGTCCGGCACCCAGATCGCCGTGAGTTCGCCGGCGCGTAAAAGCCGCGCCAGCGTCATTGCGTCACGTCGGTCCGTCTTCACATGGTCGCCCGGGCGTCGCGGCATCATTGAGGGGGCGATGACGATGCAATTCTGTCCCAGCTTTGTCAGCAGTCGATGCAAACCATACCCACAGGGACCCGCTTCGTAACAGACATTCAACGTCACGCCCGGTGACGTCAGCCGCTTGACCAGTTTCCTGACCGCATCGTCCTCATTGGCGACCGTGCCGACGAAACGCACCTCGCCTCCGCGTTCCCCTTCGGCAACTGCGACCGCTATGGTCTCCTTATGAACGTCCAGACCAACATATTTCACTGCCTTCACCATGACTCGCCTCCGCTGCTGAAAAATCCATCATCAGCATCTCAGATTTGAGCCACCGAGGCTCTGCAGTCATGGGGTCTAAAGGTTGCGGGTAACCGAGAACACCCGCTTGTCGCACATTGCTGCGAAGGACGCGCTTCGGGACATTGCCGTCATTCCCAGGCCGGCATCACAAAGGCAGCTTTAAGTCGGACACCGGACATTTAAAAAGACAGCATGCAGCGGCAGGAAGCGAGCAAGACTGGCCGGTAGACGACGGTCGCGTTTGGAGCGCAGATACAGAGATAGTTGCCTCTCAGCTGCGTCGCCTGCCGACCAAAGCCAGACGTTCCCATTCGCGCCGGTAGACGTCATATTCTGCTGGAAAGCGATCGATCGCGGTGGTTGGATCTGATGGTCAGTCCTCGCCTCGAACACACCTGCCCAATCACTACGTCGATCGGCACAATGTAATTCTAATCGATTATTTGAGCGAAACCGGCAACACCCTCCGGAGATGGTGCGCGTTTTGTCAGATGTAAGGGCGGGCGCAGATCGTCGACCTCACCCAGCCCCCCGAAAATCGCTTCCATCGTTCGGACACATAAAGCGACGCCCTCGTCGGCAAGCGTATACCAGACCAACTTGGCCTCCTTGCGCGTTTGAACGAGATTGGCGCGGCGCAATTCGCCGAGCTGCTGGCTTAGTGCTGGCTGAGCGATCTGGGTTGCTTCACCGATTTCCGACACGTTGCGCTCACCGCGCAACAGACAGGAGAGGATCATGAGGCGCTGAGGTTGCGCAAAGACCTTGAGCTTGTCGCATGCGACGGTCGCAGCATCGCGGTCCTCGTAAAATGCGGCCGTCATGGCGCGTCCACGAAGCGGCAGAACCAGTCCTCGCGATCTTCATCAATGTCGGATGGGGGACTGAGTAACGGTTTCCCTTCGCGCCATCCTTCAGGAGCCAGGGTTTGGGCATTGCTCACAGCCTTCAACGCCTTCAGCATCCGTAGCATCTCATCAACCGAACGCCCCACATTATGGGGATAGCAGGTAATCGCTCTAATGACGCCTTCAGGGTCGATGAAGAAAGTCGAGCGCATCGCCATGCTGTCGGCCGATTGCTCGTCGATCATGCCATAGGCACGCCCGATCGCCATGCTCGGATCTTCAATTATGGGAAAGCGGACATCGGCGTTCAGTGTCACACGGATCGCCCGGACCCACGCCAGATGCGAGTAAAGGCTGTCGACGGATAGCCCCAACAGTGACGTCTCGAGGGCGTCAAATTCCGACTGACACCGGGCGAGTTCGGCGAATTCCGTGCTGCAGACGGGCGTGAAGTCTGCCGGATGGGAAAAAAAGATGACCCAGCGTCCGCGCAGCTTGGAAAGCTGGATCTCGCCTCCCGTCGAGCGGGCGCGGAAATCCGGCGCGATCTCTCCGATGCGCGGTGAGCGGCTCTCTGTTCTTTGTGCGATTTCCATAGCGCTTCCTTCGACACTTCCGCCCCTTGACGCAAGAGGATTAGTCAATTACACGATATGTGTAAATATGAATTTATGAGGTTTTCCGTGACCGACTCCGCACTTGCAGCAGCCTCGTCGCAAATCTCTGCCGCTCAGGTTGGCATTCCCCAGATCAAGGCGTTCTTCGACGAGCCGACCTTCACGGTGACTTACGTCGTGCACGATCCAGAGAGCCTTCGCGCCGCGATCGTCGACAGCGTTCTGGATTATGATCCGGCTTCGGGGCGCACATCTTTCTCCGCAGCCGAGGCGGTGCTCGCCTACGTCGAGGAAAAGGGGTTATCCGTCGACTGGCATCTGGAGACCCACGCCCACGCCGATCACCTCTCGGCCGCGCCCTATCTGCAGCAGAAGATCGGCGGAAAGATCGCCATCGGCGAGCACATCGTCATCGTGCAGGAGACATTCGGCAAGCTGTTCAATGCCGGTACCGACTTCGAGCGCGACGGCTCGGACTTTGATCGCCTTTGGAAAGATGGCGATCGTTTCCGCATCGGCAATCTCGATGTCACGGTGTTGCATGTCCCGGGGCACACGCCAGCTTGCATTGCTTACGTGATCGGTGACGCCGTCTTTGTCGGCGATACCATGTTCATGCCCGACTACGGCACGGCGCGCGCCGATTTTCCCGGTGGCGATGCCCGCACCCTCTATCAATCTGCGATGCGGCTTTTGTCACTGCCGCCGGAGACGCGGCTCTTCATGTGCCATGATTATCTGCCGGAGGGGCGCAAGGACTATGTCTGGGAAACGACCGTAGAGGCCGAGCGCAAGGCCAACGTCCATATCCATGAAGGGGTAAGTGAAGACGAATTCGTCGCGATGCGCGAAGCACGCGACAAGACGCTCGCGATGCCGCGCCTGATCCTGCCTTCTGTCCAAGTGAACATGCGCGCGGGGCACTTGCCGCCGGCCGAGGACAATGGCGTCATTTATCTCAAGATCCCGGTCAACGCGGTATGATGCTGCCCGGCTTCCCTAATGCCATGCCCGTTGCGGGGCTGGCAGGCGGCCTGCTGATCGGTCTTGCCGCTGCGATCATGCTCCTCGGTCTTGGTCGCATTGCTGGCGTCAGCGGCATGCTCGCCCGAGCGTCGGGCATTGCCGATAGGGGCGCGCCGCGCGCGGTCGCGCTCGCCTTTGTTATCGGGCTGCCCGTGGGAGCGCTGCTCGTCACGCTGGCTTCCAGCGGCGTCGAGCCGCGCTTTACAGCTTCAATCCCGCAACTGGTCATGGCCGGACTGCTTGTCGGTTTCGGGACCCGGCTCGGTTCAGGTTGCACGAGCGGTCACGGGGTCTGCGGTCTCTCCCGACTCTCGCGCCGATCCATGGTTGCCACCTTGACCTTCATGACGAGTGGCTTCGCCACGGTCGGACTGATGCGCGCTTTCGGTTTCATCAACGGATAATCGGGGGAGACTGGGCATGACGAGGAACATGGGAACATTCGACCGGATGCTGCGCGCGATCGTCGCGCTGGTGATCGGCTATCTCTGGTGGACCGGGACGATCAGAGGGGGTCTCGGTGTCGGCTTAACGATCCTTGCGGTCGTATTTCTTTTGACGAGTGCGATCAGCTTCTGTCCGCTGTACCGCCCGCTCGGTCTTTCGACCTGCGGCAGGGCCAAGTGAAAGCTTCCGCCGTCTCGCTGCTTGCCGGCCTCCTGTTCGGAGCTGGGCTCACCGTGTCCGGTATGGCTGATCCAATGCGGGTGCGCGCCTTCCTCGATCTGTTCGCGGCATGGGACCCTACGCTCGCCTTTGTGATGGCTGGTGCGTTGATGCCCATGGCGCTCGCTTGGCGAGTCCAGCAACGGATGCCCAAGCCGATCGCCTGCGAGGCCTTCGATCTGCCGGGCACCGGCCTACTCGACGCAAAACTGATCCTCGGTGCGATCCTGTTCGGCATCGGCTGGGGCATTGGCGGACTATGTCCCGGCCCCGCCCTTGCCGACCTCGCCATCGCACCATTCGAGGCTGGGATTTTCGTGATCGCCATGCTCGCCGGCATGACCGCACACCGCATCATCACACAATAAAAAGAGGCCCGCATTGGAGCGGGAGCGAGGAGAAGCCATGGACATCAAGCCGCTCAACCGGGATTTCGCGGTCTCCCCGCAGATCGCACTCGCCGACATTCCCGCGATCGCCGCGCAAGGCTTTAAGGCGATCATCTGCAATCGACCCGACAATGAGGAGCCAGGTCAGATCGCAGCTGCGCTGCTAGGCGAGGCTGCCGAACGACTGGGGCTTAGCTTCGCCCACATACCTGCAGTCTCGGGGGCAATCACCGATGCGAATGCCGAAGCCATGGCGGGTGCGCTTGCGGGTTTCCCTACGCCGGTTCTAGCCTTTTGCCGTTCCGGCGCACGATCCACGAAATTGTATGAACTTGTTGCATCCAGAAACCAATCGGCACCCGGCGGGCGTGTTCACGATGTTGTGATCGTCGGTGGCGGCGCAGCCGGGATATCAACGGCCTCAAGCCTCCTGAAGCGCAACCCCAAGCTTGACATCGCAGTCATCGAGCCTTCCGAGGTGCATTATTATCAACCTGGCTGGACGATGGTCGGCGCCGGTGTGTTCAACAAGGAATTTACCCGCCGCACTGAAGCGCAGGTCATGCCCAGCCGAGTGGCCTGGATTCGCGCCGCAGCCTCGGGTTTTGCTCCCGACGAAAACAAGGTCATCCTCAGTGACGGCAGCGAGGTGCGCTACCGTGTGCTCGTTGCCTGTCCCGGCATCAAACTGGACTGGGATGCGATACCGGGCCTAGCTGACGCGATCGGCAAGAACGGTGTGACGTCCAACTATGGCTATGATCTTGCGCCCTACACCGACAGACTGGTGAAGGAATTCAAGGGCGGGCGGGCTCTGTTCACCCAGCCCGCAATGCCGATCAAGTGCGCTGGCGCGCCGCAGAAGGCGATGTATCTGTCCTGTTATCGCTGGGAAAAAGCGGGCGTCCTGAACGACATCGAAGTCCAGTTCCACACTGCGGGCGCGGTGCTGTTCGGCGTTGCCGCCTATGTCCCGTCACTGATGGAATATGTCGAGCGCTACGGCGCGCACCTGAACTTTGAATCGAAGCTTGTCGCGATCGACGGCGCTGCAAAGGTGGCGACATTCGAACGTAAGGATGGCGAAGACACGCGGCGCGTCGAGGAGCGCTTCGACATGATTCACGTCGTGCCGCCCCAGGTGGCGCCCGATTTCGTGCGCACCAGCCCCCTCGCGGCAGTTTCCGGCTTCATCGAAGTCAACGAGGCAACGCTTCAGCATGTGCGCTATCCCAATGTCTTTGCATTGGGCGACGCCTGCTCCGCCTCGAACGCCAAGACTGCCGCCGCGGCGCGCAAGCAGGCGCCGGTCGTCGCGGTCAATGTTCTTGCCGCGCTCGAGGGCAAGCCGCCGGTCGCAGACTATGACGGCTACGGGTCCTGCCCGCTGACGGTCGAGGCGGGCAAGATCGTCCTCGCCGAGTTCGGCTACGGCGGGAAATTGCTGCCCAGCTTTCCCAACTGGCTGATCGACGGAACGCGGCCCTCGCGCCTGTCCTGGCTCCTCAAGGACACCATCCTGCCGCCGGTTTACTGGAATGGCATGCTCAAGGGCCGGGAATGGATGGTCGCACCGCACGCGATCGAGGCGGCGCAATGAGCCATGCTTGAGCCGCTTCAATACGCCCTCGGCGGCCTGTCGGGCGCACTTGTGGGCTTTGTCCTCGGGCTTGTCGGGGGCGGCGGGTCAATCCTCGCCGTGCCATTGCTGCTTTATCTCGTGGGGATACGCAATCCGCATGAGGCGATCGGCACCAGCGCACTGGCCGTCGCGGCCAATGCGCTCGCCGGCCTCTGGAACCATGCCCATGCCCGCACAGTGAACTGGCGATGCGGGGGGATCTATGCCGCTGCCGGCGTCGTCGGAGCGCTTGGCGGCTCGACGCTCGGCAAGAGCATCGATGGGCACAAGCTGCTGTTCCTGTTCGCGATCCTGATGATCGTTGTGGCAGTCCTGATGTTTCGCGGTCGCGGCGACCAGGGCGTCGAGGGCGCACAGTGCAATCGGGAAAATGTCGGCAAGGTCGTCGGCTATGGCCTCGGCACCGGCGCCTTTTCCGGCTTTTTCGGTATCGGCGGCGGTTTCCTTATCGTGCCGGGCCTGATTGCCTCGACCCACATGCCCATCCTGCGCGCGATCGGCACCTCGCTCGTTGCGGTCGCGGCCTTCGGCCTGACGACAGCGCTCAACTATGCGCTTTCGGGCTACGTCCTTTGGGGTCTGGCCGGCGTGTTCATCGTGGGCGGCATTGTGGGGAGCGTCATCGGCACCCGTGCATCGCAGGTGCTGGCCAACGAAAAGGGCCGGTTGAACAGCCTCTTCGCAGTCTTCGTGCTCGTCGTTGCCATCTACATGCTATTCAAGAGCTGGTCCGAGTTCGCCAGCTGAACGGGGATATTCATGGACGCCATCATTCTCGCAAGGGCGCAATTCGCCTTCACGGTGAGCTTTCACTTCCTCTTCCCGGCCTTTTCCATCGGGCTGGCAAGCTATCTGGCCGTGCTCGAAGCTCTGTGGCTGAAGACCGGCAAGGGCGTCTATGCTAATCTGTTCCGCTACTGGTTGAAAATATTCGCCGTCGTGTTCGCGATGGGTGTCGTCTCGGGTATCGTCATGTCCTATCAGTTCGGCACCAACTGGTCGATCTTCTCCGACAAGGCCGGCCCGGTTATAGGCCCGCTGATGGCCTATGAGGTGCTGACCGCCTTCTTCTTAGAAGCCGGATTCCTCGGGGTCATGTTGTTCGGGATCAACAAGGTTGGGCGCAAGCTGCACTTCGTCGCGACGCTTGCAGTCGCGCTGGGGACTTTTATTTCCGCATTCTGGATCCTGTCGGTCAACAGCTGGATGCAAACGCCCGTTGGCTATGAGGTCGGCGCCAACGGCCAGTTCCTCCCGGGGCCAAGCTGGCTGACAATCATCTTCAATCCCAGCTTCCCCTATCGGCTCTTTCACACAGTCCTTGCCGCCTATCTGACGACCGCGTTTATCGTCGGCGCGGTGGGTGCCTGGCATCTTCTTAAGGACCGCAGCAATCCCGGCGCGCGCAAGATGTTCTCCATGGCCATGTGGATGGCCGCGATCGTCGCGCCCATCCAGATTTTCGCGGGCGACATGCATGGCCTCAACACGCTCGAACATCAGCCGGTGAAGGTCATGGCGATGGAAGGGCATTTCCAGAGCCATCCGCATGGCGCCCCCTTGATCCTGTTCGGCATTCCCGACAGCGCGAACCAGCGGGTGGATTATGCCATCGAGATACCCAAGGCATCCTCGCTCATCCTGAAGCACGACCCCGATGCGCCCCTGAAGGGTCTCGATACGGTGCCGCAGGCTGATCGTCCGCCCGTCGGCATCGTCTTCTGGGCGTTCCGGGCGATGGTCGGCATCGGGTTCGCGATGCTCGGGATCGGCGCCCTGAGCCTCATCGCACGCTGGCGCAAGGCGCTTTATGACTGGCCGCTGCTGCATCGCTTCGCCGTGCTGATGGGGCCGTCGGGACTGATTGCGGTGCTGTCCGGCTGGATCGTGACGGAAGTCGGGCGGCAACCTTTCACGGTCTATGGGCTGCTCAGGACCACGCAGAGCGCTTCGCCGCTCGATGCCTCGGCGGTGGCCTCGTCGCTGCTGGCATTCGTTATCGTCTATTTCACCGTGTTCGGCATGGGTATCTGGTACCTGCTTCACCTGATGAAGAAGCCACCCGAGGCGCATGAAACCCCGCTGGGCGATGCGCCCATCCGCAGCGCGGGGATCACCCCGGCGCCGGCTATCATCGAGGGAGCTTCGGCATGATCGACCTCACTGTCATCTGGGCCTGCATCATCGGCTTTGCGATCATCGCTTATGTCGTGATGGACGGCTTCGATCTTGGCATCGGCATCCTGTTTCCGTTCTTCAAGGTTGGGCAGGACCGCGACACCGCGATGAACAGCATCGCGCCGGTCTGGGACGGCAACGAAACCTGGCTGGTAATGGGCGTCGGCGGCCTGTTCGCGGCATTTCCCCTGGCCTATGCCATCATCCTTCCTGCGTTGTACGCGCCGATGATCGCGATGCTGCTTGGGCTTGTATTCCGCGGCGTGGCATTCGAGTTCCGCTGGCGCGATCCGGCACATCGGGCCTTCTGGGACAAGGCGTTCACGACGGGGTCGGTCATCGCCACCTTCGCGCAAGGCATTGCGCTGGGCGCGCTGCTGCAGGGCATCACGGTCCGGGGGCGCAGCTATGCCGGTGGCTGGTGGGAATGGCTGTCGCCGTTCAGCCTGCTGACGGGCGTCGGCCTGCTCATCGGCTATGCCCTGCTCGGGACTTGCTGGCTCAACTGGAAGACCGAAGGCGGCCTGCAGCGGCAGGCGGTGACCTACGCCGGACGGCTTGGGATCGGCTTGCTCATCATGATCGGCGCCATCAGTCTCGCGACGCTACGGCTCGAGACGCAATACTATCATCGTTGGCTGAGCTTCCCCGGCGTGCTCGCAACTGCGCAGGTGCCGCTTGCTACGCTTATAGCGATATTCCTCTTCTACCGGAGTCTGCGGTTGAAGCGCGACGCACAGCCGTTTTTCTGGGCGCTGGCCCTGTTCGGACTGTGCCTGGTCGGGCTCGGCGTCTCGATCTGGCCCGACGTCGTCCCGGCGCGGGTTACGATCTGGGAAGCGGCAGCGCCCGTCCGCAGTCAGGTGTTCATGCTGGTCGGAGCCTCGATCATGGTGCCCGTGATCCTGGCATACACGGCTTGGTCCTACTGGGTCTTTCGCGGCAAGGTTGGCACGGAAGGATATCACTGATGCGCCTGTTGCTGAGCCGTCTCGGTTGGTGCGTCGGCATCTGGGCTGCGAGCGTTTCCGCGCTGGCGCTTGTGGGAGGACTGCTCCGCTGGTGGCTACGCTAAATGGCCCCTCGCCATAGGCAAGGAGCCAACACTCAAATTTCGATATTTTCAGCGAGGGCGAGCGCGTCTTCTTCGTCGATCCCAAGATAGCGCACCGTATTTTCGATCTTGCTGTGGCCGAGCAGGATCTGGACAGCCCGTAGATTGCCGGTCGCCCTGTAGATGATCGATGCCTTCGTTCGCCGGAGCGAATGGGTACCATACTCGCTTCGCATCAAACCTACTCCTGTAACCGGACTGGCCGCTCGTAGGCGCGATACTTTTCCAATTGAGCGGCTTGGATGGGCGCATTGCCGCCTTCCTGCCGTCGACCCAAACTGGCCGTTCAAGGGGCGATTTTTGATCCCCATGAGCAGACGGTCAGGTTTTCCGCTCCAACCACGCGTCAAGCCAATCTCGGAATGCCAGCTTCCATTTCGCAATTGGTCCCAAGCTGCCCTTAAGCCTGACGATTGAAGCATCGGGAGTTATTGATGGCTTGTTGACTGGTTTGATTGCATCGGATAATTACGATGCATGAACACCAGCGATGCACTCTTGATACTCTCCGCTCTCGGCCATCCTACGCGGCTCGATGCGTTCCGCCTGTTGATCCGACATGAGCCTGATGGCCTGTCGACCGGCGAATTGGTGGATGCATCGGGATTGACCCAGAGCACGTTTTCAACGCATCTGGCCGTGATGGTGAAGGCCGGCCTAGTGCTTTCCGAGAAGCGTGGCCGTCAACAAATTCAGCGCGCCAACCTCGATGCGCTGCGCGGACTGATGATCTATCTGGCCAAGGATTGCTGCCAGGGGCGCGCCGAACTGTGCGAGCCGCTGCTGGCCGAACTGACCTGCTGCTGAAGAGGCGATAATGACCGATATCGTGATCTACCATAACCCGCTTTGCGGGACCTCTCGTAATGCCCTGGCCATGATCCGCAATGCGGGCATCGAGCCCCACATTGTCGAATATCTGAAGACGCCGCCAAGCCGTGCGCGGCTGGTTGAGCTCATCGAGCGGGCCGGCATTACTCCGCGCGCTCTGCTGCGCGAGAAGGGAACGCCTTATGCCGAACTGGGCCTCGGCGACGAGACCTTGACGGACGAGGCATTGGTCGACGCGATGATGGAGCATCCGATCCTCATCAATCGGCCGCTCGTCGTGTCGCCGCTGGGCGTGAAGCTCTGCCGCCCGTCCGAAGAAGTGTTGGATTTGCTGCCGACCGAGCAGCGCAGCACGTTCGTCAAGGAAGACGGCGAAGTTGTGGAAGCGACCCGGCGATGACCCTTTCGGTTCGCAGCGCAACGATCGGCGATGCTGAGGCCATTGCCGCCATCTATGCGCATCATGTCCTGAATGGCACGGCGACCTACGAGGTGGTGCCACCGACCGAGGCCGAGACCGTAGAGAAGATACGAATGGTGAGCGAACGGGGCTGGCCGTTCCTTGTTGTCTGTGATGGATCAGCGGTAGTGGGCTACGCTTACGCCACGCAGTTCCGCGATCGACCAGCTTATGCCTATGCCTGCGAGAACAGCATCTACGTGGCGCACGACCGGTGCGGCGGCGGCATCGGCAAACTGTTGCTCAAAGCGTTGCTGCAGGCAGCTGAAGCCTATGGCTTTCGGCAGATGGTCGCCGTTATCGGCGGCGGCGAACCTGGCTCGGTAGCGCTACACGAAGCCTGCGGGTTCGAGCATGTCGGCCGCCTGACCGGCATGGGCTGGAAGGCCGGGCGTTGGCTCGACACGGTTTACATGCAGGTCGCCTTGGGTGGCGGCACCACGACCGTGCCTGTCGCTTCCTGGAAGGACTGAGGCCATGTCACTGTTCGAGCGCTATCTCTCGCTGTGGGTGGCTCTGTGCATCGTGATCGGGATCGGTCTCGGCCATTTGCTCCCCGGCGCCTTCGAGGCAATCGCAGCGTTGGAGATCGCTAACGTCAACCTCGTGGTGGCGGGCCTGATCTGGCTGATGATAATCCCGATGCTGCTGCGGGTCGATTTCGGCGCGCTCCATAGCCTTAGGCAGCACTGGCGCGGCATTGGCGTTACCCTTGTGGTGAACTGGGCGATCAAGCCATTCTCGATGGCGCTGCTCGGCACCTTCTTCCTCGGCCATCTGTTCGCACCGATGCTGCCTGAAGGTGCATCGTCGTCCTACATTGCCGGGTTGATCCTGTTGGCTGCAGCGCCTTGCACCGCGATGGTCTTCGTCTGGTCCAACCTCGTCGACGGCGAACCGAACTACACCTTGAGCCAGGTCGCGCTCAACGACCTGATCATGGTCTTTGCCTTCGCGCCGCTGGTGGGTCTGCTGCTGGGTGTGGCATCGATCATCGTCCCGTGGAACACGCTGGCGCTATCGGTGGGGCTCTACATCGTCGTCCCGGTGGTCATCTCGCAACTACTCCGTCGAGCCCTCCTTCGCGGCGGTGAGAAGCGGCTCCAGCATTTCCTGTCCGCCATCGGCCCGATCAGCCTTGCCAGCTTGCTGCTGACGCTGGTGCTGCTGTTCGGCTTTCAGGGCGAGCAGATCATCCGACAGCCACTCGTGATCGTGTTGATTGCCGTGCCGATCCTGTTTCAGGTCTATCTTAATGCCAGCATCGCCTACTGGCTCAGCCGCCGCTTTGGCGTGGCATGGTGCGTCGCCGGCCCTTCGGCGTTGATCGGTGCCTCCAACTTCTTCGAACTGGCTGTGGCCGCCGCCATCAGCCTCTTTGGCCTCAGTTCCGGCGCCGCGCTGGCGACGGTCGTGGGCGTGCTGGTCGAAGTACCGGTGATGCTGTCGATCGTCGCCTTGTTGAAGCGGACCCGCCGTTGGTACGAGAAAGGGATTTCCGCATGAGACTGCGCGAGCTCGCCACCCCCGATCATCTTCCTGCTATGGACAAGGCTTTCGCGTTGGCTCGTCCCGCCGCTGGCCTTGGCCCGGACCAACCGCCCCCGCGCATTATGCTGCTCTACGGCTCGCTGCGGGAACGCTCGTTTTCACGCCTAGCCGTGGAAGAGGCGGCGCGCCTGCTTCAATTCTTCGGCGCCGAGACCCGCATTTTTGATCCCAGTGACCTGCCGCTGCCCGATCAGATAGCGGGAGACGACCACCCGGCAGTGCACGAACTGCGCGAGCACGCACTGTGGTCGGAAGGCATGGTCTGGTGCAGCCCCGAGCGGCATGGTCAGATCACCGGCATCATGAAGACGCAGATCGACCATCTGCCGCTGCAAATGCGCGGGATGAGGCCGACGCAGGGACGAACCCTTGCTGTCATGCAAGTGTCCGGGGGCTCGCAATCCTTCAACGCCGTCAATTCGCTGCGCTTGCTAGGCCGCTGGATGCGGATGTTCACGATCCCCAATCAGTCGTCGGTGGCGATGGCGTACAAGGAGTTCGGTGAGGACGGTCGCATGCGGGCATCAAGCTATTATGATCGCATTGTCGACGTAATGGAGGAACTGGTGCGCTTCACTGTCTTGATGCGTCCGCATGCCGGTCAGCTGGTCGACCGCTATTCCGAACGCAAGGAGGCTGGGCTTCCGGTTGATAACGCAGCGGACCACTCCGCAATCGCAATCATGCCTCAATCCTGATTTTCGCCCTGATGATCGAATGACCGGTTCTGGATCGGAGCCTGACGAACATGAATGACTGGGATGGGCGCACAGAGCACCAGCCGGTATGCTAGACCCGATTGGCAGGTTGCGGGGTAAGCCGTCATATGGGTGACCAAGCCGGAACGGCAATATTTTGTTGGCAGCCGACCCGGCGTAACCGTCAGCTATGACCGCACGCAGGTTCCAAGAGCGACCCGGCCATCTTAGGCAGCCAAATTCAGAAAAGCGGACCTACCGCTCCTGAGAGCGGAAAATCGGCACCCGTAAGTCTCATTTGGGTCGAATTCGATTGCTCGCTGGGATCGCCCAGCAGAGATGTCTCGCGGTCTTGGAAGAGGTCGACTAGCGCTACGACGCTTCCGGAGCCGCGACCATGATTATCGCCTAGTGACGCTTCCGTCCTGCCCGCGCGGGTTGGCGACGTCCACGAGATCGAACTTTTCCGCGCTGCATCTGATCGGCATGGACCAGACGGGATCGGCGACTGCCGCCGCGTGAAATTCCAAGCTTGCCCGATGGCGTGCCCCTTTCCTGCGCATCGAAGGCGGCACGGGCATTGGCCGTCAGCGGGCCGGGATGATGCCATCGATCGCCAGGCGGTAGCGAACTGCAAGTGCGATTCGTCGCCCCAACATGGCGCCGGTCCGAAACCGGTCGCCGGGGACCGCGAGGAGATACCTAGCGATACCAGCGACGCCCTGACGCCCGAGCCGTTCTTCTGGGACCCTATGCCCTAGCCCGCGGTCAGTTCCCGGACCGGGGCGGAGGCCCGCATGACCCCGACAAAGCTACTCATAGGACAAATCCTCATAGTGCTCGCGATCATCCTCGCGGGCATCTGGACCGCCACGCAATGGGCCGCGGCGCAACTCGCTTATCAACCGGAGCTTGGCGCCCCCTGGTTCGTCTTGCTGGGCCAGCCGATCTATCATCCCTGGTCGATCTTTCCCTGGTGGTTTTCGTTCGACGCCTATGCGCCCGTCGTGTTCGACAAGGCGGGGGCAATCGCAGCCGCTGGCGGCTTCGTTGGCTGCGGCGCGGCGATCTTCGGTTCGGTATGGCGCGCGCGCCAGTCCAAAGACCTGACCACCTATGGCTCGGCCCGCTGGGCGACGCACCGGGACATCAAGGGTGCCGGGCTGCTCGACCAGCACGGCGTCGTGCTCGGGCGCATCGGCCGCGATGACTTGCGCCACGATGGGCCCGAACATGTCATGGCGTTCGCGCCCACCCGGTCGGGCAAGGGGGTCGGCCTTGTCATCCCAACCCTGCTTTCCTGGACCGGCTCTTGCCTCGTACACGACATCAAGGGCGAGAACTGGCAGCTGACCGCCGGCTGGCGTGCCCGCTTCTCGCACTGCCTGCTGTTCAATCCGACCGACGCGCGCTCGGCGCGCTACAATCCGCTGCTCGAGGTCCGGCGCGGGGTGAACGAAGTCCGCGACGTCCAGAATATCGCCGACATCCTGGTCGATCCCGAGGGTGCGCTGGAGCGTCGCAATCACTGGGAGAAGACCAGCCATTCGCTGCTGGTCGGCGCCATCCTCCATGTCCTCTATGCCGAGGAAGAGAAGACGCTCGCCCGCGTCGCGACCTTCCTGTCGGACCCGCAACGCAGCTTCGCCGCGACCCTGCGAAGGATGATGGCCACCAACCATCTCGGTACGCCGGATGCGCCGCTGGTCCATCCCGTGGTCGCCTCTGCGGCCCGTGAACTGCTCAACAAGAGCGAGAACGAACGCTCCGGCGTGCTGTCGACCGCCATGTCGTTTCTTGGCCTTTATCGAGACCCGACCGTCGCTGCAGTAACCGCTGCCTCGGACTGGCGCATCGCCGATCTCGTCGGAGCGGCGCATCCGATCTCGCTCTACCTTGTCGTGCCGCCGTCCGACATCAGCCGCACCAAGCCGCTGGTTCGCCTTATCCTCAACCAGATCGGCCGCCGGCTGACCGAGGAATTGCACGGCGTGGGCAAGGACGGTGAGGCCGCACAGGGCCGACATCGGTTGCTGATGATGCTCGACGAGTTCCCGGCGCTGGGAAGGCTCGATTTCTTCGAGACAAACCTCGCGTTCCTGGCGGGCTACGGGGTGCGCGCCTTCCTGATCGCGCAGAGCCTGAACCAGATCGAGAAGGCTTATGGCGAGCACAACGCCATTCTCGACAATTGCCATGTCCGCGTCGCCTTTGCGACCAATGACGAGCGAACTGCCAAGCGGATTTCGGACGCACTCGGTACGGCAACCGAACAGCGCGCGATGCGCAACTATGCGGGGCACCGGCTCGCGCCCTGGCTGGCGCACGTCATGGTCAGCCGCCAGGAGACTGCACGAGCCCTGCTGACGCCCGGCGAGGTGATGCAGCTTGCGCCCACGGATGGACTGGTCCTGATCTCTGGACACCCCCCGATACGCGTGAAGAAGCTGCGCTATTACGAGGATCGCCGATTCACAGAGCGGCTCTCGCCCGCACCGATACTGGATGGCGCCGGCTATCGTGACCTTCCGGCAGCTCGCCCGGATGACTGGGCTGGACAGGTTCGCGACGCTGACATCCGCCTCTCCGCCCACGATGATGCCGATGAACGAGCCGACGCCGGCGGCCTCGAGCAGGCGCGTCACCCCGCGCACGACATCGAACCCGCGGTCGTCATCGAGCCAGAGGTCGCAGACCCCCTGGGCCTTGGCGAAGACGATGGCGACCAGGCTGCCGAGCGCCGCGCAATGGACCGGGTCCAGCAGCTCGGCACCGTGCGCACGGTCTACGGCCTCGATGCCGCCTCGGATCGCCCCGACGACCTCCAATTGGGATTTTGATCATGGAGAAGATCCGCCATCAGCTGTTCCTGCCCAAGCCCGTGTCCGATCGGCTGGAAGCGCTCGCCGCCAGGCCTGGCGCCAGCAAGTCGGCCATCCTCGTCGATGCGGTTACTGCCTGGCTCAATCGCCGGGGCGCATCGGAGCTGGAGGATCGGTTCGCGATCCGCCTCGACAGGCTCACGCAGGCGATCGGCCGGGTCGATCGCGACACCTATGTGATCCTCGAGACGCTCGCCCTCTTCATCCGGTTCGAACTCGCGATCCAGACGCCGCTCGCCGAAAACGACCAGGCGGGCCGCGCGCTCGGAGCCAAGAGGTTCGAAGCCTTCGTGACCCAGGTCGGTCGGCAAGTCTCGACCGGGCGGCGCACCCTGGCCGGTTCTTCGGAGAATGGCGAATGAGCGGCCGCCCAGACACCGCAGGGCCGGCCACCTCGGCGGAGCGGCGCCGCCGGATGCTGATCACGGCGCTAGGCCGCGACATTGCCGCAGCGATGCGCGACAGCCAAGTCACCGAGATCATGGTGAACCCTGACGGGGCGCTGCGGCTCGATCGTCTTGGCGAAGGCCGTACCGATACCGAGGTTCGCATCGAACCGGACCAGGTCGAGCGGATCATCCGGCTGGTGGCGAGCCATGTCCGGGCCGAGGTCCATGCCGAGCACCCGATCCTATCGGCTGAGCTGCCGCCGCATATCGAGGGCTGCGCTGGCGAGCGCTTCGAAGGCGTGCTGCCTCCGGTGTCGTCCGCACCCTGTTTCTCCATCCGCAAGCCTGCCACGAGGCTGCACACGCTCGACGACTATATCGCCGATGGGTTGATGTCGGAGGCCCAGGCAGACGCCCTGCGCGCCGCTGTCGCCCAGCGCTGCAATATCCTCGTCGCCGGAGGCACCAGCTCAGGCAAGACGACCCTCGCCAATGCGCTGCTCGCCGAGATGGCCCCAGAACATTCGGGGCTCGATAGCCGCGTCATCCTCATCGAGGACACGCGCGAACTGCAATGCCCGCTGCCCGACACGGTGGCGCTACGTACCCGTCCACCGCATGTGTCGATGACCGAGCTGGTGCGCTCGACCATGCGCCTGCGCCCCGATCGCATCGTGGTCGGCGAGGTCCGCGGCCCCGAAGCGCTCGACATGCTCAAGGCCTGGAATACCGGTCACCCCGGCGGGATCGCGACGGTCCACGCCAACAGCGCCCTAGCCGCACTCTACCGCATCGAACAGTTGGTGCAGGAGGCAGTCGTCACCGTGCCGCGCCAACTGGTCGCCGAGGCCATCGATATCATCGTCTTCATCGCCGGGCGCGGCGTCGACCGCCGCGTCGCCACGATCGCGCGTGTCGCCGGGCTCGACCCCGACACCGGCGCCTACACGCTCGCCGATCTTCCCAAGCTCAATCCCCCCAAGCCCAGCCCGAAGGAGACCTGACCCATGACCTTTGCCCGCAATCCCCGCCGCATCGCCAACCGCTCGTCGCTCGTCGGCGGCGCGATCGGCCTCGCGTTGGCGCTCGCCACCCAGGTCCAGGCGGCCGGCTCCGGCATGCCGTGGGAAGAACCACTGCAGCAGGTGCTGGAATCCGTGCAGGGCCCGGTAGCCAAGATCGTCGCCGTGATCATCATTATCGTGACCGGCCTGACGCTCGCTTTCGGCGAGAGCGCGGGCGGGTTCCGGCGACTCATACAGATCGTCTTCGGCCTCTCCATCGCCTTTGCCGCCTCGAGCTTCTTCCTGTCCTTCTTCAGCTTCGGCGGCGGAGCATTGATCTTGTGAGCGGCGCCATGTCCTCCGGATCAGAGCATATCGACGGCTACGAGGTGCCGATCCACAGCGCGCTGGGTTCGCCGCTTCTGCTGGGCGGCGCACCGCGGGGCATAGCGATCGTCAACGGCACGCTGGCGGCAGCGGTCGGCCTCGGCCTCCAGCAGTGGCTGGCCGGGGTGCTGCTCTGGGCCGTCGGCCATAGCATCGCCGTGATGGCCGCCCGCCGTGATCCCGATTTCGCGCCGGTCCTCCTGCGCCACATCCGCCAGAAGGGATATTTCGCATGCTGAGCCACCTGAAATGATGTTCCTGGGCGAATATCGCGCGTCCGCCGAGCGCCTTGCCGATCACCTGCCCTGGGCGGCGCTGGTGGCGCCCGGCGTGGTGCTCAACAAGGACGGCAGCTTTCTGCGGGTGCTTGCCTTCCGTGGTCCCGACCTCGAGTCCGCGACCGAGGCCGAGCTGGTCGCCGCCTGCGCGCGGGCGAACAATGTGCTCAAGCGACTCGGCAGCGGCTGGGCGCTATTCTTCGACGCGGAGCGGCGCGAGGCGCAGGCCTATCCCGACAGTAGCTTTGCCGATGCGGCGAGCTGGCTCGTCGATGGCGAGCGCCGAGCGGCCTTCGAGGCGGCGGGGACGCATTTCGAAAGCCGCTATCACCTGTCCCTGACGTGGCTTCCGCCCGCAGATGCTACCGACCGTGCGGGGCGGAGCCTTGTGGAGCGGCCCGATGGCGAAAATACACGCGACTGGCGCGGCGCACTGGAAAGCTTCGTTGCCGAGACCGACCGCGTGCTCGACCTGCTCTGCGGCTTCATGCCGCAGGTGCGCCCGCTCGATGATAGCGAGACGCTGACATTCCTGCATGGCGCGATCTCCGACCGTCAGCATAGGGTCGCCGCGCCGGAGACGCCGATGTATCTCGATGGGCTGCTTGCAGATACGCCGCTGGTCGGCGGGCTTGAGCCGTGCCTTGGCGACCTGCATGTGCGTACGCTGACCATCCTCGGCTTCCCGAGCCTCAGCCGTCCCGGCATCCTCGATGCGCTCAACCACCAGGACTTCGGCTATCGCTGGGTCACGCGCTTCATCGCGCTCGACAAGAGCCAAGCGACCAAGACGCTCACCTCGCTCCGGCGCCAATGGTTCAACAAGCGCAAGTCAATCACCGCAATTCTCCGCGAGGTGCTCTATAATTCACCCGCGCAATTGCTCGACAGCGATGCCGACAACAAGGTGGCCGATGCCGACCAGGCGCTCCAGGTACTTGGCGGCGACCATGTCGCATTCGGCTACCTGACCACGACGATCACGGTCAGGGACCGGAGCCGGGCGGCGGTGGAGGACAAGGTCCGCGCGGTCGAGAGGATCGTCAACGGGCTTGGCTTCACCTGCGTCCGCGAGACCGTCAACGCGGTCGAGGCCTGGCTCTCCTCGCTGCCGGGCCAGACTTACGCCAATGTCCGGCAACCGCTGGTGCATACGCTCAACCTCGCGCACCTGATGCCGCTTCCGTCGGTGTGGGCCGGGCCGGTGCGCAATGGGCACCTCGACGGACCGCCATTGCTGGTTGCGAAGACCGCCGGCTCGACGCCGTTCCGGCTTTCCACCCATGTCGGTGATGTGGGGCACATGATGGTCGTTGGGCCGACAGGCGCCGGCAAGTCGGTGCTGCTGAGCCTCATCGCGCTGCAATTCCGCAGATACCCGCGCGCGCAGGTCTATATTTTCGACAAGGGCAACAGCGCGCGGGCGGCCGTACTGGCGATGGGCGGCGCCCATCACGCGCTCGGCTCGGCCGAGGCCGACGGCGAGAGGCTCGCATTCCAGCCGCTTGCGAACATCGAGGATGCGGGCGAACGAAGCTGGGCCGCGGATTGGATCGCGGCGCTGCTCGCGCACGAGGGCTTGATCGTAACGCCGGAAGTGAAGGACGCGATCTGGACCGCTCTCGGCAGCCTTGCTTCCGCGCCGCGCGAGGAGCGAACCCTGACCGGACTCGCGCTGCTGCTGCAGTCGAACGCGCTGCGCCTTGCGCTCCAGCCCTATACGCTCGAAGGCCCGCATGGCCGGCTGCTCGATGCCGCCGAACAGCATCTTGGCTTGGCCGACGTCCAGTGCTTCGAGACCGAGGCGCTGATGGGCCTGGCAGGCGCGGTCGCGCCCGTATTGACCTATCTGTTTCACAGGCTGGAAGAGCGGTTCAATGGCCGCCCGACCTTGCTGATCCTCGACGAGGCCTGGATCTTCCTCGACCATCCGCTTTTCGCAGCCCGCATCCGGGAATGGCTGAAGGTGCTGCGCAAGAAGAATGTAGCGGTGCTGTTCGCGACGCAAAGCCTTGCAGACATTGCGGGCTCCGCGATCGCGCCGGCCATCATCGAAAGCTGCCCGCAGCGGATCCTGCTGCCCAACGATCGGGCGATCGAGCCGCAGGGTCATGACATCTACGCGCGCTTCGGCCTCAATGACCGGCAGGTCGAGCTGATCGCGCGGGCCACGCCCAAGCGCCACTATTACCTCCAGTCCGCACGCGGCAACCGGCTGTTCGAACTGGGGCTGGGCCCGATCGCGCTGGCCTTGTGCGGCTCGTCTGATCCCGCAGCGCAAGCCCGGATCGATGCGGTCCTCGCCGAGCATGGGCACGGCCGTTTCGCCGAAGCCTTCCTGCGCGATGCCGGCCTCGAATGGGCGGCCGACCTCGCTGCCGATTTCCCCGCTCCCGACATTCAAGCCCCCCACGAAGGAGAGACGTAATGCAGAGTCCCCATCGAAAGCACATGATTTCTGCCTTGCTCGGCCTCGGCGCGTGCGGCGCGCTTGGCATGGGCGCGATGACGATGACGGCGAGCCCGGCACACGCCCAGTTCGGCGGCGTCGTGTTCGATCCGAGCAACTATGCGCAGAACATCCTGACCGCCGCACGCACGCTGCAGACCGTCAACCAGCAGATCCAGCAACTCCAGAACGAAGCGCAGATGCTGGTCAACATGGGCAAGAACCTGACGCGCATCGACTTCCCGCAGCTCGACGCCCTCAAGCGCAAGCTCACCGAAATCGACCGGCTGATGGGCCGCGCGCAGGCCATCGACTTTCGGGTCGACCAGCTCGACGACAAGTTCCAGTCGCTGTTTCCCCAGGACTTCAGCTCGGCACTGCGCACCGATGACCGCCTGCGCGACGCGCGGGGGCGCCTCGACGCCAGCATGGGCGCGTTCCGCCAGACGATGACCGTGCAGGCCCAGGTGGTCGAGAACATCCAGTCGGACACCGAGGTGCTGGCCGACATCGTCGCGCGCAGCCAGGGTGCCGAGGGATCGCTCCAGGTCAGCCAAGCGACGAACCAGCTTCTCGCGCTCACGGCCAAGCAGCAGTTCCAGCTCCAGCACATGATGGCCGCGCAGTTCCGCAGCGAGGCCGTCGAGCAGGCGCGCCGGGCAACACAGGCGACGGAAGCCCGTGCAGCGACGAAGAAGTTCCTCGGTTCCGGATCGGCCTACACGCCGCAATAGCCCCTTCGGGTTCCAGGCCTGATCCGGTCCGCGGTCGGCGGCGCTCCCTCTCATGCCGTCGATCGCCGTCGCGGGGCGCGGTCCAGATCCCCAGCCGCGCCCCGCGACACCTCTTCGTTCCATCAGGAAGGCAGTCAATTGAACGACCTCAATGTCATCGATCGCTTCCTTCAGGCGTTCATCACCTACATTGATAGTGGGTTCGGACTGCTTGGGCCTGATGTCGGGTTCCTGACCGCGACGCTGATCGGCATCGACATCACGCTTGCCGGACTGTTCTGGGCGATGGGCGGCGAGGACAATGTCATCGGCCGGTTCCTGCGCAAAATCCTGTACGTCGGCGCGTTCGCCTTCATCCTGAACAGCTTCTCTCGCCTAGCCGACATCATCTTCCGCTCGTTCACGCAGGCTGGCCTTACGGCCGGTGGCGGGACGCTCTCGCCCGATGACCTGCTCAAGCCCGGGCGGCTTGCGGGGACGGGCTTCTCGGCGGCATGGCCACTGCTCGAACAGGCCAGCGAGATGGTCGGGTTCACGACCTTCTTCGACAATTTCCTGACGATCATGGTCCTGCTGTTCGCCTGGGCGCTGGTGATCGTCGCCTTCTTCATCCTTGCAGTGCAGATGTTCGTCTGCATCCTCGAGTTCAAGCTGACCACGCTGGCCGGCTTCATCCTCGTGCCGTTCGCGCTCTGGAACCGAACGAGTTTCCTTGCAGAACGCGTGCTGGGCAACGTCGTCTCCTCCGGCATCAAGGTGATGGTGCTCGCGGTGATCGTGGGCATCGGTTCCAACTTCTTCACCGAGTTCACTGACGCGCTGCAAGGCCAGGAGCCGGACATCGGGCAGGCCATGAGCCTTGTGCTCGCGAGCCTTTCCCTGTTCGGCCTGGGCATATTCGGTCCCGCGATCGCCTCGGGCCTGGTGTCGGGCGCACCCCAGCTTGGTGCCGGTGCAGCCCTCGGCACCGCCGTTGGCGCTGCGGGCGTGACGATGCTGGCTGGCGGCGCCGCCGTGGGCGGAGCGCGCGTGGCGACCGGTGCGGCCCTGGGCGCGGTCCGCTCGGGCACGGCAATGGGGGCCGCTGCATCGACCGCCTACCAGCTTGGTCGCGAGACGGCCGCGAGCCCCTCGGTCGGCGCGGGCCTGGGCGGTGTTGCGCGGGCGGCCGGGAATGCCGCGCGGTCCCGCGTCGGCGGTACCCTTGGTCTTGGCGAGGCTGCGGCCGGCGGCCGTCAGGCTGCCTGGGATGCGCTCAACCAAAGCTCACCGCCATCCAATCCGATTGAATCGGCCGGCAGGACGCCCGCCTGGGCGCGCGCGATGCGCCAGCAGCAGACCAACCGCCATCGTCAGAGCCAGGCGATCCATGCGCTCCAGCAGGGTGATCGCGGCGGCGCATCCGCCACCCCCGACATCAAGGAAAGGAACGACTGACCATGTTCTTCAAGCGAAGTGCGCAGCGCTACGGGCGCACGCCACCTCCCGAGACGCCATATCAGCGCGCAGGACAATTGTGGGACGAGCGGATTGGCTCGGCACGGGTGCAGGCGCGTAACTGGCGACTGATGGCTTTTGGTTGCCTCGCGCTGACCGGCGGCACATCGGCGGGTCTCGTCTGGCAATCCTTGCAGAGCCGGGTGACACCCTATGTCGTCGAGGTGGATCGGCTGGGCGAGGCGCGCGCCGTGCAGGCAGCCGATGCCGAGTATCGGCCGACCGACGCACAGGTCGCGTGGCACCTCTCGCACTTCATCACCAACGTCCGGTCGGTGTCGCTCGACCCGGTGCTGATGCGCCGCGACTGGCTGGAGGCCTATGATTTCGCGACCAAGCGGGGCGCGCAGTTCCTCGGTGAATATGCCCGCTCAGCGTCGCCGTTCGCCAATGTGGGGACACGTACGGTTTCGGTGCAGGTGACCAGCGTCGTCCGCGCGTCGGACAAGTCGTTCCAGGTCAAGTGGACGGAGACTGTGTTCGAGCGCGGATCGCAGGCGGGCGCGAGCCGCTGGACAGCCATCCTCACAACGGTCACGCGGCCGCCAGCATCGGCCGACGTCCTGCGCAAGAACCCCCTGGGCATCTATATCGATGCGATCGACTGGAGCCGCGAACTCGACACGACACCCGCTTCCTCGCCCACGGCGCGACCCGCACCGCAACCTGCCACGACCTTGCCGATGGGATCGCCGCTCGATCCCGATCTCGGGGCACAGACCGCGATACCGGCCTCCCCCAATCCCCAGGAGAAGAATCCATGAAGCTCATCCTTCTGCCGGCGATCGCCGGCATGGTCCTCGCAGGCCCGGCGCTCGCGCAAGAGCACGCCACATCACCACTCAAGACGGTCCGGTCGGCAACGCGCAACGCCACCGTGGAACCGGTCGCCCTTGGCTTCATCGCCGGGGCTCAGATTTATCCTTTCAGCGAGGGCACGATCTTCACGGGCTATGCAGCGCCGGGGCTGGTGACTGACATCATCCTGCAGCCCGGGGAAAATCTCGTTGCGGTCGCCAGCGGCGACACCGCCCGCTGGGTAATCGGCGACACTACTTCCGGAGGGAGCGGCAGCGGCTCGGGGAAAGGCAAGCAGACGCATGTCCTTGTGAAACCATTCTCGGCGGGCCTGCTGACGAACCTTGTCATCACCACCGATCGCCGCGCGTACCATGTCCGCCTGGTAAGCACCTCGGCGACCGCCCTGTCGTCAATGCGGTGGACTTATCCCCAGGATGAGTTGCTGGCGGTCGAACGCAAGGCGGAGGCCGCCCAGGTCGCAGCGCCGGTGGCCGCCGGCGTCGCCATCGATCAGTTGAACTTCAACTATGCGATCAGCGGCGACCGTCCTGGATGGCGTCCGCTCCGCGTATTCGACGATGGAGTGAAGACCTACGTCGAGTTCCCCGCGTCGCTCGGCGTCGGCGAGGCACCGCCGTTGTTCGTCCTTGGTGCCGATGGAAAAGCAGAGTTGGTCAACTATCGGCAGCGCGACCGCTTTTACGTCGTCGATCGGATCTTCGATGCCGCAGAGCTTCGCCTCGGCCTCAAGAAGAGCCAGGTCGTGCGCATCGACCGCGTGTCGCATCCTGCCAAGCGGAGGGGCGCATGACTGACGCGCTCACCACCGAGCAGCCGACCATGCCGACGGCCAAGCTCGATCCCGAAACGCTGAGCATTCGCTCGCGACCGCCCCAGGCGATCCGCTTTCGCCGAGGCGCAATCATCGGCGCAGCCGCGCTCGGCTCGGCGAGCCTCATAGGCGTCGCATGGATGGCGTTGAAGCCGCAGGTATTCCGGCACGCCGTCCAGGACAGTGAACTGTCGCAGCCAATGGCGAAGTCGGCCTCGGACGCGCTGTCCGGAGTGCCAACCAGTTATGGCGATACGCCTAAACTCGGTCCGCCATTGCCTGGCGACCTGGGTCGACCGATCCTTCGTGCGCGGGAACGGGCGGAAGCCGCGGCCGCGCCCACACCGGTCGATACCGCCGCGGCGGCGCGCCAGCAGCGACTAGCGGATCTCAAGGCTGCAAGAGAATCCGGGCTCATGGCGCAGACCACCAGCAGCCGCGGCGCGGCGGGCCCGGCAGGCGCAAGCGCTGCGACGCTCGATACCCAACCGGCCAATCCGACCGCCACCGGAACCCGCAAGGAACAGTTCGCGTCGACACGTGACGCCAGTGGGGATGTCAATTCGGGAGTGGTGCTGGCGCCGATGTCCCCCAATAGCCTGCTTGCCGGCAGCGTGATCGCAGCGAGCCTCATCACCGGGCTCAACTCCGACTTGCCTGGCATGGTCACCGCGCAGGTCACGCAGAACGTATTCGATACGGTCACGGGCAACATCCTGCTCGTGCCGCAGGGTGCGCGTTTGATAGGCAAATATGACTCGGTCGTCGCCTTTGGACAGCGCCGGGCGCTGGTCATCTGGCAACGCCTGATCTTGCCGGATGGCAGTTCGGTGCGGCTCGACAACATGCCGGCGACTGACGCGGCGGGTTATGCCGGGCTTGTCGACAAGGTGGATTTCCACACATGGGCACTGCTCAAGGGCGTCGCCATCGCCACGATGGTTGGAGTCGGATCGGAGCTGTCGATCTCTGGCGAGAGCGATCTCGTGGAAGCGATCCGAGAGTCTGCCCAGTCAAATACCGCGAGGGCCGGCGACCAGATTACACAGCGCAACCTCGACATCCAGCCCACGATCACGATCCGGCCCGGCGCGCCCGTCCGCGTGCTGGTGACCCGCGACCTCATACTGGCGCCATGGCGCAGAAATGCAGGGAGCTGACACATGGTCGATATCAAACTCGCAAGGTTGCCTGATCGCACGCCGGTCAAGCTCGCCATTACCATCACCCCGGATTTGCAGAGCGCTCTCAACGACTATGCCGCCATCTACGCCCAGGCCTACGGGCGCGAGGAACCGGTGACCGAATTGATCCCGGCGATGCTGACGTCGTTTCTCGAGAGCGACCGCAGCTTCACACGGGCGCGTGAAGAAGCGCGAAAGGGTCGGCCATGATCGAGCGGGCTTGGGAAAAGAAGATCGAGCCCCTGACGGTTCGTATCTCCACCGCCGTTCGCATCACTGGCCTCAGTCGCTCGCGCATATACCAACTCATTCAGGCCGGCGATTTGGATACGGTGAAAGTCGGACGGGCGACGTTGGTGCAGTATGCTAGTCTGAAGGCTTTGACGGGCAGCTGCCCAAATCCCGATCCTTAAGTGGAGGGAACGAAGCCGCTGACCTCCCGATGTTCGTGAGACGATCAAGTCTTTGCGCTGAAGGATATCCATACGGTTGAGGGTGGCAGCAACGTCGGCATCAGACCAGCGCGTCGCCATCGACCGGATGATTGCCATCGCTTCTTCGGGCGTACTCTTGGTATGTTCCCCGGTCTTGGGCTTGCGGATGCGAACTGGGAATGCTGCCCGCCTTGCCAGTGAATGGTAAGCTCGACTTCCTGCCCATCGTTGTCGACGGTGGCGACGACATCCTTCACCTGCGCTCGCAACGGCCTTTGCCGGAACCGCATATCAACGTTGGGGGCATTTCAGGCCGCTTTGAGATCTTGAGCCAAGCCGGCGAAATCAGGCATGGCGGCGTCATCGCGCACTTGTCGTTCGTTGAGCCGCGCCTCGCAGGCTTCGACACGGCGCAGCGTCGCTTCCCAGCTTTTCTCCGGTTGAGCGGCAATCAACCGGTTATCGGGGTCGCAGGCGGCATAGCGTCGCTCGGCAAGCGAGGCTTCGTAACGGGCTTGCTGCAAATCCAGCTCGACCATCCGCCGCCTTTGCGCTTCGCCTTCGAGATGCATACGCTCTGCCTCCAATGCCGCGTCGATCGCCAAGGGCTCTACGGCGCGCAGCAGTTCCTCTATAACTGCCACATCCGTTCGAGCGCCATTGGTGGTCATGCATCGGGGCCGGGCCAGCATGAGCTTCGAGCGATCGCAGCGGTAGATATGATAGCCGATGCGGCGGCCGACATAAACGACGCACAGGCGGCGGCCACAATGACCACAAGTGAGCATGCCTGCGAGGAAAGCCTTGCCACCGCGGCCGGACTTTATGCCGCCGGCCTTGCCGTAGGCGTTGGTCGCCAGGACCCTTTGGTTCCGCTCAAACTCATCCCAGCTGACATAGCTGTCATGATGTTCCCTAAGCATGATGCCCCAAGCAACGCATGCTCGCCTTGTCGGCATCGAACTCGCCCAGATACCTCGCTTCGCCCATGCGTCCGCCGTCGGTGACGGCTACAGCGTTGCGCAGCTTTGCAACGTCAATGCCTACAAATGCCCTCTCTGCTCGACCATGACACCTTCTCCGCGATAGCGAAGGCTCGGCACCTGCGTCGCCCTCGCCACTACAGTGTAAGCGGAGGGTCGCCCTCAGTCGCTCAGCGGACATACGGTCTTACCGCTCTCCTCCTTGGAAAGCCCATAGAATCAGCAATTGGCGCGCCTGTTTACGCCCACCGGCGCACAGGTCTCATAACACCAGCCTGCGCAGTCATGGTGATTTTCGAAAGTGGCAAGGATCTGAAGAAATAGAGCACGACTGCGAAATGTGGCATCGCACGTTTACAAATCAACATCCTTGGTAACGGCATATTTACGCCACCCATTCATTTTTTCCATATGAATAGGGTCAAAAATCTTCTTCGTCAGCTCGCTGCCCTCGGTCGCAATAGGTCGACCTGGCATGAAACTTTACCTCTCTTAATGCTGCTGGCGGCGGCGGCGGCCGTAGGCCGTACCGAAATAGGCGAGCGCTTGGCGATTAGCTTTGCCATCGCTGGAAACACCATCGATTAGCATGCCATGGGCACGTGAGTTTTTTTGGGGGGCAAGAAACTGTCCTCCCTGTCCTCGTTCACGTCCGTGTGAGCCTGTAGTAGGATCGGCGGACGGGCTACCCTGCCGGGAGCGACCAATTCGCCCGCTGCGCCTTGAGCACCTGGGATACCAAACAAATTGGACGAGTTAGATGAGTCGCGGAAGGGGAGAGGCCTCTGACTCAAAAGTGCGGGGCTAATAAGAGTCCGTTTGGAAAATCAGGGATGAGCGTTTCGGCGTAGTAGGTTTCCACCCATGGCGACGAGGATCATCGCCTGTGAGACGTCGATGCGCTTTTCGTAGTCGCGGACCAGACGGCGCCATCGGGTCATCCATCCGAAGGTGCGTTCGACGACCCAGCGGCGCGGAAGCACCTTGAAGCCCTGCTGGCGATCGCTTCGACGGATGACCTCCACGACAAAGTCGAGGTAGCTGGCCTTGTCCATGAGCTTGAGGCGATCATAGGCGCCATCGGCAAAGAGATGCTTCACCCACGGCCAGCGCTTGCGGATGCCATCGAGGATCGCCTGAGCGCCTGCACTATCGGAGATATCGGCGGTAGTGAGGTTGACCATCAGCAAGCGTCCATCGGTGTCGACTGCGATATGCCGCTTGCGACCGACGATCTTCTTGCCTGCGTCAAAACCGCGCTTTTCTGCGGAAGGCGCCTTGACCGACTGGCTGTCGATGACCGCCGCACTGGGGCTGGCTTCTCGCCCCTCACGTTCTCGGTCCAACATCAATTCGATGTCGTGGATCGTCTGGAACAGGAACCTGCGTGCCAGCTCCCGAAACCAGCCATAGACCGTCTGCCAGGCGCCAAAATGGATCGGCAGCATCCGCCAACCACACCCCGATCGCACCAGATAGCGGACCGCGTTGATCACTTCGCGGAAATCCACCTCGCGGGGACGGCCTCGACGACCCGGCTTGGGCATCAACGGCGCAAGGCGATCCCATTCCTCATCGGTCAGGTCACTGGGATAACGCTTCGTCTTCTTCGCAATCTGGGCCATCCGCCCCCGGCTCTGCTGCGTCCACATCCAGAGCCTGAATCACGCAGATACGCCTATGACAACCCCTGCCGCCGATTTCCCAAACAGCCTCTAAGAGGCTGTGTCAGAACGCTGACGTAACGGTGGACGGCCGAGTTTCGATATGATTCCGAGGGGTTGCGACACCAACCTTGGAAGCCATCATGTGGAACCCGACCGCCCGCGCACATCATAGCCGCGCACAGCTTCGCTATGGAAGCGATCTTACCGATGCAGAATGGCATTTGATTGAGCCGTATTTGCCCGCGCCGTGCCAATGCGGACGGCGACGGCGTTGGCCGATGCGGGAGATCATCGAGGCCATTTTCTATTTGCTGCGGGCAGGTTGTCCTTGGCGGCTTTTGCCTGACAGCTTTCCGCCATGGCGCACGGTCTACCGCTGGTTCTGCACTCTGCGTGACGATGGGACATTCGAAAGTCTCAACCACCATCTTGTCCAGATCGACCGTGTCCGAACGGGGCGAGAACCGATGCCGTCAGCGGCGGCCATCGACAGCCAGAGCGTCAAGACCACTGAAGCGGGTGGTCCGCGCGGCTATGACGCAGGGAAAAAGATCATGGGCCGCAAGCGCCACGCCATGGTCGATACCGATGGTCGTGCGCTCGAACTGCTGGTTCATGGCGCTGACGTGCAGGACCGAGACGGCGCAGTGCCTTTGCTCCGGCAGTCACGCCAGCGGCACCCCTTGGTCGAGCATGCCTATGCCGACAGCGCCTACAACAGCGATCGCGTCCGGGAAGCCACATCCGTCACGATAGAGATCGTTCGGAAATTCGCCGACCAGACCGGGTTCGTCGTCCATCCCAGACGATGGGTGGTCGAACGAACCTTCTCATGGCTCAATCGAAATCGACGCTTGGCAAAGGACTTCGAGCGAACCATCAAATCCGCAACTGCACTCCTATATGCCGCTGCTGCCGTCGTCCTCATCAGGCGCATCGCTCGTTACGCATGAGATTCAAGACAGGCTCTAAGGATTGCACCTATTTCGGGCACCTAGCTTGATTTCATGCAGTCGCGGCAGGGGAGTTATTGGAACAGGCCGCGCTTAGGAATAGTTAATGCTGTTCTCACCGTAAAACAGCCGTAATGGATTGATCTATTTCATTAGGCCGTAAACTCATAAACCGTGATCACCTGAGCTTGCATGCTTTAATCTGCTGCCGCCTCAGTGTGCAAAGAAAGCCGAGCCAAAGAATGCAACCAAAAGGAGCGTTAAAGCGGCAAGAGGGACGAGGAGGGCCCAAAGCAGGATCCGAGAAAGCCTCGCGCTTAAGACGCTCTGCAATGCCAAGCTGACAGGCGGTAGCACGAGCAACGCCGGGTAGACCCAACTGACTCGGTGCTTGTCGGGCAGTAGGAGGCGCAACCCCATCGGCGAGAATACCAAGGCGACAAATACACTCAGCACCGCAAAGAAGAACCAGAGGGTGATGACGATACTGGTCAAGCGATTAGCCATGGCCGAAACTGGCATGCTTCCTCTTAATCTGCAATTTCAGCCAACGGCACATGGCATCTTACATTTCGTGGTGAGTTCTGATTCACGCTCGGCATGAGCCGATATGATCTGACCGACTTCGAGTGGCGCGTGATCGAGCCGCTTTTGCCCAACAAGCCCAGAGGTGTGCCACGTGTCGATGACCGGCGCGTGCTGAACGGCATCTTCTGGGTGCTGCGCTCCGGTGCGCCGTGGCGCGACCTGCCGGAGCGCTATGGCCCGCGCACTACCTGCTACAACCGTTTCAATCGATGGCGGCAGGCGGGCGTTTGGGATCGACTGATGAACGCCATCACCGCCGCGCACGATGGCGACATCCAGATGATCGACAGCACCTCCGTTCGCGCCCATCAGCAGGCGGCGACGGCAAAAAAGGGGGTGCAGATCACTGTCTCGGTCGATCACGCGGCGGGCTCACGACCAAGATCCACGTCGTCGTCGACGCGCAAGGCCTCCCGATCCGGCTCGGCCTGACAGCAGGGCAGACGCACGATGGGCAGATCGCCGACGCGCTGCTCGACCGCCTCGGTCCAGGCACCATCGTGCTGGCCGACAAGGCCTACGATGCCGACCGTATCCGCGAGCTGATCCAGGACCAAGGTGCCACCCCCAACATACCGCCGAAGAGCAACCGGCGCTGGAAGCCCTGCTTCAGCAAGCGGCTCTACCGCGAGCGCAACCTGATCGAGCGGTTCTTCTCCAAGCTGAAGCACTTCCGCCGGGTCGCCACCCGTTACGATAAGCTCGCCGCCAACTTCCTCGCCATGATCCAGCTCGCCTCAATACGGCTGTGGCTTCGGGCTAATGAGTCATCGTGTAATTTGTGGCTGCTTCCCCGGGCCGGCTGAGCGGCGCACACTTCTGGTTCTCGAAGCCTGAAGGAAGGAAGCAGCCATGAAGCACTATGCCGGATTAGACCTGTCGATGGAAACGACGCATGTGTGTGTCGTCGATGCAGATGGACGCAAGGTCGGAGCACAATGCGTCGATAGCACGCCGGAGTCGATCGCCACGGCACTGGAACGATACGGGCCAATCGAGCGTGCGGTGATCGAGACGGGCCGGATGACCCCATCGATCGCGCTGGGCCTACGCGAACTGGGCGTCGCGATCATCTGCATCGACGCCCGTCAAGCGCATCAGAGCCTGAAAGCGATGAAGGCCAACAAGACCGATCCGCATGACGCGGCCGGCTTGGCGCAACTGGCGCGCACGGGGTTCTATAAGGAAGTGCACGTCAAGTCGCCGGCGGCACACGGCGTGCGTTCGATCATTACTGCCCGCGGGCATCTGGTCGAGACCCGCGTCCGGCTCGACAACACCCTCCGCGGTCTCTGCGCCACCTTCGGAATCCGGCTCGGTCTCGGCCAGAGTGAGCGGTTCCTCGCGCGGATGCAGGTGGCCGCCGCTATCCCAGGTCTTGGCGAAGCGGTCGCGTCGCTGCTCCGCGCCCGTGAGGGCATTGTCGCGGAGATCGGGCAGTTGGATCGTCAGCTGAAAGCGATCAGCACCGCGTCGCCGGTCTGCCAGGCCTTGATGAGCATCCCCGGCGTCGGTGTGCAGACCTCGGCTGCGTTCGCCGCAGCCGTTGATGACGCGAGCCGGTTCAAACGATCACGGACCGCTGGAGCGTACTTTGGGCTAGTTCCTCGACGCCACCAATCCGGCGAGGTCGACTGGACGGGCCGGATCACCAAGCAGGGCGACAGCACCGTGCGCAAGCTGCTCTACGAAGCGGCCAACTCGATTCTGACGCGCACGAAGCAGAGCTTCGCGCTGAAAACCTGGGCGCTCAAGATCGCAAAACGACGTGGCCTCAAAAAGGCCAGGGTAGCGCTCGCTCGCCGCCTCGCCGTCATCATGCATGCAATGCTGCGCGACGGGACTTTGTTCGAGGCCTGAGATACGGTAAAACCAGTTCGCCAGCGGTGATGCTCCCCAGCTGACCCAATGGCGGTGTCCCGCGAGGGAACGCAGGGACGGACGATATGCGAAGGTTACCGGATGGGCCCTCAAGCCCGCTTCGAGTCAATGCAACGCCCGGCCTTGTGAGACCCGATACAGCACCACCGACCCATCGGCCGGCGAGTGCGGACAGATCCTTGAGACCCTCAAGGGACAACCGCCAAGCAACTGCAAATTACAGATCTACGGCCTAGTTGGCTATCAATTCTTGTAAGGCGCCCCCCTTCAAACTGATACCCCATACCAGCTTCCCGGAGCCTATAGTTTACCTCGTCTATTCTAGGTGCAGGAGCGTCAGAACTATCATGGTACTCTTTAACTGTCTGATTATCAACAACCTGTATCGCAAAGCCAATTAGATCAAGGATATCAAAAGCTTCTTCAGAGTCCATCGAAAGAAAACTGCTTCGAATCTTCTCAGGCGCATGCTCCTTGCCGCCTAGAGGATCAATTCCTTTTTCGTGTGAATACGTCGTGTCAATCCACTTCCAGAAATTGTTTACCTTGAAGGATCCATCGGTTACGCTCCAAGTGCTATGTTCTCCGAAGGCCGGCTTTGCTATGTTTAACAATTGTCGACGAAATGGGGATGTTACGATATCATAGCGATATACATCTGTTTGCCCGCTTTTCGCAGCGTCGTTCTGCCTTTTGCTGAAAAGGTCAAATCTTGGCACAACACCTCCATGTCGCCGCCGACGCAAACCGCCTACGACCTATTTTCACTAGAGATACGCGAAGGGGCACCTCTGACAAGAGCCGGCCCGTTTATCCCCCGTATCCCCGCCCTGCCCCACCACAATTATGACACGCCTAGCGCGACCTGCATTACCGCGCGTGGTTCTCCATCCCTGCATGGCGTGTCACAGATGCCATGCCCCCTGCCCTGCTAGATCACTCATGACGGGACCGGGAACGGCTTGCCCTCCTGACTGTTCATGGGTATGGGTTCGTTGACCCGTGAACAGGACTAGCTGGAATGAACCTTCGCAAGATCACCAAAGCCGTCGCCTACCTCCGAGTTAGCACGGATAAGCAGGGGCAGAGCGGTCTAGGCTTGGAAGCTCAGCGGGATGCGGTAGCTCGATACGCCGCTGCCAACTCAGTTGACCTGATCGGAGAGCATATCGAAGTTGAGACGGGCAAGGGAGCGAACGCCCTTTCCAAGCGGCCCGAGCTTGTCGCGGCCCTCGCTACAGCGAAGCGGGAGAAGGCTGGCCTGATTATCGCCAAGCTCGATCGACTGGCACGCAATGTCCATTTCATATCCGGGCTGATGGAGACAGGCGTAGAGTTCGCCGTCGCTGACATGCCGAACGCTGATCGCTTCCAGCTTCACCTATTCGCCGCCCTGGCCGAGAAGGAAGCCGAGGTAATCAGCCATCGGACCAAGGCCGCTCTAGCCGCTGCGAAGGCCCGTGGCACCGTGCTAGGCAAGCACGGTAAGACGCTGGCCGCTGCCAACAAAGCCGAGGCGATGGACCGGCTAGAGCCTATCTCCGCTGACCTCTTGGCACTGAAGGCCGAGGGCCTGTCCATTCGCAAGATGGTCGAGGCCCTGAACAGTCGTGCAATCCCGTCGCCAGCCGGGGGCAAGTGGCATCCCGCCAGCCTGCACAAGGCGCTTGCCCGATTGGAGGCCCGCTAGAATGCTCTGAGAAGCCCGTGTGACTCGATTTGGGTAGCTCAGGGTACGGACCTAGCCGGGAGGCTGTGGAGGCTCTTAGAAGGGCTGTGAGAGGCTGGCCCCTTATCGCCGCGTCGTACCGGGACAATTTGGGACCGTTAGGCATGGGGAAACCTCGGCGTTTATCAGCCGCCATTTCGCTACCGTAGTCCATTATACGGGACAGATTTAGTCCCCTTCAACATGAGGAACGAACCCGAGCAAACGCCCGGCTAATTCCGTCCGTAACCCATGACACCTCTGACACCTCAGCTAGGAAGCCCTAGGAACGCCTGACAGTGCGTAACTGTAGATATCCACAGCCAGCGATGGTTAGCGTTAAGCGAAGGGGTGTGCCGTTCTTAGGAACAGTGCATGGATATCGGCCGATGCTCTACAAGCGACGTATATTCTAACTCAGGATCATGCGGGCTGTTCAGCGCCTCCACTGACCGTACCCTGCGTTCTGCATCGATGCGCGCGGCATGCCGTCGGTTCTGCCTGGCGACCTCAGCGTCAACGAACTCGCGCCAGGCCTCGATGCTGACGAAATCGCGGCTGCCCCGCCGGCGCAGGGCCTGATCGAGGCGCCGCTTGAGGTGACCGTGCGGACCTTCGATCGATCCGTTCTCGTGCGCCTCGCCGCGGTTGTTGCGGGTGGCAAGCATGCCGTAATGACGGCACAGCTCGTCGTAGCTTCGCGTGAAATCCCGCTGCGCATCGGCGTCGAGGTTTTTGTAGGCGGCTGACAGGGAATCGCTGCGGTGTTCGGCCGGCGCACCGCCCAGCTTCCACAACGCATCCTGCAGGTGCTCCGAAAGGGCGGCAAAGCTCTCCCCGCCCAGCACGACAGCCGCATGCTCCCAGCCACTCGCCGCCAGGCGGAAGTGGTAAAGGCGATAGGCCAGGGTCTCACCGGCAACCGTGACCTTGAGACTATCGCATACCGTGAAATCCGATATCCACCTCAACCGGTTCAGCCTGCTCCACCGCATGGTGCAGCTTGCGCCTTGTCTCGGGATCCGTGTCCTTGCCCTGCAGGAACCGACAATTGCGACCAAGGATTTCATCACGCTCGTAGCCGGTCAGCCTGCAAAAGGCGCCGTTAGCGAAGACCACCGGATTATCCGGAAGCCTCGGATCGGTGATGATCATTGGCATGCGGGTAGAATGGACGGCGGCGACGAACGGATCAGTGAAAGGGTCAAGCCCCCTCAATTCGCTGGTGATACGTTCGTCATCTGCGACGCTCTTGCCAGAGCGACTGTGAGGAATGTTGGCGTGGTCGGACAAATTGGCTTCCTCACGAGTGCAGCGGGACAGCTGCGACGATGCGCAACGCAACCCTGATAGGGCAAACTATGCAACGAAGCACGTCGCGAACGTCGCGAACTTACACCGAGTGATTTGGGTAAAGAGAGGCTGAGGAGAGTTTTTGGATTCTTTTGAAGTGTGGCAGGCCATTATTCCTGGTCTGTCGCAACATGGTTTGCGATGGCTTCCAGAATGGCGCTGTTCCTGTAGGGCTTGTCGAACACCGCCTGAAAAAGTTCGGGCCGCTCACGGGCGATGTTACCTTGCGCGCCGCTGACAAGAATGATCGGCAGGTTTGCAAGCGCCGCATCTGCGCGCACCGCCTCGGCGAACTCCAGACCCGTCATCATGGGCATCATGAAGTCGGTGACTACGACATCGGGCCGTCTTTTACGCACCGCAGCGAGTGCGGCCTCGCCGTTGGACACGGTGTCCACCTCGTACCCTTCGTCCTCCAATATGTCGGTAAGCATCATGGCGAGGAGAAATTCGTCGTCCACTACGAGGATATGCGCCATAGTCTAGTCTCTCCCCGGGTTCATCCCCACGGCTGTGTGCCGCTTAGCGTTGAGGATGGGGAGGCACCTGGCGGGCACTGAGCGCCCCGCCGAGCATCAACCCGTTCGGAGCGAAGTCCACCGCGTGGACCGACGTATCGAAATGGCTGTCGCGCATCTTTTGGATAGAGACAGCCCGAATAAGTTGGTTGTCCTCCTCAAAGAGCCGCAGGAGGATCATATTGTCGAGAATGGCGGAAATTTCCCTGGCTGGTGCCGCGACGTCGGAACCGACCAGTTCGCGGATTTCCCACGTCGCCAATGTGGTAACGCCTTCGGCCCTGAGTTGATCCATCAGACAGGCGAAAAACTCAATAAGCCGTGGGCGGTGAACAGCCGCGCGTTCAAAGCCGCCGAAGCCATCGATGAACAGCCTCTTGATACCGAGCGAGCGTACCTGGGCAAGCAACTGATGGGCCAGCTTGTCCAGGATATTGTCCGCGAGCGGCATGCGTTCGATTGTTAGCACCCGGCCTTCCTGATCGGCCAGGCGAATGCCGAGAGCCGCCGCTTTCTTGCGCAAGCGATCAGGCGTTTCGAAGAAACCGAAATGAAGCGCGGGTTCAGCATCGCTTGCTCGCGACAGAAAATGAATGCCCAGGGTCGTCTTGCCACTGCCGGAAGGCCCGGCCAGCAAGGTGATCGACCCTTCAGGAAGGCCGCCGCCCAGCATCGCATCAAGCCCAGGAACACCGATGCTGAGCTTGCTCTCGGCCCGTACGCTGGCCTCAGCCCGTGCAGGCAGAGACTCGATCCGGGGATAGACGGTGATGCCCGCATCACTGATTTCGAATTTATGCAGGCCCCCCAGCGCCTGGCTGCCGCGCGACTTGCGGACCTGCAGCTCGCGCACGGTGCGGACGCCGGCAAGCGTATCGGTGAGATCGATCACGCCATCAACCATCGTATGTTCGGGATTGAGATCGGTCACGCTGGAACTGGTGAGGAAAAGCACTGTACATCCAACGAAGGCAGCCTGCCCCTGCACCTCCGCGACAAAGGTCTTGACGTCGAAGTCCGTGTCGGCGCGGTCCCGTGCGTTAAGCAGGCCGTCAAACACGAGTAGGGTGGCATCCTGGCGTTTGGTTTCTTTGCGCAGCATCTTGACGACAGCATCGAGCCCTTCGTCGCGCAAAGTCTGGAAGACGCTGATATAGGTAATCGCCGCGCCCAATTGCGAGCGATCGAAAAAGCCCAGCGGATCCATTGTCTGGAACAGCCGCTCATGGCTTTCGGACAGGAGTGTCACATAGAGCACTCGCCCTCCCCCCGCGACATGCGCGAAGGCGATCTGGTTGGAAAGGATTGTCTTGCCCGCGCCCGGCTGCCCCTGGATGATGTAGGAGGCGCCGGAGATGAAACCGCCCGCCAAAATCTGGTCTAGGCCGTCTATCCCGCTCGCTAGACGGTGTGCTTGCTGCATTGGTGGGTATCTCCTGGAGCGGTCGTGTTATGTTCCTACAGTTCCCGCCCGCCGGGTAAAGCGAAAGCTCGAAGCTCTCCGAATTTTAGCAATTTGCCATAAGGCGGCGGACCTCGGTCAGCAGCGTTTCATCGTTGTAGGGCTTGTCGACGACAGCCTGAAAAAGATCGGGGTGGCTACGGCCGATCTGGGCTTGTGCGCCGCTCACCCAGATGATCGGCACATCGCAAATCTGTCCTTCGGCGCGAACCGCGCTGGCGAGATCAAGGCCGGTCATGACCGGCATCATGAAATCAGTGATGATCAAAAGACGGGGCACATGCTCTGGCGCAGGCTAAAGCCTCAGCGCCATTTCAAACTGTTTCGATATCGTAACATTAATCCCCAAGAATGTCGGCGAGCAGCATGAGAAGCAGGCTTTCCTCGTCGACAACTAGGATATGGGCCATGTCTGTCACAAAGTCTGGTGGTGTGCACTGGGTCTGGCGCCTACATGCGCCTGACCGTTATATTGTGCGAATGAAAAGCCGATCTTGAAGCTATGTCCTGCTCGACAGGAGCGGAAGAACCGGTTTGCGGTCCCCCCCCCAAAAAAAAACGGATGCTTTCCCTAAAGAATGTCTAGGTTTGCCCTGATCTGGCGCGGTCGAGCCGGGTCTGGATCTCAAGCATGATCTGATCGAGGGGGATATCGTCGCAATTGCCCGCAATTCGGATTTCGCTCTGCGCGATGTCGACCATGTGCTGCGACGCCTTCTCGTTATGCGCCGTAATGAGGGCTGTTCTCGATCGACTATGCCGCTTAAGCGCGGCGCATCCGCCCGGCGATCAGGCGCTGACAGGGAAACGCGCGGCTTCAGGATAGGAAACCGGTCAAATCCTGACCCGCTTGGCATTAACGACAAGTCCGCCGGTCGCTCCCGGTTCGGCGCTCTCTGCGTCCCCCCTTGCGTCTTAGCTGCACAGGTCGCTAGGCAGGAGGCCCGTTCTCGCGAGATCCAATTCAGTGAAGAATTCAGCTATAGCCTCCAGCTCACGCAGTCCAGCAGATCGGTGGTCCATTGTCGGGCTGATTGCCGGCCTAGTCTTCTTTCTTGTCAGCGGGGCCTTGGCCTATCTGAACATCCAGAACATTCGCGAAAGCGACGGCGCCATTCGACATACCCACGAGGTCATACTTGCACTGCAAGGCCTCCGCTCGGCAGCCCAGGACGCCGAGACTGGCCAGCGAGGGTATTTGCTCACGGGCAATAATCGCTATCTGGAACCCTACACAGCCGCAGCCGCGAGCACCAGCCAGCGCATGAATGCCCTGGCGGCTTTGACACGGGACAACCCGGTTCAACGCGAGAACCTGGCCGTCCTGCGACACCACGTTGACGCGAAGCTCAGCGAACTTAGCGCGACGATAGAATTGAGGCGAAATGAGGGCTTCGCTGCGGCGCTCGCCGTGGTGGCGACCGATCGCGGCAAAACGGAGATGGACGCCATTCGGTCGCAGCTCGAGACGATGGCGCGCGAGGAACTAAGGCTACGGACGTCGCACATGGAAGACATGGGTTTGGCGTCCAGGACCGCGATGACAGGCGCGATCATGACCAGCCTCATCGGCAGCATCCTTACAATCGCGATTTTCGTGCTGCTGATACGCGGCAGCCGCGCCCGCACCCGCCAGCAATGGCTGCAGACAGGGCAGGTCGGTCTCGCCAACGCCATGCGCGGCGATAAGACGATCACGGAACTCGCCGAGGCGGTTCTCGCCTTTCTCTGCGATAAGACAGGTGCCCAGGCCGGTGCGCTCTACAAAGGAGAAGCGGGCCGCTTCCACCGCGATGGTACAATCGGTGTCCCCGGCGACGCCCCGATGCCAGAGGCCTTCGCGCTGAACGAGGGTCTTATGGGCCGGGTCGCAGCCGAAGGGAGGTTGATGGCTTTCAACGATGTTCCACCAGGCTATCTAACCATCGGATCGGCGCTCGGTCGAGACGTCCCACGCCATCTAGTGATTGCACCTGCAAAAGCCGACGATGCGGTAAATGCCGTGCTTGAACTCGGTTTCTTCGAGCCCGTGGATGACCTCGTCGTCGAATTGCTCGAACAATCGGCGGCATCGATCGGAATCGCCCTGCGCTCCGCGCGATTCCGATCGCGGCTTCAGGATGCCCTGGAGGAAACTCAGCGTCAGGCAGGCGAACTCCAGGCGCAGAGCGAGGAACTGCGCGTATCAAACGAGGAACTGGAGGAACAGGGCACCGCGCTCAAGGAATCGCAGGCGCGCCTCGAACTGCAACAGGTCGAACTCGAGCAAACGAACAGCCAACTGGAGGAACAAACGCAGACGTTGGAGGCGCAGCGCGACGAACTGGAACGCGCGGGCGCTTCCCTGCAGTTGAAAGCCCGAGAGCTCGAACAGGCGAGCCAGTACAAGTCGGATTTCCTGGCCAATATGAGCCACGAGCTGCGCACGCCGCTCAACTCGCTGCTGATCCTCTCGAAGCTGCTCGGCGACAATGCCGACGGCAATCTCTCGGCCGACCAGATCAAGTTCGCCCGGACTATCGAGTCCTCGGGCAACGACCTGCTGACCTTGATCAACGACATCCTCGACCTCTCGAAAATCGAAGCGGGTCATGTCGAGATCCAGCCGGCACCGATCCCTCTCGACCGTCTAACCGGCGACCTGCAAAAGGTTTTCCAGCCAATCGCCAACGAGCGCGGCCTTACCCTGCAGATCGAACTTTCCAGCGACCTCCCACGGACGATCGAGACCGATCGCTTGCGCCTGGAACAGATTCTCAAGAACCTCCTGTCGAACGCACTAAAATTCACCGAACGAGGCAGCGTTCGGCTTGCCGTTTCGCGCGTTGGCGACGACAAGCTCGCGCTGGCCGTCACGGACACGGGCATCGGGATATCGCCTGAGCAACAAGCCAATATTTTCGAGGCGTTCCACCAAGCCGACGGCACGATCAGCCGCAAGTACGGCGGCACTGGGCTCGGCTTGTCGATTTCGCGCGAACTCGCTCGCTTGCTAGGCGGCTCCATCACGCTCGAGAGCAAGGTCGGCGAGGGAAGCCAATTCACCGTCACCATTCCCCTCGCCTATGATCCTGCGCTTGTTCCGGCACGCAAGAACGCGCCAGCGTCCGCGGCGGAAGCGGTCGCGCCGGCCGCGACGTTCAGCGATCCATCCCCCAGGGTTTCGCCCTGGAGCATAGAAGATGATCGCGGCGCACTTGCGGAAGGGAAGCGGGTGCTACTGATCATCGAAGACGACGAGGTTTTCGCGTCGATCGTATGCGATCTCTCGCGCGAGATGGGCTTCCAGTGCATCGTCGCGGCCACCGGCCAGGAAGCCGTCGACCTTGCCCGCGAATTCCGTCCGAGCGCCGTCATTCTCGACCTGGGGTTGCCAGATCAGTCGGGCCTCACCGTGCTCGATCGACTGAAGCATGATGACGAAACCCGCCACATCCCGATCCACGTCATCTCGGCGGCCGACCACAGCCAGACTGCCCTGGCGCTGGGAGCTGTGGGCTATCTTCTCAAGCCCGCAAAGCGCGCACAGCTTGCCGAAGTCCTTGAAAGTCTTCAGGCCAAGCTCGCCTCCCGCATGCGCCGGCTCCTGATCGTCGAGGACGACGAGGTTCAGCGCGACGCGGTCGCCAAGCTGCTGCAGACGCAGGATGTCGAAACCGTCGGTGTCGGCACCGCCGCCGAATGCCTCGAGGAGCTACGCCAGCAAACCTACGACTGCATGGTCCTGGATCTCTCGCTGCCCGACGCATCGGGCTTCTCGCTGCTCGAGACCCTGAGCGAGGATGGCGACCACAGTTTCCCGCCCGTGATCGTATATACCGGCCGCGATCTCTCGGCGGATGAGGAACAGCGCCTTCGCCGCTATTCGAGTTCGATCATCATCAAGGGTGCCAAGTCGCCCGAGCGCCTGCTCGACGAAGTCTCACTGTTCCTGCACCAGGTGGTTTCCGAACTGCCGCCCGAACAGCGCAAGATGATCGAGAAGGCGCGGCACCGCGACGCCGCGCTCGAAGGGCGGCGGATCCTCATCGTCGAGGACGACGTCCGCAACGTCTATTCCCTCACCAGCGTGCTCGAACCGCGCGGCGCCCTCACCCAGATCGCGCGCAACGGACAGGAGGCGCTCGATGCGCTCGAAGCCGCCGGTGACGATCCCGCCAAGACGATCGACCTCGTTCTCATGGACGTGATGATGCCGGTGATGGACGGCCTCACCGCCACCAGCGCGATCCGCAACGACGCGCGCTGGTCCAAGCTGCCGATCGTCATGCTGACCGCCAAGGCCATGCCCGACGACCAGAAGAAGTGCCTCGAAGCCGGCGCCAACGATTACATGGCCAAACCCATCGATGTCGACAAACTGTTGTCGCTGGTTCGCGTGTGGATGCCCCGCTGATGCGCGAAACCGTCGAGGACATAGAAATCCAGCTGCTGCTGGAGGCACTCTTCCAGCAATATCATTACGACTTCAGGCACTATGCCCGCGCCTCGATCAAACGGCGCCTCGTCCAGGCCCGCGGGCAACTCGGCTATGCCAGCTTCTCGGCCATGCAGGCGGATCTCCTCCACGACGAGACGATGCTCCCGCGGCTGCTCAACTATCTGACGGTGCAGGTCAGCGAGATGTTTCGCGATCCTTCCTATTTCCGCGCGCTGCGCGAGAAAGTGATCCCGCACCTGCGCACCTATCCCTCGCTCAAGGTCTGGGTGGCGGGATGCAGTAACGGCGAAGAGGTCTATTCCCTCTCCATCCTGTTTCGCGAAGAGGGGCTTGCCGACAAGACCCTGTTCTATGCGACCGACATCAATCCCGCGGCGCTGAAGGCGGCGGAGGCGGGCGTCTATCCGCTCGACCTGATCCGCACCTACACCGAAAATCATCAGAAATCGGGCGGGCACTCATCGCTCTCGGATTATTATACCGCGGACTATGGCCGCGCGGCGTTCGACAAATCCCTGCGCAGCCAGGTCGTCTTCTCTGATCATAGCCTCGTCACCGACGCCGTGTTCGGCGAGATGCACCTGATCTCCTGCCGCAATGTCCTGATCTATTTCGACCGCGTGTTGCAGGATCGGGCGGTGGGACTTTTCAGGGAATCCCTCGCACGAAAGGGCTTCCTGGGCATCGGCGCGAAAGAGAGCCTGCGCTTTTCCGATCATGCGAGCGCCTTCAGCGAATTCGTCGCGTCCGAGAAGATCTACCAGAGGAACGAGCCATGAGCGAAAGGGCGATCGTCATCGGCACATCGGCGGGAGGCGTCCAGGCCCTTTCCCGTATCCTGCCCCGATTGCCGGAAGCGCTTTCGATGCCGATCCTCGTCGTCGTGCACGTGCCGCCCCGCAAGCCCAACGCGCTGGTCGAACTCTTCGCCAAGAAGTGCCCGCTCCCGGTCAAGGAGGCCGAAGACAAGGAACCGCTCGCCAATGGCATCATCTATCTCGCTCCGCCCAATTATCATCTGCTGGTCGAGACCGAGAACTCCCTCGCATTGTCGTCCGACGAGGCCATCAATCATTCGCGACCAGCGATCGACGCGCTGTTCGAGACCGCCGCCGACGCATTTGGGCCGGGGCTAACAGGAATCGTGCTGACCGGCGCCAATCATGACGGCGCCGCCGGGCTGAAAGCGGTCGGACTTGCAGGCGGGACCGCGATCGTCGAAGATCCCGCCAGCGCCGAAGTGCCGATCATGCCCGCTGCCGCGCTCGCGGCATGCCCGACGGCAGAAGTCATGACGCTCGACCAGATCTCCAACTTCCTGAAAGAGACCGCACCGCAATGACGCCACTCGACCACCCCATCCGGTTCCTGCTAGTCGATGATCTCGAAGAAAACCTGCTTGCGCTGGTTTCGCTGCTCAAGCGCGAGGGGCTGGACCTCCACACGGCGCGCAGCGGCGAGGAAGCTCTCGAGCTCATGCTGGTCCATGACTATGCCCTCGCTCTCCTCGATGTCCAGATGCCCGGCATCGACGGCTTCGAACTCGCCGAGATCATGCGCGTCAACGATCGCTCGCGGCATATCCCGATCATCTTCGTTACCGCCGGCACCGCGGGCGTGTCGCGGCGTTTCCGTGGCTATGAAGCCGGCGCCGTCGATTTCATCCAGAAGCCGATCGAGGCCGACATCCTGCGGTCCAAGGCCAAAGTCTTCCTCGACCTATACGACCAGCGGCGGCAGATCGTCGCGCAGCGCGATGAACTCGCGGCACAGCGGGATGAGCTCTCCGTGCTTACGGAAGCCCTCCAGAGCGCCCATCGGCAGAAGAACCGCTTCCTTGCCGTTCTCGGTCACGAACTGCGCAACCCAATCGCGGCGCTTGCCGCCGGCGTGCAGCTTCTGGAAAAACGGGAGGGAACCGACGCCGCGCACAAGATCCGCACCGGCATGGATCGCAGTCTCAAACATATGACCCGTCTCATCGAAGACCTGCTCGATATCGCCCGTATCGACCAGGGCAAGATTTCGCTGAAGAAGGAGCAGATTCATCTCCAGGAGGTGATCGCTTTCGCAGTCGAGACGGCACAGCCCGCGATAGAGGCTGGCCGACATTCTCTCCGGCTAACCATAACGTCTGAACCGATCTGGCTGGAAGCCGACCCGGCTCGTGTTGCCCAGATCATCGGCAATCTTCTCGGGAATGCTGCGAAATACACGCCTCCCGGCGGCGAAATCGGCCTTGTGCTTCGGCAAGAGGGCGACTGGGCTATCATGGAGGTTAACGACAATGGAATCGGCATTGCACCTGAGCAGCAAGGCCGGATTTTCGAGATCTTCGAGCAGGTGGAACGGAGCAGCCAGGACGGCCTGGGCATAGGTCTGGCGCTGGTCCGGCAGCTTGTCGATCTTCACGGTGGCACGATCGCGCTCGCGCGCAGCGCTCCGAACGAGGGCAGCACTTTCGAGGTACGCTTACGACGCCTGACTGAATCGGCTTAATCGAGCGGCCGGCAATAGCCATAAGTTTCGACGTTCTGCCGCGCATCCCAGCGCTGGGCCGCGTCATTCCATGCCTTGGTGAGCCGGACATCACCGCGAGACGGAGGCACATCGGAGAGCGGTCGGGACAATAACGGGGCGCTGCACGATGGGCGCCGAGCGGGAATGCGTGGAGCCCGCGCGGTCCTAGCCTTCGATCATATGAGTAACTGTCGCCCATGGAGACGCTTGGCGCGTCTTGTTCGGAATCCGTGGGCCAATTGTCCATTGCCGGACATTCCCTTATCGATTGAACAACTGAACCCGGGTGATGGTGAGTTCGTGAAAGTCGAAGGCCAATTCGGCGCAGCGACCCTCGGGCTTGATACGGAATGGCCAAGCTAAGCACGCCGCGCTTGGGGTCCTCAATGGCGATCACCCCTTCGAGACTGCGTATGTGCCGTTTGGCTTGCGCTAGACTTCCTACGGTCTTGCCCCCGTCTATCGGCAGGGCGGGCGGTGTGGATTGACGTACTTGGACATGATAATTTCTTGCAATAAATTCGGGCTTTCAAAGCACGCTGGCGATCCGAGGACCACCAGCGTGTCGAACCAAATTCAGACCGCGCGCCGGGCTGATGAGAAACTGGGGCGGAGAATCTTGCCGCCATCTCGCAACTCGTCGAGATAATCCGACCAACTCTGCATCATATGTACGCGCTCGTCCCAATACTCGCCTCTGGCGTAAGCCCGTCGAACCTGGTTGGTATCGACATGCGCGAGTTGCCGCTCAATCGCATCGGGATTCCATTCTCCCCTCTCGTTGAGAAGGGTGGCGGCCATGGCGCGGAAGCCATGCGCCGTCATCTGGTCGCTCGTGTAGCCGAGGCGTCGGAGGCCTTGGTTCACCGTATTTTCCGACATCGCCTTGCGCGGGCGACCGAGAGCCGGGAAAAGATACTTCCACCAATGGGTGTGTTCATGCAGTTCCTGCAGCATGTCAATCACCTGACGGGACAGCGGTACCCGATGCGGGCGACGCATCTTCATCCGTTCGGCAGGAATAAACCAGATGGCCTCCTCGAAGTCGATGTCGGCCCACTCCGCTTGTCTTAGTTCGCCCGGGCGGAGTAGAACGTGCGGCGACAGCCGCATCGCCATCACCGTCACCTTGTGACCGCTGTATCCGTCGATGGCCCGCAGCAGCGCACCGACTTCCGACGGCTTGGTGATGGCGGCGAAGTGCTTGACCTTTGGCGAGGCGATTGCACCACGCAAATCGGCCGCAACGTCCTTGTCGCATCGCACCGTCGCGACGCCATAGCGGAAAACGCGGCTAAGGACGCTTCGCATCCGCCGTGCGCTTTCAAAGGCGCTGGTGGCCTCAATTTTGCGCAGGACCGCAAGCGCCTCGTGCGGAGTGATCTGCGCGATCGGTATGGTGCCGATCACCGGGTAAGCCTTGGCGAGCAGCCAGCGGATTTTGTCTACGGTCACCGGGGCGAGGCCGTCTCGCTCGCATTTGACGAGCCACTCCTTCGCCACCTCCTCGAAGGTGTTGGCGGCAGCATATTTGGCGGCGATCCTGGCCCGTTTCTTCTCCAGCGCCGGATCGACCCCTTCCGCGATCTTTTTCTTCGCCTCGTCACGCCGCACCCGGGCATCGGCAAGGCTCACCTGCGGCCAGCCACCGAGATGGAGAGTCTTTTGCTTGTCGAGGAAGCGATATTTGAAGCGCCAGAGCTTCGAGCCGTTGGGTTGGATGACGAGCAGAAGGCCTTGAGAGTCGCTCAGGGTCCAAGCCTTCTCTTTCGGCTTGGCAGCATTGATCTGGATGTAGGTCAGCATAGTCGATTTCCCAGCAAAGCCGGGTCAATCCGAGAGCACCAATAAGAGCAACATTTGTGGCTGCTGCTGGTGGTCCTAGCCGGATTTCACCGGACGGTGTCTGGCGATTCTTTGTCAGAAAATGCTGTTAAACCAGCCGCTTACCGGACGCCTCTGGACGAATCCAGAGGCGTCAGTGGTGCCCAGAAGAGGACTCGAACCTCCACGACCTTGCGATCGCCAGCACCTGAAGCTGGTGCGTCTACCAATTCCGCCATCTGGGCACGGGGTAGGAGTGCGCCTCTAACGGCGGCCTCCAGACCTGTCAACGCGGCAATGCGTTTTTTTTGAACTTTCACGGGAAAGGGCTATTTTTGCCGTCAAAACATGGCAATCCGGGCCATGCCGTGCCCCGGTCCACAGCGATGGAGCCTTTGAAACTTGAACGCGCCCGAATCTTCCCCCCAATTTCTCGCGCGTGCCGACGGGCTGCGCCTCGCCTATCGCCATCGTCCGGGGCAGGGGCCGACCATCATCTTCCTGCCGGGCTACATGTCCGACATGGAAGGGAGCAAGGCGCTCGCGCTCGACGCCTGGGCCGCCGAGCAGGGCAGGGCGATGCTGCGGCTCGACTATGCGGGTTGCGGCGCCAGCGAGGGTCGGTTCGAGGATGGCACGCTCGCCAGCTGGCGTGATGATGCGCTGGCCCTGATCGATGGGCTGACGCAGGGGCCGCTGCTGCTGATCGGATCGTCGATGGGCGGCTGGCTGACGCTGCTGATCGCGCTGGCCCGCCCGGACCGCATCATGGGGCTGGTCGGCATCGCCGCCGCGCCCGACTTCACGGAGTGGGGCTTTACCGATGCCGACAAGGCGCTGCTGGCGACCGAGGGGCGGATCGAGGAACCCACGCCCTATGGCGACCATCCCTATGTAACGACGCTGGGCTTCTGGCAGTCCGGTCAGGCGCATCGCCTGCTGGACGATGCAATCGCGATCGACTGCCCGGTCCGGCTGCTCCAGGGCCAGTGCGATACGGATGTCCCCTGGGAGATCGCGTTGCGCACCGCCGATCGGCTGCGTTCATCCGATGTGCAGACGCTGCTCATTAAGGATGGCGACCATCGCCTTTCCCGCGACGGCGACATCGCCCTGCTGATCCGCACCGTCGCCGCTCTTCTGGACAATCGCTGATGCCCGTCATCCTTCCCCTCCTGATGTTCATGCAGGCCTATGATCCCGAGATCGAGGCGGTGATGCGCAACAGCCGCAAGAAGAAGGAGGATGCCGCAGCGGCGGCCGCCTCAGCAGCGTCAGTGCAGCAGGCCGCGGCCGCGCGATCGGCGCCCGACGCCGACGGCCGCATTCCGGTCCCGGCCAAATTTGCCGGACCGTTCCAGGCCTGCCTCGACCAGGCGCTGGAATCGCCGGACAAGGCGATCACCTTCGCGCAGAATTGGCGGATCGACGGCGGCAGCTTCTACGCCCGCCACTGCATGGGCTTTGCCCTGTCGCGGGCCGAGCGCTGGGGGCCGGCGATCGTCGCCTTTGAACAGGCGGCGGAGGAAGCCGAGCGCGGCGGCGAAATCGTGCAGAGCGCGCGCCTCTGGGGCCAGGCCGGCAATGCCGCCCTTGCCAGCGGCGACGCGAAGAAGGCGCGGGAGGATTTCGACGCGGCGCTGGCGCGCGGCCTGCCCGACGGCATGGAAAAGGGCGAACTGCATCTCGACCGCGCCCGCGCGCTGGTGGCGCTGGGCGATGTCGATGGAGCGCGCGGTTCGCTCGACACCGCGCTGACCCAGGCGCCCAAGGATCCGCTTGCCTGGCTGCTGTCGGCTACGCTGGCGCGCCGCACTGGCGAACTCGCGCTGGCCCAGGCGCATATCGCCCGCGCGGTGCAATTGTCGCCCGACGATGCCTCGGTCGCGCTGGAGGAAGGCAATATCGCCGTCCTCACAGATCATGCGGACATTGCCCGCTCCGCCTGGCAGCGTGCGGTGAAGCTGGCGCCGGATGCGCCGGCCGGCAAGGCAGCGGCCGACAATCTCGGCCGACTGCCGGCGCCGGCGTCACCCCCGGCGAACTGAGCCGCTATTTCAGATAGAAATCCACGGTCGTGACGACGCGCACCTTCTTGTAGGGCGTGTCGCTCGATCCGTCGCCGCCCTCGCCGTCGCGCGGGTCGATCGAGAAATAGCCTTGGGTCGCGCTCTTGATGCCGCCGACGCCGGACCCTGAGTCCTTGGCGAACTGTTCGGCCGCCGCGCGCGCATCGCGTGTCGCCGCTGCCACCATCGGGGGTTTGAGGTCGTTGAGTTTGGTGAAGCTGTAGCGCATCCCCGATCCTTCCTGCAGCGTCACGCCGCGCCGGACCAGGTCGAACTGCTGGGCGACGGCACGCTGGGCGCGGGCAATGTCGGTGGTGCGCAGCAGCATCCGCTGGGTGATGGTGATATTGTTGATGCCATTGTTGAGATACTGGTTCACGCCCGCGCCAACCGGGGTCAGCGCATCGGGCTTGAACCCCAGGCTGGCGAAATAGGCCTTGAGTTCCTGGGTATTGGCGTCGATCTCTGCGCGCACCGTCGGCAGGTCGGTGCCGGTCGCCGAATAGCTGATCGACCAGGTGGCAAGGTCGGCGGTCACGTCCTTTTCGGCCAGGCCCCGCACCGTGACCGACCGGTCCGCCGCCCTCGCGCGCTTGAGGCCATCACCCAGCAGATAGCCGCCCGCGATCACGCCGACCGCCAATATCGCCGCCGAACCCAGAAGCACCTTGTCCCGCATTTCCAGAGCCATGATCGCTTTCCTCTTCCGCCGGGCCGGTCCCGGTCCTATCTAGGGAGCTATCTGCCAATCTACCGATGAACCGTTGCTTTATGGCGACGAACGGAGAAAGCCTTGCTCAAATATCTGCACACGATGATCCGCGTCACGGATCTCGACAAGACCATCGGCTTTTTCGAGCTGCTCGGCCTCAGCGAGGTCAAGCGCTTCGACAGCGAGGCGGGCCGCTTCACCCTCGTCTATCTGGCCGCGCCGGGCGACGAGGACGCGCAGGTGGAACTGACCTACAACTGGCCGCCGCAGGATGGCAGCCCGGCGGAAGTCTATGATGGCGGCCGCAATTTCGGCCATCTCGCCTATCAGGTCGATAATATCTACGAGACCTGCCAGCGGCTGATGGACGCCGGCATCACCATCAACCGCCCGCCGCGCGATGGCCACATGGCCTTCATCCGCACCCCCGACAATATCTCGGTCGAACTGTTGCAGGACGGCCGGCTCGACCCGGCCGAACCCTGGGTGTCGATGCCCAATATCGGGGCCTGGTAAGCCGATGCTGCAGGTCGTCCGCGTCCCCGTCCTCTCGGACAATTATGTCTGGCTGCTGCATGATGATGCCAGCGGCCAGACGGTCGCGGTCGACCCGTCGGTCGCCGAACCCGTGCTGGCGGCGGCTGCGGAACGCGGCTGGACCATCGACCAGATCTGGAACACCCATTGGCACCCCGATCATGTCGGCGGCAATGCCGGTATCAAGGCTGCGACTGGCTGCCTTGTCACCGGCCCGGCCGCCGAAGCCGCCAAGATCGACACGCTCGACCGGCAGGTGGGGGAGGGGGACAGCGTCCGCATCGGCGATCATGTCGCCATGGTGATGGCCGTTCCCGCCCATACCGCCGGCCATATCGCCTATCATCTGGCCGATGACGCGATCCTCTTCGTCGGCGACACGCTCTTTGCCATGGGCTGTGGCCGCCTGTTCGAAGGGACGGCGGCGCAGATGTTCGCCAATATGCAGCGGTTCAAGGCGCTGCCGGGCGACACCATCGTCTATTGCGCGCATGAATATACGGAGAGCAACGGCCGCTTCGCGATGACGGTGGAGCCGGACAATGCCGCGCTTCAGGCGCGCATGGTGGATGTCTTTGCTGCCCGTGCGCGGGGCGAACCAACCGTGCCCACCACCATCGCGCTGGAACGCGACACCAACATCTTCATGCGCGCGCAGGACGTCGCTCAACTGGCGGAGCGGCGCGCCGGCAAGGACGCATTTTAGGCGCGGCCCTCGACGGATTCCGCGCTATCATGGCGTCCTGTTTGCAAGGACATGGATGGAGAGAGGCGATGCGCGCATGGATATGTCTGGCCCCGCTCGCGCTGGCGGCCTGCAGCGGCACTTATGAGCCGACGCCGCTGACCGAGAAGCAGGCGGCCAAGATGGACAAGGCGCTGGCCGGACTGGTGCCGGGCGACAAGGTGACCTGCGTCAACCGAGAGCCGCAGACCAATTTCACCGTCATCAGCGGCAATACGCTGCTCTATCGGGTCAGCAAGAAGCTGGTCTACAAGAATGAACTGATCGGCAGTTGCAACGGCCTGGCGCGCGGCGACACGATGATCGTGCGCACCTTCGGCGCGCAATATTGCCGGGGCGACATCACGAGCAGCGCGGATCTGACGATCGGCATTCCGACCGGCAATTGTGCGCTGGGCGATTTCATTCCCTATCGTCCGCCGGCCCCGTAAGTCCGATTGGACGTGCCTACCCCTTGTAGAGCGCGTCCAGCCGGTCCTGATAGCGTTTGCGGATGACATGGCGCCGGATCTTCATCGACGGCGTCAGCTCCTCATTCTCGATCGCGAACGGCTCATCCGCCAGGATGAAGCGGCGCACCCGCTCGATCACCGACAGATCGTCATTGACCCGATCGACCGCCGCGCGCAGCGCCGCCAGATAGGTCGGATCATCGGTGATGCCCTTGATCGGCCGGCCATTGGCGGCCGCCCATTCCATCGTCCATTCCGAATCCGGCACCAGCAGGCCGACCAGATGCGGGCGACGATCGCCATAGACCATCGCCTGGCCGATCTCCGGCTGAAGCGTCAGCATGCCCTCGACCTTCTGCGGCGACACATTGTCGCCCTTGTCGTTGACGATCAGATCCTTCTTGCGGTCGGTGATGCGGATGCGGCCGCGATCGTCGATCTCGCCAATGTCGCCGGTATGCAGCCAGCCATCCTTCAACACCTTCTCGGTCTCGACCGGGTTGCGCCAATAGCCGTGCATCACCAATTCGCCGCGCACCAAAATCTCGCCATCCTCGGCGATCTTCACCTCGACCCCGTCCAGCGGCGGGCCGACAGTGTCCATCGCGATGCCGGCGGCGGGGCGGTTGCAGCTGATCACCGGGCCGGCCTCGGTCTGGCCATAGCCCTGCAGCAGCATCAGCCCCATCGCCTCGAAGAACAGGCCGACATCCGGGTTCAGCGGCGCGCCGCCCGACACCAGCGCCTTCATCCGCCCGCCGAAACGGGCACGAATCTTGGGGATCAGGGTGCGCGACAGCAGCGCCTTCATCGGCAGGTCGACGATCGACGACTTGCCCTGCTGTTCCTTGGCGGCGATGCGCAGGGCCTGGTTGAGCAGATAGGTGGGGAATTTGCCTTGCTTCTCGATCGACTTGATGATGCGGGTGCGCAGCACCTCGAACAGGCGCGGCACCACGACCATGATGGTCGGCCGGGCTTCCTCGATATTGCTGGCCAGCTTCTCCAGCCCTTCGGCATAATAGATCTGCCCGCCCAGCAGCATCGGCAGGAACTGGCCGCCGCTATGCTCATAGGCATGGCTCAGGGGCAGGAACGACAGGAAAACCTCGTCGCCCCAGCCGAAATCCTCCAGCACCACCTGTCCCGCGCCTTCGACATTGGCCAGGATCGCGCCATGATGCTGCATCACGCCGCGCGGGGCGCCGCCGGTGCCGCTGGTATAGATGATGCACGCCTGGTCGCTGCGCGCGGCGGTCTGGGCCAGCGCACAGGCATCGACATCGGCTGGATGGGCGGCGATCAGGTCGGACCACAGGCGGCACGTATAATTGCCCTGCGCACCGCGGATAGGTTCCATCGGAATGACCAGGCTGACCTGCGATCGCAGCACCGCCGGCATCAGCGTCGTCGCCAGCTTGGCGGTCGACACGATCACCGCGCGTGCGCCGCTGTCGGTCAGGATATGCTGATGGTCCCGCGTCGTATTGGTGGTGTAGGTCGGCACCGTGATACAGCCGGCCGCCATGATGGCGAGGTCGGCGATGCAAAATTCCGGGCGATTTTCGCTGACCAGCATCACCGGATCGCCGGGCTTCAGCCCTTCCGCCTTCAGCCCGGCCGCCAGCGCCACCACCTGGCGCGCCACTTCGGCCCAGCTCAGCGACTGCCATGTCCCCTGCGTCTTGCGCCATAGGAAGGGCGCGTCGCCCTTTTCCTTGGCGCGGGCAAAGAACATGGTGACCAGATTGGGGAAACGTTCGATCGCCCTCACAGGCTCAACTCCTCTTACATCGGCGCGTCTGCCGCGCGCCTGCAGCGCCAGCTGGCTATAGCCCGGCCTTGCCGTAACGGCCATGCACAATAACGGGTTTCGGCGCATATCGCTGCGTCGAATCGGGAAAGCGCGCGCTCTAGAAAGGCTGGCCGAATGGCGCAAGCGCCAATGGGATCAGTCGAACAGCCCGTCCTGCGACCCGGCCGGGGGATTGAGGCCCAGATGCTTCCAGCCCGGCCCGTTGAGACAACGGCCCCGCGCGGTGCGGGCGATCAACCCCAGCTGGATCAGATAGGGTTCGACCACTTCCTCAATCGTGTCGCGCGCTTCGGACAGACCGGCCGCCAGCGTCTCGACCCCCACCGGACCACCGCGATAGATGTCGGCGATCATGTGCAGATAGCGCCGGTCCATCAGGTCGAGACCGAGATGATCGACCTCCAGCCGTTGCAGCGCCGCATCCGCCACCTTGGCATCGACGGTCGGGGCGCCGGCGACATTTGCAAAGTCGCGCACCCGGCGCAGCAGCCGTCCGGCGATGCGCGGCGTCCCGCGCGATCGGCGGGCGATCTCGATCGCGCCGTCCGACGTGATCGCCAGGTCCAGCAGCCGCGCCGCGCGCCGGACCACCAGTTCCAGTTCGTCCACTGTATAGAATTGCAGCCGCACCGGAATGCCGAACCGATCGCGCAGCGGCGTCGTCAGCAGACCCTGGCGCGTGGTCGCGCCGACCAGAGTGAAGCGCGGCAGGTCGATGCGCACCGACCGGGCCGACGGTCCCTCGCCGATCATCAGGTCGAGCGCCCGGTCCTCCATCGCGGGATAGAGCACTTCCTCGACCGCCGGATTGAGCCGGTGAATTTCGTCGACGAACAGGACATCGCCTTCGTCCAGATTGGTGAGCAGTGCGGCCAGATCACCGGACTTGGCGATCACCGGGCCGGACGTGGCGCGGAAACCCACGCCCATTTCCTTGGCGACGATCTGCGCCAGCGTCGTCTTGCCAAGCCCCGGCGGGCCGAAGAACAGCACATGGTCCAGCGCCTCGCCACGGGTGCGCGCCGCCTGGATGAAGATACGCAAATTCTCGCGCGCCGCCTGCTGCCCGACAAATTCGTCGAGCGACTTGGGCCGCAACGCCGCATCGACATCCTCGGCCCGGCGGGCGGGGGTGATCAGGCGATCCTCTTCGCTCACTTCGCCGCCTTCCGCAGCGCCAGGCGGACCAGCGCGTCAAGGCTGGCGCCTTCGCCCAGTTCCTCTTCGGCGGCCGCCACCGCGCCGCTTGCCTCGGCCGGCTTGAAACCCAGATTCTGCAGGGCCGACAGCGCGTCGGCGGCAAAGCTGCCGGTCGGTAGCGCAACCACGCCCGGCATGCCCGGCGCTCCGGTCGGTGCGGTGCCGATCTTGTCCTTCAGCTCGTTGACGATGCGCTGGGCCAGCTTGGGGCCGACGCCATTGGCGCGCGCGATCATCGCCTTGTCGCCCATCATGATCGCACGATGCAGCTCCAGCGGCTCCAGCGCCGACAATATCGCCAGCGCCACGCGCGATCCCACGCCCTGCACATGGGTCAGCAGCCGATACCAGTCGCGCTCCTCGGCACGGGCAAAGCCGACCAGCCGGATCGAATCCTCGGCCACCAGCATTTCGGTGTGGATGGTCACCGCCTCGCCCACCGGACCGAGCGCCGCCAGCGTCCGCGATGACGCGCCGACCAGATAGCCGACCCCGCCGACATCGATGATGGCATGGTCGATGCCCGTGCTGTCCAGCCGTCCTTTGAGTTTCGCGATCATCGCCATTGCCCCATGGTCATGATCTGTTCTTTACAGCCTCTTGCGCCCCGCGCCAGACAAAAGCGCATGGGCGCTCGGGCACCAAATGGCGGCCCGTGCGTAATGCCGGTCGATTGCCATCCGCCAGAGGACCAAGAGACGATGCTGATGACCGCGCCGATGCTGACCCCCAAGGATTTCGAATTTCCCGCGATCATGCTGTCGGGCGTGGTCGACCATGGCATGTATCTGCATTTCAAGAATTGCCTGTCCACCGCGCCGCAGCAGGGTCTGGTGGTGGTGGAAATCTCCACCCTGGGTGGCGATCCGGAGATCGCGCGGATGATGGGGGAGGATATCCGCTTCCATTCGGACCTCTATCCCGAACGGCGGCTGGTCTTCCTCGGCAAGACCGCCGTCTATTCCGCCGGCGCCACCTTCATGAGCTTCTTCGCCACCGAGAATCGCTATCTGACGCGCGGCACCCGGCTGATGATCCATGAGCGGCTCATCACCAAGAATATCCATCTCGAAGGGCCGCTCTCCACCTGCATCGCGACGTTGAAGGCCTCGCTCCACGAGATCGAGGCGTCGATCGCGATCCAGAATGAGGGCTTTGCCAATCTCATCCTGGGATCGCAGGTGACGATGGAGGAGGTGCTGCAGCGCGCGCCGGAAAACTGGTATCTGGAAGCCAATGAGGCCGCCGCGCTGGGGCTGGTGGCGACCGTACTCTAAACGCTTGCGCGGCGGCATTTTCGGGCCTTTGATGCGCCATGGCCAAGACGCAGAAGCGATCCACCCTCTTTCCCTGGCGCTATGGCATGTTCCTCATGCTGCTGCTGTCGATCGCGCCATTGATGCTGTGGCTGCCCTGGCATGAGGCGGTGATGGGCGGGTTCGACCTTGCCGCCATCGCCTTCTGCCTCGCCGCCGTGCCGCTGATCGATTCCGATCCGGCCCAGATGCGGCGCAAGGCCGTGCTCAACGACGCGAACCGGCAACTGATGCTGCTGCTGACCGGGGTGGTGTGCATCGTCATCCTGGTTGCGGTCGGCGTCGCCGCCAGCGCGCCGGGCCATCCCGATGCGGAAAGCGTCGTGCTGCTGCTGGCGACGCTCGTCATCGCCTGGCTCTTTTCCAACCTCGTCTATGCGATGCACTATGCCCATGCCTTCTACCTCGCCGACGACAAGGGCAAGGATGCGGGCGGCCTGGATTTCCCGGACACGGACGAGCCGGTCTATTGGGACTTTCTCTATTTCGGCTTCACCCTCGGCATGACCTTCCAGACCTCCGACGTGTCGATCACCTCGACCGGCATGCGCCGCACGGTGACGCTCCATTGCCTCGCCGCCTTCGTCTTCAACCTCGGCATCCTCGCCTTCACCATCAACGTACTGGGCGGTTGAGCCATGGGTTTCATGGCTTGCTTACCAATATCGGCTATAAGCCCGATCCCATGAGCAAGAGCGCTGATCCCTGCCCCAAATCCGCCGTCAGCCATGGTGTCGGCATTGCCGGCCTCGTCGGTCTCGGCCTCTGGACCCTGGTGGCGCGCCATTATGGCATGAACGGGCCGAATGCTGGTCTGGCCGCAGTGGTCGCCTGCGGCATACCGATGGTGCTCTGGTCGCTGCTGGTGGACAAGGTGCATCGCAACCCCAGCACCGGCGTCGACTGGAACGCGCCGGCCCGTTCGGTCCTCAGCATGCTCGACATCAGCCTGGTGAAGATTGCGGGCCTGTGGGCGACATGGCTGGCCATTGCCGTCTGCTACTGCATCGGCCGCTGGTATTGGACCGGCAGCTATCGCTTCGCCATGGACCTGCTGATGGCGGCGGCGCCGTGGCTGCTCTTGCTGTCCATCCCCTATGTCCTCTGGCTCGACCGCCGGCTGGTCGAACCGCGCGATGCCTGTTTCGCCTTCGGCCAATGGGTCATCGGCGGCGCAGCCGGCAAGGCGGACATGGCGCAGGTCGCCAACCATGCCCGCGCGTGGGCGGTGAAGGGCTTTTTCACCGCCTTCATGATCAGCATCGTGCCGGGCAATTTTTCCAGCGTCATCGACTGGCGGCTCGACGACCTGCTGCACAATCCGGTCGCGCTGACCGGTTTCCTGATCGGCATCATGTTCATGATCGACGTCTGCATGGCGACGGTCGGCTATCTGCTGACGATGAAACCGCTGGATTCCCATATCCGCACCGCCAATCCCCATCTGGGCGGCTGGCTCGCGGCTTTGCTCTGCTATCCGCCCTTCGTCATGATGGGGGCGGGCGGCCCGTTCGACTATCATGGCGGCGGCGCGGAATGGGATGTCTGGACGCGGGGCATGCCGGCGCTGCAATGGGGGCTGGGTGCCTTGCTGGTGCTGCTGACCGCCATTTATGCCTGGGCGACGGTCGCCTTCGGCATCCGTTTCTCCAACCTCACCCATCGCGGCATATTGACCCATGGGCCCTATCGCTGGACCCGCCACCCCGCCTATCTGACCAAGAATCTCTTCTGGTGGTTCTCGTCGCTGCCCTTCCTCACCACCACCGGCAGCCTGACCGACATGGTGCGCAATTGCGCGCTGCTGGGGGTCACCAACGCCGTCTATTATTGGCGGGCCAGGACGGAGGAACAGCATCTGTCCGCCGATCCCGCCTATCAGGCCTATAGCGACTGGATGGCGCGCAACGCGCCGGTGCCACGCTTCTTCGCCTGGGTTGTCGGCCGCAAGCCGGACGCGCCACGGGAAACCCAGCCCGCCGAATGACCGGCGGGCTGGGTAGGATCAGAAGCTTTCCTCGGCATAGACGCGGCTGACATCGCTGCCCCATTCGCCATGATAGCGGTCGAGCAGCCGTTCGGCCGGGGTCTTGCCGGTGGCGATCACCTCATCGAGCGCCGACAGATAGCCGGTCTCATTGTCGCCTGCAGCGTTGAACCGCTGGCGCGCGGCAAGACCCGAGCGGGCGATATCTAGCACCTGCGGCGCGATGTCGCGCAGCGTGCGCCCGCCCGACACTGGCGCGTCGAGGCCCAGCTTCGGCACGGAATCGCGCAGTATCTGCCGCTCCTCCATGCTCCAGTCCTTGACCAGATCCCAGGCGGCATCGAGCGCACCCTGATCATAGAGTAGGCCGACCCACAAAGCCGGCAGCGCGCAGATGCGATTCCACGGGCCGCCATCGGACCCGCGCATTTCCAAGAAACTCTTCAATCGCACTTCGGGGAAGGCGGTGGAGAGATGATCCTCCCAATCCTTCTCGGTCGGCTTCTCGCCCGGCAGCACCGACAGCTTGCCGTCCAGGAAGTCGCGGAAGGACAGGCCCGCCGCATCGATATATTTGCCGTCGCGATAGACGAAATACATCGGCACATCGAGCGCATAGTCGGCATAGCGCTCGTAACCAAAGCCGTCCTCGAACACGAAGGGCAGCATGCCGGTGCGCTGCGGGTCGGTGTCCGACCAGATATGGCTGCGATAGGACAGGAAGCCGTTGGGCTTGCCCTCGGTGAAGGGCGAATTGGCGAACAGCGCGGTGCCCAGCGGCTGCAGCGCTAGCGAGACACGGAACTTCTGCACCATGTCCGCCTCGCTGCCATAGTCGAGGTTGGTCTGGATGGTGCAGGTGCGCAGCATCATGTCCAGGCCCATCGACCCCACGCGTGGCATGTGCCGCAGCATGATGTCGTACCGGCCCTTGGGCATGATCGGCAGTTCGGCGCGGGTCTTGTCGGGCCACATGCCCAGACCCAGGAAGCCCAGCCCCAGCATGTCGCCGACATATTTCACCTGTTCCAGATGGCGGCCGGTCTCGGCGCAGGTCTGGTGCAGATTGTCGAGCGGCGCACCGCTCAGTTCCAGCTGGCCCGCCGGTTCCAGGCTGATCGTGCCGTCGGCGCCGGACAAAGCGATGATATTCTCGCCCTCGAACACCGGGCTCCAGCCATAGCGGGTCAGGCCGATCAGCAGCGTGTGGATGCCGCCCTTTTCCTCATAGGCCGGGGCGTGATGGTCCTTCGTCGAATAGACGAATTTCTCGTGTTCGGTGCCGATCCGCCAGCGATCCTTGGGCTTGGCGCCCTTGGCAAAGGCCGCGATCAGCTGGTCGCGGCTTTCGATGACGGGATCATGTCCGCCCGAGTCTGTTCTGGTGCTCATGCCCCGCCCTTAGTCTTTCCCCTTTGCGCGTCAAATCGAGGCGCGAATGCGACAGATAAGGCAGGCCTATGTCCGCTTCAATTGGTTGCGGAAGAAAACCATTAGCCCCAGTCGCCATTCACCGTCATCCAGGCCGCCGTCGCGGCGATCGCGGCCGTCTCCGCGCGCAGGATTCGCGGGCCAAGCGACACCGGCACTGCGCCCGGCGTCGCCCGGATCGCGTCGCGCTCGGCCGGATCGAATCCGCCCTCCGGCCCGACCAGGAAGGCCGCCGGGCCGGGATGGGCGCGCAAGGTTTCGTCCAGCGATGCGCCACCGGTCTCGTCGGCGAAGAACAGATGCCGCTCGGCCGACCAGCCCTTCAGCAGCGCGTCGAGCTTCACCATTTCGGTCAGTTCCGGCAGGGCGGTACGGCCGCATTGTTCGGCTGCCTCCACCAGATGGGCATGCAGCCGGTCGAGATTGAGCTTGTCGACCACCGCCCGCCGGGTCAGCACCGGCTGCAGTCGCGCGACGCCCAGCTCGCACGCCTTTTCCGCGATCAGGTCGATCCGCCCCTTCTTGATCGGCGCGCAGCACAGCCAGAAATCGGGCACCACCTCCGGCGGCTTGGTTTGCTGCACGCATTCCAGCACCAGGTCGCGCTTGCGGATATCCCGCGCCCGCGCGGCCCATTCGCCCGACTTGCCGTCGAACAGCAGCACGATATCGTCCGGCTTCACCCGCATCACGCTGATCAGATAATGGGCGCCATTGCCGTCGATCGGCACGGCGACACCCTCACCCAGCAGTGTTTCGACATGCAGGCGCGGAGCGCTCTGGGGCGGCCAGGCGGGGGTAGCGGTCATTTTGTCTCGTCCATTCCGGCCGCGCTTGTCGTCGGCCTGTTCTTCCCTAAAGAGGAAAGCGCGTTCCCGACAAGCGCGGGACGAACGGAGTTGCAGTGAATCAGTCGATCGTCCCCGACAGCGAAGCGCGCGGCCTGCTCGCGCGCCTGCCGGAAACCCCGCGAATCCTGGCCTCGCTGGCCCGACTCGACCGGCCGATCGGCTGGTGGCTGCTGTTCTGGCCGGGCGCCTGGGCCGTGGCGCTGGCGGGCGGTGCCTTTGTCCGCTGGCCGCTGATCCTCTGGCTGCTGCTCGGCAGCATCGCGATGCGCGGCGCGGGCTGCGTCTTCAACGATATCGTCGATCGCGACCTCGACGCGCGGGTCGCCCGCACCGCTGCCCGCCCGCTCGCCAGCGGCGCGATGTCGGTCAAGACCGCCTGGGCCTGGCTGCTCGCGCTCTGCCTGATCGGCCTCATCGTCCTGTTGCAGCTCAGCCTCCATGCCCAGATCGTGGCGCTCGGCTCGCTGGCGCTGGTCGCCGCCTATCCCTTCATGAAGCGGATCACCGGCTGGCCGCAGGTCTGGCTCGGCATCGTCTTTTCCTGGGCGGCGCTGGTCGGCTGGAGCGAGATTGCCGGTGCGCTGACCCTGCCGGGCCTGTGCCTCTATGCCGGCTGCATCTTCTGGGTGCTGGGCTATGACACCATCTATGCGCTGCAGGACCGGGAGGATGACGCGCTGATCGGCATCGGCTCCAGCGCCCTGTCGATGGGCCGCCATGTCCGGGGCGGGGTGACGCTCTGCTATCTCGTCGCGCTTGCGCTCTGGGCCAGTGCCATCTGGCAGGTCCGGCCGCAGCTGCTGGCGCTGGTCGCGCTGGCGCCGATGGCCGCCCATCTGCTCTGGCAGGTCGGCACGCTGAAGGAAGACGGCACCGATCCGCTCGTCAAATTCCGCTCCAACCGTTTTGCAGGATTGCTGATGTTCCTTGCCTGTCTGGTCGTCGGGAGTGCCGGCGCATGAGCATGACCGGTCTTCCCACCCCCGGCGCGGATTGCTGGCGCATCGAACAGGCGGTGCGCGCCAGCGTGATCGTCGATGCCGACGCCTATTTCCGCCATGCCCGCGCCGCGATCCTGAAGGCGAAGAAGCGAATCATGCTGATCGGCTGGGATTTCGACGCCGCGATCAGCCTGATCCGCGAGGACCAGGCCGATGATGGCGCGCCGGTGGTGATCGGTGACTTCATCAGCTGGCTGGTGGAACGCACGCCGGACCTGGAAATCTATCTGCTGCGCTGGGACATGGGCGCGATGAAGTCGATGGTCCGGCCGACCAACCTCTTCACCACGCTCAAATGGATGGCCCATCCGCGCGTCACGGTGAAGCTGGACGGCCATCATCCGCCTGCCGCCTCGCATCATCAGAAGATCGTGGTGATCGACGACTGCTTCGCCTTTTGCGGCGGCATCGACATGACCGGCGACCGCTGGGACACGCGCCATCATCGCGACGAGGATCCCGCTCGCCGCCATCCCGACGGCTCGCCCTATGGCCCCTGGCATGATGCGACCACCGCCTTGCAGGGACCGGTGGCGATGGCGCTGGGCGACCATGCCCGCGCTCGCTGGGTCGGCGCCGGCGGTGATGAACTGGCCCCGGTTGAGGGCGAATATGATTGCTGGCCCGATGCCCTGCCGGTCCATTTCGAGCATGTCGACGTCGCCATCGCCCGCTCCGCGCCGAAGATGGACGATCAGGACGAACTGATCGAGATCGAAAAGCTCTATCTCCACCAGATCGCGGCCGCCCGGCACTGCATCTATGCCGAAAGCCAATATTTCGCCTCGCGCCGCATTGCCGAGGCGATCGCCAAACGGCTGGGCGATCCGGACGGGCCGGACATCGTCATCATCAACCCGCTCCAGGCCGATGGCTGGCTGGAACAGCAGGCGATGGACACCGCCCGCGCCCGCCTGTTCGAAGCACTCAAGGAGCGCGACCCGCATGGCAAGCTGCGCATCTACCACCCCTTCACCACGCGCGGCGCCCCCATCTATGTCCATGCCAAGATATTGATCGTCGACGATCGGCTGATCCGCGTTGGTTCATCGAACATGAACAACCGCTCGATGCGGCTCGATACCGAATGCGACGTGGTGATCGACACCGCGCTGCCCGGCAATGACGGCCGGCAGGAAGCCATTCTCGCCATTCGCGACGACCTGATCGCCGAACATCTCGATTTGCCGCGCGAGCGTGTGTCGGCGGTGATCGCCCAGCGCGGCCTGATCGCCGCGATCGAGGAATTGCGCACCAAGCCGGGCCGCACTCTGCGCCCCTATGAGGTGCCGGACCTCGCCGATGTCCAGGCCTGGCTCGCCGACAATGAGGTGCTTGATCCCGAAGGCCCGGACGAGATGTTCGAACCGGTCAGCGAACGCGGCCTGTTCCGCCGAATGAAGGGCTGGTTCGGCCGGAGCTAAAGTAGGGCGAGGGCAGTCGCGATCCGCTCCACCGCAATCGCGAAGCCTTCGGTCTGCTGCGCAAAGCCCAGCCGGATATGCGCCGGTTGGCCGAAGCAGTCGCCCGGTGCCAGCAGCACGCCCTGCGCCGCCAGCGCCTCGCACAGCGGCCGGCTGTCGCGCCCGTCGGCTAGCCAGGGGAAGGCGGTGGTGCCGCCCTGTGGCCGCACCCATTGCAGCCTGCCCTCGGCCCCGGCGATCAGTCGATCGAGGACAGCGATGTTGACAGTGGCAACGGCCTTCAACCGATCGGTGATGGAACCGCTGTGCCGCAGCGCATGGGTCGCCAGCCGCTCCAGCAGCGGTGAACTGCTGATCGTGAAGTAACTGCGCGCGTCGATGATCCGGGCGCGCTGCACGTCGTCAGGCGCGATGATCCAGCCCATACGCAACCCCGGCAGCGACAGCGCCTTGGACATGTCGCTGGTGACATAGGCGTTGGGGATGCCGGCGGCCGATGGCTGCGGCGCGCCGAAATAGAGCGGATGGTAGACCTCATCGACCAGCAGCGGCACGCCGCGCTCGGCCAGCGCCGCCGCCAGCCGCGCGATCTCGGCGTGCGGCATCACCGATCCACTGGGATTATGCGGCGTATTGACCACGACCCCGGCGGTGTCGCCATCGACCAACGCCAGAATCGCATCCACATCCTGCGCAAAGCCGGTCTCTCGCGTCAGCGCATAGTGCCGCGTCCCCAGCCCCCAGGCCTGCGCCACCGCCGCATAGGCCGGATAGCCCGGATCGGGCATCAGCATATGCGCGCCCGGCCGCGCGGCGAGGCAGAAGAAGATCGACAGCGCCTCCGACGATCCGGTGGTCGCCACCACTCTGTCAGCTTCGCTGTCATGAAAGGCGGCAATAGCCGCGCGCAAGGCCGCGCTCCCCTCGGGCGGGGCATAGCTCAGCACGGTGTCGTCGATCGCCAGCGGCGCGTCGCCCAGCGCGCAGATATCCGCCACGCTCCAGCGCGGCCCCGTGCTCGACGCCAGATTATAGGCGATCGGCGGCGTCGAGAAATCATAGGCCGACAGCCAATGGTCGAGGGCAAAGGGCGGCAGGTCCATGGCACAACTCCGAGATCAGGCCGCCAGCTTCGCCAGCCGCCGCGCGGGGGCAAGGACCGGTTGCGCAGCGCTGGCCCTATTGCGCCGCCAGCAGCGCCTCGGCGCCGTGCAGGTTGACCGACACCAGCCGGCTGACGCCGCGCTCGACCATGGTGACGCCGAACAGGCGGTGCATGCGCGCCATCGACACCGCATTATGGGTGACGATCAGGTAGCGGGTCCGGGTCTGGGCGACCATCGCATCGAGCAGGTCGCAGAAGCGCTCGACATTGGCATCGTCCAGCGGCGCGTCGACTTCGTCCAGCACGCAGATCGGCGCCGGATTGGTGAGGAACAGGCCGAAGATCAGCGCCACCGCGGTCAGCGCCTGCTCGCCGCCCGACAACAGGGTCAGCGCCGCCAGCTTCTTGCCCGGCGGCTGGGCCATGATCTCCAGCCCCGCCTCCAGCGGATCGTCGCTGTCGATCAGTTCCAGATGGGCCTGGCCGCCATTGAACAAAGTGGTGAAGAGCCGGCGGAAATGGCCGTCCACCGCCTCGAACGCGGCCAGAAGCCGCTGCCGCCCCTCGCGGTTGAGACTGCCGATCGATCCGCGCAACTGGTTGATCGCCTGGGTCAGTTCCGCGCTTTCGGCCCGGCTGGTCGCCTGGATCGTCTCCAGCTCCTCCAGCTCCTGCGCTGCGACCAGATTGACCGGGCCGATCCGCTCGCGCTCGGCCGACAGTCGGTCATGCTCGGCCTGTTCGCTCTGGGCGATGCGGATGTCGGCGCTGGGAAAGCCCAGTTTCTCCGGCAGCACCGGCGGCGGGCATTCGAACCGCTCGCCCGACAGGCGATTGGTCTCGATCCGCCGCTCGTCCGCCGCCTCGGCCCGCGCCACCGCCGTCGCCCGCGCCTCACGCGCACCGGCCAGCGCCTCGCCGGCATCGGCGGCACGCTTTTCGGCTGCCTTCAGCGTCGCCTCGGCCTCGATCTCGGCGCGGCGGGCCTGTTCGGCGCGTTCGACCTGCGCCTCGCGCTCCTCGGTCAGCGTGGCGATCGTGGCGCCCAGTGCCTCGGGCTGGCCCTCGATTGCGGCGCGCTCCTGCACCACCGTCTCGCCGCGCGTCGCCATGGCGGCGATGCGCTTGGCGGCCTCGCCGGCGCGGGTGTTCCATCCCTTGGCTTCGGCATCGGCCGCTGCCATGCGCTCGCGATCGCTCGACAGCGCCCGGTCGGCCAGCGCCTGGTCGGCCTGCAACTGGCTGACGGCCATGCGCGCCTTCTCGCTCGCCTGCGACAGCGCCGCCACCTGCGCCCGCGTCTCGGCGCCATCGGGCAGGGCGGCGCGCGCAGTTGATGCCTTGTCATGCTCGGCCTGTGCCGCCGCCTGGTCGCGCCGCGCCTCGGCCAGCCGTTCCTCGATCGCCTCGCGCTTGCCGCTCAGCCGCTCCAGCGCGCCCGCCGCCTCGTCCGCCGCGCGCAGGGCGGCACGCAGCCGCTGGTCCGCATCGCCCAGCTTGGTGCGCCCGGCCGCCAGCGCATCCACCGCCGCCTTCTCGCGCGCGCCGGCCTCGGCCTGTTCCGCCTGCGCACCCTCGACCGCCTGCGCCGCTGCCGGACGCGCAGCATCGATCGCCTCCAGCCGGTTGATGCGGATCAGCCGTTCGGCGGCCGCCGCGCCGCCCTCGACCGCGACATAGCCGTCCCAGCGCCGCAATTGCCCATCCAGCGTCACCAGCCGCTGGCCGACATGCAACGCCTGGCCGTTGTCATTCTCCACCACCGCCACCTGCGCCAGCCGCCGCGCCAGCGCTGCGGGCGCGGTCACATGCGCCGCCAGCGGGCTGGCGCCGTCGGGCAAGCCGGGATCATCCTTCAACGCCTCAGCACCCGCCCAGCGACGCGGCCCTTCCGCCCCGATCGGTGCTTCCAGATCATCGCCCAGCGCTGCCGCCAGCGCCCGCTCATAGCCCGGTGCCGCCTTCAACTGGTCAAGCGCCCGCGCCCGGCCGCTGCCGCCGGCATCGATCGCCTTGCGCAGTGCCGTCGCCTCGCTGTCCAGCGCCGCCAGCGCCGCCCGCGCCGATGCCAGCGCCGCCTCCGCTGCCGACCGCGCCTCGCTCGCCACCTGCCGCGCCGTCTCGGCCGTCGCGATTGCCGCTTCCGCCGCCTCGCGATCGGCATTGGCGCGGACCTGCGCCGCCGCTGCCTCGTCGCGCTTCGCTTCCAGCGGCGCGGCATCGGGCAAGGCGGCCGCTTCGCCCTCCAGCCGCCGCATTGCCTGCTCCGCCCGGCTCAGCCGGTCGCGCGCCGCCGCCAGCGCTGCCTCGGCGACGCGCAGCTCGGCCTGCTCGCCCGCCTGCTTGGCCATCGCCCTGGCCAGCTCCAGCTCGGCATCGCGCGCGCCATCCTCGGCGCGGGCGATGCGCGCGGCGAAATCGGGGCGCATCGCCTCGGTCTCGGCAATCCGGGCCTTCAGGCTCGCGACCTCGGCGGTCAGCCGCGCAATCGCCTCGGCCGCGTCATTGGCCAGCGTGCCCTCGCGCTCGCGATCCTCGTCGAGCCGCGCCGCCTGCTGCGCCAGGTCATGCAGCCGGCGCACCACCCCGTCGCGCTCGGCCTTCAGCGTGTTGAGCTGGTGGCCGGATTCGCTCGCGGCATCGCGCGTCGCCAATGCCTCGGCCCGGCGCTCGGCCAGCGCCGTCACCGCGGCACTGCTATGGACATTGGCCGCCGTCAGCGCCTCCTGCGCCGCGCCCACCGTCGCCTCGGCCAGCTTCGCCTCGGCCCGCGCCGCCTCGGCACTGGCATTGGCCTCGCGCCAGCGGGCGAAGATCACCCGGCCCTCGGATATGCGGATCTGTTCGGACAGGCGGATATAGCGTTCCGCCGCGCGCGCCTGGCGCCGCAAATTGCCGGCGCGGCTGTCCATATCGGCCAATATCTCGTCCAGCCGGGCCAGATTGCCCTCGGCCGCGCGCAATTTCTGCTCGGCATCCTTGCGCCGGACATGCAGGCCGGCGATCCCTGCCGCCTCTTCCAGCATGGCGCGCCGTTCCTGTGGCCGGGCGGCGATGACGGCGGCGATCCGCCCCTGGCTGACCAGCGCCGGGCTGTGCGCGCCGGTGGCGGCGTCGGCGAAGATCAGCGCCACATCCTTGGCGCGCACATCCTTGCCATTGGCGCGATAGGCGCTGCCCGCGCCGCGTTCGATCCGGCGCGTGACTTCCAGTTCGCCATCCGCGCCGACATCGACCGCGTTGAACAGCTCGCCCTGTTCCTGGATGGTCAGCAGCGACACTTCGGCTAAGTCGCGCTGTGGCCGGCTGGTGGTGCCGGCGAAGATCACATCCTCCATGCCGCCGCCGCGCATCGACTTGGCGCTGGATTCGCCCATCACCCAGCGGATCGCTTCCAGCAGATTGGATTTGCCGCAGCCATTGGGGCCGACAATGCCGGTCAGGCCCGGCTCGATGCGCAATTCGGTCGCATCGACGAAGCTCTTGAAGCCCGAGAGCTTGAGCCGTTTTATCTGCATGGGGAAACGCCGGGGCAGGGTGCCGCCCCGGTCTCCTTGGGCCTCAGGCCTTCAGATGTCGCCCCCCCTTGCGCCAATCAGATACCCGCTTCCTTGAGCTTGTTCTTCAGCACCGGCCAGGACGATGCATTCTCGACCACCACGCCGTTCATCAGGAAGGTCGGCGTGCCGGAGATATTATATTGCGCATTGGCCGCCTCGACGCCCTTGGCCAGCTTCTCGGCAGTTGCCGTGTCGGCCAGGCACTGCTTGGCCTGGTCCTCGGCAATGCCGCGCTGCTTGGCATAGTCAATGAGGCCCAGCGCGTTGGCCAGCTGGCCGAAACGCTGTGCCGGCGGCGCCGACACCATCGCCTGATAGGGGGCGTCGCCCAGGCCCTGCGCCTTTTCGAACATCGCGCTCTGGTTGGCGAAGAACTGTTCCGACAGCGGGTAGTAGATGTCCTTGCCGCCGCAACGGGCCAGCAGCGCCGTCGTGATGTCGATCGGGTCGCGGACATAGACGCGGAATTCGTAGCTGATCTTGCCGCTATCGACCATCGCCTTCAGTTCTTCCGACGATTCATGGGCGAAGTCGCGGCAGTGGCTGCAGGTGAAGGAGCCATATTCGACCAGCTTCAGCTTGGCATTGGGATTGCCCATCACGAAATTGCCTTCGGGCGTTTCGGCGACGGTTTCCGACCAGCTGGTGCCGGCGGGCGCGGCCACGGCGGCGATCGGCGCGGCGGAGGTTGCATTGCCCTCATCCTTCTTGCCGCAACCGGCAAGCGTCAGGGACAGGGCGATAAGGGCAAGGCCGGACAGGACTTTCACGACGGGCGACGCTCCGAATTATGGATAGTTGGGGACGGTTTAGATCAGCGGGCGGCTGCGGGCAATGCGGCCTTGAGCAACTCCCAGGTCGATCCCTGGACCAGCGTGCCGTTGACGACGAAGCCGGGCGTGCCGGTGATCTTGACCTTGTTCCACGCCTCGTCGGTCATCGCCAGGATCGCCTTTTCCGATGCCGGGTCGGCGATGCAGGCGTCGAGCTGCGCATTGGTGAAGCCGCGCTTGTTCATCAGCGCATACAGGCCGGTCTTCTGGCCAATGTCGCGCAGCGCCGCCTTCTGCTCGGTCGGCTTGGCGGCGCCCTTGTCGTACGCCATGATCTGCTCCATCCAGGCATCCTGGTTGGCGAACAGCGCCTCATGATTGCCCATGAAGCGCTTGGCGCCGCCGCAACGGGCCAGCAGCGCGGCGGTCAGGTCATATTTGTCGCGCACTGCGTTGCGCACTTCGGCGCTGACCTTGCCGCCCTTCACATAATCGGCCTTCAGCGATGCACTCGCGTCATTCACGAAATGTGCGCAGTGGCTGCAGGTATAGCTCACATATTCGACCAGCTTGGTCGGCGCGGCGGGGTTGCCCATGACATGGCCACCGATCGGCGAACGCACTACCTGCGCGACCCAGTTGGGCGCGGCGGCGACGGCGATGGCGGGAACGGCGATCAGGGCAAGCAGGGAAAGGCGGAACTTGGTCATGGGGCAGTCCTAAGGCATCGCCCCGGACGGGGCGGGTTGCATCAACCGATCTTGGGCAGGCCATTCGAATTCGCAAGCCCCTGTGCCAGCGATTCGAGGACTTTGCGCAATTCCGGGTCACCGATGTCGCGCAGGGAATCCCCCAGCTCGACCGGAATGGGTTTGAGGTTGCGGGGCGGCGGGCGCCGCTCGACCGGTGCGGGACCGACCATGCCCTGCTTCATCGCCACCTTGGCGACGGCGGCATAGCCGAAGAAGCGGTTCACCCGCTCGATGATGTCGGGCAGCGCATGCTGGATCATCGGCGCATGGCCGCTCATCACCGTCAGTTGCAGCGTGCCGCCCGATTTCTGGCCGACCGGAAAGCGGATCGACTCGGGCGCGGTGATCGCGGCATAGTCGGCGCCGACGATATCGTTCCAGCGGGTGACGATGCTCGACTGGACGAAACCGAACTTGCGAAAGGCGGTACGGCCGATCTCCGGCATCAGGTCGGCGATCGCGCGCGGCGCACCCACGCGGGGGCGCTCGGCCGGCGGCGCGGCGCGGCTCGTCTTTTTCGCGGTCGGGGGGCGTTCCGTCATGGCGCGCTACATGGCATAGGGCCGCCATGCGCGTCGAGATGTCGGGTTCAAAAATCGCACGGGATCTGCTGGCCCATTATGACGTCCATGCCCGGCGCCTGCCCTGGCGCGCGCCGCCGGGCGCCAATGCGGCCGATCCCTATCATGTCTGGCTGTCCGAAGTGATGCTGCAACAGACCACGGTTGCGGCGGTCGGCCCTTATTTCGAGAAATTCACGGTCCGCTGGCCGACGGTGGAGGATCTGGCCGCCAGCGCCGACGCCGACCTGATGGCCGCCTGGGCGGGGCTGGGCTATTATGCCCGTGCCCGCAACTTGCTGGCCTGCGCCCGCGCCGTGGTGGCCGACCATGGCGGCCGCTTCCCCGACACCGAAGATGCATTGCGCGCCTTGCCGGGCCTGGGCGCCTATACCGCCGCGGCCGTCGCCGCGATTGCCTTTGGCCGCCGCGCCGTGGTGGTCGACGCCAATGTCGAGCGGGTGGTCGCCCGTTTGTTCGCCATAGCGACACCGCTGCCCGCGGCCCGGCCGGACATCCGCGCCGCCGCCGACAGCATCACGCCGGACCTGCGCGCCGGCGATTTTGCCCAGGCGATGATGGACCTGGGCGCCACCATTTGCACCGCGCGCAACCCCGCCTGCGGCATCTGCCCGCTGCGTCAGGATTGTGCGGCGGTGCGCACTGCCGATCCCGCTGCCTTCCCGGTCAAGGCGCCGAAAAAGGCCAAGCCCCATCGCCTCGGCCATGCCTGGTGGATCGAACGCAGCGATGGCCAGGTCTGGCTGGTGCGGCGCCCTGACAAGGGATTGCTGGGCGGCATGCGCGCGCTGCCCAGTTCCGACTGGAACGCCGCGCCCGACGTCACGCCGCCCTTCGCCGCGCAGTGGCGGACGATCGATCCGCCGGTCGCCCATGTCTTCACCCATTTCTCGCTGGCGCTCAGCGTCCACACTACCCATGTGGGGCTGGACCATGTGCCTGACGGTGCAGGGGAATGGTGGCCGCGCGACCGGATCGGCGAGGCAGGGTTGCCCACCCTGTTTGTGCGGGCGGCCGATGCGGCGATGAAGGAGTTGACGGACGATGCACGGAACTGACCCCCAAGCGCACGGCCTGCCCGGTTTCGTCGGCGGCACGCTCGACCGGGTCGACCATATCCGCAGCAATCCCGCGCTCCATGCGCAGGCCTTTGCCTCGCCCAATGCCCGGCTGCTGATCCTCGAAGGGCTGGAGCCGGTGACGGACGATCATGGGCTGGCCCTCTCCCCGCTCGGTCCCGATGCCCGGATCGAGGAGCATGCACTGCTCGGCGTCGATCTGCAGGATCGGCCGATCTTCGTCCATCTGGTCGAGACGCTGGAACAGGGCCCCAATGCGACGCCGCGGTCGCGTGGCCTCGCCGATCTCGTCTCCGCGTCCGACGTTGCGCTCTACGGCACCGCGCGCAGCCTCGTCTTCTGGCATGCCCGGCATCGCTTCTGCTCGGTCTGCGGTGGGCCGACCCATGCGCACAAGGCCGGCTGGGCGCGGCGCTGCGAATCCTGTTCTTCCGAACATTTCCCGCGCGTCGATCCCGTTTCGATCATGCTCGCCGAGCATGAGGGACGGGTGCTGCTCGGCCGCCAGCATAGCTGGCCGCCCGGCCGCTATTCCGCGCTCGCCGGCTTCATCGAGCCGGGCGAGACGGTCGAGGAAGCGGTCGCGCGCGAACTGAAGGAGGAAGCCGGCATCACGGTCCATTCGGTCCGCTATGTGATGAGCCAGCCCTGGCCCTTCCCGTCCTCGCTGATGATCGCCTGCGTCGCCCAGTGTGACGATCCCGCGCTGACCCTGGACGAGACCGAGATCGAACATGCCTTCTGGTGCGATGCCGATGGCGTCGCCGCGGCGCTGGCGGGCGATCCCGACGCGCCTTTCCTGGCGCCGCCGCGCATGGCGGTCGCCTGGCATCTGCTCGACCATTGGCTGCGCGGCGCGGTTGCCCCGTCCGACGCAAGGGCGTAAGGCCCGGCTTCGTCTTCACTACAGGATCGACCTCCCCTTATGCTCAGCCTCGAAGAAGCCCAGTCGCGCGCGCAGGATCTGGTGACGGCGGCGCGCAAGGCGGGGGCGGACGCGGCCGACGCCATCTACGCGTGCAACGCCTCGACCACGGTAGCGGTGCGGCTCGGCGCGCTGGAGGATGTCGAACGGTCCGAGGGCGAGGAGATCGGGCTGCGCGTCTTCATCGGCCAGCGTTCGGCCAGCATTTCCGCGTCGGACATGAATCCGGCGACGCTGGCCACCCTGATCGATCGCAGCATCGCCATGGCGCGCGAAGCGCCGGAAGATCCCTATGCCGGCCTGGCGCCGGAGGATCGGCTGCTCAGGAAGCGCGCGCCGTCGCTCGACCTGGTCGATGACGAGGAACCCGAACCCGCCGCGCTGCGCGAACGCGCGCTGATCGCGGAAGAAGCGGCGCGCAGCATTCCCGGCATCACCAACAGCGAAGGCGGCGGCGCCGCCAGCGGCCGCAGCCAGGTCGCGCTCGCCACCAGCCATGGCTTCGCCGGCGCCTATGCCGCGACCAACCATTCGACCTGGGCCAGCGTGCTCGCGGGCAGCGGCGCCGACATGCAGCGCGACCATGCCAGCCATGCCAGCCGCCATCTCAAGGATCTGGACGATGCCGAAGCGGTCGGCATGCGCGCCGGCCAGCGCGCGGTCGCCCGGCTCAATCCCGGCAAGGTCGACAGCGGCGTCATGCCGGTCATCTTCGATCCGCGCATCGGCTCCAGCCTGGTCGGTCATCTGATCGGCGGCATGGTCGGCCCGGCGATCGCACGCCGCTCCAGCTTCCTGCTGGACTCGCTGGGCGAAACATTGTTCGACAGCAAGATCACGATCATCGACGATCCGCTGCTGCCGCGCGGCCTGCGCTCGCGCCCGTTCGACGGCGAAGGGCTGCCGGTCGAGCGCCGCGCGCTGATCGAGGATGGCGTGCTGACCGGCTGGCTGATGGACAGCGCCTCGGCCCGCCAGCTTGGCTTGGAACCCACCGGCCATGCCAGCCGGGGCGGCGCCGGTGCGCCGGGCGCGGGCATCACCAATGTCCATATGGAAGCGGGCAGCCTGTCGGTCGGCGAACTGATGGCCGATGTGAAGCGCGGCATCTATGTCACCGAACTGATCGGCATGGGCGTCAATGGCGTCACCGGCGACTATAGCCGCGGCGCTGCCGGCTTCCTGATCGAAAATGGCGCGGTCGGCCCGGCCGTGTCGGAAATCACCATCGCCGGCAATCTGAAGGACATGTTCCGCACCCTGGTGCCGGCCAATGACCTGATGTTCCGCTATGCCATGAACGTGCCGACCCTGCGCGTCGACGGGATGACAGTTGCCGGCGGCTGAACCCCTTTTGCCGGCCGTCGTTTCGGCGGTCACCGATGCGGCCGATCGCGCGCTGGCGCTATGGGCCGATGGGGAAACGCGCGTGCGCCAGTGGGAAAAAGTGCCCGGCCATCCGGTCTGCGAGGCGGACCTGGAAATCGACGTCATGCTGCGCGAACGGCTGGCGGCGATCGATCCGCAGGCCGGCTGGCTGTCGGAGGAGACGGCCGACACCGTGCATCGCCTGGGCGTATCGCGCGTCTGGGTGGTCGATCCGATCGATGGCACCCGCGACTATCTGCGCGGCCGGCCCGGCTGGGCGGTCTCGGTCGCCCTGGTAGAGGATGGCGCGGTCCGTCTGGGCATCCTGGCGGCACCCGCGCGCAAGGAATTGTGGATTGCGCAGGCAGGTCAGGGGGCGACCCGCAATGGCGTGCCGCTCCATGCCGGCAATCGCACCATGCTGCCCGGCGCCCGCGTCCCCGCCGACCAGCTGCCGCGCGCCGACCGCGATCTCGTCACCGTGGACAAGCCCAACAGCATCGCGCTGCGCATGGCGATGGTCGCCGCCGACGAGGCCGATCTGGTCGCCACCGTGCGCTGGGGCAATGAATGGGACGTTGCCGCCTCCGCCCTGATCGCGCAGGAGGCCGGCGCCATCGTCACCGATGCGCTGGGCGATCCGCTCGCCTTCAACCGGCCCCAGCCGGTCGCCTTCGGCCTGCTCTGTGCGGCGCCGGGCATCCATGCCGCCGCCGCCGCCCGCCTCGCGCCGCGCGCGAAGGAGATATTGGGCAAGGCCTGATCAGCCAGCGCAGGCCTTCACCGTCTTCTCCGGCAGAATCTCTTTCAGCCGGGCCCGCACCACATCGGCCCAGATGCGGTAACCGGCCGGGTTCATATGCACCTTGTCTGCCTGATAATTGTCGCCCAGCTTGCCGTCCTTCAGCAGCGGCGTGGTGATGTCGGCATAATGGACATTCTGCATGTGCGGGATCAGTCGCTGGGTCGCATCATTATAGATTTGCTGCTGCGGATAGATCGCCCAGCGCCCCGGACTGGGCTTCATCGATAATATGATGACCGGCACGTCGCCCAGCAACTGCGTCCGCATCTCCAGGAAGCGTGCCATATCGTGGAAGATCGGCCGCAGCTGTCGCCCGCCCGCCAGGTCATTCTCGCCGGCATAGAGGATGATCGCCGCCGGTTTTGGCGTTCCCGGCTCGATATTGGCGAAGCGCGGCAATATCTCGTTGAAGGTGGCGCTGTTGATGCCGCGATTATGCGCGACCCATGGCGCCATATCCTGTTCCAGGCTGGTCCAGCGTTTGATCGACGAACTGCCCACGAACCACAGGGCGCACGGCCCCTCGCGTCCCTGCCCAACGGGCAGGGTCTGGCTGGCGTCGCGATAATGGGTGAAGGCGAACCAGCCCCCGATTATCACGCAAAAAATCGACAGGGCCAGCAGACGCTTGCCCAAAGCTGTATCCAGTCTCTGCAAGATGATGGCGACCCTCCTGCTAATAGCCGAAGTCTAAACGATATTTTCCTTAAGAAAAGATGGCTGCGGCAGAATGATGCCATTGCGGATTTTAAGGGCTTGGCAATATTGTGACGCTATCGTTTCGATGGCAAATTTTGCGAGCATATCGTGACCAAGAACCCGTCGATCGACCTGCTGAAAGGCTTGCTGATCCTGCTCGTCATGGGCGGGCACGCGATGGAATTGACGCATCAGCAGCATGTCCTGCTGTGGATCGGTTCGGGTTTCCGCATGCCGTTGATGATCGGTATTTCCGGCTATCTGCTCAACGTCACCCGCACCCGCTCCATGCCGACTGGCGAGATGTTCAGCCGCTATGGCCGGCGCATGCTGCTGCCCTGGGCGGTGGCGATGCTCGTCTACTGGCTCGCCAGCGGCGGCCTGCTCTCCTGGCAGACGCCGCTCGACCTGCTGCTGCGTCCGCCCTTCCATCTCTGGTATGTGCCGGCGCTGTTCCTGTTGATGCCGCTTTCGCCGCTCTTGCTGCTGGCGATCGGCACGCCCGTCAGCCTGGCGACCATGTATAGTTTCGGCCTCGACCATGGCGCAGTCGGCGGCAGCCTGTTGTCGCCCGACAGCCGTTTCCTGCGCTATCCGGTCTATTTCTTCTTCGGCATGCTGATGGCCGAACGGGGCATGCCCAAACGCTATCTATGGCCCGTGCTGCTGGTCGGGGCGCTGGGTCTGTTCTGGTGGTCGGATCTCTATGGTACCGGCAATGCGCTTGCCTTCGTGCCCGCCCGCTTGCTGATGTGTCTGGCGCTGATCGCGCTGCTGCCCAGCATCTCGGCGGTGCGCTTGCATTTCGGCCCGATCAACCGGATCGGGCGCGAAAGCCTGTTCTTCTATCTCTGGCATCCGCTGGTGATGGGGCTGGTGGCGATGCTCGACCCGCATGGCGCCGTCATTCTCGCTGGTGCGGTGCTGCTGCTCTACATCGCCAGCGCGCTTGCGGGGCAGGGGCGATTGCCGCCCCTGTTGCTGGGCGCGGTGCCGCAACGCAGGCCGGCTCCAGTTGCCATGCAACCGGAACCGGTCACGGTTTAGATCTTGCCATATTTCGCTTCGAAGCCGGCAATGTCACCGGCGGCGAGATATTTGGCCTGTTCGATCCACTGATCGCGGACCGGACGCCCCTTGAAATTGCCCAGCTTCGCGTCGATCGCGGCGATGTCGCTGTCGCTCCAGCCGGCGATCTGGGCATAGCGCGTCACGCCCAGCTCGGTCAGCAATGCGCCCAGCTTGGGACCAACGCCCTTCAGCTTCAGCAGGTCGTCGGCGTCATCGCTCGGTGCCGCGACGGCAGGCGATGCCGGGATCGGCGCGGGCGTCGGTTCGACCACAGGCGCAGGCGCTTGCTCGACCACCGGCTCCACCGCGACCGGCTTGGCGACCATGGGCTCGGCAACCGGCACCGGATCGGGCGTGGCCACCAACGGCGCGACGACAGGCTCGGCAATCGGTTCGGCGGCCACGGGCGGTGCCACCGGCGCGGGGTCTTCCACCGCAGCCGACTTGCCCTTGCCCGACAGCAGGAACACCAGGCCGATCACGACCAGCAGCGCGATCAGCAGCCACAGGCCATAGTCCATGAAGAATTCCTGCATCGCCCTTTGCCTCCCGGAATGGATATGTCGCCCTATTTAAGGACGCTTGGCGGCGCGGGACAAGGGGGACATGTCCCGATCCCGCGCCGGTTTGGCCCTTATTGCGCCTCGCGGGCGACCTCGCGCCAGCCAATGTCGCGGCGGCAGAAGCCGGTCGGGAAGTCGATCGCGTCGACCGCGGCATAGGCGGCGGCCTGCGCCGCGCCCACCGTATCGCCGGTCGCGGTGACGTTCAGCACGCGGCCGCCATTGGCGACGATCATGCCATCCTTCTCCGCCGTGCCGGCATGGAAAACGCGGGCACCCTGTGCTTCGGCTGCGTCGATCCCCTTGATCGCACCGCCCTTTTCCGGCGTGCCGGGATAGCCATTGGCGGCCATCACGATGGTCAGCGCGGTGCGATCCGCCAGCGCGACCGGCCCCTGCTCGGCCAGCCTGCCTTCGGCCACCGCCAGCAGCAATTCGACCAGATCGCCGTCGAAGCGCATCATCAGCACCTGGCATTCGGGGTCGCCGAACCGGGCATTATATTCGATCAGCTTGGGGCCTTCCTCAGTCAGCATCAACCCGGCATAGAGCACGCCCGAATAGGGCATGCCTTCGGCCGCCAGCGTCTCGACCGTCGGCTTGATGATCCGCTCGATCACCTGCGCCTCCAGTTCGGGGGTCAGCACGCGGGCCGGGCTGTAGGCGCCCATGCCGCCGGTATTGGGGCCGGTGTCGCCGTCGCCGACGCGCTTGTGGTCCTGGGCCGAACCGAAGGGCAGGATCGCGCGGCCGTCGGTCAGGGCAAAGAAGCTCGCCTCTTCGCCGGTCATGAACTCTTCCAGCACCACTTCCTCGCCGGCCTTGCCGAACGCGCCGGAGAACATGGTGTCGAGCGCGTCGAGCGCTTCCTGCCGGGTTTCGGCGATGATCACGCCCTTGCCCGCGGCCAGGCCATCGGCCTTGATCACCACCGGCAGGGTGAAATCGTCGAGCGCGGCGATCGCGCCATCCTTGCTGGTGACACGGATGTAGCCGGCGGTCGGGATGTTGGCGCGCTGGCACAGATCCTTGGTGAAGCCCTTGGACCCTTCCAGCTGCGCCGGCTTCTTGTCGGGGCCGAACACGGCGACGCCCATGGTGCGCAGATTGTCGGCCAGGCCGTCGACCAGAGGCGCTTCCGGCCCGATCACCACCAGCGAAATCGAATGGCGGGTGCAGAAATCCAGCACCGCGCGATGATCGGTCGCGTCGAGGTCGACCAGCGTGGCATGCTGGGCTATGCCGGGGTTGCCAGGCGCCGCATAGAGCGTCGAGAGGCGTGGCGATTGTGCCAGCTTCCACGCCAGCGCATGTTCGCGGCCGCCGCCGCCAAGCAGAAGGATGTTCATCTCGGCCATGTCCCCGGAATTTGATGCCTATGACAGTTCGGGCCGCCTGTTAGCCGAGGAAAGGGCGGGGGACAACGCGCCGCCGCTCAGTGTCAGCGAATTGTCGGCCCTGTTGAAGCGCACGGTGGAGGATCGCTTCGGCCATGTCCGCCTGCGCGGCGAGATTTCCGGCTTCAAGCGCGCGGCCTCGGGCCATCTCTATCTGGCGCTCAAGGACGATAATGCCGTGCTCGACGGGGTGATGTGGAAGGGCGGCGCGCAACGGCTCGCCTTCCAGCCGCAGGACGGGGTGGAGGTGATCGCCACCGGCAAGCTCACCACCTATCCGGGGCGCTCCAAATATCAGATCGTGATCGACCGGATGGAGTTGGCGGGCGAGGGCGCGCTGATGGCCCTGCTCGAAAAGCTCAAGGCGAAGCTCGCGGCCGAAGGGCTGTTCAACCGCGACCGCAAGCGCCGCTTGCCCTTCCTGCCGCGCACCATCGGCGTCGTTACCTCGCCCACCGGCGCGGTGATCCGCGACATTCTCCATCGCCTGGCCGATCGCTGCCCGACCCAGGTGCTGCTCTGGCCGGTGCTGGTCCAGGGGCAGGGTGCGGCCGAACAGATCGCCCGCGCCGTGCGCGGCTTTTCCGCCATGGACGGTAGCGGCCCGCTGCCCCGGCCCGATCTCGTCATCGTCGCGCGCGGTGGTGGCTCGATCGAGGATCTGTGGAGCTTCAACGAGGAAATCGTCGTCCGCGCGGTCGCCGAATGCTCGATCCCGACCATTTCGGCGGTCGGGCATGAAACCGACACGACCTTGTGCGACTATGCCGCCGACATGCGTGCGCCCACGCCGACGGCCGCCGCTGAAATGGCGGTGCCGGTCCGCGCCGAACTGCTGGCGATGCTGGGTGAAATGGGCCTGCGCTCGGGCCGGGCGGTGCGGCGCGGGGCGATGCAGGCACGCGAACGGCTGGATATGCAGGCGCGGCTGATGCCGACGCCCGACACGTTGCTCGCGCCGCAGCGGCAGCGGCTCGACCTGCTGTCCGACGGCCTCAACAGCGGCCTGCGCCACCGGCTGGCCGACGCCCGCGCCCATCTGGGCCAGGTCAGTGGCGCGCTGCGCCCGGCCTTGCTGCGCCAATATGTCAGCCGCGCGGCCGAGCGGGTCGACCGGTTGCGGTTGCGCCCCGACTATCTGACCCGCGTCTATCGCGACCGGGCGACCGCCTTCGATCGCCTCTCGCGCCTCTTCACCTCGGTCAATCCCGATCTGCCGTTGCAACGCGGCTTTGCTCGGGTGATGGCGGGCGATCGGCTGATCCGTTCGGTGGTCGATGCACAGGCCGCGGGCCAGGTCAGCCTGCACTTCGCCGATGGCGCCGTGGCCGCCGCGATCGACACCGCCGCACCTCTTGAGCCGGCCCCCGCGCCCGCTATATCCGCCCCATCCCGTCCCGCGCGCAAGCCGCGCGACACCGTCGAAGGCGGCCAGCAGGATCTCTTCTCCTGATGCGCCGCAGAAAGGCCTGATTCATGTTGATGTCCAACCGCGACCGTCCGGCCCGGCTGCATTATATGCCTTACAGCTTTCGCGTGCTGCAGGCCGGCGACCATGTGCTGTGCGCCGTGTCCGGCCAGCGCATCCCGCTGGAGGATCTGCGCTACTGGTCGATCGCCCGGCAGGAGCCCTATGCCAGCGCCGCTTTGTCGGTCGAGGCGGAACTGAAGGCGCGCCCGGCCGGATGATCCGTCGCGCTGCTGTTTTGCTGGCGGTCGCTGCGCTGCCGCTTGCCCCGGCGATGCTGCGCGCGGCGCCGGCTGTGGTGGCTGGACCCGATTTCATCCTGTCCGGCGCGGCGATCCAGGGCGGCACTTTGCTCGGCACCGCGCCGGCCGGCACGGTCGCGCTCCATTTCGGCGACCAACTGGTGCCGGTCGATGCCGATGGCCGCTTCCTGATCGCCTTCGATCGCGATGCGCCGCCGCCGGCGAAGCTCAGCGCGCGCCTGTCGGATGGCCGGGTGATCGATCGCGCCCTGACCGTCGCACCGCGCGAATGGCGGTTGGAACGGATCAACGCGCCGCTCCGCCCGACGAAAAGCAGCGAGGCCTTCCTCGCCCTGCGCAAGCCCGAACTGGAACAGATCGCCGCTGCGCGCGACAAGCTGACGGACGCACAGGGCTGGCGCCAGATCTTCATCTGGCCGCGCCTCGGCCGGATTTCCGGCCTGTTCGGATCGCAGCGCATCTATCAGGGCCAGCCCGGCGCCTATCATGGCGGCGTGGACGTCGCCGGCGCCACCGGCGAGCCGGTAGTAGCGCCGGCGGACGGGGTGGTGATCCTGGCCGCCGATCACCCCTTCACGCTGGAGGGCAATCTGCTGATGATCGACCATGGCCATGGCCTCAACAGCGCCTTCCTGCATTTGTCGCGGATCGACGTGAAGCCCGGTGACCATGTGGCACAGGGGCAACGCATCGGCGCGATCGGCGCCACAGGCCGCGCCACCGGACCCCATCTTCACTGGGGCATGAAATGGAACGACGCGCGCATCGACCCGCTGCTGCTCGCCGGGCCGATGCCGCAGGCGCGATAGGGATCAGCCCACGCGTTTCATCCGCACGGCACGACCGCCTTCAACCTTCCCCATGAAGCTACCCATCGTCGCCCGGTGGATTTCGATCATCTGCCCGGCCTTGGGCTGGCGGCCAGTCGTGGCTTCGGTGGTCATCCACTGCGCGCCATCTTCCAGCGTGATCTGCCATGTTCCATTGCCTGCGCTTCGCACGGCAGCGATTTTTGCTTCAATCTGGTTGAATTCTTCAGCTTCCTTCTTGTCCTGGTTGTCGTTGTTTCCGGTCAGGAAGGGCAGCTTTGGAAGGGTGAAGCCGAACAGTGAACGCCGGGTTTTGTTGAGTTCGGTCTTGTCGAGTACCACAACCTCGTCACGTTCAGCGGCATGGTCCATTACGCCGACCTGTCGGTCATAACAGGCAAGACGTGCTGAATTGTCAGTGATTTCACGACATTTCAAAAGGTCGGTAAATATTTCGGCGCGTGGTTGCTGGCGCTGGGCGGCTTGCGCGCCGCTTATGGTCAGGCAGAGCGGCAGAGCCCCGATCATCACAAGATGTGCCTTCATATACTTGATTCTCCGTCCATCTCTCGCCATCTGACGGCACCATGCACCCTGCGGATTTACCGTCAATAGAGGGGGCGCCTCTTCCAAAATCAGGTCTGAAAATTACAAACTGGCAGCAGTTGGATTGCAGTTGCAGCATTGCTACGCACGTGCTGCCATGGTTGAAATTATCTTGCCTTGCAGCCGTAAAATTGCACATGTTTCGCCTTGTTGCATTTTTGATACAGGGCTGTTCAAAAGCGGCAATGTGCAATTTCGCGCGCTTTACAGCGGCTTTCGCACCGCGCAGGTTCCCGCAATCCATACGGGGGGATCGCTGTCGGGCACCATATCCCCTTGTAGGTGCACATGAAGGCAGGTGACTGCCCAACTCCAGAGCAAGGGACTGGAAACGTGAAGACATTTTCGAAGAGGGCACTGCTGCGTGCCAGCGCCGCTCCGGCGATCCTCGGTGCGTCGTTGTTCGCAACCGCCGCGTCGGCGCAGGACGCGCCTCAGACGGCTGAAGCTGCCGCGACTGACACGATCGTCGTGACCGGATCGCTGATCCGCAACCCGAACCTGACGTCGTCGTCGCCGGTTACGGCGGTTGGCGAAACCGAAATGCAACTGCGCCAGACGACCAACGCCGAAGCGCTGCTGCGTGATATTCCGGGTGTGGTTCCCAGCATCGGCCAGAACGTCAACAACGGCAACGGTGGTGCGGCTTATGTCAACCTGCGTGGCCTTGGCCGTAACCGCAACATCGTCCTGCTGGACGGTCAGCGCGTTACGCCGGCGGATTTCGGCGGTTCGTTCGACCTTAACAACATCCCGACCGCGCTCGTTTCGCGCGTCGACGTGCTGACCGGCGGTGCTTCGACCACCTATGGTGCGGACGCCGTTTCGGGTGTCGTCAACTTCATCACCCGTCGCGATTTCGCGGGCATGGACCTGAGCATCGGCGAGCAGATCACCGATCAGGGCGATGGCAACCGCTTCAACATGGACTTCACGGTCGGCGCGAATTTCGACGATGGTCGTGGTAACGCCGTTCTGTCCGTGGGCTATCAGGAAGCCGACCCGATCTATCAGGGCGATCGCGACATCTCGGTCTTCGGTATCTCGTCGACGACGGGCCGCGCTTCGGGTTCGTCCTTCACCTCGACGCCGACCGGCATTTCCTTCGCGACCGAAGATACCCAGGTCAGCCCGGACGGTCAGTCGCTCGTGCCCTTCTACCAGGGCTTCAACTTCAACCCGTACAATATCTTCGTGACGCCGTTCAAGCGCTTCAACATCTACGGTTCGACCCGCTACGAAGTGTCGGACAAGGTAGAAGTCTTCTCGCGCGCACTGTTCTCGAAGAACACTGTCGACACGATCATCGCGCCGTCGGGCATTTTCGGCACCTCGCTGACCATTCCGGGTAACAACCCCTATCTGCCGACCGCGATTCGTGACCGTATCTGTACGGAAGCGGGCATTGCACTGGGCGCTGCGTGCAACAACAATGCTGCTCTGCCGCTGCCGGCTGTTTATCGCCGTACCGTTGAAATCGGTCCGCGTATCAGCAGCTATGAAACCCAGATCTTCGACATCAACATCGGCACGCGCTATCACATCAACGATAGCTTGAGCCTCGAAGTCTATGGTTCGCATGGCGAAAGCCAGAACACCCAGACCCAGTCGGGCTATGTTCTGAACTCGCGCGTGCAGCAGGCTCTCAACGCCACCAGCACCACCGCGTGCACCAACACGGCCAATGGCTGCGTCCCGCTCAACCTGTTCGGTTCGATCACGCCTGATCAGGCTGCCTTCCTGAACGGTCAGAGCACCATCACCAACAAGGCCAGCCTGTCGCAGGCGCATGCCGTGTTGTCGGGCGACATGGGCTTCTCGTCGCCGCTGGCGTCGAACCCGGTTTCCTTCGCGGCCGGTGCGGAATATCGCAACTACACTGCCGAGCGTATCCCGGACAATCTCTCGCTCGTCCCGGGTGAACTCGGTGGCGCCGGCGGCGCTGTTCTGCCGCTGGACGGTGGCTTTGACGTCTACGAATTCTTCGGCGAAGTCATCGCGCCGCTGGTTTCGGATCGTCCGTTCGTTCAGGAACTGACCGTCGAAGGCGGCATCCGCTATTCGAAGTACAAGGTCGATACCGCTGGTAGCCCGCGCTTCAACGCGACCACCTACAAGTTTGGTGCGACCTGGGCGCCCGTGGATGATCTCAAGTTCCGCGGCAACTATCAGCGCGCCGTCCGCGCGCCGAACATCGGCGAACTGTTCGCACCGGTCGTTACCGGTCTGACCAGCCTTGCGACCGACCCGTGCGCCGGTGCTGCACCGACCACCAACGCGAACCTGCGCGCTGTCTGCCTTGCGCAGGGTGCTCCGGCCGCATCGATTGGTGCGATCCAGACCCCGAGCGCGGATCAGGCCAATGCGACCGGTGGTGGCAACCCGAACATCCGTCCGGAAACGGCGAAGACCTTCACCGTTGGTATGGTTCTGCAGCCGCGTAACTTCGTGAGCGGCCTGACCGTGTCGGTTGACTATTACAACATCAAGGTCAGCAACGCGATCACCGCAGCCACGCCGCTGGACATCATGGGCGCCTGCTTCGATAACATCACGGCAGCGTCGGCGACTTCGGAAGCCTGTACGTCGATCCGTCGTAACCCGGCAAATGGCCGTCTGAGCGGTACGTCGACTGCGACCAACCCGATCCTGGGTCTGCCGCAGCCGCTGACCAACAATGGTCGCCTGGCCACCGACGGTATCGATCTGTCGGTCAACTACCAGACCGATCTGAACTTCGCGCAGCTCGCTCTGAGCTTCAACGGTAACTGGACCAACAAGTCGACCTTCCGTGCATCGTCGACGTCCTACAACCGTGACTGCGTCGGCTACTTCAGCGTCAACTGTGCGTCGATCCAGCCGGAGTTCTCGTTCACGCAGCGTACCACCTTCACCTTCGGCAAGGTCGATCTGTCGCTCCTGTGGCGCTATATCGACAGCGTGAAGTATGAAGGTCAGGCTTCCGATTATGTTGCTCGCGGCTTCACCACGGCCAGCCGGAACCTGTTCAATGGCGAGATCACTGGCCCGAGCCCGCTGGCGGGTAAGAGCTACAACTTCAACAAGATCAGCGCCTATAACTACTTCGACCTGACCACGCGCTTCGGGATTACCGATAACCTTGATCTGACGATGTCGGCATTCAACATCTTCGACAAGAAGCCGCCGCTCGTCGGTTCGGCTGCCGGTACGACCACGTACAACAGCGGCAACACCTTCCCGTCGACCTACGACGCGGTTGGCCGTCGCTTCGCTGCGACCGCGCGTCTGAAGTTCTAAGGCACATCGCTAAAAAAAGAGGGGCGGCCTTCGCGGGCCGCCCCTTTTTTGTGCCTGTTCATTTTGGAGCAGGCCCTGGAATTTGAATGAAGGCTGGCTTCAGTTCGCCAGCAACGGCATCGGCAATTGATCCGGCAAGCCCGCGTTGCGGGCGACCAATTGAGCCCATTGGGCAACCCTTTCTATTTCTTCCTTATGCAATTGCTGCCCTTGCTGTCGGTCGCCTTCCCGCTGGCCGGGCTTGAAGGGGCTTCCGTCCTTGGCATTGCGCTGGAAGACCGTCTCGATCACGGGCGTAAAGCCATCGGCCGGCGGTGCGATTCCCAGAAAGGCGGAGGCCGCATCCAGGCTGGCGAGCGGGTCGGCAATCAACTGTTCGCTGTCCAGCGTCCGGACCCGGTCTGGCCAGCGGTCCGCCATGATCGTGAACAACCGATGCTGCGCCAGCCAGCCGACGGCGGCAGCTTGAAGGTCGGTATGCAGCAGATAATCGCGCGGGGTGAAGCCCAGTTCGACCAGCCCATCGACCAATTGCCGCGACAGAAGTTCGCGCACCCAAAGCCGCCCGGTCATCCCCTTGCGTGCAATCGATGTCAGATAGGCTTCGAGTGGGGCGTAGAGCAGGATCGCCTTGGCCTGAGGCCGCAAGCTCATCATGGCCGTCGCCAGTCCATTGACGACGTTGGACGGCTTGATGACGGTCGCCTCTCCCGTCTGGAACGGCCTTGCCAGGACGGACAGGCCGCTGTCGAGGACTTGGCTTACGGCATCAGGCGCCGCACCGCGCTGCCGCCATCCGACCAGATCGTTGAGCAGGACGGGCTCCTTCAGGGACATGGCCGATCCCGGCAGGTCGAAGGCGCTCGCCAGCAAGGTCGAGCAGCAATAGGCCGAATGGAATATGAAGTGGATCGGGCTTGGGTTGACGGTAAGATCGCTCCGTTTGATCACCAGCGGGGGATGCTTGGGCGCAAGGCAGTCATCTGTCAGGAAGGGCGTGGATCGGCGCACCTCGCGGTCGATGACGTGAAACTGGATCGCGTCATGCGTGGGATCATAGCGATGGGCCAGCCATTCGGCACTGGGGTTCTGTTGTCGGAAATCTTGTGTCATAGCTGAGGCATATGCCTTTGGGCTGCGGATTCAACCGTCATGACATTGGAATGAGCGTGCAAGCACAAGAAGATATGCAGCGTTTCCTGGCCGCAGCGCAGCAGGCGCGTGCCAATGGGCGGCCGGAGGAAGAAGCTGCCCTGCTTGCGCGCGCCGATGCTCTCGTGCCTGGCAATCCACTGGTTGCGAATGCGCGCGGTATGCAGGCGTTGGGACAGCGTGACTGGAAAGCGGCATGTCACTTCTTTCAGGCGGCCATTGCGGCTGATCCCAATGAGCCGGCGCTGTGGATGAATCTGGCGACGGCGCATCGTGGTGCGCAGGACGTCGATGGCGAACGGCGCAGCCTTGAAGGCGCGCTGGCGATCGATCGCCGCCATGTCATGGCGCAATATCGTATGGCGGAACTGCATCAGCGTAACGGCCATATGGCACAAGCCGCGCAAGGCTGGAGCCATGTTGCGCAGTTGCTCGAAGGGATCGAAAATCCGCCGCCGGCGGTGCGCAACATGCTGGCTCAGGCCAAGGCGTTTCTGGCCGGGCATAATGCGACGCTTGCCGCCACGATCGATGAAGCACTGGCCGATCAGATCGACATGCTGGGGCCACAGGCGCGGCGTTTCCGCGCTTGTGTGGATCATAGCCTTGGGCGACGGCGCATTTATCCCAATGTCTGTGCCGGCATTCATTATCCGTTTCTGCCTGCCGATGAATTTTTCGATCGGGCGCATTTCCCCTGGTTCGCACAATTGGAGACGCGTGCCGATGCGATACGGGCTGAGGCGGAAGCCATTCTATATGGCAATAATGACCTTATTCGCCCCTATGTACGCATGGAAAAGGGCGGCCCGGAAACCAAATGGTCGACGCTGGACGGTTCGCTGGATTGGACGGCCTGCTTCCTGTGGGAATATGGTGTCCGTAACGATGCGGTGTGCGATCTATGCCCTGAAACGGCAAAGGCGCTGGAAGCGGTTCCGCAAAGCCATATTCCGGGAAAGGCACCTTCCGCCTTTTTCTCGCTGCTGCGCCCCGGTGCCCATATCCCGCCCCATACGGGGGTGACGAATAGTCGTGCGATCATCCACCTGCCGCTGATCGTACCCGATGGTTGCGCGTTTCGCGTCGGTGGAGAAACCCGTCAATGGAAGGAAGGCGAAGCCTTTGCCTTCGATGACACGATCGAGCATGAAGCCTGGAATCGCAGCGAAAAGCCACGCGTGGTCCTGATCTTCGACGTCTGGAATCCGCACCTTAGTCCCGCGGAACAGGCATTGCTCAGCCGGATGTTCGAGATCACCGGCACAGCGGGCTAGAGCGTTTCCAAGCAGGCGGGATCGGCATCTACGCTAGGCCTCGATCGCGTCTCCTAATGCGCGGCGGACGTCGTCCATCTGGCGGGCATAGTTGCGCCATCGACCAGAGGATCGGTCATTGAGCGGCTTGCGGACATGCCAGCTGCTCGCGGTCTTGACCGCTGCATTGTCATTGCTGGTGCGGGCGCAGTCCTCTTCCCAAGGCAGATCGAGCGCGCTCAGCACTGCGCGCATCACCATTTCGGGATCCTGGACAAGCGCGTCATAGTCGAGATCGATGATATCCTCGCCATAGAGCGAACGCCAATGCTGCATCAGGCGATCATAGCATCGAACATAATGGACAATGTCGTCCAGATCGAAGCCGTAGCTGATGCCGTCGGCAAAATAGAGGAAGTAGATGGACAGGATATTGTCCAGCAGGTTGCGTCGCGTATGAATGATCTTTGCATCGGGGAAGAGCTGCTTGATCAGGCCTATATGCAGAAAATTGTCCGGGCGCTTGTCGGTGATCAGTGACGCATCCGGGAATGCCGCGCCAATTTCATTGAGATACTGATTGCGCAGTTGCACAATCTGGCTCGATGACAAGGTTGCAGGCGAGGGCAGGCCGCCGGCGATCGCCGGAATGCTTTCATGTTCACCGCCCGCGGTGACGCGCGAATGACGCCCGATCAGTCTTTCCGCCAGCGTTGAACCGGATCGGAACAATCCGCAGATGAAGATCGGCGCGTTCCGATCTTCCACGTCTTCCATTTGCCGTGCGCCGGAATGTTCGGGCACATGCGCGATCAGCGCATCGACCATCCGGTCCATTGCAGCGCGGTCATAAGCCAGCGCGGGGTCGATCAACTGGCGCGCAAGCTGGTTGCCCTGCTGAAAATGCGCAAAGGCTTCGTCAAATTGCTGTGACGCGTCCAGCGCGAGCCCGCTCGCGAAGTGCAACTCTGCTCGGTCTTCGGCATGCAGACCGGATTGAGCCATCACATGGGTTAGGCGATTCAAGGCGTCGACGGCCTGATCATGATACAGGTCGATCGCGGTCAAACGCGCATGGGCGCGGCCGTTGACAGGATAGAGGTCCAGGATATGACGATAGGCCGCACGGGCTTCCTGCGCCTGTCCCCGATCCTCGTGGATGGTCGCGAGATTGAACCAGGCTGGCACAAAATGGCTATTGCATTTCAAAGCGCTTGCCAGGGCATCCACGGCGGCGTCCTGCCGGTGCAGATGTTCCGACAGGATCGCGGCCTGATTGAGATAGACGTCTTCTGGCTGCGGAATGCCGAGCGCCAGAGCCTGATCATAATGTTTCAGCGCGGCTTCAAACTGTCGGTCACAGCGGAGCAAATAGGCAAGATTGTACCAGTCGTCGGCCATCGGCGCGGGCCGAGCAGCAATCAGGTCCCGAAAGGCCTGGATAGCGGGACGGATCTGGCCGGCCATCATCAACTGCATGGCATTGCGCTGCAACGGAGCGGTAGGGGAGGCGCTATTTTGAAACCCGACGGTCATGTCAACCTTGTTGCTGAATGCTCATCCATTTACTGGGATATGGAAACAGGGCATATCATAAGGCGATTTGTTTAGGGAGGCTCAGTCATGAATCGGCTGCAATATGTTCTCGCGATGGGGAGTGTCTTGTTGCCGACGCCGTTGTTGGCACAGACGGCTGCAACGGGTTCGACCGGCGCCAAGCTGGATCGAAAAGATCCCAATTATGTCCGATGCGTAAGCCAGGTCGAAACCGGTTCCTTGGTGAAGAAGCGTCGTATCTGTCACACCAATGCCGAGTGGAGCCAGATTGACGCCGCCGGTAGCCGCGATGCGGAGGATATTCAGGGGCGCACGCGGCAGGGCTTCGATCCCAATGGCGCGGGCGGTGATTAAGGCCAGATGGGCGACTTCATAAGGCGCCCAAGTTCATTCCGCGCTCTCGCAGCGGCAAAGTGCGATCGGAATTTTGAGAAACAAAGCGCGCGTAATATAATTACGCGCTCTTTTCATTTGCCCTTTGATGCATGCACGAATTCGGCTTGAAAGGCCCCATGATTGCGGGGTTTCTGGCGAATTCCATCGGACGATTTCAGCAGAATATGATTTGGTTTCAATACCGTAATGGTGTTGCTGGAATGTTTCACATTTGTAAAAATCGTAACGTTTCGTAACGCAACCGGGTTTACAGCCGGTTCCATGGGGCGCACCCATGCCCCGCCTTGTGGTTCCGCAGGGTCGCACTGGTCACAGCAGGCAGACAAATCTGCCGCTCCAGATAAGGGACTGGAAATTTGAAGAACGCATCGATTGCCGCATTCTTGCGGGCCGGAGTCGCGCCCGTCATTCTCGCCACCGCGCTGTTCCAGGCGCCCCTCCATGCTCAGGATAATGCGCCCCAGGCCGATGACGGCGCGAACGACACGATCGTCGTGACCGGCTCGCTGCTGCGCCGCATCGACAAGGAAACCATTTCGCCGATCACCACCGTGTCGTCGGAAGATCTGGCGATCCGCGGCATCACCACGGTCCAGCAGGGTATCCAGAATCTGTCGGCCAATAACGGCCCGGCACTGACCAACGGCTTCTCGGCCAATGGCGCCTTTGCCGGTGGTGCCTCGGCGGTCTCGCTGCGCGGCCTGTCGACCTCCTCGACGCTGGTGCTGTTCGACGGCCTGCGCGCCGCTTATTATCCGCTGGCCGATGACGGCACGCGCAACTTCGTCGATCTCAACACCATCCCCGACGCCATCGTCGATCGGGTCGAAGTGGTGAAGGACGGCGCGTCCGCCACCTATGGCGCCGACGCGGTTGCCGGCGTGGTCAACATCATCACCAAGCGCGAAGTGAAGGGCCTGCACCTTCAGGCCGAAGCCGGTGTCGCCGAAAAGGGCTATGGCGCCAACCAGCGTCTGTCGGCCACCTATGGCTATGGCGACCTCGCCGAGCAGGGCTTCAATGCCTATGTCAGCGCCCATTATCTCAAGAGCGCTGCGGTCTATAACAAGGACCTGGGCTATCCCTATAACAGCGACGACCTGTCGGGCATCTGTCATGACGGCGTCTGCGGTCCCAACAACATGGCCAATGGCGTCGACCCCAGCATCGGCTTCACCGGCCTGTCGACCGCGACCAATGTCTTCATGGTCCGTCCGTTCGATGCCGCTACCGGCGCCGGTGCTGGCCGTTACGAGCTGCTGAACGCCGCTGCCGGCTGTGGCAGCCTCAACCCCTACACGCTGACCGACGCGGAATATGCGGCCAATGCAACTGCGCCGCATACCGTTTGCCAGCAGGACATCACCCACGACTACAGCCAGGTTCTGCCGGAACAGCAGCGCTGGGGCATTTCCGGCCGCTTCACCAAGATCGTCGGGGAGAGTGGCGAAGCCTATCTCGAACTCAACTATGAGAACAGCAAGTCCTCCTATACCGGCCTTGCCTCGATCATCCGCGCCAATGCGCCGGCCGGTATCGACTATTCGGCCTATTCGACCTCGACCGGCGCCGGCCTGCTGCGCCTGCCGGTCTATGTCTGCGCCCGCGGCACCGCCAGCTGCGACGCCAGCAACGGCACGCTGAACCCGAACAACCCCTATGCCGCCCAGGGCCAGGAAGCCGCCATCATCGGCCGCCTGCCGACCAGCACCGAATATAATGAATCGGTCAGCCAGGTCTTCCGCGCCGCTGCCGGAATCAAGGGCGATTTCGGCAACGACTGGCATTATCAGGTCGATGGCACCGCCATGGTCTCGAAGCTGAAGACCACGGCCAAGGGCTATGTCTATATCCAGCATCTGCTCGATGTGATCGCGGACGGTTCGTATAATTTCATGAACCCGTCGGCGACCTCGCAGGAGACGCTCGACTATCTGACCCCGACCCAGATCAACCACAGCAAGACCCAGCTTTATCAGGGCACGGCCAGCATTTTGAAGGACGTGTTCGACCTGCCGGGTGGTCCGCTGCAGGTCGCGGTCGGCATCGCCGCCCGCTATGAATCGCTCAACAATCCCAGCGGCAACCCCGACTATGATGGTCAGACGGAGCGCTATTTTCGCCTGAACGCCTTCGGCGCCAAGGGCCATCGCGATGTCGAATCCGCCTATTTCGAACTGGGCGCACCGATTGTCGAGCAGCTCGAACTGACGGCGGCGGGTCGCTACGACCATTATTCGACCGGCCAGGACAATTTCTCGCCCAAGTTCGGCGCGAAGTTCAAGCCGATCCGCGAACTGATGTTCCGTGGCACCTTCTCGAAGGGTTTCCGCATCCCCAGCTTCGCGGAAATGGGCGCCCTGCCGACCACCGGCTATGTCACCCAGTCGATCGGTTCGATGCCGCAGGAATTCATCGACCAGCATCTGAACGCGGCCGGCACCGGTCCCAACACCTATCTGACCAACTATTCGATCGGTCAGACGACGGTAGGAAACCCGAACCTGAAGGCGGAAAAGTCGCGTAACATCACGCTTGGTGCGACCTTCCAGCCGCTCAACAATGTGTCGTTCAGCGTCGACTATTATAATATCAAGAAGACCGGCGCGATCACCTCGGTGAACTTCTCGAACGCGATCGCCAACTATTACGCCACCGGGGAAACCTCCTATGATGGCGTGACGGTGATCCCGGACGAAGTCGATCAGGAACATACCGGTTCGCAGCGCCGTATCGCCTTCGTGCAGGGCAGCTTCATCAACGCCAACACGATCAAGACGTCGGGTATCGATTTCAACGCGATGGGCAAGTTCCGCCTGAGCGACAACATCACCTTCTCGACCTCGATCGATGCGACCTATGTCATCAAGCTGAACACCGAATATCCCGACGGGACGGTTGAACATTATGTCGACACGCTCGGCAACTTCAACCTGACGGCCGGTTCGGGCACGCAGCAGTGGCGTGGTAGCTGGCAGAATACGCTGGACTTCGGCAAGGCTTCGCTCAGCGCGACCGCCTATTACACCGATGGCTATGATTATTCGGCCGAGGATCAGGGTGGCGTTGCCGGCGACTGCAGCCTGGTGCCCACCAACTATGATGGTGAAGCCTATCAGGGTTGTCGCGTGAAGTCGTTCATCAGCGTCGACATGACGGGCACGATCAAGGTCAACGACCAGTTCGAGCTTTATGCCAACGTCATGAACGTCTTCAACAACAAGCCGCCGATCGATGCGACCACCTATGGCGCCTATCTCTACAACCCGGTGGTTGGCGAGTCGGCGATCCTGGGTCGCTCCTTCCGCATCGGCGCGAAGGCAAGCTTCTAAGCCAGATAATATAAAAGGGCGGCCCTCCCTTGCGGGGCCGCCCTCCTTTCAGGACCAACTGGCGCGCGGCGCGCCTGACTTAGCCGACACTGGGTCTCCGTGCGCCGTCGCCGTCTTCACCCCATCGCCGACCGGAACCAGCCGGTCACCGACGTCCGGGCCGCACCCGCCGAAGGCGCGACATAGCTGACGCTGTGCAATTGCGGCACGCGGAACAGATCGAGCCTGTTGAAGGCCGGAACCCGGCCGGAAAAGCCGCCATCGGCACCATGGAACATCAGCAAGCCGCCCCATTCGGTCCGCCATCCCTCGGTCAGGCCAAAGACATAGGCGGCATGCCGGTTCTTCTCCGCGACCCCATCATCATGGCCGGTCAGGAAATCGCCACTGACATAGCGGGTCGCCTGCCCGTCGGCGAAGCCGATCGCCTCGCTGCCGGTGATCGCCCGGACCAGCGCCAGCACTTCCGGCCCCGCCATGAAGCGGACGAACGCATCGAGCAGATGTGGCGACTGCCGACGCGCCTGCTCCTCGTCAGGCACGCGAATGCTGCCATAGCGGAACTGGAAGCCATGCCGGGCCGCTTCATGCACCGCCTGGTTCAGGGCGCCCCATTGCTGCGGCGTCATCGATTGCGCTGTCGGGCGATCGATCTCGAACAATTTCTCGTCCGAATTGAGGATGATCCGCCAATCCTCGCGTGCGTCCAGATGCGCGGCCAGCGCGCGGGCCGCCGCATCGGTCAGGAAGGGACCGATGCGGGCACGCCCGTCGCGCTGATAGTCGGATCGCAGCCGGTCGATGTCGATCCCATCGGCCAGCGCGAAATCCGCCTCCTTTGTCGTCATGCGACGCTGAGCTTCAGCGCGCCGTCGCCATCTTCCACCGTCACCGTCGATCCGTCCGGCACTTCGCCGCGCAGGATCAGGTCGGCCAGCGGATCCTGCAGGTAACGCTGCACCGCCCGCTTCAATGGTCGCGCGCCATAGACCGGATCATAGCCGACCCGGCCCAGCCAGGCGCGCGCACCGTCGGTCAGGTTGAGCGTCACCTTGCGGTCCTTCAGCAGCTTCTGCACCCGCGCCACCTGGATATCGACGATCGGCGCCATATGGCCGGCCCCCAGACGATGGAACAGGATGATCTCGTCCAGACGGTTGAGGAATTCGGGGCGGAAATGGCTGCGCACCATCTCCATCACCTGGTCCTCGACCTTCTCGACCGGCTCGTCGTCGGGCTGGGCGGCGATATATTGGCTGCCCAGGTTCGACGTCAGCACGATGATCGTGTTGGTGAAGTCGACGGTGCGGCCCTGGCCATCGGTCAGGCGGCCATCGTCCAGCACCTGCAGCAGCACATTGAACACGTCGCCATGCGCCTTCTCGACCTCGTCGAACAGCACGACCTGATAGGGCCGGCGCCGCACTGCTTCGGTCAGCACGCCGCCTTCCTCATAACCGACATAGCCCGGAGGCGCGCCGATCAGCCGGGCAACGCTGTGCTTCTCCATGAACTCGCTCATGTCGATGCGCACCATCGCGCTCTCGTCGTCGAACAGGAAACCGGCCAGCGCCTTGGTCAGCTCGGTCTTGCCGACGCCCGTGGGGCCAAGGAACAGGAAGCTGCCCAGCGGTCGGTTCGGATCCTGCAGACCCGCCCGGCTGCGGCGCACGGCGGTTGCGACCGCGCGCACGGCATCGGCCTGGCCGATCACCCGCTTGCCCAGTTCCGCTTCCATCGCCAGCAGCTTCTCGCGCTCGCCTTCCATCATCCGGTCGACGGGAATGCCGGTCCAGCGCGACACGACGCTGGCAATATCCTCGGCCGTCACTTCCTCGCGCAGCATCGCGCCCTTGGACGCGCCCTGGGCCTCGGCCAACTGCTTTTCCAGCTGCGGGATGGTGCCATATTGCAGCTCGCCGGCCTTGCCATAGTCGCCGCCGCGCTGCGCCTGTTCCAGCTGGAGCCGCGCCGCGTCGAGCTGCTCCTTCAGCTTGGCTTCGCTGGCGATCTTGTCCTTCTCCGCCTGCCAGCGCGTCGTCAGCTCGGCCGACTGCTGCTCCAGATTGGCGAGGTCGGTCTCCAGATTGGCCAGCCGGTCCTTCGACGCCTGGTCGCTTTCCTTCTTCAGCGCCTCGCGCTCGATCTGCAGCTGCATGATCCGGCGGTCGAGATTCTCGATCTCCTCGGGCTTGCTCTCCACCTCCATGCGGATGCGGCTCGCGGCCTCGTCCATCAGGTCGATCGCCTTGTCGGGCAGGAAACGGTCGGTGATATAGCGGTTGGACAGGGTCGCCGCCGCCACGATCGCGCCGTCGGCGATGCGCACGCCATGATGCGCCTCATATTTGTCCTTGATGCCGCGCAGGATCGAAATCGTGTCCTCGACCGTCGGCTCGCCGACGAACACCGGCTGGAACCGCCGCTGCAATGCCGGGTCCTTCTCGACATATTTGCGATACTCGTCGAGCGTTGTCGCGCCGATGCAGTGCAGCTCGCCGCGCGCCAGCGCCGGCTTCAGCAGATTGCCGGCATCCATCGCGCCCTCGGATTTGCCCGCGCCGATCAGCGTGTGCATCTCGTCGATGAACAGGATGATCTGGCCGTCCGCGCCCTTCACCTCGTCGAGCACGCCCTTGAGGCGCTCCTCGAACTCGCCGCGATATTTGGCGCCGGCGATCAGGCTGCCCATGTCGAGCGCCATCAAGGTGCGGTCCTTGAGCGTATCGGGCACGTCGCCATGGGCGATGCGCAGCGCCAGCCCTTCCGCGATCGCGGTCTTGCCGACGCCCGGCTCGCCGATCAGCACCGGGTTGTTCTTGGTGCGGCGCGCCAGGATCTGGATGGTGCGGCGAATTTCCTCGTCGCGGCCGATCACGGGGTCGAGCTTGCCCGCCTTGGCCGCATCGGTCAGGTCGCGCGCGAACTTCTTCAGCGCATCATAACGGTCTTCGGCGCCCGCCGTATCGGCGGTGCGGCCGCCGCGCAACTGGTTGATCGCGCCGTTCAGCGCCTCGGCGCGCACGCCGGCGGTCGCCAACGCCTTGCCCGCCGTCGTGGTGGTCGCCAGCGTCAGCGCCAGCAGCAGCCGTTCGACCGTGACGAAGCTGTCGCCCGCCTTCTGCGCCACCTGCTCGGCGGAATCGAGCACGCGCACGGCATCATTGTCGAGGCCCGGCGTCTGCTGCGCGCCGCTGCCCGATACCGCCGGCACCTTGGCCAGCGCGGCATCGGTCTCGCGCAGCGCGGTCGCGGCATCGCCGCCCGCCGCCTTGATCAGGCCGGACGCCATGCCCTGCTCATCTTCCAGCAGCGCCTTCAACAGATGTTCGGGGCTGATCCGCTGGTGGTTCATGCGGATCGCAACGGTCTGCGCCGACTGGAGGAAACCCTTGGCGCGGTCGGTGAATTTTTCGAGGTTCATTAGCATCCCCTTCAAGGCATTGCTGGCGATGTAATGTTGCAAAAATGACACACAAGGGGCGCGGGCAAAAAATCCGCGCCCCGTGCATATTTATCTTACTGCTTGGGCGCCTTGGCCGCCTCCGGTGCGAACAGATCGCCGAAGAAGTCCGCCTTGTACCATTGGGGCGGGGTGTCGCTATCGGTCATAACCCGTGCAATGCGATAATTTGCCTCGGCAAAGCGGGCGCCCGCGTCCCAGTCGATCTTCTGCGTCATGTCGTCACCGGGATGGTGATAGGCGCCGCTCAGAAATTCGCCCCAGGCCTTCTCGCCGCCATTGGCATAGCCGGTCGCCAGGAAGACCGCAGGCACGCCCTGCTTCACGAACATATAATGGTCCGACCGCACGAAGATGGTTTCCTGCGGCATCGGATCGGCGGCCAGTTTGATCCCCATCGGCGCAACCGCCTTGGCGACGATCGGCCCCAGCGTCGAATGGTCGGCGCCGAACGCGATCACGTCGGTGAAGGGATAGAGCAGCAGCGGCATGTCGAGGTCGACATTGCCGACGATCTGCTTGCCCGGCACGGTGGGATGGCGGGCATAATAGTCCGCGCCCAGCAGGCCCTTCTCCTCGCCGGTGGAGGCCAGGAAGACGATCGATCGGCGCGGCTTGTTGGGCGACTGGGCCATCGCGCGCGCCACTTCCAGCATGGTCGCGATACCGGCGCCATTGTCCAGCGCGCCATTGTTGATGCGGTCGGTGTCGGGCTTGTCGCCCGGCTTGGCGGGGCTGATGCCGATATGGTCGAGATGCGCCGACAGGACGACATATTCTTGCCTAAGCTTGGGGTCGCTGCCGGGCAGGATGGCGACGACATTGGGGCTGGTCACCCGCTCGCTGACGCTTTCGACCTGGATCTGGGCAGTCGACTTGAGCGCAAAGCCCTTGGGCTTGCCGCCGGCCTTGTCGGCTTGCTTGCGGATCGCGGCGATGCTGGTCGGTGCGCCGGCGAACACCGCCTGCGCCGCGGCATCGTCCAGGCTGGCGCCGACCCGGATGCCGGGGGCGGCGTCGAACGGCACGCCCTCGGGCGAGACCCAGGTGAAGTCGGGCTCATCGGCGAACTGGACCATGCGGTTCCAGGGGCGGGCCTTCATCGACTGGAGGGTGCCGATGGACAGCATGCCGATCGCGCCATGCGCCTCGGCGATCTTGCCCTTGGTGGCGGACAGATGCGCGCCTTCCTCGCTCGGCAGTCCCTTGGGATAGCCGCGCAGGGTGACGACGATCTTCCCCTTCACGTCCAGCCCGGCATAGTCGTTGAGGCCGAGCCGCGCATTCTCCAGGCCATAGCCCACGAACACCAGCGGCGCCGACACGTCCAGCTTGGGTTCGGCCGCGTTCATGCCGATCAGCACGTCGCCGGCATGGGTGAAGCTTTTGGCGCCGGCCGGACCGGTGACGGTCTGCGTGCCCGGCGTCTTGGCGCGCTCGGTCTTCTGGAAGCCGATGCGTTGCAGCCAGCTTCCATTGTCGCCGGCGGGCTTGAGGCCGAGGCCATCGAACTGGCTGGCGACATAGCGGGCAGCGATTTCATGGCCTTCGCTGCCGGTGTCGCGGCCCTTCAGCAGGTCGTCGGCCAGAAATTCGACATGGGCGCGCACCGCTGCGGCCGAAAAGGTCGGCGCATCGGCTGCGGCCGGCGTTGCTGTTTGAGCGGGCAGGGTGGCGGGCAGCACAAGGGCGGCGGTGGCGGCCAGCAGGGCCAGGCGTTTCATGGGATCGGGGACTTTCCGTCTCTATGGATGATGGCGTGCAGACTTGCCGCTGCGCCCCGTCGCTGTCCAGCCTCCGCTTGTCGATATCATGCGTATTGCGCCGCTATCACGCCCCGCTATGCTGCGCGCCATCGCGGCGGGGTCCGTCCCGGCCGTATCGACTGCCCTCCTGTCCTAGAGGTCTTCATGATCCTTACCCGCATGTCCCGCCGGCTTCCCCTGATGCTCGGCCTGTCCGCGCTTGCGTTCGCGCCGCTTGGCTCCGCCGCGCAGGCTGCCCCGGCCGCTGCCGCCGCCGCGCCCGCGCCGCTCTCCAGCCTCGTTTCGGCGGTGGACATCCCCTATCAGGAATTTCGCCTGGCGAACGGTCTGCGGGTCATCGTCCATACCGATCGCAAGGCGCCGATCGTCGCCGTCTCGGTCTGGTATCATGTCGGCTCGCGCTTCGAGCCTGCCGGCAAGACCGGCTTTGCCCATCTGTTCGAACATCTGATGTTCTATGGCTCGGAAAATGCCGACGGTCCCTTCTTCGGCCGTCTGGAAGATATCGGCGCCACCGACTGGAACGGCACGACCTGGTTCGACCGCACCAATTATTTCGAAACGGTGCCGACCGGCGCGCTCGATCGCGCACTGTTCCTGGAATCCGACCGCATGGGCCATCTGCTCGGCGCCGTGACCCAGACCAAGCTCGATGCCCAGCGCGGCGTCGTCCAGAATGAAAAGCGCATGGGCGAGAATGAGCCCTATGGCCTGGTCGAATATGCCCAGCTTGCCGGCATGCTGCCCGAAGGCCATCCCTATCGCCACTCGACCATCGGCTCGATGGCGGATCTGAACGCGGCCAGCCTGGCCGACGTCCAGAGCTGGTTCAAGACTCATTATGGCCCGAACAATGCCACGCTGGTGCTGGCCGGCGACATCGACGTGCCGACCGCCAGGGCGAAGGTCGAAAAATGGTTCGGCAACATCGCCGCCGGCCCGGCGCCGCAGGATGTCGATGCAACCGTGCCGACGCTCGACAAGGATGTGGAAAAGGTGATGCACGACAATGTCGCTGCCACCCGCCTTTACCGCAACTGGATCGTCCCCGGGGTCAATTCGCCCGACCTGCAGCAGCTTGACCTTGCCCTCTCGGTGTTCGGTGGCCTCGGCTCCTCGCGCCTCGACAATATTCTGGTGCGCGACGAGAAGGTGGCGGTCGCGGTCAAGGCCAGCATCCAGCCGTTCGAGAAGTTGTCGATGGTCGAAATCACCGTCGACGTGAAGCCGGGCCAGGATCCGGTCGCCGTGGGCAAGCGGCTCGATGCGCTGCTCGCCGACTATCTCGCCAAGGGGCCGAGCGCGGACGAGGTGCTGCGCGCCGCGACCCAGCAGCTCTCCGGCACGATCGGTGGTCTCGAAAAGGTCGGCGGCTTCTCCGGCAAGGCGGTGACCCTGGCCGAAGGCGCGGTCTATTCCAATGATCCCGGCAAATATAAGAAGGATCTTGCCATCTATGCCGCCGCGACGCCCGCCAGCGTCTCGGCCGCCGCGCGCAAATGGCTGGGCCGCCCGGTCTTCCGCCTGACCGTGTCGCCGGGCGAACGCTCGGCCGAGGATAATGCGCTCGCCGGCAATGCGCCGACGGGCAGCGCGACCATGCATCCCGCCCATTTCCGCGATCCCAATGGCCCGGCGCCCAAGGCCGGCACGCCGCCGCCGCCGACCAAGGTGGCCGAGCCGCCGATCGAGCCGGTCAAGGATCTGGTCTTCCCGCCGGTCGAACGCGCGAAGCTGTCCAACGGCATGTCCGTCGTCTTCTCGCGCCGCGCCACCGTGCCGGTGGTGAAGGTCTCGGTCGCCTTCGACGCGGGCAATGCCGCCGACAACCGGCAGAAGCTCGGCACCGCCGCGCTCACCACCGCCCTGCTCGACGAAGGCACCACCAGCCGCAACTCGGTGCAGATTTCCGAGGAGCAGGAACGGCTGGGCGCCGGCATCAGCGCGGCCAACAGCATGGATGCGACCAATGTCGGCCTCTATGCGCTCAAGCCCAATCTCGACGCCTCGCTCGGCCTGCTCGCCGACATCATCCGCAACCCCGCCTTCGATCCCAAGGAAGTGGAGCGGTTGCGCAGCCAGATGCTGACCCGCATCGCCGCGGAAAAGACCCAGCCCATGGCCATCGCCCAGCGCATGCTGCCGCCGATGCTCTATGGCCAGGCCCATCCCTATGGCATTCCCTTCACCGGTTCGGGCACCGAAAGCGGCGTCAAGGCGGTGACGCGCGCCGATCTGGTCGCCTTCCATGACACATGGATGCGCCCGGACAATGCGACCATCTTCGCCACCGGTGACACGACGCTCGCTGAACTGCTGCCGCTGCTCGAAAAGCGCTTCGGCGACTGGAAGGCGCCGGCCATCGCCAAGGGCGCCAAGCTGTTCCGCATGGACCGCATGATGCGCCCGTCGCGCATCGTCCTCATCGACAAGCCGCAAAGCCCGCAGTCGATGATCCTCGCCGGCCAGCTCACCAACAAGGCGGGCACCGACAATCCGGTCACGCTCATCACCGCGAACGAGGTGCTGGGCGGCAGCACCACCTCGCGCCTGACCATGGACCTGCGTGAGGCGAAGGGCTGGGCCTATGGCGCGGGCACCGGCATGCCCGGCGTCAAGGAAACCATTCCGCTGCTGGTCTATGCCCCGGTCCAGACCGACAAGACCGGCGAATCGATCATCGCCGCGCGCCAGGACATCAAGGATTTCCTGACCAGCAAGGGCACGACCCAGGCGGAGCGCGACCAGACCATCAACGGCCAGATCCTGTCGCTGCCCGGCAGCTTCGAAACCTCGTCCGACCTGCTCTCGGCGATGATGCGCAACAATCTCCTCGGCCGGCCCGACGACTATTATGCCACCCTGCCGGCGACCTATCGCGCCATCACTGCGGCGCAGATGGATCAGGCCGCGCGCGAGGCGATCAACCCCGATCGGCTGATCTGGGTCGTGGTCGGCGATGCGAAATTGGTGAAGCCCCAGCTTGACGCGGTCGGCCTGCCGGTGGAAATGGGCACATTGGCTGATTGACGCTAACGTAAAGGAGAAGTGAGATGGCTGCAGTGGATGGTGCCTATGATTGCGTGGCTAAGACCCCGCTGGGCGAACAGACCGGCGTGTTCACCGTGATCAGCACGGGAGACCGCTTCAACGGCACCTTTGCCGGCATGATGGGCTCGCTCGACGTCAAGGATGGCGTGGTCGCCGGCAACAAGCTGACCTGGAAGATGGAAATGACCATCCCCATGCCGATGACGCTGGAATGCGAAGCCGAAATCACCGGCGAAAGCCTGACCGGCACGATGCAGCTCGGCGCCTTTGGTGCCGCGCCCTTCACCGGCACGCGTCGCGCATAATCCCGATCGGCTGCGGCCCGGTTCATGCCGGGCCGCAGCCGACATTACCAAAAATTCATGGCCGACCCGTTGCACTATAAAATTAGTTAGCTATCTAAGCGTTCGTGAATCGGACCGAACTTCAGCGCGCGCTGGCGCATAATATGCCGCAGATCGCGCGCCTCTGGCGCCAGCTTGCCGATTCCACCCTGGCCGAATTCGGCGTCTCCAATTCCGCCGGCTGGTGCCTTCTCTATCTCGACCGGCTGGGCGCCGACGTGCGCCAGATCGAACTGGCCGATGTGCTGGGCATCACCCAGCCTTCGCTGGTCCGCACCCTCGACCATCTACAGGCCGCTGCCCTGATCGAGCGCACCCCCAATCCGGAGGATCGCCGGTCCAACTGCCTGTCGCTCACCACCTCCGGCCGCGACCTTGTCGGTCGCATCGAAACGCGGCTCAGCAACATGCGCAACGACCTGCTCGATGGTGTGCCAGAGGCGGATATCGAGACCGCCGTCAATCTGTTAGAACTGTTGCGACGCCGTATCGGGGAGCGCCGGGGCCAGTCATGAAAAAGGCCGCTTTGTCAGCCTGGAGCGAGCGCCTCGGCGTTCCCGCCGCGCTATTCTCGCTCAAATGTTTCCTGGCGGCGATGCTGGCCCTTTATGTGGCGCTCAGCATTGGCCTGGAACGTCCCTATTGGGCCTTCCTCACCTCCTATATCGTGGCCCAGCCGCTCGCCGGCGCGGTGATTTCCAAGGCGATCTTCCGCGCCATCGGCACCATTGTCGGGGCCGCCTTCTCCGTCGCGATCGTCCCGCCGCTGGTCAATTCGCCCGAACTCCTGACCCTCGCCATGGCCGCCTGGCTGGCGCTCTGCGTGTTCGTCTCGCTGCTCGATCGCACGCCGCGCTCCTACATGTTCGTGCTGGCCGGCTACAGCGCCTGCCTGATCGTCTTCCCCGACGTCGACTCGCCCCAGACCATCTTCACCGTCGCCACCCTGCGCGTGCAGGAAATCTGGATCGGCATCGCCTGCGGCAGCATCGTCCATGGCGTCGTCCTGCCCGGCTCGATCACCGGCAACCTCTTCGCCCGCGTCGAAGCCATGCTGCGCGATGCCGAACGCTGGTCGCGCGATGCGATCGCGACCGATCCGGTGCCCGGCCTCGACGCCGAACGCCGCCGCCTGGCGCAGGACGTCACCGAACTGCACCAGATGTCGATCCATCTGCCCTTCGACATCAGCCGCCTCGCGCCGCGCGTCCGGACTGTGCGCGCGATGCAGGACCAGCTCTCGCTGCTGCTGCCGCTGGGCGCCGCGGTCGAGGATCGGCTGGCGATGCTGAAACAGGCCAATGGCGGCATCGTCCCGGCCCAGGTCGAACAGTTGATCGCCGATGCGCGCGACTGGCTCGATCATCCCGGCACCGACAGTGCGACCCGCGCCGCCGGCGCCCAGGCGCTGATCGACCGCTGCGCCGCGCTGGAGCCGACAGCCGACAGCCATATGGACTGGGCCGGTATGATGCGGCTCAGTCTCTATTCCCGCCTCGGCACACTGATCGCCGTCCACCGCGACTGCCGCGACCTGTTCGATCAGATGCTGACCCACAGCCGCAGCCCGGTGACGCCGCGCGTCGCCGAACTGCTGGAGGGGCGCCGCAACCGCGAACTGCATCGCGATTATGCCGGGGCCGCGCGGGGCGCCTTCGCGGCCTTCATGACGGTGACGATCGGCTGTGCCTTGTGGATCGGCAGCGGCTGGCATGATGGCGGCAGCGCGGTGATGCTGGCCGGCGTCTTCCTCGCCCTCTTCTCCGCCTCGGACAATCCGCTCGCCCCGCTCAAGGGCTTCATGATCGGCACCATCATCGCCACCTTACTCGGCGCCCTCTACGGCTATGCCATCATGCCCAGGCTCGACGGTTTCGCCATGCTCGCCCTGGCCTATGCGCCGCCGCTGCTGGTGTTGGGCGCGATGATGGCCTCGCCGCGCTGGATGGGCATTGCGCTGCCGACGCTGCTCGGCCTGGGCAGTCCGGTGCTGCTCTCCAGTGCCTATGTCAGCGCCTTCGCCTCCTATGTGAACGGTTCGGTGGCGCAGCTTGTCGGCATCTGGTTCGCCATCATCATGGCCGGCCTGCTGCAATCGGCCGGGGTGGAGCGCGCCGTGCGCCGCACCGTGCGCGCCGGCTGGGCGGATATCGCCACTCGCGCCAACCTCATGACCCAGCCCGATGTGCGCGGCTGGATCAACCGCATGCTCGATCGCATCGCGCTGCTCGCCCCACGCCTCGCCGCCATCCGCACCGACAGCGGCAAGCCGCTCTATGACGCACTGCGCGACCTGCGCACCGGTGTCGCCATCGGCGAACTGCGCCAGCTCCGGGTCGATCTTCCCTTTGACGAAGGCGCCCCGCTTGGCCGGGTGCTGGGCGGCGTGGCCGACCATTATCGCCGGCTCGATCCCGATGCGCCGGCATCGGCCGATCCCGCCCTGCTCGATGACATCGACAGCGCCATCGGCGACCTTGCCGCCAATCCCGCGCCCTCGGTCCGCCGCGATGCGATCCTGGCGCTGGTCAGCCTGCGGCGTAATCTCTTCGCCGACAGCGCCGGCTATCGCATGCCACCCATGCCCCCCCTGACCGGAGTCCCCGCATGACCGGCGAATTGTCCATCGACGGGGTCTTCTTCCCCACGCTGCTGGCGCTGGCGCTGGCAGCGCTCATCCTCACCTATGGCCTCACCCGCCTGATCGCGGCGTTCGGCCTCTACCGCTTTCTTGCCTATCGGGCCCTCGTCGACCTCAGCCTGTTCGTGCTGACGCTCGGGGGCCTGTCCATTCTCGTTCCGATGCTGGGAATCCGCCTATGAACCGCCTGACCGGGACGCTGATCCGCAGCGCCGCCACCATCATCATCGTCATTCTCGCCGTCATCGTCGCGGTGTGGATGTGGAACCATTATGAGCGCAGCCCCTGGACCCGCGACGGCCGCGTGCGCGCCGACGTGGTGCGCGTGACCTCCGATATCGGCGGCCTCGTCACCTCGGTCGCGGTGCGCGACAACCAGCAGGTGAAGGCGGGCGACCTGCTCTTCGTCATCGACACGCCGCGCTATGCGCTGGCGCTGGAACAGGCGGAGGCGCAGATTGCCAGCGCCCAGGCCACGCTCGGCCAGGCCCGGCGGGAGGCGACCCGCGATCTGGCGCTGGGCGATCTCGTCGCCAAGGAAAGCCATGAACAGAATGTCGCCCGCGTCGCCACCGCGCAGGCCGCGCTGGCCGAGGCGCGCAGTTCGCGCGATGCCGCCGCCTTGAACCTCAAGCGCACCCAGGTCCGCGCCTCGGTCAACGGCGTCGTCACCAATCTCGATCTCCATCCCGGCGACTATCTTGGCGCCGGCACCCAGGCGATGGCGTTGATCGACAGCGACAGCCTGCGGGTCGAGGGCTATTTCGAGGAAACCAAGCTGCCTCTGGTCTGCATCGGCGCGCCGGTCACCGTCCGCCTGATGGGCGAGAAGCAGGATCTGCACGGCAAGGTCGAAAGCATCGCCTATGGCATCAATGACTCGACCCGCAGCGATTCCGGCAATCTCCTGCCCACGGTCGAGCCGACCTTCTCCTGGGTCCGCCTCGCCCAGCGCATCCCGGTCCGGGTGAAGCTCACCAATGTCCCGGCCAATATCACGCTGATCTCCGGCCGCACCGCCACGGTCACGGTCGAACCGGCGAAGAAGGATGCCAAGCCGGGAAGCTGCCGCCATGCGTAAGGGCCTTGCTGCATCCTTGATGGCCCTGGCGCTCAGCGCCTGCGCCACCGCCGGGCCGGACTATCATCCGCCCGAGCATTCGGCCGCGACCGCGCCGGGCGCGCAGGGCGCCTTCCAGTCGGCGCAGGGCGCGGGCTTCAGCAATGCGGACCTGCCCGACCATTGGTGGAAACTCTATAACGACCCCCGGCTCGACGCGCTGATCGCCGAAGCGCTGACCGCCAATACCGACCTGCGCGTCGCCGACGCCAATCTGACCGCGGCGCAGGCCGTGCTGCGCGAGACCGAGGCGGGGCGCCAGATCAGCACCACGATCAGCGGCGGCGAAACGCTGGCGCGGCCTTCGGGCGTGACCCAGCATCTGCCCGGCTCGGTCAGCTATGATTTCGGTCTCAGCGCCTCCTATCCGCTCGACCTCAACGGCCGCATCCGCCGCGCGATCGAATCGAGCGGCGCCAATGTCGAGGCGGTGACCGCCGCGCGCGACTATGTCCGCGTCAGCGTCGCCGCCGCCACCGCCAAGGCCTATGCCCAGGTCTGCGCCGCCAATTATGCGCTCGGCGTCAATCGCCGGGTCGTCTCGCTCCAGCGTGATACGCTGAACGCCACCCAGCGCCTGTTCAAGGGCGGTCGCGGCACCGCCTTCGACGTCAGCCGCGCCCAGGCGGCGGTGGACCAGAGCGAGGCGACGCTGCCGGTCTATGAAGCACAGCGCCAGAGCGGCCTCTATCTGCTCGCCACCCTGCTCGGCCGTCCGCCGGCCGATTATCCCAGGGATGTGGAAAGCTGCGCCACCCTGCCGTCGCTCGGTGTGCCGCTGCCGGTGGGAGATGGCACCGCCCTGATCCGCCGCCGCCCCGACATTCGCCAGGCCGAACGCATGATCGCGTCCGACACCGCGACTTTGGGCGTTGCCATGGCCGATCTCTATCCGCAGGTCAGCATCGGCGGCTCGGTCGGCCTGTCCGGCCCGCTCAAGGATTTCGGCTCCGGCTCCGCCTTCGGCTTCAGCCTCGGCCCGCTCATCAGCTGGACCTTCCCCAATCGCCCGGTGGTCCGCGCCCGCATCGCCCAGGCCGATGCCCAGGTGCAGGCCGATCTCGCCAGCTTCGACGGCAGCGTGCTGGAAGCGCTGCGCCAGACCGAAACCGCGCTCGAAACCTATCGCCGCGATGCGGAAAAGGCGGCTGCGCTCGATCGCGCGCGCGACAGCGCCAATGTCTCGGCGGGGCAGGCGAACAAGCTGTTCCGCTTCGGCCGCAGCGATTTCCTCGACCTGCTCGATACCCAACGCAGCCTTGCCAGCGCCGAATCCTCGGCCGCGGCCGCCCGCGTCCAGCTGGTGCAGGACCAGATCGCCATCTTCCTGGCGCTGGGCGGCGGCTGGACCTCAGACGATACCGGCAACCAGAGCGCGGGGAACCCGCAGCAATGACCCGTGGCGCGCGCCGGCCGGCATGGTCAGGCGCGCGCTGACGTCGGTCCACGTCACCATGTCGCGCGTCATCGCCGCGCCCCAGCGACCTTCCTTGTAGACGTCATAATAACAGAGCAGCGCATCGCCGACCTGTGCGCTCATCGGCCCTTCGACCCAGCCGGGCGAGAAGGGCGGCGACAGGGGGCCGAACGGCCCGCTCGGGCTGTCTGCCTTCGCCACCTGCAGCCATTTGTGCGGCGGCTGCACCGTCTCGTCCTTGACGATCAGATAGAGGCCGCCACCCGGCGCCTGCGCGAACGTCCCGTCGATCACGCTGAAGCCGGGGTCATAGAGCGGCGCGGGCGCGCTGAACGTCTCGAAATCGGCCGTGCTGACCGACCAGAGCCGGTGATTATAGCCCGACTCCGACGTGCCCGCCGTCTCGGTGAAACGGCCCTCCACCGTGCTCGACCAGAACAGGATATGCCGCCCGGTCGCCGGATCGCGGACCGCCTCGGGCGCCCAGCAATTGCGGGTACCCGGCACGTCCTGCATGACCGGGATGGCGCGCTGCGGCGACCAGTGGACCAGATCGCGGCTGGTCGCATGGCCGATCGTCACCCCTTCCCAGGCGGTGGTCCAAAGCAGATGATAGACGCCCTTGTCCGCGAACAGGAACGGATCGCGCATCAGCTTCTTCTCGCCCACCTGCGGCACCAGCAGGCTGCGTCCGCCCGCCAGCGTGCGAAAGGCAAAGCCATCCTCGCTCACGGCCAGTTTGAGGCCGTCGGCCTCGCCCTTGCCGGTGGTGAAATAGGCGAAGACCAGCAGGTCATCGGCGCGCGCTGCCGACCGGGTGGCACACCCTGCCAGCGCCAATGCGCCCAGCCCCAATGTGAAGTCGCGCCGTCTCATCAGCGATAATCCTTGGCCATTTGCGGGTAGAGGTCGAGTAGCTCATTGGCGACATAGTCGCCGCCATGGCCCATCGGCCCGGTGGGTTCGGGTTTCGGCACGGCCGGCTGCTGCGATGCCAGCCCGCCCGGCGCCTCGGCCCCATTCAGCCCCTGGCTGATCAGGTCGGGCTTGGCGCCTTCGCCGGCATTATGCCCATCCTGGTCGAAAATCGCCTCCTGGTGCCGGATCGGCTCCCAGATGAAGCTGCCCCAGCCATGCTTGCCGGGCAGGGCATGGACCAGATCGTTGATATAGCGCTTGCGGCTCGAATATTCGGCGACCAGCAGCCCCTTGTCGGGATAGCGCTTCACATATTCGCTGAAGGTCGTGGCCCAGTCACCCTGCGCCCGCTGCTGGTAGCAGGAAAAGCCGACCACATCGAAATCCACCTGCCGTGCGATCAGCGCGTCGGTCCATTCGCGCACGATCGGCCAGTGCCGGCCCAGATGATTATGCACCTGGATCGCCACCCCCGGCTCGGCCCGGCGCGCACCGGCAATCCCCGCGCGCAGCAATGCGGCAAAGCCGTCGAACCCGCCAACCTCGCCAACCTTGGCATGATTGGCGTCGGTCACCGGATTGCCGGTCGATGTCGACAGCTTCACCCGGCCATAAGGCCACAACATGCCGAAGGTCGTCTCATTGCCGATCACCGCCATGTCGACCGGCGCGCCGCCCGCCCGCATCGCCACCAGCACATCATGCGTATGCGCCTCGACCGCCTTGGCCAGCGCCGGGAGGTCATAACCGGCCCAGGCCGCCGGCACCGCCTGATGCTCCGGATCGGCCCATGTATCGCTATAATGGAAACTCAGCACCAGCCCCATGCCGGCATCGCGCACCCGCTTGCCCAGCTTCACCGTCTGGGCCAGGCCGGCCCAGGCCTTGTCCGGTTCCCGCCTGGAATAGCCCTTGGCCGGATCGACGAAGATGCGCAGCCGGATCGCGTTGAACCCGGCATCGCGCAGGATCAGGATCGGGTCTTTCTGCACCCCGTCCACGAAATAGCACGCCCCCGCCGCCTCATCCTCGGGCACCCAGCTGATATCGGCGCCGATCAGATAGGGGCCGGGCCGTGCGCCATTCTTCCCCGCCTTGGCCAGCGCCGGCCGGGCCAGCAGGGGCAGGGTGGCAAGGCCGAATGTGCCGCGGCGTGTGAACCCGTTCATGCCTTCACCTCCATGCGATATTCCGGAACGATGCGCAGCACCTCCAGCGTTGCCACCTGCGCCCCCGCCGGCAGCTTCGCCCGCGCCATGTCGTCCAGATAGATGGGCGCGTCCGCGCGCAGAGGCATCACCGTCAGCGTCCAGGGGCGCCCCAGCCGCGCGGCAAAGCGCTTGAGGCCGATCCGCCAGACCCGTCCGTCCCAATAGGCATCGTCCAGCATGTCGGGGCCATCGAACAGCCGGCCGATATCGCCGCGCCAGTCAATCTCCAGAAAGGCGTCGCCACCTTCGGGCAACGCATCCTTGGGGATGGTGAAGCTAAAGGCCGCCGCTGCCTTGTGCGCCTCGGGCAGGGGCTGCATTGCCGCCTTGGCCGGCCCGCCAATCTCGATCGGCGGCGCCGTGCCGGCCTCGCGCGTCTGGGTGAAGGGCAGGGGCGTGATGCCTGTCGCTTTCGCCGTCATCATCGCTGCCTTGCCGGGCAATATCTGCCAGGCGAAACGCGCCTCGCCACGCTGGCGCAGTTCCAGCCCGTCCGGCCCGAACAGCGCATCCGCCGCGCTCAGCACCACGCACCGCTCGCCACCGATCTCGCCGACCCAGATGCGCTTTGCCGCCTCCCGGTCCATCAGCAGCAACCGCACCGCTCGCCCGTCTGCGCCGGTCACCCGCACCGGGCGCGTCGCGGATGGCGGCACCTGCACGATCACCCGTCCGCCCTCGCTGCGTGCCGGCGCATCGACCTTTGTCCCGGCGGGGAAGGCCAGCTCGACCGGGCCGGGCAGGCAGGCCGCCATCACATGGATCGGCCCGTCGCTGTCGGCGATGCGCGTCACCGGCTGCGCCGTCGCCCAGTCGAGCCGCACCCCGTCCAGATCCATGCCGATCGGCCAGAAGAAATTGTCGCCCGGCGCGATCGTCACCGGCCGGCTCGGCAGGCGAACCGGGCCGCCGGCCAATGTCACATTGAACTGCGTGCCGGGATGCGCCGCCGTGCCATATTGGCGGACATGATTGTTGACGAACAGGAAGCCGCTGTTTCCCTTCGCCCGCACCGCCCAGCGCAGTGTCTTCAGATCATCCTTGTCAGCCGGCAGCACGGCCGGCGCATGCACCGTCATCTGCGCCAGCGCCTCGCCATAGGCGGCCAGGAAATAATGGAGCGGGCGCAGCGCCGCGCTGACCGGATTGACCTCGCCATATTGGCCGATCGGCGCCTGGAAATCATAGGCGATCGCCGGGCAGTCATTATAGCCGCCCGACCGCTGCGTTTCCTCCAGCATGCGCCCGTTCGCCATCGGGTTGGCGCCGCCATGGAACATATAATAGCCCAGCAGATTGACGCCCGATCCCACCTGCGTCGTCACCGCCGCCGCCACGTCGGCCGGCTGCAACAATGGCCGCCGCCGATACATGACCGGCACGCCGCCGCCATATTCCGCACCCAGGAAGGGCGTATCTTCCATGTCGCTGTCGGCGTCGCCGCGTCGCCCGCCGCGCGTCTGCGCGCCCAGGTCGCCGCTCACCCGGCTGTCGAAGCGGAACAGGTAATTTTCCTTGGGCGGCAGTTTCACCGTCTTCGCCGACCAGGGCTCGTCGGGATAGCCGCCATGCACCGGCACCACCTCGCCCTTGGGATAGACGGTCTGGTCCCATCCGGTCACGGTATAGAGCGGTACGTCGAAGCCGATCCGCAGCGCCAGCGCCTTCAGCGCTGCGATATGCTCCCGCCCCTGTCCGGGGCCACCCAGATTATATTCATTCTCGACCTGCATGCCGACGATCGGTCCGCCATCCTTCCACATCAGCTCCTTGAGCTGATCGTGCAGCCCGCGCCAGAAACGCTCGACCTGCGCCATATAGGCGGGGTCGTTGCTGCGCGTGCGGGTGCTGCCGGCGATCCAGTCGGGAATGCCGCCAAAGCGCGCCTCGGCATGGCCCCAGGGGCCGGGCCGCAGGAAGAAGAGCAGGCCATGTTTCTGGCAGAGCCGCACGAAGCGCCCGATATCCCGATCGCCGGTCCAGTCGATCGTGCCGGGCGCCAGTTCGACATGGTTCCACAGCACATAGGATGCGACGATGCCGACGCCGGCCGCCTTCATCTTCAGCAATTCCTCTTCCCAATATTCGCTCGGGAAGCGGGTGAAGTGAAACTCGCCCATCACCGGCAGCCAGGGCCGGTCGTCGCGGGTCAGATAGAGATTGGTGATGCCGATCCGCCCCTGCGGCCCGGCGCCGGTGCCCATATGGAGATGCCCGGATTTGAGCGGCAGGCCCGGCTTGCGCGCGTCCAGGCTGTTGGCCGTCTGGGCCAGGGCGTCAGCGGGAAGGGCAAGACCCAGGCCGGCAAGGCCCGTGGCAGTCAGCGCCGTGCGCCGGTCGATATCGGGCATCCGTCCTCCTGTGATGGGTCGGGAGGCTGAGCCCTCCTCTTGGATCAGGTCTGTCCTGCGCCCACCCGCCTAGGAACGGGCGCAGGACGGGATATCAGCGAGCCAGCCAGCCGCCATCGACGGCCAGGACATGGCCATGGATATAATTGGCCGCCGGCGAGGCGAGGAACACGGCGGCGCCGCCAATGTCGCTGGCTTCGCCCCAGCGGCCGGCCGGAATGCGCTCCTGGATCTGGCGGTTGCGGGTCTCGTCGGCCTGTAGCGCGGCGGTGTTGTTGGTCGCTATATAGCCCGGCGCGATCGCGTTGACGTTGACGCCCCTGGCCGCCCACTCATTCGCCAGCAGCTTGGTGAGGCCGGCGACGCCGCTCTTGGACGCGGTATAGCTCGGCACGCGGATGCCGCCCTGGAAGGACAGCAGCGAGGCGATGTTGACGATCTTGCCGCTGCCTTGCGCCAGCATGTGCCGCCCGGCCGCCTGGGCCAGGAAGAAGGTGGATTTGAGGTTGGTGTCGATCACCGCGTCCCAGTCTTCCTCGGTGAAGTCGACGCTGTCGGCGCGGCGGATGATGCCGGCATTGTTGATCAGGATGTCGAGGCCGCCCAGTTTCTCGATCGTCTCGTCGACGACGCGCTGCACCGGTTCGATGCTGGAAAGATCGGCCGAGACGATCTCCGCCTTGCGGCCGAGCGCCCGGACCTTCTCGACGGTTTCCTCCGCCGGGGTGCGGCCCACCGCCGCAATGTCGGCGCCGGCCGCCGCGAGCGACAGCGCGATCGCCTGGCCGATGCCGGTATTGGCGCCAGTGACGATGGCGACCTTGCCACCAAGATCGAAGATAGTGCTCATATAAGCTCCAAATCCCCCTCCCTTCAGGGAGGGGTTAGGGGAGGGCATGTGAGGGGAGAGGGCGTGACAGCCTCTCTCCCTTCTGGCTCAGGCCAGCTGGCAGATGTCCAGCACGTTCATGTCGGTATAGTCCTGATTCTCGCCGGCCATCGCCCAGATGAAGGCATAGGCCTTGGTGCCCGAGCCCATATGCACCGACCAGGGCGGCGAGATCACCGCTTCCTCGTTGGCCATGACGATGTGACGCATCGCATCGCCCTCGCCCATATAGTGGAAGACGCGGTCGGCATCGCCATCCAGCTCGAAATAGAAATAAATCTCGCTGCGGCGCTCATGGATGTGCGGGGGCATGGTGTTCCACACCGAACCGGGCTTCAGGACGGTCAGGCCCATCACCAGCTGCGCGCTGTCGCAGATGCCGGGGATGACCATCTGATAGATGGTGCGCTCGTTCGACTCCTCCAGGCTGCCGCGTTCCAGCGTGGTCGCATCGGCGACCGAGATCAGCCGCGTCTTGAACCCTTTATGCGCCGGGCAGGAGGCAAGATAATAGCGCGCGCCGGCGCCGGCGAACTCCACGTCCTTGGCGCCCATCGTCACGTAGAGGCAATCCTTGTTGCCCAGGGTGAAGACTTCGCCGTCGACGGTCACGGTGCCTTCGACGCCCGAGACATTGACGATCGCCAGCTCGCGCCGCTCCAGGAAGGGATGGCCCGCCGCCGAGGCCGGCTCGGTCTGCGCCGGCAGCTTCACCGGCGCATCGGCCACCGCCACGCCGCCGATCACGAAACGCTCGGCATGGGTATAGTTGAGCACGCATTCGCCGTCACGGAACAGCCCGCCGATCAGATAGCGATCCCGCAGCTCCTCGTTCGACACGCACTCCATCATGTCGGGGTGGGTCGCATAATAGGTCTTGTCGAACATCGGGAATCTCCATCTAAACTTTGGCGAAGCTTATAACGGCGCAGGCGGCGAATGTAAGTCTGTTTTCCCGGAATGTGGACTATTGTTCCGACATATGAGGAAAATCGCCGCGTAGCAGGATGACATGCAGGAAGCGGGGGCCATGGGCGCCGCGCACATAGGTGCCCTCGATATCGGTCGTCCCTGACACGCCGGTGATCCAGTAATGGGCGCGCGGCTGCGGCCCGGCCAGCGGCGCCTCCTCCAGCCAGGGGGCGATGTCGGCCACGCGCAGCAGCACCAGATGGTGCAGCGTCAGGAAATTGGGCAGCATCGGCGCCTGCGGGCTCGTCTCGAACACCAGCGACCCGGTCTCGGCAATCCCCTTGCGCGCAATCGCCAGCGTCGCCGCCTCATCGGGGGCGGCATCCTGGTGCAGGGCAAAGCCGCTCCAGTCGCAACCGGACAGGCGCGGGTCGGGCGGCAGGCACAGTGCGCGCGCCTCGCCCTGCGCATCCAGATAGCGCGCGACCGCCGCGGGCAGGTTGGATATCGTTTCGATAACGTCATGACTGGCGCTGACGCTGGGCAGGGCCAGCCGCGCCAGAAACTCCGCCTCGACCTGGGCGACATCGACCGCCGGCCGCTCCGGCGTGCCGAGCAGCGCCGCCGCCTCCGCCGCTATGTCAATGTCGCTGTCATCTTTCAGCCGGCCGAGGATGGCCTCGCGCGCATTCATCGGCCGTTTTCCTTGCGATATTGGTCCATGAAGGTCTGCGCCGCGGGCTTGGGCATGTCGCGATAGCGGGTCCAGCCGCCCGTCAGCGGCAGCCTGCTGATCCAGCCCTTGCTGCCCAGCAGCCGCATCGCCCGCACCGCCATGCCGGTGCCCATCCGATAGAGGCGCGGCCGGGTCGCGACCCAGGCCCATAGGCCCAGCCCCGCGCGCAGGGATTGCGGCTCCAGCCCCTCGCGCCAGCTCTTCTCGCGCCAGCCGCGCAGCAGCGTCGGCAGCGGGATGCGCACCGGGCATACTTCCTGGCACTTGCCGTTCATGGTGCAGGCATTGGGCAGGTCGCGGCTCTGCTTCAGCCCGTCCAGCACCGGGGTCAGCACCGCGCCCATCGGGCCGGGATAGGTGCCACCATAGGCATGGCCGCCAATCTGGCGGAACACCACGCAATGGTTCATGCAGGCGCCGCAGCGGATGCAGCGCAGCATTTCGGCCAGCCCGTCCTCGCGCATCCGAGTGCGGCCATTGTCGACGAGCACGATATGCATCTCTTCCGGCCCGTCCCGGTCGCCGGGGCGCTTGGGGCCGGTGTAGAAGGTCGTATATTGGGTCAGCGCCGCGCCGGTCGCCGACCGCGCCAGCATCCGCAGCATATGCACGGCGTGCGGCATGCTCGGCACGATCTTCTCGATCCCGGCGGTCACGATATGGACGCGCGGCGGGACCAGCGACAGCTCGGCATTGCCCTCATTGGTGACGGTGCAGATCGCGCCGGTGTCGGCGATCAGGAAATTGGCGCCGGAAATGCCGACATCCGCGCCCAGCATCTGGGTGCGCAGCTCGCGTCGCGCGCTTTCCGCCATCGCGGCGATCGTCTCTTCCTCATGCGGCGTGCGATGCTTGGCCTTGAACAGGGCGGACACCTGCTCGCGGGTCTTGTGCATCGCCGGCCAGATGATGTGTGATGGCCGCTCGTCGGCCAGCTGGATGATATGTTCGGCAAGGTCGGTCTCGACCCGGCCGATCCCGGCCTCGGCCAGCGCATGGGGCAGGCCGATCTCCTCGCCCAGCATCGACTTGGATCGGGCGACGCTCTTGGCCTTCGCCGCCTTGCACAGGGCGATGACGATGTCGCACGCCTCGTCGGCGGTGCGCGCCCAATGGACCTTCGCCCCGGCGGCGATGGCGTTCGCCTCGAACTGCTCCAGATAATGGCCCAGATGGGCGACCACATGGTCCTTGATCGCCGCCGCACGGGTGCGCGCTGCCTGGAAATCGGGAAAGGCGTCGACCGCGACCGCGCGCTTGGCTTCGGCCGTGCCCGCCGTCCGCTCGACCGCGACCTTCAGGATGCGGTCGGCCAGCGCCGCGTCGGCGCGGTCCTTGAAACTGGTCGCTTCGGCCGGTGCGCCGCTCATGCCTCTTCCCCGATCGCCGGGCCATCGCCCATGCCGGCGATCAGCTCGATCGCGTGGAAGGCGCGCACCTTGCTGCCCTGCCGGTTGAGCTTGCCCGCCATGTTCATCAGGCAGCCCAGGTCGCCGGCCAGCAGCAGGTCGGCACCGGTCGCCTCGATCGCGTCCGCCTTCTCGCCGACGATCGCGTTGGAAATGGCCGGATATTTGACGCAGAAAGTGCCGCCAAAGCCGCAACAGGTCTCCTCGCCCGCCAGCGGCGTCAGCTCCAGCCCGGCGATGGGTTTCAGCAACCGGCGCGGCTGCGCCTTGACGCCCAGCTCGCGCAGCCCCGAGCAGCTGTCATGATAGGTCGCCTTGGCCGTGACCTCCACGCCCTCGGGCTTCCACCCGCATTGCTCGTCCAGATAGGCCATGATCTCCCATGTCTTGCCCGCCACCGCCTGCGCGCGCGGCAGCCATGCGGGGTCATGCTCGAACAGCTCGGGATAATGGCAACGGATCGTGCCGCCGCACGACCCCGACGGCACCACCACCGCCTCATAGGGTTCCAGCGCGACGATCGTCTGCTTGGCCAGCGCGATCGCATGATCGGTATCGCCGCTGTTGAGCGCCGGCTGGCCGCAACAGGTCTGGCCTTCGGGCACGACCACGTCGCAGCCCGCCGCCTCCAGCGCGCGGATCGCGGCAAAGCCGATGCGCGGACGCATCATGTCGACCAGGCAGGTGACGAACAGGGCAACCTTGCGCTGGGTCACACGCCATGCCTTTTGGCAAAGGCCAGGAACAGGTCGGGCCAGGGTGCGGCCGACTGGGCCTGCGCCGTAATGCCGAAGCCATGGCCGCCATTTTCGAACAAATGGCATTCGGTCGGGATCTTCTGCGCCCGCAGTGCCGCCAGCATGGCGATGCTGTTGTCGACCGGCACCGCCGGATCGTCGATCGCATGGGCCAGGAACACCGGCGGCGTCTGCGCGCTCACATCCTGGTCCAGCGAATAGGCACGCATCCGTTCGGGCGAAGGATTCTCGCCCAGCAATTGCGTGCGCGACCCCTTGTGGACGAACGGCCCCTCCATCTGGATCACCGGATACATATAAGCCGCGACGGCGGCCTTGATCGGCTCGCGATCGGCGGCGTCGACCGGCTTGTAGCTTTCCACCGGCGCCCGGCTGGTCAGCCAGGCGGCCAGGTGCCCGCCAGCGGAAAAGCCGATCACGCCGACCCGATTGGCGTCGAACTTCTCCTTGCCCGCCAGGCTGCGCACCAGCCGCAGCGCGCGCTGCGCATCCTGCAGCGGCGCTTCGGCCCCGGCGGCCCAGCCATCGGCGGGCAGGCGATAGAGCAGCACGAAGCAGACATAGCCTGCCTCGGCAAAGCGGCGCGCGATCGAATAGCCCTCATGGCCGATCGCCACCCGGCTATAGCCGCCGCCGGGGATCAGCATGATCGCCGCGCCATTGGGTTTTGCCGGTCGCAACAGGGTCAGGGTCGGGGTGACGATATGGGCGAACACGCCATCGTCAGGCCCGCTGTCGGGCCGGCGCAGCGTCTCCACTTCCTTCACCGTCACATGCTCGCTGCCCGGCGCCTTGCCCGGCCAGATCGGAAAGCGGACGAACCCCTGGGGCAGCGGAAAGCTCTGCGCCAGCGCCTCGCTCATCGGCGCAAGCGCGGCGGCAACGGCGGCGCCGGTCAACAGGCCGCGGCGGTCAAGCATGGTCATTGGCATTCGGTCCTTCCCAGCGGCATGGTCCGATTGAGCGCCGGCCGGCTCGCCAGCACCTTGGCCGAAATCGGCAGGTTCAGCGCCTTGAGGCCGCCGGCGACCAGATCGGCGACATTGCGCGCGCCCAGTTCGCTGAAATGGGTATCGTCGTCGATCCCCTTGGGGAAGCCGGGCATCTTGTCCTCCGCCTTGTAGTGGAGGAAATAGGTCTTTGCCTTGTCCGGCCCGGCCCGGTCGACCCAGGCGCGCGACAGCGCCTCCAGATCGATGATCGGTACATGCGCGCTCGCCGCCAGTTCGCGCATCACCGCGGAATATTCGGCGAAGTCGGCCTTCGCCTTGCCATCCGCGCCAAAGCTGTGCCGCGTCACCGGCGTCACCAGCACCGGCGTGCCGCCCGCGCCGCGCACGTCCCAGATGAAGCGCAGCAGATTGTTGCGATAGTCGGTCTGCGCCGGCGCCCAGCGCTGCGGCTTGGCGCGATAGGCGTCATTATGGCCGAACTGGATCAGCACCGTGTCGCCGGGCATCAGCTCGCTCATCAATTTCGTCCAGCGCCCTTCCTCGATGAAGGTGCGGGTCGACCGCCCGCCCATCGCATGGTTGGACACCCGCACTTGCGGTGACAGGCCGCAGCCCAGCATCATGCCCCAGCCGGTCTGGGGATAATTGCCCTTCTTGTAATTGGCCGCGGTCGAATCGCTGGCGATCAGGATCGTGTCGCCCGGCTGCGTCGCCAGCGCCGGCAGGGGCGTGGCCAGCAGGGCGAGGGCGGCGGCGGCTTTGGTGGCGATCCTCATCGGCATGTCCTGTTTCCTGAATACCGTCATCCCCCCTTTCGCGGGAATGACGGCGCTCAATATCTTATTGCAGGTTCACATACATGCCGCCGTCGACCAGCAGCGCCGCGCCGGTGACATAGGCGGCCATGTCCGACGCCAGGAAGACGATCGGCCCGGCCAGGTCTTCGGGCGCGCCCAGGCGGCCGAGCGGGGTGCGCTTTTCCATATATTCGCGCTTCTCGACATCGGCCAGGTCATCCTTGTTGATCTCGGTCAGGATGGTGCCGGGCAGCACGCTGTTGCAGCGGATGCCATATTTGCCGAGCGCAATCGCCGTCGACTGCATCAGCGAATGCACGCCCGCCTTGGTCGGGGTGTAGTGGGTCTGAAATTCGCCGCCGACCAGCGCCGAGATGGAGGAGACCGCGACGATCGACCCGCCATGGCCCTGCTTCACCATCTGCTGCGCGGCCGCCTGCACCATGAAATAGGCGCCATGCAGATTGACCTTGAAGGTGCGCTCCACCACGTCGACCGGCATGTCGAGGAAGCCGTGGAACGGACAGATGCCGGCATTGCTGACCATCACGTCGACCTTGCCGAACGCCTCGACCGCCTTGGCGACGAAGTCCTGCGCGGTCTGCGGATCGGCGACATCGCCCTTCACCGCGATCGCGCGCTGGCCCAGCGCCTCGATCTCGGCGACGCAGCTCGCGGCCGGGCCGTCGCTATGGGCGTAATTGATGACGACGTCGGCGCCATGCTGGGCGGCGCCGATGGCGGCCGCCCGGCCGATGCCGGTCGATGCGCCGGTGACGAGGACGGTCTTGCCTTCAAGCAGCTTCATGCGAGCATTTCCTTGGATTAGCGCCGCACCGGGCGGCGGGGGGATTTGACGCCGGGGGTCCAGCCCAGGTCGGCGCTGACCTTCTGCGCGGCGGCGCGGACCTCGTCGCTCAGCGATGCCATGCGCTCATCGTCCATATATTGGGCGGCGCTCGACAGGCTGATGGCGGCGACGATCGCGCCCGACGCATCGCGGATCGGCGCGGCAACGCAGCGTATCTGGTCCTCATTCTCTTCCAGGTCGAACGCGCGCCCGGCCGCGACATAGCCGCGCATCCGCTCCAGCCATGTGGCCGGGTCGGCATCATGGGTGCCGTTCTCCCGCTCGCTTTCCAGCAGCCGGGTCCAACCCGTCTCCGGATCGTCCAGCATCAGCGCCTTGCCAAGGCCCGTCGATGTCAGCGGATGGCGATCGCCGATCCGGCTCGAAATCTCGACCCGGCGGCGGCCGGGAATCTTGTCCAGATAAAGCGCCTGGTCGCCGTCCAGCCGGCCCAGATGCACCACATCCTCGCTCGCGGCGGCCAGCGCTTCCAGATGGGGGCGGGCAATCTGCACCACGTCGGCCTGGCTCTGCGCCAGGAAGCCGAGCTGCAGCAGCTTGGGGCCAAGCTGATAGCCCTCGCGCGGCAGGAAGGTCAGGAAACCGCGCTCGACCAGCGCATTGGCGAGGCGATGGGTGGTGGAGCGCGTCAGGCCCATGCGCTCGGACAGGTCGGCGAGCTTCACCGGCCCGTCGATCACCTGGTCGAGCAGGTCCAGCCCGCGCTGAAGGGTCTGCGACCCCTGCGTCTTCGACTTTTCCTCTCGCGGACCCGATTCCGGGTTTGACGTATTTTGTCTCATCTACTAACACTCTATCCCACAAAATGAGAAAAACAAGGGTGTAGGAGAGGCCGGACGCGATTCTTCCCCTCAATTGCCCCACGTTGTGCGCATTTTGTCCATATGGTGGAAGTGTTATTGCCCATCCCCTTGCGATGGGTCTGGCCCAAGGGAGTTTCAGCGTGCCCATCGTGACGTTGCCGAAGATCAAGCATGTCCGCGCCTTCACCGTGCGCGGCGGCGGTGCCGATTATCATGACCAGGGCGAAGGCCACTGGATCGACGATCACATCGCGACGCCGATGTCGAAATATCCCGAATATCGCCAGTCGCGGCAGAGCTTCGGCATCAATGTGCTGGGCACGTTGGTCGTGGAGATCGAGGCGGAAGACGGCACCGTCGGTTTCGCCGTGACGACCGGTGGCGAGCCTGCCGCCTATATCGTCGAAAAGCATCTCGCCCGCTTCCTCGAAGGCCGGTCGCCGACCGACTATGAGAAGATCTGGGACCAGATGTATTTCTCGACCCAATATTATGGCCGCAAGGGTCTGGTCATCAACGCCATCTCCGGCGTCGACCTCGCGCTCTGGGATCTGCTCGGCAAGCTGCGCCAGGAACCGGTCTATCATCTGCTCGGCGGCGCGGTCCGCGACGAACTGCAATTCTACGCCACCGGCGCGCGCCCGGACAAGGCGAAGGAATTCGGCTTCATCGGCGGCAAGATGGCGCTCCACCACGGCCCGGCCGAAGGCATTGAGGGCCTGAAGAAGAATATCGCCGAACTGGCCGACATGCGCTCGAAGGTCGGCGACGATTTCTGGCTGATGTGGGACTGCTGGATGGCGCTCGACGTCGACTATGCCACCCGCCTCGCCATCGCCGCGCATGAGCTGGGCCTCAAGTGGATCGAGGAAGCGATCAGCCCGGACGATTATTGGGGCTACCAGCAGCTCAAGCGCAACGTGCCCAAGGGCATGCTGGTCACCACCGGCGAGCATGAAGCGACCCGCTGGGGCTTCCGCATGTTGATGGAAATGGATTGCTGCGACATCATCCAGCCCGACGTCGGCTGGTGCGGCGGCGTGACCGAACTGCTCAAGATCAGCGCGCTGGCCGACGCCCATGGCAAGATGGTCGTGCCGCATGGCTCGTCGGTCTACAGCTATCATTTCGTCATCACCCGCCACAACTCGCCCTTCGCCGAGTTCCTGATGATGCATCCGGGGCCGACGGAAGTGGTGCCGATGTTCCACCCGCAATTGCTGGGCGAACCGGTGCCGGAAAATGGCCGCATGAAGGTGACCGCGCTCGACAAGCCGGGCTTCGGCGTCGATCTGAACCCCGACATCGCGATGCACCGTCCCTATACCCACTGATCGCCTGAACAGAGAAAGACTGATCCCATGAAATTTGTTCGTTTCGGCCAGCGTGGCCAGGAAAAGCCCGGCGTGATCGATGCCGAGGGCAAGATTCGCGACCTCTCCGGCGTCGTCGCCGACCTGACGATCGAGAGCCTCGCCGCCGCCAAGGGCGTCGATGTGGACTCGCTCCCCGTCGTCGATGGCGACCCGCGCTATGGCGTGCCGGTCAAGGGCATCGGCAAGATCGTCGCCATCGGCCTCAACTATGAGGACCATGCGATCGAATCCAACCTGCCGATCCCGACCGAGCCGATGATGTTCATGAAGGCGCTGTCGTCGCTCAACGGTCCCAATGACGAAGTGATGCTGCCCAAGGGTTCGACCCATGGCGACTGGGAAGTCGAACTGGGCGTCGTCATCGGCGAAACCTGCCGCTTCGTGTCGGAAGAAGACGCGCTGTCGAAGGTCGCGGGCTATGTCCTCGTCAACGACGTGTCGGAACGCTTCAACCAGAAGCAGCGCGGCACCCAGTGGAGCAAGGGCAAGGGCCATGACACCTTCTGCCCGGTCGGCCCCTGGCTGGTGACTGCCGACGAAATCGGCAACCCGCAGGATCTCGACATGTATCTCGACGTCAATGGCGCGCGGATGCAGACCGGCAATACGAAGACGATGATCTTCAACGTCGCCCAGCTCATCTCCTATGTCAGCGAATATATCACCCTCTATCCCGGTGACCTGATGATCACCGGCACCCCTCCGGGCGTGGGCGAGGGCAAGAAGCCCGAAGCCGTCTACCTCAAGGCCGGCGACGTCATGGAACTGGGCATCGCCAAGCTCGGCAGCCAGAAGCAGAATGTCGTGGAATGGCGCCACCTTGGCGACGAGGTGCTCGGATGAGCGTCTTTGCCGGACGCTATGAAGGTCGCTGCGCCATCGTCACCGGTGGCGCCTCGGGCCTGGGCAAGCTGGTTGCCAAGCGCATCGTCGAAGAAGGCGGCAAGGTGGTCCTGTGGGATCTGAATGCCGACGCCCTCGCCGCTGCTAGCCAAGAAGTCGGCGCGACCCATGTGGTTGCGCTCGACGTCTCCGATCAGGCCGCCGTCGCCGCCGCCGCCAAGGCCAGCGCGGATGCGCTCGGCAAGATCGACGTCCTCGTCTGCTCGGCCGGCATCACTGGCGCGACCGCCACGGTGTGGGACTATCCGGTCGACAGCTGGCAGCGGGTGATCGACATCAACCTCAATGGCCTCTTCTACTGCAACCGCGAAGTCGTGCCCTTCATGCTCGAAAACGGCTATGGCCGGATCGTCAATCTCGCCTCGGTCGCGGGCAAGGAAGGCAATCCCAATGCCAGCGCCTATTCGGCGAGCAAGGCCGGCGTCATCGGCCTCACCAAGAGCATCGGCAAGGAACTGGCGGGCAAGGGCGTGATCGCCAATGCCCTGACGCCGGCCACCTTCGAAAGCCCGATCCTGGAACAGCTGCCGCAGAGCCAGGTCGACTATATGCGCTCGAAGATCCCGATGGGCCGGCTTGGCCTGGTCGAGGAATCGGCCGCCATGGTCTGCTTCATGGCCAGCGAGGAATGCAGCTTCACCACGGCGTCGACCTTCGACACCTCGGGCGGCCGCACCACCTTCTGATCCAGGCCTCTACGCGGCGCGACCGGCCATCCAAGAGCCCGGCGCGCCGCGATTTATGCCAGTCTCCCCCGTTCGCCCTGAGCCTGTCGAAGGGCAGGCTGAGCGAAGCCGAAGCCTTCGCTACGCTCGGCCCGAACGGAAAAGAGGCTGCTGAACTGTTCATGGGAGAGGACGCATGATCCCCTTTGTCGATGCCCATATCCATCTGTGGGATCTCAATCATATCCGCTACGACTGGCTGAGCCCGCCCTTTTCGGACGATGGCCCCAATGGCAGTGTCGAGCCGATCGCCCATGACTATGGCGTCGCACAATATCGCGAAGACCTCGCCCGCTGGAACGTCATCGGCGCCGTCCATGTCGATGCCGGCGCGGCCGCGGACAGCGCGCTGCGCGAGACCCAGTGGCTCGACACGCTTGCCGCCGTCGATGGCCTCCCCACCGGCTTCGTCGCCTTCGCCGCCCTCAACGACCCGGATGTCGATGCGCTGCTGGCCGCCCAGGCCGCCCATCCCCGCGTCAGGGGCATCCGCCATATCGTCAACTGGCATGCCGATCCCCAGCGCACCTATGGGCCGGTCGACCTCACCGTCGATCCGCAATGGCAGGCGGGCTATGGCCTGCTGGCAAAGCATGGCCTCTCCTTCGACCTGCAATGCTATCCGGGGCAGATGCCCGGCCTCGTCCCGCTGATCGAGCGGCATCCCGACATCCCGGTCATCATCAACCATATGGGCATGCCGGTGCTGACCGATCCGGATGGCCTCAACGACTGGCGCCGGGGCATGAAGGCGCTCGCCGCGCTGCCCCATGTCGCGGTCAAGCTGTCGGGCATGGGCTTCATCCGCCGCGACTGGACCATGGCGGGCATCGCGCCGCTGGTGCATGAGGCGATCGACATGTTCGGCGTCGATCGTTGCGCCTTTGCCAGCGACACGCCGACCGACAAGCTGTTCGGCCCGATCGACCGTTACATGGAATCCTATCACGCCATCGTGTCGGATTTCCCCGAAGCCGATCGCCGCGCGATGTTCGCCGGCAACGCCAATCGCCTCTATCGTCTGGGACTTGCCCTATGACCCCTAATCCTCTGCTCGGCGTCCTCTTCCACTGGCTCGGCGGCTTCGCCTCGGCCAGCTTCTATGTCCCCTTCCGCGGCGTGAAGCGCTGGAACTGGGAGATTTTCTGGCTCACCGGCGGCATCTTCTCCTGGGTGATTGCGCCCTGGTTCTTCGCCTCGGTCCAGACCAACGACCTGATGGGCGTGATGGCACAGGTGCCCTCGTCCGTGGTTGGCTGGTGCATCTTCTTCGGCTTTCTCTGGGGCTTTGGCGGCCTCACCTATGGCCTCACCATGCGCTATCTCGGCCTCTCGCTCGGCATGGCGGTGGTGCTGGGCCTCTGCACCGTCTTCGGCACGCTGATCCCGCCGATCTTCGACGGCACGTTCATGACGGAGATTGCCGGCACCCTGCACGGCCAGATCGTCCTGCTGGGCCTGGCCGTCACGGTGCTCGGCATCGTTGTCGTCGCCCGCGCCGGCGCCCGCAAGGATGCGGCGCTCTCGACAGAGCAGAAAGCGGCCGTCGTCGCCGAGTTCGATTTCAAGAAGGGCATCGCCGTCGCCATTTTCTCCGGCATCATGTCGAGCTGTTTCGCCTTCGGCCTTGCCGCCGGCGAACCGGTCAAGGCGCTGTCGGCCGCCGCCGGCACCGGCCCCTTGTGGACCGGCCTGCCCACCCTCTGCCTCGTCATGTTCGGCGGCCTCATCACCAACGCGCTCTGGTGCGGCTGGCTGATCGCGAAGAACAAGTCGGCGGGCCAGTGGGCCGGGGCACCCGACGCCAGCGGCCAGCGCCCCAAGCTCCTGCCCAATTTCCTGCTCTGCGCGGTGGCGGGCACGGCGTGGTATTTCCAGTTCTTCTTCTACACCATGGGGGAAAGCCAGATGGGTCGCTTCGGCTTCTCCAGTTGGACGCTGCACATGGCCTCGATCATCATCTTCGGCACCTGCTGGGGCTTTGCCTTCCGTGAGTGGAAGGATGCTGCGCCGGCGGTCCGCCGCATGGTGTGGAGCGGGGTCGGCCTGCTGATCCTCGCCACCCTCATCATCGGCTATGGCAACAGGCTGGCCAGCTGATGCGTCGCTGGCTCGCCGCCCTGCTGCTGACGCTCGCCGCCCCGGTGGCGGCGGCCGACGCGCCGCTGCTGACATCGCATCTGCGCATCCATGATCCTTTCGTCGTGGCGGAGCAGGCGAGCAAGATCTACTGGCTCTTCTCGAAGAATGACCCGGCCGTCACCGGCGATCCGCGCATCGGCATCATGGCCTATGCCAGCACCGACCTCGCCCATTGGCATACACCCAAACTGGTCTTCGCCCTGCCGAAGGATGTTTGGGCGGATGAGGGCGGCTGGGCGCCGGAGGTGCATCGCTGGAAGGGGCGCTATTATCTCTTCGCCACCTTCCACAATGAGAAGGCGGCAATCCCCGCCAGCGGCAAGCGCCCCAATTATCGCCGCGCCACCTTGCTGGCGGTGTCGGACCGGATCGATGGTCCTTACCAACTTATCCACAAGGGTGAGCCGGTCACTACGCCCAATGACATGACGCTCGATGGCAGCCTCTATGTCGACCCGGCCGGCAAGCCCTGGATGGTCTATGCCCATGAATGGCTGCAGATGGGCGTCGGCACGATGGAGGCGCTACCGCTCAAGGACGATCTCTCGCCCGCCGGCAAGCCGCAATTGCTGTTCCGCGCCAATGACGCCGACTGGGTGATCGGCCAGAAACAACCCGAAGGGGACATGGGCTATGTCACCGACGGCCCCGAACTCTATCGCACCAAGACCGGCACGCTGCTGATGCTCTGGTCCAGTTGGGGGAATGGGGGCTATGTCCAGGCGCAGGCCCGCTCCAAATCCGGCACGCTCGCCGGCCCCTGGGAACAGCTTGGCCCGCTCATCATGCAGGACAGCGGCCATGGCATGCTGTTCCATGCCTTTGATGGCAAGCTAATGCTGGTCCTCCACCGCCCGTTCAAGCGGGCGATCGCCAAATTCTATGAGATGCGCGACGCCGGCGATCGGCTGGAGGTCGTGCGCGAGGCTGTGGAACTGGATGGCGAAGCCTATCCCACCCATGGCTGCCCGATGGGAGTATCCGATGCTCGCTGCTGATCTGGTCTGGCCGCTGCGCGATGCGCCAAGCGGCGCCTTCGCCCTGGAAGACGCCAATGCCGCGCCCGAACAGGCGATCGTCACCGCCGTCGATCGCCCGGTGCTGCTCGGCTATGCGCCCGACAGACCCAATGGCCGCGCCATGCTCATCCTGGGCGGCGGCGGCTATGTCGCGCTGATGGCCGGACGCGAAGGGGTTCAGGTCGCGCAATGGCTGACGTCGCTCGGCTATCATGCCTTCGTCCTCATCCACCGCTTTCCCCATGCCGGTACCGGCCCGTCCGCGCCGCTCGACGATGCGCTCGCCGCGATGCGGATGATCCGCGCCTCCGATCTGGCACCTGATGGCGTCGGCGTCGTCGGTCTTTCCTCGGGCGGCCATCTCGCCGCCTGCCTCGCCGCGCATTATCCGGCGGATTGGGGCGATGTCGCGCCGCAGCGGCCCGATATCATGGTCATCGGCTATGCGCCCATCTCCACCAATGCCAAAGGCCGCACCATCGTCGCCGACAAGCCGCCACTGCCGCCGGCGGAAAAGCAGGCGCTCTACGACGCGCTCCAGCCCGACGCGCAACTATTGCCCGGCCCGCCGCCGGCCTTCATCGTCTATGCCGGCAATGATCCGGTAGTGCCGGTCGAAAACGCCCATCGCCTGGATCGCGCCTGGCAGGATGCGGGCGGCAGCGCGGAACTGCACATCTTCGCCGACGCCCCCCATGGCTTCGCGCTCGACACGCCGGATCAGCCCATCTCGCTCTGGCCGCGCCTGTGCGAAGCCTGGCTCAGGCAGGTCGGCTTCCTGTAAACTTCGCTGTCACGTTAAGCGGGCTTTGATCAGCCAGCGCGGCGCCTGAGCGTTTCAAGCTGCCGATGCGTCAGCATCCTGGCAGCTTGTAATCAATGCCGTGAGGGCACGGCATCCGACTGGCGCCGGATCAGCTGATAATCCAGCTTCACCCGGCCCAGCGCCTCTTCGCCGGCGCCATCGTCCTGGCTGCTGAAATGGGCGCCCAGCAGGCCGATCGCCTCGCGCGCCATGTCGCGGATCGGCTGGCGGATCGTCGTCAGCGCCGGCCAGATCGCGCTCGCCAGCGGCGTGTCGTCGAAACCGCAGATGGTGATGTCGCCCGGCACGTTGATCCGGCGCTGATGCGCCACCGTGATCGCCGCCGCCGCCATATCATCGTTGCAGGCAAAGATGGCGCTGGGTGGCGTATCGAGGCTCAGCAACTGCTCGGCCGCGTCCAGCCCCGACCGGTAGGAAAAGTCGCCCGGCACGATCCAGCGCTCGTCCAGCCTGATGCCCCGGTCGGCCAGGCAGTCGCGAAAGCCCTGCAGGCGCCGCGCGCTGGCGCGGTGGCGGATATTGCCGGAGATGAAGCCGATCTGCCGATGGCCAAGGTCGATGAGGTGCCGGGTCAGGTCATAGGCGGCATGGCGGTCATCGGTCCCCACCGCCAGCATGCCGGGCACATCGCCATCGGGCGCGATGCCGACCACGGCGATATCGCGCGCCTGTAATGCCTCGACCAGTTCGGCCCAGTCGCACAGCGGCGGCGGCAGGATGACGCCGGCGACATGCGCCTTCGACACCTGATCGACGATCTCCTTGGCAAAGGCGCCGGGCGCGCATTGCTCGACCACCAGATGCAGATGGCGCTGCGGCGCCTCGCCCAGCGCGCCGAGCAGCAACTCGCCCAGATAGGCCGATGTCGTCGAATTGCTGTGCAGCAACGCCACCCGCCGGTCGGCGCTGCCCACCAGCGCGCGCGCCGACGCATTGGGCACATAGCCCAGATCCTTGACCGCCTGCTCGACCGCCTGTTGCGACTTGGCGCTGACCAGCGCCTTGCCGTTGATCGCGCGCGACGCGGTCATCATCGACACGCCGGCACGGGCGGCGACCTCGCGGATCGTGGGCGGCTTCTTCTTCGCGGCTTTCTGCATCACCTGACGTCCTAGCCGGTTTTCCCGACAAGGAAAATCGCGGCGATCAGGGCTTTAGTCGTATATGCGCCGGCGCATCGCGATCGACGGTCACGATCCCGTCCTTCTCGGTCAGTTCGGCGATCTGCAGCACCGACCGCCGCTTCCAGTCGGGATTGGCCTTGGCTTCATCCTCGCCCTCCTGATGGACGAAATAGATGATATAGGCGCGGTCGCCCGACACGATGATGTCGGGGTGCTGGCCCTTGGCCCGGTCGGTCGGCGCCTTGCCCGGCGTCGCGAGGATATAGTCCGGCTGGCGCGTCCAGTGCGTCCCGTCGTCGGAGCGCATCACCAGCAGCCCCTTCCACGCGTCGGAGATAAGCCAATATTTGCCCTTCCAGCGAAACGCCTTGGGCCCTTCGCCCGGCGTGTCGGTCAGCCGGTCCTTGACGCTCCAGTGGATGAGGTCGCTGCTGTCGGCGGTGCGGATCGCCTTGTTCATCCGCTCGTCGTTGAAGAACAGCCGATAGCCGCCGCCCGGTAACGCCAATACGCTGGCATCGATCACCCGGTCGGAGCCAAGGTCGAGCCGCTCGCCACAGGTCCAGCTTTTGAGGTCCGGGCTGGTCAGATGGACGATGAAGCGCGGCGCATTCCAGTCGCGATATATGCCCGGTACCACCGTCAGCCACATATGCCACTGGCCTTCCAGCCATTGCACTTCGGGCGCCCACAGCGTCTCGCCGGTGCAACTGGTCGGGATCGTCGCGGTGCCGCTATAGCGCCATTTGGCACCGTCCTTCGACCGCGCCGTGCCGATCGCCGTGCCATGGACCCAGCGGACATCCTTGGCGTCCTCCATGGGCAGGTTGGCGCGGCGATTGGTGTAGAACATCACCCATTCGCCGCTCTTGCGATCATAGACGGTCGACGCATCGGCCGCGCCATCATGCACCGGATCGCGCAGCAGCGGCTTGGGCGCCACCGGCCCGCTCGCGGCGGCGGCCATCAACAGCAGCGACGCGATCATTTGAACAGCCTCAGGTCGAACGCATCGGCCATGACGCGGAAGCCTTCGTCATTGGGGTGCAGCGCGTCGCCGACATCATAGGGCTTGGCCATGCGCGACGGATCGGCCGGATCGGCCACCGCCTTGGCCAAGTCGACGAAGCCATCCGCCTCCTTGGTCGTGCGGATCCAGTCATTGACGGCGACGCGCACCGCATCGCCCTCCGCGCTCCAATAGCCTGCGCCCTTATAGGGCAGGATGGTCGCCAAAATGACCTTGATATTGCGGTCATGCGCCCGCGCGATCATCTGGCGATAGGCGCCGATCACGGTCTGCGGCGTCAGCATCGGGCGCTTGTCGCGCGCCGCCCCGCCCAGATCATTGACCCCTTCCAGGATGACGACATGGGTGACGCCCGGCACCGCCAGCACATCGCTGTCGAACCGCGCCAGCGCATTATAGCCGTCCGCCTCGCTCAGCAGCCGGTTGGCGCTGATCCCGGCATTGGCAACGCCGACGCTCTTGCGGCCCGCCTTCTGCAGCCGCTCGGCGAGCAGGTCGGGCCAGCGCCGGTTGCTGTCGGGGGTGGCGCGCACGCCATCGGTGATGGAATCGCCCAGCGTCACGATCGCCGTGCCGCGCTTGGCATTGTCGACCTCGACCGCGGAAATCACGACGCGCGGCCCGATGACGGTCGGGCTGGTCAGCGTCTGCGCACCCGTCTGGTCGCCCGGCGCGGTCCAGGTGGTCGCCGCCGAATAGCTGTGGACGGTCGCATCCGCCGCGCCCTGCGGCAGATGGATGGAAATGGTGATGCGGGTCAGCGGCTTGACCGCCAGGTCGATGGGATCGCTCAGCAATGGCGCGCGTGCGGGGATGGTCGCGCCCTGCGCCTGGTTGAAGGTCACGACATGGTCGCTGCCCGGCACGATCGCCCCATTCTCGCCGGCCAGCGCGACATGCACGCTGCCCACCAGCAGCGGATTGACCGACATCTCGTTCGACAGGCGGATGCGGATACGCTGCCCGCCGCTCGACAGGCGCACGACCTGGCGGACGGTGCGGTCATTGAGATCGGGATGCTTCTCGGGCGGGGCGCGGTTGACCAAAGGCGCCGCCATCCAGCTGCGCGACCAATATTGGGCCTGCGCCGGCGATGCGGCGACCATCGCCAGCAGCGCCGCACCCAACAGCATCCTCTTGCCCATGTCCCTCTCCCTTATTGTCTGACCGGCCCTTATTGCGCGACCGGGTTGCGGCCCCACAGCTGGTCATAGCGCCAGCCCGACAGATCCTCGACCACTTCGGCCGCGACCGGCGATGTCGGCGTGCGCGCGCCGCTGCGCAGATGCTCGATCTCGCGCATCAATATGTCGTGCGTTGCCGGGCTCAGGCGGAATTTGGTCGAAACCCAGATGCCCAGCCCCAGGCAGCCGACCGTGCCGACGCCCAGCAGCAGCGCCATGGTCAGGATCGCGCCATGGCTCTGTTCCGCCGCGCCCGACACGAAGCCGCCAGCCTGCATGATGAAGCCCACGCCGGCGACAGCCGCCGCCTGCGTCGCCTTGCGCACGAAGGTCATGACCCCGGCAAAGCTGCCTTCGCGGCGCTGTCCGGTCACGATCTCGTCGACATCAGCCATATAATTATAGGTCGCCCAGGGAATATAGTTGAGCGCGCCGCGGCCCAGGCCGCACAGGATGATCGGCAGCCAGATCCACGGGCTGGTCGCCGGCACACCGGCAAACCACAGGCCGATCAGCGTCAGGCAGCCGACGGCGAAGTCGGCGGCGGCGACCTGATAGGCCTTGGCCGGCGACGCCCGCAGCGCCAGGTTGATGGCGATGATCACCGCCACGAACTGGACGATATACATGGTGCCCAGCAGGCCCGATGCGATCGCCGTCGATCCGGCCAGCGCAAAGATCACGAAGAAGGTGAAGGCAGCGTTGAAGATGTCCTGGCTGATATAGCCGCCCAGATACATGCCCAGATGCAGGCGGAAGGCGCGGATGCGCATGGTGGAAAACAGGTTGCGGTAGAGCGCCTTCAACGCCTGTCCCGGCCCGCCCGCGCCGACCGGATGCTGGCCGATCGCCTCGGCCGATCCGGGCAGATGCCGTTCCCAGCTGAACAGATAGAGCAGCCCCGCCGTCACCATGAACAGAGCGGCAAAGATGATGCCCATGTAGAAGAAGGTGTCGGCGCTGTCGCGGCCCAGCGCGTTGATCAGCCACAGCGGCAGGAAGCCCGCCAGGATCGCCGATGCCTGGCCGAACAATATGCGCGACCCGGCGAACTTTGCCTTGGTGCGATAGTCGGTCGACATTTCTGCGGCGAGGGTCTCGAACGGAATGATCTCCATCGCATAGACCAGCTCGAACAGCACATAGCTGACCAGATAATACCAGAAGCCCTGACCCGGCAGCCACATCAATGCAAAGCTTGGCAGCAGCGGGATTGCGGCCAGGATGAAGAAGCGGCGGCGGCCGAACTTGCGGCCCAGCCAGGTGCCGCCGAAATGGTCGGAAATATAGCCGATCATCGGCGAGGCGAAGGCGTCCAGGATGCGCGCGACGGCAAAGATGGTCGCCGCCTGCCCGGCGCTAAGGCCACAGAATTGCGTGTAGAAGATCAGCACCCAGCCGGAAATGACCGCCATCGATCCCGCGCCCAGCACGTCGTTGGAGCCATAGGCGAGGTAATTTTGCAGGCGGACGGGACGCGCGGTGGATGGGGCAGTCTCGGGCAATTCAGGTCCTCCGCCTAGGGCAATGATCGGCGCTTGGGCTCTTGTTCTGACGCGCGCGGGCATATGAGATATATGCCACATAGTGAACGGCTATCACACGATATGAGACTAATGCAAGCCGTTCTCGGCCTTTTCTGCGGTCGCCGGCACGAAGCGGACTGCCTCGATCAGCACGCCGGGATCGGCACGCTCCAGCGTCACGACATGCCGCCCGCCGCTCATTCGTTGCGTTAACGTCATGGTCGTCCGATTGTCCAGCACCCCCATCGCCCAGTCGCGACTGCCGGTCTCGCGCCGACTCTCCAGCGCCTGAGTCACGCCATCGATGCCGATGGTCAAATGCAGCGCATCGCCATCCCGGTCGGCATAGGTCGGCAGGATATCCACAAGCGCGGTCCATTCGCCCGGCGGCAGGTCGATCGTCGCGCGGCTCGCCCCGGCCTTCTCACTTGGCGCCAGCATCGCGCCATGGCGCCCCAGTCCCTCCACGCGCGTCCAGCCGGCGAATCGGTCCGGCGTCAGCAGCGGCAGGTCAGGAACGGCCGGCTGCGCCTTGGCCGGTCCGGCCGGCGGCGCCAGTGCATCGACCGGCGGCAGGATCACCGGCGTCTGGCGATAGCTGCGCCATTGCCCGTCTGCCGGCTCAACCGCCATGATTCCGCGCCATTTTCCGCCCGCCAGTTCGCGGTTATAATAGGTCGTCAGCCTGTCAATTTCGCTGTCCGCTTCATGCGCGATCCTGCCGCGCCGCGTCGCCTCGGCCAGGTCGCTGTCGCGCAGCCGGTCATGCGCCTCCGCCGCGAAGAAACGCCGGTTGGCCGCCGCCGATGCCCGCACCGGATAGGCCAGCAATTCGTAGAAGGCGTCGCGCCGCTCGGCCGGGACCGCCGGCTCAACTTGCGCCAGCGCCGTCTCCATCGCCGCAAACGCCGCCAGCCGTTCATCCGCCTCGCCGATCGTCAGCGGGCTTTGCCGATATTTATCCACAGGCAGGTTCCACTGTAGATGCTCGGGCCGCCGGGCGAAATTCAGCCGGTGATAATCGCGCAAAATCCCGGCAATGGCGGGCGCCTGCGCGGCATCGACATTCTCCGCCGCCCAGTCTTCCACAAACTTATCCACAGGCTTTGCCCGCACTTTATCCACAGCCCAGGCGAGGCTCAGAAAATAGTCGGTGGCCAGCTCCGCCGGCTTCAAGTCGCCGACATTGGCGACCCAGACCTGCCGCGCGCCGGCATCCCAGGCGCGACCCATCTCCTCGCGGATCAGCGCCGGCGGGGTTGTGGATAACCATAGGTAGGAGAGCGGCGCGCCCAGATAGGAGAGATGATAATAGACGCCCGACCCGCCCTTGCGCGCCCGCTCGGCGGCGTCGGGAAAGTGGCGGATATAGCCGAAATTATCGTCCGGCCACATCAGCGTGACATCGTCCGGCACCTTGAGGCCCGCGCGATAGACGTCCAGCACTTCCTTATAGGGGGTGAAGACCTGCGGCGCGTCGGCCGCACCGGCCCTGGCCAGCATCGCCCGCTGGTCGGCAAAGATGCGCTCCAGCGTGGCGCGCCGTTCCTCGACCGTCTTGGGCCCCACCATGCCGCTGTCATGGATGCCGCGCATCCCCAGCGTCCAGATGCTCTCATAGCCGGCATTGCTGCGCACCCGCGCGTCCCAATAGCGCCGCACCCCATCGGGGTTCTTGAGATAATCGAAATCCTCGGCCGGGGCGGTCCATTCGCCGACATTGTTGCGCAGCATCGGCTCGGCATGGCTCGACCCCATGATGATGGCATAGCGATCGGCCAGCGCCGCATTGGCCGGGTCGGCATTGAACGGCGTCGTCACCTTGTGCATCGCCGGCCACAGAAGATTGGCCTTCAGCCGCAGCAGCAGCGCGAAAACCTGTGCATAAGTTTTCGGCCCCAGCGGCTTCTCGTCCGGCGCATGCTTTCCCGCCGCCCAGGGCACCAACCCCCAATCCTCGTCATTCAGGAAAATGCCGCGATATTTGATCGAAGGCGGCCCGAACCGCCTTGCATCCTTTGCCACATAGAGCGTATCGCGATGCAGCGGCGTGACGTCCGCCCACCAATGCCAGGGCGACACGCCGATCGCGCGCGACAGTTCATAGGCGCCATAGGCGGTGCCGCGCCGGTCGCTGCCGATGATCAGCAGCGCGCGCGCCACGCCGGGTGCAGGCCGCTCGACCGGCAGGATCAGGAAACTCTCCCATGCGCCGTTCAGCTTCGCGACATCGATCCGCTTGTCCGCCACCAGCCGATCGATCGCTTCACTGTGGCCCAGCGTGCCGATCCACACCTGCGCCGCGCCGCCCTCCGCGGCCCCGGTGACCCGGCCAATATCCTGCTTCAGATCGTCGGCGGCGATTCCTACCACGGCGTCATCGGCCGGATCGGTGACGATCCGTGCCGCCTGTCCCTGCGCCACCAGCGGAAAATCCCCCCGCTGCGCCACCGACCGCACCCAGTCCGCCGCCTGCGCCGGCGTCGCGCCGAGCAGCAGCAGCGCCAGCCACCAGCGCATCAGAAACGCACCATGCCGATCGTGTCGATCCGCCGGTCCGGCAAATCGCGGATCGCGCTGCTGCGAAAGCCGGTCACATGCTCCAGCCGAAAGGCGCCCGCACCGCCCGGCATCTTCAGATAGGACCCGTCAAACCCTTCGACATGTTTCAGCCAGAAGGCCGGCCGCGCGTCCACCGCCCGTGTCCGCACCTCGACATGGCTCAGGTCCAGATTGCGGGCATGACGGATGAAGAAGCCGCTCGCCGGCAACGGCCCGAACCGATCGGGATCGGGATAATCCTCTTCCTTCGCCGGGGGATCGATCGCCGCCATCGCCGCGTCGCCGTCGCCCGGCTGGTCGATGAAGATATTGCTGATCTGGACGTCCTCGACCGGATGGCCGGCCACCCCCGCGATGATCGACGGCAGCATCGACCCGCTCTGGCAGGTGATATTGTCGATCAGCACCCGCCGCATCGATCCCACCGCCGCACCCGCCGGCCCGCGCATCCGCCGGCCCAGCCGCAGGAACAGGGCCGGGCTGTGACAGCCGCGCATGGCGATGTTGCTGATCGTCACATCCTCCATCACCGCGCCGTCCACCGTTTCCAGCGCCAGCCCCCAGCATTGGTCGAACACGCAATTGCTGATCGTGATATTCTTGAACCCGCCATTGCTTTCGGTGCCGCACTTGATCCGCCCCAGCAGCCAGGTGTCACGATTGCGCGCCAATGGCCGGAACGTCCCGTCCAGCAGCGTGCCGACGACATAGGATCCGCTGACATGGCAATTGGTGATGGTCACATTCTCGGTCGCGCGCGGATAGCCCAGCGCATAGCTGGACTTGGGCACGATCGCGTCGTCATAGGGGGTGTTGAGCGTGCAGTTGCTCACCCGCACATTGCGGCAGCAGTCGATGTCGAAGCCGTCGCGGTTGGTGTCGACGGTCAGGTTGTCGATCAGCAGATTGTCGACCCCGGTCGCCAGCAGGGCGAAATGCCCGCCCTCCAGAATCGAAAAATCGCGCAGCGCGACATTGCGACAGTTTTTGAGTGCGATCGCCTTGTTGCCGACGCCGGGCAGTTCGGCGGCCGGCCGATCCGTGTCGGGATGGCCCCGGCTCAGCCCCTTGCCCCAGATCAGCCCGTCGCCGCAGATCGCGATATCATGCAGCCCCTCGCCATGGATCAGGCTGTTGCGCCAGTGATTATGGCCATAATCCTGATAGGGGGCGATTGCAGGATCCTGCGGCTCGGCCGCATCATATCCGCCATTGGGAAGGCCGGTCAGCGGCACTGATGCGGCCAGCAGGGTGGCGCCCCGGTCCAGCCACAGGGTGATGTTGCTCTTCAGGTGAATGGTATAGCTGGCATAGCGGCCGGGGGGCACATAGACGGTCCCGCCGCCGCGCTCCGCGGCATAAGCGATCGCCCGGTCGATCGCCGGGCTGTCGATATGCTGGCCATCGCCCTTCGCGCCGAAATCGCGGACATTCGCTATGCCCTGAGGCAGGGCGCGACCGAAAGCGGGCAGTGCCGCCAGCATGGATATGCCGGCGGCACCTTTCAGCAGGAAACGGCGATCGAACGGTCCTTCCATTTACCCCTCGATCCCCGTTTCCCGTGACTCAGATATAGGTGCGCAGGAACTCGCCGAGTGCGCACATGGCCAGGCTCTGGCCATAGGGCATGGAGGTGAGCGCGATGTCCTTGTAGAACTGCATCGTGTCGCCCATCGCCGTGCCGAAGCTCACCTGCTGCAGCTCGCCGGTCTCGTCGATGTTCGCCAGCACGCCGCGCACCGCCTTGATGCCGACTTCCTCATAATGGCGGGGCAGATAGCCCTTACGCACGGCCTTCAGGATGCCATAGGCAAAGCCGGCGGTGGCCGATGCTTCCAGATAGCTGGTGGGATCGACGATCAGCGTGTGCCACAGGCCGGTCTCGGCGTCCTGCGTCTCGGCCAGGGTCTTCACCTGGGCGGCCAGCGTGTCGATCAGGAAGGTGCGGAAGAAATCGCCTTCCTTCAGGTCCAGGATCTCGATGATCTCGGGGATGGCGATCGTCACCCAGCAATTGCCGCGCGCCCACAGCGCTTCGGCGAAATTGTGGCGACCGTTGAAGTCCCAGCCGTGGAACCACAGGCCGGTCTTGGTATCATAGAGATATTTGATATGGACCAGGAACTGGCGCTTGGCTTCCTCGACATAGGCCGGGCGATCCAGCAGCAGGCCGATCTTGGCCAGCGGCAGCACCGACATCATCAGCGTGTCGTCCCACATCTCGCCGGGATTCACGTCATTATAGACGATGTGCTGGAACCCGCCTTCCTCGGTCTTGGGCAGGCCATCGGCCGCCATCAGCCATTCGGCCCATACGTCCAGATAGGGGATGTAGCGCGGATCGGGCTCATATTCATACAGATAGGCCAGCGTGATGAACGGGGCCATCGTGTTGATATTCTTGGTCGGCGTGCCTTCGGCAAAGCGATCCTCGAACCATTGCTTGATGATGCCCAGCGCCTTCTGGTCGCCGGTCTGCTCGAAATAGCGCCACATGCCGAACAGGCCGACGCCGTGGGTCCATTCCCACCCGGCCCAGCCCTTGGTGTCGATGATGCGGCCATCTTCCAGATGGAGCAGGAATTCGCCTGTCTCGTCCTTGATATTGACGAGATTGTCCATCAGCCGGTCGATGGAGTCGACGACCTGCTGGCGCGGTACATCATGGGTGAGAGCGGCCACTTACTTGGTCTCCTTGGGGTCTGAAGGTGCGTTTGGCGCGGTCACCATCTGCACCGGCAGACCGCCTTTCACATTGCGTAGGGTGACGAGGCGCACGGTTTCGAGCGCATCGCCCGGCTGACCGTCGGACGTGACGGCCAGCGCGACATGGTTCTGGCCCCTGTGGTTCAGGATGCCTTCGGGAATGGGGAAGGTCCGCTGCGGCCCGACATGGGCGATGAACTGCCCCATGTTCCAGCCGTTGACGAACACCAGCACACGGTAACGGACCGGCGAACGCGGCTTGCTGGCGTCGCCGAAGCTGAGGCCAATGGTCGCGTCCTGCCCCTTGGGCACGCTGAGGGCAAAGCTGGTGCGATACCAGCTCGTCCCGGCCGCCGCCTGGGTCGCGGGCACACTGGCCTTGGCCCAGCCGGCATCGTTGAAGCCGGGCAGGTGCCAGCCCATCCGTTCGCCATAAAGGCCGCCATTGTTCGCGGGGCCACGGGCGACATCGGGCAGATCCTCGCCGCCCTGCTTGCCCTGAATCTTCCAGTTGATCGGCACCGCGAAGCTGCGCCCGCTCGGGCCGCCCTCCAGCGATGCGGACACCAGACCGCGCGCTTCCTTGTGGAAATCGTCGCTGTCCAGATCCCAATTATGGCCATTGTTGCGGACCATGACGGAGATGACATGCTCGCCCGCCGCCTGCGCTTCCGCCGGCAGGGCAAAGCGTGCCGTGCCGGTGGTGATCGGCCGGGGCAGACCGCCCGGCGTCTCGCCTTCGCCCAGGAACTTGCCGTCGACCCAGGCCTGCACCAGTCCCGAACCGCCCGCGCCATAATAAAGCGACAGCGCCCTGGCATCGGGCGATCCGGTGAAGCGGCCGCGATACCAGACATCGCCGTCATGGAAGCCATAGGCGTCCATCAGCATATTGGGCTGGCCGTCGGGCTTGGCAGTGGTGCTGGCATAGGATCGGTTGTCGATCGCCTGCCAGTTGCTGTCGTCGAAACCGGGCTGCGCCTCGGGCGAACCCTGCGCCATGCGCCAGTCGTTGAGCACCGGCAGCGCGACATCGGCCGGGCCGGCGAGCGGCTGGACCGCGGCAATGCTGCCGATGGCTGTCGCCTTCGTCGTCACCTTCGCGCCGTTCCAGCTGACCGAGCGGACCGCCTTGGGTGCCCAGATTTCGAGCGGGCTGGCCGCACTCGTATCGCCGGTCAGCGCCAACGCACCGCCCTTGGCGACAGCGCTGCGTACCAGCGCCGGCCCGCGCACCAGCATGTCCTGCGCGCGCCAGTAGCGCGCGCCCTCGGCTTCGTCGGCCAGGATCAGGGTCAGTGGCGGACGCCCGCCCCCCTCGATCCGCACGACGGCGCGGCCCTGATGGCTATAATCCAGCTTCAGGTCGCCCTTCGCGGCATCGAAGGCGCTGCGCGCCTGGCCTTCCAGCACCGTCACCTTGGGCGCAGATGCATAACGCAGCACTGTCTCGCCCGGCTCGCCGGCCCGGCCATAGAGCAGGATCAGGTCGCTGCCGTCGATCTGCTGCGCCGACTGGAGTTCGGAACTGGAATAGACCAGCCGCTGCCCGCCCAGCGTCACGCCCGCGACCAGCCATTTGGCATCAAAGCCATTGAGCTGCATTGGCACGGTATAGCGGCCGTCGGGCAGGTCGGCGGTGAAGCTGAACGTGTCGCTCGTCTGCCCGTTGGACGGCTTGTGCGTCACCATCAGGAAGCGCGCGTCCGTTTCCGGGCTCTTGTTGTGATAGATTTGGATATTGGGCGAGCTGATCTCCGGCGTCCCGGCCGGGATCATGCCGGCCATGTCGGGGACGGAGGCGATCAGCCCGCCCAGCTGCTTCATCTCCAGCGCCTTCTCGCGCACTTCGCGCGGCTCGGAAATGGCGGAGCCATAATCATAGCTGCTGAACACTACCGGCGCGGGCAGCCAGCCCCAGCTCGTGCCGCCATAGCCCATGTAGAAGCTCTGGATGCCGATGCCATTGGCGAGGTTCGTGCCATAGAAGACGCGCTGGAACCGCTTGCCCCGCTGGATCGCGTTGCACTCATAGCCGCCGTTCGATCCCCAATAATCGAACCAGCCGCCACCGAATTCGGCCAGAAAACCGGGCGTGTCCGGGGACGCGGATGCGCCGCCCTTGGCCCCGCCGGGACCATAATAGCCCCAGTCGGGCGCGGCCGACCCGCGCGTCGGCTTGCCGTCCACGGTGCAGGTGCCGCCGGGATAGCCGTCGAACGCATACATGTCGTTGGGGCCGTGGACGACCTTCTCCACCTTGCTGTTTTCGGGCGCCCAGTAACCGTTGCGGCCCTGGTCATTGTGGAACAGCGGCACGGTGATGCCGTCGGCCCGCGCCTTGGCATAGAGATGGTCCATATAGCGCCGCTGCGCCGGCGTGGTCATCGCCAGCTCATTTTCGATCTGGTGCAGGATCACGCCATATTTGCGGCTGGGATCAGTGTTGATCTGGTGCTTGGCGATGATCGCGTTGACCTTGGTCAGCCATTCGTCGGCCGCCGCCATATAATCGGGGTCGTCAGTGCGGGCGCGGGCGCGCTGGTTGACCAGCCAGCCGGGAAAGCCGCCGCGCGACAATTCCGCATTCACATAGGGTCCGGCGCGGGTGATGACGTAGAGGCCTTCCTCCTCCGCCATGGTCAGCAGCCGGTCGATGTCGCGGATACCACTAAAGTCGTACACGCCCTTTTTCGGGCTGTGGAAGCCCCAGTCGAAATAGACGGCGACGCTGTTGAAGCCGCTGGCCTTCATCTTCTGGAGGATATCGCGCCACAGATCGGGCGAGGGCAGGCGGAAATGGTGGAATTCCGACGACCAGATCACCATCCGCTTGCCGTCGATCATCAGCGATCGCGCGTCATAGGACACGCGGCCGAACGTCTTGACCGGCGCGGAGAGGTTGGCAGTCGGCTTGGCCTGCTGCGCGAGCGCAGGCGTGGCCAGCATGGTGCCAAGGGCGAGGGCGGCGATGAAGCTACGCATGGATGTCAGCCTGTCCCTGCACTCAATCCATGTGGAACAGCAGCGACAGCGGCCATTCCTTGGGCTGGTTGCTCGGCTGCACTTCCATCAGCGGCGCCATATAATCCCACCAGCGCTTCATGATCGGATGGTCGGGCAGGCTGTCGCGGCTATTGTCCTCGCGCAGCTTCAGCACCGCGAACAGGCTCAGCGTCTCTTCGTCCAGGAAGATCGAATAGTCATGGATGCCCGACTCGGTCAGTAGCGCCGACAGTTCCGGCCAGATCTCGTCATGGCGCTTGCGATATTCCGCGACCACGCCGGGCTTGAGCTGCATCTTGAAGGCGTGGACGGACATCGGCTCTCCCCTGTGAACCATATTATGGAACTCGAAACCGATATTTGGGTAACATCGTCCCACATGTTCGTCAAATGCTAAGAATGGGTGGGACGATGTCCGTTTCAGCGCGCCAGGATCGGGCTGTTGCGGATCGTCAGGCCCGCCACATCGTCGAACAGCGCCGGTGGCCGCGCGTCGGGCGTCGCCGTCTCGGCGGAAAAGCGCTCGATCGTCAGCCGCTCGGCATGGCGCGCCCAAAGCGCCCAGCTTGGCAGCACGCCGAACATGCTGGGTTCGGGATAGGCGTCGGCCAGTTCGTCGGGCCTGCGCGCTGCATCCTGCGCCGTGCCGCCACCCTGATAGACCAGATGCACGTCGCGCAGCGTCACGTCGCGCACCGGATGGCCGGGCAGGCCGGCAATGCTTGCGGCAAATCTGTGGTCGATCCCGCGCGCATCCACCTCGCTGATCTCCACCCCGCTGATCGCGCCGATGCCCGTGCCATCCGGCCCGCGCCGCCGATCGCCGATGCGCAGGAAGATCGGCGCGGTCGTCACCTGGCGCATGGTCAGCCGCCGCGCGACGATATTCTCCATGACCCCGCCGTCGACCGTCTCCAGCGCCAGCCCACGGCAACGGGTGAAGCGGCAATCCTCGATCCGGATATTGCGATATCCGCCATTGCTCTCGGTGCCCAGCTTGATCCGGCCGGTGACCCGGTCCTGGTCGGGCGCGATCTGCTGCGTGCTGCGCTTCGTACCGTCCAGCATCGATCCCATATCATAGCCGGACACGTCGCAGTCGCGGATCAGGATATTTTCCGACGCGATCGCCCGGCCCAGCGCATAGCTGCTCTTGACGACGATGCCGTCGTCATTGGGCGAATTGACCCGGCAGCGTTCCACCACCACGTCGCGCACGCAGTCGAGGTCGATGCCGTCGCGTTCGGTGTCGATCGCCAGATTGTCGATGCGTAATTGCTGCGTGCCGGTCGCGATGATCGCGAAATGCCCGCCCTTCAGGATCGAAAAGCCGCTCAGATGAATGTTGCGGCCGTTCTTCAGCGCGATCGCCTTGTTGCCCAGGCCGTTCATCTTGGCGGCATCGGGCTCCAGCTCGGCAATCTGCGCGTCGCTCATCCCGTGCATCGACAGCGGCCGTTCGCCCGCCTGTTTCTTCCAGCGCGCGCCCGGCCCGTCGCGGGTCAGGCCCAGGCCATGGATCATGCCGGGGCCAAGAATCGCGACCTCGACCAAATCCTCGCCCCAGATCAGGCTGTTGTGCCAATGGCTATGGCCGAAATCCTGGTAAAGCTGGTCGATACCCGTCTCGGGCAGGTCATAGCGGCCGGCATGGCGCGCCGGATCGGCCGCCTCGATCACCGCGCCTTCGCCGATGACCAGGGTGACATGGCTCTTCAGCCGGACCGAGAAGCAGAGATAGCGGCCCCGCGGCAGCAGCACGGTGCCGCCACCTGCCTGCGATGCGGCCAGGATTGCCGCATTGATCGCATCGCTGTCGATCGCGATGCCGTCGCCCCGCGCGCCATGGTCGCGCACGTCGAACCGTCGCGCCGCATGACCGGCAAAGGGGAAGGCCGTGCCGGGTGCCAGCAGCGCACTAGCGGCAAGGCCCAGGCTCATCTCGCGCCGGCTCATCCGCAACATGGCTCAGTTACCTGCCGGACGCACATCGCTATGCGCCCGGCTCGGCACGATCGCCACCTGCGCGGCGCTCGGCGGTTGGGCCGGCACAAAGGGTGCGGCGACGATATGGGGCGCCAGTTCGGGAATCTGCGCCCTGATCCGCTCGGCCACCGCGCTCGCCAGCAGCCAGGCGCCATAATTATCATGATGGGTCTTGTCCTTGCCGCCATCATTGAAGGCGGTGGGCGCGACCTGCGGCCCCAGCGCTTCGTAGATGGCACGGCTGTCGGCATTGAGGTCGATCAGCGGCACCCGTTCCTCGGCCGCCAGCTTGCGCACCGCATCGGCATAGCTGCCCAGCGTATCCTTGATGCGGCCGCTCTCGTCGAAATTGCGCCGTTCGGGCGACGTCACCAGCACCGCATGGGCGCCGCGCCGCCGCGCCTCGGCGATATAGGCGCGCAGATAGGCGGGATAGGTGGTGGCCGCATCGGCATAGGTCTGCGGCCATTCCTGTTTCTGGTCATTATGGCCGAACTGGATGAACAGCCAGTCGCCCGGCTTTACCGCCGACAGCAGCTTGTCGAAGCGCAGGTCGGTGAGGAAGGATTTGAGCGTCGCGCCCGACTTGGCATGGTTGGCGACCGCGACTCCGCCATCCAGCATTGCGGGGAGCATCTGGCCCCAGCTCGCCGCCGGCTCGGCCGCTTGGTCGGTGACGGTCGAATCGCCCGCCAGGAAAATCGTGGGTGCGCTCACCGGCTCGATCGTCACCGAAGCGATCTGCGGCTTGCCCAAAAATTCCAGCGTCAGCCGGTCGTCCCACGTATATTCGCGCGCATCGCCGGCAGTGATCCGCACCGCCGTTCCGCCCGGCGCATTGGCGGGCGGCGGCGGCAGGGCAGGGCTGCGGACATTGACCAGGAACTGCCGTTCGACGAACTGCCCCTTCTTGGTCGCGACATTGCGCAGCATCAGCCGCCGCGCCTCCGCCTTGACCGTCGTGTCGCCAGCCGCCTTGCGGTCGCCCAGCTTCAGCGTCACCCGATAGGTGCCGTCGGGCACCGCCACCGAAAACAGGAAGTCATCTGCGGTGCTGCCCGGTTCCATGCCATGGCCGCCGGCCTGATAGGGCGTCTGCCGTGTGGCGCTGCCCGACGACAGGTCGAAGGACTGCGGCGCGGCGATGGAGGATCCTGCCATCAGGATCAGGGCAAGGCTGGTGCTGAGCGGCATGACGCAAACATCCTGAGCGAGACAAATAGGGGAGCGCGCCAAGACGCGCTCCCCCAAGAAAACCGCCCGTGCAGAGGCGGAAGCAGGAATCCGGTCGCGATCACGATGGGATCGGTCTCATAAATTGATAGAGCGATCCATATATAGGGAAAAAATTCCGGTCAATCCCTCCCTGCATCCAATGCGATCAGCGTCATGGCGGTCCACATCGTGGAACTTGCGATCATATTATGATTTTTATGGAAATGTCGTGAAATATAATATAGTGTGACACAAAATTTCACATAGTGGGAATGCTGGCGAGGGCCGGCACATTGGGGAGGAAGTCATGATCGAGCATTACAGCCGTATTGCGTCCGCGCGCCGTTCGTCGGTGATCGCGCTGGCCGTCGCCATGATGGCGGGCACGCCGGCCCTGGCGCAGGACCAGGCGCCGCAGGCACAGCCCGACCAGGAAAATGCCGACATCGTCGTCACCGGCTTCCGCGCCTCGCTCAACAGCGCGCTCAGCATGAAGCGGCAGGAAGCCGCCGCGATCGACTCGATCGTCGCCGAAGATATCGGCAAGTTCCCCGACTCCAACCTTGCCGAATCGATGCAGCGCGTGCCGGGCATCGCGCTCCAGCGCGGCGACGGCGGCGAAGGCCGCAACATCTCGGTCCGCGGCCTTGGCCCGGCCTTCACCCGCACCCGCATCAACGGCATGGAAGGCACGTCGCAGACCGGTTCGTCGGACATTTACGGCGCCGGCAATAATGGCCGCAGCTTCGACTTCAACGTCTTCCCGACCGAAATCTTCTCGGCCCTGTCGGTGCGCAAGACCCCCTCGGCCGATGTCGAGGAAGGCTCGCTCGGCGCGACGGTCGATCTGAGCGCGCCCAAGCCGATGGAACAGAAGGAGGATTTCGTCCTCTCGATGACCGCGCGCGGCGTCTATAACGAGCTGTCGAAGGAGGTCGACCCGCGTGCTTCGCTGCTGGTCTCGAAGAAGTTCGGCGACAGCGGCTTCGGCATCCTCGGCTCGGTCGCCTATCAGAAGCGGCACATCCGCGAAGTCGGCTATTCGGCGGTGGACATCCTGTCGGCCAATACCAATGGCGGTTTCTGCTCGCCGGTCGGCTTCGCGCCGCAGAACCCGGCCGACAATGCCGCCAAGGGCGCCGATGCGCTCAATTGCTCGACCGGCAATCCGCGCACCAGCACCAGCGCCGCCTATCAGGCCATCTATGATCTGCGTCGCGACGACCTGCCCAATACGCCGGGCAGCGGCGCCTTCCTGCCGCGCATTCCGCGTTACCTCAATTCGGAACAGAATCAGGAACGGATCGGCGGGTCGCTGACCCTGCAGTTCAACCCCGACGACGACACCGACATCTCGCTCGACATGCTCTATTCGCGGTTCGAGGTGACCCGGCGCGACAATTATATCGCCGCCATCTCCTTCGCCCGCTCGGCCGCCAATAACGGCCAGCCGATGACGTCCGTCCGCGATATCGAGTTCGACGAAAATGGCTCTCTGGTCCAGGGCGTGTTCGACGGCGTCGATGTCCGTTCCGAAGGGCTGGTCGATCATTTCGTTTCGACCTTCAAGCAGGCCAACCTCAACTTCCGCCGTCGCCTCAACGACAGTCTGGAACTGAGCGGCATCGTCGGTTTCAACCGCTCCATCTGGGACGGCAAGAAGCGTCTCCAGACCTTCATGGACGCGATCGACACCGATGGTTTCTCGATCGACTATAGCAAGGGCGGCACCACCCCGACCTTGGGCTTCGGCATCGACGTCAATGACCCCGCCAGCTTCAACTATGCGCCGGGCCGCGCCGATGGCACGGTGCTGGGCGGCTTCAGCTATCAGGGCAAGCCGTCGAAGAACACCACCGACAACATGACCGCCGACATCAACCTCAAATGGACGGTCAGCGACGCCTTCTCGATCAAGGGCGGCGCGCAATATCGGCGCAGCAATTTCCTCTCGACCTTCCTGCGTCCCTATAATGCCGATACCGTGGTGCGGGCGCTGCCGGCCGGCACGACGCTGGCCGATATCACCACCAACATCACCGGCGTCGACAAGCTGTGGGGCCATGGCGCCCCGTCCAGCTGGGCGGCGATCGATCCCGAGAAATGGGCCGACACCTTCGGCTTTGACGATGTCCGCTATTGCGGCGTCGAATGTGGCGGCGGCCGCAGCCGCGTGCGCGAAGAGGTCATGAGCAGCTATCTCATGGCCAATTTCGATCTCAGCGATGCGATCGGCTTCGGCATTCGCGGTGACGTCGGCGTGCGCTACGTCAAGACCGACATGCTGTCGTCGGGCTATATCGCCGTGGCGCAGGCCAGTTCGCCGACGGGTCTGACCGGCCAGTTCGCGGCCGCCAGCAACAGCTATGATGATTGGCTGCCCTCGGCGAACATCGTCGTCGAGCCGGTCGAGAATGTCCTGGTCCGCTTCTCCGGCGCGAAGGTCATGGCCCGTCCGGAACTCGGCCTGCTGACCCCGACCAGCGGCGTCAATCCGGTCACCCGCGTCGGCAATGTCAACAACCCGTTCCTCGACCCGATCCGGGCCAACACCTTCGACGTCGCGGTCGAATGGTATTTCCGCCCCGGTTCGCTGCTCTCGGCCGCCTTCTTCTACAAGGACATCAAGAGCTTCATCCAGAATGTGAACAGCCAGATCCCGTTCAACCAGCTCGGCTTGCCCAACGCTCTGCTGGAAAACAGCAACACCTTGCCGGATGAGCTGTTCACCGTGTCGCAGCCGTTCAACACGCCGGGCGGCAAGCTCAAGGGTATCGAGCTCAATGCCCAGATCCCCTTCACCTTCCTCGACGGCTTCTTCAGCAATTTCGGCGTGCTGGCCAACTACACTCATGTCACGTCGAAGATCGACTATATCCTCGCCAGCGTGAACGGCGTGCCGACCGTGACGACCACGGCGGATCTGGTCGGCCTGTCGCCCAACACCGCGTCGGGCACGCTCTATTATGAGGATGACAAATTCTCGATCCGCACCACCGGCAACTTCCGCGACAAGTTCATCCGCGGCATTCCGGCCTCGCCCGGCAGTGACCTTCAGGGCAATGCCAAGACCTTCTACATGGATGCGTCGGCCAGCTACAATGTCACCGATCGCCTGAAGATCATCGTCGAGGCGCAGAATCTGACCGACGAGCAGAACCGCCTCTATATCGACAGCCAGCGTCAGGACACGCTGTTCGAAACCCGTATCGGTCGCACCTTCACCTTCGGCGTGACCTACCGGATGTAATTTCCCAGTCCTCCCCAAACTTGGAGCCTGATCGTCTGAGGTGGAAGCGCTTCGCGCTTTCACCGAAGGCGTGAATCAGGCTCCATTTTTATGTGGCAGGCGCGGTTACCATTGGTAACCGCGCCCATTTTCTTATCCGGGAGGTCAGGAAATTCAGCGCTGGCCGCTGAAGCCCACCGCGGCGCTGATCTGTTCGGCCGACTTCATCACCTGCTCGGCCAGCGCCGGGCGGACATCGTCGGTCAGATAATGGGCCGCGCTCGCGATCGAGATGGCGACGCAGATCTGCCCTTTGGCATCGCGCACCGGCACCGCGATCGACCGCACGCCATCGCCCAGTTCGCTGTCATGCAGCACTTCGCCGCGCGCCTTGTGGATGCGCATTTCTGCAATATAGGCGTCGATCTGCTTGCGGCTGGCCTCGCCGCCCTTGGCCTCGACATAGAGCCGTTCCCAGGTCGCCTCATCCTCGTCCAGCAGCAGTGCCTTGCCCAGGCCCGTTTCGGCCACCGGGCGGCGATCGCCCGGTGCGGTTGCGACGCGCAGCCGCTGGTTGCCGGTCACCCGGTCCAGATGGCGCGACCAGTCGCCCTCGCGCTTGCCCACGAACACGCAGAAGCCGGTCTTTTCCGACAGCAATTCCATGAACGGGCGGGCGACGCGGACATAGTCGATCTGCTCGGTGGCCAGCACGCCCAGCTGCAACAGCTTGGGGCCGAGCGCGAAGCCGTTGCGCGTCACCGCCAGATAGTCGCGCGATTTCAGCGCCTGCACCAGCCGGTGCGCGGTGGTCTTGCTCATGCCCAGCTTGCGGGCCAGATCGGCGGCGCGGATCGGCCCGTCGATCACCTCGTCCATGATATCGAGCGCGCGCATCAGCGTCTGCGTGCCCTTAACGCCCTGTTCCTGCTTCTCTTCGCCATCTTGCATATGTTTTTTCGCTTCCTGTTTTCGTCCCATATATAGGGTCGTCCCACATATCGGAAACGAATTTCGCAATGATGGAGCAATGATCGCGGTCGGCCCAAAAACATAAGGGCCCGCCGATCGAAATCGGCGGGCCCATAGCCGTCAGTCGCGACCCGACGGGGATCAATATTGGACGGTAACGGTCACTGCGCGGCGGTTCTGCGCCCAGCTTGCCTCGTCCGAACCCAGAGCCGCCGGCCGTTCCTTGCCATAGCTCACGGTGTTGATGCGGCTGGGCGAAATGCCCAGCGATGCGAGATAATTTTTGGCCGCATTGGCGCGACGGTCGCCCAGCGCGATATTGTAATCGCGGGTGCCGCGTTCGTCGGCATGGCCTTCGATGGTGATGCGGACATTGGGGTTCTGCTGCAGCCAGGCGGCCTGGCTCTGCAGCGTCGCCTGATCCTCGGCATCGACATCATATTGGTCGAGGCCAAAGAAGATGCGGTCGGACGACACCGACGCGACGAAATCTTCCTGGCTGCCCTTGACCGGGCCGGTCTGGCCGACCGGACCGCCCGTCTGGGTCGTGTCGCTGCCACCCGGTGCCGGCGGCAGCTCGGCCGGCGGCTTCTTCGAACAGGCGGCGAGGGCCAGGACGGCGGTTGCCATGAGCAGGGGCCGGGTGATCTTCATCGGGGTCTCCTAAGGATATCGCCATTCTGCCACCCGGACGGGCAACAGCATGGTTGGTAAAAATCGTTACGCTGTCAAGACGATAGGGTTCCCCATCGCGTCGAAAAGCTGTGGAAAACTTATGGCAGCAACGGACCCCAGGCCGGGTCGGAGCCGCTGAGCGGCGTCGGAATGCGCCGTTCGTTCACGCCGGTCAGGTCGACCTGCCACACCTGGCTGCTGCCCTGGCGGCCCGGCGTGGTGCGGAAGAATTGCAGCACGCGGCCATTGGGCGACCAGGTCGGCTGCTCGTCCTGCCAGCCATTGGTCAGGATGCGCTCATTGTCGCCGCTCGGCGTCATCACCGCGATCTTGAAATCGCCCGACAGCTTGGTGAAAGCGATCAGGTCGCCGCGCGGGCTCCATTCGGGCGTCGCATAGCGGCCGCCGCCATGGCTGATGCGGCGCTGGTTCGACCCGTCGGCATTCATCACATAGATTTGCTGTCCGCCCGACCGGTCGCTTTCGAACACGATCTGGCGGCCATCGGGCGAATAGGAACCGCCGACATCGATGCCCGGCGAATTGGTGAGGCGCACCGGCGCGCCGCCCTGGGCCGACACGCGATAGATATCGGTATTGCCCGACACCGCCATCGAGAACAGGATGTTGCGGCCATCGGGCGACCAGCGCGGTGCGAAGGTCGTGTTGTTGCTTTCGGTCACCAGCCGCTGCTGCCCGGTGCCGATGTCATAGACATAGATGCGCACCCGGCTGCCCAGATAGCTCACATAGACGATCGACTTGTAATCGGGCGAGAAGCGCGGGGTCAGGGCGATCGACTGACCATTGGTGATGAAGCGGTGGTTGGCGCCGTCGGAATCCATGATGGCGAGGCGCTTGACGCGGTTATCCTTGGGGCCGCTTTCGGCGATATAGGCGATGCGGCTGTCGAAGAAGGGGCTCTCGCCCGACAGCCGGGCATAGATGGCGTCGGCGCATTTGTGCGCGGCGCGGCGCCAGTCGCGCGGGGCGACGACATAGCCCTGGCGCGTCAGTTCCTGCTTCAGCGCCACGTCATAAAGGTAACAGCCCACGGTAATGTCCGCCTCGCCGCCGGTGGTGCGGACAAAGCCCTGCACCAGCGCCTGATAGGCACCCCATTTGTCATAGACGGGGTTGGTCACTTCCGGGAAAGCGAGCGCGGGCATGCCGGCCGGGCCGGACGGATCGAACAGGCCCGATCCCTTAAGGTCGGTGGCGATCACCTCGGCGATCTTGCGGCCCAGTTCATTGGCGGTGCCGGCCGGGGTCGCCACATCCTGCTGCGCCGGCAGGGCGGGCACGGCGATCTTGAGGTTGCTGTCGATATCGCCGGTCACGTCGACCGACAGCTGCGCCAGCGCGGGCATGGCGGTGAAGGCGAGCAGGGCGGCGGTCGCCGCGGCCAGGCGGCGGAGCAGGGTCGTCGTCATCGGGTCAGCCTCGCGTCAAAGCGGAGTGGCCGCAGCCATTTCCATTGTTCATAATATTCGGGCGGCAAATTGCGGAAGGGCGACGCCAGCTTTACCGCCTGGATCGCGCGCTCCGCATGCAGCTTGGCCTGGGGCCGGTTGCTGGCGGTGACGCCCAGTTGGTCGATCACTTCGGGCGTACCGATCACCGCGCCATTCTTGTCCAGTCGCACTTCCAGCAGGGTCACCAGCTGATCGGCATCCGCGCCTGACGGCGGGCGCCAGTTGGGCTTGAGCTGCCGGCGGATCTCGGCGTCCAGCGCGGCCTTCTGCTGCGGTCCCATGGCGGCGGCCTGCGGCGCGGCGGCCGGCTTGCGCGGCGCGTCGGCGCTGGTGTCGATGCCCTTGAGGAAATCATTGCCCAGCAGCGATCCCTTGGGTTTGGCCGCGGCCTTGCCCGATCCCGATGCGGCGGCCGGCTTGGCGGCCTTGGGCGCGGGCTTGGCGCTCGCCTTGGCCGGCGCGGCGGCCGCTGCCTTGGGCTTCTGCGGCGCCGGCTTCGCCTTGGGCTTTTCCGCTGGCTTTTCAGGGGCCGGCTTGGGCTTGGGTGCGGCCTTGGGCGTTTCCTTCTTCGGCGGCGTTGGCTTCGGCTTGGGCGGCGCGGGCTGCGCGACTTCCTTGGGCGGGACCGGCTTTGGTTTGGGCGGCGCCGGGGTCGGCTCGGGCACGGGGGCCGGCTCGGGCTGGGCAGCGGGCGCGGCATCCTCGGTCGGACCGCGTTCGGGCGCGACGCTGGGCGGTGGCGGCTCGGTCGAGATGCGCGGCGCGGTCGATTGCAGCGCCACTTCGTCCACCAGGCTGACATCCATCGGCGGGCTGTTCAGCTTCAGCGGATTGGGCGTCGCCAGGAACCCGGCCGACAGCAGGCCGAACAGCAGGACATGTCCTGCCGTCGCAACGCCAAGGCCGATTTTTTCCGCGCGTTCCATCGGTTTGACCTATGGCCCCTATTCTGAACCTGCGCTGACATCGTCGGCGCCGTCCTGCCCGCCGGTGCTGACCAGCGCCACCTTGTTGAGGCCGGCCCGGTTGAGCTCGCCCATCACCCGCATCACCCGGCCATAATCCAGCGCCGTGTCCGCCCGCAGGAAGATCTGCGGTGCGTCGGGCTTGCCGGCATTGGCCGACACGATCTCGGCCAGCCGGTCGGGCAGGTCGGCGTCGCTGACCACATCCTCGTCGACATAGATGGCGCCGTCGCGATCGATCGACACCACGGTCGGCTTGGCATCCTGGTCCAGCCCCTTGGCGCGCGTCTCGGGCAGGTTCACCGGCACGCCGGTCACCAGCAGCGGCGCGGTCACCATGAAGATGATCAGCAGCACCAGCATGACGTCGACCAGCGGCGTCACGTTGATGTCTGCCATCGGCGCGCGATTGCGCCCGCGCCGACCGGATGGAGGGCCAGACATCGCCATCAGCGTTGGGCCTCAAGCTCGCGGCTCAGCGTCGCGTAGAAGCCGTCGGCAAAGCGGTTGAGGCGCGATTCCATCCGGTTGATGCCATGGCTGAACCGGTTGTAGGCGATCACCGCCGGGATGGCGGCGAACAGGCCGATCGCGGTCGCGAACAGCGCTTCGGCAATGCCCGGCGCCACGACGGCGAGCGAGCTGTTCTGTGCGGCGGCGATCGAGGTGAAGGCGCGCATGATGCCCCAGACGGTGCCGAACAGGCCGACGAACGGCGCGACCGAACCGACCGTCGCCAGGATGTTCAGCCGGTCCGACAGGCGGTCGACCTCGGCCGCGATCGTGCTCGACATGCTGGTCGCCAGCCGGTCGCGCGTGCCGTCGCGGTCGATCACCTTCTGCGCGGTGGAGCGGCGCCATTCGGTGACGCCGGCGGCCATCACCTTGGCGGCCGGGAACTCGGCCTTGCCGCGGGCTTCATAGAAACGGTCGATATCGTCCGCCTTCCAGAAATCCGCCTCGAACGCGCGGCTCTGCTTGCTCGCCTTGCGCAGGGTGAAGCTGAAGCCGATGATGATCGCCCAGGTCCAGATGCTGGCCAGCAACAGGCCCAGCATCACCCCCTTCACGACGATGTCGGCCTGCAGGAACAGGGCGAGCGGCGAAATGGTGGCGGCGTCGGCTGCGGCGCCAACGGCGGCGCCGACGTCAGGCATGGACAGGTTCATGGGTGGATGTCTTCCCCTCGCATCAAACGGCTGAAAATCTCGATCCAGGGGCGCGGCTGGCGCTGCGGTCGTCCCTGGGGTGTCAGATAGGCGACGGTGATGACGCCGTCGGTCAATATGTCCTCGCCGCGCATGACTCTTTGCTGAATGACGCAGCTGGCGGCCCGCACCTCCATCACCTGGCTGACGACCATCAGGTCATCGTCCAGCCGGGCGGGACGGCGATAGGCGAGTTTCAGGTCGGTGACGGCATAGACGCCTTCGCCGCCTTCATGATTGGCGCGCTGGTCGATGCCGGCGATCCGCAGCATGTCGGACCGGGCGCGCTCCATATAGCGCAGATAATTGGCGTGATAGACCAGCCCCGACAGGTCCGTATCCTCGAAATAGATGCGCAGCGGGAAATGATGCACGGCGGCGATGAACCGTCCGGATGCGGGCGCTGGCAGGGGATCGGCAAGGGGCATGGGCGGCTATTAAGCATGGCGTGCGGTTCGCGCAAAGGCGGAAAATAGCGCGGGCGAACCATCCATCCGTCGCGATGGCCCGTTCGCCGCCCGCGAAGGGGCTTGGCGCGCGGCCTTACTTGTCGGTAGGGGTGACTGGAACGAACATTTGGTGAGGAGAATGGGACATGACCGACATCAAGACCGTAGGCGTGATCGGCGCCGGCCAGATGGGGGCGGGCATTGCCCAGGTCGCCGCCCAGGCCGGCTATGACGTGATCCTGTCCGACATCGACCTGCCCCGCGCCGAAAAGGGCAAGGCTGGCATCGCCAAGCTGCTGGCCCGCGCAGTCGAGAAGGAAAAGATCGGCCAGGCCGACGCCGATGCCGCGCTCGCCCGCATCACCCCGGTCGGCGAAATCGCGCCGCTCGCCGGCGCCCAGCTGGTGATCGAGGCCGCGACCGAGCGGGAAGAGGTCAAGCGCACCATCTTCACCAATGTCGGCAAGATACTGGCGCCCGACGCCATCCTCGCCACCAACACCTCGTCCATCCCGATCACCCGCCTCGCCCAGGCCGCGCCTGACGCCAGCCGCTTCGTCGGCGTCCATTTCTTCAATCCGGTGCCGGTGATGGTGCTGGTCGAGGTCATTCGCGGCCTTGCCACGTCGCCCGAGACGGTCGCCGCGGTCGAGGGTTTCGCCGCGAAGATCGGCAAGACCACGGTCCATGCCTTTGATGCGCCCGGCTTCGTCGTGAACCGCATCCTGCTGCCGATGCTGAACGAGGCGGTGTTCGTGCTGGGCGAGGGCGTGGGCAGCGTCACCGATATCGATCAGGGCTGCAAGCTCGGCCTCAACCATCCGATGGGGCCGCTGACCCTGCTCGATTTCGTCGGCCTCGACACCGCGCTCGAAATCCTCAACGTCTTCCTCACCACCACCGGCGATCCCAAATATCGTCCGGCGCCGCTGCTGGTCAAATATGTCGAGGCCGGCTGGTATGGCCGCAAGACCGGCAAGGGCTTCTATGATTATTCGGGCCCGGAACCCGTCCCGACCCGTTAAAAAACTACCCGGTGGGGCGGCCTCGTGCCGCCCTATCCCGCGCTCAGCCCATGTTTCTTCATGCAGTGGCGCAACTGGTCATAGGTCAGGCCCAGCCCCTTGGCGGTCGCCCGCTGATTATAGCGGAACCGCTCCAGCGCCGCCCGCACGATCGCCGCCTCATGCGCGTCGACCGCCGATTTGAGATCGGTGACATCGCCATGCCTGTCCATCACCGATGCGGTCACCGGTGCCGGTGCCGCATTTTCCGCTGACGGCGCGGCAGTCCCCGGCATCATCGGGCGCGGCTTCCAGGGCGAGGCGAACGGGTCGAACACAATGGACGAGATCGGCCGCCCCGGCTCGGGCCAGCGATAGACCGCCCGTTCCACCACATTGCGCAGTTCGCGCACATTGCCCGGCCAGCCATAGCCTTCCAGTTCGGCCGCGCAGGCGGCGGAGAAGCCCGGCCATTGCGGCCAGTTGAGTTCCGCTGCCATGCGCCGCCCGAAATGGTCGGCCAATACCGTTATGTCGCCCTCGCGCGCGCGCAGCGGCGGCAGGGTGATGACCTCGAAGCTCAGCCGGTCGAGCAGATCGGGGCGGAAGCGCCCGGCATCGGCGGCGGCGGGCAGATCCTCGTTGGTGGCGGCAACGATGCGGACATCGACCATCACCGGCCGCGACGATCCGATCCGCGTCACTTCGCCATATTCGATCACGCGCAGCAGCCGCTCCTGCGCCGCCATCGACAAGGTGCCCAGCTCGTCCAGGAACAAGGTGCCGCCATCGGCCTCCTCGAACCGGCCCGGCCGCGCCTTGGTCGCGCCGGTGAAGGCGCCCTGTTCATGGCCGAACAATTCCGCCTCGATCAGCGTCTCGGGCAGGGCGGCACAGTTCATCACGATCAGCGGCTCGCCCCAGCGCGGCGACAGGTGGTGCAGGCGCTCGGCGATCAGTTCCTTGCCGGTGCCGCGTTCGCCGATCACCAGCACCGGGCGATTGAGTTCGGCGGCCCGCCCGGCCAGTTCGACGGCGTCGAGAAAGGCCAGCGACTGGCCGACAAACTGGGTATTTTTCTCCATGCGCCAAAATATGGGGAAATTTCCCAACTTTCAGCAAGTGAAATCTTTGCGCAGCCGTGCCAAATCATCAAAAAATGGCTGTTTTCTGCGCTTCTCGAAAATTGGCACGGCCTCTGCAAGGTTGGGAACGAAGCCGCTGCACAGACAGGCGGCACCTTTAGAAGGCCAGGTTCAAGGAGTGTTGAAGATGGAAAAGAACAGCAACAGCGTTCGCGAAATCGGTCAGCTGATGTCGGTCGCCATTGCCGCCGTCCTGTTCGGATCGACCATGATCCTTTCGGCGGTCGGCCCGGCCCGCGCCAGCGAAGCCCCGGTCCTCGCGACCCAGGATACCCCCGCGACCCTGCGCTATCTGGCGTAAGGCCGCACGACCCAGGCCGGGGCGGAAATGCCCCCTCTCGTCCGCCCCGGCCCCCTTGAAGAGAAGACCAGGAGCACCGTTAAAATGGGTATTTTCTCCCGCACCCGAGACATCATCGCCGCCAATGTCACCGACCTGCTCGACAAGGCCGAAGACCCGGCGAAGATGATCCGCATGATCATCCTCGAAATGGAGGAGACGCTGGTCGAGGTGCGCGCGTCCGCCGCCCGCACGATCGCCGACCAGAAGGAAATGCGTCGCCACATCGGCAAGCTGCAGGCGCTGCAGGATGGCTGGACCGAAAAGGCACAGCTCGCCCTCAGCAAGGACCGCGAGGATCTTGCCAAGGCTGCTCTGGTCGAACGCCAGAAGGCCGCCGACATGGCCGAGCATCTCTCCCACGAGATCGAGGTGCTGGACGAGGCGCTGAAGGCGTCGGAAGAGGACATCGCCAAGCTGCAGGGCAAGCTGCGCGAGGCGCGTGCCCGCCAGAACAGCCTGGTCAGCCGCATGGAAAGCGCGCAGAACCGCCTGCGGGTGCGCGAAGCCTATGCCGGCGAGAAGGTCAACGAAGCCTTTGCCCGCTTCGACATGCTCGAACGCCGCGTCGACATGGCCGAAGGCCGCGCCGATGCCATGGGTTTGGGCGCGCAGCCCAAGACGCTGGAAGAGGAAATCGCGGAACTGAAGTCGGCCGACAAGGTCGATGCCGATCTCGCCGCGCTCAAGGCCAGCATGAACAAGGGAGCCTGATCCGATGGAAGACGTACTGGTCCCCATCGCCGTGGTCGGCATGCTGTTCATCGGCATGCCCTGGCTGATCTTCCACTATGTCACCAAGTGGAAGCAGGCGCCCAAGATCACCGACGAGGACGAGCGGCTGCTGGACGAACTCCACCTGCTCGCCCGCCGTCTCGAAGACAGGCTGCAGACGGTCGAACGGATCGTCGCAGCCGACAATCCCGACTTCCGCCCGCAACGTCCGGCACAGGACGATAATTACGACTTCCACCGGAGGAACTGACATGAGCGCCCGCCGCACCAAATTCTATCTCGACAAGCAGAATGGCAAGTGGATGGGCGTGTGCTCCGGCATCGCCGACTACACCGGGATCGACGTGGTCTGGGTCCGGGTCGGCGCGGTGCTGGTGACCCTGATGGGCGCCTTCCCCTGGACGCTGATCGCCTATTTCGCCGCCGCCTATTTCGCCGATGCCAAGCCCCAGGGCCTCTATTCGGATCGGGACGACGAGAAATTCTGGCAGGGCGTGCGCACCAACCCGGCGCGCTCCACCCGCGACGTCCGCTCCAAGTTCCGCGACATCGACCGCCGCCTCGCCGATATCGAGGTTTATTATACCAGCCGCAACACGCGCCTCGCCGACGAGATCGACAGCCTGCGCTGAAGCATAGCCAGGACAAGGCAGCAATAACGGGGAGTTAAGGCCATGAATTTCGCAGGACCGACCTTCGTTCTGGCCATCATCGCCATGTCGACGCTGGGCTGGATGTTCACCACCTGGGTCCGTGCCCGCCATGGTTATCCGGTTGAAAATGAATGGACGGGCACCGTTCATCGAACAGATCCCGACGCCGGTCGAAAAATCGACCTTCTTTCAAGTGAAAACGAAAAGCTGACTGGCCGCATCAGCCGCCTCGAAGAACGCATCGCAGTCCTCGAACGGATCGCCACCGATCCCGCCGCCCGGACCGCGCGCGATATCGACGCGCTGCGCTGACGCTGACCAGGCAAGGGGAGTATAGGACATGAACAAGACCGACATGGTAGACGCCTTCGTCATGCCCAACCTGCCGTGGATCATCGGCGGCGGGCTTCTGATCGGGGCGATGGCGATCGGCGGGTGGATCTTCACCACCTGGCTCCGCGTCCGCAACGGCTACCCGCTGGAAAATAGCTGGGGCAAGGCGGTCTATCCGCAGAAGAATGAGGAACTGGTCGAGCGCATCAAGCTGATCAGCCAGGAAAATGCCCAGCTGCGCGCCGAAATCGGCTCGATGAAGGACCGGCTCGCCGTGGTCGAGCGGATCGTCACCGACGAAAGCCACCAGCTCAATCGCGAAATCGAGCGGCTGCGCGGCCCGGCGAACTGATCGCCCCGCGCGCCTCAAGGGAGGACAAACATGAACCCGTTTGAAATGGTCGTCGCCATCGTCGCGATCACCGCCGTCGCCAGCGTCGTCCGCGCCAAATATGGCGTAGTGCGCCGCCACAAGGGTGAGGAGTTCATCCAGCGCGGTCCCGATCCGGAGGCTGAACGTCTCCGCGCCGAAGTGAAGGCGCTCAAGGACCGGGTCGCCGTGCTGGAACGGCTCGCCACCGACAGTTCGACCGCGCTGGAGCGCGAATTCGAGAAGCTCAAGGACCGCGACTGATCGCGGCAAAGGACACAGGGAGGACATCATGCAGGATCCCCTCTTCTACCTGACCATGGCCACCGCCGGCCTCGCCGGCCTCACCATCGTCGCCTTCGCATCGCTGCGCGGCTGGAACGGTTGGCTCGACCTCAAGCGCGCGGAACTGAGCCGCCGCAGCGAGGAAGCCGCCCCACCATCGGCCGCCGCCCGGATCGAGGTCGCCGACCTCAAGGAACGCATCCGCAAGCTCGAAGCCATCGCCGCCGGCGTCGATCTCTGATCCGCCGGCGGGGAAAAGCGGCTTTCCCGCACCGCTTTTCCCCTTATATGGGCGGCATGACCGATCAGCCCGCCCCGATGCCCGTTCTGGCCGACCTCCAGGAAGAATATGAATTTCTCGACGCCGATGATCGCTATCGCCTGTTGATCGATCTGGGCCGGGGGCTGGAGGATATGCCCGACGCGCTCAAGACCGATATGACGCTGGTGCGGGGCTGTTCGGCGGCGGTCTGGGTCTATCCCACGGTGCTCGACGATGGCCGGCTCCATTTCCTTGCCGACAGCAATGCCGCCATCACCAAGGGGATCATCGCGCTGGTGCTGCTGACCGTGCAGGATCGCGCCCCGGCAGAGATCGGCGCGACCGATATCGAGGGCGCGCTGGCTCCCTTCGACCTCAAGAACCAGCTCAGCTCCAACCGCACCCAGGGCATTCCCAACATGATCGCCCTGATCCGCGAGACTGCTGCCCGCTACGCCTGACGGAAACTCCCGCGCATCCCCGCGTTCTTGCCTGACAAGGAGAATGCGACAATGCGCCATATCATGCCCCTCGCCATGCTCGGCCTGCTGGCCGCCTGTTCGGGCGGGGACAAGAAGGAACCGACCCAGCGCGACCAGATCGGCCAGGTCTGGAAATATGAAACCGCCGGCGCCAGCCAGAAGGTCGCCTATATCGGCAGCGCCAACAGCGTGCAGACCATGACCGCCGCCGACACCTTCTCGGTGCTGATGGTCCAGCCCATGTCCAACGGCGAAAAGACGGTGACGGTGAAGCTGGTCGGCGCGCCCTTCCAGTGCGACCTCTCCGACTGCGCGGTCGATGCCACCACCGATGATGGCAAGGCCCATCGCTGGAAGGGCCGCATGACCGAAGCGAAGGACGGGATCGAGATCATGCCTTCGCAAAATGCCTATGAGGCGATCGCCAAGGCCAAGAGCGTGAAGGTCGATCTTGCCGTTGGCCCCAAGGACCAGCGCTTCCCGTTCGAATTCAACGTCGCCGGGCTCGACCTCAAGAAGGGCGCCTGACGCGCGACTGGCGAGCGCGACGCTGCGCTCGCCATGATCGCCTGCCTTATTCCTGCAGCGACACGCCGGGGCTGCGCGGGTCGGCGGCGCCGATCCAGTGGCCGTCGGCGGTCCGCTCGGCGGCATTGGCCTTGAGGCCCAGGCGCGAGATGGTGACGTGGTGGCCCAGTTTCTCCAGCGGCGCCTTCATCGCTTCCAGCGACGTGCCCTGTTCCAGCACCAGCCCCTCGCCATTGAAGAATTCCAGCCCCAGCGCGATCGAATCCTGCGCCGACAGGCGCCAGTCGAAATGGGCGATCAGCGCCTTGGCGACCTGCATGATGATGGTCTTGCCGCCGGCCGCGCCGACGGTGAAGATCGGCATGCCCTTTGCGTCATAGACGATGGTCGGCGACATGGACGATAGCGGCCGCTTGCCCGGTTCCACCCGGTTGGCGACCGGCGCGCCATTCTTCTCGGGCGTGAAGCTGAAATCGGTCAGCTCATTGTTCAGCACCACGCCATTGGCCACCAGCTGGCTGCCGAAGAAGCTCTCGATCGTCGATGTCCAGGCGGCGATGTCGCCATTGCGGTCCACCGCGACGAAATGGCTGGTGCCGCTTTCCGGCTGGGGCAGGGCGCTGGTGCGTGGCTGCGCCCCGGCGGGCAGACCGGGCTTATAGGAATTGAGCGCCTTGTTCAGCCGGATCTCGCCCGACCGCTGCTTGAGGTAAGCGGGATCGATCAGCCCGGCGATCGGCACATGGACGAACTCGGGGTCGCCCAGCCAGGTGTCGCGGTCGGCATAGGCCAGTTGCATCGCTTCGCCGATGACGTGCCAGGAGCGCGGATCATCCTTGCCCCACTGCGCCAGCGGGAAACGCTCGACCATGCCCAGCACCTGCAGCACGGTGATGCCACCGGCCGACGCCGGCCCCATGCCGCACACCGTATAGGCGCGATAATGTCCGCATACCGGCTTGCGGTCCTTGACCTGGTAATTGGCCAGATCGTCGGTCGTCATCGGCACCGGGTTCCGCGGCGCAGTGGTGACCGCCTTGGCGATCGCCTGCGCATTCTCGCCCAGATAGAAGGCGTCCGGACCTTCCGCCGCGATCCGCTTGAACAGGGCGGCGAGCGGCGGGTTCTTCAGCGTCGTGCCGACCGCCGGCAACTGCCCGTCGATCCAGTAATAGCTGCGGATTTCCGGGAAATCAGCCCAGATATTCTGCAATGCCTTCAGCGCCGTGGCGGTGCGCTCGCCCAGCTGGAAGCCGTCGTCGGCGAGCAGGATCGCGGGCTGGAACAGGTCGGCCCAGGGCAGCTTGCCCCATTTCTTGTGGGCTTCCCACGCCATGCGCAGATTGCCTGGCACGCCGACCGAATAGCCGCCCGGCCAGGCCTGGACGAAGGGCAGGGGCTTGCCGTCGGGGCCCATGAAGCGGTCGGGTCGGGCGGCGGCCGGCGCGGTCTCGCGTCCGTCGATCGATTCCAGCACGCCGCTCGCGCCGTCATGATGCATCAGGAAGCCGCCGCCACCGATGCCGCTATTATGCGGCTCGACCACGTTCAGTGCCAGCATCATCGCGATCGCCGCATCGGTGGCGCTGCCGCCCTTGCGCAATATTTCCTGCCCCGCCGCGGCCGCGCGCGGATCGGCGGCGGACACGGTGGCATTCAACGCCACCGGCTCGCGCGCCAGTGCGGTCGCGGGCGCCAGGGCAAGGGGGGCAATCAGGGCGAAGGGGGCCAGCAGGCCGGTCAGGCGGGAGGTCATGGCCGGCACCCTAAAGCTCGCATTTCGTTTCGCAACCCGTCTTGTTTCGATCATGTCCGGGAAGGACGGATCAGGCGTCGATCCCCACCACCTCGCCGATATGCCGCACGCCATCGCGCGCCATCAGGGCCTTCAGGCCATCATTGATCCGCTTCGCCAGATAGGGGCCTTCATAGACCAGCGCGCTATAGACCTGCACCAGCGATGCGCCGGCACGGATGCGGGCATAGGCCTGCTCCGCATTGGCGATGCCACCCACGCCGATCAGCGGCAGCCGGTTGCCCAGCAGCCGGCGGAAGTCACGCAGCTTGCCCAGCGACAGATCGGTCAGCGGCGCGCCCGACAGGCCGCCGGTCTCGCTCGCATGGGGCGATTGCAGCGCCGGGCGGGTGATGGTGGTGTTGGACACGATCAGCGCGTCGATCCGATGGTCGATGCAGGCGGCGGCGATATCCTCGATATCCGCCGATTCCAGATCGGGCGCGACCTTCAGGAAGATCGGCGGGCCGCCTTCGGGCCGTGCCGCCATCACCGCGCCCAGCAGGTCGTCCAGCGCCGCCCGGCCCTGCAGCGCGCGCAGCCCCGGCGTATTGGGCGAGGAGATATTGACGGTCAGATAATCGGCCAGCGGCGCCATGCAGGTAACGCCGGTGGCATAATCGGCATTGGCGCGTCCGGCGGCCGTCGCTTCCTTGTTCGCGCCGATATTGATGCCGATCACCGGCCCTTTGCCTACCGGCCGGCGATAGCGGGCGATGCGGTCGGCGGCAGCGCCCTGGCCGCCATTGTTGAAGCCGAAGCGGTTGATGACCGCCCTGTCCTCGACCAGGCGGAACAGGCGCGGCTGGGGATTGCCCGGCTGTGCCAGCGGGGTCAGCGTGCCCAGCTCGGCAAAGCCGAAGCCCAGCCCATGCATCTTGTGCGCGACCCGGCCATCCTTGTCATAGCCTGCCGCCAGGCCCACCGGATTGGGAAAGGCGATGCCCGCCACCGTCTGCGCCAGCATCGGGTCGGCCTTGAGCGGGGCTGGGGTCGGCATCATCCGCAGCAGCGCGATCGACAGATTATGGGCGCGCTCGGCATCGAGCGCGAAGAAGAGCGGACGGATCAGGCGATAGGACATGGCCGCGCTATGCCAGCGGTGCCTGCGCAGGTCGAGTCGTGTTGCGTTATTGCAACAACATATTCCCTTGCGTCATTTCATGACAGAAAACGTCATGAATGCGATCCTTTTCGGTCGTCAGATGTCCGATCTGTCCAATAATCTTCCACCGATTCGGGCTTAAAGCCGTCTTGCGACCCGAAGGCTCTAGGCCATTTTGGCTGATGAGACCTTTTCCTGACCCGGCAGTGAAAGCTGCCGGGTCATTTTTTTGTTGCAACGCTGTGGCGAAAAATCGTCATGGTGACGTCATGGCTCTTGCACGGTCGTTGGCCGCGCTCATAATGCCGCCACTGGGGTGAAACTATGGGGCCGCAACATTGGGATCTGCCGCTGAGTGCGGCGCGGGGGGTGGTGCCGGATAATCGCGGGCCATTGTCCTATTCGGTGGATGCCGAACAGGGCCCGGTCCGCTTGCGCTATTTCACCCCGCCGGAAAAGGTCCGACCCTATTTCGGCTCGCTCTACATATTTTCCGTGGCGGCAGACCATTATGCCGACGTCACCCGCGCCGATGTCGCGCAGTTGCGGCTGATGCTGCGGGGCGATGGGCGCTATCATTTCCAGGATGGATCGGTGCAGCGGCCCCCCGTCGTCGGCCTGATCGGCCCCACGCAGGGCGCGACCCGCTTCGAGCTGGATGCGCCGACCCGGCTGCTGGGCGTGTCGCTGCTGCCGGCCGGCTGGCTGGCGCTGCATGGCGGCGACGCCGACAAGCTGGCTGATGGCCTGTGCGATCTGGCGGCGGAACGGGATGACGGCTTTCTCGATCTGCTCGCCCAGTTGCAGCGCATGGAGGATGGCGACGCCATGGCCGCGCTCACCTGGTCCTTCCTCGCCGAACGGATCAAGCCGCTGCCCGAAGCGACCTGGGCGATCCTGCGGGCGATCGACAGCTGGCTGATCGGCGAAGGCTCGCCCCGGATCGAGGTGCTGAGCGAGATGACCGAATTGTCGCCGCGCCAGCTCGCCCGCATCACCAACAAACTCTATGGCGCCCCGCCCAAGCTGCTCGCCCGCAAATATCGCGCCCTGCGCTGCAGCGCGCGGATCGCACTCGACCATGAAAGCTGGCAGGCCCTGTGCGACGATGGCAGCTTCTACGACCAGTCGCATTTCATCCGCGAGATCAAGCATTTCATCGGCATGACCCCGCACCAGCTTCAGACCGAGCCGACCGCCGTGGTCCAGCTCACCCTGCTCCGCCGCACGCTGGGCGGCGATGTCGCGGTGCTCAACCGGCTGAGCTGATTGCTGTTTGGAATGCGCCTTTGGTGCGGCTCTGAAAATGCGCTCTTTCGCGCATTTTCCAAACAGACTCCCAAGGTAGGAAAAATGCCTTGATTCCGGGGGCGAGTGGGACCACATGCCCAATCGGATTGATTCGATCCGATTTGAGAATGGTTCGCAACACGCATGAAATTATCGAGCTTTGCCGATTATGCCGTCGTGCTGATGTCTGCCGCCGCCCGTCACTGCGGTGCGGCTAAGATGAACGCGACCACGCTCAGCGCCGAAACCGGCATCCCGCTGCCCACCGCGCAGAAGCTGGTGAGCCGGCTGTCGGCGGCGGGTCTGCTCGAATCGAGCCGGGGCACCGGTGGCGGCGTGCGTCTGTCGCGCCCGCCCGCGACGATTACCCTGGCGGACGTGGTGGAGGCGGTCGAAGGCCCCATCGCCATGACTGCATGCAGCGAACAGGGGGCGCATGACTGCAATCTGGAACAGGATTGCCGCATCCGTCCGCACATGAATCTGGCGAACAACGCGATCCGCGAAGCGCTCGCGAACGTGACCATCGCCAGCCTGACACGAGAAATGGCATGACTGAAGAAGTGAGCACCGTCCGTAATCAGGAAGCGCTGGAGGCCGCCGAGCGCGCCTCCACCTATGAGCATGGCTGGTCGTCGGCCATCGAGCAGGATTTCGCGCCCAAGGGCCTGAACGAGGATACGGTCCGCTTCATCTCGGCCAAGAAGAATGAGCCGCAATGGTTGCTCGACTGGCGCCTGAAGGCCTTCGCCATGTGGCAGAAGATGGAAGCGCCGGACTGGGCCAAGCTCAATGTCCCGCCGATCGACTATCAGGACGCCTATTATTACGCCGAGCCCAAGAAGAAGGTGGAGCTGGATTCGCTGGATCAGGTCGATCCCGAAATCCTCGCCACCTATCAGAAGCTGGGCATCCCCATCGCCGAGCAGGAAATGCTCGCCGGCGTGAAGGGCAGCCGCAAGATCGCGGTCGACGCCGTGTTCGACTCGGTTTCGGTCGCCACGACCTTCCGCAAGGAGCTGGAGGAGGCGGGCGTCATCTTCCGCTCGATCAGCGAAGCCGTGCGCGAATTTCCCGACCTCGTAAAGAAATGGCTGGGCAAGGTCGTGCCGATGCACGACAATTATTTCGCCACGCTCAACTGCGCGGTCTTCTCCGACGGCACCTTCGTCTACATTCCCAAGGGCGTTCGCTGCCCGATGGAGCTGTCGACCTATTTCCGCATCAATGCGGAAAATACCGGCCAGTTCGAACGCACGCTGATCGTCGCGGACGATGGCGCCTATGTCTCCTATCTCGAAGGCTGCACCGCGCCGATGCGCGATGAAAATCAGCTCCACGCCGCCGTGGTGGAACTGGTCGCGCTCGACGATGCGGAGATCAAATATAGCACCGTCCAGAACTGGTATCCGGGCGACGAGAATGGCAAGGGCGGCATCTATAATTTCGTGACCAAGCGCGCGCTCTGCCAGGGCCGCAACTCCAAGGTCAGCTGGACCCAGGTGGAAACCGGCTCCGCCATCACCTGGAAATATCCGTCCTGCGTGCTGAACGGCGAGAATAGCGTCGGCGAATTCTACTCCGTCGCGCTCACCAACAATCTGCAGCAGGCCGATACCGGCACCAAGATGATCCACAATGGCAAGGGCAGCCGTTCGACCATCGTGTCGAAGGGGATCTCGGCCGGCCGGTCCAACAACACCTATCGCGGCCTCGTCCGCGTGAGCCCAAGCGCCGAAGGCGTGCGCAACTTCACCCAGTGCGACAGCCTGCTGCTGGGCGACCAGTGCGGCGCCCACACCGTGCCCTATATCGAGGTGCGCAATCCCAGCGCCCAGATCGAGCATGAGGCGACCACCAGCAAGATCAGCGACGACCAGCTCTTCTACGCGATGCAGCGCGGCCTGGATCAGGAAAGCGCGGTCAGCCTGATCGTCAACGGCTTCGCCAAGGAAGTGCTGCAGCAACTGCCGATGGAATTCGCGGTGGAAGCGCAGAAGCTGCTCGGCATCAGCCTGGAAGGCAGCGTGGGCTAATTTTGCCTGCGCCTTCCCGTCATGCCGGACTTGATCCGGCATCCCGCTTTTCTTGAGCGGGACGGAAAGGCAGCGGGACCCCGGATCAAGTCCGGGGTGACGATAGAACAGAAATTTGAAGGACGAGAATTTTGAGCGACGAAGACGATATCCAGGATGCCCTCGCCGATTTCGCGGAGGATGTCGGCAATGGCCAGGCATGGACCGCCGCGATCCGTATCCTGACCGAGGATTATGAGCTGGAAGAGGGCGAGCTGCAGACGCGCGCCGCCAAGGATTTCGGCGATCTCGACGCCTATCAGGCCGAATGCCGCGATGCGCTGGAAAAGGGCGATGTCGCGATGACCGAGAAGCTGCGCACCGACAAGGCCTTCCACAAGGCGAAGGCGCCGAACCTCGCCCGCATGGGCCCGGTCAGCGAATTCGTCGTCGCGCTGCTGGAAAAGGGCGCGCCGGAACCGGACGCCGACTGGTGGCCCTATATGCCGATCAAGCGCCATATCGACACGCTCTTCCCCGCGCCGGGCGACGTGCGCGACATGGCCTTCTGGACCGCGCGGACGCTCCAGCGCGCGCACAAGGACTAAAGACAAGATGCTGACGATCGACAATCTCACCAACGAAATCGACGGCAAGGCGATCCTCAAGGGACTCTCGCTCCAGATCAATGCGGGCGAAATCCACGCGATCATGGGGCCGAACGGCGCCGGCAAGTCGACGCTCGCCTACACGCTGGGCGGCCGCCCCAACTATGACGTGACCGGCGGCACCGCGACCTTCGAAGGCGAAGACCTGTTCGCCATGGACCCGCATGAGCGCGCCGCTGCCGGGCTCTTTCTGGGCTTCCAATATCCGGTCGAGATTCCTGGCGTCTCCAACCTGCAATTCCTGCGCGAAAGCCTCAATTCGCAGCGCCGCGCGCGCGGCGAGAAGGAACTGAACGGCGGCGAGTTCATCAAGCTGGCCAAGGAAAAGGCCGGCCTGCTCGGCCTCGACATGGAGATGCTCAAGCGTCCGGTGAATGTCGGCTTTTCCGGCGGTGAGAAGAAGCGCGCCGAAATGGTGCAGATGGGCATCCTCGATCCCAAGCTCGCCATCCTCGACGAAACCGACTCGGGCCTCGACATCGACGCGCTCAAGACCGTCGGCGCGGGCATCAATGCGATCATGCGCAAGCCTGACAAGGCGGTGCTGCTGATCACCCATTATCAGCGCCTGCTCGACTATGTGAAGCCGGACTTCGTCCATGTCCTGGCGGCCGGCCGGATCGTCAAGTCGGGCGGCCCCGAACTGGCGCTGCAGCTGGAAAGCGAAGGCTATTCCGAGGTGATCGCGGCGTGACCCTCCTCGCTCTCCCCACGCGCAAGGATGAAGCCTGGCGTTACAGCGATCTTGACGCACTTGCCGCCGTCTGGCCGGTGCCGGCCGCGACCCGGATCACGGTGGCGGAGGGCGAAAGCGCGCATGACCATCTGTTGCAGGATGCGGCCGATGGCGCGACCGCTGTGCATGACTATGTCATTGATATCGCTGACGGTGCCCGGTTCGATTTCCATCTGCTCAACATTGGCGGCAAGCTTGGACGTGTCACCTTCGCTGTCACGCTCGGCAAGGGCAGTCATTTCGAGCTGAACGGCGCGATCATCGGCGGTGGCGAGCAGACGCTGGAGATCATCACCAGCGTCACCCATGCCCAGCCCGACGCGACCAGCGGCCAGACCGTCCGCTCGATCCTGGGTAGCCATGCCACCGGCAATTATCTCGGCAGCATCAATGTCGCCCGCGATGCCCAGCGCACCGACGCTTTCCAGTCGATCAAGGCGATGCTGCTCGACCGCACCGCCACGGCCAACGCCAAGCCGGAACTGGAAATCTATGCCGACGACGTGAAATGCGCCCATGGTGCCACGGTCGGCGAGCTGGACAAGCAGGCGCTCTTCTACATGGCCTCGCGCGGCATGGACCCGGCCACCGCCAAGACATTGCTGCTCAAGGCCTTCGTCGCCGGCGTGTTCGACGATGTCGCGCAGGATGATCTGCGCGAACGATTCGAGGCGGCGGCGCTCGCCAAGCTGGGGACACTGGTATGACCGATCTCGCCCAAGGCCTGCGCCTGCGGGACGATTTCCCCGGCCTTTTGGATGGGAAGGGGGGCGACTGGCATTATCTCGACAGCGCCGCCACCGCGCAGAAGCCGACCGCCGTGATCGACGCGATCGCCCGTGCCTATGGCCCGGACTATGCCACCGTGCATCGCGGCGTCTATGAACGCTCGGCCAATATGACGCTCGCCTACGAGGCCGCCCGGCGCAAGGTCGCCGGCTTCATCGGCGCCGCGTCGGACAGCGAGATCGTCTATGTCCGCGGCGCGACCGAGGGCATCAATCTGGTCGCCCAATGCTGGGCCGGCACGCAGTTGAAGGCCGGCGACCGCATCCTGCTGTCGACCCTCGAACATCACAGCAATATCGTTCCCTGGCAGATCGTCGCCGAAAAGGTCGGCGCCCAGATCGACGTGGTGCCGCTGACGCAGGATGGCCGGATCGATCTCGACGCGATGCGCGCGATGATCACGCCGCAGCACCGCATGGTCGCGCTCGCCCATGTGTCGAACGTGCTCGGCAGCGTGCTCGATTGCCGCCGCGCGGCCGACATCGCCCATATGGTCGGCGCCAAGATTCTGATCGACGGTTGCCAGGCGGTCCCCCGCCTCGCCGTCGATGTGCAGGCGCTCGACTGCGATTTCTACGTCTTCTCCGCGCACAAGCTCTATGGCCCGACCGGCATCGGCGTGCTGTGGGGCCGCAAGGAACTGCTCGACTCCATGCCCCCCTATCAGGGCGGTGGGTCGATGATCGACAAGGTGACGTTCGAAAAGACCACCTATGCCCCCGCGCCGACCCGGTTCGAGGCGGGGACGCCGCATATCGTCGGCGTCGTCGGCCTGTCGGCGGCGATCGACTATGTGCAGGGCATCGGCCTCGACACCATCCACGCCCATGAATGCGCCATGGTGGCCAAGGCCCGCACCGCGATCAGCCAGATCAACAGCGTGCGCGTCTTTGGCCCCGAAGATTCGGCCGGTATCCTTTCTTTCGAGGTGGAGGGGGTGCATCCGCACGATGTCGGCACCATATTGGACGAAACGGGTGTCGCGATCCGCGCCGGCCATCATTGTGCCCAGCCGCTGATGCGGCATCTGGGCGTCGAGGCGACCGCACGGGCCAGTTTCGGCATCTACAGCGACGACAGCGACGTGGATGCGCTGGTCAAGGGTATCGAACGGGTAAGGAAGATCTTCGGATGACCGAGGAAAAGAAGTTCATGGTGGAAGAAGTGGACGCGGTGGAAACCCCGCCCAAGGCGCGCGTTGAAGAGGCGGAGGCCGCTCCGCGCCAGCGCGACTATCTCGACGGTTTCCTGGCGCAGAAGCCCAGCGAAGTCGCGGCCGGCGAGCCGGGCGGCGATCTCTATGATGGCATCATCGATGCGCTGAAGGAAATCTTCGACCCCGAAATCCCGGTCAACATCTATGACCTGGGCCTCATCTACGGCGTCGACGTCACCAGTGACGGCCATGCCGTCGTCACCATGACGCTGACCACGCCGCACTGCCCTGTCGCCGAATCCATGCCCGGCGAAGTCGAACTGCGCGTCGGCGCGGTGCCCGGCGTCGGCGATGTCGAGGTGAACCTGGTCTGGGATCCGCCATGGGATCCGGGCAAGATGTCGGACGAAGCCAAGCTCGAACTGGGAATGCTCTGATGACCGAGACGACCACCAAGACCCGCGCCCGCCCCGCCGCCGTCATGCTGACGCCCAGCGCCGAAGGCCGCATCGCAGAGCTGATGGCGCAGGCGCCTGAAGGCGCGATCGGGGTCAAGCTCTCGACCCCCAAGCGCGGGTGCTCGGGCCTTGCCTATTCGGTCGACTATGTCACCGAAGAGGCCAAGTTCGACGAGAAGATCGAAACCCCCGGCGGTGTCCTCTACATCGACGGTGCCTCGGTCCTCTATCTCATCGGCTCGACCATGAACTGGGTCGAGGATGATTTCACCGCCGGCTTCGTCTTCGCCAATCCCAATGCCAAGGGCAGCTGCGGCTGCGGCGAGAGCTTCACGGTCTGATACCAGTTCAGGGGAGGGCGCCGATGCTGCACATGCTGATCCTCGGCATGGGCTATAGCGCCTCCCGCCTCGCCGCCCGACTGCGGGCCGAGGGCTGGCAGGTGACGGGCGTCCGCCGCAGCGCCGATGCCCAGGCGATCGCCTTCGACGATGAACCCGCCGTCCGCGCCGCCATCGCCGGCGCCACCCATATCCTCTCCTCCGTCCCGCCCGAGGGCGAGGAGGATCCCGTCCTCACCCGCTATGGCACCGCGATCGCCGCCGCACCGGCGCTCTGGGTCGGCTATCTCTCCTCGACCGGCGTTTATGGCGATGCGGCCGGCGCCTGGGTCGACGAGGCAAGCCCTGTGGGGCAGGGGCGCCGCACCGCCCGCGCCCGCGCCGATCTCGACTGGGGCGCCTTGCGGCCCGATGTCCGCCGCTTCCGCCTGCCGGGCATCTATGGTCCCGGCCGCTCGGCGCTCGATCGTGTCCGGGCCGGCAAGGCGCATCGCATCGCCCTGCCCGGACAGGTGTTCAGCCGCGTCCATGTCGACGATATCGTCGGCGGCATCATCGCCGCCTTCGACGGCCCGCCCGGCGCCTATAATCTGGCCGACGACCGGCCCTGCGCCCAGAATGATGTGATCGCGACCGCCTGCGAACTGCTGGGCCAGCCGCTGCCGCCGCTGCTGTCGCTGGAACAGGCCGACCTCTCGCCCCAGGCGCTGGCCTTCTATGCCGAAAACCGCCGCGTCGCCACTGGCCGGGCGCGTCGGCTGCTCAGCTGGAAACCTCTTTACCCCACCCATGTCGAAGGTCTAAGGGCCTGTCTTGTGGAAGAAAATCAGCCTTGCTGATCGGTTCGTCGCATGGTTTACGCCCCGTTAACCAGCGTGCGCCGAAAGCGGGATTACCGCATCAACAAGGGTGTGTCATGACCAGCATCGACAAGACTGTTTCCACGCTCGGTGACCGCATCAACGCCATGTCCGTGCCCGATCGCGCGGCCCCCGCGCCGGAATCGCTCAGCAGCCTGATCGCCCGCCTCAACATGGCCAAGCTGCGCTACCAGCCCGGCGGCGTCAGGCTCTAGAATCATAGAATAGAGCCTGATTCACGCCATCGGTGAAAGCGCGAAGCGCTTCCACCTCAGGCGATCAGGCTCTGGTCTTGGCCCGCAGCGCGATCACCATCCCGGCGATCGCCAGCAGCGCGCCCGGCACGGCCAGCCCGCTCCAGCGATAGCCCTCCACCACCGTGGAGATCAGCATCGCGATTACCGGGATCAGTACGCTGGTATAGGCGGCCCGACCCGCGCCCATGCGCTGGATCAGCCCGAAATAGAGCGGGAAGGTGACGACCGATCCCGCCAGCGCCAGCCAGCCTATGCCCAGCAGATAGCCGATCCGCGGCTCGATCACCGGCGGCCCGGTGGTGATCCAGGCAAAGGCGGCGTCGATCCCGGCGCCGATCAGCATCGCCCAGGCCAGCACCGCGATCATCGGCAGGCGGCGGGCGATGTCCATGCCCTGCATCACGATGGCGGTCGATGCGCTCATCAGCCCGGCACAGGCAAAGGCCGCGCCCAGCACCACCTTGTCCGGGTCGATCCCGGCAAAGCGATATTCATGCGCCAGCATCATGGCGATGCCCGCCGTCGCGATCACCGACCCGCCGATGAAGGCCCGGCTGACCGGCTGGCGATGGAAGATCCAGGCCAGGATGCTGTTGGGGATCAGCAGCATCGCATAGACCACCGCCACCACGCCCGACGTCAGATAGACTTCGGCGCGATAGACGAAGTTGAAATTGAGCACGAACTGCGCCGTGCCGAGCAATGCGGCAAAGACCAGCCCGCTCCGCCCGATATTGAGCGACACGCCGCGCATTCGCGCGAACGCGGCCATCGCAAGGCCCGCCAGCAGGAAGCGATAACAGACCGACCAGCTGGCCGGCACGCTGCCCAGCTGGTCGCGGATGACGATCCAGGTCGAACTCCAGATCAGCGTGACGAGGATGAAGGGCAGGGCGATGCCGCCCCGCTCCATCCCGCCCCGCTCCATCCCGCGCCGTGCCCTGTCGTCAGGCGTCATGATGCCCCAAGGCCCGGATCGCGTGGGCCAGCGGCGCGACGCTCTGCGCATCCTGGGTCCAGTTGGTCACCAGCCGCGCTGCACCCTCGCCCCAGTCATAAAAGTCGAAGCCCTGCGCGCGCAGCGTTGCCGCTTCCGCCGGGGTCAGCCAGACGAACAGCTCATTGGCCTCCACCGGATGCATCAGCCGTCCGGCCGCGGCCTGCGCCAGCGCCTGCGCCGCGCCATTGGCGGCGCGGGCATTGTCCAGCCACAGTCCGTCCTCGATCATCGCCAATATCTGCGCGGCAAGGTAGCGCCCCTTGGAAAAGAGATGGCCCGCCCGCTTGCGCCAGCGCGCCGCTTCTGCCGCCCGCGCTTCGCGCTCGGGGCCGAAGAACAAGAGCGCCTCGCCCACCATGCCGCCATTCTTGACGCAGCCGAAGGAGAGGATGTCGATCCCCGCCCGCCAGGTGACATCAGCGGGCGCGCAGCCCAGATGCGCCACCGCATTGGCAAAGCGCGCGCCGTCCATGTGGAAGCCCAGCCCATGGGCCTTGGCGATCTCGCCCAGAGCCGCGACTTCGTCCGGCGTATAGACCATGCCATATTCGGTCGCATTGGTGATGCTGATCGCCCGCGCCGGCACCTGATGCACGTCGGGGCGGATCGCCTTCAGCCGCGCCGCCACGACATCGGGCAACAGCTTGGCGCCGACGCCCGGCAGCGCCATCAGGCTGGCGCCATGGGTGTAGAAGCCCGGCGCGCCGCATTCGTCGACGACGATATGCGCTTCCTCATGGCAGATCACCCCGCCATAGGGCGGGCACAGGCAGGCGAGCGCGATGCTGTTGGCCGCCGTGCCGGTGGCGATCCATTGTGCCTTCACCGGCGTTTCGAACAGGTCGGAAAAGGCGCCGTCCAGCCGCGCGCTCCACGCGTCGCCGTCATAGCCATGGTCGGCATGGTCCGCGCCGGCGATGGCGGCCATCACCTGAGGGCAGATCGGGGTGGCATTGTCCGAAAAGAAGTGCATGGCGCATGCGATACAGGGCGCGCGCTGGGACGGGAAGAGGCCAGCGACAGCGCCTTGGCTCTTTATTCCAAAATTGGTCAGTATATATGACCAATTGTTTCGCGGGGCCGGATGTGACATAGGCGCCCCCGTCCAACGCATAAGGAGACTCACCATGGACGTCGAACAGAAGTCGCGCTTTACCGTTACCCCCAGCAGCAAGGCTGTGGCGGCGGACGCGCGCGCGGTACTTCTGGAGGATCCGGGCTTCGGCCGGCTCTTCACCGACCATATGGTCACCATCCGCTATACCGAGGGGCAGGGCTGGCACAGCCACAGCGTCGGTCCGCGCGAGCCGTTCCAGCTCGATCCGGCCTGCGCCGTGCTCCATTATGCCCAGGAAATCTTCGAAGGGATGAAGGCCTATCGCCTGGCCGACGGCAGCGTCGCCATGTTCCGGCCGGAGGAAAATGCACGCCGCTTCGCCGAGTCCGCCGAACGCATGGCGATGCCGGCGATCCCGGAAGACATGTTCCTCGAAGCGGTCGAGCAGCTGGTGAAGATTGATGCGGACTGGATCCCGTCGGGTGAGGGCAGCCTCTATCTGCGCCCCTTCCTGTTCGCCAGCGAAGCCTTCCTGGGTGTGCGCCCGTCGAACGAATATATTTTCTGCGTCATCGCCTCGCCCGCCGGCGCCTATTTCAAGGGCGGCAAGAAGGCCGTGACCCTGTGGGTGTCGGAACATTATACCCGCGCCGCGCGCGGCGGCACCGGCGCGGCCAAGTGCGGCGGCAACTACGCCGCGTCGCTGGTCGCGCAGAAGGAAGCGATCAAGCATGGTTGCGACCAGGTCGTCTTCCTCGACGCCGCCGAAAATAAGTGGGTCGAGGAACTGGGCGGCATGAACGTCTTCTTCGTCATGGATGACGGTTCGATCGTCACCCCGCCGCTGACCGGCACCATCCTGCCCGGCATCACCCGCAACTCGATCATCAGCCTCGCCCGCGCCAAGGGGCATGAGGTGCGCGAGGAGCCATACAGCTTCGCCCAGTGGCGTGCCGACGCCGCCAGCGGCAAGCTGCGCGAGGCATTCGCCTGCGGCACCGCTGCCGTCGTCACGGCGATTGGCACGGTCAAGAGCACCGACGGCGATTTCACCGTCGGCAATGGCGATGGCGGCCTGGTCACCGAAAGCCTGCGCGCCGAACTGACCGGCATCCAGCGCGGCAGCGTGGCCGATCCGGCCGGCTGGGTCCGCACGCTCTGATTTAGAGCCGGTGCCGATGCGCCGTAGGCGCAAAAAGACTCTGAGACAATTTGTCGCCCCCGCTTTCACCCCGAAAGCGGGGGCGATGCTTTTCAAAGCGCTCGCAAGCGCCTAGACAGATGCCCATGCAACGCTTCGACGTCGTCATTCTTGGCGGGGGCCTGGTTGGCCTCACCCTGGGCATCGCTCTTTCGCGCCATGGCGTGCAATGCGCCGTGATCGATCCGGCCGATCCCGTGCAGGCCACGGCCGCCGGTTTCGACGGCCGCGTCTCGGCGATCAGCTCGACCAGCCATGCCATGCTCCAGGCGATCGGCGTCGGCGCGCATCTGGAAGGCAAGGGCTGCCCGATCGACCGTATCTGGGTCAGCGACGGGCTGGAGCCGGGCGCGCTCGACTTCGTGCCCGACGCCGATGATGGCGTAATGGGGACGATGTTCCCCAATCGCGACCTGCGCGTCGCACTGGCACAGACCGCGGCCGAGGTCGAAAACCTCACCATCTTCCAGCCCGATCGTGCCGTCCATGTCGATCGCAATGCCGATGGCGTCACCCTGACGCTGCAGAACGGCGCGACGATCCACGGCGCATTGCTGGTCGCGGCGGAAGGGCGCAACAGCCCCACGCGCGAGGCGGCGGGCATCAACACCACCCGATGGCAATATAAGCACACCGCCATGGTCACCGCGATCGACCATGAGGTGCCGCACGCCAACACTGCCTATGAAATCTTCTATGTCGGCGGCCCGCTCGCGCTGCTGCCGATGCTGCCGGGCACCCGATCCGCCGTGGTGTGGACCCTGCCCACCGATCAGGCGCCGGCGATGCTCAAGCTGTCGGAACGCGCCTGGCTCGCCGAAATGCAGAAGCGCATCGGCGGCTTCCTGGGCGAGATCAGCCTGGCCGGCCCGCGCTCCTCCTATCCGCTCGGCTTCCATCATGCCGCGCGCATCACCGACACCCGCCTCGCGCTGGTCGGCGACAGCGCCCATGCCATCCACCCGATCGCCGGACAGGGCCTCAATCTCGGCTTCCGCGATGTGGCGGCGCTGGTCGAAGTCTTGGTCGAAGGCATGCGCCTCGGCCTCGATCCGGGCGATGCGCAGCTGCTTGCCCGCTATCAGCGCTGGCGCGGCCTCGACACGATGATGACCAGCGTCGCGATGGATGGCTTGGTCCGCCTGTTCGACATTCCCGGCAAGCTGCCCTCGCTGGTCCGCCGCGCCGGTCTTGCCGCCGTGCAGCGCACCAGCCTGCTCAAGAACCGCTTCATGGCCGAAGCCCGCGGCCAGTCCGGCGCCCTCCCGCGCCTGCTCGCCGGCGAGATGGTGTAATATTCCTCCCCGTGCCGGGGAGGAATGGGTCAATCACAGCATCCGCCGCAATACCCCGTCCTTCAGCATGAAATGGTGGCGCAGCGCCGCCAATATGTGGACGATGATGAGCGCGCTCCACAGCCAGGGGATCAGCTCGTGCGCCTCGTGCGATATGCCGACGATCGCATCGCCCTTGGCCACGCCGAATTTCGGCACGTCGAACAGGAAGAACCAGTTCAAGGGCCGCTCGCCCGCCGACGACATGATCCAGCCGGACAGCGGCACGATCAGCATGAAGGCGTAGAAGGCGAAATGGGTGAGGTTGGCGGCCAGCTTCTCCCAGCCCGGCATCGCGGACGGCAGCGCCGGCGGCTTGTGCCCCAGCCGCCAGACGATGCGCAGGATCGTCAATGCCAATACGGTCAGACCGATCGACTTGTGGACCGGCATCACCTTCCATTCCTTGGGCAGGCTGTCATGGGCAAAGCCCAGCCACAGATTGACCAGGATCAGGATCGCGATGATCCAGTGCAACAGGCGGGCGACGGACGTGTAACGGGCCATGGGCTGCTCCTTTTACGGAAGTCTCGCCTGGGCCCTGCGCGCGCTACCCCGCCCGCACGGCCCAGCTATGTCGAAAGGATACGCACGGGCACGATAAGTTCCTTATCCGGCGTGTCTTTTATCCCTGACGATTGGCGACCAGATTATCCACAACCGACGGATCGGCAAGTGTACTAACGTCCCCCAGCGCCTGCGCCGACACTTCGCCCTCGGCGATCTTGCGCAATATGCGGCGCATGATCTTGCCCGAACGGGTCTTGGGCAGGCCGGGCGCGAACTGGATCGCATCGGGGGTGGCGATCGGGCCGATTTCGGTCCGCACCCATTTCACCAGATCCTTGCGCAGGTCCTCGCTCGGTTCCTCGTTCGCGTTCAGCGTGACATAGGCATAGATGCCCTGGCCCTTGATGTCGTGCGGGAAGCCGACCACCGCAGCTTCTGCGACGCTTTCATGCAGCACCAGCGCGCTCTCGACCTCGGCCGTGCCCATGCGGTGGCCGGACACGTTGATGACGTCGTCGACCCGGCCGGTAATCCAGTAATAGCCGTCGGCGTCGCGCCGTGCGCCGTCGCCGGTGGTATATTTGCCGGGGAAGGTGGTGAAATAGGTCTGGAAGAAGCGGTCATGGTCGCCCCACACCGTGCGCATCTGGCCCGGCCAGCTGCCCGCGATCACCAGATTGCCTTCGGTCGCGCCCTCCTGCACCGCGCCGTCGCCATCCAATATCTGGGGAATGACACCGGGCATCGGCAGGGTCGCGCTGCCGGGCTTCAGGTCGGTGGCGCCAGGCATCGGCGCGATCATCGCGCCGCCGGTCTCGGTCTGCCACCAGGTGTCGATGATCGGGCAGCGGCCTTCGCCGATCACGCCATGATACCAGCGCCAGGCTTCCGGGTTGATCGGTTCGCCGACCGTGCCCAGCACGCGCAGCGAGGCGCGGCTGGTCGAATGCACATAATCGTCGCCCTCCTTCATCAGCGCGCGCAGCGCCGTGGGCGCGGTGAAGATGGTGTGGACCTGATGCTTGTCGACCACTTCCCAGATGCGCGCCGGGGTCGGCCAGTTGGGCACGCCCTCATACATCAGGGTCGTCGCGCCGTTCGCCAGCGGGCCGTAGACGATATAGCTGTGGCCCGTGACCCAGCCGATGTCGGCGGCGCACCACCAGATGTCGCCGGGCCGATAGTCGAAGCACAGTTCATGCGTCAGGCTGGCCCACAGCAGATAGCCGCCGCTCGTATGCAGCACGCCCTTGGGCTTGCCGGTCGAGCCGGAGGTGTAGAGGATGAACAGCGGGTCTTCCGCATTCATCGGTTCGGGCGGGCAGTCGGCCGATACCTGCGCCGCTGCCTCATGCAGCCAGATGTCGCGCCCCTCCTGCATCTGCACCGCGCCGCCGGTCGCCTGCACGACGACCACCTTGTTGACGCAGGGCGCCTCGGCCAGCGCGGCGTCGACATTGGCCTTGAGCGGCACGGTCTTGCCCGCGCGGCGCCCTTCGTCGGCGGTGATGACGATGGTCGAATCGCAATCGACCAGACGTCCGGCCAGCGCCTCGGGCGAAAAGCCGCCGAACACCACGCTGTGGATCGCGCCGATCCGCGCGCAGGCGAGCAGGGCGAAGGCCGCCTCGGGGATCATCGGCATATAGACGGTGATCCGGTCGCCCTTTCGCGCGCCCGCGTCCTTTAGCACATTGGCAAGGCGGCAGACTTCCTCATGCACCTGCTTGTAGGTGTAGCGGCGCACATCGGCGTCCGGGCTGTCGGGTTCCCAGATGATCGCGACCTGGTCGCCGCGCTCGGCCAGATGCCGGTCGATGCAGTTGGCGCTGACGTTCAGTTCACCGTCGGCGAACCATTTCACGCCGAAATCCGCCTCGTGGAAGCTGCTTTCATCGGCCTTGGTCGGCGGCGTGATCCAGTCCAGCCGCTGCGCCCGCTCCAGCCAATAGGCGTCGGCGTCCTCGATCGAGCGTGCATAATCGGCCGCGCGGCCTTCCCGGTCCAACAGGGCCTGGGCGGCCCATTGGGAGGGAACCGGGAAGAAATCGTCAGACATCCAGCTATCCTTTCCTGTGCGCTAAATTCCATGCGCTTGCAGCAGGTTGTAGGAGGCGCGCAGCACGACTTAAAGGGGCGATGCGCGTTTCGCCGCGTTTCTGTGTTTTTGCGCCTTTCCCGGCGCGCGGCCCCGGCCTAACAGAAGATCATATGTGGCAACTTTTCCAATTCCCGCTCTGTCCCTTCTCCCGCAAGGTTCGTCTGCTGCTTGGCGAGAAAGGCATCGGCTATGATCTGGTGCGCGAATCTCCCTGGGAAATGCGTGACGAGTTTCTGGATCTCAATCCGGCCGGCACCACCCCGGTGGTCGTCGATCAGGAAAAGGGCGTCACGCTGATCGACAGCCAGGCGATCTGCGAATATTTCGAGGAAACGGTCGAAAAATTCCCGCTCATTTCCGGCACGGCCGCAGGCCGGGCGGAAGTGCGGCGCCTGACCGCCTTCTTCGACCAGAATTTCTATGGCGATGTCGTCGGCCCGCTGCTGCATGAGCGGATGAAGAAGCGGCTGATCGAGCGCGTCTCGCCCGATGCCCGCGTCCTGCGCGAAGCGATGCGCCGGGCCAACGTCCATATGGACTATATGGATTATCTGCTCGACCATCGCAGCTGGATGGCCGGCGGCACGCTCAGCCTTGCCGATATCGCGGCGGCGGCACATCTGTCGGTGGCGGATTATCTGGGCGGCATCGACTGGGCCGGGCATGAGCCGGTCAAGCGCTGGTATGCCGGCTTCAAGTCACGCCCCTCCTTCCGTCCGCTCCTGTCCGAACGGATGGAAGTCATCACCCCGCCGACCCATTATGAAAAGCCGGATTTCTAAAGGGCACGGGCACGAAGCGGCCTAGTCTGCCTCGGCTGCGAGATAGACCCGGTTGCGGCCATGTTCCTTGGCCAGGTAGAGCGCCCGGTCGGCGGCCTTCAGCGCCGCGCGCGGGTCGTCATAGGCCAGGACATTGGCGACGCCGGCGGAAAAGCTCACCCGCTCCATCCGCTCGCCATTGGTGCGGTTGACCAGGCTGCGATTGGCCAGATCCTCGCGCACCGCGTCGACCGCCTCACAGGTCTCGGCCGCCGTCTTGCCGCGAAACAGCATGACGAACTCCTCGCCGCCATGGCGAGCGACATGGCAGCGGTCATCGGACGCCTTGGCCAGCAGCCCCGCGACGAATTTCAGCACCCGGTCGCCGGTCTCATGGCCATGGGTATCGTTGACCAGCTTGAAATGGTCGATGTCGCAGAAGGCGACCGACAATTGCTCGTCGCCTTCCTTCGCCAGCTTCAACTCCTCGCGCAGCACGCCCTCGAAGGCACGGCGATTGGGCAGGCCGGTCAGATGGTCATGCTCGGCGGCGCGACGGGCTGTCTCCAGGCTCGATTTCAGCGCCTGGGTCTGCTTCTGGTTCTCGCGCAGCTGGGTTTCGACCTGGCGGGTCTTTTCCACCATCGACCGGGTCAGGCTGACCAGCCGTGCCAGGATCGGCTCATTGTCGGCGCCGGCGGCCAGGCCCTTGGCCTGTTCCTGCAATGCCGCGCCATAATCCTTGGCCGAATTGCGGGATTCGGTCATCAGTCCGGTGAATTCGTCCAGATTTTCCTCGACCTTGTCGAGCATGGAGGCGAGCGCGTCGGGCGTCACCTCGTCCGCGCGCTGGCTGGCGGCCAGCGATTCCATCCAGGCGTTGCTGATCTTGCCGCGCTCCATCAGCACTGCCTGAACCGCCTTTTCCACGCCGATGCTGGCGCCGGTCAGATAGTCGAGCGCAACGCCGAAATTGAGCGGCGTCAGGTCCAGATCATGGGCGAACAGAAATTCGCCGATCTCCTCATAGAGGCGACGACGGCGATTAATCTCGCGGCTGGCCGCACTGCCGGCGCGCGCGCGCGGTTCGCTCTCCACCTGCGGCTCGTCCGGCTTGCCGGACAGGCCACGGGCCCAGCGGGAAAGGCGGTCGGTCAGCCCATGGTGCGAGCCGGCGGTGGATGTGGATGCCCCAGTCATGCCGCTTATAACGGAGGCGCCCGATCAAGGTTAAGGGGGCGCTCGGCAAAAGTGGCAGGGATTTCAATCCATGCCGCTTTTTCTACGCAGATTCAGATATTTGCCGCCACCAGCCAGTCGCGGAAGATGCGCACGGACCGGGTCTGCAACGCGCGCGGGCGACAGACGAAATAATAGCGATAGGGGCTGTCGCAGCGTATATTGGGGAACAGCCGGATCAGCCGGGGGTCGCCCGACTGTTCGAAATGGCTGGCATGCATGACCGCCACGCCCAGTCCCTGCGCGGCGGCTTCCAGCATCAGCTGGCCGGAATCATAATTGTCGATCGCCAGCGGCTGCAGGTCGGGAATGCCAGCCACGTCCTTCCACGCGTCGAAGGAAAGGGCCATGTCGCGATGCAGCAGGATCGTCTGTTGCGCCAGTTCGCTGGGCGACGCCAGCGCATTGGGGCCTTCCACCATTTCGCGCCGGCCGATCAGATAGACCTGCTCATGGTCCAGCTCATAGGCATAGAGCGCCGGGTCGATATCCTTGCTGGCCAGCACGATCGCCGCATCCAGCCCTTCGCCAAGCCGCGCGACCGCATGGGGCGTCGTCTCGATGTCGATATGCAGCTGCGGGTGCTGCTGGCGCAGCCGGCCCAGATGCGGGAACAGCCGCTGCGTCGCGAACAGCGGCATCACCGCCAGGCGCAGGCGCAACTGGTTGCCGCCGCTCTGGATATTCTCCAGCGCCTGGCTGAGCGAATCCAGCGCCGGGGCGATGTCGTCCAGCAGCCGCTGGCCTTCGGAATTGATCTCCAGCGCCTGATGCTTGCGGTCGAACAGCGGGCGTCCGATGAACCGCTCCAGCGCCTGGACGCGGCGGCTGAGTGCCGGCGTCGACAGGGCGAGTTCCTCGGCAGCCGCCTTGACCGAGCCAAGGCGGGCAACCTGAACAAAGGCCTCCAGGGCCGTAAGAGGCGGCAATCTGCGCATAATCGTCAAATTCTATAAGCCGGTCCGCTGCGTCGCATCATCTGTCATTATCGAACGGCGCGCTTCCCCGGTTCAAGCATCCTGACCTGCAATGAGCAGGAAAACGCGGCAAATGGCAAGATGCAAAAATTGCAACCACCCGATTCTTTTCGCACTTGCAAAATTACCTGCTGCAGCGCACATAGGAAAGGCCTTTCAGGCATCCTCTCCTATAAACTTTCCGGGCTGGCGCTTGCGCTAGCCCTTTTTTTGTTCCGGGCATAACGAAGCACGGCCCCTTTCCCTCACCCCCGGCGTTACCTATCTTCGTTTCGCAACCAAAAGGACGGGGATGACCATGGCCGATCAGGACAGCAGCGGACGCAGGATTCAGGTCGCCAATGCGCGGCCGGAGGATGCCGGGCGCGGTTTGGCGCGGCTTCCGCTGACGGTAATGGCCGAATTGCAACTGGCCGAAGGCGATGTTGTCGAGATTGTCGGCAAGCGATCGACTCCGGCGCGGGTGGTGCGCCCCTATAAGGAAGATGAAGGTCTGGACGTGCTGCGCCTGGATGGTTTGCAGCGCGCCAATGCCGGCGTCGGCTCGGGCGACTTCGTCCAGCTACGCAAGATCGATCCGCGTCCGGCCCAGCGCGTCGTGTTCGCGCCTGCACAAAATAATCTCCGTCTCCAGGGTAATCCCGATGCGTTGAAGCGGGTTTTCTTTCAACGCCCCCTCGTCGCGGGCGATGTCGTCGCCACCGCCGGCCAGCAACAGGTGCCGCCCGGCGACATGCCACCCCATCTGCGCCAGATGCTGGCGGCGCCGGCTTATGCGCTCCAGGAAATCCGCCTGATCGTGGTGTCGACCGTGCCCAAGGGCATCGTCCATATCGATGCCGAGACCGAGGTGGAGCTGCGCGCCGAATATGAGGAGCCGCGCGAATCCCGCCGTGCCGATGTCACCTATGACGATGTCGGCGGCATGGCCGAAACGATCGACCAACTGCGCGAGATGGTCGAATTGCCACTGCGCTACCCCGAATTGTTCGAGCGACTGGGCGTCGATCCGCCCAAGGGGGTGATGCTCCATGGCCCGCCGGGCACCGGCAAGACCCGGCTGGCCCGCGCCGTCGCCAATGAATCGGAAGCCGAATTCTTCCTCATCAACGGGCCCGAGATCATGGGTTCGGCCTATGGCGAGTCGGAAAAGAAGCTGCGCGACATTTTCGAGGAAGCGGCCAAGGCGGCACCCTCCATCCTCTTCATCGACGAGATCGACTCGATCGCGCCCAAGCGCGGCCAGGTCACCGGCGAGACGGAAAAGCGCCTCGTCGCCCAGCTTCTCACCCTGATGGACGGGCTGGAGCCGCGCACCAATCTGGTCGTCATCGCCGCCACCAACCGGCCCGAGGCGATCGACGAGGCGCTGCGCCGTCCCGGCCGGTTCGACCGCGAAATCGTCGTCGGCGTCCCCGACGAACGCGGCCGGCGCGAGATATTGGGCATCCACACCCGCGGCATGCCGCTGGGCGACCGGGTCGACCTCGCCGAACTGGCGCGCATGACCTATGGCTTTGTCGGTGCCGATCTCGCCGCGCTGACCCGCGAGGCCGCGATCGAGACGGTGCGCCGGCTGATGCCGCGCCTCAATCTGGAGGAAGGCACGATCCCGCCCGACGTGCTGGAGGATCTGTCCGTCACGCGGGAGGATTTCCTCTCGGCGATCAAGCGGGTCCAGCCCTCGGCCATGCGTGAGGTGATGGTGCAGGCGCCCAATATCGGCTGGGCCGACATTGGCGGGCTGGACGATGCGCAGATGCGGCTCAAGGAAGGGGTGGAACTGCCGCTCAAGGATCCCGACGCTTTCCGGCGCCTGGGCATCCGCCCGGCCAAGGGCTTCCTCCTCTATGGCCCGCCGGGCACCGGCAAGACATTGCTGGCCAAGGCGGTCGCGCGCGAGGCGCAGGCCAATTTCATCGCCACCAAATCGAGCGACCTCCTGTCCAAATGGTATGGCGAGAGCGAGCAGCAGATCGCCCGCCTGTTCGCCCGCGCGCGTCAGGTGGCGCCGACCGTCATCTTCATCGACGAACTGGACAGCCTGGTTCCCGCCCGTGGCGGTGGCCTTGGCGAACCGGCGGTGACGGAACGGGTGGTCAACACCATCCTTGCCGAAATGGACGGGCTGGAGGAATTGCAGTCGGTGGTCGTCATCGGCGCCACCAACCGGCCGACTTTGGTCGATCCGGCGCTGCTGCGCCCCGGCCGCTTCGACGAACTCATCTATGTGCCGGTGCCCGACCAGGCCGGGCGCAAGCGCATCCTGGCGATCCACACCAAGAAGATGCCGCTGGCGTCCGACGTCGATCTGGATCAGCTGGCGGCCCGGACGGAGCGGTTCACCGGCGCGGACCTGGAGGATCTGTCCCGCCGGGCGGGCCTCATCGCGCTGCGCCAGTCGCTGCAGGTCGAAGCCGTCACCATGGCCCATTTCGAGGCGGCGCTGGAAGAAACCCGCGCCTCTGTGACGCCGGAAATGGAGCGGGAATATGAGCAGATCCAGGCGACGCTGAAACAGAGCGCGATGCAGGTCGATCCGATCGGCTTCATCGCGCCCGGCATGCTGCGCGCCCGCGAACGCTGATGGACTTGGGATAAGCGCGCGGCCGACGGTGGGTGAACCCATCGCCTGGCCGCGCGTTCTATCTCGTGGCGCGCAAAGCCGCTTGCCAGCGGACATCAATTTTGCGAGGCCGATTCTGTTAGTCAGTCAGGCGGATTTTGATGGCCTCCCTACCGTTCAAAGACAAGAAGACCAGGATTTCGACGCGCGGTGGCAGCCGCTCCTTCCGCAGCCAGTGGGCCATGTTCTTCCGCCAGTTCATGAAGCATCCCGGCATGATCGGTTCGGTCATCCCCTCCTCGTCGCAACTGGTCGCGCGCTCGCTGGACGGCGTCGACTGGGCACGGACCCGCCTGTTCGTCGAATATGGGCCGGGTGTCGGCACCTTCACCCAGGCCATTCTCGATCGCATGCACCCCGACGCGATCCTGCTGGCGATCGACCTCAATCTCGATTTCGTCGCCTATCTGGAGGATGCGATCGACGATCCGCGCCTGCGCGTCGTCCATGGCTCGGCCGCCGACGTGCGCCGCTTCGTCAAGGAAGCGGGCTATCAGAAGGCGGATTACGTCCTTTCGGGCCTGCCCTTTTCCACCCTGCCGGCGGGCGTGGGCGAAACCATCTGCGAAGAGACGCGCGCCGTGCTGCGGCCGGGTGGCAGCTTCATCATCTACCAATATTCGCGCTATGTCCGCCGCCTGATCGACCCGCTGTTCGGCCAGGTCAGCGACGAACTGGAATGGCGCAACATCCCGCCCTGTCGCCTGTTTCGCGCGGCCAAGGACGAGGCGCTGGCCCAGGCGGCCTGATCTTTCCTGATCTGCATCAATATCTGGCAGAAATTACGTAATCCGAACCTTCGTCCATTTGACTCCCTCTTCGACTTGGGCAACCAATTGCTTGGGGAAAATGGGGGTTATATGGCGTCATACGCCGATGGCAGCGATCCGTGGGCCGACCTCTTCTTGTCGGCTGCGCTGGAGCCGCACCTGTGGGATGCGGCGCTGCGCGCCATGGCCCAGGCAACCGGGTCGTGCCATGGCCAATTGATCGGTTTCGGTCCGGGGGCAGCGGCCTTCAACTGGATCAGCGACGTGGCGCCGGATATTATCGAAAAGTCATCGATGATAGACGGCGCTGCCCCGGACCTCAATTTCCGGGTCGCGGCCGACCGACTGCCGGCGCGCCCGGCGATCGTGCATGAAGCCCATTATGATGTCGCGCGCCAGGCACTGCGCGCGGATGACTATCTCGACCTGTGCAGCGACTATGACATTTTCCACGGATGCCAGACGCGTCTGGTCGCCGACGACAATGTGATGATCGGCTTCGCCCTGCTGCGCAGCGAGGCTGATGGCCGCACCAGTGTGGAACAGCGCGACCTGTTCGCCAAGCTGGCCGGTCATGCCCGCCATGCCGTCCGGCTGCAGCGGGCGATCGAGCAACAGGGCTTCGGCCTGCTGGCCGGCACGTTCGAGACCATGGACCGCGCCTGCTGGCTGCTCGACGCGACCGGGCGGGTAGGGGGCATGACGCCGCGTGCCGATGCCTTGCTGTCGACCAGCCGGCTGCGGGTCGGGGACGGCTGGCTGCAGAGCGACCGGGGCGACGAGACGCGCGCAATTTTGCGATCCATACGCGCGGTGGTGGATGTGCCGGCGCGCGAAGCCGATCCGGTGGCGCTTGCCGATGCCGATGGCGGCGTTGGCATCATGCTCGAATTTTTCCCCTTACCCTCCCGCCCCTGGGCACTGCCCTTTGCGCCGCATGCGATGATCGTTGCGCGCGTCGGCGCGCCGACCGAACGCCATGTCCGCCTGCTCATGCGCACTTTCCGCCTGACCCCGGCCGAAGCGGACATCGCCATCCATCTGGCCGCGGGGATGAGTCGTGCGGATATTGCCCAGCGCCGCGGCGTTTCGGCCGAGACGCTCAAGGCCCAGTTGCGCTCCATCTATGACAAGACGGGTTGCAACCGGGAATCGCAGCTGGTGCGCATCGTCGGGATGATGAGCAGCTGAGCTTATCCTTTTATTGCATAAATTTCGCAATTTACCCCTATCGGGGTATGCATCCGCGCCGTTGAAGAGCTAGGTGATTCGACGGGGCAGGAGCATCTTGCCTGCCGACGGCCGATCCATATGCGACCCATGGGTCGGCCGCCGGCATCTCTTCCTGTCTCCCCACACTTCGTCAGGGTTCCGTCCCGCGACATTTTCGTGCTAAGCCACTGCCGGATTTGAAGCATCGTGCGAAAAAGTGGGCGAGCTGGAGTCGAGTGCCTCCGGCTCGGGTTTTTCGCTTCAAACGATGCGCCAACCAAAAGATGGATCGCGCGACCTGCGTTGGATTTGACGCAGCGCGCGTTAGCGCGAGATTACCGATGAACGACCTGACGCAGACCCCCGAAATGCTGATCGCGCAGATGGGCGCGCGTGCGCGCCGCGCCGCCGCCCTGCTCGCGCCAGCCGGGGACGCGCAGAAGGTCGATGCGCTGCGCCGCGCCGCCCAGGCGCTGCGCGACCAGGCGCCCGCCATCCTCGCCGCCAATGCGCGCGACATGGACAATGGCATCGACAATGGCCTGTCCGCCGCGATGCTCGACCGGCTGCGGCTGGACGAGGATCGGATTGCCGCCATGGCCGCCGGCGTCGATCAGGTGGCGACCCTCGACAATCCGCTCGGCAGCGTGATCGACAGCAGCGTGCGCCCCAATGGGCTGGAACTCAGCCGCGTGCGCGTGCCGCTGGGCGTCATCGGCATCATCTATGAAAGCCGCCCCAACGTCACCGCGGACGCCGCCGCCCTCTGCCTGCGCGCCGGCAATGCCGTGATCCTGCGCGGTGGCAGCGAGGCGAAGGAAAGCAACCGCGCGATCCACGCCGCCATGGCAGAGGGAATCGCCGCCGCCGGCCTGCCCGCCGATGCTGTGCAACTCGTCCCCACCACCGATCGCGCCGTGGTCGGCGCGCTGCTGCGCGCATCGGATTTCGTCGACCTCATCGTGCCGCGTGGCGGCAAGAGCCTGGTCGCGCGCGTGCAGGAAGAGGCGCGGGTGCCCGTGCTCGCCCATCTCGACGGCATCAACCACAGCTATGTCGATGGTGCGGCCGATCCGGCCATGGCGGAAAGCCTGGTCATGAATGCCAAGCTGCGCCGCACCGGCGTCTGCGGCTCGACCGAAACGGTGCTGATCGACCGCGCCTATAGTCATGCCCCCGCGCTGGTGAAGGCGCTGCTCGACGCCAAGTGCGAAGTGCGCGGCGATGATGCGGTGCAGGCGATGGACGATCGCGTGGTCGCCGCATCGGACGAGGATTGGGATACCGAATATCTCGACGCCATCGTCTCGATCCGGCTGGTCGATGGCGTGGAAGAGGCGATCGCCCATATCGCCGCCCATGCCAGCCATCATACCGACGCGATCATCACCGAGGATGCGGCGGTGGCCGAACGCTTTCTCAATGCCGTCGACAGCGCGATCGTGATGTGGAACGCCTCGACCCAGTTCGCCGATGGCGGCGAGTTCGGCCTGGGCGCGGAAATCGGCATCTCGACCGGCCGCCTCCACGCCCGCGGCCCGGTCGCGCTCGAAGGGCTCACCACCTATAAATGGATCGTGCGCGGTCGCGGCCAGGCCCGACCCTAAGGCGCTTCTCGGGGTGAAGGGGGAGACTTACCCCTTCACCACCGTATCGATCGCCTTCAACTGCTTCAGCATTGGCCCGACCCAGTCGAGCTTCAGCATCACCGGCCCGTCCGACGGGGCATTGTCGGGGTCTTCATGCGCCTCGGCGAAGATCGCCGCCACGCCCGCGGCCACTGCGCTGCGCGCCAGCAGCGGCGCATAGTCGCGCTGGCCACCGGAGGCCGATCCCAGTCCACCGGGCTGCTGCACCGAATGGGTGGCATCGAAGACCACCGGATAGCCGGTTTCCGCCATCACCGGCAGCGCGCGCATGTCGCTCACCAGCGTATTATAGCCGAAGCTCGCGCCGCGCTCGGTCAGCAATATGCGCTCATTGCCGGTCGACGCGACCTTCTGTGCCACCGCCGCCATGTCCCACGGGGCCAGGAACTGCCCCTTCTTCACATTGATCACCGCGCCGGTCTTGCCGGCCGCGATCAGCAGGTCGGTCTGGCGACAGAGAAAGGCCGGGATCTGCAGGATGTCCACCGCCTGCGCCGCCGCCTCCACCTGTTCGGGGCCATGAATGTCGGTCAGCACCGGGCAACCCAGCACCGCCTTCACCTCGGCCAGGATCGCCAGCCCGGCGTCGATGCCGACGCCGCGCTTGCCTGATACCGACGTGCGGTTCGCCTTGTCGAAGCTGCTCTTGAAGATGAAGGGCACGCCCGCATCCGCCGCCGCCTTCGCCAGCGCATCGGCCATGAACAGCGCATGGTCGCGGCTTTCGATCTGGCAGGGGCCGGAAATCAGGACGAAGGGCAGGTCGTTGCCGAAGGTGACCGGGCCGACCTTCACATGCTTGGGATCGCTCATGCCGCTCACTTGGGCGCCTTTGCGAAGCGGCGCAACAATTGTCCGCGCCACAGCCCCTTGCCGGGATGATAATTCCAGCAGAACCAGCCAAAGGTCAGGCAGGCGAGCAGCGAGGGCAGCGCCATCGGATCGCCATTGGCCTTCATATGGCGATAGAATGTCATGTCGGCGCGCCAGCGGTCGCGCTCACTGCCGCCGCCATTGATGCCGTACATATTGTCATGCTTCCTACAGCCGACATTCCGGTTGTATTTGCGATGGTCTATGAAATAGCAGTAGTCGCGTTCGGGCGTGGTCATGTCCCGATTAGGACCGGGGCAGTGCAGAAATTCAAGCGTAAAGTCTTCTACCTGGGTGGTTTTGATCCGCGCGGCGTCCGTTTCTATCACCAGCTCTATCGCGATCAGGCGGCCCGCTACTCGGCACTGACCGGCGAAGCGGTGGAGGTCAGCGCGCGCCGCGCCGGCCCCGCCAACAGCGCGATCTGGACCGTCACCAACGCCAGCGCCGGGGTCGAGACCGACTATGAATATCTCCGCTGGGAAGACTTGATCGGCAAGGTCTGGATCCGCCATCCCTTTACCCTCGCCTGGCGCGCTGCCCGTGCCTATGCCGGCCATGCCCGGCTGATGCAGTTCGGGCGGATGCGCAAATTGCGCCGCGGCCCGGTCATCACCATCCTCTATCCGCCGATCCTGGCCGTGCTGATCCCGCTGCTGCTGGCGCTGGTCCCGGCGCTGCTGCTGTCGCTGCTGCTGCCCTTCTGGGCGGCCGCGCTGGTCGGCATCGGCATCAGCGCCTTCTTCTCCGGCCGCATCCTTAACAAGCTGGTCGTGCCCTGGCTGCTGCGCTTCATGACCTATCATGGCGCGCTCGCCGCCGACGGGCCGGGGGACGAACTCAATGCCCGGCTCGACCAGTTTGCCGCCCGCATCGCGGCGGAGCTGGACGGCGACTGGGACGAGATCCAGCTCGTCACCCACAGCGCCGGCACGATCCTGGGCATGAGCCTGCTGCGCCGTATCCTCGCGCTGCGCGGTGGCGCGCTGCCTGAGCATTTCGTCATGGTCGGCATGGGACAGGTAGTGCCGGTGATCGGGCTGCGCCGCGACGCCGGCTGGTATCATGCCGACCTCAAGGCGCTCGCCGACCAGCCTTTCCGCTATGTCGACATCAGCTCGCCGCCCGACGGCGCGGCCTATTACAACGTCAATCCGCTGCGCCTTGTCGCCGATCAATTTGCCGCGCGGGTGGACATGCTATCGCCGCGTTTCCATCTCTTCTACTTGGCCGAAAATTATCACGGGGGCTGGTCCAACAAATATGAGGCGCATTTCGATTATCTCAGGGTCGGCGACCGCCTGTCGCCGCTGGATTTCGTGAGCCTGACCGCCGGCCGCCGCACCGTGGACGAAGCGGTCGCCGCCTTCCGGACCATCCCGTGAGCGCGCCCTTCACGCCCCCTTATCCTGAGCCGCCCAAGTCGAAACGCGGCCTCATCAAACGCTTCCTGCGCGGCTGGCACAGCTGGATCCATGTGCTGTTCGACAAGAGCTATACGATGAAGATGGGCGAGATCCGCATGCCGGGTCAGACCATGTATATTGCCAACGAACTGCCGCTGGTGGACAAGATCCTCAAGGGCGGCACCGCCTTCCCCAAGCATAGCGAACTGGTCCGCAATCTCGATCCGCTGATCGGCAATTCGGTCTTCTCCGCCAATGGTGAGGATTGGGAAAGCCAGCGGGCGATGGTCAATCCCGCCTTCGCCCATACCGCGCTCAATCGCTCCATGCCGCTGATGGTCGCAGCCGCCGACGATCTGCTTGCCCGGCTCGACGCCGCCGATCGGTCAAAACCGGTGGATATCGACCCGATGATGACCCATGTCGCGGCTGACATCATCTTCCGCACCCTCTTCTCGCAGACGCTGGACGAGGAACGCTCCAACATCATCCACACCGCCTTCGGCCGGTTCCAGCGGCTCGCCCATTCGGCCTCGATGCTGCGCCTCTACGGCATTCCCGCCGGCTGGTTCGAAAAGCGCGCGAAAGGGCCGGCCCGCGCCATCCATGACGTGTTCCGCCCGATCGTCGAGGCCCGCTACGAAGGCTATCATGACCGGGGCGAGGCGCCCCATCGCGACATTCTCCAGTCGCTGATCGAGGTGCAGGACGCGCAGACCGGCGCCCATTTCACCTGCGAACAGGTGATGGAACAGGTCTCGACCATCTTCCTTGCCGGACATGAAACCTCGGCCAGCACCATGACCTGGGCGCTCTACATGCTCGCCGAATGCGCCCATATCCAGGATCGGGTCCGCGCCGAAGTGGCCGGCATCGCTGGGGACGCAGTGCTGACCGCGCCGATGCTCAAGGATATGGGCCATGTCCGCAACATCTTCCGCGAAACGCTGCGCCTCTATCCGCCGGTCGCCTTCTTCCCGCGCGAAGTCACCTGCCCGATGGAGATGCGCGACAAGCAGTTGGAAGAAGGATCGATGCTGGTCGTCGCGCCCTGGCTGACCCAGCGCAACAAGGATAATTGGGCCTGTCCGCACGCCTTCGACCCCGACCGGTTCGATGATCCCGCCAATGCCGACATGGTGAAACAGGCCTGGTTCCCCTTCGGCCGCGGCCCCCGCGTCTGCGTCGGCGCCGGCTTCGCCCAGCAGGAAGTGATGACCGTGATCGCCTCGGTCATCCGCCGCTACCGCCTCACCATGCCCGCCGGCTTCAAACCCGAACCCATCAGCCGCCTCACCATCCGTCCAAGGACCGGCATGAAGCTGCTGTTCGAGCGGGTGGGGTAACCCGACACTCGCAGATCCTCCCCTGCAAGGGGAGGGGGACCATTTGCAGCGCAAATGGTGGAGGGGTGTCACGCTCTCGATAGGAGGATACCCCTCCGTCAGCGCTGCGCGCTGCCACCTCCCCTTGCAGGGGAGGATGGATTTGAGCTGTGTCCTACCGGCCCTGCGCCGCGGGCAGTTCCACCTGCACCTGCGTCGGGATCGGCGCGGCCATGATCGCGATCCCCGCGACGATCCCCAGCACGCCCCAGACCCAGCGGTTCGCGCGCAGGTCCATGACGCCGCGCGCCAGGCAGTAAAGGCCGGCCAGGACCAGGATGATGGCGGCGATCATGCGACTTCCTCTTTTGCGGTCTCGTCCTCGGGCACGACATCAACGGCGACGCTGATGCTCTGGCCCGATCCGCCGACGAACAGCCCGTCCATCGGCGCGACATCGGCATAGTCGCGGCCCATGGCGATGAACAGATGATCCTCGCCAGTGATGACGCCATTGGTAGGGTCGAAGCCGATCCACCCACGCGTTGGCCCGCACCACAGCATCACCCAGGCATGCATGGCGTCGGCGCCGACCAGCCGGGGCATGCCCGGCGGTGGATAGGTGCGGAGGTATCCGCTGACATAGGCGGCGGGCAGGCCAGCGAGGCGCAGCGCCACCACCATCACATGGGCGAAATCCTGACACACGCCATGGCGCGCGGCAAAGGCGTCGGCCACCGGCGTGCCGGCATCGGTGGCGCTGGGGTCATAGGCGAAGTCCGCCTTGATCCGCTGCGCAAGCTCCAGTGCAGCCGCGACGATCGGCCGGTCGGGCGCCAGCATCGCGCCCGCCCAGTTGCCGATCGCGTCCAGCATCGGCGCGCGGGGCGAGGCATAGAGGAATTGCGCGGGGGCAGAAGCGCTGATGTCGCGATCGGCCAGCGCCGCGCGCGCCACCATGGCGATGCTGGGGTCGTCCGCCTGCGGCAGGATCGGCGCGCCGCCCGCTACCCCAGCGCGGAACCGGCTCTCGATCGTCAATTGCCGCAATGGCTGGTCGATCACCAGCCGCTCGACATGCACCGGCCAGGCGCCCGGCCGCGCCTCGATCGACAGCGGCGCGGGATCGACGCTCAGCGCATAGTCGGCAGTCCATTGCCCGGCCCAGGCCATCGGCCGCAACCGCACATTGAAGCGGGCGACCCGCACCGGCGCGCCATAGCGCAATATGCTTCTGTGCCGGACATGGTAGATCATGACAGCAGCTCTGCGCCCTCGACCTTTTCGGTCTTGCGGACCTGCAGGAAATAGCGCTGGCCGATCGCGTCGGACAAGGCGAGCAGCCGGCTCTCGATATCGGTCAGCGTCGCCATGGTCAGCATGTCGCCGGTCAGCGGCGCCAGCGTCGCCGCCAGCGCGCCGGCCAGCCGCTGCGGCTCCTCCGGCATGCCGTCGCCGCGCAGCGTGGGCAAAGCGGCGACATGTTCGGCAATGCACAGTGCCTGATAGGCGATCGATCGGGGATTCTGCGGCTCCAGCGCCACCAGATCGCGCACCGGCGGCAGCGACGGGCCGGTCAGATAGCGGTTGCGATAGCTGATCTGGCTGTCATGCAGGTCGAGCAGGACGGTCAGGTCGTCGGCCGACGCCCAGTCGCTGCCCAGCAGCAAGGTCAGCCGGCATCCGGTGATCGCCCGCTCGATCCGCCGCCCCATGTCGTGGAAGCGCCACCCCTCGGTGCGCGCCATATTCTCCGCCGCCAGCCCCGACAGCGCCGAGATCCGCTCGATCATGCGCGATGCCGCATCCAGCAGCGTCTCGGTCACCGCCCCGTCGAACGCCGGCAAAGGCAGGCGCACCAGCCGCCAGAAATCGGTCGCCAGCCGATCGCGCAGCCCCTCGCCGATATTGGCGACCACGCCCATCAGCGCGCGCACGCTGCCCGGCTGGCGCGCATCGCCCAGTGCCTGCGCGCACAGCGCGCCGACCGGCTGCGCCGCGTTGCTGGTGGCCCCCCATAAAGCAAGCTGCCCCGCCAGCCGCGCCATGGTCGGCGAATCCGACGACGGCCCCATATCGACCTCGATCGATTCGCCCACCACCGCGCGGATCACCCGCAACGTCATTTCGGTCCGCTCGATATAGCGGCCCAGCCAATAGAGATTGTCCGCAGCCTTGGTCGGCAACAGCCCGCCGATCCGCCGGATCGCCGGCGCGCCGCCATCGCCGAGCAGCGTATCGGGCGGCACCGGCTGGCTGTCGATCACGCACATGTCGGCCGACATGTCGCCTTCGCCCATCAGCGCGGCACGGATATCGCCATGCGCGGCCAGCCGGGCAAAGGCGCCCGGCATGATCCGCCACTGCCCCAGCCCGTCGCGCGCCACGAACACGCGCAGGGTGAAGGGCAGGGGGGCCAGCCGCCCGCCGACGATCGCCGGGGTGGTGGACAGCTTCACCACCTCCTGCCCGACATAGTCCATCGGCCGCCGCGCTATCGCCTCCAGCAAGGTCGCGCGCTGGTCCGCGTCCAGCGTCGACCCCTGCACCGATCGCGCCGGGCCAAGCCCCGCCGCATCCCGATCGAACGCCGACGCGACCAGCAATTCGTCCAGATGGCCGGTCACATGGCAGCGCTCGCGCTCCTGCCCGCACCACCAGGTGGCGATATTGGGCAGCAGCAGGTCGGTGCCCAGCAGGGCCTTGGCCAGTTGCGGCAGGAAGGCGGCAAAGGCGCGCGCCTCGATCACGCCCGCGCCCGGCCAGTTGCTGACCATCAGCCCGCCGCGCGCGCAGGCATCATACAGGTCGGGCACGCCGATCCGCGATTCCCCGTCGAACGCCAGCGGGTCGAGGAAGCGGCTGTCCATCCAGCGCCACAGCCCGTCGATCCGCTTCAGCCCCTCGATCGTGCGCACGAACAGGCGCCCGTCGCTGACGATCAGGTCATCGCCCTCGACCAGCATCAGGCCCAGATAACGGGCCAGATGTGCCTGCTCGGCATAGCTCTGGTTGAACCGGCCCGGCGTCAGCAGCCCGATGCGCGGATCGGCGCGCTGGCAATCGACCGCCAGGCCCCGGCGCAGGTCGGCGAAGAAGGGCGCCAGTCGCCGCGTGTTCATCGCGCCCAGCAGATCGCCGGTCGCCCGCGACAGTGCCAGCCTGTTCTCCAGCGCATAGCCGACACCCACGGGCGTACGTACCCGGTCGGCCAGCACCCGCCATTCGCCATCCGGTCCGCGCCCCAGATCGGCGGCATAGAAATGGAGATAATGGCCGCGCGGTGGCGCCGCCCCGGTCATCACCCGCCAATAATGCGGGCTGCCGGTCACCACCGCGGCGGGCAGCTTGCCCTCGCGCACCAGGCTCTGGGTGCTATAGATGTCGCTGATCACCCGCTCCAGCAACTCGGCCCGCTGCATCAGCCCCTGTTCGATCCGGGTCCATTCGCCCGCGCCGATCAGCATCGGGATCGAGCTCAGCGGCCAAGGCCGCTCCTGCTCGTCGCCGGTCAGACGGAACGCCAGGCCCAGATCCTGCGCCTGTCGCTCGACATTGCCGGCCAGCGTCGCGGGATCGCCCTGACCCTGTTCGGACAATCGATCCAGCATCGCGCGCCAGCGTGGCGCCATCTCTGCCGGCGCCCCGGCGAACAAGTCACCGGCGGACGCGCGCGCCAGATAGTCGCCGGCCCAGCCGGACGCTTCGAGACCCGGCAGGACAGGCGAGTCGGTCATCGTCTAATATTCGGGATGCCTGAACCGAAGGTCCAGCGTCATCGGAAATTCGCTCGGGGGTTCGGCCGGCGGCATGTCGACCGGGCCGGGCGTATGGCCATGATCCTGGAACCGCGCCTTGCGCCGCGCCTCCGCCTCATAGCTGTTGATCGGCACATCGTCATAATTGCGCCCGCCCGGATGGGCGACATGATAGACGCAGCCGCCCAGCGACCGCCCGCTCCAGCTGTCGAAGATATCGAAGGTCAGCGGCGCATTGGCGGGCAGATTGGGGTGCAGGCAATTGGCCGGCGCCCATGCCTTGTAGCGCACGCCGCCCACCGCCTCGCCCGGCACGCCGGTCGGCGTCATGGGCACCCGCCGGCCGTTGCAGCTGACGATATGGCGCCCGGCGACCAGGCCGGACACGCGTACCTGCAACCTCTCGGTCGAACTGTCGACATAGCGCACCGTACCGCCGATCGCGCCGGTCTCGCCCAGCACATTCCACGGCTCCAGCGCATGGCTGATCTCCAGCCCGACCCCGCCGGCCTCCACGCTGCCATGCACCGGGAAGCGGAACTGGCGCTGCGCCTCGAACCAGTTGGGATCGAAATCATAGCCCGCCTGGCGCAGGTCGTTCAGCACCTCCAGGAAATCGGCCCAGACGAAATGGCCCAGGAAGAAACGGTCGTGCAGCACCGTGCCCCAGCGCACCAGATTGCCCTGCTGCGGCTCGCGCCAGAACCAGGCGGTCAGCGCGCGCAGCAGCAATTGCTGGGCCAGGCTCATCTGCGGGTCTGGCGGCATCTCGAACCCGCGAAATTCGACGAGGCCCAGCCGCCCGGTCGGGCCATCGGGCGAGAACAGCTTGTCGATGCAGATTTCGGTGCGATGGGTGTTGCCGGTCACATCGACCAGCAGGTTGCGGAACAGCCGGTCCACCAGCCAGGGCGGCGGCAGCTTGTCCTCCCCGTCGCGCACCGGATTGGGCACCTGCGCCAGCGCAATCTCCAGCTCATAGAGGCTGTCGTGCCGCGCCTCGTCGATGCGCGGCGCCTGGCTGGTCGGGCCGATGAACAGGCCGGAAAACAGATAGGAAAGCGACGGGTGCCGCTGCCAGTAGAGGACGAAGCTCTTGAGCAAGTCCGGCCGGCGGATGAACGGGCTGTCGTTGACGCTCGCCCCGCCCAGGACCAGATGATTGCCGCCACCGGTGCCGACCGACCGGCCATCGACCATGAACTTGTCGGCGGTCATCTTCACCTCGCGGGCATCCTCATAGACGCCCTGGGTGATCGCCACCGTCTCCGCCCAGCTTGTCGCTGGCTGGATATTCACCTCGACCACGCCGGGGTCGGGCGTCACCTTCAGCACGTTGACGCGCGGGTCGGACGGCGGCGCATAGCCCTCGATCCGCACCGGGATGCGGGTCGCCTCGGCCACCTTCTCGACCTGGGCAATTAACTCCAGATAATCGTCCAGCGTCTTCACCGGCGGGATGAAGACCGACAGGAAATTGCCGCGCGGCTCCACCGTGACGGCGGTGCGCACCGCCCCTTCGATGAACACCTGTTCCTGCCGGTCCTGATGCGCGGCGGCGGCGACTTCGGACCGCTCGAACCGTTCCGCCGGCGCGCTGGTTTCGGCTGCCGCCTCGGCGCGATAATCGGCCAGCGGTTCACGCGGTTCGCTCGTGTCCTGCGGGTGGATATAGGGAAAATCGGACGGTGGCACATAGGGCAGGGTGCCCAGCGGCAGGCGATAGCCCAGCGCCGAATCCCCCGGCACCGCGAACAGCGCCTTGCGCCGTACCTTCCACACCTCGCTCTGCCAGCGCGGCGCACTCGCCTGCGTCTGCCAGCGCTGGATCGGCAGCACATAGCCGACCGTCTTGGAAAGGCCGCCCTCGAACGCGCGCACCATCCGGCTGCGCTCCTCGGGATTGTCGAACTTGGGGTCGCCCGGCTCGGTATTGGCGGGCAGTTCCGCCTCCTTCACCGACCAGGCCAGCGCATCCTCATACACCGGCTGGACGAAATCCGTCTCGACCCCCAGCCCGTCCGCCATGGCCGTCAGGAAGCGGCCGGCATCCTCGGCGGTAATGGTCGTATCGCCCGCCTCCGGTTCGCCCGCGATCAGCCCGGCATCGCGCCAGATCGGCACGCCATCCGCCCGCCAGTAGATCGAATAGCCCCAGCGCGGCAGGCTTTCGCCCGGATACCATTTGCCCTGGCCATGATGCAGCAGCGCGCCCGGCGCAAAACGGTCGCGCAGCCGCCGGATCAGCCGGTCGGCATAGCCCGCCTTGGTCGGCCCCACCGCGTCGCCATTCCACTCGCCCGCCTGCGGGTCGTCGACCGCGACGAAGGTCGGCTCGCCGCCGGTGGTCAGCCGCACATCCTGCGCGATCAGGTCCGCGTCCACCTGCTCGCCCAGCGCCATCAGCGACGCCCAGCGCGCTTCGGTAAAGGGCTTGGTGATCCGCACCGCCTCGGCAATGCGGCTGACATTCATCGCGAAATTGAAATCGACCTCAGCCGGTTCGGCCATGCCGCTGATCGGCGCGGCAGACCGATAATGGGGCGTGGCGCAGAGCGGGATATGCCCCTCGCCCGCGAACATGCCGCTGGTCGCGTCGAGCGCGATCCAGCCGGCGCCGGGCACATAGGCCTCCGCCCAGGCATGCAGGTCGACCACATCCTGGGTAACGCCCTTGGGCCCTTCGATTGGCTCGACGTCGGCGACCAACTGAATCGAATAGCCCGACACGAAACGCGCGGCAAAGCCGAGGCGTCGCAGCAGCTGCACCAGCAGCCAGGCGGAATCGCGGCACGACCCGGTGCCGATGTCCAGCGTCTCCTCGGGTGACTGCACCCCGGATTCCATGCGGATGACATAGCCGATGCGCTGCTGCAACTTGCTGTTTACATCGACCAGGAAGTCGATCGTCCGCCCCTCGAACGATGCATGCTGCGCGACCAGCGCCTCGAACAGCTGCCCTTGCGCCTCGACGTCATAATAGGCCGCCAGATCGGTCTCCAGCTGCTCGTCATAGCTGAAGGGGTAATTTTCCGCATAGGGTTCGACGAAGAAGTCGAACGGATTGATGATATCCAGATCGGCCAGCAGGTCGACCTCGATACTGAAATGATCGACCGGATCGGGAAAGACGATCCGCGCCAGCCAGTTGCCGTGCGGGTCCTGCTGCCAGTTGAGGAAATGGTTCGCCGGCTCGATCTTCAGCGCATAATTGGGGATCTTGGTGCGACTGTGCGGCGCGGGCCGCAATCTTATCACTTGCGGACCCAGACGGATCGGGCGGCTATAGCGATAGGCGGTCAGGTGGTGCAGCGCGGCCTTGAGCATGATGCGATCAGAAACCACGCTTTGCTGCAATGCAATGCGAAACTGTCGCTTGGCCAAAGATTCTCGCAATTTCCGTTCGCGTAAGTCCCGGCCATCCCCTCATTTAACCGACGTTATCCCGGACCCTTCGACAGGCTCAGGGCATGCTTGATCCTGACTTCCGTCAGGATGACGCAGGTCGTGATTGGCAGGAAGCGACCAAGAGCGGCGGTAAATTCCTCCCCTGTAAGGGGAGGGGGACCACGAAGTGGTGGAGGGGTGTCACGCTATCGAGAGGGGGATACCCCTTCGTCTGGCCTTCGGCCAGCCACCTCCCCTTGCAGGGGAGGATAGTCTGAAAACGACCATTTGCAGACGCTCGTTGCCGAGGTATCAGCAAGCATGGATTTGGCATTTTTGATTATTGGGTTAGCTGCGTTAGGGTTGCTCGCAGTCGGCCTTTTGACAGGAGAAATGCCCAATTCTGTCGGCAATCCGACCCGGCAGGCCCGTCCCCGCATGTTCTGGAGCCTCGCTCTAGTCTACGGACTGATTGCCGGAATGAGCCTAATCAAAGCTGTGGCATCGGTGAGCTGACAGTCCGTTATCCACCCATCCCGGCCATTCGGCGCGCGCTGAATTTGTCCACGCGGCCGAACCCCTATTTCCCCTCCAGCCTTTGGCTGAAATAGACCATCTGCATCGCCTGCAGCCGCGCGCCCTGTTCGATATCGGCGTCGCCCGAATGACCGCCGGCGGTATCCTCGTAGAAGAGATAGGGCAGGCCATAATCCTTCAGCCGCGCGGCGAACTTGCGCGCATGCTGCGGCCCGACCCGGTCGTCCTTGGTCGTGGTCCAGATATAGGGCGTGGGATAGGCCACCCCCTTGCGGATATTGGCATAGGGCGAGATCTTCTCGAGAAACGCCTTCTCCTCCGGCACCGACACGCTGCCATATTCATCGACCCAGGATGCGCCGGCGGCGATCTGCTCGTATCGGATCATGTCGAGCAAAGGCACCTGGATCACCACCCCGTTCCACAGCTCGGGATGCTGGTTGAACTCGACCCCCATCAACAGCCCGCCATTGGACCCGCCATAAATGCCGAACTTCCTGGGGCTGGACAGTTTGCGCGCAAAGATATCCTGCGCCACCGCCGCGAAATCATCATAGATGATCTGGCGCTTGGTCTTGAGGCCCGCCTCATGCCAGGCCGGGCCGAACTCGCCGCCGCCGCGGATATTGGCCAGCACGAAACTATTGCCCCGCTCCAGCCACAGCTTGCCGGTGATCGCGGCATAGCTGGGCGTCATCGGCACCTCGAAGCCGCCATAGGCGGTCATGATCGCCGGCGTGCTGCCGTCGGGCGTCATCCCCTTCTTGTGAACGATGAAATAGGGGATTTTCGTCCCGTCGCTCGATGTGGCCTCAAACTGCTCGACCACCAGCCCCGCCGCGTCGAACCGCGCCGGCATCGCCTTGACCTGCACCGGCTTGGGGTCGGCCGCGTCCATCGCCCATAATGTCGTCGGCGCCAGGAATCCTGCCACCGCTAGATAGGTCTTGTCGCTCTTGTCGGACGCGGCGACCGTGCTGATCGTCGCATTGTCGGGCAGGTCGACCGGCTGCGCGCTCCAGCCGCTGGCCGCGCGCGCATAGACCCGCACCCGCCCGCGCACATTGTCATTGAGGCTCAGCACGACCCGATTCTGCGTCGCCACCACCCCGTCGATCGACTGGCGCGGCGTCGGCGCGAACAGGATTTCGGGCGTCAGCACGCCGCCATCCTGCAACGCTTTCAGCGCCACGCTCGCCAGCGCGCCCGCCGGCACGGTCACGCCGCCGCTGGCCCATTCCTCGCTGGTCTGGATCAGCACCTGCCCGTCGACCATGCCCTGCAGCTGGCTTTTGGCCGGCAGCGCCAGCCGCTTCGTCCCCTGCGCCGTCAGCAGCCAGGTCTCGTTGCCGAAGAAGGTGACGCCGCGAAACAGGAAGGCGGCCCTGTTGCCCTGCCCATCGCTCAGCAGGATCGGCATCGACATGAGCTGGTCGCTCGCCGCGCCACGAAACACTTCCTGCGCGTCTTCCAGCCTCTGCCCGCGCTTCAGCGTCTTGATGATGAAGGGATAGCCCGACTTGGTCAGGCTTTCCGCACCCCAGTCGCGCGACAGCAGCAGGCTGTCCTTGTCCAGCCAGGCCGCATCCTGCTTGGCATTGGCAATGTCGAACCCGCCCGGCACGAACCGGCCGTCGACCAGGTCGAACTCGCGCAGCCGCACCGCATCCTCGCCGCCGTCCGACAGCGCCAGCAGCGCGATCCGCTCCTCGGGGGCGAGGATGGTCGCGCCCTTCCACACCCATTTCTTGCCCTCGGCCCCGGACAGCGCATCCAGGTCCAGCACGGTCGTCCAGCTCGGCGACGCCGACGCATAATCGGTCTCGGACGTATAGCGCCACACGCCCTGCGGATGGTCGGCATCGCGCCAGAAATTATAGATGCGGCCATGGATCAGCATCGGCATCGCGATCCGGTCCTTGGCCGATGCGATCGCCAGCGCGTCCCTGTAATAGCCGGCATAGCGCGGATCGCCCTGCAGCGTGGCGACGGTCGCCTTATTCTCCGCCTCCACCCACTGCATTGCGCGCGGCCCGGTCCAGTCCTCCAGCCAGACGAATGGATCGTCGGCAGGCGCGTCGGGGGCGGGCGCAGCAGCGCCGGTCAGCAAGGCAGCAGAAACCATCGTCAAAAACCTCTTCATTGCGCCCCCCTCATTGTCCTCAACCCTGCGCCAACCGCCCCCGCAGATAGCGCCGTCGCAGCACCGCCCCCGCCACCAGCAAGGGTAGCGCCGCGGCGCAGGCGATCAGCCCCAGCAGCATCGGCGACCAGCCCATCAGGCTATGGACGCCAAAGGCCGATGGCAGGATCAGCAGCAGTGCGCCCAGCGTCAGCAGCCACAGCCCCCAGCGCCGTGGCCGCACCGCCACCATCCGCATCTCGTGCCGCAACGCCTTGCGCCGGGCCTTCTTGTCGGCGGCGACGCTCATGCCGCCTCCGCCTGGCGCGCGGCGAAATCGGTCCGTGCCTGCACCACCGCCGGATAGCTGCCCTCGATCCACTGGAACAGCGGCCCCAGCGCATCGCCCAGCGACACGCCCAGCGGCGTCAGTTCATATTCGACATGCGGCGGCACGGTCGCGAAGTCGTGGCGCGCCACCAGCCCATTGGCCTCCAGCGCGCGCAGCGTCTGGGTCAGCATCTTCTGGCTGATCCCGCCGATCCGCCGCTTCAGCTCGCCATTGCGCCGCACCCCCTGGCCGACCACCAGCAGGATCAGCAGGCTCCACCGATCCCCGATCAGGTCCAGCAGGTCGCGCGACGGGCAATGCGCCTCGCACGGATCGATCCGCTGCGTCCATTCCGGCAGCTTCATGGGTAGGTACTCCAAGGTGCGTACTTCACTTGCAGTACCTAGGCATCCATCTTGGCGTCCGCAAGCCGGCTGCACCCTCATGACGTGAAACAAGGACATAGGAAAATGAGCAAGATCGCCATCGTCTACCATAGCGGCTTCGGCCATACCGATGTGCTGGCGCGCGACGTCGCCCAGGGCGTCACCGACAGCGGCGGCGTCGCCGACCTGCTGCGCATCGACGGCCTCCAGGCCGATTTCGGCGAATTTTTCGATCGCATCGCCGACGCTGATGCCATCATCTTTGGCTCCCCCACCTATATGGGCACCGTCTCCGCGCCGATGAAGGCGTTCATGGATGCGAGCGCCAAAGTCTATTTCACGAAAGCGTGGAAGGACAAGCTTGGCGCCGCCTTCACCGTCTCCGGCTCGCCCTCGGGCGACAAGCTCAACACCCTGACCAGCCTCGCCATCTTCGCTGCTCAGCATGGCATGCTGTGGATCGGCACCGGCCAGAATCCGGGCAATAATGACGATGAAAGTGCTGCGATCGAGGTCGAAAACCGTCTCGGCAGCTTCATCGGCGCCATGGCCCAGGCGGCCAATGACAGCCCGGACGTCACGCCCAAGGCCGGCGACCGCGCCACCGCCCGTTCGCTCGGTCGCCGCGTGGCGCAGGCAGCGACCCGCTGGCGCGCTGGCATCGATCATCGGGCCGATGCCTTGCTGGCCTGATCGACGGCACGGCGGGCAGGGGCTTCCCCTGCCGCCGCGCTTGCGCTATCCAATGCCCATATCCCCGGGGGACCGTCCGCAGACGGTTGAGAGGCGGCTTTGTGGCCGCGACCCGCTGAACCTGATCCAGTTGACACTGGCGTAGGGAGGGAAGCGCGTCGTGCCACTCGTCCCGTGACACCGCCCGCACTCTCTTTCCGCCTGAAGGAGAGAGAAGTTATGGCAGACGTCCCCGCCCGCACCGAAATGCGCGTCACCACAGGCCCGATTCGCGGCTCGAAGAAGATCCATGTCGGCCCGCGCAAGGTCGCCATGCGCGAAATTCATCTGGAGCCGGGCAGCGGCGAGCCGCCGGTCCGCGTCTATGACACGTCCGGCCCCTATACCGATCCCGATGCCCGCATCGACATCATGGCCGGCCTCCAGCAACTCCGCCGCGACTGGATCCGCGATCGCGGCGATGTCGAGGAATATGATGCGCGCGAGATCAAGCCGGAGGATAATGGCCTCAAAGGGCCGGACCGCAGCGGTGGCGTCCAGCCCTTCCCGAACGTGGTGAAGCGTCCCCTGCGCGCCAAGCCCGGCGCCAACGTCTCCCAGATGCATTATGCCCGTCGCGGCATCATCACTCCCGAAATGGAATATGTCGCCGAGCGCGAAAATCTCGGCCGCGCCCGCCTCGCCGAATATGTCCGCGACGGCGAAAGCTGGGGCGCGTCGATCCCCGACTATGTGACGCCCGAATTCGTCCGCGATGAAGTGGCCCGTGGCCGCGCGATCATCCCGTCGAACATCAACCACCCCGAATCCGAGCCGATGGCGATCGGCCGCAATTTCCTGGTGAAGATCAACGCCAATATCGGCAATTCGGCGGTCGCCTCCGACGTCGCCTCCGAAGTCGACAAGCTGGTCTGGTCGATCCGCTGGGGCGCGGACACGGTGATGGACCTCTCCACCGGCCGCAACATCCACGACACCCGCGAATGGATCATCCGCAACTCGCCCGTGCCGATCGGCACCGTCCCCATCTATCAGGCGCTCGAAAAGGTCGGCGGCATCGCCGAGGAGCTGACCTGGGACATTTTCCGCGACACGCTGATCGAACAGGCCGAACAGGGCGTCGACTATTTCACCATCCATGCCGGCGTTCGCCTCGCCTATATCCCGATGGCGGCGAAGCGCGTCACCGGCATCGTCTCGCGCGGCGGATCGATCATGGCGAAATGGTGCCTGGCGCACCACAAGGAGAGCTTCCTCTACGATCATTTCGACGAGATCACGGAGATCATGAAGGCCTATGACATCGCCTATTCCCTGGGCGACGGCCTGCGCCCCGGCTCGATCGCCGACGCCAATGACGAAGCGCAATTCTCCGAACTCTATACCCTGGGCGAACTGACCCACCGCGCCTGGAAACAGGATGTGCAGGTGATGATCGAAGGGCCGGGCCATGTGCCCATGCACAAGATCAAGGAGAATATGGAAAAGCAGCTCCAGGTCTGCGGCGAAGCGCCCTTCTATACGCTCGGGCCGCTCACCACCGACATAGCGCCGGGCTATGATCATATCACTTCAGGCATCGGCGCAGCGCAGATCGGCTGGTATGGCACGGCGATGCTCTGCTACGTCACGCCCAAGGAGCATCTGGGCCTGCCCGACCGTGACGATGTGAAGGTCGGCGTCGTCACCTACAAGCTCGCCGCCCACGCCGCCGATCTTGCCAAGGGCCACCCGGCCGCCAAGGTCCGCGACGACGCGCTCAGCCGCGCCCGCTTCGAATTCCGCTGGCGCGACCAGTTCAACCTGTCGCTCGATCCCGACACGGCCGAACAATATCACGACCAGACCCTGCCAGCCGAAGGCGCCAAGAGCGCCCATTTCTGCTCCATGTGTGGCCCTAAATTCTGCTCGATGAAGATCACGCAGGAAGTGCGCGACTTCGCCGCAAAGAAGAACCAACCCGCCGACGGTTTCCTAGAAGCCGGTCTCACCGGCGCGGAAGTGGCCGAAGCCAGCAAGGCCGCAGCCCTGAAAGGCATGGAAGAGATGAGCAAACTCTTCAAGGAAACCGGCAGCGAACTCTATATGGGCGCCGGTGGCAGGGAGCATGATTGAGTAAAATGAAAATATCTGAAGATTCGTTGGTAAAATGCGAACCAATTTTTCAATGTTTCGTTCATGAAATGGGTATCGTAAACGATTTTGGGAAAGATATATTTTTTACAATCGGCGTGAAGCCGAGTTTGTATTCTGAAACAATGCGTGTTTTGAATCATTATGCTTCAGATAGAGCAAGGTCAGCTTATTGCATGCTGGTTAACGGAATGGTCTGGGATGCTGAGATAATCGTTCGATCATTTTATGAGGCAGTAGCCAAGTCTCTTTTCTTGGCGACGGCGATTCAGGAGCGCCGTGAAGCGCTTCTTGAGGAGTATTGGGAAGTTCTGCCTGCGATTTTTGATCATGAAGGAGCAGATCGCGCGGAAATCGCTGAAAAATTGGCGCGGCGTCACGGAAATAAAGATGATGAACGGGTGTTAGCTCATCTTAGGAATTCGACCATTTTTAATTTGGATCGTGTCGGAAACAGGAAATTTAGAAGCGAAGTTAAGCAGAGGTGGTCATTTTCAGGGATAGTTTCATTGCTTAGTGGATCCAACAAAAGCCATAATCGCATCGCATTTATCGACACACTTTTTCATGGCTATGGAATGTCTAGCCATCTTTTGCATGCTAGCCCAAAAGCAATGGATCTTATGGAGGATCGAGTTACGCGCGGATCGGATTTGAAGTTGCTTGAGGTGTCTCACGTGACCAGAATTCTGTCAGATATTCTGCATCTATCCGCATTTAGTTTCCATCAAGTGCAGATCGCGACCATTGCAAAATTGCCTCTACCTTCTGTCATAAAGGAATCTTTGGAACGTTTTTCGGAGATCGTGCGTCCTTTTCGGGAAGAGTTTGCGCGTTCTCAAGATGGTTTTTATGGAAAATATGAGAGTTAAAGCCGTTCCCTTCAATAATGATACCGGCAACTCAGCACTTCCAGCGCCTGCGTCTCCCCTGATCCGCCGACCCGATAGACCAGTCGATGCTCGCCGGTGATGCGCCTTGACCACCAGCCGGCCAGGTTCTGCCGCAATGGCTCCGGCTTGCCGGTGCCGCGAAACGGATCGCGGCGGCATTCCTCGATCAGCGCGTTGATCCGCGCCAGCACCTTGGGATCATCCGCTGCCCAGGCGACATAGTCGCGCCAGGCCTGGCCCCCGAAGACGATCTTCACGGCGCGATCAGCTCATGCTCCTCGCCGAGCCCGGCATCCAGTTGCCCGATGCCCTCCAGCAGATGCTGGGCATTGGCGGGCGACGCCAGCAGGTGCAGCGTCTCCTGCATGCCCTCCCATTCGCTTTGCGAAATCATCACCACGCCTTCGCCCTTGGGCCGCACGATCTGGATCGGCGCCTTGTCGGCGACGACACGGTCGAGCACGGCCTTGAGATTGGCGCGGGTTTCGGAAACGCTGACGGTCTGCATGAAAGATATGTACTAAATTATGTACAAAATCGCAAGATATCCACCATCTCGCCCCCTGACACCCCGGCGCCAATATCCCCTGTCCTACACGGCGATCCTCTGATCTACCCTGGGGAATGACACAGGACATCCCCGCTCGCCCGCCCGCGCAGCCCGCGCCGGCGCTCTTCACCCCCGCCCGCTGGACTCCGGCCCGGCAGCGAACCTTCCTGACCGCCCTCTATCAGAGCGGCAGCGTGGCGCAGGCCGCGCGCATGGTCGACATGTCGCCATCCAGCGCGCATCGCCTGCGCCGTCGCCTCGCCGGCACTGCCTTCGACCGGGACTGGAGCAACGCGCTGGCGCTGCATGCCCAGGCGATGGCCGACCCGATCGCCACCCAGCTTCGCCCGCAGGCCGCGACGCGGCGCTGAGGCATATCGGTGCAGAACAGGTGCAAAGCTGTCGCGTCACCGGGGCATCATGGACGCATCATGCGTCGCCCCGGTGGCGCGTTCTGATGCAGAGCAGGCGCGTGGGTGACGCGCGGCCGGTGCAAAACGGGCGCAAATGCCCCGGAAAGGTCGATAACGGTGTGAACTTCGGGTGTGACCCTGCGCCCTTCGTCCGTGCGGGCTTGCAGGATCGCCGAAAATATGAGAACAAATAACGAACATGATTCGTCCTCAGAGGAGGAAGTCCATGGTTCATCGTCTCGCTTCGTTATTGCCGCTGCTGCTCGCCGCGATCATCGTCGGCGCGCCCGATCCGGCAGCGGCCAAGCCCGATTTTTCTCATGTCACCTCGCGCGAACAGGCGGAGGCGCTGGTGGCGACCGGGGCGCTGGTGCGCATCTATCTCTTCCCGATCCGTCTGGGCGGGCCGAGGCGCAAGGCGAATATCAGCTATGTCCCACCCGAAGCGGGCGCCGCGCTCGACCAGATTAGCGGCACGCTACAGCGCTTCACCCGTGAGGGGCTGGTCGATCAGTTGAGGATCATACCCGAATATCGCGGCACCAGTTTCGTGCCGACGCGCATCAACATGCATGCCACCCATAGCGGGCAGGAGGGCGGCTTCCACCCGAGCATCGCGATATGGTGACGGTCGGCGCGCAGCAGGCGCCGCCGGTTCAGGCCTCCAGCATGCGCAGGGTGCGGCGCTTCTTCCAGTCGAGTACCACCTGGATGCGCATGCTCCAGCTGCCGTCCCAATCGACCGCCAGATCATGCGCGTCGAGCTGGGCGGCGATCCGCCGGCCGATGTCGAGCGCCGCCGCCTCGCCGGCTGCGCAGGCACCGTAATTGAGGTAGAGCGCCTCGCCCTCCACCGCCGCCTCGGTGTCCTGCATGTGGAAAAAGGCATAGCCCTCGGCCGGGCGGCCTTCGCCGATCGCTTCCTCGATCTCGTCCCAGATCTCGATGGCGCCGCAACTGCCGCAGCAGGTGAAATTCTGCCGCGCGATCACGCCCTCGGCCTCCAGCGCGGCAAAGGCCGCGTCCAGCCGGTCGCAATCGGTCATGTCGGGCCAGGCCTTTTCGGCGGCATTATGCTCGGCCAGCGCCTGGCGCAGCGCGGCCGATGCCTCGCGGCGCAGGGTCGGGCCGGGCAGTTCCTCGACGAATGTGTCGTGGGCGGCGGTCAGGATCGCGTCATCGTCATGAAATCCCCCGGCGACGTCGCGCCACACCTGGTCGCGCAGCGCCGCGAGCGGATCATAGGGGGGAAGGGCTGGTTCTTGCTCGGGAGCGTTGGTCTTGCCGAAGATTCGTTTCCACAATGCGCCGAACATGCGTTTGCCTGCCTCCCGCGATGCACTTTACTCCGCCCAACATGGCGTGGCTTCGGGCAAAGGAAAAGGGGGCATTTGACCCATGAATCGCGACAGCTTCACGGTCCGCCGCAGCGATGCCCCCAAATGGCCTGCCGACCCTTATGGCGCGGGTTCCAGCACCACGTCCCAATGATCCTCCGTCACCGCCATGCGCTTCGCCTCCTCGGCATCGAACGCCGCCTTGTCGGGGAACATCCGTGCCTTGGCCGCCGCCATCGCCGCCTTATATGCTTCGCCCGCGCCCACGCCGTCGGCGCCATGCTTGTAGACGATGGTGGTGCGCACGTCCCACCGCGTGCTGCCGCCCATATGAGTGAAGGGCATTTCGACGGTGACCTCGCTGATATAGCCCTGCCGCATCATCTCGCGCAGCAAGGCCTCATGCTGTTTGTGATAGGTGGTCAGGAACTGACCCATCCCGCCCCATTTGACGCGGTAGTAATTTTCCACCTTCAACGGGCCGTCGGCGGGTGCCGCGGTCTGGGCGGTGGCGGGCGCGGTGGCCAGGCTGGCGAGCAGGATTAGGGCAGGGGGGAAACGCATCGGGCAAGGGGCCTTTCGCAATCGAAGATCATCTGACCCTACAGACGGATCAGCCGCCAATTTCCGCGCCCGTGGCGCAATCGCGCTTGCTCGCTGCCGCGTCCCGCCCCACGATGGGGGCATTCTCCTCGCGCAAAGGACCGCCGATGACCCGCCACCGCCTCTGGACCGTCCTGACCCTGCCCGTCCTCCTGTCCGCCGCGCTGGCCGCCTGCAGCGGCGAAAAGAGCAGCCCGGCGGAAAATGCCGCCGACAACGCGGTCAACGCGGTCGAAAATGCCATGGCCAACGCCGCCAACGCGACCAATGCCGCCGCGCCCAGAGCCGACGCTTTCAGCCGCTATGTCGGCAGATATCCCTTCGACAAGGTCGGCGCCCATAGCTGGAACGACGATCCCGCCGTGGTCGCGGCGGTGAAGGCGGCGGTCGCGGACAAGGCGGTGCGCAAATGGGTGCTGGAAGAGGGCGGCCCGTCCTCGCCGATCACGACCGTCGACGGCAAGATCGCGGCCTGGTCGTGCGAGACCCATAATTGCGGCCCGCACCAATGGCTGACCCTGGTCGATCCGGCCAGCGGCACGGCCGAGGTCTGCTATTATGACGAGGCTGTCGATGCCCAATCGACCCGCTGGTTCAAGGGCGGCCAGGAAGAAAAACGTCCCGGCCAATGCCCTGACGTGTCGAACTGACGGGACAGGGGCGCCACATGATGCGGCGCCGCCTCTGCCGCTATTGGACGACGACCCGCACCCGACCCAGATTCTGAATGCGGGCATAGGGTGTGGCGGCGTTGCCCTTGCGCTCCGACGCGATGCGCAGCGCGGGGAAATAGGTGCCGGGCGCGGTGAAGCTGTGGCGCGTGGTCAGGGTCAGGCTGCTGCCCGAACCGCCGGGCAGCTTCGCCTTTTCGGCAAAGGCGCCGCTGCCGTCGAAATCCCATTCCGCCGACACGATCCGGCCGGCGCCCGGCGGCACGCTGATGGTCGCGCGGAAGGTCACGGGCGTGCCCGGCTTCACCACCGCCTTGGCCGCGCCATTGGCGGTGACGCTGGCGACCGGCTGGATGCCGCCGCGCGCCGCCGCATCGGCCGGCACGATCACCTGGCCATGATCGATGCGATAGGCAGTATTGGCGGGCGGAGCGACGCCCTTTTCCACCCAGGCGGACAGGTCGCGCAGCGCCTGCTCCAGCACGCCCAGATAGCTGACCGTGCGGGTCGGGTCTTCCTGCTGGCTGCTGTCGCCATGCAGCGCATGGTCGGTGAACCAGATGCGGAAATTCTGGTCGGCGCCCGCGCCCTGCGCAGCGATCACCCGCTGACGATACCAGTCGCCCTGCCACGGCATGGCTTCGCGATCCCAGAGATTTTCGACCAGGATCATCTTGCCCTGGAACTGCCCGGTCATCGGCGGCTGGCCCATCGGCTTGCCAGTGGTCGCCGCAGTGAAAAGCGGGCCGAGCAGGAAGGGGCGCTGCGGATAGAGCGGCTTGCCATCGGGCCCGCGAAACTGGTCCCAGACCGGATAGCCGGCATCGGCCGGTGGTACCTGATGCCAGTGATAGGTTTCGGCGGCGAGGAAATTGCTGTTGTCGACGCGCACCTTGTCGCCAGCCTTCAACAGGTCGACCACGGCATCGTCCACCACGCCCAGGATCACGACATCGCCGGCGATCCGGTTGATCGTCAGCCGCTTGCCCTGCGCCGCGCCCGACCCGACGATCAGGTCGCCGCCGACGAAATAGGTGGCGGGTGGCGGACTCGACAGGCGGAAGGCGACGATGCGCTGCGCCGCCCGGCCCTGCAGCGCGGCAAAGGCATTGTCGACATTGGCCGCGCCATCGGTGATGCGGGTGTCGAGCTTCAGGTCCGCCGCCTGCGCCGCGCTGATCGGCGCGGCGATGGTCGCGTCATGCTGCAACCGATAGCCGTCGAAACTCTTGGGATCATCATGGCCAAGATAGCCCGGCTTGGTCCAGAAATCGGTAAAATAGCCGGCATCGGCCATCACCATCCCGCCATAAAGGGCGGCAAAGCCATGGATGCCCATCGTCTTCCAGCCAAACCAGCTGGGCGTCGGGAAACCCATCGCCGTCACTTCGCGCAGCACCGACGCCTGCTGCGGCGTCAGCCCGGCATAGGGATCGCCCGATCCGCCCGGCTCGACCGCGTCCAATATCTGCGGGAACTTGTCATTGAGCACCCGCATCGCGCGCATCCGCACGGAGAACATGTTGGGCGGCGCCATCGGCGATCCCAGCACATAGGGGACGACGCCGTCCCACACGCCGGTCGTGTTCTCGATCGACCCGACCGTGCGGAACCCGCCGCCGCTGCCGCCAAAGGCATAGCCATAGGGGCGCTTGCCGCCGTACATCTGCTGCGCGACGACGCGCGAATAGCGGGCCGATGCCGCATTGGCGCGATAGGCGGCGATGGTGAAGTCATTGGGCTTGCCCGGCATCCCCACCTGATCGCGGCCGCCGCCATTGGTTTCGACATAATAGCCGCCCGACGCAATCGAGAAGCCGATATAATTTTCCTCGCCGTCGGTCAGCTTCTGCGCCAGATTCTCGTCGTCTGGCACCGGGGTGATGTGCTGGAAGAAGCGGCCCTGATAGTGCGCCTTGTCGGGGAAATAGAAGGAGAAACGGGTCTCCGTCCCCTTGAACCCGCCATGGACATAGCGGTGCCGCACCGGCGCATCGCGCCATTCGTCGATATCGATATAGGGCTGGGTGAAGAGCGGGTCTTCGGCTGCGGCGACCGGGGTGCTGCCCGGCTGGGCGTCGGCGCCGGTCCCTGCCGTCGCGACCAGAGCCAGTGACAGGGCTGTCATGCAGAAGGCAATAGATCGGCGCATCATCTTCTCTCCCGTGATGGTGTCAGGCCGCCGCTGCTCCCAGCGCCGCCCTGCCCGTTTGCTCGTCCCAATGATCCGCGTCGCCGCCGAGCGCGCCATTGAGCATCGCGCGCTTCAGGAACAGGTGACAGGGATGCTCCATGGTGAGGCCGATGCCGCCATGGAGCTGGATCGCCTCTTCCGCGACCAGCCGATAGACGGCGCAGGCCAGCGCCTTGAGCGCGCCCAGCGCGATGATATCGGCGTCGGCCTGCTGCGCCCGGCTCCAGAACAGGGCGTCGGCGGCGGTCAGTTGGGTCCGCATGTCGGCGACGCGATGCTTGAGCGCCTGGAACAGCGCCAGCGGCCGGTCGAACTGCTGCCGCGTTTCGAGATAGGCGACGGTCATCGCCAGCGCCGCCTCTGCGCCGCCCAGGCTGTCGCCCGCCAGGCAGAAGAGGCGCAGCGCCTCGACCCGATCGGCCAGCGCGCGAGCAGCATCGCCCTCTGCCAAGGTCAGGCCCGTGCCTTCAAGGACGACATCGAACAGGCGCCGGCTCTTGTCCCATCCGGCACGATAGGTGACGGAAACCTGCTCGGCCGGCACCAGTGCCACCCGATCGTCGGTGACGTGCAAAACATGGCTGGCGGTATCGGCATCGGGCACGCAGGTCAGCCGGTCGGCAGCGTCCAGCCCGCCCGCCAGTGACGCGGTCATCACCTCGCCCGCCATGGCGTCGGCAATCAGCGCGTCGCGCTCCGGCAGGTCATCGGCCGTCGCCAGCGCCTCGATCGTCAGCATCTGCGCCAGCACGGGGCCGGGCACCAGCGCCTTGCCCACGCCCTGATGGATGACGCCCGCCGCCTCGCGGCCGAGGCCAAGGCCGCCCAGTTCCTCCGGCACGCCCATCATCAGCCAGCCCATCTCGGCGATCAGCGCCCAGCTCTGCGCCGCATCCGGGGCCAGATCGCTCTGGCCGAAGGCCTTGTCGGCCGCATCCTGCACTTCCGCGCGGGTCATGGTCATGCCGCGCCCTCCTTCAAGGTCCAGCTTTTCGGTTCGCGCGGCATGCCGACCAGTCTTTCCGCGATGATGTTGCGTTGCACCTCGTCGCTGCCGCCGGCGATGGTCCAGGCATAGCTGTTCATGAAATCGGCCATCCAGTTGCCGGTCTCCATGCCGCCGCCAAAGGTGATCGGGCTGTGATATTGCGCGTCGATGCCGCCCAGCCGAATCCCGAGCGATGTGAAGTCCCGCAGCGTGCGGGAGTAGGACAGCTTGACGATCGATGCGTCGCCGACCCGCTCGATCCCGGCGATGCGGTTGGCGAGGAACTGGTCGGCGACGGCGCAGCTGGCATCCACCTTGGCGCTCAACCGGCCGAAGTCCCGCACTATGCCCTGATCGTCCTGCCGGCCCTGCGCGCGGATCAGGTCGGCCAGCCGCCACAGGGCGCCACGCAGCCGGGCGCTCAGTTCCAGCAGGGTCAGGCCGCGTTCGGACGAGAGGGTGGATTGCGCCACGGCCCAGCCCTGACCTTCCGCGCCCAGCCGGTCGGCGACCGGAATCTCGACATTGTCGAGGAACAGCTCGGCAAATTCCTCGTCACCGTGAATCTGATGGATCGGCCGCGCGGTGACGCCCGGCGCCTTGAGATCGAGCAGCAGATAGGTGAGGCCGGCCTGTTTCGGCCCGTCATTGCTGGTGCGCACCAGCAACAGGCATTTGTCGGCGAACTGGCCCATGGTCGACCACAGCTTCTGCCCGTTGACGACATAATGGTCGCCGACCCGCTCGGCGCGGGTGCGAACATTGGCCAGGTCCGATCCGGCATTGGGTTCGGAAAAGCCCTGGCACCAGATTTCGCCGGCCAGGATGCGCGGGATCAGCAGCGCCTGCTGCGCCTCGCTCGCCCATTCGAACAGGGTGCAGGCGGCATGATAGGTCGACATGAAAGACAGCAGCAGCCGCGGCGTGTCGGCGCGGGCCAGTTCCTCATAGAGGATCTTCTGTTCGGCAAGCGACCGGCCGCCACCGGGCCATTGGGCTGGCCAGTGCGGTACGGCATAGCCGCCCTCGACCAGCTTGGCGAACCAGTCGCGCTGGATTTGCAGGAAGGCGGCCTCGCTGCTGCTGCGGTCGCGCCAGCTCTGCGGCGCATTGTCGGCCAGCCACTGGCGCACTTCCTGCCGCAGCCTGTCGAGCGCGTCGGTCAAAGCCTGCCCCTCCATCCCGTTCCGGTTCCTCTCATGCCCGACGCTAGGCCCAATTGCGCCGCCCCCCGCAAGATGCCGACCGGCGATATCCCCAAGGCGATGGCTAGTAAGCCCTTCCTTCGATCGGACACGCAACGACGCAACCACCCCCTCCGTCATCCCGGACTTGATCCGGGATCCATTCAGCGCTCGCGCTCCACCGTAGTGCCAAATTGATCCTGACCTCCGTCAGGATGACGAAAAGGGAACAGGGCTAGATCGCCACCTCGATCATGTCGTCGACGATGCGGACCGGATAGGTGGCGATCGGTTCGCTCGCCGGGCCGGTCAGCGGCGCGCCGGTCTCCAGGTCGAACCGGGCACCATGCGCCGGGCAGGCGATCCAGCCCAGGCGAATACGACCGCAGGCGAGCGGTTCGTCGGCATGGGAACAGAGCGCGGCGATGGCGTGGATTTGCCCGTCGCTGTTGCACAACAGCATGGCCCGTCCGTCGATGGTCACGCTTTTGGTCTTGCCCAGCGGCACCTCATCCAGGGAGGCTGCCATTTTGAAATCGCGCTCGCTCATGCCCGAAAGCTGCCCAAGCCGGTGGAGCGCGGCAAGGCCCGGCCCAAGCCCATCACCGGGGCGTTCTCTTGCCCGCCGCCCTGTCGCGGCGCGCTGCTCTTAAGTATCGCATCCCTGTTCGGCAGGGGATGCGTGGACCAATGAATTTTGAATGGACGCAGAAAGAAGAGGCTTTTCGCCAGCGGTTGCGCGACTTTCTCGCCGCGACGCTGCCGCAGGATTGGGAACGTTTTTCGCAGCATGGCCCGGCTTCCCCGGCGCTGACCGACTATGCCCGCACCTTTTGCGGGCGCCTGGCCGATGAAGGCCTGCTGACCCCGCACTGGAGCAAGGAGATTGGCGGCCAGGGCCTCGATCCCTGGCACCAGACCATATTGGCCGAGGAAATGTGGATCGCGGGCGAACCGCGCGGCGGCCAATATATGAACGTCAACTGGGTCGGGCCGACATTGATCCGCTACGGCTCGGAGGCGCAGAAAGCCCAGTATTTGCCCGCCATCACCGGCGGCCGGGCGCTGTGGTGCCAGGGCTTTTCCGAACCCGGCTCCGGTTCCGACCTCGCCTCGCTGCGCACCCGCGCGACCCGCGACGGCGACGTCTATCGCGTGTCGGGGCAGAAAATCTGGACCAGCTATGCGGGCCTGGCCGACACCTGTTTCCTGGTCTGCCGCACCAGCGACGATCGCAAACAGGGCATTTCCATCCTGCTGGTGCCGATGGAAATGCCCGGTATCACCGTGCGGCAAATCCCCTCGCTGATCGGCGAAGGCGATATTCACGAAGTCTTCTTCGACGATGTCGTCGTGCCGGTTGAGGCGCGGCTGGGTGCGGAGGGCCAGGCCTGGGAAATCATCGGCTATTCGCTCACCAATGAGCGGCTCGGCATTCCCCGCTATGCCCTCGCCCGCGCCGCGCTCGACCGGGCGGTGATGCTGCTCCAGACGCAGGGCGAATTTGCCGGCGAGGCGGTGCGGATCGAGGCGGCCCATGCCGCCGCCCTGTGCGAAGCGGCACGGATGGCCAGCTATGCGATCGTCGACCGGCGCTGCCGGGGCGAGGCGATCGGCGCCGAATCCAGCTCCGCCCGTTTCGCCACGGTGATGGCCGAGCGGCGGGTATGCGAATTCATCGTCGAATATCTGCCGCAGGCACTGGCCGACGCCCACCCCTATCTCAAAATGCATCATCAGCGCGGGATCGTCGCGGGCATCGCCGCCGGCGCGGCGGAAATCCAGCTCAACATCATCGCGACCGATGTGCTCAAACTGCCGCGGGAGCCGCGCTGATGGACCTGTCCCTGACCGACGACCAGATCGCGATTCTCGACGCGATCGACACGCTGACCCGGCCCTATGCCGGCGCGACGCTGCATGAGGCCGGCTTTGCCCTGGCCAGCGAGGCGCTGGACCGTGACCTCGCCGAAGGCGGCTTCCTCGATATCGGTTTCGATCCCGACCTCGGCGCGATCAGCGCCGCCCTGGTGGTCGAGCGGCTGGCGCGCCTGCCCCAGACGGTGGAGGCGGCGGCCAGCGCCCTTATCCGCCCGCTGCTGGGTGATGCGACGCCGCGCCCGCTCTGCCTGGTGGAGGAAGGCAAGACCCATCGCCCGGTCCGCTTCCTTGCGTCGGGCGCGACGGTGCTGCTGGTCGGGCCGGACCGGGTGCGTAGCTTCGTCGCCGGCCCCGAGCATGTCCGGGCCGAGCCCGAAGCCCTCTATGCCTATCCGATGGGCAGCCTGATCGCCCAACCGAACGACCTGACCGATTATGATGTGTCGGCCAACGACATCCGCACCCGCTGGCGCGTGGCGCTGGCGGCCGAGGCGGCGGGCCTTCTCGCCGCCGCGCTCGACAGCACGACCACCTATGTCACCGATCGCCAGCAGTTCGGCCGCCCGCTCGCCACCTTCCAGGCGCTGCGCCATCGGCTGGCCGAGGCGCAGGTGCGCGCCAACGGCCTCTACTGGCTGGCGATGAAGGCGGCGGGCACGCTCGATGCCGGGGACGCAGCGCTGGCGGCGCTGCATGCGCAGGAATCGGCGCGCAGCTGCGTCTATGACTTTCACCAGTTCCTGGGCGCCATGGGCATGACGCTGGAGCATCCGCTGCACCTGTGGACCTATCGGCTCAAGGCGCTGATCGGCGATCTGGGGGGACGCGGCGGTCAGGCGCTCGCCGCCGCCGATGCGCTCTGGGGTTAGACTCCTTGAGAGAGCCTGATTCACGCCATCGGTAAAAGTGCGGCGCGCTTCCACCTCAGACGATCAGGCTCTAGCCCAGCTGGGGCTTGATCTCCTCGATCACCCAGCGGGCATAATCCTCATATTCGCTGATGCTGCGCACCGCCGGAATCGGCACCGAACTCATGGTGACGCCCAGCGTCCCGAACCAGCCGAGCCGGTCGATGATCTCGGGTGCGGTCATGCCCGGCCGGGCGCGCGGATCGTCGATCACCGCATGGCCCTCGCCGACCCGGCTGGTGGCAAAGCCGTACATCACGTCGAACGGGCGGCCGTCATAGCCGGCCTGCGACTTGATGAAGTCGATCTTGGCCGGGATATCCTCGGGTTTCGTCAGATAAGGCCACCAGCCGCTGGCATGGCGGGCGGCACGCCTGAGCACGGCGTCGGCCTCGCCACCCATCCAGATCGGCATATGCGGTTGCTGCACCGGGCGCGGGGCAAAGGCGACATCGCGGAAGGAGACGAACTCGCCCTCGAATTGCGGATCGTCGCTGGTCCACAGCTCGACGATCGCGGCGAGATATTCGTCGCACATCCGCCCGCGCTGGTGGAAGGGGACGCCGAGCAAGTCGAACTCCTGCTCCAGCCAGCCCGCGCCAAAGGTCACCATCGCCCGGCCGCCCGACAGCCAGTCGATCGTCGACAGCGCCTTGGCGGTGATCGCGGGATGCTGCAGCGGCAGGATCGCGATCGAGCTGTTGATGCGGATGCGGCTGGTGGCGCCGGCATAATAGCCCATCGCTGCATAGGCATGGAAATGATGCGGCCCCGACAGGTCGACATGGGCGCGCGGAATCAGGAAATGTTCCGGCACGCTGATCATGTCGTAACCCAGATCATCGGCCAGCTTCGCCAGCCGCGTCTGGTCCGCCCCAGTGACCGACAATTCCCAGGGCTGCATCGTCGCCTTCAGCTCGATCAGCCGGGGCATGCCGAAGGCGAATTTCATGACCCCGCCTCCCGCCGGCTCAGAAGCCCAGGTCGAGCACCGGCCCGTCGAAATTGCCGGCCAACTTCTGTGTCGCCGCGCTCAGCTTGTCCATGGGTTCATGCCGGATATAGCCGTCGATGATCCGCTGATAATTGCTGATCAGCCCTTCGATCACCTTGGACAGGCGCATGAAGTCGAAGCCCTCGGCATGCAGCCCCTTCTGCTGCAACGGGATGTTGGAATAATCCTGGCGCGGGATCATCGGGAACTGATCGCTGTCATAGGGCAGCATCACCGGTTCCATCACCACCGGCGGCTCCTGTCCTTCGGGGAAATGGGTCAGCGACCATAGCTCGAACATGCAGCTTTCCGGACCGAGCGGGCGGATGCGATAGGCCGCCATGCTGGAGAGGAAGGGCAGCAGGAAATAGTTGGGGAAGATGAATTCCACCGACTTGACCGGGGTTTCCACCGCCAGTCTGTTGAGATCGGGCGTGGGTTCGCCGCGCGCCTGCCCGGCCTGGGTCACGCAATGATTGACCATGCCGAACCAGTGCATGATTGCCTGTTGCGGGTCTTCGGGCAGTTCGACGTCGATCAGGGTGCGGGCGACGGCGACATCCTTGGCATGGCACATGCCGGCCATGCCCTCGCTCAGCAGCTGCATATGGTCGACCTGGTCGACGATATTTTCCTTCATCGACCGGTTGGGATTGATCGGCACGCCGATCCCGCCCGTGTCCATGCCGTACATCATGTTATAGAGGATCGGCACCTTCTGCTGCAGCTGCGGATGGGTGCGCATGACATGATAGCCTTCCATGAAGGCTTCCATCGCGACCTTCCAATTGGCCGGCAGCACCGTGCCGAAACACCATTCGGCGCGCATCTTGTCGGCATTATAGGCATCGAGCCCCACCGCGAGCGGGCCGAGCTGTTCACGCAGCGACGGCGCCTCATCGTCGAAATTGATGAAGACGCAGCCCATCTCGATCTCGGTGCGGCACGGGCGCAGGGCCAGATCCTGCTCGTCCAGCTGATGCTCGCTGAACATGTGCCGGCCATAGACGAAGGTGTTCTTGCCCTCGATATTCCAGCGCCAGCCATGGAAGGGACAGATGAAGCCCTTGCCCTTGCAATTGCCATGGCTGCCCTCGGTCAGCGGCACGCCGCGATGGCGGCAGGCATTATGATAGGCGCTGACCCCGTCCTTGGTCCGCACGATGATGACGGATTTGCCCAGATTGCTATATTCGATCCAGTCGCCGACCTCCGGCACCTGCTCCACGCGGCAGGCCATCTGCCAGACATGGGGCCACAATTCCTCGCATTCGCGGCGATAGAAATCCGCGTCATAATAGCGTGCCGTGGGAATGCGCTCGGGATCGCTGATTTCCAGCGGGAAGCCCGCACGCGTCATTTCAGCAGCCTCAACCATGCCATGCCTCACCCAGATTTCTTGCTTGGATGAAGTGGTAAAGGCTGGGTCGGGGAGCGCCAAGGCAGCGCCCCAACCCATCGCCCTACCGATGGACGGCCGCGCCCAGTTCGTCCAGCACCTCCCGGCTGTGTGCGCCCAGTTCCGGCGCGCCACCCGCGACTCGGCCCGGCGTCTGCGAGAACCAGGTCGGCACGCCGGGGAAGCGCACCGGCCCCTGCGGCGTCTCCACCGTCTCGAAAAAGCCGATCGCGTTGAGATGCGCATTGTCGAACAGTTCGTCCGTGGTGCGCAGCGGCGCGGCCGGGATATGCAGCGCCTCCAGCAGCTCCAGCCACTCCTGCGTCGTCCGCTCGGCAAAGGTGCCGCCGAGCAGGCCATAGACCCGGTCGATCTGCTTTGCGCGCTTGGCCAGCGTGTCGAACTCCTCGGTCGCCCAGGGCGGGTTCACCGCCGCGACGAAGGCGTTCCAATGCTTGTCATTATAGACCAGCGCGGCGACATGGCCGTCCTTGGTCGCATAGGGCTTGCGATTGCGGGCGACGACGCGGTGATAATGGGCCGGCCCCAGCGGAGGCTCGAACAGCATGCCGCTCGCATGTTCGGTCAGCATGAAGGAGGCCATGGTCTCGAACATGGAGACTTCCACCTCCTGCCCCTCGCCGGTGCGCTCGCGGTGGAACAGCGCCATCATCGTCGCATAGAGGCCAGTGAGACCCGCCACCTTGTCGGCGATGATCGTCGCCATGAAATCGGGCTTGCCGGTCATCAACTGCTGCAGGTGCGGGATGCCGCATTCGGCCTGGATCGTGTCGTCATAGGCAGGCTTGTCGCCGTCCGGCCCGCGCCGGCTATAGCCATAGCAATTGGTGTAGACGATGTCGGGCCTGATCGCCTTCACCGCCTGATAGTCGAAGCCCAGCTTGGCGATCGCCTTGCCGCGCATCGAGTGGATGAAGACGTCGGCGGTGGCGATCAGCGCGCGCAGCGTCGCCTTGTCCGCCTCCTGCCGCAGGTCCAGCACCAGGCTGCGCTTGCCGCGATTGACGTTGGTGAAGACGCCGCCCAGCTCGGGCGTCGGCCCGGCATTGATATAGCGCGTCGCATCGCCCGCCGGCGGCTCGATCTTGATCACGTCGGCGCCCATGTCGGCCATGATCTGGGTCGCATAGGGGCCGAATACCATCGCCGTCAGGTCCACCACGCGGATCCCGGCCAGCGGCCCTTTCGGCATGTGCGTCGCGTCCATCATCCTCTCCCCTTCACTGCCTTCGGGCTAGGCCAAGGGCGCGGCGAAATCCACGCGCAACCCCTTCGCCCCACCGATATGTGGGGCCGCCCGATTGTGCGCGCGGGAGGCCGGATGATACCCGCAGGCGATCATCCAGACGCCAGCAGAAGGCCCCCAGAGACGTGGATTTTGCCCTGACCGAAGACCAGAGGAACATCCGCGACGCGGTGTTCCAGCTCTGTGCCCAGTTCCCCGACGATTATTGGCTGGAACGGGACAAGGACGCCGTCTTCCCGTTCGATTTCCACCGGGCGATGGCGGACGCCGGCTGGCTGGGCATCGCCATGCCCGAAGCCACCGGCGGCGCGGGCCTCGGCATTGCCGAAGCGGCGATCATGGTGCAGGCGGTGGCGGAAGCGGGCGGCGGCATGACGGCGGCGTCCAGCATCCACGGCCCGGTCTTCAGCCTGGAGCCGATCGCCCTGTTCGGCACGGCGGAGCAGCAGCAGCGCATGATCCCGCCGATCATCTCGGGCGCGGAGAAGATGTGCTTTGCCGTGACCGAGCCCAATACCGGGCTCGACACCACCAAGCTCAAGACCAGAGCCGAACGGGTCGAGGGCGGCTACCGCGTCAATGGCGAGAAGATCTGGATCACCAACGCCCATGTCGCCGACCGGATGATGTTGCTTGCTCGCACCACGCCGCTCGATGAAGTGAAGAACAAGACGCAGGGCCTGTCGCTCTTCTTCACCAAACTGGATCGCAGCAAGATCGAGCATCAGCTGATCCCCAAGATGGGCCGCCACGCGGTCGGCTCCAACATGCTGTTCATCAACGACCTCTTCATCCCCGAGGAGGATCGGATCGGCGAGGAGGGGCAGGGCTTCAGGATCATCCTCAAGGGGCTGAACCCGGAACGCATCTTGCTCGGCGCCGAAGCGATCGGCATCGGCCGCAACGCGATCCAGCGCGCCGCCCGCTATGCCCGCGAACGCATCGTCTTCGACCGGCCGATCGGCATGAATCAGGGCATTCAGCATCCGCTCGCCAAATGCTGGATGCAGCTGGAGGCGGCCAACCTGATGGTGATGAAGGCGGCCACCCTGTTCGACAAGGGCGAGGAATGCGGCGTGGAGGCGAACAGCGGCAAATATCTCGCCGCCGAATCCGCGTTCGAGGCCTGCCATACCGCGATGCTGACCCTGGGCGGCATGGGCTATGCCCAGGAATATCATGTCGAACGGCTGCTGCGCGAAGTGCTGATCCCGCGCACCGCCCCGGTCAGCCCCCACATGATCCTCAATTTCATCGCCGAAAAGGTGCTGGAATTGCCCAAATCCTATTGAGGCGAGAGACGATGACGCTGCCGATCAAGATGCGCTCCTGGCTGTTCGCGCCGGGCGACAGCGAGAAGAAGATGGCCAAGGCGGCGGACAGCGCCGCCGATATCGCGCTGTTCGACCTGGAGGATGCCGTCGCGACCGAGAACAAGGCGATCGCCCGCCAGATGGTGCATGATTTCCTCGCCGCCAGGCCGGAAGGGCGCGAGCGGCTCTGGGTCCGGGTCAATCCGCTCGACGGCCCCTATACGCTCGACGATCTCGCCGCGATCATGCCGGCGCGGCCGGGCGGCATCATGCTGCCCAAAGTCTATGGCCGGCAGGATGTCGAATTGCTCGACCATTATCTGACCGCGTTCGAGGCCGCGAATGGCATCGCACGCGGATCGACCCCGCTGATCGTGCTGGTCACCGAAACGGCCGAGGCGATGTTCCACACCGGCGATTACAAGGGCGCGCCGCGCGTGGTGGCACTGACCTGGGGCGCGGAGGATCTGGCCGACTCGATCGGCGCCAGTTCCAACCGCAATGCCGATGGCAGCTATGGCTTCACCTATGAACTGGCGCGCTCCATGTGCCTGCTCGGCGCCGCCACCGCCGGCGTCACCGCGATCGAGACGATCCAGGGCGACTTCCGCGACCTCGACGGGCTGAAGGCGCGCGCCGAAAAGGTCCGGCGCGACGGCTATCGCGGCATGCTGGCGATCCACCCGGTGCAGGTCGATGTCATTAACGCGGCCTTCACCCCGACCGAAGAGGAGATTGCCGAGGCGCAGGCGATCGTCGACATCTTCGCCGCCAATCCCGGCGTCGGCGCGATCGGCTACAAGGGCGGGATGCTCGACCGGCCCTATCTCAGCCGCGCCGAACAATTGCTGCGCCAGGTCGGGGCCTTGTGATCGACCTCACCCCCTATCTGCGGCGCGGCGACCGCATCGTCTTTGGCCAGGCCTGCGGCGAGCCGGTCAGCTTGGTCAGCGCGCTGATCGAACAGGGCGCGCGGATCGGCGACCTGTCCGCCTTCATCGCCACCAGCTTCTCAGGCCTGTTCACGCCCGAAAGCGCCGACAGTTTCCGCCTTTCCTCGATGGGCGCGATCGGCGCGCTCCGGTCGATGACGAAAGCCGGCAAGCTGCAGGTCATCCCCGTCCATGTCAGCCAGGTCGCGCCGATGATCACGGCCGGCATCATCGGCTGCGACGTGGCGATGATCCAGCTCAGCCCGGCCGACGCCGAGGGCAATCATAGCTGTGGCCTGATCGGCGACTATGTCCGCGCAGCCATGGACAAGGCGCGGGTGGTGATTGCGGAGATCAACGAAGCCGTGCCCTATGTGCCGGGCGAGCTGATCCCGGCCTCGGCCATCGACGTCGCCATTCCCGTGACGCGCCCGCCGGTCGAGGTGGCGCCTGCGACAATCAGCGCCACCGACGAGGCGATCGCCCGCCACTGCGCCGCCTATATCGGCGACGGATCGGTGATCCAGACCGGGGTCGGCGCGGTGCCCGACGCGATATTGCGTCTGCTGGGCGACCGGCGCGACCTGGGCGTCCATTCGGGCATGCTGGGCGACGGGCTGGTGGACCTCGCCGAGGCCGGCGTGCTGACCAACGCCCGCAAGGAAATCGACACCGGCGTCTCGATCAACGGCGCGCTGATCGGCACCCGCCGCCTCTATGACTGGGCGCACAACAACCCGGCCATCCGCATGTGCGCGACCAGTTACACCCATGACGCTGCGGTCCTCGGTCGGCTCTCGCGCCTCGTCACCATCAACAGCGCGCTGGAGGTGGACCTCACCGGCCAGGTCAATGCCGAACAGTCGGGCGCGGCCTATCTCGGCGGCACCGGCGGCCAGGTCGATTTCGTCCGCGCCGGCGCCCGCTCGCCCGGCGGCTGCTCGATCATCGCGCTCTCCGCCTCGGCCAAGGGCGGCAGTTTGAGCAAGATCGTGCCAGCCTTGTCCGGCCCCGTCACAACCGCGCGCAGCGATGTCGACATCATCGTCACCGAATATGGCGCGGCGGAGCTGAAAGGGCAGACACTCGCCGAACGCACCCGCCGCCTGATCGCCATCGCCGATCCCACCTTCCGCGAGGAGCTGGAGCGGGCGGCCCATATCATCCAGCAGAGGGGGTATTGATGCCCGACGCTTCAACCGACGCGGTTCTGTTCGAGGCGCGGCCCGACGGCATCGCCATCCTCACCATCAACCGCCCCGACCAGCGCAATGCCCTGGGCCGCGACGTGCGCGAGGGGCTGCGCGCCGCCTGGGACCGATTCGAGACTGATCCGGCGCTGCGCGTCGCTATCCTGACCGGCGCGGGGGACAAGGCCTTCTGCGCGGGCGGCGACCTCAAGGAAATGGTCGACACCGGCATGGCCGTGCCGCCGCGCGCCATGTTCCCGCTGCCCTATGACAGCATCGAACTCAGCAAGCCGACGATCGCGGCGGTGAATGGCGTCGCCTTTGCCGGCGGCTGGATGATCGCCCAGGCCTGCGACCTGTGCGTTGCCAGCACGGCCGCGCGCTTCGCCATTACCGAGGTGAAGGTGGGGCGCAGCTCGCCCTGGGCCGCGCCGCTCATTCACATGATCCCGCAGCGGATCATGATGGAGATCATCCTGACCGGAAAGCCGATCACCGCCCAGCGCGCCTACGAGATCGGCCTGGTCAATCGCCTGGCCGAGCCCGAGGCGCTGATTCAGGCCGCGCTCGATCTGGCGGCGGAGATATTGGAGGGCGCGCCCTTGTCGGTGAAGGCCGGGCGCGACACGGTGATGCTGGCGACCGAGATGGGCCGCGCTGCCGCGCTGCAGGCCGCCCGCGCCGCCTCAGAATATACCTATAACAGCAAGGACGCGCAGGAAGGACCGCGCGCCTTTGCCGAAAAACGCACGCCGCAATGGACCGGGCGCTGAGCCCGACTGTCTGAAATCGTCAAGTCCGGGTGACGCGGGCATGGCAAAAGGGTGAAGTGGAGAAGGAATAGGCCATGAACGAGATCAGCAGCATCGGCACGCCCGGCGAGGATCTGATCGAGCCGGTCATCGTCCCGGTCGAAGCCTATGTGTCCAAGGACTATGCCCGCGCCGAGCAGGAGCGGCTATGGCGCAAGGTCTGGCTGCAGGCGGCCCGGCTGGAGGATATTCCGAATGTCGGCGATTTCGTCACCTATGACATTCTCGAAGATTCGGTCATCATCATGCGCACCGGGCCGGATGAGCTGAGCGCCTATCATAATGTCTGCCCGCATCGCGGCCGCCGCCTGATCGATACGCCCGCAGGTCAGCGCAACGCGCGCGGCAATCGCAAGTCGATCATCTGTGGCTTCCATGGCTGGACCTTCGACCGGCAGGGACAATGCACCTTCGCCAACCATGCCGATGACTGGCAGGGCAAGCTGACGGCGCAGCGCACCGCGCTCGGCAAGGTCAGCGTCGATAGTTGGGGTGGCTGGGCCTGGATTAATCTCGATCCCGATTGCGGCCCGCTCACCGATTATCTGGGCGTGGTGCCCGACATGCTCGATCCCTTCGGCCTCCAGAATATGCGCTATCGCTGGCGCAAATGGATCATCTTCGACTGCAACTGGAAGGTCGCGATGGAGGCGTTCAGCGAGACCTATCATGTCCAGACCACCCATCCCGAATTCAACGCCTTTGGCGAATTTCGCGGCTGGGCGCGCAAACATGGGCTGCACACCAATATCGGCTATGAAGCGCCCAAGAATATGGACGAGAACCAAGCCAAGCTGCGCATCGGATCGGGCGAAGACCCGCGCCTGTCGACCGCGGAAATGCAGCTTTTCACCTGGGAAAATGCCAATACCAACACCACCATGACATTGGTCGCCGCCGCCCAGCGGCTGAAGGACGAACTGCCCGAGGGCACCCCCGCGCCGCAGGTGCTGCAGCACTGGCTCGCCACCGCGCGTGCCGATGATGAGAAGCGCGGCGTCTTCTGGCCGGTGGTCGAACCCGCCCATACCGCCAAGAGCGGCACCGCCTGGCAGATCTTCCCCAATTTCCAGATCGGCCATGCCGTCAACAATATGCTCTGCTATTCGGCCCGCCCCTATGGCGCGGACCCGGACAAGTGCATTTTCGAGGCGGCGGTCTATGAGCTTTTCCCGGACGCGGAAACGCCCGCCACCGAATGGGAATATACCAAGGCGGAGCAATGGCCGCCGGTGCTGCAACAGGATTTTACCAATATGCAGGCGGTGCAGCAGGGCATGAAGAATGTCGGCTTCCGCGGCACCCAGCCCAACCCCTATATGGAGCGGGCGGTGGCCAGCCTCCATTACAACCTGTCCCGCTACATGGGGACTGGCGCACCAAAGCCGCTGGACTGACCGACATTGCCGCGATCATGGCCCTTCGCCGCCGATCATCTGTCTGGCGGCGGAGCGCTTTCGCGTCTCCATTTTCACCAATGACTGTCTTCGACGACCGCCCTCCAATGGAAAGGGGCGCTCCCGGCAGGAGCGCCCCTTTCCGTTTTTATCCGGATTGCGCCCCTCAGAAAGGCAGCTTGTAGAGGTTCACCGCATTGTCCTGCAGCACCTTCTTCTTCACTGCAAAGTCATAGCCGCCCAGCACATCGGTCAGATGCGCCTGCACGCCCGGATAGAGCGAGGTCGGGTGCGGGAAGTCGGTTTCGAACATGACCTTGTCGACGCCGATCGTTTCCAGCAGCAGCTTGGGCGCGACCTTCTCGAACCAGAAGGTGACCCAGAAATGGTCGCGGAAATATTCCCAAGGCCGCTTGTTGAGCAGGCCGACCTTGCTCGGCAGCATTTCGTCGAACTGATGCTCCAGCGCCTCGATCGCGAAGGGCACCCAGCCCGCGCCGCTCTCGATCAGGCCGATCTTCAGCTTGGGATGACGGTCGAGCCGGCCCGATACCATCCAGTTGCCCAGCGTCGCGGCATTGCCGATCGAGAACATGGTGGCGACCACCGACAGCGTCTGTTCAAAGCCGAAGCCGTCCCAGGTCAGCGTATTGGGGTCGATCGCCGCATTGAGATGGAAATTGAGCGGCAGGCCTTCGGCCTCGCACATTTCCAGGAAGGGCGTCCAATAATCATGCAGGAAGCTCGGCACGCCGACGCGCTCGGGCGTATCGGGCAGCACGAAGCCGCGCAGGCCCATGTCGACGCAGCGCCGCGCTTCGGCCTCCATCGCCTTCTGGTCCCAGAAGGGCAGATGGGCCATGTTGAAGATGCGTTCGCCCGACACCTGCTGATATTCGGCCGATGCGTCATTATACATCTGGATGATCGCGACCGCGAGGTCGGGGTCGCCCAGCGACATCAGCGATCCGGCCTGGGTCACACCCGAATTCTGAAAGCCGATCTGGGCATAGATGCCCATATCGTCCATCGCCTGCAGCCGTTCCTTGATCAGATGGCCACCCGGATGCGCCTGCGCCAGCTTGGGGAAGGCCAGGCGGCCGAGCAGCTTGTTATTGTCGGCGCGGATGACGTTGCCGCCCATCGATCCGAAATTGCGGTCGCCCACATACCAGCGTTCGACCCCGTCGGCGTCCTGCTTCACATAGGGCACCTTGGCCTTGTACTTGGCCGGCGCGCGCGAGGTGAAGAGGTCGGGCGCTTCGGTGATATGGGTGTCGGTGTCGACAATCTTGATGCCGGCCAGCGACGGGTCGAGCCCGCCCGACTGGGTGCTATAGTCGACCTCGCGGATGACGCCGCCTTCGGTATAGCCTTCGGCCGACCAATATTTGCGCGCGGCCTGGGCGTCGGCGACGTCCTTGTCCTTCACATCAGCCATGCTTCACCTCCAGCGCACCCTGCCAGCTGGCGGATTCGAAGATCGGCTGGACGGAGGCGGCCGGCGACTGTTCCTCGACCGAACGGCGGACCGCTTCGCTGAGCGTGCGCTGCAGGCCGGCGGCATCGATCTGGTCGGACGGTTCATAGACGAAACCGATCGCCAGCGGCTGGCCGTCGGGCATGTGGGGCAGCAGCATCGCAGTGACGTCGGCGATCGAGCCAAAGCCGGCAAAGCCGCTGATATGCCCCTCGTCCCGGCAGCGCTGCACCTGGCCGGCGACATCGGCGAAGACGAACTTGCGCTCCTGCGGCGCTTCGGCATTGAGGCGGCGGATCAGGCCGTCGCGGCGCGGCTGCTGCACGGTCGACAGCATCAGCAGACCAGCGGCGGAGTCGGTCAGCCGTTCCTGGCGGCCACCGGCCAGGCCGTTATTGGCCGAGGTGCGCAGCGCCTTCTTGCCAGCGCGCCAGTGAACGATCTGGATGTTGAGGCCGACCATGCCGAACACGGCAATGCCAAGGCCCGTCTGGGCCGACAGGCGATCGATCAGGCCGTTGAGGACGCCATCGCGCACCATGCGCGGCTGGATCGCGGCACCCAGCATCGCAGCGCGCGGGGTCGGCGAATAGGCGCGCGAACCCGGATCCTTGTGGAGCAGGCCCAGGTCGACCAGGCTCGACAGCAATTCGGACGTGCTCGACTGCGGGCGGTCGAAGCGGCGGACAATGTCCATCACCGTCGCCTGCGGGTGATCCTCGTCGAAAAATTCCAGCACCTCGACCACGCGCTTGGCGATCTTCGCCTTGTTGGACTCGGTCTTGGCTACCCTCGGCTTATGGGACTCGATCAGAGCCATGGTTCCTCTCCTTCGTTATTGAACATGGTTGTTCACTAACGCCGGGAGGCTGTCAACAAAAAATGAGATGCCCTCGTTTATGTGATATTCTCTGTCTCATTCTCCGTTTTCGGCGACATATTCGCAAACAGCGCCTGCAGCGCGCGGCGATCGGTCTTGAGCGAGGGCGTGCGCGGCAAGTCCCTGACGAACAGCCATTTTACCGGAACATGGGTGGCAGGAAGATGCTGGCGCACATGCGTTTCCAATGCTGCGATCGCAGGTGCAGCAAAATCGGCACGCAGCCGGATGGCGGCCGCCGGCACTTGCCCCAACCGGTGGTCCGCCATGCCTGTCACCGCCGCTTCGGCGACGGCCGGGTGCAGCATCAGGGCGCGTTCGATCGACTCGGGCAGCAATTTGAAGCCGCCGCGGATGATCGCCCCGTCCGCCCGGCCGCGCAGGAACAGGAAATCATCGGCATCGATCAGCGCGATGTCCGACGTGCGAATCCAGTCCGGTCCGATTCGCGGCGCAATGACTTCCAGCAGACCTTCACTGTTGGGCGGCAACGGGATGCCGCTGTCTGGACCGACGATGCGCAACTGTGCGCCCGGCATGGCGCGGCCGACCGACCCGATCTTGCGAGATCCCCATTCGGCATGAAGCGCGGCGGTCATCGACGCTACCGGGCCGGCGAACTCGGTGGCGCCATAAGAGAGCAGGATAGGAATGCCGTAGCGCGCCTCGAACGCCTGTTGCACGCCGGGATCGAGCGGCGCCGCGCCGCAGCCGATTGCGCGCAGGGAAGCGAGGTCATCGACCGGTAAGTCGGCATCCAGCACCGCCTGCACGCTGGCCGGCGGCAGGCCGCCATGGCTGGGCCGCCAGCGCCGCACATGGGCATGCCAGGCGGTGAGCGAGAAGCGCTCCAGCAGCTCGACCCGCTGCCCGCGCAGCAGCATCGGCAGCGTCGAATAGAGGCCGGTGATGTTGCCGAGCGGGAAATAGAGGAGGAAGGGCGGTGCGGCCTGGGGATCGTCCGCCTGCTGCCGGGTCAGCGGGGTCGAGAGGAAATGCCGTTCCAGCAGGGCATAGGGCACGGCAAAGCTTTTCGGCGGGCCGGTGGTGCCGCTGGTCAAAATCTCGATTTGTGGAGCGGCCGGGCCCTGACGCTGCTGAACTTCTGGCGAGGCATATTCATGACCCGGCAGCGCAGCCGCGGCCATGCCGTCGATCGCGACTGCCGCGATGCCTTCCGTCGCCAGCACGGCCCGGATCTCCGGCCCGATATCCTCGGCAAAGGCGACCAGCGCGGCGGGGGCCATCCGCGTCAGGTCGCGGGCGATCGCGGCGTCCGACTGAAAGGCATAGATCATGCGGATCGTCCGCCCCTGCGCAATCAGGCCCAGCAGCGCGGCGAGCGCCGCCGGCCGATTGCGCGCGACGAAGGCGACCGGGGCGTCCGGGGCAATGCCGCTCGCATCCAGTGCCGCATCGATCTCTTCGGCTACCGCATGCAGCGCTCCCCAAGCGATCCATTCGCCCTCATAAAGGATCGCTGCCTGATCGGCGGGCCGTTGCAGGGCGGCGGTGGCGAGCGCGCGCAGACTGGGGTGATCCGTCTCCATGGCGCGATATTGCGGCAGGGCGCGGCGCTGGTCAGCCATTGTCCGCAACGCCCTGGCGATCAATGCTGCGTCCGCCTTTGCCGCGCTTCGGCCCGGTCCTACCCTGCCACCCATGCCCGGCCCTGCCGCCCTGATCGACCCCGATGGCCTGACGCTGCCCTGGACCGGGGATGCGCAGCCCTATGGGCTGGTCGATCTCGACCGGGCGCCGCGAACCGATGCGCCGTTGCATCTGCCGCCCTTTCCCTTGTTGGGGATCGGCGACCCGAGCCATCCGCTTGCGTCGCGGCTTGATGCGCTGGTCGAACTGCCGGTGTCGCTCGGTGCGATCACGCAGCAGATCGTGGCGCAGCCGGAAGCGGCGCGGGTGCTGGTGCAATTGTTGCGGCTGATCCACGGGCTGGACCCGGCCCAGGCGCTGGTCGCGGAATCGCTTGCTTATGGTCTGCTTCAGGGCAGTGCCGGCCATGCCCGCTGGCTGGCCGCGCAAATGCCCGCGCCTGTGCAGTCGCCCGGCACCATCAAGGTGGATCGGGACGGCGACCGGCTGTCGATCCTGATCGATCGGCCCAATGCCCATAATGCCATCGACCGCGATCTGCGCGACGGGCTGCGCGCGGCGTTCGACATTGCCGCGCTCGATCCCGATATCAGCCATGTCAGCCTGCGCGGCGCGGGCCGCAGCTTCTGCACCGGCGCGGACCTCAGTGAATTTGGCACCACGCGCGATCCGGCAACCACACATGACATCCGGATGCAGACGCTGCCGGCCCACGCGCTGCTGCGCTGCGCCGATCGGCTGACGGTCCATGTCCAGGGCGGCTGCGTCGGCTCTGGCCTCGAAATGGCGGCCTTTGCCGGGCAGATCACAGCCAGCGCCGACGCCTGGTTCCATCTGCCCGAACTGGCGATGGGAATCATCCCCGGCGCCGGCGGCTGCGTCTCGCTCAGCCGGCGGATCGGGCGTCAGCGTGCCGCGCTGATGATCCTGTCGGGTAAGCGGATCAACGCCCGCACGGCGCTAGGCTGGGGTCTGGTCGACATGATCATGGACGACTGATCCGGCGATCCACGTCATCGCCACATCCTGCGCCCGCAGGCGGTCCCGCGCCTGCGTCCAGGGACGATCCAGCAGGCACAGGTCGGCCGGTGCGCCGACGGCGAGGGCCCGCTGTTGGCGCAGGTCCAGCGGATCGGCGAGATAGAGGGCCAGCGCCGCTTCCGGCGTCAGCGCCTCGTCCCGCCCGATCACCGCGCCGCTCTCCGTCCTGCGCGCCACCGCCGCGCGCATCGCCGCCCAGGGATCGGCGACGCCATAGGGCGCGTCGCTGCCCGCCGCCAGCACCAGCTCGGCGCGGGCAAAGGCGCCCAGGCGATAGAGCAAGGGCCGTTCGCGCGGTTCGACATCGCGCAGATACTGATCGCCGCGCTCGGCGATGAAATGCGGCTGGCTCACCACCTGCACGCCCAATTCGATCATCTGCTCCAGCAGCACATCGGGGGTGACGCCGGCATGCTCGATCCGGTCGCCCGGCCGCGCGCCGGCCTGAGCCAGCGCGGCGAGGGTGAAGACCAGTTCGGTCTCGGTCGTGCAATGGCTGGCGATCGCTCGCCCCTGGTCGTGCGCGGCGCGCAGGAAGGCGACGCACTGGTCGAAGTCGGGCAGGGCATTTTCATGCAGGTGCAGCTTGGCCGGGCCGACCGAGATGCCGGGCGGGGGCGCCGAGTCCCCCAATGCGAGCGTGCCGGCGGCAACCAGATGCTGCGGCAGGCGACCGGCCGCCCGCTCGGCGGCGAAATAGCGCAGGCTTGCGCCGTCATTGCCCGGCGACATGTCGGTAACGCCGGTGACGCCATGGCGGGCCAGTTCGCGCCCCACCGCGTCCAGCGCCGGCGGCGTGCCGCCCAGTACCCGGCGCAGCCAGCCATCCTCGTCGAACAAGCGTCCGGTCCAGCGCCCGTCGATCCGCTCCAGCCCCGGCGGCGGGGCGTCCAGTGCCAGCAGCAGATCCAATGCCCGGCTGTTGAGCAGCCACATGCGCCCCGACCGATGCTGGATGCGCACCGGTCGCTCGGCCTGCCAACGGTCGATCGTCAACGCATCGGGCAGGCCGGCGACGCTTTCATGATAGCCGATGCCGCGCAGCCAGCCCTCGCCCGGCTGCGCCAGCGCGGCGGTCAGATCGGCTTCGCTGGTCACGGCCGGTGATCCGCAGGGCAGGGAGGCGCGGGCGACGGCATGGGCCGCAAGATGGATATGATGATCGTGCAGGCCGGGCAGCAAGGCGCCGCCACTGGCATCGATCACAGGCTCGCCGGGCAGGGGGGCAAGTGCGCCGATCGCCGCGATTCGTCCCTCGGCGATGCGCAGATCGGCCCGGCCCTTGCCCCATAGTTCGGCGTCGCGGATCAGCATAGCCAAGCCCCATTATCCTGCCCCAGCGCCGCGACCGGTCCCGTGGTTCGCTGTGCAACGCCGGGGAAGGAGGCGCCCTCGGCCGCGGCCCAGCGTTGCAGTGTCGCGGTGAAGCCCGCTGCGTCTTGCGCCCGTTCCCAGTCAATCGCCTCGGCCACCACGGCGCTCATCGACAGCAGCAGATGCGCACCCATGCCTTCATGCCACTGTGCCAGCGCGCGGTGCGCAGCATGGATTCCGGTCAATGGGTCGGCGCAGGCATCGCCGCCAAAGCCGATCCGCCCGCTTGCCTGCCGCAATGCGGCGCTGAGGGCCCCGGCGACGCTGCAATCATCGCCAAAGCCGATCCAGTGGGCGGCGTCGCCCTCCGCGCCATGGCCGGTGATCGTCACCCAGACCAGCCCCGGCACCGCACGCACCAGCGCATCGGCATCGATCCCCAGTTGCGCCAGCGCGCGCGGCCGGGCGGCGGCGATCACCATGTCGGCACGGCGGATCAGCGCGATCAGCGCCGCCCGATCCTCCGCGTTGCGCAGGTCGATCGCGACATTGGCCTTGTGCTGGTTCAGCCGCGCGAACAGCAGCGGATCGCCCGCGCGCATCCGGTCGGGCCGGTTGCGGCTCTCCACCTTGATGACTTGCGCGCCCGCCAGCCCGAGCAGATGCCCGGCCAGCGGCCCGGCCCAGAGCGCCGACAGGTCGATCACCAGCGGCGGCCCGTCGCGCATCGGCCGCTCACCCCCTGTCACCATCAGGCGACAGGCCGGGCTGGCCGGCACCTCGTCGATCGCAGCGATCGCAAGGCCCAGTTGCCGCCCCTGTATCACGATCGCGCTGGTCTGTGCAGTAGCGAAGCCTGTGACAATATCGCTGTCACTTTCGATGCCAGCATCACCGAACAGGGCCGGCATCAGGTCCCGGTCGTCGGCCCGCGCCAGGGTCAGCGCGACCTGTCCGTCGATCGCGTCATAAAGCCGGCATCCCCCCCCGGCCGAGCGCCGACCCGGTATCGAAAAACCATTCAGCGCCGCCCGCTCGCCCAGCAGTTGCGCGCCGCTCAAACCCGCCAGCGCCGGCGTTCCCGCCAGCGCCCGGATCGCCTCCAACTGCGCCTCGGCCCAGCCGGCAAGCGGCAGGGCGAGAGCCATGTCAGGCTGCGAACAGCTTCTTGATTTCCCGGCGGAGGAGCTTGCCCATTTCATTATAGGGCAGGCTCTTAGCAAAGAGCACGCGCTCGGGCACTCGCGAAGAACGCAGCCGGGCACGGATGACCTGCTTCAGTTCCTCGTCAGCCGGCGCTGCATGGCCGTCGCGCACGACCACGATCAGGCCGACCGCCTCGCCCCATTCGGCCGACGGGATGGCGACGGCCGCCGCTTCGGCAATGGCGGGCAGGGCCAGCATCACATCCTCGATCTCGCCGGGCGAGATATTCTCACCGCCGCGCACGATCACGTCGTCGGCGCGGCCCGACAGGAACAGATAGCCCTCCGCATCGATATAGCCGGCGTCGCGGGTGGGAAACCAGCCATCGGCGTCGAGCGCGCTGCGCTCGCGATATTCGCCCGACACCTGGTCGCCGCGAACATAGATTTCGCCCGGCTCGCCGGCGGGCAGGCAACGGCCATCCTCGTCGCGAATCTCGATCTCGACCGTCGGCAGCGGCCGGCCGACTGACGCCAGCCGGGCGCGGGCGGCGGGATCGGTCGCGACATGGGCGGCGCGATGCTCGTCCGGCCCCAGCAGGGCGACCGTCGAGCTGGTCTCGGTCAGGCCATAGGCATTGGTGAAGCCGGTATTGGGAAACAGGTCGAGCGCGCGCTGGATCAGTTCCAGCGGCATCTTGCCGCCACCATAGGCGACCGCCCGCAGATTGCCGAGGTCGGGGCGGACACCCTTGTCCACCGTCTCGATGATGCGGGAGAGCATGGTCGGCACGACGAAGGCATTGCTCGCCCGCTCCCCTGCCGCCAGCTCCAGCCAGGCGGCGGGATCGAAGGCGGGGAGCAGCAATATGCGGCGCAGCGCATAGATGGAGCTGAGCAGGGCAGCGATGCCGGCAATATGATAGGGCGGCACGCTGACCAGCGCGGCATCCTCTTCCGGCGCGGCGCCAAACTCGACCGTACCCAATATATAGGAGACCAGATTGGCGTGGCGCAGGATCGCCGCCTTGGGCGCGGCCGTGGTGCCGCTGGTGAACAACTGGATGGCGACGCCATCGCCTTCGTCCGCCTCGATCGGCGCATCGGCCGCAGCGTCCAGCGCGGCGGTCACAAAATCGGCCCGCGCCAGCACCTTGTTGTCGGCCGAGGGGCAGAGGCGTTCGACCCGCGCGACATCGCCGACGATCAGCGCCGGCGTGATCCGTGCCAGCAGTGCGGCCAGGTCCGCGTCGGCCAGCCGATAGTTGAGCGGCACATAGGGCACGCCGGCAATCGCCGCGCCGAACAGCGCCATCGCCGCCGCCTCGCTGCTTTCGTCCAGCAGCGCGACATGGCTGCAGCCACTGTCCCGGATCAGCGCGGCGGCGCCGCGCGCGCCAGCCAGCAGCCGGGCATAGCTCCAGCGCTGGCCGTCACAGACCAGGCCGATGCGGTCGGGCGCGGCATCGGCCGCCATTTCAAGGAACAGGGCGATGTTCATGGGATGGGCGTCAGTCCGAAGCGGGCAGGGGCTTGGCGTCCTTGGGGCTCAGCGCCACGCCGTCGACCGACAGCGAACCCTTGCCCGGCTTGACGCACAGCAATTCGAAATTGCCGGCCGGATCGACATAGCGCTTGCCCATCAGCGTGCCGGCGCTGAAATCCTCGGCGGGTGTGCCGACCGTATCCGGCTTGGCTTCGCCCATGGCGCTGCCGCCGCATTCGATCGTGCCAGTGCCGCTGCGGATCACCATCACTTCGGTGTCGCACACCGCGCTTTTCAGTTTCGTACCCGGTTTCATATCATTCCTGCCTTCCAGCCCCCCGACGTCGCCCCTTCAGGCGATAGCGCCGCTGGCCTTCCATTGTTCAATCTGGTCCCACTCGACGCCCAGTTCCATCAGCACCAGTTCGGTATGTTCCGATGCCTGGGGCGACCGCGTGGTCTGCACCGGCTGGCCGTCGAACTGCACCGGGCCGCGCACCAGCCGCAGCGGCGCGCCGCCATCGGCGCCCTCGACCTCGATGATCATGTCGTTGGCGATCGCCTGCTCGTCGGTCAGCAGATCCTTGAAGCTCTGGATCGGCGCCCATTGGCCCTTCATCGTCTTCAGATGCTCGCGCCAATAGGCGAAGGGCTTCTGACCGAAGGCCTTGACCAATATGTCGCTCGCCGCGCCGGCATTCTCGATCAGCGCCAGCACATCCTTGAAGCGCGGATCGTCCGCCGCCTCGGGCACGCCGACATGGGCGAAGGTATCGGCGATCAGGCCGGTGGGGCTGACCATGCACAGGTTGATCGTGCCGCCGTCCGATGTATGGAAATTGCCCATGAAGGGGTTGCGCAGCGATCCGCCGGAACTCGGCATGCCGTTGCGGGTCAGGATGTCGGTCTCCATCACCTGCGCGATCAGCGCGCCCGATGCCCACCAGGCGCTCGACAGCAGCGACACGTCCAGCTCGACCGCCTCGCCGGTCCTTTCGCGGTGGAACAGCGCGCCGGAAATACCGCCGGCAATGAACATGCCGCCGATGGAATCGCCAAAGGCGGGAATGCCCTGGGTCAGCGGGCCGGGCAGTTCCTCGGGCGTCATCGCGTGGGCGACGCCGCTGCGCGACCAGAAGCAGGTGCCGTCGAAGCCACCGACCTCACGCTCCGGCCCCTTGTTGCCCAGCGCGCTGCCACGGGCATAGATGATGTTCGGATTGACCGCGCGGATATGCTCGATGTCGAACTTGTTCTTCTGCCGCACCTGGGGAAGATAGTTGGTCAGGAACACGTCGGCGCTCTTGGCCAACTCATAGAGTACGGCCTGGCCTTCCTCGGTCGACAGGTCGATGCCGACGCTGCGTTTGCCGCGATTGGGATGCTCAAACAAGGTGTGGCGCAGTGGATCGAGCTGCACCCCGCCCATGTTCAGGAACCCGCGCTGCGTGTCACCGCGCACCGGATGCTCGATCTTGATGACGTCCGCGCCCCAGTCGGCCAGGATCGCGCCGGCAGCCGGCACATAGGTGAACTGCGCCACTTCCAGAACGCGCACCCCCTTCATCACCTGGGTCATAAAATCAGCCATCCCCTCATTCGCCGCATGATGCGACCTGTTGGGGAAAGGGTAGAAGCTGCGCCGGTCGCCGCAAGTCCGGCGGGCCTGCTATCGCTATCGCGATGCGCCCCGCCCCCCTAGCGCCGCGGCGATATTGCCGGCGTCGACCGGGCCATGGGTTGAGCCGCCTTGCCGCTGTGCCATAGCCAGTCCGAAAACAGATGTGGGAGACATGCCATGAAACTCGACTCTTCCCTGTCCGCGGTCGTGACCGGCGGCGCGTCGGGCCTGGGGCTGGCGACGGTGCGGGCGCTTCGCGAGGCGGGGGTGAAGGTCGCGATCTTCGATATCAACGAGGATAGCGGTCAGGCGATCGCGGCGGAGGTCGGCGCCACCTTCTGCCAGGTCGACATCATGTCGGAAGACAGCGTGCTCGCCGGTTTCGACGCGGCGCGGGCGGCGCAGGGGCAGGAACGCATCCTGGTCCATTGCGCGGTCGTGTCGAAGGGCGGCAAGACCGTGTCTAAGGACAAGGAGACCGGCGGCTTCAAGCGCATGTCGACGCAGGATTATGCGATCTCGGCCGAAGGCGTGCTGGTCGCCAGCTATCGCATGGCCTCGATCGCGGCGCTCGGCATGGCGGCGCTCGACCCGCTGGAGGATGGCGAGCGGGGCAGCATCCTGCTGACCTCCAGTGCTGCGGCGCAGGATGGGCAGGTCGGCCAGGTCGCCTATGGCTCGCTGAAAGCGGGGGTCAACGGCATGGTGCTGCCGATGGCGCGCGACCTGATGGAGCTGGGGATTCGCGTCAATGCGATCATGCCGGGCATCTTTGCGACGCCGCCGATGCTGCGTTTCAAGGACATGAACCCGGCCATGTACGAAAGCCTGAACAACAGCGTGCCCTTCCCCAAGCGCCTTGGAAAGCCCGAGGAATTTGCCGGCCTGGCGTTGGAGATCACGCGCAACAGCTACATCAACGCCCAGCTGTTCCGGATCGACGGCGCGATTCGCTTTCCGCCGCGCTGAACCTCCGGGGCTGCGTCCATGGGACGAAGAGGCCGCGTTCCATATGGACGCGGCCTTTTGTCTGCCCGCTCAAGCCGCTGTTCGCACATGCAAAAATAAATACTAAGCTAGCTTGACATTATCACCGGCAATAGCTAACCTAGCTTAGTGTTAAGGGGATATAGTTCCTCGACCCGTTTTTAGTTGAAGAGGTTGTGCCATGACTCGTTTCGCCAAGATCGCCCTGTCGCTCTCTCTCGCCGCTGCCGCTCTGCCGCAGGTCGCTGCTGCTGGCGAAGCCGTCCAGATCAGCGCGGCCACCGCCGCTGCCGACTACAAGGGCAAGATGCTCTACACCGCCAGCGGCGATCGTCTGGCCGCCATCTATCGCGTCGCGGCCGATGGCAATGCGCAGATCATCCTCAACGGCAAGATGGTGAACGTGCCGGCGTCCAGCCTGACCGCCGCCGACGGCAAGCTGACCACCAGCCTGTCGAAGAAGGATCTGCTGACCGCGCACTAAGAGATCGCCGGGCGCGGCCTCCCCTGCGCCGGCCGATAGCGAATGGGCCGCTCCTTGCCGGAGCGGCCCTTTTTTATGTCCGGGAAAGGTGGGGCGCCGGGACGGCGGCGGCCTTCAGGGCTTGACGATATTTTCCGAAATCGTGTCGAGCAGGCTGTTGAGGCGCTTCAAATCCTCGGCCGAGAAGCCGGCAAAGGCGACCTCCTCATTCTCCTGCGCGATGCCGGATAGCTGCATGGTGATCGCCTGGCCACGCTCGGTCAGGAATACGGCATGGGCGCGCCGATCATCATCCTTCTGCCGCCGCTCCAGCAGGCCGTCAGCGCACAGCCGGTCGATCAGCCGCCCGGCCGATGCCTCGGCCATTTCCAGCAGGTTGGCGATATGGCGCTGGGTCGTGCCGGGATAGCGCGCGACCGCCGCGATCACCGTCCATTGCGAACGGGTGACGCCCAGCCGCACTACGCTCTGGTCGAAATGCGCGCGCAGCTGACGCGCGATGATCGTCAGCTTCATCGTCGCGTTGCGCATCAGCGCCGGCGGGTTGTCGGCGAGTGTCTTGTCCTGCAGGCTTTCCATTGTGCGCGCAGCATAGCGCCATCGCGGCGAAACGAAAGCAGCCTCCTCCTGTTCGGCGCAACGCGGCGGCCGGACGATCCGATCAGACACGTTCGATGATGATCGCGGGCGCCATGCCCCCGGCCGCGCACATGGTGATCAGGGCATAGCGGCCGCCGCTGCGCTCCAGTTCGTCGAGCGCGGTGCCGATCAGCACCGCCCCGGTCGCGCCGATCGGGTGGCCGAGCGCAATCGCGCCGCCATTGGGATTGAGCTTGGCGCGGTCGACGCCCAAGTCGCGGATGAACTTCTCCGTCACCACGGCAAAGGCTTCATTGACCTCGAATATGTCGATGTCGGCCACGGTCAGCCCGGCCTTGGCCAGCACCTTGCGCGCGGCCGGGACCGGGGCGTTCAGCATCAGCGTCGGATCGTCGCCGACATTGGCGGTCGCGACGATGCGGGCGCGGGGCTTCAGCCCATGGGCGTCGGCATAGGCTTTCGAGGCTAGCAGGATCGCGGCAGCCCCATCGACGACGCCCGACGAGGTGCCGGCATGATGCAGCGGCTCGATCGCGAGGTCGGGATATTTCTGGTTGATCAGCTGGCGGAAGGTCGGCCCATCCTGGCGCGAGGGCATGTCCATGAACGCGGCGAAGGCGGGTTTCAGCCCGGCAAGCTGCTCGGCGGAGGTGTCGGGGCGGGGATATTCCTCATGGTCCAGCACGATGCTGCCATCCTCGTCATGCACCGGCACGGTCGACCGGGCGAAGCGGCCCTCCTTGAGCGCAATGCCGGCCCTGCGCTGGCTCTCCGCGCCAAAGGCATCCAGCTCTTCGCGCGTGATCCCCTCCATCGCGGCGATCGCGTCGGCGGCCACGCCCTGGTTCGACTGGGGATGCTTGTCCTGCAACCGCATATTGCCGGTGCCAAGGCCGCCAGCGGCCTTCACGCCCGCTTCGCGCAGCGACTGGCCGTACCAGGTGACATAGGACATCATCTCGGTCCCGCCGGCGATCACCAGATCCTCCATGCCCGACATGATCTGCGCCGCGGCCAGGTTGGTGGCGGTCAGGCCGCTGCCGCAGAAGCGATCCAGCGTCACGCCCGAAGCCTTGACGTCATAGCCCGCATCGAGCGCCGCCATCCGGCCAAGGTCGCCGCCCTGCAGCCCCATCTGCGCGCTGGTGCCCCAGATGATGTCGTCGACATCGGCGGTGTTCAGATTGTTGCGATCCTTCAGCGCCTTCAGCACCGCCACCGCAATATGCTGCGGGTGCATGTGCGACAGCGCGCCCTTGCCCATCTTGCCGATGCTGCGCGGGGTGCGGACGGCATCAATGATATAGGCGTCGGTCAAGCATCTTCTCCCGGTCTCTTTTGCCGCAGGCGCGGCTCTCGCATCCTATCGCATGGAAGCGGGACGGCCCCCAATCGCACAGGCGATTGATCGCGCGCCGATTGGCCTGCGTCGCCCGGCTGGTGCAGGCTGGGCGGGCAGATGATGAGGAGGGAGACGGATGGCGCAAGGCGATGTCGCGCAGGCGACGGGCGGCAGCTTCGCGCCGCTGCGCGAACCGGTGTTCCGCCGGATCTGGACCGCCAGCCTTCTCTCCAATTTCGGCCAGCTGATCCTGGGCGTTGGCGCGGCATGGGAAATGACGCGGATGAGCGCGTCGCCCAGCATGGTCGCGCTGGTCCAGACCGCCCTGATGCTGCCGCTGATGCTGGTGACATTGCCCGCCGGCGCCTTTGCCGACATGTTCGACCGCCGCCGGATCGCGATGAGCGGCCTCGCTTTCTCTATGGCCTGCGCGGCGCTGCTGACCTTCTTGGCCTGGACGGGGCATAGTTCGCCCTGGATGCTGCTCGCCTTCTGTTCGCTGATCGGTGCGGGCGTCGCGCTCTATTCGCCGGCCTGGCAGGCGTCGATCAGCGAACAGGTCGGGCCGCGCCTGCTGCCCGCCGCCGTGGCGCTGGGCACGATCAGCTATAATGTCGCGCGCAGCTTCGGCCCGGCGCTGGGTGGCATCATCGTGCTGGCCGCCGGCGCCCATGCCGCCTTTGCGATCAACGCCATCTGCTATCTGCCGCTGTTCCTTGCCTTCTTCGCCTGGCAGCGGCGCCATGTGCCCGCGCGCCTGCCGCCCGAACAATTCCACCGGGCGATGGTATCGGGCATGCGCTACGCGCTGCATGCCGGGGCGATCCGCACGGTGCTGCTGCGCGCCTTCCTGTTCGGACTGGCCGGCGCGTCGGCGTCCGCGCTCGCGCCATTGGTGGCGAAGGATCTGCTGGGCGGCGATGCCAGCGTCTATGGCCTGTTGCTGGGCGCCAGCGGGGTGGGGGCCGTGCTGGGGGCGCTGCTGGTCGGGCCATGTCGCGACCGCTTCGGAACGCAGCGGACGACCGCCGTGCTGGCGCTGGTCAGCGGCCTCGCGCTGGCGCTGGTCGGGGTCAGCCGCCATGTGCCGCTCACCTGCCTGGCGTTGCTGGTCGCGGGCGGCGCCAATATCCTGACCATCGCCCTGTTCAACGTCTCGGTGCAGCTGTCGGCGCCGCGCTGGGTGACAGCGCGGGCCTTGTCGCTCTTCTCCTCGGCGCTGACCGGCGGCATCGCGATTGGCGCGCTGCTCTGGGGGCTGGTGGCGCAACATTGGTCGGTCGACATTGCCATGTATGGATCGGGGCTGGCACTGGCCATATTGCCGTTGCTGGGCTGGCTGCTGCCACTGCCGGAGACCAGCGAGGCGGATGTCGAGCCCTTCATCATCGCGGGCGAACCGGAAGTCGGCATGGCGCTCACCCGTCGCTCCGGCCCGGTCATCATCGAGATCGACTATGATGTCGATCCCGACCAGGCGCGCGATTTCTATGCGGCGATGGTGGAGGTGCAGCGCACCCGGATGCGCAATGGCGGCTTCAACTGGTCGATCGCGCGCGACATCGCCAATCCCGCGCTGTGGACCGAGCGCTATCAATGCCCGACCTGGGGCGATTATCTCCACATGCGCGATCGTTTCACCCAGGCCGACAAGCTGGCGCAGCAGGTGGCGCGCGCCTTTGACCGCAAGGCCGGCGAGGTGCGGGTGCGGCGGCGGCTGGAGCGGCCATTCGGATCGGTCCGCTGGCGCGCAGACTCGCCCGATCCGCGTCAGGATACGATTGGATATCTTGGCCCCTGAGCCGCGCGCGGCAACGCCGAGGCGATGAGTCAGCCGCGGGCCGCTTATCTGCGCGCGAGACCGCGGTTCTCGGCCTTATCATGCCGCCCATAGGGAAGGCCGGACCACCGGCACCGATCATGGGAGGCAAGGATGATCCATCGGAAGACGCTTATTCGTTCGTCGGGTATTGGCGCGGCCATGCTGCTGGCCACCGTGTCGCACCTGGCTGTCGCGCAGGAGGCGCCGCCGCCGCCAGCCCAGAATGATCAGGATCTGATCATCGTCACCGCCCAGCGCCGTGCCGAATTGTCGCGCGACGTGCCGATCAGCATCACCACCGTCACCCAGGATCAGCTGACCAGCGCCGGCGCCAGCCAGCTCACCGACATCGCCACCGTCACCCCGGCGCTGCGCTTCGACAGCGCCGCCGCCTTCGTCCAGCCGACCATTCGCGGCGTCGGCACGGCGGTCGCCAGTTCGGGCGGCGGCGCCAATGTCGGCATCTATGTCGACGGCTTCTATTCGCCCAACCCGCTGGCCGCCGATTTCCAGCTGATGAGCCTGAAAAGCGTGCAGGTGCTGAAAGGACCTCAGGGCACTTTGTTCGGCCGCAACACCACTGGCGGCGCGATCCTGTTGACCACGGCCGATCCCAGCAGCGACGGCGCGGGCGAGTTCAAGGTCAGCTATGGCCGCTTCAACAGCCTGGCGGTGCAGGGCTATGCCACCTTCGGCGTGGTCCAGGATGTGGCGATGGATGTCGAGGGGCTGTTCCGGCGCGGCAACGGCTTCGTCCACAATATCACTACCGGCAGCGACCGGGACGGGCGCTACAGCAACTGGTCGGTGCGTACCGGGATCAAGGCGGACCTGAGCGATTCCGTGTCGCTGCTTCTGCGCTATACCCATAGCGACACCGATGATCCGACCCTGCTCAACACCAATATCTATGTCGGTGACGATATTGGCGGCGCGGGCACCAACCTGCCGCCCAGCCTCTATGCCACCAAACATGATGATGTGGCGACCGGCGGCCCGACCGAGTTCCTGTCGAACAATGATGTGATCCAGGGCACGCTGAAGGCGGACCTCGGCTTTGCCGACCTCACCTCCTACACCCAGTATCGCGACGAAAATTCGCTGATCGTCGAGGATCTGGACAGCACGGCGGCGAATATCTTCCTGCTGCACATTCCGGTGCGCAGCCAGACCGTCTCGCAGGAATTGCTGCTCACCTCGAAGCCGGGCGGACCGCTGCAATGGACCGCCGGCCTTTTTTACTTCAATAACAAGGACCGATGGGGCACGCGCGTCGGCACGCCGACCGCCGGCGATCCGCTCGCCAGCATTGCGCTGGGCGGTTCGGGCACCAACAGCAAATCCTATGCGGCCTTTGCCGACCTTACCTATGCTTTCACGCCCGACCTGTTCCTGACGGTGGGTGGGCGCTACAGCCACGACAGGATCGGCGACGCCTATTATATCATCCCCTTCTCCGGCGTGCGCACCTATGTGCCGGACCTCAAGGGCAACAAGTTCACGCCGCGCGCGGTGCTGCGCTACAAGCCCAGCGAGGAGTCGAGCGTCTACGCCTCCTATAGCAAGGGCTATAAGTCGGGCATTCTCGACGTTGGCGGCAATACCGGCAACAAGGTCGCGCCGGAGGATATCGACGCCTTTGAAGCGGGCTTCAAATATGATGACCGGCGCCTGTCGGTCGACCTGTCGGCCTATTATTATGATTACAAGAATCTGCAGGTGTCGCTCTATCGCGGCAATCCGCCCTCGGCCCAAATCATCAACGCCGCCTCGTCGGAAATCTATGGTCTGGAAGGCCAGCTTTCCTATCGGCTGACCGACCGGTTCCAGTTCAATGTCGGTGCCGCCTATACCCATGCGCGCTACACTAATTTCGAGGATGCGCCGATCTATACGCGCTGCACCCTCGCCAGTTGCGCGGCGCAGGGGATCAGCTTCGTCGTCGTGCCGACCCAGCTCAACGATGTGCATATGCAGCGCACGCCCGACTTCACCGGCAATGTCGGCGCGCGCTACACGCTGGACCTGGCCGGCGGTTCGCTCGCCCTGTCGGGCAATCTCTATTACACCTCGAAATTCTATTTCGGCCCGTCCGGCACCCAGTTCGCGCAGAAGGGCTATGAGGTGCTGGCGCTGCGCGCGGAATGGACCGACGCCAGCGACCGTTTCTCGCTGGCCGTCTTCGGCGACAATGTCACCGACAGCCGCTACCGCACCCAGGTGCTCAGCAATAATTTCGGCATCGGCAATGTCTGGAGTGCGCCCGCGACCTGGGGCGTCCAGGCCGGCGTCAAATTCTGATCGGGCGGCAAGGGAGAGGATGGCGATGGGCAAGCACTATCGGGTGATCCAGTGGGCCACCGGCAATATCGGCGGCCGTGCCCTGCGCGCGGTGATCGAGCATCCGGGGCTGGACCTCGCCGGCCTGTGGGTCAGTTCGGCGGCCAAGGCGGGGCAGGATGCCGGTGTGCTCGCCGGCACCGCGCCGCAGGACATTATCGCCACCAGCGATGTCGACGCGCTGGTCGCAACCCCGGCCGATTGCGTCCTCTATATGCGGCAGGGGACCGACATCGACGAACTGTGCCGGCTGCTGGCATCGGGCAAGAATGTCGTCACCACGCGCGGCGACTTCCATCATCCCGCCTCCATGGACCCGGATGTCCGCGCCCGGATCGAGGCCGCCTGCCAGGCCGGCAACAGCTCGATCTACAGCACCGGCTCCAGCCCCGGTTTCGTGACCGAGGCGCTGACCATTCCCTTGCTCTCGCTCTCGCGCCGGCATGACTGCCTGACGATCGACGAGTTTGCCGACATGGAAAGCCGGGATTCACCCGACCTGTTGTTCAACATCATGGGCTATGGCGTTGCGCCGACCGCGTTCGACCAGCGCAAGGTCGATTATGTGAAGCATGATTTCGCCGGCTCGCTCGCCCAACTGGCCGACGCCGCCGGCATCTCGGTAGACCGGTGGGAGGCATTCGGCGAAATGGCGGCGGCGACCCGCGACGTGACGATCGCGGCCGGCACGATCGCCGCCGGCACCGTCGGCGCCCAGCGCATCACCATATCGGGGATGCAGGGCGACAAGGCCGTGCTGCGCTTCCGCGCCAACTGGTATTGCACCCGCGATATCGACCGCCCCGACTGGGAATTGCGCGAGTCCGGCTGGCGTATCCAGGTGCAGGGCGACACGCCGCTCGACGTCCACATCAGCTTCCCGGTCGCGCCGGAGGATTATGCCGCTTTCACGCCGGGCCTGACCGCTCATCGCGCGGTGAATGCCATTGCGGCCGTGTGCGATGCGCCGCCGGGTATCCGCACCACCGCCGACTTGCCGCAGATCATCGCGCAACTGGGATGAGCATGGACAGGATCGATTTCACCGGCCGCACCATCCTCATCACCGGGGCGGGCGGGGGCCTCGGCCGCGCCTATGCGCTGGACATCGCCGCGCGCGGCGGCGCGGTCATCGTCAATGATCTGGGCGGATCGGTGACGGGGGAGGGGGCGTCCTCGACCATGGCCGATGCCGTCGCGGCAGAGATTGTTGCAGCGGGCGGCATCGCGATCGCCAATGGCGATGATGTGTCGTCGCCCGACGGCGCGCAGGCAATGGTCGACCTCGCCATCGCCCGCTTCGGCCGGATCGACGCGGTGATCGCCAATGCCGGCAATATGCGCTTTGCGCCGGTCGAGGATCTGACGGCGGCTGATCTCGATGCGCTGCTCGCCGTCCATGTGCGCGGCTCCTTCAATGTCGCGCGCGCTGCCTGGCCGCATATGCGGGCGCAGGGCGGGGGTCGGTTGGTGCTCACCACATCGGGCGGCGGCATGCTGGGGATGGGGCAATTGTCCGCCTATGGCGCGGCCAAGGGTGGCATCATGGGGCTGATGCACAATCTGGCGGAGGAGGGGCGGCCGCACGGCATCCTCTGCAACGCGGTGATGCCCAATGCCGCCAGCCGCATGTCGGCGGGCATGAGCGAGGGGACGCTGGGGCATAATCCCTGGGGCCGGGCGCTCGGCCCCAGCTTCGATCCGCGCTTCACCGCCGGCCTGGTCGCGTATCTGGCCCATGAGCGCTGCACCTCGACCCACAGCATCTATTCCGCGCTCGGCGGCCGGATCGCGCGGGTGTTCGTCGGCGCGACGAAGGGATGGGACCATGGGCTGGACGCGCCGCCGACGGCCGAGGATGTTGCCGCCCATATCGACAGGATCCGTGACGATGGCGCCGGCTATGCCATCCCGGCCGATATCTTCGACGAGTTTCGCATCGTGGCCGAGGGGCGGGGCTAGAGCATTCTGAAGTCGGCTGGAACAGCCGATGACTCGCAGAATGCGGCAAACAAAAGGAAATTAGAGCATCCTCCGATCCAACCTAATCGGAGGATGCTCTAGGTTTCGTGGACAAAGGGTATCCATTGCAGGGCTGAGACGAGATTGACGAAGCCGAGGTAGGACTCTTTGGTTTTGTCGTATCGAGTTGCGATACGCCGCCAGTTCTTGAGTTTGTTGAAGAGGCGTTCGACAAGATTGCGCCAACGGTATTTTTCGCGATCGTGTGGGATTGGATCGCGCCGATTGCTTTTGGCGGGAATGACAGCCTCAACGTCAGCATTGGCCAATTCCTCGCGGATGGCATCTGCATCGTAGCCCTTGTCCGCCAACAATGCCTCGATCTTATGAGCAATCAAACGGAACAGCGGGCCAAAGCCTTGGATATCGTGGCTCTGGCCCGGCGTCAGGACAAAGCCGAGCGGTCGGCCTTTGGCATCGCAGCGGGCGTGGAGCTTTGTGCTGAATCCGCCTCGCGATCGGCCAAGCGCCTCGGTTTCCTGAGTCCCTTTTTTATGCCGACGGCACAATGATGTGCTCGGACCACGGTGCTGTCGATCATGTCCGCAGTGGCATCACGAGCCACCATTTCGCCCAGTGTCTCGAGCATCGCCTCGAACACCCCGGTCGTAACCCAGCGCCGGTAGCGGCGGAAAACGCTGTTCCACTTGCCATATTCATCCGGCAAGTGGCGCCATTGCGAACCTGTGCGGGCGATCCACATCATGCCTTCGAAATACAGCCGGTTGTCCTGTGCTGGACGACAGCCACGACCACGCTCAGATGGCAGTAATGTGCCGATGATCCCCCACTCGTCCTCCGTCAGCCCAATACGCTCGCCCAACGCCACCTCCAAAAGGCAGCCTTGAATCAACGCCCGATCCTGCTGTCAACCTTTGTCCACGAAACCTAGAAACCCGCCACCATCGCTTCGCTGAGCTGCCACAGTTTAAACGCCTGCGCATCATCCTGCGCGGCCGCCGATGGGGTGAGTTCGGCGCGCTGGTGGAAATAGCCGCCACTGCTGCGCCCCGGCTCCTCGGCACTGGCCAGCCAGACCAGCGTGTCGGCGGCCTGCGCCGGCGTGACCGACCGGTCGAGGATCGATTCCATATAGGCCTGCATCGGCGCGTCGCAGTGGCTGGCGAAATTGCTGGCGACCACGCCGGGATGCATGGCGTGGGCGACGATGCCGTCATCGGCGACGCGGCGGGCCAGTGCGCGGGTGAACAGGATATTGGCGAGCTTGGCATGGCAATAGGCCGCGCCACCGACGAAATTCTCGGCGAAGCTGAGATCGTCCCACTGGATGCCCGGGCTCTGTTCATGCCCGGTCGAGGACACGGCGATCACGCGCACCGCGCCCGGTCCCCGCCTGGCGGCAGCGGCGCGCAGATTGGGCAGCAACTTCTGCGTCAGCAGGAAGGGGGCGAGATGGTTGGAGGCAAAGGTCGCCTCGAACCCTTCGGGCGTGATCGTCCGCTCCGCCACCACGCCGCCGGCATTGTTGATCAGCGCATCGATCTCCGGGGCGCTTGCCGCAATCTCCCGCGCGACCCGTGCGGTATCGGCCATGGAGGACAGATCGGCGCGCAGCATCGTGAAATCGCCGCCGGCCTCGACCCTGAGATCGGCCTCTGCGGCGGCGCAACGGGCGACGTCACGGCCGATGCCGATCACCCGCCAGCCCTGTTGCAGCAGGGCGCGGGCGGCTTCCTTGCCGACGCCTGCGCTGGCGCCGGTGACGATCGCGGTGCGTTGGGTGTCGCTCATGCGTAGACGGGCTCCATAGTGGGGGGACGGCGCCCCAGGGTCAGGAACAGGGCAGCGCCGGCCAAAGTGACGCAGGCGCTGAGCGCCAGGAACGGCGCATAGCTGCCCCAGATGCTCAGGGTCAGGCTGAGCGTCAGTGATCCCAGCGCAGCGCCGCCCGCGATCGCCGCGCCGACGAAACCCATGACCAGGCTGAACACGCCCAGGCCAAAGCGGCGCGAGACGAGATAGGCGGCGATGTCGCCCTCTGCGCCCTGCGCCAGCCCCATCATCGCGACGGAGAGGGCAAGGACAATGGTCGCATCCAGCGGCGAAGCCATCAGCGCCATGCCGATCGCCGGCATCGCCAGCGCCAGCGCGGCGACATGGTGCGGCGGCATTCGGTCGAGCGACAGGCCGCAGGCGAAGCGACCGAGCAGCACGCCGATCGCATAGATGGAAATCAGCCAGGTCGCGGTCTGCGACGCGGCGCCGCTGTCCATCAGCACCAGTTTCATCTGGGCAGAGGCGAGACCCTGCGGGAAATTGACCAGCACCATGCCGACGATCAGCACCCAGAAGGCGGGATTGCGAAAGATGACGCGGCTGCCGACCGGCGCGGGCGTCCCTGCTTCCTCGACCTCCTCATGGGGATGCACGCCGATATGCGCCGGGGTCAGCAGCACCGCGATCAGGCCGAAGACCAGGGTGACGCCGCCCATCAGCAGATAGCCGTTGCGCCAGCCCTGGCTTTCGATGAACCCGCCGAGCAGCGGAGCGATCACCGCGCCGACCAGCGGTGGGCCGGTCATCACGATCGAGAAGGCAAGGCCGCGTGCCCGCTCGAACCGTTCGGCGACGATGCGGGTATAGACCGGCGATGTGGTGAGCGTGCCAAGGATGATCTGCAGCACGGCGACGGCGAAGAAGGCGCGGATGCTGCCCGGCTGGAAGGCGAAGCCCAGATAGGCGAGTGGCCCGGCCAGCACGCCGACGGCGGAGACCGCGCGCACCCCGAAGCGGTCGGTCAGCCGCCCGGTGATCGGCTGCATGATCAGCATCAGCAGGCCGAAACTGCCGAGCAGCGCGAATTGGGATTTCTCCCAGCCAAACTCGCCGATCATCTTCGGCGCGAACAGGCTCATCGTATAGGCCGACAGGCCGATGCCGAAGCCCAGTCCCATCGTCGCGGCGAGCAGGGGGCGCCAATGCGTCCGCAATTCGCCCCAATAGGCCGATCCCATATCCCTCTCCTCATCTGGTGCCGGCCCCCTCTTGTGGGTGGTCCGGGTTGCTAGTCCGATCTGGTCCTTATGCCGTTCAGGAACAGGCGCACGGCGGCCCGCACCCAGTCATCCACCTCGGCGGCGCTCATCGGCTGGGGCGATCCCACCAGCCGGATCGGCCCGCCCAGCACCATCGTCATGAACAGGCTGGCTGCCATGTCCGGCCGGTCCACGCAAATCGCCCCGGCGCTATCATGGCGGCGCAGCAGGTCGGCCAGATGGGCGTGAACCGGCTGGGCGCCCTGGCTGTAGGACAGCATCAGAAGGTCGGGGAAGCGATAGGATTCGGTGGTGATGATCCGCCGCAGCCGGACGCCCTCGGGCGTCGACAGGTCGGCGATGCGCAGCCGAGCGATCGCGACCAGCGTGGTTTCCAGATCCTCGCCGGCGATCGCCTCCAGCGCGGCGCGCGGCGTGGCGGTGCGGGTGATCGCGCGACCGACCGCGGCCATGAACAGCGCCGCCTTGTCGGGATAGCGGGCATAGATGGTGCGCTTGGTCATGCCGACGGCGGCGGCCACCGCCTCCATCGTCGTCAGCTCGAACCCCTTGTCGAGGAACATGTCGAGCGCGGCGTCGAGCATTTCGGCCTGGCGCGCCTGCGCCTGCTCTCGGGTCGGGCGCCCGGCGGCGGGGCGGGGGTCTGAAATCGGTGTGTCCATGACCAGCATCATTATGGCCCTTGCCGCCTTTTGCGAATCATGCATAATGACACGCATCAGGTGCTATTAATGCACCGGAGCCACAAGGGCAAGGAGCAGGATATGGGCGCGCAGGCCGATCGCCTCACCGGACTGGTCAGTTCGGACTATCGATTCAACATTCCCCACGCCGAATTGCGCGACGCGCAGATCGCGGCGCTGAACGAACGGTTCCAGGAGAAGAAGGACGGCATCCGCCTGCTCGGCCACCGCGCGCGGGAAGCGGGGATCAGCGAAGTCACCTCGCTCGACGACGCGGTGAAGCTGCTGTTCCCGCACACAGCGTACAAGAGCTACCCCGAAAACTGGCTGATGCAGCAGCGCTGGGACAAGCTGACCCAGTGGCTCAATACCATTTCCGCCCATCCCGTGACCGACATCGACCTTGACGGCATCATCGATGTCGACGACTGGATCGCCCGGCTGCAGGCGGCCGGCCATTATGTCTCCTGCTCCAGCGGCACCACCGGCAAGTCGGCGATGCTGATCGCGTCGCAGGCGGACATGGACTGGTCGAAGATCGATACCGTCAATGTCTTTGCCTGGGGATCGGGCGTGCAGCCGGCGCAGGACCGCCGCATCATGGGGCTGGCCCCGGTCGCCAAGGTGCCCAAGAACGAGATTATCGGGGAAGCCCAGCGGGCGGCCTTTGGCGATCCCGCCAAGGCGATGTTCCAATATCCGGTGCCGCCGATTACCGTCGGGTCGCTGACCCGCATGGTGGTGCTGCGCAAGGCGATGGCGGACGGCAGCGCGCTGCCCGGCGATATTGCCGAGTTCGAGGAAACGTCGCGCTTCCGGCAGGAGGCGATGGACGCCGCCGTCCATATCGCCGCCGATGCGATGATCGAGCATCGCGCCGACAAACTCTATATCGCGGGCATGTGGAACGCGCTCTACCATGTCGCCAAGGCGGTGCGGGAGCGCGGCTATAGCGCCAAGGATTTCAACCCGGACAACTGCATCTATATTGGCGGCGGGCTCAAGCGCGCGCAACTGCCGGACGATTATCAGCAGTTCGTGCATGAAACCTTCAACATTCCCGAAGGCCGGCACTTCCAGAATTATTCGATGCAGGAACTCAACAGCGGCATGCCCAAATGCCGCGAGGGCGGGCGCTATCATGTGCCGCCCTGGATCGTGCCGATGATCCTGGACAAGGATGGCGACGCGCTGATCGACCACGCCCATGACGGCGAGGTCGAAGGCCGGGCCGCCTTTTTCGACCTGTCGCTCGACGGCCGCTGGGGCGGGGTCATCACCGGCGACCGGATATCGGCCGACTACAGCCCCTGTGCCTGCGGCAATAGCGGGCCATCCATTCGCGACACTATCGCCCGCTATGCCGATCTGGACGGCGACGACAAGATCGGCTGCGCGGGTACCGTCGATGCCTATGTGCGAGGTGTGGCATGAGCGTGCTGGAACAGACGGCCCCGGTCGAAACGGCGGCCGAACCGATCCGCGTCGATCATTTCGTGCGTGGCAGACTGGTCGAGGGCGGGGCGGTGCGCCATCGCTCGCGCGATCTGGGCGTCGATTTCGCGACGCCGCAGATCGACCTCAATGCGCTGGTCGCGCCGCGATCCGAACTGCCGCCGCTGCTCGACGTGCCGGTCAGCGAGATCATCGATTTCCTGGTCGAGGCCGGGCAGCGGATGGATTTCGAGACCAATCCCTATTTGCAGGCGGCGCTGGAGCATACGGTCAAGGTCAATCCGCTGCCGCGCCGGGTGGTGGAAAATCTGTTCCGCCGGGCCAAGCATTTCCTGACGCCCGAGGGGCTGCGCTGCAGCATCGAATCGAGCTTCCTTGATCCCGCCGCGCTCGACCGCTGGGTGGAACGCACCGACATGCACGGCAATCGCGGCGCGCTGCGCGCCTTCCCGCCGCGCATGGTGCATATGCTGGCCGGCAATTCGCCCACCGGCTGCATCTCCTCGATCGCGCAGGGCGCGCTGGTGAAGGCGGTCAATGTCTTCAAGATGCCGTCGAGCGACCCGTTCACCTGCGTCGCGATGCTGCGCACCATGGCCGATGTCGATCCCGATCACCCGGTCGTCCGGTCGATGTCGGCGGTCTATTGGCGCGGCGGCGACGAGCGGATCGAAGGCACGCTCTATCGCCCCCAATATTTCGACAAGATCGTTGCCTGGGGCGGCGGCGACGCGATCAAGAATGTCATCAAATATCTGGGGCCGGGCATCCAGATGGTGTCGTTCGATCCCAAAACGTCGATCTCGATGATCGGGCCGGAAGGGTTCGATCCCGCCGTGATCGACGATGTCGCCGATGCCGCCGCAACCGACGTCGCGACGATGAATCAGGAAGCCTGCCTCGCCAGCCGCTTCATCTTCGTCGAAGGCGACCGGGCCGGGGTGGAGGCCTTCTGCGCCAAGTTGCAGGAAAAGCTCGGCCTCGATCGCGAAACGGCGTCCGCGGTCGCACATCCGCTGCCGGTCGAGGTGCGCGACGAGATCGAGATGCTGACCCTGATGGGCGACGACACCAAAGTCTGGGGCAAGCCCGATGGCCGGGGCCTCGTCATCCTGACCGACGAGCCGGTCGATTTCCATCCGAGCAACAAGACCGCCAATGTCGTCCATGTCGCCTCGCTCGATGCGGCGGTCCGCCATGTGAATGTCGCGACCCAGACGATCGGCATCTATCCGCCCGAGCGGAAACTCGCGCTGCGCGATCGCCTCGCCAGCGCCGGGGCGCAGCGCGTCGTGCGGCTCGGCGGCGCGGCCAAGCATGTGATGGGCGGCGCCCATGACGGCATGTTGCCGCTGCAGCGCTTCGTCCACTGGATGAGCGACGAGGACGCCTGATCCTATCTGGCCGGGCGGGGAGGGGCCATCGCGCAAGCGATCCTTTCCTGCCTGCATTGCCTCCCGCGTCGAACCGGTTTCAAATCCTGCCCGGACAAGACGGCTCCAGCCGCATGATCGTCGCGCGCCACGACCGCGCCGCAACAGGTGAGGACAAGCGCATGGCAGACAGCGACCCGCATTTCGACACGGCTTCCGCCGTCACGCCGCCCGAAGCGCTGCCCTCCATGGCCTATCGCGCCTATTTCCTGCTGCTGATGGTGCTGGTGTCGGCTTCGGTCCAGGGCGAACGCTATCTGATGGTGGTGATGGTGGAGCCGATCCGCCACGAACTGGGCCTGTCCGACGCCGCGATCGGCATGGCCAAGGACATGATCATCGCGATCGTCTATATCCTCGCCATCATTCCGCTGGCGCGGCTGGCCGATGGCTGGTCGAAGCGCAAGATCGTCGCCATCGCCGCCACCGTGTGGAGCGCCGCTGTCATCGTTTGCGGCCTGGCGAAGAGCTTCTGGATCCTGCTCATCGGTCGCGCCGGCATCGGCCTTGGCGAAGGCGGCTTCACCCCGCCGTCCCAGGCCTGGATCGCCGATCTTTTCCCGATCCGCCAGCGCGCGACCGCGCTGTCGATCTTCCTGCTCGGCGCCTCGCTCGGAACCTTCCTCGGTCCTGCCGTCGGTGGCTGGGCGGTGCAGGCCTATGGCTGGCGCGAAACGCTGATCTTCGCCTCCATACCCGGCTTCATCCTTGCGCCGATCGTCTGGTTCACCCTGCGCGACAGCCGATCGGGCCTGGCCGACGGTGCCTCGGCCGAACAGGCGCGGCCCGTGCCCTTCCTTCAGACCGCGCGCGAATTGCTGGCCATCCGCACCCTGCCGCCGCTGATTGCTGCCGCCTCGCTCAACGCGCTGCTGACCATGGGCTTCATCAGCTGGGCGCCGGCCTTCATGGAACGGACCCATGGCATGCCGGCCAGCCAGGCCGGGTTGCAGATGGGCGGCGCGCTCTTCTTCGGTTCGGCCATCGGCCATACGCTGGGCGGACCGCTGGCCGACTATCTCGGCCGCCGCGACATGCGCTGGTATGTCTGGATATTGATGCTGTCGGGCGCCTGCGCCACCGCCATCGGCTGGATGATCCTCACCGGTCCGGGCGAGCGGGTCTTTCCGCTCTATGGCCTCAACATGCTGCTGGGTGGCCTCTCCGCCGCGCCGCTGATGGCGGTGGTGGCGGGTCTGGTGCCCTCGCGCTCGCGCGCCACGGCGATCGCGGTGCTGATGGTGTCGATCCAGGTCGTCGGCCTGGGTGGCGGACCGGTGCTGGTCGGCGCGCTCAGCGATGCGCTGCGCCCGGTCTATGGCGAGGATTCGCTCGGCATGGCGATGCGCTGGGCGCTGCTGGTCGGCATTCCCAGCACCATCCTCGCGTGGTTCGCCAGCCGCAGTTGCCGCAAGGATTTCGCCGCGGCCGGCGGCTGGGACCGCAGCGTTATGCCCGCCGCCATCCACTGACGCGAGGAACGCTGCCGATGCCTGCCTATATGATCGTCACCCGCGAAGGCCCGATCGCCGATCAGGAAGCGATGGACATCTATAGCGCGATGAACCGCGCCAATGCGGCGACCTTCGTCGCCCATTACGGCATCCGTCCGCTCGCCGTTTATGGTGCGCAGCAATTGCTGGAGGGCGAGGGTGCGGACGGCGCGATCATCCTGGAATTTCCCGACGCCGCCAAGGCCCGCGCCTGGTATGACAGCCCTGAATATCAGGCGGCCTTGCCCTATCGGATGAAGGCAGCGCCCTATCGCGTGCTGCTGGTCGAGGGACTTTGAGATTCTCCATCAAGGACGCATCATGACCGACATCACCCCCCGTATTTCCCATCTGCCGCGCGACCAGTGGACCGACGACGCGCGTGAGGTGTTCGCCTTCTGGGGCGAACCCAATGCCTGGGAGGAGGGGTCCAAGACCAATGTCATGATGGTGATGGCCAACCATCCGCCGCTGGGGAAGGTCTATAATATCTGGGGCAAGCATCTGCTGATGGCGAACAGCCTGTCGACGCGCGCGCTCGAACTGCTGATCCTGCGCGTCGCCTGGCGGGTCAACTCGGCCTATGAGTGGCATAATCATGTCGGCTATGCGCTCAACGCCGGCATCACGCTGGAGGAAATCGGCGCGATCCGCGATTTCCCCGAAGGCGGCGACTGGGCGGATCAAGATGCGCTGGTGCTGCGCTCAGTCGACGAACTGATCGAGGATGGCAAGATCAGCGATGCCACCTGGGACGGGCTGGGCGCCCATTTCGACACGCGGCAGAAAATGGACCTGGTCTTTTCGATCGGCCATTATGTCATGACCAGCTGGGCGCTTTCCTCCTTCGGCGTCGGCATCGAGGGCGGCGCCGACCCGATCGGCTTCGACCTCAAGACCGGATCGGGCAGGACGCCGGGCAAGACCTTCAAGCCGGGCGAAAGTGACAATTGGACCGACACGCGCGGCTATTGATCGCCGTCCCCTTATCGCGCCGGTGATATGGCGGCGGCGGGCCGCTTTTGCGCATTGTCCGCCGCCAAAGGCGCGATAGCAGGGGAACAGATATTCGCTGTTTCAAAGGGGACACACCATGGCCACCGACATCCTGCTGCCCAAGATCGGCTTTTCCATGACCGAGGCGCAGATCGCCGAATGGCTGGCCGAAGACGGCGCGACCGTTACCGAGGGCCAGCCGCTCTATCTGCTGGAAGCCGACAAGTCGGCGAACGAGGTCGAGGCCCCGGCCAGCGGCACGCTGCGCATCATCGCCCAGCCGGGCGAAACCTATGAGGTCGGCACCGTTCTGGGCACGATCGAATAAGATGGTGCTGCGCGTCGGCATCGTCAGCGCCGCCTGGGGCGCCTTCGCGCATCTGCCTGCCTGGCGCGCCATTCCCGGCGTCGAGGTAACGGCGATCTGCACCTCGCGCGAGGAGACGGCCCACGCCGCGCAGCAGCGGCTCGGCCTGCCGCGCGCCTTCTGGAATGCGGAGGAGATGTGCGCCGATCCCGACATCGACATTGTCGACCTCGGCACCCGGCCCAGCGTCCGCCTGCCGATGGTGCTGGCCGCGCTCGCCCATGGCAAACATGTCTATAATGCCAGCCCCCACGCCCCCGACTGGGCCGGTGCCAGGGCGATCGATACGGCCTGGCAAGGCAGCACCAGCATCGGCGTGGTCGACGCCTTCTCGCAATATCTGCCCGCCCTGCGCCAGATGAAGGCGATGCTGGACGACGGCCATATCGGCGCGCCACTCGGCGGCACCTGCCATTTCAACATCTCTCTGTTCAACCAGCCCAACAAGCTGTTCCCCTATAACTGGTTCGCGCAGGCCGGGCAGGGCGTGTCGGCGGTGCGCAACAATGGCAGCCATGCGCTCTATCTGCTGCTGCACCTGCTCGGCCCGATCGCCGAACTGGTCGCCGACGACAGCCAGATACTCAAGCGCTGGACCTTCCCAGACGGCGACACCATCACGCCCGAAACCACCGATCTTGCCAATGTCATCCTGCGCTTCGAAAGCGGGCTGGTGCTGCAGATGCAGATCAGCTGGAGCATGGCGCTGCATGACGGCTTCCTGCTCGACCTGTTCGGCGACAAGGGTCGGATGGTCTCCACTTCGCCCACTTTCCCGACCGCACGCGACTGCACGCTGCGCGCCGGGCAACTGGGCGGCACGCTGGAGGATGTCGCGCTGCCTGACGCGTTCAAGACGACGCCCGGCATCCCCCTCGACTGGCAGAGCGAGCCCCAGCCCAGCTATCCGATGGCGCTGTCGATGCAGGCCATGGTGGACGCGATCCATGGTCGCGGCACAGCGGCCCCGGACTTCGCCCGCGCGCTCGCGGTCGAACGCATCCAGGAAGCGATCCGCATCTCCAGTGCCGAACGCCGCTGGGTGCGCGTGGCGGATATTGTCTGACCTTCGGTAACAAGCGACGAGAAGCGGGTAAGACATCCTCCCCTGCAAGGTTCGGCAGAGGCGCGTGACTCTGCCGAAGGGGACCGGCGAAGCCGGTGGAGGGGTGTCTCGCTATCGAGATATGGCCCCCCACCTCCAATCGCCCTATCGCCCTGTAAACTTCGCTGTCCGCTTCTCCTTGAGCGCGGCGATGCCCTCGCGATGATCGGCGGTGCGGACGCTGAGCGATTCATAGGCGATGCCGGCTTCCATCACCGCGCCGGCGATCCGCTTCAATTCCATGTTGGTCAATATCTTGGTCCAGCGGATCGCATTGGGCGCGCCGGCCAGCAGCTTGGCGCAAAAAGCATCGACCGCCCCGTCCAGTTGATCGGCCGGCAGGCAATGGTTGATCAGGCCGATCTCCGCCGCCTTGGCCGCGCTCAGCAATTCGCCGGTCAGCAGATATTCCTTCGCCTTGGCAAGGCCGATCCGCTGTGCCCAGATGACCGCGCCGCCATCGCCGGCGACCAGGCCGATACCGACATGAGGGTCGCCGATCTTCGCCCCCTCGGCGGCAAAGATGATGTCGCACAGCAAGGCGATCGACGCGCCCAGCCCGACCGCATGGCCGTTCATCCGGCACACCACCGGCTTTTCGATGTCGAGCAGGGCGGACACGATCCGCTTCGCCTGCCGCGCTTCATGATCGAACAGATGCGGGTTGGCGGCATTATGCTCCATATGGGCGATGTCGCCGCCGGCCGAAAAGGCGCGGCCCGCGCCGGTCAGCAGCACCACGTCCGACCCATTGTCGCGCCCGGCAAAGGCCAGCGCCTCGGGCAATTCATCATGCAGGTCGAGATTGACCGCGTTCAGCGCTTCCGGCCGGTTGAGCGTCATCACCAACAGCCGCCCCCGCCGCTCCAGCAGGATGGTGCGATAATCGGGCAGGTCATGGCTCATGCGTCTCTCCTTACGGCCTGCTCTAGCATGGCGCCGCGCGGCGCGAACGTCGCCGTGGCGATGAGCGTGGCTCCACCCTCCCCATCATCGCCCCGGCACGATAGCCCGGACGCACAGAAAAGGGAGAGCGGCGCATGGACGGGTTCGACGAGATATTCGACTGGGTGGTCGTGGGCAGCGGCGCCGGTTCGATGAGTTCGGCGCTGGTCATGCGCCAGGCCGGCAAGTCGGTCGTCATCCTGGAAAAGACCGACAAGATCGGCGGCACCACCGCCAAGTCGGGCGGCGTCATGTGGATTCCCGCCAACCGCTTCATGCTGGCCGATGGCGAGGCGGACAGTGTCGAGGCGGCAATGACCTATCTCGACGCGCTGCAGGCGCTCGATGGCCATCCTGCCCCCGGCACCTCGCGCGAGAAGCGCCTTGCCTATGTGACGCAGGCGCCGCGCGCGGTCGATTTCCTGGTGGATCAGGGGGTGGCGCTGCAACGCGGTTCGACCTTCTGGCCGGATTATTATGATGAGCAGCCCGGCGGCTGCAAGACGTCGCGCACCGTGGTGGCCAGGCCCTTCAACCGCAAGGAACTGGGCGACTGGGCCGACCGGCTGCGTCAGGGCTTTGCCGAATTCAACGTCACGCTGGTCGAGGGGATGGAGGCGCAGGGCCATCGCCGCACCAACAAGGCGTCGGGCAAGCTGATGGCCAAGATCGCGCTGCGCACCATTCGCGACAAGCTGCTGGGCCGTAAATATACGACGGCGGGCGCCGCGCTGCAGGGACGGATGCTGAAAGCCGTGCTGGCCGCCGGCGCCGATGTCCGCACCGATACGCCGGTAAGCGAGATCGTCGTGCAGGAGGGGATCGCGACCGGCGTGGTCACGGTGAAGGACGGCAAGCCCTGGCGGATCGGCGCGCGACTGGGCGTGCTGGTCAATGCCGGCGGCTTTGCCCGCAACCAGGCGATGCGCGACCGCTACATGCCCGGCACCCGCGCCGAATGGTCGCAGACGCCCGAGGGCGATACCGGCGAGATGCAGCAGGAACTGGAGCGGGTCGGCGGCCGGCTGGCACAGATGGACCAGATGGTCGGCTATCAGCTGACCCCGGCGCCCGGCTGGGACAAGGGCTATGTCGCGCCCGGCGCCCAGTCGATGACCGGCAAGCCGCACGCCATATTGGTCGATCAGGGCGGCACCCGCTTCATGAATGAAGGGGGCAGCTACGAGCTCTATTGCGAGACGATGGTCCGGCGGAACGCGGTGGTGCCGGCGGTGCCGAGCTGGGCGATCCTGGACCGTCAATATGTGGAACTCTACGCCGTCGCCGGCCGCTTCATCGACAAGGCGATTCCCGAAGGCTGGGTGGAAAGCGGCTATCTGCACAGCGCCGACACGATCGAGGGGCTGGCGGCCAGCATCGGCGCCGATCCCGTCACCCTGGCCGCGACGGTGGCGCGCTGGAACGGCTTCGTTGCCGTCGGCAAGGATGGGGACTTTGATCGCGGCGCGCGCGCCTATGACAATTGCGGCTTCGTGGGCGATCCCTTTTCCGCGGAACGCTCCATGGGATCGATCGAGAAGGGGCCTTTCTACGCCGTGCCGGTCGTGCCGGGCGATGTCAGCACCTATGGCGGCGTCGTCACCGATGAACGCGGGCGGGTGGTCGATGGCGCAGGCGCGCCGATCCCCGGCCTCTATGCCACCGGCGTCACCACCGCATCGGTGATGGGCAATGTCTATGTCGCGGCGGGCGCCAGCATCGGGCCGTCGATGGTGTTCGGCTATATCGCCGCGCGCCATGCGGCGGGGCTGGAAAATCAGTAACGAAGGAAGGGAATAGCCCGGAAAACCATTGCCCCCGACGCGGGGGGAGTGCGCCGGGGGCCTGGTAAGATGTCTCGGCCTGAGGGGGCTGGCCGGGACTATTCACAGATAGGAAGCCGCCCGCCGCTTTCAACCCGCGTCGGACGGAGAATTTTCATCCTGCGCATCGAACCGGGCCGGACGCGAGAGCAGGAAGGGCAGGTTGGGCGAGGCGATCTTGGTCTGGCCGCCATCGGCGTGGATCAGCGTCACGCGGCCGACCCCCGGCGAGGCCACGACCGCGACCACCGTATCGACCCATTGGTGCAGCACCGCGCGCGAATGGGCGAGTTCGTCGCCGCCGGTCCGGGCATCGCCTTCCGCCTCCAGTTCGGCCTCCAGTTGCAGCACGCGCTTGGCCGCCTCGCGCGCCTCTTCATTCTTGTCCATGCGTCCGTTCCAGAATTTAGAGTAGGTTTATCCCGATCTTGCCGAAGAATTGGCCGCTTTCCAGATGGCGGCAGGCATCGGCCAGACGGGTGAGATCATAGACCGCATCGACCACCGGCCGGATGCGATGCTGCGCGCAAAAGGCCAGCATGGCCTCATGCTCGGCGCGGTTGCCGACCGAGATGCGGGCGACCGGATGGCCGCCGACATCGGCGAGGTGCCAGCTGAACTCGGACCCCAGCATGCCGATCGCGGCGATCACCCCGCCGGGGTTGAGCAGCGATGCGGCGGTTTCCACCTGGCTGGCGCCGACCACGTCGACCACGATGTCGACACCGCGCCCGCCCAGCACCTGGCGGATCGCCGCCGGCCAGTCCGGATCGGTGCGATAATTGATGCAGATGTCGGCGCCCAGCGCGCGGGCACGCGCCAGTTTCGCGTCGGAGGAGGAGGTGATGGCGACATGCGCGCCGGCCGCCTTGGCCAATTGCAGCGCCGCGATCGATACGCCGCCAGTGCCCTGGCATAATATCCATTCGCCCCGCTGGATCGGGCGGGGCAGGAACAGCGCGTGCCAGGCGGTGAGGCCGGCGCAGGTCAAAGTCGCCGCCTCCAGATCGCCGAGCGTATCCGGCACGATGCACAGGCTTTCGGCCGGAAAGACCGCATATTGACGCGCGACGCCATCGGCGCTGCCGCCCAGCATTGCCATGCTCGGCTGTCGCCCCTCCAGCCAGCCCAGCGCGAAGATCGGGTTGACCCGGTCGCCCGGCTTCACGCGCGATACGCCCTCGCCGACCGCGACCACCTCGCCGGTGGCGCAGGACAGGGGGACATAGTCGGGTTCCTTGGCAAGCCCCGCCATCATGCCGCGGGCGATGATCAGGTCGCGGAAATTGAGCGTCGCCGCCTTGAGCCGCACCAGCGCCTCGCCCGGCCCCGCAACCGGGATCGGCACGCTGTGGATCGCGATCCCCTCAATCCCTTCGCCGCCCCTGGCGATGGCGGTCAGCATGTTCGTCATCGCGCGCTCTCCCTGCTGCCAGCTTGGGCCGATCGGACCGCATTGCAAGCATCGCCGGCCGCATATCGGTGGAGCGAAATCGCGTGGAAAAGCGACGCATTTTCGCGCCTTTTGGGGCACGGAGGCACATATCGCCGGGGCGAGTTGACCCCCGATGCCCGACGGCCAATGCAGGGGGCACATTCCATAGCCATCGAGGAACCCATGGCAGAGTTGAGCAACGCCCCGGCGCCGAGCCAGGAAGCGCTGGTGGACATCTACCGCCGCATGATCCGGATCGAGCGCAATGACGACGCGATCCGCAAGACCATCCGCCTGGGGCGGCTGGTCATGCCCTATTATTCGGCGCGCGGGCAGGAAGTGATCCCGGCGACCATCTCGTCGCTGCTGACCAATGACGACAAGATCTGCACCATCTATCGCGGCATCCACGACATGGTGGCCAAGGATATGCCGCTGCGCCCGCTCTGGGCGGAAATTGCTGGCCGCGTCGACGGCACCTGCAAGGGCAAGGGGGGGCCCATGCACCTCACCCATCCCGAAACCGGGGTGATGGTGACGACCGGCATCGTCGGCTCCTCCATGCCGATCGCCAATGGCCTTGCCTGGGCGGCGAAGCTGGACGGATCGAAGCGGGTGACGATCGCCTATTTCGGCGACGGCGCATCCAACATCGGCGCCTTCCACGAGGCGCTGAACCTCGCGTCGGTGTGGAAGCTGCCGGTGATCTTCGTGTGCCAGAATAACGGCTTTGCCGAACATACGCGCTACGAAAATGGCACCTCGGTCGACTTCATCGCCAAGCGCGCGATCGGCTACGGCATGCCCGGCCATACGGTCGACGGCAATGATCCGCTCGCCATGTATGCCGCCGCGCACGAAGCGATCACCCGCGCCCGCGAGGGCGAGGGGCCGACATTGCTGGAGTGCAAGACCTTCCGCTTCCTCGGCCACGTCCTGGGCGACGACGACAAATATATGACCAAGGAGGAAAAGGCCGCGGCGATCGCCAAGGATCCGCTGCCCGCCTTCAAGGCATGGCTGGTGGCACAGGGCCACGCGACCGAGGATCAGTTGGCCGAGATGCAGGCGAAGATCGAGGCCGAGGTCGAGGATGCCCAGGAATTCGGGCTGGCGAGCCCGCTGCCGTCGGTCGACGAACTGCGCCGCGATGTGTTTGCCCAGGAGATGCCCGCATGACGGCCAAGAAGATGAACTCGCTCCAGGCCGTCAATTCGGCGCTCGCCCAGGCGATGGCGGAGGATGACAAGGTGCTGGTGCTGGGCGAGGATGTCGCCGATCGCGAGGGCGGCGGCGTCACCGGTGCGACCGCTGGCCTCTCGACCCGCTTCGGCGACGATCGCGTCAAATCGACGCCGATTTCCGAACAGGCGATCATCGGCGCGGCGATCGGCGCGGCGCTGGCCGGCTACAAGCCGGTGGCGGAGATCATGCTGATGAACTTCACCACCGTCGCTATGGACATGATCTTCAACCATGCCGCCAAGCTGCGCTTCATGTCGGGCGGGCAGAGCACGGTGCCGATCACCATCCGCACCCTGACCGGCGCGGGCTGGCAGACGGCCGGCCAGCATGCCGACCATCTGGAAGGCTGGTTCGCCCACACCGCCGGCATCAAGGTGGTCGCGCCCTCGACCCCGGCCGATTACAAGGGGCTGCTCTTGTCCTGCATCCAGGACCCCGATCCCTGCATCTTCATCGAATCCGCCGGCAGCCTGTTCATTCCGGGCGAGGTGGATGAGGTCGCGACGCCGATTCCGCTCGGCAAGGCGCGGATCGTGCAGGAAGGCACCGACATCACCATCGTCTCCTGGTCGTCGCAGTTGCTGCGCTGCCAGGCCGCGCTGCCGGCATTGGCGGAGGCAGGCATTTCGGCCGAACTGGTCGATCTGCGCACCGTATCGCCCTGGGACCGGGAAGCGGTGCTGGCCTCGGTCGCCAAGACCGGCCGGGCGCTGGTGGTGCATGAAGCCGTGCGCGACTTCGGTCCGGGCGGCGAGATCGCCTCGACCATTGCCGAGGAACTGTTCGGCCAGTTGAAGGCCCCGGTCCGCCGGCTGGGCGCCCCCAAGTCGCCGGTGCCCTTCGCCAAGGTGCTGGAGGACGCCTATATCGTCTCGCCCGAGCGGGTGGCCGACGCGGTCAAGGCGCTGATGACCTGAAGATCGGAAGGCGGCCGGGGCAGTAATCCGGCCGCTTTCTTCCTACCGTCCCGCTTCCCCCACCGGCAGCACAGTGGTGAATTTCGTCACCGACAGGGCGAAGTGGGAGGAGGCGCCGCCGACCGAGGGGTGTTTGAGCAGGTTGCGCATCAGGAAATGCTCATAATCGGCGACGTCGGAGGCCACGACCCGCATCAGATAGTCCCATTCGCCCGACATGAGGTAGCATTCCATGATCTGCGGATGCGCCTCGACAAAGGCGTGGAAGGCGTCGACGCTTTCGCTGGTGTGGCTCTTCATCCGCACGCTGCACAAGATGTTGACGGCATGGCCCAGCTTCTCCGCATCGGCGAGGCGCACCGCGCCCTTGAGCACGCCCATCTCCTCCAGCGCCCGGATCCGCCGCCAGCAGGAAGGGGCGGTGCTGCCGACCCGTTCGGCCAGGTCCGCATTGCTGAGCGAGGCGTCGCGCTGAAGCTCTGCGACGATGCGGCGGTCGAGCGCATCGAGATTGACGGATTTGTTCATGATATCGCCGATCGGTGAATTGGTTTTCCAAAATCCCCTGTAAATCCTGCCCGATTGAAAGGCAATTACGCCCGGTCTGTGAGAGATTGGCGTGATGGTAGAGGAGCTTGAACCGCCCGCAGGCGCTGCGGCCGACTGGACGATCCCGCAGGCGTGGGACCGCTACAGCCCGGCTGAGCATGCGATGTGGGACAGGCTGTTCGCGCGTCAGTCCGCCATGCTGCCCGACCGGGTGGTGCCGGAGTTCATGGCCGGGCTCGACATATTGCGCATCAACCGCCCCGGCATCCCCAATTTCGAGGAACTGTCCGATCGGCTGATGCGGGCGACCGGCTGGCAGGTGGTGGCTGTGCCGGGGCTGGTGCCGGATCGGATCTTCTTCGAGCATCTGGCCAATCGCCGCTTTGTCGCCGGCCGCTTCATCCGCACCCCCGACCAGATCAATTATCTGCAGGAGCCGGACATTTTCCACGATGTCTTCGGCCACGTGCCGCTGCTCGCGAACCCGGTCTTCGCCGACTATATGCAGGCCTATGGCCAGGGCGGCCTGCGCGCCGCCGATCTGGGCGCGATCGAGCGGCTGGCCCGGCTTTACTGGTACACGGTCGAATTCGGCCTCATCCGCCGGCCCGAGGGGCTGCGCCTCTATGGCGCGGGTATCGTCTCCTCCTATGGCGAATCCGTCTTCGCGCTCGACGACCCCTCGCCCAATCGCCTGGGCTTCGACCTCAAGCGGCTGATGCGCACCCGCTATCGCATCGACGATTATCAGCAGAGCTATTTCGTCATCGACAGTTTCGAGGATCTGCTGCGCCAGACGGTCGAGACCGACTTTGCTCCGCTTTATGCGGAGCTGGCAGGGCAGCCCGATTTCCCGACCGACGCGATCGCCGACACCGACATCATCTACACAAGAGGCACCCAGGCCTATGCCCGTGCCCGCGCAACTGAGGTTCTATGACAGACACGACCCTTCTTGCCCCGGCGCCCGGCCGCTCCCTGTTCGGTGCGCTCGACCGCCAGGCGCCCGACGCGCTGCTGGGGCTGATCGCGCAGTATCGCGCCGATCCGCGCGCCGACAAGATTGACCTGGGCGTCGGGGTCTATCGCGACGAGGCGGGCGCGACCCCGGTGATGCGGGCGGTGAAGGCGGCCGAAGCTGTGCTGCTGGCCGAGCAGGGCAGCAAATCCTATCTCGGGCCGGAGGGTGACACGGGCTTTGTCGATCTGCTCGCCGCCATCGTCTTTGGCCCGCTGGCGGGATCCGACCGGATCGCCGGGGTGCAGACGCCGGGCGGCACCGGCGCGCTGCGGCTCGGCGCGGACCTCATCGCCCGCGCCCGGCCCGGTGCCACCGTGTGGATCGGCGATCCGACCTGGCCCAATCATGCGCCGATCTTTCGCGAGGCCGGGCTGACGCTGGCCCCGCACCGTTTCCTGGATGGCGCCGGCGCGGTCGATTTCGATGCGATGCTGACCGATCTGGCGGCTGCGCAGGCCGGCGACGTGCTGTTGCTCCATGGCTGCTGCCATAATCCGACCGGCGTGGATTTCAGCGCCGATCAATGGGCAGCGATTGCCGATCTGTGCGCGGCGCGCGGGCTGCTCCCGTTCATCGACCTCGCCTATCAGGGGCTGGGCGACGGGCTGGAGGCGGACGCCGCCGCCACGCGGCAGATGCTGGCCGCCGTGCCCGATGCGCTGGTCGCCTATAGCTGCGACAAGAATTTCGGCCTCTATCGCGAGCGGGTGGGTGCGTTGTGGGTGCAGGGGGCCAATGCCGCGCTGTCCGCGCTCGCCTTCTCCAACATCGTCGCGCTGGCGCGCGGCATTTGGTCGATGCCGCCCGATCATGGCGCGGCGATCGTGCGCACCATCCTGGAACGGCCGGCGATGCGCGCGCAATGGACGAGCGAGCTGGACCAGATGCGCACCCGCATCAATGCGCTGCGCGCCGGGCTGGCGACGGCCCATCCGCAGCTTGCCGCCATTGCCGGCCAGCGCGGCATGTTCGCGATGCTGCCGGTCACGCCAGCCGCCGTCGGCGCGATGCGGGCCGACCATGGCATCTACATGGCCGGCAATGGCCGCATCAACATCGCCGGGCTGCGGCTCGACACCATCCCCGCCTTCGTTGCCGGCCTTGTGCCGCATCTGCCTTCCGCTTGAGGACCCTGCCATGACCAACGATCCCGCCAACCCGCTGGGCCTCAACGGCTTCGAGTTCGTTGAATTCACCTCGCCCGAGCCCGAGAAGATGGCCGCCCAGTTCGAGCAGCTGGGCTTCACCGCGACCCACCGACACCCGACCAAGAATATCACCCGCTACAAGCAGGGGCGGATCAACCTGATGCTCAATCGCGACGATGCCGGACGCGTCGCTGCCTTTCGTGGCGAACATGGCCCCTCGGCCAGCGCCATGGCCTTTCGCGTCGCCGATCCCGATGCCGCGCTGCGCTGGGCGCTCGACCATGGTGGCAAGCCGACGGACGAGAATGACACCGTGATCCAGGGGATTGGCGGATCCTATCTCTATTTCATGCCCGATGGCGGCGATCCCTATGCCGACTGGGCCGAGTTCCCCGGCTGGCGGGAAGCCGAAGCGCGCAACAATGTCGGCCTCGACCTGCTCGACCATCTGACCCACAATGTGAAGCGCGGCCAGATGCGGGTGTGGAGCGAATTTTACCGCACCCTCTTCGGCTTCGAGGAGCAGAAATATTTCGATATCAAGGGCAAGGCGACCGGCCTGTTCAGCCAGGCGATGATCGCCCCGGACAAGGCGATCCGCATTCCCCTGAACGAGAGCCAGGACGACAAGAGCCAGATCGAGGAGTTCATCCGCGACTATAATGGCGAGGGCATCCAGCATATCGCTCTCACCACCGCCAATATCTATGACACGGTCGAGCGGCTGCGCGCGCGTGGGGTGCGGCTGCAGGACACGATCGAGACCTATTATGAGCTGGTCGACCAGCGCGTGCCGGGCCATGGCGAGGATCTGGAACGTCTGAAGCGCAACCGCATTCTGATCGACGGCAATGTCGGCGAGGAGGGCATCTTGCTGCAGATCTTTACCGAGACGATGTTCGGCCCGATCTTCTTCGAGATCATCCAGCGCAAGGGCAATGAGGGCTTTGGCAATGGCAATTTCCAGGCCCTTTATGAATCGATCGAGCTGGACCAGATCCGTCGCGGCGTGATCACCGTCGATGAGTGACGCGCCGCCCCGGATGATGAGCGGCTTCGGCAATCATTTTTCGAGCGAGGCGGTGGCCGGCGCTTTGCCGGTGGGGCGCAATTCGCCCCAGCGCGTGCCCTATGGCCTTTATGCCGAGCAATTGTCCGGCACCGCCTTCACCGCGCCACGGTCGGAGAACAGGCGCAGCTGGCTCTATCGCATGCGGCCGGCGGCATCGCATCCGCCCTTCGCGCCTTATGATGCTGCAGCCTTGCTGCGCAGCGCGCCGTTCGACGAAGTGCTGCCATCGCCCAACCGGCTGCGCTGGAACCCGCTGCCGCTGCCGCAGGGCGATGTCGACTTCATCGATGGCCTCATCAGCTATGCCGGCAATGGCGATGTCGCGGCGGGACAGGGCTGCGCCGTGCATCTCTATGCCGCGACCGCCTCGATGGTCGACCGCGCCTTCGTCTGCGCCGATGGCGAGATGCTGATCGTGCCGCAGCAGGGCGCGCTGCGTATCGTCACCGAATTGGGGGTGATGGATGTCGCGCCGCTGCAGATCGCGCTGATCCCGCGCGGGGTGCGCTTCCGCGTGGAACTGACCGAAGGCGCGGCGCGGGGCTATGTCTGCGAAAATTACGGCGCGCCCTTCCGCCTGCCCGATCTGGGGCCGATCGGTGCCAATGGCCTGGCCAACCCCCGCGATTTCGAGGCGCCGGTCGCGGCATTCGAGGATGTCGAGCGGCCATTTGCCCTGATACAGAAATTCATGGGACGGCTGTGGATAACCATGCTGGACCATAGCCCGTTCGACGTCGTGGCCTGGCACGGCAATTTGACGCCGCTGCGCTATGACCTCACCCGCTTCAACACGATCAACACGGTCAGTTTCGACCATCCCGACCCGTCGATTTTCACGGTGCTGACCTCGCCCAGCGAGACGCCGGGCACCGCCAATATCGATTTCGTCATCTTCCCGCCGCGCTGGATGGTGGCGGAGGACACATTCCGGCCGCCCTGGTTCCATCGCAATGTGATGAGCGAGCTGATGGGCCTGATCCATGGCGAATATGATGCCAAGGCAGGTGGTTTCGCGCCTGGCGGCGCGTCGCTGCACAATGGCATGGCCGGCCATGGCCCCGACCGGGCGAGCTATGACAAGGCGATCGCCGCCGACCTCCAGCCCCAGCGCATCGCCGACACCATGGCCTTCATGTTCGAAAGCCGGATGGTGCTGCGCCCGACGCGCTGGGCGATGGAAAGTCCGCTGCTGCAACCCGATTATGATGATTGCTGGTCCGGCTTCCGCAAGGCCCCGCTTCCCCCGATGAACGAGACCCCATGAGCTATTGGCACATAGACGAGACCCATGACCCCGCTTGCACCAGTTGGGTTGCGAGCGCGCAGGATCATGGCGACTTCCCGATCCAGAATCTGCCCTATGGCCTGTTCTCGTCCGCAGGCGCTTCGCCGCGCGCCGGTGCCGCTATCGGCGACGCGATATTGGACCTGGCTGCCTGTGTCGGCGCCGGGCTGATCGATTGCGCACCGCTGCTGGAAGGGCAGCTCAATGGGCTGATGGCGCTGCCGGTGGCGGAGCGCATCGCCCTGCGCCGCCGGATCAGCGCGCTGCTGTCGGACCCGGCCCATCGCCCGGCGGTCGAGCCGCTGCTGCACCGGGCCGCGGACTGCACGCTGCACCTGCCGGCGCGGATCGGCGACTATAGCGACTTCTATGTCGGCATCCATCACGCCAACAATATCGGTCGCCAGTTCCGGCCCGACAATCCGCTGCTGCCCAATTATAAATATGTGCCGATCGGCTATCATGGCCGGGCATCCTCGATCCGCCCGTCGGGCGATCCACTGGTCCGCCCGCGCGGCCAGCGCAAGCCGCCCGAGGCCGAGGTGCCGGTGGTGGGTCCGACCGCCCGGCTCGATTATGAGCTGGAACTGGGCGTGTGGATCGGCGCCGGCAATGATCTGGGCAGCCCGATCCCCATCAGCGAGGCGGCCGATCATGTCGCCGGTTTCTGCCTGCTCAACGACTGGTCGGCGCGCGATTTTCAGGCGTGGGAGTATCAGCCGCTCGGGCCGTTTCTGGCCAAGAATTTCCATTCGACCATTTCGCCTTGGGTGGTGACGCCCGAGGCGCTGGCGCCCTTCCGCATCGCCCAGCCGCCCCGGCCCGAAGGCGACCCGGCGCCGCTGCCTTACCTCAGTGATGCCGATGACCAGGCCCATGGCGCGCTGGCGCTGACCTTGGAAGTCTATCTCTCCACCCAGGCGATGCGCGACGCAGGCCAGCCGCCGATGCGGCTGAGCCAGGGGCCGGCGAGCAACATGTACTGGACCGTCAGCCAGATCGTCACCCATCATGCGTCCAATGGCTGCAACCTGATGCCCGGCGACCTGCTGGGCAGCGGCACCATCTCCGCCCCGACGCGCGATGGCTATGGCAGCCTGATGGAGATCAGCAGTGGCGGGCGCGAGCCGATCGAGCTGCCGTCGGGCGAGACACGCTGCTTCCTGGAGGATGGCGACGAGGTGACATTGCGCGCCACCGCGTCCGCCCCCGGCCATGTGTCGATCGGCTTTGGCGAATGCCGCGCGATGGTCGTGCCGGCGCGATGAGCGACCTTACCCTCCATGGCTATTGGCGATCGAGCGCGAGCTATCGCGTGCGGATCGCGCTGGCCTTGAAGGGCGTCGACTATGCACAGGTCACTCATGACCTGCGCAGCGGTGCGCAGCGCGCGCCCGACTATCGGGCGATCGCGCCGCAGGGGCTGGTGCCCGCACTGGTGGATGGCGACAGCGTGCTGACGCAGAGCGGCGCGATATTGGAATGGATCGAGGCCCGCTGGCCCCAGCCGCCCTTGCTGCCCGCCGATCCGGACGAGGCGGCGATCGTCCGAGCCATGGCCGGCATCATCGCCTGCGATATTCATCCGCTCGGCAATCTGCGCGTGTTGCAGGCGCTGCGGCAGGATTTCGGCGCCGATGAGGATCAGGTCCGCGCCTGGATCGCCCGCTGGACCGGCGAGGGGCTGGCCGCGCTCGAAACATTGGTCGCGCGCCATGGTGGCACCCATGCCTTCGGCGACGCGCCCAGCTTCGCCGACTGCCATATCGTGCCCCAACTCTACAATGCCCGGCGCTTCGGCGTCGACCTGACGCCCTTTCCGCGGCTGTGCGCCGTGGACGCGGCGGCATGCGCGCTCCCCGCCTTTGCCGCCGCGCACCCCGATCGCCAGCCCGACGCCGATGCATGAGTGACACTGACAAGCACCTGTTCGCGACGCCGGCCGGCGTGCGCCTCTGCCCGATCGACGAGATTGCCGACGGCAAGGCGCGCAATTTCGTGCTGCAGATGCGCGCCGGCCGCTTTCATGGATTTGCCGTGCGGGATGGCGATCAGGTCGCCGGCTTTGTCGACCAATGCCCCCATGCCGGCCTGCCGCTGGCGCAGCAGTTGGACGATTATCTGACCCCCGATGGTAGCCATATCAGATGCAGCTGGCACGGCGCCATTTTCCGCCGCGACGATGGTGTCTGTGTCGGCGGCCCCTGTGTCGGTCAGCGCATCGCGCTCTGGCCGCTCGCCATCGCCGATGGCTGGATTGTCACCGCTGCCCAAAGCGACTAGGAACCGGCCCAGGGACGGCGCTTCGCATCGTCCCGACATGATCGCGCCGGTGCCCCCACGGGGGCTTAAAATGGGAAGGCGGTGCGGATGCCATGGCATCCAAGTCCGCAGCTGTCCCTGCAACTGTGAGCGGCGAGCGTGATGAACAAAGCTGTCCCCGATGCGGGATCAGCAGCCACTGGGCCGGACGCTAAATCCTGCGAGGCCTGGGAAGGCCGTTCCTCCCGCTATGACCCGCAAGCCAGGAGACCTGCCAGCGTTTAGGTCGCTCTTGCTTTGGTCCAGGGGATGGCCGGGGCACGGTGTTCCGTCTGAGCGACAGGTTGGCGGCTGGAGCCGCGCGGTCACGCATCTGCGGGCGAACAAGCGCCCGTCCGCGATGCCGGCCGGCCGTGCGTGCGCGCCCGGTTCGCTCCCGCCCCGGTTGCTCCGGCGCGCGAGTATTTGTCATGGCCAACACTGCATCTGCCAAGATTCCGACCACCGTCATCACCGGCTTTCTGGGCGCGGGCAAGACCACGCTGATCCGCCATCTGCTGGAAAATGCGAAGGGGCGCCGCCTCGCCCTCATCATCAATGAATTTGGCGATGTCGGCGTCGACGGCGAACTGGTGAAGGGCTGCAACGACGCCGCCTGTCCTGAAGAGGATATTGTCGAACTGGCCAATGGTTGCATCTGCTGCACCGTGGCCGACGATTTCCTGCCGACCATGACCGCCCTGCTCGACCGGCCGAGCCCGCCCGACCATATCATCATCGAAACCTCGGGGCTGGCCCTGCCCAAGCCGCTGGTCAAGGCGTTCCAGTGGCCCGACATCCGCACCCGCGCCACGGTGGACGGCGTCGTCGCGCTGATCGACGCCGATGCGGTCGCCGCCGGTCGCTTCGCCACCGACGAGGCGGCGCTCGCCGCGGCGCGCGCCGCCGACCCCAATCTGGACCATGACAGCCCGCTGGAGGAATTGTTCGAGGATCAGCTCGCCTGCGCCGACATGGTGGTGCTGAACAAGAGCGACCTGGTCGATGCCGACACGCTGGCCGCTGTCGAGGCGCAGGTCGATGCCGAGACGCGGCCCGGCGTGAAGATCGTCCGCGCCGCCCATGGTGCGGTCGATATCGGCGCGCTGCTGGGCATCGTCGCAGCGGCCGAGGATGATCTCGACGCCCGCCCCTCGCACCATGAGGCGGAGGGCGAGGATCATGACCATGATGATTTCGACAGCTTCGTCGTCAGCGGCGATGCGGTGGCCGATCCCGACACGTTGGTGCAGGCGCTATCCGCGCTGATCGCCGCCCATGACGTGCTGCGCGTCAAGGGCATGGTCGCGGTTGCCGGCAAGCCGATGCGTCTGGTGGTGCAGGCGGTCGGCCCGCGCATCCAGCATTTCTTCGACCGCCCCTGGCAGGCGGGGGAGGCGCGCCGGACCCAGCTGGTGGTGATCGGCCAGAAGGGGCTGGACCGCGCCGCGATCGAGGCCGACATCCAGGCCGTGCTCGGCTGATGCATCTCCTGTCCGCCACGCCGGGAACGATCAGCGACGGCGAGGAGGCGATCGACCTCGATCAGCCGCCCGGCGACATCGTCATCCTGACCGTGGCGGACAGCGATCTGGCCTGTTTCGCCGCCGCTGCCGCGCGCCTGCCCGATGACGCGCCGAGCGTGCGGCTGGCCAATCTGCTGCAGCTCAAACATCCCTATTCGGTCGATCTCTATGTCGAGAAGGTGATCGCCAAGGCGCGCTTCGTCTGCGTCATCCTGCTCGGCGGCAAGAGCTACTGGCCTTATGGCGTGGACGAGATTGCGCAGTTCGCGCGCGAGCGGGGCATCGCCTTCGCCGCGATCGCCGACGGGCGGGAGGGCGACCCGGCGCTGGATCTGGCCTCCACCGTGCCCGCGGCGATGCGCGAACAGTTGCGTGACTATCTGCGTCAGGGCGGCACCGCCAATGCGCTCTCCTTCCTGCGCTGCGCCGCTCGGCTGACCGGCGCGGATGTCGGCGAACCCGACCATCCGCTGCCGATTGCCGACGCGGGCCTCTATCTGCCTGGCCATGACCGGCCGGGCGTGGCCGAATTGCGCGCAACCTGGGTCGAGGGGCGGCCGGTGGCGCTGCTGATCTTCTATCGCGCGCTGGTGGTGGCCGGCACGCTGAGCGCGGTCGAGGCGATGGTCGCGGCGCTTGGCGCGCGCGGCTTCAATGTCGCCGCCGTGCATGTCCGCGCGCTACGCGAGCCGTTCGTGCGCGACTGGCTCGGCGGGCTGCTGGCCGACATCGCGCCCGACATCATCGTCAATGCGACCAGCTTTGCCGCCTCGTCGTCGTCCGAACCGCGCGTGCCGGGCATCTTGGAACAGGCCGACTGCCCGATCCTGCAGACCGCCTTTGCCGGGGTCGAGGAAGGCAGCTGGCGCGGGTCCGCCCGTGGTCTTGGTCCGCGCGACCTGGCGATGAATGTCGCCCTGCCCGAAGTGGACGGGCGCCTCTTCACCCGCGCCGTAGCCTTCAAGGCGGCCGAGCGGTTCGATGAACGCACCCAGTGCGGCATCGTCGTGCCGCGCGTGGCACCCGACCGGGTCGCCTTCGTCGCCGATCTGGCGTGCAACTGGGCGGCGCTGCGCCGCACTGCGCCGGCGGAGCGCCGGGTCGCGCTAGTGCTGGCCAATTATCCCAATCGCGACGGGCGGATCGGCAATGGCGTCGGCCTCGACACGCCGGCCAGCGCCGCCGCGATCCTGCGCCAATTGGGCGAGGCCGACTATGCGATCGGCGACGCCCCGCGCGATGGCGCTGCGCTGATGCGGCTGATGACCGGCAGCGTCACCAATGACCGGGCGTCGCTGGATCGGCCGGGCGAGGTCAGCCTGTCGCTTGATGTCTATCGCGCTGCCTTGGCCGCTCTGCCCGACAGCGCGCGTGACGCCATGGTCGATCGCTGGGGCGCGCCTGAAGCCGATCCCTTCGTGCGGGACGGTGCCTTTCGCCTTGCGGTCCATCGTTTCGGCCATGTCGCGATCGCGGTGCAGCCGGCGCGCGGTTACAATATCGATCCCAAGAGCAGCTATCATGACCCGGCGCTGCCGCCGCCGCACGCCTATCTCGCTTTCCATGTCTGGCTGGCGCAGGATTTCGGCGCGCAGGCGCTGGTCCATGTCGGCAAGCATGGCAATCTGGAATGGCTGCCGGGCAAGGCGGTGTCGCTCTCGGCCGATTGCTTCCCCGAAATCTGCGCCGGGCCGATGCCGCAACTCTATCCCTTCATCGTCAACGATCCGGGCGAGGGGACACAGGCCAAGCGCCGCATCGGCGCCGTCATCCTCGACCATCTGACCCCGCCGCTGACGCGGGCGGAAAGCTATGGGCCGCTCAAGCAGCTGGAAGCGCTGGTGGACGAATATTATCTTGCCGCCGGCATGGACCCGCGCCGGCTCGACCGGCTGCGCCGCGATATCATCGACCTTGCCCGCAGCCAGGGGCTGGACAAGGATGCGGGCGCCGCCGGCGACGATGACGACGCGCTCGCCGCGATCGACAATTATCTGTGTGAGCTCAAGGAATTGCAGATCCGCGACGGGCTGCATGTCTTCACCGCCTCGCCGGACGGGCGGCTGCGGCGCGACCTGCTGATCGCGCTGGCGCGCACGCCGCGCGGTCTGGATCATCCGGGGCAGGCGTCGTTGCTGCGGGCGCTGGCCGATGATCTGGGCCTCGATTTCGATCCGCTCGATTGCGTGCTGGGGGCGCCATGGCATGGGCTGCGTCCGGCCCCGCTGGCGGACTTATCCACAGACCCTTGGCGCACCCATGGCGACATGGTCGAGCGGCTGGAACTGCTGGCGGCGGCGCTGGTCGATGGCGGGGCGCCGGTCGGCCCGGCCAGCGCCGCCGTGCTGGCGGCGATCGCCGATGATCTGGCGCCGCGTGTCGATGCCTGTGGCCCGCGCGAGGCGGCGGCCTTGCTGGCCGGGCTCGACGGACGGTTCGTGCTGCCCGGACCTTCGGGCGCGCCGACGCGCGGCCGACCCGACGTGCTGCCGACCGGGCGCAATTTCTTTTCGGTCGATACCCGCGCGGTGCCGACCGCTGTCGCCTGGGATCTGGGGCAGCGATCGGCGCAATTGCTGGTCGACGATTATCTCCAGCGCGAGGGCAACTATCCCCGCGCCATCGCCCTGTCCGCCTGGGGCACGGCGAACATGCGCACCGGCGGCGATGATATTGCGCAGGCACTGGCGCTGATGGGGGTGCGACCGCGCTGGGAATGGAGTTCGGGGCGGGTCGTCGGGTTCGAGATGATGACGCTCGCCGAGTTGGGGCGGCCGCGCGTCGACGTGACATTGCGCGTCTCCGGCTTCTTCCGCGATGCCTTTCCCGAACAGATCGACCTGATCGACAGCGCCGCCCGCGCGGTGATGGCGCTCGATGAACCGGACGAGGATAATCCCGCCGCCGCCCGGCATCGCGCCGAACAGGCGGCGCTGGTGGCGGATGGTGCCGATGCGGCGGAGGCCGCGCGCCGCGCCGGTGCCCGTGTGTTCGGATCGAAACCCGGCGCCTATGGCGCGGGACTGCAGGCGATGATCGACGAGAAGATCTGGCACAGCCGCGCCGATCTGGCGAACGTCTATCTCGACTGGGGCGGCTATGCCTATGGCGCGGGGGTGGAGGGGGACAGCGAACGCAGCCTGTTCGCCACCCGCCTGGCCCAGGCCGACGCGGTCGTCCAGAATCAGGATAATCGCGAGCATGACCTGCTCGACAGCGACGATTATTATCAGTTCGAGGGCGGCATCGCCGCCGCCATCGAACATCTGAAGGGCACAAGGCCGCTCAGCTATCATAATGACCATAGCCGCCCGGAGCGGCCGGTGATCCGCACGTTGGAGGATGAGATCGGCCGCATCGTCCGCGCCCGCGTCACCAACCCCAAATGGATCGCCGGCGTCATGCGCCATGGCTATAAGGGCGCGTTCGAGATCGCCGCCTCGGTCGACTATCTCTTCGCCTTCGCCGCCACCACCCATGCGGTGCGCGACCATCATTTCGACGCCGTCCACGCCGCCTTCATCGAGGATGAAGCCGTGCGCGCCTTCATGGCCGACGCCAATCCCGCTGCCCTGCGCGAGACCGCTGCCCGGCTGGCCGAGGCGCTGGAACGCGGCCTGTGGAAACCCAGATCGAACAGCGCGGGCATGCTGCTCGCCGAGCTTGCAGGAGAGTGACGATGGTCGAACGCACCGACGAACAGCATGCGGAAAAGATGAAGAAGAAGCAGGCCGCCCATGACAAGATCATGGCGACCAAGACCCAGGAAAAGGGCCTGCTGATCGTCCATACCGGCAAGGGCAAGGGCAAGACCACGGCGGCGCTGGGCATGGTCGTCCGGATGATCGGCCATGGCAAGAAGGTCGGCGTGGTCCAGTTCGTGAAGGGCGCGATGACCACCGGCGAGAAGGCGGTGTTCGATGCCTTTCCCGAGCAGGTCGAGTTCAAGCCGATGGGCGAGGGCTTTACCTGGAACACCCAGGATCGCAGCCGCGACATCGCGCTCGCGCGTGAGGCGTGGGACGAGGTGAAGCGCATGGTCGCCGACCCCGACTATGCCCTGGTGCTGGCCGATGAACTCAACATCGTGCTGCGCTACGATTATCTGCCGCTGGACGAGGTGCTGGCGGTGCTGACCGGCAGGGACGCGATGAAGCATGTCGTCGTCACCGGCCGCAATGCGCCCGAGGCGCTGATCGAGGCGGCCGATCTGGTCACCGAAATGACCATGATCAAGCATCCCTTCCGCAGCGGGGTGAAGGCGCAGGCCGGCATCGAATATTGATGCAGGCCTTCGATCCCGATTTCTGCGTGACGCTGACGGAGCTGCTGACCTGGCGCCGCGACGTGCGCCATTTCCGCACCGATCCGCTGGACGAGGCGATGGTGCTGGAGCTGCTGACGCTGGCGCAACTGGCGCCGTCGGTCGGCAACAGCCAGCCCTGGCGCTTCGTCCGGGTGCGGACGCCACCCCTGCGCGCGGCATTGGCCGATCATGTCGATGCCGAGCGGGAGCGGGCCACCAGCCAGATCACCGACGCGACCCGACATGATGCCTATCGCGCGCTGAAGCTGCACGGGCTGGGCGAGGCGCCGGAGATCATCGCCGTCTTCTGCGATGATGCGACATCGGCCGGCGCGGGGCTGGGCGCTGCGACCATGCCGCAGACCCGGCTCCATTCGGTGATGCTGGCGATCCACACGCTGTGGCTGGCCGCGCGGGCGCGTGGGCTGGCGCTCGGCTGGGTATCGATCCTCGACCCGGCCTTCGTCGCGCGGACGCTGGCGGTGCCCGACGACTGGACCTTCGCTGCCCTGCTGTGCCTGGGCTATCCCGAAGCCGTCGCCGACACGCCCGAACTGGACCGGCTGGGCTGGCAGGCCCGGCTCGATCCGCTGGCGCAGATCAGCGAGCGCTGACCATTTATTGCGGGGCGACCTCGAACATATCCTCGATGCCCGGCTCCTGCGGCATGTCGTCGCGTTCGGTCGCCTGGCGCGCCCACATGGTGGCGTAGAGACCGTCGGCGCGGACCAGATCGGCATGGCGGCCGCGCTCGACGATGCGGCCCGCGTCCAGCACGATGATCTCGTCGGCATCGACCACGGTCGACAGGCGATGGGCCACGACCAATGTCGTGCGCTTGCGGCTGATGTCGCGCAGCACGGTCTGGATTTCGGTCTCGGTGCGACTGTCGAGGGCGCTGGTGGCTTCGTCCAGCACCAGCACCGGCGGGTCTTTCAGCAGGGTGCGGGCGATGGCGACGCGTTGCTTCTCGCCGCCCGACAGCTTGAGGCCGCGTTCGCCGACGCGGGTGTCATAGCCCTGCGGCAGGCTCATGATGAAATCATGGATCGATGCCGCCTTGGCTGCGGCCTCGATTTCATCCTGACTCGCGCCTTCGCGGCCATAGCCGATATTATAGCCGACCGTGTCGTTGAACAGGACCATGTCCTGCGGCACGATGCCGATCGCGGCGCGCAGCGAGGCCTGCGTCACGGCGGATATGTCCTGCCCGTCGATCGACACGGTACCGCCCTGAATATCGTAGAAACGGAACAGGATACGGGCGATGGTCGACTTGCCCGCGCCCGACGGGCCGACGATGGCGAGCGTCTTGCCCGCCGGCACCGCGAAGCTGACGCCATGGAGGATCTCGCGCTCGGGATCATAGCCGAAGCGGACAGCATCGAAGCGAACCGCGCCGCCCGCCACCTGCAGCGCCGGGGCGCCGGGCGCGTCGGCCACCTCCGTCTCGGTATCGATCAGCTTGTACATCGCCTCCATGTCGATCAGGCCCTGGCGGATGGTGCGATAGACCATGCCGAGCAGGTCGAGCGGGCGGAACAGCTGCGACAACAGCGTATTCACCAGCACCACGTCGCCGGTCGAGAATTGCCCCCGGCTCCAGCCCCAGACGGTATAGGCCATCGCCCCGCCCATCATCAGGTTGGTGATCAGCGACTGGCCGATATTGAGCCAGGCGAGGCTGTTTTCCGACTTTACCGCCGCCTTGGCATAGCGGCGCATGGCGGTGCCGTAGCGCCGCGCCTCGCGCTCCTCCGCGCCGAAATATTTGACCGTCTCGAAATTGAGCAGGCTGTCGACGGCATGGGCGACGGCGCTGGTGTCCATGTCCACCATGTCGCGGCGTAGCTGGTTGCGCCATTCGGTGACGAGCCGGGTGAACCAGATATAGAGGGCGACCATGGCCAGCGTCGCGGCGACCAGGCCGGGGCCGAACTTCACCAGGAAGATGGCGCAGACGGCGAGCAGTTCCAGCACCGTCGGCGCGATGTTGAACAGCAGGAAATAGAGCATCGTGTCGATACTCTTGGTGCCGCGCTCGACGATCTTGGTGACGGCGCCGGTGCGCCGGTCGAGATGGAAGCGCAGCGACAGGCGGTGGAGATGGACGAAGACGTCGTCGGCTAGGCGTCGGCCCGCTTCCTGCCCGACCTTCTCGAAAATGGCGTTGCGCAGATTGTCGAACAACACGCCGCCAAAGCGCGCGCCGGCATAGGCGACGACCAGCGCCATGGCGAGGCCGGCGGCCGGCTCCAGCCCCGGCGCCATCCGGTCGATCGCGCCCTTATAGGCGAAGGGCATGGCGAGGGTGACGATTTTGGCCAGCGCGACCAGCGCCAGCGCCACCGCGACCCGGCGGCGCAGCGCCGGCGCATCGGCCGGCCAGAGATAGGGGATGAAGCGCCGCAGCGTGGCCCAGGCGGGCGGAAGGGGCGTGGAATCGGGCGTGGCTGGGGGCATTTGTCGCTATTTAGGGCATGACGGGCGGCAATCCAGTGGCGCGGGCATCCGGCCGGCCACGCAAAAGTGTCCCTTGTTGGAGATCATCCGCTTAACTTCGCACATTTCCCGCACATTCTGACATTTTCTTGCGCCCCGCCGATCCTATCGAAAAGTCGGGAACCGGGTGGCAAGGATAGCAAAGCGGGCTGCTGTAGGACAGCATCTTGCCCCGATGCGGCGCCCATGGCAGGCTTCGCCTCCGTCATCCTTCCCCGACAAGGAGCACGGCATGGAACCCTTTAGTGTGGCGCTGGCCCCCGAACGACTGTGGCAGGCGATCAATCCCCTGACTTGGACGCAGAGCGGTGGCCAGGTCGGCCTCATCAATATCGCGCTCGGCCAGACGGCACGTCCCGACATAGAGCGCACGGTGCTGAACGAGGTCGGCAGCTATGGCCGGCAGATCGGCCGGATCGGCGACGCGCTCGAAGTGCTGATCCGCCATTTCGAGACCAGGGATCTGCCACAGGCGGAGCGTGATGCGCTGACGATCCTGATGGGCCAGCTGGCCGAGGTCCGCAAGGTCAAGGCGCGCGAACGGGAGGGGTGATAGGGGGTGGGAACAAGGCATAGCCCCTCCCTCCCAGGGAGGGGTTGGGGTGGGTTGCGAGCGTAGCGAGCTTCTGCCCTATCGACCGTAGACCGCCGCTACGCGGCGCACCCACCCCCAGCCCCTCCCTGGAAGGGAGGGGAGTAGGGAACAGCCGCTTCTGCTCGAAGCCTGCCAATCCCCACAGGCGTCATCCTGACGACAGTCAGGATCCATTCTGCACTGCGCCAGATAGGGATTGCTGAATGGATTCCGGATCAAGTCCGGGATGACGACGAGGGAGAGGGCAGCATTGGGCCGTCAGCCATCAATGACGGGAGATAGTCGCTTCCGCTCATCCCCAGCAATGTCGCGCCGGACGCGACCCGATCGCGCGCGCGGCCGTCATCGCCCACCGCTTTCCTATTCGCCCTGTCTCTGGTCTACCCTTGGCGATGCGACAGCGCGTTCCTTCGTCACCCCGTCTTCTCCATCCGGCGCCTGCCCGGCGCGTAACCGGTGCGTGGGTGTGGCGTCGGCGGCGCGCGGCGGGGGCGATCCGGGCGCGGTGCGCGGACCCGCCCCCTGTTGGAGGTGACGCGTCATGGATGCGCGACCGGCGCGTCGCAGGGGCAAAGCCGGCGCAAAAGGCCCTAAAAGCCCGTTTACACTGTGAACTTCGGGAGAGGCGTCTTCTATCGGCCCTGGCGCAGGATCGCCGGCGCCTCCCGCCAGGTGCCCGGCGCGATGTCGTCGATCGTCCAGTCGCCGATGCGCCAGCGGACCAGGCGCAGGGTCGGCAGGCCGACCGCCGCGGTCATGCGCCGAACCTGCCGATTGCGCCCTTCGCGAATGGTGAGGCGCAGCCAGCAATCGGGCACGCTCTTGCGAAACCGCACCGGCGGGTCGCGCGGCCACAGCGCGGGATCGTCGATCCGCTCGACCTCCGCCGGCAGGGTCATGCCGTCCTTCAGCTGCACGCCGCGCCGCAGCGCCGCCAGCGGCGCGTCGTCGGGGTCGCCCTCCACCTGCGCCAGATAGGTTTTGGGCATCTTGAAGCGCGGGTCGGCGATGCGCGCCTGCAACCGGCCATCATCGGTCAGCAGCAGCAGCCCTTCGCTGTCGAGGTCGAGCCGGCCGGCGGGATAGACGCCGGGCTGGTCGACATAATCGGCCAGGGTCGGGCGCGGCGGGCCGGTGCGCTCGTCGCTGAACTGGCACAGCACGCCATAGGGCTTGTTGAGGAGGATCAGTCGTCCCACGCGTCGTCCTCCTCATCCTCGAACGCGATGCTGCCCTGATTATGGAGCAGCACCAGCAGGGCGATCGCCGCATCGTCGTCGGCCAGCGCCGGATCAAGCTCCAGCGCCTCGTCCGCGCACAATTGCTCCGCCAGCACCGCGCTGGCACCGATGCAGTCATGCGACGCGCCATCGACGAACAGCATGATGGCCTCTTCCGCCCGGACGAAGGCGAAGCGGCTGGCCGGATTGCGGCGCAGGGACGCGCCTTCCGCCACCAGCGCCTGCATGGATGCGGCGTCGATCGCTTCTTCGGGTGCCCAGTCGATCTCGGGATATTTGCGGGTGCTGCTATATTCGCCGAACCAGCGGGCAAAGCCGGCGGGATCGGCCAATTGCTCCAGCACCATCGCCTGCAACCGGGCCAGCGCGGCCGGCGCGATCTCGCCGGGATTGGCCTGGCGCGCCAAGGCGGGGTCGGCATAGCGATCATCCTCGCCCAGCCCTTCGAGCAGCCGGTCGGTCCAGCCCTCGATCAGTTCGCTGCGCGCCGGCGCACGGAAGCCGACCGAATAGGTCATGCAATCATCGCCCACCGCGACGCCATCATGGGCGATGCCGGGCGGGACATAGAGGATGTCGCCGGGTTCCAGCACCCATTCGTCGGTCGCGTCGAATTCGGCCAGCAGGCGCAGATCGGCATGGGGGCGCAGCGGGCTGTTATCGTCGCACATCTGGCCGATGCGCCAGCGGCGGCGGCCCGCGCCCTGGATCAGGAAGACGTCATATTGGTCGAAATGCGGGCCGACGCCGCCGCCGTCGCTGGCATAGCTGACCATGACATCGTCGATCCGCCAGTCGGGGATGAAGCGGAACGGGGCGATCAGCGCCGCGACATCGGGCACCTGATGATCCACCGCCTGCACCAGTAGGGTCCAGGGGCTGGTGCCGAGCGCGGCGAAGCGATCTTCGGCCAGCGGCCCCTGTTCCATTTTCCAGTCGCCGTCCGCCTGCACCACCAGCCGCGACTCGACGCCCTCCTCGCAGGCGAGGCCCGCCAGTTCCTCGGGCGCCAGCGGGTTGGTCCATTGCGCCCAGGGATTGCGGATCAGCAGCGGTTTTTGCTGCCAATAGTCGCGCAGGAACAGGTCGATATCGAAATCATGCAGATGCATCGGGGTCTCGCCGGGAAGGGGCGGCGCGCGGGGCGCGCCTGCCATCGGCCCGAACCCTTGCCCCTGTGCCCTGCCAATGTCAAAGCGGATGGGACCGGATCGGCAGGAGGGGCGGGCATGGCCAGGCTGTTGGGGGCGATAATGGCGGGCGGACGCGCGACCCGCTTCGGCAGCGACAAGGCAGCGGCGCTGCTCGACGGGCGGCGGCTGATCGACCATGCGATCGATGCGCTGTCCCCCCATGTCGCCGCGATCGCAATCTGTGGCCGGGCCGAGGAAGGACATCTGAGCCTGCCCGACCGGCCGGGGCCGGACATGGGGCCGCTGGGCGGCCTCAACGCCGCGCTGCATCATGCGCAGGCCCATGGCTTTGACGGCGTGCTGACCAGCGGCTGCGACATGCCCTTCTATCCGGCCGATCTGCCCGCGCTGCTGATCGGCGAGCGGGCCGCGATCCTCGATGGCCAGCAACTGCTCGGCTGGTGGCCGGCGGCGCTGGCGCCCGAACTGGACGCGCATCTGGCGGAGGATAACAACCGGTCGATCCGGGGCTGGCTGGCGCGGATCGATGCGCGCACCGTGACGCTGCCGGGGTTGGTCCTGCCCAACATCAACCGGCCCGATGATCTGGCCGCGATCCGGCGCGATCGGGGGTAGCGCTCCCATTTTTTGCGGCGGGGTGCGAAAAACACTTGTCCCCCCGCGCCATCCTGCCATTGTCCAGCGCGTCGGATGCGGGGAACGGGGATTCCCATGCACCGGACAGGGGCAAGGAGGGGTGCATGGATCTGGTCCATGTCGGCGCGGCGTTGGCGGTGCAGATGGTCGTCATTCTTGGCGCCTGTCGCCTGTCCGGCGGGCTGGTCGGCCGGTTCCTGCGCCAGCCACGGGTGATCGGCGACATGATCGCGGGCATCCTGCTTGGTCCCTCGCTGCTTGGCTGGCTGGCGCCGCAGGCCCAGGCGCTGCTCTTCCCGATCGAGACTCGGCCGCTGCTGCAATTTGTCGCGCAGGCCGGCATCGGCCTCTACATGTTCCTGGTCGGCCTCGGCTTTCGCCGCGCGCATTTCCATCTTCAGGCGGGCAGCGCCGTTGCGGTTTCGTTGTGCGGCATCATCGCGCCCTTTCTGGGCGCGGTGGCGCTGACGCCCTGGCTGTCGGCCATGGGGCTGTTCGGGCCGACGGTCACGCCGTTCGAGGCGACCCTGTTCATCGGCGTCGCCATTTCCATCACCGCCTTTCCCGTGCTGGCGCGGATCATCCGCGAACGGGGGCTGGGCGGCACGCCGCTGGCCGCGCTGGCGCTGTCGGCCGGGGCGATCGACGATGCGATCGCCTGGTCGATCCTGGCGATCCTGCTCGCCTGCATCGGCGCGGACGGAATGATCGCGGTCCGGGCGCTGGGCGGCGGCGGGCTGTTCGCGATCGTCATGCTGTTCCTGGGCAGCCGGCTGCTGGCGCCGCTCGCTCGCTGGGCGGAGCGGGAAGGGCGGGTCACGCCGGCCATGTTGCTGGTCGTGCTGCTGCTGTTCGGCGGTTGCGCCTGGGCGATGGACATGGCCGGACTGCATGCCGTGTTCGGCGGCTTCCTGCTGGGGGTGGCGATGCCGCGCGGCATCCTGTCGCAGGGGCTGGCCCGCAGGCTGGAACCGATGACCATCGGCCTCCTCGTGCCGATCTTCTTCACCGTTTCCGGCCTCAATACGCAGGTGACGATGGTCAGCAGCCTGTCGCTGGCGCTGGTTGCGCTGGCGATCCTGGCGGCATCGATCCTGGCCAAGGGGGGCGCCTGCTGGGCGGCGGCGCGGCTGACCGGGCAGGACAATGTCACCGCGCTCGCCGTCGGCGCGCTGATGAATGCGCGCGGGCTGATGGAATTGCTGGTCATCAATATCGGCCTGCAGCGCGGCATTATCGGGCCGGAACTGTTCGCGATGCTGGCGCTGATGACGATCGTGACGACGATGATGACGGTTCCGGCGATCGACCGGCTGGCACGCCGGAAGGGGCTGGGCGGCCCGATCGCCGACGGGCCGGACGATGACCCCACCGCGCGCGCCGTCGCCACGCCCGGTGCTGCCTGACCGATGCGGCGCCCCATCCTGTTTTCCCTTCCGCTGGAATGACCGACATGCATGCAGATTTTCCGACGTCCGACCGGGTGGTGAAGCGGGTTGTCGTCGCCGGCGGCGGCACTGCCGGCTGGGTGACGGCGACCGCGCTGGTCCGCCATCTGGGGCCGCTGATCGACATCATACTGATCGAATCCGACGCGATCGGCACCATCGGCGTGGGCGAATCCACCGTGCCGACCTTCCGCGGCTTCCACCAGTTGATGAAGATCCGCGAAGACCGCTTCATGGCCGAGGCGCAGGCGACGGTGAAGCTGGGCATCGAGTTCAAGAATTGGGGGCAGATCGGCGACCGCTATATCCACCCGTTCGGCACGATCGGGCTGCAATGGAGCTGGATGGCCGATTTTCACCATTTCTGGCTGTATGCCAGGGCGCAGGGCTTTGGCGGCGAGCTGGGCGAATATTGCCTGGAATGGGTGGCGGGCGAGGCCAATCGCATGTCGCTCAGCAGTTCGGTCGCGCCCAGCTATGCCTATCATATCGACGCGGCGCGCTATGCCCGCTTCCTGCGCAGCCTGGCCGAGCCGGCGGGGGTGAAGCGGGTCGAAGGCAAGATCCGCAATGTCGAACTGGCGCCCGAGAGCGGCCATATCGCGGCGTTGGTGCTGGAATCGGGCACGCGGATCGAGGGTGACCTGTTCATCGACTGCACCGGTTTTCGATCGCTGTTGCTGGGCGAGGCGCTGGGTGTCGGCTTCGAGGATTGGGGCCAGTGGATCCGCACCGACCGGGCGGTCGCGGTCCAGTCCACCTCCGACGGCCCGGCCCAGCCTTATACCTCGGCGATCGCGCATGAGGCGGGCTGGCGTTGGCGCATCCCGCTGCAGCATCGCGACGGCAACGGCTTCGTCTTCACCAGCGATTTCATGTCCGACGACGAGGCGCATGCCCGGCTGCTGGCGGAGATCGAGGGGGAACCGATCGTCGACCCGTGGCTGGTGCGGTTCAAGACCGGTACCCGGACCAGGGCCTGGCACAAGAACTGCGTCGGCCTGGGGCTGGCCGGCGGCTTTATCGAGCCGCTCGAATCGACCAGCATCCACCTGATGATGGCGGCGGTGACGCGGCTGATCGAGGATTTCCCCTTCCACGGGTTCGACGACGCGCTGCTCGACCATTTCAACCGCAAGTCACGGCTGGAGTTCGAGAATATTCGCGACTTCATCATCCTTCACTATCATGTGACCCAGCGCGACGATTCCCCCTTCTGGGATCATTGCCGGACGATGGAGATACCCGACAGCCTGAAGGAAAGGCTGGCGCTGTGGCAGGAAAATGGCCGCGCCTATCAATTGGGGCATGAGCTGTTCCGCGTCGACAGCTGGTCATCGGTGCTGCTGGGTCAGGGCATGCACCCGCGCGGCTATCATCATGTCGCGGCGATGATGCCCGAACCGCAGCTGCGCGAGGAACTGGCGCGGATGCGCAAGGACATTGCCGGGGTCGTGGCGGAGATGCCCAGTCATCGCGAATTCCTGCGCCGCTATTGTCCCGCAGAATTGGTCTAGTCAAAAAATGCGCATCGGTAGAATATTTTTTGCAATGCACAATAAAACATAAAAAACCATTATTTTCAGTAAAATATAAATCTGTAAATCAAACCCTTAGGGACTTTAACCGATTATAGCATCATAATTGACAACGCTGGCCATTAGGCTAGCATGAACGTCCAATAAGGATCGATGTGGGCGAGCTGTTAAAAAAGGGAGGATTCTGAAATGGGCTTACCATATTCCAGATTCATGCGTTGCGCGTCTCTGATAGCGCTAACGTATAGCGTTACACCAACGGTGGCGCAGGCGCAGGACGCTGCCGTCCAGAATGCCGAAGCCGACATCATCGTCACCGGCGTGCGCGCCAGCCTTGATCGCGCGATCGACATCAAGCGCAATTCGAGCGGTGTGGTCGATGCCATTTCGGCCGAAGATATCGGCAAGTTCCCCGACACCAACCTGGCGGAATCGCTGCAGCGTATCACCGGCGTGTCGATCGACCGCGTCAATGGCGAAGGCTCGCAGGTCACGGTCCGCGGCTTTGGCGGCGGCTTCAACCTGGTGACGCTGAACGGGCGCGCGCTGCCATCGGCCAATGTCACCTCCGTCGGCGGCGACCAGAATGCCGATTATTCGTCGGGCACCAGCCGCTCCTTCGACTTCGGCAATCTGGCGTCGGAAGGCGTCAGCACGCTGGAAGTCTACAAGACCGGTCGCGCGGCGATCCCGTCGGGCGGCATCGGCGCGTCGATCAACGTCGTCACCCGCAAGCCGCTCGACGCGCGCGAGGCGGGCTTCAGCGGCACGATCGGCGTCAAGGCGCTCTATGACACCAGCGTCGAAAAGAGTCTGAGCGACCCGGCCAAGATCACGCCCGAAGCATCGGGCCTGCTGAGCTGGCGCGACGAGAATGAAGTGTTCGGCGTGTCGATCTTCGGCAGCTATCAGAAGCGCAATTTCTCGACCCGCGGCGCGACCGTCAACAACTGGAACATCCGCCGTTACAGCCAGTTCGCCGATCCGGCCAACGGCTTCGTCAACGCCAATACCCAGATCAGCAACGCGCCCACCGACCCGAATACTTTGGTGTCGGTGCCCAATGACAGCAGCTATTATTATTCGCAGGGCTCGCGCGAACGCATCAACGGATCGGCGGTCATGCAATTCCGCCCGACCGAGACGCTGACCTTCACCGCCGACGCACTGTTCGCCCAGAACAAGCAGCGGGAACAGCGCGCCAGCCAGGGCAACTGGTTCAACCGGCCCTTCGCCCAGGTGGAGTTTGACGGCAATCCGGTGGTCGCCACGACCAGCTATCTGCAGGAGAATATCGCCGGCGTGAAGGACGCGGCCTTCGAACAGGCCGAACGCGGCGTGCGCAACCGGCTGCAGGATTATGGCCTGAACGCCAAGTGGGAGATCAACGACCGCGTCACTCTGTCGATCGACGGCCATACTGGCCTGGCGCAAAGCTCGCCCGACAATCCCAATGGCGTCAGCTCGACGCTGGTGGGCCTGGGCGCGCCGATCGTGGCGTCGCAGTCGGCCGATTTCAGCGGCGTCATCCCGGTCCAGTCGATCACCATAAACGATGCCCTGCGCGGCAATGGAAATGGCGTGCTGGATCTGGGTGATCTGGGGTCGCAGATGGGCCGCACCGTGTCCTCGGCGCAGCGCCAGCGGCTCAACGAGATCCGCGCCGACCTGGGCTGGGAACTGGATGATGGCGGCAGCCGCTTCGATGTCGGCGCCAATTACCGCACGTCCAAGATGCGCCAGACCCGCACCCAGACGCAGCAGACACTGGGCGACTGGGGCATCAGCAATGTCGGCGATATCGCATCGGTCGCGCCGGGTGTGCTGCAGGAATATTGCCTGGTCTGCAAGTTCGACAATTTCGATGCCAAGGGTCAGGGCGCGACGCTGACCGCCTTCCAAGGCAGCGCCGTCGATCTCTATAATGCGCTGTCGCCTTATTATGCCCAGCGCGGCAACGCCATCGGCATCACCCAGCAGGAAGATAACCGGGTCAAGGAGGATATCTGGTCCGCTTATGGCCAGTTGACCTGGAAGGGCGAACTGGCGGGCCGTCCGGCATCGCTGGTGGTCGGCGCACGTTACGAACGGACCAAGGTGCGTTCGACATCGCTGGTGGCGGTGCCACAGGCGATCAACTGGGTATCGGATAACGACTTCACCCTGGTGGTGTCGGATGAGGTCCAGCCGGTTTCGGACAGCGGCAATTACAACAACTTCCTGCCCGCGATGGACTTCCAGATCGAGCTGGCGAAGAATTTCATCGGTCGCTTCTCATTCAGCAAGACCATTGCCCGGCCCGATTATGGCAATCTGTTCGTGGCAAGCTCGGTCGGCACCCCGCCGCGGCCGATCGCGCTCGGTGGCTTTGCCACTGGCTCGACCGGCAATGCCCGCCTGTCGCCGCTGATTTCCGACAACCTCGATCTGTCGTTCGAATGGTATTACAAGCCATCGAGCTATATTTCGGCGGGCGTGTTCGAAAAGCGGGTGCAGAATTTCGTCGGCACCGGCCAGACGACGCGCAACCTGTTCGGGCTGCGCGACGTCAGTTCGGGCGCGGCGGGATCGCGATCGGGCACCGCACTGGCTGAACTCAAGCGGCTGGGTGCGGACCCGAGCGACGTCAACCTGTTCACGATGACGGCATTGCTGCAGCAGCAGGGCAATATCGATGCCGCGTCGCAGCAGTTCCAGGCGAACTATTCGAACGGCGCGCTCAGCCAGGCCTTCATCGACCAGGTGCTGACCGAAGTCGACCTGACGCCGGACGCCAATGACCCGCTCTACGATTTCGAGGTCACGCAGCCGATCAACAACCGGCAGGGCAAGATCTGGGGCTTCGAACTCGCCGCCCAGCATTTCTTCGGCAATACCGGTTTCGGTGTGTCGGCGGCCTATACGCTGGTCCGGGGTGACGTGGGCATCGATGTCGGCGCCGATCCGAGCGAGGACCAGTTCGCGCTGGTCGGCCTGTCGGATACCGCCAACGCCACGCTGATCTATGACAAGAACGGCCTGTCGGCCCGTCTCGCCTATAACTGGCGCGACAAGTTCCTGCAGTCGGCCAATCGTGGCGGCGGCGATCGCAACCCGGTGTTCGTGCGCCCGTTCGGTCAGCTCGATCTCAACATCAGCTGGGATGTGTCGGAACAGTTTGCCGTCTCGTTCGAGGCGATCAACCTGACCGAGAGCGACATCCGCACCTATGGCCGCGACAAGAGCAACCTGTGGTATGCGCAGGAGCTGGACCGTCGCTTCCTGCTGGGTGGGCGCTTCCGCTTCTAAGGGGGTGAGCCCGGGGCCGTCCTGCCGGGCGGCCCCGACTTTCACGATTGCGTCGGGCGGACTGCATCGGGGCGGGCCTCGCAAAGGGCTTTTCCTGCGCCGCCGACGCCCTACTATGGCCGCCCGTTCATGCGGCACGCCGGATATTCCATGACCAGCACGATGATACTCGATCCCATCACCCATGCCGCGCTTCGGGTCGCACCGGGCAATGGCGCCGCCTTCGGGGATGCCGTCAACCAGACCCTGATCTTCCCGACCGAGATCGACGCGATCCAGCGGGAATATCCGATCCTGATCCAGCGCGATGCTCAGGGCATCTGGCAGCTCACTGCGCTGCTGGGGTTCGATCGCGACGAAAATCTGTTTCTCGACGCCGGGGGCTGGACCGCACGCTATGTGCCCGCCATCCATCGGCGCGGCCCTTTCCTGATCGGCATGCAGCAGCGCGACGGCGAAGATCATCCGGTGATCCATGTCGACCTGGACGATCCGCGCGTCGGCGCGGCGGGCGAAGCGTTGTTCCTGCCCCATGGCGGCAACGCGCCCTATCTGGACCATGTCGCCGATGCGCTGCGCACCATCCATGAAGGCCATGGCCTGAGCGCGCCGATGTTCACCGCGTTCGAACAGGCCGGGCTGCTGGCGCCGATCGCACTGGACATCGCGATCGATGACGCGCAGCGCTATGACATTGCCGGTCGCTTCACCATCGATGCCGATCGGCTGGAGGCGCTGGATGGTCCGACGCTGCAGGCGCTGCATCAGGCGGGCCTGTTGCAACTGGCCTATGCGATCCGTTCCTCGCTCGCCAATATCGAGGATCTGATCCTGCGCAAGCGGGCGCGGCAGGCGGCGTGACGCTGCGCCAGACCCGGCGGATTGCCGCCAGCGACCTGACGCCTGGCTGGCTCGACGATCTGATGGCGGCGCAGAGGCCGGTTGTGATCGGCGGACTGGTCGATAACTGGCCACTGGTCGCGGCCGGGCGACTGTCGGCGCAGGCGGCGATGGACCGATTGCTGGCCAATTATGGTGGCGCGCCGGTCACCGGCTATGTCGGGGCGCGGGGTGCCGGGGGCCGCTTCTTCTACAATGATGAACTGACCGGCTTCAATTTCGATCGCGGACAGGCGCCGCTGCCCCATTATCTCGATAGGATTCGGGCGGATCCAGGTGGCGACGGACCGGCCATCTATATCGGGTCGACCGATGTCGACCGCTATTTCCCCGGCCTGCGCGCCGACCATGACCTGCCCGGCCTGTTCGGTGCGGCAGTGCCGACCGTCAGCCTGTGGATCGGCAACCGCACGGTCGCCGCGACCCATTATGACAGCTCGCACAACCTGGCCTGTTGCCTGGTCGGGCGGCGGCGCTTCACTTTGTTTCCGCCCGATCAGGTGGGCAATCTCTATCCCGGTCCGCTGTCGCCGACGCCCGGCGGCCAGGTGGTCAGCATGGTCGATCCGGCCGCGCCCGATCTGGCCCGTTATCCGCGCTTTGCGCAGGCATTGGCGGCCGGCGAGGTAGCCGAACTGGAGCCGGGCGACGCGCTCTTCTACCCGGCGCTCTGGTGGCATCAGGTCGAGGCGCGCGACGGCTTCAACATCATGATGAACTATTGGTGGGACGCCGTCCCCGACTTCATCGACACGCCGATGGCGACGCTGCTGCACGGGCTGCTCAGCATCCGCGAGCGGCCGGAGCCCGAGCGCATGGCCTGGCGCGCGCTGTTCGACCATTATCTGTTCGGACCAGCGCAGGATGCGCGCGACCATCTGCCCGACCATGCGCAGGGGCCGTTGGCGCCGCTGACGCCGCTGGAGGCGCGACGCCTGCGGGCGATGGTGATGCAGCGCCTCAACCGCTGAAAGGGCGGCGCCAATCGAGCGTTGCACGCGATTTATGATAACGCTATCAATTGCGCAAATCGCAAGGAGAGGATGATATGACGATCAAGCGCGGAATGTGCCTATACGCATGGCCGCTGGCCCTGGGACTGGCGCTCGCCGCCTGCCAGCAGGCGCCGGAACAGAAGGGCGAACAGAAGGCTGAACAGCCGGCCGACAATGCCGCGGGCGGCAAGCGCGATGCGTCCGAATATCTGTCCCAGCCGCTGGTCAGCGACATCTACACCGCCGACCCGTCCGCCCATGTGTGGAACGGCAAGATCTATGTCTATCCCAGCCACGACATTGACGGGCCGACGCCCGAGGATGACCTGGGCAGCCATTTCGAGATGCGCGACTATCATGTCCTGTCGATGGACAAGATCGGCGGGCCGGTGACGGTTGGGCCGGTGGCGCTGGACGTGAAGGATGTGCCCTGGGCCGACAAGCAGATGTGGGCGCCCGACGCGGCCTACAAGAATGGCACCTATTATCTCTACTTCCCGGCCAAGGACAAGGAAGGCGCCTTCCGCATCGGCGTCGCCACGTCCAAGGATCCGATGGGGCCGTTCAAGGCGCAGCCGCAACCGATCAAGGGCAGCTATTCGATCGATCCGGCCGTCTTCACCGACGCCGACGGGCAGAGCTATATCTATTTCGGCGGCATCTGGGGCGGCCAGTTGCAGCGCAATATCGGCGGGAAATATGATCCGGACGGGTCGAAGACCGACCTGAAACAGGATGACAAGCCGGCGATCGCGCCGCGCGTCGCCAGGCTGAACGGCGACATGCTGGAATTTGCCGAAACCCCGCGCGAGATCCAGATCCTGGACGACAAGGGCAAGCCGCTGCTGGGCGGCGACCATGATCGCCGCTTCTTCGAGGCGTCATGGATGCACAAGCATGATGGCAAATATTATTTCAGCTATTCGACCGGCGACACCCATTATCTGGTCTATGCCGTCGGCGATTCCCCTTATGGCCCCTTCACCTACAAGGGCCGCATCCTGGAGCCGGTAGAAGGCTGGACCACCCATCATTCGATCGTCGAATGGGGCGGCAAGTCCTGGCTCTTCTATGCCGACAGCCAGTTGTCGGGGCAGACCCGCCTGCGCAACGTCAAGGTGACGGAACTGCGCTACAATGCCGATGGCAGCATCCAGACGATCAATCCGCTGCTGCCCAAGAAGGGCGCTGCGCACTGAGGATTGAGGGAAGCGCGGCGATCATGTCGCGCTTCCCCTTTCATGTCATGCGCCGGGCAGCGCGGTCCATTTGGCGTCGCCCGCCGCATTGGCGATGACGGTTTCGACGAAGCCCATGGTTTGCAGACCGTCGCCGACCGACGGGAACCAGGCTTCGCCGCCCCGGATGCGCGTGGCGAAAGCGCGATAGAGATTGGCGAACGCCTCGATATAGCCTTCGGGATGGCCGCTGGGCGTGCGCAGCAGCGGCAGGGTCGAGGGTAGCAGGCCCGGTCCGGCCGCGCGCAGCACTTCGGCCGGCCGATCGAGCCAGCGCAGGGTCAGTGTATTGGGTTCCATCTGCGCCCATTCCAGCCCGCCATGTTCGCCATGGATGCGCAGCTTCAGCCCATTTTCGTCGCCGGCCGCGACCTGCGTGGCCTTGAGGATGCCGCGCGCGCCATTGTCGAGCCGCAGCAGCACATTGACATCGTCGTCGAGCCGCCGTCCCTCGACATGGATGCTGAGGTCGGCGCAGATTTCGCTGACGCGCAGGCCCGGCACATGTTCGGCCAGATGAAAGGCATGGGTGCCGATGTCGCCCAGGCAGCCGCCCAGGCCCGCACGGGCCGGATCGGTGCGCCATTCGGCCTGCTTGTTGCCGTCGCGGTCGATCGCCTGGCTGAGCCAGCCTTGTGAATATTCGACCTGCACCAGCCTGATCCTGCCGAGGTCGCCACGCGCGACACGCGCCCGCGCCTCCTCCACCAGAGGATAGCCGCTATAGGTGAAGGCGAGGCCGAAATGCCGGCCCGAGCGTTCGGCAGCGGCCGCGATCTGGCGCGCTTCGGCCAGATCGAGCGCCATCGGCTTTTCGCAGAAGACATGGAAGCCCGCGTCAAGCGCGGCGATCGCCATCGGCGCATGGAGATGATTGGGCGTCACGATCGACAGGGCATCGATCCGCTCATCCGCCGGCAGCGCCTGTTCGCCCGCCAGCAGCGCGTCGAGCGAATCATAGGTGCGCGCCGGATCGATTCCCAGCGCCTCGCCTGAACGCCGGTTGCGATCCGTGTCGCCGCTGAAGGCACCGGCCACCAGTCGCCAATCACCATCCAGTGCCGCGGCAGCGCGGTGGATCGCGCCGATAAAGGCGCCTTCGCCACCGCCGACCATGCCCAGACGCAACGCTTTTCCCGCCATCCTCTTCTCCTTCGTAATTAGTCGACAGACCGTTCATTCTGCCTCTTGATCTTCCGATCATATTGGAACAGTTTACCGGTAAATAAAAGCCACAGACAAGACGGAGAGTCGAGGGTGCACAGGGTAATCGGCTTCGGCCTGGTAGCGCTCGCAACGGGCGCAGTGATGATCCCCGCCATATCGAGCCAGGCGCAGACCGCACCAGCGGCACCGCCGGCCTTCAACGCCTGCCGTGCCTGTCACAGCGTGCAGCCCGGCGGCAAGAGCGGCCTTGGCCCCAATCTGGTCGGCGTCGTCGGCCGCACCGCCGGCACCCTGGCCGGCTTCAACTATTCCCCCGCGCTCAAGGCGTCGAAGCTGAAATGGGACGAGAAGGCGCTGGACGAATATCTGGCATCGCCGACCAAGAAGGTGCCCGGCAGCCGCATGCCCATTTCCACGCCCGATCCGGCCAAGCGCGCCGCGATCATCACCTATCTCAAGAGCGTGAAATGACGGCGGCGAAGGGCGCGATGCGCGGCCCGGCCATCTTCCTGGCGCAGTTCATGGGCGGTGCCGCCCCGTTCGATAATCTGGACAATGCCGCGCGCTGGATGGCGCAGGCGGGCTATAAGGGCATTCAGGTGCCCAGCAACGATCCGCGCTGCATGGACCTCAAGCTGGCGGCGGAAAGCCAGGATTATTGCGACGATCTGATCGGCCGCTGCCGCGAGGCCGGGGTCGAGATTTCGGAGCTGTCGACCCATTTGCAGGGCCAGTTGGTCGCGGTCCACCCGGCCTATGACGCGGCATTCGATGCGTTCGCGCCGGCCGAACTGCGCGGCAAGCCGGCCGAGCGGCAGGCCTGGGCGGTCGAGCAGCTGAAGCTGGCGGCCGTGGCCAGCCGGCGACTGGGGCTGAAGGCGCATGCGACCTTCTCCGGCGCTCTGGCCTGGCCCTTCGTCTATCCCTGGCCGCAGCGGCCGGCGGGTCTGGTGGAAGAGGCGTTCGCCGAACTGGGGAAGCGCTGGCGCCCGATCCTGGACGCGTTCGATGAACAGGGGATCGACCTCTGCTACGAACTGCATCCGGGCGAGGATCTGCATGACGGCCTGACCTTCGAGCGATTCCTGGATGCGGTCGGCGGCCACAAGCGCGCCAATATCCTCTATGATCCCAGCCATTTCGTGCTGCAGGCGATGGACTATCTGCAGTTCATCGACATCTATCATGAACTCATCAGGATGTTCCACGTCAAGGATGCGGAGTTCAACCCGACCGGTCGTGCGGGCGTCTATGGCGGCTATGCCGACTGGGTCGACCGGCCCGGCCGCTTCCGCTCGCTGGGCGACGGCCAGGTCGACTTCACCGGCATATTCTCGCGCCTGACCCAATATGGCTATGACGGCTGGGCCGTGCTGGAATGGGAATGCTGCCTGAAACATCCCGAGGATGGCGCACGCGAAGGCGCCCCCTTCATCGAGGCGCACATGATCCGCCGGCCCGAACGGGCCTTCGACGATTTCGCAGGGGGCGGTGATCCCGCCAACAACCGGCGCTGGCTGGGGCTCAGCTGACGCCGCAACCGACGATAGACACATGTCCCGACCGGAAGGCCGGCGGGACCAAAGGGAGAGGAGCCGACATGACGGCGATTAACCGGCACAGACTTTTCTGGCTGAGCGTCCTGGCGCTGTTCACCGCCTCGATGAGCGCATCGCTCCGCGCGGCGGTGGCGAGCAGCCTGAAGGCGGAATGGATCGACCCGATCGCCCCGATCGCGGCCGGCGAGATGATCGGCGCGGCGCTGGGATCGGCCTTCCTGGGCTTTTCCATCACCGTCTTCGTCGTCAGCGCCTTTCTCGACACGATCGGCATCCGCCGCGTGCTGATCGGCTGCGGCATCGCCTTCCTGATCGGCACGACGCTGATCGTGGGCGCGGGCAGCATGGCCACCGGCATGACCGTCTATCACCTCGTATGGCTGGGCATGCTGCTGTCGGGCATCGGCTGGGGCTTCGCCGAAGCGTCGATCAATCCGCTGACCGCCCGCCTCTATCCCGAGGATACGACCCATCGCCTGAACGTGCTGCACGCCTGGTATCCCGGCGGGCTGATCGTCGGCGGCCTTGCCGGCGTGTTCCTCGCTTCGGCGCTGCCCTGGCAGGCGATCATGGCGCTGGCCTATATCCCGGCCATCGGCGTCGTTTTGATCGCGTCCACCACCCGCTTCCCCGCGCCGCCTGCCACCGCCGGCAGCCGGGCGATGAAGGACATGATGCTGGAAGTGGTCCGCCGCCCCAGCTTCTTCATCTGGTTCGGCGCGATGTTCCTCACCGCCTCGTCCGAACTGGCGCCGGGCCAGTGGCTCGACGTCGCGCTCAGCAACCGGGTCGGCATGCGCGGCATTTTGCTGCTGGTCTATGTCAGCGCGCTGATGTTCGTGTTCCGCCATTTTGCCGGACGGATCGCCGGCCGCCTGTCCAACCCCGGCCTGCTCTGGGTATCGAGCCTGCTCGCCGCGATCGGCCTGTTCATGCTGTCGCAGGCGCAGTCGCCCGCCTCCGCCATCCTCGCCTCCACCGTCTGGGGCCTGGGCGTATGCGCGATGTGGCCGACGATGCTGGCGTCGGTGGCCGAACGTTATCCGCGCGGCGACGCCTGGGCGCTGGGGCTGGTGGGCTCGGCCGGCGCGCTTGCCAGCTTCTTCGTGCTGCCGCGGCTGGGCGAGATGTTCGACCAGGCCAAGGTGGAACTGGCCGGCGGGCCGGAGGCCTTCACCCGCCTGACCGGACCGGCGCTGCGCGCGGTGGAGGATGCGGCGGCGTCGCAATCCTTCGCCCGCCTCGCCTTCGTGCCGCTGATCCTGCTGGTCGTGTTCGGGCTGATCTGGCTGTCCGACCGGCGCGCCGGTCGCCGGGCGGAGGCCGTGGCATGAAGCTGTCGCGCAGAAACCTGATCGCCGCCGGCGTCGCCGCAGCCGCCAGCCCCGCCATCGCCGCTGCGGCCGGCAAGGGATCCTCCAATGCCGCCCGCTTCTCGCTCGGCTACGCCCCGCATGAAGGCAGCTTCGCCAGCCGGGGCGGGTTGCTGGAGCAGATCGCCTATGCCGCCGACCAGGGCTTTCGCGCCTGGGAGGATAATGAGGCCCGCAAGCGTCCGATCGAGCAGCAGGAGGCCATGGCCAGGGCGCTGGCGCAGCGCGGCATGACCATGGGCGTGTTCGTCGCCAGCATGCCCAAATGGGCGGAGTTCCGTCCGCTGCTCGGCAGCAATGACGATGCCGAGCGCGAAGCCTTCCTGGCCGACGTCCGCACGTCCGTGGAGGTCGCCAAGCGCCTCAACGCGAAACATGCGACCGTCGTCACCGGCTTCATGGACCGCAAGGTGCCGCAGGATATCCAGACCGGCCGGATCATCGATTGCATGCGCCGCGCCGGCGACATCGTCGCGCCGCACGGCCTGACGCTGGTGATGGAGCCGCTCAATACGCGGATCAACCATCCCGGCGTCTATATGCAGTCGATCGCCCAGGGCTATGCGGTGGCGCGCGGCGCCAACAGTCCGGGCGTCAAGATATTGGCGGACCTCTATCATGAGCAGATCCAGTCCGGGAACCTGATCCCGACGCTGGAGGCCTGCTGGGCGGAGGTCGGCTATATTCAGTTCGGCGACAATCCCGGCCGCAAGGAACCGGGCACCGGCGAGATCAACTACGCCAATATCGTCCGCTGGCTGCGGGGCCGCAATTATGGCGGCGTGATCGGCATGGAACATGGCAATTCGCTGGCCGGACGCGAGGGCGAGGACCGGCTGGTAGCCGCCTATCGCGCCATCGACCAAATATAGGATGAGAGGAGGACGAGGATGAAAATCATCCCGACTGGCTTTGCAGGGACGAGTATCGCGCTGGCCACGGCTCTGCTGGTGGGCACAGCGGCGCAGGCGCAAGACAAGCCTGGCAAGCTGGGTTTCAAGGATACGCCGATCCTGCCCGGCGGCAACTGGCACGTCCATGATCCCGATCGCCCCGCCCCCACCGTCGTTACCCCGGCGGCACAGGCCGGCGGCGCACCGTCCGACGCAACCATCCTCTTCGACGGCAAGTCGCTCGACGCATGGCGCGGCGAGCGTGGCCCCTGGACGCTGGAAAAGGGGATCATGACCATCCCGCCCCGCAGCCAGAGCGGCGGCGAGAACAACCTGATATCGAAGCAGGAATTTGGCGACGTCCAGCTGCATCTGGAATTTCGTTCGCCCAATCCGCCGACCAAAAGCTCGCAGGATCGCGGCAATAGCGGCATCTGGTTCATGCAGCGCTACGAAGTGCAGATCCTGGATGGCTATCAGAACCCAACCTATGCCGACGGCACGGTCGGCGCGGTCTATGCCTGGAAGCCACCACTGGTGAACCCCTCGCGCCAGCCGGGCGAATGGCAGAGCTATGACATCATCTTCGAACGGCCGCGCTTTGCCGCCGATGGCAGCCTGGTCCGGCCGGCCTATGTCACCGCCCTGCTGAACGGCGTGCTGGTGCAGAATCATCAGGCGATGCTGGGCACCACCAAATGGCGGTCGATCGCCCAATATCAGGCCCATGGGGACAAGGCGCCGATCCAGTTGCAGGATCATGACAGCCCCGTGTCCTTCCGCAACATCTGGGTCCGGCCGCTGCCGGACGAAGCCATCGCACAGGATCTGAAGGGAGCAGGACAATGATGGACCGCAGACATGCGCTGGCGGGCATGGTCGCCATGTTCGGCGCCGGGCTGTTCGCACCGCTGGCGCGCGCCGCCGGGGTGATGCCGGCCGCCGGCGTGATCGACCAGGGCGCGCCCAGCCTGCAACTGTTCACGCCCGATCAGCGGGCGCTGATGACCGCGCTGTGTGAACGCATATTGCCGGCGACCGACACGCCCGGCGCGATCGAGGCTGGCGTCCCCGCCTATATCGAGAAATTGCTGGCGGACTGGTCGGTGGCGGAGGATCGCGATCCGATCATCGCCGGCCTTGCCGAAATCGATGCGCGCAGCTGGCAGGATTACAAGATCCCCGCGACCAAGGCATCGGCGGCGCAGCATGACGCGCTGCTGACCCTGGCGATGAACGACCAGATCCCCAAGGGCGAGGAGTTTTTCGAGGCGTTCCGCCAGATGGTGATCGTGGGCTATTACACGTCCGAGATCGGGATCACCCAGGAACGCGAATATCTGCCGGTGCCGGGCGAATATAACGGCGCCTTCCCCTATTCCCAGGTCAACAAGGTCTATTCCGCATGAACCTCAACCGTCGTTCCATGATGCTGGGCGCCGGCGGCCTGGCCGCCCTCGCCGCCTCTCCCTTCGCCGCGCAGGCCGCCAAGGCCTCCGGCAAGATCGCCAGCGTAGGCCTGCAGCTCTACACCGTGCGCGAGCTGTTCGCCGCCGATCCGGTCGCCACCTTGGAGAAGGTCGCCAAGGTCGGCTATCGCGAGGTCGAATTTGGCGGTGGCGGCTATGACGCCATGGACCACAAGCTGCTGCGCAGCACGATGGACCGGCTGGGCCTCACCTGCCCGTCGCTGCACATCGGCTATGACGCGCTGCTCGACAAGTTCGATGCCAGCGTGGCCATGGCGAAGACGCTGGGCGCGGGCACCGTCGTCCTGCCCTATATGGTCGACAAATATCGCAATGCGGAGGCGTGGAAGGCCGCGCTGGTCAACATCAACCGCTTCGGTGCGCAGCTCAAGGCCGCGGGCCTGGGCTTTGCCTATCATAATCATGATTTCGAATTCACCACCAAGCCGGACGGCGTCAGCCTGTTCGACCAGCTGGTGAAGGCGTGCGACCCAGACCTCGTGAAGATCGAACTGGATCTCTACTGGGCGATCTATGCCGGGCAGGATCCGCAGGCGCTGATCCGCAGCCTGGCCGGCCGCATCTATTCCTATCATGTGAAGGATATGCGCGCGGACCGCAGCATGACCTCGGTCGGCAGCGGCACGGTCGATTTCGCCGCGATCTTCAAGCTCAACGCCATCGCCGGCGTCCAGCATTTCTATGTCGAGAATGACCAGGCGCCCGCGCCCTATATTCCCGATATCACCAAGAGCTTCCAGACGCTGCGCGCGCTGCGCTTCTGACCACTAGCCTGCCTCAAGACAGAAAACTCCAGGAGAGGACATCATGGCTTCGACAGACAGGTACGATGCGATCGTCATCGGTTCGGGCATCAGCGGCGGTTGGGCCGCCAAGGAATTGACGGAAAAGGGGCTGCGGGTGCTGATGCTCGACCGCGGCCATATGGTCGAACATGGCGAGGATTATACCTATGACGGCAAGCCCGCCTATGAGGTGCCCGCCCGCAACATCATGCCCGACCCGCTCAAGCAGAGCGATTATTTCATCGCCCAGCATGGCTATGTCGCACCCAGCAACCAGGCCTTTTACAATAATGACCGCCTGAACCCCTATGATTATGGCGCTGGCAGCAAATTCTACTGGATCCGCCCCGCGGCGGTCGGCGGCAAGTCGCTGATCTGGGGTCGCTGGAGCTTCCGCTGGAGCCCGGCCGATTTCGAGGCGAACAAGCGCGAGGGCATCGGTGGCGACTGGCCGATCCGCTATGAGGATCTGGTCCCTTGGTACAGCTATGTCGAAAAATATATCGGCGTATCGGGATCGCGCGAGAATCTGGCCTATCTGCCCGACAGCGAGTTCCAGCCGCCGATGCCGATGAACATCGCGGAAAAATGGATGAAGCAGCGGCTGGAAACGCAGTTCCCCGGCCGCAAGATGATCAATGCGCGCCTGTCCAACATGACAGAGGACAAGCCCGAGCAGAACCGCACCAAATGCCAACTGCGCAACCAGTGCGGCAATGGCTGCTCCTTCGGCGCCTATTTCTCGACCCAGGCGGTCACGCTGCCGGCTGCGCGGGCGACCGGGCGGCTGACCTTGCGGTCCGACGCGGTCGTCACCCATCTCGATTATGATCCGGCGACCAAGAAGGTCAGCGGCGTGCGCTTCGTCGATGCCAAGACCGGACAGGCCGAAACCGTGACCGCGCGGCTTGTGTTCCTGTGCGCGTCGGCACTGGCCTCGACCCAGATCCTGATGAACTCGCGCCCGGCGGGCAGCGGCAAGAGCCATTTCGACAGCAGCGGGACGCTGGGCCGCTATGTCATGGACCATATCTTCCGCGTCGGCGTGAAGGGCGACATCCCCGGCATGGAGGAGTTCATCGAATATGGCCGCCGCCCCGGCGCCATCTATGTCCCGCGCTTCCGCAACAATGGCGACAGCGAAGATGTCGGCTTCAAGCGCGGCTATGGCTATCAGGGCGGCGCCTATCGCGAGCCGTCCAAGCCGGTCGGCTTCGGCGCGTCGATGAAGCAGGGCATGCGCAAATATGGCGGCTGGAAATTCCAGATGGGCGCCTTTGGCGAATGCCTGCCCTATGAGGATAATTATGTCGCGCTGAGCCCCGACAAGACCGACCGGTTCGGCATGCCGCTGATGCAGTTCAACGTCACCTTCCGCGACAATGAGATGCGGATGATGGCGGACGCGCGCGAACAGGGCGAAAAGATGCTGCGTGCGGCGGGCCTGACCAACGTCACCAGTTCGGTCCGCGAACATGTGCCGGGCGACGCCATCCATGAAATGGGCGGCGCCCGCATGGGTGCCGATCCGCGCGCATCGGTGCTCAACCAGTGGAGCCAGGCGCATGATGCCAGCAATCTGTTCGTCACCGACGGCGCGCAGATGGCGTCCATCTCCTGCGTCAATCCGTCGCTGACCTTCATGGCGCTGACCGCCCGCGCGGTCGACCATGCGGTCAAGGAAATGAAGGCAGGCCGGGTCTGACAGGGGCGCCCCACTCCCGACGCTGTGCTGCGCCGCAAAACCGGCTATCAGGGGCCATGAGGATGAGCTTCTGATGGCCCGACGGCGGGAAAATGGCGTGACGATCCGCGCCGTGGCAGAACGGGCCGGCGTGTCGGCGATGACGGTATCCAACGTCATCAACGGCGCCGGCCGCGCCAGCGCGACCACGGTCGCGACGGTGCAGGCGGCGATCGCGGAACTGGGTTATGTGCCCAATCTGGCCGCCCGGCGCCTGGCCAAGGCGCGGGCGACGACGGTGGGCCTCATCTACAGCAACCGGCGCACGCCCTTTCTCGATGCCGTTCTGGTCGGATCGCTGAGCGCGACCAATGCCAATGGGCTGCAACTGATCCTGCGCGACGGCGATGGCGTGACGCTGGACGAGGCCGAACGCATCGCCCAGGAACTGGTGCGCAGCGGCGCCGATGCACTGCTGCTGATCCCGCCCTTTGCCGAGCAGTTGAGCGGATCGGCGATATTGCCGGCGCTCGGCGTGCCCTTCGCCGCGATCGCCACCGGCACGCCGCTGTCGGGCATATCGACGGTGCGGATCGACAATCAGGCGGCGATGGAGGCGCTGACCCGGCGTGTCATCGCCGATGGCCATCGCCGCATCGCCTATGTCGCCGGTCCCGATCATTACAGCGTGGTCGCCGCCCGGCTCGACGGCTTCTACGCCGCCCTCCAGGACGCTGGCCTGCGCGTGGACGATAGCCTGATCGTCGAGCACAGCGCGTTCGACCATGCATCCGGCATGGCGGCGGCGCAGGCGCTGCTCGCCCGGCCCGACCGGCCGACCGCGATCCTGTGCAGCAGCGACGATCTGGCGGCGGGCGTCATCGCCCAGGCCGGACAGATGGGGCTGACCCTGCCCCATGATCTGAGCGTCACCGGGTTCGACGACACCATCCTCGCCTCGCGCGTCTGGCCGCCGCTGACCGTGATCCGCCAGCCGGTCGAGGACATGGCCTTTCGCGCCACCCAATGCCTGATCGGTGCGCTCGGCAAGGGCGGGATGCGCGTCAGCGACGAGATATTCGACCATCAACTGGTGCAGCGCGCGTCGATCGCGCCAGCCAGCACTTAGGGCTTCACCGGGTGGCGCGGATCGCCGCCCTTTCAGCGACAGGGGACAGAGCATCATGGAAACGAGCAGAAGGGAATTGGCGGCGATGATGGCATTGGGCGGCGCAGGCATGGCCCTGTCCTCGACACAGGCCTCGGCACAGGCCGCGACCCCGGTTCAGGCGAAGCTGGTCCATCATGTCTTCTTCTGGCTGAAGCGGCCGGGCAACCAGGCCGATCGCGACCAGTTGATCGCCGGCCTGCGCACGCTGCGCGCTATCCCGGTGATCCGCGACCTGCAGATCGGCGTGCCCGCCAGCACCGAAAAGCGCGATGTGGTCGATTCCTCCTTCGATGTGTCGGAACTGATGGTCTTCGACAATGCGGTCGACCAGAAAGTCTATCAGGACCACGAAATCCATCAGGCCTTCGTCAAATCCTGCGAGCATCTGTGGGCGAAGGTCGTGGTCTACGACATGCAGGTCGTGCCGGATCGCTGAGCCGGGCATCGCAAGGCGGCCCGACCCGCGCTAGGGTCAATCGACATTTAGCCCTGACGGCCTGCAAATGGCGGCCTTCCGCGCTTCCGGTGCTCACGTACTTTAAGTACGCTGCGCTCCGGATCGCGGAAAACCACCATTTTCGTCACGTCATCATCTGAATGTCGATCGCCCCTAGGGTCGCTCATCAGCCTGAACGAGAGAAGATCATGATTCTGCCGGATATTCTTGCCCCAACCTATGTCCAGATGCTGGGCGCTTTGTCGGCCTGGCTGGCCAAGGCCGAGGCCGGGACGCAGGATGGCATGGCGCAAACATTGCCGGGCGCGCGGCTGGCGCCGGACATGTTCCCGCTGTCGACCCAGATCCGCTTCGCCTGCGTCCAGGCGCAGGAGGGCATGTACCGGTTGCGCGGCGAAGCCTTCCCGCCGCTGGTCGGGCAATTGCTCGATGAAGGCCGCAACGCGGGCGAGCATCCCGGATCGATCGCCGATGCGCAGGCGAGAATAGCCGAGACGATTGCGATCGTGGAAAGCCTTGCGGCGGAAGCGCCGCCCATCGATCCGGCTGCGCCGATCGCCCATGCACTGCCGCAGGGCATGATCTTCGACCTCACCGCCGGCCAATTTGTCCGCGACTGGGCGTTGCCGCAATTCTACTTCCACATCATGACCGCCTACGCGATCCTGCGGGCGCAGGGCGTGGACCTGGGCAAGGTCGATTATGTGGCCCACATGTTCCCCTATTTGCGGTCCGGCACCCTGCCTGCGCAATGAGGTGAAATAGCGGCGGCGGCGCATGCTGTGGTTCATGGCGATGGAGCCGCGTCGTGGCCCGTTTTGAGCATATCGGCCCGCCGCCAAGCCTATGTCTCGGCAGACAGGGCATGGATCGGCAGCAGGGCCGCGCCGAAGGTGATCGGCGATCCATGCAGGTTCGATATTCTGACCGGCGGGCGGCGATGATGGACCGTGGTGACGAGGTCCGCCTGATGCAGGCGATCGGCCAGCCCCTGCAGGATGGTCGATGGTAAGGTGCCGGCTAGCACGATCGCCCCTGGATCGAGCCAGGCGAAGGCCGTGTTGCTGACCATCTGCAATTGCTCGGCCGCCCGGTCCAGCCAGATGTCGATCGTCGGTGCCTGGTCGGCAGCATGGAAATCAATGTCCGCGACCGAGGATAGGTCGCAACCATTGCTGCGGAGCATCGCCAGCAGATCCAGCGGGCTGGGACGCGGCAGATGCCCTGGAAACAGGCAGCCAATCTCGCCCGCCACGCCATATTGACCGCGCATCAGGCGCCCGTCGACAATGACGCCGGCGCCAATGCCGAAGCCCAGCAGCAGCACGACGATCGTGCCGAAATCGCGCAGCAGGCCACCCAGATAATATTCGGCGATCGCTGCGGCATTGGCGTCATTCTCGATCCACAGCGGCCAGCCCATTTCGGCGGACAATATGTCGCGCAGGGGCGCGTCCCTCCAGTTGGGCAGGACGTCGACGACGCTCCACCGATCGCCGGCCGGCGACAGGGATGGTCCCGGCACCGCGACGCCCAAGCCCAGCATGCGGCGTCCCAGCAGGCCGTGCCGGTCCACCAGTTCATGCGTCATGCGCCGCACCTTGCGGGCAAAACCCTGGGGATCGATCGGCGCAACGGCCTCATGATGGGTGGCGATGGTGGCGCCGGTGAAATCGACCAGGGCGATGTCGATGAAGCCCTTGTGCGCCGTCGCGCCGACCGCATAGCCGCCATGGCCGGCCAGGCGCAGGGGGATGGCCGGGCGCCCGCGGCCCTGTGCTTCCGCGCCAGGCACTTCCTCCACCAGATTGAGCCCGATCAGGTCGCGCGACAGGCGGGTGAGGGCGGTCCCGCTGATTTCCAGCGCGGATGCCAGCGCGGAACGGGACAGTGGCCCCGACTTGCGCAGCATCTGGAGGATGCGACGCTGGTCCTTGTCCAGGGTGGGAAATAGCATGATCGATCCCGCTATCGGTGAAAAGCGACGACCGGTTATGGGGATTTATTTATTTTCACAACAATAATTAAAAATGTCATATCGTACGGCCAGAGGCGCCCCGACCAATTCAGAGGGGACGCATCATGCTCAAGACTTTCCTTGCCTCCGGCACGGCGCTTGCCGCGCTTTGCACCATCACCACGCCCGCCCTGGCGCAGGCCGCCGCCGACGCTGCGCCCGCCGCCGAAGCGGCTGCCGATGCCGGCAACGGCCCCAACGACATCATCGTCACCGGCTCCACCCGCGCCCAGCGCCGCTTCGACGTATCCTATGCGATCAACACCATCTCGGCCGAGGATGTGGAGAAGATCGCGCCTGTCAATTTCGCCGACCTGATCGGCCAGCTGCCCGGTTTCCAGACCGAAATCACCGGCGGCGAGGTGCAGAATATCTACCGCATCCGCGGCCTGCCCAATGATGGCGGCTTCGTCAGCTTCCAGCAGGACGGCCTGCCGCTGTTCCATGAGAATGACGGCGTCTTCTTCCGCGGCGATGCGATCCTTAAACAGGATCTGATGACCGACCATGTGGAGGTCGTGCGCGGCGGCCCGGCCCCGGTCTATGCCAGCTATTCGGGCGCAATCATCAACGCCATCACCGTGACCGGCAGCGACGAAGCGCGCGGCAAGGCGCAGGTCACGCTCGGCGACACCGGCCTCTATCGCCTCGACGCCTATCAGGCCGGCCCGCTCGGCAACGACACCTATTATGCGATCGGCGGCTTCATCCGCTATCATGACGGCTATCGCGACAATGGCTTCGCCAATGACAAGGGCGGCCAGCTGCGCGCCAATATCAAGCATGATTTCGACAATGGCTCGATCAAGCTGAACCTCAACTATGTGAACGACCACAACGTCTTCTATCTGCCGATCCCGATCTCCGACCCGCGCGATCCCAGCGTCTCGCTCGACAAATATATCGACTATTTCGACGGCACGATGAATTCGCCGGCGCTGCGCCACGTGAACCTCAAATATCGCGACGGCACCGGCCAGATCCAGAGCCGCACCGGCGACCTGTCGGATGGCCGCCATATGCAGATGGTCAATTTCGGCGCGCAATATGATGGCGATTTCGACGGCTGGCTGGTCTCGGCCAAGGCCGGCTATACCCAGGGCAAGCTCGATTTCAGCGCCTTCTACTCGACCACCAACCCGGCTGACGGCAACGCCTTTGCCGCCGGCTATCTCGCCCGCGCCACGACGGCTTTCGGCGCGGTCGACCATTTCGGCTATACGCTGGCCGGCACCAACACCGTCTATGATCCCTATGCGGCGTCGGGCCTGGTGATGCAGGGCCAGTATCGCGACATCCACTCGAAATTCTATTCGGCCCAGGCCAATCTGTCGGTCGCCAAGAAGTTCGAGACCGGCTTTGGCACCCATGACCTCAAGCTCGGCCTCTATGGCAGCTTCTATGGCGAGGACAGCCGCACCCTCTATCAGAATTACCTGATCGAAGTGGCCGGCAAGCCGCGCACGCTGGACCTGGTCGCCTATAATGCCGCCGGCGCGGAAATCGGCCGCGTCACCGACAATGGCGTGCTCAACTATGCCGCGACCCTCAACCAGGGCGACAGCGACGCCAAGATGTTCGCCGTCTTCGCCAACGACACCTGGGAAATCGTGCCGGGCCTGCGCATCGACGCCGGCATCCGTCACGAACGCTACAGCTACAAGGGCTGGGCCGCGCTGACCGAGGCGGCCAATCTGGGCGACTCCAGCACCCTGGCGGACGACAGCACCCGCGCCTTCACCGGCGTGATCCTCAACCAGAAACTGAAGCCCAACGTCACCAACTGGACGGTCGGCGCCAATTACGACTTCTCCAGCCATGTCGGCATCTATGGCCGCGCATCGCACCTGGAGACGCCGCCCAACATCCAGACGGTGATGAGCATCAACCCGACCATCATCACGACCAAGGCCGACCAGTTCGAGGCCGGCCTCAAGCTCGCCTTCGGCCGCTCCTATCTCTACGTCACCGGCTTCTACACCAATTTCGATCCGTTGAACGCCAGCTTCCTGGCCTATGATCCGACCACGGGCCGCAACGATGTCAACGTGCCCTTCATCGGCGAGGCCCAGGTGAAGGGCGTCGAATTCGATGGCAAGCTGGCGCTGACCAACTGGTTCTCGCTCAACGGCGCGCTCACCATCAGCGATCCCAAATACAAGAATTTCGAAAGCTCGACCGGCGCCGATCCGGAACAGGCCGAAGGCAACCAGATCGTCCGCCAGCCCAAGGTCTACGGCAATATCCGTCCCAGCTTCGACTTCCAGACGGGCGACACCGACGTGTCGGTCTATGGGCGCTACACCTATATGGGCAAGCGCTATGTCGACCTCTACAACAACACCGCGCTGCCGGCCTATGGTACGATCGGCGCCGGCATCACCGCGCGCCATGGCAGCTGGCAGGCACAGATTGTGGGCGACAATCTGTTCAACGCCCATGGCCTGACCGAAGGCAATACCCGTACCGACTCGCTGAGCGGTCAGGGCAGTGCCGAGGCGATCTATGGTCGCCCGATCTTCGGCCGCAACTTCCGCCTCGTCATCAGCAAGTCCTGGTGATGGCCCGCCGCCTCGGCCGCGTTGCGGCGTCGTTGATGACGATGGCGGCGGTGGCGATCACGCCCGCCCCGGCTCTGGCCGGGGCGGCGCGCGACGCCGTGACGGAGGCGCTGTCGCGGCGCCTCTTTCCCGTGCTGGACGCCCTTGGACACGATCCGGCCGCCCTTGCCGCCTTCCGCGCCCGGCCGGACATGGATGCGCTGCTCCATGCCCGCGAAGATCGCCGCACGGCATGTGCCGGCGATGTCGATTGCGTGGCACAGGCCCATATCTGGACCCCGACCGAAATCGCCCTGATGGTGCAGGCTGCGCTGTCGCTGCGTGACGTGCCGGTCGCGGACGATGGTGCCGGTGCGCAGATCCGCCGCGAGGTGGAGGGGATCAACGCCATCCTGCGCAGTTATGCGCTGGGGCAGGTGCCCGCCTATCCCGATATCGACGGCGCCGGCACGATCGACCCGCGCGAGCGCCAGGTCCGGCTGCGCGCCGCCGCCTGGATCGCGCAGACGCCGCGCAAGGGATCGGCCCAGGCGCTGGATTCCAGCATCGACTATGCCCTTGCGCTGCTCGACGTCAGCGACCGCACCGACGCGATCGGCTTCGAACCGCTGACCGGCGGCCCCAACGCCCCCGCCATGGCGCGGGCCAAAAATATCGACTGGAAACGCTATCGCTACAGCGCGCTGATCGTCACCGGCGTCGGCCCGGAAGTCGACGGCATGCCGCTGAGCCCGTTTGGGAAATATCATCTGCGTCTTGCCGCCAACCGCTTTGCCGATGGCGATGCACCCTTCCTCATCCTGACCGGCGGCCGCGCTCATCCGCGCGCGACCCGCTTTGCCGAGGCGCAGGAGATGCGCCAGGCGCTGATCGAGCGCTATGGCGTGCCGGCCGATGCCATCATCATCGAGCCCTATGCCCGGCACACTACCACCAATTTGCGCAACGCCACCCGCCTGCTGATGGCGATGGCGGCGCCGCTGGACAAGGATACGCTGATCGTCTGCAATCCGGGGCAGAGCGCGATGATCGAAAATCCCCTGTTCGTGCAGCGCAACGACAAGGAACTGGGCTATCAGCCCGGTGCCATCGGCGCGCGCCTGACCCCCACCGAATTGCTGTTTCGCCCGTCGCGGCTGTCCGCGCGGGTCGATCCGCGCGATCCGCTCGACCCCTGAAGGGAGGCATGATGACACGTAAACTGACCTTGGCCCTGGCGCTCGGTGCGCTGGCGTTCAGCCCCGGCGCCGCCATGGCCTGGGGCGGCACCGCCCATGAAGTGATCGATCGCGCCGCGCTCGATGCCATCCCGCAGGACGGTCCCGTCTTCCTCAAGGCCTATACCGACTATATCGCTGCCTCCGCCTCGCTGCCCGACAGCTGGCGCGGGGATTCGGAGAATTTCTCCAAGATGGAGGAAGACCCCAATCATGGCTGGTTCCGCGAGCAGTTCCGCTTCGTGAAGCCGATCCCGCGCTCGCGCTACGAATTCATCCTGGCGCTCTACAAGCGCTATGAGACGATCAAGGACAGCGATCCGGCAACGGCCGCGCGCACCAATGTCCGCTGGACCGGCACTTTGCCCTATGCGGCGATCGAGGCTTACGACCGGCTCGTCGTCTGCATGCGCCATGTCCGCAAGGCGCAGGCCGAAGGGGGCGACATATCCGTCCCGGCGCAGCATTGCGCCTTCCAGACGATCCGCCTTGGCCATTATATCGGCGACGGCGCCCAGCCGCTGCATGACTCGATCCATTCGGACGGCTGGCGCGGCGACAATCCCGGCGGTTACACCCGCGATCGCAGTATCCACGGCCGCTTCGAAAGCCAGTTCGTCGATGGCATGAAGCTGACCGTGGCGGATATCGCGCCGCGCCTCGGTGCGCCCGGTCATCGCGACGGCGACATGTTCGACGCGATCCTCGCCTTCCTGGATCAGGCCGGCGATCGGATGGAATATGTCTATCAGCTCGAAAAGCGGGACGGCTTTGCCGATTTCGCCGACAAGGATGTGCGCGCCCTCGTCTATGAACGGACCGCTGCCGGCGCTGCCATGCTGCGGGACATGCTCTGCCGCGCCTGGGCGGAAAGCGCCAGTCCGCCGGCCAGGGTCGTGCCCGCGCCGCTCGATTTCTCCAATCCGCGCTTCAACCCGGAAACCGGATCAGCGCCGGACTGATTGCGTGCTTCCCGCCGTGCCAGTGCTGCGAGCAGCCGGGCATGGCGGGCATGGCCAAGGTCGAAGCGCCGCATCAGCAGGATCGCGCAAAGGCTGCCAAGGGCAGGAATGCCCAGCCCCAGGCCGAGCATGCCGGCCTGGACTGCCGCAGTCTGTGCCTGCCCCGGCACATAGCCCAGCAGGCCAAGTGTCCAGCCGCTCAGACTTGAGAAGGCGGCACCGCTTGCCTTGACCACGACGAGATAGAAGGCGAACAGGCCTGTCTCGAAGCGCCTGCCATGGCGCCATTCCACCACATCGACGGCATCGGCCAGCAGCCCCCATGGCAGCATGAACATGCTGGCGAGGCCGACGCCGACCACCGCCCCACAGATGGCCAGGGCAGGTGGCCAGGACAGGCAGGCGGCGAAACCCGCCAGCCCGATGATGCTGACCCCATGTCCCATGGCGAGAAGGGCGCTCTTGCTGAATCGTCTGGTCATCGCGGTCCACAGGATCACGCCGGCGAATTGGCCGATCGTCACGGCCAGCAGCAAGGTTGCGACAAGATCGGGGCGGCGGACGACATAGCTGCCGATATAGAGCAGGGAGCGCCCGAATGCCGGTGCGGCAAATCCGGTGAGCAGGGCCAGAAGAGCCAGTGCCCCGACCATCGGGTCGCGAAACGGGATGTCGATGCCGTCCTGCCTTGCGCTTTGCCGGGCGGTGCGGGCCGCACCACCGCTTGGCTCGCCGCCGCAGGTCCATGCGCACAGGATCATCGTCAGGGCAAAGATGGCGCCCGTCGCCGCGCCGGTGAGCGCCAGCCGATCGAAGGACCGGGTATTGCCCGCATCTTGCACCAGCGGCGTCAACAAGGTCGCGACAATCAGCGCGCTCGCCGTACTGAACAGCAATCGATAGCCCGAAACACGGCCCCGCGCGCTGCTGTCGCTGGTCACCTGCGCCATCAGCGCATTGTGCGGCACGTCGATGATGGCATAGGCGCCCCGGAATATCAGCAAGGCCATGGCCAGCATCCATAGCTGTCGGGCGCCAAGCAAGGGCATGGCATAGAGCAGGGCGAAGGCGATCGCGCAGGGTGTCGCTGCGACCGCCACCATCCAGCGATAGCCCTTGCCGACATGCCGCAGGCGGATCGTCAGCCGCGCCGCCAGCAGATCGAAGATCAGGTCGCCGCACAGCGCGGCGAGCATCAGCCATCCCGCCGTCGTCGCGCCAAGGTTCAGCACGTCGCTCAGCAGGAACAATATCGTCAGATCTGCGCCGCTGAAAACCAGTGCCTTGCCGAAATTGCCGGAGGCATAGGCCAGCAAGCGGCCATCGTCCCGTGTCCAGATCACCTCGATCGCCCCTGATGGTCATGACCGCACGGGGAATTGCGGAATGCGTCGCGCCTAGAAGCGCATTCTTTCATTTGTGCGACAAAGGCGTTGGGAATGGGGCTGGTGGCTTATCGCCATTAGCAGCCCTGGACCACGCGACAGGGCGGGCCACAGGCGGATCAGGGCCGCGTGGCCGCAGAAGGAAAGCGTATAAGACAACGCGGCCTTGCTGCCCCCGAAGGGTGATTATCGCATCGATTTCTGGGAAAACTGGAGCGGGCGAAGGGATTCGAACCCTCGACCCCAACCTTGGCAATTCGCCCGAAGCATATTTTCTGTGTTTTTCGATTCTACCCTAAAACAGCAAAAAGCACGCATTTCTGCCGTTTGTTTGCGATCGAGATTCGTCAGTGTTATCCTGCCCTACGCCCGGATTTGACCTCCAGGACTTATAAAATAAGCAAAATCAGGTCGAAATCCGGAAAAAGTAAGCAGATTTTTGGGTCATTTGGCAGGCGACTGAAATCATGGCGAAAATCACAAAAACGCTCATCGAAGCTCAGAAACCTTCGAAAGATGGGGTCAAAGGTTCGAATCATCTTCTGTGGGACAGCGAGCTGCGTGGCTTCGGTGTTTCTATCGGCCAGAGCCGGCGAAGTTTCGTCGTTCAGTACCGTTTGCCGAACGGACAGAGCCGTAGAAAGGTGATCGGTCGGTTCGGGTTGATGACTGTGGAGGAAGCTAGGCGGCAGGCTCGCATCATTCTTGGCGATGTCGCCAATGGGCGAGACCCTGTCGAGGATGCCCGGTCGAGCGGGCAGGGCTATACTGTAGACCAGATTTGTGACTGGTACCTTGAGCGAGCCTCAGCCGGCAAAATCATCGGCAGAAGCCGCAAGCCGATCAAGGCATCCACTCTGACGATGGATCGAAGTCGTGTCGATGCCCATATCCGTCCGTTGCTAGGCCACAGAATAATTGCCACATTGAAGCTCGGTGATATCGAAGGCGCCCAAGCCGACATCGCTGCTGGTGCGACCTCCAAGCCCAGGGTGGGCAGTCGTGGGGGAGCCACCAAAGGCGGCGAAGGCGTAGCCTCGCGCTGCATGTCTACGCTTCACTCGATTTTCGAACATGCCGTACGACTTGGCGAAATCGAAAGAAATCCCGCGAGAGGCATTCGCAGAATTGCGAGCACGCCCAAAATGAGGTGGCTCTCTCAGGCTGAGATCAGGAAGCTCGGCATAGCGCTCAGAGAAGCTGAGGCAGATGACGAGCATCCTACCGGGATAGCCGTGATCCGATTGCTGTTGTTGACTGGCTTTCGTCGGCTCGAAGCACTCAGTCTTGAGCGCGACTGGCTCCTTGATGAGGAGAGCGCGATTCACTTCAGGACGACAAAAACGGGGGCGCAACGACGCGTGATAGGTCAGCCTGCTCTCCAGCTTCTTTCGGCGCAGGCCGATTCGGGTTCGCGATATTTCTTCCCAGCCGATTGGGGAGATGGCCACTTCATCGGCATAGTGCGGGTCTTGGATAGAATTTGCCATCGAGCAGGACTCGAAGGCGTGACACCGCATGTCTTGCGCCACACTTTCGCAAGTGTCGCAGGCGGGCTTGGCTACTCCGAACTCACGATTGCGGCACTGCTGGGACACGCGTCCCGCGGCGTCACGCAGCGCTACATCCATATCGATGAGCCGCTGCGCGCCGCCGCAACGGCGGTAGCCGAGTATATCGATGAACTTTTGCGAGGGTGCAGATGATCGCCCTCCACCATCATGACATGGAGATGAGCCCCTTATACGAGGTCGGCCGTTTTTCAGCGAAGCCTCTCCGTCAGAGCGATGGCTCTTTTTCGCTACCAGACGTTATCAGCCTGCAACTAATCCGAAGAATGTGATGGTGGCCTCTTCGTGCCGAGGAGGCGAGCCGGATCATCCCAGGCGGTGAGACATATGGAAGAGGCAGATGCCCAGATGCGCGATGCTCTGGTCCCGCAAAGTGCAGCCCTATTCAGCGGGAGGAGGGAAACCGCCCAGTTAGCATCCCCAATCATCAATCGCTCTTCGATTGCCTTCGTTTGTGCTTCGACGCGCGGAGCAGCGGCCCTCGACGCGAGCTCGCTCAGGGCACGGCCCAGGAAAGCGCAGGACTGTGGCGGCGACAATATCCCCGATGCCACTCTAACAGCACAGATGATCCAGGCCTGGCAGGCTGGCAAAGTCGACCGGGCTCGAAATGAATTTCATTCTTGCCGCCTCCACATTCGCATCGATCACAGGACGCGCGAACAATGAAGCGCGCGATAATCCTTGCCGTTTCTCTCCTCGCCGCATGCGATATATTGCCTCGCGATCCGGCCGGCACATCGAAGCGGATTGCTGAGCAACGAACCTTCACGGTCGCACTCGCCGATCCAACTGTGCACGAAGCCGCACAAGTCCGGACGCTGGTACATGAAATTGAGCGGCGAACCGGCGCGAAGGCACAATGGCGGCCAGGCGCAGGCGAGGCACTTTTCCAGCAGCTTGACGACGGTACGCTTGACCTGGTGATCGGACGTTTTTCGGCCGAGAGCCCTTGGGCAATGGATGTGGCATTTGGTCCGCCTCTCTCGACGACAGGAACGAAAGACGCGCCGCTGCAACTAAAGGCGGCCATGCGCAACGGCGAGAACCGGTGGATCATGACAGTCGAGCGTGCGAGCCGCGCGGTTTCGCAGGAGGCGCGCGACGAATGAGCGATACAAGTCTTCCCGATGAGCTGCGCGAGACGATGGCGCGGGCGGTGCGCCTGGAATATTGGAACATCTTCTGGACTCTAACCATCATCGTGACGATGGGCCTAGTGCTTGGTCAGAGCCAGACGATGAAGACCGCGTGGATAGAGGACACGCTGGGCCTGGTTCCGCCTGTCATGTTCCTGATCGCCGCGCATATGGAGCGTCGCGCCCATCGATCGCGCCGCTTTCCTTTCGGTTTCGAGCGGGTCAACGGCCTTGGTTTCTTTGTGGCGGCTGTTGCACTGACTGCCGTCGGCGCGCTGCTTCTCTACAATGCGATGATGGCGCTGGGCTCGCAGGAGCACGCGACCGTCGGATCGATCGTCATTCTGGGGCATGATATCTGGTTGGGATGGCTGATGATCGCCGCCCAGTTCTACTCCCTCATCCCGCCGCTCTTCATCGGCCGGAAGGAACTTCCGCTGGCGCAGGCTCTCAACGACAAGCTGCTGCATACCGACGCACTCATGAACAAGGCTAATTGGCTGACCGGGGCGGCGGGGCTCGCCGGTGTCATTGGTCTGGGGCTTGGCTGGTGGTGGGCTGACGCGTTGGCAGCAGCAATCATTTCGCTCGATGTCCTTAATGACGGTATCAAGGCGTTGCGCTCTTCCACGGCAGAACTGGTCGATGGTGCGCCGAGGGCGCTTTCCAGCACTGATCTTTCGGATGATGCGCAAAGCCTGTGTGATCGCCTCAGCGCTGAATTTCCCGGTGCCACGATACGGCTGCGGGAAACCGGCCGCCTTATTCGCGCCGAAGTGCATGACACGCATCCACCGGGCGAATGCCGTCACCCGCGCCATTATTGGCCGGAGGGTGAGGACAGGGCGTGGCGGTTGGCACAGGTGAGCTTCATCCCGCCTGTTGGACGCGAGGAAGGAAATTAGGCCGGCGGTGTTTGTCGCACAGCATCCGCCTGCTTTTCCGGCCGGATGTAAATGGACGTCAGATCGGGGACGCAAGCCTTCATTTCGCGTTCAATATCCTCAATCAGACGCTCTGCATCTCCCATCGGCAGATCGTCGACGAAATCAGCACTGATCGCTACGAAAACGGCATCAGGCGCGGTATGGATCGTACGGACATGATTGACCGCACTGATCTGCGACCGCTTGGCGAGAATGGTCCATAGAACCGAAATGATCGCCGGGTCGGCGCTTTCGCCGATCAACAGACCCTTGGCTTCGCGCGCAAGCAGAATAGCGACCCCAGCCAGAATGAGACCGATGGCAATCGATGCAAAACCGTCAATCCGTGGATTTGCGAAATAATGGCTGGCCCAGACGCCGATGCCTGCAATGGCGAGGCCGATCAGCGCAGCGCTGTCCTCGAACAGGACAATGAACCCGGCGGGATCCTTGGATCGGCGGATCGATTGCCACCAACTGCTGGCACCGCGCTTGCCGTTGAATTCGCGCACCGCAATGAACCAGCTTGTTCCTTCAAGCAGCACAGCAACACCCAGCACCACATAATTGATCGTCGGATCACGCAAGGGCTCAGGTTCGGCGATGTGCAACCAGCCCTCGTAGACCGAAACGCCCGCGCCGACGGCAAAGATCAGGATCGCGACGACGAAGGCCCAGAAATAGAGTTCGCGGCCATAGCCGAAGGGATGGGTGGCGTCGGCGGGACGTCTGGCCTTTGCCTGACCATAGAGCAGCAGAACCTGATTTCCGCTGTCGACCAGCGAGTGGACACCCTCGGTCAGCATGGAAGAAGAGCCACTGATCGCCGCCGCCACGAACTTGGCGACCGCTATCCCGACATTGGCGAAAAGCGCGCCATAGAGGACGATATTCTCGCGGATTTGGCGTGACAGACCGGCCATCGCGTTCAGCCTGGATAAGGGCTGGACTGAAGCAGGCTTGCGAGATGCGCGGCATTGCCGGCGACCATTTTCGCCGTCTTCATTACCGCCTCCGGCGTCTCGCCGAGATCCTTGAAATCGACCGCCCCCATCGCTTCGCCGACCCAATAGCAGGCCGCAACAGCGGGGATCGTCCAGCCCACATCGTTCAAAGCCTGGAACAGCTGAGCGGAGCAGAAATGGGCGCCATCTTCATTACCCACGATTGCTGCGACAGCGACCTTCCCATAGCTCGGCATCCGACCCTCATCGTCGGTCTCGGAAAGGAAGGCATCCATCCGTTCCAGGACGCGTTTGGCGATGCTGCTGATCTGCCCCATCCAGATCGGTCCTCCGAAGATCACAATGTCATGAGCGAGTATCTTCTCGCGCAGTCCAGGCCACGCATCGCCATCCCCTTCGTCGGAGCTAACGCCTGGCCTGATGTCAAGGGCTGCAACCCGGACCGTTTCGCTGACCGTCACATCATTCTTGCTGAAGGCCCTCGTCAACACGGCGATCATCGCGTCGGTCGAACTCTCCTGGCGGGAGTCCGCCTTGAGCGTGCAGTTAAGCGCCAGCGCCTTGAGCGGCATGTGTCATCTCCTTGAGGGGCCAGGATCAGCAGAACGCGCCCATCCCTTCTTCGCGGAAAGAACACCTGGGCGCGTAATGGGTTCTGCGGATCGAGGGAGAATTGGCTGAGCAATGCCTCTGCTGTGCAACTTCCGCGTGCGCGGAAGTTCAGCGACATCCCCCGATCAGGTGCCGGGGCCAGATGGTTGCAACATGAAGATGAGTGATTTGCCTTGCCACCCCATGGGAATGGCGAAGCTGCGCTGTCGGCTTTCTGTTTGAGGCTATCACGGAACCAACTTGCCGATTGCACGCTCTCATCGCGGAGGTCGCACATGGCTGCACGCGCATTTTGGCAGGGCCAGATCAAGCTGGCACTGGTGTCCATCCCGGTCGAAGTGTATCCCGCGACCAAATCGGGCGCGGCGGTCAGCTTTCGTCAGATTCACGAGCCCACCGGCAAACCCATCCATTATGAAAAGGTCGTGAGCGGCGTGGGGCCCGTCGACCGAGAGGAGATCCTCAAGGGGTTCGAGCTTTCAAAAGGCAATTATGTGCTGCTCGAACAGGAGGAAATCGAAGCGGTCAAGATTGAGAGCCGCAAGACCCTCGACCTCGTCCAGTTCGTCGAGGCCGATGCGATCGACGTTCTTTATTATGAGAAGCCTTATTTCGTCGTACCCGCCGATGACCTCGCAGAAGAGGCCTATGCGGTGCTGCGGGATGCGCTGCGAAAGGCAAAGAAGGTCGGACTTGGCCAATTGTCGGTCCGTGGACGGGAGCAACTGGTGTCGATCAAACCCTGTGGACGGGGGCTGGTCATGGAAGTTCTGCGCTATGCTGACGAGGTAACCAAGGCGCAGACATATTTCCGAGGTTTGCCTGCCGATACGGCGGATGAGGACATGCTCGATCTTGCTACCAGCATCATCGACAAGCGAACGGCGCCCTTCAAGCCGGAAGAGTTTCGCGATCGCTATGTCGATGCGCTCCATCGCCTGATCGAAAAGAAGAAAAAGTCCAAGGGGAAGCGGATAATAGAAGAGGTGGACGATGAGCCGGCGCGCAAGGGCGGCAATGTCATCGACCTGATGGCGGCGCTCAAGAAGTCAGCAGGAGAAACGGCTCGCACCCCAGCGACGAAGAAGAGGTCGAAAAGCGGATCGGCGACTGGCAATATGCGTGCGCCTGCAGCCAAGCGCAAAAGCGCGTGATGACGCTGAATCCCGATACCCCGCTCCACCTTATCGACGGGCCGGTCCTGCTGCGCCTGAGCATTGCTGCTCTGCTCGGCCTGCTTTTGGGGCTCGACCGACAGATACGCGGCCATGCAGCGGGGCTACGCACCCATGGCCTCATCTGCTTCACCAGCGCCCTCATGACTGTCTGCGCAATCGCGCTGCACAATCAGTTGCAAGGCGAGGGAAATATAGATCCCCTGCGGGTCTTCGAAGCTTCTGCCGCATTTTCGGGCATCATAGCGACTGGCCTCATTATATTCAGCAAGGGTGAGATCAAGAATCTGACCACGGCAGCCCATATCTGGCTGGCGTCGATGATCGGAATCGCTTCCGGCGCTGCCCTCTGGCCCCTAGTCGCCAGTGCCACTCTCGTCGCGATCCTTATGCTCAGCCTGCTGGGCTTTGTGGAACGGCGCTGGCTCGCGTCCGAGGAGCGACAGGGCGAATGAGCCGGATCAATCCCCTTGCCTCCTATAATGCCAAACGGGACTTCAATCGCACCAGCGAGCCTGAAGGCAAGATGGCAAAGAAGGGCGGCAACAGTTTCGTTGTCCAGAAACATGCCGCCACAAGGCTGCACTGGGACTTCCGGCTGGAAGTCGATGGCGTGCTCAAGAGCTGGGCCGTCACCAAGGGGCCGAGCCTGGATCCCGATGACAAGCGGCTTGCTGTCCGCACCGAAGATCATCCTCTGAGCTATGGCAGTTTCGAGGGTAATATTCCCAAGGGCGAATATGGCGGCGGCAGTGTGATGCTCTGGGACCGCGGTTGGTGGGAACCGATCCCGGGAAAGAGCGCGAAGGATATAGAGGATGGCCATCTCCATTTCATCCTGCATGGCGAACGGATGAAGGGGGAATGGCTGCTGGTGCGGATGAAGGGGCGCGCGGGCGAAAAGCGCGAGAATTGGCTGCTCCGCAAGATTGAGGATGGCGAAGCCCGCCGGAATGGCGATCTGGTCGAGCGCGCGCTGACAAGTGTTCTGACTGACCGATCCATGGCGCAAATCGCCGGGGACATCGCCGGCACGCAGTCATTGAAAGGCGCAAGGGGCAAGACATTCACGGATAGGATGCAGGCGGCAAACGCGCATAATGCAAAGATCGGCAGGACGAAGGTGAAGGCGATCGCCAGAACGGAGGCTATGCCGCGCTTCATCAAGCCGCAGCTTGCAACTTTGGTCGACCATGTACCGGTCGGCAACGAATGGCTGCACGAGATCAAATATGACGGATATCGCGCGCTCGTTGCAGCCAGTGGCGAAGCGATAAAAATATATACGCGCAGCGGCCTGGACTGGACGGACAAATTTGGTGCTTTGGCCGGAGCCATAAAAGCGCTCGACCTCCCGCCTGCCTTGATCGACGGCGAGATCATCGCCTTTGACGCTGACGGCAATCCCAGTTTTTCGGCGCTGCAGGCGGTGTTGAAACGGGGCCATGGCGCGGAGCGAGCCGACACGCCGTTCCATTTCTTCGCTTTTGATCTTCTTTCCATTGACGGCATGGATTTGAAGTCTCTCCCCGCAATCGAGCGAAAGGAGCGGCTCGAAGCCTTATTGGCGGATGCGGAACAACCGATCCACGTTGCCGATCACCTGATCGGCTCGGGCGAGAAGCTCTACCGATCGCTTTGTCAGACCGGGCAGGAAGGCATTATCGCAAAGCGCGTCGATGCGCCCTATCGCAGCGGACGGACACGCGCCTGGGTGAAGGTCAAATGCACTCGTCGGCAGGAATTCGTGATCGTCGGCTGGACCCGTAGCAAGGTAAAAGGGCGTGCCTTCTCCTCCCTGCTACTGGCGCAGCATGAAGGCGGTGAACTGGTCTATAAGGGCAAGGTCGGCACTGGTTTCGATGCCGCCACAATGACCGACCTGGCCGAGGCCATGAGTCCGATTGCGACCGGCACGTCGCAGATCATCATTTCCGCCGCCCAAGCGCGCGGCGTCCAATGGGTCAAACCCAAGCTCGTTGCGGAAGTCGGTTTTGCCGAGTTCACAAGGGAGGGTCTCGTGCGACATGGCAGTTTTCTGGGGCTACGAAGCGACAAGTTGGCAAAGACAATCAAGCCCGAAAAAGCGGCCCCAACGCCTCCTTCGGCCACAGCCATCAAGATCAGCAATCGCGCGCGCGTGATTTTCCCGGAGAGCGGGCAGACCAAAGGGGAGTTGGCCGATTATTACGCGCGGATCGCCCCGCTGATGCTACCTTTCGCCGCCAATCGGCCGATCAGTCTTGTGCGATGCCCCCAGGGCCGTGCGAAGAAATGCTTTTTCCAGAAACATGACAGCGGCGCCTTTGGCGACCATGTCCGCCATGTTGCGATCCGCGAGAAAGACGGCGGCTTGGAAGATTATCTCTATGTCGACGATGCCGATGGCCTGATCGCCTGCGTCCAGATGGGTACGATCGAATTTCACGGCTGGGCGAGCCGTGCCGATGCCATCGAGAAGCCCGATCGCATGATCTTCGATCTTGATCCCGACGAGGGCATGGATTTTGCACGGGTGCGTGAAGCGGCAAAGGATATTCGCGATCATCTACGCGACATCGGTCTGATCTCCTTCGCCATGCTGTCGGGAGGGAAGGGGGTCCATGTCGTCGTCCCCCTCAGCCCCACCCACGACTGGGACGCACATAAGGATTTCGCTGCCCGTTTCGCCCAGGCCTTGAGCGCGGCAGAACCCGATCGCTTTGTTGCCACGATGAGCAAGGCCAAGCGCAAGGATCGCATATTCATCGACTGGCTGCGCAATCAGCGCGGCAGCACCGCCATCCTTCCCTACTCGGCGCGCGCGCGTGCCGGCGCGCCCGTAGCCATACCGGTCGACTGGGACGAATTGAACGATTTGCAGGACGCCCATCCCTTCGACATTGGAGATGCCGAAATATTGGGGGAGCGCGCAACGAAGCTCAAAGGCTGGGGCTTCGCTGCGCAGACCCTGCCGGATCTATGATTCGCTTCGGGCACCATGAACCCCGCCATGCGTTGATGGGAGAAGATCAGCATGAAAGGATCATAATGCCCCATCACAAGGAGCGTCCTGCCCGCAAAGCCACCAGTCGCCTTGCGCTCTACCTCGTCTTCGCATTCATCGTTGCAGCCATACTGGCTTTCATCTGGGTCAACATGCACGCCTGACCGGGCGATAGCCCCTTAGTCCGAACCGGACTGCGCCACGGTCCGTGCCAGTTCATCGATCTTATCGACCGGGATACGTCTTGCTATCATCGCCATGGTATCCGGCGGCAGGCGCGCGTCGATGACATTATCGTCTTGCTGCCAAAGCCGCAGGCGCGCAGCAAGATAGCCTGGCTTCTGTCCGGCAAGAATGGGCGCCGCCTTGCCGACTGCATGACAATTGCTGCAGGCGGGCAGGGGCTGACCGAAACGATCCACCCCCGGTGAACTGCGTGTGGTGGCAACATTCGCCAGCCCGGGCATCGCAGAGAAATAGGTCGCCAGCCTCGCCATGTCCTCGCGCCCGGTCGTTGCCAGCGCCGTCTGCATGACCGCACTGCTGCGCTTCCCCGACACATATTGGCGCATGCTGGCGACCAGATAGGCCGCGCTCTGCCCAGCCAGGACCGGAATATCGGATTGCTCCCTCCCCCGACCATCCACGCCATGGCAGCTTGTGCAAGCCGACAAGGTTGCCGGAGCAACGCCGGGCAGACGTCCCTCCTCGCCAGCCTGGGTCAGCGCTTGATATTGCGCCGCCGTCATATGCGGCAAGCGCCGGACGAAAGCGGTCATGCGCCTTACTTCGTCCGGTCGATCAGCCGCCGCCCAGGCCGGCATGCCGGTGAATTTGACGCCATGCCGGATGATCCAGAATAATTCGCGATCCCGCCATTCCCCCGCCGTCCGGGCAAGATCAGGCGCCGGCGGGGTTGCCTGCTGCATCACGGGTGATGGCCGTACACCCGGCGCGCCATGACAGACCTGGCAGGCCTGACGGAAATGCCCTGCTGCACTGACCAGGCCCTCATCGTCGAGCGGGTCGGGCGGTGCGTCCAGCCAGGCATGAGTCCGCACGGAATTGCGCATCGTCCAGTGAAGGAACCAGTCGGTAATACGCCAATGGCCCGACGACGCGGAAATCTGCATGGCCCCGGACCAGGCGAACAGCATCCCAAGAACCCCAAGTACGAGCAACGCGACAATTGCGCGCTTCAAGCTGATGCGAAGGATCATGCCGCCCCCCTCTGGCGAAGGAGGCTCGCCAACAGGACAAGACCACCGATGAAATAGCTGGCCCCGCCGACCAGCAGCATGAGGACACCAGCCAGTTGCTGGTCGATCAGCGGGTCCATGCCGGCCAGATGATGATGATCCGCCGCCGCATAGAGAGGCCTTGGCGCGAGGCCGATCAGGACACCAAGCAGGGTCATGTGCATCGATGTCAGCAACAGGGCACTTATGCCAGCGGCCCGATGATCGGCGCGGAGCACCGATGACCAAAGCAGCAGACCTGCGCCAAGGAAACAGAGCTGCTCGAGCCCGAGCAATGGGAGGGAGGTCATTGTCGCCGCGCGAAGGGCCGGCAGGTGCCAGAGCCAGACTGTGACAAGTTCCACCAGCATCATCGCCATCGGACTTGTGAGGCCGGGCCAGAGACGCGCAGGATCAAGCCGCCCTTGAGACAGGCCAATGGCAAGAAAAGGCGCTGCAATCGCCACGGCAATCATATGCCCCCCCATATGGCCAGTCATGCCAAGCGGCATGCCAGCGAGGAGCCAGCCGATCGGTACCAGCGCGAGGCCGGCGGCAAGTGCGGCGCGTTTCATCGGCAGTCTCGCAGGAAGATGACCGGAAGTGCCGTGAACAGCACGCCGACGAAGCTCAGCCCTGCCAGGAGCAAGGTCGACTTGGCCAGGAAACGGAGCCGGTCGATCCGGGTCGAGTCCTCATGGGGCGGCGGATTGCCCGGCAGGCGGGCCTGCGCCCAGGCGATCCATCCCGAAAGTCCGATCATCAGCAGCGCAAGCATCGTGCCGATGACGAACAGCAGCGGAAAACTGGCAAAGCGCCCGGCCTTGGCACAGGAGATGGCCGCCCAAAGATAGGAGGCGAGGAAATGCCCCGCCCAGATCGCTGGTGGAATGATGAGCGTCCAGAGCGTGACCTTGAGCCGCTCATGCCATTTGCCTCGCTCGCTCATGTGACCTGCGGGAACAGGCCGATCGTCGCATAGGTGACGATCGCGGTTAGCGCATAGAAATGCATGTAGACGGTGACGTTGCGCAGATCCGCGTCATGCACCGGGTCCATGCGCCCGGCGAGACTGCGCGCGAGTGCATAGCCCTGCATGATGGCAGCAACGCCCGCATGGGCCGCGGCCCAGATGGCGAGCGTCCACACGATTGCAGGATAGCTGTGCGCCTGCGGGTCCATGCCATGCGTCCAGGGGCCGGCCAGCCCTGCCCCGATCCCGGCAAGGCTGAGTAGCAGCGCGACCAAGAGGCAGAGCCGTGCCATGTCGACATGCTTGCGGGCATGCACCTCCCGCGCGCCGAGCGTCAGCAGCCAGCTTGCGATGCCCAAGAACAATGCGAGCATGGGCCAGGCCATGCCGGGACCGTCCGCCAGAGCGACCGGCGGGAAATCGGCATGGCGGGTCCAGAAGAAGAAATAGCCAAAGATGAGCCCGGAAAAAGCCGTCGCATCGGCCATCATCGTGATGAACATCGCCCACCAGCCTGGCGCAGAGGGCCCGGAGAGATAGAGCGGCAGCTCAAGGCCGTGGCCGATCGGTTTGCACGGCTTTTCGGGAATTTCGGCCGTCCCGGTCCAGAGCCACCACAGCGCCATGGCGAGTGTGGCAACGCCACTGACGAGCGCAGCCCAGTAGAGATGATAGGTGGTGAGGATGAAGACCCCGCCGAGCGCGACCGCCGTCAGCATGGGCTTGATGCTAGGGGTTCCCAGGCGGATCACTGCCAGTGGCCGGGCATCAAGGACGCTCGTAACGATCGTCTCGCGTCGCCCTTCCTCTGCATCGGGCAGGAAGAAGCGGCCCTCATCCACCTTGCGCACGAAATCTGTCTGGTCCCAGATTGGATAGCGGCTCTCGATCAATGGCACCGACCTTATGCCCCAGTCCTCGTCCTCGGGATGGGCGAGCCACTCCAGCGTGCCCGCATTCCAGGGATTGCGGACGGCCCGAACACGGCGCGGCGAGAGGCTAAGATCGACGCATATCACCGCCACCCCCGCGGCAAACAGCCAGGCCCCCAGGGTGGAAGCCATGTTGAGCCCGCCCAGCCCCAGTTCGGCCGGATAGGTAAAGACGCGCCGCGGCATGCCCATGAGCCCGGAAAGATGCATCGGGAAGAAGGTCAGGTTGGCACCGACGAACAGCATCCAGAAAGCGATCCGGCCAAGCCGGTCGGACAGTTTCTTGCCCGTCACCAACGGCCAATAATAATATAGGCCGGCGAAAAGCGGCATCAACGTGCCGCCGATCAGCACGTAATGGAGATGGGCGACGACGAAATAGCTGTCATGCGCCTGCCAGTCGAACGGTGCCACCGCCACCATGACGCCGGTAAGGCCGCCAATCACGAAAATGGCGAGGCTGCCGGTCGCATAGAGAAGGGGTGTGGACCAGGTGACCCGGCCTGCCCACAGCGTTGCTATGAACACGAAGATCTGGACGCCGGTCGGAATGGCCACGGCTTCGGAGGCGGCCGAGAAGAAGGCCAGGCTGATCTTCGGCAGCCCGGTGGTGAACATGTGGTGGACCCACAGGCCGAAGGACAGGAATGCGGTACCCACAGCGGCCAGCACGATCCACGGATAGCCCAGGAGATGGCGGTTGGCGAAGGTCGGCACCAGCATCGCGAACAGCGCGATCGAGGGCAGGAATATGATGTAGACTTCGGGATGACCGAAGATCCAGAACAGATGCTGCCACAGGAGCGGATCCCCGCCCCGGCGCGCATCGAAGAAGGGCCAGTCGAGCAGCCTTTCCATTTCGAACAATATGTCGCCGGCGATGAGCGGCGGAAAGGCAAAGAGGATCATCACCGCCACAACCAGTATGTACCAGGCATATAGCGGCATGAGATTGAGCCGCATGCCCGGCGGTCGACATTTGAGCACGCCGACGATCAGTTCGACTGCGGCGGCGACCGACGACACCTCGATGAAGGAAAGACCGAGCATCCAGATATCGGCTCCGAGCCCCGACAGGTCTGTGCGGGTGGTCAGCGGAGGATACATGAACCAGCCGCCGTCAGGGGCGGCATTGAAGAAGATCGATCCCCCGACGAACAGCCCGCCAATCAGGAAGGACCAGTAGCCAAAGGCCGACAGGCGGGGAAATGGCAGGTCGCGCGCGCCCAGCAATTGCGGCAGCAGGATGATCGACACCGCCTCGAACATCGGCACGGCGAAGAGAAACATCATCATCGAGCCGTGCAGGGTGAAGAGCTGGTTGAAGGTACCAGGCCCAACCAGATCATTGTCGGGCACGGCAAGCTGGGTGCGCATGATGAGCGCGAGCACGCCGGCAAAGAGCATGAAGCCAAAGGCGGTCAGCACATACCAGACGCCGACGCGATTATTGTTGCAGTCGGTCCAGCGCAGGAAGATCCCCCTGGGCGGCGCCCACACCGCGCGCAGCCTTTCTTCCTGCGCCGCGCGTAGCGCCGGGTCATCCTGATCGTGGAGGCTCATTTCAGCCCCTCGAGATAATGGGCAATGGCAATGGCCTCCTGCTCGGACAGCTGGGGATAGGCTGGCATGCGCGCGCCTGGCTTTGCGATCTGGGGCGCTCGGATGAAGGCGGCGATATTGGCGGTGGTCGGTGGCAATATCCCGGCCCCCAGCGTCCGCCTCTGTCCAAAACGGCTAAGGTCAGGCCCGATCGCCGCATCATGCGCGGTTCCCCGGATGGCATGGCAGGCGCCGCAGCCATGCGCATCGAAGAGAGACTGGCCCCTCGATGGGACCAGGCCCTTGCCGGCCCAGCGCGCGCCCGCCAGCCATGCGTCGAAATCCGCTGGGTTCATGGCAATCACGTCGAAGGCCATCAGCGCGTGCGACAGGCCGCAAAACTCCGCGCAAACGCCCCGGAAGCGGCCGGCCTTTTCGGCGCGCACGACCAGCCTGTTGGTCCGTCCGGGGATCATGTCCATCTTGCCGGCAAGACCGGGAATCCAGAAACTGTGGATCACGTCCTGCGCGCCGAGTTCAAGGATCACCGTCCGGCCCACGGGAATGCGGATTTCATTGGCAGAAACAAGTCCGGGCCCCGCGCGTGATGCCCCATAAGCGACCCGCCACCAGAATTGCTCGCCCTCGACCCGAATGGTGAGGTCGCCAGGCGCCGTGTCGCGCGGGCGCATGGCAGGCAAAGCGTAGAGAAGCAGCGCGCCAAGGATCAGGGCCGGGCCGATGGCGCCCAGCCACAAGATGATCCGCATGCCGCCACGATGGCTGAGCGCCCCTTCCGGAGCGCGAAGCGCGCGAACATAGATGAGGACCATGACCGTCACGATGATCGCCGCACCGATGGTCAACAGGATCGCCATCTCGCGCACCTGCCGTGCTTCGGCGCCGAAGACATGGAGGGCCGACTGATGCGCATTGCAGGCGCCAAGGCCGAGCAGTAAAATGGTCCAGAGCCATGGATTGCGCATTGCGCCCGCGTCACCCCTTTTGCGCTGCATCCTATGTGCAGCGTCTTTCGTGCCAACACGCGAAGCGGCATCCGGTTCAAACATTTCTGTTTCGTAACAAGTGGATGAATTGCCGGTGTCGGCGAAACCAAAAGCCAGCCGGCGCATTGGCGAGGGATCCTTCTTCCTTCGACAAGGAGACCTGTCTTGCCCAGCGCCCCGCCGCGCACCCGGCCCCTGCTCCATCCGCTTCACGGCCTGCTGCTCGCCTGGCCGGTCGCCCTGTTTCCCGCTGCCCTGCTGTCGGACATCACCTATCTCAACAGCGCGGAAATGCAGTGGAGCAATTTTTCGGCCTGGCTGATCACCGGCGCACTGATTGGCGGCGGCCTGGTACTGCTATGGGCCTTTATCGCGCTGGCGCGCGCCAAAGGGCCGGCACGTCGGCAGCATGGCCTTTATCTGCTGCTGTTGGCGCTGATGTGGGCCTGCGGGCTCACAAACGCCTTCCAGCATAGCCGCGACGGCTGGAGTTCGGTCGGGACCATCGGCCTCATCCTTTCCCTCCTCAGCAGCCTGGCTGCCCTTGCCGCGGGCTGGACGGCCTTCGCGAGCTATCGGGAGGTTCGGCCATGACCGTGCGTGCCTTCATTCTGGGCGCCAGTCTCCTGGCGCTTGCCGCCTGCGGGCGTAGCCAGCCTGGCCTTGACCAGACCGGCGACCGGCCGGACCTGCCCGATCAGCGCCAGACATTGCTGCCGCCGATGAAAATCGCGACGCCCGCAGGCTGGGGCAATGAAAAGCCGACGGCACCGGCCGGCTTTAGCGTGACGGCCTTTGCCACGGAGCTCGCCATTCCGCGCCAGATGCTGGTGCTGCCCAATGGCGACATTCTGGTGGCGGAAGGTTCAGGGGGATCGGCCCCCGCCCTGCGGCCCAAGGATGTCATCGCGACCCAGATCAAGGCCATGGGGAAGACATCGGTAAAGGGTGGCAATCGCATCACCCTGCTGCGCGATGCCGATGGCGATGGCCGCGCCGAATTGCGCAGTACGCTCATCACCGGGTTGAATGCGCCCTATGGCCTCGCCCTGGTCGAGGGCCAGCTCTATGTCGCGACACAGGACGCGCTGCTGCGCTTTCCCTATCGCGAGGGCGAGACGCGCATCACCACGCCCGGCGTCGAGGTGACCAAATTGCCCTCGCGCATCAATCATCACTGGACCAAATCGCTGGCAGCTGGCCCGGACGGATCGAAACTCTATGTCGGTATCGGCTCCAACAGCAATGTCGGCGAACGCGGCATGGCGGTGGAGGAAGATCGTGCCGTCATCTGGGAGGTTGATCGCCAGTCCGGCATGCATCGCACCTATGCCTCGGGCATCCGCAATCCGACAGCCCTTGCAGTTGAGCCGCAGACGCGCCGGCTCTGGGCCGTGGTGAACGAACGCGATGAGCTCGGACCGCAACTGGTGCCCGATTATATGACTGCGGTTCGTCCCGGGGCCTTTTACGGCTGGCCCTACAGCTATTGGGGACAGAATGTCGATCCGCGGGTGCGTCCGCAGCAGCCCGATCTGGTGCGACGCGCGATCCGGCCCGATTATGCCCTGGGATCCCATGTCGCGGCACTCGGTATCAGCTTTGCAACAAGCCCCGGTCTTGGCCCCACCTATGCGCAGGGCGCCTTCGTCGGGGAGCATGGCAGCTGGAACAGGCAGGATCTGGCCGGCTACAAGGTGGTCTTCATTCCCTTCGCCAATGGGCGGCCGACCGGCAAGCCCCAGGACTTCCTGACCGGGTTCGTCAAGGATGGACATGCGCGCGGACGACCGGTGGGCGTGAGCTATGATCCGGTCCATGGCGCGCTCCTGGTCGCCGATGATCTATCCAACAGCGTCTGGCGGATAGCCCCAATCCGTCACTGACATCAGGAAAAGGGGCAAGGAGAGAGAAAATGGAGAAACGACAGGAAGACGGCGAGACGGTGACCCATCTCTCGAAAGTCGAGGCACGCAGCGGATCGCGTACCACCGTGACCCGGTCCATATTGGTAACAAGCCTCGCGCTCGTCATTGCGGCTCTGCTCATCGTGGTTGCGATCGGCTATTTCAGGGCCGACAAGACCGGCGCGGATGAGGTTAACAGCGATAACCGCGCAGGATCGGCCGCCCCCAGGACTGAAGCCGTCGAGTAATAGCGGCAATATCAGGTTAAATGCGCCAAGTGGATGGAAAGAACGCCGTCGTGCGCGGTGACAGGATGGCGAAGTCCGTCTATCCCCGAGTCATGGCCTCCATTTTTTCTCCGGCGCCCACGCACGCGGATTCGCTCAGAACACGGATAGCCTCTTTCCCGTGGGAGAAAACGGCACTGGGAGCCAAGGCCGGCTGGCCAATTTCGCTGCGGACCACGGTCGAGCTCTCGCTCGCCTCGGATTTTCCGATGTTCATCATGTGGGGGGAGGCGCAGATATTCCTCTACAATGATGCCTATGCGCCCTTTTTGGGAGCTCGTCACCCCGCAGCACTTGGCCAATCGATGTGCGATGTCTGGCCCGAGATCTGGTCCGAGCTCTCGCCCCTGCTCGATAGAGCCCTTGGCGGCGAGACGGTTTCGGTCGAGGACATGCACCTCGTCATGACCCGCAATGGTGATGCCGAGGATACATGGTGGACCTTCTGCTACAGTCCGTTGTGCGACGACGCAGGCGATATCGTCGGCGTTCTCGATATCGCGGTGGATGTGACGCAGAAGTCTACGGACGCCCGCAGGATCGAGGAAAAACGGGCAAGGCTGGAGAAAAGCGAAGCGCGTTTCAGCGCATTGGTAAGCGCGACCTCCGACGCAATCTATCAGATGAGCGCCGACTGGCAGGAAATGCGCCACCTCGACGGACGTGGTTTCCTCGTCGACACGCAAGCACCATCTGTTCGCTGGCTTGAACTCTATGTTCCAACGGATGACCATTCCATCGTGATGGACGCGATCGCCCGCGCCATCGAAGCCAGGGCGCCCTTCATGCTGGAGCATCGCGTACGTCAGGCTGATGGCACCATCGGCTGGACAGCGTCCCGCGCCGTCCCCATCCTCGACGATGACGGCAATATCCTTGAGTGGTTCGGCACGGCCACCGATGTAACGGCCTCGCATCTTTCGCGCGAAGCTCTGGCCACAAGCCGGGAAAAGCTGGAACTCGCGACACGCGCGGCCCGCCTTGGTCAGTTCGACTATTGGCCGCAGACCGGACAGCTTGAATGGGACGATCGCTGTCGTGCCCTTTTTGGCCTGCATCCCGGTGCCCCCGTCAGCTATGAAACCGCCTTTCTGGCGGGCCTGCATCCCGAGGATCGCGAAGGGGCCGACGCAGCGGTGCGCGCCGCGCTCGATCCGGCCGGCACCTGCATTTTCGACACCGAGTATCGGACCGTCGGGATCGAGGATGGGATCGAGCGGCATATCCATGCCCAGGGCCTGGTAATGTTCGAGGGGCAGGACCCAATCCGTCTTATCGGTACCGTGCAGGACGTCACCGCCGATCGCCAGGCGCAGGCCAGTTTGCGGGAGGTCGAGGAGCGGCTGCGTCTTGCTGGACGGGCTACCAATGATGCGGTGTGGGACTGGAATTTCCGCGACGATCATGTGACCTGGAACATCGCGCTTGAGCATGCCTATGGGCACAGGCTCGAAGATGTCGAACCGACCGGCGGGTGGTGGCTGGACCATATCCACCCGGATGACCGGCAGCGGATCAATGACAGCATTCACGCGGTGATCGATGGCGAAGGGACTGACTGGACCGACGAATATCGCTTTGCCCGCAGCGACGGCAGCTATGCCGATGTCCTCGATCGCGGCTATGTTCTGCGTACGCCTGCCGGCGAGCCGCTGCGTATGGTCGGGGCGATGCAGGACATGTCCGCCCGCAAGGCTGTCGAGCGCCAGCTTGAGGAGGATCGTCGCAGGCTCATCGAGGAGGTCGAGACCAAGACGGCCGAGCGCGACAAGGCTGAGGACGCCCTGCGCCAGTCGCAGAAGATGGAAGCGGTCGGCCAACTGACTGGTGGCCTAGCCCATGATTTCAACAATCTGCTCACGGGCATTTCCGGCGCCCTGGAAATGATGCAGATACGTATCGCGCAGGGCCGGGTCGGCGAAATCGACAAATATTCCGTCGCCGCCCAGGGCGCCGTGCGCCGCGCCGCTGCGCTCACCCACCGCCTGCTCGCCTTCTCCCGCAGGCAGACGCTTGATCCCAAACCGGTCAATTCCAACCGGCTGATCTTCGATCTGGAAGAGCTGATCCGGCGCACGGTGGGACCACAGATAGAGGTCGAGACCGTCGGCAAGGCCGGTATCTGGACAACCCTGGTCGATCCCAATCAGCTTGAAAATGCGCTGCTCAACCTCTGCATCAATGCGCGCGATGCGATGCCAGATGGCGGGCGCATCACGATCGAGACCGCAAACAAATGGCTGGACGACGCAGCAGCGCGCGAGCGCGATCTGGAACCGGGCCAATATGTCTCGATCTGCGTGACAGACACCGGCACGGGCATGACGCCAGAGGTGATTTCCCGCGCCTTCGATCCCTTTTTCACGACCAAGCCGCTGGGCGAAGGCACTGGCCTTGGCCTATCGATGATCTATGGATTCGCACGTCAGTCCGGCGGCCATGTGCGGATCTATAGCGAGGTCGGGACGGGTACGACCATGTGCCTCTATCTGCCCCGCCACTTCATGGAAGACGAGGAAAGCGAGGACGCGTCAGTCATTCCATCGCTGAGTGAGCAGGCGGCCAGCAATGAACCACGACGCGGTACGATCCTGGTGGTCGATGATGAACCCACGGTTCGGCTCCTCGTTGTCGAGATAGCGCAGGAACTGGGCTATGATGTGCAGGAAGCGATGGACGGCCCAGGCGCCATGCGGCTGTTGCAAAATGGCGTGGCAATCGACCTGCTGATCACGGATGTGGGCTTGCCCGGCGGGATGAACGGTCGACAGGTTGCCGATGCCGCACTCAGCCTCCTGCCGGATCTCAAGGTCCTGTTCATTACCGGCTATGCTGAAAATGCCGTCATCGGCAATGGCCAGCTCGCGCCCAATATGGCGCTCGTCACCAAGCCGTTCGCGATGGACGCATTGGCAAAGCGGATTGGCGATATGCTGCCCTGATCCCGCGAGGCGGCAATCGACCGAGCACTGCGCCGCCTCCAATATCAAGAGATCGTCAATCTTGCGGTACGACCGGCGGTCGGCCTGACAAGATTTTGCGGCTGAGTTTCAGGCAAGGCTTCAGGCCGCGACGGATCATGTACGGGGTCTTCCGCGTTCATGGGGCAAGCAAAAAGGACAGAGATGATGCTTGCCAACGCCCGCCGTGAAATCCTGACCCGCCCGATCTTCTCCCTCGTCGAGGCAGCCCTGCCCGCCCTTTCCGCTACGGAGAGCGAAGCGATCGAGGCGGGCAACAGCTGGTGGGACGCGGCCCTCTTTACCGGCAATCCGGATTGGGATCAGCTTCTTGCCGTACCGCCCGCCCGGCTGACCGACGCGGAGCAGGCCTTCATGAATGGTCCCGTCGAACAGCTGTGCGGCATGATCGACGACTGGCGCATGACTTGGCAAACGCACGACTTGTCGCAGGAAGCCTGGGACTATCTCAAGCAGGAAAAATTCTTCGGCATCATCATTCCCGAGGAATATGGCGGCCTTGGTTTTTCCAATTTCGCCCATAGCGAGATTGTCCGCAAGATCGCGACCCGTTCCGTATCTGCCGCGGTCACTGCGATGGTCCCCAACAGTCTGGGGCCGGGCGAACTCATCCTGCGCTTTGGAACCAAAGAACAACAGCACCACTGGCTGCCGCGGCTGGCTGATGGTCGCGAGATTCCCGCTTTCGGCCTGACCAGCCCGGAAGCCGGCTCCGATGCGGCGGCGATGGTCGACGAAGGCGTCATCTGCAAGGGTCAGTGGGACGGCGAGGAGGTGATCGGCATCCGCCTCAACTGGCGCAAGCGCTATATCACCCTGGGTCCGGTCGCGACATTGCTGGGCCTCGCCTTCAAGCTGCGCGATCCCGACCATCTGCTGGGCGGGCAGGACGAGATCGGCATCACCGTCGCGCTGGTCCCCACCGACCTTCCCGGCGTGTCGATCGGGCGCAGGCATATCCCCTCGATGCAGAGTTTCCAGAACGGCCCCAATGAGGGCCATGACGTGTTCATCCCGCTCGACAACATCATCGGCGGCCCGGATCGCGTCGGCCAGGGCTGGAAAATGCTCATGAGCGCACTGGCGGCCGGCCGGGGCATTTCCCTGCCTTCCCTGTCTGCAGCCGCCGGCGCTTTTGCGGCTCATACGACCGGCGCCTATGCGCGGGTGCGCTCCCAGTTCAACCTGCCGATCGGCAAGTTCGAGGGGATACAGGAGCGGCTGGCGCGGATCGCGGCCAATGCCTATCTGCTCGATGGCGCGCGCCGCCTGACCTGCGCGGGGCTCGATCAGGGGAACCATCCCGCCGTCATTTCTTCGATCCTCAAGCTCCACGCGACCGAACGCATGCGGACCGTCATCAACGACGCAATGGATGTGCATGGCGGCAAGGGGGTGATCGATGGGCCCAATAATTATCTCGGCAATCAGTATCGCGCGATCCCGGTCGGCATCACGGTCGAGGGCGCCAATATCCTCACCCGCAGCCTGATGGTGTTTGGCCAGGGCGCGATCCGCTCCCACCCCTATCTGCTCAAGGAGATCCGCGCGGTCGCAGATGCCAATCGCGGGCGGGCGCTGGCGCAGTTCGACGATGTGCTGTGGAAGCATGTCGGCCACGCGCTCAAGACCGCGATCCGCGCTTTCGCGCGTAACTGGACCGGCGGCCTGTTTGCACCGGCGCCCAAAGCCGGGCGGGCGACCCGCTATTATCGCCAGATGAGCCGCTATGCCGCGACCTTTGCCTTCATATCCGACATATCCTTCCTGACCCTGGGCGGCGAGCTCAAGCGGCGCGAACTCCTGTCCGCCCGGCTGGGTGACATCCTGTCCGAACTCTATCTTCTTTCCGGCGCGCTCAAGCGCTGGGAGGATGAAGGGCGCCAGGATGATGATTTTCCCCTGCTCGCCTGGTGCATGGACAGCGGCTTTGCCACGATCGAGCAAAGGTTCGTCGAGATCATCGAGAATTTCCCGGCGCGGCCCGTCGGCTGGATGCTGCGCCTGTTCATCCTCCCCTTTGGCCGGCGTCGTCATGGCCCGACGGACCGGACCATCCGTCAGTGCGCGCAGATCATCCTGGAACCCTGCCCAGCGCGCGAACGGCTAATCGACAATGTCTTCATCGGCGGCCCGGAAGAACCTGTCGCCCGCCTGACCGAAGCCTTCCGCCTGATGGTCGATACCCAGCCGATCCACGACCGGCTGCGCAAGGCGCGGATTAAAGATTGGGCCAAGGCGCGCGAACGCGGCCTGCTGTCGAGCGCAGAACTGGCGCAGCTCCAAGAGGCAGATCGAGCGGTCGCGGACGTCATCGCCGTCGATGATTTCGCGCCCGAAGATCTGCGGCGCAATTCTGCTGCATCGGACTTGGCACAGGCCGCCGAATGAGCCGGCCGGTCTACATTGTCGATGGCGCCCGCACGCCCTTTCTCAAAGCACGTGGCGGCCCCGGCCCGTTCACGCCTGTTGACCTGGCGGTACAATGTGGGCGCCCCCTCCTGCTAAGGCAGAAATTTGCCCCCACGGACTTCGATCAGGTCATATTGGGGTGCGTCAACGTCATCGCAGATGAGGCCAATCCGGCGCGCGTCGCTGCACTGCGTCTGGGCTGCGGGACGCAGACGACCGCCTTTACCGTTCAGATCAATTGCGGTTCGGGCATGCAGTCGATGGACACTGCCTACCGCTATATCGCCGATGGCGGCAGCGATCTCATCCTGGCCGGCGGTGCTGAGGCGCTCAGTCACGCCCCGCTCGTGTTTCGCCAGGATGCCGTCCAATGGTTCGCCGCGATGCAGGGCGACAAGACCAGCCCCTTGGCCTCGCTGAAAGCGGCCAGCGGATTTCGTCCCGACTTCCTCAAGCCCATCATCGGACTGGAACGCGGCCTCACTGATCCCATCACCGATCTTGGCATGGGCCAGACCGCCGAAATATTGGCGCACCTCTTCTCCATATCGAGGGCGGAGGCGGACGCTTATGCCGTCGAAAGCCACAAGCGTCTTGCCAGGGCGCAGGCGGAGGGATGGCTGGAGGGGGAACTTCTTCCTGCTTTTGCCAAGGATGGGACCGTATATTCCCAGGATGATGGCGTGCGGCCCGACAGCAGCACAGAGAAGCTCGCGACCCTCAAACCGGTATTCGAGCGTCCTTATGGGAAGGTCACTGCGGGCAATAGTTCGCAGATCAGCGACGGCGCCTGCTGGACCATTCTCGCCTCGCAAGAGGCCGTCGAGCGCCATGACCTTATACCCCGCGCGCGGATCGTCGACAGCCAGTGGTCGGCGCTTGATCCCGAGATCATGGGCCTGGGCCCGGTGCTCGCCTCCACGGCGCTCCTCAAACGCAATGGCCATGGATTGGCGGACATCGACCTGTGGGAATTGAATGAAGCCTTCGCTGCGCAGGTGCTGGCCTGCCTTGCCGCATGGGAGGACGAAGCATTCTGTCGCACCATATTGGGCCTTGAGGGGGCAGCCGGGCGCATCGATCCCTCGCGCCTCAATGTCGATGGCGGCGCGATTTCCCTAGGGCACCCCGTGGGCACGAGTGGCACACGGATCGCACTGCATCTGGTTCAGGCGATGGAGCGGCTAAGGCTGAGGCGCGGCATCGCTACCGAATGTATTGGCGGCGGCCAGGGCGGCGCCATGTTGATCGAACGGCTGTGAAGGAGGCCATGATGAACGATCCTGTCTGGTCCTTTCTTGCCGATCGCGATCTGGAGACCGGTCCCGCGCCCCATCGCTCGGATGCCCTGCATCACTGGAGTCTCACGCGCGACGCCCATGACATTGGCTGGGCTATCCTCGATCAACAGGGAACGGAAACCAATGTCCTGTCCCAGGCCGTGCTCGAGGAGCTTGGCCATATACTCGACATGATTGCCGACCGTGCGCCCCGGGCGTTGGTCATTCGATCCGGCAAGAAACAGGGCTTTCTTGCGGGCGCAGACATCAGCGAGTTTCGTAATATGCGCGACGAGGCGATGGTGCGGGACCGGATCGCCGCCGCGCATGCGATCGTCGACCGGCTCGAAGCGCTGACCTTTCCAACCATTGCGGTCATGCACGGCTATGCCATGGGTGGCGGCCTCGAGGTCGCGCTGGCGTGCCATCAGCGCATCGCCATCGAAGGGACAAGGCTCGGCTTCCCCGAAGTGCAGCTTGGCCTGCATCCGGGGCTCGGCGGCACGGCGCGCTTCACCCATTTATGCGATCCGATCGCGGCGATGGAACTGATGCTGACCGGCAAGTCGATCGATACCAAGCGCGCGAAAGACATGGGGCTGGTCGATGCGGTCGTCCCTGAACGCCACGTCCACGCTGCCGTCATGGCCGCAGTTGCAGGAGATATGGACCAGGGTCGGCAGGCATTGCTGGATCGATTGAAAGACGCCGCGCCAGTCCGCCATCTGGCGGCGCGGCAGATGCGCAGCCAGGCTGAGGCCAAGGCACCCTTGGCCCATTATCCCGCGCCCCATGCGCTCATCGACCTGTGGGAAACTCATGGTGGCGACCGGGAGGCGATGAAACAGGCGGAGGTCGCTTCCTTCGCGCATCTCATGATGAGCGATAGCGCGCAAAATCTCATACGCGCCTTCTTCCTGCGCCGGAAGCTCAAGGGACTGGCTGGGCCGGAAACGAAGACGATCGCCCATGTCCATGTCATCGGCGCGGGCGCGATGGGCGGCGACATCGCGGCCTGGTGCGCCTGGCGCGGCCTTCGCACCAGCATTTCCGATGTGAAGCCCGAGCCGATTGGCGCTGCTCTTGGCCGAGCCGCGAAACTGTACGAAAAGCTCGCCCATGGAGATCGGCTCAAGGTTCGCGATGCGCTGGATCGGTTGATCCCCGACCCGGATGGTGCGGGCATCGCCAAGGCCGACATTCTGATCGAGGCAGCCCCGGAAAAGGTTGATCTCAAGCGGACCCTCTATGCGAGCGCCGAGCCACGCATGAAGGACGGCGCAATCCTGGCGACCAACACCTCCTCCATTCCGCTTGAGCAATTGCGCGAGGGGTTACGCCATCCCGAGCGGCTGATCGGCATCCATTTCTTCAATCCCGTGTCGCGGCTCGACCTGGTGGAGGTCATCAGCCATGACGGGGGCGATCCGCAGGTCGAGGCGGGCGCAAGAGCCTTTGTCGGCATCATCGGCAAGCTGCCGGCCCCGGCCCGCAGCGCCCCAGGCTTCATCGTCAACCGGATCCTTACCCCCTATCTGGTCGAGGCGATGACGATGATGGAAGAGGGCATCGCGCCCGAGACGATCGACAGGGCGGCAATGGATTTCGGCATGCCCATGGGCCCGCTGGAACTTGCAGATCAGGTCGGCCTTGATATCGGCCTTGCGGTTGCCGCCATGCTCAAGCGAGAACTGGACTGGCCCATACCTGCCACGCCGCAATGGTTGGCAGACAAGGTCTTGGCGGGTCAGTTGGGCCGGAAAGCCGGGAAAGGCATATATGCCTGGAAGGACGGCCATGCGGTCAAGAACAGCGCCCCGCAGCCCCCGCCGGAGATGGCGGACCGGCTCATCATGCCGATGCTCAACATGGCCGCCGCGACCCTGCGCGAGCAGGTGACCGACGATCCAGATATCATCGACGCTGCCATGATCTTCGGCACCGGATTTGCGCCCTTCCGCGGCGGACCGCTCCATTATGCCCACGCACGCGGGATTGGCGAAGTCAAAGCCGTGCTGGAAGGGCTGCGCGAAGCCCATGGCGAGCGGTTCCGGCCCGATCCGGGCTGGGACTTGCTGCAATGAGGACCGGCGGGACCGGTCCTCTCGAACTTCGTTCGGCAGAGGAGGTCGCCGACCGCATCATCGCTCGCACTGATGGGCATATCGTCCTTGGCCTGCCATTGGGCCTGGGCAAGGCGCCTCATATCGTCAATGCCCTCTTCGCCCGTGCCAGCGCTGATCGCGCCATCAGGCTGCGTATCTTCACGGCGCTCACGCTCGAGCAGCCCTCGCTTGGCACGGACCTCGAGCGTCGTTTCCTCGAGCCCGTGTTCGAGCGGACAATGGGCCGATATCCGCGCTTTGCTTATGCGCAAGCGCAGCGTGCGGGCGAGATGCCGGCCAATATCGAGGTGAATGAATTTTTCTTCCAGGCCGGCAGCCGGCTCGGCAATGGAGATGCACAGCGCCACTATATTGCAGCCAACTATACCCATGCGATGCGCTATCTGATCGACCAGGGCGTCAATGTGGTGGCGCAGATCGTGGCGCGACGGGGAAACAGCTATAGCCTGAGCTGCAATAGCGACATGACCCTCGACCTGCTTGCCGAGCGCGATCGGGGCCGGGCCGATTTTGCCCTGATCGGTCAGGTCAATGACGAATTGCCCTTCATGCGCGGTCCGGCCGAAATCCCGTCCGATCGGTTCGCAATCATTCTCGACAGCGCGCAGACACGCTTTCCCCTCTTCGGGCCGCCACGCCAACCCGTAAGCACTGCCCAGCACGCCATCGGCGCCCATGTGGCCGCGCTGATAGCCGATGGTGGCTCGCTTCAGATCGGCATCGGCGCGATCGGCGACGCGATCGCCCACAGCCTGATCCTACGGCAGGAACGGCCGGATGCCTATCGCGCAACGCTCGACCGGCTGGGCGCTCCCGAACCATGGGAAACGGGCCCGTTTGAGGAAGGCCTATATGCGCCGACCGAAATGCTGGTCGACTGTTTCCTCGACCTCATAAGGGCCGGCATCGTCAAGCGTGAAGTCGATGGCGCGATCGTACATGGCGGCTTCTTCGTTGGCCCGCGCAGCTTCTATGCCGCGTTGCGGGACATGGATGAGGATCTGCGCGATCGCATCCATATGCGCGAGATCAGCTATATCAATGCGCTGTTCGGCAACGAAGCGGCCAAGCGCAAGGCCCGGCACAAGGCCCGCTTCGTCAACAGCGCCATGATGGTCACGCTGCTGGGCGCCACGATCTCGGACGGGCTTGAAGATGGCCAGGTCGTCAGCGGCGTGGGCGGACAGTATAATTTCGTCGCGCAGGCGCTCGAGCTCGACGGCGCGCGTTCGATCATCACGCTGCCTGCCACCCGGCGTCACAAGGGCGAGAGCCAGTCCAATATCGTCTGGAGCTATGGCCATGAAACCATCCCGCGCCATTTGCGCGATATGGTCGTGACCGAATATGGCGTGGCGGACCTGCGCGGCCAAAGCGATGAGCAGGTCATCCAGCGCGTGATCGCCATTGCCGACAGCCGCTTTCAGGGCGAACTTGTGGAAAAGGCCCGGTCCGCGGGCAAGATAGCGCCCGACTGGGACATTCCCGAAGCGTACAGGGATAATCTCCCCGAGCGGATCAGCGCGGCCATGCCCAAGGAGACATTTCCGTCCTTCCCGTTCGGCACGGACTTTACGCAGATCGAGCAGCGGCTCCTGCCGGCGATGCAATATCTGGCAGACCATGCGACTAGGCCCGCCCAACTGGCCGCCCTGATTGCCCGCGGCCTGCGCGGTGGTCAGCCCGACGAAGCGGAATCGGCCGCGCTCGAGCGCATGGGGCTGGATGCGCCCCATGGCGTCAGGGAGCATAGCTATCGCGCGCTCATCCTGGGAGCCTTGCGCAGTGCCGGACAGTAAGGACAGGAAAGAGGCGACCGGGCCAGGCGTCGCTTCGACAGACAGGGGAATGGCGCAGATGAAGGACGGCAAGGATAGCCCGCACCCCGATCTTGACGCAGAAGAGGCCGCCCATGTCGAGGAGCGTAGTACGGGGTCGGCAAAGGTCGTCCATGAGGTCGTGCGGCTCCAGGGCGAGGAGGAGCTGGATCGTCCGATCCTTGCGCTCATGCTTTCCGGCCTGGCCGCCGGCCTCGCGATCACCCTGTCGCTCATGTGCGAACTGTTCCTGCGGGCAAGGCTGCCCGACACGGACTGGGCGCCCCTCATCTACCTGCTGGGCTATCCGGTCGGATATCTGATAGTGATCATGGGGCGGCTCCAGCTCTTTACCGAAAGCACGGTCACAGCGGTGCTGCCGGTCGCGACCCGTCCGAGCCTTAGCAATCTGGGCCGTCTGGCGCGCCTGTGGGCCTGCGTGCTGGCTGGGAATCTTGTCGGCGTGACGCTCGTAAGCGCGCTGATGGCCGGTGAGATCATCATCACGCATGAACAGCGCATCGTGGCGCTCGATATTCTCGCCAAGCTCGAATGGCAGGACTGGTCGAAAACCCTGATGCTGGGCATTCCGGCTGGCTTCATCATGGCCGCGATTGCGTGGGCCTTGCCAAATGCCAAGGGCAGCGAATTCTGGGTAATCTTCCTCCTGACCTATGTCATCGGTCTTGGCGGCTTTTCGCATGTCATCACCGGTTCTTCCCAGATCAGCTTCCTCTGGTTGAGCGGCGAGGTCAGTTTCCAGCAGGCCTGGTTCGGTTTCTCTCTGCCTGCGCTCATCGGCAACATCATCGGTGGTAGCGGCCTGTTCGCGGTCCTGGCCCATGGGCAGATGCGAAGCGACCTTACCGAAGGGGGATAGCGTTCGGTTTCAACCGTCGCCGGCAGGCAGAACTGCGCGCAGAGACTTCTCGATTTCCCCGCCGCAATAGGCCTCGCCATAGCGCGTCACGCTTCTTGCCTCGAGCCTCGCCAGGGCAGGATGAGCGCGCAGACGCTGGACCAGACCCATCGTTGCCGGCGCATGTTGGGCGAGCATGGCAGCGATTGCGCTGAAGCGGCTGGCCATGGTGCCCCATAATGTCACGGTCACGATATCGGCCAGATCCAGTTTTGCGGTGCCGAGCATGAAACCCTTTCCAGCTTCAAGGCCGCTGCTTGTGCCCACAGCCTCCCAGATGCGCATCCATTTGACAAGCCGAGGAATAAAGCTGGCCCATCGATCCTCCGTCCACATCTGCCGGCCGCCATCCAGCGTCAGTTCGTCAATGATATCATTTGCGTCATTGACGAGCTTGACCGTCAAGGCGCGTTCGCGGGTACCGCCATGCACAAGGTCAAGACGCTCTGCCAGATAGACCATGATTGCTGGCATCTGCGACAAGGCAAATCCGGTTTCATTATCAACCAGGAGGGGTGGTCCCATGAAGGGCACCGGCTGATCCTCCGCAGCCATTTGCATCAGCGCGGCGATCTCACCCTCATCATGTTCGTTCCAGCTCTTGCCCGCAAAGGCAAGCGCGGCCCGGATGAACTGTCCGCGGAACGGCAATGGCCAATAATAGAGCTCGAAATCCTTCTCCACCCTCATCCCTCCTTTACGTCCGTGCCTCTGCCAAAAGGCTTTCCTGGGCATATTGGTTGCCATGAAAATCTTGCTGGCAACCTCCGGGCTGGAATGGTGCACAGGAACACAGTGGCGCAGTTCGCGTTCTCCAATATGAGCTATCAGCAGTTTCCAGCAGCAGTTTCGGGGGCCAGCCAGGCGATTAGATCGAAGCTTCGATGGGGGGCATAGCCTCAAAGAAGGTCTTCTCCGCCAATGATAGTGCAATTGCGCAGGGAGCTTGGGACGCATGTCGAATGAAATAGGTTCGGTTCGGCAATGGGATGAGGGGGACCTGATGGAAGCCTTTCTTCTCATCCAAAGCGAGCGCCATACCAGTGACGACCAGATAATTTTTGCAGAAATGCGGCGCCGTGCCGGTGGCGGCGCACGTGAGCAGCGCGATGCTTCTAACCGGCCTCGACTGTGGAACTTCGAGCCGGACCGGCCTCTGCTCTGAGATATGGTCGCCAGCCCGGCGCGCGCCAAAGGCGAGGCGTTGCCGGGCCGGGACACCTCAACCCGCTGCAACCCCGTCAGGCGAAAAGCGGTCTGTTATTTCGGCTAGCGCCCGCCCACTCATCCAGGCGGATTGCGATCTGATCGCGCCCCCCACGCTTTGCGTCGTAAAGCGCTTCATCTGCCAGCCGGTAGAGCGTGCCAAAGTCAACGCGGGATGCCGAGGCCGTCACACCGATACTCACCGTCATCATGCGATTGCCGATGATGTCGCCATGGCTCAGATCGGCCAAGGTTCCGCGCAGGGTTTGTGCAAATTGCTCGATGTTCCCAACTTCAGCTCCTGTGACCATCATCGCAAACTCCTCCCCGCCCAGACGACATACGGCACAGGAGGAGTTTTCATGCTGCGCGATGCAGCGGCCCATAGCTGCCAGAACGTGATCGCCAGCCTCATGACCATAGACATCGTTGATCGACTTGAACCAATCGACGTCGATCAGGAGCAAAGCGACCAGCGCGCCTGATACAGGCAAGCCTTCGAGCATCCTGCCGGTTCTTTCCATGAAACCCCGTCGGTTTGGCAGCCCTGTCAGAACGTCGCGGCGGGCAAGCTCATGGGCCTTAGCCTCTGCGAGCCGCGCGACGTCTCGTTCCATCCGCAATCGGGCATGAGCACGCGAAGCGGCAGCGGAGAGCCACAATGTTTGCCAGGCCGCTGCGAACAGGACCAGAATTTGCGACCCACCGCCCCAGAACATGGCGTCCGCATCGAAGAAGCTGGTCGACGCAAGGACGATCATTGGCAGTGCCCAGGCCCCACCCAGGCTCCGCGCCGCGCTGCTTCCCCGTCGCCATGCCTGGCCGATACAGGATGCGACCGCCGCCAGATTGGCCAGGACCAGGAACCCCAGCAGATTGCCGAGCATGTCGAACGGCCCCGAACGCATCAGCGAAAGCGGGATGCCCAATGCGCACACGCTTGCGGTGAGGCCCAGGGCGGTGCGCCTCAACCCCGCATCGAGATGCTGTTTTTCAAGAGCAGTGACGGCGCTCAAAGTGGCGAGCGTGATGGCGAGACAGGAGAGACCAGTGCAGATTTGTGCCGATACCGCGCCCGCCATCGAGGGAAAGAAGAACAGATGAAGTTGCGACCAGCACGCCCCCCATATGACCATGCAGCATGCCCATGCAGCCTGCCAGCCGGCATGTTGCTGACGAACGGCAAGAGCCAGTGAGGCGTTATAAATCGCGCCCACAATCAGCAGAACGAGCGCAGCACCGGTCAAGGTAGCCAGGCCAGTTGTCTGGGTGGCTTCTTCACCGCGCTCGACAAGCCTCATCCGCAGGAGATGCGCGCTCGCCACTCTGTCAAATCTCAAGGTGAAGGCCACGACAGGAACGTCGCGATAGGGCGCGCGGAACGCGAGTTGGCCGCCAGCTCTCCAATAGGTCCCGAAATTGCCGCTCCGGACATGTTGCTGCTCGACGGCACCGTCACGATAGATGAAGCGCACGACCAGCCGATCAAATCGAGAGCTGTGGATGATCAGCGACAGATCCTCATGATCGCGCGAGCCCTGGGGCAAGGCGGCATGGAGCCACAATGTGCCCTTCTGATAGCCATCAGGATCACCATTGCAGACAAAATGGGAGGGGCGCGTGTCGTCAGGGGCGATCGATCGGCTCACTGCATGACATAGAGGATCGCCAATGCGTAGCAATTCAGCGCGCGCAGGCTGTGCCCCGCCCAGGATCAGTAGTGCGATCGAGAGCATGGCGCAGCAAATCGCCAGCCCATGTCGGGATAGACCCCTGATCAGAATCCGCGCATTCATCGCGGCCCCTCTAGCATGAAAATGCGTAAATATACTGGGCACTTTGCCACTGGCTCACCTACGGGCAGCAATCCGCCCGGCTCGCGTCAACACTCACCATGAAATGACGAAGGGCTTCATGAAAATCCTGCCGCTAAATCCATGACGATATCGAAATGAATATTTCGAATGCCGCTCCATACATGTCTTCTGCCTCAATAGACCTTGGCGAGGGCGCTCTGATAGTGTCAAAATTGCCACATTAGCATTATTGTTTTCGCACGCGGCAACCCCGGTGCATGCCCTTTAGTTTGAGCCTCGTGGACATAATCAAACAGGGACGTACATCATGAAGAAGATCATTCTCCCGTTGCTGGGCTGCCTGGCACTACCGACTGCTGCCATGGCCCAGGACGACACTACACCCGATGGCAGCAAAGCCTTCGGTATTGAACCCTATGTAGGCATTCTGGGCGGTTATCACACTTTCGACCGCGGGACCGAGTTCGGCAGCGTTCCGGGCGAGACGATCATGAACGGTGCCCTGATCAGCGGCATCGCGGGCGTGAATGTGCCGCTCGGGCCGGTGTTCGTCGGGGTGGAAGGGAACGCCTCGAAGGGCTTTAGCGACATCGACTGGGAATATGGCGTGAAGGGCCGTGTAGGCGCCCGCGCAGGCGAGAGCGGTTTGATCTACGCCTCGGCCGGCTATCAGTGGGTCAATGGCAAAGGCGGCTGGCCCGACGAGAAGGACTGGATGTACGGTGCGGGTGTCGAGGTGGGGCCAAAGGAGATCGGCCTTGGCGGGGTCACTGGCAGCAGCGGCGTCCGCCTGCGCGTGCAGGTCGACACCTATGATTGGGACAGTTTCCGTCCCATGGCTGGCGTCATTTTCCACTTCTGAAAATTACCACAGTTCCAGGGGAAGGAATAAGATATGGCCTTCCCCCAGGGCGCAAAGGCTGATCGCACAGCCGCTTCTGGGCCGCATGCGCCTTGAGCGAAAGATGGGCGCTGCCATGGGGTAGAGCGGGCAACTACAGCGGCCCGTTCTCCCATTCAGCCCGAATGTGCCGGGCTCATCCACATGATCTGAAGATTTTCTGCCCGTACCGTGAACCCGTTGAATACCAAAGCGTTTTGCGTGGGCTACTGCGCTCTTTGCAGCATTTTGGAGGCTTGTGCATGACGATCGAGGTTCGCTTCCCCGATGGCAGCCGTCGGGATGTGCCGAGCGAGCTTCGTGTTCTGCACGCAGACAGCGCGAGCGAAGAGCCTGCATTCTGGCATGTACCGCTCAACTGCGATTCCTATTGGCGTTTTGCGTTTGACGGCGTGCACTGGAATGCGCGCCCCCGAACGGGTAGCCTTGCCATGTTCCGCAGTCCGGGCATCGAGTGGTGGCGGGGCATAGCAACAATGTCGGACGAAGCGGCTTTGGGTCAGGAACAGTGTCTGCTGGTCGCGGTCAACGCCTGATAGCCTATAACTTCTCTTGAACAGCGAGGCGATGCGCTCACCATTGTGTCAGCATATTCTATGTGAGCCGCTGCCAGGCCTCTTCCATCGCATCGCGCAGTCGCGCCGCCCAGAAGGATTGCCCCTGGCCTTGGGAAATAAGGTCCTGCCTGACCTCGATTTCAGCGTAGCGAAGGTCATTTGAAAGGGCGTGGAAGGGCATGCTGTAATCGGTTTCATCCATGGCATAGGGAGCATTGTCGCCCACCTTGATCGGCAACCGGCGTAGCGCGTCCAGCAGGCAAATCGCAAAATCGATCCGGCCGGCGGCGTGCAAGACGCCCACCGACCAGGGGCGCCTCATCTCGTCCAGTATCGGGGTAAAACTATGGAGCGCGAGCAGGATTGTCTCCTGCCCCGCTGCCAGCCGAGCTGAGATCATTTCTGAAATGCCGGAATGATATGGAGCATGGATGGAGGTGACACGCGCCAGCCTGTCGGTTTCAGTCAAACCCTGATTTCCACCGATATCGGTCCCATCGGACGACGCAGGTATCGCGTCGTCGCGCGCGGGATCGCGATTACAGTCGATCACCAATCGCGAATAATTCTGGAAGATGAAAGGGGCATCGAGGAGACGCGCCAGTTCCAGCCCCATCTCTCTCACGCCTATGTCGATTGCGATATGCCGAGACCAATCGGCCGGGCCTACGCCAAGATCACCCAGGGCCGAAGGAATTGCGAGCCCTGCATGATCTCCGGTCAGGAGGAACGGGGAGGAGCCGTTCGCGTTGATGACGGTGAAGGGCGCGGGATCGGCTGGCACCAGTAGATTCATGGTTTCTCCCTGCCCATTGGGAACTTCCTTTCATGCCGTTGCTCACAATCGAACATGTGACGACTTATCGCTATCAGCAGTCGGTGTCGCTGGGCGAACATCGCATCATGATGCGGCCGCGCGAGGCCTTCGACCAGCGATTGCTCCGCGCGCGGCTCGACATCGATCCTCAACCTTGTGAATTGCGCTGGCTGCATGATGTGTTCGGAAATTCCGTGGCCATTGCTCTGTTTGACAAACGCACGTCGCACTTGAAAGTCGCGAGCGAGGTCACGCTCGAGCATGCACCCTTGACGCAGCAGCAGGTCGACGTCGAACCCTATGCCCGGCTTTTCCCCTTCACCTATTCGTCGGAAGACATGCCCGATCTGTTGCGGTCGATCGAACGAAACCATCTCGATCCCGAGCGGATCGTCGACAATTGGGCCAGAGGTTTCGTCAGCAATCATGGTGATACAGCGACCATCGATCTCCTGACGCGGATCGCGACAGGCATCCAGCGTGACTTCACCTATGTGCCAAGACATGAAAAGGGCACCCAATCTCCTATGGAGACGTTGCGCAAGCGGCAGGGGACCTGCCGTGACTTTGCCGTGCTGATGATTGAGGCTGTCAGGGCGCTGGGCTTCGCCGCCCGCTTCGTGTCGGGCTATGTCTATAACCCATCGCGCACCGAAGGGCTGGTCGGTGGCGGCAACACCCACGCCTGGGTCCGTATCTTCCTGCCCGGATCTGGCTGGGTGGAATTCGATCCGACAAATGGGATCATCGGCAATCGCGGCTTGATCCGCGTGGCGATCGCACGCGACCCGTATCAGGCGCTACCGTTGTCGGGCACCTGGTTCGGCCTGCCTGCAAGCTTTCTGGGGATGGATGTGAGCGTCAACGTCAGTCGTGCCGATCCAGAACCATTCTCGCTCTCCGGCCATGGCGCCATCAACAGCCGGCTTGCCGGCAATCAGGAAACGAACCCGACATGCTGATCCGGTGCGGCTATGATATCGAATTCTCGACCGAGAACCGGACGGCGATGATGGCCATGCTCAGCCTGCATCCCTCGCGCCATCAGGATCTGCGAACGCCGCAGCGGCTTATAGCGGCGCCCGACATTCCGCTTTATCAATTCGAGGACGGGTTCGGCAATGTCGCCACCCGGCTCACCATCCCACCGGGCAATGTGCGCTTGTCATGCGACTTTGTGATCGAGGATAGCGGAGATCCCGACCAGCGCTCGCCCAGTGGTCCTCAGATGCCGGTGGAAGAGCTTCCAGATGCCGTCATGCCCTTTCTCCTGGGCAGCCGCTATTGCGAAACCGACCGTCTGATGGACGTGGCATGGGCTCAATTTGGTCATCTGGCCATCGCGCGGGAAAGGGTGGAGGCGATCGTGGGCTTCGTGCATCATCATATTGAATTTGGCTATCAGCATGCGCGCGCTGACAAGACCGCCTGGAATGGCTATCAGGAGCGAAAGGGCGTGTGCCGTGACTTCGCCCATCTCGCCATAACCTTGTGCCGCTGCATGAATATCCCCGCTCGCTATTGCACCGGTTATCTCGGCGACATCGGCGTGCCCCCGGTAGATGCTCCGATGGATTTCAGCGCATGGTTCGATGTCTATATCGATGGCGCCTGGTATACCCATGATGCGCGCCATAATCGCCCGCGTATCGGCCGGATCCTGATGGCGCGCGGGCGCGACGCCACCGACGTAGCCTTGACGACCGCTTTTGGCCCGGCAAAGCTGGTGCGATTTCAGGTGCACACCCAGGAAGTAACCGCCCTTGACTGAGCAAAGCGACCCGCTTCTCCAACCCTGGACTGGCCCGCTTGGCGCGCCACCTTTTGCGCGGATAGGCGATGACCAGTTCCTTCGCGCGGTCACGACCAGCATCGCCTGGCATAAGGCTGAACTTGATGCGATTTGCGAGCAGGTCGCGCCCGCGACCTTCGAGAATACGATTGCCGCACTGGAACGGTCGGGCGAGCCGCTCGCGCGCGTCCGGCGGTTGTTCTGGGCCCTGTCCTCGGCGAAGGGCACGCTGGCCATCCGCGAGGCGGAAGCTGAAATTTCGGCGCGACTTAGCGCGCATGCCGTCGCCATAAGCCATAATGACCAATTGGCAGCGCGCGTCTTCGCAGTCCATGCTTCACGGCACGAGAGCGGCCTCACCCCGGAACAGGTCCGCCTCGTGGAGGATAGCTATGCAAGCTTCCTTAGAGGCGGCGCAGCGTTGACGAGGGCTGGCAAGGACCGCTTTGCCGCTATCGAGGCTCGCCTGTCTGCCCTAGCAGTTCAATTCGGGCAGAATGTGCTTGCCGCAACAAATGCCTGGGTGCTCGATCTGGAGAAGAATGAGCTTGAGGGACTGCCGAGCGCAATATGCGAGGCGGCTGCGGCGCGAGCAGCAGCGAAGGGGGTGCAAGACCGTTATCACATAACGCTCGATCGCACCGACCTGGAGGCATTTCTGACCTTTTCGAAGAGGCGCGACTTGCGCGAGGCCCTATGGCGGGCCTTCACCGCCCGTTGCGACGGCGACCAACATGATAATTGGCCCATCATCGCCGAAATGCTCGCGTTGCGCAGGGAGAGGGCGGTCCTGCTGGGCTATGCCGACCATGCGCATTATGCGCTGGCCGACAGCATGGCGCATGATCCGGCAGCGGCGAGCGCGCTGATGCGCCAGCTGTGGGCGCCGGGCAAACGGCGCGCAGCGCAGGAAGCTGCTGAACTGCAGGCATTGATCGATGCGGAGGGCGGCGATTTCCGCCTCGCGCCCTGGGACTGGCGCTTTTACGCGGAACAGGTACGACGCACCCGTTACGCGCTCGATACTGCGGCAGCTGCGGAGCATTTGCGGCTCGATGCGGTGCGGCAGGCAGCATTCGACACAGCCGGCCGACTTTATGGCCTGAGCTTCTACAGGCGTGCGGACATAGAAGGCTATCATCCGGACGTCTGGGCCTGGGAAGTGAAGGAGAGCAACGGGAGCATTGTGGGTCTGCTCTTCACCGACTATCTGGCCCGCCCGGAAAAACATGGTGGCGCTTGGATGGGAAGCCTGCGGGTGCAAGAAGCGATGGATGGCGACGTGCGCCCGATCGTCTATCTGGTCGCCAATTTCGCCGCTGCTCCGCCACCCGACCGGGGTGCGACCCGCCTTTCGATTGATGAGGCGCGCACCTTGTTTCATGAATTTGGCCATGCATTGCATGGGCTTCTTTCACGGGTCACCTACCCCAGCCAATCCGGAACTGCGGTTGCCCGCGACTTCGTGGAGTTTCCCAGCAAGTTCATGGAGAACTGGATTGTCAGCCCGCAGGTGCTCGCCGGTCTTGGGATGCCGGACGATCTGATCAGCGCCATTCGCGAAGCGGAGGCTTATGGTCAGGGCTTTGCCACCGTGGAATTGATCGGCTGCGCATTGCTGGACCTTGCCATCCACCAGAAACCGCACGCGCAGATCGATCCTCGCGCATTTGTCGAGGCGCAGCTTGATGCGCTCGCAATGCCCCGCGCGGTCGGGTTGCGCCATCGCTTTCCCTATTTCACGCATATCTTTGATGGTGGCTATTCGGCTGCCTATTATAGCTATGCCTGGTCCGAAGCATTGGATGCCGACGCATTTGAGGCTTTTGTCGCAACCGGTGATATTTTTGACCCCCGTCTCGCATCGCGGTTCCGCGAAGAGATACTCGCTGCAGGAAATAGCCGCGATCCCATGGAGTCTTTCCGGGCCTTCCTGGGACGCGCGCCCGACGGAACGGCCTTGATGCGAGCAAGGCATCTTCTCGACGCCTGAACGCCCCTAGCGCGCAAGCTGATTTGCCAAGAGTGAACCACGGGTTGCGGCCAATCACGCCTTTCGCCAACCGCCGCGCTGCACATGGCATTCATGGTGAGCGCATAACGGACAGAAGCGGGCTGCATGTCCTCATGCAAGGGTAGCAGACCCATCGAGGGACCTTGTCAGGCGGCGATGGTCACCGAGGTGTCGACATGCTGTCCGGTCTGGATCACCTCATCAGTATGAACCTTGAACGAGGCCAGTCGCATCGGACCGAACGCCGTGGTCAAAGCGGTATCGGCTGCGTCGCGTCCGCACGCCATCAGGATGCGCCCTATGCGAGGGACATGATGCCGCGCATCGAAACTGTGCCACTCACCACCCAGATACACTTCGAACCAGGCGTGGAAATCCATTGGGACATCAACCGGATCGACGCCGATATCGCCAAGATATCCGCTGCAATATCGTGCCGGAATGTTCATGCACCGGCATAGGGCCACTGCAAGATGGGCAAAGTCCCGGCATACGCCAACCCGCTCATTATATGCCTCCCAAGCGGTCCTGGTGCATCGCGCATATTGATATCCGTAGGTCAGATGCTGGTGCACGAAATCGACAATGGACTGCACACGCTGCCACCCGGGCGCGATATGGCCGAAATGATACCAGGCTTTCTGGCAGAGGAGATCGGTCTCGCAATAGCGGCTGCCCATGAGATAGATGAGGACGTCCGAGGGCAAATCCCGAACTTCATGCTGGACTGCCGATGGACTTTGGCGATCGTGCAGGCCGCTATCGGCAATCGTGAAGTCACATGACAGGGTGGTGCGACCTGCCGGCAGGGTCATGCGTGTGCAGATATTGCCAAAGCTGTCACGGTAATCATGGGTCGGGATCGGCGCGCCTGTCCTGATCCTGTGGGGGGTACGAAGATCGGGAAACCTGGACGGTCGGATCGTGAGGAGGGAAATTAACGGCGTAGGAGCACCGGTTTCCAGGACCAGTTCATAGCCAGCACGAATGAGCATAACTGCCTTTCCAATTCGAGGCGCGATCTAGACATGAAAATCTACAGGTCATTCGATGGTTTCTTTGTCCAGAAATCATCCGACAAATGTTAAACCTTCATTATTTGATCAAAAGATGATCTATTCAATTATATTCGCAATAATTGGTATCCGCGCAGGGGCTATATTACCGCCTGATGCTTTCGTTCTTCGCCGATGCATATCTCTCCCAACAGTCGGGACAGTTCATTCACCGAATAGGGTTTGTGCAGAAGTGGAAAGCCATGGCGGCTATCATCAGCCAGGACATGGCTATAGCCACTGGTGAGCACCACGGGGATTTCCGGCCAGCGCGCCCGGATCTGACGCCCAAGCTCCAGACCATCGATCCCGGGCATGACGACATCTGAAAAAACGATATCGATATTGCCGTGCGAACGCTCAAGCACCGCGATCGCCTCAGGAGCATTGGCCGCACGCCACGTCTTGTAACTAAGATCCTCGAGGAGCTGCGAAGCGAAGTCTCCGACCGGCTCATTATCCTCGACGATCAGAATATTCGCATGCTGGATGGCGCAACGTCCTGACGGCGTGACATCCTCCAGGGAATGTGGCGCGGCAGCCCGCGGCAGATAGAGGCTGAACGTCGTCCCGATACCCAACCGACTTGCAACGTCGATCTCGCCACCGGACTGTTTGATAAAGCCATAGACCTGGCTCAGTCCCAAACCCGTACCCTTGCCCACCTCCTTGGTCGTGAAGAATGGCTCGAATATATGTTCTATCTGCCCTTCGCTCATGCCCAAACCCTCATCCGTCACGGAAATCCTGACGAAATCGCCCCTGGCAGCCGCGAGGCCGCCGCGGGCCGGGATTGATCCGGCCGCTTCCACCGACAGGGTAATCCGTCCCTCTCCACTCATCGCGTCGCGTGCGTTCACCGCCATGTTGATCAGCGCGGTTTCGAACTGGCTCGCATCGACTTCGACAAAACAGGAGGTGCAGATCGGGTCGACAACAAGGGCAATGCGCGAACCCACGACCGTTCGAAGCATATCCGCAACGGCTTCAACCTTGCGCGCGGCATTGAACGTCTCTGGTCGAAGGGCCTGGCGGCGCGCAAAAGCGAGAAGCTGGCTCGTCAGCTTCGCCGCACGGTCCACGGTCTCCGAGATGGCATCAATATATTTCTTCTGCTTCTCGCGCGGCAGCTCGCGGGTCGCGAGAAGGTCGGCGGACCCACGGATGATGGTGAGAAGATTGTTGAAATCATGCGCAACGCCGCCTGTCAGTTGCCCGATCGCTTCCATCTTCTGAAGTTGGCGAAGCTGATCCTGAGCCGAGGACAGTTCGCGCGAACGCTCCTCGACACGCGCCTCCAGCGTGTCATTGAGAAGGCGCAGCTGTTCTTCCGCAATGGTCCGCTCCAGAAGGTCTGCGGCCTGCCGGGCGAGGATATCGAGCAGACGCAGGTCCCGCTCGGAAGGATGATGCGGACGATCCCAATGGGTGGAGATCATGCCGAGCAAGCGGCCGGTGCGCGAGAGAAGCGGCGTGGTCTGAGCCGAGCGGATGCCCGCGGCGCGAAACGCATCGAGGTCGGCAGTCCCGGCGATATCGGCCCATTTCTCGAAATCAGGAACAATGGCGCGCTGACCCATTTTCAGGGCTAGCGTGCAACTGCTGTAGGCTGCTGGACTGACCCACTGCCAGAACCCGACCGCTTCTGCCGGCAGGCCTCTGTGCGCCAGCAACTGGAGTTGCCCCCCATGTCCCGAAGGATCATCGGCGGGGCAAAGGAGTTGCATCGTCCCGAACTGGGAGCCGGTGATGGCAACAGCGGCCTCCACGATCTTGCCATAGAGTTCGAACCGATCATTCTCGGCGATGAGCGTAACGCTGATCGCGTGAAGCAACTCGATATCGGACGGTTCCCTGGCCGGGCCCTGAACTTGCGACCCACGCGGCAATATCTGCGGCCCACGATATGTGACAGTCATCATTGCTCCCATGCCGCCATCATCGGCCGCGCTTCACGCCAAAAGAGGCATATGCACGAAAAGTTCCGGTGAGTTCTGGCCGCAGACATCACGCGCCCCAGTGCCGCGCGGTCGCTATCTAAGATTCATATTGATCCAGATTGGTCCTGGACATCTTCTCGCCTCCCGCCGGAACCCAGCCTCCCGCTTCCGGTTAGAGGTCTGTCTGCTGCGACAATCGCAGCCTATCATGCGCGTCAGGGAGAATTGATATGGCCGCTTCGGGTCCCAAAAGTGATGCTGCTCTGGAAAATGGTCTTGCCGATCACCAGCCCGGAGCTGGAAGTCCCGATTATGAGACGATGGTCGGAGAAGGCGGAGAGACGCAGCAGAGGTTGCAGGATGAGCGCTCCGGTGATGCCCTGACAGACAATTTCGGGCATCGGATCGCAGACAATCAGAATAGTCTGAAGGCCGGCGCCCGCGGTCCCACGCTGCTGGAAGATTTCGTACTGCGCGAGAAAATCTTCCATTTTGACCATGAACGCATCCCTGAACGGATCGTCCATGCACGCGGCTCTGGCGCCCATGGGATTTTCGAGTGCACCAAGGCCATTCCCGATGTGACCAAAGCGAGCATTTTCCAGAAGAAGGGTGCGAGCTGCCCTGTGTTCGTTCGTTTCTCCACTGTGGCCGGTGGCGCGGGTTCCGTTGATACACCGCGCGATGTGCGCGGCTTTGCTGTGAAATTCTACACGGAAGCCGGCAACTGGGACCTGGTCGGCAACAACATCCCGGTATTCTTCATTCAGGATGCGATGAAATTTCCTGACCTGATCCATTCGGTGAAAATGGAAGCGGATCGGGGCTATCCCCAGGCTGCGAGCGCCCATGACACCTTCTGGGATTTTGTGTCGCTCATGCCCGAGAGCATGCACATGATCATGTGGGCCATGTCCGATCGGGCCATTCCTCGTTCGCTGCGGATGATGGAAGGATTTGGCGTCCACAGCTTCCGCTTCATCAATCAAGACGGCGACGGCAAGTTCGTGAAGTTCCACTGGAAGCCGGTTCTGGGCGTTGCGTCCCAGGTCTGGGACGAGGCTGTCAAGACGGCAGGCGCCGACCCCGATTTTCATCGCCGCGATCTGTACGAAGCCATTGCCAGCGGCGATTATCCCGCCTGGGACCTGGGCGTGCAGATTTTCGATGAGGCTTGGGCGGCAGAACAGCCCTATGATGTGCTGGATGCAACCAAGCTGATCCCGGAAGAGGATATTCCTGTCGAGATCATCGGGCGCCTCACGCTCAATCGCAATGTCGACAATTTCTTTGCCGAGACAGAGCAGGTGGCCTTCCTGCCCAGCAACGTCATTCCAGGCATTGACTTCACGAATGACCCCCTGCTGCAGGGGCGGCTTTTCTCTTATCTCGATACGCAAAAGTCGCGTTTGGGAACGACCAACTTCCATCAGATCCCGATCAATGCGCCCAAATGCCCCTTCCACAATATGCAGCGCGACGGGTTGATGCAGACGCTGGTCCCCAAGGGGCGCGCCAATTACGAGCCGAACAGCCTGAACGAGGCTGGCGAGGATAGTGGTCCACGCGTTGCGCCCGAAACCGGCTTCACATCCTTTAGCGATAATGGAGAACGCAACGATCCCACTGACAAGATGCGGATACGTGCCGAAACATTTGCCGATCATTATAGTCAGGCGCGGATGTTCTATCTGTCGCAGACCGAGAATGAACAGGCGCACATCGCATCGGCCATTGTCTTCGAGTTGTCGAAGGTGGTGATGCCTCATGTGCGGCTTCGGGTTCTCTCGCGTCTGCGCAACATTGACGAGGATCTGGCGCAACGAGTCGCCGACGGGCTGTCGATCGCTCTGCCTGAAAAGGCGCCAGCAGCCCGAGACCTTGTGGAGATGCCCATCTCCGACGCTCTTTCTATCCAGAAGAATGCCAAGGATGGCTTCGCCGGCCGCAAGGTCGGAATTCTGTTTGCCGAAGGCTCCGACAAGGCGATGGTAGAGAAGCTCAAGACGGGCGTGGAGAAAGCAGGCGGCAGCGTCTTTCTGGTTGCGCCCAAGATTGGTCCCCTCAAGGTCAAGGGCGGAACGCTCGAAGCGGACGGCAAGCTCGATGGCTCGCCCTCCGTGCTGTTCGATGCGATTGCCTCCGTGCTGATGCCGCAAAGCGCGGAAATATTGTCGAAGCAAGGCGCTGCGGTCCAATGGTTCATGGACGCCTATGGCCACTGCAAGACCATCGCCCATTGCCCCGGCACGCAGATCATCCTCGACAAAGCGGGGGTGGAAAAGGACGACGGCGTCATTCCAAACGAGATGCTGCTGGACAAGGGCCCCAAGCGGCACTGGGCGCGAGAGCCGAAAATCCGCGATCTCGCCTGAGATCAGCTAATAAGTCCGCATGCGCGCCATTAGTGCGCATGCGGGCAATTCTGTGCTGAGCTGTCCGGGACGACAGATTCATTTCGTTGGCACATCCAAAGCAGCTGGCGCCGACATGAGGTCGGTGCGCGGCGCCAACATCTTAGCAGTCCTGAGGAACGCGTCAGGACGAGGAGGACCAAATGATTCAGCCCGAAGACGAAGCATGGATGCGCGAGGCTATCGCGATTGCGCGTTCAAAAGGGTCTGATCCTTCAACCTCCCCTCTGGGCTGCGTGATCGTGCTGGATGGGAGGATGATAGCCGGCGAACGCAATCAGACTCAGGAGTTGCCCGACGCGACAGCCCATGCAGAAATGATGGCGATCAGACGCGGTTGCGAGAATAGCGGTGACATGGAGCTGCGCGGCGCAACGCTTTATTCGACGCTTCAGCCATGTGGAATGTGCACGATGGCATCGATCTGGGCAAAGGTCGGAAGGGTCGTTTACGGCGCTGGAAGGCATGATGTTCATCAGATGTATTTCGAGGCAAGGCATGTCGACACGCTGGATTTCGTAGCAGAAGCCTATCGCGATGATATCTCGATAGAGGGGGGATGCCTGCGCGCGGAATGCGCTGAACTTTACTACCCGCCTGACGCAGATCTTTCGGAGGAGGAACAGGCCAACCTATAACATCATCATTTTCTGCCCAGATGGCGGCATGGCTCAATCGGGTCGGCTTGTTTCGACGATAAGCCAAGGGTATCGCGGAGCCGATGAAAGGGCCGGGCGTTGTGCGTGCGGATCAACTTACGGAGTTCTGATGCGCGCAATCCTCCCAGAGCAGCTGGCAACCTATTTTGACAGCTCGCCTGTGGCTTTGTCGCTCGGCCGCGCAGAGGGCGATCATGAGCTGCTGTTGACGAATGAGGGCTTCAGGAACCTTACCGGCTATGCGACGAGCGAGATCGTCGGCCGCAATTGCAGGTTCTTGCAGGGACGCAGCCGGAATGAAGAGGCCCGCGCGCAGATACGGTCTTTCCTCCAGGACGATGGGCAGGCGAACGTGCGGACGTCCATCGTCAATTTCCGGAAGGACGGGCGCCCCTTCGTCAATCTTCTCTACATGACGAAACTTCGCGCTCAGTCGGGCCAGGTGCGCTATATTTTTGCGTCTCAATTCGATGTCAGTCGCACCCAGCCGGATCGACTGGCGGATTATGATCTCGACCTTGAGCGTACGCTTGACCGATTGAGTCCGGTCCTCGCGGAAAGCGGGATCGTGGTTGAAGGTTCGCTGATGACAATCGCGAATACGGTGGCCACCATAGCGCAGGCCAAGCTCATATTGTCCGATCTGGACAATGGCGATTTCCTTTGAGCGGTGAGACAGCTAACCCCAGCCGGTTGCCGATCGTGGGCATCGGCGCTTCGGCGGGCGGGCTTGAGGCCCTGCGCGAAATGCTGGCGTCAGCCCGTGGCCAGACCGGCATGTCCTTCGTCATCGTTCAGCATCTTGATCCCAATCATGAGAGCATGCTGGCGCAATTGCTGGACCGCCACACGACCCTGGAAGTTCTCCAGTGCGAGGGTGGTGAGCAGATAGAGGCGGACAAGGTTTACATCATCCCTCCCGGTCGCGGCCTGGTCATACGGCAGGGCATGTTGGAACTGACCGACTTCGCGCAGCCCCGCGGTCTTCGCAGACCGATAGATGATTTCTTCATCTCCCTGGCGTCGGACAAGCAGGCGGACGCCGCCTGCGTCATACTTTCAGGTACCGGCGCTGACGGGACCATGGGCTTGCGTGCCGTGAAGGAAAATGGCGGGCTGTGTGTCGTGCAGGATCCTGAAACGGCAAAATATGATGGCATGCCGCTGTCTGCTGTGGGAACCGGACTGGTCGATTTCGTCAAACGTCCAAGCGAGATAATTCAATGTCTGGAAGGATTTTTCCAGCACCGTGCCACGGCCGAAACACCCGAACGGGAAGCTGCGCTGGTCGCCGATCATGTCGATGATCTGTGCAAGACACTGCGAACTGCGGTGGGCCATGATTTTTCGGGTTACAAGCGCACGACCCTTATCAGGAGGGTCGAACGGCGCATGCATGTGCTGGGGATCACGTCGGGCCACAGCTATCTTTCGCGGATAAAAAGCGACAGGGACGAATGTGAAGCGCTGTTTCGTGATCTCCTGATCAACGTCACCCGATTTTTCCGGGACGCAGATCTGTTCGAGCGTCTGAGGATCACGGTTATCGAGCCGCTGGTCGATCAGGCCGATGGCGAGGAAATCAGGGTATGGGTTCCAGGCTGCTCCTCTGGCGAGGAAGCCTACAGCATTGCGATGCTCTTCGCCGAAGCTGCTCGCAAACGGAATATTCTGCCGGCATCCGTGCAGATCTTCGCTACGGATATTGATGAGCAGATGCTGCAGATTGCGCGCGAAGGAGTATATCCTGCCTCTGCGCTTGCAGATATTCCGCTGGCGCTGCGCGAGCAATATGCGATCCCTCACGCAGAAAGGTTCATGATCGTTCCCCAATTGCGGGACATGATCCGCTTCTCCAGTCATAGCCTGGTCAAGGATCCGCCCTTCTCGCGCATCGATCTGGTCTCCTGTCGCAATCTTCTCATCTATTTCGATGATCGGCTGCAGCAGACGGTCATGCCGATCCTGCATTATGCTGTTCGGCCAAATGGATATCTGTTTCTTGGACCGTCCGAAAGTGTCGGGAGATTCGAGCATCTCTTCCCCGCGATCGATCAACAGGCGCGCCTTTTCCAACGCGCGCCTGGGCCACCCAATTATCCGATCGATCTGCCGGGTGGCGGCAGGCTTCGCGATCAACCCGCAACAGGTTCCGGCAACAGGCCGTCGGGTCGGTCGGCAAGCGATGAGACCATAGCGGTCCGTCGCCTCGTCGAGCGTTATACGCCCGCTAGTCTCGTGCTAGATCAGGATGGCGCCATAATCTCTGCCTATGGTCGGCTCGGCCGCTATTTTGATTTTCCGGTCACACGGACGGGAGGCTCGAGCGCGATTGGTCTTGCCCGTGCTGGGCTTCGCAACGTTCTTGGGCCGCTACTGCGCGAGGCGCGCGACAGTCGAAAGCGGGTCGTTGCGCGTGATGTGCAGGTCATGTCCGAATATGGCATGCAGCAGATCGATGTCATCTGCGATCCACTGACCGATGGCACGCTACTTTTCGTTTTCCGCGACACCGCACCTTTCCGCCCAGCGCTTGATCAGGATGTCGGCGAACTGCACGCAAGCGATGATCATCTCGATGCATTGGAGGACGAGCTTCGTGTCACGCGGCACCGCCTGCGTACCGCTGTCGAAGAATTGGAGACGGCGAATGAGGAACTGAAAAGCTCGAACGAAGAAATGATGTCGATGAATGAGGAGCTTCAGTCCACCAACGAGGAGCTCACAACCGTAAATGATGAGCTGAAATCAAAAGTTGACCAGCTGACTGTTGCAAATTCCGACCTTCGAAATTTCTTCGAGTCGACCGATCTGGCGGTGATTGTGCTCGATGGAAAACTTCAGATCAGGAGCTACACCGAAGCTGCGACGGCCCTTTTTCCGCTTCAGCCCAGCGACCGCGGACGACCATTGGAGGATGTCACGTCACGCCTTGCAGGGACGCTCTATCTTGATGATGCACGGTCCGTGTCAGAGGGGCATCCTGTGATCCAGAGGCGTGTCACGACCCGCGATGGCGCGAGAACCCTTTCGCTGCGAACATTGCCTTACAGAACCCAGAGCGGATCAACGGACGGCGCGACGCTCGTCCTTACGGACATCACTGACGCATTGTCTCTCGAGCGCGATCTTGCGGCCGAACGTGAGCGCCTTGGTATGGCCATTCGGGCCGGCGGCGTTGCAACATGGGAATATAATGTCGACACGGGTGAGGCGATCATCGACGACCATGGGCGTTCCATCCTGGGAATAGCGCCCGACATCGCTTCGACCGATGGTGAGCGGCGCCTGGCGCGACTGCATCCCGACGACCGTGAAGCTTTCGATGCAGCATTGGCGGAAGTTGTCGCGCAAGGGGGCGATTTCGAAGCGAGCTATCGCGTCGTCGAGAACGGCCAAACGCGTCGCATCAAGAGTTTCGGCAGGATCGTGAGCGATGGCTCAGTCCGTCATCTGGTCGGCGTCTCTATCGATGTAACGTCGGAATATATGCTCGCCGAGACGCGTGAACTGATGCTGCGCGAAATGAATCATCGCGTGAAGAATCTTTTCGCGATCGTGGGCGGAATGGTCTCCGCTGGGGCGCGGATTCATGATGATGTGCGTGCCTACGCCGCCGATCTGAGGGAGCGTATTGCAGCCTTGGGACGTGCGCATTCCCTTGCTTCGCCAACGGGGGAAGTACAGGCCATCAATCTGGAAGAGTTGGTTCGGACAACCATCGAACCCTATCGGGATCATGCAGCAATCTCGATCAGTGGACCTGAAATCCTCATCGCGCGTTCCTGCCTCTCGTCCCTGGCGTTGATGCTGCATGAATGGGCGACCAATTCGGTCAAATATGGGGCTCTGGGGGCCTCCGATGGGAGATTGAACATCGTTTGGAAACTTGACCATGACCTCCAGTTGACGTGGAGCGAAACGCGCAGGGACGCGCTGAGCGAGGATGGCGACGTTGGGAGCGGATTTGGCACCCTGCTGGTCCAGACATCATCCCGACAATTGGGCGGGCATGTGGAAAGAGATATTAGCGACGACATGTTCACGATAAGCCTTACCCTGCCGGACAAGGTTCTGGCCGATGCCTAAGACGATCATGCTGGTTGAAGACGAGCTCCTGGTTGCCTTCGATGTACAGGACATCATTGAAGCTCAGGGCTTTTCGGTCGACGGCCCCTACATCTCTGTCAAGGATGCTGTCGCGGCGGTCACTGCGCAACTGCCGTCCTGCGCTGTGCTCGACGTGCGTTTGCAGGATGGCGAGGTCTTTCCGGCGGCCGATTTGCTCGAAAAAGCGGGCGTTCCGATCATATTCCATTCCGGGCATGCCGACGCATCGGATCTCAAACGGCGATATTCCAAGGCTGCGGTGTGCGAGAAGCCCTGTTCGCCCGCGGCCCTGAGAGATACGATACTCGAGCTACTCGCCGAATAAGCCCAATTTTTGCGCAGCGCTCCGCCACCATTTCCGCGCAGCACCTGACCACGCGCCTCAGGTCGTCGCAAGATGTCCCTGAAGGCGGAGATTTTCAGGCGTCGTCGGGGATGGTCGGATTGTTTGTTCCTGGCGCGCCGGGCATCAAGGCTCCGTCAGCATTCCGATCCTCCTCAGGTCCCGACCGTTCGCCCAGGGCGCGGTCGTCGGGCTGCGCCTCCTGACCGTGGATCGGCTGGATTTTGGACTGCTCCTCCTGCGTGCGCCGCGCATCATTCGCGTGGTGACCATTGCCTTGCATAGTCGTGGCCTGCGGCTGCGCGGCTGCCGCGATAGCCAGGATGAATATCCACATGATGCTTCCTCTCACTTCTCCATAGTCGCTCTAATCTCCCGTGGAGCGACGTGGTTCCGGATTTTCTCCTCTTGCAGCCCCCAAACGGGAATCATGAGCAAGCGGCACACGCTTTCTATGGCTCGAATTTGTGCAGCCGTCGCGAAGCGCCCCGCGCAAAATCGGCAAGCAATTCGGCCTCTGCAACTCCTGTCCCATGCGCTCGTTTAGCGGCAGCGACTTATGTTGGAACGGGAGCTTTCATGGCCGGACGCACGCTGCTTCAGTTTTTCCACTGGTACTATCCTGATGGAGGCCAGCTCTGGGACGAGGTCGCTCAAAAAGCGGAGAATCTCAAGGAGTTGGGTGTGACGGACGTCTGGCTACCCCCGGCCTGTAAAGGGGCTGCAGGCGGCTATTCCGTAGGCTATGACAGCTATGATCTTTTTGACCTGGGCGAATTCGATCAAAAAGGATCCATAGCCACCAAATATGGTGATCGCGCCGCGCTGGAACGGGCGGCGCATGCGCTGCACGACGTTGGCCTTGGCGTCATTCATGACGTTGTCTTCAATCATAAAATGGGCGCGGACGAGATGGAAACGGTCCATGTTCGCAGGGCCAATCCCGATAATCGGGACGAAGTGGAAGACGAAGCATTCCAGGCTCGCGCCTGGACCCGCTACATTTTCCCTGGACGCCAGGGGCGCTATTCAGAGTTTGTCTGGGATGCCAGATGCTTCACCGGCGTCGATCATATCGAAGAACCGGATGAAGATGGCGTGTTCCGGCTCGTCAATGAATATGGTGATGGGGAATGGAATATTGAGGTTGACGATGAAAAGGGCAATTTTGACTATCTGATGGGATCAGACGTCGAGTTTCGGAACCGGGCGGTCTATGAAGAGCTCAAATATTGGGGCAGGTGGCTGGCTGATCAACTGCCTTGTGACGGATTCCGTCTCGATGCAGCCAAGCATATCCCTGCATGGTTTTTCCGCGATTGGGTAGGGCACATGCGCGAAAGCGTCGGCGACGCGCTGTTTGTCGTCGCCGAATATTGGCATCCCGACATGACAGTCCTGCAAGCATATCTGGACATGGTCGATCGACAACTCATGCTTTTCGATGTCGGCCTTCTCCATCGTTTTCACGATGCGGCCCGAGCCGGCGGCGATTTTGACCTGCGAACGATCTTCGATGGTTCGCTGCTGCATGCCGCCCCGGATCATGCGGTAACGATCGTCGGCAATCACGACACCCAACCGCTCCAGGCTCTTGAAGCACCCGTGGAGGATTGGTTTAAACCCCTGGCCTATGCCTTGATCCTGATCCGCGAACAGGGCACCCCATGCATCTTCTATCCCGATCTTTTCGGCGCACGATATGCCGATCAAGGTGGCGATGGGCACGCGCATGAGATCGTCATCGAGCCGGTGGCATGTCTGCCTCAGTTGCTCAGAGCACGGCAACTCTATGCCCATGGACCGCAAAGCGATCTGTTTGATGATCCACATTGTGTCGGTGTCATACGCCATGGCACCCAGGATCAGCCAGGATGTGTCCTGCTTGTGTCAAATGGCGAAGAGGCGAGCAAATCGGTCCAGCTCGGACCGGAGCATGCAGGGGCATCTTTCCATGATTTTCTGGGCCATCATGCTGAAGAGATAATCGCTGATGAAAACGGAAGCATCATCCTTAAGGTGCCCGGCGGCTCGATCAGTCTTTGGGTTCGCACATAACGCAATTTCCGGAATTTGCCTTCTTGGCCTTCGGCTCTTCTGGCAGCCTATTTCTTTCAATACAGGACAAGGTGCATCTCGAACGAACCGAGAGGCTGGCGGCGCCGGTTCAGGATTGGCGCGATGGCGGTCAGCGTAACTCTGGCGAGTCGTCGCAGACGGATAAGCGCGTTCTGCATCGACAGGCCAAGTGAAGGCAGCCCTTCAGGCAACGAGACGGATCATAGCCTCACCCGGCTCTCTAGCCGACTGTCGATCTTCAATGGCATCGATGACAGAAAACAGGTTTGTCACATTCTCGTCGGCTTCGAATTCCGATCGGGACTGGGCCAATTGGCCATCGTTGATCAAAGCTTCAAGCGCCGTGCGAGCACGAGCAACGCGGCTTTTGACAGTACCGATCGCAGTGCCCATGATGGTCGCTGCTTCCTCATAGGAAAAGCCACCCGCACCGATCAATATGAGTGCCTCACGTTGAGGAACGGGAATCTGCGCAAGAGCGCGCACGACATCGGATAGCTCGACAATCTTCAACTGTTCCGCGGGCGCGGCAAGTAGTCTGTCTGCGACAAGATCGTCCCACGCCCCGACAAATTTGCTGCGCCGGCTGAGGCTGAAATAGTGATTGCGCAGGATAGTGAACGTCCAGGCACGAAAATTGGTGCCGGGTATGAACCGCCCCCGCGCGTTCCAGGATTTCAGCATGGTTTCCTGAACCAGGTCGTCGGCAAGATCGCGATCGCCACACAGACTACGGGCAAAAGCTCTGAGTTGCGGCAGGACCAGTGTAAGTTCCCGCTTGAAAGCTGTGTCAGTCAGCTTGTGCGGCGTCTCGGCGATTTGCGTTGCCGTCATACGGGCCCCTCGTGACGATGATGTAGCGCTGTGTCTGATAACGGGGTGGTTGACGATCTGTTCCGCTGGGGTCGGAAGGGCGAAAACCTTTCCGCCTCTGCGCCAGCCGCCTGTCGGCCAGGCAAGCCGGTGCGAGGCGCATGTTTACGGGGCGATCGGATCCTGCAGGGCCTCTGGCCGTTACCCCCTCATCTAACCCAGTCAGAAAAACTATTTCCAAAGGAGTCGCCATGTCGCTCAGCGACCGCACGATCGCCCTTCTCATCGCTCCGCGCGGTACGGAAGAAGTCGAATTTCTGGAGCCGATGAACGCCTTGAAGAGGGCGGGTGCGCGCGTTCAAGTGATCGGCCTTCAATCTGGCCAGGCACGCACCAATGTTCATGATCTTGATCCCGGTGGCGAATATGCCGTCGACATGACCTTCTCTGAAGCAGATCCTGCATCTTTCGATGGCCTAGTCATTCCCGGTGGCAGTGTGGGTGCTGACAAATTGCGTGCCAGCCCCGAAGCGATATCCTTTGTCGAGGCAATCTTCGATGCGGGTAAGCCGATCGGGGCTATTTGTCATGCGCCCTGGCTTCTGATCGAAGCCAAGATAGCCCCCGGTCATTCGCTTACCTCTTATCCTTCGATCAGGACGGACATCGAAAATGCCGGTGGTCATTGGGTGGATGAGGAAGTCGTGATCGACGGTCAGTGTATCACCAGTCGCAGTCCTGATGATCTGCCGGCATTTTGTGCTGCGCTCGTCGACGCATTTGCAAACGCGTCATCGCGTTGAACGTTTTCTGGAACGGCGGCGGACAGCGGCCGCCAATTTTGCAACAGGGTGAGGGTCGATGATTTTTCGTAAAAAGGCCATACAGGGTCGGGCATTTGGCCAGTCTCGTGATGAGGCGATGCAGGACGCGGTGAAGATCGGAATTGCGGAAACCGCAGCGCGTGCCGCTGTCACTGCGACAGTCACATTCGCGGTGGGTTGGCTCCTCAAGCGGACCTTCGAAAAAACGGTGGCGCAAAATGCGCAATCTGCCTGCAGGACAAAACCATCCATGGCGACCAATAGCCCTGCGGTGAGCTACAAACATACGCGAAAGCGGGCTGATATGGTTAGTCCGGACGCCTCCTGAAGAAGACGCGCTGGAGTTTTCGAATTACGAAGGCTGAGCGATCTTTAGGCAAGGGTGCGACTGCCTGCGTGCAGCTTGACCAGAAAATTTCAAGTGAGCGCATTTCTTCGGATACAAAGCGGACGTTGAGAAGTTATCGTTCGGTAAGTCATTGACTTGCGGCCCCCCTAGCCCTGCCTCGAAAGATGCAGGGTTTTTAGTATCTGGCTTTCGTTGCGGCTCCCGCGTGATGCACCCATGACCTTTTGACCGTGGCGACCGCGATCCAGTTCGCTCGGATCTCGGCCGGATTATCTGTGCGAAGCGTGAGTGATCCTTTGCACTCGACCCTTGTCGGGTGATGTGCGAATGCGTTGATCATCCATTTTGCAATGCTGGACATGATGATGGTGTTTGCCGACTTTCTGCGAGGTCGAAGGCGTGACCTCCTGAGTGCCCAGGATCTCGAAGCGCTTGAAGCTGCGGTAGCTGACGTGCGAAACCTGCCTCCTCGCAAGACCTTCATCTCTCGCGATCAAAATATCACCATGAGCACCTATCTCATCGAAGGCGTCATGTGCCGGTACATGGATGACCGGCAGGGAGAAAGACAGCTTGTTGCAGTGCATGTGGCCGGCGATTTCGTCGACCTTCATGGCTACCCGCTTGGTCATCTTGATCATGACCTCGCGACCTTGACCGCCTGTCGGGTAGCGTTGGTGCCCCATGTTGCGCTCGAACATCTTGTTGCGACGCGCCCGGCGCTTACGAAATTGCTCTGGTTCAGCACGCTCCTTGATGCTGCCATGCATCGCGAATGGATATTTCGCCTCGGGCGCCTCGATGCGATTGCGAGAGTCAGCCATTTCTTCTGCGAGACGGAAGCGAGATTGCGCGCGATCGGTCGAAGCGATGGATCGCATTTCACCCTTCCGATGACGCAGGCCGATCTGGGAGAGGCGTGCGGCATTACGTCCGTTCATATGAACCGGATGCTGCGGGATCTCAAAGACCGCAACCTCCTGGCGATGCATCGCCAGGAGGTTGAAATTCGCGATCGAAAAGGCCTGGAGCGGTTGGGCGAATTTGATCCTGCTTACCTTTTCCTCGAAGAGCAGAATTGACGGAACCGCCCTTGCCAGCCTGTCGTTGTCGGGGCCTGGAGAAGGAGCGAAGAAGATATGCCAACCCCGGGTATTCATGAAGAAGCTGGCATTGCCTCAGCCCACGCTGGATTGATCATGCTGGATGGTCCTAACGGCATCGCAATAACGCTGACAGCCAGTGCAGCGGAGGGGACGGGTCTTTCCCTGTTGCGGGCCGCAGAACTGGCGCGCGAACAACTGGAAAAAGGACAAGCCGAAGATTTTGCGGAAGACTAAAGATAAAATCTTATTAATTTAGATCAATATTTCAGATCGTTTCGGAATTGCTCTTTATTTTTATTGTTTCCGCAATGCAACTTTAGCCATCCATGCGGATTTACTTTGCGGCTCGTGTGCTGAGGGGGGGGGCGAGGCCTATCTCCGTTAGAGGATAGCCGCATGAAGATCGCTCAAATCGCTCCCCTGGCTGAAAGTGTACCACCCAAGCTTTACGGGGGTACCGAACGGATCGTCTCCTATCTCACCGAAGCTTTGGTGGATCAGGGGCACGACGTGACCCTGTTCGCCAGCGGCGATTCGCAGACTTCGGCCGAGCTTGTTCCGATCACGCCGGCGGCGCTGCGACTGACCCCGGGCATCGTCGACACGATCCCCTATCATATGATGATGCTTGATGCGGTGCGGCAACGGGCGGACGAGTTTGATGCGCTCCATTTCCATATAGATCTTCTGCATCTGCCAATGATCCAGGATTTTATTGGACGCACCGTGACGACATTACATGGTCGGCTGGACCTGCCTGATCTGCCGCCATTCTATCGCTGCTTTGGCGATCACTGCCTAGTTTCGATCTCTGATGATCAACGGCAACCCATGCCCCCGGTAAATTGGGGCGCGACCATCTACCACGGTCTCCCGGCCGACCTTCTCACCCCCAGCCTTGGCGAAAATGAAGGTTATCTCGCCTTTCTCGGGCGTATCTCGCCCGAGAAGAGACCGGATCGCGCCATTCGCATCGCAGCCCGAGCCGGCATGGAGTTGCGAATTGCGGCGAAAATCGACGCGGTCGATCGCGCCTATTGGGAGGAAGAGATCGCGCCTCTTGTCAAACTATATCCCAATATTCGCTTCATCGGTGAGATCAACGAGCGACAGAAAGCCGATTTCCTCGGTGGTGCGAGCGCCTTGCTGTTTCCGATCGACTGGCCTGAGCCTTTTGGATTGGTGATGATCGAAGCCATGGCTTGCGGAACGCCGGTCATCGCCTTCCGCTGCGGATCGGTTCCGGAGGTCATAGAGGATGGGCGCTCGGGTTTCATCGTCGACAGCGAAGACGAGGCTGTCGAAGCGGTGAAACAAATTCGTCACCTCGAGCGCAAAATGGTGCGCGGCGTATTCGACGCACGGTTCACGGCTGACAGGATGGCTGCCGATTATGCCGCGTTATATCATCGACTGCCCGGTGCGCGCACCGACGCAGCCTGGCTGCGTCGCCGGCGCGGCGAAGAATCGGAATTGCAGATCGTCGCATAGGAGCCGCCATGTCGCAGACCCAACCGCAGCCAGGGGTTTCGGGCATTGCAGGGGGACAGGCGCTGTCGCAGGCGCAAACCCAGTTCTTCATTCCTGCGACCGCCTCGTTGCATGAACGTCGCCCACGCACACTCAAGCATGGAGACAGTTTTGCTGTCTTTGATCATAGCGGCGACGCCATATCCGGGCCTGGTAGTCCCGAGGGTTTCTACCATCGCGATACGCGCCATCTTTCGCACTTATACCTTACGGTCAATGGCATGCGCCCGATCCTGCTGAGTTCGGCGCTGCGGGACGACAATGCGATGTTGACCTGTGATCTGGCCAACCCGGACTTCCTTGGAGAGGACGGGCGCGTAGAGGTGGAGCATGACCTGATCCATCTGCGTCGCAGCCGCTTTCTATGGGACGGCGCAATCTATGAACGCATCATTGTGCGCAATTTCGACATTGTAGAGCGGCGGGTGTCGGTGGGTCTGTCCTTCGCTTCCGATTTCGCGGATCTGTTCGAGATACGTGGCATGACCAGATTGCGCCGCGGCACCATGCACGAGCCACAGGTCGGAGACGCCGATGTCCTGCTGGGCTATAGAGGACGCGATGACCTTGAACGCTCGACACATCTCCATTTTGATCCCGCACCCGCGCAACTGACGGCGGAGCAGGCGCTATTTGAAGTCACTGTTGGCCCCGGCAGTCGATCCACATTGTTCGCACGTATCTCCTGCGAACATAGGAATGAGGTCGATCAACCCCTGCCCAAGCTGTTTCTAAAATCCCTGCGCGAGGCCATGCGTGCGCTTCAGCATGCGCGACGCCGCGGTGCTTCGATGAAATCGTCCAATGACTTGTTCAATGCCGTTTCGCGGCGTTCGGTTTCCGACATCTCGATGCTCTCCACCGATACAGAATTTGGGCCTTATCCCTATGCGGGCATCCCTTGGTTCAGCACCGTTTTCGGCAGGGATGCCCTGATCACCGCCCTTCAGACGATCTGGATGGACCCAGACATTAGCCGAGGCGTGCTGGGATATCTCGCTGCGCATCAGGCGACGGATTTCGACCCGACAGCTGATGCCGAGCCAGGTAAAATTCTGCACGAAGTACGTCACGGCGAAATGGCCGAGTTGGGGGAGGTTCCTTTCCGTCATTATTATGGCAGCATCGATTCCACGCCGCTTTTCGTCATGCTGGCCGGCGCCTATCTGGAGCGCACCGGGGACCTTGAATATCTCGCTGGCTTGTTACCCAATATCGAGGCTGGATTGCGATGGATCGACACTCATGGCGATCGCGATGGCGACGGCTTCGTTGAATATGGACGCCTGACGGATCAGGGCCTGCAGAACCAAGGCTGGAAGGACAGCCATGATTCCATCTTCCATACCGATGGCAGTATCGCCCGAGGCCCGATCGCTTTGGCTGAAGTTCAAGCCTATGTTTATGGCGCGTGGCAGGCGGCAAGAATCATCTATCGTGCGATGGGCGATCTGGATCGCTCGGAAACCTATCTCGCCCGGGCTGTCGATCTGCAGCAGCGTTTCGACGCGTCTTTCTTCGACGCGGACCTGGGGACATATGTGCTCGCGCTCGATGGGCAAAAGCAGCCGTGCCGGGTTCGTTCCTCCAACGCAGGCCATGTCCTTTACACGGGCCTGGCTCGACCAGAGCGCGCGCCCATGGTGGTGGCAACCTTGATGGCGCCCGCCTCATTTTCCGGCTGGGGCGTTAGGACGATCGCGTCGACCGAAAAACGCTACAATCCCATGAGCTATCATAATGGCTCAATCTGGCCGCACGACAATGCGCTAATTGCCGCAGGCTTTTCGCGATATGGCTTTCAGCGTCAGGCGGCGCAGATATTCGAGGGGCTCTTCGCCGCTGCAACCTATGTTGATCTCATGCGGCTGCCTGAACTGTTCTGCGGTTTCCCGCGACGACGCTCCCAGGGCCCGACCTTTTATCCGGTCGCTTGCAGCCCTCAGGCATGGTCGGCGGCGGCCCCGCTGTCGCTGATCCAGGCCAGTCTTGGATTGGCATTCGATGTCTCGTCCAACGAAATCCTTTTCCGCCAACCCACCTTGCCGACATTTATCGACCGCCTTTTCATCAAGGCGTTGCCATTGGGCCTGGCTGAAGCGGATATCATGCTTGAGCGCCTGGGAGATACGGTGGTCGTCAAACCGCAGCATCGGGACAGTCAAGTGAGGATTGTCAGTATAGCGTGATGAGCCAGTCCTGGGACCGCGCACAGCTGAGCCGGATGGCATCAGCCGACTATTGCACCCACGCACAGGGCGCTGGTCCCGCTCAGCACATCAGCAATAAACGATCGAGATTTGGATGATTCCGCGCGAGCGTATCGACAATGGAGGATTGATCCTCTTCATCGCCATCTCGACGCTCGGGCTGGGTCTGATTGTTTCCGGTTTCATCTCGGCATTATTGTGGGCTGCTCTGGCGGCCTTGCTCTTTCAGCCGCTTTACAGACGTATCCTGTTCGACTGTCGCGGGCGACGCAACATGGCGGCGGCGTTGACGCTGCTCATCATTATCATAGCTGTCATCATGCCGGCCTTGATAATCGGGAGTCTCGTGATCGAGCAGGCAAGCGGCGTCTACGCAAAGATCAGAAGTGGCCAGATCGACTTTGCGACCTATTTCGGTCAGGTGCATGCTGCTTTGCCGATGCGGTTGCAGCATTGGGTTGAGAATGCCGGTTTTGGCACGTTTGAGCGGGCACAAGCCAAGATCTCTCAGGCATTGAGCAACAGCGCGAGCATATTGACGCAGCGCGCATTGACCATAGGCGCGGACGCAGCAGCTTTCGTGCTTTCCTTTGGGGTGGGTCTCTATGTGAGTTTCTTTCTCCTGCGCGATGGGGAGGCGTTAGCATCGCAGATCATCACAAGACTGCCACTTGAACCGACCATAGCCCATCGGATTGCAACCCGCTTCGTAATCGTCGTGCGCGCGACCATAAAGGGATCGGGAATTGTCGCCCTGGCGCAAGGCATGCTGGGCGCAGCAACTTTCTGGATAGTAGGCATGCCTGCCGCCCTTCTATGGGGGGTGCTGATGGCGATTGCCGCCCTGCTACCAGCGATCGGACCTGCGATAATATGGCTGCCGGTAGCGACCTATCTGCTTGCTACGGGCGATTTTTGGCAGGCCGTCATCGTGGTTGCTTCCGGCGTCTTTGTGATCGGTCTTGTCGACAATCTCCTACGGCCCATGCTCGTAGGTCGAGATACCGGTCTGCCGGATTGGCTCATATTGGTGACAACCCTCGGCGGTATCGAGACGCTTGGGCTCAGCGGCATCGTGGTTGGGCCGATTGCTGCGGCCTTCTTCCTGACGGGATGGGATATATTGGCAGAGCAGAAAGCCGCTTCCACGCGAGACTGAACAGGGAATTGTTGGATTCCGCATAGCCCCCATGAACGCAAGATCGACCCGGGGGAACGAAACGGCGATTGCCGCATTGTCGGCGAACCAATGGCGCGCCTTGCAGGATCTTCGATGATGTTCAAATATGTTGCGATCAGGCAGGAAAAGGGCCGCTGGCATATCAGCGCCGAGAGCGGCCGACCGGGCGATCCAGTCCTCAATCTCGACAACAGAGGTTATGCCTCGCGCATGGACGCCCTGCAGGCTGCGATGATCTACGCGCAGGACAATCGCCTGGATATTGTCGAGATGGCCCTTTGAGGCGACCGGAAGCCTGCCACGCTCTCTCTCTCTCCCGCATGCTCCGGTCGTTCGCGATGCTGTCCTTGCAGACGCGAATCGCGGAAAAAACTTGAACGAAATCTGCGGCCCTATCGATCGCCCACGAGATGAAAATTACGGCTTGCGAAGCCATTGGATGCAGGCCCCTCCCAGCGCGACTGTGCAACCCGTCGCCGCAGCTTGGGACGGGGCTGCGATATGAGCCAGTGTCGGTTGAACTCCTTCATTGAAAACATCAAGGAAAAGGCATGATCTTTAAGTCGATCCTTTTCTCGCGAGATGGTTGGGTGCCCAATAATTCCGCCATCCCGGTCGGGCTGTACCTCGGAGTGGAGCCAAGCGAGAGGACGGATCTGGCCAAGGCCTTCGAGGCGCGATTTGCGAGCCATGGCTGGCTGCCTGAGTGGCGTGACAAGATCTATGATTATGATCATTATCACTCGACTGCGCATGAAGTGCTTGGAATGGCCTCGGGCCATGCCACTCTCGCACTTGGAGGATCGGCCGGATTTGAAATTGCGGTGGCGGCCGGCGATGCGCTGATGCTGCCGGCCGGAACCGGCCACCGCGCAGTCAAGCAGAGTCGGGATTTCCTCGCGGTAGGCGCTTATCCTGTCGGGCAGATCTGGGATATTTGTTGCGTCTCGCCAAGTCAGAGCATGCTGGATCGAATCAGCAGCCTGCCGCCGCCCGAATATGATCCGGTCACCGGCAGCAGAATATATTCACCGTAAAAGGCGGCTCCTCACCGCAACGTGCAATGCCAAGAGACCAGAGCAAATCGGCACATCATCTGTCTGTAGCCTGACATCCTTCACCGTTACGAAGTTTGCTAACGGATTGGACCATTTCAGATCTTTGAGCGTTCATTGCGTCGAGGAGACCGGCCTGATGCAATTTTCCCCCTTAATGCACTTTGTTGAGGCGCGACCCACTCCATTGCCGCACCTGGCCATTTTCGCGGACGCCGAAGAACTGCAGCGGTCGGACGACAATATTTCGTCCCGATCTTTAACCGGCCAACATGTCGCCATGGGTGGCGCCATTCTGTTAACGGCTCTCCTGTTCGCGCGTGGGCTAAGATGATTTCTGGTTGGAAATTTTCTGCTCGATAAAAAAGGAACGCCTCTATGTTGTGGACAATTCTTCTAGTCCTTCTCGTTCTCTGGGTTCTGGGCGCGTTCGTCATTCCGGTCGGCGGTGGCCTGATCCATCTACTCCTGGTTCTGGCCGTAATCGTTCTGGTCTATCAGTTCGTGACCGGAAGACGAGCCTGATTGGAAAGCCGGGCGCTCAAAATCAGCGATGTGAACCAGGGGAATGTTGGTGGGGCTAGGTGCGAGCAACCGAAGCCCCCCAACATTCATCAACGGCAGGAGGCCCGACCACCAATATTTTCTGACCGATCGCAAAGCTTAGCCATAATGACGCCGATCTATCATTTTTCTGCATGGTCAGTTCTACAGAATTGCTTACCACCTGAGAGCTAAGAGTCCGTTTGGAAAATCAGGGATGAGCGTTTCGGCGTAGTAGGTTTCCACCCATGGCGACGAGGATCATCGCCTGTGAGACGTCGATGCGCTTTTCGTAGTCGCGGACCAGACGGCGCCATCGGGTCATCCATCCGAAGGTGCGTTCGACGACCCAGCGGCGCGGAAGCACCTTGAAGCCCTGCTGGCGATCGCTTCGACGGATGACCTCCACGACAAAGTCGAGGTAGCTGGCCTTGTCCATGAGCTTGAGGCGATCATAGGCGCCATCGGCAAAGAGATGCTTCACCCACGGCCAGCGCTTGCGGATGCCATCGAGGATCGCCTGAGCGCCTGCACTATCGGAGATATCGGCGGTAGTGAGGTTGACCATCAGCAAGCGTCCATCGGTGTCGACTGCGATATGCCGCTTGCGACCGACGATCTTCTTGCCTGCGTCAAAACCGCGCTTTTCTGCGGAAGGCGCCTTGACCGACTGGCTGTCGATGACCGCCGCACTGGGGCTGGCTTCTCGCCCCTCACGTTCTCGGTCCAACATCAATTCGATGTCGTGGATCGTCTGGAACAGGAACCTGCGTGCCAGCTCCCGAAACCAGCCATAGACCGTCTGCCAGGCGCCAAAATGGATCGGCAGCATCCGCCAACCACACCCCGATCGCACCAGATAGCGGACCGCGTTGATCACTTCGCGGAAATCCACCTCGCGGGGACGGCCTCGACGACCCGGCTTGGGCATCAACGGCGCAAGGCGATCCCATTCCTCATCGGTCAGGTCACTGGGATAACGCTTCGTCTTCTTCGCAATCTGGGCCATCCGCCCCCGGCTCTGCTGCGTCCACATCCAGAGCCTGAATCACGCAGATACGCCTATGACAACCCCTGCCGCCGATTTCCCAAACAGCCTCTAACAGCTAACCCGACAGCGTGCTGCCGGCATTTCGATGTCCGGATCATGCCAGATGATGTCTGCGTGCAGCACCTGGACAGGCCGCTCCGTTGCTAATTCGTTGCGAACGGCAGTGTCAGAATTCGGCGCGCGGGCCTGGAAGTAGCGCATGATTTCTCAGCGGCACGATCAAGGCCTGGCGCAGGTTCGGATTTCGCAATATTCGCCAATCCGTTATCAGCCTTCCTCACTTGAACATCCTTGTGTGGCATGCCTACCTTCTTTTTCCAGATATTTTCTTCATAACAATCCAGTGCCCATGCGGTTGCAAAGCAAAGAATATACTCCATTTTTCAATGGCTCAAGCCGCAATCAATGAGTCGATTACTCAGTTTGAAGAAGATGGCGATCGATAGGCTGCCGGGTCGTCTTCCGCGCTCTCTAAACTGACATATGCGCGCTGACGCCTCGCTCAGTCTACCCAGCTTGTGGAAAGCCCTCCCGGTTGGGTAGCTCACTTTTGCTAGACTTCGCTTCTTTCTCGGCTTTCGCGGATATCTTTCGTCCGTCGACGATCAGCGCGAGACACCGGAAATAGTGGCTCGTGCAGCCGCGGGCGAATGCTTTCGGGTGAACGCAATCCAAGGCCAGACCGAGCCGGGCTTCCGACCATCGATCAGTCTATTTGCCTCTTGAACGAGGTTGCATCAGCCTGTGCCCACCAGCGCGCAAGACGCGGATCGCGAGCGCCATCGAGCAATTCCCCAGGCTCAACGAAGGGATAGAGTTCATCGAAGGAACGCATCTCAACGGCACTGATCCGCTGGCGCAATCCGTCCGGCGTAAACTCGTCGGGAGAATTGAGGCCGCATGCGACGACGATGTCATGCAGTGCCGACAGGGTGGATTGCTGGAACCGGGCGACACGCTCCGCCTTCTCGGAAATCACCAGGCCTCTCTGACGGGCCGGTGACTGTGTCGCCACGCCGGTTGGACAGGTGTCGGTATGACAGCGCATGGACTGAACGCAGCCGAGCGAGAACATGAAGGCTCGCGCCGCATTGCACCAATCTGCGCCCAGAGCCGCATTCATCGCGATCCCCGCACCCGAACTGACCTTGCCTGAAGCCGCCAGTTTGATCTTCCCCTTGAGATTGGTGCCGACAAGTGCGTTGCGCGCAAGCATCAGTCCCTCGCGCAGCGGCATGCCAACCCGGTCCGACAATTCGGTGGGAGCAGCCCCCGTGCCACCCTCGGCGCCGTCAATCACGACGAAGTCGATCAGGATGCCGGTCTCGATCATCGCCTTCACCACAGCGAAAAGTTCATGGGGATAGCCCACGCACAATTTGATCCCGACCGGTTTGCCGCCAGAAAGTTCGCGCATCCTTCCAGCAAATTCGACGAGCTGGATCGGAGTGGAAAAGGCGCTGTGTCCAGCGGGCGACAGGCAATCCTCGCCCATGGGCACGTCGCGGGTCTCGGCGATCTCGCGCGTCACCTTGGCCGCTGGCAATAGTCCGCCATGACCGGGCTTGGCGCCCTGGCTCAGCTTGATCTCCGTCATCTTCACTGCGTCATGGGCGGCCCGATCAGCGAAATGGCTTGGATCAAACTGGCCTTGTCGGTCTCGGCAGCCAAAATAGCCCGACCCTATTTCCCAGACGATGTCGCCGCCATGTTTGAGATGATAGGGCGACAGGCCGCCTTCTCCAGTGTCGTGATAGAAAGCACCGATCTTTGCGCCGAGGTTGAGCGCCTCGATAGCATTGCTGCCGAGTGCGCCGAAGCTCATTGCCGAAATATTGAGGCGCGCCGCCTGATAAGGCCGACTGCATTGATCCGTGCCGACATGGACCCGTGTTTCCCTCGGAGCGTTGCGGGAGGGGGCGATCGAATGGGCAAGCCACTCATATTCGTCGGAATAGACGTCGAGTTCGGTGCCGAATGGATGGGCATCCACCTCGCCCTTGGCGCGAGCGTAGACGAGCGCCCGTTCATCATGGCTGTAGGGTCGCCCATCCAGATCGCTTTCGACGAAATAGGCCCTGGCAAAGGGACGCAACCATTCGAAGAACCAGCGGAAGCGGGCGGAGGCGGGATAGTTTCGACGCAGACTATGATGCGACTGGAACAAATCGGTCAACGCCAGGACCAGGATCGGCGCGAGCACAAGCAACACCCACAGCGCATGGCGATGATGCCAGCCAATGGCCAGCGCTCCAATCGTGCCGACTAGCCCGATCAGCAGCAGCAGGTTTCGGGACAGCGGACGGTCGCGGGTCAATGCCGCGACCAGATTGGGTCTTTCGCTCACGAGAGAAGATTTCGGATCAGCCCGACCACATCGCGACCGCGTCCGTTCAGCACCGCCTTGGCCGAATAGAGCGCCATGCCCGCAACTTGCCCCACTTCGACCTTGGGCGGCATGACCAGTTCGAACCGATCCGTGACCACATCCAGCAGAGCCGGTCCGGGCGCGGCGAGCCAGTCCTTTACGGCCCCTTCAAGCTGGTCGGCTTGTTCAACGCGCCGGCCCCATAGACCCATCGCCTCGGCCACGCGCGCAAAATCAGGATTGACGAGGTCGGTATAGGCCTCCAGCAGGCCTTCCACCTTCTGCTCGATTTCGACGAAATCGAGTGCACCATTATTGAACACCGCGACCTTGATCGGCAGCTTCTCCTGCACTGCGGTCAGCAGGTCGCCCAACAGCATGGCGATGCCGCCATCGCCCGACAAGGATATCACGGTCCGGTCGGGGAACGCCGCCTTGGCGCCCAGGGCCTGAGGCATCGCATTGGCCATTGTGCCATGGCTCAGGCTGATGACGGTGCGATTGTGCCCGGTGGCCGCGACATGGCGCAGGCACCATACCATCGGCGATCCACCATCGGCGGTGTAGATGCTGTCGGCGGGCGCATGCCGTGAAATCATCTCGGTGAGATATTGGGGATGAATTGCCCCACCTTTGCCGATGGTCGCATGCTTGGCCTCATCCTCAACCGTTCGGGCACGATGAGCTAGGCATTCGTTGAGAAACGCGCGTTCGCTACGCGATGCTATGCGTGGCAGCAGCGCTTCGATCGTTGCAGCAACATCGCCCACGACGCCAAGGTCGACAGGATGGCGTCGTCCCAGATGGCTACCATCTATGTCGACCTGGATGATAGTTGCCTTTTCGGGATAAAATTGCCGCCAGGCAAAATCGCAGCCCAGCAGCAGCAGCGTGTCGCAGGCCATCAGCGCATGATAGCCCGCCTCACCGCCGAATATGCCGGTCATCCCGACATTGAATGCATTGTCATGCTCCAGGAAATCCTTGGCGCGCGAGGTATGGGCGACCGGTGCCTGGAGCGCGTGCGCCAAGGCAATGATCTGATCATGGGCGCCCTCGCAACCCGATCCACCGTAGATGGCGATCTTCTTGCCCTGAGCGATCTTAGCGGCGATGCGGTCGATATCCGCATCGGTCGGGCGTATGAGCGGACGGGCGGGATGAACCGCAAAGGGTGGCTCGTCGGGGGCCTTGGCGCTCGAGACATCCGCAGGCACGATCAGTACCGCCACCCCTTTCTTCGCCAGAGCGGCCTGGGCTGCCATCGCGGTCTTGCGCCGTGCCTGTGCGGGCGTCCTGATCTCTTCACAGAATACGCTGCAGCTCTGGTAGATTGACCGGAAGTCGACCTCCTGTGGGAAGTCGAAGCCCAGCTCATCGCGAACGATCTGGCTGGCAATCAGGACCACGGGCGCGCGATTGCGGTGGGATTCGAACAGGCCATTGATGAAGTGGAGACTGCCGGGGCCGCAGGAGCCCGCACACAGGGCCAATTCGCCGGTCAGCATCGAGTCTGCCCCCGCTGCAAATCCGCCCGCCTCCTCGTGGCGCACATGAACCCAGCGAATGTCGCTTTTGCGGATGGCATCAGTCACATGGTTGAGGGTGTCGCCCGGGACGCCGTAGCATCGCCTCGCCCCGGCTGCCGCGAGCGTTTCCACGATTACCTGCGCCACTGTGGTCATGAACTGTTCCCCGATAGCATCTTGAGATGCAGGGGTAAGCGGCGAGCGGCACCCATGTTCCGTTACAAATGAGTTATGTTGAACGGCGCTCGGTCGTCTGGTGGCTGCCTGGCACCTCTTTCCGTTACAACGGGCTGCCCCTCGTCAGCTGCGAGCCGATAGAAGCGCCACACGCCATCAGGCAAGCGCGACGCTCAACGGGCCATCCGTGGGCATATCATCGATAGCGCCGCACTTGGGGGCAGTAGCCAGGGCGTTGGCACTGGAGAATTTCGGCAGCGCCAGCAGGCTCAGCGCATAGCCGATGATGGCGCTGCCGCCATAGCCCACAACCGGCGTCGGATAATTGCCCAGGGCAGCCGCCAGGATCGCGGCGAACCAGACGGCGCCGAAAGCGACATAGATTGCGCGGCTCTCGGCAGCCCGGCGCCAACCAATGACTGAAGGGACGACGAGCAGCATCAAGCCGCCCAATACCGCCAGTCCCGCAACGGCATGAAGGTCGAACGATGAATAGAGAATCTGATCGACATAGGGTACTGCGGGCAGTCTGTCGGCACGGATCAGCGTTGCCGCAAAGCTCGCGGCGCTGGCAGCAAGTGCGGTGCACACATGTCGATCGGGGCGCATGACTGCAAGCGCGGTTAGGCAGATCACGAGCATCGCCGCCATCGCGCGATCGGGCTGAAGCGCCATTGCGACCGCAGCCGCGACGATGCTGACAGTCGCGGGGACGTTTCGAAAACGCGAAAATGCGACGAGCATTGTCGGCAAGAGGATCAGACTTGGCTGCATCGCCAATCCTCCCCAATAAACCCAGCGCGCTATTCCATCGGCTTGGGAGCCGAAAAGAGCTGTTGCCAACAATGCGCCTGCCATCATGAGGTTTGCCCCGTCCGTCCAACCTTGCCCCGATCGGGCCGCGCGTTCCAGCAGCAGCAGCAGAGTCAAGCCGATGATCAAGGCGCCCAGATTCACCCCAAGATAGCGCATCGGCGCACCGGCGATCGCCATATAGGCAGTGCCGAGCAGGACAGCGCTGGTCAGACAGACGATGCCCAGCGCACGGGGACGACGTGTAGCGGCGTTGACGATATGCATGATGGTCGATCCTTCCGGACGGGAAACATGGTCACCAACAGGCGAGGCGAAGATGGTCAGCAGGCGGGATGCGACCGCACGCGGCATGAGCCCACATAGGCTGCCGAGCGTGAATAAGAGAGCCTTGCTGTCATCCGGGATGGCAGCGGCTTCGCAACGGATCGCCCATCCCCATGGCTGCAAAGGCGTGGGCAGCGTAGCTTGCAGCGCACGACAGGCCAGATCGATCAAGCGGCGACGAAGCCCTATGCTCATATGGTTGCCTGCCGGCTGCGCACGGCAGTTGTGACCGGATGACCGGGAGGATTGGCGCGGGCAAGCTGCACACCGCTCGCCGTCAACCGGTAGGCGTGCCGTGGCGGGCGGCCAGCTTCAACTGGCTGCTGCCATTCTGCTTCAAGATGTCCCTGAGCTTCCAGGCGGATGAGGAGCGGATAGAGTGTGCCGGATTTCACATCAGCGTGGCGCGCCAGTTCATATCCGTGCGACCATTGGCCATCGGCATCGAGCAGGACGGCAAGTACCATCCGGGCGTGAGAGGACAAGGAACGTGTTCGAGGCATGATCAATAAATCTACCTATATAGATTTATTGTCAAGCTTCCATCGGAATGTAGCATGGAAGCGCGCCATAATGTTGCTTGAGATTGACCGATTGCCAATCGTCCCACTAGGTTCTCCACACGGAATTGATGACAGGCTTTTCGCACCATCTGAGCAGGAAAAGGCATGACGGAAGAAGAAGCTTACGCGCTCAGACTGCAATCCGTCGCCGCCACCAAGCTGGCGCAGACCACGCTTGAATTTGCCATCAACATGGCGCGATTGCAGGGATTGTCCCTCGATCTGGAAGGCGCTGCCCAAGCGCATCTCAATTGTGAACTGAATCACAGCCTCGACCCGAAAAGTCTGGCAATAGAAGGTGACGCGCGCATGATTGTCGCAGAAATGCTCCTCGCTTTCGCGCGCAAGTCGGGCTGCTGATCGCCGGCCTCGCAAAAGACCTGCCGCTGCGGCTGACCAGGTTTCCGGAGAGCTTGGCCAGAGCAGCATCCGATCCATCATTTTGTGCAGCACGGCGTGTTACAGCCTTGCATGCCACAGCCCTTAGGCCAGTCACCGGCCCAGCTTGAAAAGCCAATGGCAAAAGCTAACGGAACGGCACAAATTGTTGCTCGTTCATGTCTCCATGAAGCCATTCGCGCCTGCAGAACGCATTCCCTATCTCCATGCCCGTCGTGACCTCAAAATGGCACGGTCGGCCCATGCTTATGTGCGGGGCAACACTTCACGTTTCTACGAATGGCTGGAAGATAGCAGGCTTGCCCGGATCGTCCCGGAAGGGCCGGCGATCTGGATCTGCGGGGACTGCCATCTTGGCAATCTTGGTCCGTTAGCGGATAGCGACGGCAATGTCGCGATCCAGATACGCGATCTTGATCAGGCAGTCATCGGCAATCCCGCTCATGATCTCATCCGCCTTGGTCTGTCACTTGCGACTGCGGCGCGCGGTTCCGATCTTCCAGGCGTCATCACCGCTCGCATGCTGGAAGAGATGATTGCGGGCTACGCCGAAGCCTTTTCCGACCCGGACCAGGACGAGCGGGAGGCCCAGCAGGAACCTGATGCGGTGCGCACGGTTCGCCGCCGTGCTCTCAACCGCAAATGGCGTCATCTGGCCAAAGAGCGGCTGGAGGCGATTGAACCCTGTATTCCTCTTGGCAAGCGATTTTGGCCGCTCGATAAAAAGGAATATGCGGCCCTGCGCGATGTCGTGATCCATCCGCCTGTCAGCGCGATGATCCTGTCTCTCGATCATCGCGGGAAAGAACGCACACCTGTCATGGCGGACGCTGCCTATTGGATGAAGGGTTGCAGTTCGCTTGGCCTTCTGCGGTTTGCCGCGGTCGTCACCTTGGAAGGAAAAAAGCGCACCGATCATGCGCTGGTCGATCTCAAGGAAGCTGTTCAACCTGTCGCGCCGATCGCGTCCGGAGCCTGCATGCCGGATGATCCTGCTGAACGCGTGCTGGCAGCAGCACGCGCCTTGTCTCCGCATCTGGGCGAGCGCATGGCCACAGCAAGGATGCTTGGACATTCGATCTTCGTTCGCGAACTGATGCCGCAAGACCTCAAGATCGAGGCAGAACAATTTTCTCGGGGCGAGGCCCTGAAAGCCGCGCGATATCTCGCCTTCGTTGTGGGAAAAGCCCATGCACGACAAATGGACAAAGCGACACGCCGCGCATGGCTCACGACTTTGCGCAACGGCCGATCGAACGGCATGGACGCCCCATCCTGGTTGTGGCGGGCCGTAGTTGCCTTGGCGGCGCGACATGAAGCAGGCTATCTCGACCATTGTCGCATTTATGCACTGGCGCGCTGAGACATCTTTCGTCTGGGAAGGATGCTCAGCCGTGCGGACGTGCCGACTGCGCTCGGTAAAATCACACTGATTGAGATTAAAGCGACAGCGGCGACCGGGAACGCCCCTCTTGGCTAGGGATTGTCCTTCTGGCGGGACAATATTTGTCTCGAGCAGATTGGAGAGTATCATGAGCATTGAAGGCAAGGCCAAGGAAGCCGCCGGCTACGTGAAGGAAGAAGCTTTCGAGCATGGCAAATCGCCTGAAAGCCAGAAGAAGGCCCAGGAGGGTCGCGACCTTCGCAACGAAGGTAGGGTGGAAGACGGCAAACCACCCAAGACCGACAAGCCCGGCACCGGCGAGTAACGGTCCTCCAATGAAAATCGCCGCCCCGGTCCGGGGCGGCGATTTTCATTGGAGTGCCTCTATTTTAGCGGTTTGTAGCTGCATTTGAATTTCAACGGGCGGGCTGGCAGGCTCGGTGTCAAATGGATGTGGAACTGCTCTCCGACCATCGTGTCGAGCGCGAAAGCCTGCTCCGCCTCATACATGTCGTCACGATGGGCGTCCTTCCATCCAGCCACGGCCTCGATCGCCTTTGCCTTCGCCCGCGACAGGCTGGTTGCCACGACGAACATGTTGCGATGCTGCTCCGCGAAGTCCGTCGGGTCATACCCTCCCAGATTGACATAATATAGCCTCTCGGCGCCCGTCCATCGCTCGGGGCGTAGAGTGACATTGTAGCCATCGGCATGATCGATCACGGCCCAGCAGTCTATGTGCAGCGTGCCTGGCGTGCCCCACCATTGCTCCCGCAATGCTGCATGGGTGTCCGTGATCGTATCAGCTACGACAAACCGCATATCGTGGATTTCGATATGGGCCCTGGGATGTTCGCCGCCCACATATATCGCAAAAAGCTTCATATCGGTGCTCCGGGCTGGTGCTCGGACCGTACAGGCGATCGCGATGGGCGTATCGCGATCGCACAAGCCAGTTCGGCGCCGACTACCAGGCCCATTTCATGGGAGCTGGTGATGCCCTGGACAAAGGGATGGCGACCAAGAATGAAAGGCAGGCATAGACAGAATATGCGTCGCGCCGCCGGGTCGTCAGAGACAGGATGATAGCGCTCGTCGATTGCGACACCTTTGACGCTGCAGCCTTGCATGTCTGCGGCATTTTGGACGATTTCCTGTTCGATCAAGGTTGGGAAGGGGAATGCGTCAACATTGAGTGGACGCTGTCCGGTTGCTTCGATGAACACAGGATAATGGTGATCTTCGCCATCAATCAACACATGCACACCGGAATCGGCTCGATGACTATCGATTCTGTAATTTTCTCCCAATGCCTTCACATCCAATTTTTTTGCCTGATGTAGTGCTATCAGGCGTTCGATGGAAAGGTGTGGCACTGTTGCATAGTCGTCGATGAATATCGGCTTTAGAAAGCGGTCAAACCGCTCGAGTTCATCTTCATCAAGGTGCGGAACGATCAGTGCCATCACCTCATGCATCCGCAAGATGGCATAGCGCCATGGAACGGTGACTTCCTTGGCGAAGTTGCGCTTGGCTTCTGCCAGGTTGGTCGCTGCCCACTCAAATGGATCGACGTTGGCGCGCTCTCCAAAATAGCGATCCGAAAACTGTTCGGGCGCGAGGTCTGCAAGCATGATGCGTTTCGCATAATCCGGGTCAGCCTCCTGCAGCTCCTGCCGGAAAAGCGCGTAGGCTCGACGGAGAATATCGCCTTCTCCATCCTCGATCAGGCTTGTGATCGCTGCTTCCGTGCAGATCGAAAGCGGTATGTAGGGGATGGTATGGTAGAAATCAGCTTCCGGAAGCAGGCCCTTGCGCGACATCATCGTTATCTGAAGCTTTTCATGGCCGGGCTTTGACCGATATGTCAAAGCTCCGCCGTTCCGGCATTCGAACTGACCGTGGGCGACAGCCAGAGCCACCGCGGCATCAATGGCCGTCAGTGAGCTTCCGCGCAGCCCAACCTTTGTAGCGGAAATCCGCTGAAGCGCGCTTGCCGGCCATGGGCTCAGATAATAGCCGGGTCGCACTTCGGGCTCTTCGGGCCACTGATGCCCAGTCGCCAGGACGACATAATCAAACCACTCGATTGACTGGGGCAAGCGGGCAGGGGCGATCATCAGCTTCAGGCTGTCTCCTTCAACTTCAATGTCGACTACCTTGGTTCGCGCGCGGACATGAACGTCGATCCCCTTCAAACGGGCGCGCTCGACCAGTTGGGTGAACTGGTCGAGAAAGAACCGGCCGAGCGCTACCCGCGGGTAAAAAGCCCGTTCGTCGACGCCTGATCGATCAATGCCGAGTGCACGAAGCCGATCCTCATCCTGGCGGCCGAGCCAATCGATCAACGTTTCTGCCAGAGGCGGAATTTCGACGCTCGCAATGTTGGACAGCATGGCGGGATCATTCCAGCCTGGCCGATATGGGGTGCCCAGACCTGGCTGGGATTGCAGTTCAAATATGGTGATATTGGCGTCAGGCCGGCCTGGTAAACTCCCGAGGGCATCAATCAGCGCGTTCAACGTATAGATGGTGGTCGGACCTGCGCCGACGAAAGCGATTGCGGTAGGCATGTCAGTGCAATTCCCGTGGCGCCATTGAGTGCCATGGTAACTGCCATAGTTGATGCGAATTAAGCTCTTTTCCTGTTAGCGCCACGCGGTATCGGCACCGTATGAGCTCGCAGAACAGGACCTCAAAGCCCGGCCTCCCGCCCTCCGCCACGACAGATTGCCTCAGCTGAACGCCGTTTTCACCACGGATGATGCATCTAGCATGCGCGTCTTGCGCCGATATGAACTCTACCATCGTTTAAGGGCGCGCGCCGCCGCCATCGCAACTGCTCCCGCCGATCGGTCTACGCAGCTCATTCACTGGAACCAGATGCCCTTGCGGCTCGTAAATTGCCCTGTCGCCTCAGGAGGCAACCCGGACAATGTCCATCATTCCACTCAGCAAGGAGCGAACATGGCAGAGCGTCTCACCATGCAGGACCCGCGCGCGCAATATCCCAAGCCGCCATTTCCAGAGCAGCCGCAACCGGTCCCCGGCATCGCAGCAAACATGGATCCAAAGCCTGATCATGGCGAGGACAGCTATGTCGGTTCAGGAAAGCTCAAGGGCCGCAAGGCGCTCGTTACCGGTGGCGATAGCGGCATCGGCCGGGCTGCAGCCATTGCCTTTGCGCGAGAAGGCGCTGATGTCGCCATCTCCTATCTTCCAAGTGAAGAAGCTGACGCAAAGGCAGTGGTCGCCCTCATCGAGGCTGAAGGGCGCACGGCCGTGGCGCTACCGGGCGACATCACCGATGAGAGCTGGTGCCGCAAACTTGTCGATGAAACGCTCTCTGGCCTAGGCGGCCTCGACATCCTCGTCATCAATGCTGGTCATCAACAATATCGCGATGATGTGACAGCCGTGAGCTCGGAAGATTTCGACCGTACGCTCAAGACCAATCTCTATGCCATGCATTGGATCACGCAGGCGGCGGTTCCTCATCTACCTGCTGGCGCATCCGTGATCACCACCGCCTCGGTGCAAGCCTATGAGCCGTCGGCCATTCTCCTGGACTATGCCACGACCAAAGCCGGCATCGTCGCCTATACCAAGGCGCTGGCAAAGCAGCTGATCGAGAAGGGCATCCGCGCCAATGTGGTGGCGCCCGGTCCATTCTGGACCGTGCTGCAGCCCAGCGGGGGGCAGCCGCAGGAAAAGGTCAGACAGTTCGGCGAGCAGAGCCAGTTCGGTCGTCCTGGCCAGCCAGTCGAGATTGCGCCCGTTTATGTGCTGCTTGCCTCGCAGGAGGGCAGTTATATCACGGGCGAAGTCTATGGTGTGACGGGAGGTGCCGGTATCGCGTGATGCAAATAACGGCCCCGCATCACTGTGGGGCCGTTATGGCAGTGAATATCCGGGAACGTGCCTTCATGGAATGTATTGCCTTGGGCGTTGCCGGAAACCAGCTGGAAGGGAAGCGACCATTTGCGTCGTTCATGCTACGGTTTCTAAATCTGCAATCCGCCATCGCCCCTGAGACGCTGCTTTTCACCCTTCCAAGAGCTCGGAGCGCGCCAGCCGCCGGCCCGTGGTCAAGGTCTGAATGACGAAAAGAAGAATAAGAATAAAGCCTGCTGCCCCGACAAACAGGTCGAAGCCCGACAGGCGCCCAAAATATCCTGGACCAGAACCCAAAACCATCATCATCAGCGTGAGCGCGATAAGCATCAATCTCAATTCGGTCGGGCCCGCTGCGAGATATGACAGCTTGAACTCTCCCAGCACGCGCGCGGCAAGATAGGCGTGGATCGAGAGCAGCAAATATCCAGCAAGCGCCACCATCGCGATGTCCATGGTGACGAACGGACTGAGGCCGATGCCGGTAAGGATGAGTAGGGTCGCAAGCCCATCGCAACTATGATCGATGAAATAGCCATAGGAAGGACGCTCAATGCGGCGAAAGCGAGCGATGCTCCCGTCCATTGAATCCCCAAACCATTGGACGACATAACCAACAATGGCGAGCGACAGCCACGATGTGTGTAGATTGCTTGCCACATAGCCTATGAAAATCAAACATGCACCGAACATGCCCAAGGCCGTCAGGCGATCGGGGGTGACGTACTGCGGCATTTGAGCGCATAACCAGTTCAGCAATTTCCGCTCTTTCGCGGCAAGCCAATTCTCTTGGATGCGGGAAAGGGCGGCTAAATTCTTTAGGGGAATTGTCATAGTCCCTTATGAAGCCATAAGCCTCACTGGGCAATGTGAGAATGGCGATACCTCCCGTCACTTCCAAGGCATATGCCTGATGGCAGCTTGCGACCGATTCCGTTGTTCCCAGCGCCTCTTCAAGTTTGCTTAGGGAGAATTGGAAACAGTCCGCTATCTACCCGTCACTGCAATCACGCTCGGGTTTAGCTTCGAGACTCTTTGGGCAAATTATCTGGGAATCTTCCTGCTGTCGCGGCACCGCTCGGACCTCTATCTGGACGATCACTAGTCGGAGCCGGGGCGTCGGGCTCGTCGATGTCTGTGGTACGTATGGCAGGGCTTCCGAGCCCTTCCCCAGCGATCGTTGCGCTACGATCTCCCGGCGAGACCTTCTGGGCGGCCTTCCGGTTGGTGCGCTCGCCAGCGCCGGTGTCCTCTGGACCGTCGGTAGTTTTAGGTGTCGTGGGCATCATCGATATCCTTTTTCGCCTCATCGTCGAAACAAACAAAGCGCGCGCGCAATTGGTTTCACGATCGAGGCGACACTGATCTCCGACCGTCCGCTCCCGACCGTCGATCGCTGTTTGCCGGGGCGCCCGGCGCCGGCCCCCTACAGCGGTTGGTCCACTTCTAGGCGGGAACGCTGCCCGGCGCGAACCAATCGGATCGTTTGATGCCGCCACTTTTTACCCTGCCAGGATGAAGGCCCAGCCTCATCCCAGACCAGCGTCTTTCCTAGCGCCAGCTGCAAGTGCCGGGGCCTTGGCCTGAAATATGGCCGTCTGAACTTGGCCGGTCCGCGCACCGATCGCAGCCACGAGCCTGTCGCGATCATTAGTGTATATGGTGGCGGACAGCTTTGCTCGGGAGATCCCTACATAGAAGGACTTCTGATCGACCAGGTTGGTCGCTCTGCTGTCGGCATGGATGATGACGTGGTCGGCGGTCCTGCCCTGCGCCGCAAAGGCGGTATCGACATAGGCATGGGCAATATGCCGGTCGCGGGCGGAATCGAGATGGAGCGTTTCGATCTTCCCTCGTCCAGTCTGGACCGTGGCGGTGCGCGCCTCTTGATCAACCGCAAGGACTTGCGCACGGGCGCCATTCACCCGCCCCGTCTCGCGGTCATTGCGGGTGAACCGGATCGTATCGCCGGCCTTGAGGTCGATCGACTGGGCCAAGAAAGCCTGAGCATGACCTGCCCCCCATTGCCGCAGGCGCCAGTCCACCGCGCGCCCATCCTCGGCCCTGAGCGTGATGGCAGCCTTGACCGGATCTATGCTCTCGACGCGATAGGCTTCTCCCCGCGCCACCCCCTTATCGGCATAGTCACGAGTGAAGCTGACGACGTCGCCCTTGTCGTAACTCAGCGGAGCGCGCGCATCGGCTCGGGTGAGCCCCTTGTTGGTGAGGCTTTCCACGGCAACGGCGGGACCGGTCAATATCTCCGATCGAGCGAGGGCGGTGCGAATGTCTGCGGTCAGCACATCGCGCCCTTCGCGCGACGGCTCGATGATGATGGTGCGGGCACGTCCTGTCTTGTCGAGCGCGGCATATCGCTGGGCGATGGCAGCAAAGCGCTCATTCCGATCCGCGTTTTCTATGACCTGCCCGCCACCTCGATCCAGCGCTGCCATGGCTTTTCTGGCATCCCCATCGATCGACGCCAGCACGGCTTCCTTGGTGGCACCATTGGTCTGTCGCACAATCTCGGCCAGCCTGGCGGTCTCCATGCCAGCGTCCTGCAATTGGGCAAAGGCCGCGCCCGCCTCGACTGAACCCAACTGCTTTACATCCCCGACAAGCAGGATGCGGGCATCATGCTTGGCTGCAAGCTCGAACAGTCGCGCCATATCGTGAGCCGACAACAGGGATGCTTCATCCACGATCCACGCGGCAGGTCGACCAATATCGCCACGCTGCGGTGATAACAGGTGTCGGGCCACGGTATCGCCATTTGTGCCCAGCGCCTGCCCAAGCACCATCGCCGCTGATGCGGTGGGCGCAAGTGCGGTGATCGACACGCCTCGCGCCGCAGCCTCACAGGCAAAGGTCGCCAGTACAGTCGTGGTTTTGGCCGTGCCGGCATAGCCCTGCAGAGCCGTGATCCGGTTGCAACTGTTCAGGATGTTCTGGGTGGCAGAGCGCTGATCGGGGTTCCAGCCGAAACCTGCGCGCTCGGCTTGCGCTGCAGCGTTGGCAACCGCCTTTGCGGCCGCAAGTGGGGATGCGATTGGGGCAAGTCCCCCACGCCCGTCCGCCTCGATCCGCAGCATCCTGGTTTCGGTCTCGACATTCTGCCGGGTGGTGAACCCAGAAAATTCGGCGCCGCGCCGGTCGATATAGACACGTTCCAGCAAATCCCCCTTCTTCGTGGCCAAATCGATTGCGGCCCCGATCTGCTCGTAGCCGATCCGGCCCAGCCCGATCCGTCCAGCCTCCTGTCTCAAGGTGGCCTCGGAAAATAGCGACTGCCGCTCTCCCAGACTGGCGGCGGCATGGGCGACAGCGCGGGCTGCGCCATTCTCGCCCTCAAACGCCATCCTGGCGCGATGAGAAGGATCGGCCATTCTGGCCTGAGCCTCTCTTACCATCATCGACCTCACTTCTGCCCCAAAGCCGGTCTTGGCGGCCCTCTCCCGCCATTGCGCAACAAGTCCCGTCTGGTCGGCGAGGACTTTGGCCTCGCGCGTGTCGAGCGCGGCAATCTGCTTCTCCAGAGCGCTGGCGGCATCACGAGATGTTCCCCTTTCGACAAGCGCTGCCTCGATCTCGGCACTTCGGGTGCTGAACGCGTCAATGACACCGGCTGGCACATCCCTGATCTCGAACATGGACTCCTTGCCGGCATCGATCTCATAGCCGAGCTCTCGCACCTTCAAGGCCAGTTCCTGTCGATAGATGGCTCCAATCTGCTTTTGCAGCTGGTAGAGCGCGCGCGGTTCGAGGCTGCGCCAGCCACCATCTTCACCCTGCGTGGCATTCATGATGACATTGTGGGTATGAAGCTGCGGGTCCTGGGCACGGCTGGTGCCATGCTGGAAGCTGGCAATGACCAGATTGCCGGTCGCCTCGCGCGCAACGGTGCCGCCGTCGCGTACACGGGTCGCGGCCATATGCCGTTCGACATGCGCCATCGCGATTTTCACGGCATGGCCATGGGCGTCAATCAAGCGCCGGTCGCCTGCCACCTGGGCCATGATCGACACCGACTTGGGGGCGCTCAAGGTCACGTCCCAGCCGGGACGGTGGTTAAGCGCGCCATCCCGAAAGGCGCCGAGCTGCAGATCGCCGATCCTGCCGTCCAGCAAGGCACGGAACTGGTCGCGGTCCACCTCCCCGCACAGACCCAGCGCTTCGGCGCCCTGGCCCTGCCAATGGGAGGGCGACAAACCGCCCTCGGCATAATAGTCATCGGCCTCATAATAGCTGCTCGCCTGCGCCGAGCTGGTCAATGCCGATACCGATGCCACCATCATACTGGCCCTTGGCTCTCGGGCTGGGTGGAAAGCGGTGACGACGCTGCTGGAGATGGCGGTGCAGGAGATATCGGGGACGCTGGCGCAGCCTTGCCCCAGAGCATGGTCGCCGGATCGGCTTCAATAAGCCGCGGCTGGCGTGGGGGGCCGCGCCGCGCGACATGATCGGCGGTCAGCCGGATTTTGGCTACTGGCAATCCGTCGGGCAGCAGCAAATAGCCATCATGCCGCGCAAGGCGCAGTTCGCTCTCGAAGACGGCCGGGCGGACTTCTCGCCGCTTGCCCAAGCTGATTTGGTGGCCCTCATCACCGTCTACCAGAATGTCGGCCTTGGTCCGCATTTCCATCTCGCACTCGCCGATGGTCTGGCTGGCCCATTTCCTCGTTTCGCTGTCGATGCTTTGCAGGAACAGCTTGCTGTTACAGCAGCCCAGCATGGCCTCGGCGATCTGCGGCCCGTAGCGGTGCTGCATCTGCCCCAGCGCCTGGAAGGTCAATATCACCGCCGCACCAAATTTGCGGCCCTCGGGCAGTAGCCGCGCCAGATTGTCGACGCGGGGCAGGTCGGCCAGTTCATCCAGCACGAACCAGATGCGCCGTGTATCGGAAGGGGGCAGGCCCAGCACGGCGCTTGCCGCACATTCCAGCCAACAGGCGAGCAAGGGTTTGGACGCTTCGAAATAGTCCTCCTTTCTCGGCACGAATATCCAGGGCCGCGCGCCGGAATGCCGATCGAGCCCATTGAAGAAGGTGCGAAAGGCAAAGGGATTGTCCTTGGCGCCCTCGGCGCGCAGGAACTGGATAAGGTCCGCGGCCTTGGCGAGCATGAAAAGGACGCTGCCCGTTGCCCGGTCGGCATCATCGGCAAAGGTGCGTGCCGATGAACTGGTGGCGAGCCATTGCTTGAGATCATCCCTGGTCCGGTTTTTCAGGGCATGAAGCAGGTTTGACAGAGTGCCATTCTTCTCTCGCCACAAAGCCCTGATCATGTTGGCGACAAGGATGCGGCTGGTATCGAGCCACACGTCGCTATCATGTTTCCCGGTTTCGGTGATCAACTGGTGGGCGATGCGGTCGGCATCGGCGGGATGGGCGATCTCGGCGAACGGCGACCAGAAGGCGCAGCGCGCATCGAACGGATTGAGGATGATATCGCCGCGCGCCGGATCGTAATAATGTGCGATGAACTCGCCGCTTGTGTCATAGACCAAAGCAGCTTCGCCACGCGCCTCGATACCGTCGAGCAATTGCCGTAAGGCTGTGGTCTTGCCGCTCCCGGTTGTGCCGATCATGGCCATGTGACGGGTTTCGAGGCGGGTGGGAATTGGTACCTTTCCAATCGAGAGGGTGCGGGCATCGGCCTGCCTGCCGGTCAGCCTGGCGAGTTTATTCTCGTCCGCCACCTGCGTTCCGCCGATCCAGCGATCGGCCAGCAGGCGCTCACGTCGCCGGGCCATCGCATGACGCAAGGCGATCAGCGCAACGAGCCAGCCAGCAAAGCCCAGCATGCTGCCGCCTTTGATGCAGGCCCAGAGAAGATCCACTTGGTGGTGGAAATAGGGATGGGCGATGATCTGGCGGGCCGATCGTCCTTCCTCGATATGGTCGGGATAGTGGACATCGATTCCCGTGTCCGCCTTCCAGGCCGATACGGCCAAGAGTTTGGTCCTGGCCCAATAATAGGTGCCGGTGGCCAGCATGCTGTCCTTGTTCAGCAAGATGGTCGGCAAGGACAGTCCGCCGATGGCGATAGAGGCCAGCATCACCAAGGCCTGCCGCTTGAGGCGCGCGCCCTCGATACCGAGATGATGCTTGCACAGGGCGTCTGCATGGTCGCGGCGATCGTCTCGCCGGGTCATGATCGATGTTCCTGCGCGAGCCGCCGCTGCCGATCATAGGCGGCATGGATCTCCTGGGTGAGGACTTCGTCGCTCTTGCCTGCGCCGCTCGCCGCGCTGCGGGCGTAGCAATAGGCTGCGCAGGCGGTGAACAGCGTGCGGTCGAGCATATGCTCGAGGTCGATGACATGCGTGCCGACCGCTGCAAGTTCGGTCACGATCTCGCGGGTGTCGATCGCGCTGCCTGTTCCCTGGACGAGGGCGATCAGCCCCTGGTCCACGACCCGAGCGAGCATGGCATATTCGCTCAAGCCGCGCTGCCGGGCGAATTCGGCAAGGATGCGATGCTGGGCTGGAGAGAGCCGCACGGTTTGGGCCCGAGCGCTCATCGCACTACCTGTGACGAGATGCTATTTGCCATCGCTAGAAATGGCGCAATTGCGCCATGTCCGCGCCGTTGCGATTGGCGAGATGCTATCGGCATCCCGTCAACCCCGCAGAAATGCGCGATGCACCCGTGCGTGAGGTGTGTATCAAAATTGCTGGCTCGATGCGGAGCATCGCAGCCCTGGAACCTTGCCCAATGGGCGCCCCAATCAACGCTCGCCAGCATGACCGGCTTCGACCATGCGGCGCTCCGACCGGCAACTGCGACATGGGCGGTAGGACGATGGTTCATCGCGCCGAGCCAGTAGAGTGCCGTACGAAAATCGTCGGCAGCACATCCACAAAGCCATCCTCACCAGGCAAATGAGCGGTGAGCGCGGAACGAGCAGCAGCGCCATCGCCCGGCGGCTTCATCGCGGCGATCCCGCCAGAGAAGAGGCGCGACGCGCGCCAGTCGGCCGGCATGGGGACAAACATATTGCGGGCATCAGCCTCGCGCCTTTCGGTGACACGAGCGACATAGGTGATGGTCTCGGCGGGCAGGGCACGGGCATATTTGCGGTAGGCGTCGACGCGCCCCGGCCCGGCATTATAGGCCGCCAGAGCAAGGCGTAGATCCCCATAGCGGTCGATCATTTCGCGCAGATAAGCAGCCCCTGCCAATATGTTGGCCCTGGGCTCGTAGGGAGAGCTACCCAGATGGTGGCGTCTGCTCAGATAAGACCAGGTTGCAGGCATGATCTGCATCAGTCCCATGGCGCCAGCATGCGATGCTGCGCGCAGATCGCCTGCACTCTCTGCCGCCATGACGCTGCGGATCAGGTCCTCGGGAAGCGCGAAGCGATACGCGGCTTCGGCGATGATCAGGCCATGCTCTTGGGCGCGTGACGGCGCTGCGATGGCACAGCCTAGGAGGCCGGCCAGCAGAAAACAGGGCAGGCGACGGCGCATGATTGCGGATCTGGCAGTCATGGCTGCGCCTCCCTAGGGCGCGGCAGACTGCGCGACCAGAGCAAGGCATGGTCAGCGGGATTGCGATCGGAGCGCATGAGGTTTGCCCGGAGTGGACGAGAGAAAGACGGGCAATCGAGCAGAAGGGCGATAAAGGGGCCGGCCTTGTCGCTGGTGCGCGTCCAGCCGCAGCCAACGTCGATGCGCGCGTCGCCGCGTGCAAGGACGACATGCCAGTCCGGCGCTGTCGCGCTTGCCTTTCGCCCGGCGGGCAGGACTCGGATGTCGAGATCGAGGCTCAATGTCTGGAGCCGGCCGGCATAGCCGCCGATCACCTTGCGGAATTTACCGATATGCATCGATTTTTCTCCTTGTCGGTCTGGGCTGTCGCATCGCGGCGCCACCGCCAGGGCGCATCGGGCGCGGCGCGCGTGAGGATTGGCGTCGCGATCCCGATCACCGTCCGGCTGGAAAGCGGACCGAAATAGCGACTGTCGAAACTGTCGGCCGGCGCATTGAGGAGAAAGAGTTCGCCCCTCTCGAGCGTGCGGCACCCAACCCAGCCCGGAAGTGCACGGCCTTCCCGATCCCGCGCGTGGGCGATCGAGCGGGCGATCCCATTTATGCTGATAATGCCTTGGGCGTTGCAGACACGGGCACCGGCCGTCGCTGCGACCCGCTTTAGTAGCGGCACATTTTCGGCTAGATAGCGACGCCGCACCAGGAAGGCGGCAAGCCGTGGCGGCGGCATGACGGCGACGAAGGCACCGCGCCGCGCCCGTGCGCCGACATGGACGAGATAGAGCCCGACAGGCGCACTCGCGCTGCTGTTCCAGAGCAGGCGTGGCGCGGGTCCGCTGACTGCAATCATGGCAAAGGCGATGGCAAAGCCCGGCGCTGCGAGCAGCGTTGCGAGACGATAGAAAGCCTGGCTCATCGTCCGAGCGCCTTGCGTTTGCGCCACGCCACATGGCGCTCGGCAGTATAGGCGCGTGGCTGCTCACCCGCTGCAATCCGGTCGGCGACATGGCTCCAATGTTCGGGCACGACAGCGCAGGGATCGATGCCGGCCGCTTCGATGGCATCGATTGTCTCGAGCACCAGCTGGACCTTGGGCCCGCCCTCGATGCTGAGCCAGATTTGCGCGCCCGGGCGGACGAATGGCAGCGTCGAACAGGCCTCGCCCGGTATCACCGTGCGCATGATGTCGATGCGCGACCGGATCGTGCCATAGTCGCTCGTCGACCATCGGACCAATGCGACAGGACTGTTGGGAGGGAAGCGCAATATGCGTGTGCAGCGCGAGTGGATCGTCTCGTCCACTGCGTTGCCGAAGCGGATCCAATGTTCGATGCGCTTTTCGATCCAGACAAGTTCGATGTCGGTGTGAAGCTTCTTGTCCGCCACGGCTGTGCCGGGGCCGGCGCGGTCCCGTGCTGGCGTCATCTTGCGTCTCGCTCACGGCATGGGGATGCGATCACCAGGCGCGCGGCGCACCGCGTTAGAAGGAATCTGGAAGATTCCTTCCTATTAGCATGGTTAGAGGGGGCGGGATTCCGGACGTGATGCCAGCGGCTTATCGCTGGTCCCGGTTCCCGATAGGACGAGGATCGGGTTCCTGATAGGACGAGCCCACCGGTTCCCGATAGGACGAGGCGAAGTCGGCTCATCGCTGCTGCCTCGGACGGGTTCGGCGCAGGGCGCGCTCATAGCCGCTGAGCGCGATCGGTGCGAAACTAAGCCGCTCGCGTCCACTGTCCCGGTCGATGAGGAGGTGATAGCCGGGCAGCGGCTGACGGCGGACAATGTCCCGCAGTTCGAAGGCAAAACGTTTGTAGGGTGACAGTACGCCAGACTTTGCGTGCAGATGGGAAAGGTCGAAACTCCAGCCACCAACTTGTCGGCCGCCATGCTTGCGCACGATTCGATAGAGCCAGCGCTCGAGACCTCCTGTAAGGCGAAAATAGGCGGGATCGATGGTCAGGATGAGCGCACGATCGAGCACAGCGGCATAGAACCAGTCTGGCAGGATCAGCTCGATGCCGAGGGGGCGGCCCTTGCCGTCGAGCCGCTCCTGCCATTCATTTATCCAGGAAAAGCGGTGCCGGCGGCGCTCATGCTGTTGTCGGATCGAGGTCGCGACACTGGTCGCCTGCAGACGATCGAGCGCCGCCTTCAATCGGTCATAATTGTCGCGGCTGGTCCCGCGTCCGATATAGGTGAGTATCTCGAAGGGCGTGGTCGCCATGAGCCGGGAGGTCGGCCGGCCGGCGTCGCGGGCCTCCACCAGCTGGCTCGCTGCCCAGATCATGATGTCGGCATCCCAGATCGTCGCCATGCCATGCTGATGCACGGCCTCGACCGATATCCAGGTCTGGCCCATTTCAAAGGCGATCGGCACGGTCCGAGGCGACTTGGCGAGGCTGAAGAAGGGCCATGCCATCAGATCCTGGGCATCTCGGGGCGGGATATTGCCGGGAATGGAACGGAACAGCTCGAGCTGCGCGCGGTCCGGCTCGTCCCGGACGGTGAGAGCGCTATGATGTGCCATCGGTTCAGCGCCGTACCGGGCCATCGAACCGGCGGGCGGGCAGGCAGACACCTAAACCCGGATCGGAGGTCGAGCGCCGCAAGCCGAGCGCTGCCCAGCTGTCGAGCGCGTCGATCGTATAGACGACGCGCCCACCAAGTTTGTGAAAAGCCGGGCCGGTGCCATAGCAGCGGTGCTTTTCGAGCGTACGCGGGCTGAGGCCGAGATGCAGGGCGGCGTCGGGTGTCCTGAGATATTGCGGCGAGGACAGGGCGCGATTAGCGCTCATGATCATTCTCCATCGAAGGGTTGGCCGGCGATCGAAGATCAGCGGACCGTCCGGCGGAGGATGGCGAAGCGCGTCCGGCATGGTGGAGCGGCTATCTGGATCGCCGGGTTTTTGTCGCACCGCGTAGCGCTCAGGGGCGTAGGAGCCTGCGATAGCCGCCCTCCATCAATGCCCGGGCCTCATCGATGAGGCGCTGGGTGCGGCGGCGCTGGGACGAGGATTTCCATTCGCTGCCCTGCCCCACCTGCATGTGGGCATAGACATGGCTGCGCGCGATTTCGTGTGTCGTCAGCCGGGCTTCGTCCCGCGCGCCGGCAGCATCGAGTATGTCGAGCAGCATGGATAGGCGCTGGCGCTGAAATGACGTGGGGCAAATGCCGGGCGGCGATCGGTGGGCGCGGCCGCCCGCCGTGCGCCGCTCGAAGCGGCGCACCATGGCCTGACGAAGCGCGATCGCGTCGTCTCTGATGACCATATAGGCAAGTGATCTGTCGGCCGGCCCGGGGCGCAGCCACAGGCGGTGCAGACCGCCGCCGTCTGCCAGGACGATGTGACGCCCGTTTTCGAGCAGTTGATCGACCAGAATGTCAGGCCGCCCCTCGAAATCGGAGAGAGCAGGAGCCGCGCCCTCAAACGGCGCGGTGTCCAGGATGAGGACCGCCGGCGCCGCCTGCGGATGCCAGAGCGCGGGCTGCGCTGCGGCAAACATGTCGGGGGCACAGGGGAAAGCTCAGGCCCCAGCGCCGGGCCATCACCTCCCGCGCCGATGGCGCTTGTCCAGCTGGCAGGATGGCAAGCGCATGATATTCGGCGCGGTAGCGTGGGTTGCGGCGGAGAAATTCCTGCGCAAAGCCAGGCAGATCGAGCTGCTGGCGCCCTGCCGCTTCATTGCCACCCATGCCTGTTTGCTCTGCCATGGCGGGAAGTTGGCGTGGCGGCAAAAGCCCAGCCATTCCATCATCAGGGGGGCGCTATCCCCGCAAATGGGGACGGTTCGCCCCCTTGGGGGAGCGAACCTTTCCATAGTCAGTCCGCGCCACGGCGGGGCGGGCGGTTCCAGACCAGATCATGTTCGCCATTCTCGCCCTCGAAAAGTTGCGCGAAGATCGGAGCAGTGAAGCTGGGATCATCGAGTTTGATGGAGAGAAAGGGGCGATCTTCGTTGCGGGTCTTGACCCAGCCGGCACCGACCTCGGCTTCGCCGGCATAGATGCGGTGGGTGGGCGCATGTTCGCTGGTCGTGACCTGTTCGACGATGCGGACCGACTTGGCCAGCAGTGTGAGAGTGATGATCTGGCCCCGATATTCGCCCGAGACCTTCTTGAAGCTGCCGATCTTCGACATGATCCAGTCCTTTTCTGTTGCTCGAGCCGCGCCATTGCGGCCTCGATGCGCATGAGGGGCAGCAACAGGAAGGCGCCGCAGCTGTCAGGCCCGCAGCGCAAGCGAAGGACGGGGCCACAGCCGTTTCTTGGCTCGCGAGGAGCGACGCGAAGCGCCGCGGGGAAGAAACTGCGAGCGGCGCCATTGCGGCAAGCCTTCCAGCCGCAGGCGATGTTGGTGCAGATGCGCAGGGAAAGAGGCCCATGGCGCGGCACGAACGGGCAACGGACATGTTTGACGATCGGCAATGTGGGATGGGTCGGGGATCGGCGCGCACGGCTGAAGCCATGACTGACAAGCGCTCGTCCTCGATCAGGCGGACATCAATCCTTGCGCCCAGCTGTCGCCGATGCCGGCAACGAGGATCTCGGCAGACCAGATCGGCAGCTCTGTCCCGTCCCCAAATCATTCTGCAGGCTTGCGCTGTCTGCTGGATTGCGCTCACCGCTGGCAGGGCAAGGATGATAGCGCAACAAGCAGGCGACCGGTATGGAGACGTGCAGCGATCGCGACCATGCGCAGCAAAATGGTCAGGGGCCGCCCCTTATCCAATGAGGGAAGGTGCTCTCTCCCACCGCAGCGCACATCTGCCCGACGACCAGAGCGTGGCGGCAGGGCGCCGCGAACCACAATCCATTGCCGGGCTGTCAGTCGGCACGCCCCGGTCCACCAATGGCGGACCGGGACGCATCGATCAGGCCGGTGCATTCCAGATGATGACCTTGCGCATCGGGTCATTCCCCGGCGCATTAGCGATGTTGCCGTAGATGGTCCCGAATTCCGGGGCCGAGAGAACGACCGAGACATATTCGGCACCGGTCGACTGGGCGAATTTCCTCCAGCCAGCACCGAGCTCGAAACCATTGCTGCGGCTGATGATCCGGTAATCGGGCTCCGCCTCCTTCGATTTGCGGGCGTTGGGCACAACGGTGATGGGGGCACTGATGGTCAGGGTGGCGAGCGTGCCTTCAAGGCTATCGCCCTTGACGATGAGGTTCGCGACGATGGTAGCCATGATGTGATCTCCTTGTCTGCTCGGGACCATTCCCGATGTCCAAGCCCAGGGGGCAGCTGATTACCGACGTCACGGATGGCTATGGCATCCGGGAACCTCCTCGCGGGGTTGACGGCATGAGGTAATCACGCTGCTCCAAGGCCAGGATGAGGGAGAATGGGGCTGGGCAGACAGATGGCGTCAGGTCTGCCTTCACCATGCTCCGAGCCAAGATCCACAGCCTGTGGCACTCTCACAGCAGTCCTGAGAACCCGCGAGTGGACCTGGTTCGACTGTCGGGACAGGAGGGCGGCATGCTGGCACCAATGCAGGGATGATGCGTTTCTGGGCTATCTGATGTTGGGAGATGAGGATATGTCTGCAACCTCCAAGGCGCAGCAAAAGGCGGCCGGTGCCGCTCTTGCCGCCAAGCGCGGCGATCAACCCAAATCGAAGTTGCGCGGCGCTTCAAAGCAAATGGAAGAATCGATGACCGAGAAGCAGCTCGAGGAATTTGCGAGCATAGCTCGCACGAAGCTGCCCGCCAAGAAAGGCTGACATTGGCCGGTAACGACAACCAGGCGCTGATCATTGCCTGCCCGATGTGCGCGGTGCTCAATCGCGTGCCATCGTCAAAATTGGGTGTCGGCGGGAAATGCGGCAAATGCGGTGGCGATCTCTTCGCGGCGGCGCCGGTCGCACTAAGCACCAGTAATTTCGATGCGCACGCCTTGCGATCCGATATCCCGCTGCTGGTGGATTTCTGGGCAGACTGGTGCGGACCTTGCCGGCAGATGGCGCCAGCCTTTGCTGCGGCCGCTCCGCAACTGGAGCCCTGGTTGCGGCTCGGCAAGCTCGATACGCAGGCCGACCAGGCAATTGCGGCGCGCTATGCTATCCGGACGATCCCGACAATGCTGATTTTGAAAAAGGGCAAGGAGATTGCCCGAGAATCAGGCGCAATGCCGGTACAGGCAATTGTCCAATGGGCACGGCAAGCTTTGCGTCCGGGCTGACAGGCGCGATCCACTTGTGCCTCGGTTATCATAAAGACCGTGCGGGCGAAGATATTGATGGCGGGTAAAGTCGACAAAATTGCAGCTCGGTCAGAGCCTGGACTCAAAGCCGACAGCGCCCGATTTCTTCCGTGTAGATGTCTGCTACCGAGGGCCTGTCCTGCGCCCCGTCAATAGGCCCCCGCCAGACATGCTGGCAGGGGCCATGAGGCCCAGGCCATGGAGAGATGTCGCTACTCCATCTCTTCATTGTCCGAAAAGATATGCACGGCGTGCGAAGGCGGCATCACGTCAGTCCTTGTCGAGCGCCTTGGCACTCGAGAGATGCTTTTCGACCACAGGCGCTATTTCCCCAGCTGCCTGCTTGAGCGAGGCGATCGTGCCGTCCGCAGCATATTTGCGCATCAGCTCAAGAGCGTCTTCATGGGCATCGACTTGGCCATCAATATATTCCTTGTCGAACTCAGTGCCCTTGAGTGCCTTCAACTCCGCGAGATCCTCCGACTGATCTTTGGTCAGCGTGGCATTGGGCGTTATCGCGGGACTGGCCGTCTTGGCTGCGGCCTTGATCTTGGCGGTCGAATCCGAGTGGGCTGCGACCATCATCCTGGCAAATTCCTTCACCTCAGGAGATTGGGCATTTGTTGCCGCCAGCTTTGCGGCTTCGATCTCGAAGGCGTCGCTCTTGGCGGCCGCGTCCGCAAATTCCTGGCCCGTCGGCGTCGTCATGAGAGCCTGCTGGGCATTGTCGATTGCGTTGCCGGTGGAATTGACGGCCCCTGAAACGGCGGCGCCGGTATCGTTCAATGCGTTGTCGGCCTTTTCTTCCACTTTCGGGCTGCAAGCACCAAGCGCGAGGGCCGCTATCGGTGCGACGCTCATCCACAGATGATTTTTCATGACATCCTCCTCTTTGGATGTCGCTCGAACGTCCGATAGCCGACCGCCGTTCCGCTGACGGGGGCGATTCAAAGCATGTTCTGAAAATCCCGGAAAATCGATCTGCTTACTGCTTCACCGACGAAGAGACCGAGGCGCAGCAGCAGAGATCATGCCATGTTCAATGGCGCGACAAAATAAAAGCCCGCCCGGTTTGCGCCGGGCGGGCAGTAGCAGGCTAAAAGCCTCGGGTCGCTCATGAGCAGATACAAGCTTGCAAGCGAGTCGCCTTGTAAGAATCCGACAAGTCTTGGATACTTTCCGTTAGGGAATGCTTGTCTTTCATGCGTCAGCCCGCCTTGCCGGAAAACGGCGCTCCCAGCGATGCGCCAGGAACTTGCCGGTCCCAAGATCAATTGATGCGCTCAATAGTGGCAAGGCTGAGGCTTCCCAACCATGAAGATTTTCACCATCGGCTATGAGGGGGTGACCCAGGAGCAACTGATCGACGCGCTGAGAGCGGCTGGCGTTGAAGTCCTGGCAGATGTACGGGCCCTACCCCTGTCGCGCCGCCCGGGATTGTCGAAGAATATCCTAGCGGCCGGTCTGCGAGAGGCTGGCATCGACTATGTTGGTTTCAAGGCACTTGGGACCCCTGCGGCAGGTCGCGAAGCGGCGCGCAAGAGGCAGCACGCGCGGCTGGCGGAAATCTATTCAGGTCAGCTCGAACTGCCCGAGGCAATTGTCCAGGCAGCGCAACTGGTCGAACTGGCAAAGGGGCGTCCTACCGCCTTGCTTTGCTTCGAGCGCGATCCGGCAGGCTGCCATCGGACCTTGCTGCTCGATGCCGTCCTGCCACAGGCTGATCGTGTCGACCTCTATCCGGGCTGATGGCCGGATCTGCTGCGAGAACCCCGCCGGCGCGATGTGGCGTAAGCTCCGGCGGCCCGGTGCGGCGCCGAATTTTAGAGATTATCCTACTCGATTTCGGGAACCCCAGCGGACGGGCGACCTTATAGTGGCATGCGCACCGCATCATCCCTGTCCCTGACATTTGATTGCTGGAGCCTTGGGCTTGAGGCTTGGTCCGTCATTGGCATGCGGCTTCCCCGCCTGATGTCCGGAAATGCTTCAGCCATGGCCGAAGCGCAGTTGATGGTCAGAGAGAAGATGGAGGCAGCAGCGCTGCTCCAGTGGAAGTTCATGACCGGTAGCCTTGGCGCCTCGGCCCCTGCGATGATGAGCGCATCAGTTACCCATTATCGCAAGGCGGTTCGCAAGAATCGGCGGCGATTGGCGCGGCCGGCCAGAATATGAGAGTGCGGCGGTATTTTTTGCAATCAGTATGAAGTGCGCTCGACCACCGCTGGCATGTTTGGCAAAACGCTCCCTCCCCCAGCGAAAGAGGATGCCATGACCGGAAATGAATTGATAGAAGCCGTTGCTGTCCAGCAGGGCGTCACCAAATCGGACGTGAAGAAGATTATCGACGCAGCCTTGGCCGTTATTGCGGACGCAGCAGCCAAGGGCGAAGATGTCTCGATTGCAGGCTTCGGCAAGTTCAAGGTTAAGCAGAGCGCGGCCCGAGAGGGCAAGAATCCCCGGACGGGCGAGCCGATGACGATCCCGGCATCGCGCAAGGTCGGTTTCCAACCGGCCAAGGCGCTCAAGGACAAGGTCAACAGCTGATAGCAGGCGCCCCGGCATTTTGAAGCGGCGTGACAGTTTTCGTCCGTAATCGATGATCGCGGCGCGCCCTGTATCGGCACGTACTGATAGGACTTCCGGCGAAAGGCTGGCAATGCTGGTTCCAGCGCGCGCTGGATGAGGTTGGACCTCGCAAGAGGCGAGGCAAGGGCAGTTCCGGCTGGAGCGGGATAAGGTCTTGCCCCGCCAGCCTTGAGGCGGGTCGCTTCGCTCTGAAAGGCAGGCGGGGCATCCAGCAGATTGGCGCAGTCCTTGCCGCCCCGTTGGATAGATTTGACTGTTAACAGCAAAATCTGAATAAAATCTGCAATGGCCTGAGGCCATCGAGTCAACCTCAGCCGGCCACCCACTGCAGGCAGGCTGAGGTCAACCGAGAGGGTCGAAAAACCCTGCACCGGTTGATGCAGGGCCAGTCGGGTCGCGCAAGCCGCGGAGACTTGCAGGGGGATAACTGCTTGGTCGATCATTGTTTCCACGAAATAATGACGCAATCGAAATTTATCCGCGATGTGCTTTGCCACCATAGCTGGCCCGAGTCGGGAAAGGCGAAATATGCGGGATCAGGTCGGGAACAGAATGGCTTGAGGGAAGGCCGCCCCGCGCGGCGGCCGCGATTTTTTTCTGGGCGCGTCAAGCCATGGGCAGCGTTTTTGCTGCCCATGGCCATTTGATCAGGCTGTGCTGGCCGTCGATCTTGGACGAGCGGCAGGCGACTCGACTTTGCAGGCGCCGTGACGCGCCATGCTGATCCCGCCCAAACCACCGGCAGGGCGGGAATTAGGGGGGGCGGCAGGGTGCGAGCGGAAAGGCGCGCTCGAGCGGGCGTCGGCACCGTCAGGGCGCAATGGCAATGGAGCAGCTGCGCAGCAAGTTGCCACCGGTCGCGACGCGCCTAGCAGGGAGCGCCGGCCACTCCCGATTTTGAGAGGAAGCGGCCAGACCTACGCCGCCGCGCAGGCGCGGCGTCCGCAGCCCCCTTTCCTTGCCACCGGGATCGTGACCGCGAGGCATGAGATCTGGCTCGAGATCGGGAAAGCGAAATGAAGCTTGGCCGGCGATGGCCGAGCCGCCATCGATCGCCTGTCACATCATTGTCACAAAGCATCTTGAAACCGGCGGTCATTCGGGCAGAGTTGCGCCACGGACCAGGAGAGTCCTCCCGCTTCGGGAACAGAGGTTGCAGCCAAAGGCAGACAGAAACGCTCGCGGCGCGGCGTGAGGGACGTCGCCAACGGCCCGAGCCAGGAAAAGGGCGCCTTCATGACGTAACGGGTTGGGCCCGCCGGCATGGGCGCAGATCCCAAGTCATGAATCAGGAACAGATAGAGTCGCTCAGCAAGACCATTCTTCGTGCCCTGTCCGCAGACGCCCTTCATGAGGCGATGGACAGGATCGCCATAGCGCTGGGGTTTGACCGCTTTGCCCTCAGCGTCGACGTCGGCCTTGGCGGACATTCGGGCACATCAATGCTTGTGCACAGCTACCCGGCCAGCTGGGCGGATATCTATATCGGCTTCAACCTCGCCCAGACCGATCCGGTCCGAAGAGCCGGCGAAAGCAGTTTGTCAGGCTTTCGATGGCGCGAAATCGAACATCTCATACCGATTACGCCGATCGAGCGGGTCACCTTCGAGACCGGGCGCAAACATGGCATGGTCGACGGCTTCACCGTCCCGCGTCACCTGCCCGGTACGGTCACAGGCAGTTGCACGTTCGTCACCGCCACAGAACGCCCGCTCCCTGAGAGGATGCTCATCATCGCTGACATATTGGGCGCCATTGCCATCGCCCAGGCGAGCCGGTTGTCGGGGTGGCGGCGCCCCATCAAGAAACCGCGCCTCACCGATCGGCAACGCGACTGCGTGCTCTGGGCGGCGCGGGGCAAGACCAACTGGGAGATCGGTCGGATATTGGGCATCAGCAAGGAGACGGTGATCCAGCATCTTAAGGAAGCGCGCGACCGCTATGATACGAGCAACCGCGCCTCGCTCATCCTTTATGCCCTGTTCGACGGGCTGATCAGCTTTTCCGACATATTCCGCTGGCGCGAGCGGGTCTGATCGACCGCACCGCCGCGCGATGCGCGCGGCGGTGCCATCCCCCTTTCTGGGTATAGGCGGGGTCGGGCTGCGATGATGTCATGCGTGCATGTTCAATCATGACAGGAACAGCACATGGCTTCTTCGATCATCCGGGACCCGCATATCGACGAGGATATGGTGCTCCGCGCCATGTTCGAAGCGCGCAAGCGGGTCTTCATCGACCTGCTCAAATGGGATCTTCCGGTCCTGGCCGACCGCTATGAGGTTGACCATTTCGACACGCCAGACGCGCAATATCTGGTGCTGACCGATACGGAATTGCATCATCGCGCCTCGACACGGCTGCTGCAGACAAACCGGCCCCATATCCTCGCGGACATCTTCCCGCATCTGTGCGCTGGTCCGGTCCCGACCGGCGACCATGTCCGGGAGATCACCCGTTTCTGCCTTGATCGCGACCTCAGGGCCGCTGAGCGGCTTGACGCGCGCAACCAGCTCGTGATCGCGCTTGTCGATCATGCCCTGGCCAATGGCATCGGCTCCTACACCGGCGTCGCCGAGCGCTCCTGGTTCGCGCAGGTCGCGACATTCGGCTGGCGATGCGAAGCGCTGGGCCAGCCGGTTCGGCATCGAGATCAATTACTCGTCGCCCTGCACATCCATATCGATGCAAGCACGCCGTCCATGCTTGAACGGGCGGGGATCCATGCCTCGCTTCAATATCAGCTGAGCGCCCCACGCCATGGGAGGCGCGCATGATGCGCCTACAGGCTTGCGACATCAGCATGCGCGAGACGCTGCTGCGGGACGGCTACTGCGTCATCGAGGATGCGCTGCCGCCAGACGTCATCCATGCGCTCAATGCAGATCTTGAACCCAGTTTTGCCGCCACCCCGCTCTGCCAGGGACGCTTCTATGGCGAGAGGACCAGGCGCTTTGGCGGCCTGCTCAAGCGCTCGCGCCACGCGCAGGCGCTCGTCCTCAACCCGGTCGTCATGGACCTGGTCGAGGCCGTGCTGAAGCCCGCCTGCGACCGGATCCAGCTCAATGTCATGCAGGCGATCGAGATACTGCCCGGCCAAGCCCAGCAATTGCCGCATCGCGATCATGACATGTGGCAGGGTGCCAAGGGGGCGCATGAATATCTTGTCAATGTGATCTGGCCGCTCGATGCCTTCACCCGCGAAAATGTTGCGACACTTGTCTACCCCGGCAGCCATGGCGAAGCCGGCATGGCCAGGGCTGAACAGGAGGAACCCATCGTCGCCCAATGCCCGGCGGGCAGCGCGATCTGCTTTCTTGGCTCGACGGCCCATTGTGCAGGCGCCAATATCAGCCAGGGCGCCAGGCGCGCCATCGTGGTCGGATACTGCCTTGGTTGGCTCAAGCCCTATGAGAATCAGTGGCTCGCCTATCCGCCTGCAGTGGCCAGACATTTCAGTCCCGAACTTGCGGCGCTGGTCGGCTATGCCCAGCATCGCCCCAATCTGGGCAATTATGAAGGTCAATGCCCGTCGATCCTGCTCGGTGACAATCTGCCCGACCATGTCGGTGCGATCGATGCGCTGCGGCCCGATCAGGAGGCGCTGCTGGCCGCGTATTTGGAAAGCGGTGGAGAAGGGAGATGAGTCCGGCCCACGTGCTCGAGCCCACCTATGATGCGCTGCGCCGGCGGCTTATCGCCGGTGCCTGGCCGTCGGGCTTTCGCCTCGAGGCGACCAAGCTGGCGCTGGAGCTGGGCGTCAGCATCACCCCTGTGCGCGACAGTCTCAATCGCCTTTCGGGCGAGCGGCTGGTCCAGGCCACGGCAGGGATCGGCTTCCATGTGCCCCGTCTCGATGCCGCCGATATCAGCCAGTTGCTCGACTGGCACCAGATACTGCTCGGCATCGCGGTGCAACGGCTCGAAGCTAGCCAGGCCGCACTGACCATTCCCCATGGCCATAATGGCATCGCCGATCATAGCGCGATCCTGTTCGGTTCGATCGGCATGGCGGCCGGCAATGGCGAACTGGACCGGGCGGTCGCCAATGCGGCGGCGCGGCTTGGCCCCTATCGCCGTATGGAAACCGAATTGCTGGCCGACGCCCCAGCCGAAATCGAGCGGATCGACCAATTTGCGCGCGCCGGGAGATGGCAGGCGCTCAAGGCGCTCCTGGAGCATTATCATGAGCGCCGGCGCGCGATCGCGTCGCAATTGGCCCAGGCGGTTCGCGACAGCTGATCGCGCAATCGACGGGGCCAAGGTCAAGGCCGGCACGATCATCCTCGCGTCTCCAATCCCGACCCCGATCATCGCTGGAAAAGCGTTTGGAATTGCAACGCAATATCGCCTGAGGGAAGATGCCCCCACCCCGAAGGCCGAGAGGTTCCAGACGCACCCATGACCGAGACGCAATTTGATCGGCTGACGCCTCGTGAGTGCCAATGCCTGCTGATGGTGCGCGATCTTAAAAGTTCGGAGGATATTGCCCGCGTCCTCAATATCAGGCCCGGCACCGTCAACACCTATATCCGCGACGCGGTCGTCAAGCTGGGCGCGCGCGACCGCCGGCATGCGGCCCTGCTCTATGCCGAGCATCTGGCCCGGATCGTGCCGCCATCTACCACTAGCGCCCCCGAGAAAATAGGGGGCGATTTGATAGGTCTAGCCGATCAGGCCGATCCTGCAGCAGCTGTGCCACACGCCCAGAACGCCATCGATCGGTCCAGGCCGGAGGATGGTCTTGAGGGCGAGAGGCGGTCCGTCACCCCGCCTCGCGGGCAGGTCAATCTCGGCCTGCTCGTGCGGGAAATTCTCGATGGAACGAGACCGGACGGGATGACGCTGGTTACGCGGTCGCTTCTCACTCTAGCGGTCGCGATCGCGATCGGCTTCTGCTTCTTCGCGATCAGCGCTGGCCTAGGCATGCTATTCAGCATTGCCGATTTTCTTCGCCGCCTCTCCCACTGAGCCTTCCCCACACCGGCATCACAGCAGGTGCGCCACGATACTGGCGCGAGGAGAATGCGCATGTCCAAGCCGACCGACCATCCGCTCCATAGCGGCATCATGACCGTCGCTGCGGCAATCCAGCTGGCCGAGAAGTCTGCCGATAGCGGCATCGTCTCGACGGCCGAGCTCATCATCGCAACGATCAGGGTCCAGGAAGATCAGGGTCTTCCGCCCGGCATTGCCGAACCGGCGCTCGCCAAGCTGCGGCGCGCGATCGATGCCCATATGGAAAGCCGAACAGCGATCGTGGAAGCCCATGCCGAATATGGCCGGATCGCCAAGCGCTTCGGGGCCACGCCAGAAAGCTTCGGTCCGACCTGGCCCTGCCAGCAGGCCAAAGCGCCCTCTGCGCCTGTCGCCACGCTTGCAGCCGCCGCCTGAGCCCGATTTGCAAATGAGGGAAGGCCAGCCTTAATGTGGACAAGCGACCATGATCCTGCTGGCCTTCCTCATCCTTTCGGCAATCTGCTGCAGCTATGCCCTGGTGCGGGGCGGCAGCCCCGAGCGGCTGACCGCAGGAGTTTTTCTTGCAGGCACCTTCGCCTCGATCATGATTTCCATCCATGCGCCTCCCCCGCCAGAGGGCTTCCAATCGGCGATCTTCCTGGTCGATCTCGCCATGCTGATCGCGCTGGGGGCGATCATGCTGTTCGCGCGCCGCTACTGGCCGATGGCGATCACGGCCTGTCAGCTGCTGGCGGTGATGGGCCATGTCATCCGGTTGCTCGATCCGCAGATCGTTCCTGTCCTCTACTGGATCAGCACCGCCTTCTGGGCCGTGCCGCAGATGCTTTTCCTGGCGGCTGCCGCCGCGCGGCATCGCAGTCGGCTCCGCCGCCATGGCGTCGACCCGGCCTGGTCGCGCCGGCCTGCCGCCGACCACGCCGGGTAAAAGGCACAAGCCCAGCGCAGCGGCATGTCGGGCCAAGAGCCGGACTTATCCACAGGTCAGACCTGCGTCATGCCGGAAACAAGGCGAGATGACCGATCAACCGCGCAAGGCGCTCCGACCTGGCAACATGGCGGCGCCAGGAAAGCCTGCCAGGATGCTAGCCGGCACCAAGCGGCGGCGCGTGCCCCGAGCCCCTACTCCTTTGGAGGACGAGAAGGGTGCAAGATTCATCCGATCGATCGGCGAGATGCGCCGTCGCCGCGCTGATCATGCCGCGCTTGTCCAATCGGCTGAACCGGCATGGGATATCATGCTCGACATCTATGCCTGCGCCCTTGAACGGATCGACCTCTCTGTCACGGCGGTAGGAATTGCCGCAGGGATTGCGCCGGCAACCGCGCAGAGATGGATCAAGAAGCTGGCAGCGCTCGGCGTCATTGAAAGGCTTGCCGATCCCCGTGATCGCCGCCGCAAGCTGGTGAGACTATCCCCGGCAGCGCTGGCGGCCATGCACCATTGGCAAACTGAAGCGCGCGCGATCTTGGAACAGATCGTACGTCGTGAAGAGCCATCGTGACGAACGGCCGGCCCCTCATTGCAGCCGCCCTGCCGACTAAGCTAGGATAGGATGATGCGGACCGATCTGGATCATTTGCCCGGCGACAAACAGCGCGAGCTCGAACGGGTCGTGCGGATCATTTTCGAGGAATTCGAGGATGCGCTGGCGCTCGCCAACCATGGCTGGAAGAAGCGCGGCCGGATCGAGAAGATCATTCTCTATGGCAGCTATGCCAGGGGCGGATGGGTCGACGAACCGCACACCGCCAAGGGCTATCAGTCCGACTATGACATTCTCATCATCGTCAATGACAAGCGGCTGACCGAGCGGGTCGACTATTGGCTCAAGCTCGAGGACCGCTTCAATCGCGAACTGGCGATCACCCACGCGATCCGTACCCCGGTCAATTTCATTGTCCATACGCTGCAGGAGGTGAATGACGGTCTGGCCCATGGCCGCTATTTCTTCATGGACGTGCGCGAAGACGGCATCGCGCTCTATCAGGTCGAAGACAGCGAGCTCCATGTTCCCAAGCCAAAGACGCCCGACCAGGCGCTTGCCATGGCGCAGGAATATTTCGAGGAGTGGTTCCCGGCGGCGATGAAGCGCTTCGAGATCGCGAAGTTCGACATCACAAAGGGCTACACCAAGGATGCTGCTTTTGACCTTCACCAAGCCACAGAACGGCTATACCACTGCATCCTTCTGGTCACGACCTTCTACACGCCCCATGTCCATAATATCGGATTCCTGCGCACACAGGCAGAGCGGCTGGATCGCCGGCTGGTCGATGTCTGGCCGCGCGAGCGGCGCATCGATCAGGCACGCTGGGAAAAGCTCAAAGAGGCTTATGTGAAGGCCCGCTATTCCAAGCATTACAAGATCAGCGAAGCGGAACTCAGCTGGCTTGGCAGACAGGTCGAGGATCTGGGCCGTGTGGTGCATGAAGTCTGCGCTGAACGGATAGCCGAGTTGAAACGGACTGCCGACGTTATCGCCTGAACATCCAGGACCTGATCATTTGGGCTGTTCGCCTTGCTTGCGGATGGCGTCGGCAATGATCATGGCGAGCGACTCCTCCGCACGGACACGGGCGCCTAAATCCTTCGATGTTAGATCCTGCCGGATCCAGATCGGGGCGCGTTTGATCACGGCGAGAATGGCGGCCTGTACGAATTCACTCATATGCGCGCCTATGCCGGGCCTTGGCTATCGAGGCAACGCATCGGTCTCACACATCCGTGGGGCGCGGCGATGCGGGTGCAAAAAACATGATCCACTATAGTGAGTGGGCCGCCGCCGGACACGGATACCGCGCTTCTTGCCTTTGCTATCCCCGATGTCTCAACGTCATGTCCCTGCAGCGGAAAGAAGATTGCACTCAATATGCGCCGATTGGCTGTCCTTTGCGCTAGCCGACTGGTGACTGAGAGAAAGCGCAGGCCGATAGGTACTGGCTCTAAAACCCTCAGCTGCACATCATCGACGGTTTGGCCAACTGGCTTCGACCGCGGATCTCAAGAGCTTCGCTCCCTGCACATTAGTTGCCCCGGTAAGTCGAGTATCCATAAGGGCTGACTACCACCGGGACATGATAATGGCCCTCTTTGTCGGCAACGCGGAAGGTCAGGACAATTTCAGGAAAGAAGGGATTTGCAGACTCATCGGGATATTTCGACATATCGAATTCAAGGCGGTAGACGCCCGTGTCGAACAGGCCGCCATCGTCGAAGCTACGAACACGACCATTGGCATCCGTCGTTGATTTGGCCACTTGCTGCCAGACGCCATCCGCCGAGCGCTTGGACAGTGCAACAGGCACGCCCTTGCCGCCGGTGCCACGTGCAAGGTCGAGCACATGCGTGGAAATTTCAGCGGCGGTGGCCGGGAAGACGCTGCACCCATAGATTGAGGCGAATACGGCCAAGGTAGCTAGTTTCATGGTGACCTCCCCGAAAAGCGATGCTCTTTTCCAACATACGTCCATTTGGCTCACGTCCTCCCGCCCGATGCTCAAAGCGGGCTGAGTGCGTCCAGTTCCCGCTATGAGAAATGCCGAAACGCGCCATCATTGGCGGGTGATGCGTACCAGATTCCAGTCATATCCCAACCGTTTGACGCGCTCGGCAAGCTCGGTTTTCATCTGGTCCGAAGGATGTTGGTCACGGGTCAGTACCCACAGATAGCGGCCGCTGGGTTCTCCGACGATAGACCAGCTATAGTCATCGCCATGATCCAGCACCCAATAGTTGCCATAGAATGGGCCGAAGAATGATACCTTGAGCTTGGCGTTGCCGCTACCCTCGACCAGCTTGGCCTTGCCGACCGATTCCTTCCATTTCGATCCCCGGCGTCCACGGTTGACGACCCGGACGGTGCCGTCCGGATTCATCACATAGTTGGCTGTGACGCCGTCCATGTCCTTCTGAAAAGGTGCCTCATATCTGAATTGCTCGAACCAGAGCCCCATATACTGTGCGAGGTCGACGGCTTTGGCGGGGGCGGGTACATTAACGTTACCGACTGGTCCGGGCCGCTGGATGAGCGCGCATGCGCCTAGTAGAGTCGTGGCAGCCAGCAGGCTGCCGATAATCAATTTTCTATGCATCTTGCTTTCACGATATGTTGGAATTTGCCTGCTATACGCACCGAATGTTGGATGTTTCCGTGAAGGAGGGAGACGCGCCGCTCGTACCACTTTAGTCTGGCAGCCGGACTCCGTTCCACGCGAACAGCCCGCCACTGTCTTGCGGTGTAAGCCCATCGAGCACATCGAGCAGCCGCTCCGCAGCATATTCCGGCGTGAAGATTTTTCCGGTCGAAATGCGGGCGGTGAAGGGAGCGGAAAGGGCGCTCCTTACGGTGCCGGGATGGAGGGCAGCGGCGATGGCCTGGGGATGTGTCCGACCCATCTCGATCGCGAAATTTCGGATCATCATGTTCAGTGCTGCCTTGCTTGCCCGATAGGCATGCCAACCGCCAAGCCGGTTATCGCCGATCGACCCGACCTTTGCTGAAAGCACAGCGAAGATGGCGCGTCGATCTTTCGCAAGCCGTGGCAGGACATGTTTGGCGATGAGAGCGGGGCCGATAGCATTTATCAAATAGCTTCGCGCGAGTGCTTTGGCGTCCAAGGCACGCATCGTCTTTTCCGGAGCGATTGCCGCCGCCTGATCGTGCAACATGCCGGTGCAGACAAATATCAGGTCGAGCGAGCTTGGCAGAGTTGCTGCTGCCGCCACAATCGACGCCTCACTCTCCAGGTCGAAGCTGAAGGGCACGCAGTTCGGGGCTGGAACAGATCGACCTTTTCGCGAGCCGGTGTGGACCGAACTGAACCGACCACCTTGCGCGAGACTGAGCGCAACGGCCTGGCCGATCGCGCCACTCGCGCCGAATATCGCCGCCGTTGCGGGCCGGGCCAGATATTTGCCTGTCTCATTTTGCAAAGCGCTCATCGTTCGACGGCTCCATTGACGCTAGCATCGATCGGTTGCGACAGCATTGCGTCAGCGAGCAGGACGCCCGAAAGCCATGCGCCCTCGACCGTCGGTGAATGACACCAGTCTCCACAGGCGCCCAAGCCTATGCCTGGATTCCAGATGATCCTGCTCGACTGCGCATAGGGCTGCGAGAACCGCCAGCGATGGGCCTTCAAAAATGTGGGGGCAGGGAGCCTGATCTGGAAAAGTCGCGCAAAGGCGTCGAGAAGATACGCGGCAACCTCAGGCGGCGACCATTCCAGATGATCCTGGGACCAGTGGCTGTTGGCGTGCAATATCCAACATTCACCATCACCCCTTTCAGGTTTGGACCTGTTGCATGCAACCATCGAGAAAATATCGACGTTGGTAGCGAACGGCGTTGGTACATCCAGTTGATGCGGAAATTCGACCATAACCGCCCAGCAAGGTGAGGATCTAACAGACGCGGCCTCGCGCGCAGCTTCGAGATCGTGAAGAGACAGCAGTGGTGCCGCCTGCTCAGCCGGAACGGCGATCACCACCGTGTCGAATGGACCTACGCAATCTCCCTCTGCCTGGATCATCCAACCGGCATCTTCCCTGACAAGAGATTGAACCCGGAACTCAAAATGGACGTCAAAACGCCGGCTTTGCTCGCGAACCAAGGTGGCCATTGCAGGCACGCCTACCATCGCATTCCCTGGGCCGTCGCTCCAACGCGCAACCCAGCCAGCCTTTCGCCAACGCCCGACTTCAGTTCGGAATCGGGGATCCCTTGCCGTGAACCAAGGCGCTCCTAAATCCCATGATGATGATCCAATTGCGACCGTTGTGAGCCTGCCACCGGGACGATGCCCCTTGTCGACGAGCATGATTTCACCGCAATGACGCAGCCGTCCTGCGCAGGCCAATCCTGCAATGCCAGCCCCGATGATGCCAATGCGAGGCATTTTATTGAGACTGCATGAGTGTCATGATCTCCCTACGGCTTGTGGGATCATCGCGGAAGCAGCCGAGCATCTTGCTCGTCGTCATCGTTACGCCATGGGTACGTACACCGCGGCCGGTCATGCAACCATGACTTGCCTTGATGATGACAGCGACCCCATGGGGCTTGAGATTGTTCCAGATACAGTCCGCAATTTGAGCGGTAAGGCGCTCCTGGACCTGGAGGCGCCGGGCATATCCGTTCAGAACACGGGCCAATTTGGATATGCCTACGACCCTGTCCTTGGGAAGGTAGGCTATCGAGGCGGTTCCCGTGATTGGCGCAAGATGATGCTCACAGTGGGACTGGAAAGGAATGTCACGCAAGAGGACTATTTCATCATATCCTCCTACCTCATCGAACGTGCGAGAAAGATAGGTGGCTGGATCAATCTCATATCCGTTGCAATATTCTTTCCATGCACGCGTCACGCGCGCAGGCGTATCTCGAAGGCCTTCACGATCAGGATCGTCGCCCGTCCATCGCAGAAGCGTTCGGATAGCATCGTGAACTTCTTGGGGAGCTGAGAGAGGCTCTGGACCGCTTTTCGAGCTATCCTCATCGATAGGGACGAACCCGGCAGTAACGAAATTCATGACAGCTCTCGAATAACTGGCCGCCTGCCCCTTGCAAGCGATGCGAAGAGGACATGCTAGTCAACTGAACAGGGCTCTGCGATATGACCAAATGGGAAGGAGTTGCAGTGACCAGAATATCGGATCCCAATTCTCTGATTTGCAACAGCCAGGTAGCGGCCGTGGTCAGCGATCCTCGGCGCGCCGACAATCCTATCGTGGCCTGCAATCCTGCCTTTGTTGAGTTGACGGGCTACTCCCAAGAAGAGGTCATAGGCCGAAACTGCCGGTTCCTGCGCGGTGCCGGAACCGAGGCCGAGCAGACGGAGATGTTGCGCGACGCTGTAGCCCAGGTGCGACCTGTCATGGTCGAACTGATTAATTACCGTAAAAACGGCACCCCTTTTCGCAACGCTGTAATGGTTGCGCCGCTTTTCGATGACGAAGGCGAACTGGAATTCTTTCTGGGTTCTCAGATGGCCATCGACGATCGGCCGGTCAGCCGCCATCAGCAGGCACGCATGCGAATTGAAAATCTTAGTGGCCGTCAGCGTCAAATAATCGAGGCGCTTGCCCAAGGGCGCCTCAACAAACAAATCGCGTTCGAGCTGGGGGTTACCGAGCGGACGGTTAAGATGCACCGCGCTGCCGTTCTTCGAACTTTGGAAGTGCGGTCGGTGGCAGAGGCAATCCGGATTGCGATAGAAGCTGGCCTCTAGAGGTCGCGCCGCGCAGCGAACCGGGCCAAAGTCCTCAATCGGGCAGCGCTTATGCCAAACGGCTCCAGAGCGCTATCGCATGCGCGCAGGAGCGCTTCCACTTCAAGAGCTGTAGTTTTTGCTCCCAGGACCGTGACGCCGGTCCCCCGGCTTTTATCTTTGTCCTTGTTTACGGCCTTTCCGACAATGGCTGCATCGCCCTCAGAATCGAGGAGGTCGTCCCTGAGCTGGAAAAGAAGGCCGAGGTCAGTAGCATAGGACTTTAACGCGCTGCGCGTTTGCGCATTGCTTCGGCCCAGCAACATGCCTGCTTCCACTGCGAACCGCACAAGTGCGCCAGTTTTCCGATTGAGGCAATCGATGAGCCCTTCTCGTGGAAGATCTGCTTCGGGATACAGATCCATCATCTGACCGCCGGCAAGTCCGTCCTGACCGATGCATTTCGCAAGGCCCAGAACAAGTTCGCTGCGCACGGCCGCATCGGCATGGGTGCGCGGATCAGAGAGAATTTCAAAGGCCAGTGCCAGCAGAGCATCGCCCGCCAGGACCGCTGTGGCCTCGTCGAACCGACGATGAACGGTAGGTCGTCCTCGCCGAAGATCGTCATCGTCCATGCAGGGCAAATCGTCGTGGACGAGGGACTGAGCATGAACGCACTCAATTGCCGCAGCGACACGCAGTGCCGAACCCCGGTCACCCCCCAACATTTCAGCCACAGCCAGGGCAAGAGCGGCTCTAAAACGCTTTCCTCCTGCCGTAGCAGCGTAGCGCATCGCGTCGGCGAGACGAATATTGCGTGTGGGACAGTCACCGATCGCATCCATCAGCACCGTGTCGACTGCTGCACGATCATCAGCCAGAATCTTGGGCAGATGCGGAGGGGCTTGCTCGGTCGTTACCACTGAAATGGGTCGAAATCGGATTGATTCTTCCGGTCCAGCCATTTCCTCGCGCAAGAAGCCAAGGCCATCGAGCCAGGAACATATTTCTTCAATCGCCTCGTCCGGGGCGGATGCGGCTGCGCTCAACCCTATTGTAGAGGCTTTCGCCAGAGGAATATGAGCCAAATCTTCAGCATCTTCGATCAGAAATGCCTGCGGACAATCAGCCGCCAGCGCCGCTTCGACCAGTCGGCGCGCATTCGAAGATGTGGGATCTCCAACAATCAACATGATATCGCAACGCGGCGCTATTTGCGTCACAGCAGATTGCCGGTTTGTGGTTGCATAGCAGATATCGCTTGAACGCGGACCGACGCAATTGGAGAATCGAGCCTCTATCGCCTCGATCAATCGTGCTGAATCGGCGACTGAAAAGGTCGTCTGGACGGCGTAAGCTACTGGCGTTTCATCTGGCAGGGGGAGGGCGCTGACACTGGCCAGATCCGCTACTATCGAAATGGCGTCACGGGGCAATTGTCCAGTGGTTCCGATTATCTCGGGATGGTCCGCATGGCCGATGAGCAAGACGTGGCGGCCTTGCGAATTCCATTGAGCGACCTCGGAATGAATTTTTGCGACCAAAGGGCAAATGGCATCCACGACGCGCAAACCACGTTGATCCGCCTGCGCTTTCACGGCGGCTGCACTTCCATGCGCGGACAATATCGTGACTGCGCCTTGAGGGATTTCGCTCACATCCTCGACAAAAACGGCGCCTAATTCCTCAAGCTGCTTTAGCACCCTTCGGTTGTGCACGATCGCATGGCGCACATAGACAGGAGCACCATGGACATGCAGCGCGTCCTCAACGGCTGCAATCGCACGTCGTACGCCAGCGCAAAAGCCACGCGGATTGGCCAACAGCACCCGTCTGGGCCCAGGAGAAAAAGCCTGATCTTCTCTATCGTCTGGTGCGCTGATCATCGCCTCATCCTATCTATCTGACATATTTTCAGTTTTTGGCTTTGAATACCATACTCCCCTTTGGACAGGTTGTGGCACTCCACCAATTCCATAGCGATGCCTTGAACCAGCATTCCTCAAACCAAGGCGATACATGATGTCATCAAAGCCTTCTGCAATCGTCATCGGATCAGGCTTTGGGGGACTTGCGCTTGCAATCCGCTTGCAAAGTGCCGGTATCGGCACGACGCTTATTGAGGCACGCGATCGCCCAGGCGGGCGAGCCTATCGCTGGGAAAGAGAAGGTTACATATTCGACGCCGGTCCGACCGTGATTACCGATCCGGCCTGCCTGGAAGAATTATGGATGCTTTCAGGCAATCGAATGGATGAGGATGTGACCCTCAAGCCGGTGAGCCCCTTTTATAGGCTTGTCTGGAACGATGGCACACAGTTCGATTATTCCAATGATGACGCGCTGTTGGAAAAAGAGATTGCCAAGCTGGATGCGAAAGACATCGAAGGCTACCGCCGGTTTCTGGACTATGCGCGGTCAGTTTACCAGGAGGGCTACGTGAAGCTGGGTGCTGTCCCATTTCTTGATTTCAAGAGCATGTTGAAAGCGGCACCCGCCCTTGCCCGGCACAAAGCATGGCGGTCTGTCTATGCAATCGTATCGAGCTTCGTGGGGAACGAAAAGCTACGCCAGGCCCTGTCATTCCACACTTTGCTGGTCGGGGGGAATCCGATGAGCACGAGTGGCATCTACGCCCTCATCCACCACTTGGAGCGGGAGGGAGGAATATGGTGGACGACTGGCGGCACCAACGCACTCATCGATGGGATGGTGGCGCTTTTTGAGCGATTGGGCGGAACGCTCATGCTGAATGAACCGGTACGGGAAATTTTACATAAAGGGCGTCGCGTAACTGGCGTGATCACGCAGGCTGGACGTCGCATTCATGCAGATCAGATCGCCTCCAACGCGGATGTTGTCAGCACCTATAAAATGATCGTCGGGTCTTCTCACGCATTGAGGAAAAGGCATTCACTCGAAGCTAAGCGATTTTCTCCCAGTCTTTTTGTTTTACATATGGGAATTAAGGGAAATTTTCCAAAAATCGCGCACCACTCGATTCTTTTTTCCGATCGCTACGGTCCCTTATTGGACGACATTTACAAGGGGGGCCGCTTGCCGAAGGACCCGTCAATCTATTTGCATAATCCCGGAGCCAGTGACGCAAGCGTGGCTCCTGCCGGCAAATCGGTCTTGTACGCGCTCGCCCCTGTGCCGCATTTGGGCGCTGCGCCAGTCAATTGGGCGGAGGAGGGCGACCGCTATCGCCAAATCATCATAGGCCGCATTCGCGACCTGTTGATCCCCGATATCGAGGATCGGATCGAAATCTGCTTTCACTATACGCCGGAAGATTTCCAAAGGGATTTGGACGCTCATCTTGGTAGCGCGTTCAGTCTGGAACCGGTGCTGACGCAGAGCGCCTGGTTTCGAGCACATAATCGTGATGACCGATTTGAAAATCTTTTCCTGGTAGGAGCAGGTACCCATCCCGGCGCGGGCATCCCGGGCGTTGTCGGAAGTGCCAAAGCGACTGCAGGGCTCATGATGCAAACCGGGAGGCCCTGAGGCCCGTATGAACATTGCTGTTCTATAGGCCTACAGAGCTCTATCGCTCAGGCTCTATGGATGATCCGTTATCAGTCCAGCGCCAAGATCTGCTGCTCGGACAATAATTGCTGTTTCAGCATCACGTAATCGACATCCTGCACGCTCCTGCCCTCCCGGATCGCGATGGATGCAGCAGCAGCGGCCGATTGGCCAAGGATCATGAAGACAGGCTCCATTCGGATCGAGCCATAGGCAATGTGCGATGCCGACAAGGCGACCGGGACCAGCAGGTTGGTTGCTTCCTGGCGCTTCGGGATGATCGCATCATAGCTGATCGGATAGGCGCGTTCCGGGCTGACCTCGATATTCCCTTCGTTGCGCGCAAAGCCTCTTGCATCGACGATCCGCCGGACATTGTGCGAGTCCATATTATATGATCCCATGCCGACCGGCCGGGGCGTCGCCTTCGTGCCGCGCAGATGCGGTTCGGCCATGACAAAGTCCGAAACCATGCGCCGCGCTTCGCGCACATAAACTTCCCGCGGCCAGTTGCCATTGGCCGTGAATTCATCCTTGCACAGGCCCCAGCGCGCCATCTCCGTGCGCGTCTCGGCCGGCACGCCAGGATCGTTTGCCATGAACCACAGCAGTCCCTGCTGATAGTCCACATGCTCCTGGATGATGGCAGCCCGTTCGGTGTCGGTCCCCTCGGGATAGCGGTAATTCATGCCGATATCATCGAAGGAGAAGGCACCGAAATTGTTGGTGTCGGTCTTGCCGTTGGGAATGCGATCGAATTTGCGGAAAAAGTCGCGATAGCCCGCATCCATATAGCGTTTGAGCAACGCATATTGGCGCGGATCATAATGGCGCGGCCTGGGAAAAGGCGTGCGGTTGGCAGGCACGTCGGTCAGGCACATGCGGAATGTATAGGCTTGTATGCGATGGTCGCCGGTGCCGTCCGGCGCGATCGGATCTGCCGTCACCCGCGGCAGCAGGCCGCTGCCCGGCTTGCCGGGGATGACATAGGGATCGACGTCCAGGGTAAACTGATGGTTGGTCGTGTTGGCCATCTGGACGCCGTTCAGCGTCTCGCCATAGGTGGCATTGGCTTCGCGCCCGACCGCAAAGCCCACCCCTGCCCCTGCCATCAGATCGCCTTCATAGCTGGCATCAATAAAGACACGGCCGGCAAAACGACGACCGGTCCCGGAACGGAAGGCGACAACCCGACCGGCTCGCACCTCCACGGCCCCGTCCCGCCGATCGATCGGCTGGGATCGAACGACATTAACACCGGCCTCCTTCAGCCAGGCCTCGTAAATCTCCTCAGCCACCTTGGGCTCGAATTGCCACATCGCATCGTCATTGACGAAATTCTCGGCGTTCTCCGGACGCCTGGCAAAGGTCCAGGCAGCCGGATCATCATAATGACGCTTCACCCGCCGATAAAATTCGAGCGAGAGGCCACCAATGGCGCGATGATTGCCGGTGTCCGACCAGCCCAGGCCATTGGTCGTCATGCCGCCGACATAGGCGTCGCGACAGACGAGAAGCACCGACCGGCCCAGCCGCCGTGCCTCGACCGCCGCAATGACGCCGGCCGAGGTGCAGCCATATATCACGATATCCGCCGTTGTTTGGGCAACCGTGCTGGCGTCGGTCGCGCCGGCCAGCAGAAGCGCCGCGGCGAGCATGGGGCGAAGCGCCTTGATCCTGCCAGCCATCAGAAAGTCGCCGCCACGCCGAAGAAGAAACGGCGGTCCTCTCGCAGCGAACTGAGCAGGCGCGCCGGATCCTGGAGATATTGCCGTTCGACGGACCGGGTGAGATTGATGGCCTCAGCCGTCAGGCGGACGGTCTTGGTGAGGTTGATCTGGGCCGAAGCGTCGAGTTGCCCCCTGGCCTGCATATAGGAGCTGCCGCCCGATGCGGCGCTGCCCTGCCCCTGCAGATATTTGCTTCGGTGGATATAGGCGACCCGGAAGGACAGCAGCTCGTCCTCATAATAGCCGATGAGATTATAGCTATGCTTCGACAGGCCCGGCAATGGCAGGCCGCGTTGGGTCGCCTCGTCTACCAGCGGCGTCTTGCTGTCGACGAAGGTATAATTGGCCTGGATGCCGAGATTGTCGAAGGGCGCCGGCAGGAAACGCAGCGCGTGCTGATAGGCCAGTTCGAATCCCTTGATGGTACCCGACTTGCCATTGACCGGCTGGGTAATCTGGAACAGGTCGTCCGGCCCCGTCGACAGGCCGGGCACGAATTCGGGCCGGGTCGTGTTGATGGTGAAGGAACTGACGTCCTTGTAGAATCCCGCCAGCGTCAGCGCACTGGACGGCGCAAAATACCATTCCAGTGTGGCATCATATTGCGTTGCCTGGAACGGCCGCAGGGCGGGATTGCCACGCGATCCCGTGCGGGCGACGATGAATGGAATGAAGCTCACCCCGACATCGTTGAGGCTGGGACGCGCGACCACCTTGGCAGCGGCAGCGCGGAACATGAGGCTGGGAGACAGCTCGAGCGAGAGGTTGGCGCTCGGCAACCAATAGTCGAAGCGCGATTTCGACGCGGTTGCCTGTGTATCCGACAGATAGCCCGAGGATATGCGCTCGATACTAATATAGCGCACTCCCGCATTGCCGGTGATCGGCATTGATCCGACCTCGCTCTTGAAATTGGCCCGGACATAGAAGGCGAGCGTGTCCTGATCCACGTCGCGGATCGACACGCGACCAAGCGGGATCGTGTCGGCACGAGGGATCGGCAGGCCAAATGCATCGCGTGCAACATCCTTGTCCACGGTCCCGGTCAGCAAGTCGCGTGGAAAATCGCCCGAGGCTCCGGGAAAGAAGCTGCTCATGCTATTGTCATAATTGAGTCCCGGCATCTCATCGACGGTGATGATGCCATCGCCATTCTTGTCACCAACGGCCAGCAGGCTTGCCGCGGAGGGGACGCTCTGTGGCGATTCCGAATAAAATTTGATCTTCTCGTAGCGCGAGCCGACCTGGATCGAGCTGAGCAAGCCCCAATCGGTGCGGATGTCGAAATCGACACGGCCGTCATAGCCGCTGTTGTTGGTGATATTGTCGCCATCGAAGATCGATGCCAGCTGATATTGCGCCGGATCGTTACGGTCGAAATTGGTGTCGAGCGAAAGGTTGGGCACCGGGCCGCCCCCCGAGAAATCATAGCTCGCATTGGTGACATTGCCGGCACGCGGGACCACCACATAGGTGAAGGATGCGCCAGGGCCACCATCCGTGCCCTTGCCCTTGCTGTAGGAAGCGTCCGCCGACATCTTCACGACATCACCGTCATATTTGGTCGAGAAACCAAGATTGGTGGATCGGAACTCGGTCGGCTCGTCATAGATGAGCGGCCGCAGCGTCACGCCGGTGAAGGTGCCGCTGACGACGGTGCCATGTTCGTCAGCAACAGCATCGACGTCATTATTATTGAAGAGAATCTGGTAATTGGCGCTGTTGCGTTCCCGTTTCAGCCGCGAATAGGTGCCGTCGAGAATGATCTCCCAATTGTCGGCAGGACGAAACTGCAGCGAACTGTTGAGCGTCAGGCGCTGCTCCCGCCGATCATAGATGCGCGCCATGAAACGATTCGGCCGGAACAGGCCGGGGTCGTCGACGCCGTCACCATCGCCGTCGATGGCATCGGTACGGGTCCAGCCGCCGGAATCGAATGACTGTCCCTGGGTATGGGTGTTGGAATAGGCGATGCTGGCAAGGACGCCGAAGCGATCGTCGAAATTCTTCGAGATGAGGGCTGAGCCTCGGTAGCCAAGATGATCGGCCTGGTCGGTATAGGCACCCTGAAGCCGCCCGCTGATGACAAGGTCGTCAAGGTCGAGCGGACGCTTGGTCTTGAGGTTCACGGTGGCGCCAAGCGCCCCTTCGGGCATGTCGGCGGTGGGAGACTTCGAGACGACGATGCTGCCGATGATTTCCGGACTGATCGATTCTAGCGACGCACTGCCACCTGCACCCGGCCCCAGGAAGGTGCGGCCGTTGATTTCCAGGCGGTTCTGGGAAATGCCGCGGACGGTGAAGTTCGAGCCATCGCCTTCGCGCCGCGTGATCTGGACGCCGGTGATGCGGCTCATGGATTCAGCGACATTCTGGTCAGGCAGCTTGCCGATATCCTGCGCCGTGATGACATCGACGATGTTGCTGGCGCGGCGCTTCACATTGATCGACTGCTGCAACGAGCCGCGAATGCCGGTGACGATGATGTCCTGCGCCGCCTGATTGTCGGAAGAGACAATGTCATCTGGTGCAGCGCCCGCCGCTTCACTCCCCTGTGGATTGGGCTCACCGGCCGGCATCATGGTGAAAGCGGCTGCCGGGGTCGGACCGACCTTGCCTCGCTTGAGCACGATGGCGCTGCCGACCCTGACCATGACGAGATCCGTGCCTGCAAGCAGGCGCTGAAGCGCCTGCGACACATCCATTGCCCCTTTGATGCCGGAAATGGTGACACCCTCAGCTGTGGGGGCCGACACCAATATTTCGATACCCGCCTGTCTGGCAAAGAGCGGGATGCCGGTGCGCGCCGGTTGCGCGGGGATATCGAATCGCCGGACCTGGGCCGCCGCCTCTGCAGGCGAAGCCATGCTCCAGGCCAGGCTGGCTGAAGCCAACATAAAATAGTCGCGCGAAGCTATCATACATCCTCCCCTGTCTGGCGCCCTGTTTTCTGGTGCGCTCTCGACCATCAAGAGACGGGCGGGTCGGTTTTCCGTCAGCTGCCTGCGATCTTTTTTCGCGAAAGGCGAATTTCCTCGGCTGTCATACTTACCGAAATATCGAGGGAAATGGCCAGGGTCCGCGCAAAACCTGCCGGATTATCGATCCGGAACAGGCCGACCAGCTTCTCATTGGCAAGGCTTGGGTCGGACAGCACCAATTGCTGCTTGTTGTAGCGATTGAACCGGGCAATGGCGTCAGACAATGTGTCCCCTTCGAGCGCGATTTCACCCGCTCGCCAGGCGAGCGACCTCTCTATCGCCTGCGGTGAATTGCCAGTGGCGGGAACCAGCGCGCCCCGCTCGAAGGTCGCAAAATCCCCGGCCCTGAGGATGGTCATGGCCCCTGCCCCGTTACGGGCCCAGGTTGCCACGATCCCCTCGGTCACGGCAATCTGCACGCCATTTTCGGTCCGACTGACGGAAAAGGCCGTGCCGATCGCCCTTGCCTGCGCAATGCCGGCATCGACGATGAAGGGACGCCGTCGGTCCTTTGCAACCTGAAACCAGGCCTGACCTTTTGCCAGCGTGACGCGTCGGCTTTCCTCGTCGAGGGCAACCCGCAGGTCGCTACCACTGTCGATCGTTGCGACCGAACCATCTTCGAGCGGAAGACGCCGAATTTCACCGCGCTCGGTCGCGATATGCTCCCCCGTCCAGCGCGAAAACCCGACCATGCCCGCGATCGCCGCCGCCATGGCACCACCGACCCCGGCCGCCATCCATCGACGCCGCGTCCAATGGGAGCCGTGCTCCGGCCCGGCGTCGGCAACAAGCGCTTCCTCCGCCAGGGCCAGGGCAGCCTGCGCACGCAGCAGCGCCCCGGCATGGAGCCGGTCCTGTGCGAGCCATGCGTCAAGAGCGGCCTGTTGATGCGCATCCAAGGGATGGCGCATGGCCCAGTTGGCAGCTGCCTCGTCAATGCTTTCGCGCATGGACACCTCCGCTGCTCGAAGGCTGTTCCTGTTCGGGCTCGGTCAATGTGCGAAGAATGGTTCTCAAGCCGCGGCTCGCCTCATTCTCGACAATGGTTTCGCTGATGCCCAGCGTCTGGGCAATCATCTTCTGGCTCAAGCCCTCGACCCTGCGCATGATGAAGATCCGGCGGGCACGGTCGGACAGCTGTGCCAGCGCCGCCTGTACCCTGGCCAATTCCTGGCGTCCCTGCGCGAAGCGCTCGGGCGTCAGAGGATCACCTTCCTCTTCCCAACCATCAATGCCGGACGCAGTCTCGATGCGAACCACCCGCGCCCGCTCCACCTGTCGTTGCAATATGTGTCGCGCCATCGTGAAAAGATAGGCGCGCGGCACGGCAACATGCGCGACATCGGGCAGCTGGGCCAGACGGCAATAGCATTCCTGCACGATATCCTCCACATCGGCCGCCGCAAGCACACGCCGCCGCAACCAGCTCCGCAGGTCACGTTCATGGGGCAGAATTTCCCGTGCTACCCATCTGGCAAGCGCGTCGCGTTCCGTAGTTTCTCTCCTCTCTCGTTGCCAAGAGCCATGGAAGAGGCATTTCCGTCACGGTTAAAGCAATTTTGTGGCGGAGAAACAGATACGCGCCGATAGGTGCACATACTCGAACAATCTCCGCAAAAACTGACTGACTATCCCGATCCTTCGCTGCCACCCGATGGGATTTTTTCGCTTCTTTCAGCGGATTGTAGGTTCCAAGCGCTCATGTGAGATCAATGAATTGCAAAGGGAGATGATAATCCGATAAATTGCGGTAACTATCGGACATATCCCAATTGCCGTACTCTGGAAGCATGATCCATTAGGGCCGTGTCGAAGATAATTATTCCCGGTGACATGATGCAGACTGACCTGCCCCCCGAAAGATCCCTCATTCTGATGTAGAGTCTGTCCACGAGAAGGAGCAGACGCATGAGGAAGCGCCGTTTTACTGAGGCGCAGATCATCGGGATGATCAAGGAGCAGGAGTCCGGGCTACCGACGGTCGAGATTTGTCGGAAGCATGGGCTGAGCACGGCGACGTTTTACAAGCTGAAGGGCAAGTACGGCGGGATGGAAGTGTCCGATGCCCGCCGGCTCCGCCAGCTTGAGGAGGAGAACGGCAAGCTCAAGCGATTGCTGGCCGACAGCATGCTCGACAATGTGATCCTGAAGGATCTGTTGGGAAAAGTCTGACGACACCAGGTTTGCGGCGAGACGCGGTGCTCAAGGTGCTGGGGCTCTATCCGATTTCCCAGCGCCGGGCCTGCGTCCTGATCGGTGTCGATCCCAAAATGGTCCGGCGCGAACGCCCGCCGGACCACGGAGCCATCCGGACTGCGATGCGTGAGGTCGCAGGCCAGCGCCGTCGCTTTGGCTATCGCCGGATCGGCATCATGCTGGAACGCCAGGGGATGACTATGAACCACAAGAAGCTCTACCGGCTGTATCGTGAGGAAGGATTGTCGGTTCGCCGCCGTCGTGGGCGCAAACGGGCGCGTGGCAGCCGCACACCGATGCCCGTGCCGCTGGTTCCGGGTTCGCGCTGGTCGATGGACTTTGTCTCCGACACGTTCGGTGCCTCACGCAAGTTCAGGATCTTGGCCATCAATGATGATTGCTGCCGGGAGAACCTGTGCCTGGTAGGTGAGCTGCAGCGACGGCGGCTGATCCCTTAACTGCTACATGTCCAGGAAGCGTTCTACACTCAGCTTTCTACTGCCCTGAGGGGCGGAATTTCGGTGAGCTAGCGTTGATCATGGTTCAATGATGCAATTGCGAATCGCATATCGAACAAGGTCTGCCACATTTCGTAAGTCGAGGCGTTTCATCGCTTCCAGGCGATGTGCCTCCACGGTTTTGACGCTCATGCCCAAAACTTCAGCGATTTCCGTGTTTCGCCGCCCTTCAGCGATCTGCTGAACAATCTGACGCTGTCGTGGGGTAAGCCGCCGCAGCGGGATTACGCTTTCGTCCAGCACGCGCTCGACCAGGAACTCGCTCGCTTCTCCTGAAAAGAAGGGTTCGCCTTTGAGGGCATGGTCCATCGCCTGCTGCCAAACCGACGGCCCTTCAATTTTTGAGAAATACGCTTTGCAGCCTGCACTCAGGGCGCTGGCAATTGTGGTTTTGCTACGCTGCAGAGTGAACATCGCGATGTAGATGGAGGGAGTAACCTGTCTCAATTGCGTTGCGTAGTGCAGCTCATTCTTCAAAGGGGGAGGGCAATCAAGAATAGCGATGTCGGGGGCGTAATCGCGCGCCATAGCAACACCATGTACGCAATCTACTCCTTCTTCGACAACTTCGAAGCGGGAATCTTTCCGCAGAAGCCGGCACAGGACGTTTCGCATCTCTATGCTATCGTCGATCACCAATATCTTAGCGCGGTCAATCATCGTGACGAACTCTCCCAGGCGGGCCCAATCGATTGCCCTCGAACGGCCGCCATGCTCTGGATGGTAAATTCGCTTTAGACTCGCTGCAATCTCCTAAAATCACAGCGGACTGAGCATTTTTCTTCCCTGCTCTCCGTCCTTGATACTGAAGCTAAGATTGAAATCGGCGTCTACCGCCGACCCAAATTATACCTTCAGAGACAGAGTTCGGCTCCTCAGGCGCAGATCTTCCGTTTTTCCAGCGGCTCGCGACCAACTTCCCTCAGGTCGAGCGCTCATTTTTAGCGTGATGGTCCCTTGGATAGGATAATGCGTACCGTGATCAAGTCGCCTTCGGCCAGCTTTTCTGCTTTTCTCACGCTCGCCTTGATGGGTAGCATGTAGCCTTGGCGGGCCTTGCTCGGAAAAACCGATGTGCGCCAACAAGTTTTGCTGATGGCAGCCTCTACATAGACTGATCCCCAAGCCGCTGAGTGACCAGACGATGCTACACGGATGGCTTCCGCGACGTAGCCGTCGATCGTCAGAAATGACGGCTGGCCATCCTTGCCTTCCCCGCGCCACAACCAGATAGGACCGGCATGCTCCCAAACTGTTTCGTCGGGTGAGACGTCTCCGCCCAGTTCCTCGCGCAGGAAGCGGATCAGCTCAGGGTCTGTTGGGCCATCGTTCGTTTGCGCCACTCGATCATTGGCTGTGCGCTCGTTTGATGCAACCCGATCTTGCGCTATCGTTTCGTCTAAACCAGTAGGCACTATCGGCGCGCTCCTCGCGCGACTGGACGACTTCGAGGTCGGCGCCAACGTGCGGGTCACCCTCCAGCGGGGGCAAGCTACGCGCGAGGTCAAGATCGCGCTTCAGCCGGACGAGTAGCTGCCACCAGATGCGCGCTATCGGAAATCCTCCCGCGATTCGCGGGTGCCGTGACGTTTCATGCGTTTCGAGAAAGGGTCAGGCATCGATCGGCTGGAGGACTTCTCCCGTTTCATCGATCAGGAATGAGCCATCGGTGCGGCGCGTGACGGCAAGACCACTATCCAGGATGAAATCGATTTCCTCGCCCCTTTCCATCTGGACGATAGTGTGTCGCCGGCCACTCTCGCCAGCTGCAGGCAGCCGTTTCGTTACGCGCCAGTGCATCGCCAGGTTCCTTGGCCTGTCCCATAGATTGTTGCTGACAGAGAAAGGAGCCCCGGCGGCTGGCTCGAGGCTCCCCTGTCCATCCTCGCGAGCTTCCGCGAACGGGGCGGACGACCATGGAACGCAGATGGGCGCCATCGGGTTTCCGGCAAAAGCTCGCTGCCGGTAAGCGGCGGGCACTTGCGCGGATCGTCCGCATCGGACTCTCGCTCAAGCGGCTTCGCGCTCTTCCGCGTGACCCGAGCAGGCCGCCATCTGGTCCTTGACCGCCAGCTTCAGTTTCTTGAGCCGGCCGATCAGGAAATGGCGCGGATGGAGACGCTTCTCCTCTTCGCGGATTTCGGCTTCGAGACGCGCATGTTCGCGCTCGAGGTAGCGCAGATAGTGGTCGTTCATCGTCGAGTTCCTCATGTTCGATGATGGGGCCCGGCCGCAGCCGGGCCCTTCGTCTGTCAGTACTCCATTTCCGGCATCGTGGCCCTGGCGCCCTTGTCATCCTTGGGCGCTTCGGCGACGAGCGCCTCGGTCGTGATCAGCAGCGAGGCCACCGAAGCTGCGTCTTGGAGCGCGGTGCGGACCACCTTGGCGGGATCGATCACGCCGGAGCCAACCAGATCTTCATATTGGCCGGTGGCGGCGTTAAAGCCCCAGTTGTAGTCTTCGCTCTCCAGAAGTTTGCCGACGATGAATGCACCATCCTCGCCGGCGTTGTCAGCAATCTGCCGTGCCGGCGCGCGCAGCGCCCGGCGGACAATGTCGATACCTGACTGCTGGTCGTCGTTCGCGGCCTTGATGCCCTCGAGCGCCTTGAGCGCGCGCAGGAGCGCAATGCCGCCGCCCGGCAGGATGCCCTCCTCGACCGCGGCGCGGGTGGCGTGGAGCGCGTCGTCGACGCGGTCCTTCTTCTCCTTGACCTCGACCTCGGTTGCGCCGCCGACGCGGATCACCGCGACGCCGCCGGCGAGCTTGGCCACGCGCTCCTGAAGCTTCTCGCGGTCGTAGTCGCTGGTCGTTGTCTCGATCTGCGCCCTGATCTGCGTGACGCGAGCGTCGATGTCCGAACGCGCGCCGGCGCCATCGACGACGGTGGTGTTGTCCTTATCGATGATGACCTTCTTGGCGCGGCCGAGCATGGCGATCGTGACGTTCTCGAGCTTGGTGCCGAGTTCCTCGCTGACGACGTTGCCGGCCGTGAGTACCGCGATGTCTTCCAGCATCGCCTTGCGGCGATCGCCGAAGCCCGGCGCCTTGACCGCCGCGACCTTGAGGCCGCCGCGCAGCTTGTTGACGACGAGCGTCGCCAGCGCTTCGCCCTCGACATCCTCGGCGATGATCAGAAGCGGCCGGCCCGACTGCACCACCTGCTCGAGCAGCGGGATCAGCGCCTGGAGGTTCGACAGCTTCTTCTCGTGGATAAGGATGTAGGGATCCTCAAGCTCGACCTTGAGCTTCTCGGCGTTGGTTACGAAATAGGGCGAGAGATAGCCGCGGTCGAACTGCATGCCCTCGACGGTCTCGAGCTCGGTCGCAAGGCTCTTGGCTTCCTCGACGGTGATCACGCCCTCGTTGCCGACCTTCTCCATCGCCTCGGCGAGAATGCGGCCGACTTCCTCGTCGCCGTTCGCGGAGATGGTCGCGACCTGGGCGATCTCGCTATTGGCGCGGACCTTGCGCGCATGGGCTTCAAGGTCCTTGACCACGGCGCCGACGGCGAGGTCGATGCCGCGCTTGAGGTCCATCGGGTTCATACCTGCCGAGACAGCCTTGGAACCCTCGCGCACGATCGCCTGGGCGAGCACGGTCGCGGTGGTGGTGCCGTCGCCGGCCTTGTCGTTCTGCTTCGACGCGACCTCGCGCAGCATCTGCGCGCCCATGTTCTCGAACTTGTCCTTGAGTTCGATCTCCTTGGCGACGGTAACGCCGTCCTTCGTGATGCGCGGCGCGCCAAACGACTTCTCGATGACCACGTTGCGGCCCTTCGGACCCAGGGTCACCTTCACTGCGTTGGCAAGCGTATCCACGCCGCGCAGCATGCGATCACGCGCGTCCGACGCAAACTTCACTTCCTTGGCAGCCATTGCCTCGTCTCCTTTCTTCGAATTCATTCCTGGGTGTTGAGGGGACAGGCCAGCCTCACGCCGCCTGCTTGAGCTCTGCCTTGGGCTCGATCACGCCGAGGATATCGTTCTCCTTCATGATGAGCAGATCCTCGCCATCGATCTTGACCTCGGTCCCCGACCATTTGCCGAAAAGGACGCGGTCGCCGGCCTGGACTGATAGCTCGACGAGCTTTCCGGCTTCGTCGCGCGCTCCCGGACCAACGGTGACGACTTCGCCTTCCTGCGGCTTTTCCTTGGCGGTGTCGGGGATGATGATGCCGCCCGAGGTCATCTCCTCGGCTTCGATGCGGCGGACGACCACACGGTCGTGCAAGGGGCGGAAATGCATGCATAACCTCCAGATGCAAAACTGAGATGTGATAGGCCCGGCGTTCATTCGAACGTCAGGTGACGCGGAATTAGGAAAGCTCATTTTTTGCGTCAAGATGGTGCGCGAAAATTTTTGGCACTCGCAGGCATCGAGTGCCAGGTGCCGACTTATCGAGTTGTTGTTGGGTCAATTTCCCTCTTGACGCGAATCGCCGGCGTTCCAAAATTTGCCGAGTGGGCGCTGCGCCCGCAGATGAGAAAGGAGCGACACCAAAGGAAGGAGGCAGAGCCATGTCGCAGCCATTTTCCCGCTATCTTCATCCCTTCGACGTTGCGCACAATCCGAGCCTGGAGCCCGAAGTGAAGCGCGCCATTCTGGCATCCTGGGCGTCCGACCGTTCCGCGGTGCGCGACCATCCCGGCCTGCGCAAGCCGCCCGGCGCCAGGCGCGCGGTGCCGATCGATGACATCCTTGCCGCCATGCATGCGATCGACAAGCCCGCGGAAGGTCCCCGCGCTTCGCCATGAGCCGCCGGGATTTTATCGTGCAGCTAAAGGGCCATCGGCTGACGACGGCACAGATCCACTACTACCGTCCCGATGCGCCCTCGCTGCTGCAGTTGTTCGTTTGGCAGGAGTACGATCTCGCGCCCGACTTTCCAAGGCTGTTCGCGTTTCTCGAGCATTGGCGACGCGAGATCGAGGCCCCGCTCCACTCGGTGTGCATTTCCCATGAGGGGATGATCCGCCCTACCGAGTGGCGCGCGGTCGATGGCGTCATCGATATCCGGTGACGCGCAGTCTGCTCAAGGGGTGGCGCAAGCCGAAGCCGGACGACGTGCCGGTACGCCTGCCCTTCAGCCACATCATGGAATTCGCGATGGCGCTCCTGTCGATCTCGCCGCACGAGCTGCGAGCGCTGGGCTTGACCTTCGCCCATCGCAAGAGACTTCTCGATCACATGCTGGCTTGTGGCCGTGCAGCCGAAGGCATCGAGCCGAACAAACTGACCACCAAGCAGATGGAGCTGCGCTTGCCGAAGGGGGACCTTGCCCGCTTGCAGCATTTCGCGGTGCGCGAACTGCCCAAGGCGGCGAGCAACGCGGCGGTTATCGACCGGGTGCTCACCGCCCTCGACGAGGCATGGCATCGACACGAGCGTCCATCGCACGCTGCATGCTCTGGCGAGCAGTCCTCGCCCACCTGAAGTGCGCCTCTACCTATGCAGATTTGCGATCAACCTCCTCATTGGCGGCCATGCTAGCGCAAGGGAAATTGCCGCAGCACAGAGCATGCGGGCCGGTGGGCCAGCAGCAAAGCACGGGCCCCAAGGCATCGGGGATAGCAAGACGGATTTGGCCTAGCGACGGCTCCGTCCGGCATTCGAAGTCAAGACCCTGCCTTTGGCAATATCGCTCGGCCGAGGCGCGGTCAGGAAAGCGCAGCTCGATCGTCGCGAGGGGATCGCCTCCGCCGGTCCAACCCATCAGCGGGTCGGCAACCGGGCCCCAGCGCGGCGCAAACCTGACCCGCCATCGATTTTGGCGGCGTCGGCCGCCACTTGTCGCTAAGGCCAGCGGCTCGATGATCGCCTGAGCACCGAGCGGGAACGAGGTCGCACCCGCCAGGGCAACCGCCTGGTTGTCGTTAGCCGAAGGCCCGGACTCGAAAGTCCGGGCCCGGCCGTCAGCGGGCGCAGCCATTGACGGGAATCCGGCGGATGTGCTGCTCCGCCGCCTCTGTCCTCGGCAGCGTGACCGTCAGCACGCCGTTTTTGAAGGTGGCTGCGACCTTGTCGCGTTCGATGCCCCTAGGCAGGCCGATGCGGCGCTCGAAGCGGCCATAGCTGCGCTCCGAGTAGCCGCGATCCTTGTCCTCGACTTCGGACTTCTTTTCGCCACGCAAGGTCAAGGCGCCGTCCTCGACGAAGATCTCCACGTCCTTCTCGTCGAGGCCCGGCAGTTCCGCCGTTACCCGAATCTCCTTGTCGGTCTCGCCCAGCTCAAGGTGCGGCCATCCTGACATGCGGTCGAAGCCGGCGAAGGCGGGCATGCCGAAGTTGCGAAAGACATCGTCGAAGAGACGGTTCACGTCGCGGTGAAGCAACTGAAGCGGATGGGTTTCCCTTTCCCGCTCGGCGCTGACCGGAACGGGCAGCCGGTTTTCCTGCCGGCTCCAGGGAATGAGATCACGAATAGCCATGATGACATCTCCTTTTCTGGCTGGATGAAAGGCTGAACCTGCCGGACGCCGCGTGCGGGGGGTATCGGAAGGCGGCGCCGGCAGGCCGATGGGCGCGGGATCAGGCCGGCTCGGCCGCCTTTTCCTTCACTTCGCCCAGTCGCTTGTCGTTGGAAGCGGCGCCGAAGATCTCGATGCGGCGCGGCTTCATCGCCTCGGGCACGACACGAGTCAGCTCGATCGACAGGAGGCCGTGCTCGAAGTTCGCATTCCCGACCTCGATGAAATCGGCGAGCTGGAAGCGCCGCTCGAACGCCCGGGCCGCGATACCGCGATGCAGGTATTCGCCCTTGTCGGCGTCATCGGCACGCTTGCCGGTGACCGAGAGCAGGTTCTGGTGCGCGACGATCTCGATATCCTCGGGCTTGAAGCCGGCGACCGCGATGGTGACGCGGAAATTGTCGTCGTCGATCCTCTGGATGTCGAAGGGCGGATAGCCATCTTCCTCCCGCGCACCCGCTTCGAGCAGGTTGAACAAACGATCGAAGCCGACCGTCGAACGGCGATAGGGCGTAAAGTCAAAGTTCGGTCTCATCTCCAAATCCTCCAAATGAAGCAATTCGGGCATGAGATGCGCCAGTAACCAAGAGCCGGCGCTCTCATGTGTCCAACCGGACCCGGTTTGGCGTCCGGTACCCGTGAGCTAATTTTGGTCGCGCGGCTTTCAAGATAGTGCGGCCAAAAAATTTTTGCGGCGCGCGCAGATTTGCTCAGGCGCTGTGCTCAGCCGGGGAACCGAACGCCAGCAAGACCAATTTACCGGGCGATTTCAATCCAAATAGAGGTAATGTGTTCTCATGAGGTACCGACTGCTGCGCGATGACGACCGCTCGGTGGCGACGACGAGCGAGGATCTCGAGGGCGAACTGGCCGCGACGACGTGGGCTCGCGCATGGCTCGAAGACCATGCCGATCACGATCGCTACCGGCTCGAGCCTATGGGCGGTTCGCGGCCCATGCTGATGATTCGAACGGTCGCCGGACATGGTACGCTATTCCGATTGCTGCAGAGACGGAACGCACCTGAGCTTGCCGAACGACGCGCAAATTTCGCGTCAGGACGCGGGACCACCCTCTTCGTAGATCGGGCCGAGCGCTAGCCAGCGTCCGCTGCGCGAGCGCTCGATTGGTGTGCCGCACCTGTCGCACAGCGCCGAAAGGTCGCCGCCCCGCTTGCGCCGGCTGACCGAGATTATCGGCGGCCGGTGCCGTCCGATGAGACAGAACAGCAACCGCGCGTCGATCATGCTGGCATTGCCTCGTCATGCCGTGATCTCGCTTGATGCCATTACCGATCACTGCCGCTTTCCTGTCGCCCAATAAAGATGGCAGGGCGGGATGTTCCTCCATTCGTAGCTTTCGCGCAGGCTCGCGAAATGATGCCTCAGCAGCGGACGGATGGCGGTGCGCATCTGGTAGGCCGCCAGCGTGCCGCACGGCGACATGGCCCGCACCGTCTCGCGCATGATCGCCTCGGCGTCGCCCGGCTCGAGCGTCGAGAAGGGCAAGCCCGTTAAAATACAGTCGGCCTCGCCCAGTCCATGCTCGGCAAGGTGGCGATTGACGTCCTGCGCCGTTCCTTGAACGACGATGAGCCGGCGATCGTCGCAGCGCTGCCGCAAAGTTTTGACGAATCTTTCGCCGGTCTCAATCGCCAGAAGAATGGCATCGCGCCGCATGCGCTCCAGCGCTTCGAAGGTAAAACGCCCCGTGCCCGGACCATATTCGACCAGAATGCTGATGCGCTGCCAGTCGAGCGGGGCGAGCATGCGGCGAACCATGCGCGCGCTCGCCGGGACGGCCGAGCCGACCATGCCGGGATTGCGCACAAACTCCGAGACTGCCACCCAAGCTGAATCCTGCGCCATCGCTCTCTCCTTGCAACCGTGACAACGATACTCGCGGCCAGTGGTTCGCGGGGAGGAAGCAGTACCTCGAACTGCGCCGGTGGCGATGATGGTCGTGCTCATCCTGTTCGGCGATTCGCTGGTCCATGGCCTCCTCTCGCCGCTCGGCTCGGCCTAATGGGCGGCGGCCATTGCTATCATCATAATCGAGCGATTGCCCGCCGGGCTGATCGGCATGACCGCTTTCAGGGCGGCGCGGCACGAGAAGTCGATGCTGACCTTTTTCGGCCTCCTAGTGTCGGATCGTTTTACTATATAGCTTATGGGGTCGACGACGGTCCGTTTGCCGGTTGCCACCGGCTGCGAACCCCTGCGGATTGTCGGCCCCTTGTCATCCTGCCGGCCAAACGATCGATTAATATCGGGTTCTGACAAGAGCTGTCCTCCGATCCATCGCTTGCGAACGGCAGCAAAGTCCCAGTCTCGGCCATAACCGGACCGACAGCTCGTAGGCGCGACACTTTTCCAATTGAACGGCATGCATGGGCGCGTTGCCGCCTTTCAGCATGAGGCTTCTACAGGTTAGTGAATGGCCGCTTTGCTGGTTCGGTTTCTCCGAAGCCGAAATTCGGGAAAGTCCCATTTGCCGTCATCACAGCCGGCGTTGCCATCAATTGATATCCTAAATTAATTTGTCGAGCGTGATCGGCAAATCACGCACGCGTTTCCCAGTCGCATTGTAGATCGCGTTGGCGACCGCAGCCCCTGTACCGGTGATGCCAATTTCGCCGACGCCGCGCGCGCCCATGGGTGTGTGAGGGTCGGGTATGTCGGTCCAGATGACATCGATTTCCGGAACGTCCATATGCACCGGCATATGATATTCAGCGAGGCTGGGGTTCATGATCCGTCCGCTCCGCTCGTCGAACTGTGCTTCCTCCATCAGCGCGAGGCCCAGACCCATGATGATGCCCCCCCTGAACTGGCTCGCCGCCGTCTTGGGATTGAGGATGCGACCGCAGTCGAACGACCCCAGGAAGCGAGATATGCACGGTTCACCCGTAATCATGTTGACCCGCACTTCGCAGAACATGGCGCCATGGCTGTGCATCGACCAATGCATGGTCTCGAGCGGCATGGGCGGCTCGGCTTCGATGACGACGGCGTCGCGCTGGGCGCGCGAGAGAATCGACGCGTAGCTCTCGTACCGAGATGGATCTTCCAGGCTGGCTAGGCCGCCATCCCGACTTCCCACCTCTGCCTGTTTCAGCCCCGCCAGAGGCGAGTCATTCCCTGCCAGTGCCAGCAGTTGCGCGACCAGCTTGTTGTAGGCTGCAATCACCGAGGCACCAATTGATGCCGTCTGCTGCGATCCGCCTGCAAGGACCAGCCCGGGCAAGGTTGAGTCGCCATAGTTGAATTGGATGTGTGACATCGGCAGGCCCAGTCGCTCGGCTGCCACCTGTGTCTGCGCCGTGGCCGTACCCATGCCCATTTCGTGCGCGGCAATGTCGATCGTCGCAAGGCCGGCGCGAGACAGGGTGATGCGGGCTGCGCCGCCGGGCATGCGGTAATAGGGATAGGTCGCGGTGGCGCATCCCATGCCGATCAGCCATTCGCCTTCCTGGTGCATGCGCGGCAGAGGGTTGCGTGCGCTCCACCCGAAGCGCTCGGCCCCGTCACGCCATGCCTGGTCAATATGCCGCGCTGAAAAGGGCAGACCGGATATCGGGTCCTTCTCAGGCTCGTTGCGCAAGCGGAGCTCGATGGGGTCGATACCTAGCTCCTCGGCCAGTTCGTCCATCGCGCATTCGAGCGCGAAGGTGCCCACCGCCTCGCCTGGCGCGCGCATGAATGTGTTACTGGTCATGTCGATCTCGACATGCTGGACGTCCAGCAGGATATTCTCCGCGGCGTAGGCGCTGCGCGTCGGGAGGATGAATGGTTCGGGCATGACATTGTGCGATGTCTTGGCCGTCACACCGCGATGGATGAGTGCGGTGAGCTTGCCCTCGGCGGTCGCGCCCAGAGCGACCTGCTGCTCGGTCGGCGAACGACCGCCAACGGTGCGGTAGACACCTTCTCGGGTCAGCATCAATCGGACAGGTCGCTCGGCGAGTTTCGCTGCTGCAGCCGCGATGATCTGATGCTGCCACAGCGTTTTACTGCCGAAACCGCCCCCGACATAAGGCGATGTGATGACGACCTTGTCGGCTGGCAAATCGAACACCTGCCCCAGCGTCCAGGCCGAATGCGCGACCGCCTGTTGTGCATCATGGATGCGTAACGTGTCACCCTGCCACGATAGCGTGACGGCATGAAGCTCGATGGGATTATGATTGTGGCGCGGTGTCGAATAGGCCGCGTCGATCTTGACGGCGGCCTTTTCGAATGCTGCCTGCGCATCGCCCACCTGGTCATGCAGCGGCTGTCCCATGAACTGCGATTGGGTCGTCCCCTTGGCGATCGCCGCGTGAAAGTCGGTTTCCGCCGGCTCGGCCGCATATATCACATCGACCAGCGTGGCGGCATGGTCTGCCTGCTCCTGTGTGTCAGCAAGCACAATGGCAATCGGCTGACCATTCCAGTAGATCTTCTCATCCTGCAGGACGGGAATGCTGTCGCCCGCAGCGGCCTTGGGATCACTCATGAACAGGGGGGCAGGCTTGAGTCTTGGCGCGTTACGATGGGTCATCACGAGCAGGACGCCGGGTGCGCTCTCAGCCGTTTCGACATTGAGCGAGGTGATGCGACCTTTCGCGATCCTGCTGTAGACGATGGCGGCGTAGACCATGTTTTCCAGAGGAAACTCCGCCGCAAAAGGAGCAGCCCCCGTCACCTTGAGTGGCCCGTCGATGCGCGAGACAGGCTTGCCGACATGACCATGCTGGTGACGGATGAGCGGATCGGGTTCGCCTCCCGGCATCCAGCTATCTGGCGCGAGCGCCACTACCTTCGCCATCGCGCCCTGCATCAGGCCTTGCGCCAACGCCTTGCCGCTATCGATCAGGCTCATGCCATGTCCTCCATCAACTGCGTGAGTACAGCGACCATCGTCCGCTGCGCGAGCGCGACCTTGAAGCCATTGTCCCGGAGCGGCCGGGCATGGGACAGTTCTTCCGAGGCTGCCTTGATGAAGGCATCCACCGTTGCAGGTGATCCACGCAAAAGCGCTTCCGCTCTGGCTGCACGCCAAGGCTTATGGGCAACGCCGCCGAGCGCCAGCCGGACGTCCCGCACATGCCCCTGTTCCACATCGAGGACGGCCGCGACGGACACCAGCGCGAACGCATAGCTCGCCCGATCACGGACCTTTCGGTAGGTTGAGCGCGCAGTGGATGGCACGGCTGGCAGTTCGATTGCGGTGATGAGTTCGCCCTGCTGCAGATTGGTGTCGATATCGGGTCGCTCGCCGGGCAAGCGATGAATGTCAGCGAACGCAATCCTTCTTTCGCCGTCGGGTCCTCGCACATGCACAGCGGCGTCTAGCGCAGCCAAGGCCACGCACATGTCCGATGGATGGGTGGCGATACAATGATCGGACGCGCCAAGAATCGCATGATTTCTGGTGAAGCCGCCAATCGCATCGCAGCCGCTTCCCGGGATGCGCTTGTTACATTGCGTGCCATCCTGGTCGTAGAAATAGAGGCACCGAGTGCGCTGCAGGATGTTGCCGGCGACGGTCGCCATATTGCGGATCTGCGCGCTGGCTCCGGCGACGATCGCGCGGGAAAGAAGGGGATATCGTTCGCGGATGGCGCGATGTTCGGCCACCGCAGTGTTGCGCGCCGCAGCCCCGATCAGCATGCCGCCATCGGATTGCTCGACTATGCCCGTGTCGAGACCTGTCACATCGATCAAGGTCGATGGACGCTCGATATTTTCCCGCATGAGATCGACGAGGTTTGTTCCTCCGCCAAGATAGCGGACGCCGTTACCGGCCTGTCGCAGCGCCTCGTCGGCGTTGGCGGCGCGATGATAGGTAAAGGGGATCATTCGGTGACCTCCGCAAACGTCTCGAGGATCGCATCGACGATGCCATTATGCGCGCCGCAGCGGCACAGGTTGCCGCTCATCCGCTCACGAACCTCGTCGCGCGTCATCCCTATGCTGTCGGTGTCGAGCGCGTGCGTTACGTGACTGGGAACGCCGCGTTGCAGTTCGGCGGCCATCCCGACTGCAGAGCATATCTGTCCCGGCGTGCAATAGCCGCATTGGAAACCGTCATGCTCGACAAAGGCCTGCTGAAGCGGGTGCAGATTGTCGGCCGTTCCCAAGCCTTCGATCGTGATGATCTCCTGCCCCTCATATTGAACGGCGAGCGCGAGACAGGAGAGGATCCGCTCCCCATTTGCCAGCACGGTGCAGGCGCCACATGCTCCTTGATTGCAGCCTTTCTTCGATCCGGTGAGGCCCTGATGCTCCCGCAGAAAGTCGAGGAGGGAAACACGAGGGTCTTCAGGACACTCGGCCAAGGCGCCATTTACAAGGATGCTCATCCATCACTCCCCATAGTCGGGTGCGTAAACGATGTAGAAATGCGCGGATCGAGGTTTCGGGCCCATCGACAGCATTTTCCAGATGCGATTGCCGATCGGGCTCTCATCAATCAGGCTGGAAACTACCGCCCGCATAAGCGATGATCGACATGGTGGTGCCACCTTTCTGGAAGCAGATGTGCGCGATGGCACGCCAGGAATTCAGGGCGATAGTTGACAGGCCGACCAGTGGGATAGGTTCAGAACCCTGTGTCCGACTTGCCTAAGCTCGCGAGCCGTAGCCTTCCAAATGGATCCAGAATCGAATTGCTGGATCATGCGTGGAGACGCGCTAATGGTGCGTCCATGCGCAAACTCATTCTACCTCTAATCCTTCTCTCGATCACCTCGCCGGCCTTTGCATGGGGGCCCATCGGCCATCGGGTGACCGGCGCGATCGCCGATCGCAACCTGAGCGGCGTGGCCCGCGCCAATGTCCAGCTTCTCCTGGGCGAGGAGGATCTGGCACAGGCGGCGACCTGGCCCGACGACATGAAATCCGCCCCTGCCGATTTCTGGCAGAAGCAGGCCAGCCCATGGCATTATGTCACCGTGCGCGAGGGCGACGCCTATACGAGCGCCGACGCGCCGCCCGAAGGCGACGCGATGAGCGCGCTTGGCCGCTTCACGGCAACGCTGCGCAATCCCGCCGCCTCGCTCGACGACAAGCGCCTGGCCCTGCGCTTTGTCGTCCATATCATCGGTGACCTCCACCAGCCGCTTCATGCCGGCGGCGGCAATGACCGGGGTGGCAATGACATGAAGGTGAGCTGGTTCGGTCGCTCGACCAATCTCCATTCGGTCTGGGACAGCGCGATGATCGAACAGCGATCGCTCTCCTATTCGGAACTCGCCGACTGGCTGTCGCGCGCGATCACGCCGCAACAGATCATTGCCTGGAATGATCGCGATCCCGGTACGTGGATCCGCGAGAGCATCGCGCTGCGCAAGACCATCTATCCCACCGATACCAGCCTGTCCTGGGACTATGCCTATCAGCACCGGGTCGAGCTTGATGATCGGCTCAAGCGCGGTGGTATCCGCATCGCCGCCTATCTCAACTGGGTGTTCGAGAATCCGCAGGACCAGAACCCGTCCCAGGCTCAAACTCCCCGCAAGCCTCCAAGGCACAAATGACATGCCACGCGGCACGCGGCACGAACTGTTCGGCATCCTGCTTGGCGGCGATCCCTATACCGTGCTGCGTGTCGCCGATGGTGGGGAATGGCGGCTCGATTGCCCCAGATCCTGCCGGCATCTTCTTGGCCAGAAGGTCCGGGTCGTGGGAACGAGATCCGATTTCGACATGCTCGATGTCGAGCAGATCGAGCCGGCCTGAGCCGCACCGCCGGCTTGCCGCCTTTCAGCGAAAATCCCGTGTCTTGACCTTGATGCCCTCTGTCGGCTGGCCCGGAATGATGCCCGAGCCCAGGCGCAGATCAGGATCGTAAAGATCGCGGGGTCCGCGCCCGAGCGGCCTGTTCGCCGCATCGCGCGGATCGGGGGCCATGGCGCTTTTGACGATATCAGCGCGGCTGACCTGATAGATGCTGGCGACATCCGCTCGCTGGCCGACGCTGGCGAGGAGAGGCGAGAGATCCTCCAGACGCTGGGCGATGAGATGGATGACCTCACCCTCCTTCTGGACCTGGCCGCGCACGCCCATCATCGAGGCGCCCAGCACCACGCGGCGATGCTTCTCGAAGAGATTGGGCCAGACAACGAGATTGGCGACATCGGTCTCATCCTCGAGCGTGATGAACATGGTCCCCTTGGCGGAGCCGGGCTTTTGCCGCAGGAGAACGAGGCCGGCGAGATTGACCCATCGCCCGTCGCGAATATCCTTGAGCGCGGCGCAGGTCACCATCTTCCGGCGCGCCAGTTCGTCGCGCAAAAAGGCGAGCGGATGGGCGCGCAGCGAGAGCCCGATCGCGCGATAATCCTCCACCACCTCTTCGCCTTCGCCCATCTGGGGAAGGATGACATCCGGCTCGATCGCTTCGGGGCGAAGCTTGCCCGCCCGCGCGTCCGCTGCGGCAAAGAGCGGCAGGGCTTCTTCGCCAAGACCCTTCACCTCCCAGAGGCTAGCGCGGCGCGAGAGCGCCAGCGAACCAAAGCCACCGGCCTGGCCGATCCGTTCGAGCGCGCGGCCGCTGACGCCGGCGCGGCGCTGGATTTCCTCGACGCTGGCATAGGGGTCATTGCCCCGCGCCAGGACAATAGCGGCGCCATCGGCATTTTTGAGCTCGCGCGCATAGCGCAGGCCGATCCTTAACGCATGATAGCGGCCTTGGGTCGGCTCGAGCGTGCAGTCCCAGCGGCTGTGATTGACATCGATCGGGCGGACCTCGACCCCATGCTGGCGCGCGTCCCGCACGATCTGGGCGGGCGCATAAAAGCCCATGGGCTGGGCGTTAAGGAGCGCTGCACAGAAGACGTCGGGATGATGGCATTTCATCCAGGAAGAGGCATAGGCGATGAGGGCGAAGGAGGCGGCATGGCTTTCGGGAAAGCCGTAGGAGCCAAAGCCCTCAATCTGCTTGAAAGTCTGTTCGGCAAAGTCGCGTTCATAGCCGCGCGCGATCATGCCGTTGATGAGCTTGTCGCGGAAATGGGAGACGCCGCCGGTCAGCTTGAAGGTCGCCATCGCCCGGCGCAGCAGATCGGCCTCCGACGGCGTGAAGCCCGCGCATTCGATCGCGACGCGCATCGCCTGTTCCTGGAAGAGGGGGACGCCCAGGGTCTTTTCCAGCACCCGGCGCAGTTCCTGCGTCGGATAGCTGATCGCCTCCTTGCCCTCGCGGCGGCGCAGATATGGATGGACCATGTCACCCTGGATCGGGCCCGGGCGCACGATCGCCACCTCGACCACCAGGTCATAGAATTTGGTCGGCTTGATCCGGGGCAGCATTGCCATCTGCGCCCGGCTCTCGATCTGGAAGACGCCCAGCGTATCGGCCTTGCGGATCATCGCAAAGGTGTCGGGATCATCATGGGGAATGGAGGCCAGGTCCATGACGATCCCCTTGTCATCCTCCAGCAGAGCGAAGGCGCGGCGCATGCAGCCCAGCATGCCAAGGCCCAGCACATCGACCTTCATGAAGCCGAGCGCATCGATATCATCCTTGTCCCATTCGATGATCTGGCGATCGGCCATGGCAGCGGGCTCGATCGGCACCAGTTCGTCGAGCCGTCCCAGGGTCAGAACGAAGCCGCCGGGATGCTGGGACATGTGCCGGGGCGTGTTGATGAGGGTGCGGGCGAGCTCGAGCGTCAGCGCCAGGCGCTTGTCGCTCGTGTCGAGGTTGAGCTCCTGTGCATGTTTCGCCTCGACGCCCTCGCGTGCCCAGCCCCACACCTGACTCGAAAGACCCGACAGCATGTCTTCGCTGAGCCCCAGCGCCTTGCCGACCTCGCGCACCGCGCCGCGCGCGCGAAAGCGGGAGATGACGGCGGTCAGCGCCGAACGCTCGCGGCCATAGGTCTCATAGATCCACTGGATCACTTCCTCGCGCCGCTCATGCTCGAAATCGACGTCGATGTCCGGCGGCTCGCGCCGCTCGGCCGACACGAAGCGCTCGAAGAGCAGTTCGGATTTGACCGGATCGATCGAGGTGATGCCGAGTACGAAGCAGACCGCCGAATTGGCGGCGCTGCCGCGCCCCTGGCATAAAATATCCTTCGAGCGCGCAAACTGGACGATCGAATGGACGGTGAGGAAATAGGGCGCATAGGCCAGATCACCGATCAGCCGAAGCTCATGGGAAAGCTGCTCGCGGACATTGTCGGGCACCCCATGAGGATAGCGGCCTGGCGCCTTTGTCCAGGTGAGGCGCTCGAGTTCCTGCTGCGGGGTAAGGCCGCTTTCTCCGATCTCGTCGGGATAGGTGTAGGTGAGCTGACCAAGGTCGAAGTGGCAGGCCCGCGCAATCTCGACGCTGCGGCGGAGCGGCGTCAGGTCGCCCAGATAGCGGGTGAAGAGCCGCTCCATTTCCGCGACGGATTTGAGATGCCGGTCGGCAAAACGCTCGCGGCGCTGGCCCAGCGTATCGACCGTGCATTTCTCGCGGATGCAGCTCACCACATCCTGCAGCAGCCGCCGCTCGGGCGCATGGTAGAGAATGTCGCCGGTGGCGACGGTCTGGACCCCGGCGCGCGCGGCGAGGCGGGCAAGATCGCGCAGTCGGATCGCATCGCGGGGCCGGCGCCGGATCGAAAGGGCGAGATAAGCGCGGGGCCCGAAGATCGAGCCAAGCCGGTCGAGCGCTTCCTCGCACGCTGCATCGGCGCGGTCGGGCACCAATATGCCGATCGCTCCTTCCACCCAGTCCGTCACGTCCGACCAGTCGAGATGGCAGCTGCCCTTGCCGCCACGGGCCTTGCCGATGCTCAAAAGTCGGCAAAGCCGTGAATAGGCCTCCCGGTTCGTGGGATAGACGAGCAACGAGGTGCCGCAGACAAGGTCCAGCCGGCAGCCGATGATCGCCCGGCAGCCTGTGACCTTCTGCGCGTCCCAGGCCCGCACGGCGCCGGCAAGACTGTTGCGATCGGTGACACCAAGCGCGGGCAGTCCCAGTAGCGCGGCGGCCGAGAACAGCTCCGCGGGGCTGGAGGCACCGCGCAGGAAGGAGAAATGGGTGGTAACCTGCAGCTCGACATAGCGGGCGCCCTCAAGATCATCCGCCTGTTCGTCCCCGAGATCATCCTCGGACATCATGCAAAGGCACCATGGATGAACCAGCGCATCGGGCCGGTGGACGCCTGTTCGCCATCGCCCATGCGGAACAGCCAGTAACGCGCGCCGCTTGACGTCTCGACCTGGAAATAGTCGCGCACGGCATAGGGTGTGTCCGCCTCATGGCCCTCCTCACGCCACCATTCGCCATGCAGGCGCTCTGGCCCATCAGCCTGGGCGATCCGATGGCGCCGCCCCCGCCAGACGAACATGGCGGGCGGATGATCGGGCAGCATCGCCATGACGTCGACTGGCTCTGGCGGGACCAGCATGCGGGCGGGGCGGGGAAGATCATCGGCCCAGCCAGCGCCACCGGCCGATGACAGCGGCGCGACATGCCCGACTTCGCGTTCGGGCATGCTGCTCGCGCGCGGCGCGGAGCGATAGAGGCTGCGCGCGCCAAAGCGATTGGCGAGCGTATCGACGATCGCGGTAATATCCGGGCCGCGATCCTCGCCAGCCAGGACGCTCCCGACCTGGGCGGCCGCCATGGGCTGGGTGAGAGACGCGACCAGCGCCATCGCCTCGATCCCCATGCCCGGATCGATCGTCTCGATCTTCTGGGAGAGCAATTTCGCCAAATGGCGCACATCGCGCGAGGGGGAAGCAGTCCCGACCCGCACGGCCTGTCTGGCACCATCGACCCGCTCGAAATGAAGATCGAGCCGGCGCGCGCCTGTGCCCGCGCGCAGCAGGAGGCGGGCAAGATCGGCGCAGAGGTCGGCGATGACCTGGGCGATGGCATCGGCAGTGCCGATCGGTTCGAGCAGGCTGCGCCGGACACGCGGCAAGCTGGCGCGGTAGATCGGATCGATGGGTTCGGGCACCTGGCCCAAGGCCTGGTCGAGGCGCTTGTAGAGCTGGCGGCCGAATCGCTTGGCGAGCGGCGCACGCGGCGCGGCGATCAGCTGCTCGATGCGCTCAAACCCCATGCGGCGCAGTTCGATCGCGACGCCCGGCTCGATGCGCAGCGCCGACACCGGCATGATTGAGAGCGCGGCGCGCGTGGCGCCGGGCTCGACGATGTTCGGCCGTCCTGATGGCACAAACCGTGCCACCGCATGGGCGCAGCCCGGCGTATCGGCGACCGCGACCTGGCAGGCGAGGCCCGAGCCACTGACCCGGCGCATCATGTCCTTGAGGAGTGGCACTTCGCCCTCGAAGAGATGGGCGCAGCCGGTAATGTCGATCCACAGGCCATCAGGTGGATCGGGCGCGACGATCGGAGAATAGCGCTTTCCCCCCCACAGAGCGAGCCGGCGCAGGCCCTCAAGATCGCCCTCGGGATCGGCATCCACCACGTCCAGGTCCGGCGCCAGCGACCGGGCGCGCGTCACCGTCATGCCGACGGCTATGCCAAGCCGGCGCGCCTCCTCGTCCACGGCCGCGATCAGGCGGCGGCCATGGTCGACATGGGCGGTGACGAGGGGCGGCGGCCCGCCTTCAGGCGGCCTGCCGGCTTTGCGACGGATACGATCCGTCGACCAGCGCGGCAGGAACAGCGAGACAACCCGTCTCATCGCTTCCCTCTACGGTCCAGATTTGGGGTTCGGTGCCGCGCGCGCGCTCAAGCGCCAGCGACCAGCGCGGACGCGCGAGACCGGGAAAGCCCAGCGCCGGGCTGGGCACGGCCCGCACCCGCCAGCGGGTCAGCGCGGCGCTGCCCTCGGCCTGGCTTTCCGGGGGCATGGCGCGGCGAAAAACCATGGCCAGCACGCCCGATTGTTCGGCTGCCAGCTGCAGCCGGCGCGAAGCGGTCAGCGACATTTTCCTGAGTTCCCCGACGACACCACCAAGGCCGGGGTGACGCAGGCATTCCTCCATCGCGATGAGGACATTGGTGTCATTGCCCGCTTCCACAAAGATGACCCGATCGGGGTGGAGCCCGGCGAGATGCAGGGCCGGCGAAAACAGGTCGCGCCAGTGGAGGCACCAGATGATCTGGCCCCGCGACCGCGCGAGAATGCCGGCCAGGAAGATGGTGGCGGCCGCATCATCGGCGAGATCGGGACTTCCCGCCACCTCATGGAGAGCGCCGGTCGCGATACCGCCACCCGGCAGATGATGGTCGATGGCGTCGATGCCGAAGGGCAGCACCGGATGCCGACCGCCCACGGCTTCCACCTGCGCGATACGCGCACGCAGCTCGTCGAGGATGGCGGTTTTGGACATGGAGGCAGGGACTCGAAAATATGTTCCTCATTTGTTCGCTCCAATCCTGCGCCAGAGTCAATGGCATTTCGTTCTTCATATGTTCCATGTTAAGGAGATGGCTTCGAGTCCCGGCAAGGAGGTCCCATCATGTCACGGCTGCATTGCGCGCGGGCGAGCATCGCCGAGATCGCGGCACATTTCGGGGTCGATCCCTTGCCGTCGGTCGCGGTGCCCGAGGAGACGGTTGAAGGGCTGCCGGGGCTGGTCGTCTTCGAGAAGGGCGGCCGGCGCCTCTTGCGGACGATGACATGGGGTTTTCCGCGCCTGACCAAGGATATGCGCGCGCGCGGCGAAGAAGCGGGGCGGATCGGCCTTGTCGCCGATCTCACCAACCCAATGTGGGAGGAGATGGTGGTCGATCCGCGCTATCGCTGCCTCATCGTGCTCACCCATTTTGCCAATCCCGATGGCGTGCCCGGTGCCAAGACCAGGACCTGGTTTTCGGTGAAGCGCCAGCCGATCATCGCCTGGGCCGGATTCTGCCGAAACCTGCTGAGCGAGGGGCCGGTCTATGCGGGCATGACGATGGAGGCCAATGCGGCGATCCCACCGACCAATGACCGGATGCCGGTGCTGCTCGACCCCCATGACTATGACGCCTGGCTGCATGGCGGCATCCAGGATGTGATCCGGTTTCAGTTTCGTCCACCCTTCGCGGCCGAGCGGATGGAGGTGCAGCAAACCGAGGATAGCTGGCGCAGCAAGGCGCCGCCGCCCGGGACGCAGGCGCAGGCGCTCTTGCTGTAGCCGCGTCGAGAAGTTTGCCGGCTGTCCTGCCAGACAGGCGGCTTTCCCGTCTTTCGCGCCATGATAGGATGAAGCTGGAATCGCCAACTGCTCCAGCCGCTTCGTTCGAACAGGAGGTCAGCCATCTGCAATCTCTACACCGAGCGTCTGAGCGCTGCCGAGGTGGCCGCCCATTTCGGCGTCGCCAACCCGGTCATGTCCAATGCCGGTGACGAGGTCTATCCCGGCACGCCGGGCCTCGTGATCCGGGAGGAAGCCGGGCAGCGCATCATGCAGTCGATGACCTGGGGCTTCCCGTTGCGCCTCAAGGGCATGGCCCCGACGGCAAAGCCCAAGCCTGTCAACAATATCGCCGATCTCTCCAAGCCGATGTGGAAAGGCCTGGCGGCCAAGCCGCAATGGCGCTGCCTCATCCCGCTGACGGCCTTTGCCGAAGCGGAGGGTCAAAAGGGCGCCAAGACGCGGACCTGGTTCAATGTGAAGGGACAGCCAATCTTTGCATGGGCGGGGCTCTGGCGCGTGAGCGATGAATGGGGGCCTGTCTATTCGGGCGTAATGACCGATTGCAACGAAGCCATCCGGCCTGTGCATAATCGCATGCCGGTGCTTCTCATGCCGGAAGACTATGAGCGGTGGCTTCACGGCTCATTTGATGACGCCGTGTCCTTTCAGGACCGCTGCTTTCCCGATGCGTTGATCGAGATGACGCGCACCAGCGAGCTCTGGGTGAAGAAGAAGGCGGTGGCCGAGGCACCGTCACTCCTATGACCCGAGAGATGGAACGGTGGGCCGCGGCTCTCGCCGTGGACCGCCAATATGGCACCGGAGCAGCGGAGTTCATCGCAGGGCGCGTGAAAGCCCTTGCCATTGCGGGGGATGAGGCTGGCGTGCTGCGCTGGCTTGCGATCGCCGATTGCCTTGACGCTCTTGCCGCTGGCGGCACCATCCAGTGACATGATTGGCCGCATTTGGGGCCAGCCGCCGGACCGGTATCAACTGCCGCCAATGGATCCGGCACGAAGAATCGTCGACGATATTGGCCGTGTGCGATCAGCGTCCTACGCCAGCGCCTGTCTTTCTTCGCCACAGCTTCATGATCGCAGACATCTGTTGAAACCCGCCATTTTCTGCGTCTCTTAATCATCCCATCGGCGATCCGGCATCGCCATCAGATGGGAAAAAGCATGTCTGAGACCGCGACGATAGCTGTCAGAAAGCCCCAGCGCAGCGCGCGCATGCTGCAGACAGCCTTGGGGCCTCATATCGGGCGGTGGCTCCAGGATCCGGCCGTCGTCGAGGTCATGCTCAATCCGGACGGTCACCTCTGGGTAGATCGGCTGGGCGAGGGCATGTACGACAGCGCCATCAGGCTGGCACAAGAGGATGCAGAACGCATCATTCGCCTCATCGCCCATCATGTCGGCGTGGACGCACATTCAGGATCGCCGCGCGTGTCGGCAGAGTTGCCGATAACGGGAGAGCGGTTCGAGGGGCTGCTCCCACCGATTGTCAGGGCGCCGACCTTCGCCATTCGCAAGCCAGCGACCGCGATCTTCACGATCGACGACTATGTCGCAGCGCAGGTGATCACGCATGAACAGGCGACAGTGCTGCGGCGTGCCGTTGCCGACCGTGCCAATATCATCATCGCGGGCGGCACGGGGTCGGGCAAGACGACGCTGGCCAATGCCCTTCTCGCCGAAATCGCCAAGTCGCCGCATCGGGTCGTCCTCATCGAGGATATGCGTGAGCTGCAATGTGCCTCGCCCAATCTGGTCGCCATGCGGACGAGGGATGGCATAGCATCGCTGCAGGATCTGGTGCGCTCGGCCTTGCGTCTGCGCCCTGACCGCATCCCGATTGGCGAAGTACGCGGGGCAGAGGCGCTCGATCTGCTCAAGGCCTGGGGAACCGGCCATCCCGGCGGCATCGCGACGCTTCATGCCGGTTCCGCCCTCGGCGCGCTCCGCCGGCTCGAACAGCTGATCCAGGAAGCGGTCGCGACGGTGCCCAGCGCACTCATCGCAGAAACCGTCAATCTCATCGCGGTCCTTGATCGCAATGCCCAGGGCCGACGCCTCACCGAACTGGCTTGGGTGACAGGCCTTGATTCCGCGACCGGCTATTATCGCCTGATTTCCCATGCCTCCAGCTCAGGAGAAGATTCATGACCCATTCCCTCAATCGCTGCGCCTCGCGGATGCGTGCCATGCCCACCGCAGCCTGCATCGCCTTGATGCTGATAGCGGCGCCAGCAAATGCCAGCGGCTCGTCCATGCCATGGGAGGCACCGCTCCAGTCGATCCTCGAGTCGATCGAAGGGCCGGTTGCCAAGATCATCGCGGTCATCGTCATCATCGTCACGGGGCTCAGCCTTGCCTTTGGCGACACATCGGGTGGCTTCAGGCGGTTGATCCAGATCGTCTTCGGCCTCTCGATCGCCTTTGCAGCATCGAGCTTCTTCCTGTCCTTCTTCAGCTTCGGCGGCGGGGCGCTCATCTGATGCAGGACCATGACACCACGCCCGGCTTCCATGCGCCTGTCTATCGGGCGCTGGGCGAACCGATATTGCTGGGCGGGGCGCCGCGCTCGCTGGCGATCGTCAATGGTACGCTGGCAGGTGCGGTCGGACTTGGTCTTCGGCTCTGGATATTGGGCCTCGCCCTGTGGGCCATCGCCCATTTCCTCGCCGTCTGGGCCACGCGCAACGACGCACAGTTCGTGGATGTGGCCCGCCGCCATCTCAAATATCCCGGATGGATGCAGCCATGATGTCATTGCGGGAATATCGATCGACGTCGGCCTGCCTGGCAGACTTCCTGCCCTGGGCGGTGCTGGCGGCACCGGGCATCGTCCTCAACAAGGATGGGTCGTTCCAGCGTACGGCCAGGTTCCGGGGCCCGGATCTCGACAGCTCGACGCCCGCAGAACTTGTTGCCGTCGCGGCGCGCATCAACAATGCGCTGCGACGTCTGGGATCAGGCTGGGCTGTGTTCGTGGAAGCGCAGCGTCTGCCCGCGCAAGCCTATCCCCAAGGCCTGTTCTGCGACCGGGCATCGGCTCTGGTGGACATGGAGCGCCGCGCGCAGTTTCGCGAGGCCGGCGTCCATTTCGAGAGCTTCTATTATCTGACCCTGCTCTGGCTGCCGCCGGCCGAGGAAATCTCGAGGGCGGAATCCTGGCTTTACGAAGGGCAAGTGAAAGGCGCACTCGACCCACTGACCCACCTGCGAAATTTTGCCGACCGGACAGATCGGCTGATCCATCTGCTCGACGGCTTCATGCCTGAAGCGCGATGGCTCGACGATGGCGAGACGCTGACTTTCCTCCACAGCTGCATTTCGACCCGGCACCAGCGGGTTCGCGTTCCCGAAACACCGGCCTATATCGATGCGCTTCTTGCCGATGAGGGCCTGTCCGGCGGTTTCGAGCCGCGCCTTGGCGACCATTATCTGCGCACCCTCACCATCACCGGTTTTCCGACGTCGACCTTCCCCGGTCTCCTGGACGAGCTTAACGCGCAGGCCTTTGCCTATCGCTGGTCGACCAGAGCGATCATGCTCGACAAGAATGATGCGACCAGATTGCTGACCCGAATCCGGCGGCAATGGTTTGCCAAGCGCAAGTCTCTTGCCGCAATCCTCAAGGAGGTGATGACGAACGAGCAGTCTGTCCTGCTCGACAGCGACGCTGCGAACAAGGCCGCTGACGCAGACATGGCGCTCCAGGCGCTGGGCGCCGATCATGCTGGCATAGCCTATGTAACGGCGAGCGTAACGGTATGGGACCGTGATCCGACCGAGGCATCGCACAAGCTGCGGCTGGTGGAAAAGGTGATCCAGGGGCGTGACTTCACTTGTTCGATCGAGCGCGTCAACGCCGTCGAGGCATGGCTGGGTGGCCTGCCTGGCCAGGTTTACGCCAATGTCCGCAAGCCTCCCATAACCACGCTCAACCTTGCGCACCTCATTCCGCTGTCCGCGGTGTGGGCAGGCGCCGCGCGCGACGAACATCTCGATGGTCCGGCGCTTCTCTACGGCAAGACCGAGGGATCCACACCCTTCCGCCTCTCACTTCATGTTGGCGATGTCGGGCACACCCTCGTCATCGGCCCTACCGGCGCAGGCAAATCGGTACTGCTCGCCATGATGGCCATGCAGTTCCGTCGCTATGCCGGTAGCCAGATATTCGCCTTCGATTTTGGCGGGTCGATCCGCGCCGCCATCTTAGCAATGGGCGGAGACTGGTGCGATCTAGGGGGCCAGATCGATGCAGGTCAGGACGCCAGCCCAAGGATTGCACTTCAGCCACTGGCTCGGATCGACCAGCCGGCTGAACGAAGCTGGGCTGCGCAATGGATTGCTGCTCTTCTTGGAACGGAAGGCATTGCGCTCGATCCGGCCGACAAGGATCATCTCTGGACGGCGCTCAATTCGCTGGCATCGGCCCCGATCGCCGAGCGCACGCTGTCGGGTCTGGCAGCGCTCCTGCAGACACAGCGCCTCAAACAAGCTCTGATCCCCTATTGCGAGGGAGGCTCCTGGGGCAATTATCTCGATGGAGAAAGCGAAAATCTGGGATCGGCATCGGTCCAGGCTTTCGAGATCGAAGGTCTGGTCGGCTCCTCTGCCGCAGCGCCCGTGCTGACCTATCTTTTCCACAAAATCGAAGCACATCTCGATGGTCGTCCGACCCTCATCCTGATCGATGAAGGCTGGCTGGTGCTCGATCATCCGCAATTTGCCGAGCAACTGCGCGAATGGCTCAAGACCTTGCGCAAGAAGAATGCGAGCGTGGTGTTTGCCACCCAGAGTCTTTCGGACATTGATGGCTCCGCGATTGCGCCGGCCATTATCGAGAGCTGCCCAACCCGTATCTTCCTGCCCAATGAGCGCGCCCTAGAGCCGCAGATCACGCAGATATATTCTCGCTTCGGCCTCAATGATCGCCAGATCGAGATATTGAGCAGGGCGACGCCCAAGCGCGACTATTATTGCCAGTCCCGGCGCGGCAATCGCCTGTTCGAGCTCGGTCTGGGTGAGGTCGCGCTCGCCTTCACCGCCGTCTCTTCCAAGCAGGATCATCGCTCGATCAGCGACATCCTCGATCTGGTCGGACGGGAGCAGTTTGCCTCCAGATGGCTGACACAAAGGGGCCTGGACTGGGCGGCAGACCTTCTCGCGCACATCGATATCGCGCCACCGGTGGATCCTGAGCCGCAGATCCTTCCCCATGTCGAGGAGCTTTCCCAATGAAGAAGCGCTTTGTCCTGATCGCTTTGATGGCGCCGATGGCAATCATGATCCCGCCGGCTGCGCAAGCTCTAGTGGTCTATGATCCGACCAACTATGCCTCCAACGTCCTGCAGGCGTCCCGGGCACTCCAGCAGATCAACAATCAGATTCAGCAGATCCAGAACCAGGCCACATCGCTTCTCAATGAGGCAAAGAATCTGACGAGCCTTCCGCTTTCGACATTGTCGACACTCCAGGCACAAATAGGCCAGACCCGTCGCCTGCTCGCGAGTGCGCAGCGCATCGCCTATGATGTGCAGGACGTCCAGAATGTCTTTGCAACCCGCTACTCGGGCGCCGTGCTGCGCGGCGATGCTGCCCAGATGGTCGCGAATGCCGACGCCCGCTGGCACGATAGCGTCGACGCGTTGCAGCATGCCATGCGCGTACAGGCCGGCGTGGTCGGCAATCTTGATGGCGCGCAGTCGAGCATGGAGCGCTTGATGGGGGCGAGCCAATCAGCAACCGGTGCCTTGCAGGTCGCGCAAGCGGGAAACCAGATGTTGGCGCTCCAGGCTCAGCAGCTTGCCGATCTGACGGCAATATCTGCGGCACAAGGCCGGGCTCAGGCGCTGGCGGCCGCGCAGCAGGCGGCGGTCGAAGCGGAGTCGCGCGAGCGTTTCCGTCGGTTCCGAGGCAATTGACATGCGGCGGCCGGGCATTGCCATATTATGCTGCGCTGCTGCGGGAATGATCGTTGCGCTGACAATGATCATGGCGCGCGAACGAGCGGCCGAACCATCAGCCACGGTCCGTCCACAGGAGGCCAATCCTCCTGCCGCGCCTATCCCGCCCCAGTGCCGCACGGTCGCGCAGCCGGACGCGGCATGCCTGGCGATCTGGGAAGAGAGGCGACGCCGCTTCTTTGCGTCGGATCGTCAGCCATGACTGACACAGACGTCATCGACGAGTTCCTCCTCGTCTTCACCACCTATATCGATAGCGGTTTCGGCTTGCTGGGTGGTGAGGTCGGCTTCCTCTCCTCGAGTCTCATCGCCATCGATGTGACGCTTGCAGCCCTGTTCTGGGCTTGGGGCGCCGACGAGGATATCCTCCAGCGTCTTGTCCGAAAGACGCTCTATATCGGTCTGTTCGCCTTCATCATCGGCAATTTCTCAACGCTTGCGACGATCCTGTTCCAGAGTTTTGCGGGATTAGGGCTCAAGGCTTCGGGAAGCGGACTGGCTATCGGCGATTTTCTGAGACCCGGTACGGTCGCCGCCACTGGCCTCGATGCCGGCGCGCCGCTGCTCGATGCGACGGCTGACCTGTTGGGTCCGGTCGGTCTCTTCACCAACTTCGTCCAGATCATGATCCTGCTCCTTGCCTGGCTGATCGTCGTGCTCGCCTTCTTCATCCTCGCGATCCAGATTTTCGTGACGATCGTGGAGTTCAAGCTGGTGACGCTCGCGGGCTTTGTCCTGCTCCCCTTCGCCTTCTTTGGTCGAACTGCGTTCATGGCCGAGCGCGTGCTCGCGCATGTGATCTCGTCCGGGATCAAACTGCTTGTCCTTGCGGTGATAACTGGGATCGGAACGAGCTTGTTCGCACGCTTTACGACCGCTGGCATCCCCGCCGAACCGAACCTGGCACAGGTGATGTCGACAGCCCTTGCTGCACTGACGCTCTTGGGGCTCGGCATTTTCGGTCCCGGCATAGCCAATGGGATCGTCTCGGGCGGTCCGCAGCTTGGCGCCGGGAGCGCAGCGGGTACGGCGGTCGCAGCGGCGGCGACCCTGGCAGCTGGCGGCGCGGGTGGAAGGCTGGCAGCCGGCGCCATCGGAAGCGCGGCAGGCAGCGCGGCAGCGAGCGGCGCCCGGATCGCTGGCGCTGCAACACGGGCCTATTCAGCTGGCGCCAGTGGGAAATCCGGTGCGTCCGCGGTGGGCGGTGGTCTGGCAGAGGTCGCAAAGAGCGCTGCGGCATCGCTTGCCTCGCCGCTGCGCAACAGCGCCGCTGGTCTCAAGGATGGTTTTGCACAAGGGCGTTCAGGCGCCACAGGACAGTCTTCAGGCGCGATCGCCCAGGATGGCGCTGGCCATGTGCCGCATTGGGCGATGGCTATGAAGCGACGCCAGATGATCAGCCACGGCGCCACCGTCGCCAGCCAGACGCTCAAAAGCGGCGACAGCCATGGTGGCGGCGCCGGCCCGGATATCAGCGAAAGGAACTGACATCATGTTCCAGCGAACATCGGTCCATTATGGAAAGTCGCCCGAAGCAGTGACCCCATATCAGCGGGCCGCTCAAGTCTGGGATGACCGGATTGGTTCGTCACGCGTGCAGGCGCGCAACTGGCGCCTGGCATTCTTCGCCAGCCTGGCTCTCTCCACGACGATGAGCATCGGGCTGCTGTGGCAAATGGCGCGCGGAACCGTGACGCCCTGGATCGTCGAGGTCGACAAGCTTGGGCAGGCGCAGGCGGTGGCACCCGCAACGCGCGACTATCGCCCGACGGATCCCCAGATCGCCTTTCATCTCGCCCGCTTTGTCGAGCAGGTCAGGAGCCTGCCGACGGATCCCATCATCCTGCGTCAGAACTGGCTGCGCGCCTATGACTTCACGACCGACAGGGGGGCGGCAGCACTGAGCGAATATGTGCGGCGCGATGATCCTTTCACCAAGGTCGGGCGAATTCAGGTGGCAGTCGAGATATCGAGCGTCATCCGCGCCTCGGATGACAGCTTCAGGATCGCCTGGGTCGAACGACGCTATGAGCAGGGCATATTGAGCGACACCAGCCGATGGTCGGCAATCCTGACCGTGGCGCTCCAGCCTCCTCAATCCGAGGACGTCCTCACCAGAAACCCGCTCGGAATCTTCGTCGATGCCCTCAACTGGTCAAAGGAGTTCGGACAGTGACAAAGCCTCGCCCCTCCCTGGTTGCCGGCGGTGCCGTCCCCTTGCTGGTCGCGTTCATGGTCGCGTCTCTGTCGATGGCGCCCGCATATGCGCAGGACAGCGGAGAAATGGCAGCGGCAAAGCGCTCCTCCAGCAACGCCACAATCAAAGTCGTGCCACTTCCGGTGCCCATGCCACTGCCGGGGCAGCTCAAGCCTGTGCCGCATGTCGTCCGGACGCTTCCGGCTGCGCCTCAGCGGGATGTGAAATCAGCCAACACAGCGGCTCGTATCCAGCCCAGCCAGGGCGATTATGTGAATGCTATGCAGCGCTATGCATTCGCAGCTGGCGCGCTCTATCAGGTCTATGCTGCGCCCGGGCAAGTTACCGACATCATGCTACAGGAAGGCGAGGAACTTGTAGGCGCCGGTCCGATCGCCGTCGGCGACACTGTACGCTGGATCATCGGCGATACGGTGAGCGGGAGTGGCTCCTCGCTGCGCGTTCATGTGCTGGTGAAGCCGACGAGAGGCGATATCGCCACCAACCTCATCATCAACACGAACAGACGCACCTACCATCTCGAACTGAACGGGACGCCATCGACCTACATGGCATCGGTGTCCTGGACTTATCCACAGGATGCGCTGTTCGCATTGAAAGCTGCAGCGGCGCAGGAAAGCCGCAATGCGCCGGTCGCGACGGGGTTGGATCTGGCATCCCTGAACTTCCATTACCAGATAAAAGGGGATCTGCCTGCCTGGCGCCCGCTGCGTGCGTTTGACGATGGCCGTCAGGTCTTGATCGAGTTTCCCTCGGACATCGCGACCGGAGAAATGCCACCGCTTTTTGTCACGGGTGCGTCAGGATCGGCCGAGCTCGTTAATTACCGCGTGCAGGGGCACTTCATGATCGTCGATCGCCTTTTCAGCGCAGCGGAACTGAGGCTTGGGGACAAGAAAACCAGCAAGCTGGTGCGCATCGAACGGATCGACCCGAAGCCAGTTCATCGGGCAAGCCGATAATGAGCAGCGCAGAAAATAGCAGCAAGCCGGGCGACAAGGTCGAGGACCAAGTCGAGATCGATAAACATGACGACATCCCGCCCGCCAATGTATCAAAAGACAAAAATTCTGAGGCGGTTGCGTTGCGGGCGGCCTCGCCGCCGGCCATGCGTCTGTCCCGGAAAGCGATCGGGCTTCTGGCGGCCGTCAGTTGCATCTGCATTGCCGGAACATTGATCTATGCCCTGCGGCCAAAGACGATCGAGGGCGTCGAAAACATACCGGTCTCGCACGGCCGCATCAAAGCCGAAACCATAGCCTCAGCACCCGACGACTATTCCAAAATTCCCAAATTGGGGGTGCCATTAACCGACGTCCCGGGACAGCCGCTGCTTGAAGCGCAACAACAGCCAAGTCTGACAAACCCCGGCCGCTCGCCACCCAGCGATGAGCGCCTGACGGCGCGCCAGCAAGAGCGGGAGCGCCAGAGGAGCATGCGTGAGGCCGCGCTATCGAGCAGATTGTTTCTTGCCTCAGCGCCAACGGTTGCAAGGGCGAATGAACCGGACGGGGTGCTGCCAGCGGAGGCCAGAGCGCCCCGGGACCCGAGGGCTGAAGCTGAAAGCCAGCCCCTCCAGTCCCGAACCGCCGATACGAATAGGCGCACGTTTCTGGCGCCTGTCGCTATCGCCGAGGCAAGCACACAGCGCGTTGCGAATTCGGCATCGCCCTATGTCGTGCAGGCGGGCAATGTCATCCCTGCTGCGCTGATCACAGGAATCCGATCCGATCTTCCCGGCCTTATCACCGCGCAGGTGACGGAAAATGTTTATGATAGCCCGTCGGGCCAGATCCTGCTCATCCCGCAAGGGTCTCGGCTGATCGGCGAATATGACAGTGCGACCGCAGCGGGACAGCAGAGGATATTGATCGCCTGGGACCGCCTTATTTTTCCCGACAGCCGTTCGATTCTGCTCGACCGGCTTCAGGGCGCCGATCAGTCCGGCAGGTCGGGCCTGCAGGATGGTGTGGACAATCATTGGGCCGGCTTGCTCGGCGCAGCATTCATCTCGACCCTGTTGAACATGGGGACCGAGGTTATGGCCGACGATGACGGAAGTCTCGTGCGAGCGCTGCGATATGGCACGCAGGACAGCATCAGTCAGGCAGGCCGACAGATCATCGGGCAGCAACTGACGATTCCTCCGACACTCACCATCAGACCTGGCCATCCTCTGCGCGTGATGGTGAAGCGAGACATCATATTGGAACCATGGGAAGGGCAGAAGTGATGGTCAAACTCAAGCTAGGACCGATCGAGGATGATAAGCCAGTCAAAATCGCGGTCGAACTTTCCGCTGCGGTACATCGGGATCTGACGGCTTATGCGCGCATCCACGCTAGCGACACAGGACTGACCCATCCCATGGCAATTGAGCGGTTGATCGGCCCGATGCTGGAGCGTTTCATGGCCAGTGATCGGGGTTTCAGAAGAGGATGATGCCCAAACGGCCTTCGACAAACTTCTGCGTGATAAAATAATCCCAAGAAATGAGTCTGGTGCAGCAGGTTACTGTCCAGCAATCAGACTCTCACTTTGTCCCTGCCGCAACCGATGATGGGAGGTGTGAGCATCAGGATGCGCCATTTGCACTGTCTCCAAGCAGTGACCTGAGCCTTTCGACCGGTTGGCCAGGCTTCATAACAAGCGGCAAGTGAGGATGCCGCGCTTGCAGTTCTGGAGGAAGTCCGGCAGCGCTGTACACTAGGAACGGTATTGCGCTTTCTATCAGCAAAAGTGCTAGAGGCGTCACATCGCGATCCCGGAGATTTGCGTCAACGATGGCAGCGTCAATCTTGGCCTGGGTAAGGAAATTGACGGCTTCACTGACGGCTGAAAACGGCCCGGCAACTGTACCGCCTACGGCTTCTACATTTTCGCAAAGCGCCATTGCAATAAGCGGATCATCCTCGACGATCAGCACGCAGAATCCTGATAGCATATGTTCTCCCTTGCAGCGGGAGCACAATGTCTCTCAGTCGGTGATGCGCCGAACATGTCACCGATAGGCTGTAAGCGGATTGATATGGATTAAGTTCCGAAATTCATTTTATATTTCAGCGACTAATTGTGGTGCCCCTATATTGTTGGTCGAGACGCATTGGCTATTTCCCGCCAAATCGCAGTCTCCAAGGCTACACCGTGCGGTATAGCCTTCCTTGCCATGCCTCCAAAAGGCAGGCATGGTTCGGTGTCACCGCGTAATCGACGCCACTTCGGTTTACGGCGCGCTTGATCCAGAACGCGACAGGAATTCCATGAACTATAGCGGAACGCGCATTGCGCGGTCGTCGCCCCCTGCCTCCAATGACGCCTGGAATGGCAGAGGCGCATCCCCAGAAAGGAAAGGAGTACAGGAAAACGGGGCAGGATCGGACAAAAGCCTCCCGATAATTACGGTCGATATTGCCGATATTCCGGGCGGTGGCCAGCTTCACCTCCTCCAGTGTGGGACAGAGTTCTCGATCCAGTTCGGCGATGATGAGTTGATGGGCAGCCGGGATCATGAATCCGAAAAGGCTCTCGCAAGGCTGACCCAAGAGCGTCTTGCTCAGCGCGATGGCAATATTTTGATTGGCGGCCTCGGCATGGGCTTCACGCTCGCGGCTGCGCTCGACGCCTGGTCACAAAGCGCGACCATCACGGTTGCCGAGCTCGTGCCCAAAATCATAAGCTGGGCTAACGGACCTCTGATGCACTTGTTCGGTACCAATCTGACAGATCCGCGAGTCAGAATTCAATTGGCCGACGTGTTTGATGTCATTACCCATGAGAAGGATCGCTTCGATGCCATTCTGCTCGACGTCGATAATGGTCCAGACGGTTTCATCAGAAAAAGCAACGACAGGCTTTATTCGACCGACGGCTTGGAAATGGCGTATGCAGCACTGAAACCGGGCGGCCTACTGTCGATATGGTCAGCCTACAGCGATGACGCATTTGCCGAAAGGCTGGAGCAGGCCGGATTCTGTCTGGATGAGATCTTGTTGCCAGCCTTTAGCGGCAGCGCCGAACGCTGGCACAATATCTGGTTCGCAGCCAAGGGCGGGGCCTGACAGTCCGTACCAGCTTTTCAAGCATGAGACTGAGCCTGCCAGGCTTCCATTCGCTACAGCGCGCGACCGGGCTTGGCAGGCATCGTCGTTCTCAGGTCAGTAAACCGGAGACTCCCATTTGATTTGTCGTGATGGCACTTGGCCGGGTTAGTTCAGAATTGCCACTGCTGTAGAGGCGATGAAGCCTCTTCGCGTTGCAACACGGAAATGATCTTCGCATAGGCACGAGCCAAATCCTCGTGTCTGGCTCTGATCGCAGGATTCTCCGCAAGCTCAGCATGCTTCAACTCGGCCAACCTCCGGCGGTTAAGATAGTCGAACCGACCCATGGCCATATTCATCGTGCTGACGGCGGATGGTGGCGGGCCACATGCGACCGGGAGCGTGTGACAGAACCTTCAATCAGCTTACCCTTCATTAAAACGCGAAGTGCATCGGCATCCCGTGGGTCAAGCAGAACGATCCGCACGCCGCCAGAGTCGAGCGCTTCGAGAACCGAAATCCTGAAGCCGTTTTTTTGGCAGACCAGCCGCACGGCGTCGGCTGATTCCATGATGTTCATGGCCCTGCTCATATCCGCTCCCCCCGCTGCTCGTTCAAAGCGAAAGGGGCTGAACCATCGGGACGCTGCGATCGATAGGGGTGCACATGCTCCCGAATGCGCTGCGCATAACCGTTGGCCAAACGCTGATGCGCATGGGAGGCAGCCCGGCAATGCGCGCTTTGGGCACGCAGCAACTCTTCCTGCTCGCGCTTGAGCAAATAATTTAGATCTTCCACGGATGGGCTCCCTCAGCTGGCAAGCGGGAGCACGTTGGTCTCTCTGTCACGGCGAATGCTTGCAGCAAATTTCGCGCAATAATTCTGTTTATCAAATAATATTCTCAATGTCCATGATTCAATTTAGAAATCACACGAAAAACCTTAAAAATTATTGAATCGACATAGCAACGATATTTCATAAAATATAATGCATGATATTTGAGATCAAATATGTATGGCACCATTAATTATTTTGAAAAAATTATATTATACCATATTCACTTTGATATCTATTTAACATCATAACAAGTTTTATAGATTTTCATAATTCATCGATCTTCAGATCGTCCCAGCCATCCAATATGCCGCTCCTCCACTCTGTTCGAGAATTCGGCATAATTGGTTGGCAACCAAGAAATGCGCTCACTCACCTGGCGCTGACAGCAAATGCTGCGCCCGCTCATGACCATGGATGGCCTGGCGGGCTGCCTTCCCCTGCCCATCCACGCCTGTTTTGCCGCCAGCCCAATGGAACTGCCTTCATACCCATCGCCTTGACAGTGGAGATGACGGTGCTGGACTGCATCCCAAGCTTGTTGGCTTATGGTCGGGGTTCCGCATATTCATCAGCGCGACCTTGCGCTGTTCGTGACCCAGCCCTTGGCCATCGGGCAACGATGCGCGGATGCTTAAGCGCAAAAACATCAATGATAAATCTGACAATATCTTTCTGAGTTCTTCGAGAATTCGCTTTACCGCCTCAAGCCCCGAAGAGCTTTTTACCGCGATATCTAGTGGTCGGCCGCCGAGGCCGGGCTCTTCGCCGTTCAGAAATGCGATGGCGCCCTGAGAGCCCAATCGGGCTATGGCAAGTTCAAGAATATGCCCTTGGCGCTCGATCTGATCCGAAGATAGATATGGACCGTCGAACCGTCTTCCAGCCCGCTTAATCAAGATGCTCATCCTTTTTTCGCATCTTGTCCAGCGCTTGTCTTTTGCGGTCGATCTGGACCAGCAAAGCGCGATCAGACATGATCTGCCATGCAGCTTTTGACCGCAGGCAGCGCTCTTTCACATTCGCCAGATTGGTTTCCTGCGCCTCTTTGTCACATTGTGCGACGCGGGCCAGGTAGAAGTCGATCGTGGCGGGCATGTCGATCTCCTGCGAGTTGGATGTCGTTGCGACGGACGTCAATCGATCATTTCAGCGACAGCCCTGCGCAATTCGCGCACGGGCAGAGTGCCCAAAGGGACGTTTTGGTAAAATGAACGCGGCGTTTTGCCAGTCGCGGGCGATAATTTGGCATGAGCCATATTCGAACGGATACTGAGATTCATGATATTCCTGAAACACGCATCTTGGCATGTGATGTAATGAAAAAGTCTCGCTCAACGACGTCTTTCGCCGGCACATAAGGCAAAAGAAAAAAGCCGGAGCATTAGGCCGCTGTCACTTGGCCGGCGGCAATTGCCCATATTTCGGGCAATTATGTGGTACTTAACCGCTATCCGATGTTTAAGCAAAGACAAGACGGCAAGCCAGCGCGACGCAATGCCGCGCTGGCAGTGTAAAATAAAAACTCGACTTCGTAATTTACGCGGCTTCCAGGTTCACGGCCGACTGCTTGCCTCGTCGATCTGCTTCGACTTCGTAGCTCAGACGCTGATCCTTATGGAGCGTTATCATTCCCGCACGCTCTACGGCAGAAATATGGACAAAACTGTCCGGACCGCCGTCCTCGGGGGCGAGGAAGCCGTACCCCTTGTCAGAATTAAAGAATTTTACGGTGCCGATAGGCATGGGCGTTCCCTTCACGAAAACAGAGAATCCACCCGCGGAATTGCAGGTGAAGCTGATAGCGCAAGTAAGGAAACGACACCCAAATAGGATGCAAATTTCGTCGCAGGCGACGTTAAGCACTATTGAAAATATATTATATTTGGGAAATGTCAAACGAACAATTTAATATTGGTTGAAATAAGAAATTTCCGATGTAAATTTCACTGCTATCGGGCAATAATGATTATTATAATTATCGCTGCGGACGTTTCTAATTATATTTCAGGCACTATGGATGTGTCTCCAAAATGGTTCTGAAGAAACCGCATTCCCCACTGAATCTGTTGCCGCTCTCATTCTTGAGCATGGCGAATATGGGACTTTATCGAAGATTTGCTGCAATTTCGCATGTCCGTTTGACGACACGGCAGAGCAGTCGACGAGCGCCGGAATGGGTGCATGGCAGCGAAGGGATAATCCCCTTGGGTTGCGAGGAGAATGCAGGTCTGCCGCTTTGACGAGACCTCAGACAAATATGCAATCACTGGCCGCGAAGGGCCAGATAGGTATCAAAGTGGGGGCAATTTATCTTGTGCAACAAGATATGTCGCAACAGTCTCCTTCTTCCACAAAGTCAATTGTGGATGGTGACCGGGCGACTGGCCCGCATGTCCAGGCTGAAAGGCTAAAGGGGTCAGTGCGTGTGCCCAACGCACGCCCTCACTGCTCGGTCACTATTAGCACATCCCCGTGGCATCGGGATAATTGTTCATAGATTATAATGTAATTATAAAATGGATGGTGAATTGTTTCCGTGAAATCTTTCGAATTGCGACATGGAGTCGCTGATTTGAAGGAGAATGACCATGGAACGTGATGCACATTCGCAGGATATCGTCGATTTGGGAGATGCAGTCGAACTCACCCGCGGCGTTCTGCTGATCGGCCAGGATGATGGCAACGGCACGCTGTACAAGGCTTCCGGCATTTCCGACGAAGACTGAAGGTCGAAAGGGCGCACCGCTCATCCAAAGCGGCGCGCCCTTTTGATTTGCGGAAGGAAATCGCAATGCGACAGATAGGACGAAATTTACATGCCTGCCTGATCGGACAGACGCCCGTAATTCTCAATATTGCGAGCGAGCGATATCAGCTTGTCCGCGGGCCAACCAGAGACCATCTGACCGCCCTCCTCGCAACAAAGCCAGGCCCTGAGAACATTGCGGCCCTGGTCCGAGCAGGACTGCTCGATCCGGCCATAATGGACGCAGAAGGCGCAGCGGCACCCGTAGCTCCGACATGCAGTCATCTGGATCTGATCAAGCTCAGACATGGTTGGCTCTTGGCACCAGTGGCGCTTGTTGCATTGTCCATTGCTGTGATTCAGGTCCGTCGCGACGCGCTGCGGACCATCTTGGATCGCGTCGAGGTGGGGGCAGGGAGGCCGCAGTTGAAACTGCCAATCTTCAGCGAAGCCATGGTCGCCGCTGCATTCTACCTCCTGCGGCAGTTTCTGCCGCTCGATAATCACTGTCTTGCGCGCAGCATCGCGATTTCGCGGATGTTGCGACGCTTCGGCCACCAGGCGACCCTGGTGATTGGCGTACAGTTGCCGATCGCGGCGCATTGTTGGGTTCAGTGCGAAGACAGGCTGATGGCCGACAGAGTCGATCGGATCACCGCTTTCGAACCTATCCTGGCGAGATGAGTGCGTCGCGCTATCTGGCTTATGTCCGCTGCGCGCCTGCCGGATCCAAAGGTGCAGCGACAGACCAGATGTCAAAGGTGCCGCTCGCGGTGCCTATCAACCTTTGGACGTCCGACCCTGTCGTGATGATCGGCACGCAGGGCGCGATAATCGGGCATCTGTTTACGAAGGCGCTACCCAGTCGGCGGGTCAAGGAGCTCAACGCGGCCGAAACCAATGCGGCCATCATAACCCATGGGCAAAGTCTGATACGCGATTATTGGGGCAGTTATGTCGCCATCTTCCAGATTGCTGGCGGCGACATCGTCATAATCCGCGATCCCTCCGGTGGTCTGCCGGCTTTTTGGAGAGAGATTGACGGGGGCATCGTCATTGCGCCTCAGGTGGGCACATCTCCCTTCGCGGCATCAGATGGAATATCTGTCGATCTGGACGCGCTGCTTCTCCACATGTGGCATCCGTTCCACGCTGGCGAACAGACATGCCTCTGCGGAGTGCGGGAAATTGTGCCGGGCGGGCGGCTACACATCGGGCCATCAAAGCAGCGCTCGGACCTTCTCTGGCAACCTTGGGACTATATAGCCGGTGCGCGCCTTGGCCCTGCCTCGATCGAACATCTGCGCGCCACCGTTCTCGACGCGATCAAAACTTGGGCTGGTGAGTTCGCCTCGATCTCGTCGGGCCTGTCGGGTGGACTGGATTCTTCGATCGTCTGCGCGGGGCTCGCCGGGGCGACTTCTTCGCCTCGGGGCTTCCATATGCGTTGGACCGACCGCGAGGGTGATGAGACATACTATGCGCAGCTTGTTGCCCAAGCGCTCGACATGCCGCTCGACATCTATCCGTACGACCTGGATGCCATCGATGTTGAGCAGCCCATTGTCGCACATGCTGCGCGTCCGCTGATGGCCCATTATGCCCAAAGCACTGCCAAGGCTCAGGCCATGGTTGCAGCACAACATAATATTGCGGCGTTCTTCACGGGCCATGGCGGCGATAATGTCTTTGGAATGACCCATTCGATTGTGCCGATCCTAGATCGCTATCGGGACGCAGCGGGCGCCAAGGCTGTTATCGCCTCGATCCAGGATGTTTCGAGATTGCACGACGCTTCCTATGCCACCATTCTGCTTTATATCTTGCGGCATCTCGCACGTGGTCCGCGCAAAGCAGCGCAAGGCACTTCTGGCTTTCTCAACATCGAAAGATTGAATGCGGCGAAGGAGAGGATCGCTATCCATCCTTGGCTGACACCGCCCGAGGGCCTCGCACCCGGCGCAGCCGCGCATATTCGCGCATTATCCCGAGCTGTAGGCTATGAAGGATTTCATGACCGGCGCGTCCAGCCACCGACAATCGCGCCGTTACTGGCCCAGTCGGTCATGGAGGTCTGCCTGGGCATACCCAGCTGGCAATGGGTGGAAGGCGGGATCGATCGCTCCATGGCGCGCCGCGCCTTTTCGTCCGATCTGCCGCCTGCCATTACCGCCCGCCGGACCAAAGGCGGGCCGGCGGGCTTTCTCGACCGATATTATTGGGACAATGAGCGCAAGATATTGTCCTTCCTCAAGTCCGGCTTCCTCGCTGAGCATGACCTCATATGCGCTGTGCCCCCGCCGGATGCGCCGTCAGGCAGACCGGCCTATGACCGAGCGGATGCCCGCCGCCTGCTCGGTCTTGCCGGGGTGGAAAGCTGGGCTCGCCAGTGGGCCGGCTAGCTCGGCGATCATCGATCGCCTGACTTGGGCCGCGCAAGCCGCATGGCCTCCCATCGCGCGCGTCGCGCGCCATCCGGTCCAGTTGAGGGTGGAAGATCCCGTAGCCAATAATCAAACCACTCCAGATTCTCCGCCATGGCGCCCAGCTGATTTGAGGGCAGATGGAAAAAATGCGTCTCGTCCGACGCCCAGCTCTCTCCGGGATAAAGTGATATTTCCGAGGGGATCTGCGCAGCGCGCAATGCCTGATGGAAATCGATCGCGGACTCATGTGGTTCGGCGATTTGCTGCAGCACGGGCGCCTGAGCGAAGCGCGCTCGATAGGAAGGGGCCAAAGCGGCATAATTTGGCTGGGCAACAGGATCGCCAGGAGCCCCGCCATAGATAGCCCGGTATACGCATTGGTGCGTGCGATAGCTGGTTGGTTCGAGAAACCCCCCATCGCCGCTGGATGCAGCTGAAAACAGATCAGCCTGGGTGACGGCAACATTCGCGATCTGGGAGCCATAGCTGTACCCTGCAATGCCGACATGCCTGGGATCGATCAGGCCTTCTGTATCAAGCGCATGCAATATTACACGGAAGCTCTCGAGCTGATTGAGCCACCCCAGACGCTGTATTTCCGCAGGCGGCGTTGCCCCGCCGCACATGTTGCGATCTGCCGAAGCCTTTACCAGCTCGTCGCTTTGCGAGACGTCGGGCTCATTGGCCAGTATGACCATATATCCGCGTTCAGCGAAGAGCTGAATCGGATAATCCCATTGTATATCCTTCGACCCGAACCGTTCATCCGCGTCGGAACCATGCGTGACAAGCACAGCGGGGTAGCGCTGCCCGGATTTATACGCTCGAGGATAAATGATCAGGCTTCGCGCACGGTATCCATAGGCGTTTGTCAGGATGCGGGTTTCCACGCGAAGCGGCGTAATCGCATCATGTCGCGGCGACAGGGGTTGAAGCGCCTCTATCCTTCCTGTGTCGACCGTGACCCGTACGAAGGATGGCGCCCGCGTCACACCCTCGCGCGCGCAGACGCCTGCGGATAGGCTGGGCGCGAAGCTGCAATGGGTCAGGCTTTCAGGAACCTCGATCCGCGCCACTCTGCCAGCAGTATCTAGGCGGATCAGGCCATAGCGGCCCGCGCTCGTGAAGCGGACTGCTATGAGTGCCACACTCCCGTCTGGAGATCGCCAATGTCCAGGAGATCGAGGGTCCGACAATGTGGCATCAAGCACCCCATAGTCGATCAAGCGGCCATCGATTGTTCGCTCTCTCAAGCGACGCTGCTGGTTGACGCGCTCGATCGCGACCGTTCCGTCATGAGGTCCCGCGATGCGATCGGCGAACAGCGCGGGCCCTTCGTCAAGAGGGCGGCTTTTGCGATCCTCGAACCGCCAGCGGTAACGCTGGATATGGGGCACATTGAGATTGTCTGCCTGAAGTGCGTAGTCGAGCGCATCATCGTGCCAGATCGGCATGCCGCCCATATAACGCCCAACCCGATCAGGGCCGAAAACGTCAGCGATCCAGAGCGGCGGACCACCATCCTCCTTCAGGAAGAAATGTGCCGTGACCCTCGGGCCTCGTCGCCGATAGATGGTCAGCCGCGTGACGTCTTCATCATGCCGGATTTCTCCCTTTTCGTCCTCCGCGCGCAGCAGTGAGTAGAAGAGCCGACGCCCGTCGGGTGACCAGTCATAATAGGCAAGGCCAAAGCGTACTGGCCCGGTGAAGCCATAGCCGAATTGTGCACCATCGGCTGACCCGACCAGGACTGGCTCGGGATTGACGACAAGGGCTTGCATGGCGCCGTTGTTGCCGAACTGATAGAGCTGAACGCCTTGTCCCTGATCGATCAATAGGCTCCAGGCCATTTTGCCGGGAACGGCCTGGAGCCTTTCCATCCAGATGGAACGGGCAAGGATCCTGTCTCCATCCGGTTGGAAGTTAGTCACATGGAGTTCGAACTCCGTGCGGTTCTCCTTTCGGTTTGCGACCCGAAGGATGTAGGCAAGCGTTCGTCCGTCATCGGCCAGCGCGGTGCCGGCCACTGCAGGGATCGCCAATATGTCGTCCATGGTCCAGAAGTGGCCTTGAGCCGCGACCGCACGGCCCACCATCGGCTGTGCCGCCGCGAGTGTCAGCAAGATGGCCAGGCATGTTCCCACGCGCATCAACATCACCACGACCGGCGAATCTGGATGGAGAGAAAGCGTCCAATCGGGGAGTAATTGGTCGTATCGAAGGGCGTGTCATAACCAGAGCCTGTGACGATCAACGGGGGCTTGGCGTTGAAGACATTCTGCATATTGGCGCCCAATTCGAATCCGCCTCCCATCTTGGCGATGGCGGAAAGATCGAGGGTCGCGAGCGCGCGCAGGCGGTAAGCTGGCAGCCTCCGGTTATCGAGGATGCTTGAACTCAGATTGGTGAATGCAGAGAGGGTGAGCCGCGGTGTGACATAGCTGGCTCCGGCCCGGCCCTTGAGCTTGGGCGGGTTGAATATGGTGCCGGAAAGATCGACCGTCGGCAGGCCGTCGAACAATTGCCTGCTGCTATCGATCCAATTGCCATCGAAGCTGAGATCGAGCGCCTCGCGATCCGGGTCTCCGATCAGGTAGCGCATGGAAAGGCTGATGCCTTTGTAGATCTCGCGTGCCATGTTTCGGTCGCGGCCATCCAGAATTGCGACGACCCGGCTGGGATCATAAGTGCCGGTCGTGCCATTCTGCAGACCGATCGCTGCACCGCTGATCAGCGACTGTTGCAAGGAGGTGGACGGGTCGAGCGTGACGAGGCTGTTATAGATCGGATTGTTGAGTACGCCGATCGCAGACGTCAGTGGCGTTGCAACACGATCGGTGTAATCAAAATGGAAAAAGCTGATGCTGCCGGTGAATTCGGGATGTTCGACTGGACGGAATTCCGCCGAGAAGGTCCAGCTTTCCGATTTCTCGGGTTTCAGGTCGGCGTTCGCGCCCCCCAAGATTATCATGGTCGAGTCGGCTGGAAAGCCCGTGGCATATCTGGCGGTCTGATATAGGACGGCGGAGTAGCTTCCATATCGCTGATATAGGGTCGGGAGGCGGAATGAGCGGCCCCAACTACCCTTTATCGCCAGGCCATCAAATGGCTCATAGACGATTCCCAATTTCGGAAGCGCGACGGAATCCGTGCCTGAGTTCGCCTCGTAGCGGAATGCTCCCGTCAGCCGAAGCGCACGCCCCAGCCGGGAATTCTGTGCTGGCGAAAGGATCGGGACCAGCAGTTCGGCGAAACCAAATCCGTTTTCACTGTGCTGCTTGAAGGCGTTGCTCGTGACGCCCAATGTGGTGGTGGTCAGTTCGATGCCGGTACGGCGATAGCCGCCGCCCAATGCAACGCGAACCTCGCCGGCCGGTAGGCTGAAAAGCGGGCCGTCGCCGTTCAATTCGATCGACTGAGCATCATTGTCATATTGCCGATAACTTGCCCCATAAACCGAGCCTCCCGCGAAGATGTCCGAATGAGTCTGGGATTTGTCGGCGCCGAACGACGACAGGAGATGCAGATTCCAGGATGCGCCAAGGCTGGCCGTAAGCGACGGGGCGACAAGCCACGACCGGGTGTCTGCCCGGACCGCCGCGCCGCTGGCGGTGTGCGGCTGTCCCTCAAGGAAGCCGGCGATCACATCTTGCCTTCCGTCCTTGTACATCAGGTCGACATTGGCCTTCAGCTGACTGCCAATGTCCTGGAAGAGGCTTATCAGCGCGCTATCGCGCCCGAGCCTGGGGTAAAGCGATGAATCCGTCGCCATGCTTTTGGCGTAGGAACGGCTCGATGCTGGAATGTCGGAGTTGGACGAATGGTCCAGAACGGCGAGAATTCCGCCTCCGGCCCACTTGGCGCCACCCGTCAGATTATATTGCTGCTGGAAATTGCCGCCATCGGTCGAACCCCCGACTCTCGCCAGCGCGCTAACGCCTTCATAGTCGCGCTTCAGAATGACATTGACGACGCCGGCTACGGCATCGGCGCCGTAAATCGCCGAAGCGCCGTCCGTGATGATTTCGACACGATCCACTGCGGTTGCGGGAATGGCGCTGATGTCGACGGCAGAATTAAGACCGGTGTAGCTGAGGCGGTTGCCATTCAACAGCGTCAAAGTGGCATTTGGACCCAAGCCAAGCAGGTTGGGGGACGAAGATCCGTTGACGTTGACGTCGCTGTTGCCCTGGCTGGTGCCGACACCGGGATTCTGCCCTCCGCCAAAATTCACCGGCGAACTTCGGATGACCTCACCGAGGTCCGCTTTTCCGCCGCGGCGCATGTCTTCGGCCGTTATGACGCGAACGGGGGCCGACGGCGGCGCCCCGGTAATCCGGCTGCCGGTGACGGTGATGATGTCCCTCGAATTTTCATCGCTGATCGACTTCGAGCGGATGATCACGGCTCCTTCCACGATCTTAGCTTCGAGGTCGGTGGTTTTGAGGAGCCGACCAATAGCTTCACTCGGGGTCAGATTGCCTTTGAGCGGGGCAGCGGCAATGCCCTCGATATCGCTGGCAGACATGTAAATTTCCCAGCCAGCGCTCGAGGCAACGGCGCGCAGAGATTGGTCGAGCGTCTGCGCAGGCAAGTCGATGACGATAGCCGGATCGTCCTTGGCCCATGTTGCTGGGATTGAAATAACCCCTGCCGCGCCAGCCATGAGCAATGCAATCGTTTGAACCTTCGTGACGGACATTGTTCCCCCCAATGCGTTTGCCGACCCGCCACATCGGCGCGTCTGGGGGGGATTGACGCTGCAAATGGTACGACCTTAGTCGTCGATCAAAATATTTTATCTCTTGCGCAGGTGAATGGCGCCTTGGCGGTGCACTGCAGCAAGTCCGAAAAGAGAGGCGATCCTCTCGGCAAAGCGGTCGCTATCCGTAATATGGAACCGTCCCGAAACCAGCAGATTGCCCAGGGGGGGCTCATCGAGCTCGATCGGCTGCCTTGCATATCGATTGGCATCCGCAATCACCTCCGACAGGGGCGCGGAATGATATTCGGTCCAGCCATTAGGCCAGTCACGCCGATCGGTGTCGTCCTGTCCGACCGCAATTGGTGTGAAGTCGCTTGCAAGATAGCCATAGCTTTGCCCGGCCTGCATCTTTGGGGCTACCCTCTCCAACACCGCAGGGCGCAGCAATCTTCGTAATTCGACCTCACCCGACAGCACGGCAACCTCGATTTGACCATCGGCCGCCATATCCACATCGAAGCTTGCGGCATTGGCCATAAGTTCGCCTGAACCAGCCTCGACGATGAAGGGGCGAGGGTCTGCGCTCACGGCTATACGAGCCTTCCCTTCGAGGAGCCGGATTCGACGTTCTCTGTTCGTCATTGCAACTTCGATCTGGCTGGCGGCGTCGAGCGTGAGATCGGAACCGTCGGCGAGCGCCACGGTGCGGATCTGATGCCGCGGCGCACGCATGCGCGCCGGCGCAGCTTCCTCGTTGATAGCGGTCCGCAGATGCTGGTTCGACGTGAAGGTCGCGCCTAGAGCTATTGCCAGCGCAAGTGCTGCTGCAATTCCCAGGCCGAGGAAAAATGTGCGGGAATGTAACGGCTTCTTTTTGCCATGGCGGACAGATGACTTCAGTATCTCTGAAGCCTCAAAATGATATCGAGCCCGCTCATAGGCCCGTCGATGATCGGCAGACTGATCCAGCCATGCGTCGAGATCCGAGGTATCCGCCCCCGGTTCACGAGCGCGCAGATTCAGGAACCAGGCGATAGCTTGTTCTTCGATGGCATCGCGGTCGACGCCATCGTCGCCATCCAGGTCGCTCATCGCGCCGCGTCCACGTGACGGCTGATATGCGCGAGCGCCTTCACCATGTGATATTCCACCGTCGCGACGCTGATTTCCAATCGCTCATGGATTTGGCGATAGCTCATTTCATCCACCCGGTGCATCAGGAATACACGGCGGGTCTTTTCGGGAAGCGTATCGACGGCATTCTCGTAGAGGCGTAGTAGATCGGACGCCTCCAAATTGAGGCATTGCTCTGGCTGCGCGACGACATCTCGCTGCTCGTCGAGCGGAAAGATGACGACATTATCACGTCCTATCTTTCGGGCTCGATCGATCAGCAAATTGCGGGCGATTCGTCTGACGAACGCGGCAGGATTTATGAGTTGTCCCGCCTGCTCGCTGCTTGCGGCGCGCACGAAGACTTCTTGGACAAGATCAGGTGCTGCATCCCATCCGGCGCGTTTGCCCAGATAACGCAGAAGCCCGGCTCGCTCGGTCTGGAAAGTTTGCGCAAGGCTTTCGGCCGGCGGAGAAACGGCGTCGGATGCCGGCGTCCCATCGGCGGGACTATTGTGGCATCCAGAGGATACGGACCTAGGCGGACGATGGCACGGGAAAGGGAATTGAGAGGGCACAAGTCAAATCCAGGCGACAGCAACTGCCATCGGGCAGCCGCCCGACTGTTTGCTTTCCCCTGCGCTATGCCGCGGTTCGACATGCCACTGTCATCTCTAGGCGGCCGCCCGTCCTTCGTGGACCGACGTAAATTATGCTTGGCAGGTATGCTTGCGAGGCACTCTTCGGATTTCCTCACGTCACGATGATGGCGGCATGTAATCGATTGCGCAAGGCAGCCGGTGCGATCAGAGGCTGGTAAACTGTGATGGAAAAAGCACAGCGGAACCTAGCCCCAAACATGCTTACCATGCGCTTACTTTGCGATTTTCGAAGGAAAAATAAGCGGTTTCGATCGGCCCCGGCGGGCCAGAATTCTTTGGTTTTATTGAAGAATTCTGGAGCGGGCGAAGGGATTCGAACCCTCGACCCCAACCTTGGCAAGGTTGTGCTCTACCCCTGAGCTACGCCCGCTCTTGGCGGCCGGGAGAGTGTGTCCCTCTCGGCGGGTGGCGGCGAACTAGCAGTGGTTTCCAAAGTCGGCAAGGGCTGAATTGCAGAAAAATGAAAAACTTTTTGAAAACGGAAAAAATCCCCCGTTTTCCGGGGGTTTTGGCGGTGTGATTAAATTGGCGGTGGCGCCGGGGCGAACGCAGCTGTGGATCGGCCCTTGGCGAATCGTCGAATCATGCCGCCTTTGGCCATGGTGTGCATGTATCTGCGCGATATTGGTCATGACAGGGCAGCCGGTGGTCGCGGCTTGACAGTGCAGGGCGCGACTTCCTAGTCCCCGATGCAAAATCGGACCAAGGGGACGCGCTTCATGAAAATCCTGCCGCTGCCGTTGATGCTGTGCGCGCTGCCCGGCGTCGCAGCTGCCCAGGCGCCCGATGTGACGGCGGATGAGGCCGCGTCGATCGTGGTGACCGGCACGGGCCTCGCCCTGCCGCCTGGGACGCCGGCCTATGGCTCTGTGGTGATCGACCGGGATCGGCTGGCGGATGCGGCGTCGGGTCGGATCGAGAGCGTGCTGGCCGATGTCGCGGGTTTCCAGCAGTTCCGCCGCTCTGACAGCCGAGCGTCCAATCCGTCGAACCAGGGCGCCACGCTGCGCGCGCTGGGCGGCAATGCGTCGAGCCGGACCCTGGTGCTGCTCGATGGCGTGCCGGTGGCCGATCCCTTCTTCGGCTATATCCCCTTTTCGGCTTTGGTGCCCGACCGGCTGGCACTGGTGCGGGTGACGCGCGGCGGCGGCAGTGGCGCGTTCGGCGCCGGCGCGGTCGCCGGCACGATCGAACTGGCCAGCGCTACCCGCGACCAGATGCCGGTCTTCGGCGCCAGCGCCTATTATGGCAGCAGGGACGCGACCGAGCTGTCGGCCAGCATCGCGCCGGATCTGGGCAATGGTTATGTCTCGCTCTCGGGCCGCTGGGACCGGGGTGACGGCTTCCAGACCACGCCCAAGGATCAGCGCGTCGCCGCCACCGTGCCCGCCGCCTATGACAGCTGGTCGACCAATGTGCGTGCCGTCGCGCCGATCGACGCGACCTCGGAAATCCAGTTTCGCGGCACCCTGTTCGAGGATAATCGCACGCTGCGCTTTGCTGGCGCCGACAGCATGAGCCGGGGCCAGGACGCCAGCATCCGCTATATCAGCCGGGGGCGTTGGCAGGTCGATGCACTTGCCTATCTCCAGGCGCGCAATTTCTCCAATATCGTCATCTCCTCCACCAGCTTCCGCAAGTCGCTCGACCAGCGCAACACCCCCTCGACCGGGATCGGCGGCAAGATCGAGCTGCGCCCGCCGGTCGGCGAGGATCATGTGCTGCGCATCGGTATGGACACCCGCTTCGCCACCGGCGACATGTTTGAAGATGCCTATAATGCCGGCATCGCCACCAACCCGCTGACATCGCGCCGCCATGCCGGTGGCGACCAGATCACCAGCGGCATCTTTGCCGAGGATGACTGGACGATTGGCAATCTGGTCCTGACCGGCGGGGTGCGGGCCGATCGCTGGTCGATCCGCAACGGCTTCTACAAGGCGGTCAGTGCGGCCGGCCTGGTGACGCAGGACAGCAGCTACGCCAATCGTTCCGACTGGGCATTTTCCGGTCGGGCCGGCGCGCTCTACCATCTCAGCGATGCGGTGGCGCTGCGCGGCGCGGCCTATAGCGGCTTCCGCCTGCCCACGCTCAACGAGCTCTATCGACCCTTCGTCGTCTTCCCGATCACCAACCAGGCCAATGCGGCACTCAAGCCAGAGAAGCTCAAGGGCGTGGAGGGGGGCATCGACCTGACCCCGGCGTCGGGCATGCAGCTCTCCGCCACGCTTTTCTACAACCGGCTCGACGATGCGATCGCGAACGTCACCATCGCCGCCAACACCCGCCAGCGCCAGAATGTGAACGCGATCGTGGCGAAGGGCGTGGAGCTGACCGCCAGCGCGCAGCTGCCGGCCGATTTCTCGCTGCTCGCCTCCTATGCCTATAGCCGCAGCAAGGTCGATGCGCCGGGCATGGCATTTGACGGCTTTGCCCCGGCGCAGGTGCCGCGCCATTCGGCCAGCGCGACGCTGGCCTGGGCACCGAAGGCCGGGCCGGAACTGTCGGCCACGCTGCGCTACACGGCCAAGCAATATGAGGATGACCTGCAGAGCGACGTGCTGCCCGATGCGCTGACGCTCGACGCCCTTGCCCGGCTGCCGATCGGCCACGGCATCAGCCTGGTCGCGCGCGGGGAAAATTTGTTCGACGAGGATGTCGTCACCCGCAATGCCGGCGGATCCATCGACCTGGGTACGCCCAGGACGCTCTGGATCGGCGTCACCGTGCGCGGTTGAGCCGATTCCTGCCGCGCAGTTCCTCGCCTTCGCCTGGTTGCTGCTGGCGAACCTGATGGCCTTCATGCTGTTCGGGTTCGACAAGCGCCGGGCCGTGCGGGGAATGGCGCGAATCCGCGAGCGGACCTTGCTGCTCTGGGCGCTCGCAGGCGGGACGCCGGGTGCATTTGCCGCCCGCCACCTCTTTCGTCACAAGACGCGCAAACAGCCTTTCGTCCGGTGGCTATAGCTGATCGCCGCGGCGCAGGGGCTGGTCCTCGCCGGATGGGCGATGATCTGATTTTTCATCTGTCGGGGGGAGAAATGGTGCTGCCGGCGAGGATTGAACTCGCGACCTCAGCCTTACCAAGGATGCGCTCTACCACTGAGCTACGGCAGCACTCTATTTCGTCTCCGTCGCGCCGTGCGCTTCGGAGGTCGCGCCTATGGCCGCCCCATTGCCTCCTGTCAAGGCGGGTTGCGGCAGATAATGCATTTTGCTTATGCGCTTCGTCATGAGCGAGACCCCGGACGAAAAGAAAGCAAGGCTGGCGCAGGCGCTGCGCGACAATTTGCGGCGGCGCAAGGCCCAGAGCCGCGATGTGGCGCGGGAAGGGGCTGAGCCCACCCCCGCGCCGGAATCGTCCAAGGACTGATTCGGGTCAGAGCGGCGCGCAGGCCGTCTGGAGCCAGGCCAGCGCCTCGCCGTCGAGCTGCGGGCCGACCACGGCCAGCACCTGCGCATGATAGGCGTCGACCCAGGCGCGCTCACCCGCGTCCAGCAGGTCGGCGGCGATGGCGTTGCGGTCGATCGGCGCGAAGGTCAGGGTTTCGAAACCCAACATCGGCTTTTCGCCGCCGGCGATCGCCCGTTCCTCGACCAGCACCAGATTCTCGATGCGGATGCCATATTCGCCGGTCTTGTAATAGCCCGGCTCGTTCGAGAGGATCATGCCCGCCACCAGCGGCTCGTCGCCGCCGCCGAAGGTCGCGATCCGTTGCGGCCCTTCATGCACCGACAGGAAGCTGCCAACGCCATGGCCGGTGCCATGGGCATAATCCAGACCCTGCGCCCAGAGATATTGGCGTGCCAGCACGTCGAGCTGGCCGCCGCGCGTGCCGACCGGGAAGACCGCGCGGGCCAGCGCGATATGGCCCTTCAGCACCAGAGTGAAGCGCTGCTTCATCTCTTCGCTAGGGCTGCCAATGGCGATGGTGCGGGTGACGTCGGTGGTGCCGTCACGATATTGGCCGCCCGAATCGACCAGATAGAAGCTGCCGGTCTCGATCGGGCGGTTGGTCTTTTCCTCGACGCGATAATGGACGACCGCGCCATTGGGACCGGCGCCGCTGATCGTGTCGAAGGACAGATCCTCCAGCAGCCCGGTATCCTTGCGGAACGCCTCCAGCCGGTCCGAGGCGGAGAGTTCGGTCAGGCCGCCCTTGGGCGCTTCCACCGCGATCCAGTGGAGGAAGCGGCTCAAGGCGGCGCCATCGCGCGCCTGCGCCGCCTTGTGGCCGGCAATTTCGGTGTCGTTCTTGATCGCCTTGGGCAGCACGGCGGGGTCGCGCAGGCTGAGTATCTGCGCACCACCGGCATTGAGTGCCTCGAAGATGGCGGCGACCGCCCGCTCGGGATCGGCGACGATGGTCTTGCCCTTGAGGTCGGCCAGCGCATCGGCAAAGGCGGCGCGGTCATGGATGCGCACGGCGTTGCCCAAATGCTTGGCAACCGCCTCGTCCATCTTCTCCGGCGCAACATAGAGGTCGGCCGTGGCATCGGCATGGACGATGGCATAAGCCAGCGCGACCGGCGTGCGCTCCACATCCTTGCCGCGGATATTGAAGGCCCAGGCGATCGAATCGAGCGCGGAGAGGACGGCGGCATCCGCCTTCTTCGACACCAGCCAGTCGGCGATATCGGCACGCTTCTCGGCGGCATTCTTGCCGGCATAGCGATCGTCATGGACCACCAGCTTGGCGTCGCTGGGCGCCGGGCGATCGGGCCAGACGGCATCGACGGGGTTGGTGTCGACCGCGACCAGCTCCGCACCCTTGTCCGCCAGGGCCTGTGTTGCCTGCTTCACCCAGGCGCGGGTGTGCAGCCAGGAATCATAGCCGATGCGCGCGCCTTCGCCCGCATGATCCTTCAACCAGGCGGCGATCGAGGTCTGCGGCACGCTTTCATATTGCCAATGGGCGCCGTCTACCTGTTCGCGCACCTGCAGCGTGTAGCGGCCGTCGACGAAGATCGCGGCCTCCTCCGGCAGGACCACGGCGCTGCCGGCCGAGCCCTGGAAACCGGTCAGCCAGGCGAGCCGCTGGGCATAGGCGCCGACATATTCGCTCATATGCTCGTCGGTCAGCGGCACCACGAAACCATCAAGCTTCTGGCGTACCAGCTGGGCACGCAGGGCCTTCAGGCGATCTTCATAACTGGACATCGAACTTCCCTTGGATCATTCCGGCCTCTTGCGTTGGCCATAATGCCGACAACATAGAGGGGCCGGCGCGCTTATTCCAGCGCAGCCCCCGTCTGGACCATGGATAGTTAATGACCGATCAAATGCAGCCGCCCCTGTCCCCGCCGATCGCCGAACGTCGCCCGCACAGTTTCGCGCATCATGGCATCACGGTGGACGATCCCTACGCATGGCTGCGCGACCCCGGCTATCCCGACGTCCAGGACAAGGATGTGCTGGCCTATCTGGAGGCGGAGAACACCTGGTTCGAGGGCGCGATGGCGCCGCACAAGCCGCTGCTCGACACGCTGTTCCAAGAGATGAAGGGGCGCATCAAGGAAGATGACCAGTCGGTTCCGCAAAAGGATGGCGACTATATCTACTGGCGCGCGTTCGAGACCGGGGCGCAATATCGCAAATGGTATCGCAAGCCCGCTGCGGGCGGCGAGGATCAGCTGATCCTGGACGAACCCGCGCTGGCGCAGGGGCATGACTATTTTCGTCTGGGCGCCATGTCGGTCAGCCCGGACGGCCGCTATCTGGCCTACGCCATCGACACCAATGGCTCCGAACGGTTCGAGGCGCGGATCAAGGATCTGTTTTCGGGTGAAATCCTGCCCGAAGTCATTCCCGACACATTGTCGTCGCTGGTGTGGACCAGCGATTCAAGGGGGCTGCTCTACGGCCTCGCCAATGAAAATTGGCGGACCGACAATGCGCGGCTGCACTGGCTGGGCCAGAGCGTCGAGAGCGATGTCGAGCTGTTCCATGAGGATGATGAAGGCTTTCGCGTCTCGATCGGCCTCACCTCCTCGGAAAAATGGATCGTCATCGCGACTGGCGACCATGTCACCAGCGAAGCCTGGCTGATCCCGGCCGACAATCCGACCGCGACGCCGCTGCTCGTCTCCGCGCGCAAGGCCGGCCGCGAATATGACGTCGATGAGCATGAGGGCACGCTCTACATCAAGACCAACGACACCCATCCCAATTTCCGGCTGGTGAAGGCATCGCTCGACGCGCCCGACCAGTGGGATGAAGTGATCGGCGCCGACGCCCATTTCTACCTGACCGATTTCACCCTGTTCAAGACCTTCTACGTCACAGAAGGGCGGCAGGACGGGCTCGACCAGATCGAGCTGCGCGATTATGCGACCCATGCGGCAAAGCGCATTCCGTTCCCGGAAGCCAGCTATTCGGCGAGTCTCGACGACAATCCCGAATATGAGGTGACGAAGCTTCGCATCGGCTATGAATCGATGGTCACGCCCGACACCATTTATGATTATCATCTGGCAACGGGTGAGCTGGAGGTGTTGAAGGTCCAGGAAATTCCCTCGGGCTATGACGCCAGCCGCTATGCCACCGAGCGGCTGATGATCCCGGCGCGCGACGGCACGCAGATTCCGGTGTCGATCGTCTATCCGGCCGACTTCCCCCGCGATGGCAGCGCGCCGCTGCACCTTTATGGCTATGGCGCCTATGGGCTGGCGATGGAGCCGGGCTTCTCGACCAGCCGCCTGTCGCTGCTGGATCGCGGCTTTGCCTTTGCCATCGCCCATATTCGCGGCGGCGACGATATGGGCCAGCAATGGTATCTGGACGGCAAGCTCGACAAGCGCACCAACACCTTCACCGATTTCGTCGATGTCGCGAAGGGGCTGATCGATCTTGGCTATTCGGCCAAGGGCAGGATCAGCATTTCGGGCGGATCGGCCGGCGGCGAGCTGATGGGCGCGGTCATCAACAGCGATCCCGACCTGTGGGGCGCGGTGGTGGCGCATGTGCCGTTTGTCGACGTGCTCAACACCATGCTGGACGAGACGCTGCCACTGACGCCGGGCGAATGGCCCGAATGGGGCAATCCGATCGAGGATGAAGCCGCGTTCCGGACCATCCAGTCCTATGATCCCTACACTCATGTCCGCGCGCAGGATTATCCGCCGCTGATGGTGACCGCCGGTCTCAACGACCCGCGCGTCACCTATTGGGAGCCGGCCAAATGGGTGGCGAAGCTGCGCGCGACCAAGACGGACAGCAATATCCTGCTGCTCAAGACCAATATGGGCGCGGGGCATGGCGGCAAGTCGGGCCGGTTCGAGAGCCTGCACGAGACCGCCGAGGAATTTGCGTTCATCCTGTGGCAGCTGGGAGTGGAAGGCTGATGGCGTCGAGCTTCACCAAGCAATTCATCGCGCGGCCCGAGCATATCGATGTGCTGGGCCATGTGAACAATGCGGTGTGGGTGCAGTGGATGGAGCAATTGTCGGTCGAACATTGGATGACCGATGCCGACCCCGTCCATGTCGACGCCTATATCTGGGTCGTGACCCGGCATGAGGTTGATTATCGCGGTAACGTGACCGAGGGCGATGTCGTGTCGGGCCGCACCTGGATTCCGGAAGGACCGCGCGGCGCGCGGTTCGACCGGCTGATCGAGTTCACCGGACCGGACGGCAAGGTGAAGGTGTCGGCCAAATCCACCTGGGCGATGATCGACAAGGAAAGCGGCCGGCTGATGCGGGTGCCGGCCGAAGTCGCCGCCAACTTCATCGAGGGCTGAGCCGGCCCAGCTTCAGCGGGCGCTGACGGCCTGGGATAGGGCGCGGGCCGCCTGCACATAGGCCGGTCCGCCGCACACGGTCCAGGCCTGGGGCAGGCTGATGCGCGCTATGTCGCGCAGCACGGGATGGTGCAGCATTTCGGTACCCTGGTCGGTGATGCGGTCGGTGGCGCTCTCGACGATCAGATAGTCAGGCCGGGCGGCGACCATCTCCTCCAGGCTGACCTGCGCGATCGCCGGCTTGCCAAGGTCGGCGGCCAGGTTGCGCAGCCCTGCCCGCGTCATCAGGTCGTCGACCAGCGTGCCGGTGCCGGTCATATAACCGCGCCGCTGATAATAGGCTGCGACCTTCGGCTTCGGTGCGCGGGGCAGGGCGGCGAGTTCCCGGTCCATCCGCGTTATCATCGCTTCGCCCCGGTCGGCATGGCCGATCGCCTGCGCCACCGTGCGGATCGACGCGACGATATCGGCATAGCTGTCCGCGCTTTTCAGGTCGACGGCGGGATAATGCTGGGCCTTGAGGATCGCGATCGCCGGATTGCGCCGCGCTGGCATGCCGATCACCAGATCGGGATTGGTCGCCAAAATCTGTTCGGCCGATCCGTCGAGGATGGGCAGGCCCTTCGTTATGGCAGCCACCGCCGACATCTGCCGATCGCCGGCATTATGGGTCAGGCCGGCAATCTGGTCGCGATCGGCCAGCGCGACCAGCAACTGGTCGGCGCACAGGTTGAGCGACACGATCCGTTGCGGACGTTTGCTGGCACTGGCAGGCTGGCGAGCGGTGGCCGCCCATAAGGTGGCGCCACCGACCAGGGCGATCATCAGGGCGATCATCCCCTTGCCGGGGCCGATGGGCGCAAATATCCGCATGGCCACCTCCCTTAGCCGGCGCGCTCCGCCAGGCAAGGAAGATTGACGCTCCAGTCGGGCTCGCCTATCGCCCGGACTGCGACAGGTTCCCCGGCAATGGGGATGAAAAGGGAATGGGGTTCAAGACCCCGGCTGCCCCTGCAACTGTGAGCGGCGAGCCTTTGTGCCACATGCCATTGGGACCGCAAGGTTCTGAGAAGGCGGTATGAATCAGCGATGACCCGCGAGCCAGGAGACCTGCCGGTCGCGGTCGTCCTTCGCGCGGACAGGGTGTGCCGAGCGGACGGGGGTGAACCCGCGTGGCGACAGGTGGACCGCAAATTGCGGGGACCATGTCGCGCCCGGCCGGGCACCGATATCGTCCCTGGGATGCGGTCCCTCGTCCGGGGGCTTATGTGTTCAAATATCTGACTTTCTGTTCTTTCCTTCTCTCCACCACCGCTTTCGCCGAAGAGGCGCAGCAGGCGCCACCGCCCGATGCCGCCGCCGATGCCGGGGCATCCTCTATCTTCGTCACGGCGACCCGCCTCGCCACGCCGGTGGATCAGGTGCCGGCCTCCGTCACCGTGCTCGACAAGGCAGCGATCGACCGGGCGCAGGATCTGGGCGTCACCGAATTGCTGCTGCGCACGCCGGGCGTCAGCATCTCGCGCAATGGCGGCTATGGCACGGCGACGTCGCTGCGCATCCGCGGCGCGGAATCCGACCAGACCGTGGTGATGATCGACGGCGTGAAGCTCAACGATCCATCCTCGGCCGGCGGCGGCTATAATTTCGCCAATCTGCTGGTCGGCGATGCCTCGCGGATCGAAGTGCTGCGCGGTCCCCAGTCGACCCTGTGGGGCAGCCAGGCGATCGGCGGCGTCGTCAATGTCGTCACCGCCATGCCCGAAAAGGCGCTGGAGGGGAGCTTCGATATCGAGGCGGGGTCGCGTGACACGGTCAGTGCCCGCGCGGCGCTGGGCGGCAAGACTGGCCCGGTCAGCTGGCGGATCGGCGGCCAGAGTTTCACCACCGAGGGTATTTCGGCGATCAGCCCGGCCTTTGGTGGCAAGGAAAAGGACGGCTATACCAACCGCAGCGTCACCGGCCGGGTCGAGGTTGCGCTGGCGGACGGGATCAGCGCGGACCTGCGCGGCTATTATTCCGATGGCCGGGTCGATTTCGACGCGACCAGCGCGGACAGCCCGGCCTATGGCACCAATCGTGAATTTGTCGGCTATGCCGGCCTTAACGTCGCACTGCTCGACGGCCGCTTCCGCAACCGCTTCGGCTATGGTTATACCGACACCGATCGCGACAATTACGACCCGCGCAACCCGCGCAAGCAGACCTTCGACGCGGCGGGGCGCAACCAGCGGCTGGAATATCAGGGCAGCTTCGCGATCGCCGATGGCTGGACCGCGCTGTTCGGGGTGGAGAATGAGAATAGCCGCTTCCGCAGCGTGTCGCCTTCGGCGTCGCTTTCGGTGCCGATTCCCGACCCGGCCCGCGGCAAGGCGGAGATCACCAGCGTCTATGGCCAGCTCAATGCCCAGCCGATTACGGGCCTGACCCTGACCGGCGGGCTGCGCTATGACGATCATAACCGCTATGGCGGCCGCACCCTCTTTTCCGCCGGTGGCGTCTGGGCGCTGCCGACCGGGACGGTGCTGCGCGCCAGCTATGGCGAGGGCTTCAAGGCGCCGACCCTCTATCAGCTCTTTTCCGAATATGGGAACCAGGCGCTTGATCCCGAACGCGCCCATGGCTGGGAAGCGGGCGCGGAGCAGCGTTTCTTTGGCGAGAAACTGCGGCTGGGCGCGACCTGGTTCGATCGGACCACGACCGACCAGATCATCTATAATAGCTGTTCCACCAGCTCGACCGATCCGCTCTGCTTCACGCCCGGCACCACCACCCGCCGCTATGGCTATTATCTCAATGTCGCGCGCGCCAAGGCGCATGGCATAGAGGCGCAGGTGGCGGTCGAACCGGTCAAGGGACTGACCATCGACGGCAATTATAGCTGGACCGTGGCGGAGGATCGTTCGGACGGCACCGCGAACGAAGGCAATTGGCTGCCGCGTCGGCCGCGGAACAGCGCCAATGGTTCGATCAGCTATGCCTGGCCCTTCGGCCTCACTACCGGCGCGGCGGTGCGCTGGTCCGGCCACAGCTATGACAATGCGGCCAACACCACCCGGCTGGACGATTATACACTGGTCGACCTGCGCGCCGAATATGCGTTCACCCCGGCGTTGCGCCTGTTCGCCCGCGTCGAGAATCTCTTCGACGAGAACTACATGACGGCCTATCGCTATGGCACGCTCGGCCGCAGCATCTATGCCGGCTTCCGGGGGCGCTTCTGATGCTGCGTCCCGTCGAACCCGGCCCCGCCATCGTCGCCTGCAATACCTGCCGTCATTCGGCCGAAGCGCGGGAGGATGAGGAGGGCGTGCGTGGCGGGGCCCGGCTGGCGGAGGCGCTGCGCAGCGTGCAGGCTTCCGACGAGCGCTATGCCACCGTCGCGGTGCAGGACATGCCATGCCTGTTCGCCTGCCAGGATCATTGCACCGTCCATCTGCGCGCGCCGGGCAAGGTCGGCTATGTCATGGGGCGGTTCACACCGGATGCCGATGCGGCGCGCGCGATCCTCGATTATGCCATTGCCTATGCCGCCAGCGAGCATGGCCGCGTCGCCTTTCGCGAATGGCCCGAAGGCGTGAAGGGCCATTTCATCACCCGTACCCCGCCGGAAGGATTTGTCGTCGAATGAGCTTCGCCTCGATCACCGATTTCGAAAATGCCCTGGCCAACCTGCCGCCGGCCGAGGAACTGGCGAGCGCGGCAGCACGCGCGCGGCAGGCCGAGCTGACCAAGCCATTGGGGGCGCTCGGCCGGCTGGAGGATGTCGCGATCTTCATGGCAAGCTGGCAGGGGCGCGCGGTGCCGCGCCTGAAGCGGGCGCGTGCCGCGATCTTTGCCGGCAATCATGGCTTCACCGTCCATGGCGTCAGCGCCTATCCGGCCGCCGTGACCGCCCAGATGGTCGCCAATTTCGCCGCCGGCGGCGCGGCGATCAATGCGCTCGCCGGTGTCGCCGGGCTGGAACTGGCGGTGCGATCGATCGATCTGGACCGGCCAACGGCGGACTTCACCGTCGCGCCCGCCATGACCGAGGAGGAGTGCCTGACCGCGCTGTCGATCGGCGCGGCGGCGGCCGAAGAGGATCTGGACCTGCTGGTCGTGGGCGAGATGGGGATCGGCAATTCGACCGCCGCCGCCGCGCTGAGCGCCCGCAGCTTTGGCGGTGCGGTCCGCGACTGGGTTGGTCCCGGCACGGGCGTCGATGGCGAGGGGATCGCGCGCAAGATCGCGACGATCGATCGCGCGCTCGCCTTCCATGCCGATGCGCCGGACAGCGCCTTCGAAACGCTGCGCCGGCTGGGCGGACGCGAACTGGCGGCGATTGCTGGCGCGGTGCTGCGCGCCCGCCAGCTGGGCGTGCCGGTGCTGCTCGACGGCTTCATCAGTTGCGCCGCGATCGCGCCGCTGGTGGCGCAGGTGCCGGTCTTTGCCGATCATTGCCTGGCCGGCCATTGCTCGGCCGAACCGGGCCACGGCCTGCTGCTGGAGCGGATGGGCCTTGAACCGCTGCTGCGCCTCGACATGCGATTGGGCGAAGGGAGCGGCGCGGCGGTGGCGGCCAATATCGTCCGTGCCGCCGTAGCCGCGCATAGCGGCATGGCGACCTTTGCCGAGGCGGCGGTGTCGACCGCGACATGATGGGCATGCCGCTCCATCTGCTGCGGCATGGCGCGCCCGAGACGCCCGGCCTGTTGCTGGGGCGGACCGACAGCGTGCCGACGCGCGCAGGCATCGATGCCTGCTTGGCGCAGGCGGAGGGGCTGGAGATCGAGATGATCGTAACGTCCGACCTGCAGCGCGCCCGGCAGGCGGCAACGGCGATCGGCGAGCGCGCCGGCTTGCCGGTGTGGGTCGATCCGCGCTGGCGGGAACTGGATTTCGGCATCTGGGATGGCCTGGCCCCGGCCGATGTCGATCCCGAGGCGCTCGCCCGTTTCTGGCAGGATCCCGATGGCTTCGCGCCGCCAGGCAGCGAGGGATGGACGGCATTGCTGGGGCGGATCGCCGATGCGGTCGAGGATCTGCCGCGCGTGCCCACATTGGTGCTGACCCATGGCGGGGCGATGCGCGCGGCGCTGGCCCATCTGTGCGGGTTCAGCGTGCAGCAGAGCTGGAGCTTCGGCCTGCCCTATGCCGCCTTGCTGTCGCTGGAACGCTGGACCGGGGAGCCGCCGCTCGCCCGCATCACGGGCCTGCGCCCATGAAGGGGCTGGTCCTTGCCATCCAGTTTCTGACCCGCCTGCCGATGCCGAAGGTGACAGCGAACGAGACAGACTTCGCACGGTCGATCCGATGGTTTCCGGCGGTCGGCGCGATTGTCGGTCTATCTGTCATGTTCGCTGTCAATCTTGCTGTTCGCATCGATCCCTGGATCGGGGCGCTGGCCGGGCTGCTCTGCTGGGTCGGCGTGACCGGGGCGCTGCATCTCGACGGGCTCGGCGACATCGCTGATGCCTGCGGCGCGGTGCATAAAGGGCGCGATCGGCTGCTGGCGGTGCTGGCCGACCCGCATGTCGGCAGTTTCGGCGTGGTGGCGATCGGCCTGCAACTGATCGTCAAGCTGCTGCTGCTCCATGCGCTGGTCGAGCGGGGCATGATGTTGCCGCTGCTGCTCATTCCCTTTGCCGCGCGGATCGGGCCGCTGCTGTGGGCGCGGATGCTGCCGCCGCTGCATGCCGGGCTGGGCGCGCGCTTTGCCGATGCCGTCAAAACGATCCACATCGCCCTGTGGATAAGTCTGTTGATAATCGCCGCCTGGTGGCTGCCGGCCCTGCTCGCGGCGCCGCTGCTGATGCTGGTCTGGGGCCTGTGGCTGAAGCGCAGGCTGGGCGGCATTTCCGGCGATGGCCATGGCGCGGGGATCGAACTGGTTGAAAGCGGGCTGCTTTTCGTCGCCCTGATTGCCGGTGGCGCGGCATGACGACGCGCTGGACATGGCATGGCGGCGGCGTCGCGGCGGCAAGCGCGCATTTCGGCGGTGCGCCCGAAAGTTGGCTCGACTTATCCACAGGCATCAATCCCCATGCCTGGCCCGGCGCGGCCGAGCAGGCGATCGACTGGCGCGCCTTGCCCGACGAGCAGGGACTGCGCGCGCTCGAACAGGCGGCGGCCGATCATTTCGGCGTCGCGGCCGATCATGTCTGCGCTCTGCCGGGGACGGAGGTTGGCTTGCGCCTCGTTGGCGCATTGCTCGACGGTCCGGTCCGCCATGCCAGCCCGGCCTATCGCACCCATGGCGCGATGGTGTCCGGCGCCGCGCCGGTCGATCTCGACCGTCTGGACGAGGCCGACGGGCAGACGCTGATCCTTGCCAATCCCAATAATCCCGACGGGCGCATCCATGGCGTGGCCGATCTGCTCGCCCTGCTCGACCGGCGCGGGTCGGATGGCTGGCTGGTGGTCGACGAGGCCTTTGCCGATGGCCATCCCGGCATCAGCCTGGCGACCTTCGTGGCCGACGATCGTCGCCTCATGCTGTTGCGCTCCTTCGGCAAGTTTTTCGGGCTTGCCGGCCTGCGCCTCGGCTTTCTGGTGGCGCCGCGCGCGATCATCGCGCGGGTGCGGGACAGGCTGGGTGCCTGGCCGGTGTCGGCCGCCGCCATTGCCATCGGCACGGCCGCCTATCGCGATACCGCTTGGATAGAAGCGATGCGCGATCAGCTGCAGCGGGAGGCGAAGGCGCTCGACGCGCTGCTGCTGGGCCACGGTTATCAACCGATCGGCCAAAGCCCGCTCTTTCGTCTGATCGAAACGCCCCATGCCATGGCCCTGTTCGAGCGGCTGGCAGGGCAGGCGATCCTGACCCGGCCCTTCGATAGTCAGCCGCATTGGCTGCGCATCGGCCTGCCGGCAGACGCGATGGGTCTGGCCCGACTGGAACGGGCGCTGCGCCATGGCTGATCCGGTTGCGTTGCTGGCACTCGCGCTGGATGCGGTGGTCGGCTGGCCGGCGGCACTCTATCGCCGGGTAGGCCATCCGGTCGGCGGCTTTGCGCGGCTCATCGATCATTGTGCCGCGCGCTGGAATGATCCGGCGCATAGCGCTCTCGTCCGGAAAATGGGCGGAATAGCGACGGTGTTGGTCCTGCTGCTGGTGTCAGGCGGTGGCGGATGGCTGGTCCAGCATCTGCTGCGCCTATGGTTGCCGGTACCCTGGAGCTGGCTGCTGATCGGCCTGCTGGCCTATCCGGCGCTGGCGCTGCGCAGCCTGCACAGCCATGTCCGCGCCGTCTACCGCGCACTGGCCGCCGATGACCTAACGGCGGCGCGGGAGGCGGTCGGCATGATCGTCGGGCGCGACACGCAATCGCTCGATGCAAGCGGCGTGACCCGCGCCGCGATCGAGAGCCTGGCGGAAAGCTTCTGCGACGGTGTCGTCGCGCCCTTCTTCTGGTTGCTGTTGCTGGGCCTGCCGGGCGTCTGGGCCTATAAGGCGGTGAACACGGCCGACAGCATGATCGGCCATCGTGAAGCCCCCTGGGGGCCGTTCGGCTGGGCGGCGGCGCGCACCGATGACCTGATGAACCTGATCCCGGCGCGGCTGGCCGGTTGCCTGCTCTGCCTGGCCGGGGGTGGCGGCTGGCGGGTGATGTGGCGCGACGCGCGCAACCATGCCTCGCCCAATGCCGGCTGGCCCGAAGCGGCGATGGCGGGCGCGCTCGACCTGCGGCTGGCCGGGCCGATCCGCTATGATGGCGTACGCCATGACAAGCCCTGGATCGGCAGCGGGCGAAGCGAGGCCGATCCGCTCGACCTGCGCTGGGCGCTGGCCATCTATGTTCAGGCCTGCCTGCTGCTCTGGCTGGTGGCCGGGCTGCAGGCGCTATTTGCGGGAGACATGATATGACAAGCAGCCTGCTGGTGCTGGGCGGCGCGCGATCGGGCAAGAGCCGCCATGCGCAGGCTGCAGCGGAGGCGCAGCCGGGGCCGCATGTCTTCATCGCTACGGCCGAAATATGGGATGCCGAGATGGTCGACCGGATCGCCCGGCATCAGGCCGATCGCGGACCGGAATGGGAAACGGTAGAGGCGCCGATCGACTTGCCGGCGGCCATTGCGGCGGCGCGCGGCAAGACCGTGCTGGTCGATTGCCTGACGCTGTGGGCGAGCAATCTGCTGCTGGCGGATCGGGATGGCAATGCGGCGGCGGACGCGCTCTGTGCCGCGATAGCCGCCCATGACGGGGCGATCATCCTGGTCGCCAATGAGGTGGGGCTGGGCATCGTGCCCGACAATGCGCTGGCGCGGCGCTTTCGCGATCTGGCGGGCACGCTGAACCAGCGGGTTGCGGCCGTGACGGATCGGGTCGTTTTCGTGGCGGCCGGCCTGCCGCTTGCCCTGAAGGGGTGAAGGGGCGGCGGACCGCCCCTTCCAGATTCAGTCGCGCAGCAGTTCGTTGATGCCGGTCTTCGACCGGGTCTGCGCATCGACGCGCTTGACGATCACGGCGCAATAGAGGCTGGGGCCGGGCGTGCCGTCGGGCAGCGGCTTGCCGGGAAGGGAGCCGGGGACAACGACCGAATAGGGCGGCACTTCGCCCATGAACACTTCACCGGTGGCGCGGTCGATGATCTTGGTCGACTGGCCGATGAACACGCCCATCGACAGCACTGATCCCTTGCCGATGCGCACGCCTTCGACCACTTCCGAACGGGCGCCGATGAAGCAGTCATCTTCGATGATGACCGGGTCGGCCTGCAGCGGTTCCAGCACGCCGCCAATGCCGACGCCGCCCGACAGATGGACATTCTTGCCAATCTGGGCGCAGCTGCCGACCGTCACCCAGGTGTCGACCATCGTGCCTTCATCGACGAAGGCGCCGATGTTGACGAAGCTGGGCATCAGGATGACATTCTTGGCGATATGGCTGCCGGCGCGGGCGAAGCTGCCCGGCACGGCGCGGAAACCGGCGGCGCGGAAGGCGGCCTCGTCCCAACCGGCGAACTTGCTCGGCACCTTGTCCCACCAGTGGCCGGCGCCCGGACCATTGTCGATCATGACATTGTCGTTGAGGCGGAAGGAGAGGAGCACGGCCTTCTTCGCCCACTGATTGACCTGCCAGCCAGCCTCGGTCGGTTCGGCGACGCGCAGTTCGCCCTTGTCGAGCAGGGCCAGCGCCTTGTCGACCGCCTGGCGGACGTCGCCCTGGGTCGACAGGTTGATATTGGCCCGGTCCTCCCAGGCGGCGTCGATGATCGCGATCAGGTCTTGGCTCATGGTCTTTCCCCAAAAATATCCGCCAGGAACGGCGTCAGATGGTCGGTTTCATAATCGATGAAATCGGGATGATGGTCGTGATTGCCCGCTTCCGACCCGTTATTGACCCAGATGGTGGTCATGCCGATTGCCTTGGCAGGTTTGAGGTTGCGCGCCATGTCCTCGAAAAAGGCGGCGCGGGTCGGGTCGATGGCGTGGACGCTGCACAGTTCGGCATAGCCCGACGGATCGGGCTTGGGCACATAGCGGCAGGCATGGATGTCGTGGATCAGCTCGAACGCGCCGGCGAGGCCCAGTTTGTCGAGCACGCGGCCGGCATAGGTCGCGTCGCCATTGGTGAAGATCAGTCGGCGGCCGGGTAGGGCGGCGATATGGGCGTTCAGATCGGCATCGACCGCCAGTCGCTCCATCGAGATGTCATGGACATAGTCGAGAAATTCGCGCGGCTCGATGCCATGATGATGCATCAGCCCCGACAGGGTCGTGCCATGCTCCATGAAGTAACGTTTCTGGACGATCCGCGCCTCGCCCGGGTCGCAGCCCAGCAGGCCCTGGATATATTCGCCCATCTTCACGTCGATCAGCGCGAACAGGTCCGCCTTCGCCGGATAGAGCGTATTGTCCAGATCGAAGATCCAGGTGTCGACATGAGCCAGGTCCGCGCGCATGGCCGCGCCCTAATCCCCGGCGGGGATTAGGGCAAGGGCGCAAAGACCCCATGGATCGGCCGCATCAGCCGCAGCCGGGCGTTTCGCTGTCGTGATAAAAGTCCTGCACCGCGGCCCAGGCATCCTCGGCCGTCTCGACCCAGGTCAGCAGGTTGAGGTCGGCGTGGGAAATCACGCCTTCGTCGGCCAGCGCCTCGAAATCCACCACCTTGTTCCAGAAATCCTTGCCGAACAGCAGGATCGGGATCGGCTTCATCTTGCCGGTCTGGATCAGGGTCAGCAGTTCGAACATCTCGTCGAACGTGCCGAAGCCGCCGGGGAAGACCGCGAGCGCGCGGGCGCGCAGCAGGAAATGCATCTTGCGCAGCGCGAAATAATGGAACTGGAAGCTCAGTTCCGGCGTGACGAACAGGTTGGGCGCCTGTTCATGCGGCAGGACGATGTTCATGCCGATCGTGGTCTGGCCGACATCGACCGCGCCGCGATTGGCCGCTTCCATGATCGAGGGGCCGCCGCCCGAGCAGACGACGAAATGACGGCAACCGGCGGCGTTCACCGGATATTGCGCCGCGATCCGCGCCAGCTTGCGCGCTTCCTCATAATAGCGGGCCTTCTTGCCCAGATTTTCGGCAATCTTCTTCTGCTGCGGCGTGGTGGCCGCGTCGATCCGCGCCTGGACCTGATCGGGTTCGGGAATGCGGGCGGAGCCGTAGAAGACGAAGGTGGATTCGATCCGCGCCTCGTCCATCAGCAACTGGGGTTTGAGCAGTTCGAGCTGGAAGCGCACCGGGCGCAGATCCTCGCGCAGCAGGAACTCATTGTCCTGGAAGGCGAGCTTGTAGGCGGCGCTGCTGGTCTGGGGGGTTTCGATCGCCTTCCTGGCGTCGTCCGCTTCCTGGCGTGCGGGGCGGAATTTGCGTTCTTCAATTTCTTTCTTGGTCATTCCCAACAAGCTAGGCGCGGCAGGTGACAATGCCAAGACCGTTAGCGGGAAAATCCGCCAAGTTGGCTATTTCCGCTTAACGGCAAAAGACGCCGCGTTTGTGATTCCCGCTCAGCGGCAGAAACCGCCGCGGCCGCCCATGTCGAAATGGAAATGGTCATGATGGGCGGCGTTATAGTCGGGCGACAGCACCGTGTTGAACCGTTTGCAGGCGCTGGCATGGACCACTTCCAGGAACTGGCGGGTGCGCTTGTCGCCATTCCAGTCCTTCTCGACGCTGATCCGTCGCCCGTCGCTCAGGACGAAGGCGGATACGTCGATCGCGTTGCTGTGGGCATGTTCGCTGAGCTTGCCGCTGCCCGCGATCGGCCGGCAATTATAGGTGCCGAACGTCTCGATCTTTTCGATCTCCGCGCCCAGGATCAGCCGGGCGGCGGGCTGCACGGCATAGCGCGACCAGGCAGCGAAATTGGCGGCAAGGTTGCAGGTCATGGCCCCCAGGCCCGAGGTCGGCACACCGATGTCGAGCAGTTTGACGCTGCCGATCGCGCTGCATCCGCCACCGAAATTCTGATCGGGCAGGGGGGTGAAGGCGACCGACTGGGATTGCAGCTTGGCGAAACATTGCCGGGTTTCGAGCGGCGGCGGCGCGGGCGGGGGCGCCGGGCGCGCGCTCTTCACCGGCTTGGATGCACGCGCGACTCGACCCTTGGGCACCAGGTCGCCGCTGCAGGCGGCCAGCATGCTCGCCATCGTCGCGGCCAGGGCCGCGCTGCGCCATACCGAATTTTTCGTCGCCCGCTCTACCATCAATCCCGCATTTACCACGGCTTTCCGGGCTGATGGGTTAACGGCGCTGTCATTTCGTCGCATTTTGCTGCGGCTTGACTCTTTTTCCGAAATCTTTAGGGCGGCCGACGGGCCACGCGGTCCCAACGCCGCGCGTGCTCTCTGTAAGGAGACGCATTACATGACTGATCTGACTGCCGTTGACGCCACCATTGCGCCTGCCGCAAAGCCCGCAACCCGTCCGGCTCGCCCCTTTTTCTCTTCCGGTCCCTGCGCCAAGCCTCCGGGCTGGGATGCCGCCAAGCTGGCCACCGAGTCGCTCGGCCGTTCGCACCGCGCCAAGATCGGCAAGACCCGTCTCGCCTACAGCATCGACCTGATGCGCGAGCTGCTGAACCTGCCCGACACCCACCGCATCGGCATCGTTCCGGGTAGCGACACCGGCGCCTTTGAAATGGCGATGTGGACCATGCTGGGCGCCCGCCCGGTGACGACGCTCGCCTGGGAAAGCTTCGGCGAAGGCTGGGTGACGGATGCCGCCAAGCAGCTGAAGCTCGATCCCACCGTGATCCGCGCCGACTATGGCCAGTTGCCCGACCTTGGCACCGTCGACTTCTCGAACGACGTGCTGTTCACCTGGAACGGCACCACATCGGGCGTGCGCGTGCCGAACGCCGACTGGATCCCGGCCGACCGCGAGGGCCTGACCTTCGCCGACGCCACCAGCGCGGTCTTCGCCTATGAGATCGACTGGACCAAGATCGACGTCGCCACCTTCTCCTGGCAGAAGGTGCTGGGCGGCGAGGGCGGCCATGGCGTGCTGATCCTGGGCCCCCGCGCCGTCGAGCGCCTCGAAACCCACACCCCCGCCTGGCCGCTGCCCAAGGTGTTCCGCCTGATGGCGAAGGGCAAGCTCGCCGAAGGCGTGTTCAAGGGCGAAACCATCAACACCCCTTCGATGCTGGCTGTCGAGGACGCGATCTTCGCGCTCGAATGGGGCAAGTCGCTGGGCGGCCTCCAGGGCCTGATCGCGCGCAGCAACGCCAATGCGGCGGCGCTGGGCAAGATCGTCGCCGAACGCGACTGGCTCGGCCATCTCGCCGTCGACGAAGCCTCGCGCTCGACCACCAGCGTTTGCCTGACCGTCGAGGGCGCCGACGAAGCCTTCATCAAGGCCTTCGCTGGCCTGCTCGAGAAGGAAGGCGCCGCCTATGACGTGGCGGGCTATCGCGACGCCCCGGCAGGCCTGCGCATCTGGTGCGGCGCGACCGTCGAGACCGCCGATATCGAGGCGCTCGGCCCGTGGCTCGACTGGGCCTACGCTCAGACCAAGGCTGCCTAACTTCATTTAAATTCCGATCGCCCTGAGCGAAGTCGAAGGGCTCGGCCGACCGATAGGGAGGCCACTTCGCTTCGCTCAGTGGAGGGCTTCGACTTCGCTCAGCCCGAACGGTTACAGATATTCCAGAAGGATATTCCCATGCCCAAGGTTCTCATTTCCGACAAGATGGACCCCCGCGCCGCCGCGATCTTCCGCGAGCGTGGTGTCGAGGTCGACGTCATCACCGGCCAGACGCCGGAAGAACTGGCCGCGATGATCGGCGCCTATGACGGCCTCGCCATCCGCAGCTCGACCAAGGTCACCAAGGCGATCCTCGACGCCGCGACCAACCTCAAGGTCATCGGTCGCGCCGGCATCGGCGTCGACAATGTCGATATCCCGGCTGCATCGGCCCAGGGCGTGATCGTGATGAACACGCCATTCGGCAACTCGATCACCACCGCCGAACATGCCATCGCGCTGATGTTCGCGCTGGCCCGCCAGATCCCCGAAGCCAATGCCCAGACGCAGCAAGGCCTGTGGCCCAAGAACGGCTTCATGGGCGTGGAAGTGACCGGCAAGACGCTGGGCCTGATCGGCGCCGGCAATATCGGTTCGATCGTCGCCAGCCGCGCGCTCGGCCTCAAGATGAAGGTCGTTGCCTTCGATCCCTTCCTGACGCCCGAGCGCGCCGTGGAAATGGGCGTCGAAAAGGCCGATCTCGACACGCTGCTGGCCAAGGCCGACTTCATCACGCTGCACACGCCGCTGACCGACCAGACCCGCAACATCCTGTCGAAGGAAAATCTGGCCAAGACCAAGAAGGGCGTGCGTATCGTCAACTGTGCCCGTGGCGGCCTGATCGACGAAGCGGCGCTGAAGGAGGCGCTGGATTCGGGCCATGTCGCGGGTGCCGCGCTCGACGTGTTCCAGACCGAACCGGCCAAGGAATCGCCGCTGTTCGGCACGCCGAACTTCATCTGCACCCCGCATCTGGGCGCATCGACTGACGAAGCGCAGGTCAATGTCGCGCTGCAGGTGGCCGAGCAGCTCAGCGACTATCTGCTCGACGGCGGCATCACCAATGCGCTGAACGTGCCCAGCCTCTCGGCCGAAGAAGCGCCCAAGCTCAAGCCCTATATGGCGCTGGCGGAAAAGCTGGGCAGCCTGATCGGCCAGCTCGAAGGCGATGCCATCACCGGCGTCGCGGTCGAGGTCGAGGGCCATGCCGCCGAGCTGAACCAGAAGCCGATCACCGCCGCGGTGCTGGCCGGCCTGATGCGCGTCTATTCGGACACGGTGAACATGGTCAACGCGCCCTTCCTGGCGAAAGAGCGTGGCCTGGACGTGCGTGAAGTGCGCCATGACCGCGAGGGCGACTATCAGACGCTGGTGCGCGTCACCGTTTCGACCGAAGCGGGCGACAAGTCGGTGGCCGGCACGCTGTTCGGCCACGCCCAGCCGCGCCTGGTCGAGCTGTTCGGCATCAAGGTCGAAGCCGATCTCGACGGCCACATGCTCTACATCGTCAACCAGGACGCGCCGGGCTTCATCGGCCGCCTGGGCTCGAAGCTGGGCGAGTCGGACGTCAATATCGGCACCTTCCACCTGGGCCGTCGCAACCAGGGCGGCGAAGCCGTGCTGCTGCTGTCGGTGGACGGTACCGTCACCGAACCGCTGCGCTGGGCGATCTGCAACCTCGCCGGCGTGAAGCAGGTGAAGCTGCTGCGCTTCGCGTAAGCTGACCGTAAAGCCCTCTCCCCATTGGGGAGAGGGTTGGGAGAGGGGGGAGCACCCATGCGTGTCGATCCAATCCTCAAGGAACGCGCGCGACGGATGCGCGCCAATCCCACTCCCGCCGAACAGAAACTCTGGCTGGCGCTACGCGCCAATCGCTTTGAAAATCAGCAATTCACTCGCCAGACCATCATCGCGCCTTACATCGTCGACTTTGCGTCAAAGGCGGCCCGCCTCATCATCGAAGTAGATGGGGATACACATTTTGCCGAAGATCGTTATGACGCGCGGCGAACAGAGTTTCTGGAATCGCTGGGCTATCATGTGATCCGCTTTGCCAATCCCGATGTGATGGGGAATATCGAAGGGGTGCTGAGCATGATTGCGCAGGCGTTGCACGAAACCCCCTCTCCCCAGCCCTCCCCCCAAGGGGGGAGGGAGCCATAAGGTGACTGCCATGATCCCGCCAAGCCTGCTCCCGGAGGGGCTATCCGATCGCCTGCCGCCGCAGGCCGAAGCTTCCGCGCGCCTGGCGCGCCGCGTGCTCGATACGGTCGCGACCCATGGTTATGAACGGGTCATGCCGCCGCTGGCGGAGTTCGAGGATACGCTGACCCAGCGGCTCAAGTCGATGCGCGCGCAGGATCTGGTCCGCGCCGTCGATCCGGTGTCGCAGCGCACTTTGGCCTTCCGCCCCGACATGACCGCGCAGGTCGGTCGCATCGCCGCCACCCGCCTGCGCAGCGCGCCACGTCCGCTGCGCCTGTCCTATGCCGGGCCGGTGATCCGCCAGAAGGCGAGCCAACTGCGCCCCGAGCGCGAGAAGATGCAGCTGGGCGCCGAACTGATCGGCAGCGACAGCGCCGCCGCTGCGGTCGAGATCGTCAATATCGCGATCGAAGCGCTCACCGCAGCCGGCGTTACCGGCATCACCATCGATTTCACCTTGCCCGACCTGATCGACGCGCTGGCTGCTGGCCCGTTGCCGCTGGGGGCGGAGGAACTGGAAGCCGTGCGCGCCGAACTGGACGCCAAGGATGCCGGCGCGCTGGTGGCGATCAGCCCGGCCGCCGCCGCTTATCTGCCGCTGATCGAGGCGACCGGCCCCTTCCATGCCGCGATGGAACGGCTGGAGGCGTTCAGTGCGCAGCTGGGCGGCGCCATCGACAGCCGCATCGCGGGCCTGCGCGCCATTGCCAAGCCGATCGGCTGGGACATCACCCTGACCCTCGACCCGACCGAACGGCACGGTTTCGAATTCCAGAACTGGTTTGGCTTCTCCATCTTTGCCGAGGGTTTCATCGGTGAGATCGGCCGTGGCGGCAGCTATGCCATTGCTCGTGCTGGCGAAACGGATGAGCCCGCCATGGGCTTTTCCCTCTATCCCGATCCGCTGATCGACGCGGGCTTTGGCGACGAACGGCCCAAGCGCCTGTTCCTGCCGGTCGGCCATGATGTCGTGCGCGCGGCAGCTCTGCGGGCCGAGGGCTGGCACACGGTTGCGGCCCTGGCGGACGGCGAAGATGGCGCTGCCCAGCGCTGCTCGCACTGGCTGGATGGCAGCGAGCCCCGCGCCTACTGACCGAACAGGCGACGCAGCCAGGCGTCCACGATGCCGGTGCCGGCATAGTCGGCATCGCCCATCTCGCGGTTGATCTGCATATGGCCGCGCAGCCCGCGTCCGGGGAGCGCATGGATCTCCACTGGCGTGCCCGCCTGGCGCAGCGCGGCGGCGAGCGCATTGGACTGGGCGGTGCCGTCGACCCGATCGACATGGAGCAGCAGGAAATCGGGGGCGTTGGGCTTTGCCGCCTGCAAGGTCGGCGATAGCGCCTTCTGCCGCGTCGGATCGGTGCCGAACGCCTGTTCATAGGTCTTCGCCATGAAGCGGCCGCCCTGCGCCATCTGGGTTGGTACATCATAGGCGGCGCCATCCAGCGCGATGATACCGCGCACGGCATCGGGCTTCAGCCCGGCCTTGGCGAAATAGCGCATGTCGGTGCCGACCAGCGCGACCAGATGCGCGCCGGCGCTGTGGCCCATCAGGATGATGCGGTTGGGGTCGATGCCCAGCATCGCCGCCCGGCTGCGCAGATGGGCGACCGCATCGGCGACGTCCTGAGCTTGGCTCTCGACCGTCGCATCGGGCACCAGCCTATAATTGATCGAGGCGAAGGCATAGCCAAGGCCGGTATAATGGGGCGCCTTGGCCGCGCCGGTGGCATTGTCCTTGCTGCCGCGCTTCCAGCCGCCGCCATGGACGAAGATGACCAGCGGTGCCTTGGTGCCCTTGCCCGGCCAGAAATCGATCGCCTGCAATGGATCATGGCCATAGGCCATGGCCTGCGGCGCAGTAGCCGTCTGGGCCTGGGCGGCCAGCGGCGCGCCCGCGAGCAGGAAGAGAATCAGGATGGGAATCAGCCGTCTGCGCATATGGATCGTCCTTCGCTGCCCCTGTGTCGCCATGATCGCGAGGGCGCATCCTGCCGTAAAGCCGGCACCTGGTATCAAAGTGTAATGTGCCTCCAACCTTGACGCATCGGCCCTGCCCGGCTAACGCGCGCCCCGCACAGGGCGTACCCCGCCCATCCTATTCCACCGGCATGCCGAGTCCCGTCGAAGGGCATGGCCGGTCCGCGCGGCGGGCGGAGGAGTGTATCCATGGCAAATGTTACCGTGATCGGCGCCCAATGGGGTGACGAAGGCAAGGGCAAGATCGTCGACTGGCTGTCGGAGCGCGCCGATGTCGTCGCCCGTTTCCAGGGCGGCCATAATGCCGGCCACACGCTGGTCGTCGGCGAAAAGGTCTACAAGCTCTCGCTGCTGCCGTCGGGCATCGTGCGCGGCACGCTGTCGGTGATCGGCAATGGCGTGGTGCTGGACCCCTGGCACTTCCGTGACGAGGTCGCGAAGCTCAAGGGCCAGGGCGTCGAGATCACCCCGGCAAATCTGCAGATCGCCGAGACCTGCCCGTTGATCCTGCCCTTCCACCGCGACCTCGATGGCCTGCGCGAGGATGCGTCGGGCGCCGGCAAGATCGGCACCACCCGTCGCGGCATCGGCCCGGCCTATGAGGACAAGGTCGGCCGCCGCGCCATTCGCGTCTGCGACCTTGCCCATCTCGACGATCTCGACCTGCAGATCGATCGGCTGACCGCGCATCATGATGCGCTGCGCGCCGGTTTCGGTGAAGCGCCGATCGACCGCGCCCAGCTGATGGCCGACCTGACCGAGATCGCCGCCTTCATCCTGCCCTTCGTCAAGCCGGTCTGGCTGACGCTCAACAAGGCGAAGTCGGAAGGCAAGCGCATCCTGTTCGAGGGCGCGCAGGGCACGTTGCTCGACATCGATCATGGCACCTATCCCTTCGTCACCTCGTCCAACACGGTGGCCGGCACGGCGGCGAGCGGCACTGGTCTTGGCCCCAATGGTGCCGGCTTCGTGCTGGGCATCGTCAAGGCCTATACCACCCGCGTCGGGTCCGGCCCGTTCCCGACCGAACAGGAAAATGACGTCGGCCAGCGCCTGGGCGAGCGGGGCCATGAATTCGGTACCGTCACCGGCCGCAAGCGCCGCTGCGGCTGGTTCGACGCGGTGCTGGTGCGCCAGTCGGTCGCGGTTTCGGGCGTGACCGGCATTGCGCTGACCAAGCTCGACGTGCTCGATGGCTTTGAAGAGCTGAAGATCTGCGTCGGCTACAAGATCGGCGACCAGAGCTTCGACTATCTGCCCGCCCATGCGCAGGACCAGGCCAAGGCCGAGCCCATCTATGAAAGCATTGCCGGCTGGAGCGAAACCACCGCCGGCGCGCGCAGCTGGGCGGAGCTTCCGGCACAGGCGATCAAATATATCCGCCGCATCGAGGAACTGATCGGCTGCCCGGTCACGCTCGTGTCGACCAGCCCGGAACGCGACGACACCATCCTCGTCCGCGATCCCTTCGCGGATTAAGGGGCATGGCCGGCGAACGCTTCGAGCGGCATAAGCAGCCCTGGACCCAGGATGAGGTCCAGAAACTGCACACGCTCGCCAAGAAGGGCATGGCGCTGAAGGCGATCGCCAAGGCGCTGACCCGCAGCGAGGAATCGGTCAAGACCCGCGCCAAGCAGGACGGGCTGTCGATCGCCAAGCTGCGCTGAGAGATTGAGAGGCCGGGCGGAAACGTCCGGCCTTTCCTCATTCCGGGACGTGGCGCTCGACCGGCTGGATGGCCCCGTCCTTGGCATAGGTCAGCGGTGCGATGGTGATCGATCGCCGATGATCGCCGCCACCGGGCAGCAGCCTGTCATGATAGAAGAGCCAGCTCTTGCCGCCCCGCTCGACGATCGCCTGATGATTGGTCGAGATCGGCAGATAGTCGAGGATCACCCCGCCATAGGCGAAGGGGCCGAGCGGCGAGGCGGCGGTGCCATAGATGATCTGGCCGGGCCAGCCGGTCGAGAAGCTGAAATAATAGCGGCCCTTATGGGCGTGGAGATAGGGTGCCTCGCCATATTTCTTCTTGGGGTCGCTCGCCGGCAGTCCGGTGACGACGACATCCATGATCGGGCCGTCCACATGGATCATGTCGGGTTTCAACCGGACGACCTTGGGCACGCGGGTGCCGAAATAGAGATAGGCCTGTCCGTCGCTGTCGATGAAGACGGCGGGGTCGATCGGTTCGGCACCGGCATTGGCGTCGCGCGCCTTGTCGATCAACGCGTCGCCGCGCGCGTCGCGATAGGGGCCCTGGGGCTGGTCGGCGACTGCGACACCGATCCGGTCGCCGCCGATCGGCGCATAGAAATAATAGCGTCCATTGCGCCGGGCGACTTCGGGTGCCCAGGCCTTTGCATCGGGGCGTGCCCATTTGAAGGTGGTGACGTCGAGGAAGGCGCCGTCATCCTGCCAGCTTTTCATGTCGGTTGAGCTGTAGAGGCGCCAGCTTGTGCTGTCCCAGTAGCGGCCGGAATTGGAGGCGTCGTCGGTGGCGTAGAGATACCAGCGGTCGTCGAACCAGTGCGGCGAGGGATCGCCGGCAAAGCGCGGGCTGATCGGCTTGCCCGGTTCGACATCGCCATTGGCCATCAGCAGGCCCATGCAGGCCAGCAGCGCCATCCTCTTCATCCGCATCCTCCTAGTCGATCGCTAATGAGATGATGGCGTTCCGCCATGTGAAATGCAATTTCGCATCATGAAATATTGAAAGATTAGAAGGCCGGCTGGACCCGATCGGGGCAGGATGCGACAAGTCTTTCGTCATCAAGGCAGGAGGCTCCGCATGGCACTCGATATCCTCGTCCTCTACGGTTCCTATCGGCGCGGCCGGCTCGGCATACGGCTGGCGGATTATCTGATTCGCGGCTTTGAAGGGCTGGGGCACAAGGCGGAACTGGTCGATGCCAAGGCGATCGACCTGCCGATGCTCGACCGGCGCTATAGCGACTATCCCGCCGGCGAGGCGCCCGCCGCCATGGCGCTGCTGGCGCAGCGCCTGTCCGCCGCCGATGCCTTCGTCTTCGTCGCGGGCGAATATAATCGCGGCATGCAGCCGGGTCTCAAGAATCTGGTCGACCATTATCTCAAGGAGTTCGACCGCCGGCCGGCCGCGATCGCCAGTTACTCGATGGGGCGTTTTGCCGGGGTGAACAGCCATGCCGACTGGACGGTGACACTGTCCGCCATGGGCATGGCGGTGATGCCGGAGCGGCTGAGCGTCGGCCAGATCGGGCAGGTGCTGGACGAGCAGGCCCGGCCCCAGGGGGAGGGCGGCGCGGCGCTGGATCGGGGCTTTGCCGGTTTCGCCGACACGCTCATCTGGTGGGCGCTGGCGGCGAAGGCGCAGCGCTGATCTCCTCGCGCGCTGATATCACCGTCGCGGCGACCAGATCGCCGGTGACGTTGAGCGCGGTGCGGCACATGTCGAGCAGCCGGTCGACGCCCAGCACCAGCCCGATCCCCTCGGGCGGGATGCCGACCATCGCCAGGATCATCGCCACCACCGGCAGCGACCCGGCCGGCACGCCCGCCGTGCCGACCCCGCCCAATATGCAGACCAGCATCACCATCAGCTGCTGGCCAAGGCTGAGGTCGACATGGAAGAATTGGGCGAGGAACAGGACCATGATCCCCTCGAACATCGCCGTGCCATTCTGGTTGGCGGTGGCGCCGATGGTGAGGACGAAGCGGGCGATGCGGCGCGGCAGGTGCAGATTCTCCTCCGCAACGCGGATGGCGGTCGGCAGGGTGGCGTTGGAGGAGGCGGTGGCAAAGGCCATGACGCTTGCTTCCTGCACGGCGGCGAAGAAGCGCAGCGGCGATCGGCGCGCCAGCAGGCCGATCAGCAGCGAATAGATGCCGAACATCTGGATCGCGAGCGCCAGCAGCACGACCCCGACATAGGCGGACAGGCGCAGCAGCAAGTCCCAGCCGAACTGGGCGGCGAGGTTGAACATGAAGCAGGCGATGGCGATCGGCGCCAGGCGGATGACGATCGATATGAGGCGCATCGTCACCGCGAACAGCCCCTCCATCGCATCGAGCAGCAGCTTCGTTTCCTTCGTCTGCACCAGCACCAGACCGATGCCGAAGAAGAGGGCGAAGACCATCACCGCCAATATGTCATTGTCGGCCATCGCCGCGATTACATTGTCGGGGATGATCGCGATCAGCGCCTGCATGCCGGTGGGCGTGTCGGCGCCCCGGTCGAGGATCGCCTTGGCCCCCTGGCCCGCATCGGCCAGCAGTGCGCGCGCCTGTGCCGGATCGACGCCGCTGCCCGGTTGCAGCAGGTTGACTAGCGCCAGGCTGATGACGACGGCGATTCCCGACACGATCAGCGTATAGAGGAGGGTGCGCAGCCCCACCCGGCGCAGCGAACGCATCTCGCCCATTTCGGCGATGCCGACGATCAGCGCGGAAACCAGCAGCGGGATCACCAGCATGAACAGCAGGCGCAGGAAGACCTGGCCGATCGGGCCGGTGAGATAGCGGGTGACCGCATCGATCCAGGGCGCACCGGGCGTTACGGCATAGGCGACCAGCCCGGCGGTGAGGCCGATCAGGAAGCCGGCCAGCATCTGCCATTGCAGCGAGAAGGCAGCGCGTCGGCTCGCCTGTTCCTCTGTGCCCGGATCACTCATGGCCTCTCCTCTTCCTCCCGACCAACGAGCCATGCGGAAGCGGGTTGCGCGGCCGGCAATATTTCGTTTCGTTAGGGCATCGACGGAGCATAGCCGCATGCTCGGGCGTTGGGTCGGTTCACCAGAAGGAGTCTTGCATGATCGTTGATGCCGTCCCCAGCATGCGCCGGATCGCATCGGAAGTGTGGAAACCGCTGACCGCGCTGTTCGTGTGGGACTGTGCGGTCACGGCCGCTTATTATCTATTGCCGTTCAAGGCCCCTTCGCTGCCGCTCACCATCTTCGGTTCGGCCCTCGCCCTGTTCCTGGGCTTCCGGTCGAACAGCAGTTACCAGCGCTGGTGGGAAGGGCGCACATTGTGGGGCGCGATGATCAACGCCTCGCGCAGCCTGGCGCGTTCGGCGCGCAATTTCCTGCCCGACCCGGAGGCACGCGACCTCAAGCGCGAAATCGTCAAGCGCCAGATCGCCTATGTGAATGCGTTGCGCTGCCAGTTGCGGCGCCAGACGATCGGCGAGGATGTGACCAAATTCCTGCGCGAGGAGGATCAGGGCAAGGCGCTGGCGCGCGCCAATCCGGCCAATGGTCTGCTCGACAGCACCGGTCGGCGGATCGACATGGCGCGGCGGGAAGGCTGGATCGATACCATCCAGCAGACCCAGATGGAGAAGGTGCTGGTCGACATCGCCAATGCCCAGGGCGGGATGGAGCGGCTGAAGAACACGCCGCTGCCCTTCCAGTATCGACTGCTGCCGGTCGTGTTCACCCATCTCTTCTGCATTTTGCTGCCGATCGGGCTGGTCGAGACGCTGGGTTTCGCCACGCCGCTCGGTTCGACGGTGGCGGGGCTGATGTTCATGGCGGTGCTGCGGATCGGCGACGATCTGACCGATCCCTTTGCCGACAGCGTGCATGACGTACCGCTGACCGCCATGTGCCGGACGATCGAGATCGACCTGCTACAGTCGATCGGCGATCCGGCCCCAGACCCGGTGACGCCGGTGCGCGGCGTCCTATGGTAAGGTAACAAAAAGCCCCGCCGGCATGATGCAGGCGGGGCTTTTTCTTTGGGTAAGGCTGAGGACGCTTAGCCCTGGCGGTCTTCGTCGACCATGTCGGAGGCCAGTTCCAGCCCGGCCCGGCCATGGGACGGGGTATGGGCCGGCGCCTTGGGATGGGGCACGTCGACCGGCTCCTCCACTTCCAGCATGCCTTCCCACTTGGTGATGACCGAGGTGGCGATGGCATTGCCCAGCACGTTGGTCGCGGTGCGGCCCATGTCCATGAAATGGTCGACCGCCAGGATGAAGGCGACGCCCTCGACCGGCAGGTCGAACTGGCCGAGCGTGGCGGCGACCACGACCAGCGAGGCGCGCGGCACGGCGGCGATGCCCTTGCTGGTGACCATCAGGACGAGCAGGATCGTGATCTGGGTCGCGATCGGCAGGTCGATGCCATAGGCCTGGGCGATGAAGATGGTCGCGAAGGTCGCATACATCATCGAGCCGTCGAGGTTGAAGCTGTAGCCCAGCGGCAGCACGAAGCTGTAGATGCGGCGCGGCACGCCGAACCGGTCGAGCTGCTCCAGCATCTTGGGATAGGCGGCTTCCGACGAGGCGGTCGAGAAGGCGATCAGGATCGGCTCGCGGACATAACGGATCAGCTTGAACATCCGCTTGCCAAGGAAGATCGCACCCGCGCCGAACAGCAGCACCCACAGGCAGATGAGGGCGATGTAGAATTCGCCGACCAGCGCGCCGTAGGTCTTGAGCACGCCCAGGCCCTGCACCGTCACCGACGAGGCGAGGGCGCCGAACACGGCGAGCGGCGCGACCCGCATGACATAGCCGGTAACCTGCAGCATCAGCTCGACCAGCGCCTCGATCACGGTGATGATCGGCTTGCCCTTTTCGCCGATGGCGGTCAGCGCCACGCCGACGAACAGCGAGAAGACGACGATCTGCAGGATCTGGTTGTCCGCCATCGCGCCGATCATCGACGTCGGGAAGACGTGCAGAATGAAGTCGCGGAAATTGAGCGCTTCGGTGTTAACGCCCGCATCCGCGCCCGACCGGACGAGGTTGAGGCCGGCACCCGGCTCGAAGAAATTGACGAAGATCAGGCCCAAGGTCAGCGAGATCAGGCTGGCGATGATGAACCAGGCGAGCGCGCGCCCGCCGATCCGCCCCAGTGCCGCGCTGTCGCCCATATGGGCGATGCCCGCGACCAGCGTGGAAAAGACCAGCGGCGCGATGATCATCTTGATCAGATGAAGGAAGATGTCGGCCAGAAGGTGAAAATAGCCCGCCACATCCTTGGCCAGCGCTTCATCCCCGCCGACCCAGAGATTGGCCACGAAGCCCACGATCACGCCCAGGACCATGCCTGTCAGGATGTAGGCCGTCAGTCGATTTCGCATTATATTCCTCTAGCCAGCGAGCGGTCCGCCCGCGCATTCATTCTGTTCTGCTGGGTGGTGACACCTAACAGGCGCCCGGCCAGCCCGCAATCGGGCAGGCTTGGACTGTGCGGGGATAGACGAATGAGCCACCATATTCCGCGCCCTGTTTTACGGCAGGACAATGGCATGGTGCTCGCTCAGGGGTAGAGAAGCCCTTCGTTCCAGCCATTTTCCTGGCGGGTGAAGACGCGTCGTTCATGCAGGCGATGCTCGCGATCCTGCCAGAACTCGATCCGTTCCGGGGTCAGGCGAAAGCCCGACCAGTGAGGCGGGCGCGGCACCGGGCCGCCCTCGAACCGGGCGCGCACCTCCTCATAGCGATCCATGAAGACGGCACGCGAGGGCAGCGGGCGGGACTGGTCGGAAGCCCAGGCGCCGAGTTGGCTGTCGCGGCTGCGAGTGGCGAAATAGGCGTCGGCGGTCGCGTCGTCGACCGGGCCGACGCTGCCCTCGATCCGGATCTGGCGGCGCACCGACTTCCAGTGGAACAGCAGGGCGGCATGCGGATTGGCGAGGAGGTCGCCCGCCTTGCGCCCTTCGAAATTGGTGTAGAAGATGAAGCCGTCGGGGCCATGGCCCTTGAGCAGCACCATGCGGACCGACGGGCGGCCCTGTGCATCGGCCGTGGCCAGCGCCATGGCGTTGCTGTCATTGAGTTCGGTCTCGCGCGCCTGCGCATACCACTCGTCGAAAAGGGCGAAGGGATCGGTCATGCCCCTGCCTTAGATTCCCGGCACCGCACTGTCGATACGGATGCGCCGCAGCTTGAACGATGCCCGGCCTTCGGCCACATAGGGGCGATATGGCCGTGATGCGGCAAATACCGGTTCAGCATAACAGGATGATAGATGGCGGATCCCTATTCCACTCTGGGTGTGGCGCGCAGCGCGAGCGAAGCGGAGATCAAGTCCGCCTATCGCAAGCTGGCCAAGCAATATCACCCCGACAAGAATCAGGACAATCCGAAGGCGGCGGAGAAATTCTCGGCCGTGACCAACGCTTATGACCTGCTGTCGGACAAGGACAAGCGGGCCCGCTTCGACCGGGGCGAGATCGATGCCGATGGCAATCCGACAGCCCCCTTCGGCTTTGGCGGCGGTGGCGGCGGGCGTGGCCGTCCCGGCGGGTTCGAGTTCAACGAGGGCGGCGCCGATTTCGGTGACATTTTCGAAGGCCTGTTCGGCGGTGCGGGCCGTCGCGCCGGGGGAGGCGGCGGCTTCGGCGGCTTTGGTCGCGGCGCGCCGCCCGCCAAGGGGGCCAATGTCGCCTATCGGCTGGCGGTGCAGTTCGTTGATGCGGCGACGCTGGCGCCGCAGCGCATCACCCTGCAGGATGGCAAGACGATCGACCTGAAGCTGCCCGCCGGGGTTGAAACCGGCACGCAGATGCGTCTGACCGGCAAGGGGCAGCACGGCGCTGGCGGCGCGGGCGACGCGATCGTCACCATCGAGGTGAAGTCGCATCCCTTCTTCAAGCGCGATGGCGACAATGTGCTGCTCGACCTGCCGATCACCATCAACGAGGCGGTGAAGGGCGGCAAGGTGAAGGTGCCGACCGTCGATGGTCCGGTGATGCTGGGCGTGCCGGCCGGCACCACATCGGGCAAGACGCTGCGCCTGCGCGGCAAGGGCTTTACCGGCAAGGATGGCCAGCGCGGCGACCAGCTTGTGACCTTGCTCATCGACGTGCCTGCCGATGATCCGGTGATCCTCCAGCTGGTTGAGGATTGGCAGGATGGTCGCGCGGTGCGGACCCATCTGGGCGTCTAGGACGTTCGGCAAGGGTGCCGCTGCCTTCCCCCTATAGTCCGGAGTCGCGCCGCCACATGGCGGCGCAGGCGCAGGAGAAATTCCATCGCCAGATCGATCGGGTCCGGCCGGGATCGCGCAGCTTCGAGATCGCCAAGCGGGTGATGGTGGGCGTCTATAGTGACGGGTTCATCCATGCGGGGAACCTGGCCTATCTCTCGCTGATGACGCTGTTTCCCTTCTTCATCGTCGCGGCCGCCGTCGCCAGCGTCTTCGGCCGCACGTCGGACGGGCTGTCGGCGGTGAATGCCTTTCTCTATACCGTGCCGCGCGGCGTCGCCGATGTCGTGCGCCAGCCGATCAGCGATGTGTTGCAGGCGCGTTCCGGCAATCTGCTCTGGTTCGGCGGTCTGGTGGGGCTCTGGACCGTGGGCAGCCTGATCGAGACGATCCGCGACATATTGCGCCGCGCCTATGGGACGAAGAGCACCAAGCCCTTCTGGCGTTACCGGCTGGCGTCGGTCGGGATCACGCTGGTCAGCGTGCTGGCGGTGATGTTCGCCTTTTCGATGCAGGTGATGATTACCGCGGTGGACCAGCTGCTCCACCGGCTGCTGCCCTTCGCGGATGAGGCGATCGCCTGGGTTTCCTCGGCCAAGCTGGTGCCGATGGCGATATTATGCGTGGCGCTCCACTCGCTCTATGTCTCGCTGACCCCGTCGCTCTACCGTGACAAGCGCTTTCCCAAATGGCCCGGCGCCGTCGCCACCGCGCTCTGGTGGTATGCCGTCACCCTGCTATTGCCGGTCACATTGTCGATGCTGGGCGGCTATGACCGGACCTATGGCAGTCTGGCCGGTGTCATGATCACCCTCATTTTTTTCTTTCTCGTGGGGCTCGGCGTGGTAATTGGCGCCGAATTGAATGCGGCACTGGCGGAATTTCCGGAAGACGAAGCAGCCGGCACCGTGCAGGACAAAGGGAACGGAACGACGATATGACAGGCTTGATGGCGGGAAAGCGCGGGCTCATCATGGGGCTGGCGAACGACAAGTCGCTGGCTTGGGGTATTTCGCAGCAACTGCATGCGCAGGGCGCGGAACTGGCCTTCTCCTACCAGGGCGAGGCGCTGGCCAAGCGCGTCAAGCCGCTGGCGGAACAGCTGGGCTCGGACTTCCTGATCGACTGCGACGTATCCGACATGGCGAAGCTGGACGAGGCCTTTGCCGAGATCGAGGCGCGCTGGGGCAAGCTGGACTTCGTCGTCCATGCGATCGGCTTTTCCGACAAGAATGAGCTGCGCGGCCTCTATGCCGACACCAGCCTCGACAATTTCCTGATGACCATGAACATCTCGGTCTACAGCTTCGTCGCCGTCGCGGCCCGCGCGCGCAAGCTGATGAAGGAAGGCGGCAGCCTGCTGACGCTGAGCTATTATGGCGCGGAAAAGGTCATCCCCCATTATAACGTCATGGGCGTGGCCAAGGCGGCGCTGGAAACCAGCGTCAAATATCTGGCGATGGACCTGGGCCCGGAAAATATCCGCGTCAACGCGATCTCGGCCGGCCCGATCAAGACGCTGGCCGCCAGCGGCATCGGTGATTTCCGCTACATCATGAAGTGGAACGAGCTGAACTCGCCGCTGCGTCGCAACGTGACGATCGACGATGTCGGCGGTGCCGGCCTTTACCTGCTGTCGGACCTCGCTTCGGGCGTGACGGGTGAGATCCACCATGTCGATGCGGGCTATAATGTCATCGGCATGAAGGCCGAAGACGCGCCCGACATCGCGCTGGACAAGTAAGAACGACGCGACCGGATTGGAACGGATATGAGCTTCAACACATTCGGTCGCGTCTTCCGCTTCTCGACCTGGGGCGAGAGCCATGGCCCGGCGATCGGCGCGATGGTCGATGGCTGCCCTCCGGGTCTGGCATTGAGCGAGGCGGACATCCAGCCCTGGCTCGATCTGCGCAAGCCGGGCACGTCGAAGTTCACGACCCAGCGGCGCGAACCCGATGAGGTACGCATCCTGTCGGGCGTGTTCGAGGGCAGGACAACCGGCACGCCGATCAGCCTGATGATCGAGAATACCGACCAGCGATCGAAGGATTATTCGGAAGTCGCCAAGGCCTATCGCCCCGGCCATGCCGACTATGCCTATGACGCCAAATATGGCTTTCGCGATTATCGCGGCGGCGGGCGATCCTCGGCGCGCGAGACCGCCAGCCGGGTTGCGGCAGGCGCGGTCGCGCGGCTGGTTATCCCCGAAGTCGATATCTTCGCCTATGTGAGCGAGATCGGCGGCGACGCGATCGACTATGGCAATTTCGACGCTTCGCAGATCGGGCAGAATCCCTTCTTCTGTCCTGACGCCGAAGCCGCGGTGCGCTGGGAAGCGTTGGTCGATGGCGCGCGCAAGGATGGCTCGTCGTTCGGCGCGGTGGTCGAATGCGTGGCCAGTGGCGTGCCGGCTGGCTGGGGCGCGCCGCTCTATGCCAAGCTCGACAGCGAACTGGCGAGCGCGATGATGAGCATCAATGCGGTCAAGGGCGTGGAAATCGGCGACGGCTTCGCAGCCGCCCGGCTGCGCGGCGAGCAGAATGCCGATCCGATGCGGCCCGGCGCCGATGGCCCGGTCTTCCTGGCCAATCATGCCGGTGGCATCGCCGGCGGCATTTCGACCGGCCAGCCGGTCAAGGTGCGGATCGCCTTCAAGCCGACCAGTTCGATCCTGATTCCGGTCGAGACGGTGACCCGCGAAGGCGATGCGTCGGATATCATCACCAAGGGGCGTCATGACCCGTGCGTCGGCATTCGCGGCGTGCCGGTGGTCGAAGCGATGATGGCGCTGGTGCTGGCCGACCAGAAGCTGCTGCACCGCGCCCAGTGCGGGGCCGACTGACGCGCCGAACTGCGCCAATCGCGCGCCGAATGTGCAAAAGATGCGAGACGACTCGCCCATGTTACGCTAGGATGACATGGTCACCCGCGGGAGGGTGAGCGGCAGAGCGTAAGCCTGGGGAGCGTCAGCACGCTATGCGTGGATTGACGGTCAAAACGTCCCCTGAAGCCGCGACACGGGCCAGCCATGCAACCATGGCTGGCCCATTTCGTTTCACCTCCGTTAGAGACGCGATCACGCGATCAAACGGGGGCAAGACGAGATGCATTTCATCACCGCGCTATTGGGCATTTACCGCGCGGAAATCGGGCTGGTCATTCTCGCCTGCATGTTCGTCGCCTTCGTGCGCGAACGCTATTCCCCGACCGTCGTGTCGGTGCTGGGTGCCTGTGCCTTCGCGCTGCTCGGCCTGCTCGACGAGAAATCGCTCTTCTCAGTCTTCTCTAACAGCGCGCCGCTGACCGTGGGCGCGATGTTCGTGCTGTCGGGCGCGCTTATCCGTACCGGCACGATCAACCGCATCGCCGATCTGGTCATGGTCCGGGCGCAGAAGCATCCGCGGCTCGCGCTGGTGGAGGTTGCCGTGGGCACGGTGCTGCTGTCGGCCTTCCTCAACAACACGCCGGTCGTCGTGCTGCTGATCCCGATCATGTTCCGTCTGGCGCAGGCGACCGCCTATCCGGTCAAGAAGCTGCTGATCCCGATGAATGCGGTGGCGGTGATGGGCGGCTGCGTTACCCTGATCGGCACGTCGACCAACCTGATCGTCGCGGGCATCGCGGCCGAACAGGGCATGCAGCCCTTCGGCATTTTCGATATCACCCCCTATGGCCTGGCCGGCACCATTGCTGGCGTCATCGGCCTGGCCTGCCTCAGCTTCCTACTGCCCAGCGACCCGCCCTCGATCGCGGGCGAGAATGGCGGCAATGTGCAGGAATATCTGACCGAACTGGTCGTGACGCCGGACAGCGAGGTGGTCGGACGGGAGATTGGCGAATTGTCCGTCCTTGGCCGCTCGGTCACCTTGATCGGGCTCAAGCGGGCCGGCGAGATACGACGCCACGACCTGGAGCAGGAGGAACTGCATGTCGGCGACCGGCTGATCGTCCGCGCCGATGGAACGGCGATCATGACCTTGCGCGAATCGGGCGATTTCGAACTGGGCATCGCCGCCGATTCTGAGACTTCCGCCCGCGAGGGCACGGTGATCGAGGCGATGGTCGCGCCCAGCCATCCCTCGATCGGCAAGCGGCTGATCGACATTCCTTTCCTCCATGCCCTGCGTGTCCGGTTGATCGGCATCCATCGCGCCCGCCATCTGCCTGGCCCGGACCTTGCCGATACGCGGGTGCGCGGCGCCGACCGGCTGCTGGTGGCGGGCAGCGATGACGCGATGCGTTCGCTGAAGGATAATCCCAACCTGATCGGCGTCGACATCAGCCGCACCCGTGCCTTCCGCCCGCGCAAGGCATGGATCGCGATCCTGGCGATGGCCGCGGTGGTGATCCTGTCGGCGCTCGACGTGATCGGTATCGGCCTGGCCGCCTTCATCGCCGTCGGCGTGATCCTGGTCACCCGCTGCATCGATGCGGAGGAGGCCTGGGCGGCGATCGACGGCGATGTGCTGATCCTGATCTTTGCCATGCTGGCGGTCGGCCTGGCGCTGGAACAGGCGGGCAGCGTCGCGCTGATGGTGGGCTGGATCACGCCGCTGATGCAGGTCGCGCCGCAATGGAGCCTGGTCTTCATCGTCTATTTCGCGGCGCTGATCCTGTCCGAGCTGCTCAGCAACAATGCGGTCGCGGCGCTGCTGACCCCGCTGACCATCGCGCTGGCGCATCAGCTGGGGACCGATCCGCGCCCGCTCGTGATTGCGCTGATGATCGGGGCATCGGCCTGTTTCGCGACGCCGATCGGCTATCAGACCAATGCGCTGGTCTATGCCGCGGGCGATTATCGCTTCGCCGATTTCGTGCGCATCGGCGTGCCGCTCAACCTGATCGTCGGCACTGCGGTGTGCGCGGCGCTGGTGATTCTGGGCTAGGGACCAATTGCCCGCATCCGGCCCTGTCGGCACGGGTGCGGGCCCGGCATGAAGGCGGCGATCCATCAGGAGTATCGCCCATGACCCGCCTTCGCTTCACCCAGGTCGACGCCTTTGCTGACGCGCCCTTCACCGGCAATCCGGCGGCGGTGATGCCGCTCGACGCCTGGCTCGACGATGCGGTGTTGCAGGCGATCGCCGCGGAAAACAACCTGTCGGAAACCGCCTTCACCGTTCCGACGCCGGACGATGCGGAGGCCGATTATGCGCTGCGCTGGTTCACCCCGGCAGTCGAGGTGAAGCTGTGCGGCCATGCCACGCTGGCAAGCGGCCATGTGCTGATGCAGGGCGATGCCATCCGTTTTCGCACCCACCATGCCGGGGTGCTGACCGTGACCCGTGCGGGCGAGGGCTATGAACTGTCGCTGCCCGCCTGGACCAGCGCGCCGAAGGCGCTGCCGGAGCTGGCGGCGGGGATGGGCGGCGACATCGTCGAAACGCGCTGGCGCGAGGGCGGCTATGCGATCTTCGTCTATCGCGACGCCGATGCGATCCGTGCGCTGGAGCCCGATTTCGCGACCCTGCGCAAGCTGGGTGACAATCTGCTGATGGCGACCGCGCCGGGCGACGACAGCGACATCATCAGCCGCGTCTTCGTGCCGGGCGGCGGGATCGACGAGGATCCGGTGACCGGATCGGCCCATGGCCTGCTGACGCCCTATTGGGCAGAGCGGCTCGGCAAGGATGCGATCAGCGCCTATCAGGCGTCGGCGCGAGGCGGGCGGCTGGGCTGCCGGCTGGAGGGCGACCGGGTGGTGATGACCGGCGCCTGTCGCACCGTGATCGAGGGCATATTCACCCTTTAACCGGGGAAGAGGCCGATCAGCCGGGCCAGTTGCGCCTTCACGGCGGTGCGCTGTTCCTTCTTGGGCGACATGCCGATCCGCACGATCGTCAGCCGCTGGCCGGGTGCGACCAATATATATTGGCCATTATGGCCGACGCAGCCGAACAGGCTGGCCGAGGCGAGGCCGGGCATCAGCGCACTCTCGCTGCTGTCGCGGTTGAGCCAGAGATGGGCGCCATAGGCCGCGTTCCGGGGCGAGGGCGCGCGCATATAGTCGACCCATTTTTCCGGCACGATCTGATGGCCGTTGGGGGAGCGGCCATGGTTGCGCAGCAATTCGCCGAAGCGGCCATAGTCGCGCGCGGTCATGTGCATGATTGATCCGCCGATCAGCGTGCCATTGGCGTCATATTCGGGCGTCAGGCTGGACAGCTTGCCCGGTGCCTTCAGCCGGCCGTCGATGAACATCTGCATCGCCCGGCGGCGCACGTCGGGATGGGGGCTGTTGGTCAGCATCCGGGTCATCAGGTCCGACAGGATCATCGTGCTGCCGGTGGAGTAGGAGAAGACCTCGCCGGGAACATGCGCGAGCGGCTTGGATTCGGCATAGGCCGCCATGTCCTGCGCGCCGTCCATGAACAGCATGCGCACGGTGTCGCCGTCGGTGATCGGCTCGCCATCCTCGGCATGGTCGAGGCCCGATGTCATCGACAGCAACTGGCGCAGGGTGATGCGGCCGCGCGGATCGCCCGGCTGGCTCCAGGCCGCGACCGGCACCGGCGAATCGAGCGCCAGCCGCCCGTCCGACACCATCAGGCCGACCAGCACCGCGGTCACGCTCTTGGCCATCGACCAGGACAGCAATTTCGTGTCGGGGGTGATGCCAGGGGCATAGCGTTCGGCAATCACCTTGCCGTCGCGCATGACCAGCAGGGCGCGGGTATCGCCCATCTCCTTGTCGTCGAAAAGCGGATCGATCGCGCCGCGCAGCGCGCTGGCGCTGACCACCGCGTCGGTGTCGACGCTATAGACGGGCTCGGGCGCATGGGCCGCGCGCCCCGCCAGCGTACCGGCCAGGACGAGCGCCACCAGTCCGGCACCCATGGCAAGGCGCTTTACGATTCGCTTCTCGATCTGCATAAGCCGGCGCCCTTAGCATGGAGGCGGGAAGAAGGACCATGGCGGTTCGTGGTAAATGGTGGATCGTCGCGGCGGTGATCGTCGTCGTGCTGCTGGTCGCGCTGGCGTGGAACTGGTCGACCCTGCGCGCCCGTGCGCAGCTCGGCTCGGCCTATGGCGCGCGGCTGACCTGTTCCTGCCGCTATGTCGAGGGCCGCGCCATGGGCAGCTGCCAGGGCGACAAGGAGCCGGGCATGGCGATGGTGCGGCTGACCGACAAGCCGGAGGAACGGGCGGTCGAGGCGCATGTCCCGCTGCTGGCGTCGCGCACCGCGCGCTTCAAGCCGGGCTGGGGCTGTCTGCTCGACCCGGTGGGGTAAGCGGGCTGGCACCGATAGGCTTGACTCGCTAAGGCCGGTTCATGCCCCGCGACATTCCCACGCTGCTCCACGATATTTTCGGCTTCACGACGTTCCGCGGTGTGCAGGAACAGGTAGTCGGCCGGGTCATGGCGGGGCAGCCGACCCTGGCGATCATGCCGACCGGCGCGGGCAAGTCGCTCTGCTACCAGTTGCCGGCCGTGGCGCTCGATGGCTGCTGCGTCGTCGTATCGCCGCTGATCGCGCTGATGCATGACCAGCTGCGCGCGGCGACCGCGGTGGGCATCCGTGCCGCCAGTCTGACCAGCGTCGATGCCGACTGGCGCGAAACGCAGGACCGGCTGCGCAATGGCGAGCTGGACCTGCTCTATGTCGCGCCGGAACGGGCGAGCGGCGAGGGGTTCCGCAATCTGCTGCGGTCGGCGAAGGTCGCATTGTTCGCGATCGACGAAGCGCATTGCGTGTCCGAATGGGGGCATGATTTCCGCCCCGACTATCGATTGCTGCGGCCGCTGCTCGATGAATTTCCCGATGTTCCGCGGCTGGCGCTGACGGCGACGGCGGACGCGCATACCCGCAAGGACATCCTCGTCCAGCTCGGCATTCCCGAGGATGGCCTCATCATCTCGGGCTTCGACCGGCCCAATATCCGCTATGCCGTCCATCCGCGCGACGGGCTGACCCGGCAGCTGGCCGACCTGCTTGCCGCCAATCCGGGGCCGGGCGTGGTCTATGCGCCGACCCGCGCCGCGACCGAGAAGCTGGCCGAGACGCTGGGGCGCGGCGGCCGGGCGGTGCGCGCCTATCATGCCGGCATGGACCCGGCCCAGCGCGCCGCCAACCAGGCCGCCTTCATCGCCAGCGAGGATATGGTGATGGTCGCCACCGTCGCCTTCGGCATGGGGATCGACAAGCCCGACGTGCGCTTCGTCGCCCATGCCGGCCTGCCCAAGTCGATCGAGGGCTATTATCAGGAATCGGGCCGCGCCGGCCGCGATGGTGAGCCGGCGGTCGCCCATCTCTTCTGGGGGGCGGAGGATTTCGCCCGTGCCCGCCAGCGCATCATGGAGCTGGAACCGGCGCGCCAGCAGGGCGAGCGGGCGCGGATCGCGGCGCTGGGGGCGCTGGTGGAAACCGCGACTTGCCGCCGCGCGATCCTGCTGCGGCACTTTGGCGAGAATCCGCCCGCGACCTGCGGCAATTGCGACAATTGCCTGACTCCGCCGGCCAGTGTCGACGCGACCGAGACCGCGCGTAAATATCTGTCGGCGGTCTATCGCACCGGCCAGAGCTTTGGCGCGGGCCATATCGAAGCGGTGCTGAGCGGCGCAGTGACCGACAAGATTCGCGAGCGCGGGCATGACAAGATCTCCGTCTATGCGATCGTCGATGGCGATGAGACGACGCTGCTGCGGCCGGTGTCGCGCGCGCTGCTGGTGCGGGACGCGCTGGAGACGACCGAGCATGGCGGGCTGATGCTGGGGCCCAATGCCCGGCCGATCCTGCGCGGCGAGGAGGAAGTGCGCATCCTGGTGCCGCCGCGGCGCGAGCGGAAGAAGCGCAATGCCCGCAATGGCAGCGATGCCAATCCGGTCGGCGATCCGCTGTTCGATGCGCTGCGCACCTGTCGCCGCGAACTGGCGCAGGATGCCGGGGTGCCGCCCTATGTCATCTTCCATGATTCGACGCTGCGCGAAATGGCGGAGCAACGGCCGGCGACCATCCATGAGCTGGGCATGGTGAGCGGCGTCGGGCAGAAGAAGCTGGACGCCTATGGCGATGCCTTCCTGGCGGCGATCCGGCCCTATCTGTAGCGGATGAGCGTGTGGCCCCGTTTCTCGACAGGCTCGAAACGAACGGATGAAGGGGCATCGATGCCGGTTGGGCGTGCAGACGCTTGAATCCTGTGGCGGGCGGGCGCATGGCGGGGGCGAAGGAGATTTGCCCATGTTCCGCCAGCTGACCGACCGTCTTTATGTCTCGCCCCAGATCAGCGTCGATCAGGTGGAGACCGCCAAGGCGCTGGGCGTGACCATGATCATCAACAACCGCCCCGATGACGAGGAGCCGGGCCAGACCAACGGTGCCGCGGTCGAGGCGGCGGCGATCGATGCCGGCGTCGCCTATGCCGCCGTGCCGGTGGCCCATGGCGGCTTTGCGCCCTGGCAGCTCGACGGCATGGCCGCCGCGATGGAGCAGGCGGGCGAGGGCAAGATCCTGGCCTATTGCCGGTCGGGCACGCGCAGCACCCTGCTGTGGGCGCTGACCCGCGCGCGGGCCGGCGACGATGCCGATGCGCTGTCGGCGCAGGCGACGGCTGCGGGCTATGATCTTGGCCCGGTGCGCCAGATCATGGATGCGCTGAAGCCCGCCTGAAAATAGGATTTCGTCCGCTTAACTTCGCATATTTCCCGCACATTTCGACATTTCCTTGCTCAAGTAGGAAATCATGTTGCGAGAAGGATGGGGACGCCGGACGATGGGAAGGAGCCGGGCGCAGCCTAACATGGGCCCGGCTCTGTAGGACAGGGCGGGGGAGCGGGCCGGAACCGGCTTTCTCAAGCGGACGCTCAGCCGCACTCCACCGTGACATGCTCCATGCGCGGCAGGCTGCGCACCCGTTCGCGGACACGGGCGCCGTCGGCACCGGGCGCCAGGCTGATGATCGCGGCATGGGCGTGCGGACCGATGCGCCAGACATGGAGGTCGCGGATGGTGGCGCCTTCCGCTTCGACCAGGCCGCGCACCCTGGCCATCAGCGCGGGTTCGGCGGTGTCGAGCAGGATAGCGGCGGTGTCCTTCATCAGGCCCCAGGCCCAGCGGGCGATGACCACCGCGCCGAGCAGGCCGACCGCCGGATCGAGCCACCACCAGCCGAGATAGCGGCCGGCCAGCAGCGCGGCGATCGCCAGCACCGACGTCAGCGCATCGGTCAGCACATGGACATAGGCGGCGCGCAGGTTGTTGTCGGCATGGCCGCTCTTGTGGTCGTGATCATGGTCATGATCGTTATGCGCGTGGCCGTGCCCATGATCATGACTATGGTCGTGGCCGAGCAGCAGGGCGCTGACCAGATTGATGACCAGGCCGATGATCGCGACCAGGGTCGCCTCGCCAAAGGCGACCTGCACCGGCTCGAACAGGCGCATGCCGGATTCGATCGCGATGAACAGCGCGGTCAGCAGCAGCAGCAGCGCCGAGGCAAAGCCGGACAGGTCGCCGACCTTGCCGGTGCCGAAGGTGTAGCGCGGATTGCGGGCATGGCGCCTGGCATAGCTGTAGGCGGCGGCGGCCACCGCCAGCGCACCGGCATGGGTCGCCATGTGGAAGCCGTCGGCCAGCAGCGCCATCGACCCGGTGATCCAGCCGAAGGCGATTTCCACCACCATGGTCGCGGCGGTCAGCCAGACGACCCACAGGGTGCGTCTGGCATTCTTGTCATGCCCGGCGCTCAGATAGATATGGTCGAAATAATGGCGTTCCTCGCCATCCTTGTCGGTCGGTGGCGGGGCGGCCGGGGCGGGATGATGCGCATGGTCATGGCTGCAGCCGGCGCCATGATGATGGTGCCCATGGGCGTGATCGTCGTGCATGGTCATTTCCCGTAGCGGCGGATCAGCGCCAGCATTTCTTCGGTGGCGGCCGTGCGCGCTTCGTCGGTCAGGCCGGGACGGGCGACATGTTCGCGCATATGCTGCTCGATCAGCTCCTCCATCAGGCTGCCGACCGCGCCGCGCACCGAGGCGACCAGCTGCAGCGTTTCCGAGCAGCCCGCATCGCCCGCCAGCTGGCGTTCGACGGCGTTGACCTGCCCCGCGATGCGGCGCACCCGCGCCAGCAATTTGTCCCGATCCGCAATGATATGCATAGGATACCCCCCTATACTATGTGGATAAGTCGGGCAAGGCGCCGGCGATGGCTGGGATGCCAATTGAAGCCGAGAATCGACGCGACAGTCGAAGTTCACAGTGTCGTGCGGGTAAATTCGGGCCAATGCGCCGGCCAAGCGCCTGCCACGCGCCAATGAAGCGACAGGCGCGCGACAGCCGGGGCATGATGACGCGGCTTCGACGCGACAGGGAGAGGGCAACGAGGCGACAGGAAAACGACACTTGCGCGCCGGTCGGGCGACAGCGGCTTGGCGGCGAGGGCTGGAAAGTGGAGCGGGTGTCCATCGCCCAGGGTAGATCAGAGAAAGGCCGGGTAGGAAAGCGGGATGCCGGGTCAGGCCCGGCATGACGGACGGGAGGATGGCAACTGACGACCAGAAGCAGCCATCGTCACCCCGGCCTTGAGCCGGGGTCTCGCTTCTTTATTTGTTGCATAGAAAAGTGGGATGCCGGGTCAAGCCCGGCATGACGGATGTGGGTAGGGCGGCCAGGACCATTTCTTGCCATTCCCATCCCTTGTTGATCTGCCAAAAAGCAGGCACTCTTGCCCAGAACCGCCGGGTGGGTAACCAGGCGGTGAACTCATACATCGCGTTTTGAACTAGAGGCCTTTATAGAATGCGCGGCCGCCGATGACGGCAGCGATCCACAGGCTGATGCCGACGAGGCCTTTTACAATGCCCCAGACCGATTGGGCGTGAGCATTGAATAGGAGTATTCCTCCAATGATCGCTGCAAGTCCCGCCAATGCAAACACCGACTTTGCAGCGATCAGGTCATCGTTGAATGGTTCTGCCATGCAGGCAGGTTTATCGCATTTCCATTGTCGGGCCTACAGACGGGTTTCAATGATCAAGGAAAGCTGATTCAATACGGCGAAGCTGCCGGACAAGAAACGACCAGAAGCTGACGTTTCCAGTTCCTCCCCAAGCTTGCTTGGGGAGGTGGCAGCGCGAAGCGCTGACGGAGGGGCAGGTGCCTCTTAGCGATGCGCTATCCGGCCTGTGCCCCTCCACCACTCGCTACGCGAGCGGTCCCCCTCCCCGTGCCGGGGAGGAATGTCTTGTTCCCACCCATCCCGGACACCCCTGCCTGCCCGTCCGGCTTTGCCTTTGGCGTCGGCGTCGCTAACAGGAGTGGGTGGCTGATCTGGAATGCGATCTTGCGATTATCGGCGGGGGCCTTGCCGGGGGGCTGATCGCGCTTGCCTTTGCCGAGCGGCGGCCGGGTACGCGCATCCTGTTGATCGAGCAGGCCGATCATGTCGGCGGCAATCATATCTGGTCCTTCTTCGACGGGGATGTCGATGCGCGCGACCGCTGGCTGGTCGATCCGCTGGTCAGCAGCCGCTGGTCGCAGGGGCATGAAGTGCGCTTTCCCGGCTATCGGCGGCAGCTCGGCACGCCCTATAACAGCATCGCCTCCCCCCGTTTCGACGCGCATGTGCGGGCGGCGCTGGGCGAACGCCTGCTGACCGGCGCGCAGGTGGCGACGATCGGCCGGCAATTTCTGGTGCTGGAGGACGGGCGGCGGATCAGCGCGCCTGCGATGATCGATGCTGGGGGGGCAGGCGACCTGTCGGCGGTGCGCTGTGGCTGGCAGAAATTCGTCGGGCAGACGCTGCGACTGGCGCAGCCGCACGGGATTGCGCGGCCGGTGATCATGGACGCGACGGTGGCGCAGATCGACGGCTATCGCTTCGTCTATCTGCTGCCGCGTGACGCCCGGACGATCTTTGTCGAGGATACCTATTATAGCGACGGGCCGGCGCTGGACGAGACAGGGATCGCGGAGCGGATCGCCGCCTATGCGCAGGCGCAGGGTTGGCAGGTGGAGGAAGTTATCCACAGCGAGAGCGGCGTTCTGCCGGTGGTGCATGGCGGCGATTTCGACCGCTACTGGCCAGCCGATGACCCGGTCGCGCGGGCCGGGGTGAAGGCCGGCCTGTTCCAGCCGATGACCGGCTATTCGCTGCCCGATGCGGTGCGATTCGCGACCTGGCTGGTGGAGCAGCCGCTGAAGGGCCTGCCGGCGGCAACGCGGACCTATGCTGCGGCGCACTGGAAGAAGGGACTTTATTATCGGCTGCTTGGCCGGATGCTCTTCGGCGCTGCGGTGCCGGACCAGCGCTGGCGCATCTTTGCGCGCTTCTATCGATTGCGGCCGGGGCTGATCCAGCGCTTCTATGCTGGGCGATCGACCATCGCCGATCGCATCCGCATCTTGTGCGGGCGTCCCCCGGTGCGCATAAGGGATGCCATGCACGCATTGCTGAACCCACCCGCCTGATGGAGCGGAAAGCGATTGTCATTGGCGCGGGCTTTGGCGGCCTGGCGCTGGCCATCCGTCTGCAGTCGGCCGGGGTGGCAACCACCCTGATCGAGGCGCGCGACCGCCCCGGTGGCCGCGCCTATATGTGGGAGAAGGACGGCTTTACCTTCGACGCGGGGCCGACGGTCATCACCGATCCGGCCTGCCTGGCCGAATTGTGGCGCCTGTCGGGGAACGACATGGCGCAGGATGTCAGCCTGGTGCCGGTGTCGCCCTTCTACCGGCTCAACTGGCGCGACGGCACGAATTTCGACTATTCCAACGACGAGGTGGCGCTGCGCGCGCAGATCGCCAAGCTCAATCCCGAGGATGTCGCGGGCTATGAGCGGTTCCTGGATTATGCCGATGGCGTTTATGAGGAGGGCTATCGCAAGCTCGGCTCGGTCGCCTTCCTCGACTTTGCCTCGATGGTGCGGGCGGGGCCGAGCCTTGCCAAATATCAGGCCTGGCGATCGGTCTATTCGATCGTATCGAGCCATGTGAAGGACGAGAAGCTGCGCCAGGCGCTGTCCTTTCACAGCCTGCTGGTCGGCGGCAATCCCATGACCACCAGCGGCATCTATGCCCTGATCCACAAGCTGGAAAAGGATGGCGGGGTGTGGTTCGCCAAGGGCGGGACCAACCGGCTGGTGCAGGGCATGGCGACCCATTTCGAGCGGCTGGGCGGCGTGCTGCGGCTGGGCGACGCTGTGGTCGAGATCGAGACCCATGGCGATCGGGCGGTGGCAGTGCGCACCGCGTCGGGCTGGCGCGGGGAGGCGGATGCGATCGCCAGCAATGGCGACCTGATGCACAGCTATCGCGACCTGCTGGGCCATCATCCGCGCGGGCAGAAGCAGGCGGAAAAGCTGCAGCACAAGAAATGGTCGCCCAGCCTGTTCGTGCTGCATTTCGGCATCAAGGGCAGCTGGCCGGGCATTCCCCACCATATGATCCTGTTCGGCCCGCGCTATGAGGGGCTGCTGACCGATATCTACAGCCATGGCGTGCTGCCGGCGGATTTCTCGCTCTATCTGCACCATCCGACCGTCACCGATCCGTCGATGGCGCCAGAGGGCTATTCGACCTTCTATGCGCTTGCGCCGGTGCCGCACATGGGCAAGCTGCCGATCGACTGGGATCGATTCGGCCCGGCCTATGCCGAGCGTATCCTGGACGAGATCCAGCATCGGCTGATCCCCGACATCCGGTCGCGCATCGTGACCCAGTTCCATTATGCGCCGAGCGATTTCGGCCGCGACCTCAATGCCCATCTGGGCAGCGGCTTCAGCCTGGAGCCGCTCTTGACCCAGAGCGCCTGGTTCCGCGCCCATAATCGCGACGATGTCATTCCCAACCTTTATCTGGTAGGGGCCGGCACCCATCCCGGCGCGGGCATCCCCGGCGTGGTGGGCAGCGCCAAGGCGACCGCGGCGCTGATGCTGCAGGACATGGCTTGAGGAGCGCGCGGCGCTTCGGGACTGGAAGATGATGAAAAGACTGGCTGTTTATTGTGGTTCGGCGACACCGGCCGACCTCACCTATATCGACGCGGCGCGCCATGTCGGCCGCACTTTGGCACAGCGCGGAATCGGCGTCGTCTATGGCGGCGGGCGGCTGGGCCTGATGGGCGCGGTGGCGGACGCGGCGCTGGAGGCGGGCGGCGAGGTGATCGGCGTGATCCCCGAGGCGCTGGTCGGCGCCGAAGTCGCGCATCGCGGCTGCACCGAACTGCACGTCGTCCAGACCATGCACCAGCGCAAGCAGTTCTTCACCGACCTGTCGGACGGCTTCGTCACGATTCCGGGTGGCGTCGGCACGATGGACGAGCTGTGGGAAGCGATCAGCTGGGCGCAGCTGGGCTATCACAACAAGCCGGTCGGCCTGCTCAATGTCGCGGGCTTCTATGACCAGTTGATCGGCTTCAACCGGCAGATGGTGGAAGCCGGCTTCATCCGGCCGCAGCATGCCGGCATCATGATCCATGATGACAGCATCGAGGGGCTGCTGGACCAGATGGCCGCCTATCAGCCGCATGAGACGATCTTCGCGATGAAGGCCGCGCGGCTCTGAAATAATATTCCCCTCCCGCTTGCGGGAGGGGTTAGGGGAGGGCATGTCCGCTTCATGGACTTAACAGGCCCTCCCCCGGCCCCTCCCGCAGGCGGGAGGGGAGAATGGAATCGCCCCGCCCTGGTCGCCCATGCCCGCGACAGCATCGCGCGGGGCTCGAAGAGCTTTGCCATGGCGTCGAAGCTGTTCGACCCGGTGACGCGCGAGCGGGCCTGGCTGCTCTATGCCTGGTGCCGAAAATGCGACGATATCGCCGATGGGCAGGACCATGGCGGGACGATGCGGGGCGTGGCCGACGGACAGGCGCGGCTGTCGACGCTGCGGGTGCTGACCGATGCGGCGCTGCGCGGCGAGCCGACCGGCGACCCGGCCTTTGACGGCTTTGGCGTCGTCATGCGCGAATGCGCGATCCCGCACCGCTATGCCCATGACCTGCTGGAGGGGTTTGCACTCGATGCGCGCGACTGGCGGCCGCGCAGCGAGGCCGACATGCTGCGCTATTGCTATCATGTCGCGGGCGCCGTGGGCTGCATGATGGCGGTGCTGATGGGCGTCGACCCGGATGACGAGGCGACGCTCGACCGCGCCTGTGACCTGGGCATCGCGTTCCAGCTCGCCAATATCGCCCGCGACATCAGCGAGGATGAACTGGCCGACCGCTGCTACCTGCCGGTCGAATGGCTGGTGGAAATGGACATGCCCCCCGGCGAGCATATGAAGCCCTGGCTGCGGCCGCAGCTGGCGATATTGGGCCAGCGACTGGCCGACATGGCGGCCGCCTATGAGGACAGCGCGCGCCATGGCACCGGCGCGCTGCCGGCGCGGGCGGCTTGGGCAGTGCTGGCGGCGGCGGGCATCTATGGCGACATCGCGCGCGAAGTGGCGCGGCGGGGCGAGCATGCCTGGGACCATCGCGTGGTGACGCCGGGGCGCGAGAAGCTGGGCTGGGTGATCCGCGCGGGACGGCAGGTGCCGGGACGGGCGCGGCGCTGGCCGGCAGGGGCAGCGCGGTCTGCCAGGTTGTGGACGCGGCCTACTGTCTGACTTGGGGTGGGTTCCGCTATTCCCCTCCCGCACGCGGGAGGGGTAGCGAGACTTGCGCGCGCAGCGCGTTAGTCGCTGCGGGGTGGGCTTTCGCGATGCCCAGCCCACCCCCTAACCCCCTCCCGCCTGCGGGAGGGGGAACAGGTCCGCTTCTGGTCGCTGCCAGCCCCCCAATTCCGACTGCCTGCCCTGTGGATAAAAATAGGGCCGGTGTTTTCACACCGACCCCAAGGCATGTTCGCAGGAGGAACAAGGCGAGGCGGGCGGGCCGTATCCCGGTCGGGCGGCCCGCCCTGCCAATCTCAGTAGTTGTAGGCGCGCTCGCCATGTTCGCCGAGGTCGAGGCCTTCATATTCGACCTCCTGGCTGACCCGCAGGCCGGTGATGGCCTTGGCGATGAAGATGGCGATGGTGGTGCCGATCGAGGCCCAGATGATGGTCACGACGACCGCTTCGATCTGGACGAGCAGCTTGGCGCCGATTTCATAGTCCGCCGCTCCGGGGCCGCCGAGGGCCGGCGAGTAGACGATGGCGGTGCCGATGGCGCCGATCATGCCGCCGATGCCGTGGATGCCGAAGGCGTCCAGGCTGTCGTCATAGCCAAGCTTGGGCTTGAGCACGGTGACGGCATAGAAGCAGATGATCGAGGCAACGGCGCCCAGCACGATCGCACCGAACGGGCCCGAGTTGCCGGCGGCCGGGGTGACCGCGACGAGGCCGGCGATGACGCCCGAGCAGAAGCCCAGGGCCGACGCCTTGTGGCCGTTGACGCGTTCAGCCAGCATCCAGAACAGGGCGCCCGATGCGGTGGCGACGAAGGTGTTGATCATGGCGAGGGCGGCCGAGCCATTGGCTTCGAGCGCCGAACCGGCGTTGAAGCCGAACCAGCCGACCCACAGCAGGCCGGTGCCGACGGCGGTCAGCGTCAGGCTGTGCGGAGCCATCGGTTCCTTGGGGAAGCCGATGCGCTTGCCCAGGATGAGGCAGGCCACCAGTGCCGAGACGCCGGCGTTGATGTGAACGACGGTGCCGCCCGCGAAATCGAGCGCGCCGGCCTTGAAGAAATAGCCCGAAGCTGCCCAGACCATGTGCGCGATCGGGAAATAGACGATCGTCAGCCAGATGGCGGCGAACACCATCACGGCCGAGAATTTGATGCGTTCGACCACCGAACCCAGCACCAGCGCAACGGTGATCGCGGCGAAGGTCATCTGGAAGCAGACGAAGACATATTCCGGAATCTCGACGCCGGCGGTGAAGGTCGCAGCCTGCGAAGCGGGCGTGATGCCCTTCAGGAAGGCCTTGTCGAAGGTCGAGACGAAGTTGGAGAGGCCGCTGGTATAATCGGGACCGAAGGCCATCGAATAGCCGTACATGACCCAGATCAGCATGGCGAGGCAGGCGGCGGCGCCGATCTGCGTCATCACCGACAGCATGTTCTTGCTGCGGGCAAGACCGCCGTAGAACAGGGCGAGGCCGGGCAGGATCATCAGGAAGACGAGGATGGTGGAGGTCATCATCCAGGCGGTATCGCCCTTGTCCACGGTCGCGGCCGGCGCGGCCGCGTCCTGTGCCCAGGCGGGCAGCGCGGCGAACAGCGAAAGGCCGGTGGCCCCCAGCGCGCCGCAGAGTTTCTTCGAAAAGGTCATTATTCCCCCCTTCTTACAGCGCGGTTTCGCCGGTCTCGCCGGTGCGGATGCGCACGGCCTGGCCGACATCGAGGACGAAGATCTTGCCATCGCCGATCGCGCCCGAATTGGCGGCGGCCTGCGTCGCTTCCACCACGCGCGGCGCGAGGTCGTCGTCGCAGACCACCTCGATCTTGATCTTGGGAACCATGTTGGTGGAATATTCGGCGCCGCGATAGATTTCGGTCTGGCCCTTTTGGCGACCAAAGCCCTTCACTTCGCTGACCGTCATACCGGCGATGCCAAGCGAGGAAAGAGCCTCGCGGACATCGTCAAGCTTGAACGGCTTGATGATAGCCATGACAAGTTTCATGTCGCCCCCTTATTTGGTGTGCGGCGACATACCAGCAAGAGGCGTGCCAATTTGCTAATGACGCATTAACGCGGGATTTCCACTAGGGGAGATTGTTGCGCCGCCGAAAAAATGTGCAAATGCACAGCCATGCCTAAAAAATAGGCATGTTCCCGCCTACCATTGCGCTCCCTCGGCGACCGCTGCCGCTTCGGCGGGCAGGGTGGTGCGATCAAGGGCAGCGTTGCGATGGGGAAAACGGCCGAAGCGCGCGATGGTTGCATGATGCTGGCGGGCGAAATCGAGCGACCGGGCGTCACCGGTCCCTTCGAACAGGGAGAGCGACAGCTCCTGATCGGCCAGATCCTCGCTATGCTGGAACGGCATGTAGAAGAAGAGCCGGCCCGCCCCGCCAATCTGGATGTCATAGCCCAGCGCGATGGCGCCGCGCGCCACCTCACGAGCGATCGGGTCGGTGGCAAAGGCCTGGGCCTGGCCGCGGAACATGTTGCGGGGCAGCTGGTCGAACAGCAGCACGGCGGCCAGCGCATCGTCGGCGCGGTCGAGGAAGCTTTCGGGCGGAAGCGTCCGCTTCTCGCTCCACAGGACGGCGAAGCGGTCGATGCAATGCTGGTCCAGTGCCGGATCATGGCTGTACCAGCCTTTCTCGCCCACCTGGTTGAACCAGAAGTCGAGCAGGGCCGCTGCCCAGTCGGCGGTCACGGCGTCATGGCTGTCGGTCAGCATGTTCATACGCAAAATACGTATCGATCGCCGCCCGGTTCCTCGGCCCATGGCGGCGGCGGGTCGGGTGACCGCGCCGCCATGGCAGGAATGGGGTCAGGCGGCGGTGCCGCCGACAGTCAGCCCGTCCATCAACAGGGTCGGCTGGCCGACGCCGGCCGGCACGCTCTGCCCACCCTTGCCGCACATGCCGATGCCTTCGTCGAGCGCCCAGTCATTGCCGATGCCGATCACCTTGGTCAGTGCGGTCGGGCCGTCGCCGATCAGGGTCGCGCCCTTGATCGGATCGCCGATCTTGCCATTTTCGACCTTATAGGCCTCGGTGCAGGAGAAGACGAACTTGCCCGAGACGATGTCGACCTGGCCGCCGCCGAAGCTCTTGGCGAAGATGCCCGACTTGACGCGCGACAGCAGCTCTTCCGGATCGTCCTGACCACCCTTGATGAAGGTGTTGGTCATGCGCGGCATCGGCGCATGGGCATAGGATTCGCGGCGGCCATTGCCGGTCGGCGCGACGCCCATCAGCCGGGCGTTGAGGCGATCCTGCATATAGCCCTTGAGGATGCCGTCCTCGATCAGGATATTTTCCTGGGTCGGCGTGCCTTCGTCGTCGATCGACAGCGAGCCGCGGCGATCGAGGATGCTGCCATCGTCGACCACGGTGACGCCCGGCGCAGCGACGCGCTGGCCGATCCGGCCGGAAAAGGCGCTGGTGCCCTTGCGGTTGAAATCGCCTTCCAGGCCATGGCCGATCGCTTCATGGACCAGCACGCCCGGCCAGCCGGGGCCGAGCAGCACGGTCATTTCGCCGGCGGGGGCGGCGACCGAGCGGAGATTGACCTGGGCCTGGGCCAGCGCCTCGTCGATGGCGCGGTTCCAGATCTTGGGGTCCATCACCTGATCGTAGAGATAGCGGCCGCCAATACCGAACACGCCGGTTTCGCGCCGGCCATTTTCCTCCAGGATGACCGAGACGTTGAGGCGGACGAGCGGGCGGATGTCGCTGGCGGTGAAGCCGTCCGCGCGCACGATCTCGATCACCGACCAGCTGCCGGCGAGGCTGACCGAGACCTGGGCGACGCGCGGGTCGCGGGCACGGGCGGCGGCGTCGATCGCGGCGCACAGGGTCACCTTCTCGGCGAAGGGCACCAGCTCCAGCGGATTGGCATCGGTATAGAGGTGGCGATTGGTGCGCTGGGGCGGCGGGGCGGGCTGGCCCTTGGCCGGATCGAGCAGGGTCAGCGTCTGCGCCGCCTTGGCGATCGCCGCTTCGCTGAGGTCATTGGCATGGGCAAAGCCGGTCATCTCGCCCGAGACGCCGCGCAGGCCGAAGCCCGCATCGGTCGAATAATCGGCGGTCTTGAGCCGGCCGTCGTCGAAGCCGAAGCTCTCGCTGGCGCGATATTGGAGGTACAGCTCGCCATCGTCGCAGGCCGAAAGCGCCTGCGCGGTCAGGCGGCGCGCGCCATCGGGATCGAGCAGGCCCGGACGATAGAGCAGGCCGCGGGCATCAGTGAATTGCGAAGCGAGATCGGTCATGCCGCCCGATATAGGCGCGGCATGACGGATGCCCAATGGAAATTTTAGAGGGTGCCTTAGAGACTGGCGCCCGAGGCGATGTCCGGCTTGCTGCCGATCTCGGCATTGTCGGCGACGCTGCCGGCCAGCACGAAGCGGCGATCGCAATAGCCGCAATCGACATAGCCATGCTCGTCGATTTCCAGGAAGACGCGCGGATGGCCAAGGGCGGCGGGAATGTCACCCGAACCGTCGCAGGAGACGCGGGACTTGGTGACTCGGATGATTTCGGGCGGCTGGATCATGGGAGGCGGAATTAGCAGCGGTGACGCGGCGCCGCAATATCTGGCAGCGCGCGATTACATCAGCGGATAGCGGGGCTGGGTGCAGCCGGCGTCGGCGGGGGGCTTTGCCGCGATCCTTGCGCTTGGGGTCTTGGGTTGCCAGTCGGCGCAATTGCCGACCGCCATCACCGCGAAGGGCGACAGCATCAGCAATATCGGCGCGACGGAGCCGCCAAGGAAGAAGCTGATCGGCATGGACGGCAAGATGCCGGAACCATGCTTGCTGCAGGATGAATGTTACGGATGCGGATCGGGGCGGGTTTTGCCTGGATGGCCAAGCCCTCGCTGTCGCTCGGGAGTTTCGCCGGAAGCCGTCCCCCGGACGGCTTCTCATTCGGCGAAACTGGTGGGCGATGACGGGCTCGAACCGCCGACATTCTCGGTGTAAACGAGACGCTCTACCAACTGAGCTAATCGCCCCCATGGGGTGCGGGCGCTTCTAGATTTTTTTGGGCGCGGGTCAAGCGGCCTTTATCCGATGCGGCAGATCAATGCGCGCGATAGCGATGGCTGGCACCGAACCAGCGTATGAGCTTCTCAGCCGCGTCGTCGGCGAGCGCGATGAAGATGCGGCGACCGTCATGCGGATCGGCGCGGCGCTCGACCAGGGCCTTGTCCGTCAATGTGCGAATCCAGCGCAGCGCCGTGGTCGGCGGCACGGCGGACGCGATGCACAGGCTGGAGACAGAGACATGGGCCTGTTCCAGACGGGCGGCGAGCAGGTCGAGCATCATGTCCCAGGCCGGATCGGCGAACAGGTCGCCGGGCAGGAAATCGGCGCGCAGCCGGCGGGCGCGCAGCAGGTCGCGGACCTGTGCGGCGGTGACGGAGGCGGTTTCCGCCATGGTGGCCGCACCGATCGTGGCGATGGCCGGCATGGCGGTATAGCCGCCCTGGCGGTCGGCGATGCGCGCGGGCATGTCGAACGCGGGGAGCGTAGGGCGCGGCCGATCGGTCAGGGCCTCGATGGTGCGAGCAAGACGGCTGACTTCCTCGCTCAGCCGCTGCAGCCGGTTGCCGTCGCTTTCATGGGTGGCGTCATGCAGATTATGGGGCAGTGCGTCGCCGTGCGCGGCGGCGAGCAGGGCGGCGGCGATGTCGCTATTGTCGGGACTGCACAGCAACTGGGTCTGCGGGCTGCGCATGCAGGCATAGGCCATGTCGAGCGTCTCGATCCCGGCGAGCAGGACGACCGCCATGCGATTCTGAATCGCGATCGTCTCGACCTGGACGATCAGTCGTTCGAGCAATGGATCGGGCTGGTGGCAGAGCAGCAGCACGACGTCGCAGCCCACCTGCATGTCGAGCCGGACGGCGGCCTGGCCGAGCGGCACGGTGCCGAGCAGGCGCAGGCCGGCGGCATCGGCCAGCATGGCGGCATCGTCGAACCATTCGTCATCGGCAACGATCAGCAGCCCACGCCGGTCATCCGGCGCGGCATAGGGGCTATCATGATCGGTCGAGAAGGGATCGGCCATCACCACGCAATCTCCCGTGCCTGTTATGTTCCGCAGCTTAGCCGCTTGCCCACCGGGCGCAGCCGGCGCTGACTCCATAATGGCGCAAATGCACGGGGCTGTCGTGATGGCCGTCACGCGCCCGCGATATCGGGGGGAATGCGCAAACGAAAAGGGCGCCGGCTGATGCGGGCGCCCTGTTCTGCCTATTCGATCCGAAATGGACTCATTTCGTCGCAGGTCAGACCGCGGTGCGGCGGGCGAAGTCGATATAGAGTTCGCGCAGCCGGGTCGCGACCGGGCCGGGGGTGCCGTCACCGACCGGCTGGCCGTCGATCCTGACGATCGAGAGGCAGAAGGTGGAGGCGCTGGTCATGAAGGCTTCCTTCGCGGCGAGCGCTTCGGCGAGGGTGAAGGGGCGGCGGATGACGGCGATGCCGCTTTCCTCGGCAAGGGCCGTCAGCGCCGCGCCGGTGCAGCCGGCCAACACCGACTGGCTGTAGGGGCGGGTGACGATGCCTTCGTCGGTGACGATGAAGGCGGTGGAGGAGGCGCCTTCGGTGATGAAGCCATCCTCGATCATCCAGGCTTCCTGCGCGCCGGCTTCCTTGGCCGCCATCTTGGCCATCGCCTGGGCGAGCAGGCCGACGCTCTTGATGTCACGCCGCGCCCAGCGCAGGTCGGCCATGGTGGCGACCGCGACGCCGGTCCTGGCGGCGGGGACGTCGAGGAATGTCTTGTCCTGGACGAACATGAACAGGGTCGGCTGCAGCCCGGCCGGCGGGATGAAGTCGCGGGTGACATCGGCGCCGCGGGTGATCTGGAGATAGACCAGGCCCTCACCAAGGCCGTTATGGGCGACCAGCGCCTTCTGCGCCGCCTCGATCTCGTCCAGGGTGAGTGGCAGGGTGATGCCGATTTCGGTGCAGGAACGTTCCAGCCGGGCAAGATGGCTGGCGCTGTCGACCAGCCGGCCATCGATCACGGCCGCTACTTCATAAATGCCGTCGGCGAACAGGAAGCCGCGATCGAGCGGGGAGATGCGGACGTCTTCGAGCGGCAGAAACTGGCCGTTGAGATAGGCGACGGACATGGCGGCGGGCGATCCTTGATCTGGTGATTTGTGCCGCCGCTTTTGCCGCCGCGGCGGCCGGGGTCAAGGCAGCGAAATAGGATTTGCTCCGCTTAACTTCGCATATTTCCCGCACATTGTGACATTATCTTGCGCTGGCCTGATCCTATCGGAAAGTCAGGGAATGGCAGCGCCGATGATAGGGGAAAGGGGCACTGTAGGACAGGTCAGGCTGCCTTGCCCTTGAGCGCCTTTTGCCGGCGGCGCTGGACCGAGGAGCCGATGCCCATGGATTCGCGATATTTGGCGACGGTGCGGCGGGCGATGTCCATGCCCTTGGCGCGCAGCAGGTCGACCAATGTATCGTCGGAGAGGATGGCATGGGCCTCCTCCGCGCCGATCAGCGCCTTGATATGACTCTTGACTGCCTCGGCCGAGACGGCGCCGTCGCCATCCGCCGCCGCGACGCCGCTGGTGAAGAAATATTTGAGTTCGTAGAGGCCGCGCGGGCAGGAGAGATATTTGTTCGAGGTGACGCGGCTGACGGTCGATTCATGCATCTCGATCGCGTCGGCGACCGCGCGCAGCGTCAGCGGCTTGAGATAAGCGACGCCATTGCGGAAGAAATCCTCCTGCTGGCGGACGATCTCGCTCGCCACCTTGATGATCGTCTTCTGCCGCTGGTCGAGCGCCTTTACGAGCCAGTTGGCGCTGGCGAGACAGTCGGCCAGCCAGGCCTTGCTCGCCTTGTCCTGCGGGCCGCCGGCCAGTTCGACATAATAGGTGCGGTTGACCAGCACGCGCGGCAGCGTGGCGCTGTTGACCTCTATGCCCCAGCCTTCGCGGGTGCGGCTGACGAACAGGTCGGGCGTGACCGGCGTGGCGCTGTCGCTGGCGAAGCGCAGGCCGGGCTTGGGATCATAGCCGCGCAGTTCGCGGATCATGTCGGCCAGATCCTCCTCATCCACGCCGCAGATGCGGCGCAGCTGGGGCAGGGCGCCCTTGGCCAGCAGGTCGAGATTGGCGAGCAGCCGCTGGATGCAGGGATCGTAGCGGTTCGCCTCCTTCGCCTGAAGGGCGAGGCATTCGGCGAGCGAGCGGGCGCCCACGCCGGTGGGGTCGAAGCTGTGGATAACTTCGAGCACGGCCTCGACCGTGAAAAGCGGCACGCCCAGGCCATGGGCGGTCTGGAGCAGATTGGCCTCCAGATAGCCCGCTTCGCTGATCTGGCCGATCAACTGGGTGGCGATCAGCAGGTCCATGCCCGACAGCGTGCTGCGGGCCTGGTCCATCAGATGTTCCTGCAGGCTGGGCGCGGCATTGGCGAAACTGTCGAAATCGACCGCTTCGCCCGAACCGCTGCCGCCGCCGAGCATGTCGAGAGAGCCTGAGCCGCTGCCCGCGGCCATGCGGTCGGCCGGGCCATCGTCGATGAAGGTTTCCGCGCCATGATCGACGTCGAGCGGACTGTCGGCGCCGCCCAGGCCCTGGGCAATCAGATCGTCGCTGGCGCCGGTTTCGGCGGCCAGGGTCGGCGCCTCCACCTCGCGGTCGACGCCGCTGCCTTCCCGGCCGCCGTCATCGGCGGCACCCTGTTCGAGCAGCGGGTTCTTTTCCAGTTCGCCCGCGACGAACGCCTCGATCTCCAGATTGGACAGAGCCAGCAGCTTGATCGCCTGCTGGAGCTGCGGCGTCATCACCAGAGATTGGCTCTGGCGGATGTCGAGGCGTGGCCCGAGCGCCATCAGCCGGGCCGTCCTGCATCAGCGAGGGGGCGCCGGCCGATCATGTCAGAGCTGGAAATTCTCGCCCAGATAGAGGCGGCGAACATCGGGATGGGCGACCAGTTCGGTCGGGCTGCCGGCGAACAGCACCTGACCGCTGTAGATGATGCAGGCGCGGTCGACGATTTCCAGCGTCTCACGCACATTATGGTCGGTGATGAGGACGCCGATGCCGCGCGTCTTGAGCTGCTTCACCAGGTCGCGAATGTCCGCGATCGACAGCGGATCGATGCCGGCGAAAGGCTCGTCGAGCAGCACGATCGAGGGATCGGCGGCCAGCGCGCGGGCGATTTCGCAGCGGCGCCGTTCACCGCCCGACAGCGCCATGGCGGCGGAATCGCGCAGGCGCGTGAGACCGAATTCGTCGAGCAGCTGTTCCAGCTTCTCGGCACGGGCGGCCTTGTTGGGTTCGGCCATTTCCAGCACGGCGCCGATATTCTGTTCGACCGTCAGGCCGCGGAAGATCGAGGTTTCCTGTGGCAGATAGCCCAGGCCCAGGATCGCGCGGCGATACATGGGCAGGCCGGTAATATCCTGGCCGTCGAGGATGATGCGGCCCTGGTCGGGACGGACGAGGCCCATGACCGAATAGAAGCAGGTCGTCTTGCCCGCGCCATTGGGGCCGAGCAGGCCGACGACCTCGCCCTTGCCCACGGTCAGCGACACGTCGGACAGGACGACGCGCTTGTCATAGCTTTTTGCGATCGAGATGACGGACAGGCCCTCGCCCACTTCCTGCGGAGCGAGCGGTCGCGCGGAGGCTGCCCTTTCCTGGGCGGCCCTGTCCTGGATCGTCACATCGTCCATCACTTCAATCCTTGTGCCGCCAAATCGGGGTGCGGTGGACATGGGTCCGCCTGCGGCAATTGGCAAGCTTTGTGCATGGGATCGCCGCCGGGGCAAGGGGAAAATGCGATGGAGAAGAGGGGGATGGGCGTGCCATCCCCCTGATGCACGGGTCATTCCACCATGATGCGCGGGTTGGGCAGGACGACGCCGACATCGCTGGCATAGGCGTCCCACGCCTTTTCCAGCGCTGTCCGGCGCGCCGGCTCACGGGCAGACAGGTCCGTGGTTTCGCCCGGATCGGCGGCGATGTTGAACAGATGCCATTGGCCATCGCCGGCATCGGTGATCTTCCAGTCGCCCTGACGCAATGCGCGCGAGCCGAACAATTCGGTGCCGATCGCCTCGCTGGCGGGATGCACCGTCGGCGCCGTGCCGGCGAGCCAGGGCGCCCAGCTGGTGCCGCGGATCGGCTGGACGGTGCGGCCCTGGAACGTCCCCTTGGGCGGGGCGATGCCGGCGAGGTCGATCAGCGTGGGGGCGACGTCCATGACATTGAGATAGTCATGGGCGATGCTGCCGGGCTTCTTGACCGCTGGTCCGGAGAGGAAGGCGGTGGTGCGGGTGCCACCCTCGGTCGCGAACGCCTTGTAGAGCCAGGAGGGGGTGGTTGCCGCCTGCGCCCAGCCGGGGCCATAGCTGATATAGCTGCTGTCCTTGCCCAGATTGTCATAGCTGTTGTCGGCCGCTTCGGCGCGGGCGCGGAAGCGGGGATTCCTGGCATGGACCAGATCCATCCCCTCGGCGCCATTGTCGGCGAGGAAGAGGATGACGGTGTTGTCATATTCGCCGCTGGCCTTGAGCGCATCGATCACCCGGCCGACATTCTGGTCGAGCCGGTCGACCATCGCGGCATAGATTTCCATCGTCCGCGACGCGGTCTTCTTTTCGTCCGGGGTCAGCTCTGCCCAGGGCTTGCTATTTTCAAGGGGGTGCTGCGCGGCACTGGCCGGGACCAGGCCGAGGGCGATTTGCTTCTTGAGCCGCTCGGCGCGCAGCGCTTCATAGCCCGCCTCATAGCGGCCCTTATATTTGGCGATGGTTTCGGCCGGGGCCTGTAGCGGCCAGTGCGGCGCGGTGAAGGCGAGATAGGCGAAGAAGGGCTTGTCGTCCTTGGTCGCCTTGATCTGATCGATCAGCTTGGTGGCGAAGGCGTCGGAGGAATAATAGTCGCTGGGCAGGTTTTCGAGCGTGCGGCCATCCTCGCGATAGGTGGTGAAGCCGGGCTTGGGCGTGGCCGAAATGTCGGTGCCATAATGATTGCCCGCCCCCTGCAGCAGCGCGAAGCTGTGCTGGAAACCGCGGGCATGGGGATCCTGCTGCGGCGTGAGGCCCAGATGCCATTTGCCCGAAAAGAGGGTGCGATAGCCGCCGGCGGTCAGGACTTCGGGCAGGGCGGCGATGTCCGTGCGCAGATAGCCCTCATGACCGGGCTTGCCGACCTGATTGGGGGCCTGCATTTCCGCCATGGTGCCAAGGCCGGCGCGATGATTGTCGGTGCCCGACAGCAGCATCGAGCGGGTCGGCGAGCAGGTGGGCGCGGTGTGGAAGCCGGTCAGGCGCACGCCCGACAGAGCGAGCCGGTCGAGATTGGGTGTGGCTATCTCGCTGCCAAAGGCGCCGAGATCGGAATAGCCCAGGTCGTCGGCGACGATCACCAGGAAATTGGGACGCTTTTCCTGCGCCGCCGCGGGCGTGGTGAGGGCGGTGGCCAGCGCCAGGCTGGCAAGGACAGTGCGGAGCTTCATGGGGTCTTCCGTGAAAAGGGGCCGCGTCCGAAAAGAACGCGGCCCAGTGTGCCGAAGGGATTTACCTGAGTTCGGGGACAGGTTGGGGGGTGAGCAAGCCCTGCTCAGGCGGCTTCGGCAATCTTGCCATCTTCCTTCTTGATGATGCGGCTGTTGCGGCCATCGATCGAGACAGGGACGGTGCCGGCGATGGTGGCGCGGCGGAGCTGGCGATGCTGGGTGCCGAAATCGGCGATGGCGCGATGCTGGGTGGCGCGATTGTCCCAGATGGCGACGTCGCCCGGCTGCCAGCGCCAGCGCACGGTATTTTCCGGCCGGGTCACGGCATCCTGGAAGGTGGCGAACAGGCGCTGGCTTTCGGCCTGGCTGAGGCCGACGAACTGCTTGAAGAAATGGCCCAGGATCAGCGAGCGCTCGCCGCTTTCGGGATGGACATGGACCAGCGGATGTTCGGTTTCATAGACGGTTGAGGCGAAGACTTCGCGATAGCGCTTCACCGCTTCCTCGTTCGCATTGGTGACGACCGAGGCATAGTCATAGAGGTTGGAATGGACCGCCCACAGGCTGTTGGCGAGCTGGCGCAGCGGTTCGGGCAGTTCCTCATAGGCGGCCGCCGTATTGGCCCAGAGCGTGTCGCCGCCCGCCTGCGGGATGACGATGGCGCGCAGGATCGAGGATTCGGGATAGGCGGGGACGAAGGTGACGTCAGTGTGCCAGCTCGATGCGGCGCGGCCTTCCTTCGAATCCAGTTCCAGCAGATATTTGGAGCCGGGCACGACCGGGACGGTCGGGTGGGCGACGGGCTTGCCGAACCGTTCGGCAAAGGCTTCCTGGCCGGCATCGTCGAGATGATGCTGGGCGCGGAAGAAGATCACCTTGTGGCGGACGAGGGCGGCGCGGATCGCGGCGATGGTGGCGTCGTCAAGGTCGCCGCCCAGCGCGACGCCGCGAATCTCCGCGCCGATACGGCCGGCGACGGGAACGACATCGAGCGGACCGTCGGCATCGGCGGCGTTGAGGAAGCTCTGGGTCAGGATGGTCATGGCAGGTCTCCTTGAGTTTATGCGTGGACGGTCAGGCGGGGATCGCGTCGCGCTGATCGAGGGCGCGGCGGATTTCGGCATGGGCGGCTTCGTCGAGCGGGAAGCGCCAGATGATGAGGGTGGCGATGATGTGGGCCAGGGCCGGGCCGAGGGCGAAGACGCTCTTCAATCCTTCGAGCGCGGTGGGATCGTTGTGCGGGCCGGCGGCAAAGCCGAGCCAGGCGATGAGCGGCAGGGCGATGCCGATGCCGATCGCCGGGCCGAGCTTGGCCGAGAGGGCGAAGACTGAGAAGAAGAGGCCGGTGCGGTCATGGCCGGTGCGCAGCCGGTGGGCGTCGGCCACATCGGCGACCATGGCGCGCAGCATCAGGTTGCCCGACCCCTGGGTCAGCCCCTGGGCAATGGTGAGGGCGAGCAGCAGCGGCAGGCCGCCGGGGAAGACGAAGAGCAGGCCGATATTGATCGCTGCCTGGGCGACCTCGCCGCTGATCGCCGCCTGACGCTTGCCGATGCGGGTGCCGATGCGCAGCCAGATCGGTGCGGCGGCGACGCCGAAGATGAACTGGAGCAGATAGAGGCCGCTCGCCCAGGCGGGCAGGCCCATATACCAGACGGCGAAGAAGACGATCAGGCTGGCGCGGATCGACTGGCCGGCGGTGACCACCGCGTCGGAGGCGAGGACGCGCAGCAGCAGCCGGTCGGAGAAGATGACGCTGGTGGCGCGCCAGAAGCTCTGGCGGACCGGCGGGGTGGCGGGCACCGGCGGTTCGGGCACGGAGAAGAGGGTGAGGACGAGGCTGGGGATGAGGGTGGCGATGATGAAGCCGCCGACCAATTGCAGCTTAAGCGTGCCATTGCCCGGTTCGACCTGATCGAGGATGGTCGGCAGCACCAGCACGGCGAGCAGGCCGATGGCGCGCAGCAGCGCCTGATAGCTGACGACGCGGGTGCGGCCATGATAATGGCGTGACAGCTCGCCGGCCCAGGCGGAGGCCGGGATCTCGATCATCGACCAGCCGAGATAGAAGAAGAAGAGGGCGGCGCCGAGATAGGCGGGCGTCACCAGCGCGGCTGGCGGGAAGAAGAGCAGGGCGGAGGACAGGCCGAACAGCAGGCCGCCGGCTGCGATCCACGGGCGGCGCCGGCCAAAGCGGCTGCGGGTGCGGTCGCTGAGCGCGCCGACCAGCGGATCGGCGCTGACATCCCAGATGCGGCCCAGCAGGAAGATGAAGCCGATGGTGGCGAGCGAAAGGCCGAACTGGGTGGCGTAAAGCTGGGGCACGAACAGGGCGAGCGGCAGGCCGGCGCCGGCGATCGGCACCGCGATCGAGGCGAAGCCGGTGAGGCGCAGGCGCGAGGGCTCCCCCTCCCCGACGCGGGCGGGATCTTCCGGCCGGACCCGTTGCCGGGTCCGGTCATCCAGATAGTCTGCGTAGGGAAGGGTAGCCATGATCTTGCCTCCGGATGGGGGGTCAGAATTTGCTGCGCAGGGTGACGCCGATGGTGCGGGGATCGCCGACGGTGGCGGTGACGAGGCCGGTGTTCGCGACCGAGAGCGTGTCGACATAATCCTTGTCGAACAGGTTCTTGGCCCAGAGCGACAGGTCGATCAGGCCATCGTCCAGCCGCACGCCGATGCGCGCATTGGCGACGCCGTAGCTGGGCACCAGCGAGTAGCGGCTGTCCGACACGGCGGTGTAGTAGGAGGAACGCCAGCTATAGTCGGCGCGGCCATAGAATTGCGCGTCGCCCCATTTGGTGGTGCCGAGCGGAATGGCGAAGTCGCCGCCCGCGCTCCACGACCATTCGGGGACGCCCGACAGCGGCTTGCCGCTAAGGTCGGTCACGGCCGAGCCGCCGGTGGTCGGGTTCAGCGACTCGACCGGGGTCGGGCCGTTCTTGAAGTCGACATAATAGGCGTCGGTGTAGGCGAGCGAGGCGTTGAGATTGACATAGCGGCTGAGCGCCAGCGCACCGTCCAGCTCGAAGCCGCGCGCGCGCGCCTCGGGGATGTTGGTGATGTAATTGCGGGTGCTGTTGGTGCCGACAATCTGTTCGGTGATCGCGGTCTGATAGTCGAAGATGTTGGTCCAGAAGGCGGCGGCATTGAGCGTCGCCTTGCCGCCCCAGAACTGGCTCTTCACGCCCGCTTCGTAATTGTCGACCTTCTCGCCGCCGACATCGGGGCTGACCCCGGCCGGGATGTTGGTGAGGTTGAGGCCGCCCGACTTGTTGCCGCGCGAATAGGTGGCATAGACCAGCACGTCCGGCGTCACCTTGTAGGACAGGGTGGCGAGGCCCGAGAGGCTGTTGTCGGTGAAGCCGGTCGAGTAGCTGGTGACGGGGTTGAGGCTGTTGCGCAGCGCGATCGCGGCGGTGCGCTGGGCCGCGGTCAGGCTGGAGAGATCATTCCCCTCCGCCCACCATTGGCTGTAGCTGCCTTGCTTCTTCTCGTGCGTGTAGCGCAGGCCGAGCGTCAGCGAGAGGCTGTCGGGGATGATGGCGTAGCTGGCCTGGCCGAACAGCGCGGCGCTCTTCGTCTCGGGATTGGAGCTGGAGCGGGCGACGAAGCCGTTGACCGCCGCATTGCTGACCACCGGATCGGCATTGGGGAAGAGCCAGAGCGGCGCGTCCGGGCCATAGCCGGCGGCACCCGAGCCGTTGATGATCTGCCAGAAATAATAGGCACCCAGCACATAGGAGAGGCGGGTGTCGCCATTGGAGGCGACGCGAAATTCCTGGCTGAACTGGCGCTGGTTATTTTCCTGGTGGTTGAGCGTGTTGACCGAGAGCGAGGTGGCGTCGCTGTCGTTGCGGGGGTACCAGTTCCAGGCGCGATAGGCGGTGATGGAGCTGAGCGTGACCGGGCCGACATCCCAGTCGGCCTTGCCCGAAATGCCCCACTGATTCATGTTCGCCTGGAACTGGCCGTCGACATCGACCTTGCGGGCGAAGGGATCGGTGGCGAGCGGCGTGTAACCGGCGCGTGCGGCGCGGATCGCGAAATTGTTCGCGATGGTGTTGCCGTCATCATAGGTGGTGAAGACGGTGCTGGGCAGGCGGACGCAGCAATTGAGCGTCTGCTTGGCATAGTCACCGATCAGGCGCAGGCTGAAGCCCTCACCCTGGGTCAGCAGCAGCTGGCCGCGCGCGGTGAAATTGTCGTAATCGTGAATTTTCTTGCCGCTATGGACATTGGTCAGGAAACCATCGCGATGGGTGTCGGCAATGCTGACGCGCACTGCGGCCCAGTCGGTGAGGCCACCGGTGACCGAGCCGCGCACCTGATGGAAGCCATAGTCGCCCAGCGTCGCTTCCACCTGGCCGCCGAAATCGAAGCTCGGCTGGCGGGTGGTGATGTTGATGGCGCCCGCGGTGGTGTTCTTGCCGAACAGCGTGCCTTGTGGCCCGCGCAGCACCTCGATCCGTTCGAGGTCGACCAGGTCGAACTGGCTGGCGCCGACGCGGCCATAATAGACATCGTCGATATAGACGCCGACGCCATTTTCGAGGCCGTCATTGGTCAGGGCGACATTGGAGCCGAGGCCGCGGATGTTGATGTTGGTGTTGCGCGGGTTGAAGCTGAACAGCTGGAGGCTGGGCGCGACCTGCTGAACGGCGGCGAGCGTATAGTCGCCGCGCTGTTCGACCAGATCGCCGCCGACGACTGAGAGGGCGACCGGCACGTCCTGCGCCTTTTCGGCGCGGCGGCGGGCGGTGACCAGGATGGGGGCGCCATAATCGCCTTCATCGACGGCGGCTTCGGGGGCCGGGGCAGGCGCCGCGGCGGCGGGTTCGTCGGCGGCATGGGCCGCGCTCGGCAGCAGGCCGAGGACGACGCCGGCGAGCAGCAGGCGACGGAGGGACGGGCCGTGCCGGGGTCGGCTGGGCGCGAGGACTTGGGACATGAAGAGGCTTACTCCCTGAATTTCTTGTCTGTTCTGCTTGTGGGCTGCGGACGCAGGGCATCGTCGCGCACGGCATTCAGGCCGTAGAGCGCGGCGGCCGCCTGGAGCAGCGACACGGAATAGGCTGGGTGCGGCGATGCGCGTCGGCCGCGAGCTTCCACGGGCATGCGATCCCCCTTTCCCGCACGACGCATCGGCGGAGGACGGGCGGATGGAGGCGCGCTGAGAAGCAGCGCGCTGCGTGGTGGGCGTCAGGCCCTAGATTTCAGATGGATGGCACATCGTTTCATTCCCCATTCTGTTGGGGGGAACACGAAGCTGGCGTCGTCGCCCGGGCATCGTGCGCTTTAGCTGTTGGTAACGCGGAGCAAGCTGCATCCCGATCAAAAGCCGCGGGTCCGATGCCGATGTCGTCATCCGGGCGGGGACCAGTCCGCTCCGTTTCAGGCAATCTCTACTTATAAGATAGAGTGTCTGGCTCAACCAAGTTTTGCTTGGCCGTGCCCAAATTGCGCTGTGCCGGTCCGTCCGCCCGTTCGAGCATGGCGTCGCGCCGGGCGAGGGTGATGAGGCGCAGGCCCGATTCGGCGGCGCGATCGAGTGCGAGGCTGGTGGGGGCGGAAAGGGTGACGAGCAGCGGGCAGGCGGCGAGCGCGGCCTTTTCCACCAGTTCATAGGAACAGCGCGAGGAGAGGAGGGCGAAGCCGCCATCCCAGCCAAGGCCGGCGCGGGCCATGGCGCCGATCAGCTTGTCGAAGGCGTTGTGGCGGCCGACATCCTCGCGCGCGAGGCGCAGCGTGCCGTCGGATGCGGCGAGGGCGGCGGCGTGGAGCGCGCCGGTGCGCTGATTGCCCGGCTGGCGCGCGTCGAGCGCATCGAGGGCACGGAACAGGGCATCGTCGCTGGCCTGGGTGACGGCGGTGACGCGTGGCAGCGGGCGCAGCGCCTGCTCCAGATTCTCTATGCCGCACAGGCCGCAGGAGGATTCGGCGACGCGGTGGCGGACGCGGGCGAGGATGCGGTCATGGCGATCGGCGATCAGGCGGATGCGCAGCAGCAGGCCCTGGGGCGCTTCATGGATATCGATGTCGATGATGTCGGCGGCACTATCGATCAGCCGTTCGGACAAGGCGAAGCCGGTGGCGAGATCGTCGAGATCGGCCGGGGTCGCCATCAGCACGGCATAGCCGATGCCATTATATTCGAGCGCGACCGGGCATTCGACCGCGACCGCGCGGGTGACGGGTGCGCGGCCGCCGTCCGGGGTGATCCGGGTGAAGCGGACGGGCCGGTCGGCGTCGCTCATCGGGCCGCGCGCACCATGACGGGAATCGACTTGTAGGCGGGGGTGCCGCTGGCCGGATCATAATCGTCGAGCGGGACGAGATTGTTCGCCTCGGGGTAATAAGCCGCGAGCGATCCGCGCGCGATGGCGTGCATGACGATGGTGAAGCCGCGCAATTCGCGCCCGGCCGGCGTCGTCACATCGACCTTGTCGCCATGGGCCAGGCCCATCTCCGCCAGATCGATCTCGTTCGCGAAGATGATGTCGCGCCGGCCATGGATGCCGCGATAGCGATCATCATAGCTGTAGATGGTCGTATTATACTGGTCATGGCTGCGGATGGTGGTGAGCAGCAGCGGCAGCGCGCCCTCGTCGGGCGCGACCGGGTGGGTGATGAACTGCGCCTTGCCGCTGGGCGTGTTCCAGATGCGGTCGCTGGGGCCGATGGTCAGGCGGAAGCCGCCGGGCTCGCGCACCCGGATGTTGAAGTCGCGGAAGTCGGGATAGACTGCCTCGATCCCGTCGCGGATGCGGTCATAATCGGCGACCATGCCGTCCCAGTCGGTGCGGCTGGCGGGCATGGCGGCCTTGGCCAGACCCGCAACGATCGCCGGTTCGGAGCGGACATGGGGCGAGGGGGGCTTCAATTTGCCGCGCGAGGCGTGGACCATCGACATGCTGTCCTCCACCGTCACCCATTGCGGGCCGGCGGCCTGCAGATCCAGTTCGGTGCGGCCAAGGCAGGGCAGGACCAGTGTCTCGCGCGCGGTCAGCAGGCAGGTGCGGTTGAATTTGGTGAGGATGTTGACCGACAGGTCGAGTCGGCGCACGGCGGCGAAGCAGGCGTCGGGATCGGGCATGGCGACGGCGAGATTGCCGCCGAGGGAAATCAGCGCCCTTGATTCGCCAGCGTGCATGGCGGCCAGTGCCTCGACCGCATTATGGCCATGCTTGCGCGGCGACTGGATGGAAAAGGCGGTGTCGAGCCGTTGCAGCATCGCTTCGGTCGGCAGTTCGGTGATACCGACGGTGCGGTCGCCCTGCACATTGCTATGGCCGCGCAGCGGGCAGATGCCGGCGCCCGGCTTGCCGAAATTGCCGCGCAGCAGCAGCAGGTTGGCCAGCGCCTGCACATTCTGCGTGCCGTGGCGATGCTGGGTGATGCCCATGCCGTAGCAGATGATGACCCGATCGGCCCTGGCATAGACATGGGTCATGCTCTCGATCGCTTCGCGGGTGAGGCCGGACAGGCGCTCGATCCACGGCCATTGGGTGGCCTCGATATCGGCGCGCAGGGCGTCGAAGCCCTCGGTATGCTGGGCGATGAATTCGTGGTCGAGCGTGCCGGGCCGCTGCGCCTCGATCGCCAGCAGCGCCTTCATCATCCCCTTGAGCATCGCCATGTCGCCGCCGATCCGCACCTGATGATAGGCGGACGCGAGCGGGGTGGCGCCGGGCGAGAGCATTTCGGTGGGATGCTGGGGCGACTTGAAGCGCTCCAGCCCGCGTTCGCGCATCGGGTTGGCGACGATGATCGGCACGCCGCGCTTGGAGGCGGCGGCGAGCGTGCTCAGCATGCGGGGATGGTTGGTGCCCGGATTATGGCCGATGCAGAAGATCGCGTCGGCATGGTCGAAATCCTCCAGCGTCACCGTGCCCTTGCCGATGCCGATCGACTTGGGGAGGCCGGTGCTGGTCGCCTCATGACACATGTTCGAGCAGTCGGGGAAATTGTTGGTGCCGAACTCGCGGGCGAACAGCTGGTAGAGGAAGGCGGATTCGTTCGACGCGCGGCCCGAGCAGTAGAATTCGGCCTGGTCGGCATGGTCGAGCGCCTGGAGCGCGGCGCCGGCGCGGGCAAAGGCTTCGTCCCAGCTGATCGGCACGAAATGGTCGGTCGCGGCATCATAGCGCAGCGGCTCGGTCAGGCGGCCGGCATCTTCGAGCTTGTGGTCGGTCCAGTTCCACAATTCGCTGACGCTGTGGCGGGCGAAGAAATCGGGATCGACGCGCTTGACCGTCGCTTCCCAGGTGACCGCCTTGGCGCCATTCTCGCAGAATTCGAACGAAGAGGTGTGCTTGGGGTCGGGCCAGGCGCAGCCGGGGCAGTCGAAGCCGTCGGGCTGGTTCATCTGGAGCAGGGCGCGGGTGTCGGGGCTGGCGCGCATCTGTTCGGCGACCGTCTTTGCCACTGCACGCAGCGCGCCCCAGCCGCCGGCAGGGCCGTCATAGCTGGAGACGCCTTCCACCGTGTCGGGGATCAGGTCTTCGGCGGATTTGTCCATGGTCGTCTGTCCCACATCATCGCGGTGCCCCGCGTCGGATATAGGAAAATTCGGCTGGAGAACCAAGGCCGGGCAGGCAGGATGGGTGGTGCCCGAAGGGGGCTGTCATCATCATCTGCAGCTATCGGGAAAGTGATGGTGCGGTCGAGAAGACTCGAACTTCCACGGCCTTTCGGCCACAACGACCTCAACGTTGCGCGTCTACCAATTCCGCCACGACCGCACATCAACAGGGAAACCGGCGGGGCCGGTGCCTTGGTAGGAGGCGGCCCTTAGCAAAGGCTTTTGGGTCATGCAACCAGTGATCGGCATCAACGTTATCTTTGTTTGGCAGAAAGTCGGTTGCGAAAGGGGGCTGGCCCCATGTCGTTGCATTTCTGGGTGGGATCGGGCGGCGCTATGGTGGCCGCCGCCGTGATGGGGCTGGGCCTGGGCGCCTATGTCACCAGCCCGCAAAAGCCGGTGCGGCCTGCGCTGGAGGCGGAACTGGATAACGGCGACATGGCGGCGGTGCCGAATTTGCCGGAGGCCGAGCGCGGACCGGCGTTCGTGACCTGCACCGGATGCGGGCCGACCTTGGAGGAACGGCGGATGAAAGCCGACATGGCGGGGCTGGATGCCGATGGCATGATCGGCGAATCGCGCGATCCGGCGGTGCGCGACTATCTGGCGGAAGAGGAACAGCCGGTCGAATCGGCGGCGCTGGGTGACCCGCCGTTGCCGCAGCCGACGGTGCGGGTCGATCGCCTGCCGCCGCGGATCGAGCGATTCGCGGCGGGCGAGGCGGAACCGGGACCGGCGCTGAGGCCGGTCGCGGCGACGACGGCGCCGCCCCCGCCGGTCCCCGCAGAACCGGCAGAGGCGGGCTTGCCGCAGTAATTATTCGGCAGCGACCGGGGTCGATGCGTCGCTCAGCGGATGGGCCAGGCGATTGACCATTTCCTTCGGGCAGACCTGCCAGATGTAGCGGCGCCAGCGATCCCAATCCTCCAGGATGGTGTTCGACCATTTGCTGTCGGTCGCGACCGCATGTTCGGCGATCAGCGCCTTCAGCTCGCCTTCCCAATGGGCACTGTCGAGACGCTGCCAGACGATGCTTTCCGGGTTGGCGCGGCTCGGGAAGCTGCCATCCTCGTCGAGGATGAAGGCCATGCCGCCGGTCATGCCCGCGCCGAAATTGGCGCCGGTCTTGCCCAGGATCACGGCGGTGCCGCCGGTCATATATTCGCAGCCATTGGCGCCGCAGCCCTCGACCACCACCTTCGCGCCCGAATTGCGGACCGCGAAGCGCTCGCCGGCCTGGCCCGCCGCGAACAGCTTGCCGCTGGTCGCGCCGTAGAGGACGGTGTTGCCAAGGATGGTGTTGTCCTTCGACGAGAGCGGCGAGGACACGGTCGTGCGTACCTTGATGATGCCGCCCGAAAGCCCCTTGCCGACATAGTCGTTGGCGTCGCCGAACACTTCGAGGGTGATGCCCTTGCAGAGAAAGGCGCCAAGCGACTGGCCGGCCGAACCGCGCAGCCGCACGGTCAGATGGCCGTCCGCCAGCGTCGACATGCCGAACTTTTCGGTCACGGCGGAGGAGAGGCGGGTGCCGACGGCGCGGTGCGTGTTGCGCACCGTATAGGTCAGCTGCATCTTCTCGCCGCGCTCGAACACGGCGCGGGCATCCTTCATCATCTGCGCGTCGAGGCTGTCGGGCACTTCATTGCGCCACTGGGGCAGGCTGAAGCGACGATGCTCGTCGGGGGCGTCGACCTTGGCCAGGATCGGGTTGAGGTCGAGATCGTCGAGATGCTCGGCGCCGCGATTGACCTGCTTCAACAGTTCGGTGCGGCCGATCACTTCGTCGAGGCTGCGGAAGCCCAGGCGGGCCAGGATCTCGCGCACTTCCTCGGCGATGAAGGTCATCAGGTTGATGACCTTTTCCGGGGTGCCGGTGAACTTCTGGCGCAGCTTCTCATCCTGCACGCAGACGCCCACGGGGCAGGTGTTGCTGTGGCACTGACGCACCATGATGCAGCCCATGGCGACCAGCGACAGCGTGCCGATGCCGAATTCCTCGGCGCCCAGGATCGCGGCGATGACGATGTCGCGCCCGGTCTTGAGGCCGCCATCGGTGCGCAGCTTCACGCGGTGGCGCAGGCCGTTGAGGGTCAGCACCTGATTGGCTTCCGACAGGCCCATTTCCCACGGCGTGCCGGCATATTTAATCGAGGTCTGCGGGCTGGCGCCGGTGCCGCCGACATGGCCGGCGACCAGGATGACGTCGGCATGCGCTTTCGCCACGCCCGCCGCGACCGTGCCGATGCCGGCCTGGCTGACCAGCTTGACGCAGACGCGGGCGCGCGGGTTGATCATCTTGCAGTCATAGATGAGCTGCGCGAGATCCTCGATCGAGTAGATGTCATGGTGCGGCGGCGGCGAGATCAGCGTCACGCCGGGCGTCGAGTGACGCAGGCGGGCGATGAATTCGGTCACCTTGAAGCCGGGCAGCTGGCCGCCCTCGCCGGGCTTGGCACCCTGCGCGACCTTGATCTCGATTTCCTCGGCCGATCCCAGATATTCGGCATGGACGCCGAAGCGGCCCGACGCGATCTGCTTGATGACCGAATTGGCGTTGTCGCCATTCTCATAGGGCTTGAAGCGCGCGGCATCCTCGCCACCCTCGCCCGACACCGCCTTGGCGCCGATGCGATTCATGGCGATCGCCAGCGTCTCATGCGCTTCGGGGCTGAGCGCGCCCAGCGACATGCCCGGCGTCACGAAGCGCTTGCGGATCTCGGTGGTGGCTTCCACCTCGTCGATCGGCACCGCCTCGCGGGCGAAGTTGAACTCCATCAGGTCGCGCAGATAGACCGGCGGCAGGTCGCGCACACCGCGCGAGAATTGCAGATAGGTCGAATAGCTGTCGGTGCCGACGGCGGTCTGCAGCAGGTGCATCAGCTGGGCGGAATAGGCATGGGCCTCGCCGCCGTTGCGCTGGCGATAGAAGCCGCCGATCGGCAGGCGGACGACCGCGCTGTCATAGGCCTTGTCGTGGCGCAGCATCGCCGAATAGTGGAGCGAGGCATAGCCTTCGCCCGAAATCTTCGCCGGCATGCCGGGGAAGAGATCGTTGACCAGGGCGCGCGACAGGCCGACCGCTTCGAAATTATAGCCGCCACGATAGGAGCTGACGACCGCGATGCCCATCTTGGACATGATCTTGAGCAGACCCTCGTTGATCGCGGTGCGCTGACGCTCGAAACACTGGTCGAGGGTCAGGTCGCCGAACAGGCCACGGGCGTGGCGATCGGCGATGCTGGCTTCGGCCAGATAGGCGTTCACCGTGGTCGCGCCGACGCCGATCAGCACCGCGAAATAATGGGTGTCGAGCGCTTCGGCCGACCGCACGTTGATCGACGCATAGCTGCGCAGGCCCTTGCGGACGAGATGGGTGTGGACGGCCGCGGCCGCCAGCACGCCCTGGATCGCGACCCGGTCCTGCCCGGCACGCTCGTCGGTCAGGAACAGTTCGCTGCGCCCTTCGCGCACCGCCTGTTCGGCTTCCTCACGGATGCGGGCGATCGCTGCGCGCAGCTGTTCCTGGCCGCCGGTCGAGGGGAAGGTGCAGTCGATTTCGGCCACGGCCGGGCCGAAATAGGCCTTGAGCCGCGCCCATTCGGCGCTGTTGAGCACCGGCGATTCCAGCACCAGCACATGGCTGTTCTGCGCATCTTCCTCCAGGATGTTGTGGAGGTTGGAGAAGCGCGTCTTGAGGCTCATCACATGCCGTTCGCGCAACGGGTCGATCGGCGGGTTGGTGACCTGGCTGAAATTCTGGCGGAAGAAATGGCTGATGGTGCGCGGCTTGTCGGAGATGACCGCCAGCGGCGTGTCGTCACCCATCGAGCCGATCGCTTCCTTGGCATCCTCCACCATCGGCGCGAGGATCAGTTCCATATCCTCCAGCGTCATGTTGGCCGCGACCTGGCGCCGGGTCAGTTCCGCCTTGTCCCATGCCGGCAGGGCGCTGGGGACGTCGGGCAGGTCGGTGATGTCGAGGAAGTCCTTGATCAGGTCGCCATAGGGGCGCTCGCCCGCGATGCGATCCTTGATCGCGCGGTCGTCATAGACTTCGCCTTCCTGCAGATCGATCGCGATCATCTGGCCCGGACCCATGCGGCCCTTCTGGACGATGATGGTCTCGGGCACGACGACCATGCCGGTTTCCGAACCCACGATCAGCAGATTGTCGCCGGTCAGCGTGTAGCGCAGCGGGCGCAACGCGTTGCGGTCGACGCCGGCCACGACCCAGCGGCCGTCGGTCATCGCGAGCGCGGCCGGGCCGTCCCACGGCTCCATCACGGAGGCGAGATATTCATACATGTCGGCATGCGCCTTGGGCAGTTCGGCGCTTTCCGCCTGCCATGCCTCGGGCACCAGCATCAGCTTGGCCGTGGGCGCGTCGCGGCCCGAGCGGCAGATCGCTTCGAACACGGCGTCCAATGCGGCGGTATCCGACGCGCCGGCCGGGATCACCGGCTTGATGTCCTCCGACTGCTCGCCAAAGGCCAGTGAGGCCATCTTGATCTCGTGGCTCTTCATCCAGTTCTTGTTGCCGCGGATCGTGTTGATCTCGCCATTATGGGCGAGGGTGCGGAACGGCTGGGCCAGCCACCATTGCGGGAAGGTGTTGGTCGAATAGCGCTGGTGGAAGATGGCGACGCGGCTCTCGAACCGCTCATCCTGCAGGTCCGGATAGAAGACCGACAGCGATTCGGCGAGGAACAGGCCCTTGTAGATGATCGAGCGGCACGACAGCGAACAGATGTAGAAGTCGCTGATCTGCGCTTCGATCACCTTCTTCTCGATGCGGCGGCGGATCAGGTAGAGATCCTTCTCGAACTCGCCGACGTCGCGTTCCTCCGGCATCGGGCCGGCGATCATGATCTGCTCGATTTCGGGACGGGTGCGCTGCGCCTTCTCGCCGATGACGGAGACGTCGACCGGCACCTGGCGCCAGCCATAGATGGTGTAGCCCGCGTCGATGATTTCCGCTTCGACGATGGTGCGGCAGGTTTCCTGCGCGCTGAGGTCGGTGCGCGGCAGGAAGATCATGCCGACGGCGAGGCGATTGGGCAGCGGCTTGTGGCCCGAATCGGCGATCGCATCGTCGAAGAAGCGGACCGGCAGGTCGACATGGATGCCCGCGCCATCGCCGGTCTTGCCATCGGCGTCGACCGCGCCGCGGTGCCACACGGCTTTCAGCGCATCGATCGCGGAGGAGACGACGCGGCGGCTGGGCCGGCCGTCGGTCGCGGCGACCAGGCCGACGCCGCAGGCATCGCCCTCCATCTCGGGATGATACATGCCCTCGGCAGCAATGCGTGCGCGCTCTTCGGGGCTGGCCATGAAATTGGTGTCGGTCATGATGACTTACCCTTGCATCTGGCCGTCCCCTTCTTGGGGCACGGCCGCCTTCATTCTGTTGGTGCCGGCGTGCCGGCGTCGATCGTCAGTTTGCCTTTTGCGTGTCCGCCCCGAGCAATGCGGTGAGGCGGTCGCGTTCGGCCTTGGTCAGGTCTTTATAGGTGCGCGGCTTGGGCAGCTTGGCGAGTTCGGCCTGCGAGGATTGCATGATCTCCGGCATGGCCTTCATCATGTCGGGCATGATCTTCTGCATGCGGCCGATATAATGGGGGTCGGTTGCCAGCTGCATGAAGCCCTCGCCGAACTTGGCGCCGGTCGGCGTCTTCAGGAAGGCGGCGATCTGATCCAGTTCGTTCGCATTGTAGCGATAGGCAAAAGCCTCCGCCATGCCGGCGCGCATGTCCGGTTCGTAACGGCCCATGAAGCGGCCCATGGCGGGCATCATGGTGTTGACGATCACGTCCATCCGCTTGCGGAAATTGGGATCGAGGATCGCCATCATTTCCTCCATCGTGCCTTCGCCCAGGCCTTCGGCCCGTTCGGGGTCGATGCCGCCGACCTTCAGGAACTCGCGGATGGGCATCTTGGTCATGCTGTCCATCATCGGGCCCATCATCTTCTGCATCATCGGGCCCATCATCTTTTCCATCGTGCCGTCGGGCAGGATGAGGGCCGCGATCGGCTGCGCCTTGGCGAGCAGCGCCGGATCGACCGGCTGCTCGGTGGCTACAGGCGCCGCCGGCGTCTGCGCCTGCACGGCGACCGGGGTCGCCAGCAGAAACAGGGACAGGAAGGCGAGGCGCATCACGCGGCAACCTTCTCGCTGGCGGCGGCGACGGCCTTGGCCTTGAGATATTTGTGCATATGGTCGGTCACGTCGCGGCCATCGCGGATGGCCCAGACCACCAGCGATGCGCCGCGCACGATGTCGCCGGCGGCGAAGACGCCGTCCATGCTGGTCATCATCGTCTTGTGATCGACGCGCAGCGTGCCCCAGCGGGTGACCGACAGGTCGTCGGCGCCGAACAGGCGGGGCAGGTCTTCGGGATCATAGCCCAGCGCCTTGATGACCAGATCGGCTTCCAGCGTATGTTCGCTGCCCGGATCGGGCTCGGGTGCGCGGCGGCCCGATGCGTCGGGCGAACCCAGGCGCATCTTCGTCACCTTGACGCCGGTGACATGCTCCGTGCCCTCGAAGGCGATCGGCGCGGTCAGCCAGACGAACTCGACGCCTTCCTCCTCGGCATTGGCGACTTCGCGCTGCGAGCCGGGCATATTGTCGCGGTCGCGGCGATAGAGGCACTTTACCGACTTGGCGCCCTGGCGGATGGCGGTGCGGACGCAATCCATCGCGGTGTCGCCGCCGCCGATCACGACGACATCCTTGCCGGTGGCGAGCAGGGTGCCATCCTCATGGCCGGGCACGGCATCGCCAAAGCCCGCCTTGTTGGAGGCGGTGAGATAGTCGAGCGCCTTGACCACGCCCGGTGCGCCGACGCCCGGCGCCTTGATGTCGCGGGCCTTGTAGACGCCGGTGGCGATCAGGATCGCATCATGCTTGGCGCGCAGCTGTTCCATGCTGGCGTCGCGGCCGACCTCGAACCCTTCGTGGAAGATGATGCCGCCATCCTTGAGGCGCTGGACGCGGCGCATGACGACATCCTTTTCCAGCTTGAAGCCGGGGATGCCATAGGTCAGCAGGCCGCCGGCGCGGTCGTGCCGGTCATAGACATGCACTTCATAGCCCGCGACGCGCAGATATTCGGCGGTGGTGAGGCCGGCGGGGCCGGCACCGATGACGCCGACCGACTGGCCGCGCGCGGCGCCGGGGACGAGCGGTTCGACCCAGCCTTCCTTCCAGGCGGTGTCGGTGATGAACTTTTCCACCGAGCCGATGGTGACCGATCCGTGGCCGGAAAATTCGATCACGCAATTGCCTTCGCACAGACGGTCCTGCGGGCAGATGCGGCCACAGATTTCCGGCATGGTGCTGGTCAGGTTCGACAGTTCATAGGCTTCGCGCAGGCGCCCTTCGGCGGTCAGGCGCAGCCAGTCGGGGATATGATTGTGTAGCGGGCAGTGGGTCGAGCAATAGGGCACGCCGCATTGCGAGCAGCGCGACGCCTGTTCCTCGGCCTTGTCCAGAATGAAGGACTTGCTGATTTCCAGAAAGTCCTCGGCGCGCGCATCAGCGCCGCGCTTTTCCGGATAGGCCTGTTCCTTGCCCACGAACTTCAGCATCGGATTTTCAGCCATGGCATTTCCCTGCAACGATTGTTTGCAGTGCGCATAGCAGGAAAACCCGCGGAGTCACGCGGATTCTGGCATTTAGGGCAGTTAAGCTGACCTATTATCTGGCGGTTTGGGAAAAGGCTGTCGCGGCGCTGTAATTATCTTTCAAATATTAGGTCCGTATCGGCCTTATCTCAGGCTGAGCCAGACCAGCGCGCCGATGCCGGCAATGATTCGATACCAGGCAAAGGGTGCGAAGCCATGGCGCGACACCAGCCCGACGAACCATTTGATCACCAGCAGCGCGACGATGAAGGAGACGACGAAGCCGAGCGCGATGCTGTCCCAGCCGACCTGGGCGCTGGTGAGCTGGTCGCCCTTCTTGAGCAGTTCCAGCGTCGAGGCGCCGAGCATGGTCGGGATGGCGAGGAAGAAGCTGAATTCCGCAGCGGTGCGGCGCTCGACGCCCAGGGTCAGTGCGCCCATGATGGTCGCGCCCGAGCGGCTGACGCCCGGCACCATGGCGAGGCACTGGATGAAGCCGATGCCGATGACGCGGACCAGCGGAATGTCGGCGATGCCGTGGAAGCGCTGTTCCCTGATCAGGCGTTCGATCACCAGGATGGCGACGCCGCCGACCACCAGCGCGACCGCGACCACGCGGGGCGATCCGAGCAGCGTGTCGATATAGTCGTGCAGGGCAAGGCCGATGACGACGGCGGGGATGAAGGCGACTAGCAGGTTGCGCACGAAGCGGATGCTGACCGGATCGAGGCGCAGCAGGCCCATGGCCACCGCCCAGAAGGTGCGCCAGTAGAGGACGACGACGGCGAGGATCGCACCGAGCTGGATCATGACGTTGAACATCGCCCAGACCGACGCATCATAGCCGAGCAGCTCGCTCGCCAGGATGAGATGGCCGGTCGAGGACACGGGGAGAAATTCGGTCAATCCCTCCACGATGCCGAGCAGGATGACCGTCAGATAATGCATGTCCATGGGGATGTCGGATCCTCAAGCAGGGGGCGCATAAGCCAAGCCCTCCCCCCGCGAAGGGAGAGGGCCGGGCAATGCCTATATGTCAGGGATGCACCATGCCGCAGTGCAGCGAAAAGGCAAAGCGGCATGGCCACGGCCGGTCGTGGCCGATCATCGGCCCGTCGAGCCGATGGCGGGAATGGATCAGGCCTTCACGCGGCCGGCGAAGCGGCCATGCTTGCGATAGGGGACCATCCAGCGTTCGGCGACGGCGGCCATCGGCGTGGGGGCGACGCCCAGCGCCTCAAGGCCCGGCGCGCCGGGCGCGGCGACATTGTCCTGGCCCAGCATGGCGAGCTGGTCGCGGGTGATCGGGCCGCCGGGCAGCATCGCCAGCAGCGAGGCGAAGGCGCCGGGCACTTCGACCAGCGGCTTGTCGCCCCGGCCGATCGCCTTGGCGACCCAGGCATTGATTTCCTTCATGCTCATGACCTGCGGGCCGGCGAGTTCGAAGGTCTTGCCGCCAAAGACGCCGGGCTGCTGCGCCGCATTGGCGATCGCCTCGGCAACGTCGCCGACATAGACGGGCTGGAATTTGGTGGCGGCGCCGATCACCGGCACGACCGGGCCGCTGCTGGCGACGCCGGCGAAGCGGTTGAGGAACTGGTCCTCCTGGCCGAAGATGATCGACGGGCGCACGATGGTCGGGGTCGGGAAGGCGGCCAGCACGGCGGCTTCACCCGCAGCCTTGGACCGGCCATAGGCCGAGGGGCTGGCCGCATCGGCGCCGATCGCCGAGACATGGACCAGCGCGGTGACGCCGGCGGCGGCCGCCGCCTGGGCGACATTGGCGGCGCCCTCATGCTGGACCGCGTCGAAATCGCCGCTCAATATGCCGACCAGGTTGATGACGATGTCGCTGCCGTGGAGGGCGCGGGCGACGGTGTCGGGCTTGCGGATATTGGCCGCGACGAACTGGGTCTGGCCCAGATTGCCGAGCGCCTTCACCTTGACCGAATTGGCGAGGTCGCGCTGGGCGATGCGGACGCGCGCGCCGCGTGCCATCAGCGCCTGGGCGACCTGGCGCCCGAGAAAGCCGCCGCCGCCGAAGATGGTTACCAGATTGTCCTTCATCACGCGCGTCCCATGCTGTTCGAAAAGGGGAAAGTTCGTGCCGTTTCCCTTGCAACTTCCGCCGCCCGCTGACAACCGCCCGCCGGCGGCGGCGTTCCCTTTTCTGGAGCGTTTTCTAATCGGGTGATATCACCCGACGCTTGCGAAAACGCGACCAGCCAATCAGCCGATCCAGCCCTGCAGCCCGGCGATCATCCACAGGCCCAAGAGCAGGAAGAGCAGCGCCGCGCCGATCTGCAGCGCGCGCATCGGCACGCGTTTGGCCAGCGCTTCGCCGAACAGCACGGCCGGGACATTGGCCAGCATCATGCCGCAGGTGGTGCCGGCGGTGACGGCAAGCAGATTGTCGAACTGCGCGCCCAGCGCCACGGTCGCCACCTGCGTCTTGTCGCCCATCTCGACCAGGAAGAAGGCGACCAGGGTGGTCACGAACACGCCGGCCTTGGACGGGGCCTTGAGCGGCGCATCCTCGTCGATCTTGTCGGGCACCAGCGTCCAGAGCGCCATGGCGATGAAGCTGCCCGCCACGGCATAGCGGAACCAGGGCTGGGTCAGCACCCCGGCGATCGAATGGCCGACCAGCGCGGCGAGGAAATGATTGGCGATGGTCGCGACGAAGATGCCCAGGATGATCGGCACCGGCTTGCGGAAGCGGGTGGCGAGCAGCATGGCCAGCAACTGCGTCTTGTCGCCCATTTCGGCGAGCGCGACGAGGGCGGTGGAGGTGAGGAAGGGTTCCATGAATATCGTCCGGGCCGGGCTCTGACAAAAAGACACAATGCCACCGCCTTCCCCGCCCGGCCGGACTGGGAAGCCGATGCCATTGGTCTCGCCCGATGCGGCTGATACCGCATCCCATATGCCATGGCCTCTCGGCCAAATATGTTGACATATGGCCCGTCCCGTCAGCGGAACGGCTGGCTACTCCCCAGATGACGCGCTAGCCTGTAGTCGGACAGGCCGCGAAAGGCAAGCCGATGGCGACGGGCGAGAACAAGACCACGGAGACGATGGCGGATGTCGCCGCCTATCTCGACACGGTCGAACCGGCCGAGCGACAGGCGGATGGTCGGGTCGTCGCGGCGTTGATGGCGCGGCTGTCGGGCGAGTCGCCGCGGCTGTGGGGGCCGAGCATCATCGGCTTTGGCCGCTATCATTATCGCTATGACAGCGGGCGCGAGGGCGACATGTGCCGGATCGGCTTTGCGCCGCGCAAGGCGGAGCTGGTCTTCTATCTCGCCGGTCTGGATGACGCCGATTTCACGGCATTAGGCAGGCATCGGCGCGGCAAGGGCTGCCTCTATGTCAAGCGGCTGGCCGATATCGACATGGGGGCGCTGGAGGCGCTGATCGTGCAGAGCCTGGCGCATATGGACGGGCTGTATCCGCGCTAGGAAAAGCGCTCAGGGCGTGCTGCTACTACTCTGCTGCATCCGCCGTTCGGCGAACCATTGCTGCAGCATCTGGGCGGTGCAGCCGGTGAAGCCGTTGCTGCCGATGGCCGAGCAGCTGTTGGGCAGGATCTGGCGCTGGGTCTGTTCCATCGTCGCGACCTGGCTGCCCCAGCCGGGGCCACCCACTTCTTCGGGTTTCTCGCGCAGCTTCTTGGGGATGCGATAGCGCTCGGATTCGGGCTTGCGGGCGCAGACCACGATTTCCTCGCCCTGGCCGGTCGGGCAGGGATCATCGCCATAGACGATGAGGTTGAAGATCTTCTGCGGCGGATCGTCCTGGGCGACGGCCGGCGCGGCGGGCAGGGCCAGCGCGGCCAGGCCGGCGATCAGCAGGGGGCGGGGGAGACGCATCATCAATTCCTTCATTCGCCCCGGTTGCACCCCGTTCGTCCCGCGCTGCACTGGCGCGGGATCGATATGAACAGACGCCGCAGGACGCCCCATGCCGTCACGGCCGGGGCGGCACTTCCTGTTCCTGCGCCTTCTTGGCATCGGCGTCGGCCTTTTCCTCGGCCAGAACGCGCTTTTCGATCGCTTCGCTGTCGGCGTCGATGGTCGACAGGCGCCTGGCGCGCTCGGCTTCGACCAGATCCTTCCAGCTGGCATTGTCGGCCTGCTGCCGTTCCGCCTTGGCGAGGCGCGACAGTTTGGCGAAGCAGCCGGTGGCGCCGCCGCCGCCGACCGGCGAGCAGCTTTCGGTGCCGTCGCGGCCGACATATTCCATCGACTTCACCCGCTCGCCCCAGGCCTGGTTACTGGGCTTGTTGGGGTCGCCGCGCAGCGGCTCGGGAATGCGGTAGCGTTCTTCCTCGCCCTTGCGGGCGCACACGACGATGCCGTCGCCCTGGCTCTGGGGACAGGCATCATCGCCATAGACGATGACCAGATTGACCTTTTCGGAGCCGGTGCTGGTGGCGGCTGTGGGGGCGCTGTCCTGCTGCGCGAGCGCGGGGGCGGCGGTGCCCAGCATCAGGCCGGCGGCCAGAGCGATCAACGGGGTCTTCATCATCGGTCCGTCCCTTGTTCAGATGCGCTTCGACAGCGCGATGGCGGCGCGGCAACCCAGGCGGATCGCGCCGGACAGCAGCGGATAGGCCGGGGCCTGTTCCGCGCCATGGGCGATGGCGGCGTCGCGATGCTCGACCTCCTCCGCCTGGAAATCCTTGATCAGGGCAGAGAGTTCCGGATCATCCTCGCCCAGTTGCTGCAACTGTTCCTCATAATGAAGGTCGATCTCGGTCTCGATCGCGGCGGTGCAGGCCATGGCGGCCTTTGGCCCCATCGCGGCGGTCACGGCGCCCAGCGCGAAGCCGGCGACATTCCAGATCGGATGGATCGCGGTCGGGCGCACGCCGCGTTTGGCGATCAGCGCGTCGAAGGCGGCGCGATGGCGTTCCTCCTGCGCGGCCATGCCGGCGATCAGCCGGCCATAGGGATGGCGATCGCCCATCACCGCAAGCTGCCCGGCATAGATGCGCACCGCGCCGAACTCGCCGGCCTGGTCGACGCGCACCATGGAGGCGCGATCAGTTGCATTGGTGCGACGTCCGGGACGCGGGAAATCCTTGGTGGCGCTCATGCCTTCCTCGCTTTCAGCAGCAGGGCCAAGATGGCGAGCGCGGCCGCGCCCGACAAGAGGCCGTTATAGCCTGCCAGCGAAATGCCGAAGAGGCTCCAGGGCGCAACATCGCAGCGGGTGATCGGCGTTGCCATGATCTGGCTCAAAATATCGGCGCTGCTGCCGCCGGTCGGCGTGGTCGAGCAGGCGGTCAACCCTTCCCACCAGCCATATTCGACCCCGGCATGGAACAGGCCGATGGCGCCGCTGATGCCGATGGCGATGCCGGCGAAACCGGCGAACAGGCCGCTCATGCAGGCGCGGCCGCGCAGCGCATAGGCGACCAGCGCCAGCGGGATCGCGGCCATATGGGGATAACGCTGCCACCAGCACATTTCGCACGGATGCAGCCCACCCAGATATTGGGAGGCATAGGCCGTGCCCAGCGCGATCACGGGCACGAGCAGGGCAAGCAGGCGGGCGCGGCCCAGGGCGGGGGACAAGCTGTTCATATCGCCCGCTTAAACCCTTGTCCGCCTTTCGTCATGCTGAACTTGCCCGTCCGGTCATCCGAACGGGCACGATTCATTTCGCGCCGGGCTTGCGCGCAGCGGCCTGCTGGGTCTGGGCGATGGTGGCGCCCGGCGTGCCGGCGAGGCGGGAAATGGTCTTGAGCGCATAATCGAGCTGGAAGTCCTCGATCCCCTTCTTCTTCAGTTCCTCGGCGGTCTGGGCGAAGCGCGGATCTTCCTTGCTGTCCTCTTCCAGCGCGGCGTCGTCGGTCTTGATCTCGTTGATCAGGTGGCGGCGCAGGTCGCTTTCGCGGAACTTGGGGCGGTCCTTGTAATCCGGGTCGCTGAGCTGCGGCACCTTGATGTCCGGCTGGATGCCGCCTTCCTGCACGCTGCGGCCCGACGGGGTGAAGTAGCGCGCGGTGGTGAGCTTGAGCGCGGTGGTGTTCGACAGCGGCAACATGGTCTGGACCGAGCCCTTGCCGAAGCTGCGTTCACCCATGATGAGCGCGCGATGCTGATCCTGCAGCGCGCCGGCGACGATTTCGGAGGCCGAGGCGGAGCCCGCATCGACCAGCACGATCACCGGCAGGCCTTTCGCGTCATCGCCGGGCTTGGCATAATAGCGTTCGACATCGCCCTTGTTGCGGCCGCGCTGCGATACGATCTCGCCGCGCTCCAGGAAGACGTCGCTGGTCGACACCGCTTCGTCCAGCAGGCCGCCGGGGTTGGAGCGCAGGTCGAGGATATAGCCGGTCGGCTTGTGGCCCAGGCTCTTGTCGATGCTGCGGATCGCCGAGCGGACATCGGCGCCGGTATTGGCCGAGAAGCTGACGATGTTGATGACGCCGATATTGTTCTTCACTTCCCACTTCACCGGCTTGATCTCGATGATCTCGCGGGTGAGGGTCAGGTCGATCGGCTTGTCGCGGCCGGTGCGCACGATGGTCAGCTTGATGCTGGTGCCCGGTGCGCCGCGCATCTTGTCCACCGCCTCGTCCAGCGTGCCGCCATAGATGAGCTGGCCGTCAATATGGGTGATATAGTCGCCAGCCTTGATCCCGGCGCGCCAGGCCGGCGTGTCCTGGGTCGGGGCGATCACCTTGACCGCGCCATCCTCCTGCGTGACCGACAGGCCAAGGCCGCCATAGCTGCCCTCGGTCTGGGTGCGCAGATTCTGGAAATCGCGCGCGTCGAGGAAGCTGCTGTGCGGATCGAGGCTGGCGAGCATGCCGTCGATCGCGCCCTTGATCAGCTTTTCGTCGTCGACCTTCTCGACATAGTCGCTGCGGACCTTCTGGAAGACGTCCATGAATTCGTCGAGCGCCTTGTAGCTCGATGCCTCGCCATCGGCGAGCGCCGCGGTGGTGGCGGGGATGAGCGCAAGCGCGCCGAGCGCGACCGCGCCCTGCAGGAAGGTGGATTTCATGGCTGTCCTTGGAGTCCGCATCAAGGGATCGATATACGTCGATTCGCTATCCAACGCAAAAGCGCGCTTCGACCAATGTTGCCTGGCGTCGATGAGCGTGGGGTTAATGGGGGTGATTATTGCCTTATCCGGCGAGAGCCTTGATCATGAGGCTGATCTTGGACTCGAGCCGTTGCCGCGCCGCATGAATCATTTTGCAACGTTCGATGGCTTCGTTTTCGTCGAGCACCAACGTCTCGCGCACGACTTTGCCGTTCCGTAATGCCTGCAAACGCAAGGTGACGTGCCATCGGCCTTTGTGATCGACGGTGATGGTCTGTGTGCCATGGCACAAGGTCGCGCGCAGCGTTTCAAAGGCGATGAACTCTTCCAGGGCCTTGGATAGTGCCTTGCCTTCAACGGCAAATGGGCCGTCGGTCCCGATGGCCTTGGCCAGTGCGGCAAATCGCTGGCCCACAAGATGGGGCAGATTGATGTTCTTGCCCTTGGTCGGGACATTGGAAAGCTGGATCAACGCCTCGGTCACGGCCGCCTCGGCGCGGGCAAACTCTTCGATCATCCGTCCCCGCCAAGCACTGGCGCTCTGCCACAGGTCGGGCCAGATCTCATGTGCGGGCAGGGGCAAAGGCGTATGGGCGTTCACCCAAGCAGGCGTAAGCGGCAATTCTTGCGATTGCGTTAGCCCAGCCCCACCAGCGGCACGATGTCCACCGGGCGGCCGTTGCGGCGCAGTTCGATGGTGACGGTGGGGCGGCCCTGGGCGGCGGTGAGGCCGACCGGGTCGCCCTGGCGCACGGTCTCGCCGACTTGGGCGGTGACGCGGTGCAGGCCGGTGATGAGGGTGGTCCAGCCCTGGCCATGGTCGATGATCAGGATCTGGCCATAGCCGCGATAGGGGCCGGCAAAGGCGATGCGGCCGGCGGTCGGCGCGACTGCCTGGCCGCCGGCCTGGGTCACCAGGGTCAGGCCGCGCGATCGCACGCCGCCGTCATTCACCTCGCCCATGCCGGTGACGAGCTGGCCGACGACCGGCAGGCGATAGGGCGGCGGGCCGCTGTCCAGCGTCTCGCGGTCGGGCGCGGGCGCACCGGCCTGGTCGGGGCGGGCGGGGCGCAGCACCGGACCGGACAGTTGCGCCAGGCGATCGCGCAGGTCGCTCGCCACCTCCAGCTGGTCCATCAGGTCGACAATGTCACGCGCCTTCTCGCCCAGCGCCAGCGCGCGTTCGCTCTCCAGCCCGGCATTGGCGCGATAGTCGCGGGCGGCGACGCGCTTTTGCGTTTCGAGCTGGCGCAGGGCGGCCTGGCGATCGGTGAGGTCGCGGCGGCTCTTTGTCAGGGCGTCGGCGGCCTGCTGGGCGGTGGCGCGGATCGCGCGGCTGCGGTCCAGTTCGGCGCGCAGGCCCGCGGTGCGCTGCTCGATCACCGGCAGCACCTGTCCCAGCACCGCGCGCATATGGACCGCGTCGCTGATCGATCCCGGCTGGACGAGGGCAAGGGCGAGCGGGCGGCGGCTCATCATCTGCAGCGCGGCGGTCAGTCGCACCACCGGTTCCTGCCGGACGGCGAGGCGCGCGGCCTGGGCGCGCTGCATGCGGGCGATGATGGCGATGCGGGCCTGGGCGGCCTGGACATCGGCCTCGGCCTGCTGGATGCGGGCGGCCATGGCGGCGGCGCGGCGGCCGGCCTGTTCGGCCTCGTCACGGGCCATGCCGGCCTGCCGCTCCAGCCGGACCGAACGGTCGGCGGCCTCCACCGACTGGCGGCGGGCGTCGCGCAGCGCCTTCTGTTCCTGTGCCAGCGTGGTGCCGGCGGTGCCGGGCAGGATGATCGCGGCATCGTTCGCGGCGGGCAGGCGCGTGGCGACAAGGGCCACGATGCCCGCCAGTGCGATGCCCGTGATGCTGTTGCTGATGATGCTGCGCTTCAACCGCTTGTCCCGCCCGATAGGGCTTTGACTAGGCGCAAGCCGTGGGCATGTCGAGCCTCAGCCTTCGCGGTGATAGGGGTGGTTGGCGAGGATCGAGCAGGCGCGCCACAGCTGTTCGGCGAGCATGGCGCGGGCGATCATGTGCGGCCAGGTCATGGCGCCAAAGGCGATCAGCAGGTCGGCATTGGTCCGTTCGGCATCGTCGAAGCCGTCGGCGGCGCCGATCAGGAAGCGGATCTCGCGCGTGCCGGTGTCGCGCCAGCCCTCGATCCGCCGGGCAAAGTCCATCGAGGAAAGCTGCTTGCCCTTCTCGTCGAGCATGACCGTCACCGTGCCGGGACCGACGGGCGGCAGCTTGCCGCCCCGGTCGGGCATTTCGGTGATTTTGTGCGGCATGGTCAGCCGCTTGACATAGCGGTCGACCAGATCGGCCTCGGGCGAGCGCCCGATCTTGCCGCGCGCGATGATATGGAGGAGCATGGCTCCTCCCTAGCCTGTCATCGCGCCCATGTCGAAGGGCGCGACGGCAAGGATCAGGCGTTGCCCGCGACCGGTGCGTCGACGAAGCCCCACATCCGTTCCAGATTGTAGAAGCTGCGCACTTCCGGCTTGAACAGATGGACGATCACGTCGCCGGCATCGATCAGCACCCAGTCGGCGACCGGCAGGCCTTCGACCCGCGCGGAGCGGCCGGTGGCCTTCTTGATCCGTTCGGCCAGATGCTGGGCGATCGCCGCGACCTGACGCGACGAACGGCCGCTCGCGATCACCATATGATCGGCGATGCTGCTCTTGCCTTCGAGGGGGATGGAGATGGTTTCCTGCGCCTGGTCGTCGTCGAGCGACTGCATGACAAGGGCGTGCAGGGCGGCCACGCTATCGGCGGCGGGCGCCGTATCGTTGGCAGGGGCGAGGTTAGTCAATTAAACTCCAATCTAGACGATCATCCGGCGCGTGAGCGGATCGCGCACACACGTTGCTTCATATTCGCGATGCCAGAGGGGGTCCGCCTGCCGTAGCAGGGTTGCCGATCTTGGATCAGGGCGAAAGCGCAATAGCACGAGCGCCGGTGGTCTCCAATTCGTCCAGTCTGCACTCTGGCGCGCGGACCGGACGAAGCGCCGCAGCCAGCTCATGGCCGTAGAGCCACGGGCAGCGTCATCATAGCCTGGACGGGCGATGACGGCAATGGGCATCTGTCGCGCTATGCCGCGCCAGTCGCGCCACTGGCCAAATTGCGCCAGATTGTCGGCGCCCATCAGCCAGACGAAGCGGTTGCGGGGGTAGCGCTGGCGGAGCGTGCGCAGCGTGTCGACGGTGTAGCGGGTGCCCAATTGGCGCTCGATCGCAGTGGCGCGAATCGGTGCGCGGCGGGCGATTTTCTGCGCATGGGCGAGGCGGACCGGCAGCGGCGCCATGCCCTTGGCGGGCTTCAACGGATTGCCGGGCGACACCAGCCACCAGATTTCGTCGAGGCCCAGGGCGTCCCTGGCGAACAGCGAAATGGCGCGATGCCCGCCATGCGCCGGATTGAAGGAGCCGCCAAGCAGGCCGATCTTTTTCATGGGGGCAGCCATGCCAGCGCGGGGGCGGGGCGGCAATGGGCAGATTCTTAAGGCTTGCCCACTATAGCCGCGCCATGCAGGGGCGGCTGATCGGATTCGATGGATTGCGCGGGATCGCCGCGCTCAGCGTCCTGCTGTTCCATGCGCTGACCTGGACCACGGGCGACGCGCGGGGCAACGGCTATCTGGCGGTCGACTTCTTCTTCATGCTGAGCGGCTATGTGATGGCGCGCACTTATGAAGCGCGATTGGGGCAGGGGCTGTCGACCATCTACTTTGTTCGTGCGCGATATCGACGCTTCCTGCCAGTGATGGCCATAGCCGGACTGATCGCGCTGCCCGGCTTCCTCCTTACCAATGAGATGTCGCTCTGGCCGGTGGCCCTTGCCAATCTGCTGCTGATTCCCAGCCTCTTCACCGGGCGTCTCTATCCGTTGAACGGGCCGGCCTGGTCGATCCTCCTGGAACTGATCGCCAACATGGCCCACGGCCTTGTCCTGCGCTGCTTGTCGACCAGGATATTGGTGCATGTCGTGCTGCTGAGCGCGACCCTGTTCGCGGTTGTCGCCAGTCGTGTGGGGATGGACGTGGGGGCGCAGCCTGCCAGCTTCTTCTTCGGCCTGCCGCGGGTGATGTGCGCCTATGGCATGGGGGTCATATTGTGGCGCTGGTGGCGCGACAGGCCGACCATTGCCGTTCCGCCGCTGGCGGCCCTGGTCGCGATGCCGCTCTATTTCGGCATCGGCACGATGATCGACGCGGATGGCTGGATCAGTGGCATGGTCTTCATCCTGCTGGTCTGTCCGCTGATGCTGGCGGGCGGGCTTCGCTGGCAGCGACAATCGCGGTGGATGACGGCGGCGGGGGCGATATCCTTTCCGCTTTATGCCGTTCACGCCCCGGTCTGCATGACGGGGCTGATGCTGGGCGTGCCCGTGGCCGGCGGGGTCGCCGCCAGCCTGGCGGTTGCGGGGCTGATTGCCTGGATGCAGGCGCGGCCGCGTCGTCCGGGATCCGCGACGCTTCCGTCCGCGCCTTTGGCTGCAAGCTAGCCCCAGACGATCCTATTCCGCCGCGGGCAGCGCGCGCGCTTCGTCGGCCTGGGCGTCGCGGGCGAGGACGTCGAGCGGCTCCATCGCCTCGATCTCCTTGCCGCCGGTCTCGATGTCGAGATCGCGGAACTTGCGCCCGGTGGACAGGACGCGGGTTTCGAAGCTGCCGATGAAGCTGTTATAGTTGGAGACCGCACTGTTGAGACCGGAGCCGAGGCGCTTGAGGTGGGTCGCGGCGACGGCGAGCCGTTCATACAGCTCCTTGCCAAGCTGGCCGACCTGCTGCGCCTGTTCCTGCATCTTGGCCTGGCGCCAATGGCCCGCCAGCGTGCGGGCGAGTGGCAGGAAGGTGGCGGGGCCGCAGATGATCACGCGATTCTTGGCGGCGCGCTCCCAAAGCTCCATGTCCGCTTCCAGCGCGGCGGTGACGAAATTGTCGCCCGGCACATACATGATGACGAAGTCAGGGGCCTTGTCGAACTGTTCCCAATAGGCCTTGCGCCCCAGTGCGTCGGCATGGGTGCGCATGGCACGGGCATGGTCGAGCATATGGGCGTCGCGCAGCGCCGGATCGACCTGATCGACCGCGTTCAGATAGGCGACCAGCGAGCATTTGACGTCGACCACCATCTGCTGGTCGCCGGGCAGGTTGATGACGAAGTCCGGGCGCAGGCGGCCGTCCTCGACCGCGACCGACACTTCCTCCTTGAAGTCCACGAAGGGAGAAAGACCGGCGGTTTCGATGAGATTCTTGAACTGCTGCTCGCCCCAGCGGCCGCGCGTCTTGGGCGCGGCGCGCAGCGCGTTGACCAGCTTGGCCGTTTCCTCGCGCACCTGCCCCTGACCCAGATGAACCTGCTGCACCGCTTCGCGCAGTTCGGCATAGCTGCCGACCCGGTCCTTCTCGACGCGGGCGAGGCCTTCCTCATAGCGCTTGAGCGTGGTTTCGACCGGATTGAGCAGCGTCTTCAACTGCGCCTCGCTTTTCTCGCTCGCCTGGGCGAAGCGCTGATCGGCGCGGGTCAGGAACTGGGTCTGGGCGGATTCGAGCAGCTTGCCGCCGATTTCGCTGAACTGGGCGGAGAGCTGTTCCTTGGCGTCCTTGAGCGCGGCGATCTGCTGCTCGAACGCCTGGGTGCGGGCATGGATGTCGGACTGGAGCGCGGCGAGGTCGCGCAGCGCGGCCTCGCGCTCGGTCTGGATCGACTCGATGCGCTGGCTGGCGGCGGCCTGCAGTGCCTCGATCCGCTGTTCGGACGCGGCCTGCGCGGATTCGAGCCGGGCGAGCTGGCTCATGCCCTGCGCGACCCGTTCCTTCTCCACCGCCAGTTCGGCGATCGCGCCGTTGCGCTGGGCAGCGGCGATGTCGAGCTTGCCGGCCAGATCGGCCTTTTCGGTGGTCAGCGGCGCCAGCGCCTTGCCCTTGAGCAGCCAGCCGACGGCGAGGCCGATAAGCAGCGCGACGGGAATGAGAAGGGCGGCGAGGCTGTCCATAACTATCCTTTTTGGGAACGAAACGGGAACTTAGCGGGCGAAGGAGGCGGCCGCAAGAAGCTTCCTTGTGTGTGCCTTCATGCCGCCTGCGCGCTGGGCGCGGCGAAGCGGCTGCGATAGTCGCCCGGCGACAGGCCGACCAGGCGGTGGAACAGCTTGCGGAAGGCGGCGGCATCCTCATAGCCGACGCTCCAGGCGATCTGGTCGATCGTGCGCCGGGTAAATTCCAGATGCTCGCGCGCCCGCGCCACGCGCAGATGCTGGACATATTCGATCGGGGTCATGGCCGTCGCCGCCTTGAACCGGCGCTGGAAGGTGCGTTCCTCCAGCGCGGCCTGCGCCGCCATCTCGTTGACGCTGACCGCCTTCGCCTCCCGCGCGGCGAGCCAGTGCTGCACCTTCAGGATCGGCTCGTCGCCATGGGTCAGGCGCGGCAGGAAGCGGGCGAAATGCTTCTGCTCGCGCCCGGCCGTGTCGATCAGCAGGAATTTGGCGGTGTCGAGCATCACCGTCGGGCCAAGCAGCCGGTCGACCAGTCGCATGCCAAGGTCGGTCCAGGCCATCAGCCCGCCGGCGGTGATGATGTCGCCATCGTCGATGACGATGCGGTCGCAATCGAGCTTCACGGCGGGGAAGCGGGTGCGGAAGGCGTCGGCGAACCACCAGTGGGTGGTGGCCGGGCGACCATCGAGCAGGCCGGTCGCCGCCAGCAGGAAGGCGCCGCCACAATTGGAAGCAAGGGTGGCGCCGGCGGCATGGCGATCGAGCAGCCAGCGGGCATAGGGCGCGGCTTCTTCCGCCTCGGGCACGCCGGTCAGGCGACCGGGGACCAGCCAGATGTCGGGCGTGCCGCCCAATGCTTCATGCGTGTCATGGCTGCGGGCAAAGCAGCCATCGGCCTGCATCTGCCAATGGCTGACGCGCACCACCGGGCCGCCATGCTGGACCGAGAACTGCCCGGCAATGTCGATCAGGTCGGTCATGCCGTGGACCATCGCCTGCTGGCAGCCCGGATAGAGCAATATGCCCACCTCGGCGCGCGGAAGGCTGGTGTCGGACATGTCCTAATCCTTTGTCGGAATCGGCCCGCTTAATGTCGGAACCGCCAATCCCGATCCTCCGCCATTGCCCCTAAATCTGCAAGCACAGGGCGTGAAGGACGCCCTTCTGGAACAGAAGAAGGGAATTTCACATGAGCAACTTTGTCACCACCAGGGACGGCACCCGCATCTTCTACAAGGATTGGGGGCCGCGTGACGGCCAGCCGATCCTCTTCTCCCATGGCTGGCCGCTCAGCGCTGACGCCTGGGACGCGCAGATGGTCTATTTCGCCAATCAAGGCTTCCGCACCATCGCCCATGACCGCCGCAGCCATGGCCGGTCGGATCAGGTGTGGGACAATAATAATATGGACCAATATGCCGACGATCTGGCCGATCTGATCGCGGCCTTGGACCTGTCCGACATCATCCTGGTCGGCCATTCGACCGGTGGCGGCGAAGTCACCCGCTATATTGGCCGCCATGGCACCAGCCGGGTCGCCAAGCTGGCGCTGATCGGCGCGGTGCCGCCGCTGATGCTCAAGACCGAAGCCAATCCGGGCGGCCTGCCGATCGACGTGTTCGACGGCATTCGCAAGGGCACGTTCGACAATCGCAGCCAGTTCTTCAGGGATCTGACCATCCCCTTCTACGGCTATAACCGGGACGGCGCGGTCATCTCCGAGGGCATCGTGCAAGAATTCTGGCGGCAGGGGATGATGGGCGGCCTCAAGGGGCAACTCGACTCGATCCGCGCCTTTTCCGAAAGCGATTTCCATGCCGACCTGGCGAAGGTCGATGTGCCTACCCTCGTCCTCCATGGCGATGACGACCAGATCGTGCCGATCGGCGCGGCTGCCCTGTCGACGGTGAAGATCGTTACGGATGCGGTGCTGATCGTGTATGAAGGCGCCGACCATGGGCTGACGCAGACTCACCAGGACCGGTTCAATTCCGACCTGCTCGCTTTCATCAACGGCTGACACAAATACCGTTCGCCCTGAGCGAAGTCGAAGGGTTCCACCGAGCGGAGCGAGGTGCCTTCGCTTCGCTCAGGCAAGGGCTTCGACTTCGCTCAGCCCGAACAGGAAAATAGTCTTTCAAAGGAGACATCCCATGACCAAAGACACCATCCTCATTACCGGCGCGTCGGACGGTATCGGCGCGGTCTATGCCGATCGCTTCGCCAGGCGCGGGGCCAATCTGATCCTGGTCGCCCGTCGCGCCGAAAAGCTGGAGGCGCTGGCCGCCCGCCTGCGCGCCGACAGTGGCGTCAGCGTGGAAGTGATCGCCGCCGACTTGTCACAAGCTGACGATCTGGCGCGGGTCGAGGCGCGGCTGCGCGACGATGACGCGATCACCGGCCTCGTCAACAATGCCGGCATTGCCGGGGAACAGGCTTTTGTCGAGACCGACCCGGCCTATCTCACCGGCCTCATAGACCTCAACATATTGGCGGTGACGCGGCTGTCCCGCGCCATTGCGCCGCGGCTGGCGGCCAGGGGCGCAGGCACGCTGATCAACATCACGTCGGTGACCGCGCTGATGCCGGACGGCTTCACTGCCGTCTATCCCGCGACCAAGGCTTATGTGCTGGCCTTTACCGAGGCGCTGCAGGTCGAACTGGGCGGCAAGGGCGTGAAGGTGCAGGCGGTGCTGCCCGGCATCACCCGCACCGCCATCTGGACGGCGGAACAGATTGCCGGCCTGCCGCCACACATGGTGATGGATGTCGAGGTGATGGTCGACGCGGCGCTGGCCGGGCTCGACATGGGCGAGGCGATCACCATCCCTGCCTTGCCGGACCGGGCTGACCTCGACGCCTATCTCGCCGCGCGGGCCGCGCTTCGGCCCAACCTGTCGCTCAAGGATGCGGCGCCCCGGTACCGGGTGAGCGCCTGACCTCTTTTGTCACCCCCGCTTTCGCGGGGGTGACGGGAATTTTCCAGGGAGAAGCATCATGATCCTCGGTCTTTCCATTCCCGCCTTCATCGCCCTGCATGTCGCGATCAGCCTGATCGGCATCGTCAGCGGCCTTGTCGCCCTGCCGGCCATGGCCAAGGGACATGTCCTGCCCAAAATGCAGGGCCTGTTCCTGGTGACGACCCTGCTCACCAGCCTGACCGGCTTCCTCTTTCCCTTTCGCGGCTTCACCCCGGCGATCGGCGTCGGCATTATCTCGACGCTGGTGCTGATCATCGCCTTCGCCGCCTTTTACGGCCTTGGCCTGCGGGGCCGGGCGCGGGGCGTCTATGCGGTGACCGCGACCATCGCTTTGTGGCTCAACCTGTTCGTGGCTGTCGTACAGAGCTTCCTCAAGGTGCCGGCGCTCAACCGGCTGGCACCGACCGGCACGGAGCCGCCCTTTCTGGCGGCGCAGGCGCTTCTGCTGATCCTCATGCTGATCCTGGGCGCGGCGATCCTGCGTCAGCCAAGGCTCGCGCGGAAGGCGGCGAGCCGCTCGATCGCCGGATCCAGCGTCGCGTCCGACTTGGAGAAGCAGAGGCGGACCAGATGGGTGACCGGATCGTCGGGGTAGAAGGCGGAGATCGGGATCGCCGCCACGCCCGCTTCATCGATGATCCGGTTGCAGAAGGTCACATCGTCCATCGCGATGCCCGACGCGGGCAGGTCGATCGACAGGAACCAGGTGGCGCCGCTCGGCTGCACGACATAGCCTGCCCTGATGAGCCCCGCCGCCAGCCGATCGCGCGACGCCTGATAGGCGGCGCGCTGGTCGCGGAGCCAATCATCGGGCCAGCCCAGCCCCTGCGCCACCGCCCATTGCAGGTTGGGCGGGGTGGTGAAGGTCAGGAACTGGTGCGCGCGAGCGAGCAGGGTGGCGATCGGCGGCGCGGCGCACATCCAGCCGACCTTCCAGCCGGTGACGGAGAAGATCTTGCCCGCCGACCCGATCTTGACCGTGCGATCGCGCATGCCGGGAAAGCCGATCAGCGGGCGATGCGGCAGCCCGTCATAGACGGTCTCCTCCCATACCTCGTCGCACAGCGTGATCAGGTCATGGCTGACGCAGAGGTCGGCCAGCAGCGCCAGTTCCGCCTCACGCAGCACGATGCCGGTCGGATTGACCGGATTGTTCATCAGCAGGATGCGGGTCCTGGGCGTGATCGCCGCCTCCAGCGCGTCGCGGGTTACGCGCCAGTCGGGCGGGGTCAGCTTCACCACCCTGGCCACGCCGCCAGCCCGCTCGACCAGCGGCAGATAGGCGTCATAGAGCGGCGCCAGCATCAGCACCTCGTCCCCCGGCCGCACCAGCGCCAGCAGGCTGGCGGCAATCGCCTCGGTCGCGCCCGATGTGACGATGATTTCCTGCGGACTGAGGTCTAGCCCCTGACACCGGGCATAATGATCGGCCAGCGCGGTGCGCAGTTCGATCAGGCCCGGCATCGGCGGATATTGGCTGGAGCGGGTCAGCAGTGCATCCGCCGCCGCCTGCAGCACTTCCTGTGGTCCCGGCCCCTCGGGAAAGCCCTGTCCCAGATTGATCGCGCCGGTCTCCCGCGCGCGGGCCGACATATGCTCGAAGATGGTGGTCGGCATGTCGCGATAGACGGGGTGGCCAATTTGGGTGTCGGGCAAGCGGGGCTCCATCGGATCGTCGGCGATAGACCGATCTAGGTCTTTCCATTGCCTCGCGCAAACCGGTCCGGCATCATGATGTCTCCTCATCACAGGGAGACAGACCCATGTGTTCGGACGTCGATGGCATGCATGACCAGCCGCACGGGACGCAGGAGGAGGATGGCGCCGCACCCTCCCGCCGCGCCTTTCTGACCGCGATGACGATGGCGGGTGGGGTGGCCATGGCCGCCCTGCCGTCCGTACCAGCGATGGCGGCGCCCGCCGCCGACGGCCCGGATGCGTCGATGACGCCGGACGCCGCTCTGGCCGAGATCATGGCCGGCAATGCCCGCTTCGTCGCCGGCAAGCCGACCGCCCATCTGCAGGACCTGTCGATCATCAAGGCGCGCGCGGCCGAGGGGCAATGGCCCGTGGTCGGCGTCCTCTCCTGCGCCGACTCGCGTGTGCCGGTGGAGATGGTGTTCGACGAATATATCGGCCGGCTGTTCGTCACCCGCATCGCCGGCAACATCACCACGCCCGAAATCGTCGCCAGCCTGGAATATGGCGTTGCGGTGCTGGGGCTGAAGGCGCTGGTCGTGATGGGCCACAGCAATTGCGGTGCGGTGAAGGCGGCGATCGACAATCCCGAAGTGCCGGGCCAGATCAGCGCGCTCTTCCCCGCGATCCTGCCCGCCCTCTATCTCGCCCGCAGCAAGGATGCGGTCATCGTCACTCGCACCAATGCGCTGGTACAGGCGGCGACTCTGGTCAACGCCTCGCCGGTGATCGAGGAGAAGGTGAAGGCGGGCACGCTGAAGGTGGTCGCCGCCGTCTATGACGTGGCGACCGGCAAGGTCGACATGCTGCCGGTGCCGGCCGACATGCTGATGCGCGGCTGATCCGTCAGGGCCGGGTTGCCGCCGCATTCCAGGCGGCGACCTTCGCCTTCGTCTCTGCCAGCAGTGCGTCGAGCCGGGCGCGGTCCTGCAGCGTGCCGCGCAGGATCACCGCGTCGATCGCCTTTGTGGCGTGGATATCCTCCAGCGGATTGGCGGTCAGCAGGACCATATCCGCCTGCTTGCCTTCCGCCACCGCGCCATAGCGGTCGAGTAGGCCGAACCAGGCCGGGCCGGCGCGGGTGGCGCTGGCCAGCGCCTGGGCCGGGGTCAGGCCGCGATCGACATAGAGCGCCAGTTCCTGATGCAGGGCGAAGCCGGGATAGTCGAAGCTGTTGAGGAAGCCGGCATCGGTGCCGGCCATGATGGTGACGCCGGCCTGCTGCAACAGCGGCAGGATCGCGGCATTATGCTCGTAGATGGCGTGGCGCTGGGCGATCTGTTCGGGCGTCGCCTTGGCCGCGCGCTCGATCCGCCAGTCATAGGTCTTGCGCAGGCGCGGGCCGATATAGGCCAGTTCGGGATCGGCGCTGTGATCGTTCTGGTCGAGATAGGCGACGGTGCGCGAGATGCTGAGCGTGGGCGTCACGAACACGCCGCGCGCCGCCATGTCGCGATAGGCCGCCATGGCGGTGGCTTCGTCAAAGCCGGCATCCAGCTGCGCGCTGGCCTGTGCCCGGTCGATCCTGCCGGCGGCGAAATCGGCGGTGATCCGCGCCTCATCCTTCACGCCCGCCTTGTGCGCATAGTCGATATGCTCGATCGAGCTGATCCCGGCCTCGATCGCCTGGTTGACGGTCAGCGCCATCGGGATATGGCCCGACGCACGCAGCCCGGCGCCGCGCGCCTGGCGCACGGCATAGAGGAACAGTTCGGGCTTCAGGGTGCTGTCCGTGATCTTGACGAAATTGACGTTCAATTCCTTGAGCTTGGCGATCGCTTGGTCGACATCGGCCTGCGACCCGGTTTCCAGCGTACCCTTCCACACCGGCTTGATCCCCTCGATCTTGGGGCCGGAACTCAGCAGGGTCGGGCCGAACAGGCGACCATCGGCAATCTCGCCGCGCCAGCGCAGCACATCATAGGGCAGGTCGCCCGACGCATCGCGCACGGTGGTGATGCCATTGGCGATATAGAGCGGTAGCAGCGCCTTATTTTCTTCGATCAGGTCCGGCCCGCCGCCGAAATGGACATGCATGTCCCACAGGCCGGGGATCAGATAGCGGCCCTTGGCCTCGACATTCTTGCCCGCGCGCCAGGCGGCGGCAATCGTGCCGTCGTTGCCGACCGCGACGATCTGGTCGCCCCTGGTCGCGACCGCCTGGTTGGGGACCAGCCGGCCATGCTCGACATCGACCAGCGTCGCATGGCGGATCAACAGGTCGGCGCGGGCCGGCGCGGCCTTCGCTGCGGTGGGCAGGGGCAACAGGGCAGTGGCGGCCAGCAGCGCGGCGAGAAGCGTCTTCATGAAAATCCCCGGTTCTTGTGCGGCGCGCAGGATAGGCAGGGGCTGCATCATCGACAAACAACATATATGAATGGCAATCATTCATGATCCAAATGGAACGCCATGCTCGATCCGCGCCTGCTCCGTGCCTTTGTCGCGATCGCCGACAGCGGCAGCTTCACCATCGCGGCGCAGCGGCTGCACATGACCCAGTCGACCATCAGCCAGCAGCTCGGCCGGCTGGAACAGGCGGTGGGGCATATGCTGGTCGATCGGGCGGCACGGCCGGTGCGGCCGACCGCGGCGGGCGAGCGGCTGCTGGGCCATGCAAGGCGCATCCTGTCGCTGCAGCAGGAGGCGGAAAGCCTGCTCGCCGATCCGGCCGGCAGCGCGTCGATCCGCATCGGCCTGCCCGACGACATCGCCAGTCGCGCCATGATGCGGGTGTTCGCCCGCTTTTCCGAGCAATATCGGGCGGTGCGGCTGGACGTCACCACCGGGCTCAGCCGTGATCTCACGCGCCGATACCGCTCGGGCGAGTTTGACATCATCGCTGTCAAGGAACCGACGTCGAGCGCCGATTGTCGCGCCAGTTTCGCCGAACCGATCGGCTGGCATGAAAGCGCGGACCGGCAGGGCGATTGGCCCGATCCGCTGCCGCTGGTCGCCTTTCCGGCGGGTGGCCTCTATCGCGACGCGATGTTCGACCGGATCGGGCGGGAAAGGCGGCGCTGCCATGTCGCCTTCACCGGTAGCGACCTCACCAGCGTGCTGACCGCGGTGGAGGCGGGCATGGGCCTGTCGCTGGTGCCGATGCGCGCGGCCGCCGGACGGGCGGTGCGACCCTATGCGCCGTTCGGGACGGAGGCCGATATGCGGGTGTCGCTCTATGCCTGGGACGATGCCGGGCCGACGGCCGAACTGGTGGCGCAGATGGCGGCGGTTCTGGCGGCGCGCTGGTAGTTTCCGTTACGGTAGGTTGGACAATCCAGGCCTGATGGCGCGCTATTATGGTAGCGTTATACAAATAGATATTATCTGTAAAATACGCTTTTTCTTGAGATTTTCAAGCATGGCTGTAAATATTGGGCCTGTTGATTGCATGGCAATCCCGAACATCGGCCATTCTGTCGTTGGATGGTTCCTTGTCGGACGAGGCCATGGGAAAGAGAGGACATGGATAGCGTAGCCAGGCCCGTGCCGGCCGCCGCATCCGGCGAAACCCTATCGGCCGCGGAGGATATCCGGCTGCCGCTCCAGTTCATCAATGATCTTGCCGCGTCGCAATCCATGGCCGACATACCGGCCATCGTCGCTTGCTGGTTCCGGTCGATCTTCGAGGCGGACCGCACCTCGATCACGCTCATCGATACGGATACGCATCTCAAGCTGATCGCGCTGGAGGGGAATGACGCCATTCCCCGCGATACGCCGATCCCGATTGCCGGCACGATGGTCGGCCGGGTCTTTTCCACGGCGCAGGCGGAATGGTGCAACGACCTGGCGCGATCGGCCGATCTGGATGCGCAGATGCTGGCCAGCCATGGCATCCTCTCCTGCCTCGACGTGCCGCTGTTCAGTGGCAACCAATGTTTCGGCACGATCAATGTCGGCCGGACCATATGCAACGCCTTTGACAGTGGCGACGAACGGCGCTTGTCGGCGATGGCCCATTTCATCGCGGCGCTGATGCATATCCATCGCCAGGCCGACTGTCTTCAGCAACTGGCCGATCGCGATCCGCTGACCGATACGCTCAATCGCCGAGCCTTTATCGAGCATTTCAAGGCGATCGGCACGTCGGGAAGGGGGCATGGCGTGGCGCTAATCGACCTTGATCATTTCAAGGCGATCAATGACCGCTTCGGTCATGATGTCGGTGATCGGGTGCTGGTACAGGTCGGGCAATTGCTCCACGGCGTGTGCCGCAAGGGCGACCTGATCGCGCGTTTCGGCGGCGAGGAATTCCTGATCGCGGTCCAGGATATCGACGCGCTGGATTTCCATGCGTTGCTGGAGCGCCTGTTGCAGCGGATGCGGGCCATGCCGGTCGAGACCGGCCAGGGCATGATCCCCGTCACAGCCAGCATCGGTGCAGTCTGCGTCGCCCCGCCCGAACCGGCGTTCGACGAAATCTACAGCCGGGCCGATGCAGCGCTCTATCGGGCGAAAAGCCTGGGCCGCAATCGCATCGAATTCGCGCCGGCGGCTATGTAGGGCGTGAGGCGAAGGAGGCGGCCGCTTGCGCGGCCGAACAAACCGGATGACCGTCCCCCGGACGGTCATTTAATCCGGTTTATTCCCACTCGATCGTGCCGGGGGGCTTGCTGGTGTAGTCATAGACCACCCGGTTAATGCCCTTGACCTCGTTGATGATGCGGGTCGCGACGCGGCTGAGGAAGGCGGCGTCGAAGGGATAGATGTCGGCGGTCATGCCGTCGGTCGAGGTGACCGCGCGCACGGCGCAGACGCTGTCATAGGTCCGGTAATCGCCCATCACGCCGACGGTGCGGACCGGCAGCAGCACGGCAAAGGCCTGCCAGATCGCGTCGTAGAGGCCCGCGTTGCGGATTTCCTCCAGATAGATGAAGTCGGCTTTGCGCAAGATGTCGCAGCGTTCCTTGGTGACTTCGCCGGGGATGCGGATGGCAAGGCCGGGGCCAGGGAAGGGATGGCGGCCGACGAAGATGTCAGGCAGGCCCAGTTCCTTGCCCAGCACGCGGACTTCGTCCTTGAACAATTCACGCAGCGGCTCGACCAGCTTCATGTTCATGCGTTCGGGCAGGCCGCCGACATTATGGTGCGACTTGATCGTCACCGAAGGCCCGCCGGTGAAGCTGACCGATTCGATCACGTCGGGATAGAGGGTGCCCTGCGCCAGGAAGTCGGCGCCGCCGATCTTGGCGGCTTCCTCCTCGAACACGGCGATGAATTCGCCGCCGATGAACTTGCGCTTCTTTTCCGGGTCGGTGAGGCCGGCGAGGCCACCCAGGAAGCGTTCCTCGGCGTTCACATGAACGAGCTTGATGCCATAATGTTCGCGGAACAGGCTGACCACCTGCTCGGCTTCGCCCAGACGCATCAGGCCATGATCGACGAACACGCAGGTGAGCTGGTCGCCGATCGCTTCATGGATGAGCACGGCGGCCACCGCGCTGTCGACGCCGCCCGACAGGCCGCAGATGACCCGGCCGGTGCCGACCTGCTCGCGGATTTCGGCAATCTTGACCTGGCGGAATTCGGCCATGGTCCAGTCGCCGGCCAGGCCGCAGACATGGCGGACGAAATTGGCGATCAGCTTGCCGCCGTCGGGCGTATGCACGACTTCGGGGTGGAACTGCGTGCCGTAGAATTTGCGTTCCTCGTCGGCGATCACCGCGAAGGGGGCGCCGTCCGACACGGCCACGATCTTGAAGCCGGGCGCGAATTTCGTGACCTTGTCACCATGGCTCATCCACACCTGATGCCGTTCGCCGACTTCCCACAGCCCGTCGAACAGGGCGCAGGGTTCGGTCACGGTCAGGAAGGCACGGCCAAATTCGCCGCCTTCGCCGGTCTCGTGACCGGGGCGCACTTCGCCGCCCAACTGATGGCTCATCACCTGCTGGCCGTAGCAGATGCCCAGAATCGGCACGCCGGCGTCGAACAGGGCCTGCGGCGCACGCGGGCTGCCTTCCTCCGGCACGCCGGCGGGCGAACCGGACAGGATGATGCCCTTGGGCTTCATGCGGTCGAACGCGGCCTGGGCCTGGGTGAAGGGGGCGATCTCGGAATAGACGCCGGCTTCGCGCACGCGCCGGGCGATGAGCTGAGTCACCTGGCTGCCGAAGTCCACGATAAGGATGGAATCCTGAAGGGGCAGCGTCATCGAATCGCCTTTATGTCGAGCGGTGGAAGGGATTCGCGCCCGGTTAGTCGCACCGCCCCGATATGTCCAGTTTTCCCGGTTCAGAGCATCATCCGATTAGGGTAAATCGGATGATGCTCTGATTTTCTTTTATTTGCCGCATTCTGCGAGTCGTCGGCTGTTCTAGCCGACTTCAGAATGCTCTAGGCCGGCGCAGGATCATCCTGCTTGCGTCCCGCTGCGCGGCCGAGCAGGGCGGCGCCGGCGAGCACCAGCGCCGCGATCAGGAAGGCGCTGCCGATGAAGGGCAGGATCGGGCGGGTGCCGACCGAGGCGGAATAGACCGCGCCGAAGAAGAGCGGGGAGACGATGCCGGCGATCGCGCCGACACTGTTGTTGGCGCCCTGCAACTGGCCCTGTTCGCTTTCGGAGACGCGCTGCGTCATCAGCGACTGGATGGTCGGCATGGCGAGGCCCCAGAGCGCATTGGGGAACATGGCGGCGACGAACAGCCAGCCTGTCGGCGCCAGGCCCATGGCGGCGATGCCGACCGCGCCGAAGCCGAGGCCCACGACCATCGTCGTGCGATCGCCCAGTCGCTTCACCACCGGGCCGACCAGCAGGCCCTGCACCGCCATGTCGAGCAGACCGACCATCGCCAGCAGGGTGCCGACCTGCCAGGCGCCCCAGCCATAGCGGTCGCCGGCATAGAGGACGAACACGGCCGAGAAGAGATGATGGGCGAAATAGAGGAGGAAATTGACGATCGCGAGGCTCGATAATTCGGGGTGCGAGCGCAGCAATTGCAGCGCGCCGAAAGGATTGGCGCGACGCCAGCTGAACGCCATGCGCTTTTCCGGGGCGAGCGATTCCGGCAGCACGATGAGGCCATAGAGAAAGGCGAGGCCGGACAGGCTTGCCGCCGCCCAGAAGGGCGCACGGTGCGAGATTTCGCCCAGCACGCCGCCCAGCAGCGGCCCGGCGACGAAGCCCGCGCTGAACGCCGCGCCGATCAGGCCATAGCCCCGCGCCCGGCCCTCGGGCGGGGTGATGTCGGCCATATAGGCGAAGGTGGAGGTGAAGCTGGACGAGGTGATGCCGGCAAGGATGCGGCCCAGCGCCAGCCACCAGAGATTGGGCGCGAGCGCCATCAGCACATAGTCGAGCGCCAGCCCCGCGACCGAGATCAGGATGACCGGTCGGCGCCCGAAGCGATCGGACAGCGAACCGATCACCGGCGAGCAGAGAAACTGCATCGCCGCCCAGAGCGCGACGAACAGGCCGTTCCACAGGCCCGCGCTGCTGCTGGAGCCGGACAAGGTTTCGATCAGTTGCGGCAGCACCGGGATGACGATGCCCATCGACATGACGTCGAGCAGCGCCGTCACCAGGATGAAGGCGATGGCGGCGGTGCGGCGCGGATGGGCAGGGGCGGTCATGGCGCAGGCGCTATCCTGCCGGGATGGCGATGCCAAGCGCGATGGCGCGATGTTCAGGCATGGGGCGCCGTTTCAGCATGTCTGACGCCCCCAAAAAAAAGGGCCGCCCCGGCGGGACGGCCCCAGCTCATGCTATGGGATGCATGAAGGGATCAGCGCTGCTCGCGATCCTGATTGTCGCGGCGTTCCTGCTGTCCGCCGCCTTGCTGGCGACGCTGTTCATCCTGTTGGTTCTGCTGGTCGGGCTTGCCGGGCTGACCGCCCTGCTGACCGGGATTCTGGTTCTGGTTTGCCATCTCACACTCTCCTAACGGGCATCATAACCCGCCTGCGCTCAACTTGGGCCGGCGCAGCGATGTTCCGAAAAATCATGCTGATCGAAATCAAGTCCGCCACAAGTTGCGGACAAGCTGCCATATTTCCTGTGTCTCGCCTAAAATTGGGCCGATCGGAGCGGCGATGGCGGCGATGGCGTCATGGGATTGTTCCGTCGGCTTGCGCGACCGTGGGCTTGGGCTAGTCTGCGCCCGTCCATAGCAGGAGAGCGCCGATGACCACCGATCGCGATGATGTGCCGTTTCCCGTCGAGCGGCTGGCGGAGGATCGCAACTGGATCGCCTCGACCGGGCTCAGCCGGCGTCACATCCTCGCCGGCGGCGCCTTTGCCGCCGGTTTTGCCGCCGCCTGCCAGCCGGTCGCGGCCAGCACCATCCAGACCTCGGCCGACGGGCTGGTGGAGGAGGCGGTCTCGATCCCGACCAGCGACGGTTTCGCCATGCCCGGCTTCGTCGCCCGGCCGGCGGGCAAGATGAAGGCGCCGGTGATCGTCGTCGTGCATGAGATTTTCGGCGTCCATGAATGGGTGCGCGACATGTGCCGGCGCTTCGCCAAAGCGGGCTATCATGCGGTCGCGCCGGATCTGTTCGCCCGCCATGGCGACGCGACCAAGGTCAGCGACTTCAAGCAGTTGGTGGCGGAGATCGTGAGCAAGGCGCCCGACGCGCAGGTCCTGTCCGACATCGATGCCACCTATGCCTTTGCCGGCACCCATGGCGGCGACGCGGCGCGGCGCGGCATTACCGGCTTCTGCTGGGGTGGCCGGGTGGTCTGGCTCTATGCCGCGCACAGCGCCGCGCTCGACGCCGGCGTCGCCTTCTATGGCCGGCTCGTGACCCAGAAGAACGACCTCCAGACCCTGTCTGTGATCGAGGAGGTGGGGCAGCTCAAGGCGCCGGTGCTCGGCCAATATGGCGAGTTGGACAAGGGCATACCGCAGGCCGATGTCGAGGCGATGCGCGCCGCGCTCAAGGCGGCGGGCAAGTCGCCGCCCGATGCGATCACGGTCCATGCCGGCGCCGACCATGGTTTCATGGCCGATTATCGGCCCAGCTATAATGAAGCAGCGGCGAAGGCCGCCTGGAATGAAACGATCGGCTGGTTCGACAAATATGTGAAGGGGTGACCGGCACCCCTTCGCCGTTGCGCCTTATTTCTGCTTCATCGCCTCGACGGCAGCCAGCGTGCTCTTCACATGGCCGGCATAGCTCATCTCGCTATGGACGAAGGCGATGCGGCCGCTGGGCGCGATCACATAGGAGGTGCGGTCGGTCATGCCCGGCCGCATCTTGAGCGCGACATCATAGCCCGACACGATGTTCGGCCCGGCCGAGGCGACCGCGAACTTGCCGGCGCATTCCTTGGTGGAGAAGGCGACCAGATCGTCGACCGGATCGGCCGACATGCCGATCACGGTGGCGCCGGCCGCCTTGAACTTGTCGATATTCTCGGCGAACTCGCGCGCTTCGGCCGAACAGCCCGGCGTGAAGGCCTTGGGGAAGAAATAGAGGACCACCGGCCCGCGCTTCAACTGGTGCGACAGGGTGACGGTGAAGGTCTTGCCGGCCAGCGCGCCGCGCGTGGTGAATTCCGGCGCCTTGGCGCCGACCGCCAGTGCCGCCATGCTGCCCTGCGTGCCCAGGGCTGCGGCCGCCAGGGCCAGGATGATCTTCGCGCTCTTCATAATCTAGCTCCCATGGGTCGGTCAGGCGGCGGGGGTGGGCGGTTCCCACAATTCGATGGCATTGCCCTCGGGATCATGGATGCGGGCAAAGCGCCCGACATCGGGATGATCCCATTCGGGCTTGGTGATGGCCTCAACGTCCGCCGCGCGCAAGTCCGCCAGCAGCCCGTCGAGATCGGACACGCGCAGATTGATCATGAAGCTCTTGTCGGCGGCGAAATAGTCGCTGTCCTGCTTGAACGGGGAAAAGACCATTGGCCCGCCCAGCGTCTGCCAGACATATTCGTTGACCGCCGGAATGTCGGGATCGGCGCTGCATCCGCCGCCGACGCCCAGATGGGTGCGATACCAGGCGGACAGCGCCTGCGGATCACGCGCGCGAAAGAAAAGTCCGCCCATTCCCAGGACCGGCATGGCATCCCTCCTCGATTGTCGTGGCGGTGATAGCATGGCCGCGATAGCTGGTCACGCGAGGGTTGGGGGAACCCGATGCCGCCCTGCCGGGTTGGCATCGCATGCGTAACCATTTTCTCCTCGCCCTTCCGCTGCTACTGCTCGCCGGTTGCGGCAGCAAGGAACAGAATCAGTCCGGCATGGTCACCAACATTCTGGACCAGGCCTTGCCCAGCACGCGCGATGTCCCGCCCGGCGCCAATGCCATCACCCCGGTCGAGCCTGCGCCCGACCTGCCGGTAGCCAAGGGGGACGCGCTCCACGCCAACGCGATCCCGATCGCGTTGCAGGGGCGCTGGACCGGCACCAAGGAACGCTGCGGCGACCGGGCGGCGGCCCAGGCGCTGGAACTGACCGCGGCCAGCCTGATCTTCCATGAAAGCGTCGGCACGGTGCAGCGCGTCACGCGCGAGGGGGAGGGGCGGCTGGCGGTCGTCGCCAATTTCACGGGTGAGGGCGAAAGCTGGACCCGGACCCTGATGCTGCGTCCCTCGACCGATGGGCAGCAGCTTACCATCACCAATGACGGCACGGCGATCGTGCGCAAGCGCTGCACCCCGGCCGCCTGAACCGCTTCCCCCGGCGCGCAGTCCTCGCTACAGCGGCGCAATGATCGGCCGCCTCACCCTGAGTGATTTCCGCAACCATGCGGACGCGCTGATCGTGCCCGACCAGCCATTCGTCCTGCTGACCGGCGACAATGGCGCGGGCAAGACCAACATATTGGAAGCGGTATCGATGCTGGCGCCCGGCCGGGGGCTGCGCGGCGCGGCACTGCGGGCGATGGCGCGGCAGGATGGCGGCGGCAGCTTCGGCATCGCGGCGGAGGTGGATGGCGTGGTGCTGGGCACCGGCGTCAGCGCGGATGCGCCCGACCGGCGGCAGGTGCGGATCGGCGGTGTCGCCTCCTCCGCCAATGCGCTGGCCGATCATCTCTCGATCGTCTGGCTGACGCCGGCGATGGACCGGCTGTTCCTCGACAGCCCCGGCGGTCGCCGGCGTTTTCTAGATCGCCTCACCCTGGCGCTCCATCCCGGCCATGCTGCGCACAGTGCCCGCTATGAAGCGGCGATGCGGGCGCGCAACCGGCTGCTGACCGATCTGCGCCGGGCGGACCCGGCCTGGATCGGCGCGCTGGAGGCGCAGATGGACGAGCATGGCACGGCGCTCGCCGCTGCCCGCGCCGATCTGGTCGCGCGGCTCAACCGGCAATTGGTCGATCAGCCCGACGAGCCCTTCGCCCGGCCCCTCATCCGAATCGCGCGGGAGGATGGTGCCAGCGACGAACCGTTCGGCCAGCGGCTTGCCCGCGAGCGGCGACGCGATGCCGCGGCCGGCCGCACCCTGTCGGGGCCGCATCGTCATGATCTGGATGTCATCCACATCGCTAAGAATCAGGCGGCGGCGCTCTGTTCGACCGGCGAGCAGAAGGCGCTGCTGCTCTCGATCCTGCTGGCGCATGCGGCTCTGGTGTCGGCTGATCGCGGCCAGCCGCCGGTGCTTCTGCTCGACGAAGTGGCGGCGCATCTCGACCCGTCGCGACGAGCTGCGCTGTTCGACCGATTGCGCGAAACCGGCGGCCAGGTCTGGATGACCGGCACTGAAGATAGTCTTTTCAACGAGTTGAACGGTGCAACCCGGCTCCATGTAACGGCCGGGCATGTTTTTCGTTCCGCAGCATGACGCATCGCAGCAACGACTCATCGCTCGGTGGTTTTCAAGACGAACGGCGTCTGCCCTAAGGAGGTCATCGGGGATTATACCTACCTACAAGTCGGGGGTCGCAAGGAATGATCGGTGGTTTTCGCGCGCTGTTCGCAGCCGCCATGCTTGCGCTCGGTGCCTTCTCTGCCGTTCCCGCCACTGCCGGTGTCCTGCAATGTGCCCCCTTCGCCCGCGAAGTTTCGGGCATCGAGATTTTCGGCAATGCCAACACCTGGTGGAACCAGGCCGCCGGTCGTTACGACCGTGGTCATGAGCCCCGCGTCGGCGCCGTCCTCTCCTTCGCGTCCAGCCGCGCCATGCCGGTCGGCCATGTCGCCATGGTCAGCAAGATCGTCAATGATCGCGAAGTGCTGCTGACCCACGCCAACTGGTCCTATCGTGGCGGTGTCGAGCGCAATGTCCGCGCCATCGACGTGTCGCCCAACAATGACTGGACCGACGTGCGCGTATGGTATGGCCCGATCGGCGACGTTGGCCTGCGTTCGAACCCGACCAACGGCTTCATCTATGCCGACAAGCCGGAAATCGATCAGCCGGTCCAGATCGCCCTGGCCGATCGCGCCACCGCCGGCACCGACAGCGCCAAGGGTGCTTTCTGAGCCGTTAACCCAATCCTTACGGATGGGGCTCTAGGGTCGATCGCGGTGGGGCGATACTCGACGCTTAGAGGTCGCATTAAATGTTTCGATATGTCCGCTGGATGGCTTTGCTGTCCGGCCTGACGGCGGCGCCCGTGCTGGGCGCCACGGCGCTGCAGTGCGTTCCTTATGCGCGCATCGTGTCGGGCGTGGAAATCTATGGTGATGCGCTGACCTGGTGGGACCAGGCGCAGGATCATTACAAGCGCGGCAGCATCCCCAAAAAGGGTGCGGTGCTCGCCTTCCGGCCCGTCGGCCCGATGACCCTGGGCCATGTCGCCGTGGTCAGCCGGATATTGGATGATCGCCGCGTGCTGATCCGTCACGCCAACTGGTCGTCGCCCGGCGCGATCGAGGAAGATGTGCTGGCGATCGACGTGTCGGACGCGGGCGATTGGAGCCAGGTGCGCGTCTGGCACAGCCCGACCGGGCAGATGGGCGCCCGCATCAACCCGACCTTCGGCTTCATCTATCCGGCCAAAGCGAAACTGCATCCCTTCACGCCGGATCCGGCGCTGGGCAGCAGCCTTCGCTATGCCAGCGCCGCGGCCGACACAGGCGATGGTGAGGACGGTGCGGAGGTTGCGCCGCTGCCCAGGGCGGCGACACGGATGGCGTCGGTCCAGACGCATGCGATGGTGGCGGCGGTTTCGCCCAAGCCTGCTGCGCCCCGGCGCAAGGCGGCGCCCCGTATCGAGGCGGACCCGTTCATCATCGAATATGCGGACAACAGCCCGTCGGATCGCTCGCTGGGCGACGTCATCGCCGACGTGAAGCGCGAATCCCTGATGAACTGACCGGCCCCCGCGATCGAGCGGGGACCGGCCTTATCTGCTTATTCCGCGTCGGCGGCCTTGTCGCCCTCGGCGCCTTCGGCCGGGTTTTCGAACCAGGCCTCGACTTCACCCGACAGCTTGATGGTCAGCGGGTTGCCGTGACGGTCGCGGGTCTTGCCGGCGGCAACGCGAATCCAGCCCTCGGAAATCGAATATTCTTCCACATCCTTGCGCTCGCGGCCCTTGAAACGGATGCCGATGCCGCGCTGCAGCACCTCCATGTCGAAATGGGGGCTGCGCGGGTTGGTGGACAGATGGTCGGGGGGCGTGTCGCTCATGATCTCAATTTCCCTGAAAATGCTGCGCAGCGCCTACTCTTTCCTGCCCGCAGGCGTCAACCGCCGCGCCCGTCATCGACATCGCAGAAGATGCGGCGGATGACGCCATCGTCCAGCCAGTTGGCGAAACGTTCCTGCGCGTCGGTCAGCCCGGCAAAGGGATAGGCCACCGGCTGGTCGCCAACGGCACGGCTGGCGGCGGTCAGGCGCATCATCGCGTCCGGCGCCACGGTCAGGATGCGGCCGCGCCGGTCGGTCGATGCGCTGTTGATGCCGACCACCCGGCCATCGGTGGAGAAGACCGGCCCGCCGCTGATCCCCGACAGGGTGCCGTCGCCCTCGGGCAGGCGGCCACGCTCGGCCCAGACCAGCACCGGCTGGTCGATGCCGCTGCTGCCGCGCCGCGCTTCGGCCCGGCCGATCAGTTCGGACAGGACCAATGTCGGTTCGCCGGCGGGAAAGCCCATATGATAGCCGGTGGAGCCGGGCGAGGGCGCACCACTGCGCAGCGGCAGGGCGGCGGGGCTGCGGGGACCGCGTGGGATGATCGCGGCATCCGATTCCCGGCTTTCGATGACGCGCGGCACCTCCAGCGCGCGGCCGCGCTGTTCCAGCCCGACGCGCGAACAGCCATGGGTGACATGTTCGGCGGTCATCCACACGCCGCTGCGATCGACGGCAAAGGCCGTGCCCATGGCGTCGGCCGGGCCGCCGGGCCGATCCTCGATAATATATTGTTCCTCGCCCCCGCGCGGCAGCGGGCGACGGGGCGACCGGGGATCATATTGTTCGATCTGCAAGGACGGTGCCTGCATCTCGCCCAGCCAGGCGAGCAGCAGGATCAGGCCCAGCAGCCAGGGCAGGCAGCCGCAGCCCCCACGCCCCATCGCGTCAGCCCGCCACGGCCGCAGCCGTCAGGCAGGCGACCGCAGCCTTCATCATTGCCAGGAAGATCGCGGCGGAACGCTCATTCGCCTCGATCCGGCCCGACAGCGATCCCAGCAACAGGTCGACCAGGCGAAAGGCGATGAGTTGCAGCACCAGCGTGACGCTGCCCCAGATGACGACATCCCAGACATTGACCGATCCGGCGAGGCAGAAGGCCAGCGGCACGGCGAGACCGACGGATGCGCCGCCGAGCGAAATGGCGGCCGCCTCATTGCCGGCGCGGATCAGCTTGAACTCGTCGTGCGGGGTTATCCACATATAGACCGCCATGGCGGCCGCCCAGACCAGGGTTGCGCAGGCGAGGTGGAGAAGCAGGATCGGCAGGCCCGACAACAGGCTCTGGATGACGGGTGTAGGATCGCTCATGGGCACAGAAATGCCGCAACCCGCCCTCGGGTTCAATCGGGGCGGGCCGCGATATGGATTTGCTCAGACGGGATCAGCGACAGACACGCACCCGGACCCGACGGTCGCGATAGGCATTATAACGCCATTCGTCCCAGCAGCGCTGGCGATAGGCGGAGCGATGATAGCCGCGTCGTCCGTCATAATAGCGCCGGTCGCCGCGCCAGCGACGGCGGTCGTCCCAGCGGCGATTGTCCCAATGGCGTCGGCCATCCCAGCGGCCATCGCGATCGCCGCGCCAGCCGTCGCTGCGATAATGCTGCGCCTGGGCAGGCGCGCTCGTGGCGGCGATGCCGGCCATGGCCAGGCCCAGCATCGCGGCGCTTTTCCACAGGAATTTCATCTTGCTTCTCCTCTGTCCGACCCGGCTGCCGGGGCAGCGCGGGGACGTGGGGAGGAGAATGGGGGCCGGTCACTGAACCGTCCGGGAACGGGGCTGACAGGCTTTGTTCAGCCCGCCCGGACGGTCGCAATTCTGCCTCGCATCATCGGTGCGCGGCGGTGTTTCAGCGCCCGCGCAGCGCCGTTTCGGCTTCGATCATATAGTCGCGGGTGATCGGTAGCGCCCGGCGGTCGCGCACATATTGGACCTGGAAATTGACCATCGACCCATGTTCGAACACGGTCGCCGCGCCCGCCAGATAGAAGGTCCACAGGCGGAAGAAACGCTCGTCATAGAGGGCGACGATATCCGCCTTGTGCGCCATGGTCCGCTTGTACCAGTCGCGGATGGTCAGGCCATAATGGATGCGCAGCACCTCCACGTCGGTGATCATCAGCCGCGTGCCTTCGCTGCCCGCCACCATTTCCGACAAAGCGGGGATATAGCCGCCGGGGAAGATATATTTGGTGGTGAAGGTATCGGTGATGCCGGGGCCATCGACCCGGCCGATCGTGTGGATCAGCATCACGCCGTCCGGCGTCAGCAGGTCGCGGCACTTGTTGTAGAAGACGCGATAGTCGGCGGTGCCGACATGTTCGAACATGCCGACCGACACGATCCGGTCGAACGGCCCTTCAATGTCGCGATAGTCGATCAGTTCGAACCGGACATGGTCGGCGACGCCGGCGTCGATCGCCCGCTGGCGCGCGACCTTCAACTGCTCTTCCGACAGGGTGATGCCGGTGACGTCGACACCGAAATGCTTGTGCAGGTACAGCGCCATACCGCCCCAGCCGCAGCCGATGTCCAGCACCTTCATACCCGGCTTCAGGTAGAGCTTGGCGGCGATATGCGCCTTCTTGTCTTCCTGCGCCTGTTCCAGGCTGATCCCGGCCTCATTCTCCGCATCGGGGAAATAGGCGCAGCTATATTGCCGGTCGCGGTCGAGGAAGAGGGCGTAGAGCGCGCCCGACAGGTCGTAATGATGGGCGACATTGGCCTTGGACCGGCTGCGATGATTGGCCTTCCACAGCTTGCGGCGCACCGTCTTCAGCGCGCGCTGCACCGGCCCCTTGGCGTCGATCGACTTGCCATTTTCCCAGGCGTTGTTCTGGCGGATCATGGACACGAACTCCATGATGCCGCCGCCTTCGATCGCCACCCGGCCATCGATATAGGCCTCGGCCATGCCCAGGCGCGGATCCTTGACGATGTCGAGGGGCACGCGCTTGTCGAGGAAGCGCAGCGCCAGCGGGGGCAGGTCGGGATCGGGCGAACCGACGGTAACGCTACGGCCATCGGCATAGAAAACGGTCAACTGACCCTTGGTGACAAGACGTCTCAGAACGCGGTCGAAAATCTTCATGGAGCAGGCTGGTCCTTCTCGTTACGCGGCCGTCAAATACCTGCATACCAATCATAATTGGCGCGGTCTTCCCAAAAACCGCCCTTGCCCCGACCGATGGACAATAGGCTCTCGACTGCCTCGATCCGCATCAGATATTTGGCCTGCTTATAGCCCAGTTGCCGCTCCACCCGCAGTCGCAATGGCGCGCCATTGGCGACGCTCAGCGGCCGGTCGTTGAGCGCGAAGGCCAGGATGGTCTGGGGATGGAAGGCATCGATCAGGTCGATGCTCTCATAATAAGCGGTGCCACCGCCCATGTCGTCGGCGCAGTGGAAGACGATATAGCGGGCGCGGTCGCGCAGGCCCGCGCTGTCGAGCAGCAGCTTCAAGGGCACGCCGCGCCACTTGCCGATCGCGCTCCACCCCTCGACACAGTCATGGCGGGTGATCTGTTCGCGATGGGGCAGGGCGTGCAATTGCGACAGCGAAAGCGACAGGGGGCGGGCGACCAGTCCGTCTACGCGCAGCCGCCAGTCGGCAAAGCCGCTGCGCCACAGCGCCTTGTAGGCCGGGGTGTTGGGATTGGCGGTGCCGTTCGCGCGGAAGAAGGGCGAAATCTGATCGGGCCGGAATTCCTGCGCCAGTGCGTCGCGCGCCATGATTGTGCGCTGCGCCCATGAATGGAAATTGTCGGCGGAAAAGAGGATGTCGCGGGCCAGCGGCTGGCGCGCGATCCGGTCGCATCCCGCCAGCGTCGCGGTCGCGCCCAGCAGCAGGGTGCGGCGGGTCAGGATCATGGCCGGTCCTTAGGGAGGCGATAGCGGCCGGTGATCATCGATCCTATCTCGTTCACCGGGCCGGCCAGCAGCACCATCAGCATATGGACCAGGAAGAAGGCGACCAGCGCGAAGGCGGTCAGGAAATGGATCGATCGCGCCGATTGGCGTCCGCCGAACAGGTCGACCAGCCAGGGCCAGGCGGCGTTCATGCCGGGCGACATGGTAAGGCCGGTCAGGATCAGCAGCGGCAGGGCGATGAAGATGACGGCGATATAGCTCGCCTTCTGCAGCACATTGTAGTGCAGCGCCGCGGCGCCGGTGGGCAAGCGCAGCCGGGCATGGTCCCTTATGTCCTGCCAGACATGGCGCGGCGCCAGTTCGCCCCCGCGAAAGGCCAGGTCGCGGGCGACATGGCCGCCGGCCAGACTCCAGAGCATGTAGAAGAGCAGCGCGAAGGCGAAGATCGGCGCGGCGGTCAGGTGCCAGTGGCGCGACAGCGCCAGATTATAGAGGGCGGGCAGGGTGATCCAGCCGGGGAACCGGTCCAGCTCCAGCCAGGCATGGTCGAAATTGGCGCCATATTGCCCCCAATAGAGGCGGGGATGGGCGTTGAAGATGCCAAGGCCGGAGGTGAAGAGGATATAGAGCAGCAGTGCGTTCAGCCAGTGCCACAGCCGGGTGGCCAGGCGGTGGCGGCGGACCATGTCCCCTGGGGCGTAAGGCGGCTCCATGGCCATGACCCTATTGTCTTTCGTCGAAATATCCAGCCGCATCGCGGTCGTTCGCATGTCCAGGCCGGTCGTTGGTCGAATGGCCATGGTGCGCGCCGTGCGATTGCGATCAACGGCTGGCCCTGCAAGGGACTGATGAAGTCGACTTCAAAGAATTTTCGTACAGAAATTTGAATTGATAAAATTCCTCCACGAAACGGGAGTATAAATAAGGTCGCCTGTCACGATTTTCGGCGCTTCGACGCAGATATTGGATGGGTAATATGAAGAGTATAACGTTTTTTATCGCTTCGGCTGTTCTATGTTTTGTTTCGGCGCCTGCCTTTGCGCGGGATTATGCCCCTTTCACGGGTGTCCATGCCGAAATCATCACCGGCTATGATGTGGTCGATGCCAAGGGCGTCAAATCGGCCGACGGCCTCCTCTATGGCCTCAACGCCGGCTATGATTTTGCCCTGGGCGGCCTGATCCTGGGCATCGAGGGCGAGATTTCCGATTCCACCACCCGCCTGCATGTCGCCGGCGGCAAGAGCGAAACCGATCGTGACCTGTATGTCGGCGGGCGGATCGGTGTGCCGCTCGGCAGCAAGGCGCTCGCCTATGTGAAGGCAGGCTACAGCAATGCGCGGATGGAATATGAAGCCAGTGACGGCGAAGGCGGCCTGATCCGCGGTGGCGACAATGGCGATGGGCTGCGGCTGGGCGCGGGTCTGGAATATCGGATCGCCGAAAAGCTCTTCCTCAAGGGGGAATATCGCTATTCCGATTATGAGGCAGGCGTGTCGCGCCACCAGTTGGTGACGGGCATCGGCCTGCGCTTCTGATCGCCCGGAAACCGGGGCTTTCGCGAAGGGGGCGGCGGTCGGGCCGTCCCCTTTTTGCGGCCGGTCGTGCTGCAGGCGCGTTGTCACACTTTTGCAACACAAGCCCTGAAATTGATTGAAATAAAGGCCTTGCCCCTTTGCAAGTGAGTTTGGCGATCCTAGATGGCCACTGCGCTCTCATGATGCAGAGGGGGCGGTTCCTCTCCGAAGTGTCGGAGAAGAATAAGCAGGAGGAAGTGTGACTCTATTTCATATTTTCCTAGCATCAAACCTGAACGCTAGATGAACAATTAAGTCATAGCGTCATAATAAATATCGAGGACTTTATGAAGACTGTGATTTTCGCAGCGATTGCTGCTGCTGCCGCTGTTTCGGCCCCCGCTTTCGCTCAGGATGCTGCGCCGTTCACCGGTCCGCGCGCTGGCGTCACCATGGGCTTTGACAAGGCGCAGGGCGAAGACGGTTTCAGCTACGGCGTGACCGCCGGCTACGACCTCGCCGTTGCCAACCGCGTGACCTTCGGTCCGGAAGTGTCGTTCGGTGACTCGACCGTCGACGGCCAGGGCTTCGACGCCAGCCGCGACCTCGCCGCTTCGGTCCGTCTCGGCTATGTCGTGACCCCGCAGATCCTGGCGTTCGGCAAGGTCGGCTATGCTTCGAGCCGCATCGAAGCCGCTGGCGCCCACACCTCGCTGGAAGGCGTGCGTTACGGCGGTGGCCTGGAATATTCGGTGACCCCGAACACCTACATCTCGGCCGAATATCAGCGCACCGAGTATGAAGATAATTTCGGTGGCCGTGACGCTGGCGTCGTCGGCATCGGCTTCCGTTTCTGATCCCTCTCGATCGGAATATGGGGAAGGGCGGTCCGTTCGGGCCGCCCTTTTTTTATGTCGGCAGCGGCGTCCGATCGGGCGCGACCCAGGCCCGGCGCGCGGCCGGGCTCATCAGCGTCTCGCGCGTCCAGTAGGTGAAGAGCCAGTCCTTGTCGCCCAGCGGCGACGCCATCAGCGCGGCATAGGCTGCGGCCGGCGTCACATCGGCGGGCAGGCCGGCCAGCAACTGCCGGGCCATGTGCAGCGAGGCCTGGGTAATGGTCTCATGATAGCCGCTCGTGTCGCTGTTCACCCCGCCGACGCTTTCATTGTAGCGGCGGATCATGCCGGGCATGTCAATTTCGGCGTCAATATCGGGCCGGCGCAGGATCAGCCACAGCGCGGTCGCGAAATGGGCGCCGTGGGTCCAGTGCGCCTTGGGCAAAGTGCAGGCGCAAAAGCCGGTGCCCAGCGCTTCGATTTCGTCATCGGTCATCCTCATTCCCCCAAAAGAAAAGCCCCGCCGGTATGGGCGGGGCTTGTCGTCGCGCGGCATGCGCGCAGCCAGTCGTCCCCGGATTATCCGAGCGCGGCTTGCTTCTCTTCGGCCAGGCGCTTGAGTTCCGCCTTGCTCTTCTTCTCGCTCGCCGACTTGAGCTGGCCACAGGCGGCCATGATGTCGCGGCCGCGCGGCGTGCGCACCGGCGCGGAGATGCCGCCCTCGAACACGATCGTGCTGAACGCGCGAATCCGTTCCGGGCTCGAACATTCATAGTCGGTGCCCGGCCACGGGTTGAACGGGATCAGGTTGACCTTGGCCGGCAGTTTATATTTGCGGATCAGGCGGACCAGCTCATGCGCGTCGGCATCGCTGTCATTCTTGTCCTTGATCATCACATATTCGAACGTGATGCGCCGGGCATTGTTCGCCTTGGGATAATCGGCACAGGCCTGAAGCAATTCCTCGATGCCATATTTGCGGTTGAGCGGCACCAGCTCGTCGCGCACTTCCTTGGTCACGGCATGGAGCGAGACCGCCAGGTTCACGCCGATTTCCTCGGCCGCGCGCGCCATCATCGGCACGACGCCGCTGGTCGAAAGGGTGATGCGCCGCTTCGACAGGGCCAGGCCATCGCCGTCCATCACCAGCTTGAGCGCGTCGCGGACATGGTCGAAATTATAGAGCGGCTCGCCCATGCCCATCATCACGATGTTGGTGAGCATGCGGCCGTCCGCCGTATATTGCGAATCCTCGTCCGTCTCGTCGTCATTGGCGCTGGCCATGCTGCCCTTGGGCCATTCACCCAGCGCATCGCGTGCCAGCATGACCTGGCCCACGATCTCGCCGGGCGTCAGGTTGCGCACCAGTCGCATCGTGCCGGTGTGGCAGAAGCTGCAATTGAGCGTGCAGCCGACCTGGCTCGACACGCACAAAGTGCCGCGGTCCGCATCGGGGATGAAGACCATTTCATAATCCTGGCCATCGTCCGAACGGAGCAGCCATTTGCGGGTGCCGTCGTTCGACACCTGCGCCTCCACCACCTGCGGCCGGCCGACGATGAAGCGTTCCGCCATCCACAGCCGCATCGGCTTGGCCAGGTCGGTCATCTTTTCGAAATCGGTTTCGCCGCGATGATAGAGCCAATGGAACAACTGCTTGGACCGCAGCTTGGCGGCCTTCTGGTCGAGTCCGGCTTCTTCCAGCACGCCCTTCATCTGGGCGCGGGTCAGGCCCAGCATGTCGACGCGTCCGTCCTCACGGGGCGTCACCGCGCGGGGCACGGGCACAGGGTCGATAAGGCCGGGAATCGGCATGATGGGATTGGCGGCGGAATGCATGGCCGCGCACATAGTCGATTTTGCCGGATTTTTAAAGTGGCGTTGCAATCAGCGTAAACGGGCGCACCCCAGCGCTGCGGCATCGATTGCCGTGGCCGCGCCGCGCAGAGCATAGCTGTCGGCAAAGGCGCCGCCCTTGGCCGATGTCGATTGCACGCTCATGCTGCTGGCGGAGCGCATCGCGGCGATGATCGCGGCATCGTCCTGCGGATTGGCGGCCCAGGCATCGGCCTGGCCCGCGACCAGCGCGAAACGGCGGTCGCCGACGCTGAGCGAGACCCGCGCATTGGCGGCGCGCGGGCGGCTGAGGCGGAAATGGACCTGACCGCGGACATGCTGGCGCGGCCAGGTGCCGACGGCGGCAAAACCCTTGGGCGCATCGCCCGCGCGGCGCGGCACCGGCATGGCGATGGCGTAGCAGCGCGGGCCGTTCTGGCCGGCGCCGGGATCGCGAAACGCGCCCCAGCTTTCGAAAATGCCAAGCGAATCGCGCGCCATGGCCGGACTGGCGAGGATGACGAGCGGGATCAGCAGGGCGGGCAGGCGGCGCATGGTCCGGGCAAAGCGCAAGCCATCGTCATTTGCAAGCCCGGCTTCGTTTCGAAAGCGCGTCGAGGTGCTTGCCGCCGCCGACATAGCGGTTATGAAGGACCATCCATCATTGCCGCCGGGATTCGACCGAATCCTCGCCATCGACGCAAAAAGAACGGACAGAACAGGGACATGAAGGCCACCATCGAACGCGCAACGCTCCTCAAGAGCCTCAGCCACGTCCAGTCGGTGGTCGAGCGGCGCAACACGATTCCGATCCTGTCCAACGTGCTGATCGAGGCATCGGCGGATGGCGCGATCAAGCTGATGGCGACCGATCTCGACCTGCAGGTCGTGGAAAGCGTGTCGGCCCAGGTCGAACAGGCCGGCGCCACCACCATTTCCGCCCACACGCTGTTCGACATCGCCCGCAAGCTGCCCGAAGGCAGCCAGGTGTCGCTGCAGGCGGCCGACGGCAAGATGCTGATCCAGGCCGGCCGCGCCCGCTTCAACCTGTCGACCCTGCCGCGTGACGATTTCCCGGTGATTGCCGAGGGCGACCTGCCGACCAGCTTCGAACTGCCGGCCGAAACGCTCAAGCAGATCATCGACAAGACGCGCTTCGCCATCTCGACCGAAGAGACGCGCTATTATCTGAACGGCATTTATTTCCACGTCTCGGACGAAGGTTCGCCGGTACTCAAGGCCGCCGCGACCGACGGCCACCGTCTGGCCCGCGTCACCGTGCCGCGTCCCGACGGCGCCGATGGCATGCCGGGCATCATCATCCCCCGCAAGTGCATCGCCGAACTGCGCAAGCTGCTCGACGAGGTCGAGGGTTCGGTGCAGGTCAGCCTGTCGGCCAGCAAGATCCGCTTTGGCCTGGGCAGCGCGATCCTGACCAGCAAGCTGATCGACGGCACCTTCCCGGATTATAGCCGCGTCATTCCGACCGCGAACGACAAGCTGCTCAAGATCGACCCGCGCAGCTTCGAGGAAGGCGTGGACCGCGTTGCGACCATCGCCACCGAAAAGACTCGCGCGGTCAAGATGAGCCTCGACAAGGACAAGATCACCCTGTCGGTCACCAGCCCGGAAAATGGCACGGCGGCCGAAGAAGTGCCCGGCGCGTTCCAGGGCGAAGGCTTCGATATCGGCTTCAACGCCCGTTATCTGCTCGACATTCTTGGCCAGATCGACACCGACATCGTCGAACTGCATCTGGCCGATGCGGCCGCGCCGACGCTGATCCGCGAAAATGATCGCAGCCCGGCGCTTTACGTTCTGATGCCGATGCGCGTCTGACCGGTCTTGCCGGGAGATCGCTGAATATCAGGGAATCTCCCGGACCCGGCGGGTAATCGCTTCTCAAGCTTTGTCGGTTAGACGATCGGCATGGCTATTGTCCGCAAAACAGATACTGATGCGCCGGCCAGGACCGCGAGCCTGCTGGTTTCGCTGGGTCTGGCCGAAAGCGGCACGGAAGTCGCCGCCAACTGGCTGTCGCGCAGCTTCACCCATGTCGCCGCCCTGTGGCCACTGATGTTGCTGGCCAAGCTGTGCGTTGCCGCGCTGCTTGGCATGCTTTCCTTCACCCGGCCCGAACATGGCGCCCTGCTGTGCGGCGTGGTGCTGATCGATGGCCTGCTGATGCTGGTGCCGCGTTGGGCGCTGTTCCGTAATCTGCGCCCCCATGTCCAGAACTGGCTGATGCTGCCCGCGCTCTTCTGCTCGGGCTTAAGTTTCAGCCTGTGGCTGGCGCAGGGCAATGGCGTGGCGATGCCGTCCGCCGTGCCGGAAATGGCGATCGCGCTGCTGGCGGTCTGCATCGTCGGCGATCGGCGCCTGCTGGGGCTCAGCTATTTCATGGGGGCGCTGCTGGTGGCCGGCATCGCCCATGCGGGCATGGTGCATCTGGGGCTGCTGGCCAGCTGCCTGGCGGTGATGGCGATCGCCACCCTGCGGCAGGCGGCGGCGGATCGTGAACGGGCGATCGAACAGCATCGGCAGGATCTCAAGGCGCAGCGTTCCGACCGACTGCTGGAGGAATATGAACAGTCCGGCCGCGGCTGGTTCTGGGAAACCGATCGCCACGGCCACATCACCTATATCTCCGCCACCCTGGCCGAACCGCTGGGCGTGGAAGCGGGCAGCCTGATCGGCCGGTCGCTGACCGACATCATCCAGCAGGGTGATCGGCAACAGGGCGATGGCGAGCGGACGCTCGGCTTCCACCTCTCGGCCCGGACCGGCTTTGCCGACATTGCGGTGCGGGCTGCGATCGCCCGCGAGGAACGCTGGTGGTCGATCTCGGGCGAACCGGTGTTCAACGAATATGGCCAGTTCCACGGCTTTCGCGGATCGGGCACCGACCTGACCGAAATGCGCCGCAGCCAGGCGGAAGTAACGCGCCTGGCCCAATATGATTCGCTGACCGGCCTCGCCAATCGCGTGCAGATGCTGCAGGCGCTGGAACAGGCGGTGCTGGGTTCCCGCGGCAAGCAGGGCGAATGTGCGCTGATGATGCTCGACCTCGACCGGTTCAAGAGCGTCAACGACACGCTCGGCCATCCGGCCGGCGACGCGCTGCTGCGCCAGGTCAGCCAGCGGCTCCAGCGCGTGGTTGGCAATCAGGGGCTGGTTGGGCGCCAGGGCGGCGACGAGTTCAAGGTGCTGGTGCATGGCCGCCATGACCGCAACCGGCTGGGCCTGCTGGCGCAGGCGATCATCAGCGCCCTGTCGCAGCCTTATTCGATCGAGGGCACGGGCGTGGTCATCGGCGTGTCGATCGGCATTTCCTTCTGCCCCGAAGACGGCGTCACCGCCGATGCCCTGATCCGCAATGCCGACCTTGCCCTCTACAAGGCGAAGGGCGACGGACGCGGTGTCTATCGCTTCTATTCGGCCGACATGCACGCCGATGCGGAGGATCGCCGCCAGCTGGAACAGGATCTGCGCCATGCGCTGACGGCGGACGGCCTGCACCTTGTCTATCAGCCGATCGTCAGTTCGACGACCGAGCGTATCACCGGCTATGAGGCGCTGCTCCGCTGGGATCATCCGGTGCGCGGCGCCATCTCGCCGGCCTTGTTCGTCCCCATTGCGGAGGATAGCGGCCTGATCGCGCCGATCGGCGAATGGGTCATGCGCACCGCCTGTCGTGACGCGGCGCAGTGGGATGCTGGCATCCGCGTTGCGGTCAATGTCTCGGCGATGCAGTTCGCCAATCCCGGTTTCCCGACCACCGTGATGCAGGCCCTGGCCAGCGCGCAGCTGGCGCCCGAACGGCTGGAGCTGGAAATCACCGAAAGCGTGTTCCTGAACGACAATGACGGCACCGACGCCATGTTCACCCGGCTCAAGGGGCTGGGCGTACGGCTGGCGCTCGACGATTTCGGCACCGGCTATTCGTCGCTCGGCTATCTCAAGAAGGCGCCGTTCGACAAGATCAAGATCGACCAGAGCTTCGTGCGGGGCGCCGCAATCCGGGGCAGCCGCAACAGCGCGATCATCAAAGCGATCGTCAGCCTGGCCGAGGCGCTGGGCATGGATACCACGGCCGAAGGTGCCGAGACGCGCGACGAGCTGGACCTGATCCGGCAACTGGGGTGCAGCCATATCCAGGGCTATATCTATGGCCGGCCGATGCCCGCCGCACAGGTGCTGGAAGGCCAGCGCGCCAATGGCGTCTCCGCCCGGTCGGAAGGCTTCCAGTCGAGCCGGCCGGAGCGCAAGGCGATGCTGCGCACGGTCGCCGTCCATCATGATGGGCATGTCTATAATGGCCGCATCCGCAACATCTCCGCCACCGGCGCGATGATCGAGGGGCTGTGGAATGTGCCGGAAGGCACGCAGTTCGCGATCGACCTGTCGGAGGGGCAGAGCGTCGACGCGACCACCCGCTGGTCACGCGAAGACCGCATGGGGGTGGAATTCGCCGCCCCGATCGATCTGGCCCTGCTTCGCCCGCAGGCGCGCGCACTGGCCGGATAGCGATACAGGCGACCGGCCGGACATCGCCCGGCCGGTCGCCCGGTCAGAAGAACAGCTTGCGGAAGCTGACCGACACGGTCCGGCCGAGCGGGTCGAGATAGCCCGGCTGATAGCGGACCGGCGTGGCACCGGTCGCGTCGGTCACGTCGCGGCGGGTGTTGAAGATATTGTCGATGCCGATCGACACCCGCGCGCCGCGCAGGAAGGGATGGGCCTTTACCAGGCTGGGCATCTGGCCGAAATTGGCGAACAGGCGCAGATTGGCGGTCGCCAGGCTGGCAAAGTCCAGCCGCGAACTGCCGCCCAAGGCGCCATCGACATGGGTGCCGCTTTCCCAGTCGACGCCCAGCCGGCCGCCAATGCCATTGTTCACATAGCCGACCCGCGCCTTCAACTCGTGGCGGGGCTGCCCGCCCGACGAGCCGACCGCATCGCCGTCGAGCAGGTTGAGTTCGGGCACGCCCGGCGCGATCAGGATGCTCTCCGTCAGGTGCCAGGTATGATAGAGGCTGAAGGTCAGCCGCCCGCCGGCCTGGCCGGCGCCGGGGCCACGGAAACCGCCCGGACCGCCAAAGCCGCCGCCCGGACCACCCGGACCGCCGGGCCCGCGCGGACCATCGCCACCGCCCTGCGCATTATCACCACCCTGGCCACCATTCTGGCCACCGGGGCCATCATTGCCGCGCTGGTTGTTGTCGCCGTCGCCGCGGGGCGCGCTGTCATTGCCCTCGCCGCGCGGCGGACCGCCCTCGCGATTGCCCTCCGCGCCGTCGCGCGGGCCACGATTGCCGAAGGCAGCGCGCATGTCCTGCAATTCCTTGGGCCGATCCTCGGGCCTGGCGCCAGCGGCGCGCCACGCCTCGATCACCTTCTGGATGTGCGACTTCAATGAGATGGACAGGTCGAAGCCCCAGCGCAGCTGTTCGCTTTGCGAACGCAGATAGTTGATCGGCCGCCCGTCGATGCTCAGCAACTGGCCATCCTCGTCGCGCATGAAGCGCTGCGGGAAGGCATTTTCGATCGCCGGCGTCGGCGTCGGGAAGGCGGAAATGGGGTTGCTGGTCCGGCTGTTGAGATAGGTCGCCGTCAGCGTCAGGTTCGGTTTCTCGAACGGCTTGATCCGGGCATTGATGCGGAACTGGTCGCGCGTGCTGGATCGCAGGTCCGGGTTGCCGCCGGAAAATTGCGTGACGAACACGGTCTGGCCGGTGGCATAGTCGAACACCGACACGTTGGGCGTCGAAATCACCGGATCGTTGATCTGCGTGCCGGTCGGCGCCGACTTGTCCTGATTGGCCGACACCAGCAACTGCACCGCCGGCACCGGCCGCCAGCGCAGGCCATAGCCCAGCGTCGACAGCGTGCCGAAATCCGACAGATGCTGCGCCCCGGCGTTCATGTTGACGCCGACATCGCCGATCGCGCCCAGAAAGCCCTTGGACCGGCTGGTCAGCGGTATGTCGAAACTGACCTGCCCGCTCGCAATCTCGCGATTATAGTCGAGGCCGCGTTCCACGCCCGACCGCACCGAATTGCTTTCAAAGCCATTGGCCGATCCACCGACTCGCACCGACGTCATGACATTGCCGGCCGGCAGGGTCAGCAGCGATCCGCTGACCAGCAGGTCGCCGCCGATCGCGCGCGATTGCGACCGGGCGCGGTCGGTCAGGCGCGATTGCAGCAGGTCGGCGGTGAAGGCGCCATAGGGATTGACGCTGGCCGATCCAGCATCGAGCGCGGCCTGGATGCCGCCCGTGTCGACGCCGCGATCGGTGCGGGTGCGGGTGTCGGAAATGTCGCCATTGCCGGTGAACGACCATTGCCAGGTGCCGCCCAGCCGGCCGTTCAGCGTGACGCCGACATGGCCGGTGGTGCCGCGGATCTTCTGCCCCAGCGCGCCGGCCTGCTCCAGATAGCGGTAGAGGCGGACATCGTCGCCAAAGGCGGAGAAGGGATTGCCGCCGGGCAGGGTAAGGGCGGCGGCTGACAAGCCCTGCAGCGAATCATTGTCGGACAGTTCCAGCCGGCCGTTGATCGTCGCCGATACGCCGCCCAGCGCGCGCGCCAGCGTCGCGTTGGCGGAGAAATTTTCGGTCGCGGGGCTGAGCGTGCGATATTTGCTGAGATTGCTGACGCTGGTCTGGTTCGCGCCGGCAACGAAATCATTGAGGGCGGGGGCGCCATTGGCGGCGCTGCCGGGCACGCTGGCGACCGTCACACTCTGGCCGGCGGCGGCCGACAGGGCCGGGTCGATTTCCGCCCCCCGCTCGATCGCGGTGATATTGCCGGCCAGCGAATAGGGCATGCTCGGCGCTGCGGCATTGATGCCGCGCTCGCTCTCCAGCAGATTGTCGGCCCGGCTATATTTGACGTTCAGCGTCAGCCGATTGTCGCCCCGGATGCGCAGCACGCCGACTTCGCCCTGGCCATTTTCGCGTCCGCCATCGGTGGTCGTGCCACCGCGCAGATCGACCGTGGTCGCGCGGAAACGCTGGCGCAGGACGATGTTCACCACCTTCTGCGTCGGCGCATAGCCATAGGACAGGGCCACTTCCTCGGGCAGGATGTCGACCCGCGACACCGCTTCGGATGGCAGGTCGGAAATTTCCGAGAAACTGGAAATGCGCTTGCCGTTCAGCAGGATGACCGGCGTGCCATTGGTCTGTGGCGACAATTCGGTGATGATTTCGGAAATCGACGTGACGCCCAGCGCCCGGACATCGGCGGGCGACAATTGCTGTTCGGGCTTGATGTCGCCGGGCACCGCGCCGCGCTGGACCGCGCCGGTCACGACAATCTCGTCGCCCTCGTCCATCTGGGCCGGCGGCCCTTTCTGCTCGGCCTCCTGCGCCATCAGCGCGCCGGGCGCCGCGCCCAGCATCAGTGAAAACAGCAGCAGCGACGTCGTCTGGCGCACGGAAATTTACCCCTAATCTGGACCCTGACAGGATCTCGTTTAGGCCGCACTTGTCGCAAAAATCTGGCAAGGCAAAGACAGTTTTGTCGCAAAGTGTAACGGCGCGTCACATGGTGCAACAAATGCGTGTTCGGGGCGTGATCGGCCTCACTTGCGATCCCGCGTCAGTCGGGCATAGACGGGCTTTCGCGGCCGCGCCTGACGGCCGGACGAAGGGGGATTATATGCGCCATTCCATCATCCTGCTGCCCTTGCTGTGCCTGGCCGCACCGGTCGCCGCGCAGCAGCCTGACGATCTCAACCGCGTCATCGACGAAGGGCTGAACCACAGCCAGGTGATGCAGATCGCCCAGCATCTGACCGACGATATTGGCGGGCGCATGACCAATTCGCCGCAGATGCGGCAGGCCGAGGCCTGGACTGCCGACCAGTTTCGCCAATGGGGCCTGTCCAATGTCCGCAAGCAGGGCTTCCGCTTCGGTCGCGGCTGGTGGATTGCCGGCTCCTCGGTGAAGATGATCAGCCCACGCCCGATCCAGCTCACCGCTATCCCCGTCGCCTGGACGCCGCCGACCAATGGCGTGCTGAGTGCGCCGATCATCGTCGCACCGATGAAGAAGGAGCGCGATTTCGACGCCTGGCGCGGCAAGCTCGCCGGCAAGATCGTGCTGGTGTCGCTGCCCGGCATCGGCGACGAGCCGAACGAGGCCGCCTTCCTGCGGCTCAAGGGCGAGGATATCGAGAAGCTCGACAGGTTCGAGCAGCCCAAGAATGATCCCGCGTCGCTGGAGCGGCTGATGAAGCGCCTCAGCTTCACCCGCAAGCTGGAGGCCTTCCTCAAGGCCGAGGGGGCGGTCGGATGGGCGCGGCAATCCTATCGCGACGGCAAGCTGCTCCATGGCGAGGGCTATGATTTCGGCGTCAGCGACACGCCCGCGCTGCCCGGCGTCGAGATCGCGGCGGAGGATTATCGCCGTCTCGCCCGCCTCGCCAAGACCGGCCCGGCGCCGGTGCTGGAAATCAACAGCGACGTCCGTTTCGATGACAGCGACGTCAACGCCTACAACATCCTGGCCGATATTCCCGGCAGCGATCCCAAGGCCGGCTATGTCATGGCTGGCGCGCATCTCGACAGCTGGGTCGCGGGCGACGGCGCGGCGGACAATGGCGCGGGCAGCGCCATGATCATGGAGGCGGCGCGCATCCTCAAATCACTCGGGATCAAACCGAAGCGGACGATCCGCTTCGCGCTATGGTCGGGCGAGGAACAGGGGCTGTTCGGCTCGATGGCCTATGTCGACGAATATCTCGCCACCCGCGCACCGGGGCCGAAGGAGGAACAGGGGCGGGAGGAAATGTATTTCCGCTACAAGACCCGTTTCCCGATCACGCCCAAGCCCGGCTATGCGGACCTCAAGGCCTATTTCAACATCGACAATGGCTCGGGCAAGCTGCGCGGCCTCTATGCCGAACGCAATGTCGCCGCCGTCTCGCTGCTGCGCGAATGGCTCAGCCCCTTTGCCAGCATGGGCGCCGGCAATGTCGTGTCACAGCCGACCGGCGGCACCGATCATGAATATATGCAGGCGATCGGCGTGCCGGGCTATCAGTTCATCCAGGATCCGCTCGACTATGAAAGCCGTGTCCACCACAGTGGCATCGACACCTTCGATCATCTGAAGGCAGAGGATATGCGCCAGGGCGCGGTCGTCCTCGCCGGCATGCTGTTGCAGGCCGCGAACAGCGACAAGACGCTGCCGCGCATGCCGCTGCCGACCCAGCCAGCGGTCAGCGATCCGTTCAAATATGAGGATCCGGCGCTGGATTGAGCGTAACGGGCGGGGCGGCGGCGTCGCCGCCCCGCCTAGCTCTGGGCGTCGTGGAAGATGATGCCCAGCGTGTGGCGCATGCCGGACAGGAGCCGGCTGACGCCATGGCGCATCTGCACACGGTGGACGCCGCGCGTGCCCGTCACCGGCCGCTCGCGCACCGGGAAGACCACGGCATCGCCCTTGCGCAGCGGCACCATTTCGGCGCGCGACTGCATGCGCGGGCGCTGTTCGGTCAGGATGAAGGCGCCGCCGGTGAAGTCCGCCTCCGGCTCCGACAGCAATATCGCGGCCTGCAACGGGAAGATGGTCGCGCCATAGACATCCTGATGCAGCGCATTCCAGTCGCCCGCCTCATAGCGCAGTAGCAAGGGCGTCGCCTTGTCCTGACCACCGAGCGCGCACTGGTTGAGGAAATCTGCGTGGCGCGCGGGATAGAGCGCATCGCTCCCGAGCATCGCCGCCCAGCGATTGGCGACCTCTACCAGCGGCGGATAAAGTGCTTCGCGCAGTGCGGCGACCGGCTCGGGCAGCGGGTAGTCGAAATAGCGATAGCGCCCCCGGCCATAGCCATGACGCGCCATCACCACCTCCTTGCGGAAGGCTTGGGGCTGGTCCCATAGCGCGACGATCGCGTCGCACTGGTCCGGGGAAAGCAGCGCAGGCAGGCGCGCGGCGCCATGCCGGTCGAGGTCAGTGAGGTCCATGGCGCGCAGCATGGGCGGCGCGGGGCACGGCGTCATCCCGCGCCTTGCGTTCAAATCCTGCGGATCATTTCGGCTTGCGGAAACGGTAGAGGAAACGGTCGGTCTTGCCGCGAATGGCGGGATCGAACACCAGCTTGCTGTGATCGTCGGCGGGGTTGGCGAGCAGCGGGCTTTGCGCCTCCAGCACGAATCCGGCGCGCAGGAAGTCGGCCTTCACCACCGCCGGGTCGATCCGGTGGAGCTTGTCCACGACTGCGCGGGTGTCGCCGGCCGGGCCGACATGGTCGATGATGCCGACGATCCCGCCCGGCCTGGTCGCGGCATAGAGCGTCTTCACGAAGGCATCGGGGTCGGTGCGCGGAATGCCGAACTTGTCCGACTGCCAGTAGAGATCATGGTAGCTCAGATTGATGATGCTGAAGTCGAAACTGTCGGGCGCCGCCGCGAAGGCCTCGAACGGATAGCGCACCCAGTCCACTTCCGGCCGGCGCGCGACCAGTGCCGCCCATTTGGGCTTCTCTTCCTCGCTGGCGTAGAATTGGCTGGGCTCGAACCCGGTCACCTTGCCCTTGGGGCCGACCGCATCGGCCATGATCTCCGCCCAATAGCCCGATCCGGTCATGATGTCGGCCGCCTTCATGCCGGGCTTGAAGCCCAGGAAGGCCAGCGTCTCGGCCGGCTTGCGGCTTTCGTCCAGCGCCCGTGCGTCAGCGGGCCGCTTGGGATCGGCCACGGCCGCGGCAAGATCGGTCTTGGCAAGGGTGATGATCGGCGTGGACAGGGCAAGGCCGCTCAGGGCCAGGGCAAGCATCAGGCGCATGGATTGTCCCCTCATGGAAGGCGGGCCAGCATGCGCCCGATCGCGCATCCGTTCAACGATCCGCGCCGATGCCGGTCGATCGATTCCGGTCGTTGGTCGAAGGGCGGGGCAGGCCTGCCGCGTCCACTCGGCTCTCCACATGCACGTTCAGGCCCAATCATATTGTCATGGTTAACGGGCTCGGCTTGGGACGGCGCGGGGGCAGATGATAAGGAGAAAATGATGTCGCACCCGATGAAATTAGCCCCCATTGCCATGGTGTTGGTGGGCTCGCTGGGGCTGGGTGGCTGTGCCACGAAATCCTTCGTGCGCGAACAGGTGGCGACCGTGAACCAGCGCGTCGATGCGCTCGACGCCAAGCTGCAGACCACCGACGGCACGGCGCAGCAGGCTCTGGCCCAGGCCCAGTCGGCCGCCGGTCAGGCCCAGAATAACGGTCAGCGCCTCGATCAGCTGAACGCCCGCGTCGATGGTGTCGAGCAGCAGATGCGCGAAGCCAAGACCAAGCGCGCCAGAAACTGATCACGTAGCCGATCGCGCAACGAATCCGGTCGGGCTGGTCCCGATCCCGTGCCGGCGCCCCCGCTTCATGGGGGCGCCGGCCCCATTCCCGGAAAGGCTCATCCATGCACAAATTCCCATGGGCGCTGGCGATGCTGGCGCTGTTCGGTGTCTCTCCCGCGCTGGCGGCCGCGCCAAAAGCGGCCGCGTCCGCGAAGCCCGCGCCTGAAACGCCGCGATCGCCCGATGCGCGCCGGGTGATCGACTGGATCGCCGCGACCGGCGACAATCATGGCCTGCCTTATGCTATCGTCGACAAGCAGGCGGCTCATGTCTTCCTGTTCGATGCCAGGGGCAAGGCGCTGGCCGATGCGCCGGTGCTGATCGGCATCGCGCCCGGAGACGATGCCACGCCAGGCGTCGGCAAGAAGAGCCTGGCGGAGATCGGCCCGGCGGAAAAGACCACGCCGGCCGGCCGCTTCCTCGCCAAATTCGGCCTGGCGGCGGGCAAGCAACGGGTGCTGTGGGTCGATTATGCGACCTCGGTCGCGATGCACACCATCCCCAAGGGCAATCCCAAGGAAAAGCGGCGCGAGCGCATGCTGTCGCCGACGATCGACGATAATCGCATCACCTTTGGCTGCATCAACGTGCCGATCGCCTTCTATAATCGCGGCCTGCGCCCGCAATTTCTGAAAAAGGGCGGCTATGTCTATGTGCTGCCGGACACAAAGTCGCTCGAAGCGGTTTTCCCTCCCCTGCATGTCCAGTCTTATCGGAAGGCGGACGCATCCTCATAAGGCGGGAGCCATGCGCATGACGATCCGGAGGGCAAGCGGCCTGATACTGGTTGCGGCGGTGGGCCTGTCGCCGGGCAGCGCACAGGCTGGCTTTTATTCGGGCGAGGCGCTGCTGGAAAGCTGCACCGCCGACCGCAATGCCAAGGATTTTTTCGAGAAAAGCTATGAATGCGTCGGCTATGTCGCCGGCGCGGTCGATGCGTTCAACACCACGCGCGAGGTGAATGGTCTCAAAAGCTGCATCCCCGCCGATGTGACGCTCAACCAGCTGAAGGGCGCCACCGTCGACTATCTGCGCGCTAATCCGGACAAGCGCGCCCAGTCCGCCTCCGCCCTGGTCTTCACCGCCACGCGCCAGGCCTGGCCCTGCCCCAAGGCAAAGGCCCAACCCAGCATCAGGCCCAGCACGAAGAAGAAGCGGAAATAGCGCTTATTTCGCGGCCTTGCCGACGGGCCGCATATAGAGGCGCGCCATCGCTGCCTCCATCTTCGCCCGGTCGACCGACAGGATCACGCGCTGCGCCTGCTCGCCCAGATGCGGGCGATAGGATTCCGTCCAGGACAGCGTGTCACCATAAGCCGCCGTCTGGCTGGTCTCGAAATCGACCCACAACGTCTCGTCCTTCGTCACGATCTCCGGATTGAGCCAGGCCATGGCGACGATCTCGTCCCACATCGGATAGCCCGGCTCCAGCCCGGTCTGGAACAGATCGGTCAGCGGCGTGTGGGCGGGCTTCAGCCCGTCGAGGAAGGCGCGGGTCCACTGTGTGCCGGTGGACGGATCGACCGGGATCATCGTGATCTTCTTCCACGGCGCATGGGCAAAGATCTTCGCCGCTTCGGGATCCCAGCGGATGTTGAACTCGCGGCGCGGCGAGTTGACGAATTCGCGGGCGAACTGCTCGGCCGACGGCCCTTCCAGCACCTGATGCGGCGCCAGGCTGCCGCCCATATAGAGGATTTCCTTCACATTGGCGGCGAAGCTCGGGTCCAGGCTCTGGGCGATGGCGATATTGGTCATCGGCCCGGTCGCGAACAGGGTGATCTCGCCCGGATGCGCCTTCACCATTCGCACCAGGAAGGCGGCGGCAATCTCGGCGCTGGGCTTCGTCCTGGGTTTGCCGATCGGCAGGTCGGGCACCTTGGTCGGGTCGGTCGATCCGGGATGCTCCTGGATCGTGTCGCCCGGCCAGTAATCGGTCCACGGCCCCTTGAAGACCAGCCGGCCATATTGGCCTTCCCAGCGCTTGGTCGCCTCGGCGCTGTTGAGCAGCGGGAAGGTCGCGCCCGGCACCACCGGCACGTCGGTCCGGCCCAATATCTCCAGCGTGCGCAGCGCATAGGCGGTCGCCGTGTCGCGCCACACCGATCCGCTGGTGGTGGTGATGCCCAGCACCTCGACATCCGGGCTTTGCAGCAACAGCAGCGGCACGCCGTTGAGGCCGATCATGTCGTCATCGACGATCACCAGCCGCTTGGGCGTTGTCGGCGCGGCGGGCCTGGCATTGCCCCCCTGCACGCCCAGCATCAGCGCCAGCGCGCCCAGCATGATCTTCATCGTCCGCATTGCGTCAAACCCCCATTTCGCTTCGTCCCGCCGCCTGTTAGGACGGTGTCATGCGCAGCCTCTATCCGCCGATCGAACCCTACGCCACTGGTCATCTTGACGTAGGCGATGGCCACAGCCTCTATTGGGAACGGTCCGGCACGCCCGGCGCCAAGCCCGCAGTCTTCCTGCATGGCGGGCCGGGCGGCGGCATATCGCCCGATCATCGCCGCCTGTTCGACCCCACCCGTTATGACGTGCTGCTGTTCGACCAGCGCGGCTGCGGTCGATCGACCCCGCATGCCCATCTCGACGCCAACACCACCTGGCATCTGGTCGCCGATATCGAGCGCTTGCGCGAGATGATGGGCGTCGACCAGTGGCTGGTCTTTGGCGGCAGCTGGGGTTCGACCCTGGCACTGGCCTATGCGCAGGCGCATGTCGCGCGCGTCACCGAACTGGTGCTGCGCGGCATCTTCACCATCCGCCAGTCAGAGATCGACTGGTATTATCAGCAGGGCGCCAGCCGCATCTATCCCGACAAGTGGGAACGCTTCGTCGCGCCGATTCCCGAAGGCGAGCGCGACGACATGGTCGGCGCCTATCGCCGCATCCTGACCGGTGATGATCGCGCCGCGCAGGTCGCCGCCGCCAAGGCCTGGAGCGTCTGGGAGGGCGAGACCATCCGCCTGCTGCCCGACGAGGCGCTGTCCGCCACCCATGAGGGCGATGATTTCGCGCTCGCCTTTGCCCGGATCGAAAATCATTATTTCGTCCATCGCGGCTGGCTGGAAGATGGCCAGTTGATCCGCGAGGCGAGCAAGCTGGCCGGCATCCCCGGCGTCATCGTTCAGGGCCGCTATGACATGGCCTGCCCGGCCGAAACCGCCTGGGCACTGCACCGCGCCTGGCCGCAGGCGCGCTTCGAAATGATCGAAGGCGCCGGTCATGCGTTCAACGAACCGGGCATATTGGACGCGCTGATCCGCGCGACCGACGGATTTGCGGGTTAATTCGCGTTACAGGGGGAAGGCATGGTGCGACTGACCGGAACCGGCATATTGGGGCTCGCCTTGCTCATCGGCGTGACGCTGTCCGGTATATTGTGGGGCTGCCCCAGCTACAATGTCTACAGCAAGGAACAGGCCGGCCGCGCCGCGCTTGCAGAGGCACAATCCTCGCGCCAGATCGCGGTGCTGGAAGCACGCGCGAAGCTGGAAAGCGCCAAGATGCTGGCCGATGCCGAAGTCGTTCGGGCCGAGGGTGCCGCGCGGGCCAACCGCATCCTGCAGGACAGCCTGGGCGGGCCGGATGGCTATCTGCGCTATCTGCAGATCCAGGCGATCGACAACAAGGATGCCAGCCTCATCTATGTGCCGACCGAAGGCGGATTGCCGTTGCTTGAAAGCAGCCGGCTTGCGCCGCGCGCGCCCGGCCAGGCCAATTGAGGGATATTTTTCTGCTGCGCCTTTGTTGAGAGGCTGACGTCTCGAATGGCGCGATGAAGTTGACGGAGGAAAAGACGTGCGGACTATGATGTTGCTGGCGACGGCGCTGTTTCTCGCCTCCTGTGGCGGCGGCGATGAGGTGACGGCGGTCGAGAACCGGAACATGCCCGAAACCGGCGCAGCGGCTGAAGTCGCCAAGCTCGACCCCGACCTGCGCAACGGCGTGCTGGAAAAGGCGATCAAAGCATCGGGCGTCGCCTGCCCCTCGGTCACCGGTTCGGAACGCGCCGAAATCCGGCCGGGCGTCAGGGGCTGGAAGGCCCAGTGCGACAACCAGACCGCGCATCTGATCGAAATCCTGCCCGATGGCACCGCGAAGGTGACCAGCCGGACGCATTAAGCGGGAAAGGCGTCAAGCGGCGCGCGGGACGATGCGATCCAGTTCGCCGTTCAGCGCTCGCTTGGCTTCCAGCAGTTCATAGTCGATCTGGAGGCCCAGGAAAAAACCTTCCGACATACGGAAATAGCGGGCCAATCGAAGGTCGAGTTCACCGTCCATTGGGTGGTCGCCGTCAATCACGGCCTGCACTCGATCCACCGGCAAACCGATCGCGGTTGCCAATTCCGCTACGGTCATGTTCAGCGGTTCCATGAACTCCAGCCACAGCATTTGGCCGGCATGCGCATTATGCAGCCAGTCAGGGTTATCGGTAGTGGTTGGTGATTTCGACATTATGCGCGTGTCCGTCTTTCCAGACGAAGCATATACGCCATTGCATGTTGATGGAAATTGAATGTTGCCCAGCCCGGTCCTCGCTCAGCGCATGAAGGCGATTGCCGGGTGGGTTACGCAGGTCGTCCAGGGTGCGAGCGCGGTTGAGTAGCTTCAATTTAGAAAGCGCGCGGTCCTGCATATCCGAAGGCAGCTTGCGGCTGCGCTCACCATTCCAGATTTTTTCGGTCTCGGGATCGGCGAAGGAGCGGATCATGGCGGTATATTCCCACAGGACGACAATCTAATCTGGCGCAACCTGCATCAGATTTGAATCGACGTTTACCGTCGTGGGGCCTTTTACGTCTAAGGCATAGGCCGGTAGCAGCCAGTCCTACCGCCCGAACTTCCGCGTCGTCTTCCCGAACCGACCTTTCCGTGTGCCCGGCTTGCCTTCGGTCGCGCGACCGCGCGGGGCGGCCACCTGCTGGTCCGCCGGCAGGCCCAGTTCCTCCGCCTCCAGCTTGCGGATCTCGTCGCGGATGCGGCCGGCTTCCTCGAACTCCAGGTCCGCCGCCGCCGCGCGCATCTTCTTCTCCAGATCCTCGATATAGGCGCGCAGATTATGGCCGACGAGGTGGGGCCTGTCCTCCAGCCCCGTCTCGACCGTGACCTGATCCTTGCTCGCCACATGGGCGATGATGTCGCCGATATTCTTCTTCACCGTGAAGGGCGTGATGCCATGCGCATCATTATAGGCCTGCTGCTTTTCGCGACGGCGGGACGTTTCGTTGAGCGCGCGTTCCATGCTGCCCGTCACCCGGTCGGCATAGAGGATGACGCGGCCGTCGACATTGCGGGCGGCGCGGCCGATCGTCTGGATCAGCGATGTCTCGCTGCGCAAAAAGCCTTCCTTGTCCGCGTCGAGGATCGCCACCAGCCCGCACTCGGGAATGTCCAGCCCTTCGCGCAGCAGGTTGATGCCGATCAGCACGTCATAGACGCCCAGGCGAAGATCGCGGATCAGTTCGATACGCTCCAGCGTCTCGACGTCGCTATGCATATAGCGGACCTTGATCCCCGCCTCATGCATGAACTCGGTCAGATCCTCGGCCATCCGCTTGGTCAGCGTGGTGACGAGCGTACGGTATCCCTGTGCCGCGACCTTGCGGCATTCGTTGATCAGGTCGTCGACCTGATCCTCGACCGGCTTGATCTCGACCGGCGGGTCGATCAGGCCGGTGGGGCGGATCACCTGCTCGCTGAACACGCCTCCGGTCTGCTCCATCTCCCACGGGCCGGGCGTCGCCGAGACGCTGACCGTCTGCGGCCGCATCGCGTCCCATTCGTTGAAGCGCAGCGGCCGATTGTCGATGCAACTCGGCAAACGGAAGCCATATTCGGCCAGCGTGATCTTGCGCCGATGGTCGCCCCGCGCCATCGCGCCGATCTGCGGCACGGTCTGGTGGCTTTCGTCCACGAACAGCACGGCATTTTCGGGCAGATATTCAAACAAAGTCGGCGGCGGTTCGCCGGGCAGGCGGCCGGTCAGGAAGCGGCTGTAATTCTCGATCCCCGCGCAACTGCCGGTCGCCGCGATCATCTCCAGGTCGAAATTGGTGCGCTGTTCCAGCCGCTGCGCCTCCAGCAGCTTGCCTTCGCTCTCCAGCTCCTTCAGCCGCTCGGTCAGCTCGAAGCGGATCGCCTCCATCGCCTGCTTCAAGGTCGGGCCAGGGGTCACATGGTGGCTGTTGGGAAAGACCTTCACATAATCGAGGCTGGCGACCTTCCTGCCGGACAGCGGATCGAACTCGACAATCTCCTCGATCTCGTCGCCGAAGAAGCTGATGCGCCAGGCCGTATCCTCATAATGGGACGGGAAGATTTCCAGATTGTCGCCCTTCACGCGGAAATTGCCGCGCGCGAAGCCCGCATCGTTGCGTTTATACTGCAGCGCCACCAGCTTGCGGATGATCTCGCGCTGGTCCTCGATCCCGCCCTTCTTCATGGAGAAGGTCATCGCCGAATAGGTTTCGACCGACCCGATGCCATAAAGGCAGGAAACGGACGCAACGATGATGACATCGTCTCGCTCCAGCAGCGCACGGGTGGCCGAATGGCGCATCCGGTCGATGCTTTCGTTTACCGAGCTTTCCTTCTCGATATAGGTGTCTGACCGTGCGACATAGGCTTCGGGCTGATAATAGTCGTAATAGCTGACGAAATATTCGACCGCATTGTCGGGGAAGAAGCTCTTGAACTCGCCATAGAGCTGCGCCGCCAATATCTTGTTGGGCGCCAGGATCAGCGCTGGCCGCTGCAACGCCTCGATCGTCTTGGCCATGGTGAAGGTCTTGCCCGAACCGGTGACGCCCAGCAGCACCTGGTCCTTCTCGCCCTGCTCTGCCGCCGCCACCAGTTCGGCGATCGCGGTCGGCTGGTCGCCCGACGGTTCATAGTCGCTGACCAGGGTGAAGGGACGTCCACCCTCGCTCTTCTCCGGGCGCGCGGGCCGGTGCGGCACGAAGTCCTGGCCGGTTTCGGGTTCGTCAAGGCTGGTGCGGATCTGAATCGACATGGGCGTAATATGGGGCCTTTGGGCAAGGGCGCAATCCGCGCCCTGGCAAGTCAGGGCTGCAATTCGAACGCGCTCTTGGGCGGCGGCGGATAGATCACCGGCTTGTCGCCGAACCGCGCGCGCAGGACAGTCTCGCGGCGCTCGTCATCGACAATCTCGACATTCACTTCTTCCGGATATTTCAGGCTGACATGAAATTTCCTGTCTCTGACCTCATATTCCAACACTGACCAGCGCATGTTGGGGCCGTCGGGTTCCAGATACCAGGCTTCCCAAAGCATATCGCTGAGATTTGTGTCGCGCGGATTATAATAACGAACGACGTCGCCTTCATCCTTGAAAACGCTGGGGCTTACCCACCCGTCTCCGATTTCCACATACAGAAACACGCCATCTGGATCGCCTCCAACCAAGCTGGCCAATTCTTGACCGATCTCGTTCATGAGCGGTCCCAGGGTATCGAGTTTATCGCTCATGACGCCGGCCCTTTCTTCGGTCATCGGCACGTCCCGCAGTCATGAACGTAACATCTAGCATCAATTTTAGAACAAAAAAAGAACAAATGAGCTTTCATCAACGCCCGGCCGCCCCGGATCGCAATAATCCCGATATCCAGACCCGCCGCCGCTTGCTAAGTCTGGGCCAGATAAAGGGTCGCTTCTACCAAGATATGCCAGGGGAAGCCGGTGATGACCAAAGCCTTGACCAACGGCCTGCTGGCCTGCGCGCTCGCGGCGCTGGCCGGATGCAACAAGCCGCCCGCCAGCCAGGACACACAGATCGCCGCGACCGACGCGATGAGCCATGACGCGGCCGTCACGCAGATCGAGAAGGTGCAGCTCAAGCCCGGCCAGTGGGAAGGGCGCTTCGTGATGGAGCGGATCGACATGAGCGGCGGGGAGGCGATGCCCGCGGCGGCGCGTCAGCAGATGCAGCAGGCGATGAACCGCACCCTGCGTTATTGCGTCACGCCCGAGCAGGCCGCCCATCCCGACGGCCGCGCCTTTTCCGGCGATCCGGGCAAGGATTGCCGCTACAGCGACTTCGCCGTGCGCGGCGGCACGGTGAAGGGCAATGTCACCTGCCAGCGCGATGGCGGCACCAGCAGCATGACGATGGCCGGCATCTATGCGCCCGACAGCTATGCGGTGCAGATGGACATGCGGCAGACCGGCTTGCCCAATGGCATGGAGATGGCGATGAAGGCACGGTCTGAGGGCCGCTGGATCGGCCCGGATTGTGCGGAGGGGCAATGAGGCGTGTCGCGTTCATGGGCTGCGGCGTCGACCTGGCCGGGTGACGCAGAGGGAGGGACAAGGCTGCTGGCTCTGCGCCCGCCCGCTCGGCGCGCGGATCGAATGGCATCATCCCGTGCCCAAGAGCAGGGGCGGGCGACAGATGGTGCCGGTCCATCCGATCTGCCACCGCACCATCCACGCCACCCTGTCCAACGTGGAGCTGGCCCGCACCTATGCCGATGCCATGGCCTTGCGCAGCCATCCCGCCATCGCCCGTTTCCTCGGCTGGATCGCCGACAAGCCGGCCGATTTCCATGCGCCCACCCTGTCCGCCGGGCGCCGACGGCGATGAAGGGACGGGCATGATAATTTCCCTTGCGCCCGCGCGCGCATCGGTAGAGCGTGCCGCGGTGGAACGAACGGGGAGAGGATATGCGTGACATTCTGACGCTGGGCGGCTTGCTGGCCACCAGCCTGACCCTTGCCGCCTGCGGCAGCGAACCGGCCGCTCCGCCCGCGCAGGAGGAGGAAGCCGCGCCGGCGATGATGAAGAGCGGGCAATGGACGCTCAGCCGCAAGACCACCGGCTACAACACCCCCACCGTCACGGCGGAGGAATATCAGGCCGCGCTCAAGCAGGTGAGCGAGGACAAGATCTGCATCAAGGTCGATGCCGCCGGCGTGCCCGACGCCGATGCGCTAGCCGGGGCGGAAGGCAGCGACTGCAGCTACAAGGACAAGATGGTGCGCAAGGGCCGGTTGATCGCGACCCTCGCCTGCAAGGCCGGCGCTGGCACCTCCGAAATCGTGGTCGAGGGCAATTTTACCGAGGATACGCTGACCTTCGGCACCACCATGACCAAGACGCAGGGCGGCAAGCCGGTGCTGCGCACCACCCACGACCTGTCCGGCAAGCGCGACGGCGACTGCCCGGCCTGACAGGCTTTCCGCGGCGGATTAGCGATCCGGTAATCCGCCGCTTCTATGTCCTCCGTCGGGGATTGGGGGACATATGCGACCAGGATGGATGTGCGCGGCGCTGTTGCTGGCAGGATGCAGGCCGGCGCTGGATGATCCCGACAATATTCCGCGCCTGGGCCGCTGGCGCGACGAGACCGTGCCGATCGGCATCACTATGGATGATCGTGGCGTGCCCGATGGCGAACTGCCCGGCGATTTTCGCGATCTGCTCGCCAAGCTCGACCGGGTCGAGGAACATTGCGGGGAGCCTTATCTGCGAAAGCAGGATGAGATGGAGCGCTTCCTCAACCAGCGGTTCGAAGGCTGTCGGGTCGAGAGGCTCGATCGCGATGGTCCGGCGGTATCGGGCCTTGCCAGTTGTGCGCCGATCATGCGGTCGGCCGGAAAGGCGGTGACGCCGGCCGTCCGGTTTGACGGCATGATCGGACCGGACCGGCTGCAACTCGACATGCGGATGATCCAGCGGTTGAGTCTGCCGACCGGCAGCAATCATATGCTGGTCATCTCTGCCCGACGGATGCTTCGCCGCATCGGCGACTGTTGATCGGCCTCAGTCCGCCCGGCGGGCCTGGGCGTGGATTTCCGCCCGCGACAGCAGCAGGTCGAGGTCGGCGCGGCTGATGTCGAAATTGTCGGGCAGTTCGGCCAGCGCCTTGTCGATATCCTCCAGATGAAAGCCCGCCTCCGCGCGCAACTGGTCGGCGATCACCGGCGGCGCGACCGGCTGGTGCGGATAGCTGTGGCCCGACAGGCGGTGGAAGAAGAGGCCGAGGGACACCAGGGCGATCGAATTAATCCCGACCGGCGCAAAGGCGAAGGCATAGCCGGCATCATGAATGCCCTGGCTGCCGATCACCGCGGTCAGCGCGGCGGCGCCGCCGGGCGGATGCAGGCAGCGCAGCAGGCTCATCAATATTATCGCCACGCCCACCGCCACGCCGGCCGCGACCATCATGTCGGGGATCAGTTGATAGGCGGCGACGCCGATCAGGCTGGACAGGATATTGCCGCCCACCACCGACCAGGGCTGGGCCAGCGGGCTCGCCGGCACGGCGAAGATCAGCACGGCCGACGCGCCCAGCGGCGCGACGATGATCGGCAGGTCGCCGGCATGCAGCGGCAATTGGCTGCACACCAATATGGTGAGGCTGATGCCGATCGCCGCGCCCAGGCCCGCGATCATCCGGTCGATCGGGCGGGCGCCGGCCAGCAGCGGCTTGAAAAGATTCATTGCGGATATTCCTTTGGCGCAGCCCCATGCGCCGCCACGGACGAAAAGGCCACCCCAGTTTTTCTTGGCCCCAATATTGCCCGGAGTCGCCCGAGGGCCGCTTATTCCAGCGCGTCGATCGCCCGCTGGTCGCAATGCCTGGGGCCGCGCGGCACCGGGCTGACATTGGGCACCAGCAGCGACTGGCCGATCCGCACCGGCGCGAAGCGCTTTCGCTCTATCCCCTCGCAGCGCAGATATTGCTCCAGCATCCGCGGCGGCGTGTCACGCTTCTCGTAGGAGAGGCGGAAGGTGCCCCAGTGGATCGGGATCGCGGTCGATGCGCCCAGTCGCTCGAACAGCTCGACCGCGCGGCGCGGGCCGATATGCGCGTCCGATTCCATCTGCCCCGGCCAGAAGCGGAAGGCGCCGATCGGGATCAGCGCCAGCCGGATCGGCCCGAACCGCGTCGCATCGCCGGTCCAGCCCATGTCGCCCGCGCCGGTGTCGCCGGCAAAATAGATATTGCCCGCCCGCGTCTCGATCAGGAAGCTCGACCAGAGTGCCCGATTGCGGTCGGTGAACCAGCGGCTGCTCCAATGATGGTTGCGCGTCGCATGGACCCGATAGTCCGGGCAATGCTCGTAATTCTCGCACTGGATCACCGCTTCGGGCACCAGCCCGTTCAACTGCGCGCCGGTCACCGACTGGCCCCAGTCGAGCGCCACCGACGGGATGCCGTTCGCCTTCAATATCGCGTCATTGCCCAGCGCCGTGACGATCCTGGGCCGGTCGCGTTGCCACAATGCCTTGAGCGTCGGGATATCCAGATGGTCATAATGATTATGGCTGATGACGATCAGGTCGATCCTGGGCAGATCCTTCATCCTGATGCCCGGCTCCGCGACCCGTTTCGGCCCCAGCGGTGGAAAGGGGCTGGCATGATCGGACCAGATCGGATCGGTCAATATGTTGATGCCCGCCGCCTGCACCAGCACGGTCGCATGGCCGACCCAGGTGGCGACCATGCCGCGCGGCGCGGCAAAGGGGGCCGGACGCGCCGGTTTCACCGCCACCGCATCGGGCCATGCCGGGCGATCGTCATTGCCCAGCAGCCAGCGGGCGATGAAGCCCTGCCGGCTGGTGCCGGGCGGGGCGGGCATGTCGATCTCGCCATCGGGGTTGAAGAAGCGGGCGCCGTCATAATGGCGGCTCGCCGGCCCCTCATAATAGATGCGGTCGAGGAAGGGCGGCACGATCACCGTCGCCAGACAGGCGGCGATCAGCAGGAACAGCAGCGCGACACCGACAGCCTTCATCATTGCAACCGCGCGCGCCATGCCTGCTCCCATGCCCGTCATCGCGCCGCCATAGCGGACCGGCGGGGCAGGGCAAGGCCTCCCTATTGACCCTGACCCATGTTGGCGAGTGCGCCATTCCCGGCCTCGGGCTCAAGGATAACCCCGATACCAACCGGCCCATCGCCGACCTAGCCTTGCGCCGTTCGTCTTCCCAAGTCTGACTCGCAGGAGCATCGCATGAGCAAAAAGCCGAATATTCTCATCATCTGGGGCGATGACGTCGGGATGTGGAATCTCAGCTGTTATCATCGCGGCATGATGGGCGGCTCGACCCCCAATATCGATCGCATCGCCAAGAAGGGCATGATCTTCATGGATCATTATGCCCAGGCCTCCTGCACCGCCGGCCGCGCCGCCTTCATCACCGGCCAATATCCGATCCGCGTCGGCCTCAGCACCGTCGGCCTCGCCGGCGCGCCGCAGGGCATGCAGAAGGAAGATCCCACGATCGCAGAACTGCTCAAGCCCCATGGCTATGCCACCGGCCAGTTCGGCAAGAACCATCTGGGCGACCGGGACGAGCATCTGCCGACCGCGCATGGCTTCGACGAATTTTTCGGCATCCTCTATCACCTCAATGCCGGCCAATATTCGGAAGAATATGATTATCCCAAGGATCCCGAAGTGGCCAAGGCCTTCGCCTGGCGCGGCGTGATCCACAGCAAGGCCGACGGCAAGGGGGGCCAGTCGATCGAGGACAAGGGGCCTTTCGGTTCCGAGCGACAGAAGACGCTCGACAATGAATTCATGGTCGAATCCAAGCGCTTCATCACCGACGCGGTGAAGGCCGACAAGCCCTTCTTCGTCTGGCACAACACGACGCGCATGCATTACCAGACCCACCTGCCGCCCGAATATGACGGCGTCACCGGCTATGGTCTCTATGCCGACGGCGTGAAGCAGATGGACGATCATGTCGGCGAACTGCTCGACCTGCTCGAAGAACTGGGCGTGGCCGACGACACGTTCGTCATGTTCTCGACCGACAATGGCGCGGCCTCCAATTCATGGCCCGATGGCGGCAACCAGCCCTTCCGCGGCGAAAAGGGCGTCGGCGGCTATGAAGGCGGCTTCCGCGTGCCCTGCGTCGTCAGCTGGCCCGGCCATGTGCAGGAAAATGTCGCCACTGGCGAGTTCATGGCGATGGAGGACTGGATGCCCACCATCCTGTCCGCGCTGGGCGAGCCGGAGCTCAAGGATGAACTGCTCAAGGGCAAGACCATCGGCAGCATGACCTACAAGGTCCATCTCGACGGCTATGACCAGACCGAATTGCTCAGCGGCAAGGGCAAGTCGAAGCGCAAGGATTTCTACTATTTCACGGAAACCACGCTGCACGGCCTGCGCTATGGCGACTGGAAGTTCCTGTTCAAGACGCAGGACAAATGGTTCAACGGCATTCAGGAAAATCTGAACACGCCGCTGATCACCAATTTGAAGCTCGATCCGTTCGAGCGTTTCCATGAAGCGCGCGGCTTCGACGAGTGGCAGGAAAACCGATCCTGGACGCTGGCGCCGGCCACCGCGCAGATCGCAAAGTTCATGAAGTCGCTTCAGGAATATCCGCCGCGCATCAAGAGCCTGGATTTCGATCTGGACGCGATGGTGGCGGACGCATCGGCCTCGCAGGCGCGCTGATCGCGACAGGCATGAAGCGGATGCCGCAGGGGCCCGACCTGCGGCATCCGATGGTTCGGCAGGGCAGGGGTGCGTGCCATGAATGATCTGAGTTTCGTCCTGGTCATCTTCTTCGTCACATTGGGACCGATCAAGGTGATCGCCGCCTTTGCCCAGTTGACCAGCCAGTTGCCCGATGGGGAGCGGCGCGCGCTGGCGCTCCGATCGACCCTGATCGCCACGGCCGTCGGCTTCCTCATCCTGTTCATCGGCGACAATCTGCGCCAGAATTGGCAGATCGCATCGCCCGATCTGTTGCTGACCGGCGGCGTGCTGCTGCTGATCGGCGCGCTGGAGGCGGTCAAGAATGCGCAGCATGCCCCTGCGCCCGATGCGCCGCCGACCTCGGCCAAGGGGCTGGCCATGTCGCCGGTGACCTTCCCGATCATCATCACGCCCTATGGTATCGTGGCGCTGCTGCTGTTCGCGGCCGTGGCTGGCGATACCCGGACCTTCCTGACCGGCGTGTTCGGGATTTTCCTGGGCATGATGGTGGCCGATTTTCTGGCGATGATCTTTGCCCGCCAGTTGCTGGGCTTCATCCACGCCGGAACGCTGATGGCGTTCGGCTGGATGATCGCGGTGCTGCAGGCGGCGCTGGCGATCCACGCGATCATGTCGGGCCTGCAGCAATATGGCGTCGTGCCCGGACCGCTTCCCGTCGTCCCTTGATGCGACGGGGTGGCGGATCAGGCGCCGACCGGCCCTGATCCGCCCCTTTTTGCGTGTTATGGCTGCAGCATGTCGGGCTTGCGCTTCGCCAGGTCGACCAGCGCCGCCGGCCGCCATTCGGGGAGCTCGTGCCAGCGTTCGATCGCCGCATCGGACAGCGCTTCATTGGTCTGCCCGGCGTCATGCGGCACGTCGATCCCACGCTGGCCGGATCCGAACAGGCGATAGAAGAAGGTCTGGGATTCGCTGACCGGCCCAAGCGGATCGAGATGGTGCGGCGGGAAACCGGGCGGCACCAGCCTGAACGGATCATCCACCGCCAGTCCCGCGAGCCGCGCGCGCGCCACCATCCACTCCAGTGCGATATCCGACAGGGCGGAATCGGGATTGCCGCCGCCGACATCGGCATGGCAGCCGGGGAACCAGCATTGCTCGACATGCTGGCCTGCGCCCTGCCCCTCGGGGATCGTCCACAATGTCGGCAGGAACGGCTTGCGATGCTCGTCGATCGCCACCGCATGAAAGGCGAAGGCGACGCTCGATGACAGGTCGGTGTCGTGAAATTCCCGGTTCACCCGGAACAGATGCTTCAATATCCCCTGGAACAAGGTGTTGGGCACGCCCAGCGACCCGACCGTGTCCCACACGCCGACGCACCGGATCGGCGTGCCGTCGGACCAGGCATAGCTTTGCCGGAACAGGCGCGACGCCTCCGATCGCGGCGCGCGCGTGCCGTCGCGCGAACGATAGAGCGCGAAGGCATCGGGGATCAGGCTTTCATGCTCGGGCCGCAATATGCCGGAATTGCGCACGAAGCCGGCCAGCGACCGGGCGGTATAGGCGCCCCGGCTGAAGCCGAAGAAATAGAGCTGATCGCCCGGCTGATAGGTGCGCACCAGCCAGGCATAGCAGGACAGGAGGATGCGGCTGATGCCATAGCGGGTGGCCCCGTCGATCAGCCGCTTGGTCCGCGACGCCATCGACCCGATGCCATTATGATAGAAGACGCGCTGCGCCGTGCCGTCCTCCGCCATTGCGGGGATCAGGCTGGCCAGCTTCACCACATTGGTCGGGCAGGGCTTGCCCTGCTCATTATGGTCGGGTTCGTTCCAGGTGCCGTCGCAACAGACCACGAGGCGCTTCATCCCTACCTCCCCACCGGCATGAAAATGGCCGCCCTGCTCTATCGGGCGGGCGGCCATGGTCGCTGTCGTGCAGCCTGATTTATAGGAGGAAACGGACGCGCCGGGCGGCGCGGATCAGCCCTGATCCTTATAGGCCATCTGCAAGATGCCCCAGTGGCGCCCGCGCACATGGATGGAGGCGATCACCTGCTTCAGCAGGATGACCTCGCCCTCGGCGGTCAGGCGACGATAGGCCTTGATGCAGAAGGGTTCGGTGATCTTGCACTGCTCGCGCGTGTCGGGGAAATCGAACACCACGCCCTGGCGCGAAAATTCCGCATTCCATTTCTCGTCGCCCGGCCGCTGGGGCAGCGCGCGTTCCGGCATGGCGATCGCGCCGAAGCTGTTGCGATCGGTGAAGGTCATGCCGAACAAGCCCTTGTAGCCGCGCGCCACTTCCTGCTGCGCGCGCGCCTCGGCCTGCATGATCGGCTGGATGGGATGGGTGAATTGCGGCGGATTGGTGCCGCGGATCGGCGCATAATATTCGCTGAACACATCGGCCTCGCTGATACGGCCGTCATCCAGCGCCTGCTCGATCGCATGGCCCACCGCCTGCGCGGCGGTCAGGCTGAACCGGATATAGGGCGAATCGGGAATGTCGACGCCGCTCTCCGCCAGATATTGCAGCAGCATGTTGGTATCGTCGCTGGCGATCGACACCCGGCCAGACAGCCGTTGCAGGCCGTCGGCATTGTCGCCCGACGTGCTCGACAGCGCAGACAGGCCGGTGCGGATCTCGCTGGCGGAGCCGACCATGGAGGCGATCCGCTCGGCCACCGCCTCGCTATTGCTCGACAGGCCCTGCATCAGCGATCCCAGCCGGTCGACCAGCGCCTCGATATTCTTGGTGTCGGACAGCGCCGTGCGCGCGGTCTGTGCGCCATGGGTGATGCTGTCCAGCATGCCGCCGGCCTCACTGGTCAGCGCGCCGATCGACCGCTCGATCGTCTGGGTCGCGCTCGCCGTTTCTTGCGCCAGCTTCTTCACTTCGGCCGCGACCACGGCAAAGCCGCGCCCCGCGTCACCGGCCCGTGCCGCCTCGATCGTCGCGTTGAGCGCGAGCAGATTGGTCTGGCTGGCGATGCCGCTGATCACGCTGGTGACATGGGCGACGGTCTTGAGCGCCTCGCCAAAGCCGTCGAGGCGCGCATGGATGCGGCTCACCTGTTCGATCAGGTCGACGAAATTGCCGTTCGCGGTCGACAGCTGCCGTCCCGAATCATCGATGATGGCGCGGGCGGCGACCGCCTTCTCGCGCGCGTCCTGGCCGACCAGCGACACGCTTTCGCCATCGCGCGACAATTGCGACGCGGCGCCGCTGATCGCCTCGATCGTGCGCGCCTGCTGCGTCACCCGGTCCGCGAGTTCGCTGATGTCTGCCTGAAGGTCGAGCGTACGGATACCCAGGTCGCCGGATAATTTGGCGACCTTCATTACCGCTCGTGCGACGGTTCCCGATTGCGTTTCTGTGCCCACGGCAACTGGCTAGCCATGGATGGTAAAATATCGGTTATCATACTGACACGGATGTCAGCTTCGCCAGAATGACGCCTCCGCACCGGCCCCCACCCCTACCCGGCCGCCCATCAGGATATCATGTCTGGGAGGCCGGGTGGGGGTGTGGGCCGGTGCGGCTCTTGAAATGCGCTCTTTCGCGCATTTCACAAAAACGCCTACAGCGCGCCCAGCAGCGCCAGCACCACACCACAGGCGACCAGCATCAGCCCCATCGCCTCGCTGCGAGCCATGCGTTCGCCCAGATAGAAATGGCCGAACGCCATGGTGAAGGCGACCTCGATCTGGCCGACGATCCGCACCAGCGCGACCGGCGCGGTGGCAAAGCCGGTGAACCAGCAGGCCGATCCCATGGCTGACAGGAAGCCGACCTGGCCCGACACGCGCCAGCTGGTGAACACCTTGCGCATCTCGCCCGGCTCGCGCAGCGCCAGATAGCCGCCCTGCAACAGCGTCTGCAGCAGCACCGTGACGCTCAGCACGATCAGCGCGGCATGGATCGGATCGCCCCCGCCCACCTCCTGCGTCGCGCGGCGGATGCCGATCGCGGTCAGCGCGAAGAAGAATCCCGATGCGATGCCGGTGATCGCCGCCGGCTGGCCCAGCGCGCGCAGGAAATCCATCGGCCCCATCCGCTTGCCGCCGGTCGACAGCAGCATCACGCCGGCCACGCCACAGCCGATCCCGGCGCAGGTCAGCGCGCTCAGCCGCTCGCCCATCAGCAGGAAGGACAGGATCGCCCCCTGCACCGCCTCGGTCTTGGAATAAGCGGTGCCGACGACGAAATTGCGGTGTCCGAACGCCATGATCAGCAAATTGGTGGCGATGATCTGGGCCAGCCCGCCGGCCAGGCAGAAGGGCAGGAACATCCGCCCCAGCGCAGGGAAGGGCGCGGGGAAGAGCAACTGATAGCCGCCCAGCAGGATCAGCGCGAAGGGAATGCCGTAAAGATAGCGGACCAGGCCCGCCGCATTGATCGACAGCGTCTTGCCCACGCGCCGCTGCACCGCGGTGCGCCAGGCCTGCGTGGCCCCGGCCATCAACGTGGCGGGCAACCAGATCGGGGAGGTAATCATGCGCGCCCTATACAATAGGGACGCGACCCGTCACCCCATCATCATCAGGAACGCGAAGAACAGCGAGAGCGACGCACAGGCAAAGCCGTACAGCAGCGGCAGCCGCAGCAAGGTGCCGCTGCGCGAAAGCTGATAGGCATCCTTGAACTGGCGATACATGTGCCAGGCCGCGAACAGCAGCAGCACCAGCGTTACCAGTCCATGGGTGATGCCGACCGCCGTCAGAATCATCGACAGCGAGAAGAGCAGCGACATGAAGGCGATCGAATAGGTCACATAGATCGCATGGTCATAAATCTTGAACCGGCGGCTGAACGGGAACAGCAGCCACAGGAAAGGCAGCGATATGACGATCAGCAGCCAGGAGAATTTATAGGCATTGGCCTTGAGCTTGTAATAGGCGAATTCGGGATCCTTGGCCGCTGCGCTGATCGCCTTGCCGACCGTATCGGCGACGTTCTTGTTGACGCCTTCGCCGGTCAGCGAGTCGGTCAGACCGCTCGCCAGCGACAGGCCCTTCCGCTCGTCCTGCGCGTCCTTCAGCTTCTCCTGCAACGTCTCGCGCCGGCTCGCGCTGATCCCCGGCTCGGCCAGTTGCGCCTGCACCTTGGCGATGCGGGCATCGGCCTTTTCCTCTTCCTTCTTCAGCTCGGCGATTGCCTCGCTGTTCATCTTCACCTGGTTGCGCGCGCCTTCCGGCCCATGATGGCTGGTCAGCGAGAAGATCGCGTACATCAGGAAGGCGCTGAACAGGAACAGGGCAAAGGGGGAGACAAACTTGGCCCGCTCGCCATGGATATAGCGGCGCGTCAACTGTCCGGGGCGCAGCGCCAGCTCGGGCAGGGTGGTGAAGATCTTGCCCTCGAAATGCAGCACGCCATGGGCCAGGTCATGGCCGATCGCGGCAAAGCTGCGGTGCAGATGCGCGGCCTGGCCGCATTCGGGGCAATAATTACCCGTCACCGCCGTGCCGCAATTCAGGCAGGCGCCATGGCCGGCTTCATGGGCCCCATGCCCGGCTTCCCCATGGCCTGGCTCGACCGCCCGTGCCAGCATGCCCCCGGTGATCGCGTCACCCGCTACTTCGATTTCCCCTGTCATGGGCGGGGACGATAACAAGGGTGTATGACGCTTGCCAGTCACCTTGGCGCGCGGATCGCATTGTGTTGCATTGTTACAACGCTCGGCAACATTCCGACATGTAAGCGAGATCGACAGGGCGAGCGTCACCGTCCCGCCACAAATCGCGCCTAGCGGCGATGGCATCCCGGACGGCAGGCGCAGGGGCGCCGCTGTCCCGGACGCAAAAGCAATATTATCGGGGAATAACCTTGTCGAAATTCACTTTCGCACGGTCGGCGCTGCTGCTGACCTCGGCCTTCGGTGCGCTCGCCCTTGGTGGCGCCGCCCATGCGCAGGAAGCGGGCGCTGACGCCGGCCAGCTCGACGAGATCGTCGTGACCGCCGAGCGCCGCTCGGAAAATCTCCAGAAGGTGCCGGTGTCGGTCGGCGTCGTGCAGGGTGATGCGCTGCGCAACCTGACCGCCGGCGGCGGCGACATTCTCGAACTCGCCGCCCGCGTGCCCGGCCTCTATGCCGAAACCACCACCGGCCGCATCTTCCCGCGCTTCTACATTCGCGGCCTCGGCAATATCGACTTCTACCTCGGCGCGTCGCAGCCGGTGTCGATCATCCAGGACGATGTCGTCCTTGAGCATGTCGTGCTGAAGTCGAACCCGGTGTTCGACGTCAATCAGGTGGAAGTGCTGCGCGGCCCGCAGGGTTCGCTGTTCGGCCGCAACACCACGGCGGGCATCATCAAGTTCGATACCATCCGCCCGTCGATGGAGTGGGAAGGCCGCGCCCAGGCCAGCTATGGCAGCTATAACACCGTCACCTTCGACGGCGGCATCGGCGGCCCGATCGTCGCGGACAAGCTCGCCTTCCGCGTCTCGGCCCTCTACCAGCACCGCGACGACTGGGTGGACAACACTTACACCGGCCCCAGCGCCGACGGCACCGTGTCCCCCAAGAAGGACGCGATGGGCGGCTATAATGAGAAGGACGTGCGCCTTCAGCTGCTGATGACGCCGACCGAAAATGTTTCGATGCTGACCAGCGTCCACGCCCGCGACTATGACGGCACCTCGACCATCTTCCATCGCGGCGGCCTCACCAAGGGCAGCAACAGCGTGTCGGGCGAACCCCGCACGAAGATCGCGCTCGACGAAGCGATGAACAACCCGCAGGCCTACAAGACCTATGGCGCGTCGGAAAATATCGCGATCGACATGGGGCCGGTCACGCTGACCTCGATCACCGCCTATGAAACCACCAGCGGCTACAGCCGTGGCGATACGGATGGCGGCGCGGGCGCCGACTATCCGGTCAATGGCGTGGCGAACGGCTTCGGCCAGAGCCAGGGCAATGTCCGCGACCTCGACCAGCTGACCCAGGAAGTCCGCCTCGCCAGCAACGGCGACAGCGCCTTCAAATGGCAGGTCGGCGGCATGTATTTCGACAGCCGCGACACCACCGACTTCTACCAGCGCGCCTATTTCCTGACCGGCGCGGCGCGCAACCCCAACAACTGGGTGCGCCTGCGCAACAAGAATGAAAGCTGGGGTCTGTTCGGTCAGGCCAGCTATGAAGTCGTCCCCGGCTTCACCATCACCGCCGGCGGCCGCTACACCAAGGACACGAAGGAAACCCGTCTGGTCCGCGCCACCGCCAACGTCGCGGGCGTCTCCACCTATGCGGGTCGCCGCTATGTGAAGCTGACCGGCAAGGAACCGAGCTGGGACGTCAGCGCCCTCTATGAAGTGACCCCCGAAGTCAGCCTCTATGCCCGCGTCGCCCGCGGCTTCCGTGGCCCGACCATCCAGGGCCGCTCGGCTGTCTTCAACAGCGACTTCACCACGGCGGATTCGGAAACGATCATGTCGTACGAAGGCGGCATCAAGACGAACCTGTTCAGCAACCGCCTGCGCTTCAACCTGTCGGGCTTCGCCTGGAAGGTGAAGGACATCCAGCTGAACGGCAATGACGTGAACGGCAATGGCGTCCTGTTCAATGCCGACGCCGCCAAGGCCTATGGTCTGGAAGCCGACCTCGAAGCGCGTCCGTTCGAGAATTTCACCGTGTCGGCCGGCCTCAGCCTGCTGCACAGCGAGATCAACGACAAGAATGTCTATGCGCAGGTCTGCACGCTGAACGGCGTGGTGGTCTGCACGGTGGAAGATCCGACCGTCACCAATTCGCGCGGCGTCTTCGCCCGGATCGACGGCAACCCGCTGCCCAACGCGCCGAAATACACCGCGAACATCGCGGCCCGTTACGACGTGCCACTGGGCAATGGCGGCAAGCTCTTCGCGGCGACCGACTGGAACATTCAGGGCTACACCAACTTCGTCCTCTACAAGACGAAGGAGTTCTATTCGAAGGGCGATTTCGAAGGCGGCCTGAAGATCGGCTACACCGCGCCGGACGGCAAATATGAGATCGCCGCCTTCGCCCGCAACATCACGGGCGAGAAGAACATGAAGGGCGTGATCGAAAACTACATGGCGCCGGTGTTCAACGAACCGCGCATCATCGGCGTGTCGCTCAGCGGCAAGCTGTAAGACCTAAGTTACTCCTCCCCATGCCCAGCATGGGGAGGGGCAAGAAAAAGGGCGCTCCATCCATATGATGGAGCGCCCTTTTTCTACCGTTCGGGCTGAGCCTGTCGAAGCTCTGCTCTTCCTTTGAAAAAAGAAGAGCCCTTCGACAAGCTCAGGGCGAACGGGACAGGGTCTGGAAGATTATGCCCCTTCGAGCAGCTTTTCCTTCTTGATCTTTTCCTGCCACACGAGCGGGGCAAGGCGGTGGACATTCTGCCCTTCGCTATCGACGGCGACGGTGACGGGCATATCCTCCACCGTGAACTCGTAAATGGCTTCCATGCCCAGATCCTCGAAGCCCACGACCTTGGCTTCCTTGATCGCGCGGGCGACCAGATAGGCCGCGCCGCCGACCGCCATCAGATAGGCGCTCTTGTGCTTGGCGATGCTGTCGGTGGCGGCCGGGCCGCGCTCGGCCTTGCCGACGCAGGCGGCCAGGCCCTGTTCCAGCATCATGTCCATGAACTTGTCCATGCGCGTCGCGGTGGTGGGGCCGGCCGGGCCGACCACTTCGTCGCGCACCGGATCGACCGGGCCGACATAGTAAATCACGCGGCCCTTGAAATCGACCGGCAGGGTCTCGCCCTTCTCCAGCATGTCGGCGATCCGCTTGTGCGCGGCGTCGCGGCCGGTCAGCATCTTGCCGTTCAAGAGCAGGCGGTCGCCATGCTTCCAGCCCTGCACCATTTCCGGCGTCAGCGTGTCGAGATCGACGCGGATCGCTTCCTTGCTCGGCTTCCAGTCGACCTGCGGCCATTCGCTGAGCTTGGGCGTTTCCAGATAGGCCGGGCCGGAGCCGTCGAGGGTGAAATGCGCGTGGCGGGTCGCGGCGCAGTTGGGGATCATCGCCACGGGCTTGCCCGCCGCATGGCAGGGATAGTCGTGGATCTTGACGTCGAGCACGGTGGCGAGGCCCCCCAGGCCCTGCGCGCCGATGCCCAGCGCATTGACCTTGTCGAACAGCTCGATGCGCAGTTCCTCGATCTTGTTCTGGGGCCCGCGTGCCTTGAGTTCCCCCATGTCGATCGGGTCCATCAGGCTTTCCTTGGCCAGCGCCACGGCCTTTTCCGCGGTGCCGCCGATGCCGATGCCCAGCATGCCCGGCGGGCACCAGCCCGCGCCCATCTGCGGCACCATTTCCAGCACCCAGTCGACGATCGAATCGCTGGGGTTCATCATCTTGAACTTGGTCTTGTTCTCACTGCCGCCACCCTTGGCCGCGACGTCGATGATGACCTTGTTGCCCGGCACCATCTCTACGTTCAGCACGCAGGGCGTGTTGTCCTTGGTGTTCTGGCGCGAGAAAGCCGGATCCTTCAGGATCGACGCGCGCAGGCGATTCTCGGGGTTCAGATACGCCTTGCGCACACCCTCGTCGATCACCTCCTGCATGGAGCGGCTATTGTCGTCCAGCCGGCACTCCATGCCCCACTTCACGAACACATTGACGATGCCGGTGTCCTGGCAGATCGGGCGGTGGCCTTCGGCGCACATGCGGCTGTTGGTCAGGATCTGGGCGATGGCGTCCTTCGCCGCCGGATTGGCTTCGGCCTCATAGGCCTTACCCAGTGCCCGGATATAATCCATCGGGTGATAGTAGGAAATGAACTGGAGTGCGTCGGCGACGCTCTCGATGAGGTCGGCGGTCTTGATGACGGTCATCTACCCTGGTCCCTATTCTTGCGGCCCGCCTCTGCACGGCAGGTCCCTGCAAGGCGGGGCTATAGGCCTTTGAGACGATGAGTCCAGAAGAGGGTTGCGGTTCAGGACGCAAGCGGCCCGCTGGCAAAGGGAAAATTCTGCCACCAGGGCTGCATCTCGCGCAGCACGCGGGCAAAGCTGGGCCGCGCCTCCAGCCGGTTCAGATAGGCGCCCAGAACCGGATGGCCGGCGCGCAGCGGCACGATCCTGTCGGCATAGTATAGCGAGGGCGCCGCCGCGCAGTCGGCCAGCGACAGATGATCGCCCGCCGCCCAGCTCCGCCCGGCCAGCCGATCCTCCAGCACCGCATAGATGCTGCGCAGCGCCGCCACATTGGCCGCCACGCCATGGGGATCGCGCGCCTCCTCGGGGCGCAACCGGTCGGCGACCAGCGCCTGCATCGGCCCCATCACATAATTGTCGAACAAGCGGTCCATCAGCCGCACCTCGATCGCCGCATCGCCATCGACCGGGATCGGACGAAAGGTGCCGGGTTCGTGCCGGCCCAGATATTCGACGATGATGCTCGCCTCCGCGATCGTCGCGCCGCGCACGGGTCGTGCAGCACGGGGAATTTGCCGAGCGGCCAGAGCGCCTGCCATTCGGCCAGGGCCGCTTCATCCTCCAGGATGCGCGGGGTGAAGGGCGTGCCATTTTCGTAGAAGGCGATCAGCACCTTCCAGCAATAGGAGGAGAGGGGATGGTAATAGAGGATCATGCCTGCCTCCCGATCATCGGAGCCGTCCGGATTCGCCTGCCTTCCCATCACCATAGCGTATCGCGCGGTGATATGCAGGGGGACGATAAAGGCAGCGATTCAACAGATTGTGGTCGCGTCCGCGCCTCTGCCCCCATGTCATGATTTTGTCGCCGATCGCGCGACGCGCGCATTTGCGTGGCAAGGCAAATTTATTTTTTAATTTCATAGGCCCCCCTTGTCTTTTCCAAGGCCCTTGGAAGTCCGCGCGTCGCTGCGCTATGGGGTGGCGTGTCAGCGACGAAACGAATCCAGGCGTCGATGAACCGAGTCCCCGAACTGTCATTTACCCTCTTGCGTGTCGGCGGGGCTGTGGCACTATCTGTGGTATCGGGACCAAGGGGGTCACCCAATAGATTGTGATTGCATTGTCGGACCTGCTTCCGGCGATACGGGGCTTTTGTCCTTGCGATCGGATCGGTTGACCCCATTTCTGTCCCGGCCCGATCGGGTTCATGCTATGATGTCTGGGTGCGCCCCGGCATCGCTGGACCGAATCGAACGGAACAGGAACAATCGGGGGCTCGCATGGACTTTCGAGATAGTGAACAAGGTGGAAACGGCGACGTGGCGACGGTAATGGACGAGCGTATCGAGGATCTGGTGGACAAGGCCGAGCCCAAGGCTGCCAAGGGCAAGGCGACCGAGTCCGCGTCGTCCAAGATTCATGAGCGTCGCTTTCATGTCGTGACGGATTCGTCGCGCGATGCGCTGCTGACCGAATTCGGCAAGGACACGCTGAACGATCGCTATCTGCTGCCCGGCGAGAGCTATCAGGATCTGTTCGCCCGCGTCGCTGCCGCCTATTCGGACGATGCCGACCATGCGCAGCGCGTCTATGACTATATTTCCAAGCTCTGGTTCATGCCGGCAACGCCCGTGCTGTCGAACGGCGGCACCGGTCGGGGTCTCCCGATCAGCTGCTATCTGAACAGCGTCGACGACAGCCTGGAAGGCATCGTCAACACCTGGAACGAGAATGTCTGGCTCGCCTCGCGCGGCGGCGGCATCGGCACCTATTGGGGCAGCGTGCGCGGCATCGGTGAGCCGGTCGGCCTCAATGGCAAGACCAGCGGCATCATCCCCTTCGTCCGCGTGATGGATTCGCTGACCTTGGCGATCAGCCAGGGCTCGCTGCGTCGCGGCTCGGCCGCCTGCTATCTCGACGTCTCCCACCCGGAGATCGAGGAGTTCCTCGAAATCCGCAAGACGAGCGGCGACTTCAACCGCAAGGCGCTCAACCTGCACCATGGCGTGCTGCTGACCGACGAGTTCATGGAAGCGGTGCGCGACGGCAGTGATTTCAACCTGCGCAGCCCCAAGGACCAGTCGGTGCGCGGCACCGTCAATGCCCGCGCGCTGTTCCAGAAGCTGGTCGAGGTCCGCCTCGCCACCGGCGAACCCTATATCGTCTTCTCCGACACGGTGAACCGGATGATGCCCAAGCATCACCGCGACCTGGGACTCAAGGTCTCGACGTCGAACCTCTGCTCGGAAATCACCCTGCCGACGGGTCGCGACCATCTCGGCCAGGATCGCACGGCGGTCTGCTGTCTCTCCTCGATGAACCTGGAAACCTGGGATCAGTGGAAGGATCATCCGACCTTCGCGGAAGACATCATGCGCTTCCTCGACAATGTGCTGCAGGACTATATCGACCGCGCCCCGCCGGAAATGGCCCGCGCCAAATATAGCGCCAGCCGCGAACGCTCGGTGGGCCTGGGCGTCATGGGCTTCCACAGCTTCCTGCAGGCACGCGGCATCCCGTTCGAAGGCGCCATGGCCAAGTCGTGGAACCTGCGCATCTTCAAGCATATCAATGCCAAGGTGAACGAGGCGTCGATGATGCTGGCGCAGGAGCGCGGGCCGTGCCCCGACGCCGCCGACCAGGGCGTGATGGAGCGCTTTTCCTGCAAGATGGCGATCGCGCCGACCGCGTCGATTTCGATCATCTGCGGCGGCACCTCGGCCTGTATCGAACCGATCCCGGCGAACATCTACACCCACAAGACGCTCTCGGGCAGCTTCGCGGTGAAGAATCCCTATCTGGAAAAGCTGCTGGTCGAAAAGGCCAAGGATTCGAGCGCCGTATGGAACTCGATCCTGGAACGCGGCGGCTCGGTCCAGCATCTCGACTTCCTGACCCAGGAAGAAAAGGATGTGTACAAGACCAGCTTCGAGATCGACCAGCGCTGGCTGCTCGAACTGGCCGCCGATCGCACCCCCTATATCGACCAGGCCCAGTCGCTGAACCTGTTCATCCCGGCCGATGTCGAGAAGTGGGATCTGCTGATGCTTCACTTCCGCGCCTGGGAACTGGGCATCAAGTCGCTCTATTATCTGCGCTCCAAGTCGGTGCAGCGCGCTGGCTTTGCCGGTGGCGTGGAAGCGGACAACACGATCGACGCCCCCAAGTTCGAGATCGGCGAGACCACCGACTATGACGAGTGCCTCGCCTGCCAGTGACTTGAATCCCTCTCCCATCGGGAGAGGGAGGGAGCCGCGTAGCGGCGGAAGGGTGAGGGTGATGACGAGCCGCCGCCATTATGAAGGTCTTCCTTCCGGTGCCCTCGACAAAGCCAAGGCCCTCCGCCGCAATGCTCCAGAAGCGGAAAAGCGCCTCTGGACCGCATTGCGCGACAAGCTGCCCGGCGTGAAATTCCGCCGTCAGGTGCCATATGGTCCCTACGTCGCGGACTTTCTCTGCTTTGCTGGTAAGCTGATTGTCGAAGTTGACGGCGCGACCCACGCGGAAAGTATCGAACAGGACGCCGCCCGCACCCGCTATTTCGAAGCGCAGGGTTATCACGTCCTGCGTTTCTGGAACCATGAAGTCATGGAAAATACCGGAGGCGTCGTAGCGGTCATCGCGGCGCGTCTCTCGCCCTCACCCTCCCACGCCTGACGGCGCGGGCCCCTCCCTCTCCCGATGGGAGAGGGGAAGAAAAGATTTCGCGGAGTAACCCATATGCCTCTTCTCCAAGCCTCCAAGGTCTACAAGCCCTTCGAATATCCCTGGGCCTATGAATTTTGGAAGCGCCAGCAGCAGCTCCACTGGCTGCCCGAGGAAGTGCCTCTGGGCGAGGATTGCCGTGACTGGGCGCAGAAGCTCAGCGACCATGAGCGCAACCTGCTGACCCAGATTTTCCGCTTCTTCACCCAGGCCGACGTGGAAGTGCAGGATTGCTACCACGAGAAATATGGCCGCGTGTTCAAGCCGACCGAGATCAAGATGATGCTGACCGCGTTCAGCAACATGGAAACGGTCCATATCGCCGCCTACTCGCATCTGCTCGACACGATCGGCATGCCCGAAAGCGAATATTCGGCCTTCCTCCAATATAAGGAGATGAAGGACAAGCATGACTATCTCGCCCAGTTCGGCGTCGACACGGACGAGGATATCGCCAAGACGCTGGCGATGTTCGGCGGCTTCACCGAAGGCCTCCAGCTCTTCGCCTCCTTCGCGATGCTGATGAACTTCCCGCGCTTCAACAAGATGAAGGGCATGGGCCAGATCGTCACCTGGTCGGTCCGCGACGAAACCCTGCATTGCGAGGGCATCATCAAGCTGTTCCACAGCTTCGTGAAGGAGCGCGACTGCCTGACCGCGTCGGTCAAGGACGACATCATGGACATGTGCCAGAAGACCGTCCGGATCGAGGACGCCTTCGTCGACCTCGTCTTCGAAATGGGGCCGGTCCCCGGCATGACGCCCAAGGACATCAAGAAATATGTCCGCTACATCGCCGACTGGCGCCTGGGCCAGTTGGGCCTCAAGCCCATCTACATGATCGACGAGCATCCGCTGCCTTGGCTGACGCCGCTGCTCAACGGCGTGGAGCATGCCAATTTCTTCGAAACCCGCGCGACCGAATATTCCAAGGGCGCGACCCGCGGCCAGTGGAACGACGTCTGGGACGCGTTCGACCGCCGCAAGAAGCTCAAGGGCGCCGAAGCGGCCAATGTCGACGAAAGCGATCCGGACATGTTCAAGGCCGCCGGCATCGCGGCGGAATAAGATCAAGGCGCGACGCGCCATGCGCGTCGCGCCATGCGCGTCGCGCTGTGATCAAGCCCGCGCGGCGCTGGAGCGTTTCAAGCTGCTGATGCGTTAGCATAACGGCAGCTTGCAAAGGGCTTTCGACCTGTTCGAGGGGAGGGGAGGCGCGGGGAGCGCCTCCCCTTTTTTGCGCCGCTGCAGCCCTCCGCATCGCGTCCATAACGGACCAGTCTCGCGCCGGAATGGCGATGCCCTGGGCTATGGTCCGGTCATGACCAGCCCCGTCGATCCCCCATCCCCGCCATTCTACGTCTTCGTCTGCAATGTCTGCGGCAGCGATCAGGTCACACGGGAAGCCTGGGCGGCCTGGGACGTTGCGACCCAGGCCTGGATCCTCAACACGGCCTTCGACTTTGCCTATTGCCATCGTTGCCTGGGCTATGCGCAGCTCGACCGGCTGCTGCTGACCAGCCCGCCACCAGGCTTGCCGTCCCGCGCCCCGGCCTTCCCGCCGGCGCCGGGCTGATCGATGTGGCGGGCGTGACGCTTCCTTAACCGCCGCCATGCCAGACCGGTCGCCATGTTCGGCGTCCGACTCCGCTCCCTCTTCACCAGCCGCTGGATGGCGCTGCTCTGGGCGATATTGGTGCTGCTGAGCGCGATCCAGTTCGTGGGCAGCGATGGCGGCGATCGGGCCGGTGCGGATCAAGCCGCGACTGCGGCGCTGGACGGTCTCGACAACAGCCAGCGCGCCATCATCGCCAACACGCTCTGAAAGGCACGGGGCGGGCGTCGCGGGCGCGCTGTCCTATTTCTTCCCGCCGGCCTATATTGCCGTCCGGCGTCGGGCCTGTCTCTGACGATCACTTGTTCCAAAATGACAAGGGTTGGAAATTAAATGTCAGAATGTGCGGGAAGTATGCGAAGTTAAGCGCAGCATTTCCTACAATATCGACCACCATCTTCGTCTTTGTTCCGTTCGTGCAACATTTGTTCAGCTGCTACGTTCTAGCTTGCCTCGGTCAACAGGAATCGAAAAGGGACTGGACCATGCATCGCTTTGCCAGAAGCATGATTGCCGCGCTTTCACTGGGCACCATAGCGTTGACCGCCATGCCCGCCGCCGCCCAGCACGGCCAGGGTCATGGCCGACCCGGCGGGTCGTCATCGGGCCATGGCGGCCCCGGCGGTCCGGGCGCACAACGGCCCCCCAGCCATGGCGGCAATCATGCCCAGCGTCCGCCCCAGCCCGGCCGGCCGGGGGCAGGCCGCCCGCCCCAGCCGGGCCGGCCCGGCAATGGTCGTCCGCCCCAATATGGCCGTCCCGGCAACCATCGCCCGCCGCCGCCCCGTGGCAACTATCGCCGGCCCGGACCGCCGGTTTACGGCTATGACTGGAACCGGCCGGATCCGCGCTATGGCGGCCGCTATCGCCCCGACCGCTATTATCGCGGCGGCTATGCGCCGATCCGGGTCGACCGCAGCATGCGCATCTATCGCGGCTATGACGACCGCTATTATTGCCGCCGTTCGGACGGCACCACCGGCCTCATCATCGGCGGCGCGATCGGCGCGCTGATCGGCGGCCAGCTCGATCGCGGCTATTCCAACACGGCGGGCATATTGATCGGCGGCGGCGCCGGCGCGCTGCTCGGCCGCGAGATCGACCGCGGCAGCCTCAGCTGCCGCTGATCGGAAAAGGGGGCTAGGACGCCCCCTTTTTCAGCACCAGGGGTGGCGGCGCCCGTCCCAGGTCCGGGCCAGCCCTTCGTCCACCAGCTGCTGGCCGATCGACTGGCCATCACGCGTCACGATCCGCAGCGCTCGGCCATATTTGTCGGTCGCCCGCCCGTCGATCTCCAGCGAGAAGGGGCCGGCGTTCATCAATTGCTGCAACCGGCTGGTCGCCCGCGCGCCCAGCGCGCCTTCCTCCGGGCAGCGCGGCCCATGGGTTTCGGGCGTGTCGATGTCGGCGATCCGATATTTCTCGCCCCGGAACCAGAAAGTGTCGCCATCGACGACGCAATTGGTCCCGCCGCCGCTATGGCAATAGCCGAAATCGGCCGATAGCTGGTCGGCGCTGGCGCTTGACGGTGTCATGCCGGTCGACGCCGTCGGCATCGCGATCTCGGGCGCCAGCCGCGCCCACCAGTCGGGCGCCTGCCAGCCGATCATCATCCCCAGCGCCAGCACCAATCCCAGTGTCTTGCCGCTGAAGCCACTGCGCTGAGGCGCGGGGCGACGAAAGCGCGCCTGTCCGGCACGCGCCGCCTCCCGGCGCCAAAGTGTGTCGATGCGGTCGGGGGTGAATCGGTCGGGGCGTCTGGACATGGCGCGCCCCTAGCAGGTTCAGGAAAAACAGAGGGTTAAATCTGATCCGGCTTGTCGCCATTTCGGGGCGAACCGGCGTTTGATCGGGATCAATGTGGGAAGCGCAGGGGATGCGCAGGGTGCGCCGGCCTCAGCCCATGGAGATTGCCGCATGAACGCCGCCGCGCCGCCCAGCCCCTATGTCCGCATCGGCGGCGAACCGGTCGTCCGCGCCATCGCGAACCGCTTCTATGACCTGCTGGAAAGCGACCCGGCCTATGCGCAGTTGCGTGCCATCCATGCCGCCGACCTCTCCGTCGTGCGCCACGGCCTCACCCGCTTCCTGTGCGGCTGGCTGGGCGGCCCGCGCGACTGGTTTCAGCGTGGCACCTGCATCATGTCGCTGCACCGCGCTTTCCCGATCACGCCGCAACTGGCCGATCAATGGGCGACCGCGGCCGCCTGCGCGATCGCCATGCAGGAGGATCTCGACACCGACATCGCCGACGCCATGGCGGAAGCGCTCGGCCATATGGCGCGCGGCATGATCAATTTCGGCCTCGCGCCGGCACAGGCGCACCCCGCCTAGCGGCTAGTCGTCATCCTCGTTGAGGATTTCGTCCTCCTCGCCATCATCCTCGTCGTCCATCCGCGGCTCGCCGTCGAACGCGCCCTCGTCGATCCAGCCGGACCGGTCCATCTCGTTCATCTTGTCGACCAGGTCGGGGACATCGTCGGGGATGATCTGCGCCGGGTTGGGCCGCCCGCCATGCTCGCTCTCTTCGCTCAGGTCGCTGGTCCGGCCCAGCGCATCGTCGGCGACGTCGTTCGCCTGGGTGCCGGCGTCGGCCTGTTCGCTATTCTCCTCACTCTCGTCGGGGAAGGGGCGATTGTCGGACATCGTCATGGCGCGTCTCCTTGCAGGGGCATGTCCCCCTCCAACGATCACCCCATTTTCCCGTTCCGCGCAAGCGCGCCCGGAAACGCACTGGACAGCGCGGAACCAAGGCGGCAAAGGCCGATGCGATCCTTTTCGCCCCGATCCTTTTCGCATCGCAACAGGAATCCCTCCATGTCCCGCCAGCTCATTTCCTCCGGCTCGCCCTTCGAGGCGCAGGTCGGCTATTCGCGCGCCGTCGTCCAGGGCGACTGGTGCTTCGTCGCCGGCACCACCGGCACCGATCCCGAAACCAAGATCATGCCCGACAGCGTGGTCGATCAGGGCGTGAATGCGCTCAAGGTGATCGGCAAGGCGCTCGAAGACGCCGGCTTCTCCTTTGCCGATGTCGTGCGCGTCACCTATTATATCACCGACCCTGCCTATTGGGACGATCTGGGCAAGGCCACCGCGCCCATCTTTGGCGAGATCCGTCCGGCCGCCAGCTGCGTCGTCGCTGGCCTCATCAAGCCGGAGATGAAGATCGAAATCGAAGTCACCGCCTTCAAAGGGTAACGCCCTTGTAAAGAAAATCTGGGACCAACCATCATGATTACCATGTACGGCATCAAGAATTGCGACACGATCAAGAAGGCCCGCAACTGGCTGGATAATGAGCGCGTCGCCTATAATTTCCACGACTATAAGGTCGCCGGCGTCGACAAGGAAAAGCTGGAGGAATGGGTGATGGAACATGGTTGGGAAACCATCCTCAACCGCTCCGGCACCACCTTCAAGGCGCTCGACGCGGGGGACAAGGCGCATATCGACGCGGACAAGGCGATCCTGCTGATGATCACCAACCCCTCGATGATCAAGCGCCCGATCCTCGACACCGGCAAGGGCACGGTCGTCGGTTTCAAGGCGACGACCTATGAAAATGCGCTGAAAGGCGTGATGGCGTGATCGGACGGGGGCTGCTGGGCATCGGGGCATTGCTGATGATGGGCCTGCTCCCCCTTTCCGCCGTCCGGGCCGCCGACCCGCTGATCATCGCGCATCGCGGTGCCAGCGGCGAGCGGCCCGAACATACGCTCGCCAGCTATGAACGGGCGATCGACCAGGGCGCCGACTATATCGAGCCCGATCTCGTCCTGACCAGGGATGGCGTGCTGGTCGCCCGGCATGAGAATGAGATTGGCGGCACCACCGACGTTGCTGACCATCCCGAATTTGCCGATCGCAAGACGACGAAGACGATCGACGGCATCGCAATGACCGGCTGGTTCACCGAGGATTTCACCCTCGCCGAACTGCGCACGCTGCGGGCGCGCGAACGTCTGCCTGATCTGCGCCCGGCCAATGTCCGCTTCAACGACCTTTATCTCATCCCGACCTTCGAGGAGATATTGAAGCTGGTCCGCGCCAAGGAGGCGGAGCAGCATCGCCGCATCGGCCTCTATCCCGAAACCAAGCATCCCAGCTATTTCGCCGGTATCGGCCTGCCGCACCAGCAGGCGCTGCTCGATCTGCTCGGCAAATATGGCTACACCAATGCCGACGATCCGGTCTTCATCCAGTCGTTCGAGGTCGGCAATCTGAAGGCCCTGCACGAAGCGACCCGGCTGCGCCTCATCCAACTGGTCGATGCGGAGGGTGGCCCCGCCGACGAACCCGGCACCAGCTATGCCGACATGATGAGCGTCTCCGGGCTGGAGGCGATTGCTGGCTATGCCACCGGCCTCGGCCCGTCCGCCGCCATGGTGTTGGCACCCGAAGGGGCGACCGCGCTGGTCGGCCGCGCCCATGATGCCGGGCTTCAGGTCCATATCTGGACGCTGCGGATGGAAAACAGCTTCCTGCCCGACCAGTATAAGCGACCGGACGATCCGCAGGGGCGGGGCGACTTTGCCGGCTATGTCCAGGCGATCGCCGCGACCGGCGTCGACGGCATTTTCAGCGATTTCCCCAGGCAGGCGCGCGACGCTCTGAGCAGCACGCAGCCCTGATCGGCAACATCGCATAAATTAAAGCGGATTTTCCCTTCTCTACCCTGCGGCTCGACTTGCCAAAGCCGGGCCGCAGGCGAATAACGAACAGACCATGCTGTCCCAGAAGACCCGTTACGCCATCCGCGCGCTCCAGCATCTTGCCGACCGCTATCGCCAGGGGCCCGTGCCCCTCAACGAGATTGCGACGCGCCAGAATATCCCGGCGAAATTCCTGACGGTGATCCTGTCCGAATTGTCGCGCGAAGGGCTGGTGGCGACCCAGCGCGGCCGCGATGGCGGCTATTGGCTGGCACTGGCGCCGGTCGACATCAGCTATGGCGACATCGTCCGCCTGACCCGCGGCTCGCTCGCGCTGACCCCGTGCGCCAGCCGCTTCGCCCATGAAAGCTGCACCAACTGCCTGCCCGAAAGCGAATGCCGCCTGCACCGGGTGATGCTGCGCGTCCGCGACGAAACCGCCAAGGTGCTCGACAGCATCAGCCTCGCCGAACCCTTCGCGGCCGAAGGGCTAGGGTAGGGCGAGGGTGCCGTTTTAAAACATGCCTGAATTCTTGGGGGAGATGAAAGTGCGGCCGCAATCCATCATCAATTTCGAGCGCCTGATGTTCGGCACATTCGTGCTCGGGCTCGTTCAATCCTATCTGGGTTGGGACCGTGCGACCCAAATGGCGTCGGCTGGTTTCGTCCTCACCGTCCAGGCCCTGACGTTCGGATTGATGATCGCACTCGTGCTGTTCGTGTCCCGCCGTCGCAGCAAGATAGCCATGTGGATTTTGATCGTCATGTTCCTGATCGGGCTGCCATTCTTCTTCAAGATGATTTCGCAAGGTGCGTTACTGGGGGCGGTCTGGATTGGTATCGCCCAGACGCTGGGGCAGTTTGTTGCCTATGGATTGTTGTTCACGGCCTCTGCACGCAATTGGTTGAAGGGCATTGAGCCTGGCTATGGGCAGTAAAGGCTGATTGCGGACGCCCTTGCGCTCGCCCCGCCGCTTCGCCACATCGACAGCATGACCACGCCGCCGCTCAAAGCCGCCCTGATCCCCGTCACCCCGCTGCAGCAGAACTGCACCCTCTTCTGGTGTACGGAAACGATGCGCGGCGCCTTTGTCGATCCGGGTGGCGACCTGCCAGTGCTGAAGAAGGCGGCGGCGCAGCATGGCGTCACGATCGAAAAGATTCTCGTCACCCATGGCCATATCGACCATTGCGGCCAGGCCGGCGTGCTGGCCCGCGACCTCGATGTCCCGATCGAGGGGCCGCATGAGGAGGATCGCTTCTGGATCGACCGCCTGCCGCAGGATGGCGAACGCTGGGGCATTCCGGGCGAGAGCTTTGAGCCGGATCGCTGGCTGGTCGATGGCGACCAGGTGACGGTCGGCAATCTGACCTTCGACGTCTATCATTGCCCTGGCCACACGCCGGGCCATGTCGTCTTCCACCATGCGCCGAGCCAGCTCGCGATCGTGGGCGACGTGCTGTTCAAGGGCTCGATCGGCCGCACCGATTTCCCGCGCGGCAATCATCAGGACTTGATCGACGCGATCACCGGCAAGCTCTGGCCGCTCGGCGGCCAGACCGCCTTCGTCCCCGGCCATGGCGAGATGAGCAATTTCGCCTATGAACGGCGCACCAATCCCTATGTGGCCGATTCCGTTCTCGGTTAAACGCGGGCCATCGCTGGCGGGGCGGGCACGGCGCGAGTCGCGCCATAGGCGACATAGAGCGCCGCCACCGCCAGGCCGAGCATCACGATCCAGGTCAGCAGCGCGCCGCCCGCGCGCCACACCGTCGGCTTGTCGGCGTCCATGCCAAAGCCATGGGCGATTCGCGCCAGCGCATAGATCATCGCCCCGATCCACAGCCACAGCGGCGCGCCGATCGCCATTTCGATCAGGCCGAAGAGAATCAGCACGATCGGCGTATATTCAATGAAATTGGCGTGCGCCCGCATCCGTCGGGCCAGCAACATATTCCCCGAGTCGCCGTGCAGAAGCTTCGCGCCCACGCGGATTCGCGCGCAGCGCACCGCCAGCCAGAAATTGATGAGCGCACAGGCCGCAGCCAGTGTAAGCGTGATCGGCAACAACATGGGCATCCCCCTATTCGACGGGCCGCCACCATAGGCGCGGCGGGCCGGCGGGCAAGGAAGGACTTGCACCATCTGCAAAAACGGCTATAGGCGCAGGGCTTCGCGATCAACCGGGCCGCATGGTCTGCGGCACCCGTGCCGTCGGCGTCTCATTTGGAAACCGGCCAGTCGCATAACCAGATTTAATTACGGAAACAGGTGCCGACATGGCTGTCCCCAAAAGGAAAACTTCCCCGTCCAAGCGTGGCATGCGTCGCAGCCACGATTCGCTGCGCGTCGAAGCATTCCAGGAATGCTCGAACTGCGGTGAACTGAAGCGTCCCCACAATCTGTGCGACGCGTGCGGCCATTATAACGGCCGCGAAGTCATCGCCGTCGGGGCGTAAGACTTTTTCGATCTCCGCAAAGGGGTGATCTCAGTGTCCAGCCAACCGCGAATCGCAATTGACGCGATGGGCGGGGATGAAGGCGTGCGAGTGATGATGGCAGGCGTTGCGCTTGCCCGTCGCCGGCACGAAGGACTCCGCTTCACCCTTTTCGGCGACGAGACCCGGATCAAGGCGGCTCTCGACAACCACCCCAATTTGCGGGCGGCGTCGGAAGTCGTGCATTCCGACACGATCGTCGAGGGCACGGACAAGCCCAGCGTCGCGATTCGCAAGAAGAGCAGCTCGATGAGCATGGCGATCAACGCCGTGAAATCGGGTGATGCCGGTGCGGCGGTTTCCGCCGGCAATACCGGTGCGCTCATGGCGATGGCGAAGCTGGCGCTGCGCACCATGCCCGGTGTCGATCGGCCTGCGCTGGCAGCGATGCTGCCGACCCTTGGCGACAATGATGTCGTCATGCTCGACCTTGGTGCCAATACCGAGTGCGATGCGCGCAACCTCGTCCAGTTCGCGGTGATGGGTGCGGCCTATGCCCGTATCGCCCTCGATCTGGAGCGGCCGCGCGTGCGCCTGCTCAACATCGGCACCGAAGAGCTCAAGGGCACGGACGAGATCCGTGACGCCGCCGCCGTGCTGCGCGCCGCCGATACCCTGCCATTCTCGTTCGACGGCTTTACCGAAGGCGACAAGATCGGCCGCGGCGAAACCGACGTGATCGTGTGCGACGGCTTTTCGGGCAATGTCGCGCTCAAGACGGCCGAGGGCACTGCCCGCTTCGTCGCCGACCTGCTGCGCCGCGCCTTCTCCAGCTCGCTGCGGTCCAAGATCGGCTTCCTGATCTCGAAGCCGGCGATGCACCTGCTCAAGCATCATCTCGATCCCAACAATCATAATGGCGCCGTCTTCCTCGGCCTCAACGGGGTCGTGGTGAAAAGCCATGGCAGCGCCGATGCCAAGGGCGTAGCCAATGCGGTGCATGTCGCCGCGCGCCTGCTGGAAGAGGATATCACGCGACGCATCGCCGCCGACATGGCCGGGGTGCAGGATCTGTCCGCCGTCGCGTCCAAATTGGAGCTGCCCGTCAAGTGATGCGTCGATCCGTTCTCCTGGGCACGGGCTCGGCCCTGCCCGCACGCGTCGTCACCAATGCGGAACTGGCGCAGACCGTCGACACCAGCGACGAATGGATCGTCGAGCGGACCGGCATCCGCACCCGCTACATCGCTGGCGAGGGCGAGACCACGACCACGCTGGCGACCAACGCCGCGAAGCGCGCGCTGGAGGCCGCCGGCCTCGCCGCGCAGGATATCGATCTCATCATCCTGGCGACCGCGACCCCGGACCAGACCTTCCCCGCCAGCGCCACGCTGGTGCAGGCCGCCCTCGGCATCGATGACTGCGTCGCTTTCGACGTCGCCGCTGTCTGCTCGGGCTTCCTCTATGCGATGACGGTCGCCGATTCGATGATCCGCTCGGGCGCGGCGCAGCGCGCGCTGGTGATCGGCGCGGAAACCTTCAGCCGCATTCTCGATTGGGAAGATCGCGCCACCTGCGTGCTGTTCGGCGATGGCGCCGGCGCCGTCGTGCTCGGCGCGGAGGAAAGCGCGGACGGCCAGCGTGGCATCCTCGCCGCCAAGCTGCATGCCGATGGCCGCCACAACCAGCTTCTCTACGTCGATGGCGGTCCTTCGACCACCCAGACGGTGGGCAAGGTCCGCATGAAGGGGCAGGAAGTCTTCCGCCATGCGGTGGTGAATCTTGCCACGGTTCTGAAGGAAGTGATGGCGATGGCGGAGATGACGCCCGCCGACATCGACTGGCTGGTGCCGCACCAGGCCAATGCCCGGATTCTCGACGCGACCGCGCGCAAGCTCAAACTGTCCCCGGACAAGGTCGTCGTCACCGTCGACCAGCATGCCAACACCTCGGCCGCCTCGGTGCCGCTGGCACTGGACGCCGCGACCCGTGATGGCCGGATCAAGGCCGGCGATCTGATCGTGCTGGAAGCGATGGGCGGTGGCTTCACCTGGGGCGCCTGCGTCCTGCGGGTCTGATACGGCGGCGAAACGATCGCCCCTACGTATCTGACCTGCTTGCCGAATCACCCAACATGCATCACATTTGTGTCGCATTCATTTGCCCCGGCAGATGATGCAGGGGGGCACATTGGGGATTTGCGATGACCGGCACTGGCACACTGACCCGCGCTGATCTGGCGGAGAGCGTCAATCGTCACATTGGCTTGTCCCGCGCGGAAGCGGCGGCACTGGTCGAATCGATCCTGGAACATATGTCGACTGCGCTGGAGCGCGGCGAAAATGTGAAAATTTCGAGTTTCGGTACCTTCGTCCTGCGCGACAAGAATGAGCGCATGGGGCGCAACCCGAAGACCGGGATCGAGGTGCCGATCGAGCCGCGCCGGGTGCTCACATTCCGCGCGAGCCAGACGATGCGGGACCGGGTTGCCTCGACCTGAGGCAATTCGGTCAGCTTTTGTAATATTGGCGTATATTTACCGTAGTTGACCTTTACGGGACTATGGGTGCAACATTGCGCCCATGGAAAAGGCCGAGGGCGCATTTCTGACCATCAGCGAACTGGCGACAGAGCTGGGTCTTGCCCAACATATTTTGCGCTATTGGGAAACCCGCTTTCCGCAATTGCGTCCGCTCCAGCGATCGGGCAACCGGCGCTACTATCGTCCTGCCGATGTGGCGCTGGCACGGCGCATCAACCAGTTGCTCAATGTCGAGGGCTTCACGGTCAAGGGCGCGCAGAAGGCGCTGGCCGATGGCACGGACGATATAGCGATCGATCCGCTGCCCGCCGCGACGCCGGAACCGGACCTGATCGCCCGGCTCGAAGCCATCCGGGCCGATCTGGCGCGCGCCTTGGGCCGCTGATCCCGCTCAGAGCGTCCGGGCATAGACAAGGTCGCGGAACGGCACGTCCCCGACCATGAAGGTCAGTTCGCCGATCTCGACAAAGTCATGCCGGGCATAGAAGCGCCGCGCCCGATCATTCTGTGGATAGACGGCCAGCAGCAGCCGGCGCGCGCCGCGTCGCCGGGCCTCCGCCAACACCAGCGCCATCAGCGCGTCGCCATTGCCGCCACCCTGCCACCCGCTTAGCAGATAGATGCGCTTGAGTTCGACATCCGTCCGGTCGTCAGTCGGCACCGGCAGGTCGGGCGGGGTGATCAGCGCATAGCCGACCGGCGCGCCCAATGGCGTCTCGCCGATCAGGATCGTCTGGGCCGGATCGGCGAGGGCTGCACGATAATAGTTCTCACCATGCGCCTGGCGGATATGGGTGACCAGCGCCTCGCCGGGATGGTCATGGGCAAAGCTGGCCAGGAAGGTGGCGCCGCCCAAGATCGCCAATGCGGCGGCGTCGGAGGCGACAGCCAGCCGCCAGTGAATCGGCGTGGTCAAGCTCAGCGCGATCCCGGACCCAGGGCCGGGTCCAGGTCGCGGGGGCGGGTGAAGCTCAGCAATGTGCCGCACTTGTCCGTCGTCGCGTCCCACTGGTCGATGGCGAGATCCATCACCGCGATGCTGGCGGTCGGGAATTTGATCTCCACATCCTCGCGCAGCGGATTGGCGCCATCATCGGGGACCAGGCTCAGGATCAGTTCCTCGAAACCGGGATTATGGCCCGCCATCAGCACGCTGTCCGCCTCGTCCGGCAAATCGCGCAGCACGTCGATCAGGGTCGGGGCAGAGGCCAGATAGATGCGTCGGTCCCAGCGCGCGTCCAGCGTTTCGCCATAGCCGGTGAAGAAGGTATCGAGCGTCTGCACGACGCGGGCAGCGGGGGAGGCGACCAGCAGGTCGAACCGCATATCCTTGCGCGCGGCGAACTGGCCCATCAACAGCGCGGCCTTTTCCCCCCGGCGGTTGAGCGGCCGGTCGAAATCCCGCGCGACCGGATCGTCCCAATCGGACTTGGCATGGCGCAACAGGGTCAACCGCTTCATTCTCGCTCCAGCTCCTCGCGCCTTGTCGCGGCGGGTATCTCCGGCCGACTCGCAAAAACGCAGAAAACAAAGGCGCCATGCCCTGTCGGGTCACCGCATGCCGGGTTCGCTTCCCTGATGCCCTAACGTTGTTCGGTCGCCAAGACCAGCGTCCTGCATGTCCCGCGCCTGCATCTTTGCGCTGACGGCGATGATCGCCTCGTCCAGCGTCAGCCGGCGGATCGGCGTGCCGGGCGGGAAGGCGCTCAGCAGCCGGCTCGGCATGGCGGCGGACAGGATCACGAAACTGCCCTTGTCTTCGGCGCGTCGGATCAGCCGGCCGAACGCCTGCGCCAGACGTGCGCGGATCAGCCGGTCGTCATAGGCGCTGCCACCCCCCGCCAGGCGGCGGGCGGCATGTAGCACGGTCGGCTTGGACCAGGGCACGCCCTCCATCACCACCAGCCGCAGCGAATGACCGGGCACATCGACTCCATCGCGCAGCGCGTCGGTGCCCAGCAGCGAAGCACGCGGATCGTCGCGGAAGATATCGACCAATGTGCCGGTATCCATCGGATCGACATGTTGCGCATAGAGCGGCAGGCCGGCGCGGGCGAGCCGGTCGGCGATGCGCGCATGTACGGCCCGCAACCGCCGGATCGCGGTGAACAGGCCCAGCGTGCCGCCACCCGATGCCTCGATCAGCCGGGCATAGGCGCCCGACATGGCGGCGATGTCGCCGCGCTTGATGTCGGTGACGATCAGCACTTCGGCCCGACCGGGATAGTCGAACGGGCTGGCCGCCTCGAACCGCTCGGCGCTGTGCGGCAAATGGGTGACGCCGCTGCGGGCTTCGGCATTGGACCAGTCGCCGCCGCCCTTCAGCGTGGCGGAGGTGACGATCACCCCCTGCGCGGGTTGCAGCACCGCCTCGGCCAGCGGCCGGGTCGGGTCGAGCCAGTGGCGGTGCAGGCCGATATCATATTCGCGCCCCTCGACCCGGTCGACGGTCATCCAGTCGACGAAATCGGGATCGGCCGGGCCGCCGATCCGCGCCAGCAGCGCCAGCCAGGCGCTGATCAGGTCGCGGCGCCAGCCGAGCGATCCGATCGCCCCTTCGATCCGCGCCCGCGCCGCGCCGTCGAGCCAATCGGGGGCATCCTCCAGCACCGCTTCCAGCCGCTTGGACAGGCGGACAAGCGGCTTCAGCAGCGCATCGAGCGCGATCGCCGCTTCCTGTGCCGCCTCAACCAGCGGTCCATCGGGTTCGGCCAGTTCGGTTTCCAGCCCATAGCCGGCATCCGCCTCGCCACTGTCGGCGGCACGCGCGAAGACGGTGCCGCGCACCGTGGCGAGCAGTTCCTCCAGCGGACCGAAAGGCTCACCTGCCACGATTCGCTTCAGCCAGTCGTCGGCCGGCAAAGCGCGCGCAGCTTCGACCGCGGTGCGGATCGCCTCGCCGCCTTCCTCGTCATAGCTGGCAAGGTCGGACAGGCGCGCGGCCAGGCCCCGGCGGCGACCGCGCGATCCGCCTTCCGGTCCCATCACCCAGCGCCGCAGTTCGATCGCCTCCTGCCCCGATAGCGCAACCGAAAAGGTCGAATCGGCGGCGTCGAACAGGTGATGGCCCTCGTCGAAGACGATGCGCTGCGGGCGTTGCCCGGTCTCACGGCCGCGCGCGGCGTTGATCATCACCAGCGCATGATTGGCGATGACGATGTCTGCCTCGGCCGAAGCCCGCGCCGACCGTTCGATGAAGCATTTCCGATAATGGGGGCAACCGGCATAGATGCACTCGCCGCGCCGGTCGGTCAGCGCGGTGGAGCCGTTGCGGCGGAACAGGATGGGCAGCCAGCCGGGCAGGTCGCCGCCCACCATGTCGCCATCCTTGGAGAAGGCGGCCCAGCGCGCGACCAGTTGCGCCAATATGGCGGCGCGGCCGGCAAAGCCGCCCTGCAGCGCATCTTCCAGATTGAGCAGGCAGAGATAATTTTCCCGCCCCTTGCGCACCACCACGCGTCGCGCGGCGGTCGCCGGATCGGGGAACAGGCGCAGCGATTCCCGGTCGAGCTGGCGTTGCAGCGCCTTGGTATAGGTGGATATCCACACCGTGCCCTGCGCCTGCGCCGCCCAGAGCGAGGCGGGAGCGAGATAGCCCAGCGTCTTGCCGATGCCGGTGCCGGCTTCCGCCAGCAACATATTGGGCTGGTCGCGATGGCTGCGCGGGCGAAAGGCCTCCATTGCGGCGGCGGCATAGGCGCGCTGGCCGGGGCGGGGTTCGGCGCTCGGTCCGGTCAGGCTGTCAAGCCGCGCCAGCACGGCCTCCTCCTCCATCGCCACGGTGCGCGGGGCAGGGCGGGGCGCGGCCTCTTCCCATTCGGGCAGCTTGGAAAAGAGCCAGCGTTCCGCCTCGGCCGGGCGGCTGATGCGCGGCGCGACCAGCGGCGACCAGGGCCAGCGCAGCCGGTGCAGCGCCTGCGCCGCGGTCCAGCCGCCTTCTCTTTCTTTCCATTCCGGGGAATCGAGCCGGTCGAGCAGGGCCCGCGCCGCCATCTGCAACAGGGCCGGGATATCGCCTTCCTGTGCCGGTTGCGGCAGGTCCAGCGCCTCGGCCAGCCCCTTGGGCGTGGGCACCAGGAAGCGGGCTGGATGGACGAAGGCCCAGAGTTCCAGCAGGTCGAGGCCGTTGAGATCGGGATAGCCCAGCCGCTGGCCGGTCAGCGGTGCATTGAGCAGCAGCGTCGGCGTCTCGGCGGTGCGGGCAATGGCCTGCCCCTTGGCGACGCCCATGGTGCGGCTGCCTTCGCGCAGCCAGATGCCGCCATGGCTGGCATGGAGGGCGGGCAGGGCAGCAGGATCGATCACCTGCCCGGCTTAGGGCAAGGCGAACAAAAGGGAAACCGAAATGCGCCGATCAATTGGTCCGGCGGCCAAAACCCATGGGGCCGGAATAGGTGAAGGCGGGCGCAGCCGGTCGGGGCTGGAACGCCACCGGCGCGCGGCGGGCCAGGCGCGCCATTTCCAGCTGTTCGAACAACGGCCCTTCGGTCAGGATATAGGGGAAGCGGATGCCCATCCGGTCCTCTTCCGACCAGCGCACCGTGCCGAACACGCTATAGCCATCAATATCCAGCTGACACTGGCTTCCGGTCGGCAGCGAACAGCCGACGACCTGCGCGCCGCCCGCGCTCAGATCGACGATCGTTCCTTCCAGGCTGTCGAGCACGGTCGTGATGGTGATCGCGATGTCGACGGGAATCCGTTCGCGGCTGCGGGGTGTCTGCATGGGAGCCTCCATATGACCAGACCATGGAGGAACAGGGTGAACAAAATCTAAATATGAAGCCCGGTTTAACGCGTTTTTGCCTCCAAAAGCCGTTCCCTTTCGCCCTTCGCGGCGGTAGGGGCTTTGGCATCATGACCATATCCGACATTCTCCGCACCGCCGCGAACGCGTCCAAGGCCTGGCCCTATGAGGAGGCGCGCAAGCTTCTCAAGCGTTACCCCAATGGCGCGCCGGAGAAAGGCCATATCCTGTTCGAGACCGGCTATGGCCCGTCGGGCCTGCCGCATATCGGCACCTTCAACGAAGTGCTGCGCACCACCATGGTCCGCAATGCCTTCCACGCGCTGTCGGACATCCCGACCCGGCTGGTGGCGTTCAGCGACGATCTGGACGGTTTCCGCAAGGTGCCCGACAATGTCCCCAATCAGGCGATGCTGGCCGACTATCTGGGCAAGCCGCTGACCCAGGTGCCCGATCCGTTCGAGAAATATGAAAGCTTCGCGCATCACAATAATGCGATGCTGCGCGAATTTCTCGACAGCTTCGGTTTCGACTATGAATTCGTGTCCGCGACCGAGCAATATCGGGCCGGCGCCTTCGACGAAGCGCTGCGCCAGGTGCTGCGTCGCTATCAGGCGATCATGGACATCATGCTGCCGACCCTGCGCAAGGAACGGCAGGCGACCTATTCGCCGGTGCTGCCGATCAGCCCCAAGAGCGGCATCGTGTTGCAGGTGCCGGTCGAGGTGGTCGACGCCGAGGCCGGTATCGTCCGCTTCGTCGACGAAGGCGAGACGATCGAACAGTCGATCCTGGGCGGCGGCGCCAAGCTGCAGTGGAAGGTCGACTGGGCGATGCGCTGGTATGCGCTGGGCGTCGACTATGAAATGGCGGGCAAGGATCTGATCGATTCGGTCACCCAGTCGTCGAAAATCTGTCGCGCGCTCGGCGGCCGCCCGCCCGAGGGCTTCAACTACGAGATGTTCCTCGACGAAAAGGGCGAGAAGATCTCCAAGTCCAAGGGCAATGGCCTCAGCCTCGAACAATGGCTGACCTATGGTCCGCAGGAAAGCCTGGCCTTCTACGCCTATCGCGAGCCGAAGAAGGCGAAGCAACTGCACATGGGCGTGATCCCGCGCGCGGTCGACGAATATTGGCAGTTCCGCGGCAATTATCCCAAGCAGGCGATCGAGCAGCAGCTCGGCAATCCGGTCCATCATATCCATGATGGCAAGCTGCCGCAGGGCGAGCTGCCGGTGACCTTCGGCCTGCTGCTGAATCTGGTCGGCGTGATGGGCGATGCCAGCCGCGAACAGGTGTGGAGCTATCTCCAGAATTATGTGCCCGGCGCCAGCGCGGAAACCTATCCCGAACTCGACGCGCTGATCGGCCATGCGCTTGCCTATCATCGCGATTTCGTCGCGCCGACGCTCCAGCGCCGGGCACCGCACGCGAACGAAGCTGCCGCATTGCGCCAGCTGGATGTAGAACTGGCTGCCTTGCCGGCCGATGCCAGCGCGGAGGATATTCAGAATATCGTCTATGCCATCGGCAAGGAAGAAGCCTTTGGCTTCGCCGAGCTGCGCGACTGGTTCAAGGCGCTCTACCAGACGCTGCTGGGCGCCGATCAGGGGCCGCGCATGGGCAGCTTCATCGCGCTCTATGGCATCGACAACAGCCGCAAGCTGATTGCGCAGGCGCTCGCCGCCTGATCGGAAAGAAGCGGGGGAACCATCGCGCGCGAGGGGCGTTTCGCGAACGGTCCACCCCCCTTTCGGACTGATGGCGTGCCTGGCACGGCATCGGCCGCGCCCGCCCGGAAACGGGGGGCGCGGCCAAGGGGGTAAAGAAAGGCCCCGGACATCGCTGTCCGGGGCCTTTTCTGTTTCGTCGTTCGGCTTACCAGAAGAAGCCGCGATGGACGGTCATCACCCGGCCGGTGCGCACATTCACCAGCATCACGTCATTATAGTGGCGGACCCAACGCTGATTGACGGCCGGACGGGGCAGGCGATAGCGATAGGGATCGGCGATATAATAGCGCGAGCTATAATAGGCCGGGCGAAGCTGGGCGCCGGCATTCCAGCGCGAATAGCGGAAGGGCGCATTCCAGTTGCCGGCGCGATAGACGTCGCGGTGGCTGCGGCGATAATCCTGCCAGTCTTCGCGCGCTTCCTGGCGGGAGTCGCGAACATCGCGACGGGCTTCGCGGACATCGCGGCGATCGCCATAGCGCTGGGCCGCGCGCAGGTCGCGCTGGTCTTCGCGCAGCCGCTGCTCGCTGCGGCGGGCTTCGCCATAGGATTGGGCAGAAGCGACGCTGGGGACGACGGTGGCCGCAAGAAGGCCAAGGATGATGATCTTGCGCATATTTCTACTCCCATCAATCTGGAGGCTCGGGGACGCTTCCAACCGCTTGAAGCGGGGCAGGTTCCCTTACCAACATGTTGAATATGGAGTGGATTCGCTGAACCGTCCGGGAACGGCGCTGTCAGGAACCAGTCATTTATGTCGCATAGTGTAATGGCGCGCGACCTTTTGGGTCAGCGAACCCAGGGGCGTTCGCGAAACCATTTGGTGACGACATATTTGGTGCCCTGAGCCACTGGCCGGGCGGCGTGCAGGCTATAGGGGTTGGGCGCGCCGTCGGGCTTCAGGTTGTTCCAGATCAGGATCATCCCCTCGATCGGCGGCACCATGAATTCGCAACGCGGAAAATGGGTCTCGCCCCCGCCCTCGACCGGCGACAGATAGATCATCGCCGTCCAGTTACGCTGGCCGCCGGTCTTGCGCATTTCGGGCCAATAGCTGGCATTGACCGGGAAATAGTCGCAATGGACCTTATATTCCTGGCCCTGGGTGTAACGCTGCCCCTGCAATGTCTCGCCATGGTCGGGCTCCAGCCCGGTCATCGCACAGATGCGGGCGCTGATCGCATGGACCAGCGGGTCTTCCCGGTCGAGATTGCAGCTGTGGCTGGTGCGATAATCGGCATTTTCCCGCCCGGTGAACAAAGTCGATGGCTGGGCGCCGGCATCGATGATCGCGCGCATCACCGCGCATTCTTCGGCGCCCAGGAAATCCTGCCGCCCATAGATTTCCAGATGGGGGCTGTCGATGCGGCTGACCAGCGGGTTGCGGTTCAGTTTCTCGCGCACCCGATCGCCGATCGCGGCGCGGGCCGGCGACGCGATGCCGCCATCATCCACTATCTCGTTCATGCCGCCTCCCTGCCATTTCCGGCCGGCGCCGCGCAATGAAAAAGGGCCCGGTGCGGTGTCGCACCGGGCCCAGTGTCCTGAAGGCCAGTTCAGGAGGCTGTCACCAGAAGAAGTTGCGGATCACGTCGACGACATAGCCATCGCGGATATCGACCAGCAGCGCGTCGTCATAATAGCGGATCCAGCGCATCGTGCCGTAGGCGGGCGGCAGGCGGTAATAATAGGGATCGTTCAGCCAGTAATTGCTGCCATAGAGCGGACCCGACAGGAACACGCCGATCGAGAAGCTGCGATAGCCATAATTCCAGCCCGACGGCGCATAATAGCGGCCCATGCGGTAACGGTCGCCATAGCGGCTGCGATAGCCATACCAGTCATAACGCCGATCCTGGCGCCAGCCATTGTCCCAGCGGCGCTGGTCGGCCCAACGTGTGCGATCGTCATAGCGGCGGCCACCATTGTTCCAGTTGCCGGGATAGCCGGGGCGATCGCCGCGCCGGTCATTGTCGCTCCAGCGTCGATCGTCGGGGCGGCCGTCGCGATTGCGGTCATTCCAGTCACGGCCGTTGCGATCCCGGTCCCAGACCTGCCGGTTCCAATCGGCGCGCGCGTCTGGCCGGGCATCCGGGCGGGCGTCGGGCCGGCGCCCATCACCGCGTCCGTCCGGGCGGTCGGGGCGGGCGACCGGCTGCATGCCGGGGGTCGGATTGCCGGGACGCTGCCAATTGCCATTGGGGCGATCGGCGCGCTGGTCGGGCCGCTGGTCCGGCCGGCTTACCCGCTCGGGGCCACCCTGCCAGCGCTGTGCAGGCGCCGCCATTTGCGGACGTCCGCCAGCATTGCCATTGCCGCGATCACCGCCACCCTGCCAGCGGGTGCTGCCCTGGGAGCCGCGCATGTCGCCGCCCCGGTTTCCGGGATTGCCGGCGCCACGCTCGCCGCGCGGACCACCGCCATTGTCGCCACGCTGGGCATAGGCCGGTGCCACGCCGCTCAGCAGCGTCGCACCCATCAGGCCGGCCAGCATCCATTTCCTCAGCATCGTTCCGATTCCTCGTGCGGGAACCATCTGTTCCCTTCATGCCGCATCTCTACGCGGATGGCGATGTCGCGATGCTGAACTCTTCTGTCAGCGATTTGAAAGATTCTGTCCCGGAACAATGGACAATCTCGATCATTCCATCCATCCCACCATCTTGCATCGGAAAAGCCCGGTAAATGGGCTGTTCGGCGCAAAGCTGATCCAGATCAGTGCAGTGCCGACAAACAACCATTAGGACCAACGGGTGATAAGAACCGCCGATGCCGGCCGCACAAGACAGGCCCTGCGCGCCGCGACGATGGAGAGCCATCAACGGGTCGATGACCTGTTTTCCCATTTTTCGCTCGCTTCCGCGCCCGATTACCGGGCGTTCCTGCGTGCCCATGCCCGCGCGATCGCCGCGCTGGAGCCGGTCGCCCAGCCCGATTCGCCGCGCCTTGAGCTGATGGCGCAGGATCTGGCGGCCTTGGGGGAGGCCATGCCTGCGCCGCTGTCGATGCCGTCCACGGGCGGCGACGGCTTCCGCTGGGGCCTGCTCTATGCGCTCGAAGGATCGCGTCTGGGCGGCGCGATGCTTGCGCGCCAGGTCGCCCAGGATCTGCCCCGCGCCTATCTGTCCGCCGTGCATGGCAAGGGCGGCTGGGTCGCCTTCCAGCAGCAGCTGGATGTTGCAGCGGCTCAGGGCGACGCGGGCTGGCTGGACGATGCGATCGCCGGCGCCCGGACGGCCTTCACCCTGTTCGAAGCCGGCGCGCGCGCCGAACGGGAGGTCGCCTGTGACTGATGTGACCAGCCCGGAAGCCCAGGGCTTTACCGTCGACATCAATAATTGCGATCGCGAGCCGATCCATGTGCTTGGCACGGTCCAGCCGTTCGGCTTTCTTGTCGCCCTGACGGCCGACTGGCTGGTGTCGCGCGTCTCGACCAACAGCGCCGACCATATCGGCCTGGCGCCGGACGAGATGCTGGGCCAGCCGATCAGCGCGATCTTCTCTGCCGATGCGATCCACACGCTGCGCAATCGCATCACCCTGCTGCGTGGCCCCGATTCGGTGGAGCGGGTCTTCTCGCTGTCGCTGGTGGAGGGCGGTGCGCCCTTCGACGTGGCCGTCCATTTCTCCGGCCAACTGGTGGTGATCGAGGCAGAGCCTGCCGTGCCCGACGAGATGGAGGCCAGTTCCATGGTCCGCTCGATGGTCGCGCGGCTGGCGCAGGCAGACAGCATGACCGCCTTCCTGCGCGATGGCGCGCGCCAGGTGCGGGCACTCACCGGCTTCGATCGGGTGATGGTCTATCGCTTTGCCGACAATGGCGATGGCGAGGTGGTGGCGGAGGCGCTGCGGCCCGGCATCGACAGTTTCTTCGGCCTGCATTATCCGGCCTCCGACATCCCGGCGCAGGCGCGCGCGCTCTACATGCGCAGCATCTTCCGGGTGATTGCGGACATCAACGCGCCGCCGGTGCTGGTCATCCCGACCCTCGATCCCGCCGGCGCCGCGCTCGACATGTCGCTCTGCGTCACCCGCGCGGTGTCGCCGATCCATATCGAATATCTGCGCAACATGGGGGTGGGGGCTTCGCTCTCCATCTCGATCATCGTCGATGGCAAGCTGTGGGGCCTGTTCGCCTGCCATCATTATGCGCCGCGCCTGCCCAGCTTCGCGCAGCGCAGTGCCGCCGAACTGTTCGGCCAGATCTTCTCGATGATGCTGGAAGGGCGCGAGCGGGCGGAAACCGCCAGCTATGAGGGCAAGGCCCGCCAGGTCGCCGACCGGCTGCTCTCCGCCGTCGCGCAGGATCATGACCTGATGTCCAATGCCCGCTGGCTGGGCGACATCATCTTCGACACGATCCCCGCCGATGGCGTGGGTATCTATATCGACGGGCAGATGACCCTGTCGGGTCTAACGCCGGACGAGCCGTCCTTCGTCGCGATCGTGTCGATGCTCAACCGCACCGCTGCCAGCCAGGTCTATACCACCGACAGCATCGCCCGCATCATGCCGGAAGCGCTGGCCCATGCCGATCGCGCTGCCGGCTTGCTCGCCATTCCGATCTCGCGCCGGCCGCGCGACTATGTCGTGCTGTTCCGCGCCGAACAGCTGCGTTCGGTCCGCTGGGCCGGCAAGCAGGACAAGCATATCGAATATGGCCCCAACGGCCCGCGCCTGACCCCGCGCAAGAGTTTCGAGGAATGGTCGGAACTGGTGAAGGGCACGGCCGTCGCTTTCATGCCAGCCGAACTGCGCGTCGCCGAAGCGCTGCGCACGGCGCTGCTGGAAGTCATCCTGCGCCTGTCCGATTCCGCTGACGAGGAACGGCAACGCGCGCATGAGAAGCAGGAATTGCTGATTGCGGAACTCAACCACCGCGTCCGCAATATTCTCGCGCTGATCCGTGGCCTCATCTCCCAGACTCGCGACAGCGCCATGTCGGTCGACCAGTTCATCGGCACGCTGGAAAGCCGCGTCCATGCGCTGGCCCGTGCCCATGACCAGATCACCGCCGATCGCTGGGCGCCCGCGCGTCTTTATGACCTGATCGAGGTGGAGGCTGGCGCCTATCTCGGCGACCGGCGTGACCGGGTGAAGCTGACCGGTCCCAATGTGCTGCTGACCCCCGCCGCCTTCACCGTGCTGGCGCTCGTCATCCACGAACTGCTGACCAATGCCGCCAAATATGGCGCGCTGTCCGACAATGGATCGGTTGCGATCGACTGGCATGTCGATGCCGAGGGCAGCCTGCTGCTCCACTGGCTGGAAAGCGGCGGCCCGGCGGTCGTCGCGCCCTCGCGCCGGGGCTTTGGCTCGACCGTGATCGAGCGTTCCATCCCCTATGATCTGGATGGCCGGGCGGAGGTCAATTATCGGCTGGCGGGGCTGGAGGCACGCTTCTGCATTCCCTCCGCCCATGTCGCCTCGATCCTGCCCGACGTGGCCGGCACCGATCGCGCCAAGCCGGCGCCCGCTCCCTCACCGCATCTGCTCAAGGGGCGGCAGATTTTGCTGGTCGAGGATAATATGATCATCGCCATGGATGGCGAGGATGCGCTGCGCGACCTCGGCGCGCAGGTGGTGACCGCCGCCAGCATCGGCCGCGCGCATGAGGCGATCACGCTCCATCCGGTCGACCTCGCCGTGCTGGACTTCAATCTGGGCAATGAAACCAGCCTGCCGATAGCCGACATGCTGGCGGAACGCGGCGTGCCCTTCCTCTTCGCCACCGGCTATGGAGACGGGCTCGACCTGCCGGATCGCTTCAGCGACGTTATCCTGCTCAAGAAGCCCTATTCGGGCGCGACCCTGGCCCAGGCGATCGCTCCGATGCTGGCCAGGGGCTGACAGGAAACAGTCGGTTTCCGCCTGGCGCGTTGCGCGGGCGGCGCCGACATCCGATCTAGGCGGGCATGAAACAGCCTGCCTTGTTCATCCCCCATGGCGGTGGTCCCTGCTTCTTCATGGACCCCACCGATCCCCAGCACCCGCACAGCGACACCATGTGGCAGCCGATGCAGGACTATCTCGCCCGCCTGATCGCCGACCTGCCGGAACGGCCGCGCGCAATCCTGCTGGTGTCGGGCCATTGGGAAACGCCCGGCTTCACCGTCCATGACGGTAGCCAGCCGCCCTTGTTGTTCGACTATTTCGGCTTCCCGCCGCATACCTATCAGTTGCGCTGGGACGCGCCGGGCGCACCCGCGCTTGCCGATCGCGCGGCCGAATTGCTGGAACAGGCCGGCTTTCCCACAGCGCGGGAATCCGAACGGGGCTGGGACCATGGCGTCTTCATTCCGATGAAGGTCGCGCTGCCCGATGCCGACATTCCGGTCGCCCAGCTGTCCTTGCGCCGCGATCTCGATCCGGCCGCTCATATCGCCGCCGGCCGCGCGCTGGCGCCGCTGCGCGATGAAGGCGTGCTGATCGTCGGATCGGGCATGAGCTTCCACAATCTGCGCGTGCGCGGCGCGATGGCGACGGCGCCTTCGCGCGAATGGGACGATGCGCTGTGCGATGCCGTGACCGATCCCGATCCGGCCCGTCGCGCGGCGCGCGTCGCCGCCTGGGATCATATGCCCCATGCCCGCTTCGCCCATCCGCGCGAGGAGCATCTGCTGCCGCTGATGGTGGCGCTGGGGGCAGGCGGCGAGGACGCCGCCATCTGTGCCCATCGCAGCACGGTGCTGGGCTGGACGGTTTCCGGCTATCGCTTCGGTTAAGGCCGATATCTAGGGTTTGCGCAGCGCGGGTACGGCTCGCACCGCCTCGTCCGGCGTGATGCCGGGCGGCGGTGCGGCCTGGATCGGACCGTCGCCGGCCTGGTCTTCGCCGCGCATGATCCGGCCGGCGCGCTTGATCGCGCCGCGCAGCCGTGGATAGACGCCGCAGCGACAGATATTGGTGATCGCCGCATCAATCTCCGCATCGGTCGGGTCGTTGGTCCGCCGCAGCAATACCGACGCCGCCATGATGATGCCGGACATGCAGTAACCGCATTGGGAGACATTCTCGGCCGCGAACGCCTGTTGCAGCGGATGGCCGCGATCGGGCGACAGCGCCTCGATCGTCGTCACGAACCGGCCCTCGGTCTTGCCGATCGTCACCTGGCAGGACCGCACCGCCTCGCCATCGATATCCACGGTGCAGGCGCCGCAATCGCCGGTGCCGCAGCCATATTTGGTCCCCGTCAGGTTCGACGCGTCGCGCAGCGCCCACAGCAAAGGCGTCTCCGGATCCATCCGATATTGCACCGGCCGGTCGTTGACGGTGAAGCGCGTCATGCCGCCTCTTCCTCCTCAACCTTGTGGTAGAGCACCTCGTTGCGGATATGGATGGTGCGTGACGCCAGGCGGATTTCCTGGATGAAGGTGCCGAATGCGGCGGCCTGCAGCACCATCGCTAGGCTGAACAGGATCGCGACCGGCGTGCCGAGATGGGCGTTGAACAGATTGCCCGCGAACAGCAGGATGACGACCAGACAGACCGCGCAGGCCGACGCCACCGACAGGAAGATCGCGCCATTGACCACGCTCATGCGCCGGTCGAGCACGCGGATCTCGCTCACCATCCGGTCATGCTCCTTGCCGCGCGTGCTCAGCACCCATTCCTCGACCGCGCGGGCGCGATCGATGATGCGGGCCAAGCGGCTGACGCAGACATTGAGGAACGCGCCGATACCGGCGAGCAGGAAGACGGGGGCAAGCGCCAGCTGGATCGTCTGGGCGACCTGGCTGACCTGCGGAAGGGGGATCATCGACTTGGTCCTCTCATCCCTCGCTTCTATCCTTGATCGCGGGCCAAGGGGCAAGGGGGCGCTAAAGCAAACGCCGCCGGACACACCAATGTCCGACGGCGATCATGGTCATGTTTCGGGCGCGCCAGGCGCGTGAAGGTCAGGCAGCACCCTTCGACGAAGGCGTGTTGACGCCCATCGACTTGAGATATTGCTTGATGTTGCGCGCCGCCTGGCGGAGCCGCTGCTCATTCTCGACCATGGCGATGCGGACATAGCCTTCGCCATCCTCGCCATAGCCCACGCCCGGCGCGACCGCGACCTTGGCATGGGTCAGCAGCTGCTTGGAAAATTCCAGGCTCCCCATGTCCTTGAGCGCCGGCGGCAGCGGTGCCCAGGCGAACATCGACGCGCGCGGCGCGGGAATATCCCATCCTGCGCGCGAGAAGCTCTCGACCATCACGTCGCGGCGCTTGTGATAGAGTTCGCGATTCTTGGCGACGATGTCCTGCGGGCCGTTGAGCGCGGCGCAGGCGGCCGCCTGGATCGGCGTGAAGGCGCCATAGTCGAGATAGGATTTCACCCGGCTCATCGCCGCGATCAACTGCTTGTTGCCGACCGCAAAGCCGATGCGCCAGCCAGCCATCGAATAGGTCTTGGACAGGGACGTGAACTCGATCGCGACATCCTTGGCGCCCGGCACCTGCAGGATGGAGGGCGTCGGGTTGCCGTCATAATAAAGCTCGGAATAGGCAAGGTCGCTCAGCACCCAGACCTTATTCTCCTTCGCCCAAGCGACCAGACGCTCGTAGAAGGCCAGGTCGACAGTCTCAGCGGTCGGGTTGGACGGATAATTGACCACCAGGATCGACGGGCGCGGCACGGTGAAGGCCATGGCGCGGTCGAGCGCGCGGAAATAATTCTCGTCCGGCGTCGTCGGCACCGACCGGATGGTGGCTCCGGCGATGATGAAGCCGAACATGTGGATCGGGTAGCTGGGGTTAGGCGCCAGCACCACGTCGCCCGGCGCAGTGATCGCGGTGGCGAGGCTGGCGAGGCCTTCCTTCGACCCCATGGTCACGACAACTTCGGTTTCCGGGTCGACATCGACGCCAAAGCGGCGGCCATAATAATTGGCCTGGGCCTTGCGCAGGCCCGGAATCCCCTTGGACTGGGAATAGCCATGGGCGTCCGGCTTGCTGGCGACTTCGACCAGCTTGGCGATGACATGATCGGGCGGCGGCAGGTCGGGATTGCCCATGCCCAGGTCGATAATGTCCTCTCCCGCGGCGCGGGCTGCGGCTCGCATCGCGTTCACTTCGGCGATGACATAGGGCGGCAGGCGCTTCATGCGGTAGAATTCTTCGGACATTATAGGGGCTTTCCTGAAAGCTCTCGGTAAGGAATAGTGCGTGGCACGCATTCGGCGTGTCACAATCTGGCTATAACCCGCCAGGCTGCGGCGCGCCAGTGAAAGCGGCTGATATCGGCAATGCCAGGAGGAGGAAGGTGGCCATGGAAACGCAGGATGTCCTGGAGCCCCATCTCCCGACCCTGGCGGAGATGCAGAAATGGACCCAGGTGCTGGGCCGCGCGCAGCAATTGATGCTGGAGCAGGCGGCAGGCGCGACCGGTCGGGTGCTGCCCTTCGATCCCGAAACCGTCGCCCGCATCCAGACCAGCTTTGCCGATGAAGGGCTGGCGCTGTGGCAGCGCTTCCTCGATTCCGGCGGCCTGCTGCGCGACCAGCCCGATCCGCCGCCGGCCGACAGCCCGGCCGCGCGCAAGGACCGGCGCTTTGCCGATCCCGCCTGGACGACCCATCCCTTCTACGACCTGATCCGGCAAAGCTATTTGCTGATCTCCGATTATCTGATGAACCTGGCCGATGCGGTCGACGGCGTCGATCCCAAGGCGAAGGCCAAGCTGCGCTTCGCCACCACCGGCATGCTCGACGCGATGGCGCCGTCCAACTTTCCGCTGATGAACCCGACGGTCGTGGAAAAAACGATCCAGAGCGGCGGCGAGAATCTGGTGAAGGGCCTTCAGCATATGCTGGCCGATATGGAGAAGGGCCAGCTCACCCATACCGACGGCACCCAGTTCGAACTGGGGCGCAACATCGCCGCGACGCCGGGCAAGGTGGTCCATGAAACCCCGCTCTACCAGCTCATCCATTATGCGCCCTCGACGCCCAGGGTGCTGGCGACGCCGCTCATCATCTTCCCGCCCTGGATCAACCGCTTCTACATTCTCGATCTCTCGCCGGAGAAGAGCTTCGTCAAATGGGCGGTGGACCAGGGGATCAGCGTCTTCCTCGTCTCTTGGAAATCGGCCGACGCCTCGATGAAGGACATGGTCTGGGACGATTATATCCTGAATGGCCAGGTCGACGCGATCGACACCGTGCGCGACCTGCTGAACGTGCCCAGCGTCCACACCATCGGCTATTGCGTGGCCGGCACGACGCTGGCCGCCACGCTGGCGCTGCTGGCGGCGCGGGGCGAGGCCGACAAGGTGGCGAGCGCGACCTTCTTCACCGCGCAGGTGGATTTCAGCGCGGCCGGCGACCTCACTTTGTTCGTCGATGACGAGCAGATGAAGCTGGTCGACCGTCTCTCCTCCAGCGGCTTTCTCGACGGGCGCTACATGGCGGCGACCTTCAACCTGCTGCGCGGGCGCGACCTCATCTGGAACTATGTCGTCAACAACTATCTGCTCGGCATGGACTATCCGCCCTTCGACCTGCTCTACTGGAATGGCGATACGACCAACCTGCCGGCGCGCTGGCATCGCGACTATCTGACCCAGCTCTATCGCGACAATATGCTGGTGGTGCCCGGCGCGATCAGCGTCGCGGGCACGCCGATCGACCTGACGCAGATCCACACCCCCGCCTATGTCCAGGCCGGCAAGGAGGATCATATCGCCCCGCTCGAAAGCGTGTGGAAACTGACCGAGCATCTCGCCGGGCCGGTGCGCTTCCTGCTGGCAGGCTCAGGCCATATCGCCGGCGTCATCAACCCGCCGGTCGCGCAGAAATATCAATATTGGACCGCTGACGCGCCGCAGCCGACGCTGGATGCCTTTGTTGCGGCTGCGCGCGAGACCAAGGGCAGTTGGTGGCCCGACTGGGCCGAATGGCTGCGCGGCATCGATTCGCGCGAAGTGGCTGTCCGCGGCGCGCGCAAGCCGGGCGGCGGCAAGCTTCGGGCAATAGAAGATGCGCCCGGACGTTACGTAAAAGCCCGGTAGAGGCGCGGATTTCAGCCATTCCTCATTGGCCGCCAATCAGTGCCGAAACATCAATATGTCTGATTTGTTGCACTGCACAATGGGCCTTGTAATCCTTTGGGATAGGGCTTATTGTGCAGTGCAACAAACGGAGGATGGTCGATGGCCGTTACCCCTAAGTCTGCGCGTGCCAAGCCGGTCGCGAAAAGCGGTTCTGCAACCTTGTCTGCCAGTGAGGCACTCAAGGCCGCTGAGTCCGCTCTGGGCGAGAAGCCCGCGCCCAAAAAGCCTGCCCCGCGCAAACCCGTCGCCAAGGCTGCTCCGGCAAAGGCGCCCGCGCCCAAGCCAGTAGCGAAGAAGCCGGCGCCGGTCGCTGCTGCGGAACCGGCACCCGTTGCCGATCCGGTGGCGGTGGTCGCGGCGGCGACGGCGGTGGATGCCGCACCCGAACCGATTGTTGAAGATGTTGAGGCGGTAGTGGCTCCGGAGCCTGTGTCCGCCCCGAAGACCAAAGCGAAGACGCTGCCTGCCACGGAAGGAACATTGATCATGAACGATATCCTCGAAACCGGTAAGAAGTTCGCCGAAGATACCAAGGCCAAGATGGAAACGGCCTATGCCGACCTGAACGAGAAGGCGAAGGCCGGTGTCGAAAAGTCGACCAAGGCGATGGAAGAGCTGAGCGACATCGCCAAGGGCAATGTCGAAGCGCTGGTGGAATCGGGCAAGATCGCGGCCAAGGGCTTCGAGACGCTGGGCCAGGAAGCCGTCGACTACAGCCGCAAGAGCTTCGAGAAGGCGACTGCCTCGATCAAGAGCTTCTCGACCGCCAAGACCCCGACCGAATTCTTCCAGCTGCAGAGCCAGTTCCTGTCGAGCAGCTTCGACGAGTTCACCAAGGAAGCCGCCAAGAGCAGCGAAGCCTTCATGAAGCTGGCCGGCGACATCAGCCAGCCGCTGACCGCGCGCGTGACCCTGGTCACCGACAAGGTGAAGTCGCTCGCCGCCTGAGGCGGGCTGATTTTACAGCCGAATTTCCGGGCCGATATCCGGCCGGGATGACGAACAAGGGCGGTGCTCCGGTCGGAGCATCGCCTTTTTTCTCGCCGGGGAAACGTGGTTACGCAGCGATGGCATGCGGTCGGCCCCCTTGCCTTGGCAGGACAAATCGCCATATTCTTCTGCATCATGAACCATCTCTTCAACGCATCGGCAGGCGCGCCCTTCAGGGCCGGTCCGGATCAGGACGATACGGGCGACAATGACCCGAACATCGGCGTCGCCACGCGTACCCGCACCCGCACCAAGAAGCCGTCGCTCTACAAGGTGCTGATGCTGAACGACGATTACACCCCGATGGAGTTCGTCGTGCATGTCCTCCAGCATTTCTTCCGCATGGACATGGAGGAAGCGACGCGGGTGATGCTGCACGTCCATCAGCGCGGCGTCGGCGTGTGCGGCATCTTCAGCTATGAAGTGGCCGAGACCAAGGTGAACCAGGTGATGGACTTCGCCCGGCAGAACCAGCATCCGCTGCAATGCACGCTGGAAAAGGCCTGATATCATCAGGTAAGGGCGCGCGCTTAACCTTTTCTTGGTCAGTGTAGCGCCTCTATTTCAATCAATTACATGATTGAAATACAATGTTTTTTTAGACTTATTCGGCATGAATGGTCCCGCAAAACGAAGTGGGGACTTCCAGCATGACGACTATCAGTAGTTACAACAGCATGACCATGCCGCCATCGCCGCGCATGTCGATGACCAATCGCATCGACGCCGCGGTGGAGGCCGGCTCTATCTCGGAAACGGATGGCGACGCGCTCGAAACCGCGCTCGATTCCATCGATTCCGCGCTCAGCACTTCCGCCAGTTCGGGCGGTTCACGGCTCGATCCGTCTTCGATGAAGGATCGGATCGATTCCCTGATCGATGATCAGGTATCGGCCGGCACCCTGACCGAGGATCAGGCGGCGCAGCTCCAAAGCCTCTTTGCCCAGGGACCGGGCGGCGCGGGGACGTCGGCCGATGGCGGCGACGGCATGAGCATCGACGGCCTGGCCGCCATGGACGGGATGCAGGGGCCGCAGGGCATGCGCGGCCCGCCGCCGCCGCGCCCGACCGAGGACAGCAGCGATGACGACAGCACGACCAGCGAGACGAGCACGACCAGCGCCACCGATCAGCTGGATTCGATCATCGCCTTCCTCGAAAATCTCCGCTCCAGCCTCAGCCAGTCGCTCTACGGATCGACCAGCAGCGCCACGAGCAGCAGCAATAGCGGTCTGGTGGTCGACAGCCTCGCCTGACGACATGCCCTTCTGACGCGCGTGGGGGCGCGTAGGCATCCGGCCGGCACCATGGGCGATCGCGCGTGGCGCCGGCCGGATGAATTTTCACGATCTTGCCTTCGTTAATATCGGGGGCAGCATTTTGCCGCTAGAACGGCGGCGTGACGCAGGAGACGGCCCCTTTCATCCACGACCTTGCCGTGATCGGTGGCGGGGTGAACGGGTGCGGCATTGCGCGCGATGCGGCGGGGCGGGGGGCAAGCGTGCTGCTGCTCGAACGCGGCGACCTGGCACAGGGCACCTCCTCGGCCTCGACCAAGCTCATCCATGGCGGGCTGCGCTATCTGGAGCATCGCGCCTTCGGCCTGGTCCGCGAATCCCTCGCCGAACGGGAAAGGCTGTGGCGCATCGCGCCGCACATCATCCAGCCGATGCGCTTCGTCCTGCCCTGGGTCCAGGGGCTGCGCCCGCGCTGGCTGCTGCGCCTCGGCCTCTTCCTCTACGATCATATCGGTGGCCGCCGCGCCCTGCCGGCGACCGAGGCGATCGACCTGCGCCAGCATGTCGCCGGCGCGCCGCTGCGGGCGGGGTTCGGCCCCGCCTATGTCTATTCGGACGGCTGGGTCGACGACGCCCGGCTGGTCATCCTCAATGCCCGCGACGCCGCCGATCATGGCGCCGATATCCGCCCCCGCACGCAGGTGCTGCGGCTGGAACAGGCCGGCGATCATTGGCGCATCCATGCGCGCGATGCGGCCGGGCAGGCGCAGACCTTCCATGCGCGGGTCGTGGTCAATGCCACTGGTCCCGCCGTGCTCGACCTGCTGGACCGCGCCGATCGCCGCGCCGACCGGCTCATCCGGCTGGTGCGCGGATCGCATATCGTCGTGCCGCGCCTGTTCGATCATGGCATGGCCTATTTCTTCCAGCTGCCCGACGGCCGCATCTTCTTCGCCATCCCCTATCAGCATCTCTACACGCTGATCGGCACAACCGACCGCGATCATCAGGACGGCGTCGATCCGATCGCGGCCAGTGCCGAGGAAATCGCCTATCTGTGCGAGGGTGCGAACCGCTATTTCGCCCGGTCGATCAGCCCCGCCGATGTCGTCTGGTCCTTTGCCGGCGTCCGGCCGCTGATCGACGATGGATCGGCCCGGCCGGAATCGGCGACGCGCGGCTATCATCTCGACCTCGATCGGGAGGAGGGCGCGCCGCCGCTGCTCAGCATCTATGGCGGCAAGATCACCACCTATCGCAATCTCGCGGCGGAGGCGATCGCCCTGCTGAAGGCGCTCCTGCCTTCGCTCGCAGGCGATGACTGGACGGCGGACGCGCCGCTCCCCGGCGGCGATTTCCCGATGACCGGCCTGGCCGATCTCGTCGCCGCGCTGGCGGGCGACTATCCTTTCCTTGATCTCGACACTGCCGAGCGGATCGGCTGCGCCTATGGCACTTGCGCCCGCGACTGGCTGGGCGCGGCGCGCGACTGGTCGGACCTGGGCCGGGATTTCGGCCATGGCCTGACCGAAGCGGAACTCTGCTACCTGCTTGCGCGCGAATGGGCACAGACCAGCGAGGATATTCTCTGGCGCCGGACCAAATTGGGTCTGCGCTTCGATACTGCGCAACTGGCCGCGCTCGATGCCTGGCTTGAGGAGAGGGCATGACCGACCGCTATCTGCTGGTGTTGGACGAGGGGACGACCTCGACCCGTGCGATGCTCTATGCCCCCGATGGCCGTCGCATCGCGATGGCGCAGGCGGAACTGACCCAATATTATCCACAGCCCGGCTGGGTCGAGCATGACGCCGCCGAAATCTGGACCCGCACGCGCGATTGCGCCCGCCAGATGGTGGATCGGGCGGGTGGCGCCGACCGGATCGCTGCCATCGGCATCACCAACCAGCGCGAGACGGTGGTCGCCTGGGACCGGCGCACCGGCGAACCGCTGGCGCCCGCCATCGTCTGGCAGGATCGGCGCACGGCGGCGCAATGCACGGCGCTGCGCGAAGCCGGCCATGAAGCGATGCTGCAACAGCGCACCGGCCTCGTCGTCGATCCCTATTTTTCCGCCAGCAAGATGCGCTGGCTGATCGACCATGTCCCGGCCGTGGCAGAGGCGGGGGATAGGCTGGCGCTCGGCACGATCGAAAGCTGGCTGGTATGGAAACTGACCGGTGGCCTGCATGTCAGCGACGCCAGCAATGCCAGCCGCACCCAGCTGGTCGCGCTCGACGGCACCGATTGGGATCCGGCGCTGTGCGACCTGTTCGGCGTCTCCCGCGCTGCGCTGCCCGAAATCGTCGACAATGCCGGCGCCTTTGGCGACACGCTGGCAGAGCTGTTCGGCGGTGCCATCCCGATCCGCGGACTGGCCGGCGATCAGCAGGCGGCCAGCATCGGTCAGGCCTGCCTGACGCCCGGCGATGCCAAGGCGACCCTGGGCACCGGCGCCTTCATCCTTGCCAATATGGGTGCGCAGATGCCGGCCTCGCGCCATCGCCTGCTCGGCACCCTGCTCTACCGGATCGGCGACCAGCGCATCTATGCGCTCGAAGGATCGATCTTCATCGCCGGCAATCTCATCAAATGGCTGCGCGATCAGCTCGGCCTGATCGGATCGGCGGCGGAGACGGAGGCGCTGGCCAGATCGGTGCCCGATAGCGGCGGCGTGCTGATGCTGCCGGCATTGGCGGGGCTTGGTGCGCCGCACTGGCGGCCCGATGTGAACGGCGTCATCGCCGGCCTCACCCAGGGATCGACCCGCGCGCATATCGTCCGCGCCGCGCTCGAATCCCTCTCGCACCAATTGTCCGACCTCGCCACCGCCTTCGCCGCTGACGGCGCGCCCTGGCGCCAGCTGCGGATCGACGGTGGCATGAGCGCCAATGACTGGATCGCCCAGGATATCGCTGATATGCTCGATGTCAGTGTGGATCGTCCGGTGGATGTGGAAACCACGGCACTGGGTGCGGCCATGCTGGCAGGGCTGGGGGCTGGATTGTTCCGCTCCCTGGACGAGGCCGCGACGATGGCAGGGAAGACGACTCGATTTGATCCGGCAATGCTGCCGCAGCCGCGCGATGCGCGACTGTCGGCATGGCACCGCCTGCGCGATCGGGCGCTGACCTCCTGACTCGGGCGATCTTCAGATTAACCGTAAAAATCGATCACCCAATCCGATTTAATCAGTTTTTCTGAAACTTCGCGGGGCCTTAGCCTGTTCTCATCCAAAGCTGAGGAGGACGATATGGTCGATAAGCCAGTGATGACGACGAGCGCGGGTGCGCCGATTGCCGATAACCAGAACAGTCTGAGCGCAGGTCCGCGCGGACCGCTGCTGCTCCAGGATTATCAGCTGCTCGAAAAGCTGGCGCACCAGAATCGCGAACGCATCCCCGAACGCGTCGTCCATGCCAAGGGCTGGGGTGCCTATGGCACGCTGACGATCACTGGCGATATTTCCCAATATACCAAGGCCAAGGCACTGCAGCCCGGCGCGCAGACGCCAATGATCCTGCGCTTCTCGACCGTGGCCGGCGAACTGGGCGCGGCCGATGCCGAGCGCGACGTGCGCGGCTTTGCGATGAAATTCTACACGCCCGAAGGCAATTGGGATCTGGTCGGCAACAACACGCCGGTGTTCTTCGTGCGCGATCCGCTGAAATTCCCCGATTTCATCCACACGCAGAAGCGCCACCCGCGCACCAATCTGCGCTCGCCCACGGCGATGTGGGACTTCTGGTCGCTGAGCCCCGAATCGCTGCACCAGGTGACGATCCTGATGTCGGATCGCGGCCTGCCGACCGATGTGCGCCACATCAACGGCTATGGCAGCCACACTTTCAGCTTCATCAACGACGCCGGCGAGCGTTTCTGGGTGAAGTTCCACTTCAAGACGATGCAGGGCCATCGCCACTGGACCAACGAGGAAGCAGCGGACGTCGTCGGCCGCACCCGCGAATCCACGCAGGAGGATTTGTTCGAGGCGATCGAGAAGGGCGACTTCCCCAAATGGAAGATGCAGGTCCAGATCATGCCGGAACTGGATGCGGACAAGACGCCCTATAATCCGTTCGACCTGACCAAGGTCTGGCCGCATGCCGATTATCCGCCGATCGACGTCGGCGTGCTGGAGCTGAACCGCAACGCCGACAATTATTTCGCGGAGATCGAGCAGGCGGCCTTCTCGCCGTCCAACATCGTGCCGGGCATCGGCTTCTCGCCCGACAAGATGCTCCAGGCGCGCATCTTCTCCTATGCCGACGCGCACCGGCATCGGATCGGCACCCATTATGAAGCGCTACCGGTCAACGCGCCCAAATGCCCGGTGCATCATTATCACAAGGATGGGGCGATGCGCTTCTTCCCGAACAACCCCAACCCGGCGGCCTATTATGAGCCCAACAGCTTTGGCGGCCCGGTCGAGGATCAGCGCTTCCTGGAGCCGCCGCTGAAGATTTCGGGCGATGCCGACCGCTATAATCATCGCGAAGGCAATGATGATTTCGGCCAGCCGCGCGCGCTGTTCAACCTGTTCGACGATGCGCAGAAGGCGCGTCTCTTCGCCAATATCGCCGCCGCCATGGGCGATATCCCGGACGAGATCGAGGAGCGCCAGTGCAAGCTCTTCGATCAGGTCCATCCCGACTATGGCGCAGGCGTGCGTCAGGCGCGGGCGACGATCAAGGATCGCAATCCGTCGATTTCGGCCCCGACCGATGCGCTGTTGGCTGATGCATCCAGTTGAATAGACTTGTAATATTGTAAAAACAGGCCCCGATGATGATCACCGGGGCCTGTCTTTATCTATTCGCTGTGAAATAGTCGGCGGCATAGGAATATATATTAACATTGTCCGCTTAACCCGGATGGGAACATGACGCGGCCCGCCCTTCGCCATATTTCCCTGAAAATGTCGGTATTTACCGGCCTGCTTTACTTCGCGGTCGCGTCGCTTGCTCTGCTGACCTCGCGATTCGAAGGCGGCTTGGCGTTCATCTGGGGCGCCAATGCCCTGCTGATGGCGGAAATGATGACCGCGCGCATGCGCGCCTGGCCGCGTCTCATCCTCTCCTGCATGGTTGCCAGCACGATCGCGACGGCGCTGTTCGGCATCGGCGCACTGGCGGCGGTGCCGATGGCTATCCTTAATGTCGGAGAGGCGCTGGTGGTCGCCTATATCTGCCGCCGGCTCGGCGTCGGGCGACAGATCGCCGCATCTATGCGTGAATTGAGCATCTTCATCTTCGCGCTGGCGGGCGTTGCCAATGTGCTTGCCGGTATCGGCGCCGGGCTGGTGGTCTCCATTTTGCTGGGTGGTGATTTTCCCCATATCTGGCTGCAATGGTATAGCGGCCATGTGCTGGGCGGCCTCATCTGCACGCCGCTGCTGCTGATCCTGCTGCAGGGCGAGGTAAGCCGCTGGGCGCGCCAGGCCCGGCCGATCGAGCGGCTGGAGGCGTTCGGCCTGCTGTCCGCCTTTGCCCTGTGCGCCTGGTGGATCTTCTATCGCGTCGATTATCCCATGCTGTTCGCCTCGTTGCTGCCGCTGGTACTGATCGCCTTCCGCACCGGCTATGCAGGGTCGGCGGCGGCGATCGTCATCCTCGCCCTGATCGGCGGCACGGCGACCATGACCGGCCATGGACCGCTCCGGCTGGTCGCGGCCAGCATTCCCGAACGCATCCAGTTCTTCCAATTCTATCTGGCGCTCAGCTTCCTGCTGTCGGTGCCTGTGGCGGCCGAACTCAACAGCCGTCGCCGCCTGATCCGCATGCTGCGCGACAGCGAAGCGCGCTATCGGGCCTTCGCCGAACATAGCGGCGACGGCGTGGTCAATCTCAGCATCGACGGCATCATCCAATATGTCTCGCCCTCGGCCGTCGACCAGATCGGCATTGATGCAGACAAACTGCTGGGCCAGCCAGCCGTCGACCTGATCGACCCGGAATATCGCCCCTTCGCGATCGTCACCCATCGCCGTGCGCTCGCCCATCCGGGGGAGGCGCATGCGGTCGAATTTCGCCCCAACCGGCCGGACAATGATTTCGACTGGTATGAGATGCTGGTCCGCGCCGTGCTGGACGAGCAGGGGCGGGCGATCGGCGTCATCAGCACTGTGCGCGACATTTCCCGCCACAAGGCGCGCCAGCGGGCGCTGCACCAGGCGGCGGCGCAGGATGCCCTGACCGGCGCCGACAGCCGCCGCGCATTGCAGGAAAAGCTGGACGACCAGATCGCCCGCGTCGCGGCCGGCGGACAGGCCTGCCTGCTGCTGATCGACATCGACCATTTCAAGTCGGTCAATGACCGCCATGGCCATGCCGCTGGCGACCGGGTGCTGGTCGGCTTTGTCGAGCGGCTGCGCCAGGCGCTGCGTGGCACCGGCAGCATCGGGCGCCTGGGCGGCGAGGAATTCGCCGTGCTGTTGCCCGATGTCGATCTGGAACGGGCCGAGCGCATCTGCGAGCATCTGCGCACCCGCGTCGGGGTGCGGCCTTTCCCGCTCGGCAATGGCGAGGATATCGCCATCACCTTCAGCGCCGGCCTTGTCGAACTGGACGGCTCGGCCAGCGCCGCGACCCTGATGGAGGCGGCGGACAAGGCGCTCTATGCCGCCAAGGGCAGCGGTCGCAACTGTCTGCGCTTCGCCGCCTGACGGTCCGGCGCAACGGGAGCGTCTTTCCCGCCGGAAAAATCGGTGATGTTATGTTGTAACTTATGCCGCTCTCGACTATGTAGCACGCACCATGCTGCTCAGCTTCCGTCACGCCCTGGAATCCGGACGCCTTGATCGCCTTGCGATGGCGCTTTCGGGGCTGTGCGTCGCCCATTGTTTCCTGACCGCAGTGGTGCTGGGCCTGCTGGCATCGGCCGGCGGCATTTTCGACAGTCCGATCTTCCATGAAGCGGGGCTGGCGCTCGCCATCCTGATGGGCGCGATCGCGCTCGGCCATGGCGCGCTGGTCCATCGTTTCATGATGCCCGCCGCGATCGGTTCGCTGGGCCTTGGCATCATGGCCGGCGCGCTGACCATGGACCATGGCTGGCAGGAAAGCGCCTATACGCTGCTTGGCGTCGCGATTCTCGCCCTCGGCCACGATCTCAACCACCGCGCCAGCCACTGATCGCCGGCGATTATCGGGGGTCGATCATCCCGCATCGATGACCACGAAAAAGGGGGCCTTTCGGCCCCCTTCGTCTTTCCGTCCTGTCCGCCCCGATCAGGCGTCCTTGCGCTCGATGCGATGCTCGCCCTTGACCCAGCGCACGGTGCCGGTGCTGGCGCGCATCACCACGCTCTCGGTGGTCAGCTTGTCGCCCGGCAGATGCTTGACGCCCGCCAGCAGCGACCCGTCGGTCACGCCGGTCGCGGCAAAGATGCAGTCGCCCTTGGCCAGTTCCTTGAGGTCATAGACCTTGTCCAGGTCGGTGATGCCCCACTTGTAGGCGCGCTGCTTCTCGTCATCGTTGCGGAACAGCAGGCGGCCCTTGAACTGGCCACCCACGCAGCGCAGCGCGGCACAGGCCAGCACGCCCTCGGGCGCGCCGCCCGAACCCATATAGATGTCGATCGTGGTTTCGGGATTGGTGGTCGCGATCACGCCGGCAACGTCGCCGTCCGGGATCAGCATGATGCCGCAACCGATCGCGCGCAGTTCGGCGATCAGCTTCTCGTGGCGCGGGCGATCCAGCACGCAGACGATGATTTCATGCGGATCGACGCCCTTGGCCTTGGCCACCGCCTCGACATTTTCCTTCACCGACTTGTTGAGGTCGATGATATTGTCGGGATAGCCCGGACCGACGGCGATCTTGTCCATATAGACGTCGGGCGCGTTGAGCAGGCCGCCTTCTTCCGAAATGGCCAGCACGGCCAGCGCGTTCGGGCCGGCCTTGGCGGTGATGGTGGTGCCTTCCAGCGGATCGAGCGCGATGTCGATCTTGGGGCCCTTGCCGATCGCATTGCCGACCTTCTCGCCGATATAGAGCATCGGCGCCTCGTCGCGCTCGCCCTCGCCGATCACGACGGTGCCGTCCATATAGAGGTCGTTGAAGGCCAGGCGCATCGCCTCGACCGCAGCGGCGTCGGCGGCCTTCTCGTCGCCCCGACCGACCAGCTTGGATGCGGCGATTGCAGCCGCTTCGGTGACGCGCACCATTTCGAGTACCAAGACGCGATCGAGAATCGAACTAGCCTGCACCATAGCCACTCCTCTGCTGTAACTGATAGAGCAGGGCGATAGGATGTCCGCCTCTGCTTGTCGACCCAACTTGCCGGGCTCGCAAAGCTTTTCATAGTCGTGATGCCACGGATGGACGCGCCTTTGCCTTATATGCCATTCCGCAGCGTCCAGCGGCTGCCATCATCCCGCCATGTTCGACTGTTCAGATGTCGTCATGCGGTGGGTCTTGTCTTTCCCTCTTTTGCTGATCGGCCTGCCGCTGGCGGCCGCGCAGGATATCGTGCCGGTGGATGAAGCGCCGCTCGCCCAGCGTACCGCGATGGAGCAATATCAGGCGCGCACCGCCGTCGTCCGGCCCTGCGATCGCAGCGGCGGCGGCATCGTCGTGTGTGGCAGTCGGGCGGAGCGCAATGCGAAGGAAAGGCTGCCGCTGCCGCGCGAGCCGGTCGAAGGGCGCCCGCTTGCCGGCGATACGCCGCGCGCTTCCGCTGCCGCACCCAGGCAAGGCGCCTGCGGTGTCGTCGGCGGGCAGGGGACGGGCTGCGTTGGCGGCGGCGTGCCGATCCTGGGCGCGGCGATGCTGGCCGGCAAGGCCATCGCCCATTTGCTGGACCCCGAGGCCGACATGGCGCCACCGCCGCCCCTGCCGGATTCGGTCAAGGGCGCCGGCCAGCACTGATCCAACCGGTCCCGGCGCGATCAATCCAGAATATGCATGACCATCGGCGTGTCGAGCAGGCTGTCGGAGCCGGCCAGCCGCTCCAGCGTCTCGCGCACGCAGCGTTCCTCGCCGGCATGGGTGACGATCGCCACCAGCACGCCATCGGCCTGGTTGGCGCCGCGCTGGATCATGCTCTCGATCGAGACGCCGGCATCGCGGGTCGCAGCCGCGATCTCGGCCAGCACGCCGGGGCGATCCTGCACCTTGAAGCGCAGATAGGCGCGGCCGATCCGCTGGCCGGCGTCGGCCGGCTGTTGCGGGGTCAGGGCGGCAACCGGCATCGCCAGCGCATCGCCATATTCGTCGCGGGCCACGTCGATCAGGTCGGCGACCACGGCCGAAGCGGTCGGGCCGTCACCCGCGCCACGTCCCTGGAAGAAGAGGCGACCGACGAAATTGCCCTCGGCCACGACGGCATTGAGCGAACCGTCGACATGGGCGAGCGGATGGTCGAGCGGGACCAGCATCGGATGGACGCGCTGGAACAGGCCTTCCGGCCCATTCTCCGCCATGCCGACCAGGCGGATGCGGAAGCCCAGCGCTGCCGCCTCGGCAATGTCGGCGGCGATCACATGGCGGATGCCGGTGGTCGCGACATGGTCGAAGTCCAGTTCGGTGCCAAAGGCCAGGCTGGCAAGGATGGTCAGCTTGTGCGCGGCATCGACGCCGTCAATGTCGAAGCTCGGATCGGCCTCGGCATAGCCCAGTTCCTGGGCTTCTTTCAGCACCTCGTCAAAGCCCCGGCCTTCCTTCTCCATGGTGGTCAGGATGTAATTGCAGGTGCCGTTGAGGATGCCATAGACGCGGCTGATCTCGTTGGCGGCCGCGCCTTCGCGCATGCCCTTGATCACCGGGATGCCGCCGGCGACCGCCGCTTCATATTTGAGCGCCACGCCGGCCCTCTCGGCGCGGCTGGCAAGGTCCAGGCCATGATGGGCCAGCATCGCCTTGTTGGCGGTGACGAACGGCTTGCCGGCGGCCAGGCACTGGCGGGCGAGGGTGAGGGCAGGGCCATCGGCGCCGCCGATCAGCTCGACCACCACGTCGATATCGTCGCGGGTCGCCAGCGTCGTCATGTCGTCGACCCATTCATAGGGCGACAGGTCGACGCCGCGATCCTTGTTACGGTCGCGCGCGGAGATTGCGACGACCTGCACCGGGCAGCCGGCACGGCGGGCAATCAGGTCGCCATTGGTGTTGAGCAGGCGAATGACGCCGCCACCCACCGTTCCGAGGCCAACGAGCGCGACGCGCAGCGGGGCATGGCGGTGGAGATTGGTCATGGCGTTTCCTGGTCCTTCGCACTGTAAGAGCCGCGCTGATAGCGGCCCGAGCGCCGCTGTCCAAGGAAAAGCACAGCGGCGCCCGATTGAAAGATAAGTGCGTAGGGGGTCAGTTCGGCTTTCGATTGCGTGCGCAGCGGCCGAGTGCATTGAGGACGAACTGATAATCGGTGCGCGCTGCTTCGGCGTCCTGCACTGCCAGGGTGCGGACCGACCGGGCCGGCAAAGTGGCCGGCAGGCTGCAACTAAGCCGATACCAGAGCAGGCTGCCGGGGGCAGGGGCGCGGGCGGCTTCGTCGACGATTTCGCCCAGCGCCACGGCCCAGCTGGGCTGTTGTCCGGGGCGGCGGATGATCGACAGCGATACCGGATCGCCATTTTCGGTGCGCAGGAAAATCTGCGTCTCGCCTTCGCCGGCAATCGTGCCCGCGACATGGAAAGCGTCGCCCAGGCCGATGATTCGCGGGGGTGCGTCTGGCGCGACGAGCGCCGACAGCACGGTCTTCACCCGTTCGACCTCAGCGGGGGTGGCGGCGATCTGCGCATCGCGCGCAATCAGCTGAATCTGGCCCGGCCGCCCGCCCGGACGGGCAAACAGCAGCACCTGTGCCTTTTTCAGCTTGGGCATCTTACCCTTCGAATCGAGGCGGGCGTCATAAAGATAGCCGACGGTCGGACTTATGCCCCCTTCGCCGCGAATCAGTGCGGTCACTTCGGCCTCGACATAGACCCTGCGATAGCCCGCAGGGACGTCCGGAGCCTGTTCGGGCTTCAACGGGACGATGTTGCTAATGCGCACGTTGGCAACCAGTGGTGCCGCATCGGAAAGGTCGGCAATGTCGGCATAGGTCAATCCGGCGGCGACCGTCGATGATTGCGCTGTCATCGAATTTGTCTGAGAAAATGCCGGAAAAACGGCGGTATATGAGGCGGAAATGAGGCACAGCGAGGCGAGTGTCTTCATGGCCATGGTGGATTTCTTCTGCATCTTCGTCCTATGCTGTCAGCCCGTGGCAGGGATGTCACAGGCAAGTCATTCCGGTGTGTGATGGTAAACGCAAGCCGGTAGTTCGATAAAGCGTTTGCGTGCCACGATGCGCCGCGATAGGAGTTCGCACGGTAGCAAATGGACGGATAAGGGCCAAAGGTGGTCGGGGATACCCCCGGGCAGCTCGGGCCGTTTTTGGCTGATTTGTACAACCCACTGGTAAGATGAGTTAAGGAGTGTCGTTGCCGAATGGCCTATGCTGACCACTCGCAAGGATCGAGTCGCACGATATCGATCGTCATCGTCGCCCTGATTCACGCTGTTCTCGGCTATGCCTTCGTCACCGGTCTTGGCATGAAATATGTCAAAAAGGCGGCGGAACAGCTGAACGTGATCGACGTGAAGGAGGAGCCCCCGCCACCGGACGAGGAGCCGCCGCCGCCGCCGCCGGACAAGCCGATTGAGCCTCCGCCGGTCGTCGCGCCGCCGCCGATCGTCCAGACCCCGGCCCCCGCGCCGCCGATCCAGACGGTTCGGACGCCGCCGCCGGTGTTCAATGAGGTTCCGGTGCCCGCACCGCCGCCGGCCCCGCCGCCGCCGCCCGCTGCAAAGCAGGCTGCAAAGGGCGTGTCGCCGCGTGGCAATCCGGGTTCCTGGGCAACCACGGAAGACTATCCTTCGCGCGCTCTGCGTGAAGAAAAGCAGGGGACCACTGGTTTCCGTCTTGAAGTGGGCGCCGATGGCCGTGTCACGAGCTGCACCGTTACGCAGTCGAGTGGCTCGCCTGAACTGGACGACGCAACTTGTAAGCTGGTTTCCCGCCGCGCGCGCTTTAGCCCCGCGGAAGATGACCAGGGTAACAAGATCCCGTCGACCTACGCGAACCGCATTCAGTGGCGGATCCCGCAGTAATTTAAACGGGAGGGCAGGCGCCCGGCGCCGCTCTCCCCTTTCACGATCCTTTTGAGAGGGAAGTCTTGAACATGTTGATGTATCTCGCAGCCGCGGCGCCCAAGCCGGAAAACCCGTACGGCCTGATGGAAGCCCTGGAGCAGGGCGGCACCATTGCCTGGACCGTCTTCATCATCCTCTGCGCCATGTCGGTCGGCACTTTCTACATCCTGTTCACCAAGCTGATCGAACAGCAGAAGGTGATCAGCCAGGGCAAGAAGATCCGTGCGACCTTCTGGCGCGCTGGTTCGCTGAAGGAAGCTTCGGCCAAGCTCGAAAAGAACTCGGCCTACAAGCAGATCGTCGATGACGGCATCAAGGCTCAGGAAGAGCATGGCAAGCTGAAGGATCCGGTCGAAGCCCATGACTGGCTGCACGGCTCGCTGGCTCGCTCGGAAGCCGCGATCAACTCGTCGCTCGGTGGCGGCCTGGCGTTCCTCGCCACCGTCGGTTCGACCTCGCCGTTCATCGGTCTGTTCGGTACCGTTATCGGCATCTACCGCGCTCTGATCAAGATCGGTGCTGCCGGTCAGGCCTCGATCGACGCCGTTGCCGGCCCGGTCGGTGAAGCTCTGATCATGACCGCGCTGGGTCTGGCCGTGGCCGTTCCCGCCGTTCTGGCCTACAACTTCCTGCAGCGCCGCAACAAGGCGATCTCGGAACAGCTGAACGGCTTCACCGTCGACCTGCTGGCCTACCTGGTTTCGGACGGCGCCGTGAAGCCGACCGTTGCTGCCGCTCCGGCCGCTGCTGCTGCCAAGCCGGCTGCTGCGCCGACCAAGGCCTGATCGCCTTAAGACGCCGGTTCGGGCGCCGGGTGGCGGCTGCGACCACCCGGCCCCTGCCGGACAGGGGCCCCGGTTAACGGGGCACCTACGACACCAAGGTTAGGATTGTATCAATGGCAATGAGTGTTGGCTCCGACGGCGGTGACGACAAGCCGATGTCCGACATCAACACGACGCCGCTCGTCGACGTCATGCTGGTGTTGCTCATCATCTTTCTCATCGCGGTCCCGGTCGTCGTCCAGACGGTCGATCTGCAACTTCCCAAGGTGGCGTTCGAGCCGACCACGACGAAACCCGAAAATGTTTCCTTGTCGGTCACCTCGGCGCCCGACGGCAGCTGTGCGGTTTACTGGAACCTGACCAAGGTCAGCTCCGACGAACTGCTCGATCGCGCCGTCGCCAAGCTGGAAGCGGACATCAAGAAGGCTGGTGGTGTTGAAAATCTGACGCCCGAGGATCTGCCCGAAGTGCATATCCGCGGCGACATCAATACCCCCTATCGTTGCATCGGCGGCACCATCTACACGATGCAGCGCGCCGGTTTCCCGAAGGTGGGCTTCATCTCCGAACCGGAACCCGGTTCGACGACGACCCGCCTCTGATCGGCCGCAGAAGGAGAATTCGTTATGGCCATGAGCATGGGCTCCGATGATGGTGAGCCGATGGTGGAAATGAACACGACGCCGTTGATCGACGTCATGCTCGTTCTCCTCATCATGTTCATCATCACCATTCCGATCCAGACCCACGCGGTTAAGATCGATCTGCCGCAGAGCGCGCCTCCGAGCGACAATGTGGTCGACCCTGTCAAGAACAAGGTCGCGATCGATGCCGGCGGCGTGATCAGCTGGAACGGTGCGCCGATCGACCTGCTGACCCTGCGTCAGTATCTGCAGCAGTCGCTGCGTCTGCCCGTCGAGCCGGAACTGCAGTTCCAGCCGAACGCGCAGACCCGCTACGTCGTCGTTGACGAGGTGCTGGCGGAGATCAAGCGCGCGGGCGTGACCAAGCTGGGTTTCGTCGGCAACGAGCAGTATAGCTCGTTCTGATCCCTGATCGTCCGGGGCCCGTCGGTCTCAGACTTCCCGTCTCCGACCCGTCGGACGATCAATCGGACCACAGACCAGGGGCTGCTTCGGCAGCCCCTTTTTTGTGCCGGTCCGTCTCCCGCTTAACATTTCCCTTACCTTCCTGCGCGATGCTGAAGGGGAATGGGTGGATGTGGACCATGGGCGCTGAACGACTGACCGAACTGGAACGCAGGGGCCGGCTTGCCGAACGGCGCGACGTTGTGATCAGCGTCAAGGTGCGGCGTCCGGGTGAAACCTGGTTCACCAGCAATATCGCCGACATGTCGCTCACCGGCTTTCGCCTGCACAGTTTCATGAAGCTCACCGTCGGCAGCGAATTGTGGATCATGTTGCCGGGTTTCGAGGGGCGGCGCGCCCGCGTCCAGTGGGTGCGCGCGCATGAATCGGGGTGCACCTTCGAGCGCCCGCTCCATCCCGCCATCTTCGATTATATCGTCCAGCGCTGCCTCGCGGGTCGCTGACCGCGCGTCCGGCGGGACGGCGGTTCAGCCGTTCAGCTGGTCCTGGAACTGCAGGCTGGCCAGCCGCGCATAAAGGCCGCCCAGCGCTACCAGCGTCGCATGGTCGCCCTGTTCCACGATCCGTCCCTGATCCAGCACGATGATCCGGTCGGCGGCGCGCACGGTCGCCAGCCGATGGGCGATGACGATCGTCGTGCGCCCCTGCATCAACCGGTCGAGCGCATCCTTGACCAGCTGCTCGGATTCCGCGTCGAGCGCTGACGTCGCCTCGTCCAACAGCAGGATCGGCGCATCGCGCAGCAGCGCGCGGGCGATCGACACGCGCTGGCGCTGCCCGCCCGACAGCCTTGCACCGCCTTCGCCCAGATGGCTGTCCAGCCCCTGCGGCAGGGCGCGCAGAAAGGCTTCGGCATTGGCCGCTCGCGCCGCCGCCCAGATTTCCTCGTCGCTCGCATCCCATTTGCCGTAGCGCAGATTGTCGCGGGCAGACGCGGCGAAGATCACGCTGTCCTGCGGCACCATTGCCATCGCCGCGCGCAGCGCGGCGGGATCGGCGGCCGGCAGCGGCACATCGTTCAGCCGCACTTCGCCCTGATCGGGATCATAGAAGCGCAGCGCCAGTTGGATCAGCGTCGACTTGCCGGCACCCGAAGGTCCGACCACCGCCACCGTTTCGCCCGGCGCAATATCGATCGTGACGCCGTTCAGCGCCGCCTGGTCGGGCCGGGTGGGATAATGGAAATGGACATTGTCGAAGCGCAGCCGCGCGCCTTGGGCCAGCGTCGGGATCGCGACCGGCGCCGCCGGCGCGGCGATCGCCGGCTCGGCCGCCATCAGCTCGTCCAGCCGGCTTGCCGCCCCTGCGCCACGCAACAGGTCGCCCCAGCTTTCCGACAAGGATCCGAACGCGCCGGCCACCAGCCCGCCGGTCAGCACGAAGGCAGCGATGCTGCCGCCCGACAGGCGCCCGGCCGCGACATCGATCGCGCCCAGCCACAACACGCCGGTGATCGATCCGAACACCAGGGCAAAGGCGATGGCGGTCATCACCGCGCGCAGCAATATCCGCTGCCGGGCGGTGGCAAAGCCGCTCGCGACGGTCGCGTCGAACCGGGCCGCCTCGCGCCCTTCCTGGCCAAAGCCCTGGACGATCTTCATCGCGCCCAGCACTTCGGTGGTGACGCTGCCGACTTCCGCGAGCCGATCCTGGCTGGCGCGCGACAATTTGCGCACCCGCCGGCCCAGCGTCACCAATGTCAGGACGATCACCGGTATGCCCAGGATCAGCAGCCCCGCCAGCTTGGGCGCCAATATGAACAGATAGATGAGGCCACCAATACCGGTGACCAGGTTGCGCAGCGCGACCGACACGGTCGATCCCACCACCTGATCGATGATCGCGGTGTCCGCCGTCATGCGCGACGCGATCTCCGACGGCCTGTTTTCCTCGAAGAAGGCCGGCGCCTGGCGCAGCAGATTGGCCTGGGTCGCGCTGCGAATGTCGGCGACCACCCGCTCGCCCAGCCAGGATACGAAATAGAAGCGCAGCGCGCTTGCCAGCGCCAGGATCACCACCAGCAGGAACAGATATTCGAACCAGCGGCTGATATCGCCGCCGCCGGTGAAGCCCTTGTCGATCACCAGGCGAAAGCCGCTCGGGATCGCCAGCGTCGCGGCGGAAGAGACGATCAGCGCGGTCAGCGCCCCGGCGATCCGCGCCGGATAGCGCGTCGCAAAGCGCCACAGCATGGCCAGACTCGACAGGGCAGGGCGATCGGCGCGGCGCGGCGCGGGTGCGGTGGCATCCTCCATGTCGGGGCGTTAGCAGCGCGGCGCGCGCGCCTCAATGGGCGCGCGCGATCCCGCCGCTCAGGCCGCCGGTGCGATCCGTTCGGCCAGCGCCATCAGGCGCGGCGTATCCGCCTTGCCGGTCAATGCATAGGCCATGTCGCCCGCCTCCCAATAGGCGACCGTGCCGTCGCGCCGTTCCGCGATCAGCGGCTGCCCTTCCGCCGGCGTTTCCGCCCGGTCGGCGAACAGCGACAATTGCTCGCCCTTTTCGGTGGTCAGCGCGATCGCGATCGCCGGGCTGTCGGCGGTCGGGAACAGTTGTACGTCCCGCACCTGCCAATTGGCCGGCAGGCGCGGCAGCACGATGCCGGTCGACCGCCGGATTTCGGCATCGTCCAGCTTCGCGCTCTCGACCTGCGACGTCATCTGCTGGCGCAGCAGGCCGGCGCGGCGCGATGCGGCGGCCTCGTCCAGGAAGGTGCTGGCCTGTGCCGCCTGGGGAAATTCGCCCAGCGCGCCCCGGCCGATCCACCCCGTCGCCAGCAGCGCGGCGATCGCCGCCGCCCGCCCGACATGGCGCCAGCCGCGCCCGGCCTCATTGTCGTTGGCCACCGGCTGCGACATGTCGCGGCGCCGGCCGACCAGCGTCCCCTTGGTGCCGTCATGCATCAGGCGGAAATCGATATGCGGCCAGCGCTTGCGCCAGCGGCGCGCGACAAGCCGCTCGCCCGGCCGCGCAGCATCGTCCAGCAGCACCACGCCATTGGGGGAGAGGCGCGCGAACAGGCTGTCGGCGGCGCCCCGCACCAGCGGATGCACGCTCCAGGGCGGGCCATCGATGATGATCAGGTCGATCTGCTCGGGCAGCCGGTCGATCGCATACCAGCGGCCCGGCCAGTCGGCGCTTTCGTGCGTCAGCGGCGCATGGCGGATATCCACGTCCAGCGCATGGTCGGCCAGCCATTGCCGGGTCGCGTCGACAAAGCCGCCATGCTGGTCGAAACTGTGCAACTGGCCGCCGCCATGCAATTGCAGCGCCCGCGCCGCGATCAGCGAGGATGCCCCCGCGCCCAGTTCGACGACATGCGCCGGCCGCAGCCGTGCAATCTCGAGCACGATATGGCGCAGGAAACCGACATCTGCCTTCCAGCTTCCCAGATGGGGCAGCGCATCATGGGGCAGTTTGAGTTCGTCCAGCAGCGCGCGCTTGTCCGCCTTGCGCCCGCCCGACAGGCTGGCCAGCAGCCAGGGCCAGCCGATCGCGCCAAAGGCCAGGCGCCATGCCATGTCGGAGGTGCGGCGGGACAGGTCATCGGTCACGGGTTCGGATTCATTCAGCGAGAGGAAGCCGGTCAATTCACGGGAAGTCACGGGGAAATACGCTCCTGTCGCAAAGGCGGGGACTATGCCAGCAGTCCTGTTTCACGCATATGACGCCCATCCAATTGGTCAAATCATGACGCAGGAAACGCCGATGACCCGTATAATTTCCGCGACGGTCGAACGCTGGCCGGTGGCGGGCGCCTTCATCATCAGCCGTGGCGCCAAGACGGAGGTGGACGTCGTCGTCTGCACCGTGGGCGACGGCGATCATGTCGGGCGGGGCGAGGGCACGGCCATCTATTATGAGGGCGAGACCGCACAGGGCTGCGCGGCGGCGATCAACGCCTATGCCGGGCCGCTCGATCGCGAGGCGCTGTTGCAGGCGATGCCGCGCGGCGCCGCGCGCAACGCGCTCGACTGCGCGCTGTGGGATCTGGAGGCGAAACGGGCCGGCGTTCCGGTCTGGCAACTGGCCGGCCTTGCCGCACCGACGCCGCTGCCCACCGCCTTCACCATCAGCCTGGGCGAGCCGGAGCGGATGGAGGCCGATGCCCGCGCCGCCGTCGCGCGCGGCTTTGGCCTGCTCAAATGCAAGCTGACGGGGGAGGGCGATCATGCCCGCATCGCCGCCGTGCGCGCCGGCGCACCCGACGTCCGGCTGATCGTCGACGCCAATGAAAGCTGGCATGACCGCGACATCGTGGCGGAGGCGGCGGCGCTTGCCGCACTGGGCGTGGAAATGGTGGAGCAGCCGATCCTGCACGGGCGGGAGGGCAGGCTGTCCGGCCTGCGCGCGCCGTTGCCGCTCTGCGCCGACGAAAGCTGCCACACCCGCGCCGATCTCGAGCGGCTGGGCGATTTCGATGCGGTGAATATCAAGCTGGACAAGGCCGGTGGCCTGACCGAAGCGCTGGCTCTGGCACAGGCGGCGCGGGCCCGCGGCTTTCGCATCATGGTCGGCTGCATGCTCGGCACCTCGCTCGGCATCGCGCCTGCCGCGCTGGTGGCGCAGGGCGCTGACTGGATCGATCTCGATGGCGCGCTGCTGCTGGCGAAGGATCGCGACGGCGCCTTGCCGTTGCGCGACGGCCTGCTCCACCCCGGCATCCTCTGGGGCCAGGGCTAATATTCCTCCCCGCTTGCGGGGAGGGGGACCATCCGCAGGATGGTGGAGGGGGGCAGCCGTCTGAAGCCAGGCCCCAACCGGCCACCGCTTTCCTACTCGGCCATTCTCTGGTCTATCCTCGGCGATGCAATCCGCGTCATCGCCCGTCGCCCATGGGCGGCGTGACCCAAATGTCGCCTCGATGGCGCGTCATCGTCACCTGGTCGTGACCCGACTGTCGCGTGCATGTGACCCCAGTGTCGCGCCTCTGTCGCGAGACAGGGGCGCGGGCGGTGCATATCCGGCGCAAACGGCCCGATTTGCCCGACGACACTGTGAACTTCGGACCTGTCGCGTCGGCGTGACCCTGCCGGGGCCGCCGATCACGGCAGATTGTCTCGGCTCAGTAACCCAGCGTCAGGCCGACGCTATAATATTTCGGGCCGACATTGGCCTTGGCGCGCAGCTTGGGGATCAGCGGCATCGCCAGCGTCGCATAGGGGCGGGTATTGTCGCCGCTGAAGCGCACGCCCGCACCGATCGAGACCGACATGGGAATCGTATAGGCCGCCTCGACCCGGCCATAGAGCTTGGTATCGCCATCGCGCAGATAGACGCCGCCGCCCGGCGTCAGGCTGAAGCCCGCCATGTCGAGCGCATAGCCGGCGCCGATCTCGGTGCCCCAATGGCCGTCGGCGCGGCCATAATTGACTTCGGCGCCCAGTCCTTCGGCATGGGCGGCAGGCGCCATAAGGGGGGCAGCGATCAGCAGGCCAAGGGCCGCCATCCGGTTCATTTTCATGGCAAATCCATATCAGTCATTGGTGATGGGTCGGTAAGGGCGCGGCCGGTCCCCGCCGGCAAGCGGAAAGGGGACCAGCCGAATCGGTCCTGCGGTGAAGCGAGGTGTTTCGCTCTATCCGTCGACGCGGCGCACTGGCTGCACCTCGGCATAGGGCATGATCGCCTTGCCGTCGGGGGCCGCGGTGAAGCTGGTCTGGGTTGGATAGGCGAACTCGATTCCCTCGGCATTGAACCGCTTCCAGATGGCGAGGCCGATGCGATGGCGCATCTGGAAATAGTCATGATGGTCGGGATCGGGCACATCGAAATTGAGCTGATAGTCCAGGCTGCTGGCGCCAAAGGCAATGATACCGGCATTGACGAAGATCATGCCTTCCGCCTCGACGATCTCCTTCAATATGGTGGGGATCGCCTCGGCCTGTTCCTCCGACGTCTGGTAGATGATGCCGATGGCATAGGTGACGCGGCGCTGGATCAGCGTCTGCAGGCTGGTAATTTCCTTCTGCAGCAGGTTCGCGTTGGAAATCACCTTCTTCTCGCCGCTCATCGCCCGCAGCCGGGTGGATTTCAGGCCGATCTTCTCGACCCGCGCCGTGGTCTGGTCATAGGTGATGATCTCGCCCTGGCGGAACGGCTTGTCGAAGATGATCGACAGCGCCGCGAACAGATCGGAGAAGATGCCCTGCGCGGCAAGGCCGATCGCGATGCCGCCGATGCCCAGACCCGCGACCAGGCCGGTCACGTTGACGCCCAGATTGTCGAGCACCACGATTGCGGCGATCGCGAACAGGGCAAATGTCACCAGGATGCGGATCAGGCCCATCGCATTGGCCAACGTCTCGCCCTGGCCATCCTCGGCCAGCGTCTTGCGCTCGATCAGGCCCAGGATGATCTCCCGTGCCCAGATCGCGGCCTGCACCACCACGGCGATGGTGAAGAAGAAGGTGACGGTCTTGTCCAGCGACGTGGGCGCGTCGGCGAACACCACGACCAGCCGGGCCGCGACCATGATCATGAAATATTGCGTCGTGCGCGCCGCCGCCCGGCTCAGCACATTGCCAAGGCCCAGCGGGTCGCCACGCCGGCCACGATGCTTGGTGCCGATCCGGCGCAGCGTCGCGAGCGCCAGATAGATGATCGTGGCCGCGCCGATGGCGATCAGGATCTGGATATAATGAAGCTGGAACCAGGCGATGGTCGAATGCCACATTTCCGTGAGGTTGGGCGCACGCACATTGATGTCGATGCCGGGGTCGTTCTTGTTGGCCATGCTGATCCTTGATTGATGGTCCGTGGGCTCGATCAGGCTGCCGCTGCCAGCGGGGGCGCGTTGGCCAGATCGTCGAGGAACGCGATCAGCCCGCGTTCGTGACGCGACAGATAGCGCGTCCGGCGCGGCAGGCGAAGCCCCTGCCGCCATTCATCCTGTCCGTCCTTGCACAGGTCGATCAGGGCGGGGTGGATATAGGATTTGCGGCTGATCGCCGGCGTGTTGCCCAACGCCGTCGCGACCGGCTCGATCATCTCCTTGAGCGAGACATGGCCCGCCGCCAGCGTCTCGAAGGCAATGGTCGATGCGCCCCAGGTGCGGAAATGCTTGGCGGTGAAGTCGCCGCCCATGGCCTGCGCGATATAGGCGTTGACGTCGCTCGAACTGATCGGATGCGCCTCGCCATCCTCGTCCAGATATTGGAACAGATGCTGGCCCGGCAGATCCTGCACCGCCCGCACGAATCGCAGCAGGCGGCTGTCGGTGATGCTCAATTGCTGTTCCTTGCCGGACTTGGCGCGGTAGCGCAGGGTCAGGCTGCGGCCATGCAGGTCGACATGCCGCCGCCGCAGCGTGGTCGCGCCGAAACTCTTGTTGGTGGTGGCATAATGTTCGTTGCCGACCCGCAGCTTGGCGAGGTCGAGCAGTCGTACCACCGCGGCGATCGTCCGCGCCTTGCGCAGGCCGCGCCGCGACAGATCCTCCTCCATCTGCGCCCGCAGTTGCGGCAGGGCACGGCCGAAGGTGGGGCAGCCGGCATATTTCTCCGCCTCGCGCGCAGCCCGGAAATCGGGGTGATAGCGATATTGCTTGCGCCCCCGCTCGTCATAGCCGGTCGCCTGGATATGGCCGTGGGGGGAGGGGCAGAACCAGCAGTCGCGATAGGCGGGCGGCATGGCGATCGCGTTCAGCCGGTCGATCTCATCCCGGTCGGTGATGCGGCTGCCGTCCGCCGCGCGATAGGCCCATCCCTGCTTCAGCGCGCGCCGGCTGATGCCGGGCATGCCGTCATGGCTGTGGATGATGGCGGGGGACGACATGGGAACCGGGCGACCTTCTTTCTTCCGGTCCAACCCGTGATGATCCGCTTCGTTCCGCGTGCAGCCTGCCCGGCGCTGTCAGGATGGGCGCGATCGCAGCCGCTGCAGCCAGCCGGTGCCCGCGCCATAATGGCCGGTCCAGGGCAGCAATGGACGGCGCACCGTCGTCGCCTGGGCGCAGCCGACGATCACGCTGATGACCGCCAGCGGGAAGGCCAGCATCATGGTGGCGGGAATGGCAAAGGCGAGGGTGATCGCCGAAAGCCCGCCGCCAAAGGCCGCCAGCGTCGCCCGCAGGTCGCCGTCGGGTCCGCGCAGCCAGAACAGGCAGCCCGTGACGCCCAGCCCGAACATGGCGATATTCTGCATCGCGCCGGCCGGCACGATCGCACAGGCGGCGATCAGCCCGATCATCGCCAGCGCGGCGCGGCGCCATTGCCAGCCGCCGATCAGGCGGGTGAGCAGCGGATAGAGCAGCAATTCGCAGGTCAGCGCCGCCAGCAGGATTGCACCGGGGGCCGCCGCGCCCTGGCCGTCCGCGATCAAGGCGACGACGGCACTCGCCGCCCAGGGCAGCATCCGCGACGGTGCCATGCGGATATGGCTGATCCAGCCGGTCATGCCCGGCCGCAATGCCCAGCGTCGGTCGGCCTGCCGCAACTGGAAGGCGGACAGGGCAAACAGCATCTGCACGCCCCATGGCATATAGGCGGGGGACAGTAGCGGGGCAGCCAGGATCAATCCCAGCATCAGTCCCTGAAGCCAGCCCAAAATCCGCAATTCCATGGTCATGCCGTCACTCCCGCCTGCGCGCCAGGCTGTTCGAAGAACGGCACGCGTCCGGCGTCCTTGCGCTTGCGGGTCAAATAAGTGTCGAGGCCGATCTGGAGCGAGAGCATCATGAAGATGAACGGCTGATAGGCGATGCCCACGAACAGCGATCCGATCATGTAGACGACATGGCCCTGCTGCAGCGCCACGGCGAAGGGCGCGATCCAGGCCTCGTCCGGTCCGTCGCGCTTGCGATACATGCGCCGGATCGATTCAGTGCGGATGAAGCAGCTCAGGTGCAGCAGCGCCCACAGGAAGAAGCCGAAATAGCCCTGCTCGCCCAGCATCTCGAAATAGGCACTGTGATAGGCACGGCCCTTGTCGGTGACCAGGCGGCGCTCGATCCGCTTCTCGTCGCCATCGCCGACCTCGCTCTGGGCGAAATAGGTGAAGCTGTTCTGGAGATAATTGTCGAAGCCGCCGCCGCCCGGATGGGTCTTCACATAGTCGAGCGTCCACATCCACACCGCGACGCGGGTGGACGCGCTTTCGTCGCCCTGATGATTTTCGATTGTCTGCATCCGCTTGGTGAAGCTGGCGGGCAGGAAGGGGATGGCGGCCAGCGCGGCAAAGGCCAGCAGCGGGCCATAGACGAATTTGCGCTTCGACCGCATCAGCATCATGCCGGCCAGGATGACCAGACAGACCAGGCCCGTGCGCGCCTCCGTGCCGACCGGCATCAGCATGCAGGCCAGGCAAAGCGCATAGGCAAAGGCCTTCACCTTCCAGTCGGGCGGAAAGATGGTGCCATGCTGGGTGAGCCACAGGATGATCGGGATCAGCGCGATCGCCACGCAGGAAATGATGCTACCCTCATACAGGCCGCTATTATTGTCGACCATCAGATTGAGCACGCCATAGCCGCCGCCCGACAGCGCGGTCTTCATGCCGCCATTGATGATGATCGTGCTCGCGCACAGCACCATGAACAGCGCCAGCGCCTCGATCCGCAACCGCGTGCGCAGCACCAGCGGCAGGAACACGGCAAAGACGATCGCCTTCCACACCCAGGCCCATTTGGTCGCGGCGTTGATCGGGAAGTCGGCGGTCGCGGTGGTATAGCCGCACCAGGCGAGCAGGACGAGCAATAGCACCTGCCGCGCGGAAAAACGGCAATCCTTCTTGTCGTCGACCACTATCCAGGCACCGACCGCACAGACGAAGGCGATCAGCGAGATCGGGATCGAATTGAGCAGATAATAGCAGAGCCGCTGGGGCGAAACGATGTCGATATAGGCGTAGATGATGACCAGCAGGAACGGCCGCTTGAATCCCATCAGGAAGAAGGCGCCCAGGAAGGCGATGAAGAACAGGTCACGCATCGGCGGCGTCTCCGTCCGGCGATGCCGGCGGGGTATCGATGTCGCGATCCAGGTCCGGGCGCGACAGCAGCCGCCAGGCGGCCAGCAGGATGACGCCATGGCTGATCAGCAGGGATAGGGTATCAATCATTGCGTGTTTTGATCTGCCGGTTCTGGACTCTTGCCCCGTAAAATCCCTAGCGTGACAGAGTTGACGGGGCGTTAAACCTTTTTCGGCAAAAAGTTACCGCTATGACTCGTATCCTTCACGTTCTCGATCACAGCCTGCCGATGCACAGCGGCTATACGTTCCGCACGCGGGCGATCCTGCGCGCGCAACTGGCCAAGGGCTGGGATGTGCGCGGGCTGACCGGCCGCCGCCATGTCGCGGCGGGGCCGCAGGAAGAACTGGTCGACGGCCTGCATTTCCACCGCACGCCGGGTGAAGCGGCCAGCGGTAACGCGCTGCTGCGCGAATGGCGCGACATTTCCGCCCATGCCGATGCGATCGAGTCGCTGGTGCGCCAGTGGCGGCCGGATATCATCCATGCCCATTCGCCGGTGCTCAATGCCATGGCCGCTCAGCGAGTCGCGCGCCGCCACGGCATTCCGCTGATCTACGAGATTCGCGCCTTCTGGGAGGATGCGGCGGTCGGCAACGGCACCGGGACCGAAGGCAGCCCGCGCTACTGGCTGACCCGCCAGCTCGAAACCCATGCGGTCCGTGCGGCCGACGCGGTTGCCGTCATCTGCGAAGGGCTGCGGTCCGATCTGGTCGCGCGGGGAATCGACTCGGCCAAGATCACCGTGTCGCCCAATGGCGTCGATCTTGATCAGTTCGGCGCGCCGGTGCCGCGTGATCCGGCTCTGACCGCGAAGCTGGGGCTCGAAGGGGCGGATGTCGTCGGCTTCATCGGCAGCTTCTATGATTATGAAGGGCTGGACGATCTGATCGCCGCCATGCCGCGACTCGTGCGAGCGCGGCCCAGGGCCAAGCTGCTGCTGGTCGGCGGCGGGCCGATGGAACAGGCGCTGCGCGATCAGGCGCTGGCCTCGCCCTTCACCGACCATATCGTCTTTGTCGGCCGGGTGCCACACGACCAGGTCGAACATTATTATGCCCAGGTCGATGTCCTCGCCTATCCGCGCAAGGCGATGCGCCTTACCGATCTGGTGACGCCATTGAAGCCGCTGGAGGCGATGGCGCAGGGCCGACTCGTCGCTGCGTCGAGCGTCGGCGGCCATCGCGAACTGATCGAGGATGGCGTGACGGGCACCCTGTTCGCGCCGGACGACCCGGCTGCGATTGCGCAGGCGCTGGCAGGCATGTTCGCGGATCGCGGCTTCTGGGATGAACGCCGCATCGTGGCGCGCGATTTCGTCGAGAGGGAGCGTAACTGGTCGTCAAACATTTTGCGTTATGAGCCTGTTTACCAGCGACTTCTGGGACGCGACTCGACCGCAAAGGCGGCCTGAGGAACGGCGGCGATGCCGAAGTTCACACCGTCCATGCGGGGGCTGGCCATCATGGCGCTGGTCGCGGCAGGCTGCGGCGCCCTGGTGGTGCTGACCCTGCCGGTCGGCTGGATGGAAATGCTGGTCGCGTCGAGCGGCCTGAGCGAGACGATCCCGGCGGCGGGGCCACCGCTGGGCATGAAGGCAAGATTGCTGCTGGCCGGTTTCGCCGCGCTCATGAGTGTAGGAATTGTGGCCGCGGTGCGGCGAAATGGATCGGATGCGCCGCACAGGCGCTTGAGAATAAGCGGAAGGCGTCATCCAGACGCCCAAGGAGCAAGAAAAATGGGTTTCGCATTTGCAAAGCTGACCGCGCTTGCCCGCGGACGCAATGTGCCCGCTGCCGAAGAGGCCGCGCCCGCGCAGCGCCGTGCCGACGCGCATCCCGACGCGCCGCCCCGTCCTCCGATCTTTGCCAGCCGCGATTTTGGCGGCGCCGATATCTTCGCGCGCCCGGAATCGGGGCGTCGTCGTCTGGTGGTCGATAGCGATTCGGTAGAGCCGGTGGCGGCGACGGTGGTGCGCATGGAAACGCCGGCCGCCTTTGCCATGCCGACCCCGCATGAAGAGGCATCGGTCGAGGATATGGCTATCGCGCCCGCGCCCGCCTTCGCGCGTCCGTTCGACGCCATGCCGGCGCTGTCGAGCAATCCGATCCCGCTCGGCCGCGCGCCGTTCGCGCCGCCGGAAGACGCTATATTCGAGCCCTGGGAAGAAGAGGCAGCGGCGGAATTTGCCACCTTCGATGAAGAGCCGACCGATATTGCACCGGAGCCGGTCGTCGAGCAGGCCCCTGCCTTCGTCCCGGAACCGGTGATCGAAGAGTCGATACAGGCGCCCGAGCCTGCACCTTTCGTTCCGAGGGCGGAGGCGTCGCCCGCCCCGAGCGCGCGCAGCATCGACAACCTGTCGATCACCGAACTGACCGAGCGGCTGGAGCGGGCGCTGGTCCAGCGTGGCCGACCGGCGACCGCGCCGCGCGTCATCGCCGACATGCCGATCGCCTCGGCGGTGCCGGTGCGTGAAGCCGTGTCGGAAGATGTCGAGGATGCGCTGCGTGCCGCACTCGGCACGCTGCGCACCATGACCGGCCGCCCGCGCTAAACGATCAGGCTACCAGTCGCGGATGGTGAGGGCGGACAGCTCGATCCATTCGCCTTCCGCGTCGCCGCGCAGGTCGTCGATCACCATGTCGGCGACGAAATGGCCTGGCAATGTCCATTCCGCATCCTGCAATTCGCTGGCCAGCGCCTCTTGGCGCGCGCGCAGGCTGCCGCCCGCCACCCGTAACAGTATGACATGGCGGCGTCCTTCGAACAGGGCGCTGGCCCAGGGACGACTGACAGCACGCTCGACCGTCGCCGGCTCACCGATCCGGGTGATCAACTGAACCAGCAACTGGGCCAGCGGATCGGCCTCGCGCCGTTCTCCTGCTCGATTACGGACCAGATTCGCGCTCGTGCGCAGCATGTCGGCGCTTGTCATTGGCTCACGCTCCTGCGATATTCGTTCATGAAATGTTCTATTCGTCTCTTTACCCGATCGCCCGGATCGCGCCCCATGCGCAGGTCGAGGACCAGGCGCGGATCGCGCACGGCGTCGCGACCGAAACGGGTCGGCGCGATCTGATAGTCTCGCAGGAATTTCTCGATCGTGCGCAGCAGCATGGACGGACCTCTCCTTTGTCGAGCCGATTCGCCCCCTGCGAATCAATAGGCAATTTCCTATCTCATATTCATTTTCCTACTTGTCTAGGAAAATTCCTATCATTATGGATGCAACATGGATGAAGCGCAGGACGCCCGGACTGCCCTCGATCGGCTGATCGTCGAACGCGGGGAAAATTATGCCGATCTGTCGCGGCTGATCGGGCGCAATCCCGCTTATATTCAGCAGTTCATCAAGCGTGGCACGCCGCGCAAGCTGGACGAGGCGGATCGCCGCATCCTGGCGCGCTATTTCGGCGTGGCGGAAACGATGCTGGGCAGTCTGGTGCCAGCGGGCGCACCGATCCCGCGTGTGCGCGGCCTGCCGGCGGTGGTCGCGGTGCCGCGCCTGTCGCTTGGCGCCTCCGCTGGCGCGGGCTCGCTGGATGAGGATGAGCGTACCGCGGGCGTGATGGCGTTCGACGCGCAATGGCTACGGCATCTGGGCGTGCGGCCGCAGCGCGTGTCGATCATCCGGGTCGATGGCGAATCGATGGCGCCCACGCTCAACGATGGCGACGACATCATGGTCGATCATGAGGATGACGCCGATCGCCTGCGTGACGGCGTCTATGTGCTGCGGCTCGACGGCGTGCTGATGGTCAAGCGCGTGGCGATGGGGCCATTGCGCGGCCGGTTCAGCGTATTGAGCGACAATCCCCATTATCCCGACTGGACCGATATCGATCCGGCGATGGTAGCGATCGTCGGCCGGGTCGTCTGGACAGGCAGGCGGCTGGTCTGAGAAGCCTGATCCGTCTTTGAAAGGCGCCGTGCCTTTCCTATGTCTAGGAAAACAGGGGAAGGCTGGATCATGAATGATAATGGCGCGGTGATCCGCAAGGCGATCGAGTGGCGTGGGGCGCCGATGGCGCTGGCGACGGTCGTGTCGACCTGGGGATCGGCGCCGCGTCCGCGTGGCAGCCACATGATCGTCCATCAGGATGGCCGGCTGGAGGGCAGCATATCGGGCGGCTGCGTCGAGACCGATGTGTTGCAGCGCGCGGCCGAGGTGATCGCCGGCCGGCCCGGCCATGTCGCGCGCTATGGCGTGGCCGATGGCGATGCCTGGGAGGTCGGCCTGCCCTGCGGCGGCGAGATCAGCGTGCTGGTGCAGCCGGTCGGGGAGGGGGGCTTTGCCCCCGACCTGTTCGACCGGATCGCGTCGGACAGCGCGCGCGGCCGGGCGCTCACGCTCTCGACCGATCTGGACAGCGGCGTCACCCGCGAAGATGTGGTCGAAGGCCAGTTCCTCAACCGCTATGATCCGCCCCGTCGGCTGCTGATCGTCGGCGCGGTGCAGATCGCCCAGTCGCTTGCCGCGCTGGCGCAGGCGATCGACGTCACTCCGGTGGTGATCGATCCGCGCGGCCGCTTCCTGACGGCGGAGCGCTTCCCTGGCATCGAACTGGACGATCGCTGGCCCGACGCAGCGATCGCCGCGCGCCATCCCGGCGAATCGACCGCCGTCGTGACCTTGAGCCATGACATCAAGATCGACGATCCCGCGCTCATCGCCGCGCTCGCTGCACCGACCGGCTATGTCGCAGCACTGGGATCGCGGCGCAGCCATGCCGCGCGGCTGGAGCGGTTGGCGGCGCAGGGCTTCGGCGCGGACGACCTCGCCCGGATCGACGGGCCGGCGGGGCTGGACATCGGCGCGATCGGCGCCGCGGAAATCGCCCTGTCGATCACCGCCGGGATGGTCGCCGGGTTCAACGCCAAGCGCTGATCAGGCGCAATCGCTCAGCAGCATTTTCCGCCATTCTTGCCGCCATAGCGTGCCTCCTGCCGGTTCCGGAAAAAGGCGGTGCGGTCCATCGGCGCATGGCCGGGATGATGGTCGCGCATATGGCGCAGATAGGCGTCATAGTCCGGCTGGCCGACCATCAGATGCGCCATGCGCCGCAGCGTCTGGAGAAATTGGCTCATGGCGTCGTGACCAGTTGCGCCGGAATCTCGCGCGCGGTCGGCGCGGCGAAACCGCGTGCGGCCAGGCAGGTCCGGATGGTGAAGACCAGCAATGCCAGCACCACCGCCAGGAAGATCGCGACCAGCCCGGCATCGACATAATCGTTGAACAGGATCTGGCGCATTTCCGCCATCGACTTGGCCGGCGCCAGAACCTCGCCCTTGTCCAGCGCCGCGCTATATTTGGCGGCATGGGCCAGGAATCCGACCTTCGCATCGGTGGAGAACAATTTCAGGAAACCGGCCGACAGCGTGCAGATCAGCAGCCAGGCCGCCGGCACCATCGTCACCCAGGCGAAGCGGTCGCGCTTCATCCGGAACAGCACGGCGGTCCCCAGCATCAGCGCGATTGCCGCGAGCATCTGGTTGGAGATGCCGAACACCGGCCACAGCGTGTTCACCCCGCCCAGCGGATCGGTGACGCCCTGATAGAGGAAGAAGCCCCAGGCCGCGACGCACAGGCCGGTGGCGATGAAGCCCGGCAGTTGGCTGTTGCTGTCCTTGAAGCTCGGCACGGCGAGCGCGATCAGATCCTGCAGCATGAAGCGGCCGGCGCGGGTGCCGGCATCGACGGCGGTCAGGATGAACAAAGCCTCGAACAATATGGCGAAATGATACCAGAAGGCCTTCATCGCCGGGCCGCCGAACACATGGCTGAAGATTTCGGCCATCGCCACGGCCAGCGTCGGCGCGCCGCCGGCCCGGCTGATGATCGTATGCTCGCCGACATCTTTCGCCGTCTGGACGATGACGTCGGGACTGATCGGGAAGCCCATGGCGGTGACGGCGGCGGACACGCTGGCAGGATCGGTGCCGATCACGGCGGCCGGGCTGTTCATCGTGAAATAGATGCCGGGGTCCAGGATCGATGCGCCGACCAGCGCCATGATCGCCACGAACGCCTCCATCAGCATCGCGCCATAGCCGATCAGCGGCGCGTCGCTTTCGGTCGCGATCAGCTTGGGCGTGGTGCCGCTGGCGATCAGCGCGTGGAAGCCGGACACCGCGCCACAGGCGATGGTGATGAACAGGAAGGGGAAAAGGCCGCCCGACCAGACCGGCCCGCCGCCGGCGGCGAACTGGGTGACGGCGTGCATCTTCAGCGGCGGCGCCATGATGACGATGCCGATCGCCAGCGCCGCGATCGCCCCGATCTTGAGGAAGGTCGACAGATAATCGCGCGGCGCCAGCAGCAACCACACCGGCAGCACCGACGCCACCGCGCCATAGCCGATCAATATCCAGCAGAGCTGTACGGGCGTGAAGGTGAAGATCGGTCCCCAGACCGGCGATTGCGCGATCGCCTGGCCATAGACGATCGCGGCGAGCAGGCCGATCAGCCCCAGGATCGACACTTCGCCGATGCGGCCGGGACGGATCCAGCGCGTATAGGCGCCCATCGCCATGGCCAGCGGCACGGTGGCGGCGACGGTGAACATGCCCCAGGGGCTTTCCGCCAGTGCCTTCACCACGATCAGCGCCAGTACGGCGAGGATGATCACCATGATCATGAAGGCGCCGAACAGCGCGATCGTGCCCGCGACCTGGCCCATTTCCATGCGGATGAGTTCGCCCAGTGACTTGCCGTCGCGGCGCATGGAGATGAACAGGACCATGAAGTCCTGCACCGCGCCGGCCAGCACGACGCCGGCGATGATCCACAGCGTGCCGGGCAGATAGCCCATCTGTGCTGCCAGCACCGGCCCCACCAGCGGCCCCGCGCCGGCGATCGCCGCGAAATGATGGCCGAACAGCACGGTGCGGTCGGTCGCGACATAGTCGAGGCCATCGGCGCGGCGGATCGCCGGAGTCGGCCGGGCGGGATCGAGCCGCATCACCTCGCGCGCGATGAACAGCGCATAGTAACGATAGGCAACCAGGAAACAGCTGACGGCGGCGACAACGATCCACAGCGCATTGACCGTCTCGCCGCGCGAGACCGCGACGACCGCCAGCGACACCGCGCCCACCAGCGCAGTCAGGATCCATGGAATATGCCGGGTCATCGCTCTCTCAACGGTTCGGGATAGGGATTGGGCGCCACACTAGGCCGCTCCCCCCGAAAGACAACCGCCAGTCTGGGTTAGGCGCTTGTCGGGGTTGGGGGATTTGGGCGCGTTCGTTCGTCCATCGGGTGAACAGGGCTGGAGGCATCGCATGACCGACCGGGGCAAGGACGTTTCGCGCAGGGGCTTGTTGCAGGCGGCGGCGGTCGTGGGGGCGGCACTGCCGCTGGCGGCACGCGCTGCCCCATCGGGCAATGCGACGCGCGACCAGTTGCTGCTGGCGCCCGACATCCATTATTTCAACGCCGCCAATATCGGCCCGGCCTTCCGCAGCGCGATCGCCGCGCATGCGCGCGAGACGCAGGCCTTCCAGGCCAATCCTTCACCCCAATATCGCACCAGATATCCGGTTGCCGCCGATGCCCTGCGCGCGCGGCTGGGCAAGCGGATGAACGTCAGTGCGCAGGAAATCGCGCTCGTCCGCAACAGCAGCGAGGCGAATACGGTCGCCGTGCGCGGCCTCGCGCTCAAGGCCGGGGACGAGGTGATCCTGACCGACCACAACCATCCCTCGACCCTGGAGACATGGAAGCTGCGAGCCGCGCGCGAAGGGCTGGTGCTCAAAATCCTGCCGGTGCCGGTCTATGCGACCTCGGCCCAGGCGGTGGTCGATCTGTTCGCCGCCGCCATCACGCCGCGCACCCGCGCCATCTTCCTGTCGCACATGTCGAACGTCACCGGCATGATCTTCCCGCTGGCGCAGATTGCTGCGCTGACCCGGCCCAAGGGCATCTGGCTGCATGGCGACGGCGCGCAGACCTTCGGCTGGCTGCGGCTCGATCTGCCGGCGCTCGGCGTCGATTCCTATTCGGGCAGCACCCATAAATGGATGATGGGGCCGCTGGAGGGCGGCATCCTCTATGTCCGGCGCGAAGGCCAGGCACAGCTCCAGCCGATCATGCTCAGCCATGGCTATTGGCTGACCGATGAGAAGAATCTCGATACCGCGCAAAAATATGAGATTCTTGGCCAGCGCGACGATCCCAAGCTGATCGCGATCGACGCGACGCTCGATGCGCTGGATGCCATCGGCGAGACGGAGGTGGAGCGCCGCGCCTTCGCCATCGGCGACCAGATGCGCGACATGGTGCTGCGCCTGCCCGGCGCGAAGCTGGTCGGCACGACCACCAAGGGCCTGACCGGCCCGGTCATCACCCCGGCCTTTGCCGGCAAGGATGTGCTGGCGATCCGCGATCATCTGTGGACCCAGGGCAGAGTGGTGGTCGCCCCGTCCAAGGCCGACGGCAAGCCGACCATCCGCTTCTCCCCCCATATCTACAACAGCGCCGACGAGATCGCCCTGATCGCGGACTTGCTGACGAAGGTCTGACCGCTATCGTCGGCGGAATGGCCAGTCGATCACCGCCCCGGCCCATAGCGCCCACCAGATGATCACCGGCTGCAGCGCCAGCCGGGGGCCATGATACCACCAGCTCAGATGCACCCCACCCAGCGGGATGTCATGCAGGGCATGGTTGAAATTGGCCGGCCAGACGCACAGGGCATAGAGGGCCAGGGCTATCGCGGCGGCGCGGCGCGTGGCCGGGATCATCAGCCCGGCGGCCCCGGCCAGTTCGGCGATGCCGGTCAGGGCGACGACGGTCTGCGGCTCCGGCACCCAGTGCGGCGTGATCGCCACGAAACCGGCCGGCCGCATCAGATGCGCCGCGCCCGCAACCGCATAGGCAAGCGCCAGGAAGGCACGGGCGATGGCGCGCGCGGTAACGGCTACAGCTCCAGTTCGCCTTCATCCTCGCCATCCCAATAATGGGCGCGCTCGGCATGAACCTTGATCATCACCAGGCCGGCCGTATCGGCGCCCTGCGCGAACCAGCGCTCCAGGTCCGGATTCCAATGCGCTTCAAAGGCGCTGCGATCGCGGATCAGATCGGCGCGGCCCTCGACCGCGATAAACAGGGGGCGCTGCCCCAACAGGCCGCCCTTGCCATGGAAGGACAGGCCGACCCGCGGATCGCGCTCGATATCCTTCACCATCAGCGTGTCTTCGGTCGTGAAATAATAGCTGTCGCCGCCATAGGCGACATCCTGGTTGTTGCTCATCGGCCGGGCGCCGATCTGGCCGTCCTCGGTATGGGTGGACAGCATCGCGAAATCGATCTGCTGCATCTTGTCTGCCAGGGTGGCGATGGTCTGCTGGGCCATGGTCGCTCTCCTCTTCTGCCCGGTTCAACGCTGACAGAGCGGATTCGGATGCGTCGGATTCGTCAGGATGAAGAAAAGAACATATAGTGAACATATTCCGATTCGGAGGATGTTCGCCATGCTTGCCCGCACGCCGTCGCTCTATCGCCTGATCGTGGCGCTGAAGCCGCCGACCCGCATCACGCGGCAGATCGACCATTTCGCCGAGACGCTGGCGCCCGATGCCCATCGTATCCTGCCGGCGCACCAGCATATCACGCTGGGGATCACCGACGGCTGGCCGGACTATCCCTATGCGCTGGTGAAGGCGATGCACCGCAGCTTCACCGGCATCCTGGCTGATCCGTTCGATCTGTCGCTGGATCAGTTGAGCGAGGGCGGCCGGTCGGCCGCGCTGCGGCCGGCGCATGCACTGCCGCCGCTGCGGGAATTGCAGCGCAAGGTGGCGTTGGCGATGAAGCGGGCAGGGGTGGGCGCCCGTCCGGGCTGGAGCTTCAACCCGCACCAGACGCTCTATTATCGCGACGGTGCCCCGGCGGCCCAGCGGATCAGCGGCTTTCACTGGCGGGTGGAGGATTTCGTGCTGCTATGCAGCCATGTCGGCCGCACCCATCATGAATTGCTGGGGCGATGGCCGCTGCGCGGCAGCGGCCAATATAGCCTGTTCTGATGGCGCTCAGCGCTTGCGCACGAACTCCGCGCGCAGCACCAGCCCCTTGATGCCGTCATAGCGGCAGTCGATTTCCTGCGCGTCGCCGGTCAGGCGGATCGACTTGATCAGCGTGCCGCGCTTCAGCGTCTGGCCGGCGCCCTTGACCACCAGATCCTTGATCAACGTCACCTGGTCGCCATCGGCCAGCAGATTGCCGACCGAATCGCGCACTTCCACGGCATCGCCAGCATCGGCCTTGGCGGCGGCATCAGCCGCGCTGATCCATTCGCCGCTGGCTTCGTCATAGACATAATCATCGTCGGCCATCGGCTTATCCCTGGCTCACGGCTTCGAGCACGGCGGCGCGCAGTTCGGGGATGCCCATGCCCTTTTCGCTCGACGTGGCGATGATCTCGGGATGGGCGGCCGGGCGCTTGCGGATCGCATCGGCGGTGCGCTGGGTCACGGCGACCAGTTCGCTCGCCTTGATCTTGTCGCTCTTGGTCAGGACGATGCGATAGCTGACCGCCGCGCCGTCCAGCATGTCCAGCATGTCGGTGTCGACATCCTTGATGCCATGGCGGCTGTCGATCAGCACCAGCGCGCGCTTGAGCGCAGCACGTCCGCGCAGATAGTCGTTCACCAGGAACCGCCACTTCTTGACCAGGTCCTTGGGCGCCTTGGCATAGCCATAGCCGGGCATGTCGACCAGGCGGAAGCGCAGCGGATCGCCGACGTCGAAGAAGTTGAGTTCCTGCGTCCGGCCCGGCGTGTTCGACGTGCGAGCCAGGCCATTGCGGTTGGTCAGCGCGTTCAGCAGCGACGATTTGCCGACATTGGATCGGCCGGCAAAGGCGACCTCGTTCACCGCCATGTCGGGCAGATAGTCGAGCGTCGGCGCGGATTTGAGGAAGCTGATCGGCCCGGAAAAGAGCTTGCGGGCTTCCTCGATCAAGGCGGTGTTGTCGTCTTCTGTCATATCGAAAAAATCCCCCCCTTTCGGGGAGGATTTCCTTTTCCTTACTTGGTGGCCGTCGCGGTGTTCAGCACGGGGTGGCGTTTGTACAGCCACCATTGCTGCGCCATCGACAGGCAGTTGTTGGTGATCCAGTAGACCAGCAGGCCGGCGGCGAACGGCGCCATGATGAACATCATCATCCACGGCATGATCGCGAACACCTGCTGCTGCATCGGGTCCATCTGGGCCGGGTTCAGCTTGAACTGCAGCCACATCGAAATGCCCAGCAGCAGCGCCAGCACACCGATCGCCAGGAAGGAGGGCGGGGTGAAGGGCAGCAGGCCGAACAGGTTCAGGATGTGCAGCGGGTCGGGCGCGGACAGATCCTTGATCCACAGCACGAAGGGCTGGTGACGCATTTCGATCGTCAGCTGCAGCACCTTGTACAGCGCGAAGAAGATCGGGATCTGGATGAAGATGGGCAGGCAGCCGGCCAGTGGATTGACCTTCTCCTGCTTGTACAGCTCCATCATCTTCTGCTGTAGCTGCTGCTTGTCGTCCTTATATTTTTCCTGCAGCGCCTTCATCTTGGGCTGCACCGCGCGCATCGCCGCCATGCTGGCGAACTGGCGCTGGGCGACCGGGAACATCAGGGCGCGGACGCAGAAGGTCAGGCAGATGATGGCGACGCCGAAATTGCCGAGCGTCTCGAACAGCCAGTGCAGCAGCGCGAAGATCGGCTGTTCGAACCAGTAGAACCAGCCCCAGTCGATCGCGCGGTCGAACAGCGGCACGCCGGCACGCTCATAGGCCTGCAGCGTCTTCACTTCCTTGGCGCCGACAAACAGCCGGTTGGTCTGGGTCATCGCCTTGCCGGGGGCCAGCATGACCGGCGCCAGCGCAATGTCGGTCTGGAACTGGGTGCCAGCACCCTTGCGCATCTGGCCGGTGAAGGCGTCCTTCTGGTCGGGGATCAGCGCCGACAGCCAATATTTGTCGGTGAAGCCGATCCAGCCGCCGGTCGACTGGAAGCTCTGGCTGGCCGGACCCTTTTCCAGATCCTTGTAGTTCACGTCATAATTGGCGGCGCCGTTGAACACGCCCATCGGGCCGACATGGATGGTCCAGGTGTCGGGATCGGCCGAGGGGGCGGCCCGGCTGACATAGCCATAGGATTTGACCGCGATCGCGCCGGTGCCGCTGTTCGACACCTTCTGCGCGGCGGAGATCATGTAATTTTCGTCGATCGAATAGCGGATTTCGAAATTCTGGCCCGCGCCATTGTTCCAGCTCAGCGTGACCGGGCTGGTGGGGGTCAGTTCGGTGCCGCTGGCGGTCCAGACGGTGTTGGCGTCGGGGGTCTTGATGCCCTCGCCCTGCCAGCCGAAGCCGGCGAAATAGGCGTCCTTGGTGCCGCTGGGGCTATAGAGGCAGATCGCCGGCGAATCCTTGGCGATCGTTTCCTTGTAGGTCGGCAGCACGATATCATCGATGCGCGCACCCTTCAGGTTGATGGAGCCTATGATCTTGGGCGTGCGGATGGCGACGCGCGGCGTTTCCTTAAGCACCAGGGCGCGATCGCGGATCGCGGTCGATGCATCCTGCGCCGGGGCCTCGCCCGCCGGGGTCAGCGGGGTGGTCTTGCCGCCCTCGATCTTCGTCGCGGGCGGATTGGCCGCCGGGAAGAAATGTTCGGAGATATAGGGCCAGCCGAACAGGATCGCGGCGGTCAGCAGCACCGCCAGAATGATATTCTTCTTGTCGTCCACGCTATTCGGCTCCGCCGTCTATACTCGTCAATGTCTCAGGGGACCGGGTCATAGCCCGAACCACCCCATGGGTGGCAACGCATTAGCCGCTTGAACCCCAGCCAGCTACCCTTGATCGCACCATATTTGCCGACCGCCTGGATCGCATATTCCGAACAGGAGGGGGCATAGCGACAGGTGGGGGGGAGGATGCGGGATGGACCCAGCTGCCAGGCGCGCGCGATCAGGATCAGCAGCCGGGCAATCATGCCGGCTGGCCGGTCTTCGCGGCTGGGGGCGAGGGGCGGGAATCGCCCTTGCGGCGGGGCGGGCGGCCCTGGCCTTCGGGGCGGGTCAATATCTTGCCCAGCGCCTTTTCCAGTTCGCCTCGCAGCAGCGCGAAGTCGCGCTCCACGCCTTCGGCACGGCCGATCAGCACATGGTCGGCACCAGCCACACCATGCACAGGCAGCAGTTCGCGTGCCAGGACGCGAAAACGGCGCTTCATCCGATTGCGGATGACAGCGCCGCCTATCTTCTTGGTCACCGTGATGCCGATACGCATCGCCGGATCGCCGTCGCCGCGCTCACGCACCAGCAGGACGAATCCCGGCATGGGCGCGCGTCGGCCCCGATTCGCCGCCAGGAAATCCGCGCGCTTGCCCATGATGGCAGGCGCGGCCGGCGGCGTCAGGTCGCTCAGGCGCTCAGGCTCTTGCGGCCGCGGGCACGACGGGCGCGCATGATGTTGCGGCCACCGGGGGTCGCCATGCGAGCGCGAAAACCGTGACGGCGCTTCCGAACCAGATTGCTCGGCTGAAAAGTGCGCTTCATCGTTCATTCCTCAAACAAACTAGAGAATCAGGTATGACAAAAAAGGGCCGCCACACGGGGCGACCGCAAGTCAGGGGCCGTCCGATAGGGAAATGGGGCGGGGAAGTCAATGGCGCTGCGCCGCGCTTCCCCGCAAACCCCTGTTTGTCCCGCCCGAACCGCTCTCGGGCTTATTTCCCGCGGGCGCTCGTCACCGCGTCCTTGAGCGAATCATAGCCGACCGCGCCGTTCAGCACCTGATTGCCGATGACGAAGGTCGGGGTGCCGCTCGCCTGGAGCTTCTGGGCCAGGGCGATGTTCGACTGCAGCTCGGCATCATATTTGCTCGACGCCATCGCCGCTTCGGCATCGGCCTTGGTGATTCCGGCCTGGGTGGCGGCGCCGATGATCGATTCGCGGGTCACCTTGCCCGCGCCATAAAGTGCCTTGTGATAGGCCATGTAGCGATTGCGCTCGGCTGCCAGCAGCGACACCTTGGCCGCGTCGGAGCTTTCCTCCGACAGGATCGGCAGTTCGCGATAGACGATCTTCACCTTGGCATCGGCGCCGACCAGCTTGGCAAGGTCGGGCAGCGATGCGCGACAATAGCCGCAGGCATAGTCGAAAAACTCGACCACGGTGACATCGGCATTGGCCGCGCCTTCCCATGCCCCGGCATAGGGCGTCTCGATCGTCTGGCGATTCGCGTCGATCGTGCCTTCCATCCGCTTGGCCTGCAATTTCTCGATCGCCTGCGGGATGATCTCGGGATGCTCCAGGATATAGTCGTGGACGATCTTTTCGATCGCGGCCTTGTCACCGGTGGAGACGCTGCCGGGCGCCTGCACGGCAAGGGCGGTGCCGGCGGCACCAGCGATCAAGGCGAGGGCGCCCAGGGTCATCTGCATTTTCCTGTTGGATAGGGCCGCACGAAAGCTGGGCCGGGTCTGATCTGTCATCTTCTCTTCCGCTTCTGCTCGACGGCAGCCCGCGAGACCATCGCGATATCCTGCGCCCGCAGATAGTCAACCGTTCCGGGCTTCAAACCCTGCATCGCCGCGTCCGCGCTGCGCAGTGCCATACTGTCCTGCCCGATCATCGAAAAGCGCTCGGCACTGGCCAGCGCGGCGCGCGGCGTGTCGCCGCGATGCTCGTAGACGACGCCCAGTTGATACCAGGCGAAGGGATTTTCGCGGTCTCGCGCGATCGCATTGCGCAGCACGGTTTCGGCCTCGGCGTAATTTTTCTCATCCTCGGTCGCGATCAGGGCATGGCCCAGCAATACCGCGATCAGCGGCTGCTGCGTCTTGGTGACGGCCTCGCGCAGCGGTGGAATCGCCTCGCCAGGCCGCCCGCTCTCCAGCAGGATCTGGCCCTTCAGCTCCAGGAAATAGGGATCATGCGGCGCCGCCGTCAGCAGCGCGTCCGCCTCGCTCAGCGCCTTCTCGGGATAGGCGCTTTTATGCCAGGCATAGGCGCGCGCATAATGGGCCGGGATCGACCGGTCGCTCTCGGGATATTTGAGCAGTGTCTGCTGCGGCTCCGATACGAAGCCGATCAGCTTCGCCTTGATCCGCTCGAACCGCGCTTCCAGCTGCGGATTGGGGGGCGTGTCCCAGGCCGGATCGACCGTATAGACCTCGCGCAGCACATTGATGCGCTCGCCCGACAGCGGGTGGGTGCGGCCATAGCTATTGTCCTGCGGAATCGCGAGGCGATATTCCTGGTTCTGCAGCTTCTTGAAGAATTCCAGGCTGCCCTTGCCGCTCAGATGCGCGCCGCTCAGATAGCGCGCGCCGGCAAGGTCGGCGGAGCTTTCCTGCGCGCGCGAGAAAGCGAGATATTTGGACATGCCGACCTGCTGGCCCAGGCCCATGATGCCCATGCCGGCCTCCGCGCCGCCTGCCGCGATCGCCGCTGCGCCCAGCACCAGGCTCAGCAAGGTGATGCTGGTTGCTTCCTTGATGCCGTCGGTGCGGATGACATGGCCGCCCTCGATATGGCCCAGTTCATGCGCGACCACGCCCTGCAACTGGTTCACATTGTCGGCTTGCGCGATCAGCCCGCTATGCACCCAGACATATTGGCCGCCGGCGACGAAGGCGTTGATCTCCGGATCGTTGATCACCATCACCTGGACATTGCGCGGCTGCATGCCCGCCGCCTTGACCAGATCGCCCGACATGTCCGCCATGAAGGCTTCGGTCTCGGCGTCGCGCAAGATGCTCTGGGCCAGCGCCGGCCGCGCCATCAGCATCAGCGACCCCAGCAGGAGCGCGACAAGGCGCAGCCACCGCGTCATCATGCAAAGCCTTGATGGGGAAGGGGAACAGGCATTGGCCCGATTTATGCCCTTCTCGCCCTGAACATCAAGTGAAGCCACGAAAAACGCCGCCATCCGACCCCTGGGGCTGGATGGCGGCGTGTTTCATTCAAGTCTGAGCTTCTGCCTTATTGGCCGAAGGTGCGCTGCCACCAGCCACGGCGCGGCTCGCCATTCTCGTCGCTCTCCGCCTCGGCGGCGGGGTCGGCAGTGACGGCTTCGCTGGCCGGTGCAGCCGCAGCCGGTGCCTCGGCGGGGGCGGTAGCGACTTCGGTCACGGCCGGCGCGGCCTCGACGGCGGCTTCTTCGGCGACCGGTTCGACCTTCTTCTTGCGGGTGCGCTTGGGCTTGGGCTTTTCGGCCACTTCCTCGGCAACCGCTTCGACGGCGGGCGCTTCGGCTGCGGCTTCGGCCTCGACATCCGCCTTCTTCTTGCGGGTGCGCTTGGGCTTGGGCTTTTCGGCCGCTTCCTCGGCAACCGGCTCGGCGGCGGGCGCTTCGGCAACGACCTCGGCCGGGGCTTCGGTCGCTTCGACAGCAGCCGGTTCGGCCGCCGCGTCCTTCGCCTTGCGGGCGCGGGGGCGACGACGCGTCTTGGGCGCTTCCTCGGCCGGGGCTTCTTCCGGCGCTGCTTCGGCAACCGGAGCCTCCTCGACAGGCGCGGCCGCTTCGGCTTCGATCACCGTTTCGACGCCGTCCTCGCCAGCGGTCTCACCGGCTTCGGCACCCGCTTCGCCACCTTCGCGACGGCGGCGACCGCCACGGCGACCGCGGCGACCACGACGGCGGCTGCCGCCTTCGTCCTCGCCCTCGGCGGCCGGCTCGGCTGCCACAGCCTCGGCATCGGTCTCGACGTCGGCCGTTTCCTCGCCTTCCTCACCGTCTTCGGCGCCATTGTCTTCGCCGGTCTCGCCCTGTGCATCATCGCGCTGGCCACCACGGCGACGGCGACGGCGGCGACGGCGGCGACCGCCTTCGCGTTCCTCGCCCCGGTCACCGCGCTCGCCACGCTCCTGACGTTCGGGAGCGGCTTCTTCCTCGATCTCTTCCTCTTCTTCCTCGTCCTCGATCACGTCGAGATCATCCTCTTCCTCCGCGAGCGGGGCATAGGTGACGACGCGTTCGGGACGCGGACCGCTGGGTTCGACCGACATGCGGGCGCCCTCGATCTCGCCATCGGGCAGGACGACGATGCGCACGCCATAGCGCTGTTCGATCTCGTCCAGCTCGCGGCGCTTGTTGTTGAGGACGTAGAAGGCGGCTTCCTGGCTGGCGCGCAGGGTGATGACGCTGCCACGACCACGGGCAGCCTCTTCCTCCAGCATGCGCAGCGCGCCCAGGCCCGCCGACGATGCGGTGCGGACCAGGCCCGTGCCTTCGCAATGCGGGCACTGGCGGGTGGAAGCTTCCAGCACGCCGGTGCGCAGGCGCTGGCGGCTCATTTCCATCAGGCCGAAGCCCGAAATGCGGCCGACCTGGATGCGGGCGCGATCGTCCTTCAGCGCCTCCTTCATCGCCTTCTCGACCTTACGGATGTTGGAGTTCATCTCCATGTCGATGAAGTCGATGACGACCAGGCCTGCCATGTCGCGCAGGCGCAACTGGCGGGCGATCTCGCGCGCGGCTTCCAGATTGGTGGCGACGGCGGTCTGTTCGATACCATGCTCGCGGGTCGACCGGCCCGAGTTGATGTCGATCGACACCAGAGCTTCGGTCGGGTTGATGACCAGATAGCCACCGGACTTGAGCTGCACCACGGGATTGTACATCGCCGCCAGCTGGTCCTCGACGCTGGCGCGCTGGAACAGCGACACCGCGTCGGCATATTGCTTCACGCGCCGGGCATGGCTCGGCATCAGCAGCTTCATGAAGTCCTTGGCGGCCTTGTAGCCATGCTCACCCTCGACGATCACTTCCTCGATATCCTTGTTATAGATATCGCGGATCGCCCGCTTGATGAGGTCGCTGTCGTTATGGATCAGTTCGGGCGCGGCGGCGCGCAGCGTCTTCTCGCGAATCTCGTCCCACAGTCGGGCGAGATAGTCGAAGTCGCGCTTGATCTCGGGCTTGGTGCGCTGCAGGCCGGCGGTGCGGACGATGCAGCCCATCGACGAAGGCAGCGCCATTTCGGCGATGATCGATTTCAGCCGCTTGCGGTCGGCCGCATTGCTGATCTTGCGCGAAATGCCGCCACCATGGCTGGTGTTGGGCATCAGCACGCAATAGCGACCGGCCAGCGACAAATAGGTGGTCAGCGCCGCACCCTTGTTGCCGCGCTCTTCCTTGACGACCTGCACCAGCAGCACCTGGCGGCGCTTGATGACGTCCTGGATCTTGTAGCGACGGCGCAGCGCCATGCGCTTGCGGCGCAGCTCGTCGGCTGCGTCGTCGCCCTTTTCGCGCTTGCGCCGGTTCGGGCGGCCGCCTTCGTTGCTTTCGCCTTCGCTGGCTTCGGCTTCGTGGGTGCCTTCCTCATCGTCATGATGGGTCGCTTCCACGACCTCGACGCCATCGTCGCCGGCGGCGTCCTCATCCTCGTCATAGTCGGCGCGCAGCGCGGCCTCTTCCTCGGCATGCGCGCGTTCCTCGCGCAGCAGTGCCTCGCGGTCTTCGCGCGGAATCTGGTAATAGTCGGGATGGATTTCGCTGAAAGCGAGGAAGCCGTGGCGATTGCCACCATAATCGACGAAGGCCGCCTGGAGCGAAGGCTCTACGCGGGTGACCTTGGCGAGATAGATGTTGCCCTTGAGCTGCTTGTGCTCAGCGGATTCGAAGTCAAATTCCTCGATCCGGTTTCCCTTGACGACCGCGACCCGGGTTTCTTCCCGGTGGCGCGCATCGATCAGCATACGCATTGTCATTTATGTGTCTCCGGCGATGGCGGCCGCAGGCACTGGGCCGGGCCGCCACGCGATAGTGATGGGACGGCCGTGCGCGCGCCGGGTTCGGCGCGCGAGGCGGCATCGTCCAGGTTTGAAGGAAGAATTGCGTGTCTGCTGCGTCGGCAGGGCCGGACAGTGCGCCGGGCCGGACCATCCACGCCACAGCACCCGGTATCGGGGCCAGCGTGGAAGGAAAGTCATGCCTCATGCAGCGTCAACCTGTTGCGCATCGGCTCGAGCGACAGGCGCGCGCCGATGCAAATAATCAAGATCCGCAAAGGACCTTATTGATATGGTCGGTCCTCCCGGAATGTGAAGGGGTAGCAGTCATGGGCGCGGGGGGCAACGGTCCCTGAAAAGATTATGTCTTTATGATGACCTTGATCGGCCGGTCGGCGATTCATGCTGAAACCGATATTAACCGTTTCATTTTACCCCGTCACAACAGCCGATGCTTAATCCGAAATTCAGCGTGGGGACGCTGGACGGATAGACGTCATGAAAATGGGCTGGACGGCCGATGGGCGCGCGTTGCACAAGCGGCGCATGCTCAACATAATTGCGCTGGCAACGACGATGCTGGCCGCGACCCCCGGCGATGCCGGCGGCATCGCGGCCGTGGATGTGCAGGGCGACCGCGTCACCGTTCGGTTCGACGATCGGGTCGAGGGCGCGTCCGCCTTCCTGCTCGACGGGCCGCGCCGCATCGCGCTGGATGTCGCCGGCGCGCAGGCCGGTGCCAGCCGCTATGCCGGTTCCAATGCAGCGGTCAGCGGCATTCGCCAGGGCCAGCTCAGCGATACCATGGCGCGCATCGTGCTCGACCTGACGACGCCGGCGACGCTGGGCGATCCGCAGATCGCGGCTGACGGCAAGTCGCTCAGCTTCTCGCTCCAGAATGTGACCGACGGCCGGTTTCGTACCGCGGTGGGGCAGGGACGGCTGCGCTTCGACGCGCCCGCCAATATGAGCGCCCGGCCGCAAAAGCGCATTCATTCGATCACCGTGCCGATCCCGCCGGTCGCGCGCGGCGTCGATCTGCCCGCGATCGAGGGCGTGCGCGACGGATCGCGCCCGCTGGTAGTGATTGATGCGGGGCATGGCGGTCATGATCCGGGTGCCATCAACAAGGATAATGGCAAGCGCGAGAAGGATGTGACGCTGGCGATCGCGCAGGCGATCCGGGACCAGCTGGTCAAGTCCGGCCGGGTGCGCGTGGCCCTGACCCGCGACGATGACCGCTTCCTCGTGCTGCAGGAACGCTATGGCATCGCCCGCAAGCTGGGCGCCGATCTCTTCATCTCGGTCCATGCCGATTCGGCGGAAAATGCCGATGCCCATGGCGCCACCGTCTACACCCTTTCCGAAACCGCGTCGGACCGGGAGGCGGCCCGGCTCGCCGCGCGCGAGAACAAGGCCGATGTGCTGAACGGCGTCAATCTCGGCAACCAGTCGGGCGACGTCTCCTCGATCCTCATCGATCTGACGCAGCGGGAATCGATGAACATCTCGGCCAATTTCGCGCGGCTGCTGCAACGCGAGGCGGCACCCTATGTGCCGTTCCGCAGCGCCTATCACCGCTTCGCCTCGCTGATGGTGCTGAAGGCCCCGGACACGCCCTCGGTCCTGTTCGAGACCGGCTATATCAGCAATGCGGATGATGCCCTTTTCCTCTCCTCGCACGAGGGGCAGCAGGCGATCGCGCGCGGTGTCGCCCGCGCCATCGACGTCCATTTCGCGCGCAAGCTTGCCATGGGCAGCGGCCGGTCGGGCGGCTGACGCGCCTATCCGCGCATCGGTGCTGGTATTGAAGGACTTTTGACCGGGAGTCAGGATGTAGAGCCTGATTCACGCCATCGATGGAAACGCAAAGCGCTTCCATCTCAGGCGATCAGGCTCTAGAGCCTCTTCCACCATGGAAGAGGCCCGTTCCAATCCGCCCGCATCGTCCTTCGCCTACCGCCTGCGCCGTGGCGCCGGGGGCATTGCCGACCGGTTGAAGCCCTTGTGGCAGCGCCGCCTGTTCCGCTGGGCCGCGATCCTGCTGGGCGGCTTCCTGCTCGCCATCTTCCTGTTCTGGCTGATCTTTGCGCGCGGCCTGCCCGACGCGACCTCGCTGCTCGAATATGAGCCGCCGCTGCCGACCATGGTGCGCGACATCAATGGACAGCCGGTCCACAGCTATGCGCGCGAGCGCCGGGTCCAGCTGCAATATAGCGATTATCCCCAGCTGCTGATCCACGCCTATCTGGCGGCGGAGGACAAGACCTTCTTCGAACATCATGGCGTTGACATTCCCGGTTTTGCCGGCGCCGTGTTCGACTATGCCAGCAAGCTCGGCTCGGGCCAGCGCGCGCGTGGTGGCTCCACCATCACCCAGCAGGTGGCGAAGAATCTGCTGATCGGCGACGAATATTCGCCCACGCGCAAGGTGAAGGAGATGATCCTCGCCTGGCGTATGGAAAATGTCCTCACCAAGCAGCAGATCCTCGAACTCTATCTCAACCAGATTTTCCTCGGCCGGAACGCCTATGGCGTGCAGGCGGCGGCGCGGGCCTATTTCGACAAGGACGTGGCCGATCTCCAGCTGCACGAAATGGCCTATCTGGCGATCCTGCCCAAGGGGCCGGCCAATTATCGCCCGGAAAGCACCACCGGCCATGCCCGCGCGATCGATCGTCGCAACTGGGCGCTGGGCGAGATGGAGAAGAATGGCTGGATCAGCGCGGCCCAGCGCGACGCCGCCATCGCCCTGCCGCTCGGCACCGTTGCCGCCCATGGTTCCAGCTTCGACGCCAATGCCGGCGGCTATTATATGGAGGAGGTGCGCCGTCGCCTGATCCAGCAGTTCGGCGAAAAGGCGGAGGATGGCCCCAACAGTGTCTATGCTGGCGGCCTCTGGGTGCGCAGCCCCTATGATCCGGTTGCGCAGGACCATACCCAGACCGCGCTGCGCAACGGCCTGCTGCGCTTCGGCGCCGGGCGCGGCTGGTCTGGTCCGGTCGGTCATATCGACCCCGACAAGGGCTGGGAACGCGAACTCGCTGCCAGCTTCATCAGCGTCGATTATGCCGGCTGGCGCGTCGCCGCCGTCATCAGCCGTGACCGCAGCGGCGCACAGATCGGCTTTGCCGACGGCACCACAGGTGCGCTGCCCGCCAGCCTGGCGCAGCTGCCCTATCGCCGCACCGGTGGCCCCGCCATCTCGGCGATGAAGCCGGGCGACCTGATCATCGTCGCCCGCGACGGTGCCAACTGGGCGCTGCGCAACATTCCCGAAGTGTCGGGCGGCATGGTGGTGGAGGAAGTGCATTCGGGCCGCATCCGCGCGATGCAGGGCGGCTTCGACTATCGCCTTTCCTCCTATAATCGCGCGACCCAGGCCCAGCGCCAGCCGGGTTCGACGATCAAGCCCTTCGTCTATGCCGCCGCGCTCGACAATGGCATGACGCCGGCCTCGATCATCGTCGACGGTCCCTTGTGCGTCTATCAGGGTGCGGGCCTTGGCCAGAAATGCTTCCGCAACTTCTCAGGCGGCAGCGCCGGTCCGCAGACGATGCGCTGGGGCGTCGAGCAGTCGCGCAACCTGATGACCGTGCGCGCCGCCAGCCAGACCGGCATGGACCGGGTCGTGCGCACCATCAAGAATATGGGCATCGGCGACTATCAGCCCTATCTGTCCTTCGCGCTCGGTGCGGGCGAGACGACGGTGGAGCGCATGGTCAACGCCTATGCCACGCTCGCCAATCAGGGGCGGCAATTCGCGCCCAAGCTGATGGACTATGTCCAGGATCGGCGCGGCAAGGTGATCTGGCCGGAACGCTGGCATCCCTGCGACAATTGCAACATGGCCAATTGGGACGGCAAGCCGATGCCGCGCTTCGGTTTCGAGGGGCGTCAGGTGATGAACCCGATGAGCGCCTATCAGGTCGTCCACATCACCGAAGGCGTGATCCAGCGCGGCACCGCGACCGTGCTCGCCGACCTCAAGCGCCCGCTGTTCGGCAAGACCGGCACCACCAACGGTCCGACCAATGTCTGGTTCGTCGGCGGCTCGCCCGATCTCGTTGCCGGCGTCTATATCGGCTATGACCAGCCGCGCAGCCTGGGCGGCTGGGCACAGGGCGGCCGCATCGCCGCACCGATCTGGAAGGAGGCGATGGCCCCGATCCTGGAGACCATGCCCAAGACGCCGTTCATCGCACCGGCCGGCATCCGCATGGTTGCGATCGACCGCCGCTCGGGCAAGCGCGTCTATGGCGCCTGGCCGACCGATGAGCCCAAGCCCGCCGTCATCTGGGAAGCGTTCAAGCCCGAATCCGAACCGCGCCGCACCATCCGCAAGGAAGAGGCGGAGGCCCAGGCCAGGGTCGCGGCCAAGGCGGATGCCGTCCGCACCCGCCAGCGCAACGACGCCGACTTCCTGCAGGATCAGGGCGGCATCTATTGAGAGGCGGGCGCGTCGGCGCCCGCCCTCTTATCCTCAGCAGTGGCGCGGATTGGCGTCGCGGACCGACAGGCTGGCGGCGCTGCGCCGGCCCTCCAGCGCCTGCGCCAGCAATATCTGGGTCGATCGCACAGCATAGCAGAAGGCGCAGGCGATCGCGTCGCTGCAGGCATAGGGAACGGGGCCACTCCAGCGCGCCTGCAACAGGTCGATCAGCAGATTCTCGTCTTCGCTCAGCCGCGGTCCCCGGCCGGTGCGCAAGCCATGGCCGGTCACCTGCTCGCCCAGCCGCAACAGGCTGTCGAGCGCCGGGGATAGTTGTTCGCAGCCATAGCGCCGCAGCCGCAGGTGCAACTGGGCCATCGCCGGCCGGTGTCGGCGTCGCGCCGCTGCCCAGCAACGCACGGCGTCGAGCAGGATATAGAGGGTGGCCGGGCTGTGCGTCGCCGGCATGGGGGTGGTCGGGTTCATGGGATCGCCTTTCATGGAAAAAGGTTTTCCCCCTTGATGCGCCGCCCTCGCGTGGGGCGGTCTGCGCCATCGGGCTAAGATGCCATTATGTCCGGCAGATTTCGGACCGTTGCCGCGCCGCCCCTCCGGCGGATTGATCTTCCCAAAAAGCCCGGCCTGGGATAGGGGCAGGCGTTTGATGCGTTCGGGTAGCTGACGCTGGACGCCACGAGATTCTGGAGACCTCCCATGCGCGCCGAAGCGCAGCAATATATCGACCGTATCGACGCCGCGCTGGACCTGCTGCGCCGCTTCCTCGACTGGGACCGTGCGCTGCGCCGGCTGGACGAGCTGAACGCCCGCGTCGAGGATCCGACCCTGTGGGACAATGCCAAGCTGGCGCAGGAGGTGATGCGCGAGCGCACCCGTCTTGACAGCGCGATCGGCGCCACCCGCGCGATCGAGGCTGAAAAGACCGACAATGCCGAACTGATCGAAATGGCCGAGGCCGAAGGCGATGAGGACATGGTCTCCGAAGCCATCGCCGCGCTGAAGGCGCTGGCCGAGCGCGCCGACGAGGACAAGATCAAGGCGCTGCTGGCGGGCGAAGCCGATGCCAGCGACACCTATCTGGAAATCCACGCCGGCGCCGGCGGCACCGAAAGCCAGGACTGGGCCGAAATCCTGTCGCGCATGTATCGCCGCTGGGCCGAACGGCGCGGCTATAAGGTCGAACTGGTCGACTATCAGGCGGGCGAAACCGCTGGCATCAAGTCGGCCACCTTCCTCATCAAGGGCGAGAATGCCTATGGCTATGCCAAGACCGAAAGCGGCGTTCACCGCCTGGTCCGCATCAGCCCCTATGACAGCGCCGCGCGCCGCCATACCAGTTTTTCGTCGGTCTGGGTCTATCCGGTGATCGACGACAATATCGATATCGAGGTCAAGGAGAGCGACCTCAAGATCGACACCTATCGCGCATCGGGTGCGGGTGGTCAGCACGTTAATACCACCGACTCCGCGGTCCGCATCACCCACGTCCCCTCGGGCATCATCGTGGCGTCGCAGAATGACCGGTCGCAGCACAAGAACCGCGCCACCGCGATGAACATGCTGAAGGCCCGCCTGTATGAGGCGGAACTGCGCAAGCGCGAGGAAGCCGCGTCGACCGACTATGCCGCCAAGACCGAGATCGGCTGGGGTCACCAGATCCGCTCCTATGTGCTCCAGCCTTATCAGCTGGTGAAGGATCTGCGCACCGGCGTCACCTCGACCGCCCCCGACGATGTGCTCGATGGCGCGCTCGATCCGTTCATGGCCGCTGCCCTGTCGCAGAAGGTCACGGGCGAGAAGGTCGATGTGGAGGATGTCGACTGATGATCCGCATGGTGCTGGCGGGGCCGTTGCTCCTGCTGGCAGCCTGCGGGCCGCTGGCAGGCGGCAATCAGTCGGAACGCGCGGCCGGCGCCGCGTCCTTCCCCCGCGCCGACCGGCCGGTGGCGCCGATCGTGTCGACCCGCTGGTCGAGCGAGGAAGCGCGCGACCGGGTCAATGAGGCGGAGGATATCATGGACCGGGCCGGTATCCGGCCCGGCATGACCATTGCCGATATCGGCGCGGGCGAGGGCTATTATACCGTGCGCCTGGCCAAGCGCGTCGGCGCCAGGGGCCGGGTGCTGGCCGAGGATATATTGCCCGAGGTGATCGATGCGCTCAGCCGTCGCATCACCCGCGAAAACTGGACCAATGTCAGCGTGAAGCTGGGCGCGCCGGAAGATCCCAAGTTGCCCGAAAACAGCTTCGACCGGATCTTCATGGTCCATATGTATCATGAGATCGCCGAACCCTATGCGTTCCTGTGGCATCTCAGCCCGGCGCTCAAGGCTGATGGCGAACTGATCGTGGTCGATGCCGACCGGCCGACCGACCAGCATGGCACGCCCCGGCGCCTGCTCACCTGCGAACTGGCGGCGATGGGCTTCCGGCTGGAGGAGATGATCGCCAAGCCCACCGCCGGTGGCTATATGGCCCGCTTCCGCCGCAGCACCGCCCGCCCCGATCCGTCCAGCATCGTCCCCTGCGCGCTGCGCGGATAGGGGTCTGCCCAGTCCGGTTTGCGACGCGACAGTTTCATGTCCGCCGAAGTTCACACCGTTATCGGAGTGATTCACCCTATTTGCGCCAGATATGCGCCTGCCGCGCGCCAGTCAGGCGTCGGCCAGCCATTGGCGGGATGTCGCGCATGGATTGGCGGGCACTCTCGTCCATGGATAAGGGTGGAGCAAAGAATGACCGAATAGGAAAGGGCGGCTGACGACTGTCTCCCGTCATCAACTCAGTTTGAGTGCGGCATTTGCGAATGTGATGAGCTTTCGCATGACGGCGGTGATGGCGACGATAGGCTTTTTGCCGTTTTGGATGAGGCGTTGGTAGAAGGGCTTGATGAGGGGGTGAGATCGGACGGCGGCGAGTGCGGCCATGAAGATGGCGTTTCGGACGGCGGGTCGGCCGCCCCTGACGCGGCGATAGGCGTCCTTTGATCCGCTTTGGCGGGGATGGGGCGCAAGGCCGGCGAGGGAGGCGGCCTGTTTACGCGAGAGGGTGCCCAACTCGGGCATGAGGGCAAGCAGGCTGTAGGCGGTGGTGGCGCCGATGCCGGGGATGGCGAGCAGGGTGCGAGCCCTTGCGGCGATCTGGCTGTGCCGAACGAGGGTGGCGATGGCGCCGTCGATGGCCTTGAGCTGGGTCCTGAAGCTGTGGACGATGGGATCGATGAGCGGCTGGATGTCCGCGGCGCCGGGGGCCTTTGTGCGATTGTTCCAGGCGGTGATGGCCGCGACGATATCGCGTCGCGCCATGACGAGGGCGTGCAGCTTCTGCTGCTCGGCCGGCCAGGGCTTCCATCGGGCCAGGCGATCATGGCGTTCCTGCCCGTAGCGGGCGAGCATACGCGCGTCGATGGCATCGGTCTTGGCAAGCGTGCCGAGCGAACGGATGAAGGCCTTCACCTTGCGTGCATCGGCGCGGTGGCAGGCATGGCCGGCGCTATACAGGGCGTCCAACAGGGCCGCTTCATAGCCGCCGGTCGCCTCGCACAGGACGAGGCAGCCCGGATCGAGGGTTTGCACGAAACGCGCCAACGCTTCAGGCTGGTTGGGCAGGATGTAGCTGGCGCCGCCATTGCTGTGAAAGACGGCGATCTCCTTTTTGCCGACATCGCAGCCGATAAAGCAGGTGGGGGTGATCATGGGCAGGCTCCTGACAGGCTTGCGATTGTCTGCGGGCATGCGCGAGGGCAGCCCCTTCAACTCATCAAGCATTGCAAGACAGCGGCCGGACGACCATGATGACGACGGGCGACGAGCCCTATTGCGAGACGGTCGATCCGGCCGCGCGCCGGGCCGGGTGGCCACCCGGCCCGGCGCATCCTCAGCGGATCACACAGCCATAGCCTATCTCAAACAGACAATTGCGAGCGTAGCGAAGCAATCCACCGGCGCGAGATGGATTGCTTCGCTACGCTCGCAATGACGATCTTCGGCTTTGACAACTGACGACTAAAGTCGGTCGCAAATTCCTCCTTGCAGGGGAAGATGGTCTGAAAGCGACCGTTTTTCGCCGATCAAAGCAGCGCTATCACTTCCTGATTGCGGACGGGCAACCAGCATGTGATTAGCAGTCGTCGTGAATTGGAGTGACCATGGACGAACGAGCGATCCCCCCTGCGGCATTGCGTGACGCTAATGCGTGGGAGCCTCTCCGCGTTTGGATTGCTGAGCAAAAGCTACATTGCTCGTTGAAGGTCGGCGTCTACGAAGAGAATGGCCCAATAGCCGAAGACACAGCGTGGGGTATTATATTAGCTGACGTTGCCAAGCATCTCGCAGATGCCCTTGCCAAAGAGGGACTTCGGAATCGGGATACTGCGCTTCGCGAGATTTTCAGGAGCTTTGCTTTTGAGCTAGAGGAACCAACAGCGGCCACGACTGGTAACTTCATCGACTGAAGGCCAAGTCTGCTTTTCCATCATTAAAGCCGAAACCCGACAGTCCCCTTACCACCCATATCGCGCGGATCTAGTCCCGCGTGCCGGGCTGCCAATCCCTGGCCGCGCGCACGCCGGCCCGGCCGCGCCGCGCCAGTTCGCGTTTCAGGTCCGTGGGATGGGGCGCGATCAGGAAGCCGAAGCTGACGGTCCCTTCCTTGGTCTCGACCGCATGGTGCAGCCGATGCGCCTGGACGATCCGCTTCATGTAGCGCGAGCGGGCGACATAGCGGTGGCGCACCCGCTGGTGGACGATGATGTCGTGGAAGCCGAGATAGATAGCGCCATAGGCGGCGACGCCGGCGCCCACGGCCGTTGCCCAATTGCCCCAGCCCCATTGCACCCCGCCCAGCAGCAGCAGGATGGAGGGCATGGCGAAGATCACGAAATAGAGGTCATTGGCCTCGAAGAAGCCGGTGCGGGGGCGGTGGTGGCTGGCATGGAGGAACCAGCCCGGCCCATGCATCACCCAGCGATGCATCACATAGGCAAAACCCTCCATCAGCGCGATCGTGACGACGAAGAGCAGCAGGAGGGCGATCGGAGGCATCGGCGCCTTATAGGCAGCGGCGCGGGCCAAGGCGACCCGTAAACACCGCATATGGCAAAGGGCCGCGATCTCCTCTGGAGAGCGCGGCCCTGTTCATCCCCGAAGGGAAGGCGGATCAGAAGGAGGCGGTGAGCGAACCGACCACGCCGGCCTTGCTGATATTGTGGCCTGCCGACGAATAAAGCGACTTGTCGGTGTCGACATAGGATACGCCGAAGGTCAGGTGGCCCCAGGTGTAGGTCGCGCCGATGTTCCAGTCGGTATATTCCTTGCCGATGGTCAGGTAGCTGGGGCCGAAGCTGTGGCCCAGATGCGCCGACACGCCCAGCGGGGTATTGGGGATCGAGGCCGAGACGTCGCCGGCGAGGTAGAGATTGTCTTCCTTGCCATTGCCGACGGTCAGCGCCTTCGCCTTGGGGGCGTAGTTGGCGGTCAACTTGGCGGTGGCGGGGCCGAACGTGCCCTTGATCGAGGCATAGGGCTCGACGAAGTCGGTGTTCGCGCCGGCATTGCCCGGATAGTAATAATAGAGGACGCCGACGTCGATCGTCGCGCCGCCGACCGTGGTCGAATAGCCGCCGATCAGGTCGAGTTCCTGGTCTGAGCCGTTGGCGACATATTCGTCGATCGAACTGCCCCAGGTCGAGACATAGAAGCCCGATTCATGGGTAACGGTGATGCCGCCCTGCAGCGCGAACTTCTTGTTGGTCTGCGAAATGCCGCGGAAGCGATAATCGCTGACGACGGCGGCATTGCCGGTGACGGTCACCGCGGGAGCGGGCTCATCCTGGGCCATGGCGGGTGCCGACAGCGCAACAAGAGCGAAGGCCGAGAGGCCGAGAATGGACTTACGCATGATAATCCCCTTGATGGTTCTGCGATCGTCCCGCCTGCGTCCAGGCGCCTGCCTCTATGCTTCCCCCAAGGGAAGTGGGCCAGCTTGCCTCAACGCTTCTGGCCATGCCTGCGCGCGCTGCGGCGCACAAGATATTATTGCTGCTTCATGTCTTTTACGTCTTTTATTGTTGCTACGACGCAACAAGGCGCGCGGCTGCGTTCGCCGGATGCCTGGCGTATCTACATGATAAAGCGTGATTTATCGGATATTCGAACGCTGTCGCGGTCGCTCAGGACGGGGAATGGTCCGAAATGTCGGGCTCATTCATTGCTGGATCATGTCTATCCTGCGGCTGCCGCAATTCGATGATCTGGCGCGGATAGGGGACGATGATGCCCTGTGCCTTGAACTTGTCCAGCACCCGCATCAGCACGTCGGATGTCACCCCGCCCACGCCATTTTCCGGATCGTTGATCCAGACGCGGATCTCATGCTCCAGCCGATATTGGCCGAGCGCGGTCAGCCATACCTTGGGCTCGGGATGCTTGAGCGCGCGCGGGCTTTCCTCGGCCGCTTCCAGCATCAGTTGCTGGGCCAGCGCGATGTCGCTGTCATTGCTGATCCCCACCGGGATGCGGACGCGGATATTGCGGTCGGAATAGGACCAGTTCTCCACTTCCTGCGTCATCAGATTTTCGTTGGGGATGAGATGCTTCTTGCCGTCGCGGGTGATGATCGACACGGCGCGCACGCCGATCTTGCTGACCCAGCCGAAACTGTCGCCGACCGCGATCACGTCACCCGGCTTGATCGACCGGTCCATCAGCAGGATGATGCCGGCGATCAGATTGCCGACCGTCTTCTGCAGGCCGAAGCCGACCGCCAGGCCCAGCGCCCCGGAAAAGACGGTGAAGGCGGTGAGGTCGATGCCCAATATGTCGATGCCGATGAAGAAGGCGGCGATGATGACGGCGATGCCGGCCAGCTTCTGGCCCAGCAACTTCTGGGTCGGGTCGAGATCGGGCGCCTTCTGGATGCTGCGCCGGATCAGCCGGTTGGCAAGGCGGATGCCGGCAAGCAGCGCTACCAATGTCGCCGCAACCGACAATAGGTCGAGCAGGCTGATCCGCCGCTTGCCCAGCGTCAGCGCGACATCGTCGAGCATCGAGCCTACCGGCGCGATGCCGCCGCTGCTGCCCGATATCACCATGACGAACAGCAGCAGGGCGAGCGGGGTGATCGCCCAGCGCGGGAAGCTGAGCGCCTGCAACAGATGCAGCGCGAACAGGGCGACGGCAAAGGCGAGCGCCGCGCCCAGGATCAGATGGGCGATGCTGTCCGCCGGCCACAGCGCCAGCGCCGTCGCGAACAGCGGCGCGCTGATCGCATGGCGCAGCATCGGGCGGACATGGGTGGATGCCAGTTCGCTGAGGGCAGGCAGGCGCTCGCGGATGCGCGGGGCCAGCAGCCGCGCCAGGCCATAGGCCATGGCATGGAGCAGCAGTGCGATGCCGACCGCGATCAGCGGCTGGGTGATGTCCGCATTGCCCGGCAACCGCGCCAGCCATGCGCCCAGCTGCTTCATCCCCGCACCGCCCGGAAACGGGCCAGCCCGGCGTCGAGATCGGCGATCAGGTCGGCGGGATCCTCCAGCCCGATCTGCAGGCGGACGACCGGCCCTTCCGCTTGCCAGGCGGTGGCGGTGCGATAGCGGGCGGGATCGACCGGCAGGGCCAGACTCTCGAACCCGCCCCAGCTATAGCCGATGCCGAAATGGGCGAGCCCGTCGATCAGCGCGGCGCGGGCCGCCTCGTCCCCGCCCTGCAGCACGAAGCTGAACAGGCCGGTCGAGCCGCTGAAATCGCGCGCCCACAATTCATGGCCGGGGCAGTCGGGTAGCGCCGGGTGCAGCACGCGGGCGACATCGGGCTGCTCGGTCAGCCACTGCGCGATCGTGAGCGCGCTCGCCTGATGCTGGGCCAGGCGGACGCCGAGCGTGCGCAGCCCCCGGCTGGCGAGCCAGGCATCGTCGGGGCTGGTCATCTGGCCGAACAGATAGGCAGACTGGCGGACCTTGGGGAACAGCGCAGGCGTGGCGGTGACCGACCCCATCATCACGTCGCTATGGCCGACAATATATTTGGTGCAGGCGAGGATCGAAATATCGACGCCATGGGCCAGCGCCGGGAAGAAGAGCGGCGTCGCCCAGGTATTGTCGAGCAGGGTGGTGATGCCGCGATCGCGTGCGATGGCAGTGATCGCCGGCACGTCCTGCACCTCGAAGGTCAGGCTGCCGGGGCATTCCAGGAAGATGGCGCGGGTGCGATCGGTCAACAGGTCGGCGATGCCGGCGCCGATGGTCGGATCATAATAGAGCGTCTCGACGCCGAAGGGTTTGAGCACCTGCTCGCAGAAATTGCGGGTCGGGTCATAGGCGCTGTCGACCATCAGCAACTGGTCGCCCGGCCGCAGCACCGCCATCAGCGCGCAGGCGATCGCCGCCACGCCCGAGGGGAAGAGCATCGTGCCCTCCGCGCCCGGCTCCATCTCGGTCAGCGCGTCGGCCAGGCTCCAACTGGTCGGCGTGCCCTTGCGCCCGTAGAACAGCCGCTCATGGGTGCTGCTGCCGGCCGCCTTCCGCAGATGGGCGACATCATCATAAAGGATGGTCGAGGCGCGCCAGACGCCCGGACTGACGATCGCGCCGGGTTGCCCCGGCATGCCGGTCCAGTCGGCGCGACGGCCGGCCTGCGCCAGCTTCGTCAGCGGCCTTCTGCTGTCCTCGCTCATGCGGCCGGCCCGGTCGCCTTGGGCGTGGCGGGATCGAAGCCCCATTCCGACCAGCTGCCGTCATAGAGGCTGACGTCGCGCTTCCCGAGTGTTTCGAGCGCCGCGAGGATGATCGCCGCGGTCACGCCGCTGCCGCAGGTGGTGATGATCGGCCGGTCGAGATCGGTGCCGGCGTCGAGCAGCAGGCGGCGCAGTTCCTCGCCCTGCTTCAGGCTGTTGTCGGCGGCGAAGAAGGCGGAGGAGGGGATGTTGCGGCTGCCGGGGATATGGCCCGACGCCATGCCGGGTCGCGGTTCGGCCTCGGCGCCGGTGAAGCGCCCCGCGCCGCGCGCGTCGAGCAGTTGCGCGGTGCCGCTGTCGAGATTGGCGAGGATGTCCGCCTTGCTACGCACCTGTGTCCGGTCGAGCCGGGCGACGGCGTTGCCCGGCGCCATGGCGGGCGTGCCGCTGTCGACCTGGCGGCCTTCGGCGACCCATTTGGGCAGGCCGCCATCCAGGATCGCAGCCGATGCGCCCAGGCCATAGACGCGCATCATCCACCAGCCGCGCGCGGCGCTGTGGGTCGGGCTGTTGTCATAGATGACGATGCGGCTGTCGGCGTTGACGCCCAGCGCCTGCATGCGCTGCGTCATCAGCGCGTCGGGTGGCAACTGGCCCGGCACCGGATCGGCGGGGTCGCTGAGGCTCGGCAGGTCCATGAAGGCGGCGCCGGGAATATGGGCCGCGTCGAACTCGGCGCGCGGGTCGCGCGGCGTGCCGGGCAGGAACAGGCTGGCGTCGAGAATGACGAGATCGGGCTTGCCGATTTCGCCGGCCAGCCAGTCGGTGGAAACGAGAATGTCCATGCGGCCCCTTTTGCCTTGTCCGGCAGGCACTTTAGGAGCGCCTGGCCGGACAGGAAAGGGAAATGCTCAGGCCGGCGGCACTTCGGCGGCGGCGCGGGCGGCCGGCCGGCGATATTGGCGCGGCCCCTGGTCGAGGCGGAAGGGCGACAGGCGCTCGGCGGGCGGATCCTGTTCCTGGCCGACGATGAAGGCGCGACCGGTGCGGCCGGTGCCTTCGGGCGCTTCCTCATCCTCGCCCCAGCGATAATGGGCGTCGAAGGCGGCGATCGGCACCAGCAGTGCCCGCTCGCCCATCGTCACCGGCACGATCTCGTCCTGGGCCAGGCGCAGCTCGTTGGTCATGCGCACGGTTTCGCCCGGCGCGATCGAGACGATCGAATGCAGCGGCATGCCGGTTTCGCCACCGAAGAAATGGCGCAGCAACGCATCCTGCTGCGCGCCCGCATTGCCCAATATGCCGCGCACCATGATGTCGCGGGCCGGGCGATCGCCGCGATTGTGGAGCAGCAGCGTGTAGCCGATGGTCACGCCGATCAGCGAGGAGCGGGCGAGGCTGATGTCGAGGCCGAGGTCGATCCAGGGACGATCGCCGGCGTCGCTGGCCGGCGTAGCTGCCACGGGTTCGGGGGCAGGTGCTGGCGTGGGCGCCGGAATGGGCGCGGGAGCAGGAGCCGGAGCAGGCGGGGGCGGCGCAACGGGGGCTGGGGCTGGCCGGGGGGCTGCCGGGGGTGGCGCGCTCGCCGGCGCGGCGTTGACGTCCGCCGCCGCACGACGGCGCCGCATCAGCAGGAAGCCGGCGATTACCGCCAGAGCGGCGATGGCGGCGGCGATCCAGGGCCAGCTCAAACCCTGCGCTTCGGCGTCCGGCGCGGGTTCGGCAGTGGTGACGCTGTTGTCGGCCGTGACCGGCTCGGGCGCGGGCAGGGCGGCCGTTGGCGGCGTTTCCACCGCATTGGCGGCATTGTCCGGTTCCGCCACAGCGGGCGCCGGGCTGGGCTGCGCCGGTGTGGTGTCGCGCGCGGCCGGGCGTTCGGTGGGGGCGGGCGTGGGCGTCGTGCGCGGTGTTTCGGTGCGCGTCGGCGCTGGCGTCGGTGCCGGGCGCTGCGAAGCAGGGGCAGGGGTGGTCGCGGGCGTGCGCTGGGTCGGTGCTGGCGTCACCGTGGGGGCGACGATCGGCGGCAACGACGGAGTGGGTGTCGGGGTCGGCGTTGCCGTGCCCCGGAACACGTCGAGTTCCGGGCCTTGACGGCGCGGGTCATCGGCCGGCGGCGGCGGCGCGGCGCGCTGCAGATTGACGACCGGATCGCTGCCGGTGGCTTGCTGTGCCAGCGCGGGCGTGACTGCCAGCAGCGGCAGGGCGGAAAGGAACAGACGCATAGACCCCATGGCCCTGCCAAGGCAGAAATTTTGCTGAACGCCAGATGAACGGATGGCCTTGCGCGCCGGACCGATGACAAATTGCGTGCAATCGACTACATGCGCCCTCATGACCGATACCCCGCTCCATCTCGGCCGCGCCAGCACCCTGCCGCAGCGGCCCGAGGACGCCGTCCTCGACTATGTCCCCAATCCCCGTCCGGGCAAGCCCTATCTGGTGCGCTTCACGGCGCCCGAATTCACCTCGCTCTGCCCGGTGACTGGCCAGCCCGATTTCGCCCATCTGGTGATCGACTATGCGCCCGGCGCGACGATCGTCGAATCCAAGGCGCTCAAGCTGTTCCTGGGCAGCTTCCGCAACCATGCCGGCTTCCACGAGGATTGCACCGTCGGCATCGGCGAACGGCTGTTCACCGAAATGCAGCCGATCTGGCTGCGCATCGGCGGCTATTGGTATCCACGCGGGGGCATCCCGATCGACGTCTTCTGGCAGTCGGGCGAACCGCCCGCCGGCCTGTGGCTGCCGCCGCAGGACGTGCCGGGCTATCGCGGCCGCGGCTGAATATCTGATCCATAGGCTGCGCCGATCATGCAGGATGCCGTAAGCCTCATGGCTTTCTATCGTAATCGTCGGGCGGAACTGGACCCGTCCGACGGTTCGCGCTGGCATTTGCTGATCAAGGAAATTCGCCTGCGCGAAGCATGAGGCATAGAAGAAGCCTATGCCATCGCATTGACTGATCCCATTTGGCGGCGTTGGTTCGAGCGCCAGATCAATAGCGATCCTGCCTGCCGGAAGGCGGCGTTGCGGCACATGCGCGATAGCGGCGATCGCTCGCTCATCGCCCAGCGGGACGGAAGGCTTCTCGTCCGATAGCCACTCTGCCCTTGTTGGACGAACGCGCAACAGGCTTCGACCAACGACATTCTCTTGCGGATAGTTCACTTGACCCCCCGCGGGAAAGGGCCGATCCGGTTTGCATGTTGCGCGTGACTATGTCTCATTGCGCCATCCAAGCCGTATCGGAGTGCCTTCCCCCATGCCCTTGTCGAAAATCCTGCCGTTCCTGATGGCGGCCGCGCCGCTGGCGATCGCCGCGCCCGCGCTGGCCCAGACCGCGCCTGCCGGCCCCGCCGCCGGCGTCACCACCCAGCTGCCCCGTGGCGCCGCGCCCAGCCATTATGCGATCGAGGTGACGCCCGATGCGGCGAACCTCAAATTCACCGGCAAGGTGACGATCGACGTTACTGTCGCCGCCGCCATGCCGGCGCTGGTGCTCAACGCGGCCGACCTGACCGTTTCCAGCGTCACCCTGACCCCGGCCAAGGGCAAGGCGATCACCGGCACGGCCAAGGTGGATGCCGATGCCCAGACCGTCAGCCTCGACTTCGGCAAGCCGGTGCAGCCGGGCAGCTACAAGCTGACCATGGTCTATGCCGGCATCATCAACCAACAGGCGAACGGCCTGTTCGCGCTCGACTATACCGACAATGCGGGCGCCGCGAAGCGCGCGCTCTTCACCCAGTTCGAGGCGCCCGACGCCCGCCGTTTCGTGCCGAGCTTCGACGAGCCGAGCTACAAGGCGACCTTCGACCTTTCCGCCGTGGTCCCCGTGGACCAACTGGCGGTCGGCAACATGCCGGTCAAGGCGACCAAGGACATCGGTGGCGGGAAAAAGCTGGTGACCTTCGGCACCAGCCCCAAAATGTCGTCCTACCTGCTCTTCTTTGGCCTGGGCGAACTGGACCGCGCGACCAAGATGGCGGGCAATACCGAAGTCGGCGTCATCACCGGCCGGGGCAATACCGGCAAGGCGCAGCTGGCGCTCGACGCGTCGGCGGCGATCCTGCCCTATTATAACGACTATTTCGGCGTGCCCTTCCCGCTGCCCAAGCTCGACAATGTCGCGGGTCCGGGCCAGAGCCAGTTCTTCAGCGCGATGGAGAATTGGGGCGCGATCTTCACCTTCGAACGCACCCTGCTGGTCGATCCGCGCTTCACCTCCGAAGAGACCAAGCGCGCCATCTATGAAGTGGCTGCGCATGAAATGGCGCACCAGTGGTTCGGCGATCTCGTCACCATGGCCTGGTGGGACGATCTGTGGCTGAACGAGGGTTTCGCCAGCTGGATGGCGACCAAGGTCACCGACAAGCTGAACCCGGAATGGGAAGCCTTGCTGTCGCGCGTCGATGGCCGCGAGCGGGCGATGAGCCTCGATGCGCTCAAGACCACCCACCCGGTCGTGCAGAAGATCACCACTGTCGATCAGGTGAACCAGGCGTTTGACGCCATCACCTATCAGAAGGGCGAGGCCGTCATCACCATGCTCGAAGGCTATGCCGGCGAGGATGCGTGGAAGGCGGGCATCCAGTCCTACATGAAGAGCCACGCTTACGGGAACACCGTCACCGACGATCTGTGGAAGGCGGTCGAGGGTGCGGGCGCCAAGGGGCTGGTCAGCATCGCGCATGATTTCACCAGCCAGCCGGGTATCCCGCTGGTCAAGGTGGAGAGCGCCCAGTGCCAGGGCGGCAACACCGTCCTGACGCTGAGCCAGGGCGAATATAGCCGCGACGCCAAGGACAAGGCGCCGCTCAAGTGGAATGTGCCGGTCAAGGCGCAGGTGCAGGGCGGCGAGGCGCAGCGCCTGATCCTGCAGGGCAATGGCCAGATCACGCTGCCGGGCTGCGGCGCCTATGTCATCAATGCGGGGCAGACCGGCTATTATCGCTCGCTCTATCCCGCCGCCAATATCCAGGCACTGGCCAAGGGCTTCAGCCAGCTCTCCAGCATGGACCAGACCGGCCTGATGGCGGACAATTTCCAGCTGGCGCTGGGCGGATACCAGCCGATCGGTCTGGCGCTCGACCTGGTCGACGCCGTGCCGGTCAATGGCAGCCCGGCGGTGCTGGCCGAAGTGCCCGGCTATTTGAAGAGCAGCTATGACATGCTGGAGGGCGACGCCGCCGCCCAGGCGAAGGTCGCGGCCTATGCCTCGGCCAAGCTGACCCCGGCGCTGACGGCCATCGGCTATGATGCCAAGGCCGGCGAAGGGCCGCAGGTGCCGGTGCTGCGCACCAGCCTGGTCGCGACGCTGGGCAGCATGGGCGACAAGGGCGTGGTGGCCGAGGCCAACCGCCGCTTCGCTGCGCTGGCGACCAACCCGGCCGCGCTCGACGGACCGCTGCGCAATGTCTGGCTGGGCATCATCGCCCAGAATGCCGATCAGGCGACCTGGGACAAGCTGCGCGTGATGGCCAAGGGTGCGCAGAGCGACCTCGAAAAGAGCACGCTCTACGCGCTGCTCGGCAAGGCGAAGGACGAGAAGCTGGGGCAGCAGGCTCTGGATCTCGCCCTAACCGATGAGCCGGGCAAGACCACCAGCGCGGCGATCATCGGCCAGGTGGGCGTCGCCCATCCGATGTTGGCGGTTGACTATGTGCTGGCGCACAAGGCGCAATATGAAGCGCTGATCGATGTGTCGGCGCGCAGCCAGGCGCTGGCCCGTCTGGGTGGTGGATCGGCCGACCCGGCGATGGTGACCAAGCTGGACGCCTATGCGACCCAGTATCTGACGCCGGAATCGCGCAAGGTGGTCGACCGCTCGATCGCCGCGATCAAGACCCGGATCGAGACGCGCAGCCGCCTGAAGGCGCCGACCGCGGCCTGGTTCGCGGCAAAGAAATAAGACTTGCCTCCCCTCCCTTCCAGGGAGGGGTCGGGGGGTGGGTGGCGAGCGAAGCGAGCCTCCTTCGGAGGCTACCCACCCCTAACCCCTCCCTTGAAAGGGAGGGGGACAAGGCTGCTTATCGGGGCAGGTCCAATACCCTGGCGATGTCGTCCCAGGCGACCAGCTTGAAATTCTGCGCCGCCGCCGCGTTATGGCCATCCTGCGCAATGAACAGGCCACCGGGATAGGCCGGGCCGAAATCGCCCAGCATCAGCTCGATGCCGTCGGTTTCCTCCGACCCGCCAATGGCGCCATCGACGACGCGGAAGCGACCGACATAGGCGTCGTCGGACAGGCGATAGGCGACATAGGCATTGTCGCCCTGGCTGGAGACGAGGACATAGCCGTCCTTCGCGCCGATTTGGGCGATGGCGACGCCTTCGGCATCCATCACCAGATTCTTGCCGTCGGCCGCCGCGATTTTCGTGGGCGTGGTGGCGCCAGATGCGCGCGCGTCGAAGCGCCACAGGCCGACATCTTCCTCCGCGACATAGAGGATGCCGGTGCGGTCATCCACGGCGCAGCCCTCCGACTGGGTGCCAAGCTTCATGCTGCGGACGATCCTGCCGGTGGGCGTCGCGCCCGACGCATCGAGCGTGACCTGGTGGATCGTCCCATCCTTCAGCACGATGAAGGCGTAGGTCGCCTCCGGCGCCTTGTACATGCAGATGCCATAAGCCTCTCCCTTGCCGGCATCGACCTTGCCGAGGGCTGTCAACTTCGCTGTCGCGCTGTCGAGCCGGAACAGCGCCAGCTTGGAGTTCGCCACATCGTTGCGGTCCGAGGCCACGACCAGGATTCCGGTCTGGCCATTGATCGCCACGCCATCGCGCAGATCGACATTGTTGACCCGGCCGGCGTCCAGGAAATCGCGCGTCTTGCCGTCCAGGCCATAGACATAGAGGCCGGCCTTCTTGTCGGTGCCGACGATCAGGCTGGCGGCCGGGTTGGCGGCATTGCGCCAGATCGCCGGATCATCCGCCGCGTCGGCATTGGGCGTGCCGACCGGCGTGGTTTCGCCGCGTGCCGTGACATTCACGGCCGGCGTGGCGTTGGCGATGCGCACTTCGACCGGCACTTCCGTTTCGGTGGTGGTGCAGGCGGCCAGCGTGAGAAGGCTGGTGAGCGACAGGGCTAAGGGCTTCATCATGATATTCCTCACTTGCCGCGCGCGACGCATTTGCCGCCATCGGGGCCGATATTGCCGGTACAGGTGCGCACGGCGATGGTGGGTTCGCTGGTGTCGGTCAGGTGATTGCCGTCCGCCCGCTTTGTGAGGTCGAAGCCGTCATAGAGCTTGCCCGACGCGGTATAGGTGCGGAATTTCAGGCGATCGCCATCCACGTCCACGACCTGATAGAGTTCGGTCGCTTCCGCCGTCTTGTCCGGCTGGGTGCGGGCCCGGTCGTTAAGGCCGTACATCTTGGAGCCGGTGACCGAGACGAGATAGACCGGCCCCTGGATCGCGCCATTCTTGCGTGCCTGTGCCGACGCCTCGCGCCCCGCTTCGGAGGTCAGGCGGCTGTAGCAATGGTCATGGCCCTGCAGCACCAGATCGACCTTGCGCTTGTCGAACACCGGCTTCCACGCGGCCTTCACCTCGGACGTGTCCTGCGGTCGGGCGCAGGTGAAGACGGGCTGGTGGAACAGCACGACATTCCATTTCGCCTTGCTGGACGCCAGGGTGGCGTCGAGCCATGCGGTCTGCTGCGCCATGGTGCCGAGATCGATCGCCGACGTGCCGTCGAGGATGATGAAGCGCACCCCCTGATAATCGACAAAATAGGTGGTCCTGAGGCCCGGCACACCATTGTCGGGGAGCGCAAACTGCAGCGGGAAATAGGGCCCGAGCTTGCGGCTTTCGCTGCCGTCGGGCTTCACCACATCGACATATTCATGATTGCCGGTGGCGGGCAGTTGCGGGACGATCGACCAGTTATAGCTGCCGGCCTGGTTGAACTCGCCCCATTCGTCGTCGTGATCCAGATCGTCGCGCTGGGCGGCGAGGTCGCCGGCATGGGCGACCAGCTCGATCCCACCATTGGCATGGAAAGCCTGGCGGATGACGCGGCTGGCATAGGTCAGGATGCCGTTCTGGATGTCACCCAGATAGAGGAAGCGGAACGGCCTGGCTTCAGCCGAGGCGGTGCGGAATTGCAGCCATTCGCTCCAGCCCGCGCTGCCCTTCAGCCGATAGGCATAGACGGTATCGGGCGTCAGATTGTCGAAGCGGATCTGGTGATAGAGGGCCGGGCCATTGGCGCTGTCCTTGGCCGTTCCGACGGGGCCGGTCACGGTCCTTGCCTTCTCCTCCAGCGTCGGGCCGTCGACGGAGATGGCGATCTGCGCTTCGCTGGCGGTCTGGGCGGCATCGGTGCGCCAGGCGACGGCCATGCCGCGCGACGGATCGGCAGCAGGCGTCAGCATGATCCGGTCGGGCAGGGTGCGCGCCGCATAGGGGATGCCGGCGGAGCGGGGCACGGGCGGGGTAGCGGCGGTCTGAGCAGAGAGCGGCGCGGCGCTTGCCATCAGCAGCGTGGTCAGGAACAGTCGGGACATGGGCGTCCTTTCCGGGAAAACGGGACTTGCCGGCCGCGCAAGGGCGCGACCGGCAAGCGGGGGACATCGAACGGGATCAGAAGCTGGCGGTGACGCCGAACTTCGCGGTCCAGTTATATTCCTCATATTGCAGCAGGCGCTTGGCACCGGCATAGTTCTGATAGGCGAAATAGGGCTCGTTGGTGGCGTTGATCCACTCGGCAAAGACCCGGACGCCCGGTGCGACGCGATATTTCGCGCTCAGGTCGAGCTGGAAATGATCGTCGACATAGCGATCATCCTCGGCCTTGCCGCCCAGCTCATCCAGATATTTGTCACGATAGGTGCCCGCGGCGCGCAGCGATATCGGCCCCTTTTCGTAACCCAGGACGATGTTGAACGTGTTCTTCGACGAAGCGGCCAGCGGCACCTTGCGCGGATCGGCGATGTCGCCGTCGGTCAGCACCGTGCCCTTGGCATCGGTATAGGTGTAGTTGGCGTTCAGCAGCAGGCCGTCGAACGGCGTCGGCAGGAAGCTGAAGACCTGGCTATAGGACAGTTCGAAGCCCTTGATCTTGGCCGTGTCGCCATTGATGTAGGTCGTCAGCTGGTTGTAGTCGACGCCATAGATGGTGCCCGCTTCCTCGATCGTCTGTTCGACGACGAAGTCCTTGATCGACTTCCAGAAGAAGCCGCCGGTCAGCGCCGCGTTGGTTCCGAAATACCATTCGGCCGACGCGTCGATGTTCCAGGCGCTATAGGGCTTGAGGTTCGGGTTGCCGAGCGTCGCCTCGCCATCCTCGTTGATGTCGAAGCGCGGTGCCAGGTTGGACAATTTCGGACGGACCAGGCTCTTATAGCCGCCGAAGCGGAAGACCAGGTTGGTCACCGGCTCGTAGCGGACCGTCAGGCTGGGCAGCCAGTTGGTATAGTTGCGCACGAAGCGGGTCGGCGTGATCGTGATATCTTCGACCTCGTCGCCGGTCGCCAGCGTCTGGAAGGCGCGAATGTCGTTGCGGGTCTGCTCCATACGCACACCGGCAATGACACGCAGCGTGTCGCTGTCCCAGCGGCCCATCAGGTAGCTGGCGAGAATGTCCTCGGTCACCGAATAGTCGGAGGTGGTCGAGTTGAGCAGCGTGTCGAACTCGTTCAGCTCGAAATTGGCCTGGTTGTCGTAGAAGAAATTGGACGGGCCGGTATGGCTGGGCAGCGGCAGAATGTCCTGGATGCGGTAGGTCTGCCCGCCGAGCACGTCGGCCAGCGTGTAATCGCCATCATAGCCGTCATAGACATCCGACTGGAGATTATAGCTCTTCTTGCGCCAGCGCGCCTTCATGCCGGTCTGGACGGTGAAGGTGCCGCCATCGGTGGCGAAGGCACGGCTGATGTCGCCCTTGATCGTATATTCGCGATCCTTCGAGTCCGACAACGTGGTGCGTTCCAGCTCGTCAAACTCATAGTTGGAGGCATCATAGAAGGCGTCGGTATTACCGGTGACCGTGTAGCGCGGCTTCATCGGATTCGAATAGTCGAAGCCGACATTCACGCCATTTTCTTCGAAATCCGCCTGGAAGCGGGTCGGATCGATCGAGCCATTTTCGCGCTCGCTGGCTTCCGACCAGCTACCCGAATAGGTCAGCTTCCAGGGACCGGTATTGGTTTCACCGCCCAGGGTCAGAGACTTGATACGCTGCTTTTCAAAACGGTCCTTCATCCGGCGACGGACGCGGATGCGGTCGTCCTCATCGGAGAATTGCGCGCTGGTCGCGTCGCCCGATTCCGGTTCGCCGCTCATCTGGAAAATGATGTCGCCGCGATATTCCTGATCTTCGAACTGGCTGTAGAGGCCGCGCGCGTAGAGCTTGGTGGTATCGGTGGCGAGCCAGTCGAGGCTGAGCGAGCCGCCCAGGCGCTTACGCTGGACGTCATAGTCGCGATACTGGAGCTCCTCGGCATAGGCGATGCCATCGTCCGTCTGGTTCCAGTCGGCCGCCTCGATATTGTCGCTCTCGAACTTGCGCTTGTAATAGCTGAAGCCGCCGGCGATGCCGAAGCGATCGGTGATGCGGGTCGAGAAATCGACGCTGCCCTTGGGCGTCAGCGCATCGGCATAGTCGTTATAGCTGCCTTCCAGCTTGACCGAATAGAGATCCTTCTTGCGGTCGAAGGCGCTGGTGGTTTGGATTTCGATCGAGGCACCGATGGTGTCGCCGTCCATGTCCGGTGTCAGCGATTTCTTGATCTCGATCGATTCGATCAGTTCCGAAGGGATGACGTCCATCGCGACCGAGCGGACATCGCTTTCCGGCGCCGGCACGCGGGTGCCGTTGATCGACGCGGCGTTGAGTTCCGGGTCGAGGCCGCGAACCGAAACGAAGCGGCCTTCGCCCTGATCGTTCAGGATGTTGACGCCGGGCAGGCGGCGGATCGATTCGGCGACATTCTGGTCGGGGAACTGGCCGATGGCGTCGCGGGTCAGGACGCTTTCGACACCGTCGGCCGCGCGCTGGCGCGACAGCGTCGACGCCTGGTTGGCGACCTGGCCGACGACGATGATCGACGCGTCGATGTTCGAGCCGATGCGGATGTCGGCATCGACGTCACCAGTGACGGGCACGACGACGGTGGTGCGCACCGGATCGGCACCGGTGTAGCGGGCTTCGATCGTGTAGGTGCCCGGTGCGACGTCGGGGAAGCGGTAGGAGCCGTCACGGCCGGCTTCGGCGATGCGCCCATTTTCGACGATGCGCAGTTGGGTCGACTGCAGCGCGCGGGTGCCGGTGCCGTCGGACACGGTGCCGCTGATGGTGCCGGCCAGGGCGGCGACGGGCATGGCGGTGGCAAGGATGATCGCGGCGCGGCTCGCGCCACGGAACAAGGTCTTCATGGTGAATGCTCCCCTTCGGTTGGGGAGGCCATTGGCGATGAGTCCTTACGGCTTCATGGCAATATGATTGCAGTTAAAAGTCTGAAAAATGTAACTTATGTGACGTGATGCAGGGGCCACATTATGGGGCGCTCAGTCGCGCCGCGGGCCGCTGCGCCGGGACAGGCCGCCACGATGGTGCAGCCGGCCGCCTTTTTCCAGCCGAGCCATATGGTCGATGAAAAAGACGGCGCCGATACACAAGATGATGGCAATCAGGAATTCGGGCGGCATGTGGGCTCTCCAGCCTTTGGGTGATGCTGGAGAATTAAACCGTCGGACATAGGGTTTCGAGCCGCAGGTCGGCCCATATCCATTCTATTGTCGTAGGATTTCGTGAGAATGGGGCGGCCTTGGCTCGATCGCCCCATCTCATCCCGTCAGGCGAGCGGTGCGGTCGCCCAGTGGCGCAGGCGCGCATAAAGGGCGGCGATCACACCGGCGAAGATCAGCACCGACAGCGGCACCGCCCAATGGCTTTCGGCCACGAGCGCCAGCGGCGCGTCGCTGTCGGTCGAGGCGACGATGCCGGCAAAGGCGACGCCGAACAGGCTTTCGCCGACGATGAAGCCGGTGGCCATCAGCACGCCCATGCGCTCGGCAAATTCCGGGTTCGCCTGGCGCAGCGACCAGCGATTGTAGAAATGGCCGATCACCGCGCCGACCGGGATCAGCAAGGTCAGTGCCATTGGCAGATAGATGCCCATGCCGACCGCGAGCGGGGGCAGGCGCATCTTGCCGGTCTTGCCGAGCAGTTCGTCCAGCGCGACCACGACCACGCCGATGCCGGCGCCGAAGCCGATCAGGCCCCAGTCGAGATCGCCGCCCAGCACGCCCTTGGCAAGCGCGGAAATGAGCGCGGCCTGCGGCGCGGGCAGGGCGGTCGCCTTGGCGCCGGGCGCGCCGGCAAAGCCGAAGGCGCTGTTGAGCAAATCGAGCACCGGCGGGATCACCAGCGCGCCGAACAGCACGCCCAGCACCAGTGCGATCTGCTGCTTCCACGGCGTCGCGCCGACCAGCTGGCCGGTCTTCAGGTCCTGGAGGTTATCGTTGGAAATGGTGGCGACGCCGAACACGATCGCGGTGGTGAACAGGGCATAGGCGATCAGCGCCTGGCTCTGTTCGGGATGGCCCGAACCATAGATGGCGGCGAGGATCAGCGACGCGCCAAGCACGGCGAGGATGCCGACGCCCGAGATCGGGCTGTTCGACGCACCGATAAGGCCGGCCATATAGCCGCAGACCGACGCGATGACGATGCCGGCGACCAGGATATAGGCCAGCGTCAGGCCGATGATCGGCACCGGATTGGCGGCGATCGGCCCGCCCTGGGCAAAGATCCACAGCAAGACGGCGATCGGCACCAGCGAGGCGAGGATGGTGCCGAAGACGATGCCGATCGGCAGATCGCGTTCGGTGATGTCCAGCGTGCCGGCATCGCCCGACTTGCGGACCTTGGCGGCGTTGAGGGCGGAGCGGATGCCGCTGATGATCGGGCCGAGAATCTTGAGCAGGGTCCAGATCGCGGCAATGCCGATCGTGCCGGCGCCGATGAAGCGGGCCTTCATGCGGAAGGTGGTGCCGACCAGGTCGGCCAGGTCCGCGCCGGCGGGCAGCGGGCTGGTGAGATAGGGGACGATGCCGACCCAGCTGATCAGCAGGCCGACGAACATGGCTGCGCCGACGGAGATGCCGACCAGATGGCCGACGCCGATCAGCGCCATCGAGAAGCTGGTCGAGACCGAGCTGGCGCCTGCGCCCAGCTTGAAGAAGGTGGCGGCTTCCTCGGCCAGGATCTTGGTCTTGGCGATGATCGAGAAGCCGGCGGCGGCGATCGAACTCATGACGATGGCGGCCAGGCCGCGCTTATTCTCTTCCAGGCCCTCGCGCGAACCGGCACCGACTTTCAGCACTTCGGCGGCGGCGACGCCCTCGGGATAGGGCAGGTCCGATCCGGTGACGAGCGCGCGGCGCAGCGGCACCGAATACATGACGCCCAATATGCCGCCCAGCGCGATGGTGCAGGCCGACAGCCAATAGGGGAAGCCCTGCCACCAGCCGATGATGACCAGGCCCGGCAGCACGAAGATGATCGCCGAGAGCGTGCCAGCGGCCGATGCGATGGTCTGGACGATGTTGTTTTCCAGGATCGTGCCGGTCGCGAACAGGCGCAGCACCGCCATGGAGATGACGGCGGCGGGGATCGAGGTGGCGAAGGTCAGGCCGATCTTGAGGCCCAGATAGACGTTCGCGGCAGTGAACAGCAGGGTGATGAGCGCGCCCAATATGACGCCGCGTAGCGTCAGCTCCGCCATCGGCACGGCCTTGGCCGAATCGGTTGTCACTGCTCTTTTCCCTTCGCCAGTCGATCGATCAAGCGGCTGGTAATAATGTTGCTGGCGCTTGGATCAATCTTAAACTGGCCGGCAGGGCGGTCAGGAATCGCGGCCGGCGACCGCATCTGCCAGCACGGCATGGTCCAGATAGGCGTCGACCAATCTGGTCCAGCGCTCGTAACCGCGCGGATTCATGTGCAAACCGTCGGGCCGGAACAGGGATGCGTCGGGCAGGCCATCTGCGGCCAGAAGCGGGCGGCCGACATCGAGATAATCGAACTTCATCGCCTTGCTGCGCGCCGAAACGGTCATGTTGACCGCCGCCATCTGGGGCCAGAGCGTCCAGCGGATCGGGCTGGGCTTGAGCGAGAGATAGGCGATATGCGCCTTGGGATAGTCGGCGCGAAGCTGGCGCAGCAGGGTCAGCACGTCGGTGGCGACCTTGTCCGGCGTCGCGCCGGCGGCCAGGTCATTCTCGCCGACATAGACGATGATCGAGCGCGGCTTGGCCTTGGGCAGCAGCCGCTTGTAATAATGCAGCACGTCGGGCGTGGTCGCGCCGCCAAAGCCGCGATTGACCGTGCCGATATCGGTGAAGCTGCCCTTGATGTCCCACAGGCGGATGCTGGAACTGCCCAGGAACAGCGTGGCGTCGGCGACCGGCGGGTCGGCCGCTTCCGCTTTCGCAAAGGCGGCGATCTCGTTGGAGAAGGGGAAGGTCGGGTCGGCATTGGGAACCGCGACCTTGTCCGACGCCGGGGCCTGCGTCGGCAACGGGGCAGCCTGCAACGGCCCGGCCGCGGCGAGCAGCAGGGCAAGGCCCAGCGCCGCCCGCCGGTGCGGCTCAGTGCCGGTGGCGCGGGCGCAGCTGATATTTGCCATCCGCATAATCGCCGAACAGGCCGGTGATCGCAGGGTGATCGACCGGCTCCTCGCTGTCGTCGGCCACCAGATTCTGCTGGCTGACATAAGCGACATAGCTGTTTTCGCCATTTTCGGCGAGCAGGTGGTAGAAGGGCTGCTGCTTGTCGGGCCGGGCATGTTCGGGGATCGATTCATACCATTCCTCGCTGTTGGCGAAGACCGGGTCGATGTCGAACACCACGCCGCGAAAGCCGAAGCTGCGATGCTTGAGGACATCGCCGATGCTGAAGCGGGCATGGACGACCGGCGGGGCGGTGATGCCGGTACCGATATTCTGAATCGTGACTTTCATATGACCAATTTAGGGTGCCCGCGCAGGGAGACAAGAAAAATACCGAAAAGGGTGCTTGGCAAGGATGGAATCATTCGCTAATGGGCGCCCCTCGACCCGATCGGTGCGGCATTTTTCCTTGCGGTTCAATGCTTCCGGTCTTCTGCGGAGAGGTGGCAGAGTGGTCGAATGCACCGCACTCGAAATGCGGCGTGCCCGTGAGGGTACCGAGGGTTCGAATCCCTCCCTCTCCGCCAATCTTCCCGTAAGATTGTGAGATAAAACGATTTCTTCCTGATCCACGGCTGCCGAGCGTTCAACCGCTACACAACGGTGCTACAGAATGAGATCGATGACATATCTCCGGGCGACCACAGATGGTGGTTTCGAGGTCCGCATGACGGTCCCAAAAACGCTTCAGTCGATCATCGGAAAATCCAATCTCACTCGACGATTGGGACGAGTGTCTCGATCAGAGGCTAATCGTCGGGCCGCTTCGGTGATCGTCAGGTTTCAGTCTCGGATCGAGGCTGCGCGGGAGGGACGGCTTGACGAAGATGATGCGCCACCGTCGAAGCCGGTAATGATCTCTCAGGCTCGCCGGATCGATCCAGCGCCAGCGCCCACAAAGGTGCCATTCGAGGCGATCATCAACGGCTATCTGCTCGAACGGAAACCCGCTGCTTCGACGATCAAGCGCTGGAAGCCTGTATTCGCTCATTTCAAGAGATGGGTCGGCCATGATGATGCGGCGAAGGTGTCGGCGGATGATGTCGTCCGTTGGAAGGAGGAGCTACTTCGATCCGGTATCTCTGGCCGCAGCGTTCGGGAGGTCTATCTCGCGGGCCTCAAGGTTGTGTTTGGGTGGGCTACGGAAAACCGGAAGATATCGGCGAACCCGGTGACCGGCATTTCTGTGCGGGTGGCGAAGCCCGCACGTTTGCGTGAGCGAGGATTCACGGACGTTGAGGCAAGAACGATCCTGCGGGCAGCACTCGCCGGAGATCATGGAAATGTCTCTGAAGCTCACCGGCGCGCTCGGCGTTGGGTGCCATTTCTATGCGCCTATACCGGCGCACGCGTGGGCGAGATAGCACAGCTTCGGGGGTGTGATTTCATCAAGCAAGACGGCGTGTGGGCGATCCGAATAACGCCCGAGGCGGGCTCAACCAAGTCGGGCTCGGCAAGATTGGTTCCGCTGCATTCTCGCTTAAGGGAACAGGGGGTGGTGGAAATGGCGCGCGTCTTCGGCGAGTGGCCTGTTTTCTACAATCGATCATTGGGTCGAGGAGGTGATCCTGCCAATCCGCAACATAAGAAAGTGGGGGAGAGACTGGCCAAATGGGTCCGTGAGCTAGAGGTGAATGACCCACATATTCAGCCCAATCACGCGTGGCGGCATTTGTTCAAAACCTTGGCGCGACGCGCCGGGATGAATCCTGAAATCCGGGATGTTCTTCAAGGTCACGCGCCAAGATCGATCGGTGAGCAATACGGGGATTGGCCTCTCGATATCCTCTCGGAGGGGATCGAGCGGCTGGCTACTTTCGATATAGGTGCGGAGCGTTCTAATTCTTAAGTCGCGCGGCCAATTCAGGGGTTGGCAAGCGACCAGAATCTGCCATGTGACGGATGCATATTGCACCCCAATAGGTGTGGAGATTAGGACGGCTCTCAGTCTTGCATGCGCGGCATCCCTTTTTCGCCGCCCATCGCCTGCCATTGCGGGAACAGAGCTTCGCGACCAATTTTTGAAACTAATGCAGAGAAATCCGACGCGGTAGGATGTAGTAATCCCGCAAGATCGTCGAGCTTTTCAATCGGCAAATCCATCGCACCTGCATGGACCACACCGCCCTTGTGATCATAGAGCCGAAACGCGACGATTCGCTTTCCTTGCTTGTTCAGCTTGGTCGCCATCAAGCCGTGCGCAAGGAAATGCCGATCTTCCTCAAGCTGAGCAAACAAGCTTACCATAGACCGAAGTTTACCTGCGAATGGTTTTACCGGGCCGTCCATGTCGAGAATCGTCTCGAGCCGCTTCAGCTTGGTTGAGAGCTTGAAAGGCAAATCACCCAACGAATTATAGTCGGGATGCTGGCGGCACATCATTAAGAGGTGGGTAACTGAAAACTCCACCGCCGCGTAACGCTGTATGCTGGGTTCCAGCAGCAGAACTACCCAATAGGCGTTGCCGACATCGCGCATCTTCGCTCTGAACATTCGTGCGTTTATGGCGGCGATTGAAACCGAGACGGCGTTGTCATGCCCATCGAGGCGATAGTGGCTGCTGGCACTGGCGAAAATTTCCTCGTCGGTCTCCAATGCTGATCGTGAGAGCACGCCGCGATCGATGATCGAGCGCAGATTTTGCGCCTGCGTGAAATGGAGCAGATATGGGACGGCGCGGGATTGGGCTTCCTGGCGTATTCGGGTAGGTATGTCCGGGGTCAGGGCCATCAGGTTTCCTCGGCGCAGCCGGTATGTTTGCGTTAGTTTCCAACAATCAGAGAGACGCGAGCACCGTTGTGTAGCGGTTGAACGCTCGGCAGCCGTGAATCAGGAAGAAATCGCTTTATCTCACAATCTTACGGGAAGATTGGCGGAGAGGGAGGGAGGCCGTTCTTCGCGTCAAACATGCTGATATTGCGTGTCTTTTCGAGGGTTGAACGTAGCAGGTTGTAGCGTTGAAGTGGAGCAGTAGTTCGACTTCCGCACTGAGATTCGAACCGTTCTCCACCGATCGTAACTGCTGTGATCGCGCGGGATATCATCACGCCGGAGGATCGAGCGTCACGATGGAGATCAAGGCGATGGGAGACAGGTGGAGCGGGTGGCGGGGGTCTGTCGGGTGGTTCTGGAGGGCTGCGGTGAACCAGCGTCCTCGGCCATCATTTCCTCGCCATCGTCCCCGGCGTTACCATCGATATGTTCGATGATCCCGGCGACGCTCTCCCCCTGATCATGGGCAGCAGCATGGGTGGCCGACGTTGCCTTCGGCTTCGAGCGTGATGCCATATGCTGATCTCCATGATGTCGCTGACGGTCGCCCAGAGCATGGGCGGTGATGGTCGGCGGATGACGATGTGGCCTGACGATGTCGGGTCGACGATCGGGCGAGATGATCCCGGCCTGATGCTGGTAACGACCGTCGGCGGTGAAGACGGGGTCCCGGAGGATGCCGATCAGTCAGCCAGTGCCGGATAGACCGATGCCCGACCGATCCCCATGGTCTTGGCGATCGCGGCAGCACCCATGCCGGCTCCATTAGCGGAATGCGGAGCGGATGAGGTGTCGGAATGCTCAACGAAGCGCGGTTGTGCGCTGCACAATTCCGGGAAGGGATGGGCTGTTGGAGGCGCATCATCTCTGCCGCCTCCTTATGCCTGCGGGCTGCGGCTTTGGCGATATGATCGGCGAACTTCGTGTTTCAGCGATCAGCCTGATCCAGTCTGCCTGCAATCTGGAGCGCGGCAATGCTCGCTCTGGAGGAAGAGTGGGCTTGGGCTTATCCTAGTCGCTCAACCAATCGGCGAGAATCTCGCCCCGATGCCCTTCGGGGGCCAACGCCGCGCGAAAGGCCTCCAACATGGGCGGTAATGCCTGCGTGAAAGCGTAGGGCGGATTGACGATGAAAAGGCCCGCACCGTTATAGATGCCGGGTTGCTCGCTATCATATAGCCAATGCTCCACGCACAGAAATTTCGGGATGCCGAGCTTGCGCAACTGCGCCTTCCACCGCGCATGCGTGGCGTAGTCTTTCAGCGGAAACCAGATTACCGTCACGCCATGCGCCCATTTGCGCTGCGCGGCGGCGAGGGTGGCGGTGATGCGGGCGCGTTCGTCCGCCTGCTCATAGGGCGGGTCGACCACCACCACGCCGCGCGCGGTGCGGGGCGGCACCATGGCCAGCCACAATTCGTAGGCGTCGCGTTCATGCATGGCAGCGCTGGTCCCGCGCATCACGCCACGCAGGGTGTAAGCGTCTTCCGGGTGCTTCTCGTTGAGGATCAGGACATCCTGCGGGCGCAAAAGCTGTGCCAGAAAGCGCGGCGAGCCGGGGTAAAGCTGCGGCTCGTCCCCCACATTCACCGCCCGCACGGCGGCGCGATAGTCGTCCAGCAAGGGATTTTGGTCGGCAAAGGCCCGCAGCACGCCCTGCGTCGCCTCGCCGGTGCGTTGAGCGGCATCGCCGCCAAGGTCGTACAGGCCACAACCGGCATGGGTGTCGATCAGCGTGAGCGCGCCCGGCTTGTGCTGCAAGGCCCGTATCAGGGCGATCAGCAGGCTGTGCTTGACCACATCGGCGCTGTTGCCCGCATGGAAGGAATGGCGATAATTCATTGTGTTTCAGATCCTGACGGCCTGCCTTTAGACGAGCTGCCGGACCTTCTGCAAAGCGAAGTTGTGGCCGGCCCGATATTATCGGGCGCACAAACCGCATGCGAGGTGATTGAAGCAACCAATCCGGCGCGCGCATAGGGACAGGCGGAGACCTGCAACGGGCTTTTGAGCCAGGTACCAGGCTCGCCTTATTTCGTGGACTGATAAGGGCGCGGCCACAGCCGCATGCGGTGCCGTGGCCACGCCCTTGGCATGGTCATGATCGGCCCGTGAGCGACCGCCGCCGCCATGGGAGCACGGCGATCGCCTGCACTTAGTCGACGGCAGCCGGTGTCGCGCGGACGGTGTCCTTGAGCGCGACACTGCTATCCGAAAGCCGGTCGATATCGATCTGCACGTCATTCTCGACCAGCTTGCGACCCTGGACATAGTCCTTGACGCTGTTCACGCAGTCGAGCGCGATGACCTTGCCATCCCTGAGATAGACGATCGAGAAGGCGCCGTCGGTGGGCGTGCCGCGCATCACTGTCTGGTCGAAGCCTGCGTTGATCCCGGCGGTCTGGAGCTTGAGATCATATTGGTTCGACCAGAACCAGGGGAAGGCGCGATAGGGGCGTTCGTCGCCGCAGATCGCCTTCGCCACGCAGGTCGCCATGTCATTGGCATTCTGGATGGATTCCACCCGCATCACCTGCCCGCCGGCAAAGTCGCAGGCAAAGGCGGCGCAGTCGCCGATGGCATAAATGTCGGGCAGCGAGGTCCGGCACCCGGCATCGACATCGACGCCATTGGCGCCCTTCGCCCCGGCACGGATCAGCGGCTCGACCGCCGGGATGATGCCAATGCCCACGATCACCGCCTGCGCGGGAATGCGCTCGCCATCCGCCAGCCGCACCGCCGTCACCTGACCGTCCGCCCCCTCCAGGCAATCGACCCTGGCATCCAGGCGCAGGTCGACGCCATGGTCGCGATGGGCCTGCTGGTAGAAGGCGGACAACTCCTCGCCTGCCACCCGCGCCAGCACTCTTGGCAACGCTTCCAGCAAAGTGACCTTGAGGCCCATCTTGCTCAGCACGGCGGCCGCTTCCAGCCCGATATAGCCGCCGCCAATGACCACGATCTCGCGCTTGCCGGCATCGATTTCCGCCATCAGCGCGTCGCAGTCGGCGCGGGTCCGCACCGCATGGACGCCGGCCAGATCGGCGCCCGCGCAGCTCAGCCGGCGCGGATCGCCGCCGGTCGCCCAAATGAGCTTGCCATAGCCAAGGCTGCGTCCGTCGGAGAGCGTCAGTTGCTTGCCGGCCGGATCGACCGCCGTCACTTCGGTGCCGAGCAGGAAGTTTACATCCTTTTCAGCCCAGAAGGCGGGCGGCCGGATCAGCAGCCGCTCGAACGGCTTTTCGCGCGCGAAATAATCCTTCGACAGCGGCGGCCGCTCATAGGGATATTCCGGCTCGCGGCCGACCACCATGATGGTCCCGGCAAAGCCGTTCTGGCGCAGCGCGATCGCGCATTGCGCCCCGCCATGGCCGGCCCCGACGATGACGATATCTGCGCGGTCCATCGTCATCACACCCGCTCCAGCAGCAGGGCGAGGCCCTGGCCCACGCCGATGCACATGAAGGCCAGCGCATGGCGGCCGCCGGTCCGATGCAGTTCCTCGACCGCCGACAGCGCGATGCGCGCGCCCGACATGCCGAGCGGATGGCCGAGCGCGATCGCCCCGCCATTGGGATTGACGCGCGGGTCGAAGGGATCGACGGCCAGGTCGCGCAGCGTCGCGATCGCCTGGCTGGCAAAGGCTTCATTGAGTTCGATCACGTCCAGTTGATCGACGCTCATGCCGTTGCGGGCGAGCAGCTTGCGCGCCGCCTCGATCGGGCCGGCGCCCATGATGCGGGGCGCGATGCCGGCCGCTGCCATGCCGATCACCCGAGCACGCGGCGTCAGCCCGTGCGTCACCGCAGCCGCTTCCGATGCGACCAGCATCGCCGCCGCGCCGTCATTCAGGCCCGACGCATTGCCCGCCGTCACCGTGCCGTCGACTTTCACCACCGGCGTCAGCTTCGCCAGCGCCTCCAGGCTGGTGGCACGCAGATGTTCGTCGGCCTCGAACAGCAGGGGATCGCCCTTTTTCTGCGGGATCGAGACGGGCACGATCTCGGCGGCGAAGCGACCGCTCGCCTGCGCGCGTGCCGCCTTTTCCTGGCTGGCCAGGGCAAAGCGATCCTGCTCCTCGCGGCTGACATCCCATTGTTCGGCGACATTCTCGCCGGTCTGGGGCATGGTATCGACGCCATAGGCGGCCTTCATCGCCGGGTTGATGAAGCGCCAGCCGAGCGTCGTATCCTCGATCTTCTGGTCGCGGCCAAAGGCACTGCCGGCCTTGCCCAGCACATAGGGCGCGCGGGTCATGCTCTCGGCGCCACCCGCGATCAGGAAATCGGCGTCGCCGCTGCGGATCGCCTGCGCCGCCATGCCCAGCGCATTGAGGCCCGAGCTGCAAAGCCGATTGACGGTCACGCCCGGCACGGCCTCACCCATGCCCGCCAGCAGCACCGCCATGCGCGCGACGTTGCGATTATCCTCGCCCGCCTGGTTGGCGCAGCCCAGGATTACATCGTCCAGCGCCGACCAGTCGGCCTGTGCATTGCGCGCCATCAGCGCCTTGAGCGGCAGCGCCGCCAGATCGTCGGCACGGACGGTCGCCAGCGATCCGTTGAGCTTGCCGATCGGGGTGCGGACGGCATCGCAGATGAAGGCCTGTGCCATATGTCTCAGCTTTCCAGGAAAGAGGTGATGGCGCCCGCCAGCGCCTCGGGCGCTTCGAGCGGGGCCAGATGCGCGGCTTCCAGCGCCACATGCGCCGCGCCGGGGATGCGGGCGATCAGATATTCGCCATGCCCCTCAAGAGGCGTCGATGTGTCGCGCGTGCCGGTAACGATCAGGGTCGGACAGGCGATGCCGCCGATCCGGTCGGCCAGATCCATGTCGCGGATCGCCGCGCCGCAACCGGCATAGCCCTGCGCGTCCATCGTCAGCAGCTGGCGCCGCACCGCTTCATAGATGGCCGGCTCGGCAGCGTCGGACAGGAAACGGCCCATGGCAAGATCGGCGATGGCGGCCATGCCCTCGCCCCGCACCTTGGCGATACGGTCGTTCCATGACGCGCTGTCCATCGTCGCGGAGGTACAGATCGGCAGCAGCTTCTCGACCCGCTCCGGCGTGCGCAGAGCCAGTTCCATGCCGACCATCCCGCCCAGCGAGACGCCTGCTACAGAGAAGCGATCGAACCCGGCCGCATCGGCCGCCGCCAGCACATCGTCGGCCAGCATGGCGAGCGCATAATCACCCGGCTCGGCGATCGACGCGCCATGGCCGCGCGCATCGATCCGCAGCACCGCGAAGCGATCACGCAGATGGGGCAGCACGCCGTCCCACAAATCCATGTCGGTGCCGATGCTGTTCAGCAGTAGCAGCGCGGGCGCGTCATCCCGCCCGTCACGCTTCCAGTAGAGGTTCGCACCGGGACGCTGGATGAAAGCCATGCTCAATCCTCCGGCGCGATGGCGACGCGCAGCCCGTCAAGCGCGGCCGTCATCATGATCTGGCAGGACAGGCGCGACCGATCGCCGCGATGGTCGGAGGAATCGAGCAGGTCATCCTCGTCGCCGCTGGCCGCGCCGACCGCGCCGGTCCAGGCCTCATCCACGAAGACGTGGCAGGTGGCGCAGGAACAGCAGCCGCCGCACAGCGCCAGCAGTTCGTCAAAGCCATTGTCGCGAATGGCCTCCATCACGGAGACGCCCTCACGGGCATCGATATTGGTTTCGTCCCCCGCACGGTTGACGACGATCAGATTGGGCACGGTAAATTCCAGTCTATGCGTTTTCGAGGATCGCCAGCGGCGCGCCGGTCTTCTCGATGACTTCGGCTTCGGTGACGCCGGGGGCCAGTTCCACCAGGGTGAGGCCGCCCTTCGCCCGATCGACGGCGATGACGGCGAGATCGGTGATGATGAGGTCGACAACCGCCTTGCCCGTGAGCGGCAGCGAGCAGGTCGGTAGGATCTTGGGGCTGCCATTTTTCGACACATGATCCATCACCACGACCACGCGCTTGACGCCCGCGACAAGGTCCATCGCGCCGCCCATGCCCTTCACCATCTTGCCGGGGATGGTCCAGTTGGCGAGGTCGCCATTGGCGGCCACCTCCATCGCGCCCAGCACCGCCATGTCGATATGGCCGCCCCGGATCATCGCAAAACTGTCCGCCGAGGAGAAGAAGCTGCTGGTCGGCAGCGCGGTGATCGTCTGCTTGCCGGCGTTGATCAGGTCCGGGTCCGCCTCGCCCGCGAACGGGAAGGGTCCGATGCCGAGCATGCCATTCTCGCTTTGCAGCGTCACATTGACGCCCTCGGGCACATGGTTCGCCACCAGGGTCGGGATGCCGATGCCGAGGTTCACATAATAGCCGTCGCGCAGTTCCTTTGCGGCGCGCGCCGCCATCTCGTCGCGGGTCCAGCTCATTATGCACTCTCCCTTTCACGAACCGTCAGCTTCTCGATCCGCTTCTCGTTGATGGTGGAAAGGACAATGCGGTCGACATAGATGCCGGGCGTATGGATGCAGTCGGGGTCGAAGCTGCCCTCAGGCACGATTTCCTCGACCTCCACCACCGTCACCTTGCCGGCGGTCGCCATGTTCGGGTTGAAGTTGCGCGCGGTCTTGCGGAACATGAGGTTTCCGGCCGGGTCCGCCCGCCACGCCTTGATGATCGACAGATCAGCGCGCAGCCAGGTTTCGCGGACATAGTCCTCGCCCTCGAAATTCTCGACCGGCTTGCCCTCGGCCACCACCGTGCCGACGCCGGTCTTGGTGTAGAAGGCGGGGATGCCAGCGCCACCGGCGCGGATGCGCTCGGCGAGCGTCCCCTGCGGGTTCAGCTCCAGTTCCAGCTCGCCGGAGAGATACTGGCTTTCGAACAGCTTGTTCTCGCCCACATAGGACGAGATCATCTTGCGGACCTGCCGGCTTTCCAGCAGCATCCACAGGCCAAAGCCATCGGCGCCGGCATTGTTGGAGATGACGGTCAGTTCCTTCACGCCGCTCGTCCGGATTTCCGGGATCAGGCTTTCGGGGTTGCCGGACAGGCCGAAGCCGCCCGACATGATCGTCATCCCGTCGAACAACAGGCCTTCCAGTGCGACCCGAGGGCTGTCGTAGATTTTCTGCATGTCTTCAGTCCCTTCAGCCGATATCGCCGCCCGCAACGGGCAAGACCGATCCGGTCACATAGCTGGCCTCGTCGGAGGCGAGGAAAAGGATGGGGGCAATCTGCTCGTCCAGCGTGCCGTAGCGCTTCATGAAGGCCGACGACGTCACCTGTTCCACCGCCTCAGCCATCCAAGCCTGTTCCTGCGCATTGTCGCCTTCGGCATTGCGCGGCACGCGGCGCGGTGGCGCGCTGGTGCCGCCGGGCGCGGTTGCGACGACACGGATGCCCGCCTCCGCATATTCCATCGCTAGTGCCTGGGTCAGGCCATTGATCCCGCCCTTCGCCGCCGAATAGGGCACGCGGCGGATGCCGCGCGTGGCATTGGACGACAGGTTGACGATCGTCCCCGCCCCCTGCTCCAGCATCGCGGGCAGGACCGCATGGCAGCAATAGAGGGTCGGCATCAGCGAACGGCGGATTTCCGCGTCGATCTGTTCCGGCTCGAACTGCGCATAGGGCCGCATGCGGATTGCGCCGCCGACATTGTTGATGAGGATGTCGATGCGCCCGAACGCCGCGATCGCCGCCGCCATCGCCTGCGCCGCGCCTGCATAGGTCTCAAGGTCGCAAGTGACCGAAATCGCCTTGCCACCGGCCGCGACGATCGCCTGCTCGACATCGGTCACGAAGTCCGCCCGGTCGACCAGCACGAGGCTGGCGCCCTCCGCCGCGGCACGGGTGGCGACACCGGCACCGATGCCCTGCGCCGCGCCGGTCACGACCATCACCTTGCCGGCAAAGCGTCCCTGGAAGATCATCGCCCGCCCCTCAGATATGATAGACGTCGATGACCTGATGAATATAGTCGTCCTTGAGGACGATCGTCTTCTTCAGGATCTTCGGCGCCGCGCCGCTGATGTCCAGCGTGACGAAGCTGGTTCCGAAAAACTGCTGCGTCTTCTGATAGCGATGGCTCATCGTGTGCCAGTTGTAGCGCAGGTCGATCGCATCGCTCCGCGTCTCGATCACCTCGATATTCGCCAGGAAGTGCGAGGTGCGTGCCTCCGGCGTGCTCGCCGAGGACCGTTCGGTCTTCAAGCGATAGACGCGATCCTCCAGCCCCTTGCGGTTGCCATAATAGATGAGCGAGATTTCGCTGTGCGGATCAGTGGTCAGCGCGTCATCGTCGGTCCAGGCCGGCATCCAATATTCGCACTGTTCCGAATAGCATTCCAGCCATGCGTCCAGTTCGCGATCGTCGAGCAGCCGTGCCTCGCGATAGAGAAAGGCGCAGATATCCTGATAGGAGAGCGCCGCGCGCTCCGTGTCGAGAACCAGTGTCATTCTGCGGCCTCCATCATCGGCGCACCGGCTTCGCGGGCCATGCCGTCGAGCATGATCTGCGCCCAGAATTCATGCTGGCGCACGAACAGCCCTTCATCCTCGCTGCGCTCGCTCGACAGCAGCGGTTTCATGCCCATCGCCGTCGCATTGCTGTCCGGCCCGGCGATCCAGCGGGTCGCGCCGCGGCTGAGATCGTTCCACAATTCACCCGCACCTTCATAGGCCGACTGACAGCTGCGGAATTCCTCCAGATCGTCGGGCGTACCCATGCCGGTGACGTTGAAGAAGTCCTCATATTGGCGGATGCGATGCGCCCGGTCTTCCGCGCTCTCGCCCTTGGGGGCGTAGCAATAGATGGTGACCTCGGTCGTATGCACGTCGATCGGGCGGACGACGCGGATCTGGGTCGAAAACTGGTCCATCAGGAAGACATTGGGATAGAGCGCCAGATTGCGCGTCTGCTCCAGGATGAAGCGGGCCTTGTCCTCGCCCAGTCGCTCGACCAGTTGGTCCTTATAGTTCCAGACCGGCCGGACCTCGGGATTCAGCACCTGCGTCCAGAGCAGGATATGGCCATGCTCGAAGCCATAGACGCCGCTTGCCGGTGCCTTCGACCAGCCATTGGCGTCGACTGCCTTGGTCCCGCCTTCGGCACGGCGGCCCATGGTCGACTGGTAATTTTCATGGACCGAACTGACATGATAGCCGTCGCAGCCATTTTCCATCTGCATTTTCCAATTGCCATGGAAGGTGTAGGTGGAATTGCCGGTCAGCACTTCCAGGCCCTCGGGCGCCTGGTCGACCATCTGGTCGATGATGACCTTGGCCTCGCCCAGATGATCCTCCAGCGGCAGGACATCGTGGTTCAGGGAACCGAAGATGAAGCCGCGATAGCTTTCGACCCGCACTCTGGTCAGGTCGTGCGACCCTTCATGATCGAAACTGTCGGGATAGGCGCCGGTGCTGGCATCCTTGGCGCGCAGCAGCTTGCCGTCGGTCTTGAAGCTCCAGCCATGGAAGGGGCAGACGAAGAGTGGCTGGTTGCCGCGCTTGCGGCGGCACAGCTTGGCGCCGCGATGGGCACAGGCATTGACCACGCAATTGAGGCCGCCATCCTTGGCCCGCGTCAGGATCACCGGCGTATGGCCGATCCAGGTGGTGAAATAGTCGTTCTTCTTCTCGACCTGGCTTTCATGTGCCAGATAGACCCAGTTGCTCTCGAAGATATATTTCATCTCCAGATCGAACAGTTCCGGATCGGTGAAGACGTCGCGGCGGCAGCGGAAGATGCCGGTTTCCGGATCGTCCACGACCGCGGTTTCAACACGGTCGCGCAGGAAAGCCATGGGGCTGGTCATGATCCTCTCTCCTCTCAGGCCGGTTCCGTGACCGGTTCGTCGGCATCCACCACCAGGCGCTTGCGGGTCGAAAAGGCCTCGTCGCCTTCATCGTCCGCGCGCTGCAGATGGAAATCGAAGGCGATATGCGCGCTGTCGCCCTGGCGGTTGGGCACCGGCAACAGCCCTTCGCGGGTGCCGAAGGCGAAATCGTCGGCAGCGAACGGATCGTCGCCGAAATTGATCTGTGTCGTTAGGCGGCGATAGCCGGGCGCCTCGATGAAGAAATGCACATGGGCGGGGCGATTGCCGTGCCGGCCGAGCGCCTTCATCAGCGTGTCGGACGCGCCGCCCGGCGGCACCGAATAGCCGTTCGGCATCTTCGAGGAGAAGGCATAGGTGCCGTCCGCCGCGATCTTGAGGCGACGGCGATTGTTGAACGGCGTCTGTTCATGGGTCGGGTCGAAATGCGAATAGAAGCCGTGCGAGTCCGCATGCCAGACATGGACCAGCCCATCCGTCACCGCCTCGCCATCGGGGCCGATGATGCGGCCGGTCATGTAGAGCGTGTCGGTATCGTCGGCATCATCGGTCAGATAGGCGCCGCTCTCGACGATCGGCGCACCCTCGACATAGAGCGGCCCTTCGATCGTGCGCGGGGTGCCGCCCGACTTGCCGGCCTCGGCATCCTTGGCATCCATGTAGAGATCGATGAAATGTTCCAGGCCGACGCCCGGCATCAACAGGCCCAGTTCGCCCGCGCCCGCCGCGCCCTGCAGGAAGTTGACGGCATTCCACACCTCGTCCTCGCTGACATCATAGCGGGCGATGACGGTCATGCAGGATTGGATCAGGTCGCGAACGATGCCCTTCATGCGGGCGTTGCCACCGTCGCAGTCCAGACCCGCGACACGGTCGAGCAGGTTCTGGATTTCCGGTGTTTCTACGAAGCTGGTACCCATATTTTCTCTCCTAAGCTTTGCGGTCTGTGTCGGACGATCAGCGATCATCCTCATGGATCGAGGACGGATGGCGGCAGAGCGGCGTGATCTTCATCGTCATGAAGGGGTAGAGCGGCAGCGCCATCAGCGTGTCGTGCAGGGCGGCATTGCTCTCGACATCGAAGATCGAGACGTTGGAATAGAGGCCGACCTTGCGCCAGATATGGCGCCAGGTGCCGGCAGCCTGCAGCGTCTGGAAATAGGCCTTTTCCGCGGCCTTGATCCTGGCGGCTTCCGCCGCATCGAAATCCAGCGGGATGTTGACGTCCATTTCGACCATGAACAGCATGGGTTTCAGGCTCCTGCGGTAACGGCGTGAAGGATCGGCGACGTGCGATCGCGCCGGAAGAAGGCGAGTTTGTCCTCGTCAAAGGCGATGCCCAGGCCCGGCCCGGTCGGCACGGTCAGCGAGAAGTCGGCATAGCCAAGCGGATCGCGCAAAATATCCTCGGTCTGGAGCAATGGACCGAACAGTTCGGTGCCCCAGACAAGGTCCGGCAGGGTAGCGAAGACATGGGCCGACGCGACCGTGCCGACACCGCCCTCCAGCATCGTGCCGCCATAAAGGCCGATACCCGCCGCCGTGCCGATCGCGGCCACGTCGGCCGCTGCGAACAGGCCGCCCGACTGGGCGATCTTGAGCGCGAAGACGCCGGCGGCATGGGCGCTGGCGATGCGCATCGCACTGCGCGGACCATTCAACGCTTCGTCCGCCATCAGCGGCACCGGCTGGTTCTTCGACAGGCGCGCCATTGCGGCGATCGCGTCGCCGGCGATCGGCTGTTCGACCAGGTCGCAGCCGACATCATGCAGCATGGCCATGCCGATCTTGGCCTGCGCCTCCGACCAGTTCTGGTTGACGTCGACGCGCACGCTGGCGCGGTCGCCCAGCGCCTTGCAGATGGCGCCGACATGGGCGACGTCGTCGCGCACTTCGCGCTTGCCGATCTTCAGCTTGAAGATGCGGTGGCGCCGGCGGTCGAGCATCTCCTCGCCCTCGGCAATGTCGCGCGCAGTGTCGCCACTGGCCAGCGTCCAGGCGACGGGCAGGCTGTCGCGCACCCGACCGCCGCCGATCAGTTCGGACACGGGGATGCCCAGCCGCTTGCCGGCCATGTCGAGCAACGCCGTTTCGACCGCGCATTTCGCGAAATGATTGCCGCGCACGCAGCGGGCGACTTTGGCCATGGTCGCGCCGACCTGCGCCAGATCGCATGTTTCCAGGACCGGGATGATATAGGTGTCGATCGCCGACTTGATGCTTTCGGGGCTTTCCTCGCCATAGCTGAGGCCGCCGATCGTGGTGCCCTCGCCAATCCCCTCGATACCGTCGGCATCGGTCAGGCGGACGATCACCATCGATTGGGCGTGCATGGTCGCCATGGCCAGCACATGCGGGCGGATCGTCGGCACATCGACGATGAAGGTATCGGCGTGGCTCAATCCAGCCATTGCGGCGACTCTCCCAAATGCTTACGTTTCATGGGATAGCTATGCCTCGTCCGCGCCGGTTTCAAAGATCAATGCGGTCAAGGGGCCATACTCTGGAGGTATAAGTCAGTGATGGACCTGCGCCTCTTGCGCTATTTCGTGGCGGTGGCCGACGAAGGCAATTTCAACCGCGCCGCCGATCGGTTGCATATTGCCCAGCCACCTTTGTCGCGTGCGATCCAACAACTGGAGGCGCATGTCGGCGCGCCTCTGCTCGACCGCGCCAGCCGTCCGCTGCGGCTGACCGATGTCGGGCGCCTGCTCCATGCCCAGGCGCTGCAGTTGCTGGCGCGGATGGAGGATGTCGAGACGATGGTGAAGACCGCCGCCACCAGCCAGCGCCGCCGGCTGGTGATCGGCTTCGTCGCCTCGACCATCTATGCCCGCCTGCCCGAGTTGATCCGCGAATTTCGCAAGGTCGCCGACAATGTCGAACTGGTCATGGTGGAAAGCACCACCCTGGAACAGATCGCAGCATTGAAGGACGGACGCATCGATGTCGGCTTCGGCCGCATCCGGTTCGAGGATCCTGCCGTCCGTCGCATCATCCTGCGTAATGAGAAGATGGTCGCCGCCTTCCCGATGGACCACCCGCTGGCCCGCGGCGAAGGACCGATCTCGATCCGCGATCTGGCCGAAGAACCGCAGATCATCTATCCGCGCGCGCCGCGCCCCAGCTATGCCGATCAGGTCATATCGCTGTTCCGCGACCATGCGATCGAACCACGCATCGTCCATGAAGCGCGCGAACTGCAGATCGCCATCGGCCTGGTCGCGGCGCAGGAGGGGATGGCGATCGTCCCCGAATCGGTCCATCGCGCCCGCAGCCACGATGTCGCCTTTCGCGACCTGATCGAGCCGGCCACCTCTCCCATCATCATGAGCCACCGCCCCGGCGACCGTTCGCCCGAACTGGCGCTGATGGCGTCGGTGATCGCGCGCCAATATGCGCAATGGGGCTATGAGGTGCCGGCCGCCCTGACCGAGGAGCTTTGAAGCCACCGAACCGCCCGCCATACCCGTAGCGTATTTCAACGGGACTTAATTGGTATTTGGCGCCGCCCTGCATGTCATTCACTTTCCGGGGAAATCATACCCATCAATAAGGGAGAGGAATCGATATGCAGGGTATCGATATAAATCGTCACATCGACGAAGCCAGGTTCGGAAACCTACATCTCAAGATCATCATTGCTTGTGCCATCCTGCTTATAGTCGATGGCTATGACGTCTTCATTTACGGAGTCGTCCTTCCACAGTTGATGGATCAATGGGGACTTACCGCACCCCAGGCCGGGTCGCTCGCCAGCTGGGCCTTGTTCGGCATGATGTCCGGCGCGCTCTTCTTCGGTCCTCTGGGCGACCGGATCGGGCGCAAGACCTGCATCACCATCTGCTTCGCGCTGTTCAGCGCCGCCACCTTCGTCAACGGCTTCGCCACCACGCCCACCATGTTCGGCGTGCTGCGCTTTCTTGCCGGCCTTGGCTGTGGCGGGCTGATGCCCAATGCGGTCGCACTGACCAATGAATATGCGCCCAAGCGGATGCGCAGCACACTCGTCGCACTGATGTTCAGCGGCTATGCCGTGGGCGGCATGGCGGCGGCGGGCCTGGGCATCTGGCTGCTGCCGCTGTTCGGCTGGCAGGCGATGTTCTTTGCCGCCGCCGTGCCGCTCATCCTCCTGCCGCTCGTCCTGCGCGGCCTACCGGAATCGGCCGGCTTCCTCGTTCGTCAAGGGCGCCAGGAACAGGCCCGCGCCATCCTCCAGCGGCTGTCGCCCGGCCAGCGCCTCGACGGCCCGCTGCTCCAGCCGCAGGGTATCGCCGCCAAAACCAGCATTGCCGCGCTTTTCCAGCACAATCGCACGCTCGGCACGCTGTCGATGTGGCTCTGCTTCTTCTGCTGCCTGCTGATGGTCTATGCGCTCGGCTCCTGGCTGCCACAGTTGATGCGCAGCGCCGGATACAGCCTCGGGTCCAGCCTGTCCTTCCTGCTGGCACTCAATTTCGGCGGCATGTTCGGCGCGATCGCCGGCGGACGCCTGGCCGACCGGTTCGGCCTGCCCCAGGTGGTCATCGCCTATTTCCTGCTCGGCGCGATCTGCATCAGCCTGCTCGGCCTCAACGGGCCGATGCCGATCCTCTATCTGCTGATCTTCGTCGCCGGCGCCGGCACCACCGGCACGCAGATATTGCTCTATGCCAGCGTCGCCGATTTCTATGACCTGTCGGTGCGCTCGACCGGACTTGGCTGGGCATCGGGCATGGGCCGGGTCGGCGCGATCGTCGGGCCGATGCTGGGCGGCGTGCTGCTTGCGGCGCAACTGCCGATGACGCTCAATTTCGTCGCCTTCGCCATTCCGGGCCTCGTCTCGGTGCTGGCCACCCTGGTCTTCATGCTGAGCCGTCGCCAGCAGGTTGCCCGAGAAAACTACGCCCTGGCGGCGTGATCGGACCATCATGACTGCAAGCCAGACGGGCTGGATCCCGGCGATCATCGCCGGGATCATCGCCACCACCATATCCTATGCCGGCCCGCTGGTGATCATCTTCCAGGCGGCGCAGGGCCTTGAACCCGTCCTCGTCGCCTCCTGGATCTGGGCAATCTCGATCGGCAGCGGCATCCTGGGCATCGTGCTTAGCTGGCGCTGGCGCGTGCCGATCGTCATCGCCTGGTCGGCACCGGGATCGGCGCTGCTGGTGACGATGCTGCCGCAGACTGATTTCGCGACCGCGATCGGCGCCTATATCGTCGCCAATCTCGCGGTCCTGCTGGTCGGCCTGTCGGGCGCCTTCGACCGGTTGATGCAGCGGCTGCCTGCCGCGATCACTGCCGCGATGCTGGCCGGCATATTATTTCGTTTCGTTATCGACATGATTGGCGCCGTGCCGTCCGCGCCGGTGATGCTGATCGCGATGATCGCCGCCTTCTTCGCCGGTCGCGTGCTGGCGCCGCGCTATGCCGTGGTCGCGGTGCTGATAACCGGCGTCGCCATCACCGCGCTCAGCGGGGGTCTGTCGGGATCGATCGGTACGCCACACCTCACCATGCCGGTCTGGACGACGCCGCGCTTCGACTGGGCCGCGACCGCCAGCATCGCCGTGCCGCTGGCGGTGGTCGCACTGACCGGCCAGTTCCTGCCCGGCATCGCCGTGCTGCGCGCCGCCGGTTACGACCGGCCTGCCGCCCGGCCGATCGTCTCAACCAGCGCCATCGCCTCGATCGCGCTGGCTCCGTTCGGCTGCCATGGCCTCAATCTCGCCGCCTTCACCGCCGCCATCTGCCTTGGCCCCGACGCCCATCCCGATCCCGCCCGCCGCTACATGGCCGGCATCGCGGGCGGTGTCACCTATCTCGTCTTCGGCGCCTTTGCCGCCACCGTTCTGGCGCTGTTCGCCACCCTGCCCAAGACGCTGATCGCCGCGCTGGCGGGCCTCGCCTTGTTTCCGGTCGTCGCCAATTCGCTCAGCACCGCGCTGCGTGCCGAGCAAGGACGCGACGCCGCCCTTGTCACTTTCGCTGTCAGTGCATCGGGCATGACGCTGGCCGGGCTCGGCTCCGCCTTCTGGGGGCTGATTTTCGGCCTCGCCGTCCACCTGCTCCAGAGCCTCATCGCAAAACGGCCCGACCAGGCCAGCGCATAACCAGAAAAACCCATATACCGGAGAGTATGCATGTTCGATCTTCTGGCGCCCGTCCTGGCCGCCTCCGCAGCACAAGCCGCCCCGGCCCCGCCGCCCGCTCCTGTCGGCGTCGCGCAGAAGCAGGAGGCAACCACCGAGGCGCAACTGCCCGCCTCGCAGACCAGCGAGCGGCCCAAGGCGCCCAAGCCCGTCTTCCGCCCGATCAACCATGACGAGGATTATTCCGGCTTCCGCGACGTGCGCGACGCGAACCTGTGGACCCGCCTCAAATATCTGCCGATCGTCGGCAACACCTATGCCACGCTGGGCGGTGAACTGCGCCTGCGCCCCGAACTGCGGCTGGGCGAACGCTGGGGCCGCGGCCCGCAGGATGATGACGGCAATTTCCAGCAGCGCAGCCGCATCTGGGGCGACCTCCAGATCGAAGGACTGTTCCGCGCCTTCGTCGATCTCGAACATGCGACCAGCACCGGCCTCGATTCCGTCGTCGCCCCGATCGAGGAAGGCCGGCTGGACTTCAACCAGGCCTTTGTCGAGGCGCATGTCCCGGTCGGCAAGGGTCGCATCACCGCCCGCCTCGGCCGGCAGGAAATCGGCATCGGCAACCAGACCGTGTTCGACATGCGCGAAGGCGCCAATACCCGCCGCTCGCTCGACCTGCTGCGCGTCATGGCGACCCAGGGACCATGGGATGGCGGCTTCCTCACCGGTCATGCCGTGCTGGAGAAGCTCGGCACCTTCGATGACGAAACCAACCATGATTATGATCTGACCGGCTTTCATGCCGGCCGCAGCTTTGGCACCGGCGCCCGCACCGGCCGCGCCGAGGCGCTGTTCGTCTCTTCCGACCGCGCCAGCCTCGCCTTCGACAGCGAAGCCGCCGCCCGCGACCAGCGCCGCACCCTGTCGCTGCGCTATGCCGGCAAGCGCGACGCCTGGAGCATCGATGTCGAGGGCATCCGCCAATGGGGCTCGTTCGGCGATCTCGACATCGACGCCTATTATGTCACCGGCACGGCCGCCTATGGCTGGCAGGGCGGATGGAAGCCCAAGCTGGCCTTGCGCGTCGATGTCGGCTCGGGCGACAAGAACCCCAATGACGGCAAGATCGGCACCTATGCGCCGCTCTTCCCCAAGCCGCTCACCTATAATGGCGACCTTGGCCCGCATAATCTGACGATTATCCAGCCGCAGCTGTCAATCCAGCCGACCGCGAAGCTGAAGCTCGATTTCTCGGCGGCGGGCCTGTGGCGCACCTCCACCAAGGATGGCGTCTATTCGCTCGGGGGCCAGGTGCTTCGGCGCGGCGACGAAAGCGACAGCCGCTTCTTCGGCAAGCGCGCGACGGCGGCCGGCCAATATGCGCTCAACCCGTTCATGACGCTGGGCTTCTACACCATCTATGGCGACGTCTCGGAAAAGTTCAAACCCGGCCGCGACCTCTATTATGCCGCCACCTATCTGACCTTCCGCTTCTAGATCAGGCAGTGTGGATGTGCCGGAGGCAGGCGGGATCGCCGGTCTCCTCCGGCACAGGCAGCGGCTGTCAGCCTCGCCGTCGCCAGCGGCGGAACAGCGATAGACCCAGTACCCCGCCGCCCACCACGGCCGCGATCGCGCCGCCGGCCGAGGCCAGCGCCCAGGCCCCGGCGGCCAGCAGGCCCGTCAGGAAATCGACGATGATGAGGGTGAGGTGAATCATGCAGGAAGGAAGACGGCGCTAGGCGCCAAGTTCCTTCGCCTCCTGATATTTCAGCTCCAGAAAACGATTTTGGGTCGCCAGCTTGTCGAGATCGCCGCTCGCCAGCTGCTCGCTCATCCGCCCGATCTCGGCGTCGATCACCGACAGCCCTTCGATCAGCTGCTTTTCGGGCACGCGGCCATTACGTTCCTCGCGGCGCAGCGGCGCGGGGATCGACTGATAGCCGGTGACCAGTTCGGGCAGATGATCGGCCAGCAGCTTGCGAATCTCGTGCGCGGCCGGATCCTGCTCGCCCAGCCGTTCGAGCTGCGGCGCCAGCGTCTCCAGCTTGACGCCGATGCTGTCGACTAGGGTGACCGCTGGCGCGGGCAGCGCCTTGCGCTGATTTTCCAGCCAGATTTCGGTCTTGAGCGGCAGGGCGGTCAGCGCGCTGTCGGCCAGCTTGTCCGGGCTGACCGCGCGCTCGCCCGGCAGCAGCGCGAAGAACAGCGTGGTGACCAGCAGCAGGCCAAGCACGATCATCACGCCACTGGTGCCCAGCGGCATGAACCAGCCTGCGATCATGGCCGCGATGATGATCGCGAAGGCGGCGCCGGCGATCCGGCCCAGCCGCCGCATGATCGACGCGTTGCGCCGTTCGCGCGCGCGGCTGGTCAGGCTCTTGCCGCGCTCGCTATGGCGACGCAGCACCGCCTCGGCATCGGCCAGCACGCGGTCGGACCGGCTCATGCCATCAACTTCAGGAAAAGGGGCAGGGTGGGGCGCATCCTTATCCCTCGATCGCGCTCAGCAGCGGGTTTTCGGCCCGCGCTTCCTTGGCGGCCTGGGCCTGGCCCTCGGACCGGGCGATATAGCCCTTGGACTTTTCCACCTCGTTCGACAGCACCGTGACTGTCGTCTTCATGTTTTCGAGCGCCTTGAGCTTGAATGTGTCGATATTGTCCATCGTGTCATAGATATTCTGGAAGGCACGCTGCAGCGTCTCGATCGGGATCGTGCTGCTGGCGGCCTGCTCGTGGATCTGCGCGGTCTGGCTCTTGAGCAGTTCGCCGGTCGAATCGATGATATTGGCGGTCGTGGTATTGAGCGCGGTGATCTGTTCCAGCACCAGCCGCTGGCCGACCAGCGCCTGCGCCACGGTCACGGCGGTGCGCAGCGCGGCGACGGTGGTGGTGCTGGCGCGGTCCACGCCCTTCACCAGCTCGACATTATTCTTCTTCACCAGGTCCAGCGCCAGATAGCCCTGCACCGTGACCGCCATCTGGGTCAGCAGATCCTGGGTGCGCTGGCGGATGTAGAAGAGCGCGCTCTCGCGGATCGCCTTGGCCTTGGTCGGATCGGTCGAATCCAGCTCCAGCGCCTTGGCCTCGAGGCGCGCGTCCATGGTCTTGCTGATGTGGATCATCTGCTCCAGCTTGCCCATGGTTTGCCACATATTCTGGCGTTCCACGTCAATCGCGGCATTATCCTTGATCAGCACGTCCTTGCCGCTGGCAAGGCTGCCCAGGATCGAGTTGATATGCGTCTGGCTCGACTTGTAGCTGTCGAAATAGTCGCGCATCTTGTTGCCGAACGGGATGATGCCGAACAGCTTCTTGGGCGCGGTCAGGCTGCCGCGCTTGCCGGGGTCCAGATCCTCCACCGTGCGGCGCAGTTCGGCCAGATCGGCCCCGACCTTGTTGTCGCTGTCCATCGCGCGCACTGGGCGGTCGAGAAAACGGTTGCTGTGCCCGGCGGCCTCGGCGATTTCCTTGCGGCCCATATTGGTCAGCTGGTCGACGCGCTGGCCGAAGGCGGGCGAATTGGCGTCCTGAGCGACCAGATCGTCGATGAAGGCATCGACCTTCTCGTCCAGCTTGGATCGCTTTTCCTCGTCGATCGGCACCAGTCCTGCCGCCTTTTCGGGGGCGACCACCGGCACCGGATCGGGCGGCGTGAGGTTCAGCGTATCAGCGGTCGCGGTCGGCGCGGTCGAAGCCATGTCATCTCCCAGGGGCCAGATCGGCCTTGCTGTCATATGTGCATAAAACAGTAAGGCCGCAAGTCTCTCTCCATGCAGATATAGGCGCTCGGGCCATGCCATTGCAATCGGGGGGCGTCTGGTTAGCATGGCGCAAAGACCAGAGGAGAGTGAATGACGCAGCAGGAAGGGCGTGCCCCGGCCGATCCACAGGCCGCGATGATCGCGGCGGTGGCGGTCGATCCCCGTTATGGTGAACTGGTGGCGCGGCGGGCGCGGCTGGGCTGGTGGCTGTCGGCGATCATCTTCATCGCCTTTGTCGGCTATCTGGCGCTGATCGCCTTCGACAAGGCGCTGCTGGGCATGCCGATCGGCGATGGCGTCACCTCGATCGGCATCCCGATCGGCCTTGGCCTCATCCTGCTCGCGATCGCGCTGACCGGCCTCTATGTCGCCTATGCCAACCGCCATCATGACGCGCAGATGGCCGCCATCCTCAAGGATCATGGCGCATGAGGGCGCGGCTTGCCGGCGCGCTCGCCCTTGCCCTGCTCCCCACTCCCGCCTTCGCCGCCGCGCTGGAGGGGGAGGCGCAGCGTCAGCCGATCAACTGGGTGGCGATCGCGATGTTCGTCGCCTTTGTCGGCCTGACCCTGTGGATAACCAAGGCGGCGGCCGCGCGCACCCGCACCGCGTCGGACTTCTACACCGCCGGCGGCGGCATCAGCGGCTTCCAGAACGGGCTCGCCATGGCGGGCGACTATATGTCCGCCGCCTCCTTCCTCGGCATATCGGCGCAGATCTTCACCGACGGCTATGACGGCCTGATCTACTCCACCGGCTTCCTCGTCGGCTGGCCGATCCTGCTGTTCCTGATGGCGGAGCGGCTGCGCAACCTTGGCCGCTTCACCTTTGCCGACGTCGCCTCCTACCGCTTCGCCCAGCCGCCGGTGCGCAGCTTCGCGGCCATCTCCACCCTGCTGGTGGTCAGCTTCTACCTGATTGCCCAGATGGTGGGGGCGGGGCAGCTCATCAAATTGCTGTTCGGTCTGCCCTATGCGGTGGCCGTGGTGATCGTCGGCGCGCTGATGATGCTCTATGTGCTGTTCGGTGGCATGCGCGCGACCACCTGGGTGCAGATCATCAAGGCGGTGCTGTTGCTCGGCGGCGCCAGCTTCATGGCGCTGATGGTGCTGGCCCAGTTCGGCTTCTCACTCGAAGCCCTGTTCGCCCGCGCGGTCGAGGTGAAGAGCGCGGCGGCACAGGCCGCCGGTGCACCTCCTGCCGAAGCCGCGGCAAGGGGGCGGGCGATCATGGCGCCGGGCGGCTTCATCAAGGATCCGGTCTCGGCTATCTCCTTCGGCCTCGCGCTGATGCTGGGCACGGCCGGCCTGCCGCATATCTTGATGCGCTTCTTCACCGTCCCGGACGCCAAGGAAGCGCGCAAGTCGGTGTTGTGGGCGACGGGCTGGATCGGCTATTTCTATATCCTCACCTTCATCATCGGCTTCGGCGCGATCATTCTGGTCGGCACCGATGCTGGCTACAAGATGGCGGACGGCACGCTGCGCGGCGGTGGCAATATGGCCGCGATCCATCTCGCCCATGCGGTCGGCGGCAACGCCTTCCTGGGCTTCATCTCGGCCGTCGCCTTCGCGACGATCCTGGCGGTGGTGGCGGGGCTCACCTTGTCGGCCGCCTCGGCGGTCAGCCATGACCTCTATGCCACGGTGCTGAAACAGGGGCGGGCCAACTCCGCCGACGAACTGCGCGTCTCGCGGATCACGACCCTGGCGCTGGGCGCGCTGGCGGTGCTGCTGGGGCTGGTGTTCGAGAAACAGAATGTCGCCTTCATGGTCAGCCTCGCCTTCGCGCTTGCCGCGTCGGGCAATTTCCCGGTGCTGATCCTGTCGCTGCTGTGGAGCGGCTGCACCACGCGCGGCGCGGCCTGGGGCGGCACGATCGGGCTGCTGACGGCCTTCGTCCTGACGCTGCTGTCGCCGGCGGTGTGGACCACCACCTTCGGCCTCGGCCCGGCACCTTTCCCCTATAGCTCGGCGGCGATCTTCTCGGTCCCGGCCGGCTTCATCGCCATCTGGCTGATCTCCCGGCTCGACCGCTCGCCCCGCGCGGCGGTGGACAAGGCCGGCTATCCGGCCCAGCGGGTGCGGGCGGAAACCGGCATCGGTGCCTTCGCTGCCAGCGACCATTGAACCTTCTCCTCCCGCGCCGCGTTCGGCGCGGGAGGAGAGAGGCCATGGACCAACAACTGACACCGGCCGCCGATATGGCGGCGCATCGCCGGCCGGCATTTCCGGGCGAAAGCGCGGATTATGCCAAGGCGCGGCAGGATCTGCTGGCGGCGGAAATCGACTTTCGTCGCCACATGACGCGCCTGACCGCCCAGCGCCAGGCGCTGCCGCCCGGCCCGCTGATCACGAAGGATTATCGCTTCAAGGACGAACAGGGCTTCGAGGTCGGCCTGATCGACCTGTTCGGCGACAAGGATGTGCTGGTCAGTTACTATTGGATGTATGGGCCGGAACGTGAACGGCCCTGCCCGATGTGTACCAACTGGATCGGCGCGGTCGATGGCAATGCGACCGACATCAAGCAGCGCGTCGCCTACAAGATACTGAGCCGTAGCCCGGTCGAACGCCAATTCGCCTTCGCGCAGGAGCGGGGCTGGCGCAACACCGACTTCATCCAGACGATCGGCGACGATTATGCCCGCGATCTCGACCTGCTCCAGCCTGACGGCGAATATCCCGCGCTGATCGTCTATCGCCGCGACGGGGATCAGGTGCGGCTCTTCTGGATGAGCGAGATGGGGCGCGAAATGGCCGATCCGGGCCAGGATCCCCGCGATGCGCCGGACATCGCTGCGCTCTGGTCGATCCTCGACCTGACGCCGCAGGGGCGGCCGGCCGACTGGTATCCGAAGCTGCGCTATTGAGCGATCCCATGATCGCAGGAAATCTCCATCCTCCCCTGCAAGGGGAGGGGGACCACGAAGTGGTGGAGGGGTTTCTTCGCTATCGATAACGGAACACCCCTCCGTCAGGGCTTCGCCCTGCCACCTCCTCTTGCAGGGGAGGATGGAAGTGAGGTCAGCGCGCGCCCTCGGCGTAGTAGCGCTCCATGTCGAGGCGCATCTGGTGCAGCGCTTCCGGGTTCAGATAGACCATGTGGCCAGCCGGATAATATTTGAACTGCAGGTTCGGGCGCAGCGCCGGCTCCAGCATCATGTGCTTCAAATCCCGCTCGGTCGAGAAGAAGGGCGTCGCCATGTCATAATAGCCGTTCAAGGACAGCACGCGCAGATGCGGGTTGATGCGCATCGCGGTGCTGAGGTCGGCGGTGACGTCGGCGACATTCTGCTTGCGGCCCGACGGCGGCTCATGGCTCCAGTCCCAGTTGAAGGCGCCGCCTTCCCGCGCGCTCAGCCGATAGCTGAGGTCGGTCTGATAGCCGAGCTTGTTGGTGAGCTGATCGAGGAAGCTGCCGACATAGAGGCCGCTGATCGCGGTATCCGACGGATCATATTCGGGGTCCTCGCCCGCCGCATCCTCGTCGATCCCCTTGTAGCGGCTGTCGAACCGGCCGAGCGTCTCGCGACCGTCGCGCAGCAATTCCTTGCGGAAGCGGCTGAGGCTCACGCGCAGGTTTGCGCGCTTGAGATAATCGACCGACAGGCCGGTGAAGCGGCTCATCTGCTGGGCGACGGCGTCCTCTTCCTGGGCGCTGATGTCCTGGCCCTTCAGCAGCGCGGCGGCATAGGGGCCGTTGGCGAACACGCGCGCTTCCTCGACAAAGGCTTCCAGGCTGGCCGGGCGGCCGCCAGGCACCCGATTATGATACCAGGCGGTCGCGGCATAGCTCGGCAGATAGCCGATATGGATTGTGTCGAAGCCCGACTGGCGGATGCCATAATTCATGATCGAGGACAGCAGGATGACGCCGTTCAGCGCCATGCCGCGATCCTCCAGCTGATAGGCGAGCGCGCCCGACCGGGTGGTGCCATAGCTTTCGCCGAAAATATATTTGGGATCGCCCCAGCGGCCATATTTGGTGGTGTAGCGCAGGATCGCCTTGGCAAAGGCATCGACATCCTGGTCGACGCCATAGAAGTCGGCGCCCTTGGCGTCGCCCAGCGGCCGCGAATAGCCCGATCCCACCGCATCCAGGAACACCATGTCGGTGCTGCGGATCAGGCTGTCGGGATTGGGGCCGACGTCGAAGGGCGCGGGCGCGACCGCTTCGGGATTGCCGGTGCGGACATGGTCGGGCGCAAAGCTGCCCATGCGCAGCCACAGCGAGGCCGATCCGGGGCCGCCATTGTAGAAGAAGGTCAGCGGGCGATGCTTACCCGGCGCGGTATAGGCGGTGTAGAAGACACTGGCGGTCGGCTTGCCCTGCGCATCGCGGATGGTCAGCGTGCCGGCGGTCGCGGTGTAGGCGATCGACTTGCCGTCGACGCTCGCCGTGCCCTTGCTGGTCTTGGTCACTTCCTCGACCGGGGCGCTGGCCCAGTTCTTGGCGATCTCGTCCGCCGTCTGCTCGGCATGCTGCTTGGCGGCGTCGGGCGCACCATCTTTCTGGGCGAAGGCAGGGTGGGACAGGGAAAGGGCGAGGAGGGAAGCAAAGCCAAGGGTGGCGGTCAGCCGCATGGTGTGTCCTTTTCTTTTCAGGGTGCGAACCTGACGCGGTGTCATAGGGGGACGCCACAGCGGGGCAAGGGAAACATCATATCATGACAGGATATTCATCTGCGCTTCGGCCGATCCTTCCGCTGCCCTTGCCGCATCGCGTCATTTCCTGTAGGGGCGCGCCCGAAGCCTCTGCGCGGCCTTGTGTCGGCCAGGGGAGCCCCATATCCCAAAGGCAAGACATGTCCCTGCGTAATATCGCGATCATCGCGCACGTCGACCATGGCAAGACCACGCTCGTCGACCAGCTTTTCCGCCAGTCCGGCACCTTCCGCGACAACCAGCGCGTCGAAGAGCGCGCCATGGACTCGAACGACCTGGAAAAGGAACGCGGCATCACCATTCTGGCGAAGCCCACCTCGGTCGAATGGAACGGCACCCGCATCAACATCGTCGATACGCCCGGCCACGCCGACTTCGGCGGTGAAGTGGAGCGCATCCTCTCGATGGTCGACGGCGTGATCCTGCTGGTCGACTCGTCGGAAGGCGCGATGCCGCAGACCAAGTTCGTGACCGGCAAGGCGCTGGCGCTGGGCCTGAAGCCGATCGTCGTCGTCAACAAGGTCGACCGTCCCGACGAGCGCATCCAGGAAGTGCTGGACGAAGTGTTCGACCTGTTCGTGACGCTCGACGCCACCGACGAACAGCTCGACTTCCCCGTCCTCTACGCCTCGGGCCGCAACGGCTATGCCAGCGAGGATTCTCAGCGCCGTGAAGGCACGCTGGAGCCGCTGTTCCAGAAGATCGTCGATCATGTCCCGCCGCCGTCGCTGGATCAGGACGCGCCGTTCAGCTTCCTCGTCACGCTGCTCGATCGCGACAACTTCCTGGGTCGTATCCTGACCGGTCGCGTCCAGTCGGGCACGGTCAAGGTCAACCAGCCGATTCACGCGCTCGACGCCGACGGCAATGTGATCGAAACCGGCCGTGCGTCGAAGATCATGTCGTTCCAGGGTCTGGACCGCGTACCGGTCGAGGAAGCCAAGGCAGGCGACATCATCTCGCTCGCCGGCCTCACTGTCGCGACTGTGGCCAACACCATTTCCGACCCGCAGGTCAGCACCCCGATCAAGGCACAGCCGATCGATCCGCCGACCCTGTCGATGCGCTTTGCCGTGAACGACTCGCCGATGGCCGGCCGTGAAGGCAGCAAGGTGACGAGCCGCATGATCCGCGACCGTCTGGCCCGCGAAGCCGAATCCAACGTCGCCATCAAGGTGACGGAATCGGACGACAAGGACAGCTTCGAAGTCGCCGGCCGTGGCGAACTCCAGCTGGGCGTTCTGATCGAAACCATGCGCCGCGAAGGCTTTGAACTGGGCATCTCGCGTCCGCGCGTGCTGTTCGGCGAAGACGAGAATGGCGGCAAGACCGAGCCTTACGAAACCGTCGTCATCGACGTCGATGACGAATTCTCGGGCACGGTCGTCGACAAGATGAACATCCGCAAGGCCGAGATGACCGACATGCGTCCCTCGGGCGGCGGCAAGACCCGCATCACCTTCTCGGCGCCCTCGCGTGGCCTGATCGGCTATCATGGCGAATTCCTGTCCGACACGCGCGGCACCGGCATCATGAACCGCCTGTTCGAGAAGTACGGCCCCCACAAGGGCAAGATCGAAGGCCGCAAGAATGGCGTCCTGATCTCGAACGGCGCCGGCGAAGCCAATGCCTACGCCCTGGGGCCGCTCGAAGATCGTGGCATCCTGTTCGTCGGCGTGGGTGAAGCCCTCTATGAAGGCATGATCATCGGCGAGAATGCCAAGCCGGAAGACCTCGAAGTCAACCCGATGAAGTCGAAGGCGTTGACCAACTTCCGCGCCAGCGGCAAGGACGACGCCGTCCGCCTGACCCCGCCGAAGAAGATGACGCTGGAACAGGCGATCGCTTACATTGACGACGATGAAATGGTCGAAGTCACGCCCAAGACCATCCGTCTGCGCAAGCGCTACCTCGACCCGAACGAGCGCAAGCGCATGAGCCGCTCGAAGGCCGCCTGATTTATCAGGGTGGCCCTATTAAGGCCGCCTGATTTTCGGCTAGACAAGATATGAAAGGGCCGGTGTCGCGAGGCGCCGGCCCTTTTCCTTTATCCAGGAGGCTGCAATGGCCGATCTCTATCTCAAGGCGCTGGAATCCGAGCGGCGCAAATTATGGGCCGAATGCCGCCTCAAGGGCCTGCCCAAGGGCACGCCGGAACGCGAGCGGATCGTCGAGATCGACGCGCTGCTCAAGGCGCACAAGGCCAAGAAGGACGGCAAGTCCGCCAACCCGTGACGGCCGCCATTTTCCGGTCGGCTCAGCATAAATCCCGATAGGCGGGAAGGGCATGCTTCCTATCGTCGCGGTTCTCATGGGCCGAGGCGAAGCGGAAGGGCGTGCGAGTGACCAACGAAGCGGACGCGGAGGGGCACGACCTGTTCGAATGGGGGCCGCCGCGCGGGCTGCCCGGCCTTGTCCGCCTGTCGGTGCCGGCCCTGCCCACGGTGCGCGCCCGTGCCCTGCTTGCACTGGCGGTCGGCTGGTTGCCGCTCCTGCTGCTCATCCTCGTCCTGCCGGGCCATGACCGGGCGGACGATCTGCGCCATTTCCTGCGCGACATCGGGGCACATGCCCGCTTCGCCTTTGCCGTGCCGCTCCTGCTGGTCGCCCATGTCGAAACCGCGCGGCGGCTGGGCGCGGTGGTGCGCCATCTCGCCATTTCGGGGCTGATCCCGCCTGATGCCGGGGACGGATTGAGGGCTGAACTGGCCAGGGCCCGCGCGGCGGTGCGTGCGCCGGTCGCCGAACTGCTGGTGCTGCTCGCCGCCTATGCGATCATCCTGTGGCTGTTCGCGACCGGCATTTCGAACCATGGCCTGCCGGCCTGGACCATCGCCGGGCCGGGGCGGCTATCGGCGGCCGGCTGGTGGCATATGCTGGTCAGCCTGCCGCTGTTGCTGACGCTGCTCATGGGCTGGCTCTGGCGCATCCTCGTGTGGACGCGGCTGCTGCACAAGGTCGCGGCCATGGACCTGCGGCTGGTCGTCGCCCATCCCGACAATGCCGGCGGCCTGGGCTTTCTGGCCCAGTCGGTCCGGGCCTTCGGCACCTTTGCGCTGGGGATTGGCTGCATCACCGCGGGCCGCTTCGCCAACGTCCATCTCCAGGGCGCGGCGACGCCGATGACCGGCGGCTTCCTGATCGGTGGCACGGTGGCGGTGGCGCTGGTGCTGTGCGTTGCGCCGCTGGGCGTGTTCCGCCCGGTCATGGCGCGGGCCTGGCGGCGCAACGCGATGCATTATGGCGCGCTGGCGGTGGCGCTGGGTCGGTCGTTCGAGGATCGCTGGTTCGATGGCAGCGCGAAGGAACAGCCCGATCTTCTCTCCGCGCCGGATTTTTCGGCGGCGGCCGACCTCTATGGCGTGGTCTCCAACGTCTATGCCATGCGTTTCCTGCCGGTCGACCTGCGCAGCCTGCTGATCCTGATCGCGTCGACGCTGGCACCTTTTCTGGTGGCGATGTTCCTGTCGATGCCGACTGCGATGGTGCTGCAGGAACTGAAGGGGATGATGCTTTAGCGGTCGAGCGGCAGGATCACCGTGGCGCGCAATCCGCCCTCGGCCCGGTTGGCAAAGCCGATGCTGCCCTCATGTCCCTCGGCAATGGTGCGGGCGATCGACAGGCCCAGGCCCACGCCGCCGGTCTCGCGATTGCGCGACGCTTCGCCGCGATAGAAGGGCTCGCACAGCCGGTCGAGAATCTCGGGCGGAACGCCGGGGCCGGAATCGACCACATCGACGATCGCCCGGTGGCCCTCGACGCGCAGGCTGACCCGTGCCGATCCGCCATAGCGCACCGCATTCTCGACCATGTTGCCGATGCAGCGGCGCAGCGCGAGTGCGTCGCCCTCTATCACTGCGCGCTGGCTGGCGGTGACGACGACGTCATGGCCCATGTCGGCCAGGTCGTCGGCCAGCGTCTCGACAATGGCCGACAGGTCGATGCGCGCGCGCTGGCGCCCTTCGGTCCCTTCGCGCATGAAGTCGAGCAGGTCGGTGACCATCGCCCGCATTTCCTGCACGTCGGCCTGCGCCTTGGCGCGCGGGCCGTCGGGCAATTGTTCCAGGCGGAAGGACAGGCGCGTCATCGGCGTGCGCAGGTCATGGGCGATCGCCACCAGCATGGCGGTCCGTTCCGACACATAATCGGCGATCCGCGCGCGCATGTGATTATAGGCGATGCCCATGGCGCGCACCTCGGGCGGGCCACCGATCGGCAGCGGTTCGGCCCGTTCCGGCCGCTCGCGTGCGGCGCCCTCGGCCAGCAGGCGGATCGGCTGGGTGATGCGCCGCGCCACCCAATAGGCCGGCAGCAGCAGCAGGATGAAGATGCCCGCCATCAGCGACAGGGTGATCGCATACCAGCGCCAGTTCGGCCCTTGCCGCCCCAGCAGCACCGACCAGTTCTTGCCATCCTCGCGCACGGCCAGGGCAAAGCTGCCGCGCAGCATCATCCGGCCGGGGTCGAACTCCATCCCCATGTCGGGCCGGGGCTCGATCTCCGGTCCGGGACGCGGCATGCCGATCGGCGGCCGTTCCTGGATCAGCGCCACCGCATTGGCCGGCACGCCCAGCAGGCCGGCAACGCGCTCGGCCCCCGCACGGTTGCTTTCCTGCCCCGCGTCGGGCGCGGGCGCGCGATCCGATTGATAGCGGCTGATCTGCCAGCTTCCGGGTGGCTGGGTGCCGCCGCGCAGCAGGCCGGTCGCCTCCACCAGCATCATCGGCCGGGCGTGGGGCGGCGGGCCGCGAAAGGCGACCAGCATCATCGCGCCCAGCGCCAGCAACAGGGTGGCGGCGACCAGAAAGACGATCCGGGTCAGGATCGAGGGGTTGTAGCGCCCCCGGTCGCCGGCGCCCGGCAGCATTGCCGGGCTCACGCCGGGCGGACCTCGGCGGTGAACATATAGCCTTCGTTGCGGATCGTGCGGACCAGTTCGTCGCCCATCTCGCCACGTTCCAGCTTGCGGCGCAGCCGGCTGACCTGGACATCGATCGCCCGGTCATAGCTTTCCGCGTCGCTGCCGGCCGAATAGTCGAGCAACTGGTCGCGGCTCAGCACCCGGCGCGGATGCTCGATGAAGGCGCGCAGCAGGCGGAACTCGCCATCGGTCAAGGTGACGACGACATTGTCAGGGTCGGTCAGCAGGCGCACGCCCATGTCGACCTGCCAGCCGGCAAAGCGCAGCCGCTGCCCGGCGGGCACCTGCGGTTCCGATGTCTGGCGGCGATTGCGGCGCAGCACGGTGCGGACCCGCGCCAGCAGTTCGCGCGGATTGCACGGCTTGGGCAGATAATCCTCCGCCCCCATTTCCAGCCCGACGATCCGGTCGATATCGCCGCCGATCGCCGACAGCATGATGATCGGCAGGTCGCCGTTCGCGGCCAGCCGGCGCAGAATCGACAGCCCGTCTTCGCCGGGCATCATCACGTCCAGCACCGCGATGTCGAATGTCTGCGCCGCCAGCGCCTGATCCATCGCCACGCCGTCCGCGACCGCGGTCACGGCAAAGCCATGCTGCTCCAGAAAATCCGACAACAGGATGCGGATGTCCGCATCATCGTCGACCACCAATATGCGCGATCCGTCCATATTGGCGGTCAGCATATCGATTGAAGGCGATCCCTGCAAAGTCATCCGCATAATTCCTGTCAGATGGCGATGCCGACCGTCACCGTGCCGGTGAAGCCATTGGTCGCATCGCCGGTCATGGTGGGCGTCATCGCCGCGACCTGGGCCGACGTGTTGTCGCCGAACACATTGTCGCTGCTGGTGGTGATCTTGGCGAAATTGGTCTTGCTGCTGGAATAGCCGCTGGTCGCATAGACCGTGTTGCAGGCATCCGTCGGCATCGCGAACTGCGACGTCAGCACGCGATTGGCATAGCTGGTCGCCTTGGCCAGGCTGGGATAGACCTCGAAATGGATATGCGGGAAGCGCCCGTCATAGCAGCCGGGGAAGATGCTGGTGAAGGTCACCTGGCCATTGGCATCGGTCACCCCCACGCCGCGCAGGTAATTTTCGCCCGGCACGGTGTAGAGCGAGTAGAGGCCGTCGCGGGTGCAGTGCCAGATATAGACGGCATAGCCCTCCAGCGGCGCGCAGCTGCCATTGACGTTCACCACCGTGATGGTCAGCTGCATATAGATGCCCTCGGCGGTGCCGCTCGACGATCCGAAGCTCGAACGGATGTCGGTGCGCACGATGCCGGTGTCGTCCAGCACATTGACCACGCTGCCATTGCTGCTGTTGGACCCGTCCGCCGGATAGGGGCCGTTGGTCTCTTCCGGATCGGCGATGCAGGTGCTCGACGTCGGGGTCGGCGTGGGTGTTGGCGTCGGGGTAGGGGTGGGCGTCGGCGTGGCGGTCGACGTGTCACTATCGCTGTCACTGCCGCCGCCACCACAGGCGGTGATCAGCGCGGCGCTGCCGGCCGAAAAGAGCAGGCGCAACGTGCGGCGCCGGCCCATCGCCTCGCCGGCCAGCTTGCGCATCTGCGCCAGGTCATCGGTCAGGCCATGGCCATGGTCGTCATGCGCGCCGTCCTGCATCATCTCGCTCTACCCTTCTGTCGTCTGTGGACTGTCAGAAGGGCAGGACTAGGCGCGCCATATATCCTCGCGATGTCTCGACGTGGCGGCTTTGTAGCGCTTTATGTCAATGCCCCCTCAATGGCCGCGCGGCCGGGCAAAGGCCGGGCGCGGCAGGCTGGCAAGCGCGAGGCTGCTACCGACCATCAGGACAAGCGTTATCCACAGGAAGGGCGCGTAATTGCCGAAGCGGTCGAAAATCGCCGACGCGCCCAATGGCCCGGTGGCGGTGCCAACCGATAGTGCCATCAGCAGCCCGCCATAAAGGCCGCCAAAGGTCTTGAGGCCGAAATGCTGGGTGGTGAGATAGACGATCACATCGACCTCCGCACCCAGTGTCAGGCCGATCAGCGCTGCCGCCGCGATCAGCAGCGCGACATTATTCCCCGCGCCCAGCAACAACAGGCTGGCAGCCGCCGGCAGCAGGAAGACGCCGGCACCGACCAGCGATCCACGGAACCGGTCGAGCAGCAGCCCGGTCGCCAGCCGGCCGATGATCGAACAGAGGCCCACGACCGATGCGATGCCGGCCGCCCGCATCGGGTCCGCGCCGCGATCGGTCAGGATCGGCACGAAATGCACGACCAGCGCTATGATGGTGAAGGTGAAGAGCAGGCTGGCGAGCAGCAGGCGATGATAGATGGAGGAGCGCACCCCTTCGGCCAGCGTGGCACCGATCGCGGGCACTGCGGCATTGGCCGTCTCGGCGTCGCCGCGCCGCCGATCTCGCGCGCCACGAAAGAAGAGGAAGATCAGCGGAAAGCTGCACGCGGCCCAGATCGCCGCCTGGATCGGCGCGGCCCGTTGCCAGCCATATTGACCGATCAGCCAGCTGCCCATCAGCGGAAAGATGGCGACCGCGATCGATGCGCCGCACAGGGTGATGGCAAAGGCCAGGCCGCGTGACGCCTCGAAACGGGTGGCGACGGCACTGGTCCAGATCGTCGCCTGCACCGGCAACGTCGCGAGCGCCAGCAGCGCCCAGAGCAGATACCATTGGCCAGGGCTGCCGGTCGCCGTGCCCAGCAGGGCAAAGGCGCCACAGGTCAGCAGCACGCCGACCAGTCCGAATATGCGCGGCCCCAGCCGGTCGACCATCAGGCCGATCGGCACGGAAAAGACCGCCTGGACCAGGGTGGACAGGGTCAGCCCCACCGTCACCTGCGTCCGCGTCCAGCCAAACTGGTCGCTGATCGGCTGGATATAGGGGCCAAGCCCATAGATATGGATGACGCTGGTGGCATAGCCGAGCGCGGCCGCGATCGGCAGCATATAATGACGCCGCCATTCCGTAGCGGCACCGGGCTTGTCGGTTTCCATCAGCATCGCCTCTCCCCATCGCATCTTCTGTGACGCCATGGTTCTGATCGATTTGGGCGAAAAAAGCGAGGCGATCTCATTTATGTCGCGGGGCGGGATTCCCTGCTGGTTTCCGCGCGCTGGCCCTGTATAGTCGCGCGGTTTGCCCATTCCCGCGAAAGCGCTTCATGCATCTTCTTATCGGCCTCGCCGGCATATTGCTGATTCTTGCCATTGCCTTTGCCCTCTCTTCCAACCGCCGCGCGATCCGGCTGCGCGTGGTCGGAGCCGCCTTCCTGCTGCAGGCGGGCATCGCGCTGCTGGTGCTCTATGTGCCGGCCGGACGCGCCATCATCGCGGGCATGTCGCACGGCGTCGCCAATCTGCTGGGCTATGCGCAGGCGGGGACCAATTTCATCTTCGGCCCGCTGGCCAAGCCGGAAATCGGCGGCGCCAGCTTCGCCATCGCCGCGCTGCCGGTGATCATCTTCTTCGCCAGCCTGGTGTCGATCCTCTATTATCTGGGCATCATGCAGTTCATCGTCCGCTGGGTCGGCGGCGCGATCGAAAAGGTGACCGGCGTGTCGAAGGTGGAAAGCCTGTGCGCCGCCGCCAACATCTTCGTCGGCCAGAGCGAAAGCCCGCTGGTGATCCGTCCCTATCTCGCCGGCCTCAACGGGCCGCAGCTGTTCGCGGTGATGACCAGCGGCATGGCGGGCGTCGCCGGCACCATCCTGGCCGCCTATGCCTCGATGGGGATCAAGATCGACTATCTGCTCGCGGCCAGCTTCATGGCGGCGCCCGGCGGCCTGCTGATGGCCAAGATCATGATGCCCGACGAACCGGAATGCGAACCGGAACTGCCGCTGGAGGATGATATCCACCTGCCCGAAACGCGCCGTGCGGCTGCGGTCGCGGCGGTGCTGAACGCGGAAACCACACCGGGCGAACCCATGCCCGTCGCCACACATGACGAGGAAAAGCCCGCCAACATCATCATGGCGGCGGCGCAGGGCGCCCAGACCGGCGTCAAGCTGGCCGTCGCCGTCGGTGCCATGGTGCTGGCCTTCGTCGCGCTGGTGGCACTCGCCAACGGCATCCTCGGCGGTATCGGCGGCATCTTCGGCTATCCCGAACTCAGCTTCCAGCAGCTGCTCGGCTATGTCTTCTCGCCGGTCATGTATCTGCTCAACATTCCCTGGAACGAGGCGCAGGTGGCCGGCGGCCTGTTCGGCACAAAGGTCGTGCTCAACGAATTCGTCGCTTACATCAATCTCGGCCAGGTGCAGGACGGCCTCTCGCCCTCGACCATCGCCATCATCACCTTTGCCCTATGTGGTTTCGCCAATTTCAGCTCGATCGCGATCCAGATGGCGGTGACCGGCAATCTTGCCCCCAATCAGCGGCCGATGATCGCCAAGCTGGGGCTGAAGGCGCTGGTCGCCGGCAGCCTGGCCAATCTGATGAGCGCCGCGCTGGCCGGGTTGATGTTGAGCCTTTAACCAAATCATTTCGATTACTTAACAGAGGCCCTACCCCCGGCTTAACAAATCGGTTATGGTTAACCGATGGGGGAACTTAGATTTTTCGCGGTCGTCTTAACGGCCATCGGCACCATTGGCATGGCAACGGCGCAGACCAACGCGCCCGCGCCCAAGCCTGGCACGCTTGAAACCTACAAGGACTGGACCATCGGTTGCGACAATCGCAACCGGTGCGAGGCGGTGTCGCTGCTGCCCGGTGGCGACTGGCCCGACAATCCGGTGATGGTCGGCGTCGCCCGTTCGGCCGGTCCCGATGCCGCGGCCGAAGTCTGGGTCAGCCGCGATGCCAAGGGTTCTTCCGACGTCAGCTTCCTGGTCGACGGCCGCAAGGTCGCGACGGTGACCGCGCGCGATGGCGATGCCACCTTGCGCGGGCCGCAGGCGTCGGCACTGGCGATCGCAATGGCGCGCGGCAGCACGATGGAAGTGCGCACCGGCAACCGGTCGCTCGGTCGTCCCTCGCTCGCGGGGGCGGGCGCGGCGATCCGCTACATGGATGCGCGCCAGAGCCGGGCTGGCACCACCACCGCGCTGGTCGCGACCGGGCCGCTCGGTCCGCTCGCCGTGCGCGTCGCGCCGCCGACGCCGGCGATCCATCGCGCGATCATCGCGGCGGGCGATGCCCCGGCCGCGCTGTGGCGCGAGGAGCGGACCGCGCTCGGCAAGTTCACCGGCTGCACCGACGAGATGGCCAATGGCCAGTCCGAACTGCATCGCCTGTCAAAGAATGACACGCTGATCCTGGTTCCCTGCGGCTCTGGCGCCTATAATTTCACCACCGTGCCGGTGATCGCCAGCGGCATTCCGGGCCGCCGCAGCTTCCGCTTCGCGCCGTTCGACTATGCACCCGGCTGGGGCACAGAGGAGATCGGCCATCCCACCCTGGTCAATGCCGGCTGGGCGCCCGAAAAGTCGCTGTTGCAAAGCTTCGCCAAGGGGCGCGGCATCGGCGATTGCGGCACCAGTCAGACCTATGTCTGGGATGGCAGCCGCTTCCGCCTGACCGAAGCGACCAGCATGGGGGAATGCCGTGGCGCCTGGCGCTGGATCCCCGTCTGGACCGCGCAGGTGGTCGAATAGGACGCAGCTGCAATAGGAAAATTGCAGCCCCGATGCCGCGCTTTGCAATGGAAATATTGCAGCGCACACACCATATGAGGGGCATGGCAAGCACCGCATCCCTTTCCGACGCGCCGCCGCAAGCCGCCGCCGCGCTGCCCAACCCGATCCGCGCCGTCATCTTCGACATGGACGGCACGCTGCTGGATACGGAGGCCGCGCATCGCGATGCCTTCGCCCGCACCGGCGCGGCGATGGGCTGGCCGATGTCGGACGAGATGCTGCTGTCGATGGTCGGTATCCATCGCGACGAGAATCTGCGGATGCTGGCCGACCGCATGGGGCCGGACTTTCCGGTCGATCAATTCTATGCCGACAGCGACGCGCTGTTCGTCGCCGCGCTGGAGGCGGGCATTCCGCTGCGGCCGGGCGCGGAGGTCATATTGGATCATCTGGCTAGGGCCGGCATTCCGATGGCGATCGCGACCTCGACCATGGCCCCCTATGCCCAGCAGCGGCTGGAGAAGGCCGGGCTGCTTCCTTATTTCCAGACCGTCGTCACCCGTAATGACGTCGACCGCCCCAAGCCCGACCCGCAGCCCTATCTGCTGGCGGCCGAGCGGCTGGGCGTCGATCCGGCCCATTGCGTCGCGGTGGAGGACAGCCATGCCGGCGTCCGCGCCGGCGTGGCGGCGGGCATGGCGACGGTGATGGTTCCCGACCTCCTGCCGCCGACCGAGGAACTGGTCCTGGCGGCCAGCGCCGTCCTGCCCAGCCTGCACGACCTGCGCAACCTGCTGCTCGCGACGGAATAAGCGGATTGGCGCCGGCTTCAGGGTGTCTGAAGCATCGGTCCCAGATCGCGCACCGCATGGATGACGCGCTGGACGGTGACCATCTCTCCGTCCACATGATAGGCGATCAATAGCCGGCGCTCGAAGGTCAACGTCCTCAGGCCCGTGATCAGATCATCGCGCGGAGATCCGCGATCGGGGAAGTCGGACAGTGCGGCAACGCGCTCCTCGATCCGGGCCAGATAGCGATCGGCCGTGGCGAGGTCGGCCTCCGCGCGAACCCAATGGTGGATCGCAACCAGATCCTCGATCGCCAATGCCGACAATTGGACATCATGGCTCATGCCTTCTCGATCGCGGCCCTGACCTGCGCAAATGCCTTGTCGAGCGGCATCGGGGGGCGAGGATCGGCGAGCGCTTCTGCCACGCGGACGCGCACCAGTTCGTCCAGCACAGCCTCTTCGCGATCCAGCGCGCGCAGACCGGCGCGCATGACTTCACTCATGGATGCATAGCGGCCGGACGCCAGATGGCGCTCGGCATGGGATGTCATTTCGCCCAGCGTCACGGTGATTGCTTTCGCGGCCATGCTTGCCTCCATTCCGATATGATTTTATCATATCGCATCTTCGGTTTCGATGCCAGTTGCCGGGCCGCGGCAAGAGTTTCACCCTCGCTTTCCTACTCAGCCTTTCTCTGATCTACAATCGGCAATGGAAGCCGCGCTCCATTCCCACCCCGCACCGTTGCGCTCCAGCCGCCCAGTGTCGCTTCACTGTCGCCTCGCTGTCGCGTCCGTGTCGCGTCGAAGGCGCGTCGCCCTGACCCGATTGTCGCGCCACTGTCGCTTCACCGGCGCGGGGCAGGCGCATGGCCGGCGCATTTGGCCGGAATCAGCCCCACGACACTGTGAACTTCGACTGTCGCGTGAAATGCCCCGGCAGATTCTATCCCGCCTTCGCCAGCACCAGCGCGAACAGGCCGTCCGGGTCCATCCATTCGGCCGTGGGTTCCCACCCGCCCGCGCGCAGCAGCAGCCGTTCGTCGCGCGCGCCATATTTATGGCTGCTCTCGGTGTGGATCGTCTCGCCGGCCTTCATGTGAAAACATTGGCCCGCGACATGGAAATGCAGCGGTTCGGTCGCTTCCAGGTGCATCTCGATCCGCGCCTTCTCGTCATTCCAGATGGCGCGATGGGCAAAGGCCTCGACCGGCAGGTCACCCTCCAGCTCGCGGTTGATCCGCACCAGCAGGTTGCGGTTGAAGGCGGCGGTGACACCGGCTTCATCGTCATAGGCGGCGATCAGCCGGTCGCGATCCTTGATCCGGTCCATCCCGATCAGCAGCATCGCCGCGTCGCCCAGCAGCCGGCGCATCGCGCGCAGCAGGTCGACGGCGGTGTCCGGCTCGCTGTTGCCGATGGTGGAACCGGGGAAGAAGCCGAGCCGCGGCAGGCCGTCGATCGCATCGGGCAGGGCCAATGTGCCGGTGAAGTCGCCGACCAGCGGCAGCACCGGCAGGCCGGGAAAGGCGCTGGCCAGTTCGGCGCTGCTGGTGCGCAGGAAATCGCCGCTGATGTCGATCGGCACATAGGCGGCGGGATTGATCGCGCGCAGCAGGTGCGGCGTCTTGCGCGCGCTGCCGGCGCCGAATTCCACCACCGCCCGGCCGGCACCGATGGCGGCGGCGAAATCATTGCCATGGCCGGCCAGCAGCGCGGTTTCGGTGCGGGTCGGATAATATTCGGGCAGGTCGGTAATATCCTCGAACAATTCCGATCCGCGCCGGTCATAGAACCAGATGGGCGGGGTTGCCTTGGGCGATCGGGCAAGGCCGGCCAATATGTCGCGGCGGAATGCCGGGTCGATGGTGCGGGCGGCGGGCATGTCATGTGTCAGCAGCATGGGGCTTACAGATCCTTGGCCAGCCGCAGTCCCGTGAACTGCCAGCGTTGATGGGGGTGAAAGAAATTGCGGTAGCTGGCGCGGACATGGCCGCGCGGGGTGGCGCAGCTGCCGCCCTTCAGCACGAACTGCCCGGACATGAACTTGCCATTATATTCGCCGACCGCGCCGGGGGCGGTGCGAAAGCCGGGATAGGGGCGATAGGCGCTGCCGGTCCATTCCCATACATCGCCGAACATCTGGGTCAGGCTGGTGCCGTCTTCGGCGGCGCGGGGGCGGGGGCAGGCGGCGCCGTCCAGTTGCTCGCCACTGGTCGGCGCGATGTTGAGCGCCGCGCTTTCCCACTCCGCCTCGGTCGGCAGGCGCGCGCCCGCCCAACTGGCATAGGCATCTGCCTCATACAGGCTGATATGGCAGGCCGGGGCGGCGGGATTGACCGGCTGGCGTCCGTCCAGGCCGAAACGGGTCCAGCCCTTCTCGCTGCGCTGCCAGTAGAGCGGCGCCTCTATCCCTTCCGCCTGGACCCAGGCCCAGCCATCCGACAGCCACAGCGCCGGATCACGATAGCCGCCATCCTCGATGAAGCTGATCCATTCGCCATTGGTGATCGGCCGGTGGGCCAGGGCATGGGGGCGCAGGAAGACCTTGTGGCGCGGCCCCTCGCAATCGAAGGCGAAACCGGCCTTGCCGTCGTCGCCGATCTCGACCAGCCCCTCGCGCCCCTCGATCCAGTGCAGCGGTCCGGGCACCGGCGCGGGCATCGCCCTGGGTGCATCGAACAGGGCGGGCGCGATGGGATTGAGCGAAAAAAGATGCTGCAGGTCCGTCAGCAGCAATTCCTGATGCTGCTGCTCATGCTGCAGCCCCAGCGTCACCAGCGTGCAGGCGGCCTCCGGCAGATGTGGCATGGCGGCCAGCAGCGCTGCATCGACATGGGCGCGATAGGCGCGCACCTCGTTCAGGCTCGGCCGGGTCAGCATGCCCCGCATCGGCCGGGCATGGCGGGGGCCTTCCGCCTCATAATAGCTGTTGAACAGATAGGCGAAGCGGTCGTCGAAGGGGCGATAGCCCTCGACATGATCGCGCAGGACGAAGGTTTCGAAGAACCAGCTGACATGGGCCAGATGCCATTTGGCGGGCGATGCGTCGGGCATCGACTGCACCGTGGCATCCGCGTCGGACAGGGGCGCTGCCAGCGCCTGCGTCAGGGCGCGGACGGCGCGATAGCGTTCCGCCAGCGCGTCCTGTCCGGGCTGGATCCAGATTTTGGCCATGCACGCCCCTTTCGATACGGTTGCACCGCTCTCGCAAGGGGTAAGCGCATGACCGGGCAGGTCGGTTCCTTGCCGGCCCGCTGCGGCGCAGAATCAGGCGGCGGTGCGCTCCGGCCGGGCACGGCGCAGCTGGTTGCGGCCATTGGCCTTGGCTTCGTACAGCGCCTGGTCGGCAAGGCGCAGCACCTCGTCCATCTCCTCGCCCTTCCAGCGACAGATGCCGGCGGAAAAGGTGATCGGTCGGCCATCGACATCGCCCAGCGGATGCTCGCGAATCTGTTCGGCCAGGCGAGCCAGCGACCAGCTCGCTTCATCCTCGATGCAATGCTGGAAGAAGACGGCGAATTCCTCGCCGCCCCAGCGCGCGACCATGTCGATGCGCCGGATCTGGGCCGACAGGCGGGTGGCGAAATCACGCAGCACCCGGTCGCCCTCGTCATGGCCCAGCCGGTCATTGACCTGCTTGAAATGATCGATGTCGATGATCGCGATGCAGCCCTGGCGCTTTTCGACCGGCAGCTCGTCGATCTGCTCCAGCAGGCCGCGCCGGTTGGCGATGCCGGTCAGCGGATCTTCATGCGCCGCCACCTGCAATTCGTCCATCTGCGCGCGGGTCGATGTGGCGGCGCGGTGAACGCCGGCATAGAGGGTGCGGATGACGTCGCCGACTTCGGGCAGGACCGGTGCCTCCGGACTGTCGGGGCGCAACGTATCGGCCAGCGCATGGATCGGGCTCAGCAGCGCGCCGATCCCCATCAGTGCCATGATCGTGCCGACCAATGTGGCGCCAAGCAGCAGCAGGAACTCGGCCAGTGCGATCCGGCCGGTGGCCATGCCCCAGCTGATATAGCCGATCAGCGGCAGATGGGTCGCAACGAAACAGAGTGCGAACAGGCGCAGGCGCAGGCTGCGCGGAAAGATGAAGGATGTTGCCAGATAGAATTGCATCTTGGCCCTCTCACTAATTGCGAATAACCCGCAAATTTGGAGAATTGGCTAAACGCGCTCTGAATGAATAGGGTTAATGTTGCGGTGCAAGGCAAAGCGTGGCCGATGGTAGCCAGGCCGTTGAAATCAGACCTGTCTTGACGCGCCCGGCACCCATTTAACGTCGCGCGCGCCATTGTCGTTCAGCCGGCGGGCGAGCACGAACAGCAGGTCGGACAGGCGGTTGAGATAGGCCAGCGCCTGCGGATTGAGCGCGACATCGGCGGCGGCGGCCGTCGCGCTGCGCTCGGCCCGGCGGGTGATCGCACGGGCGAGGTGGACCGCGGCTGCGGCCGGACTGCCGCCCGGCAGGATGAAGCTGTCGAGTGGAGCCAGATCGGCGTTCATGTCGTCGATCTGCTGTTCCAGTCGCGCGACCTGCCCGGCAATGATGCGCAGCGCCCAGGGTTCGTCCGCGCCATCCGGGATCGGCGTGGCGAGGTCCGCGCCCAGATCGAACAAATCGTTCTGGATGATGGTCAGCCAGGCCCCCTCGGGCCTGTCGCCGATCGCCAGGATGGCCAGGCCGATCGCACTGTTCGCCTCGTCCACGTCGCCCACCGCCTGCATGCGCGGCGCATGTTTGGGCAGGCGCGATCCATCGACCAGGCCGGTGGTGCCCGCGTCCCCGGTGCGGGTGTAGATCTTGTTGAGCTTGACCATCAGGCCTTAGCCATTGCCCTTCATCATCAGCAACAGGGCGATGATGATGACGGCGCCGGCCTGGAACAGGATGCGGTTCATCATCATCCGGTTCTGCTTCAGGCTGGACGGGCGCGGCGCCCCCTCCGGCAGGTTCAGTTCCTCCTTCGTCGCCTGGAGGAAGGCGATGATGCCGCGGACAAGCGCGAACAGGGTCGCAGCCATGGCAAGGATCAGGGCAATGACGAGCACGGTGGTCATGGGGGGATGCTAGGCCGCTCCGGCGGTGATGCCAACCGGAAAGCGCCCGGCGCGCAGATCATCGGCCAGGCGCTGCGGGTCCATGCCGGCGCCACGCAGTTCTGCCAGCGCGATCGCCCCGTCCCGCTTCGCCAGCCTCTTGCCATCAGCGCCCAGCAGCAGCGGGTGGTGGATATAGGCGGGGCTTGGCAGGTCGAGCAGCGCCTGCAGCAGGCGATGGATGTCGGTCGCGGCGCGCAGGTCATTGCCGCGCAGCACATGGGTGACGCCCATCGCCGCATCGTCCAGCGTGCAGGACAGATGATAGCTGGCCGGCGCATCCTTGCGCGCCAGCACGACATCGCCCGCCGCCGCCGGATCGGCGGCAATCTCGGACGGCGCCGCATGGGAATCGATGGGATAGGGCAGGGCGGTCCAGCAGAGCGGCCCCGCCCGTGCGACCGCCGCCTGCATGTCGATCCGCCAGGCGTGGGGCATGCCCGCCGCGATACGTTGCGCGCGCTGGGCGTTCGGCAGGGCGCGACAGGTGCCGGGATAGACCGGGCCTTCCGGGCCATGCGGCGCGGTCAGGCTCGCCTGGATATCGGCGCGCGTGCAGAAGCAGGGGTAGAGCAGGTCCATCGCGCGCAGTCGGTCGAGCGCCGCGTCATAGTCGGCCAGGCGCTGCGACTGGAAGATGATCGGACCATCCCATGCCACGCCCAGCCAGCGCAGATCCTCGACAATCCCGTCGACATGTTCGGGTCGGCTGCGCGTGCCGTCGATATCCTCGATCCGCAGGCGAAAGACGCCCCCCATGGCCCGTGCCAGGTCCATCGCCATCAGCGCCGACCAGCCATGGCCGACATGCAATCGACCGGTGGGGCTTGGCGCGAAACGACTCACAAGATGCTGTGGTGCGGTGGATTGAGTCATACAGGCTCTTGACGGCGGATATTCGTTAATGCTGTCATGCTCTTGTCACGTTGTTGGTCGATCAGCGGCGTCGGCAAGGGGGTAGAGGCGACTATGTACCATCCCGACCTGATACGGCATCCGGAAAACTGCCCGGCGCTGGTTTTGAATGCGGACTATACCCCGCTCAGCTATTATCCCCTGAGCCTGTGGCCCTGGCAGACCGCCATCAAGGCGATTTTTCTGGAGCGGGTGGATATCGTCTCTTCCTATGAGCGGGAAGTCCACAGCCCCAGCCTGCAGATGCGCATCCCCTCGGTCATCGCGCTCAAGCAATATGTGCGGCCCTCGGAGCATCCGGCCTTCACCCGGTTCAACCTGTTCCTGCGCGATCGTTTCAGCTGCCAATATTGCGGCACGACGCATGATCTGACCTTCGACCATGTCGTGCCGCGCCGCGCGGGTGGCCGCACCACCTGGGAAAATGTCGCTACCGCCTGTTCGCCCTGCAATCTCAAGAAGGGCGGGCGCACCCCGCGCGAAGCGGGCATGCAGTTGCATGTCCAGCCGATCCGGCCGACCAGTTGGCAGTTGCAGGAGCATGGCCGCGCCTTCCCGCCCGGCTATCTCCACGAAAGCTGGCACGACTGGCTCTATTGGGATGTCGAACTGCTGGCCTGACGCGCGGCGCGTCAGCTCATCGCGGGCAGCCAGTCCAGGTCCATATGCTTGTGCCGATTGGTATAATGGCCGATCTCTTCCAGCCGGGCCATGTCGACCAGCGTGATCCGGCCATTGGCGCGGCTGATCAGCTTTTCCTGCTCCATCTGCCGGATCATCCGGTTCACATGGACGGATGTCAGGCCGATCGCGTCGCCAATCTCCTCCTGCGTCAGCTTCAGGTCGAAACTGTCGGTGATACTGTCGTCCGTCACGCGCAGCCGATCGAACATGTCGAGCAGGAAGGAGGCGACCCGCGCCCTGGCCGATGTGCGGCCCAGCGAGGCAAGCCGGTCGGTCATCGCCACCCGCTCCGCATTGGACAGCAGGAACAGCAGGGCAGCGACGCGCGGATATTCCTCCAGCAGCCGGCGTAGCGCATGCTTGTCGAACGGGCAGACGATGGCGTCCGACAGGGCGACCAAGGATTCCGGTGCCTTGCTGTAGATGGTGCTGGCCGAACCGATGAAATCGCCGGGGAAGTAGACGCGCAATATCTGGCGGCTGCCATCAGGCAGGATGACATAGCTCATGACCCGACCTTCGCGCAGCACGAACAACTCAGTGATCGTCTCGTTGACGCGCTGGATCATGGCCCCGCGCTTGATCTTGCGGGGATTTTCTTCCAGCCGAGCCAATGCTGCTTTTTCTGCGTCGGACAGGGGAACCGTCTTGGCCAGTCTTTCCGCGAAACAGCTCGTCGCCACCAATACACCTTCTTCTTGAAATTGTTGTTACGATGGCAGAACGCCCCAACCTCCTTTTGGCTGCATTTCGGCAAGGTGCACTAAACTCGATCAAGGTTGCGGCGATCCGCGAAAATAGTCTTCCGTCGCGCCCGTCCCTGCCCGTTTTTCACGCCGAACGACCGCGCGCGCGCCTTGCACGGCGCGCAATAGACGCTATGAAACCTAGCCAATGGACCGCATTCACATTCGCGGCGGCAAGCAACTCAACGGCCGCCTTCCCATCTCCGGCGCTAAGAACGCTGCCCTGACGCTGCTGCCCTGCGCGTTGCTGACCGACGAGCCCGTCGCGCTGCGCAATCTGCCGCGCCTGGCCGACGTCGACAGCTTCGGCCATCTGCTCAACCAGCTTGGCGTGTCGACCATGATCGAGGGCGCCCGTCCGGAGGATTTCGGCCGCGTCATGACGATGCGCGCCGGTCGCGTGACCTCGACCGAGGCGCCCTATGACATCGTGCGCAAGATGCGCGCGTCGATCCTGGTGCTCGGCCCGCTGCTCGCCCGCGCCGGCGAGGCACGGGTGTCGCTGCCCGGCGGCTGCGCGATCGGCAACCGTCCGATCGACCTGCACCTCAAGGCACTGGAAGCATTCGGCGCGATCATCGAGATCGCGGCCGGCTATGTCCGCGCCAGCCTGCCCGATGGCGGCCTGCCCGGCGGCATCTATACCTTCCCGGTGGTGTCGGTCGGTGCGACCGAAAATGCGCTGATGGCGGCCTCGCTCGCCAAGGGCACCTGCATCCTCGAAAATGCCGCGCGCGAGCCCGAGATCGTCGATCTTTGCAAGCTGCTGATCGCGATGGGCGCCGATATCGAGGGCGTGGGCACCGACAAGCTGGTGATCCATGGCCGCGATCGTCTCCACGGCGCGACCTACAGTGTCATGCCCGACCGGATCGAGGCGGGCAGCTATGCCTGCGCTGCGGCGATCACCGGCGGTTCGCTCGACCTGATCGGCGCCAATGCCGACGACATGCACGCCATCCTGGCCGCGCTGCGCGACGCGGGCGTGCAGGTCGACGAGCATCGCGACGGCATCCGCGTTTCGTCCGACGGCAAGCTCAAGCCGCTGACCCTGTCGACCGCGCCTTTCCCGGCCTTCCCGACCGACATGCAGGCGCAGTTCATGGCGATGCTGACCAAGGCGGAGGGCGCGTCGGTCCTGACCGAGACGATCTTCGAGAATCGCTACATGCATGTGCCCGAACTGGCGCGCATGGGTGCCGATATCAGCGTCAACGGCCGCACCGCCGTGGTGCGCGGCGTCGACAAGCTGGTCGGTGCGCCGGTGATGGCGACCGATCTGCGTGCATCGATGAGCCTGATCCTGGCCGGCCTTGCCGCCGAAGGCGAGACCATCGTCAGCCGCGTCTATCATCTCGATCGCGGTTATGAGCGGCTGGAGGAAAAGCTCTCGGCCGTCGGCGCCGACATCGAGCGGGTCAGCGATGGCTGACGGACGCGGCCTGGCAACGGATCGGGCGGCGCTGCTGGCGCTTTATGATCTCGACGCCGGCGGTTTCCGTACCCTTGACGACATCACCAGCTTCGCCGCGCAACTATGCGGGGCGCCGATCGCGCTCGTCAGCATTGTCGAGGATGTAAGGCAGCGTTTTCTGGCGCGAGTCGGGCTGGATGCGGAGGAGACGCCGCGTGACGTCTCCTTCTGCGCCCTTGCCATGCTGGGCGACAATATCTTCGTCGTGCCCGACGCGACGCAGGATGCGCGTTTCATCGACAATGCGCTGGTCACCGGTGCGCCGCATATCCGCTTCTATGCCGGGGCGCCGCTGGTCGGCGGCGATGGCGAGCCGCTGGGTGCGCTCTGCGTCATCGATACGGTGCCGCGCGATGACCTGACCCCGCTGCAGCGCCAGGGGCTGTCGCTGCTGGCGCGGCAGGTGATGGTGGAACTGGAAGGGCGCCGCCGCGATCGCGACGTGATCGCCCAGCAGCGGCTCGACGCGGCAGCGGTGGCGGACAGCGATCGCATGTTCCGCACCCTGGCCGACACCATGCCGCAAATGGTCTGGTCGACGCTGCCGGACGGCTATCATGATTATTATAATGCGCGCTGGTATGAATATACCGGCGTGCCGGCCGGATCGACCGATGGCGATGCCTGGAACGGCATGTTCCATGTCGATGACCAGCCCAAGGCCTGGGAGAAATGGCGCCATTCGCTGGCGAGCGGCGATCCCTATGAAATCGAATATCGGCTGCGGCACCGCGACGGCCTCTATCGCTGGACGCTGGGGCGCGCCCTGCCGATCCGCGATGCGCAGGGGCAGATCATCCGCTGGATCGGCACCTGCACCGAGATTCACGAACAGAAGCTGATGCTCGAAGAGCGCGAGATGATCGCGCATGAACTCTCGCACCGGATCAAGAATATCTTTTCCGTCATCGCCGGTCTCATCGGCCTGTCGGCGCGCGAGCGTCCGGGCATGCAGGAAGGGGCGGACGACCTGCGCGATCGCATCCTGGCGCTGGGGCGGGCGCATGATTTCGTCCGCACCCATGGCGGTGGCGTCAGCATGGCGGAGGAACAGGCATCGCTTCATGGCGTGCTGGAGGAGATTTTTGCGCCCTATGGCGGCCGGGAACGACTGCAATTGTCGGGCGACAATCCGCCGATCGATGATCGCTCGGCGACGCCGCTGGCGCTGCTGTTTCATGAACTGGCGACCAATGCCGCCAAATATGGCGCGCTATCGACGCCCGATGGCTTTATCGCGCTGCATGTGGTGATGCAGGATGAGGATATCCGGCTCGACTGGCGTGAGGAGGGCGGACCGAGTGTGGCGCCGATCGCCAGCGAAGGCTTTGGCAGTCGCCTGATCGCGCTTAGCGTCGAGCGTCAGCTGGGTGGTCAGCTCGAACGGCAATGGTGTCCCGAAGGACTTCGGCTCAGCCTGCGGATACCGCGACGCTCGATGCACCGCGCTGCGGCGGGAAGGGCGTAAAGCCGGCAATCTCCGCCGTGGCGAGGTCGGCTACTTCGGTGGCGGCCAGGCGCACGGTCTGGGCAATGCTCTGTGCGCGGAAGGGCTTGGTGACGACGCCGAGTGCCGCAACGGACGCCGTGCCGATCTGCGCCGGATTGGCGGTCACATAGATGACCTTGATGCCGAAGCGGCTGGCCAGTTCCATGCCGATGGCAGGGCCGGTGGGGCCATCACGCAGGTTGAGGTCGACCAGGGCGATGTCGCAGGATTCGGCGGCGGCCATCGCCGCCTCGCGGTCGGCCGCGATGCCGCCGACATCGAAGCCGGCATCCTGCACAATCTGTTCGATTTCCAACGCGACGAAAATCTCGTCCTCGACGATCAGAATCTTCTTGCTCATCCCTGCGCCCGCTTATGCTGGTGTCGATAAATGCGGAAAGGGACGAAGAGTTCCCGAAAATATGTAAAAATCAGGTGTCGTCGTTTTCGATGCTGGTCCAGGCTGTGTCGAACGCGGTGCCGTTCATCAGCAGGACCGATGCGGGATAGCCGCCTGCCGCCGCCTTCTTCGCCGTTTCGGTGGCGCTGTCGATGGCCGCCTGCTGCGTCGCGAACGGGCCATAATAGCTGTTGTTGAGGTTAATCTTCCACGCGCCGTCATGCGGGACGATGATATAGCGGGCGTGGGGCAGGTCGGTCATGGTCGCGATGGTCTCCGATGGCAGGTCAGCGCGCGGGCATCCGCCGGGCGCTCGCCAGATGATGGGCATGGGTGATCGCCACCGCAAGGGCATCGGCCGCGTCGGAGCCGACGATCTTGGCGCCGGGCAGCAGCCGCTGGACCATGGCATGGACCTGGTCCTTCGACGCGTTGCCGACGCCGACGACCGATTTCTTGACCAGCCGGGCGGCATATTCGCCCACTTCCATGCCCGAACGCGCGGCATTCAGCAGGATGACGCCGCGCGCCTGACCCAGCTTCAGCGTCGATTGCGGATTGACGTTGACGAACACCTCCTCGACCGCGGCGCCATCGGGCCGATGTTCGAGGATCAGGTCGGTCAGCGCCAGGTCGAGGGCCATCAGCCGCGTCGCCAGCGACATCGCGCTGTCGGTCTTGATCTGGCCGTTGCCGACATGGGTCAGGCGATTGCCGTCGGCGGCAATCAGGCCCCAGCCGGTGGTGCCGAGGCCGGGGTCGAGGCCAAGTATGATCATGGGTGCAGGATCGTCCGCGTCGGGCAAGACCGGCGCGCATCGGCGCTGCGCGATCTCGCCCGAAGCGAACGGGTGCCGGGCATCTTAGCCCAGCTTCTCCATCACCGCGTCGGAGACTTCATAATTGCCCCAGACGGTCTGGACGTCGTCATCATCTTCCAGCGTGTCGACCAGCTTCAGCAGCGTTGCGGCATTGGCTTCGTCGACTTCCAGCGTGGTCTGCGGCTTCCAGGCGAGCTTGGCGCCCTCTGCCGGACCCAGCTTGGCTTCCAGCGCCTTGGCGACTTCGTGCAGCGCGTCCATCGCGGTCCAGATCTCATGCTCGTCTTCGTTCGACGAGACATCGTCCGCACCCGCTTCCAGCGCGGCTTCGAAGACGGCGTCGGCATCGCCGGCGCTGGCGGGATAGGTGATGAGGCCCAGGCGGTCGAAGCCATGGCTCACCGCGCCCGATGCGCCCAGATTGCCGCCATTCTTGGCAAAGGCGGTGCGGACATTGGTCGCGGTGCGGTTGCGATTGTCGGTCAGTGCCTCGACGATGATGGCGACGCCGCCGGGGCCATAGCCCTCATAGCGGATTTCCTCGTAATTCTCCATGTCGCCGCCGATCGCCTTGTCGATCGCGCGCTGGATATTGTCCTTGGGCATCGACTGGGCCTTGGCGGCGTTGACCGCCAGGCGCAGGCGCGGGTTCATGTCCGGATCGGGCATGCCCATCTTGGCCGCGACGGTGATTTCGCGCGACAGCTTGGAGAACATCGACGAGCGCTTCTTGTCCTGCGCACCCTTGCGATGCATGATGTTCTTGAATTTGGAATGGCCGGCCACGGCCTTCTCCTGACATTTTCTGTGAAACCGAAGCGCGCTCTCTAGCGAGCGCGTCGCCATCCTGCAACGCTAGAGGATGGCGGAGGCGCGGCGATCAGTAGCGGATCGCGGTTCCCGAGGCGGCGACCATCAGCATGGAGCCATTGGCGCCGATCACCTCATAGTCGAGGTCGACGCCGACCACGGCATTGGCGCCGAGCTTGCGGGCATTGCCCTGCATCTCCTCGATCGCTTCGCTGCGGGCGCGTTACAGCACATCCTCATAGGCGCCCGATCGGCCGCCGACGATGTCGCGCACACTGGCGAACAGGTCGCGGAAGAGGTTGGCGCCGACAATCACTTCGCCGGTGACGATGCCCAGATAATCCTGGGCGGGACGGCCTTCGAGGCGGCTGGTGGTGCTGACGATGATGTCGGTCATAGGGGCGTCTTCTCATTTTGGTGGCGCCCCTGGCGCGAGGGGGCTGGACCAGATGTAGGTCGACAGCACCCCTCGGCAAGGTCCGGTGGCTTGCACCGGTCGGGAATAAGGCGTGGACCGCCTTATTCCATGCCCAGCGCGGACAGATAGGTCTGCAGGATCGCTTCCATTTCCTGGCGGTCATGCGGTTGCATCTTACGCAGGCGGATGATCTGGCGCATGATCTTGGGGTCGTAACCGGTCGCCTTGGCTTCCAGATAGACGTCCTTGATGTCGTCGCCGATGCCCTTCTTTTCTTCTTCCAGGCGCTCGATGCGCTCGATCAGAAGGCGCAGCTGGTCGGCTGCGATATTGCCCTCGCTCATGGGAATCTCCGTGTCAGTGTGAATCGGTTGGTGGACGCTCCTAGAGCCTGATCGGGCGAGGTGGAAGCGCTTTGCGCGTCCGCCGATACCGTGAATCAGGCTCCATTCGGGAAATTCGGACTGCGTTTCGCGCGCCGCGCCGGTCCGGCAGGATCTGCCGAACGCTTAATGGTTGTCCGCGTTCTTCGCCACGCTCTCCTGCATCTTCGCGATCTGCTGCGGCGTCGCCTCGCCCTGATGGCGGGCCTTCCATTCGGCAAAGGGCATGCCGTGGATGATCTCGCGGGCTTCGTCGCGGTTCAGATCGCCGTCCGCCTCGGCAATCCAGTCGGCCAGGCAGTTGCGGCAGAAGCCGGCCGTGCCCATCAGGTCGATATTCTGCACGTCGGTCCGATGCTGCAAATGCGCGATCAGCCGACGGAAGGCGGTTGCAGCGACGGCGTCACTGAGTATGGTAGCGGACACAGGCGGAACCTTTCGCTTAATCTACATCATCCTGTCGTGCAGCACGGATAATCGATAACGACGCCCTGGCAAGCCAGAGGCGATCAATACGGCCAGGAGAAGACATGACACGACTATCGCCCCGCTCGCGCAAGGTTCGCATTCTCGCGACCCTCGGTCCCGCCAGCGAGAGCGCAGAGATGATCCGCGCATTGTTTGTCGCGGGTGCCGACGCCTTTCGAGTCAATATGAGCCATGGCGCGCATGAGGATCATGCCGCCCGCATCGCCACGATCCGCGAGCTGGAAAAGGAATTTTCCCGGCCGACCACGATCCTGGCCGACCTTCAGGGCCCCAAGCTGCGCGTGGGCACGTTCGAGAAGGGGCTGGTGGTGCTGGAAACCGGCGCGGCCTTCGTCCTCGATCGGGACGACACGCCGGGCACCGTCGAGCGCGTGAACCTGCCGCACCCCGAAATCTATGCCGCGCTGGTCCCCGAGACCCGGCTGCTGCTGGATGACGGCAAGCTGGTGCTGCGGGTGAAGGCGGTCACGGACACGCGAATCGACACCATCGTCGAAATCGGCGGGACGCTGTCGAACCGCAAGGGCGTGAATGTGCCTGACGTGGTCGTGCCGGTGCCGGCGCTGACCGACAAGGATCGCCGTGACCTCAGCTTCGCGGTCGATCAGGGCTGCGACTGGATCGCCCTGAGCTTCGTCCAGCGGCCCGAGGATCTGGCCGAGGCGCGCAAGCTGATGGGTGGCCATGGCGCGCTGATGGCCAAGATCGAGAAGCCCTCGGCCGTGCAGCGGCTGGAGGAGATTATCGAGATGGCCGACGGCGTGATGGTCGCGCGTGGCGATCTGGGCGTGGAATTGCCGCCGCAGGCGGTGCCGCCGCTGCAGAAGCAGATCGTCGCCACCGCGCGCCGCATGGGCCGTCCGGTTGTGGTTGCGACCCAGATGCTCGAATCAATGATCAAGGCGCCGACCCCGACCCGCGCCGAAGTGTCGGACGTGGCGACCGCGGTCTATGACGGTGCCGATGCGATCATGTTGTCTGCCGAAACGGCGGCGGGCGACTGGCCGGTTGAGGCGGTGTCGATGATGGACAGCATCGCCCATAGCGTGGAGCGCGATCCGGGCTATTTCGCCCGTCTGCACTTCACCGAAACCCGGCCCGACCCGACCACTGCCGACGCATTGGCGGAGGCTGCCGCGGGCATCGTGCCGGTCGTCGGCGCCAGCGTCATCACCTGCTTCACCTCGTCGGGCAGCACCGTGCGCCGCGTGGCGCGTGAGCGGCCGTCCGCGCCGATCCTGGCGCTGACGCCGCGATCCGATACCGCGCGCAAGCTGGGCCTGACCTGGGGCGTTCATGCGATCCGCACCAAGGATATCGGCAATTTCGAGGAAATGATCGGCAAGGCGCGTCGCATGGCGCTGCGCCACGACATGAGCGCCAAGGGCGGCAAGATCGTGGTGCTGGCCGGCGTGCCCTTCGGGACGCCCGGTTCGACCAATGTGCTGCACGTGGCGACCGTGCGCGGCGACGAGCTGAAGGGGCGCGACGAAACGCCCAGCCTGCCCGCCTGACGGCTTTGGCATGATCGATTCGGCGCGGCCGCCCCATCGGGCGGTCGCGCTTTTTTCATGGCCGCGAATCGATTCGCGTGAAAAATGTCGCGCCAACACGTTGAGCGCCCGATCCATGGGATCGGGCGCTCAATAAGACCTTATGAAGGTCCGGAGGATCGGCGAGCCGATCCGTCCGCGCTTTTAGCCCTGGCGGGCCTTGAAGCGACGGTTGGTCTTGTTGATGACGTAGGTCCGGCCACGACGACGGATCACGCGGTTGTCCCGGTGGCGGCCCTTGAGCGACTTGAGCGAGTTGCGGATCTTCATTGTCAGCCTTCTGGAATCATGTCTGATTGGAAAAATCGAAGCGCAGCCCCTATGGGGGAGGCGGCCGAAAGTCAAGCGCAGGCCACCGCCTTTTGCCACCGTTCATCCTGCATGCAGCCAAGTCATGGCTTCACCCGTTGGAAGGGAATGCTATGTCGGCGGCGTGTTGGACATAGTCCCGTTGGAGTGCAATCGCATGTTGAAACAGATCATCCTTTCCTCCTGCCTTGCCCTGTCGCTCGCCGCCTGCGCGACGGTGCCGTCGGTGGAGGTGACGCGATTCCACAATGGCAGCCCGGCACAGACCGGATCGATCGCGGTGCAGGAAATCCCCGGCAATCCGGACGTTGGCCTCGAATTCCGCACCTATGCCGGGGCGGTGAGCCAGGAGCTGCAGCGCGTCGGCTTCACCAATGCGGGCGATGCAGGCAGCGACTATGTCGCGCTGGTAGGCTTCCGCCGCAGCTTCCGCCCGACCGGCACCGCGCGCAATGACAAGCCGGTCAGCGTCGGCGTTGGCGGGGCGCTGGGCAGTGGCGGCTATTCCGGCCTCGGTCTGGGCGTCGGCATCAACCTGTCGGGCAAGCCCAAGGATATCGTCTCCACCGAATTGCAGATCCAGATTCGCCGTCGCAGCGATCAGGCCGCCATCTGGGAAGGCCGCGCCTCGACCGAATCGCGTGAAGGCACGCCCGAGTCGCAGCCGCGCGCCGTCGCGCAAAAGCTCGCTGCCGCCCTCCTCGGGGGCTATCCGGGCGAATCCGGGCGCACTATAACGGTCAAATGACCATCTCCATTTCGAGCGCCTTCGACAGCGGCAACATCCGCGTTCTTTCCATCACCGACAGTCCAGAAGGCGTCCGCGCCGAGCTGGAAATCGTCAAGGACAAGGACAGCGACTTCTATCAATGGTTCCATTTCCGTCTGGCGGGCGCCGCCGGACGGGAGGTGGAACTGGCGATCGTGAACTGCGCGGGCTCGGCCTATCCCGACGGCTGGCCGGGCTACAAGGCGCGGATGAGCGAGGATCGCGAGAATTGGCTTCAGGCCGATACCGACTATGCAGACGGCACGCTGACGATCCGCCTCTCGCCCGACAGCAATGCCGTCTGGCTCGCCTATTTCGCGCCCTATTCGATGGAGCGCCATCATGATCTGGTCGCCTGGGCCGCCTGCCAGCCGGGCGTCGAGCATCGCGAACTGGGCTTGACGCTGGACGGCCAGCCGCTCGACATGCTGAGCGTCGGCGAAGGCCCCAAGAATGTCTGGCTCTATGCCCGCCAGCATCCCGGCGAGAGCATGGCCGAATGGTGGATGGAAGGCGCGCTGGAGCGGCTGACCGACGACGAGGATGCGGTGGCGCGCTATCTGCGCCAGAAGGCGACCTTCCACATCGTCCCCAACATGAATCCGGACGGCAGCCGGCGCGGTCATCTGCGCACCAATGCGGCAGGCATCAATCTCAACCGCGAATGGCATGAGCCGTCGATGGACAAGAGCCCGGAAGTCTATCTGGTCCGCGCCGCGATGGACGAGACCGGCGTCGATTTCGCCATGGACGTGCATGGCGACGAGGCGATCCCGGCGGTGTTCCTGGCCGGCTTCGAGGGCATTCCCTCGATCACCGACCGGCAACTCTCGCTCTATCATCGCTATCGCGACACGCTGGCGGCCCGGACGCCCGATTTCCAGACGCGCCTCGGCTATCCGGTGGCGGGCGGCGGCAAGGCCAACCTCGCCATGTCGACCAACCAACTGGCCGAACGCTTCGGCGCGGTCGCGATGACGCTGGAAATGCCGTTCAAGGATAATGACGATCTGCCCGACGCCGATTTCGGTTGGTCGCCGGCCCGTTCGGCGCAGCTCGGCAAGGATTGCCTGGCGGTGCTGGCGGAGATGGTCGAGGATATCTGACCGGGCTGATCGGGGGGCAATAGATGGAGCATGGCGGCGTGACGCGACGGACGATCCTGCACGGCGCCGGTGGCGCCATGGTGCTCGGCACCGTCGGCGCGCCGGCCATCGCCAAATCCCGCCCGTCGCGCGAGCGTCTGGAAGCCGCGCTTGCGCGCATTGCCGACCCGGCGGGAGAGGGCAGACGCACCTACCTCACCCTCTATGTGGACAGCGCGCGGGCGGCGGCGGACGCGGCCGATGCCCGCGCCGGTTCGCCGCTCTCGCCGATCGACGGCGCGATCGTCAGCATCAAGGATCTGTTCGATGTCGCGGGCGAGCCGACCCGCGCCGGTTCGCTGATCCTGGCCGACGCGCCGCCCGCCACCGCCGATGCGCCGGTCGTTGCTCGGCTGAAGCAGGCCGGCGCGGTGATCGTCGGCAAGACCAACATGGTCGAATTCGCCTTTTCCGGCGTCGGCGCCAATCCCCATTATGGCACGCCGGGCAATCCGGCCGACCGGACCCGCGTGCCCGGCGGATCGACCAGCGGCGGCGGCGTCGCGGTGGCCGATCAGATGTGCGAGATCGCCATCGGCACCGATACCGGCGGCTCCTGCCGCATCCCCGCCGCGCTGTGCGGTGTGGTCGGCTACAAGCCGACCAAGGCGCGGGTGCCGACCGATGGCGCCTTTCCGCTCTCGCCCACGCTCGATTCGATCGGACCGATCGCGACCGGCGTCGACGCCTGTTTCCGCACCGATGCGATACTGGCGGGAGAAGCAGCACGGCCGCTCGATATCGCGCCGCTCAAGGGGCTGCGCGCCGGCATTCCGCAGGGCTTGCCGCTGGCCGATCTGGACGCGACCGTCGCGGCGCGTTTCGCCGATGCGCTCGCGCGCTTGGGCCAGGCGGGCATGACGCTCAGCGACGAAGTCTTCCCGCAATTCGACGCGATGCAGGCGCTCCAGTCGCCGGTGCCGATCGCCTCGGTCGAGGCCTATGCCATCCATCGCGATCGAATCGCGACCCGCGCGCAGGATTTCGATCCGATCGTGCTGGCACGGATGCAGGCGGGCCATGACGTGACGCCCGAACGCCACCGGCAGATGCTGGTGGAGCGCGCCGCGCTGGTGCGATCGATGGACGCGCGCCTGACCGGACTGGACATATTGGTGCTGCCGACCACGCCGATCGTCGCCCCGACCAAGGCCGAGGTGGCGAATGCCGACGCCTTCGTCGCCCGCAACCGGCTGCTGCTGCGCAACACTGGTCTCGGCAACAGCTTCGACCTGTGCGCCATTTCCCTGCCGCTGCCGCGCGAGGGCGGCCTGCCGGTCGGCCTGATGCTGATGGCGCGGGCCGGGCAGGACCAGCGCCTGTTCGCGATCGCGGCAGCGGTGGAAAAGCTGCTGGCGGTTTAGCCGAACAGTTCCTCCAGGAAATTCACCATCGCGCGGAAGCTGCGCCGGTCGGCGTCGGCGCTATAGGCCAGCCCCTTTTCGGGCATATGGACGCTTTCGTCGGTGAAGGCGTGGCCGGTATGGCCATAGGCATGAATCTGCCAGTCGCAGCACGCCTCGGTCAGTTCCTTCGCCAGGCCGACGGTCGCCTCGGGCGGCGCGATCGGGTCTTCCCAGCCATGGCAGACCAGCAGCTTCGCGGTGATCGTGGCGTTGGGGAAGGGCGGTGCCTCATAGACCCCGTGAAAGCTGACGCCGCCGGCAATGTCGGCGCCCGCGCGGGCCAGGTCGAGCACGCATTTGCCGCCGAAGCAGAAGCCGATCGCGGCCGTGCGCGCGGCGTCGACCGCCGGCATATCCTTGAGCAGCGCGTGGGCGCCCAGCATCCGGTCGCGCAGCAGCGCGCGGTCGGCATTGAGTTCGTTCATGTAGCGCCCGGCATCGGGATCCTCGCGGGTGGTGCGCTTGCCCTGGCCAAAGACGTCGGCGACCAGCACCGCATAGCCCAGCGCCGCGACCTTCTCCGCATAGAGGAAGTCGGCTTCCTTGGTGCCCAGGACATTGGGAACCAGCAGGATGCCCGGCACCGGGCCGGCGGCGGCATCGTCGACCACGGCGACGCTTTCAAACGCGCCGCCCGGACCGTCATGGATGATCGTCTGACGGGTGAGGACCATGAAAGCGTCTCCTGTGGATAAGTCGAAAAGTCAGATGCTGCCGAAGCCGGGGGCTTCGCCACGTGCGGCGGCATTGATGCGGCGGGGCCGCTTCCAGCCGATCTGCGGGCGCTTGCGCAGGCGCAAAGTCGGCCAATGGCCGCGATCGCTGCGTTCGGCGAGGCGCATGCCCTGCGCGCGATAGGCGGCGATCACCGCATCGGCCTGTTCGTTGAGCAGGCCGGCGAGCACGATCGTGCCGCCATCCTCCACCAAAGCGCAGAGCGATGGCGCCAGTTCGATCAGCGGCCCGGCCAGGATATTGGCGATCAGCAAATCATAGGGCGCGCGGCCGACCAGCGCGGGATGGTCCACGCCGGCGGCGGTGCAGAGCGCCAACTGGCCGGCACCCCCGCCCAGGGCAATGCCGTTCGCCACGGCATTTTCCCGGCTGATGTCGACCGCCACCGGATCAATGTCGGAAGCAATCGCATGGGCGCGCGGCCATAATGTCATCGCGGCAAAGGCGAGCAGGCCGGTGCCGGTGCCGATATCGGCGACATTGCGGAAGCGCATGCCGACGCTGCGCATCCGGTCGATCATCGCCAGGCAGCCGGCGGTGGTCTCATGCTGGCCGGTGCCAAAGGCGCGACTCGCCTCGATCAGGAAATTGACATGGCCGGGCTGTTCGGGATCGCTGGCGACATTGCGCACATGGAATCGGCCGGCGGTGACGGGTTCCAGCCCCTGCTGGCTCATCGTTACCCAATCCTCGTCGGGCAGCGCCTCGACCTGCGGCTTGATGCCCGATGCGCTGGGCACCAGGGTCTTGAGCAGCTTGATCGCCGCCGGGCTCGGCTTGCCCTCGAAATAGGCGTCGAGCTGCCACTTATTCTCGTCGTCCGGCTCCGCCTCGCTGGTCATCAGCACCGGCGGATGCTCCATCAGGGCGAAGGCGGCGATGTCCCCGTCCAGCGCCTCCGCTTCGGCGCGGGTGCAGGGCAGGGTGACTTTCCAGCTCTGGGCGGCTGGCGCAGCGACATCATTCATGCCGCCGCCTTTAGACCAGCGGCAGCGGCAGGAAAAGGGTCAGGCGACCTGGCGGCCGAAGTCGCTGGAGGCATGCCGCAGGCTGGACAGCTTTCCCTCGACGCTCATGAAGCCACGTTCCAGCTGGTCGATTTCCGATGCGACCACTTCGGTGTCCTGGCGGATCGCCGAAATGGTGGTCGACATCGAGTCGGCGGCAAGCGCGGTCTCGTCGACGGCGGCGGTGATCATCGTCACGGTCTGGGCCTGGGCGTCCATGGCGTGGCGAATGCGCTGGGCACTGGCCTGCACTTCGCCGACGGTGTCGCGGATGCGCTCGTTGGTTTCCACCGACTGGCGGGTCGATGCCTGGATGGCGGCGATCTTGCCGGCAATTTCGTCGGTGGCGCGGGCGGTCTGGTTGGCCAGGCTCTTCACTTCCTGCGCCACCACGGCAAAGCCGCGACCGGCGTCACCGGCACGGGCGGCCTCGATCGTGGCGTTGAGCGCCAGCAGGTTGGTCTGGCCGGCAATGTCGCGGATCAGGCCCAGGATCGATTCGATCGACTTGGCATGGTCCGACAGGGTGGCCGACATGGAAACGGCGTCGCCCGATTGCGACGCGGCGCGCTGTGCCACTTCGGCGGCGCTTTCCACTTCGGTGCGCGCGTCCTCGATCGCGCGGATCAGGCCGGCCGAGGTGCGGGCGGCCTCGCGCATCGCAAGGGCGGATTGTTCGGCGGCGGCGGCGACTTCCGACGCCTTGCCCAGCATGCCGCGGGTCGCGGCGGAGGCATCCTTGGCCTGTTCGCGCAGCGATTCGCCCAGCTGCGACGCGCCGTCGATCTCGCCCATGATGCGCTGTTCGAACAGGACGCCGAACTGCTGGCGCGCATTGCGCTGGCTTTCGGCATCGTCGATCGCGATCACATTGGCCATCAGCCCGGCATCGACCATGCCGACCTGCGCCATGATGTCGACCAGCCGGCGCCGGGTGGCGTCGTCGGCTGCGCGTTCCCAGATGATATCGGTCAGTTTCTCGTTGGCCGCGGCGACGGGCAGCAGCACGCCGCGCACCGAAATGCCGTGCTTGCGGGCGTGGCGGACGCAGGCGGTGGAGGACAGCGCCCAGTCGCCGGCGCTGTAATGGCGCAGCTTCTGGCGGACATATTCATGCGCGGCGGTCTCGATCTTCGCCAGCGTCGTGGGCTGCAACCGGTTTCGCAGGCCCGAACTGTCCATGTAGGTAGAGAAGAAGGTGCGCGCCGCGACAACCGCATCGTCGGCAACCAGCTGCTCGATTTCGGCCATGCCACGGGCCAGATCACCGCGGGGGTCCACTTCGGCCAGCATCTGGGCGATGGCGTTCCTGGGCGTGGTGGCGGAAGTCATGGATTGCAGAACCCCAAATAGGTGTCAGGACGAACCAGGCGGTGATAGCGCCATTTGGTTAATCACTTCTTATTTGGGCGCGCGCATCGACATGGTCCGCGCGGCTTGCCCTTCGGCGTCTTCGCTCCTAAGGGGAGCGGACTCAAAGGACATAGCAGGGACCTGGGTAGACATGGCGCGAACCACAAGCCGGCCGCTCTCGCCGCATTTGACGATCTGGAAATGGGGGCCGGCAATGGCCGTCTCCATCATTCACCGCGTGACGGGCAATGGCCTGGCCACCGCTGGTGCTCTTGGCCTCATCTGGTGGCTGATGGCCGCCGCGACCGGCCCGGAAGCCTATGCCACCTTCGTCACCTGCGCGACCTCGCCGATCGGCTATCTGGTCATGGCGGGCCTGTCCTGGTTCTTCTTCCAGCACCTCTTCTCGGGTCTGCGTCACTTCGTGCTCGACATGGGTGCGGGCTATGATCTCAAGACCAGCAAGACCTGGTCGATCCTGACCTTCGTGCTGTCCACCATCGCCACCGCCGCCTTCTGGGCCGCGATCTGCCTGGGGAAATTCTGATGGGTACCGGAACCGGAATCGGCCGCGTCCGCGGTCTTGGCTCGGCCAAGCATGGCGCGCACCACTGGCTGGCACAGCGCTACACCGCCATCGGCAATCTGCTGCTGGTGCTGTGGCTGCTCTTCAGCCTGATCGCGCTGCCCGGCCTCGATTATGAGAGCGTGGTCAACTGGATCCACAATCCGCTGGTCGCCGTGCCGCTGATGCTGATGGTCGTCAGCATCTTCATGCATCTGCGTCTGGGCATGCAGGTCATGCTGGAGGACTATGTCCACGACAAGGGCCTGGCCTTCTTCTCGATGCTGCTGCTGAACTTCTATGCCTATGCCGGCGCTGCCGCGGGCGTCTTCGCGATCGCCAAGATCGCCTTCATCGGGGTCGTCAAGTAATGAGCGAAGCCTACAAGATCATCGACCATACCTACGACACCGTCGTCGTGGGTGCCGGCGGCTCGGGCCTGCGCGCCACCATGGGCAGCGCCGAAGCGGGTCTCAAGACCGCCTGCATCACCAAGCTGTTCCCGACCCGCAGCCACACCGTGGCGGCGCAGGGCGGCATCGCCGCTTCGCTCGGCAACAACAGCCCCGACCACTGGACCTGGCACATGTACGACACCGTCAAGGGGTCGGACTGGCTGGGTGACCAGGACGCGATCGAATATATGGTGCGTGAAGCACCGGCGGCCGTGATCGAGCTGGAACATGCCGGCGTGCCGTTCAGCCGTAACCAGGACGGCACCATCTATCAGCGTCCGTTCGGCGGCCACATGCAGAATATGGGCGCCGGCCCGCCGGTGCAGCGCACCTGCGCCGCCGCCGACCGTACCGGCCACGCCATGCTGCACGCGCTCTATCAGCAGAGCCTGAAGTATGACGCCGACTTCTACATCGAATATTTCGCCATCGACCTGATCATGGAAGATGGCCCGAACGGCAAGGAATGCCGCGGCGTCATCGCCATCTGCATGGAAGATGGCAGCATCCACCGCTTCCGCAGCCATGCCGTCGTGCTGGCGACCGGTGGCTATGGCCGCGCCTATTTCTCGGCCACCTCGGCCCATAGCTGCACCGGCGACGGCGGCGGCATGGTGCTGCGCGCCGGCCTGCCGCTGCAGGATCTGGAGTTCGTCCAGTTCCATCCGACCGGCATCTACGGCGCGGGCGTGCTGATCACCGAAGGCGCGCGCGGCGAAGGCGGCTACCTCACCAATTCCGAAGGCGAGCGTTTCATGGAACGCTATGCCCCGTCGGCGAAGGATCTGGCGTCGCGTGACGTCGTGTCGCGCTCGATGGCGATGGAAATGCGCGAGGGCCGTGGCGTCGGCGAGCACAAGGATCATATCTTCCTGCACCTCGACCATATCGACCCCAAGGTTCTGGCCGAGCGCCTGCCGGGCATCACCGAAAGCGGCAAGATCTTTGCCGGTGTCGACCTGACCCGCCAGCCGCTGCCCGTGACCCCGACGGTCCATTATAATATGGGCGGCATCCCCTGTAACTATCATGGCCAGGTGGTGACGAAGGTCGGCGACGATCCGGAAGTCGTGGTGCCGGGCCTGTTCGCGGTCGGCGAAGCGGCCTGCGTGTCGGTCCATGGCGCGAACCGCCTCGGCTCCAACTCGCTGATCGACCTTGTCGTGTTCGGCCGCGCAACCGGCCTGTTCCTCAAGGACAATCTCAAGCCCAACACCCCGCACAAGCCGCTGCCGGCCAATGCGGCCGATCTGGCGCTGTCGCGCCTCGATCACTATCGCAACGCCAACGGCACCACCTCGACGGCGGACATCCGCATGGACATGCAGCGCACCATGCAGAAGCATGCCGCCGTGTTCCGCGACAGCGAATTGCTTGCCGACGGCGTCGTCAAGATGCAGGCGGTCAACAAGCGCCTGCAGGACGTCAAGATCGCCGACCGTTCGCTGATCTGGAACACCGACCTGATCGAGACGCTGGAACTGGACAATCTCATGAGCCAGGCCATCTGCACGATGGAAGGCGCCGAGGCCCGCAAGGAATCGCGCGGCGCCCATGCGCATGAGGATTTCCCGAACCGCGACGACGAAAACTGGATGAAGCACACCATCAGCTGGTTTGAAGGCTGGGGTGGGTCGAGCGGCAAGGTGACGCTCGATTATCGTCCGGTCCACGACTACACGATGACCGACGAGGCCGAGTATATCAAGCCGAAGGCGCGCGTATATTAAGCCTCTGGCATCATGCCGGAAATGTGAAGAGGGCGGACCATTTGGTCCGCCCTTTTTCTTTGCCCATTGCGCGCGCGCGATCAGGCTCTAGCTTGGGTGGCGATCGATCAAGGAGGTGCCGGCGATGCGGAAACCTGTTGGACGTCAGGGGATGATCCTGCTGCCCTTGCTGCTGACGGCAGCGGCTCCCCCTAAAGATGTGGACGCGGTGCTGGCGCTGACGCGGACAACGAAAGCGACATATGCGGTCTGCACCTGGAATGTGGTGACGCCCAGCGAGGAAGTGCAGCTCAAGGAATGGGCGGCCGAATATCATCAGGGCGACCGTCACCGGGTCGAAACCCCGCGCGACCGGATCGTCGCCAATTGCGCGACCGGGGAGGCGCAGCATCTCGACGTGCGCACTGGTGAAGTGTCAACTTCGCCGTCACTCGCGGCCGCCGCTTGTGGCGTCGATGCCAACCGCAAGCTGGTCGCCAAGCAGTTCCTTGGACGGGAAACCGGCGGTCGCTATGGCCCCGTATCCCGCATCGCGGTGGCCGATGATGGCAATCTGCGCACCTATGATGTGCTCGACGACGGCGCGATCATCGCGGCGACGATCCATGACGCCAATGATGACGCGACGGAGCGGCTGACCAGCGCGGTCCTCACCTACAGCCACAGCCTGCCCGAAGCCGATATCTTCTCCACCGCCTCGCTCAGCCGCAGTGTCGTCCCCGACGGCTGCCGCAGCGGCCATGGGGGATGAGGGAAGCGATCAGGTCATGGCAAAAGGCAACAGCGCCTCATAAACCGCGATCCCCGGCTTGCCTTCCACCCGGCCACCCTGGCGCAGGATGAAGGCATGGCGAACGATTTCGGCCTGCTGCTCGATGCCATATCGGGCGAACGGCTTGCCCGGCTCGATCGCATAGTCATAGCGGCAGAAGGGGTGTCGCATCAGCGGCAGCCAATATTTGCCTGATCGCTGCGCCTGCCAGACATGAGTCATCTCATGGATGAACAGGCCCTGCAGGCTGAGCGGGCTGGCGCAGAAATCGTCGCAGAAGAGGCCGCCTTCGGGATGAAACCACAGGTCGCCATCGGGCGCCATGGTCACCGCGCGCGGCTGGAAAGGCCACCATTTGCGGTTGTGGACGCGCACCCGGTCATAGGCGATCGCGTCACCGAACATCGTCCGGGCGAGCGCGGCCTCCTCAAGTGTCAGCGGACGGCTGGTCAATGCGCCTTATGCTCGTCCGTCGCATTGCCCGCAGCAGGGGTCGCCGGTGCGCTGCCGTCGGGCTTGCGGATCACCGCGTCGACCAGCAACCGGTCGCCGTTCGACATCAGGAAGGTCAGTTGCATCTTGCCCCGGCTGATCGCAGTATCGTTGACGCCCCAGATCATCAAATGCTTGCCGCCCGGTGCGAAGGCCACCGTGCCCTTGGCCGGCACATCGACGCTTTCGATCGGCTGCATCGACATCATGCCGTCCTTGCCGACGCTCTCATGCATCTCGACCTTGAGCGCATAGTCGGTCATCACTCCGCGCAACTGCACCCCGGCGTCGCCGCCATGCGCCACGAAATAGCCGGCCGACGGCGTATCCTTGTTGGGTGACAGCCGGACCCAGGCCTGGTCGACATAGCTGGGCGCAGGGTCGCCACAGCCGGCAAGGGCCAGCGGCGCGGCAAGGGCAATAAGGGCAAGGGGCGCACGCATGGATCAGGGCTCCGTGACTGTCTCGTTTCCGGTCAATGCCTGACTAATCGCGCCTGATCCTTGTGCCAAGCGAAAGCGCGCCTATATCCCTTGCGCAAACCGGCCTTGCCTTGGCGCTTACGTGAGGTATGGGGCCGTCAACCGCTGAATTTATTTTGGGGTTCAAAGAGGACACAAATGGCAAAAGTTATCGGTATCGACCTTGGCACGACCAACAGCTGTATCGCTGTGATGGACGGCGGCAAGCCCAAGGTGATCGAGAATGCGGAAGGTGCGCGCACCACGCCGTCGATCGTCGCCTTCGCCAAGGATGGCGAGCGCCTGATCGGCCAGCCGGCCAAGCGCCAGGCTGTCACCAATCCGGACAACACGATTTTCGCGGTGAAGCGCCTGATCGGCCGCCGCTTCGACGATCCCATGACCAAGAAGGACATGGAACTCGTCCCCTATGACATCGCGAAGGGCCCGAATGGCGACGCCTGGGTCAAGGCCGGTGGCGAGGAATATAGCCCGTCGCAGATCAGCGCCTTCATCCTGCAGAAGATGAAGGAAACCGCCGAGAGCTATCTGGGCGAAACCGTAACGCAGGCGGTCATCACCGTTCCCGCCTACTTCAACGACGCCCAGCGCCAGGCGACCAAGGACGCCGGCCAGATCGCGGGCCTCGAAGTGCTGCGCATCATCAACGAGCCGACAGCGGCCGCGCTCGCCTATGGCCTCGACAAGCAGGACGGCAAGACCATCGCCGTCTATGACCTTGGCGGCGGCACCTTCGACATCTCGATCCTGGAAATCGGCGATGGCGTGTTCGAAGTGAAGTCGACCAACGGCGACACCTTTCTGGGCGGCGAGGATTTCGACGCCAAGCTGGTCGAATATCTGGCTGCCGACTTCAAGAAGGCCGAAAGTATCGACCTCACCAAGGACAAGCTGGCCCTCCAGCGTCTGAAGGAAGCCGCTGAAAAGGCGAAGATCGAGCTGTCCTCGGCCCAGTCGACCGAAGTCAACCTGCCCTTCATCACCGCGGACCAGAATGGTCCCAAGCATCTGGTGAAGACGATCACCCGCGCCGATCTGGAGCGCCTGGTCGCCGACCTCATCAAGCGCACGATGGAACCCTGCAAGAAGGCTCTGGCCGACGCCGGGGTGACCGCCAGCGAAATCAGCGAAGTCGTTCTGGTCGGCGGCATGACCCGCATGCCCAAGGTTCGCGAAGCCGTGAAGGAATTCTTCGGCAAGGAACCGCACACCGGCGTGAACCCGGACGAAGTCGTCGCCATGGGCGCCGCCATTCAGGCCGGCGTGCTGCAGGGCGACGTCAAGGACGTGCTGCTGCTCGACGTGACCCCGCTGTCGCTGGGCATCGAGACGCTGGGTGGCGTGTTCACCCGCATGATCGACCGCAACACCACCATCCCTGCCAAGAAGTCGCAGGTCTATTCGACCGCCGACGACAATCAGCAGGCGGTGACCATCCGCGTGTTCCAGGGCGAGCGTGAAATGGCGGCGGACAACAAGCTGCTCGGCCAGTTCGATCTGGTCGGCATTCCGCCGGCGCCGCGCGGCGTGCCGCAGATCGAAGTCACCTTCGACATCGACGCCAACGGCCTGGTCAACGTGTCGGCCAAGGACAAGGGCACCGGCAAGGAACAGCAGATCCGCATCCAGGCCTCGGGCGGCCTCAGCGACTCCGACATCGACCAGATGGTCAAGGATGCCGAGCGCTTCGCCGAAGAGGACAAGAAGCGTCGCGAGGCGGCCGAAGCCAAGAACAACGCCGAAAGCCTGGTCCACACGACCGAGGCGCAGCTGGCCGAACATGGCGACAAGGTCGACGCGTCGCTGAAGGGCGAGATCGAAGCCGCGATTGCCGAAACCAAGTCGGCGATCGAAGGCGGCGACGCCGAAGCCATGAAGGCCAAGGCGCAGGAACTCGCGACCGTCGCGATGAAGCTGGGCCAGGCGATCTACGAAAAGGAGCAGGCTGCTGCAGCCTCGCCGGAGGCCGAAGCGCCGAAGGCCGATGACGGCGTCGTCGACGCCGAATTCTCCGAAGTGGACGACAACAAGGCGTAAGCCCCATGAAACGCTCCTCGACTTCGCTTCGGGCGGACAGGCTGGTTTCTGACCAGTGCATCCGTTCGGAGCGAGGCCGGGGACCGTGCGCGCCGAGGGCGAGATGACGACCGAAATCGACTATTACGAACTGCTCGAAGTAGAACGCACAGCCGACGGGGCCGCGATCAAGAGCGCCTATCGCAAGCTGGCGATGAAATATCACCCGGACAAGACCGGGGGCTGCACCGACAGCGAGGCCAAGTTCAAGGCCGTTTCCGAAGCCTATGACTGCCTGAAGGATCCGCAGAAGCGGGCGGCCTATGACCGGTTCGGTCATGCCGCGTTCAAGCAGCAGCAACAGGGCGGCGGTGGCGGATTCCACGGCGGTGCCGGTGGTTTCTCCGACCTTGGCGATATTTTCGAGACGATCTTTGGCCAGGCCGGCTTTGGCGGCGGTGGTGGCGGACGCCAGCAGCAGCGCCGTGGCGCGGACCTGCGCTATGATCTCGAAATCACGCTGGACGAAGCCTATCACGGCAAGAAGACCGAGATCCAGATCGAGGTGTCGGCCGCCTGCGACAGCTGCGAAGGTTCGGGCGCCCAGCCGGGCACCGGGGTCAAGACCTGCGGCACCTGCCATGGCCATGGCCAGGTGCGGGCACAGCAGGGCTTCTTCGTGGTCGAGCGGACTTGCCCCAGCTGTCATGGCGCGGGCCAGGTGATCGAAAGCCCCTGCAAATCCTGTCGCGGCGAAGGCCGGGTCGATCGGCCCAAGACGCTGTCGGTCAATATCCCGGCGGGCGTCGACGAAGGTACCCGCATTCGCCTGTCGGGCGAGGGCGAGGCCGGTGCGCGTGGCGCGCCGGCGGGCGATCTCTACATCTTCCTGCATGTGAAGCGGCACAGCATCTTCGAACGGGATGGCACCACGCTATTCTGTCGCGTGCCGGTCAGCATCACGACGGCGGCGCTGGGCGGGATGATCGAAGTGCCGGGCCTCGATGGCCAGCGGCATGAGATCAAGATCCCGAGCGGCATCCAGTCAGGCAAGCAGATCAAGCAGCGCGGCGCCGGCATGCCGGTGCTGAACGGCCGCGGTCAGGGCGACCTGGTCGTCCAGGTCGATGTCGAGACGCCGACCAAGCTGACGGCCAAGCAGCGCGAACTGCTCGAAGCCTTCCGCGAGACCGAGACCGGCGAGGAATGCCCGCAATCGAGCGGCTTCTTCGGCAAGCTCAAGGAATTGTGGGGGGATTGATCCTCCCCACTGGGCTGGTCAGGGCGTGGCGCTGGTGCGCCGCGCCCACCAGTAGAAGGGCAGGCCGCCGGCCATCAGCAGGAAGCTGGCGCCGCTGGGAATGAGGCCGGCGCCCCATAAAGTCCAGCAGGCATAGGCGAGGCCAATCGCTGCTGCGGGCACTGCAATCCGCAAGCGCAGCGCCGCCAGCGCACAGCCCACATAGAGCCAGAGCGTCGCCGATGTCGCGAGCAGCGCCATGGCGGTGAACAAGGCTACCAGCCCCTGCAGGCTGTTGGCGACCAGCAGCAGGCTGGCAAGGATGCTCGACAATATCAGTCCGCGCACCGGCGTGCCGCGCGCATCCGTGCCCGCCAGCCAGGCCGGTAGTTCGCCGGCGCGCGCCATCGCCAGCGGCACTTCGCCTTGCAGCAAGGTCCAGCCATTGAGCGCGCCAAGGCAGCTGATGACGACGAAGGTCGCGATCAGGCTGGCGGGGCCGGCCGACCAATAATGGGTGACATAGGCGCCGAAGGGCGATCCGGTCTGGCTTTCGGCGCCGGGCAAAGTGAGGGCGATGCCGGAACAGACGAAGAGATAGAGCAGCCCCGTGACCGCCGTGCCGATCATCGTCGCGCGCGGGACGGTGCGGGCGGGATCCTTGACCTTGTCGGCCGCAACCGAGGCGGATTCGAAACCGAGCAGGGCCCACAGCGTCAGTGCCGCCGCTGCCGTGATGCCGCTGCCGGTAAAGCCCTGGGCCGGGAAGGGCACGATTTCCGCCGTGCCGCGCCCGATCGTCAGCGCCAGCAGCACCAGCACGACCAGGATGGGCACGACCTTGATGATCGTCGTCACCAGTTGGGCCGTACCTGCGGCATGGGCGCCGCGCAGGTTGATCGCGGTGGTCAGCCAGATGAAGCCGATCGAACAGAGCGCGCCCATGCCCGGCCGGTTCAGCGCCGGCAACAGGCTGGACAGGTTGGCGGTGGCCGCGACCGCGATCGTCACATTGGTGATGATGATCGACAGCCAGTAGATCCAGCCGATCGCGAAGCCGGCCAGCGGGCCATAGGCGCGCGCGCTCATCTGCGCGGCATTGGCATCGGGCATGGCGACGGTCAGCCGGGCGATGACGAAGGCCAGGATCAAAGAGCCGGCGATGGTGAAGACCCAGGCGGCGACCGCATCCCAGCCGAAGGGCGCGAGTGCAGCGGGCAGCAGGAACACGCCCGATCCGATCATATTGCCCATGACCAGCGCGATGCAGGCGGCCAGCCCCAGCGTCCGCACCGGGCGGTGGGGGATCACATCCTGTGCCGGCGGCGGGCTGTCCATCACCCCTGTCTATCGGTGAAAAGGGGGCAGGGCCAGAGTGGATCGTTGCGCCTTCGTTCGGACTTGCATGGCGGCGCGCTTCGGGTGATCCTTGACCGAGGATAGGACAGGAGAGGCGGGGCATGCGACCGATCGCGACAGGCGCGTTGATGCTTCTGTCCGCGTCGCTCGTCGCAGCCGATGCGGACGATCCGATCGTCGTGACTGCCGCCACGCTGCGCAAGGTCGGTATCGACTATGATGTGCGCGGCCGCGATCTTGTCCGCTGCACGATCACGCGCAGCAGCGGCGAGGATCGGGTCGATCAGGCGATGTGCGAGTTCGTGCGCCAGTGCGTCGCCGATGGCCATGGCCGGCGGCGCGAGGCGCAGGCCTGCGTCAGCGACCGGATCGCGGCGCTGGTCGATGCGGATATGGAGGCGGAGGATGTGGTCCTTGTTCGTCCCGCGGCGCTGGAACAGGCGCGGCAACCGGTCGCTTCGGTCGCGCCACCCGGTCCGCAGATCAGTCTGCCGCCGGTCGAGCGGGATGCGGACATCCTCGTGACCGGATCGCGCTACCGGATCAGGCCGGGTTTGTGGGAGATCGAGAAGGGGCGGATGTTCAGCCAGATGGTAGGGTGGAAGGTGATCGGTGCCCGCCCGCAGAGCAGCCCGGCGCCGGCGCCGCCGGGCTATCGCTATCAGCTATGCCTCAGCCGCAGTGATGCGGAGACATTGCGGCAATTTGTCGACGATCATTTCGAGCGCGAGGGACACCAGGGCTGCATGATGGCGCGCATGGAGGTGGAGGAGGGGCGGCTGAGTGTCACCCGCTCCTGTCCTTCACGTTATGGCACGATCGATATGCGATTGAGCGCGCAGTTGACGGCAGAGCGGATTGAAGGGGTGATGCTCGCCAACACCGACACCGGTCGTTTTCAAACCGAGGGCCGCTATCTGCTCAATGGTCGCCGCATCGGCGAATGCCCGCCCTCCCGGCCCGAAGGCGCGGCAGGGCGGGATTAAGCCTGTTTAGGCCGCCAGGAACATGTCCGGGTCGAGCGCCATCAGCGTGTCGGCGCCGCCCTCGATCTTGCGACGGAGCGAACCGGCGTCGGGCATGATGCGTTCGGCGAAGAAGCGGGCGGTGACCAGCTTGGCTTCCAGGAAGCCGGCATCGCCCTCGCCCGCGTCGAGCAGGCCGGTGGCGGCCTTTGCCATGCGCAGCCACATCAGGCCGGTGGCGACGATGCCCAGGATGTGCATGTAATGATGCGCGCCGGCCCCGGCATTGTCGGGGTTCTTCATCGCGTTCTGCATCAGCCACATGGTCGCCGCTTCGAGCTGGCCCTTGGCCTTTTCGAGCGCATCGGCAAAGCTCGCCAGCTTCTCGTTGGTCTTGGCCTCGGCGATTTCGGTGGCCAGGATCTTGAGGAAGGCCTGGAGCGCGCGGCCGCCATTCATCGGCAGCTTGCGGCCGACCAGATCCATCGCCTGCACGCCATTGGTGCCTTCGTAGATCTGGGCGATGCGGGCGTCGCGAACATACTGCTCGACGCCATTTTCCCAGATATAGCCATGGCCGCCGAACACCTGCTGGCTCGACACCGCAACGTCGAAGCCCTTGTCGGTGCCATAGCCCTTGATCACCGGGGTCAGCAGCTGGAGCAGATCGTCGGCTGCCTGGCGCTCTTCCTCGGTCGCGGCGCTGTGCGACAGGTCATGCTGCAAGGCGCCCCACAGGATCAGCGCGCGCAGGCCTTCGGTCAGCGCCTTGCCTTCCATCAGCATGCGGCGGACATCGGGGTGGACGAACAGCGTATCGGCCTTTTCTTCCGGTTCCTTGGGGCCGGTGAGCGCACGGCCCTGGCGGCGGTCCTTGGCATAATGGACGGCGTTCTGGAACGCGATCTCGCCCTGGCCAAGCCCCTGTAGGCCGACGCCCAGGCGCGCGGCGTTCATCATGATGAACATAGCGGCCAAGCCCTTATTCTCCTCGCCGACCAGCCAGCCCTTGGCGCCGTCATAGTTCATGACGCAGGTGGCGTTGCCGTGGATGCCCATCTTATGTTCGAGCGAACCGCAGGACACGGCATTGCGGTCGCCCAGCGAGCCGTCTTCGTTGACGATGAACTTGGGCACGACGAACAGCGAAATGCCCTTGCTGCTGTCGGGCGCACCCGGCGTCTTGGCGAGGACGAGGTGGATGATATTCTCCGCCAGGTCATGTTCGCCGGCCGAGATGAAGATCTTGGTGCCGCTGATCGCGAAGCTGCCATCGCCGTTCGGCACGGCCTTGGTCTTGATGAGGCCGAGGTCAGTGCCTGAATGCGGCTCGGTCAGGTTCATCGTGCCGGTCCAGACGCCCGACACCATGTTGGGCAGATAGGTGGCCTTCTGCTCGTCGCTGCCCTTGGCGATCAGCGCGGCGATCGCGCCGGCGGTCAGGCCATGATACATTTCGAACGCCTGGTTGGCCGACAGCACATATTCGGTGACGGCGGTGGCGACGACATTGGGCAGGCCCTGGCCGCCAAATTCGGTCGGCGCGTGCAGCGTGGTCCAGCCGCCCTCGACAAACTGGTCATAGGCCGCCTTGAAGCCGGTCGGCGTGGTGACGCGGCCGTCGGCATGACGGGTACAGCCTTCCTTGTCGCCCACGGCGTTGATCGGGAACAGCACTTCCGACGCGATCTTGCCGCCTTCGGTCAGGATCGCCTCGACCAGGTCGGGGGTCGCATTCTCGAAACCGGGCAGATTGGCGTAGCGCTCCAGCCCGACGACATGGTCGAGCACGAAACGGGTGTCGCGGACAGGGGCGTTATAGCTGGGCATGAATCTTCTCCAGGCGTTTTTGTTCTGCTGCGGGGGAGCCGACGATGCGGCTCCGGCTTATTTCTCGATCGTTCCGATGAAGCTCGCCAGTTCGGCGATGGCGGCATCGATATCGTCCTTCTGGCGGGTCAGAAGGTCGATGCGCGCGCGGCACTTGTCGATCGTCACGCGGCGCTGTTCCTCATGCCCCTCGTCGGCGTCATAGAGGTCGATCATCTCGCGAATATCGTTGAGGCTGAAGCCCACGCGCTTGCCGCGCAGGATCCAGGCAAGGCGGGCACGGTCGCGGCGCGAATAGACGCGGGCCAGGCCCTGGCGCTCCGGTGCGATCAGTCCTTCATCCTCATAGAAGCGCAGGGCACGGGCGGTGACGCCGAACTCCTCGCTGAGGTCGGTGATGCTGTAGCTCTGCTGGTCACGGTCATCGGGAAGCTCGATGCCGGCAATGCTGGTGCGCGTGTTCATGAGCAAAGACTATGACGGCTTTACGTTTACGTCAAGGTTAGAAGATGCGCAGGACGATCGGCCGTGCCACGGCCTCGGGGAATAGCATTTCGGGCGATTTGCGACTATGGGCGGCGCCATGATCCGTCTTTCCGGTTTGAAATTGCCCCTCGACCATCCGGCCGAGGCGATGCCCGTCGCCATCTGCGAACGCCTGGGGCTGGAGCCGCAGCAATTGCTTGGCCACAGCGTCGTGCGGCGCGGTAATGATGCACGTCGTCGCAGCGCGATCCAGCTGGTCTATACGCTCGATATTGAGGTGGCCGACGAGGCCGCGGTGCTGGAGCGCTTTGCCAAGGACCATGACGTCCGGCCGACGCCCGACACCAGCTACAAGTTCGTCGCCCATGTCCCCGACGGCTGGCAGGGCAAGCGCCCGGTGGTGATCGGCGCCGGGCCGTGCGGCCTGTTCGCCGGCCTGATCCTGGCGCAGATGGGGTTCAAGCCGATCATCCTGGATCGCGGCAAGGTGGTGCGCGAGCGGACCAAGGACACCTGGGGCCTGTGGCGCCGGGCCGAACTCAACCCCGATTCCAATGTCCAGTTCGGCGAGGGGGGCGCCGGTACCTTCTCCGACGGCAAGCTCTATTGCCGGGTGAAGGATCCCCGCTTCCTGGGCCGCAAGGTGCTGGAGGAGTTCGTCGCCGCCGGCGCACCCGACGATATCTTGTGGGAAGCGCACCCCCATATCGGCACTTTCCGCCTGGTCTCGATGGTCGAAGCCATGCGCAAGCAGATCGAGTCGCTCGGCGGCGAATATCGCTGGCAGCACCGCGTCGACGATCTGGTGCTGGAACGGCAGGGCGACGGCACGCAGAAATTGCGCGGGCTGATCCTGCACGACGGCAGCGTGATCGAGGCCGACCATGTCGTGATGGCAGTGGGCCACAGCGCTCGCCCGACCTTCGAGATGCTGCACGGCAAGGGCGTGCATATCGAACCCAAGCCCTTCTCGATCGGCGTGCGGATCGAGCATCCGCAAAGCTGGGTCGACAAGGCGCGCTATGGCAATTGCGCCGGCCATCCCGATCTGGGCGCGGCCGCCTATAGCCTCGCCCATCACTGCGCCAATGGGCGGACCGTCTACAGCTTCTGCATGTGTCCGGGTGGTCGGGTGGTCGCTGCCACTTCGGAGGAAGGGCGCGTCGTCACCAACGGCATGAGCCAGTATAGCCGGGCCGAGTTCAACGCCAATTCGGGGCTGGTCGTCGGCATCGATCCGGCGCGCGATTTCCCTGAGGGGCCATTGGCGGGGATCGAACTGCAGCGCCATTGGGAAAGCCTGGCCTATGTCGCGGGTGGTTCTTCCTACTGGGCGCCGGGGCAGACGGTCGGCGACTTCCTCGCGCGTCGACCTTCGACCCAGCTGGGGTCGGTCGTGCCCTCCTACGAGCCGGGGGTCACGCCGACCGATCTGTCGCTTTGCCTGCCCGACTATGTGATCGAGGCGTTTCATGAGGCGCTGCCCGCCTTTGGTCGCCAGATCGCCCGCTATGACGATCCCGACGCGGTGATGACCGGCGTGGAGACCCGCACTTCCTCGCCGATCCGCATCACGCGCGGCAAGGATTTTCAGAGCCTCAACGTTGCCGGCCTCTACCCGGCGGGCGAGGGCGCGGGCTATGCCGGGGGTATCCTCTCGGCGGCGATCGACGGCATCAAGGTGGCCGAGGCGGTGGCGGTTCAAATGGTGGCGGCGTGACCGAAATCCTGTCGAGCCGCGCCCTGTATGAAGGCTGGCTCAACCTGCGGCTGGTGCGGCTGCGGATGGACGACGGCGTGGAATGCGACCGCCATGTGGTGGAGATGCGCCGTGCCGTTGCGGTGCTGCCTTATGATCCGGAACGGCGAGTTGCGCTGGTCGTCTCGATGCCGCGTACGCCGGTGATGCTCGCGGGCCTGCCCGACATGCTGGAGGCGATCGCCGGCATATTGGAGGATGAACCGGCCGATTGCGCCCGGCGCGAAGCGCTGGAGGAAGCGGGCGTGGCGCTCGACATATTGGAGCCGGTCGGCCAGATCTGGAGCATTCCCAGCGTCGTCACCGAGAAGATCGATTATTTCCTGGCACCCTATTACGCGGCGGACCGTGTCGCCGATGGCGGTGGCCTGGTCGAGGAGCAGGAGAATATCCTGGTCCATGAACTGCCGCTCGCCGACCTGTGGCGCCGGTTCGAGGCGCAGCAATTGCAGGATGGCAAGCTGGTGATCCTGCTGCTGACGCTGCGCGCGCGCCACCCGGCCCTGTTCGAGCCATTGTCCGAAAACTGAAGCCATTTCGTAACGACCCTGTCGCCGGATCGACCAACCGGCGTCATCGCACCGTCAATCCAGCGTAACGGGCGCGCGTTATTGCGGCGCCATGCTGAACCCGATCGACCGTTGCATGCGCATCTCCCCGGCCGACAAGGCCCGGCTGCGCCTCCTGTTCCTGGCCAAACATGCCTGCAAGGGCGGCGGCGCCGACAGCGTGGATGGCAATCATGCCGTCTATCATCATGAGATGCGATCGACGCTGGAGGCGATCGGCCTCCATGTCGCGGTTGCCGACAGTTATGATGCGCTGTTCGACAAGCCCGATGTCGACTTCGTCGTCACCCTGCTCAATCGCGGCGGATTTCAGAATAGCGAGATGCTGGCGCCGCTCCTGCTGTCCTGGCGCGGCGTGCCCTTCCTGGGGGCAAGCCCGATCGTCCGTGGCGTGTCCGACGACAAATATCTCTCCAAGCTGATCGCCCGCGCCCATGGCGTGCCGACCATGCCAGCGCGCATCCTGCGCCGCGGCGCGATGCCGGCCGGCCCGGAATTTCAGGCGGAACGGCTGGTGGTGAAGCCCAACGCGTCCTCGGCCTCCTGGGGCCTCGCAATGGTCGACAGCTGGGCGGAGGCCCATGCCCATGCCGATCATCTCCATGGCCTGGGCCATGACGTGCTGGTCGAGGCTTGGGCGCCCTTGCTCGACGTGGCCGTGCCGGTCGTCGGCGGCAGCGGTGGCCAGCCCTGGATTCTCCCGCCGATGATGTATGTGCCGGCCGATCCGCATCGCGAGCGCAGCTATGAGGAAAAGCGCGGCCTGATCGATGCGGGCGATGATCCGCTGATCCTGGTCGAGGATCGCGACCTGCGCGCGCGGCTGGAGGATATGACTCGCCGCCTGCTGCCCGAACTCTGGCCGTTCGACTATGGCCGATTCGAGTATCGCTACGATCCGGCGTCGGGCGAGCTGCTGTTCATGGAAGTGAACCTGTCCTGCAATCTCTGGTCGAAAAAGACGATCTCGCGCTCTGCCGCGTCGATCGGCGTCGATCATCAGAGCCTGGTCGAAACCATCGTCGCGCACAGCCTGGCCCGCCATGGCCTGCTGACCGAAATGCCGGTGCTGGAGGCCGCCTGATGCCCGGCACGGCAACGGCGCTGGTGCTTGCCGGCAAGCGCGACGGCGCAACCGATCCGCTCGCGCAGGCGGCGGGCGTCACCCATAAATGCCTGGTCCCGGTGGTCGGCCAACCGATGCTGGTCCATGTGATCGAGGCGCTGGCGGCCAGCCCGCGCCTCGGCGAAATCCGGGTCGCGATCGAGGATGTGGCGGTGCTCGATGCCCTGCCGCAACTGCGCGGCCTGCGGAACACCGGGCGGCTGGTGGCTATTCCTGCCCGGCCCAATCTAGTCGATTCCGTGCTAGCGGCGGCCGATGGCGCGCGCTTCCCGTTGCTTATCACCACCGCCGACAATGTGCTGCTGACGCCCGATGCGCTGGCCGAAATGCTGGACGGTTGCGCCGCGCAGGGCGCGAACGCCGCCGTCGCCTTCACCCGCCGCGCGTCGGTGCTGGCGGCGCATCCGCAGGGGCAGCGCAAATTCTATCGCTTCGCCGACGACGAATTTTCCAACTGCAACACCTATTGGCTGAAGGATGCAAAGGCGCTGGCGGCGGCCGAGACCTTCCGCTCGGGCGGGCAGTTCGTGAAGCACCCGATGCGCATCATCAGCGCCTTCGGCCTTATCAACCTCATCCGTTTCCGCTTCGGCATCGGTACGCTGGGTCAGGCCTTTGCGCGCTTTTCCCGCCGCTTCCGCATGGTGATCGCGCCGGTGATCCTGAGCGACGGCGCGGTCGCGATCGACATCGACAATGCGCGCAGCCATGGCGTGGCAAGCGAATTGCTGGAGCGGCGGCTGGCGCGGGTCGAGGCGGCCTGACCCTTGTTCACGCTGCGTGCGCTGCCCCCGGCCGACGGCAATGTCCTGCTGGCGGCCTATCATGACGGGTTGCGTCGCCACTGGCCGCTGGGCCGGCGAACGGTTGCGCGGCTGATCGCGGCGAGCGGGCGCAGTGGCTGGGCCGCATCGGAACGGCGCCTGCTGTGCGAGACGGTGCGGGCGCAGGGGCTCAGCATGCGCGATCGCAAGGGGCTGCATCGGCTGCTCAATCCCGGCGCTTTCCCGGCCGAGGCCAATCCGCTCAAGAACAAGCAGCTTTTCGCCCGCCATGCCGTGGCGGCGGGATTGCCGCTGCCCGACAGCTTTGTGCTGGAGGCAAGCGATATCGCCAGCTGGCTGCATGGCCAGAGCGTCATCATCGCCAAGCCCAGCTACTGCTCCAAGGGGCAGGGCGTGGTGCGCTTCGAAAAGAAGGGCGGACGCTGGGAAGGGGCCGAAGGGCCGATCGCCGACGACGCGCTGCGCGCGCGCCTGCTGGCGCTGTGGGCGGCCGGCGGGGTGATTCAGCGCTGCCTGGCCACCCATGAAGCGCTGGCGGACATGTCGCCGGGCGCGCTGCCGACCTTGCGGGTCGTCACCTGCCTGGACGAGGTCGGCACGCCCGAGGCCTGCGCGCTGGCGCTGCGCCTGTCTGCCGGCGGCGGACGCCCTGTGGATAATTTCAACGCCGGCAATCTGGTGCTGTCGATCGATGCCGACGGACGCTGTGGGCCGGTGTGGCAGGCGGGACCGGACGGCGCGCCGATCCGCTGCGACCGGCATCCGCTGACTGGTGCGCCCATCAGCGGCCGGCCGGTGCCCGATCTGGATGCCGCCGTGGCGCTGGCGCTGCGGGCGCATCTCGCCTTCCGATCGGGCTTTACCGTGATCGGCTGGGACATTGGCCTGACGCCGGACGGCCCGGTGCTGGTGGAGGGCAACTGGAACCCCGGCACCGACATCATGCAATTGGTGAGCGGTCGGGGGCTGGCCGACAGCCGGCTGGGCGCGCTCTATTGCCATCATCTGCGCCATCTGCCTTCGCAGCGCTGGCAGGCGGCGGGCGCGATCGAGCGCGACCCGCGCCGGGCGTGATCATCCTCTATGTCCACGCGCTGGCCGCGACCGGCGTGGTGCGCAATGTCCGCATCCTCGCCGCCGAACTGGCGGCGCGCGGTCTGACGGTCGAACTGGTGACGGCGCTGCCGGGTGGCGAGGGCGTGACCGGCGTGCCGCATCATGCGCTGCTCGCCGGGCCAAACCCGTCGCGCCCGCGCGAGAAGGTGCAGGCGATCGCGGCGTTGCGGCGGCATCTGCGATCGCGGGGGCAAGCGACACTGATTTCGGCGGGCAATCATGGCCATGGCACCGCCTGGGCGGCGAGCCAGGGGCTGCGCGACGTGCGGCGCATCTATCGCATCAGCAACGACATCATGCGCAATGCGGCCGGCGCACCATCAGGTGGGCTCGGACGCATCGGCCGCACCGCGATGGCGCGGCTGTTGGCGCGCGATGCCGATCATCTGGTGCTGGTGTCGCCAACCCTGGCGGATACGCCTGCCTTTGCCGGCGCGGCGCGGGCGGGCAAGGTGGCGGTGATCCCCAATGGCATCGACGCCGATGCCGCCCGCTTCCTGGCGGACGGGCCAGTGCCGCATCGCTGGATGGGGCGCTCGCCGCCGGTGATCCTGGCGATCGGCCGGCTGGCGCCGCAGAAGAATTTCGCCACCTTGCTTGCCGCCTTCGCGATCCTGCGGCGGCAAAGGCCGGCACGGCTCATCATCCTGGGCGAAAGTCGCGACCGCGCCTGCGACAGCCTGCGGGCGCAGGCGAAGGCGCTCGGTATAGCTGATGATCTCGACCTGCCCGGCACGGTCGACAATGTCTTTCCCTGGCTGGCCCATGCCGATGCCTTTGTCCTGCCCAGCTGGTGGGAGGGATCGCCCAACGTCTTGCTGGAGGCGATGGCCGTGGATGTGCCGATCGTCGCGTCGCGCAGCGCCGGCAACGCCGTCGACCTGCTCGATGATGGACGGTGCGGACTGCTGGTCGATCCGGCCGATGCGGCGGCGATGGCCGATGCGCTGGGGCGTCAGCTCGATCTCGCCACCGCGATCCGCCCCGGCGACCGGATCGACCATTTCGGCCTGGACGCGCTGTCCGATGCCTGGGTGCGGCTGCTGCGCTAGCCTTGTCGGAATTGCCGCGGCGTCTGCCCGGTCCAGCGCTTGAAGGCGCGGCCGAAACTGGTTTGTTCGGCATAGCCCAGCCGCTCCGCCACCTCGTCGATCGGCATCGGCGTCTGGCGCAGATAGATGCGGGCGAGTTGCTCGCGCTGTTCCTCAACCAGATCGCTGAAATGCAGGCCATGGGCGGCAAGCCGGCTTTGCAGCGTTCGCACCGACAGGCCCATCCGGTCGGCGCAGCGCTCGATCGCGCAGGTGCCCGCCGGCAGCGCGCCGCGCACATAGGATCGCGCCCGTTCCGCCATGTCGGCATGGTTGAACAGGCGCAGCCGGCCCAGATAGCCGCCGACCAGCCGATAGGTCAGCCGATTGGCCGTCGCGATCGGCAGGTCGAGCAAGGTGGCGGAAAAGCCGATCGCGCTGCCCGGCGCGCGCGGGCGGACGGCCGTGCCCAGCAACGCCTCTATCTCGATCAGTTCGCGTGGGCTGGGGTCGGCGGAAAATTGCACCCAGGCGGCACGGAAGCGCTGGCCGCTGACGGTCCGCAACAGCAGCAGGATCAGCATCATCGCCTGATAATTGGCCTGGTCGTTGAAGCCGAGATCGGCGCCGACCACCCAGCGCAGTTCGGCCATGCCGCCATCGTCCACCAGTTCCAGCTGCGCCTCGGGCGAATGGGCGACCGGCAGATAGCGGATCAGGCTGGCGATCGCGGCGCGCAGGTCCGGCGCGGCGCGGCAGACGGCGGTGACGCTGCCAAAAATGTCGGCATCCTGGGTGGCGGCAAGGTGCAGGCCGAACAGCGGATCGTCGAACAACAGGCTGCAATATTCGAACATCGCCGCCACCTGCTGGCAGGCGATATGACTGTCGGGATCGGCCAGCACCATCGGGTCGAGGCCATGCTGGGCCAGAATGCGGCGCGGCGCCCCACCGCGTGCGCGGACATAATCGGAAAAGCCGCGCAGATTGGCCGCGCGCATCTGGCCGGCGGCCGGCACCGCCTCCAGCGGGCCTTCCAGCCCGAAGAAAAAATCCTGCTCCTCCATCGCGCGCCTGTCTGCCTGCTTGTCGCGTCGCTGCGTATCATATCGATAAAGCTGCGCCTAATGCCAATACGCCATCGCGGCTCCGTGCCAGCCTGCCGGGCATAAGAGAGATGGGAGAGAGCGGCATGGCCAGGGCAAGCGCGGCAGCGCTCAAGCGCGAGGCGGCGCAGTTCGTGCATTATGAGAAGGACCGGGCGCGCAAGATCGCGACCGTCACCTTCGACCGGCCGGGCAAGGCGAACACGACCACGATCGGCATGCGCCTGTTGTTCGGCGAGATCGTCCACAAGGCGAATATCGACGATGATGTGAAGGTGCTGGTGATCCGCGGCGCCGGCCAGGATCTGGGATCGGGTGGCGACATCAACGAACATGGCGACATGTATCTGCATCCGGGAGAGGATGATGATTTCCTGCCCGACCTGGAGATTGACGATCCCGACGTGCGCTATCCGCCGCCCGGTTCCTACCGCTTCCTCCATGGCCTGACCGACCATTATGCCAAGGGCTATGCCGGCAACCGGCCGCTGCAGGAATTCAAGAAGATCAGCATCGTCGAGGCCAAGGGCTATTGCTATGGCTGGCATTTCTACCAGTGCGCCGACGCCGACCTGATCGTCTCGTCCGACGACGCGCTCTTTGGCCATCCCTCCTTCCGCTATGCTGGCTGGGGCCCGCGCATGTGGCAATGGCTGGAAATGGTCGGCATTCGCCGCTTTTCCGAAATGCTGTTCACCGGCCGCCCTTTCACCGCCGCCGAGATGATGGCCTGCAACTTCGTCAACAGCGTCGTGCCACGCGACGCGCTGGAGGCGGAGACCGACAAATATGCCGATGCCTGCGCCCGCACCCGGCCGCTCGACGTGGTGGTCGCGCAGAAGACCTTTATCGAGGCCTATAAGCAATATCGCGGCGAATATATGGGCAGCCTGCTCACCGGCTGGCTGGAAGGCATGCTGCCGCTGATGAAGAGCGACCGGCCGACCGACATCGATCTGGGCGCCGGCGGCTTCGACCAGGGCATCGCCCATACCGTCAAGAATAACGACCTCAACTATCCCCCGGAATGGCGGCTGAGCCGCGCCGGTCGGGCTCAGCGCTGAAAGGAGCGGATGCGATGATCGAAACGCTCTTCAGCCTCGACCGGGGCAATTATCGCGAATGCCAGCACCTGTTTCGCGGCGAACGCGAGCAGGAATATTATCGCGGCGATTACTGGATGGAGGAAGGCTCCGTCATCGATGTGGAGGCGCGGCGCAAGCCCGCCGGCCCCAGCGCGGCGATCCTGCTGCGATCGGCCACCCGCCTCTTCTTCCGCCGTACCCGCCAGCATATTCGCGAGGATGGCACGGACCTTACCGTCCTGTGGTTCGTGAAGCGCGGCCGGCTGGTCTTTTCCAACCAGCTCGGCAGCCGCGCCGCCCAATATGGCGATTTCCTGATGACGCGGTCGACCGCGCCCTTCCTGATCGAATGCCAGCCCGATGCGCAGGGCGTGCATGAGGTGCTGCATGTGACGGTGCCGACCCATGTGCTGCGCGGCTTCGTCGATTGCGATGCCGGGGCGGGCATATTGCTGCCGATGCAGCGGGCGGAACTGGGGATCGCCGATGGCATCCTGGCCGGCTTGTTCCAGCGCGACGCGGATGTGGCGGAGGAAACCACGCGGACGCTGGTGGAGGCGGCGCTGGCGGTGATCGGCCAGGGGCTGCGCCATGATGTGCGCGCGGTGCCGCCGCGTCCCTCCGTCGCGGAGAAGCGCTTTGCCGATGTGCGCCGCTTCGTTGAGGTCCATCTGTCCGATCCGGGCCTGTCCGCCGCGATGACGGCCAAGGGCTGTGGCATTTCTCCGCGCTATCTCACCACACTGCTCAAGCAGAATGGCACCAGCTTTTCCGACCTGATCTGGCAGCGCCGGCTGGAACAGGCGCGGGCCTGGATGGCGCGATCGGACGCGGCCAGTATCTCGATCAGCGAGATCGCCTATGCCGTGGGTTTCAAGAGCCCGGCCCATTTCAGCCGCATGTTCAAGCGCGTCTATGCCCGCAACCCCAGCGACTATCGCGCGGAGGCTGCGCCGCCGCCGCCGGTTGCGTTGCATTGAGCGGGAGGGGCGCATGACCATGCAAGGGAGCATCACTGAGCCACCGGTGCTGATCGGCAATGACGCCTATGTCTCGCAATCCTATGCCGATGCCGAAGCCACGAAACTATGGCCCAAAGTCTGGCAGGTCGCCTGTCGGGAAGAGGAAATTCCGGAGGTCGGCGACTATGTCACCTATGACATTGTCGATGACTCGATCATCGTCATCCGTTCTGCGCCCGATCGGATCGCCGCCTATTTCAACGTCTGCCGCCATCGCGGCCGACAACTGACCGAAGGGTGCGGCCATGCGAAGCGGCTGGTCTGCCCCTTCCATGCCTGGAGCTGGGATCTGGACGGCAATAATGTCGGCGTGGTCCGCAAGGATGCCTGGGGCGACTGCCTGAAGGCCGATGCGTTGCGCCTGCGCGACGTGCGCGTCGACACATGGGGCGGCTGGGTGTTCGTCTGCATGGACCCGGACTCGCCGCCGTTGCGCGACTATCTGGAGCCGGCGGCATCGATGCTCGACCCGTTCGAGCTGGAGCAGATGCGTTATCGCTGGCGCCAGTGGCTGCATTTTCCGTGCAACTGGAAGGTCGCGATCGAGGCGTTCAACGAGGGCTATCATGTTGCCGGCACCCATCCGCAACTGACCAAATATTCGCCCAAGCCGACTTGGAGCGACGGGCGCGGCATCCATGGCGTGTTCGGGTCGCAGGCGCGCGAGGGCACGGGCGGCGCGACTGCTGGGGCGGCCGGCGCGGCGGACATGCGCCAGGGGCTGGCGGATTCGCTCAACCAGCTCTGGGAGGAGGTGAACGGCACCACCACCGAGACGATGGTGCGGGTCGCCAATCTGCTGGTCGATGAACTGCCCGACGGCACGCCGCCCGCCGAGGTGCAGATGCACCTGATGCGCCGCACGGTGGAGGAGGATGCCAGGCGCGGTGTCGTTTGGCCGCGCATCGACCCGGCCCATTTCGCGGCGGCGGGCAATGTCTGGCACATCTTCCCCAACACGGTGGTGATCCACGGACCGACCTTCGCGCTCTGCTATCGCGCACGGCCCGATGGCCATGATCCCGATCGCTGCATCTTCGAGGTCTATACGCTCGAACGCTTCCCCGAAGGTACCGAGCCGCGCCCCGCCAATCTCCACAAGCCCGACATGGACGAGGCGAGCTGGCGCAAGGTGCTGTGCCAGGATTTCTCCAACATGGGGGCGGTGCAGCGGGGCCTGCGCTCGCGCGGCTGCGACGGGTTGCGGCCCAGCCCGGTCGAGGAACGGGCGATCATCAATTTCCACCGCGTGCTGGCCGACTATCTCGGCACCGGCGCGCCGCAAGTGATCGGGTAGGACATCATGGCCGATATGGATGTGCAGGACAGCAAGCTGACGCTGGATACCAGCGATGTCGACCAGTGGGTCGGCAAGCCGGTGATCTTCGCCGAGATGTGGGACGCCTGCAATGCGACCGACATTCGCCGCTGGGTGCAGGCGATGGACTATCCCAATCCGATCCACTGGGACGAGAATTTCGCCCGCGCCTCCCGCTTCGGCTGCATCGTCGCGCCGCAGAGCTTCACCGTGGCGATGGACTATGGCCATGGCTGCCACCCCGCCTGCGTCGGCAAGGTGCCGGGCACCCACCTGATCTTCGCCGGCGAGGAATGGTGGTTCTACGGCACCCCCGTCCGCCCCGGCGACAAGCTGGTGCAGAGCCGCCGCTTCGACGGCTATTCGATTGCTGACACCGGCTTTGCCGGCCCGACCATGTTCGCGCGCGGCGACACCATCCACCGCAACCAGCATGGCGCGCTGGTGGCCAAGGAACAAGCGACCGCGATCCGTTATCTGGTGGAGGAAGCCAATCGGCGCGGCGTCTATGCCAAGGAGAAGCGCAGCCCCCGGCGCTGGACCAAGGAGGAACTGGCGGAGATTCACAAGGCGCGCCACGACTGGATCTTGTCCAACCGTGAAGGCCGATCGCCCTCCTATGCAGATGTAAAGATCGGCGACCGGCTGCCGCGCCGGGTGATCGGCCCGCATTCGGTGGTCAGCTTCGCCAATGAATGCCGCGCGCATCGCCAGAATATCTGGGGGACTTGGCGCTGGAACGCGCCCGAAGGCATTCATGATCCCGCGACCGAGGATGCTGGTTTCGGCGCCGACATGTCCTATGACCATGAGGCGCGCAAGATCGACCCGCGCATGGGCGACGGCCTCTATCACGGGCCATCATCTGGCCATATCAATGCCGAAAAGGCGGAGAATGTCGGCATGGGCGGTGCCTATGGCTATGGCGCGTCGATGAATGCCTGGCATCTCGACACGATTGCCTATTGGGCCGGCCATGGCGGCTATGTCTGGCACAGCAAGACCCAGTTCCGCTCCCCCGCGTTCGAGGGCGATGTCACCTGGGTCGATGGCGAGGTGGTGGAAAAGATCGACCGGTCCCCCTTCGGCATGCCGGTGGTCAAGGTCCGCACGGTGATGACCACCCAGGATGGCGAGGAGATATTGAAGGGCACCGCGCAGGTGGAGTTGCCCTATTGAGCGCGGCACTTTCGCTGGTCCATGGGACGCCGCTGGCGGATGAGCCGGGACAGGGCGCGCAGACCATCCCGGCCTATCTGGATGCGGTGTGTGCCCGGCATGGCGCGCGCGACGCGGTCATCATGCGGATCGCGGATCGGCGCATCTGCTGGAGCTATGACGAACTCCATGCCCGGTCCGTCGCGGTGGCGAGGGCGCTGATCGCGGCCGGCCTTGGCAAGGATGGCCGGGTCGGCGTGCTGATGGCGAACCGGCCGGAATATCTGGCCGGCGTCTTCGGCATCGCGATGGCGGGGGGCGTCACCGTGGCGCTCAGCAGCTTTTCGAGCGCGGAGGAATTGAGCCATCTGGTCAAGGCTTCGGCGATCGGCATCCTCCTCTTCGACACGCGGGTGATGAAGAAGGATTTTGCCGCCATGCTGGCCGGCATCGACAAGGGGCCGTTTCTCCATCGGTTGGTCCAGCTCGACAGCGTGACCGATGCCAATCCGGCAGCGCCGGGCTATGAAGGCTGGGATGCTTTCCTCGCCAGTGGCGCGGCGGTGCCCGATGCGCAGGTGGCGCAGCGCGCCGCCACCGTCACCCCGTCCGACCATGGCGGCATCTTCTTCTCGTCCGGCACCACCAGCCTGCCCAAGGGCATCGTCCATGCCCAGCGCGCCTTCTGCATCCAGTGGTGGCGCTGGCCGCGCGTCTTCGCGATGCGTGAGCCGGTGGTGAGCTGGACCGGCAATGGCCTGTTCTGGTCGGGCAATATCAGCCTGGTGATCGGCACCGCGCTGTCGACCGGCGGGACGGCAGTGCTGCAACCGGTGTTCGACGCCGCCGCTGCACTCGACGTGATCGAGCAGGAGCGCGTCACCTTCCTCACCGGACGGCCGCACCAATGGGCGCGGGTCCAGGCGGCGGACAATTGGGCCAGCGCCGACCTGTCCAGCCTCAAATATGTGACCAAGGGCGAGTTGATCGGCGAACATCCCACGGTCGATACCGACTGGACCACGCCCATGGCCTTCGGCACGACCGAGACGATGACAATCTGCACGGCGTTCGATGCGGATACGTCCGACGCAGAGTATGGCGGCAGCGCCGGCGCGCCGCTGCCCGGCAACAGCCTCAAGATCGTCGATCCGCTGACCCGCGCGATCCTGCCGGTCGGCCTGCATGGCGAAATGTGCATCAAGGGGCCGACCCTGATGACCGCCTATCTGGGCAAGGCGCCGGAGGAGTGTTTCGACGCGGAAGGCTATTACCGCACCGGCGACGGCGGACGGGTGGATGAACAGGGGCGCTTCTTCTGGGAAGGGCGCCTGACCGACATGATCAAGACCGGCGGCGCCAATGTTGCGCCCGAGGAAGTGGACGCGGCGATCGCGACCTTCCCCGGCGTCAAGCGCAGCCAGACGGTCGGCGTGCCCGACGAGCTGCTGGGCGAGATGGTGGTCGCCTGCGTCGTCCCGGTCGATGGTGCGCGGGTGACGGAAAGCGACCTGATCGCTCATCTCAAGGCGCGCATGGCCAGCTTCAAGGTGCCGCGTCGGGTGCTGCTGCTGGACGAAGCGGATTTCGCCCTGACCGGCAATGAAAAGGCCAAGGCCGCCGACATTCGCGCGGTCGCGGTGGCGCGGCTCAGCCATCCATAGCTCGGGCCTATGGGCACCCCGAAAATCGATATTTGACCCTTTGGCCGCCCCATGCCAGCCCTCGGCCCAGACAGGGGAGAAGCATGCGGACAAGGATCAATCGGCGCGGGTTCATCGCAGCGGGCGCCAGCCTGATGATCGGCACGGCCGCCCGATCCGCCCTGCCGGTGATCCGGCAGGCACCCAAGGCGCGCATCATCATCGACAATGATTTCGCCGGCGATCCCGACGGTCTGATCGCGCTTGCGCATCAACTGGCGACGAAGGCGGCGCGGCCGGTGCTGGTCACGACATCGGCGCTCGACGCGAAGCTGGCGGCGCTGGGCGGACAGCCGGCCGGCGCAACCGCCGCGGCGGGCAAACAGGCGGCGATCGACCTGATGCAGATCATGGGTCTGACGAACCTCTGCCCGGTGATCGCGGGCAGCGAGCGCTTCGGCGTCGCCGGGGCACAGGCGTCGGCGGCGGCACGGGCGATCGTGGCGGAGGCGATGCGGGACGATCCGCTGCCGCTCTTCTTCACCTGCGGCGGGCCGCTCACCAATCTCGCCCAGGCGCTGCAACTGGAGCCGGCGATCGCCGATCGCATGACTCTGGTGTGGATCGGCGGCGCCGATTATCCGCAGGGCGGCACCGAATATAATCTGTCCACCGATCTGGAAGCGGCGCGTGTCGTGATCGAACGGAGCCGCCTGCCGATCTGGCAAATTCCCGCCGGCGCCTATCGCCAGTTGCAGATGTCGGTGGCGGAAATGACGGCGACCTTGCGGCCGATGTCGGCGACGACCGCATGGCTCTATGGCCGCTATGCCGACCTGCCGCCCTTCGTCCAGCTGGGCGGCGCCATCACTCTGGGCGACAGTCCGATGGTCCTGCTCACGTCCGTGTCTGCGGAGAGCAGCGCCTCCGCGATCATCGTCGGACGGCGCCTGCTGGACGATTCCCGCTATGGCGCGGAAATCCCCGGCCGGTCGATCCGCCTCTTCACCCAGCTCGATGCGCGGCTGGCGCTGGCGGATTTCCTGGCCCTGATGCATCCGCGCAGGGACTAGCGCGCGATCTCGATCCGGTCGTCTATGACCCGCACCTCATAGACCTTGATCGCTGCCTTGGCCGGCGGGTTCATCGCGCGGCCGGTTTCCAGATCGAACCGCGCGCCATGGACCGGGCAGGCGATCCAGCCCGCGCGCACCCGGCCGCAGGCGAGCGGCTCGTCGGCATGGGAGCAGCGATTGGCGACCGCGAACAGCCGGCCATTGCTGTGGCACAGGAGAATGCTCTCGCCATCTACAGCGACGGCCTTGGCAGTGCCCGGCGGCACATCGTCGACATGGGCGACGGCGGTGAAGGTCAGCATGGTCATGGCCCCATTCATCATGGGGTGGCTGGCACGGCAATTGCCCGTGACCCGATGCGCGTGCCGGTGCAAGCGGCGCTGCCGCCGGGGTCATTCCGCTTCGCTGCCCCGCCTTCGATAGTGGCTGGCAGCAGAACAGAGCGGGAGAGGGCGATCCGTGCGCCGGGACTATTATCAGCATGCCTATGTGACCACCGACTGGCGCCGGGCGATGGACGAGATCGGCGCGCTGCACGGCATCGGCCATTATATGGAAATGCCCGACGCGCTGTTCGACACCGGGCAGGACCGGCAGGCAGTGACCCATTTCGCGCTGGCGACGAAGGATGAACTGCAGTTCGAGATCATCCAGCCTTTGTCGGGCGACATCGCCGTCTATCAATGGGGCCTGCCGACGGAGGGCTTTGGCCTTCATCATCATCATCAGGGCCGGCATTTCGGCGATCGCGCCGCCTTTGACGCGGCCGTCGCGGCGGCCAAGGCGCGCTGGGCGATGCCGATCGCCTGGGACACGATGGGCGGCACCTATGCCTATTTCGATGCGCGGGCGGATCTGGGCCATTATCTCGAATATTTCTGCTTCCCGCCCGGATCGCATCTCGAAGCGGTGCCGAGCTTCTGATGATGGACAGCTTCGACCTCATCGTCGTCGGATCGGGCGCGGCCGGCGCCATGGCAGCCTTGCGGGGCGCTGATCTCGGCCTCTCCGTCCTGATCGTGGAGAAGGCGCATCAGTTCGGCGGCACATCGGCCACTTCGGGCGGGGTAATGTGGGTGCCGGGCCATGGACTGGATGGCGACCGGGGCGACAGCGCGGCCGAGGCGTTGCGCTATCTGCGCAGCGTCATCGGCGTGCCGGTCGATGCGGAACGGCTGGCCGCCTATGTCGATCGGGCGCCGGAGATGCTGCGCTTCCTGAAGGACAGCGGCGTGCCGGTGATGGCGGCGGCCTGGCCCGATTATTTTCCCGAAGCACCGGGCGCGCGGGCCGATCGCTCGATCATCTGTCCGACCTTTGACGGGCGGCAATTGGGCGATGAACGCTATCCGCTGATGCGGGCGCAATATAGCCGGTTCACGCTATTCCGCCGCTATGCGATGGACCTTGGCCAGACCTTCGCCCTGATGATGCAGCAGCGCGGCTGGCGCTGGACCGCGGCGAAGATGATCGCCCGCTACTGGCTCGACATCGGCACGCGGCGGCTGTCGGCGCGGGACCGGCGCTTCACCCAGGGGGCGGGGCTGATGGGCGCGCTTTACAACCAGGTCTTCGCCCGCGGCGTCGAACTGCGGCTGGAAACCGCACTGGAGGAACTGACGCTGGGCGCGGACGGCCGCGTGTCGGGCATCACCGTCCGCCGCTTCGGGCAGGTGCAGCAGATCGCCGCGCGCCATGGCGTGGTGCTGGCGGCGGGCGGCTTTGAATGGAATCAGGCACTGCGGGACCGTTTCTACCCGGTGCCGGGCCTCGCCCGCCATAGTTCGACACCGGAGGAGGGCAATCGCGGCGACGCACTGATCGCGGCGGAGGCCGTGGGGGCGTCCGTCGCCCATACCGATCAGGGCTGGTGGATTCCGACCATGACCCTGCCGGCGCCGGGTGCCGCCAATTTCCACGAAATCCACCAGGCCGCCTTCGATGTCGGCCGGCCGTGGAGCGTCTGCGTCAACCGGCTGGGGCTGCGCTTCGTCAATGAAGCGACCGGCTATGACCGGTTCGGCCAGGCGATGGTGGCGGATCAGCTAAAGACCGGCGCCAACATGCCCTGCTGGCTGATCTTCGATGCCAAGTTCCGGGCGAAGTTCAGCGCCGGCGGGCTGATGCCCACGGTCCATACGCCCGATCATCGCATCCCCGGCCATTGGTGGGACCATTATGTCTTCCGCGCCGGATCGATCGAAGAACTGGCGCGCACGATCGGCATCGCGCCGCAGGCGCTGAGTGAAACCGTGCAGGTGATGAACGGCTATGCGCAGACCGGCGTCGATCCCGAATTTGGCCGGGGCGGCAATATCTATGATCGCTTCTTCGGCGATCCCGGCGTCACGCCCAATCCCAATCTGGGGCCGATCGATACCGCGCCCTTCTATGCCGTGCCGATCGACAATGGCGATCTGGGCACCAAGGGCGGGCTGCGCTGCGACGCACAGGCGCGGGTGCTGGATGGCGGCGGTCGGCCGATCCCGCATCTCTATGCGGCGGGCAATTGCGCGGCGAGTCCCTTTGGCGATTGCTATCCCGGCGCCGGTGCGACGATCGGTCCGGCGCTGACCTTCGGCTTTGTCGCGGCGGGGGACATTGCGGCGCGGGCGCACGAGCAGCAGAGGATGACGGCATGACGGAACAGAAGGTCGCGATCGTCACCGGCGCGGCGGGCGGCATTGGCGCGGCGATCGTGCGCGCCCTGTGCGCCGATGGCGTGGCCGTGCTGGGCACCGGCCGCAGCGCGGACAGACTGGCGGCGCTCGCATCCGCGCTGCCGCAGGACGCCGCCTTTGCCTTCGTCGCGGCGGACATTGGCGATGAGGATGCGCCGGACAGGATCGTGGCGGAGGCAACGGTCCGGTTCGGGCGGGTCGATCATCTGGTCAACAATGCCGGCGCGGGGGTGTGGGCGCCGGTGCATGACACCAGCGACGCCATGCTGGACGAAGTGATCGGCCTGTCGCTGCGCGCGCCGTTCCGCCTGTGCCGGGCCGTCCTGCCGCATATGGGCATGGGGTCGGCGATCGTCACCATCGGGTCGACCTTCGGCATCATGGGCGGAATGGATGGCGGCATCTATTGCGCGGTGAAGGCGGGGCTGACCGGCCTCACCCAGACGATGGCGGCGCAATATGGCGAACAAGGCATCCGCTCCAACATCGTCGCGCCGACCGTGGTGCGCACGCCGATGACTGACGCCGCCTGGGACTATCCTGCCTTCCAGCGGATCAACCAGGGGCTGACGCCTTTCTATCGCGACTGTCTTCCCGAAGATGTGGCCAATGTCGTCGCTTTCCTCTGTTCGGACAAGGCGGAGTATATCAATGGCCAGGTGATCGCGGTGGACGGTGGCTGGTCGACCACGCGGATGATCAACAGTCGCTTTACCGGCTGAGATCGTCGCGCAGCGCGCCCTCGTCCCGGTCCAGCGCGTCGAGCGTCGCCAGCGCCATGGCGCGATAGGCTGGCAGCAGTTCGGGTGCATGCGCGCGCAGCGCTGTCAGATGATTGCCGATCGTCTGTCGGTCGCCGCGCAGCAGCGGGCCGGACAGGGCGTTCATCCCGCGATCCAGGCTGTTGTCGAGCGCGGCCCGGACCAGCGGCGCCAGCAGCGCGCCGGGCTCCGCCACGCCGGCCGCCGTCAATGCGTCGGAGGCACCGGCGATCAGCGTCACCAGATGATTGGCCGCATGGCAGAGCGCGGCATGATAGAGGGCGCGATGCGCCTCCGCGACCTCGACCGCCACGCCACCCAGCAGCGCGACCAGCCTGCGCGCCGCCGCGGTCGATGGCGCATCGGCGCCGGTGATGGCGAAGCGGGCGCCCTGCATCCGCGCGACTTCGGCGGCCGGATCGCCGGTGAAGGTCATCGCCGGATGGACGGCGGCGGTGATCGCGCCCTGCGCTCGCAGCGGGTCAAGCAGCGCCGCGCCGCTGCGCCCGCTGACATGGCAGATGGTGGCAGACAGCGGCATAGTGGCCAGATCCGCGATCACCGCCGGCAGGGCGTCGTCCGCCACCGCCAGCAGGATCAGGTCGCAATTGGATGACAGCGAAGTTGACAGGGCAACGGCCTGCGCACGGCCAATCGCCTCGAGCGCAGCGGCGGCATGATCCGGATTGCGACCCTGCACCAGGATCGGCGCAGCGCTGTGCGGGGCCAGTGCCAGCCCCAGCGCGCGCGCGACCCGGCCGGTGCCGATGAGGCCGATCTGGCGATAGGCGGGATGCTCGGTCATGGCGCGCCTATATCCCGGCCGGTGCGGCTACTCTAGCCCGGATTGGTGGCGGTCACGATCCAGGCGGCGCCGTCGATCAGGATCGCGGTCTCGCCGGGCCGCGCGGCGAAGGCCTGGCGCACCGCCTGGGCGGCGCGATCCCGTATATCGGCAGGCTGATCGGCCAGCGCGCGGGAGAGCGGGCCAACCTCGAACGCCATGGCGAGCGCATCGTCCAGCGCCGCCTCGCGATCGGCGCCTTGGCCGAAGGGGATGACACCATCGAGCGCAGTGAGGTCGATTTCGGCAAAGCCGGCATCGCTCAGGATGCGCGTTACCCGTGCCGGATCGCCAAAGGAGAAGGGGCCGGGCGCTTCGGGGTCGGGCGGCGCCAGCGGCAGCACGATGTCGCGGATCGCGCCCATCGGCAGGCGCACCCAGTCATTGTCCGCCGCCGCGCGCCAGCAGACGAAGGCGATCCGCCCGCCCGGCCGCAGCCAGCGCCGCATATGGGCGAAGCTGGCCACGGGATCGTCGAAGAACATCACGCCAAAGCGGGAGAAGAGCAGGTTGAAGCCATGGGTGGTCAATGTCGCACTGCCGGCATCGGCCAGGGCATAGCGGACCGGAAGGTCGGTGGGCTGCTGCGACTGAGCCAAGGCAATCAGCGGCCCGGAAATGTCGAGGCCCAGCACCTCGCCGGTTGCGCCGACCTGGCAGGCAAGGGCGATGCTGCTGGTGCCCGCGCCGCATCCCACATCCAGCACGCGCTCGCCCGGCCGGGCGGCGGCAGCTGCCATCGCCGCATCGCCAAAGGGCGCGAGCATGGCGTCAAGCCGCTGCCGGTGCGTGACCCAGCGTTCACCGCTCGATCCATTCCAGTCCGACACCTGATAGACATTGGGCTGCGCCATTTTCTTTCCTTTTTGCGAATCATTCGCAAAAATCTAATGGCTGGTGATCAACTTGCAAGAGCGGCTGATTACCAAATGACGCGACGGGCGATCAGGTCGTCAATTTCGCTGTCACTCAATCCCAATATCTCGCTATAGACCAGATGGTTATGCTCACCGAGCAACGGCGCGCCACGGGTGATGCTGGCCTCGTCCGGTGTCATGCGCCAGCCCGGCCCGATGATCGGTCGCGGCTCGCCCTTGGCATCGCTGACCATGCGATAGGCACCCAGCGCCCAGAGCGCCTCGCTCCCGATCAGGTCGAGCGAGGACTGGCTGCGAAAGGCCGGCACACCGGCCAGAAGCAGTGCCTGCGCCATCGCCTCGGCATCCCATTCGGGACTGAGCCCGGCGAGCGCTGCATCAAGCGCGTTCCGGTTGGCCAGCCGGTCGGCCGCATCGGCGAAGCGGGGATCGGTGGCCAGCGCCTGCGCGCCGATGGTAGCGCAGAAAGCCGCCCATTCCCGATCGTCGGCGATGGCGAGACTGATCCATTGCCCGTCGGCGCACGGGTAGCAGCCATGGGGTGCCATGTCGGCATGGAGGTTGCCCGTCGCCTGCGGCAGCTCGCCGGTCAGGCCATAGGCGAACAGGCTGTCACCGACCATCATCGACAGCGTCTCGACCGCCGACAGGTCGATAAACTGTCCCTCGCCGCTCGTCTCGCGATGATGGAGCGCGGCGACGATCGCCAGCGCGGCGGCGGCGCCGACGGTGGAGTCGCCATAGCGGATATTCATCCCCGCCGGTGTCTCGCCGGCATGGCCGACCAGTGCATTGAGCCCGCCCAGCGCCGCGAAACAGGGGGCATAGCCGGTCTGGTAGCCGAGCGGCCCGTCGCGCCCGTACATTTTGATCGAGAGCTGGATGATGTCGGGGCGGATCGCGCGAACATCCTCATAGCCCAGGCCCGATCGCTCCATCGCGCCGGGCCGCAGATTGTCGATCAGCACGTCGGACGCGGCGATCATCGCGCGCAGATGGGCCATGCCCTCATCCGATTTCATGTCGAGCTGGACGCTCAGCACCTCCTGGTTGATGCTGCGGAAATAGGGTGCGCTGTCGATATCGACCCCGCCATAGGCGCGCATCTCGTCCAGATTGGCGCGGCTTTCGACCTTGATGACCTCCGCGCCGAGAAAGGCGAGCAGCTTGCCGGCATAGGGACCGGCCCAGACCTTGGCGATTTCCAGCACCCGGATGCCGGCGAGCGGTCCGCCCCGGCTCATGCCAGCATCGCCTGATCGGCGCCGGGCGTCGGGGCCGGGCTGTGCAGCACCACCGGCGAGGCGCTCATGCGATAGGGTATGGTCGGATGCAGCGCGCCGTCCAGCGGCTGGAAGAAGCCGCGATGCCGATATTGGACATGGTCGATCAGGTCGGCGGCGCTGTTGACCTGCACCAGCGGCACGCCCGCTTGCTGCGCCGCCTGCGCCACGACATCCTTGGCCTGGGTCGCGATCCAGATGCGGAAATGACGGCGAAAATCGGCGACCCGGTCGGGTGTGCAATGATATTCCAGCCAATCCTCCGGGAAGGCCGCGGCCCAGTCGGGATCGCCCATCAGCGCACACAGCCCGCGCCAGTGCGCGCGCGTCGTCATCAGCAGATAGACATGGCCGTCGGCGCAGGCAAAGGCCGCGCCGGGTCCGCCCATATCATAGCGGGTGCGCTCCGGTCCCGGCTCTGCATCCCCGGCCAGCATCCGCCCCAGGACGCAGTCGGCGCGCGACAGCTGGACCGCGACCTCGCTGATGTCGATTGCCTGTCCCATGCCGGTCCGCCGCTTGCGCAGCAGCGAAGCGGTGGTGCAGAGCGCGGCCTCCAGCCCCGCCTCATAATCGCTCATGAACCGGCCCGCGCCCATCAACGGCGGCCGGTCGGGCGCGCTCTCGCTGGGCGTGTGCCAGGCCCAGCCACCGGCATTGATTACATTGATCGGCCGGGCAATCTGCCAATGGGGCGGGGCGTCCTGGCCAAAGGGCGTGATCGCGCAATGAACGATATCGGGCCGGCTGCCGAGCGCCAGTCCGTGCTGCGCCGCCCAGTCCGGCCCATGATCGTCGATCAGCGCATCGGCGCGCGCCAGCAGCCGGTCGATCAGCGCGCGATCCTGCGGCGCGTCCAGATCGAGCAGCACCGATTTCTTGTTGCTGTTGAGATAGCGGAACAGGGTGCTCTGCCCGTCATGAAATGGCCCCATGGCGCGGGTCGGGGCGCCGCCGGTCGCCTCGACCTTGATCACTTCCGCACCGAAATCGGCGAGCAGGCGGGCGGCAATTTCGCCCGTCACCCGCTCCGCCGTCTCCACGATCACCAGCCCGGCCAGCGCCGTCATGGATGACGCACCAGCAGATAGTCGCCGACATCATCGACCCGCGCCTGCCAGCCGGGATAGACGGCGATGGTGGTGAAGACCTCCTCGATGATCGCCGGGCCGGTGACGCGGGCGCCGGGGATCAGGTCCGGCCCCTTGTGGATCGCGACATCGGCAAAGCCATCGCCCAGATTGGCGCGGCGATAGCCATGGGGCGCCGGCTCCACGATCGGCGCGGTAAAGCCACCGCCGGCGGGCGGCATCGGCGTTTCCACCTGGGCGCTCAGGCGCACGCCGGTGATTTCCGGCACCTCGCCATCGCGGACATGGCCATATTCGGCCAGATGCCGCGCGTTGAAGGCAGCGATGGCGCGGGCCGACAGCGTGTCGTCGACAAAGCCCAGATCATCCAGCCCGCGGCCTTCATGCAGGTCGAAGGTCAGTGCCCAATTCTGCCCGGCATAGCGCATCGCCACCCGCCAGCGCGCCTGCACCGTATCGGCGGAAAAGCCGGCCTCGGCAAAATGCACCCCGGCATCGGCGGCCAGATCGGCCCACAGGCCACGCAGCCGGTCGAGGTCCAGCGCATCGGCGCGGGCACTGCAGGAGCGTTCCTCGTCGATCGCGGGATGGGCGACCAGCGTGCCGAGCGCGGAGAAGGTGGGGGAGGCGCGGGGCACCAGCACCTGGCCGATCCCCAGATCCTGCGCCTGGATCGCGGCGAAGGCCGGGCCATTGCCACCATAGGCCAGCATCACCATGTCGGCCGGGGCCATGCCCTTGGCCGCCGTCGTGCGCCGCACCGCCTGGGTCATATTGGCATTGACCAGCCGCCAGCAATCGAACGCTGCCTGCTGCGCATCATAGCCCAGCTCCGCGCCCAATGCCGCGAAGGCCTCCGCCACGCTCTCGTCGCGCAGGCGGAAGCTGCCGCCGGCAAAGCCTTCGCCGGTGGAGAGGATGCCCAGCATCAGCAGCGCGTCGGTCACGGTCGGCCGCAGCCCGCCCCGGCCATAGCAGATCGGTCCCGGCGCCGCGCCGGCGGAGGCGGGGCCGACCTTCAGTTCTCCCTTGTCGACATGGCAGATCGATCCGCCACCCGCGCCCAGCGTTTCCACCTGCACCATCGGCACACCGACCAGATAGCGATGATGCATGTTCCAGCCCGCTTCGGCTGGAGCCGCGCCGTCTCGCACCACCGACATGTCATAGCTGGTGCCGCCCATGTCGACGCACAGCAGGTTGCGATAGCCTTTGGCGCCGCCGGTCCGGGCCGATGCGATGACGCCGCCGGCCGGGCCGGAGGCGAGCAGCCGGATCGGCGCGGCTTCGATGTAAGCGCGGGTCATGACCCCGCCGGACGCCTGCATCACCATCAACTGCCGGCCATAGCCGGCCTGCGCCAGGCGACTGACCAGTCGTTCGAGATAGGCATTCACGCGCGGCGCGACATAGGCGTTCACCACCGTCGTGCTGATCCGGTCATATTCCGGCGCGCGCGACAGGATGCGGTGCCCAAGCGAGACGGGGATGCCGGGCATTTCCTCTGCCACGATCTGCGCCACCCGATCCTCATGATCGCCGTTCACATGGGCGAAGATCAGGCCGATCGCGACGGATTCGACGCCCTGCTTGCGCAGCCTGGCACAGGCCTCGCGAACCGCCGCCTCGTCCAGTTCTTCATGCACGCTGCCATCGGCCAGCACCCGTTCGGGTATGGTCAGGCGGCGGCGGCGCGGCACGATCGGGATCGGCGGTTCCAGCCGCACGTCCCAGATGCTTTCCTTGTAGCCGCGCCGATATTCCATTTCGTCGCGGAAACCCTGGGTGGTGATGAGGCCGGTGACGGCGCCGTCCATCTCGATCAATATATTGTCGGCAACCGTGGTGCCGTGGACGATCGCCTCGCAGCGGGCAAGGAAGTCGCCCTGCGACAACCCCTCCTTGCCGGCCAGCGTCTCCAGCCCCTCCATCACGCCGATCGAGCGATCATGTGGGGTGCTCAGATTCTTGTGCAGGATGACCTGCCCGTCCTTTGGCCCATCCTTCAACCCATCCTTCAACAGGGCGAAGTCGGTGAAGGTGCCGCCAATATCGATGCCGACGCGATAGCTCATGCCGCGATCCGCTCCCCGCGCAATGCTGCCGTGGCGGCATGGTCCACCGCCAGGCTGTAATCTTCGATGGCGCCGGTCAGCACCACGCCATAAAGGTCACGGGCGGCGGCGATGCTCACCAGTTCGTCCAGCACATCCTCGCACACCGCCTGCGGGTCGCGCCGCAGCGCCGGGCCGAAGCCCGCCCCCCCACCATGCTGATAGGCGATGACGGCCCCCGCCGGCAGTTGCGCCCGCGCGGTCAGCTCGACCCGATATTCATCGGGCGTCCCGACCTGAAAATGGTTGAGATAGGGGGTGCCGTCGGCGCCACCGGCCAGGCCGCTGATCGGATGGTCATGGCTGACCATCCAGGCCATCGCCATCGCCGGTTCCAATATCCGTTTCACGTTGCGGCTGCCCGGCATGCCGCGCCACTGGCCCGCGCCGCCGCTGTCGGTCATCAGTTCGCGGCTGATGTTGATGACCGGGAAGCGCGCCTCGCCATCCTCCGCCTGCGACAGCAGCAAATTGCCGAGCGAGACCGGGCAGCTGCCCCAGCCATCGATACCCTGCACGGCGGATACGTCCATTGACCGGCAATCGACGCCCTGATCCATCCACATCTGGCCGCCCGCGTCGAAGCCGATCACCGCATTGGGCATGCCGATCTTGTAGACCTGCGGCGCGGACCGGTCGGGGGCGATCTGCGACAGGGCGACGCACACCGCTTCGGTAATTTCGCAGGCGGGGTGAAAGGAGCCGAGCGCGGCGGGGCGGTTGGGCGCGGGGTGGGCGATGCAGCCTTCGGGCAGGATGATCTCGACCGCGTTGAACAGCCCTTCATTCTTGACGATGTCGGGGTCGATGCTGGCGGCGATCTGGGTCATGATATAGCCGCGCGAATTGGCGAAGGTGTTCCACACCCCGACCAGATCCTGGCGATCGTCGGTGCCGCTGAGGTCGACGGTCAGCTGGTCGCCGGCCACGGTGCAGCCGACCTGGACGCGGATATCCCTGGTCCCCATCGTGTCATGATCGATATGGACGGTCGCGTCATAGCGGCCGTCGCGCCAGGCGGAGACGGTGGCGCGCATCTGCCGTTCCGACTGGTCGATCGCATGATTGACCGCCGCCCGCACCATGTCCGCCCCCCATTTGTCGAGGATCGCGCGGATCGAGACGGTCGCCTTCTCGACCGCGCCGATCATCGCGGCGAGATCGCCGGCGAAGCTGGGGAAGCGGTTGTTGCGTTCGAGCAGATGGATGGCGTCGCGCCGCTTCTGGCCGCGATTGACCAGCTTCAGGCAGGGAATGGCCAGGCCTTCGGTGAATATGTCGGTGGCGTCGAGGGTGAAGCCGCCCGGATCCTTGCCGCCGGTATCGCCCTGATGCGCCTGCAGCGCCTGCACCAGCACCAGTTCGCCCGCCGCGTCATAGACCGGCGCATAGACATTATAGTCGGGCAGGTGGCCGCCGCCATAATCGGGATCATTGCCGACGAAGACATCGCCCGGCCCCCAGTCATAATCCTGCTGCTGCATCAGGCCATAACGGACCGTGAGCTGCGACACGAAGGTCAGATGGGGTGTGCCTATCGACCCCATGGCCAGCCGGCCATGGGCATCGACGATCGCCGCGTTGCGCTCGTTCGACTGGTTGATGATCGGCGAGGAGGCCGCGCGGCCCAGATGGGTCGTCGCCTCATAGCAGACGGTTTCCAGTGCGCCGCGAATGATGCTGGCGGTGACCGGATCGATCGCCGTCGTGGTCGGCAGGGGCGGGCGCTTGGCGGCCAGTTGCGCGTTGAGGGCAAAGGACATAGGCCGGCCTCAGCGTCCGGGCCGCAGCGGCGGCATGGCGACATAGCGGTCGACCGCCTGCTCGAAATGACGGATACGGATTTCCTGATAATTGCCCAGCGTCAGGCCGCGCTTGGCGCTCGCCTCTATCCCTTCCTGCTGCAGGAACAGATTGTCGGTATCCTGATCGAGAATCCTGCCGAAGCCCGCATCCATGCCCGGCGCCTCGCAGAAGCTTTGTTCGTCGGTCAGCAGGATCGGCTCGGCCGGTTCGGGGCGCGAGCCATCGCTGGGCACCGGGCGCAGGAAGAAGACCTCATAGATGCAGCGACGATGGTCCTTCGGGTCCGGGCGGAAGCGATAGACCATCGGCAGCGACACGCCGGGGAAGAGATAGGTGTTGGGAAAGAGGGCGTAGGAGAAACAGTCGAGCATTTCGCTGTCCGACGTGGCGCCAAGGTCGCTGCCGGTGGCCGCGCCGAACATGGTGCGGAACAGGTCGGCCATCGCCTGGCGCGCGGTGCCATCGCCCACCTGCGGCCGATCCTCGCTCAGCACCGATGCGTCGCCGACGGTGAACTGGTCGAGAATATCCTGCTCGGAAAAGCGCCCCTCCAGATGCGGCGAGGCAACACCCAGGCAGGAGATGAAGCGGTTCACATGATCGCCATAGACATCATATTGGCTGTTCGCGTCGGCATTGGACGGGGCGACCTGCGGATGGGTCTCGATCACATGATAGGCCTCCATGAAGGCCTCGATCGTCAGCTTCCAGTTGGCCGGGAAGCTCTTCTGGACATGGAGGTGGATATAGCGATCCTCCAGCTTCCACGCCTCTATGTGGGCCAGCGCCTCGGCACCCAGATACTCCTCCAGACTAGGCGCGTCCGGGTCCATGTTGATCCACACGAAGCCGCCCAGCGTCTGCACGCGGACCTGCGGCAAGCTGTTGTTCGCCGGATCGACATGGGGGAAGTCCCAGGGGCAGGTGATGCTCTTGCTGGACCCGTCAATGTGCCAACTCCAGCCATGGAAGCTGCATTTGAACTCGCTGGCACAGCCGGCCGATCCTGACGCGCGCAGCTTGGTGCCGCGATGCAGGCAGGCGTTGTAATAGGCACGGATATCGTCCGCCGCGACGCGGGTGATGATGAAACTGTGGCGGCCGATCTCATAGACCTGATAGTCGCCGACTTCCGGTATATGTTCCTCGCGGCAGGCAAATTGCCAGCTGCGCGTCCACAGGCTGTCCATCTCGCGCCGGGCGAAATCGGGATCGATATAGCGGTCGGTGGAGATGTCCTCGCTGCCGAGGAAGGCGTAGGACTCGCTGCGGACCCAGCCGGGCGCGGCGACCCTGTCGCGGGCGATGATATCCTGCGTGCTGATCGCCGGGCAGCGGGCATCGCCCGCCGCCATCGGGCCGCTTTCCATGTTCATGCAACTCTCCGTTGGGCGGGCGTGGCACAGTCGATCAGGCCGGGCGCGATGCGGTGGATCGCGCCATCCTTCATCACCATGGCCAGCCGGTTCTTGTCTTCGAGGATGGTGACGTCGGCCAATGGATTGCCGTCCACCAGCAGCATGTCGGCGAGCGCGCCGGGCACCAAAGTGCCCAGATCGCCCTGGTCGCGCATCGCCTGCCCGCCATTGCAGGTGGCACAGGCCAGCGCGCCGGCCGCGTCATAGCCATAATAGTCGATCATCAGCTGGATATCGCGGGCATTGGTGCCCTGCGGGTTCCAGGCCAGGCCATAATCGCCGCCGATCAGATGGCGGATGCCGCGCTTGCGCAATTCGCAGTGGGTCTCGACCGATGCCTCGATCAGTGCGGCTATGCCCATCGCGTCGCAGGTCGCGCGGCTGATCCAGGGTTCGCCATGATGGATCATCGCGTGGAACAGACCGATCGAGGGCGCGATGACGATCCGGTCCTTCGCTTCCTCCAGCATGTCGAGCAGTTCGCTGTCGGCATATTCGACATGGAACAGGCCATCGACCCCGGCGCGGACGCAATATTTGCTGCCCTCTATCGACCGGCTATGGGCGTTCACCTTGCGGCCGAAGGCATGGGCGGTGTCGACCGCCATCTGCACTTCCTCGAACGCCATCGGCGTCATATGGGACGGGCTGCCGGGATAGAAGGGGTCGCCCGAGACATCGAGCTTGATATTGTCGCAGCCCTCGCGGATCGCCAGCCGCACCGCGCGGCGCATCTCCTCCGGCCCGTCGACGACACAGGAAATGCCGATGCGCGGATTGTGCAGCCTGCTCTCGTCGCCCATGCCGCCGGTGACGGTGATCTCGGTCGATCCGGCGCGGATGCGCGGGCCGGGGATATGGCCGGCATTGACCGCATCGCGCACCGCGACGTCCAGTTTGAGCTTCGCGGCCGACGCGCCATAGCAGCTGGTGAAGCCCTGATCGATCAGGCGCCCGGCCATGCGCGCGGTGATGAGCGTGTGCGCTTCGGGCGAAGGCGCGATCAGATCCTCGGTCGAGGCGGCGTCGCCGAAGGAGATATGGGCATGGCCTTCGGTGAGGCCGGGCATCAGCGTCTTGCCGCTGCCGTCGATGACCTGATCGGCCGGCGCACGGCCGGCGCTGGCATCCGGCCCGACCGCAAGGATGCGGTTGCCTTCAATCAGCAGGTCGCCGGCAAAGGCAGGGCTGCCGGTGGCGTCCCAGATGGTGGCGTTGGCGATGAGCGTCGTCGGCACGAATGGCATCCTCTTCTGCTGTGAAGACTAGGCCGCGCCCTTTCCCGACCCAATGACTGCACGCGCACTTGGCGTTTCCTCTCGCCGCCGCGCGGCCTGCCGCGCCAGTCAAGCGGCTGCGCGGCGCCATGCCTTTCCGCGTCCGGCGCCATCGGCCATCCTGCCCCTTCATGAGGAGAAGGATGTCGATGGTGCGGGTCACCTTTGTGGATGTGCATGGCGTGGAGCAGGCGGTCGCCGGGGAGGGCGACCTGTCGCTGATGGAACTGGCCAAGGCGAACGGGATCGATGGGATCGCGGCCGATTGTGGCGGTGCCTGTTCCTGCGCGACCTGTCTGGTCCATGTCGATCCGGCCTGGGTCGATCGCACCGGCGCGCCCGACGATGTCGAATATGCGATGCTCGACATGGTGTCCGATGTCGCCGGCGACACCAGCCGCCTCGCCTGTCAGATCCGCCTGACGTCGGCGCTTGATGGCCTGCGCGTCGTGGTGGCGCAGCAATGACGCAAGACACACTCGCGCCCGAAGCGCGCAGCCTGCTCGACATGGCGTCGATGACCGATCCGATCATCTCGGCCCGGCCGCGTGCTTATTATGCGGCGATGCGGTCGCATGACCCGGTCCATTGGGACGAGAAGCTCGGCATGTATCTGGTGTCCCGCTATGAGGATATCGCCGCGATCCAGCAGGATCCTATCACCTATTCGGTGAACAAGGGCTATCACAGCCAGCAGGCCAAGGGCTTCCAGCAGGAGTTCCAGCAGATATTGGAGCGCGAGGGTGGCGGCTATTTCCCCGACGCGATCATGTCCGATCCGCCCTATCACACCCGCATCCGCAAGCTGATGGAAAAGGCGTTCAGCGCCCATCGGGTCAAGGAATTGGAGCCGCGGATCACCAGGGTCGTGATCGACCTGATCGACAGCGTTGCCGACCGGGGCAAGGCGGACGCAGTGCAGGATTTCGCCGTGCCGCTGACGGTGCGGATCATCTGCGAGCAACTGGGTCTCGACTGGGCGATGAAGGACCGCATCGCGCGCTGGTCTATTGCTGTCACGGCCCAGATCGGCCGGATGCAGGATCGCGAACAGATGCTGGGCCATGCGCGCGAGATTTGCGACCTGCAACATTATCTGATCGCCAAGATGCGCGAGCGCGAGGCCGACCCGCGCGAGGACATGATTTCCGATCTGGTCCATGCCCGCGATGCCGAGGGCCAGGCGCTGACCTTTGCCGAGGCGGTGTCGCTGATCCGGGCGCTGCTGATCGCCGGCAATGAGACGACGGCGACCGCGCTCGGCAATCTCTTCTACATCCTCGCGACCCGGCCGGAGATTGCCACCTTGTTGCAAGCGTCGGTGGACGACGACCGGCTGATGAACCGTTTTGTCGAGGAGTTGCTGCGGATCGAACCACCGGTGCGCGGCCTGTCGCGTATGACCACGCGCGAAGTGGAACTGGGCGGCAAGACGCTGCCGGCGGGCGCGCATCTGCTGCTCATGTATGCCTCCGCCAACGATCAGGAGGATGTGTTCCCCGATCCGCGCCGCTTCGATCTCGACCGACCCAATATCGGCCGGCACCTGTCCTTTGGCGGCGGGGTGCATCGCTGCATCGGCCTGGCGCTGGCGCGGATGGAGATCAAGGTCGCGGCGCGCGAGATCGTCCGGCGGATCTGCGATATCGAACTGGCGATCGCGCCCGAGGATATCCGCTATCTGCCGACGGTCGCGACCCAGTCGATCGAGCGGCTGCCGATCCGCTTCACCCGGCGGGGTTGAGGCGCATGGCAGGGGAACTGGCGGGCAAGGTCGCCATCGTCACCGGCGGCGCAGGCGGCATCGGCCGGGCAACGGTGGAGCTGTTTGTGGCCGAAGGGGCGAGGGTGCTGATCGCCGATCGCGATGGGACGGCCGGCACCGCGCTGGCGGCCGCGCTCGGACCATCGGCACTGTTCATGGCCGTCGATGTCGCCGACCGGGCGCAGGTACAGGCGATGGTCGCGCGCGCGGTCGATGCCTTTGGCGGGCTGCACATATTGTTCAACAATGCCGGGATCAGCTGCGCGCCCTTCCCGCATTTCCTGGACGACAGCCTGGCCGATTTCGACCGGGTGATGGCGGTCAATCTGCTGGGACCGATGCTGGGGACGCAGGCGGCGGCGCGGCACATGAAGGATCATGGTGGCGGCGTCATCCTCAACAATGCCTCGATCGCGGGGCTGCTCGCGGGGCAGGCGATGATGAGTTATCGCGCGTCCAAGGCGGGGCTGATTCAATTCTCCAAATCGGTAGCGATCGACCTGGCGCAGCATGGCATTCGCGTGAATTGCCTGGTGCCCGGCCATATCCGCACCAGCCTGTCGTCCTTCAGCGCGCAGGGGGCAGAGGCGGACCGGGCGGCGCGGGTCGATGCCGCGATCGACGCGGTCTATCTCTCCAACCAGCCCTTGAAGCGGCGCGGCGTGCCGGACGACGTGGCGCAGGCGGCGCTGTTCCTGGCCAGCGACCGCGCGCGCCAGATCACCGGCATCGCCATGCCGGTCGAGGGCGGGGTGGTTGCCGGCGATCCGGTCAACCATCTGGAGGATATATTGGCGGCGCGGGCCGGTGCCCTGTCCGGTTGAACGGATCAGGCGACGGAAGGGGGGCGCAACATTTCCCGCAATTGGGTGATGAGGATGCCGCTCCGTTCGGCTGCTTCATCGGCGGGCAGGCCGAAGCAGGCCTTGCGATGGCCCGACGCGAAGCCGGAAAAGAGCGCGGCCTCCAGACCCGAAATCTCGCGTCCCAACAGGGCTTGCAACATGCCGCCACTGGTGCGACCGCGCCGATAGCGCAGTTGCGGCGCAAAGCTGGCGAGCGCGTTATCGCGCGCGGCAGCGAGCATTAGTTCGTCCAGGGCCGACAATGTCCGGTCATTGGCCGGGAAGGGCCTGCGATAGCGGGCCATCACCTCTTCCTCCGACAGGGCGACCGGATCGGCAGGGGCGATGCCCCGTCTGCCCACCACCCGGCGATAGATCATCTCGAACGCGGCACGGACCAGTTCGGCACTCGATCGGAAATTATAGGAGACGACGCCCAGGGTCAGGCCGGCCTGCGCGGCGACGGCGCGATGCGTGAGGGCGCCCATGCCGTCCCGTGCCAGCACGTCGGCGGCCGCTTCGGCAACCTGTTCCATCGTTCCACCGGTGATGATCTGTTCGGGCAGTGCCAGATCGGCCTGCGCCCGCGCATAGAGGCGCCAGTCGCCATCGCGTGCCGGCCGACCGCACAGCCAGTCGTTCCAGCCGGCGCACAACTCTTCCAGTCCCGCGCGGTCGACCGGCCGGCGCCAGCGCATCAGGTGCAGCGTGGCCTCACCGTCGAACAGATAGGCCGTGAAGGCGCCCCGACCCGGATGGCCACAGCGCGCGCAGACCTCTTCCCAGAAATTGCGCCACATGGTCGTCCAGCGTTGGGCGACCGGGCCATAGCGATCCTCCCGCGCAGCGATCAGCTGGCATTCGCGCCAGGCAAAGGCCAGCCGGCGTTCCTCCTCGCACCATTGGTCGATGAGCGCGGCGAGCAACGGCCCGAAGGCGTTACGCGACAGGGGCGCGACCCCCTCCAGTTCCGCCAGCCGCGCCGCGCACCAGCGTTCCGAATCGCGCTGGGCCTGCTCATGTGCGGAAAGAAACAACTGTTCCAGTGATCCGAAGTGATGATAGATTCCGGATACGGGGGTCTGGGCCAGGCGGCTGATCGCGCGGGCCGATGTGCCGCTCGTGCCATCGCGTTCCCATATGTCGAGAACGGCCTCGATAAGCCGCTCCATCGCACAGATTTCCGAGGTTTTTTCCGAATGTGCCGCCGTCGCCATAACGCCCTTTATGCCATATCCCGCCGAACTGGCAAAGGCTGCGTCGGGGCGATATCCGTGTCTCGCCGCTGTCATATTGCCGCTGGTCCTGTCATCGAACTGAGATACATATGTAACCGCGGCTGCATACAGACGTTCTAACTGCCCCTCCGAATTCAACATCATTAGGGGGGTACGCATCATGAAATGTTCGTCTGTCCTGCGCCGTCGCGCACTCATTCTGGCCGGCACCATGCTGATGGGGGCGGGCTTCGTGGCTCAGGCCCATGCGGAGGACGCACCGCTTGACGAAGGAGATGCCGGCCTTGGTTCGATTGTCGTCACTGCGCAGAAGACCGAGACCAATCTGCAGAAAACGCCGATCGCCATTTCGGTGCTGGGCAGCGATGATCTCAAGGCACGCAGCGTGGTGAGCCTGAAGGATCTGGGCGACGGCGCGGTGCCCTCGCTGCGCATCGCCCCCTTCGCCTCGCGCAATTCGGCGCTGACCGTCGGCATTCGCGGCATCGTGCCGTTCGACGCCAACCAGCCCAGCCGTGACGCGGGCGTGGGCATCTATATTGACGGCGTCTATCTCGGCCGCTCGCAGGGGCTGGGCACCGCCCTGTTCGACATCGAACGGATTGAGGTGCTGAAGGGGCCGCAGGGCACGTTGTTCGGCCGCAATTCGACCGGCGGCGCGCTCAGCATCGTCAGCAGGAAGCCGAGCGGCGAGTTTCACCTGAGCCAGACCATGGGCGTCATGAATTATGACGGCTACAAGGTCGAAACCCATCTCGACCTGCCCAGCTTCGCCAATGTCAGCGTCAAGCTGGACGCGCTCGTCACCAAGCGCGGCGGCACCACCGACAATCCGATGGCGGGCGAGGAGGATTATAACCAGCTCGACCAGCGCGGCTTGCATGGCGCGATCCTATGGGAGCCGAGCAGCCGCTTCTCCGCCCAATATGATTTCGACACCTCCTATGACGCCAGCACGCCCTATTGTTTCCAGATGCTGGGCAAGTCGGATCGTCTGCCGGTCGCGGACATGGTCGAGGTCCAGCCCGATCGCGCCAGGACCGCCGATATCGGCGTGCCGATCCAGAAGAGCATCGGCAAGACCCATGGCCATGCGCTGCATATGGACTGGCAGGTCGCCGATGGCATCAACCTGCGCTCCATCACTTCCTATCGCGAACTGAGCCAGAGCCAATATGACAATGGCGGCGCGCATCAGGGCGCCTTTGCGCCCTATGCCAAGTTCGCGCGCTACAGCCTGGCGGGTCTCGAACAGAATCAGTTCAGCCAGGAAGTGCAGTTGGTGGGCTCGCTCTCGCGCGTTGATTTCGTCGCCGGCGCCTATTATTATCATGAAAAGGGCGAGGATTGGGCCTGGGCGCCCTATACCATGCAGTGGGGGGCAACTGCGGCTGACGCGCCGACCCGCCTGCCGACGCTGGAAGCCGGCCAGGTCACGCCCTATCCCGACCGTGCCAGCGACGCCAAGGCAGACAGCTTCGCCCTCTATGGCCAGGCGACCTGGACCCCGGCGATCCTGGACGATGCGCTGCACCTGACCGGCGGCGCGCGCTATACCCGCGACAAGAAGAGCGGCGACCTGTTCAAGGTCAATGGCGTCGACAAGGATTTCCGCTTCGACATTTCCAGCAGCCGGATCGACCCGACCGTCACTCTGGCGTTCGACGCGACCGACAATATCCATCTCTATGGCAAATGGGGGACGGCCTATCGCGCGGGCGGCGCCAATTCCCGCTCCGTTACCTATCGCGCCTATAAGCCCGAGGAGGTCGAAACCTCCGAAATCGGCTTCAAGGGCGAGTTCCTCGACCGTCATGTCCGGCTGAACTTGGCCGTCTACAAGACGATCTACAAGAATCAGCAGATCGACTTCAACGCGGTGCTGTCCGAAGTGCCGGGCGGCCCGACCCGCACCACGATCGAGACCGTCAATGTCGACGGCCATGGCACGATCAAGGGCGTCGAGGCCGATCTGGTGGTGATGCCGGTCGAGGGGCTGACGCTGACCGCCGCCTATGCCTATACCAAGGGCGATCTGGCACAGGCGGCCAACCCCTTTGCCGGCAATGCGCTGCAAACCGTGTTCGTGGTCTATACGCCGAAGAACGCTTTCAGCGGCGCGATCGACTATAGCCTGCCGCTCGACTGGGCGACGCTGCGCGCCCATGTCGATGCCAATGGCGGCGATGGCTATCATTCCCAGTCCAGCGACGCGGCGCTGACCGACTCCTCCTTCCTGGTGAATGCACGCCTGTCGCTCGCCGACATCACGCTCAAGGGCGACGCCAAGCTCCAGATTTCGGCCTGGTCGCGCAACCTGTTCAACGAACAGCACACCTTCTTCCAGACCGGCTCCTCGTCGCTGCAAATGGGCATTTTCAACGAACCGCGCACCTATGGCCTGGAAGCCACGGTGCGCTTCTAAAATAGAGGGAGAGAGGAAAGATTATGCGCAAGATGATGATCCGCGCCGCGCTGGTGGCGCTGCCCCTGACGATGCCGGCCGCAGCCTTCGCCGGCACCATCGCCGATCCGGTGGTGGAACGGGTGGCGCCCGACAAGCTGGCGATCCGCTGGCAGGATACCGATCCCGTCGATCTGTTGCAGGCCGATCGCCCCGATGCCCCCATCGCCAGCGCCACGCTGGTGGCGGCCAGGGACAAGGACGGTGTGCAGGAGGTGCAGGTGGCGCCGGGCACGCGCCCCTATTTCCTGCTGCGCGACAGCAAGAGCGGCGCGGTGACGCGCGTGGCCGAGCGTGTGCTGGTGATGGAACAATCCTCCAACTTCCGCGATCTGGGCGGCTATCCGGCGGCTGGCGGCAAGCATGTCCGCTGGGGCCGGATCTATCGTTCGGGCGGGCAGGCCATGCTGACCCCGGCCGACGTGGCGCAGGTGAAGGCGCTGGGCGTCGCCAATCTGGTCGACCTGCGTTCGGATGAGGAACGGCTGTTCGCCCCGACCAAGCTGGACGGCATCCCCTATAATGCGGTCGGCTATTCGATGGCGGCGATGATGCAGGGCATGAAGTTCGATGCCAGGAATATGGACCCGGCCAAGCAGCTCGAAGCCTATGCCGGCACCTATCGCGGCATGGCGACCCAGTTGAAGCCGCAACTGCGTATCGTCTTCGCGCGCCTGCTGTCGAAGGACGGGCCGCTGCTCTATAATTGCTCGGCCGGGCAGGACCGCACCGGCTTTGTCAGCGCGATGATCCTGTCGGCGCTCGGCGTGCCGCGCGATGTCATCTATCGCGACTATGTGCTCTCGACGCCGTCGCGCCGCCCGCAATATGAAGTGCCGCCGATGAGCGGTGCCGTCGCGCAGAGCAGCCCGATCGCCGGCATGTTCGCACAGATGCAGAAGGGCGGAGCGATGGCCAAGGCCAATCCGCTGGTGCTGCCCGACGGCACGCCCTTCCTGACCTATGCCTTCGCCGAAATCGACAAGCGCTGGGGTTCAGTCGATGCCTATCTGGCTCAGGAAATCGGCCTGACGCCGGTGGACATTGCGGCGCTGCGCACCACCTATCTGGAATAAGCGCCGCTTATTCCGGATCGGCATGAAGGGCGCGGCGGGATTCATTATCCTGTCGCGCCCGCAAGGCGCTAGGAGGCTGGAAAGGGGTGCGCTATCCTTGTCCCGCTTTCTGGAGGCCATATGATTTTCCGTTCGATCGATCCGGCCAGCGACACGCTCCTGTGGGAAGGGGAGGCGGCCGATGCCGCGATCTGTGCAGCGGCCGTGACGCGCGCTCGCGCTGCCTTTCCGGCCTGGGCGGCACTGCCGCAATCCGCGCGCGAGGATCATGTCCGCCGCTACAAGGCGCTGCTGTCGGACCGCAGCGATGCCTTTGCCAGCGCGATCGCGCGCGAGACCGGCAAGCCGCTGTGGGAGGCGAAGACCGAAATTGCCTCGATGATCGGCAAGGTCGACATCTCTATTGCGGCGCAGGCGGAACGCGCAGGATCGCGCGAGCAGGCGACCCCGTTCGGCCGGGCGGTGCTGCGCCACAAGCCGCATGGCGTGATGGCGGTGCTCGGCCCCTATAATTTTCCCGGCCATCTGCCCAACGGCCATATCGTGCCGGCCCTGCTGGCAGGCGATGTGGTCATCTTCAAGCCGTCCGAACTGACCCCGCTGGTGGGCGAACTGATGGCGCAGGCGTTTCGCGACGCCGGCCTACCCGATGGCGTCTTCACCTTGTTGCAGGGGGGGCGGGACACCGGCGCGGCATTGATCGCGCAGGATATCGACGGCCTGTTGTTCACCGGATCGGCGGGCGCGGGCGCCCATTTCACCCGCGTGATGGCCGATCGGCCGGGCGTGATCCTGGCGCTGGAACTGGGCGGCAATAATCCGCTGGTCGCCTGGGACGGCGATGCGCAGGCGGTCGCCTCGATCATCGTCCAGTCGGCCTTCATCACCGCGGGCCAGCGCTGTTCCTGCGCGCGTCGGCTGATCCTGCCGCAGGGCGCGGCGGGTGACGCGATCCTCGACGCGACGGTGGCGCTCGCCCGGCGGCTGACGATCGGCGCCTGGGACAGCCAGCCTGAGCCCTATATGGGCGCGCTGATCTCGGCTGAGGCGGCGGCCCATGCCAAAGCGCGCCATGCCGCGCTGCTGGCGCTGGGTGGGGTAGAGTTGCTGCCACTGGAACAGCCGGCAGACCTCGGCGGTGCCTTCCTGACGCCGGGCATGATCGACGTGACCGGCGTGGATGCGCCGGACGAGGAGATTTTCGCGCCGCTGCTGCAGGTGATCCGCGTCGCCGATTTCGACGCGGCGATCGCGGCGGCGAATGCGACCCGCTACGGACTGGCGGCTGGGCTCGTGTCCGCCGACGGTGCGCTGTGGGACCGGTTCCTGCTGGAAAGCCGGGCGGGCGTCGTCAACCGCAACCGGCCGACCACCGGCGCCAGCGGCGCGATGCCGTTCGGCGGCCTGGGCGCGTCGGGCAATCACCGACCCAGCGCCTATTATGCCGCCGATTACTGCGCCTATCCGGTCGCCAGTTTCGAGGCGGCGCAGGTGCTGGACCTGACTGCCGATATCAAGGGGCTGGCAGGCTGATACATGCGTCTGGTCGAGAATTACTAGTTGACGCAAGACAATATCGGCTTGGCACGGATGATGACATGACAGCGATTGCCATTCTGCTATGGCTTTGGATATGTCGTCCTATCGCCTGATTCCGAGCGCCGTTGAAAAGCCTTGGGGACGCAGGGATTTGCCTGCGCGCTTTGGGTTGAATGCCGATCGCCGCGTGGGCGAGATCTGGTTCACGGCGGACCCCGATATGCCTCAGCCGCTGCTCGTCAAATATCTCTTCACGAGCGAGAAATTGTCGGTCCAGGTCCATCCTGACGATGCCCAGGCGCAGGCCATGGGGCTGGCTGGCGGCAAGTCGGAATGCTGGTATGTCCTGGCAACCGAAGGGGACGCTCGACTGGGCATCGGCCTGACCCGGACGGTCGATGCCGATGCGTTGAGAGCGGCCGCGCTGGATGGGTCGATTGAGGAATTGATCGACTGGAAGCCGGTAAGGCCGGGCGATTTCTACTATATTCCGGCGGGCACGATTCATGCCATCGGCGGCGGTATTACCCTCGTTGAAGTGCAGCAGAATAACGACGTGACCTATCGCCTGTTCGATTATGGGCGCCCCCGCGAACTGCATCTGGATGCCGGCATGGTCGTCAGTGCGCCTGTGCCCTATGACCGGCTGGCGCAACATGTGACCAGCGACCGCGCCTGCGTGCTGGTGGAGGAAACCGGCGCCCCCTTCACGCTCGAAAATCTGGTGCATGAGGCTGGCGAACGGGTTCGGCAGGATCAGGGGCCGTTCTGGTTCATCCCGTTGCAGGGGAGTGGGCTGATCGACGGTCAGCCCTGGATGGCGGGCGAGTGCTGGCTGATCGAAGATCAGGCGGACATCGCGGTCGAACACCGGTTGCACGCCCTACTGGCGCGACCCGTCGCCTGAACGGCGCACCCATTCCACAATCTGGAACGCATTGGCGCTCGATCCGCCGGACGGCTTAACGCGACCGGCGCGCCCGGATTCGCGGTGAAGCGTCTGGTGACGTATAATGATCCACATGATGGAACCATGGTCCGTTATGGCAACGGTTCATCGATGATATAGCTCGCTTTGCCGCAAAGAGAGCGCCATCTCTACGTGTCCATATATAGATATAAAGACCCAATATATGGGATATCAAAGGGTTGTCGCGGCGGGGTCTGGTCGCGGTCGACCTCAAACCCGTGCCCAAACGGGGGGGCACGCATAGGGAGGATGTTTAAGTGAGGTTTTCCAATTATCGCGCCTTGTTGTCGACGTCGGCCGTCGCCGCCGTCCTGCTGGGCGCCATGCCGGCCGCGGCACAAGACCAGCAGCAGTCCGAACAGCCCCAGCAGGCGCCCGAAGCGAGCAGCGAGGATATCGTCGTCACCGGTATCCGTTCCAGCCTTCAGGGCGCGCTCAACGCCAAGCGCAATGCAGCCCAGGTGCTGGACGCCATTTCGGCCGAGGATATCGGCAAGTTCCCGGACAAGAATGTCGGTGAAGCGCTGCAGCGCGTGACCGGCGTCCAACTGACCCGTTCCGACGGCGAAGGCTCCGGCATCACCATCCGCGGCGCCGATCCGTCATTGAACCGCGTTGAGATCAACGGCGTCACCGCCCTGTCCACCACCGTGGGCGGCGGCCGCGACGTCGATTTCCGCGATCTGCCCTCCGAATTCGTCAACCGCCTGGAAGTGGTGAAGTCGGCGACCGCCGACATGACCGAAGGCGGCGTCGGCGGCACCGTGCGCGTCATCACCCGCCGGCCGTTCGACAATGGCGGCAAGCCCTATCTGGCCGGTTCCGCCCAGGCCATCTATGCCGATATCGGCGACCATATGGACCCGCGCCTGGCGCTGATCGGCAGCGACACCTTCGCCAATGGCACGATCGGCGTGTTGGTGTCGGGCACGTTCGAGAACCGCAATGTCGAAAGCCATCAGGCGCGCACCACCGGCTGGGTCCAGCTGGACAGCGATCCCAATACGGCCGGCATGCAGGCCTATGACCTCAACAATGACGGCGTCGGCGATTTCTTCCCCGACATTCCGCGCTATGTCATCAACCGCCTGGAAACCCGCCGCTATGCGCTGAACGGCATCCTGGAATGGCGCCCGAGCGACGATTTCAAGGCCTATGTCGAAAGCAACTGGACCAAGTCGATCCAGTCGGTGACCTCGCAATATCTGCAGACCGGCACCAGCGGCGGCATCGTCGACACGGAAAACACCATCATCGGCCCGGACAATACGGTCGAATATCTGGTGATGACCAACAATACGTCGAAGGCGCAGACCAGCCAGCTGGGCGTGTCCTATCGCAACATTCTGGGCGACATCAAGCGTACCACCTATAATGTCGCGCTGGGCGCCGACTGGACGACCGGCAACCTGACGCTGACGCCGAAAATCTCGCTGTCCAAGGCCAAGGCCTATAATAACGAGATCAACGCGACCGCAGCCGTCACCGGCATGTCCAGCCTGATCGTCGACTATAGCAACGGCCAGAATGCGCCGAACATCATCCTGCCCAATGATCCGACCACCACGGCCGGCATCAACCAGCTGACCGTGCTGCGTCGTCCGCGCTATGACGACCAGACCGAGAAGATGGCCAAGCTGGACGCGGAATATAAGACCGACGGCGGCCTGTTCACCTCGTTCAAGATTGGTGGCCAGTATCGCGACCTGACGGTCAAGAGCCGCTTCTACACCCGCACCACGACGCTCAACGGCTTCAGCGATCCGGCGGTGCAGGCACAGATCGACAGCATCGTCAGCGGCAATGCGGCGCTTGGCACCTCGCCCTTCTTCCACACCGGCAATCTGGGCTTCACCGGCGATTATAGCGGCTGGCTCAACATGACCCAGGGCGTGGCCGATGCGGTAGGCATTCCCGATCCGTTCGCGGAAGGCGGCTGCCCGGCCAATGCCGACGGCACCTGCCAGGTCTATACCGACACCTGGAAGGTCGGCGAACGCAACCTGGCGGGTTATGGCCAGGCCAGCTTCGCCTTCGACGTTGGTGCCGTGCCCGTCAGCGGCGTGATCGGCGCTCGTGTCGTCAATACCAAGGTCAATACCTCGGGCTATCTCAGCACCGGCGGCGTGATCTCGCCCGTATCCTATGACAGCAACAGCACCGAATTCCTGCCCTCGATCAACATGAAGGCGGAACTCATCCCCAACAAGCTGATGGCGCGTGCGACCGCGACCGAAGTGATGGCCCGTCCGCTGCCGCAGCAGCTGGCACCGCGCTTCACCATCGACGTCGTTGGCCTGTCGGGTTCGCGCGGCAATCCGGATCTGCAGCCGTTCCGCGCCCGCCAATATGATGCGGGCCTGGAATATTATATCAACCGCACCAGCTTCGCGTCGGTCACCTATTTCCGCAAGGAAATCAGCTCGTTCATCCAAAACACGACCGAGCCCTATACCGATGCCAGCGGCGTGACCTACACCATCACCGTGCCCACCAACGGCACGCAGAAGGTGACGATCAACGGCGTGGAAGCCGGCGCGCAGATCGCGTTCGACTTCATCGACGTGCCGGTGCTCAAGCAGATGGGCGTGGTGGCCAACTATACCTATTCCAAGGATAGCGGCTACGAAGGGAAGGATTATTTCACCGGCGATTCCCTGCCCTTCCAGGGCCTGTCGCGCCATGCCTACAATATCTCGGCCTATTATGAAGACGACGTCGTCAGCCTGCGGGGCGCCTATAACTGGCGGTCCAAATATCTGATCACGGCGCAGGGCCGCGGCAATAATCCCGAGTTTGGCGAAGCCTATGGCCAGCTGGATGCGTCGCTCAACGTCACGCTGATGCCGGGCATCTCGATGTTCCTGGAAGGCGTCAACCTGCTCGACGCGACGCGCAAGGAAAATGCCAACAGCGTCGAACGTCGCACCATCATCGAGACGGTCGGCCGCCGCGTCTATGGCGGTATCCGCTTCAAGCTCTGATTGGCGCTCATGGCCTGGCCTCCCCCAGGTCATGAGACAGGCTGCGGGTCGGGACATGCCCGACCCGCAGCATCATGTTTTCAAGATCAAGCGGGACAGGTCGCCATGTTCTCTCGCCGCACCCTCCTTGCATCGCTGGCCCTGGCGCCGATCGCCGGCCCCTTGAACGCTGCGGCGCGGGGGCCGCTCTGGCGCGACGATTTCCGCCATGGCCTCAAGCAATGGCAGCTGGAGGCAGTGGGCGACGCGCGCGTCACCGCGCAGGACGGCCTGCTCGACATCGTCGCGCCCAGGGGACTGACGCTCTGGTTCCGTCAGGCGCTCAAGGGCCCGGTCGCGATCCGCTATGATGTGCGCGCCGTGTCGGACGGCGGCCCTTATGACGAGGTAAGCGACGTCAACGCCTTCTGGATGGCGCGCGACCCGGCGGTGCCCGGCGGATCGGCGCTCGGCCGCACCCGCAGCGGCACGTTCGAGGATTATGACAGCCTCCGCACCTATTATGTCGGCATTGGCGGCAACCGGAACAGCACCACGCGGATGCGTCGCTATGTCGGCGAACCGGGCCATCGCCCGCTGCTGCCGGAACATGACCGCACCGATAAGGCGGCGATGCTGGTGCCCAATCAGTGGTTTTCGATCGGCCTGATCGCCAACGGGTCTCATGTCGCGGTGGAGCGGGACGGGGCGACCCTGTTCACGCTCGACGATCCCGATCCCTATCGCAGCGGCCATTTCGGCCTGCGCACGACGCAGAGCCATCTCCAGGTCCGCAACTTCACCATCACCAAGATCTGAACAACATAAAAAGGGAGAGCAACGTGGATATCAGGGCGGGGATCAGCCGGCGCGACAGCCTGAAGGCGGGATTGATGGCAAGCGCGACCGCGTTGCTACCGGGTGCTGCGCAGGCGGCGATCAGTGCGCGCGGTGGCACCATGCCGGAAACCCCGGTGCGCTGGATCGACGATGCCGCCCCGCCGCTCTCGCTCGGCCAGACCTTCGGCGTGCCATGGCCGCGCGGCGTGCTGCGCGCGGGCAGGCCGCTGTCGGTGCAGGGCGCCGATGGCATCGCTTTGCCCTCGCAGCACTGGACGCTGGCGACCTGGCCCGACGGGTCGATCAAATGGACCGCCCATGCACTGCCGGCCGGCACCGGCCAGCCCGGCGCGCTGCGCGTGGTGCCGGGCAAGCCCGCCGCGCCGCAGGCGCCGGTGCTGGTGCGCGAACTGGCCGACCGGATCGAGATTCAGGTCGGGGCGCTGCGCTGGAGCATCGGCCGCTCGGGCAATGCGATCATCCAGTCGGCGCAGCAGGGCGGTCGCACCGTCGTTGGTCCCCTGACGCTGGTCGCCAGCGTCGACAGCGCGCCCGAAGGCGGCACCCGCACGCCCTTCACCGGCCGCATCACCAGCGCCACTGTCGAGCAGAAGGGGCCGGTCCGCGCCGTCGTAAAGCTCACCGGTGTGCATGAAGGACAGGGGCGGCAGATCTTGCCCTTCACCCTGCGCCTCTACGCCCATGCCGGCGGCGACCATCTGCGCATCGTCCACAGCTTCATCTTCGACGGCGATCCGGCGAAGGATTTCATCAGCGGCATCGGCCTCACCGCTGCGGTGCCGATGGCGGGCGCCGCGCATGACCGTCATGTCCGCCTCGCCACCGCCGATGATGGCCTGTTCAGCGAAGCGGTGCGGCCGCTCACCGGCCTGCGCCGCGATCCGGGCAAGGCGGTGCGTGCCGCGCAGATCGCCGGCAAGGCGGTGCCGATGGACGCGATGGCGCCCGGCGTCGCCAAGCTGCTCGACCGCATCCCGACCTGGGGGGATTTCGACCTGACCCAATTGTCGGTCGACGGTTTCGCCATCGCCAAGCGCACCCAGGACGGCCATGCCTGGGTCGATTCCGTCGCTGGCAGCCGGTCGCAGGGCCTGGGCTATATCGGCTCGCCCCAGGGCGGTGCGGCGATCGCCACCCGCTATTTCTGGCAGCGCCACCCGTCCCAGATCAGCATTCGCGACGCCGAAAGTGACACCGCGACGCTGACCGCCTGGCTCTGGTCGCCCGACGCCAAGCCGATGGACATGCGCTCCTATCGCGGCGTCCTGGGGATGGAGGGCTATGACGCCCAGAATGAAGGGCTCGACATCACCTATGAGGATTATGAGCCCGGCTGGGATGCCGCGACCGGCGTTGCCCGCACCAGCGAGCTGACGCTGTGGGCCTGTGCCGCCACTCCGTCGGCGGATGCGCTCGCCGCCATGGCACAGGCGAACGCCGTGCCGCCGCAGTTGATGGTGACGCCCGACCGCATTCATGCCGCCGGCGTGTTCGGCATCTGGAGCCTGCCGGACCGGTCGACGCCGATGAAGGCGCGGATCGAGGACCAGAATGCCAATCTGGTCGACTTCTATGTCGGTGAGGTGGATCGCCGTCGCTGGTATGGTTTCTGGAACCATGGCGACATCATGCACACCTATGATTTCGACCGGCATGTCTGGCGCTACGACATTGGCGGCTTCGCCTGGGACAATAGCGAATTGTCGCCCGACCTGTGGTTCTGGACCAGCGTGCTGCGCACCGGCAATGCCGCCGCCTTCCGTTTTGCCGAGGCGCTGACCCGCCATACCGGCGAGGTCGACGTCTATCATCTCGGCCGGTTCAAGGGGCTGGGCACCCGCCATGGCGTCCAGCACTGGAGCGACAGCAGCAAGCAACCGCGCGTCAGCAATGCCATGTATCGCCGCATCTTCTATTATCTGACCGCCGACGAGCGGGCCGGCGACCTGATGCGCGATCTCGTCACGTCCGACCTGTCGCTGGAGCATGTCGAGATCGGCCGCAAGGTGCCGGGGGCGCAGCGCACACCGCTGCCGGCCGGCGTCATCGATCTGAGCTTCGGCACCATGTGGTGCTCGGTCGCCTCGGCCTGGCTCACCGAATGGGAGCGGACCGGCGACAAGAAGTGGCGCGAGCGACTGCTGAACGGCATGGATAGCATCGGTCGCCTGAAATATGGCTGGCTGGCGGGCAGCGCCCCCTATGACCTCAAGACCGGGCACTTCATGGGGGCGGGGGACAAGATTTCCATCTCGCACCTCAATGCCGTGTTCGGCGCGCTGGAGGTGAATGCCGAGCTTCTGGAGCTGCTCGACGTGCCGCGCTATCGCACTGCCTGGCTCGATTATTGCCGCTGGTTCAACGCCTCGCCGCAGGAGTGGAAGGCGAAGTTTGACCAGCCCTTCGGCCGCCGCAACCTCAAGGAAGGCCATTCGCGCCTGACCGCCTATGTCGCGCGCGAAACCGGCGACAGGGAATTGGCGGTGCGCGCCTGGAAGGAGTTTCTGGGCGGCGACGCGGGCCTGGGCCTGTCGAACGGCGATCCGCGCGTGGCGCTCAAGGGACCGGCCTATGTCCGCCCGATCGTCGAATGGCCGGACGTCTCCACCAATGCGGCGTCGCAATGGGGCCTTGCCGCGATTGAGAATCTGGCGCTCATTCCCGACGCGCTCGCCGATGCTGCCAAATGATGAAGGGCCTTAAGATGAAGACGATGATGATGGGCCTGATGGCGGCGCTGACGGTGAGCGCGGCGACCCCGGCGCTGGCCAAGCCCGTGGCCGAATGGGTCGACCAGACCACCGGCCACCGCGTTCTGCGGCTGACCGATACGCCGGGCAGCGCCAGCCTCTATTTCCACCAGAACAGCTACACGCCGCAGGGCGACAAGATGGTGATCTCCACCCCCGACGGCATTTCGGTGCTGACGCTGGCCGACTGGAGCATCAGGCCGCTGGTCAAGGGCAAGGATATCCAGCTGCTCTTTACCGGGCGCAAGACGCGCACCGCCTATTATGCCAGCCACAGGCGCGATGATGGCGCCGGCGCGACGACGCTTTATGCCGCCGACATCGACAGCGGCAAGGTGCGCAAGATCGCGACCGTCGATCGTGGTTCGATCGGCTCGATCAATGCGGACGAGACGCTGCTGCTCGGTCAATGGGCGGCAAGCGACAAGCCGCTCCAGCCCGACGGTACGCAGAAGCGCGCCGCGCCGGAGATCAAGCAGCAGTTCGGCCAGGCCAACTACGCCGCCAACGGCCCGGACGGAAAGCCGCTCAGCTTTGCCGAGGCGAAGGAAGTGCGCCTTAACGAGCGGCTGGAAGCGCGCATCCCGATGGAGATCTTCACCATCGACATCCGCACTGGGGAGCGCAAGGTGGTGGTCGCCTCGACCGACTGGCTCAACCATATCCAGTTCTCGCCGACCGACCCCGGCCTCATCATGTACTGCCATGAAGGCCCCTGGCACAAGGTCGACCGGATCTGGACGATCCGCACCGACGGCAGCGGCCAGCAGCTGGTCCACAAGCGGACGATGAACATGGAAATCGCCGGCCACGAGTTCTTCTCGCCTGACGGCAAGTGGATCTGGTATGATCTCCAGACCCCGCGTGGCGAGGTGTTCTGGCTGGCGGGCTATGAGCTGGCAACCGGGCATCGGCAGTGGTTCAAGGTCGACCGCAACCAATGGTCGGTCCATTATAACCAGGCGCCTGACCTCCAGCATTTCTCCGGCGACGGCGGCGACAGCGAAATGGTCGCCCATGCCCCCGACGGCAAATATCTCTATCTCTTCACGCCCCAGGCCATTCCCGATGTCGCCGGCATCCATGCCGACAATGCCGCCGACCTGATCGCGCCGGGTACCTTCGGCGTCGAGAAGATCGTCGACATGCGCAAGCATGACTATCGGCTGGAGCCCAACATCACTTTCACGCCCGACGGCAAATGGATGATCTTCCGCTCCAACATGGACGGCGCGCCGCAAATCTACGCGGCGGAGATTGCCAAGACGGCGGGCTGATCGGCACGGGACGATGCCGGATCAGTCGGCATCGTCCTCGCTGTGCATGATGTCGGCGCGGGTGATGGTGCCGCCCTGGCTGTGGACCACGGCCAGCCGCTTGCGGCCCTTGTCGCGGAAGCTGATCTCGCCGCTGTCGATCGCGGGATCGGCGATCATGATGAGGGCGTCGAACACGCCACGCGCCTCGCGCAGTTCGCTCAGGATCGTCAGCAGTTCGTGGGATGTGATGCGGGTGCCGCCTTCGCTGTCGGGCATCTGCTTCTCGATGATCCGGTGCAGCGCCTCGACGATCGCCAGCGTCGGATGCAATCGCTCGACCGGCACCGGCGGGGTCAGCGGCACGGCGCGAACATCGGCCAGCGCCAGATAGGGGTCGATTGCGCCGGGGCCGAAAACCTGCTCGATATTGGCGAGGGTCACGGCGTCCAGGTTGCTCGCCTCGTTGCGGGCATTCTTGACCGTGCCGGCCGAACAGCCGATCCGCTCCGCCAACTGGCTGTCGGACAGGCCATGGGCCTTCTGGATGCGCCGCACGATGGTGGCGACCGCTTCCCGATAGATGCCGTTCGATAGCCGCGTTCCGGCCATGTCCCGCTTCTCCCGCTTCGACGTGCCCCGCCCGACAAAAATGCCGGGCCGGACGGATGTGCGCAAGACTTTGTGCGCGGCGCCCGATTCCGGCAAAGACCTTGGCGGGGCCTGCACCCTAGTTGCACCATCCATGAACCCCGATCGTCGCCGTTTTCTCCTTTCCGCTTCCATTCTGGTCGCGGGCGCTGTTGGCACCGCGCGTGCCTCTGCGCCGGGGCCGATGCGCGCGCTGAAACCCATGGTGCCGGCCCAGCCGATCGCGCCGCTCACCACGCCGACCCCGCCGGCGCTGGTGAAGCCCGCCCTGTTTGCGCAGGCCCGCGCGGCGCTGGAACGGCATCCGCAGATCGTCAACCGGCACCGCATGGCGCTGGTCGATTTTGCCGCGCCCTCGTCGGAGCCGCGGCTGCACATCGTCAATCTGCTGGATGGCACCACCACCTCCTATCTGGTGGCGCATGGCAGCGGATCGGACCCGGATCATAGCGGCTGGCTGGAGCGCTTTTCCAATGCGCCCGGTTCCAACGCCTCCTGTTCGGGCGCATTCCTGACGGCCGATCCCTATGTCGGGAAACATGGCCCGTCGCAGCGCTTGCAGGGGCTTGATCCGACCAATGACAATGCGATGAGCCGGGCGATCGTACTGCATGGTGCCTGGTATGCCGAACCCACGCTGGCCGGTGCGCGCGGCAAGCTGGGGCGCAGCCAGGGCTGTTTCGCGGTCGGCGACAGCGTCCGGTCGCAGGTCATGGCCCAGTTGGGCCGGGGCAGCCTGATCTACGCGGCCAAGCTGGTCGTCTGAATTTTGCCATAAGCGCGTCGCCCCAATCGGCGCGCGGGTCCGTGCCGCCGCTTAACCCCTTTCGCGGTGGGCACCATGGCCGTCCGGGAGCGGTGCTTGCATCGCTCCCGGACTTTATCTCTCGGTATTTTCCCTGATCCCTATCCACGGCTTTGCCGAATGCGCGGCGCCAGCGTTGCTGTAGCATGCGGCCGTCTGCGACTCCGCTTTCCGGCGTCGCAGGAACAGGGGAAATGAGGATGACGCGTTTTTCGACATTCTTGTCGGTGACCGCCTTGCTGGCGGCTGCCCTTCCGATCCCGCCGGCCCATGCGGCGCCGCCGCGCGATGTCGATGATCTGGTCGGTGCGCGAGGCTCTTCGGGGGAAAATGCGCTCCAGTCGCGCGGCTATCGTGTCGCCAAGCAGAATGGCCTCACCAACTATTGGTGGAACAGCGCGAAGGACCAGTGCATCCGGGTCGTCACCTATAATGGTCGCTATGACGCGATCGACAGTGCGTCGGACGGCGATTGCGGCCATGGCGGTGGCAATACGGCCGCAGCGGCCGTAGCCGGCGTCGCGGCGATCGGCCTGATCGCCGCGCTTGCCAGCCACAAGAAGAGCCATGGCGACAGCTCGGCCCAGCATGACAGCGAATATGAGCGCGGCTATCATGACGGCCTGTATGGCGGTGACTATGATCGCAACGACAGCGAAGCCTATCATTCGGGCTTTTCGGCTGGCAATGCGGAGCGGAGCAATCGCCTTGCCGCCAACAGCCAGATCGTGCGGGGCGCGCCGGCGGCGGCGCAGCGGGCCTGTGCCCGGCGCGGCGACGAGTTCCAGAATGTGCCGGCGGGCAGTTCCGTGCCGGTCAGCGTCTATCCGCAAGGTGGGGATCGCTATGAGATCATCGTCGCGTCCGGCCATTATCGCTCGCGCTGCACCGTGACGAGCAATGGCAATGTGATGTCGATGGACCCCTATTGAACGAAAGGATGCATCATGAGGAATGCCATGATTGCGACCATCGCGCTGTCGGCACTGGCCATGCCGGCCATCGCCCAGGCCCCGGTGCGCAGCGAGCGGGTGCAATTCGCCAGGGGGACCGCCTCCAAGGTTATCAAGGCGTCGCTCAAGGGCTATGACATGGTCGATTATCTGGTCGGCGCGCGGGCCGGCCAGACCATGAATGTCCGGCTTCAGACCAGCAACGCCTCCAGCTATTTCAACGTGATCGCGCCCGGTGCCGGGGATAGCGCCATGTTCGTCGGTTCGTCCGCCGGCAACAGCTTTGCCGGCCGCCTGCCCGCCAATGGCGATTATCGCATCCGCGTCTATCTGATGCGCAATGCCGCCCGCCGCAACGAAGTCGCCAATTATACGCTGACCGTCAGCGTGCAGGCGCTGGCGGCGACCGCAGCGCAGGTGATGCCGGCGGCGACCGGCCCGGCGCTGACGCCCGGCAACATGCCCGCTTATTGTCGGGGGGAAGTGTCCGGCCAATATGGCACCCGCCCGGCCTATGTGAAGACCGGCGCGATCGCCAAGGCGCCCGGTGGTTTCTTCATCGACGGCACGGTCGACAAGGGCAGCGAGGGGATCAAGCGCTTCCGTTGCCGCTTCGATGCGCAACGTCGCTTCGTCGACGTGATGGCGATGACGCCGGACGGCGAATAGCCGGGTCAGCCGCCCAGGATCAGGAAGCTCGCCCCGCTGTTGATCAGCGAGGCGAGCAGCCAGGTGCCGAAGGTCGAGCGGAAGGAGGCCCAGCTTGATTTCCGGGTGCGACTGCGCAGCCAGATCGTCTCGATCCGCAGATACCAGCTGATCGTCACCAGCATGATGACCAGCGCGGCGACGGCCCAGCCGACATCGCCGAGGCGCGCCAGGATCGACGCGATGCCCAGCACCAGCGCGGCCGGCCCGGCAATATAGCATTGGGCGTAGAAGGGGCGGCGCAGCGTGTCGCGATTGAGTGTCAGGCCCTGCGCCTTCAGCCGCCGCACCGCGAACATCAGCGGATAGATGGCGAAGAGGAAGGCGCGCAGCACCAGCAGGTTCATTTCCGACGCGGTGATTTCCTTGCCGATGCCGGTGGTTGCGACCTCCGGCATCTTCTGATGCGACGCCACCTCGATCAGGTGCGACAGCAATATGGTCAGCATCAGGAACAGGGGCGGGCTCAGCATGTCGGTGAATTGCTGGTCCGGCGCATCCTCCAGTTCCTTGTCGGAATAGCGCAGCATCTGGATCGGGTGGCGGATCGTCCGCCATAGGGTGCGGGGATAGAAGACCAGCCAGCTCATCGCCTCATAGAGAAATTCTTCCAGCGACTGGAACAGGCGTAGGAAATCCATCGATACTCCCGATCATGAGGAAGGCTGGCATTCCGCCGCCGGGGCAGGGGCGTGCCGCCGGGCAGGGTTGTGCAGGCGGGCTGGGTAGGCGTTGGTGCCGCCTCGGCCGAATGTTTCCCGGTTCAATTGGGCCGGTTCAGCGTGAATCCGTCAGCCCGTTCAACGCAGGCCTGTCCGGCTCGGATGATGGCCGCGCTAGCGGTTGCTGGCGAGCTGCTGCCCGGCGCGCGCCGCCGGTTTGTCTGCGGTCAGATCGTCGAGCCAGGGCAGGGCCGGTGGCGCCAGCCTGACGGTGGGGGTTGCATCCTGCGGCGTGCCCATGCTGCTTGCCGTGGCCAGTGCCACACAAATGCCGGCGCCCGCTGCGACCATTGCAGGCCAGTCTCTTACCATCGCACACAGCTCCCTCTGCTGGGCTGCGATCGGCAGGAAAAGTTTCGCGATTGGCGCCGCGACTCACCCGCCCGACCGCTGGAATAAGGGATGATCGCGCATTCGCGGGCATCGCGCCATAGCGGATTTTCCGGGGGTCGGGCGATCGTCCCGCTTTGGTCCGACCGCACTTGCCGGGCGCCGCTTCACGCCATGGGATAGGGATATCCGGGGCGCTCCCTAGGGGAGAATCCCGATGGCTGGCCCGGCGTCCGCTTGGCTATGCCCAGGGATATTCAAAGGGAGGTCGCGATATGATCAGGCGCATATTCGTCACGGGTCTGCTGCTGGCGCTGGCAGGCTGTGCCACCACGCCACGGGTCAATTATGATGCCGATCCCGCGGCCAATTTCGCCAGCTATCGCAGCTATAGCTGGGCGTCGATCACCGTGCCGCAGGGCATGAACCCATTGCTGTTCCAGCGGGTGAAGGCGTCGATCGACACCGCCCTCGCGGCGCGCGGCTATAGCCAGGCTGAACCCGGCGAATTTGCCATCGGCTTTACCCTGGGCGCCCGCGACCGGGTGGAGGTGACCGATTTCGGTCCCTACGCCACTTATTATCGTCCCTGGGGCGGGTGGGCCGGCTGGGGCGGCTATCGCAATGTCGATGTGCGCAACGTGACCGACGGCACGCTGACGGTCGATATCTATGACACCGGGACGAAACAGCCGGTCTGGCACGGCACGGCCACGCAGGAAGTCAGCCGCAAGAGCCCCGACCAGGCGACAATCGACAAGGCGGTGACCGCCGTGCTCGCCAATTTCCCGCCGCCGATCAAGCCGAACTGACAGGAGGGGGCATATGGCCGAATCGCAGGAACCCAGGGGCGCGCCCATCCGCCCGGCCCGCAATGTGGGCGAGCCCGTGCCGCCCATTCCGTCGGTCGACATGAGCGATGCCGAAGGGGCATCGACCGCCTATTCGCATTTCCGAACCGGCCTGTCGCGCCATCGCACGGGCCTGTCGGAACATCGCACCGACCTGTCCGAATATCGCACCGACCTGTCCGGGCATCGCACCGAAATGTCGATGCGCCGGACCGGCATGTCGTTCCAGCGCACCCGGATGAGCGCGGACCGGACCTTGATGTCGGAAATGCGCACGGCGCTGTCGCTGATCGGCTTCGGCTTCACCATCAACCAGGCATTCCAGAAGATGCAGGACGCGGGCAGCATCCAGAATGTCAACGCGCCGCGCAATTTCGGCGTGGCGCTGCTGGTGTTCGGCATCGTGCTGCTGGCCGGCGGGATCGTGCGCCATGTCCAGTTCGCGACCGAATTGCGGGATCGGCGCAAGATCATGACGGAGGATGGGCTGATTCACTCCGACAGCCGCTTCCCGATCTCGGTGACGCTGGTGATTGCGCTGTGTCTGCTGGCGCTGGCGCTGGCGGCGGTGCTGGGTATCGTCTTCAACATCGCGCTGCTGGGCTGAATCGCGGGCAGGCGGGCGGGGCCTGTGCCCCGCCGCGTCTCAGCTCTGCAGCATGTCCTGCCCGCTATTATAATGGTGCCAGGCCATGATCGCGGCGGCGCCGCGATGCGGTCGCCAGGCTTCGGCAAGGTCGCGGGTCAGCTTCTCGCTCGGCCGCTCGCCCAGGCCCAATATCCGCCCGACCGCGATCTGCACAGCCAGGTCGCCGGCCGGCCAGATGTCGGGGCGTCCTTCGGCGAACAGCAGATAGATTTCCGCCGACCAGCGGCCGATCCCCTTGATCTGCACCAGTTGCGCGATCGCGGCCTCATCGTCGGCGGGCAGGGCGTGGAGGTCCAGCGTGCCGTCCACGACCAGTTCGGCCAGGCTGCGGGCATAGCCCTGCTTCTGGCGCGACAGGCCACAGGCGCGCAACGCATCGAAATCGCGCGCCAGCAGTGCTTCGGGCGTGCAGCCCACGCCCAGTTCCGCCTCCAGCTTGCGCCAGACCGCCGCGGCGGAGGCGACGCTGACCTGCTGGCCGACGATGGTGCGCAGCAATGTCTCATAGCCCGGCTCGCGCACGCGCGGCACCGGATAGCCGACGCTGGCGATTGCCGCGCCGAATGCCGGCTCCGCCGCAGCGATGAAGTCCAGGCTGACGCGCAATTCTTCCGCCGTGCTTACCATGTCCGCCCGTCCAGCCCTTGATTTCGCCGTCGCTGTCGGTCAGAGCGGCGGGGATAAGTCCAAAAGGAATGGGTAGATGCCGAAGCTGATCGTGGTCAACCGTGATGGTGCCGAACAGACTGTTGAGGGGGACAAGGGTCTCTCGGTGATGGAAGTCATTCGCGACCATGGCTTTGACGAACTGCTCGCGCTGTGTGGCGGCTGCTGCTCCTGCGCGACCTGCCATGTCTATGTCGACCCGGCCTTTGCCGACGCCCTGCCGGCGATGAGCGAGGACGAGAATGACCTGCTCGACAGCAGCGATCATCGCAATGAGACCAGCCGCCTGTCCTGTCAGGTCGTGCTGAGCGATGCGCTTGACGGCCTGCGCGTCACGATCGCGCCGGAAGACTGATCCCTTATTTCAGGGCCTGACCCGCAACGTCGCGGCCGGCGCATCGCCGGTCAGCGGCGTGATGGTCCATGTGATGCGCTTGCCCTCCGGCACGGTGGTGGCGCCATCTTCCTGATTCTGGCTGACGATCTCCGCATCGGTGGTCAGCGTGAACGTGCCGTTCAGCGCCTTGGCGGCGGCGTCGCCCGATCCGCCACCCATGCCGGCCGGCCCCTGGCTCTTGTCGAAACCGTTGGAAAAGCCCGGTGCCTTCACCCGCACCCGGTCCGCCCCGCGCATTTCGACTGCGACGAAGGGCAGGACGATCTGCGCGTCGATGTTGAAGGGGAAGAGGAAGGCATGGTCCAGCCTTCCGCTGATCGCATAGTCGATCGCGAATTTATGATCGCCCAGATACTGGACCGACCGGAAGCCCTTTTCCTTGGTGAGTGCGCTCGCCATCGCCTGCATCTGCGCATCGTCGCCGCTGGTCTTGTCGAACTGGGGCTCGGCGGGCGGGGCGGGTGTCTTGCTCTGGCTCTGCGCCACCTTCTGCAGCACGGCCTCCTCGCCCTCGGGCGGGGTGACGCCTTCCAGCGGATCCTCCTCCGCATCGCTGTTCAGGCCGCCCAGCGCCTTGTCCATGTCCGACGCCAATATCTCGCCCTTATAGGCAAAGGCGAAGCTGCGGTCGGCGCGGATGTCGAGCGTGGAGGTGAAGCTGCCGGGGGTCACCAGGCATCCGGGCAGCATCAGCAGCGCGGCCAGCGCGCCCGCCGCGCGGGACAATAGGACCATGGCGAACCCCCGTTCGTCTGCGCGACGATGTGGGCAGGGCGCCCCACCCACATCGTCGCAAGATGGTGCCCGGCGGCCGCTTACCGGCTGGTGGCGGCGTACAAGGCGATCGCTGCCGCATTGGAGACGTTCAGGCTCTCCATGCGCGGGCTGATCGGCAGCTTAGCGATAATGTCGCAATGCGCCATGGTGTTGTGGCGCAGCCCTTCGCCCTCGGCGCCCAGCACCAGCGCGACGCGCGATTCGCCGATCGCATCGGCCAGCACGGTGTCGCAGTCGCCGTCCAGGCCGATGCGCCAGTAACCGGCTTCGGCAATCTCTTCGAGCGCGCGGGCCAGGTTCACCACCCGCACCCAGGGCACGGTTTCCAGCGCGCCCGACGCGGCGCGGGCCAGCACGCCCGATTCGGGCGGCGCATGCCGGTCCTGGGTGACGATGCACAGCGCGTCGAAGGCGGCGGCCGACCGCAGGATAGCGCCGACATTATGCGGATCGGTCACCTGGTCGAGCACCAGGATCGGGCGCTGGTCGTCCTGCCCCTGTTCCAGCACGTCGCCCAGCCAGACATCGTCCAGCGGCTCGACTTCGGCGACGATGCCCTGATGCGGCGCATCCGACGGCACCATGCGGCCCATGTCGGCGACGTCGGAATAGACGATCGGCAGCACGGGCGGCAGATCGAGCGCGCCGATCGCTTCGCGCGTGCCCCATATCTTGCGCACGACGCGGTTCGGATTGGCGAGCGCAGCCGTGATGGCATGGCGTCCGTAGAAGCGGGGGAAGGCGCCTTTCGGCTTGCCGGTACGATGTCCTCTTTTCATGTTTTCGCTCTTTTCACATCACCCCATTGACAGGCAAGCCTCCATTCGCCATTGAGCCGCCTCCAGCGCGGCGGGACAGCAAATTTCCACCGCGTAGGGCACTGGACAGGTGGCCGAGTGGTTAAAGGCAGCAGACTGTAAATCTGCCCGGGTTTCCGTACGCTGGTTCGAATCCAGCCCTGTCCACCACTGCCCTCATCGGCGCGCCGCCTCTTTCGGGTTTCCGGTCCGCGCGCCGCTCCAGCCGAGCCCGTTACCGCAAGAGGAACGCCGCTTGGCCTGGGTCATTCTCGGCATCGCCGTATTCACCGAAATCATCTGGGCATTGAGCCTGAAATGGGCCGCCACCGTCGGCAGTTGGCAGGCATCGGCCGTGCCGATCGGCCTCAGCTTCCTCAACATGGGCCTTTTGGCGCTCGCGATGCGCGATCTGCCGGCGGGAACCGCCTATGCGATCTGGACGGGCCTGGGCGCCGTGGGCGTCATCATCGGCGGCATGATTCTCTATGGCGATCGGGTCAACATGGCCCAGATCGGCTTCATGGCGATGATCGTGATCGGCGTGGTCGGCACCAAATTGTCGGCCCAGGCGTAATTGCTACTTCTGATTCGCGTGAGATGATTCGGCGCATGGCCTGATCGCGGGATCGGGGCGTCGCGCCGCAGGCTTATTGCCGCAGCGCAACAAAATCGGCGCAAGTCCGTTTGTCTTCGGACAAGCCCCGTTCATTCTTCCCCGGTTACGCTCTCTCCCGCATGACTCTTGATCGCCGCGACCTCCTGATCCGCACTCTGGGCGGTGTCCTCGCCCTTGGCATCCCCCGCCGCGCACTGGCGCAGGCCGACGTCGCCCGCGTCGATGCGCTGATCGCGAAGATGACGCTGGAGGAGAAGGCCGGGCAGATGACCTGCCTTGCCGACAGCTTCCGTCCCTTCAACCCACCTAACCCGGCGGCCGGCATCCAGGACGAGAAGCGCCTGGCGGACGAGATTCGCAAGGGCCGGGTCGGCTGCCTGTTCAACGGCATCGGCGTTGCCGGCGGGCGCCGCGCGCAGGAAATGGCGGTCAAGAACAGCCGCCTGGGCATCCCGCTGCTGCTGGCGGGCGACGTGATCCACGGTCTCAAGACCATCTTTCCCGTGCCGCTGGGGGAGGCTTCCTGCTTCGATCCCTTGCTGGTGGAAAAGACCGCGCGGGTCATGGCGGTGGAGGCGACGGCGGCCGGCCTGCACCTCACCTTCGCGCCGATGGTCGATGTCGCGCGCGACCAGCGCTGGGGCCGGGTGGTCGAGGGCGCGGGCGAGGATGTCTATCTGACCGGCCTGTTGTCGGCGGCGCGCATTCGCGGTTTCCAGGGGCGCGACCTGCGCCGCGACGATTCGCTGCTCGCCTGTCCCAAGCATTTCGCCGCCTATGGCGCGGTGGCGGCGGGCCTCGAATATGGCAGCGTCGACATCAGTGACGAGACGCTGCGCGAAACCCATTTGCCGCCCTTCGGCAAGGCCTTTGCCGCCGGGGCGCTCACCACCATGGCCGCCTTCAACGAGATTAACGGCGTGCCCGCCACCGCCGACCGCGAATTGCTGACCGACATATTGCGCGGCGAGATGCAGTTTCGCGGCTTCGTCTTCTCCGATTACACCGCCGACGAGGAACTGGTCGCCCATGGCTTTGCCGAGGATGAGCGCGACGCTGCCCGCCTCGCTGTGCTGGCCGGGGTCGACATGTCGATGCAGAGCGGCCTCTATATCCGCCATATCCCCGATCTGGTGAAGAGCGGCGCGGTGCCGATGGCGACGGTCGATGTCGCCGTGCGCCGCATTCTTTATGTGAAGACCGCGATGGGGCTGTTCGACAATCCTTATCGCTCGCTCGACGAAGAGGTTGAAAAGGCGCGCATCGGCACGCCTGCCCATCATGCGCTGGCGCGTGAGGCGGCGGCCCGATCGGTCGTGCTGCTCAAGAATGATGGCGTGCTGCCGCTCGATCCCGCTGCCGGGCAAAGGATCGCGCTGATTGGTCCGTTCGGCGAGGACAAGGCCAATCTCTACGGCCCCTGGGCCTTTTACGGCGATCCCGACAAGGGCGTCGACATCGCCACCGGCCTGCGCGCGGCGATGCCCGATCCCGCGAAGCTGACGGTCGAGCTGGGTTGCGCAGTCAACGGCCCGATCAAGGACGGGATCGCCCGCGCCGTCGCGGCGGCGAAGGCGGCGGACGTGGTGATCCTGGCGGTCGGCGAATCCCAGGCGATGTCGGGTGAGGCGCAGTCGCGCACGATGATCGAACTGCCGTCCTCGCAACAGGCGCTGGCCGATGCGATCGCCGCCACCGGCAAGCCGGTCGTCGTGCTGCTGCGCCATGGCCGTGCGCTCGCCCTGCATGACGGCGTCGCCAATGCCCAGGCGTTGCTGGCGACCTGGTTCCTGGGCTCGGAAACCGGCCATGCGCTGGCCGACATCCTCTTCGGCAAGGTCGATCCCTCGGCCAAGCTGCCGGTCAGCTTCCCCTGGGAAAGCGGGCAGGAGCCTTTCTTCTACGATCGCAAGTCGACCGGCCGACCGACGGTGGACAATGGCAGCACCGAATATAAGGCGCGCTATGCCACCACCGACAATAGCGCCCGTTTCCCCTTCGGCCATGGCCTCAGCTACACCGATTTCGCCCTCAGCGACCTGAAACTCTCCGACACCGCGCTGCGCTGGGACGGCGCGGTCGAGATCACCGCGCGCCTCACCAACAAGGGCAAGCGCAAGGGCAGCGAGGTGGTGCAGCTCTATATCCGCGACCGCGTCGCCAGCCGCACCCGCCCGATCCGCGAATTGAAGCGCATCCAGCGCGTGACCCTGTCGCCGGGCGATTCCACCCAGGTCCGCTTCACCCTGTCGCGCACCGACCTCGAATTTGTCGGCGCCGGCAACCGTCGTATCGCCGAACCGGGCCTGTTCGACCTGTGGGTCGGCCAGTCCTCGACCGGCGGCCTGCACGGCCAGTTCACCCTCTACGCGGCATCTCCAACGTCCTCGCCGGCGAAAGGCTGAACTCTCCGATCCACCCTCTCTCATAGGAAAATCCGATCACTGTGACGGAATCGATTCGTTTCGATCCGCCGCCGCACAGGACTACCCCTTTTCGCGCCTTGAACAGGCAGAACAGGACAGGGGAGAGAAACATGTCCACGACCCGCATTTCCACATTCGCTCTGGCGTGCGCGCTGCTCGCCAGCCCGGCGCTCGCCGCCGATCCCAAGCCCGCCGCTGCCGCGCCCGCCGTCACCGAAAAGCCCGGCGGCATGACCAACAAGGACTGGTGGCCCAACCGCCTCGACCTCACCGCGCTGCGTCAGCATGAGGCGACCCGCGCCAATCCCTATGGCGCCGACTATGATTATGTGAAGGAATTCAACAGCCTAGACCTGGAAGCGGTCAAGGCCGACATCCGCAAGGTGCTGACCACGTCGCAGCCCTGGTGGCCGGCGGACTATGGCCATTATGGCCCCTTCTTCATCCGCATGGCCTGGCACAGCGCCGGCACCTATCGCGTCGGTGACGGCCGAGGCGGCTCGGATGGCGGCGAACAGCGCTTCGATCCGCTCAACAGCTGGCCCGACAATGTCAGCCTCGACAAGGCCCGCCGCCTGGTCTGGCCGATCAAGCAGAAATATGGCCGCAAATTGAGCTGGGGCGACCTGATGGTCCTGTCCGGCAATGTCGCGCTGGAAGATATGGGCTTCAAGACCGTGGGCTTTGCCGGTGGCCGCATCGACGCCTGGCAGCCGGACGTCGTTTATTGGGGCCCGGAAACCAAGATGATGGGCACCGAGCGCTCCAATCCGGACGGTTCGCTCAAGCGTTCGCTCGCCGCGACCACCATGGGCCTCATCTATGTGAACCCCGAAGGCCCCGGCGCCAATCATGATCCCAAGGGCGCCGCCGCCGACATTCGCCGTGCTTTCGGCAATATGGCGATGGATGACGAGGAAACGCTGGCGCTGATCGCGGGTGGCCACACCTTCGGCAAGGCGCATGGCGCCAAGAAGCCGGAGGAATGCCTGGGTGCGGAACCCGCCGCCGCCGGCGTTGAGGATCAGGGCTTCGGCTGGAAGAACAAGTGCGGCAAGGGCAATGCCGAGGATACGCTGACCTCGGGCCTGGAAGGCGCCTGGTCCGCCACGCCGACCCAGTTCACCACCCAATATATCGATAATCTGCTGAACTTCGACTGGGTCAAGACCAAGAGCCCGGCCGGCGCGACCCAGTGGATCCCGACCGATCCCGCCACCGCCAATATGGTTCCCGACGCGCATGTGAAGGACAAGCGGCACGCGCCGATCATGTTCACCACCGACATCGCGCTCAAGGAAGATCCCGGTTTCCGCAAGGTGCTGGAAAGCTGGCAGAAGGATCCTGAGCTGTTCAGCAAGGCCTTCGCCCGCGCCTGGTTCAAGCTGACCCATCGCGATCTTGGCCCGCAGGCGCGCTATCTCGGCAAGGACATTCCGTCCGAAACCTATAGCTGGCAGGATCCGCTGCCCAAGGCGAGCTTCGCCCCCGTCAGCGCCGCCGATCAGGCCAAGCTGAAGGCGGCCGTACTGGCATCCGGCCTGACCGGGCCGGAACTGGTGCGCACCGCCTGGGCTTCGGCCGCGACCTTCCGCAGCACCGACATGCGCGGCGGCGCCAATGGCGCGCGCTTGCGGCTCGACCCGCAGCGAGGCTGGGCGGTCAACGACCCGGCGGAGCTGAACAAGGTGCTGGCCAAGCTGACCGCGATCCAGAAGGATTTCGCCAAGTCCGGCAATCAGGTGTCGATGGCCGACCTCATCGTCCTGGGCGGTAACGCCGCGGTCGAGCAGGCGGCGCAGAAGGGCGGCTACAGCATCACGGTGCCGTTCACGCCCGGCCGCGTCGACGCCGCGCAGGCTCAGACCGATGTCGCCTCCTTCGCCTATCTGGAGCCCAAGGCGGACGGCTTCCGCAACTGGTACGGCCCCAGGGCGGAGGTCAGCCCGGCCGACGCGCTGGTGGACAAGGCCGATGCCCTCGACCTCACCGTGCCGGAAATGACCGTGCTGGTCGGCGGCATGCGGGCGCTCGGCGCCAATAGCGGCGGATCGAAGAATGGCGTGCTGACCACCCGTCCGGGCACGCTCAGCAACGACTTCTTCGTCAACCTGCTGACGATGGATACGGTGTGGAGCAAGTCGGCGACGCCGGGCCTCTATGACGGCAAGGACCGCGCCAGCGGCGCGGCGAAGTGGACGGCGACCCCGGTCGACCTGATCTTCGGTTCCAATTCCGAACTGCGCGCCGTCGCCGAAGTCTATGCCGAGGACGACGCAAAGGAGAAGTTCGTCACCGACTTCGCCGCCGCCTGGACCAAGGTCATGAACGCGGACCGCTTCTGAAAATAAGCAACCCGGCGGCGCACGGCGTCGCCGGGTTCCTTGTAACCCGATTGGTCGAGGCGGGGTGATTTTAAATAAGAAAACGCCGCATTATCGTGTCTTGATCATTGCGGATTTTTAGCTGCTTCGGTGATGAAAACGATCTTGCTTGCCGCAAGAAGAAGTGCGTAGGCGGCAATGTAGGCAGGGACGTCTTTTGGTGTTGCACCTTGGCCATGAGACGCATCGTTGTCTCTGATTTTTGGCAATCCACTCTGTAATGTGGCGAGTAATTGATCGAAGCTGTTATCGAGATAGTCTGGCCATAGATTGTTTGTACGGGCCACTCTGACGAGGTCTGAGATTCGGGCGCCTTTGTTGTACGACCATCCCCTTTTTTCAAAGATTGCCTTAAAGGTGCTCTCTAGCGCATTTGCAGCCATGCTAACTGCCTGGCGATGCTCGCCAGCACGATAATGTCGATGAGCGACAAGGAACTCCTGTCTCGGCCCTTCGAAACCGCTTTCCGAAAGTAAAGCCAGAGCGGGCTTGACGACTTCTGCATGCACGAATTGGCTGTCTACGCGTATGAGGCGATTGTCTTCAATCTGATAGCCGACGGCTGCTTGTCGAAGCCGATAGTTCAACTCATCAATTGAATCGTCACCAGACGCAGAGACGCTCCACTGTTGGCGTTGGTAAGCTCGCTGTGGTTCCGCCACGATTCGAATGCCTGTTGCAATCAGTTCCAGAAGATCGAGCCAATCAGCCGTCGAACAATTGCGCATGAAAGTAAGGAGGCGTTCGCCAGCGAATGAACCGTGGGCTACTCGGTCCAGTCCCTTTTCTCGAAGGAATATTCGTTCAATCTGGACCCACCAGTCATTTTCCACGTCGGGCCGGATCATTCGGTCGCCTGAAGCGCCTACAAGACCGATACCCTCAATCGCGATCTGATGCACTTGGACGCGAAGGTTGGAAGGAATGTCGTCATACTGATAGACATCAGTTTGACCGGATAAAGCTGCGTTCGCTTGACGTTTGGAAAATAACTCGAAAATTGACATGGGAGCCCCTATTCTAAGGGGTAATATAAATATCTCGAGGCAATATTCCAAATCAAACTGGCGCTTCTCCAGTTCGCACCCCCAAACAAAAAGGGCGCCCTGGTCTCCCACGGCGCCCTTCTTTTATCAGAACTTGTAGTTCGCGCTGATCGTGAAATTGCGCGGGGCGCCGTAGCGATATTGGCTGAACGAACCGGCCTGGCTGTAATATTTCTTGTCGAACAGATTTTCGACATTGGCCTGGAGCTGCAGCTGCTCGGTCACGGCATAGCGCGCCATCAGGCTGACCAGAGTATAGCCGTCCTGCTGGAAGCGGAAGGGCACGGCCGGCGTGGTGCCGGGGATGGTGCCGTCCGAATAGGCCTTGCTGCGATAATTGACGCCGCCACCGACGGTCAGGCCGGTCAGCACGCCCGGCAGGTCATAGGTGGTGAAGATCTTGAGCAGCTTGCGCGGCTGCGCGGTGTTCACGTCATTGCCGTCCGGATCCTCGATCTTGAACTGGCTGTAGCTGGCATTGACGTTCCAGCCCGGCAGCGGCTGGCCGGTGGCTTCCAGTTCGAAGCCCTTGCTCGTCACGCCCTCGACCGCGCGATAGGGCTGGAAGGTCTGGCCGTTCAGGATGATTTCCGGGCCGTCCATCTCGCCGACATTATCCTGCTCGATGCGGAACAGCGCGATCGAGGTCTGCAGCGCATCGCCGAAGAAGCTGCTCTTGAGGCCGATTTCATAGGCGGCGCCGTTCAGCGGATCGAGCAGGCGCTGTTCGCGGTCATACAGGTTCTGCGGCTGGAAGATCTTGGTATAGCTGGCATAGACGCGATGGTTCGACGTGATGTCGTACAATGCGCCGACATAGGGGATGAACACATTGTCGTCGCCATAGTCGCTCGGCCCGCTCCAGGCGAAGCCGCGCTGGTTCCAGCTGGCGATACGGCCGCCCAGGATGACCTTGAACGGATCGGCCACGTTCAGGCGGAACGCGCCATAATAGCCGGTCTGCTCGATCCGTTCCTGTTCGTTGCGCACCGCGTCGGTGCCCCAGACCGGCTCGGGATAGGGCACGCCTTCCTGGCCGATCACCGGCACGTCCGTCAGCCAGGGTGAGGGCGCCACATAATTGTCGGTGTGCCGCTTCAACACGCTGTGCAGCGCGCCCAGCACGACCTCATGATCGCGGCCGAACAGCGCCACCTGGCCCTTCAGCTGGGCGTCGATGCTGTTCTGGATGCTTTCACCCTTGGACTTGTAGGGGTTGGTGCCGTCCATCGTGCCGGTCGCCTTGTCGACGCCGCCATAGAGATACAGAAGCTGCGTATCGCCGGTGGTCTTGAGCCGGTTGTAATTGGCGGTCAGGTTCCAGCGATCGCCAAATTCCTGGCGCACCGTGGCATAGATATTCTGGTTGGTGGTGTTCCAATAGGTCCAGTCCGCCGCCGTGGTCTGCGACCAGGGCAGGTCGGTCAGCGTGCCGTCGGTGTAGAAGGTGGGCAGCGCGCCCCAGGTCGCGCCCTTGGGCTTGCTGTCCTGGTGGCTCATGCCGACGCGGACCAGCGTGCTATCGGTGACGTCGGCCTCGACCACGCCATAGAGGACCCACTTCTTGCGGTCCTGGATGTCGATGAAATAGTCGCCCTTTTCATAGCGACCGACCAGCCGGGCGCGGATGCGGCCATCGGCGGTCAGCGCGCCGCCAATGTCGGCCGACAGGCGCCAGGTGTTCCAGCTGCCGATGCTGGCATTGACATAGCCGGTCAGGTCGGTGGCGTCGGCATGCTTGCGCACCAGGTTGACCGACGCGGACGGATCGCCCGCGCCCGACAGCAGGCCGGTTGCGCCGCGCACGACCTCGATCCGTTCATAAATGGAGACGTCGATGCTGGTCTCGCCATTGCCACCGGCCAGCGTCCAGGCCGCGGGCACGCCGTCGACCTGGGTGTTGCGGATCTCGAAGCCGCGCGCGTAGAAGCTGTTGCGCACGTCATCGACTTCGTTGGCGGATACGCCCACCGCATTGGTGATGACATCCTTCACGCTGATCAGATTCTGGTCGAGGATACGCTGCGCGGTCATGATGCTGACCGACTGCGGGGTTTCCTGCACCGTCAGGCCCAGGCCCGTCGCGGTGTCGATCTTGTCGGGCAGCGTATAGGTGCCGGTGACGACGATCTGGTCGTCGCGATTCTCATCGGCCGGTGCGGCATTGGTCTGCGCGGCGGCGGGAAGGGCGACGACGCATAGGGCGACGCCGGCAAGCCAGTGATATTTGGACAGCATGAAGACCCCTGTTTTCTGGTAGGAAATTGGGCGTCGTCCTAAGCGGTATTGCGAGGCGATCGCAACAATAATGCGAATGCGTCGCAATGCTATTTTGCGCATAATATGCGAATATTTCCGTCTGTGACCATATTGCCACAGATCCCGCCGTCGACCGGCGGGTGATGCGCGTTGCGGCTGCGGCCGGTCGAGGCGTCCATCGGCCTGCTTCCGCACGCCCACGCAGACCGGATCGTCAAATAATGTTTCAAGTCAATGGCATGAAAGCGCAAAAATAGAAATTCGGAATTTGTTCCACGCGGACGCTGATTTTTGTTTCACAACAAGAGGGGTCTTCATCGCGAAGTGTGATGGAAATCTATAGCTGTTCTGACTCAAGTGGATCGCGTTAACACTTTCGGTCTTTGTCTTCGTTTCGTCGCATCATCCACTCATCTGGCCTGCGCAACACGGCCGGAACACGGGCTGTTCATGCAGCAGAAAGCCGGACACGAACAGGCAATGTGTCTGGCGCATCCCACGGCGCCAAGACGTCAAAATTTATGAAGGTCAGAAGAAGGGGGTTCTGACGGCCGGAAACGCCACCAGGCGGCCGCCGTCGGACGACAAGCTGCAATGCTGCAGGCCCGACCGATCGAGAAGTGAAGGAGCAGCGTGATGCCTATCATGTCCAAAAACCAAAAATATCTTGTGATGCTTGCCCTGCTGGCCGGGGCCGCCCCGGCCGCCGTCGTGGCGCAGGACCAGGCCCAGGACGCGCCGCCGGCCGATGTGTCGGCCAGCGTCGCCATGCCGGCCGCCGAACTGACGGAGGGGCCCGAGATCAAGGGCATCATCTCCGCGCGCAGCGGCGACCGGATGCAGGTGACCGCCGCCGACGGCAGCAAGAGCGTCATCACCATCAATGACGATACCAAGATCAGCGCCAGCAAGGGGCTGTTCGGCCTTGGCCGCGACCATCTGGCCGCGACGTCGCTGCTGAACGGTCTGCCGGTGACGGTGAAGACCCTGCAGGCCGGCGAAGGGCTGCTTGCCAGCAAGATCGCCCTGCAGAACAAGGATCTCAAGACCGCGTCGATGATCAATAACGGCACCGCCCAGCGCTTCGACGAACAGACCGCCGCGACCGAGGCTTTGCGCGGCCGCATGGGCGAGATCGACCAGTATAATGTGAAGGGCACGACCAACGTCAATTTCGACACCGGCAAGGCGGTGCTGTCGGATCAGGCGAAGAATGACCTCTGCGCTGCGGCAACCTCGGCCAATGGCATGAGCAACGCGCTGCTGCTGGTCGTGGGCTATACCGACTCCACCGGTGGCGAGGAGCTGAATCAGGAACTCAGCGAAAAGCGTGCCTCGCGCGTGGTCAATTATCTGCAGCAGGCGTGCGGCTGGAAGCCCTATCGCATGCTGACCCCCACCGGCATGGCCGAGGCCGATCCGGTGGCCAGCAACGACACGATCGAGGGCAAGGCGCAGAATCGCCGCGTCGCGGTCAATATCCTTGTCAGCAAGGCCGTCGACGGCCTCTGACACCTGCGGGGTGGGCCCTTGCCCACCCCCATTTTTGCGCGTCGATCGCGCGACTTCGCAAAAATCTCCTATTGCGAAGTCCCGGCTGCGGACCGGCAGCGGCGCAAATACGTCCTCTGCGACACTATATATTTTGCAGCTTTCGCAAGCGCGCCAAGCCGCTTCACCCCCCGCCGAAGCTCTGCTACAGGCGCGGCCATGCTTAACTTGAACGGTATCACCGTGCGCCTGGGCGGCCGCACCATCCTCGACCGCGCCGGCGCCGCGCTGCCGCCGCGCAGCCGCGTCGGCCTCATCGGCCGCAACGGCGCGGGCAAGTCGACCCTGATGAAGGTGATGATCGGCCAGCTCGACCCGGACGAGGGCAGCTGCGACATGCCGCGCGACACCCGTCTGGGCTATATCGCGCAGGAAGCCCCCTCGGGCACCGCGACCCCGTTCGACACCGTGCTCGCCGCCGACAAGGAACGCGCCGAACTGATGGCGGAGGCGGAGCATACCGAAGATCCCGATCGGCTCGGCCATATCTATGAGCGGCTGACCACGATCGACGCCTATACCGCGCCCGCGCGCGCCGCCCGCATCCTCGTCGGCCTCGGTTTCGACGAGGAAATGCAGGGCCGCCCGCTCGACAGCTATTCGGGCGGCTGGAAGATGCGCGTTGCCTTGGCGGCGTTGCTCTTCTCCAACCCGGATCTGCTGCTGCTCGACGAACCGTCGAACCATCTCGATCTCGAAGCGACCTTGTGGCTGGAGAATTTCCTCAAGGCCTATCGCGGCACCGTGGTCATCATCAGCCATGAGCGCGACCTGCTCAACAATGTGGTCGACTATATCCTGCATCTCGAAGGCGGGAAGGTGACCCTCTATCCCGGCGGTTATGACGCGTTCGAGCGCCAGCGCGCCGAGCGCCTGGCCCAGCAGGAGGCGGCACGCGCCAAGCAGCAGGCCGAGCGCGAGAAATTGCAGGATTATGTCGCCCGCAACTCCGCCCGCGCCTCGACCGCCAAGCAGGCCCAGTCGCGCGCCAAGGCGCTGGCCAAGATGCAGCCCATTGCCGCTGCGATCGAAGATCCCAGCCTGCATTTCGGTTTCCCCAGCCCAGCCGAACTGCGCCCGCCGCTCATCACCATGGACATGGCCTCGGTCGGCTATGACGACACGCCGATCCTGCGCCGCGTCAATCTGCGCATCGATCCCGACGATCGCCTCGCGCTGCTCGGCCGCAACGGCAACGGCAAGACCACGCTGGCCCGCCTGATCGCCGCACAGCTGGCGCCGATGGAAGGCGCCATCAACAGCTCGGCCAAGATGAATGTCGGTTATTTCACCCAATATCAGGTGGAGGAGCTGGACGTCACCGACACGCCGCTGGAGCATATGACCCGCGTCATGAAGGGGGCGACGCCCGGTGCGGTGCGTGCCCAGCTTGGCCGTTTCGGCTTTTCCGGCGAGCGCGCGACGCAGAAGGTCGGCTCCATGTCGGGTGGCGAGCGCGCGCGTCTGGCGCTGGCGCTCATCACCCGCGATGCGCCGCACCTGCTGATCCTCGACGAACCGACCAACCATCTGGACGTCGACAGCCGTGAGGCGCTGGTGCAGGCGCTCAACGAATATTCGGGTGCCGTCGTCATCGTCAGCCACGATCGCCACATGATCGAACTGGTCGCCGACCGGCTGGTGCTGGTCGACAATGGCACGGCCCAGCCGTTCGACGGGTCGCTCGACGATTATACCGACATCATCCTGCGCAAGGCGGACGGTAATCCATCGGGCGGCGACGCACCCAAGACCGATCGCAAGGCGGACAAGAAGGCTGCCGCCGAATGGCGCGAGAAGCAGAAGACGCTCAAGAATGCCGTCAACAAGGCCGAGCGCGAGATGTCCACGCTGATTGCCGAGCGCAAGCGCATCGACGCCATACTGTCCGATCCCAAGAGCGCAACCGGGGCCGAGGCGAAGATGACCACCAGCGAACTGATGGTGAAGCGCGCTGCGGTCGAGAAGAAGCTCGAAGCGGCCGAGGAAGTCTGGATGGAAGCCGGCGCCGCGCTCGAAGCGGGCTGATTCTCCGGCTTTAGACCCTGATTCACGCCATCGGTGAAAGCGCGGAGCGCTTCCACCTCAGACGATCAGGGTCTAGAATGTCAGCGGTGGCGCACCCGCTTCGTTGGAGCGGGTGCGGATCACGATCTGCCAGGTGGCGATGAACAGGGCGGCGATCACCGGCCCGATAACGATGCCGTTGAAACCGAACAATTGCAGCCCGCCGAGCGTGGTGATCAGCACGACATAGTCGGGGATGCGGGTGTCGCGGCCGACCAGGATCGGGCGCAGCAGATTGTCGACCATGCCGATCACGAACATGCCGCAGAATATGAGGATCAGCCCCTTCCAGATCGCGCCGGTCGCCAGCAGATAGATCGCCACCGGCGCCCAGATGAGGCCGGTGCCAACGGCCGGCAGCAGCGAGAAGAAGCCCATCATCACGCCCCACAGCAGCGCGCCGGAAATGCCCAGTGCGCCGAACACCAGTCCGCCGATCAGCCCCTGCAGGATGGCGACGACGATGCTGCCCTTGATGGTGGCGCGGATGACGATGACGAATTGCCGCATCAGCGCGCGGCGATGCAGCACCCGCAGCGGCGCGGCCCGGTCCAGCTTGCGGGCGAGGTCGAGCCCGTCGCGCAGCAGGAAGAAGGTAAGATAGAGCATCACTGTCAGCGCGATGATGAAGCTGAAGGCACCCTGGCCGATCAGGAAGGCCTGGGCCGCGACGGTGCGGAAACTGGCGGTCAGGCCGTCGGTCAGCAGCCGCTGGACCGCCGCGAAATTGGATATGCCCAGCCGTCGCAGGCCGATCGACGCCCAATCCGGCAGCGCCGCCTGGAACTGCGCGAACATGTGGGGAATGTTGATCTTCCCCACATTGATCTGGGCGTAGAGCGCGGTCGCTTCCTGCACCAGCGCGATCGACAGGATGATGGCCGGCACGATCACGATGGCGATGATCAGCAACAGCGTCAGCAGCGCGGCACTGTTGCGATGGCCGGGGATCAGCTTGAGCAGCCCCTGGTTCACCGGGATGAATAGGATGGCGACGATCACGCCCCAGAGGATCGCCCCGAAGAAGGGCTCGACCACCAGCGCGAAGGCGATGGAAACCAGCACCACCAGGGCGACGAACACCCCATCCTCAATCTGCGTTCGGCGATGCCGGCTCTGTCGTTCCATGTCCGCTTCTTGGCAGAAACCGTTACGTTAATCCATGCATCGCATGGCCTTATTGCGCCTTGGCGTCAAAGCTGAAGGTCACCATCACTTTGGGATCGAGACCAGTGCTGCTGTCGCCATTGCCCACGCCAAAGGGCAGGCGGGCGACGCTGGCCGATCCGCTGACCTTGCGGCTTGTGCCGCTGCCCGACAGGGTGAAGCGGATCGCCTGCGGCTTGGCCACGCCCTTCAGCGTCAGCGTGCCATGGGCGCGATAGGCGTTGGCGCCGGTCTTTTCCGCACCCTTGGCGACGAAGGTCGCGGTCGGGTGGGCGGCGCTGCCAAAGAATTCGTCGCCGGGCAGCATGCCGTCCTTGTATGCGTCGCCGACGCTGGCCGATGCCATGTCGATCGTTACCTTGATGTCGGCGCTTTCGGGATGGTCGGGGTCCATCACGATCTTCGCGGTCCATTTGGAGAAGCTGCCGCTGATCGTCTCGCCGCTGTTGCCGACCGAAAAGCCGATCTTGCCGCCGGGTTGTACGGCCCATGCGGGGGGCGGGCCGGCGGGTTCCTCGGCGACGGCGGCGGTCTCGTTCGCAGCCGGGGCGGCGGCATTGTCGCTCGCATTGCTGGCGGCTTCGACGGCATTGTCTTCGACCGGCGCCTCGACCGCATTGGCGTCGGGGGCAGCGGGCGCTTCAGGCACTGCACCCGGCAGGATCGCCCGGCCCAGCAGGAATCCGATGAGGATCAGCGCGGGCAGGCCGATCAGCAAGGCGGTCGAGCGGCCCGGCACCATCCGCCAGATCAGCCCGTCGCGCATCAGCACATGATGGCGCAGCGCGCCTGCGACATGCAGCGCCACCAGCGCAATGCCGATCCAGGCGAGCAGGCTATGACCGCCTTCGGCCAGGCCATGGCTTGCCATCGGCAGCGGCAAATGGGGCAGGGGAATGACGCCGAAGAACAGCGTCGGCACCTTGACCTTGGCGGTCGAGACCAGCGCCCAGCCGGTCAGCGGCGCGCCCAGCATGAAGGCATAGAGGCCGACATGGACGCCAGACGCCAACGCTCCCTGCCAGCCGCCCTCCAGCTTGGCCGGGCGCGGCTTCCACCAGCGCACGCCGATCCGCAGCAGCGTCAGCAGCAGCACGGTGATGCCGATCGACTTGTGCAACTGGAACAGCGCAAAGCCGCGCGCGCCCAGACTGCCCAGCGCCCAGCCGACGGCGATCTGGAAGGCGAGCAGGGCGGCGATCGCCCAGTGCAAGATGATGGCGGCCAGGCTGTAACGCTGCGGCATATGGACTACCCCGAAAATGACCCTGTTGGATTGGGCGCAAAATTATGTCGCGGGGGTAATGAAGTCCATCGTCGCAGCCGGAAACGATCCGTTGCCGGGTGGATCAGCGCAGATCGATCGGCGCCGCCTCCGCGTCGGGCAGGCTGGCGCCCATCGCCTTGGCCAGGGTGGGCGCGATCGCGCGCATGTCGATCAGGCCCAGATCCTTGCCCGGCTTCACCCCCGGTCCCATCGCCATGAAGGTGGCGCGCAGATTGGCCGGGCCGGGGAAATAGCCGTGCATGCCCTTGACCGGCGTCGGCGCGACCAGCGGCGCATTGGCACCGCGGAAGATGTCGGTGACGAAGCCGGGCTTGAGGTTGATCGTGAAGCTGGCCTGCGCATTGCCGCCGAGCTTGACCATCTCCGCCCGGCCGACGATGCGGTCGATGCCGTTGGCGGGGTTGGCGGCCAGCCTGTCGAGCAGGCCCTTCACCTTGTCGGCCAGCATCTGGTCATCGGGGCGGGCAAGCATGATCGCGGCCGATCCGCCGCCGATCCAGGGCATGGCCTGCCAGGATGCGACCTTGCCGTCCGCGCCGAGGGTGATGAGGCCGGCGTCGATGAAGGGGCGGAACAGGTTTAGGCCGCTATGTGTCGCCTCGAACCCATGGTCGCTGACCAGCGCGATCAGCGCGTCGGGATGGGCCTTGCGCTCGGCCGCGATCAGGTCGCCGACGATCGCGTCAATCTTTTCCAGCACGGCCTTGGCGGCTGGTGTGTCGGGACCGCTGCCATGCTGCTCATGGTCGAGTGCGGTGAGGTAGACGGTCAGGAAGTCGGGCTGGTGCGCGGCGATCAGGGCGGTGGCGAACCGGCCCCTGTTCTGGTCGCCGGACAGGCTTTCATCGATCCCCATGGCATAGGGCTGGCCGACCTCCCGTTCCAGCTCCGCCTTCAGGCCCGGCGTCGCCAGCGCATCAAGCAATTGCGCGTCGTCAGCATGGCCGGTGCGCCAGATTTGCGGCAGGTTCCAGCGGACGCCCCTGGCGGCGACGCTGACCGGCCAGTGGACATTGCCGGTGGACAGCCCGGCTTTTGCGGCTGCATCCCACAGCATCGGCACCTTCACATCCTGCGCATACCAATACCAGCCGCCCTGGTTGATCTGCATCGGGTCGAAGCTGTTGTTGTTGACGATGCCATGTTTGCCCGGCGACACGCCGGTCATCAGCGTGGTGTGGCTGGGATAGGTCAGCGTCGGCAGCACGCCGGTGACGCCCGATGCATGGGCGCCATCGGTCAGGAACCGGCGCAGATTGGGCAAGGCAAGGCCGCGCTTGTCCGCCTCCAGCACGTCGCCGGGGCGCAGCCCGTCGATCGAGATCAGCAGCACCGGCTCGGCCAGCGCCGGGAGCGGCGTGAGGGCGAGCAGGGCGGAGGCAAGCAGCGCGGCCTTGTTCATCTCAGAACCCCGCCTTGAGGGTGACGAAGAATTGCTGCGGCGCGCCGATCAGCAGCGTCTGCGCGTCGCCGCTATTGCCAAAGCCGCCCGATCCGATCGTGCTGATATATTTCTTGTCGAACAGGTTGCTGGCGTTGAGCTGCACTTCGATCTGGTCGGTGACGCGATAACCGATCGAGGCGTCCACGATTACCCGGCCATCGACCGACGCATCGTTGGTGTAGCTGTAATAGCGCTTCGACATATAGTTGGCGCCGATCCGGCCGAACAGCGGCCCCTGGTCATAATTGAGTTCGCCGCGCAGCATATGCTTGGGGCTGTCGACCACGGTCTTGCCCTTGATCGCGGCAACCAGCGTGCCGTCCGAGCTGTTGAGCACATCGTCGCGATAGGTGGCGTCGGTGTAGCTGTAGCTGGCATAGAGGCCGAAGCCCTGGCCCAGCTTCAGGTCGCCCGCCGCCTCGATGCCGACGGCGCGGACATTGCCGACATTCTGCAGCGCGGAGGCCAGGCCCAGGATCGGGCTGCCGACCTGCACCGCCAGCAGGCGGTTGCGGAAGTTGACCAGATAGGCGCCCAGCGTGCCGTTGAAGCGCGACGTGTTGTAGCGCAGGCCTAGTTCGTACGTGTCCGAGCTTTCCGGTTTCAGGTCGTCGCGGATCTGGTCGAAGCCGGCCTGGTTGGTGGAGAAGGGGCCGGTGGTGGTGGCGCTGGCAAAGGCCTTGGTCACCTGGGTGAAGCCACCGAAGATTTCCGCCTCGGGGCTCAGTTCGACGGCGAAGCCGGCATGGGGCTGGAACCAGTCCTCGGCCTTGATCTTGCCCTCGGGGAAGCTGCTCGACACGACCGCCTCGGCCTCGTTGGTGACCTTGAAGCCCTTCCAGCCCAGGTTGATCGTCAGCATGCCCAAGTCGATCTTGTCGCGGACATAATATTGGATCGTGTCGGTGGTGAAATCGAACTCCCACTGGGTCGCGAACGGGTTCTTGGGATAGTCGCGGAAGGAGAGGCCCGCCTCGGTGCGGCTCTTGAACGCATAGAAGCGGCGGGCCTGGTTGAACTTGTTATTCTCGTACCAGGCGCCCGCTTCCAGCGTCTGGACGCCGATCGTCGCATCGACGCTGCCGAACGCGCCGATCCGGTCCATGTCATATTCGGTGGTGCGGATCGACAGCGGCGAACCGCCGGTGGGGCTGGGGACCGAGGGCGTCGCCCACAGGCCCATGCCGCTATTATTGTGGTAATAGCCCTTGATCTTGAAATTGGCATGATCGCCCAGCGGCGTGCTGTAGCCGATCGCGCCCAGCCAGTCCTCGCGCAGACCGGCGGCATCATAATAGGCGTCCCAGACCGACGTCACATTGTCGGGATAGACGGTGCCGGCGGCGGCGTTGCTGACCGGCGCGCCGGTTTCGCCGCGATTATTGCCGATGTCGGCATAGAGGACCGCCTTGGCATAGTCGGGCGAGGTATTGTCCCATTTCCAGCCCAGGCGGTTGATCATGTCCATCGACATGTCCTGATAATCCTGCTCGCGGCGGTCCGAATAGCTCAGCCAGCCATCCAGCTTGCCATCGCCGACCGGGATCACGACCTTGGCATTGACCATATGCTGGTCCTGCGTGCCCTGGCCCTTCCACTTGTCGGTCGAGCCGTATGCATAAGAGACATAGCCGCGAATGCCGTCGGCGCTGCCCATGTTCAGCCGGGCGAAGGCGCGCCAGGTCTCGTCGCTGCCATAGGTGAGGTTGCCCTGTGCGCCCAGCGCATCGGCCGGATCCATCGAGAAGGTCTCGACCGTGCCGCCCAGATTGCCGGTCGACTGGGTGCCCAGCGAGCCCGAACCCTGCGACACGCGGACGGTGCCGATATTCTCGCTGCTGATGGCGCGGGTGATGTGCAGGCCGTTATGATTGCCATAGCTCATGTCTCCCAGCGGAATGCCGTCGAAGGTGAAGCCAAGCTGGTTCTGGTTGAAGCTGCGGATGCTGACGCGCTGCGACCATTCATAGCTGCCGAACGGATCGGACGACTGGAAATTGACGCTGGGCAGCTTCTCGATGGCTTTGAGCGCATTGGTGCCGGGCGTCAGGGTGACGAGGTCGCGGGTGGTGATTTCCTGGACCTGGCGGGTTTCGCCCCGGCCAAAGACGATGATGCCGGCGCTGTCCGCATCGGCCGCGGCATCGGCGGCGGGCGCCATGTCCTGGGCAAAGGCGGGTGCGGCGATGCAGGCGGTCGAAGCGAGCAGCAGGCTGAGTGCGTGGCGCATGGTGAAATCCCCCAATCATGTGTGATTGGCGGGCGCTCTAGGCGGGGCATGTTGCACTGCAATGTGACTATCGCGACGCTGCGGCGTCAGTTTCGTGACAATATCGTTATGATTTTGTCTGTGTCATAAAGGTCGCAGTCGCGGCATTTTCGCCGCGAACATTGCATCGCAAGATCGCTGGGCTAAGAGCGAAAAAAACAATTTCAAGGAAAGCAGGACATGGCCAAACCCGAATCCTGGCGGTTCAGTCCCGACGCATATCGCTTCATCACGAGCATCGATACGCGTTTCCAGGATCTCGATACCATGGGCCACATCAACAATGTGGCGATTTCCGGTATCTTCGAAACGGCCCGTATCCGCTTTCATCACCATATGGGCCGCCACCCGCAGGAACAGGGCGTGCGCTGGCTGGTGGCCAATGTGAACCTCAACTTCATCGAGGAATCGCATTTCCCCTATCCGTTCGAGGTCCATTGCGCGATCGGCCATATCGGCCGCACCAGCTGGACGATCAGCTCGGCCGGCTTCCAGAAGGGCGTGTGCGTCGCCACCTGCGACACCACCGTCGTCACCCATGGCGCCGAAGGCCGTCGCTCGATCGACGACACGCTGCGCGAAGCGATGGAACTCAACTTCATCCGCAAGCCGGCTGAATAAGGCTCGGATTGCCGGCGCGCCGTCAGGCGAAGCCGTGCATCCGGCGCGACCATTGAAAGGCCAGCACCGCCCCCTTGGCGGGCTGGATCATCGCCAGCCCCAATATCGCCGCCAGCGTCGGCCATAGCACCGCCTGCCAGCCCAATGGGATGGCCAGCGCGGCATTGACCTCGATCATCAGCGGCACCAGCAGATGGCCGAGCAGCAGGATGACGATATAAGCCGGGAAATCATCGGCCTGATGACCGTCCCAGCGCTGGCCGCAATGGCTGCACGCCGACACCGGTTTCAGGAAGCGCGCGAACAGCCTGCCCTCGCCACAGGCCGGGCAGCGGCTGCGCAGGCCCAGCAGCAAGGCCGGTTTGAACGGACGCGGTTCGCTGGTCGGGGCAGGGGGCTGGTCGGACATGCCCCCTGTCTAGGCCAGCTTTGCCCCGCCGGGCAATCATGGCGCCACCTGCATCGCTCTTTCGTGCGCGCCAAAGCCTGTTAAGAGGGCGCCATGCGCCTGCCTGGTCCCACCGAAGCCTTTGCCCTGTTCGACGATGCGCGCGTCCAGGGGGCAGCGCCCGCGCGGCTGTATCGCGATCCGGTGTCGGTCATCGCCGCCTGGCGGATGGAGGAGGTGCAGCCCGCGCTCGACCGCATCGCCGAAGCGCGCGAAGCCGGCCTGCATGCCGCCGGCTATATCAGCTATGAAGCCGGGCTGGCGCTGGAGGAACGGCTGGCGCCGATCGCGCACCGCCCGCCCAAGGGCGGGCCGCAAGCCATGCCCTTGCTCTGGTTCGGCCTGTTCGAGGGCTGTCGCTTCATCCCGGCCGATGGCGTCGCGGACCTGCTGCCCGATCCTGCGGCGGTCAGCGTCGATGCGCCCTGGCCGCTCGTCAGCGAAGCCGACTATCGCGCGCAGTTCGACCAGGTGCAGGAACTGATCCGTGCCGGCGACATCTATCAGGTCAATCTGACCTTCCCGTGCGAATTGCGCTTCGCCGGCGATCCGATGGCGCTCTACGCGGCGCTGCGTCCGCGCGCGCAGGCCGGCTATGGCGGCGTCATCAATATCGGCGGGCATCAGATATTGTCCTTTTCGCCCGAACTCTTCTTCACCCAGGTGCGCGGGCAACTCACCGCGCGGCCGATGAAGGGCACCGCCGTGCGCGATCATGATCCGGAACGGGATGCCGCCCTGGCGGCCGAGCTGGCGCGCGATGCCAAGCAGCGCGCCGAAAATCTGATGATCGTCGACCTGTTGCGCAATGATCTGTCGCGGGTGGCACGGGCCGGGTCGGTCACGGTCCCCGACCTGTTCAAGGTCGAAACCTATCCGACCGTCCATCAGATGGTCTCGACCATTCGCGGCCGGGTGCTGCCGGGGCTGGCGCCGGTCGACGTGCTGCGGGTGCTTTTCCCCTGCGGATCGATCACCGGCGCGCCCAAGGTGCGGGCGATGGAGATCATCGATATGGTCGAGCCTTTCGCCCGCGGCGTCTACACTGGCGCCATGGGCTGGATGGATCCTGCGGGGGACGCGGCTTTCAATGTTGCCATTCGCACCATTTGCGTCGAAGAAGGAAGCGGTATCGGTCGCCTGGGCCTGGGTTCCGGCATCGTTGCGGATTCGGATGCGTCGGCCGAATGGGCGGAATGCCTGGCCAAGGGGCGCTTCCTGTCGCTGGGATGAAAGATGATTGCAGTGGGGCGTGAATAGGTTCGATGTCGGTGGCTGACGGACGATATGATCTGCTCGAGACCATGGCCTTCGATCCGCATGAAGGTGTGCGTCTGCTGGAACTGCATCTGGGCCGGCTGAAGGACAGCGCGCAGGCGCTGGGCTTCGCCTTCGACCGCCACAGCGTGCGCAACGAGCTTCAGGCCGCCACTTTCCGCCTGCGCGAACTCAGCCGCGTGCGGCTGCTGGTGTCGCGCCAGGGCTCGGTGTCGATCGAGGTGCGCGAACATCGCACCTGGCCCAAGGCGATCATGCAGGTGAAGGTCGTGCCCCGGCTCGCCGCCGCCACTGATCCCCGGCTGGAGCACAAGACCACCGACCGCTCCCTCTATCGCGACGCGCTGCAGCGCGGCGGCACCTATGAGGTGCTGATGACCGACGAACAGGGCTATCTGACCGAAGGCTGCTTCTCCTCCATCTTCGTGGAACGGGGTGACAAGCTGGTAACGCCGCCGGCCTCGCGCGGGCTGCTGCGCGGAATCCTGCGCCAGAGCCTGCTCGACATGGGCGAGGCGGTGGAGGGCGATCTGCGCATCCATGATCTGGAACGCGGCTTCTTCATCGGCAATGCGTCGCGCGGGATGGTCGCGGCCTCGCTGGTCCGATAGTTTTCCTAGGATGCGCACAAGCCAATAACCGGCAACTGGCGGTTGCTCCGGCGTCCTTTGCGCACTAAGGACCGCCGCGTCTGCCTGCGCGGCAGACAAGGAGATAATATTATTTTTTGTCGCGATGCCGTCGAACGCGGACTCTTTTGTCCGTCTGGGCATCGCTCTGGAGAAAGATCATTGCCATGAGCCAGACTTCCGCAGCCCTCGGTCGCATCCAGCCCTCCGCCACCCTGGCGATGAGCGCGCGCGTGAATGCCCTTAAAGCCGAAGGCGTGGACGTCATTGGTCTTTCCGCCGGCGAACCCGATTTCGACACGCCCGATTTCGTCAAAGAGGCGGGGATCGAGGCCATTCGCAAGAATCTGACCCGCTATACCGATGTCGACGGCACTGCCGACGTCAAGGAAGCCGTGGCCTTCAAGTTCAAGCGCGACAATGGCCTGATCTACAAGCGCAGCCAGATCAGCGTGAACTCGGGCGGCAAGCACACCCTGTTCAACGCGCTGGTCGCGACGGTCGACGTGGGCGATGAGGTCATCATCCCCGCGCCCTATTGGGTCAGCTATCCCGACATCGTGAACTTCGCCGGCGGCACGCCCGTGTTCATCGAAGGCCCGGCCAGCCAGGGCTACAAGATCACCCCGGCCCAGCTCGACGCGGCGATCACCCCGCGCACCAAGTGGGTGATGCTCAATTCGCCGTCCAACCCGTCGGGTGCCGCCTATTCGGCGACCGAACTCAAGGCGCTGGGCGAGGTGCTGCTGCGTCATCCGCATGTGCTGGTGATGACCGACGACATGTATGAGCATGTCTGGTACGCGCCGACCCCTTTCGCCACCATCGCCCAGGTCTGCCCGGATCTCTATGACCGCACCCTGACGGTCAATGGCTGTTCCAAGGCCTTCTCGATGACCGGCTGGCGCATCGGTTTCGCCGGCGGTCCCGAATGGATCATCAAGGCGATGGGCAAGCTGCAGTCGCAGTCGACCAGCAATCCCTGCTCGATCAGCCAGGCCGCTGCCGTGGCTGCGCTGACCGGCCCGCAGGATTTCCTGGAAGAGCGCAATGCCGCCTTCAAGAAGCGCCGCGACATGGTCGTCGCCATGCTGAATGACGCGCCGGGCCTCGACTGCCCGACGCCTGAAGGCGCCTTCTATGTCTATCCCGACGCCAGCGGCGTGATTGGCAAGGTGACGCCCAAGGGCCAGCGGATCGACAGCGACGAAGCGCTGATCGGCTATTTCCTCGACGAAGCGAAGGTCGCGGCCGTCCATGGCGCCGCCTTCGGCCTCTCGCCGGCCTTCCGCATCAGCTATGCGACCTCGGAAGAGGTGCTCAAGACCGCCTGCGTGCGCATCCAGGAAGCCTGTGCAGCGCTGAAGTGATCGCCGGCCGATGATCGTCGGCCTGCAATAAGCTCTTGAAAATCCGGTCGCGATCCTGTCTATCGCGGCCGGATTTTTCCATTGTCTCAGAAATTGAAACGGTCTTTTTCGCACGGCAGCGTCTTGTGATTGACGCCGCAGGCGCTATATGCCCGTTGCGTAAAGAAACTTATGTGCGGTGGCATTTCGTCGCTTCGCTCCCGTCCTTGGTCGAAAGCCGCTGTCCGGCGCGATCATGTTCAGACAGGGGCAAGGCGTAATGTCCTACCGGGCGACGATCGCGAAGATATCGCGACAGAAAGGCTTGGCCATGTTGGCGTTTTTGAAATCCGAACTGTTCTTCCGCTTCCTGGGTGGCTTTGCCATCGGGGCGGTCGCGATGTTCGCGCTTCAGCCCAATAATGAGCCGCCGGCGCTGACCTCGACCGCGATCGCGTCGACCGCGACCCCTGTCGGCAGTGCGGCGCTCTAAGGGCCTTTTCCTCCTATCCCTTGCGGCGCTCGCCGCCGCGTCTACCCCATTGCATGCCGAACCTGCCGTCCCCGCGCCGATTCCGGCGCTGGATGCGCAGCCGACCCGGTCGCTGGAAACCGCGATCTTTGCGGGCGGCTGCTATTGGGGCGTTGAGGGCGTCTTTTCCCATGTGAAGGGCGTCAGGCTCGTCGTGGCGGGGTTCGCCGGCGGACCGCGCGACCGCAAGGTCGATTATGACATGGTCAGCGGCGGCGATACCGGCTTCGCCGAGTCGGTGCGGGTCACCTATGATCCGAAGATCGTCAGCTACGGCACGCTGCTGCGCATCTTCTTCTCGGTCATCACCGACCCGACCACGCTCAATTATCAGCGGCCCGACAGCGGCACCCAATATCGCAGCGCGCTCTTCCCGCTCAATGCCGGGCAGGACAGGGCAGCGCGCGCCTATCTGGCGCAGTTGCAGAAGGCCGGGCTGTGGCGCGACCCGATCGTGACCAAGGTGGAGCCCTTCACCGGCTTTCAGGATGCCGGGGCCGATCATCAGGACTTCATGGCCCGCTATCCCTATCATCCCTATATCCAGCGCTGGGACATGCCCAAGCTCAAGGCATTCCGCGCCATGTATCCCACGCTCTACCGCGCGCTGCCCGCCGCCTGATCGCGCCGATGCTGGCCGATGGCGGCGTGGCAGGCTAAGCCCCTTTCATCGCCGCCAATGTCATCGCCGCCAAGGGAGCCTCCTCATGTCCGACATCACCGGTCTGCAAATTCTTTCGACCCTCGCGCCCGATGGCCGACTGACCGTATCGCTGGCAGAGCAGACCCTGCCAGCGCCGACCGGATCTCAGGTCGTGCTGCGGGTCGAGGCGGCGCCGATCAATCCATCCGATCTCGGGTTGCTGCTGGGGTCGGCCGATGTCGACCATGCCGAATATGGCGATGGCTATCTGGTGGCGCAGATGCCCGAGGCAGCGATGCGTGCCATGGCCTCGCGCCTGGGTGAAGCGATGCCGGTCGGCAATGAAGGGGCTGGCACGGTGATCGCGGCAGGCGAAGCTGCGGAAGCGCAGGCGCTGCTCGGCAAGCGCGTCACCTGTGTGCCGGGCGGCATGTATGCCCAATATCGGCTGGTCGATGCGCGCGCCTGCATGGTCTTGCCGGATGGCGCCACGGCGGAGCAGGGGGCATCGGCCTTCGTCAATCCGATGACTGCGCTCGGCTTTGTCGAAACCATGCGGGCAGAGGGGCACAAGGCGCTGGTCCATACCGCGGCCGCCTCCAATCTTGGCCAGATGCTCGTCAAAATCTGCCAGGCGGACGACATCCCGCTGGTCAATATCGTCCGCAGCCCGGCGCAGGTTGCGCTGCTGCGCGATTTGGGAGCGCAGCATGTGCTCGACAGCACGGCCGATGATTTTGCCGAACTGCTGGTCGCCGCTCTGACCGAAACGGGGGCGACCATCGCCTTCGACGCGATCGGCGGCGGTTCGCTGGTCAGCCGGATATTGGGCGCGATGGAGCAGGTGGCGAGTGCGGGCGCCACCTATAGCCGCTATGGCTCCGCCACCATGAAGCAGGCCTATATCTATGGCGCGCTCGACCTGTCGCCGACCCTGCTCACGCGCAGCTTCGGCTTCAGCTGGCGGGTCGGCGGCTGGCTGCTGACGCCTTTCCTGGCGCAGGCGGGTGCGGAAACGGTGGAGCGGATGCGCGCCCGCGTGCGGGACAATCTCACCGGCCTCTTCGCCAGCCACTATAAGGCGCGCCTGTCGCTCAGGGATGCGCTGACGCGCGACGCGGTGCTGGCCTATAATGCCCGCCGCACCGGCGAGAAATATCTGATCGTGCCGAACCCGGCCTGAACCCTGACATGCACCCATCAAGGAGCGACCTGCGCCAATGACCATTCGGGATGCCAGCCCGGCCGATGCGCCGGCCATCGCGGCCATCTATAATGACGCGGTCGTCAACACGACGGCGATCTGGAACGATCATCAGGTGGATGCCGCCAATCGCCGCGCCTGGCTGACGGAACGGCAGGGGCAGGGCTATCCGGTGCTGGTGGCGGTCGATGCGCTGGGCGATGTGGTTGGCTATGCCTCCTTTGGCGACTGGCGCGCCTGGGATGGCTATCGCAACACGGTCGAACATTCGGTCTATGTCCGCGTCGATCAGCGCGGGGCGGGAATCGGCAAGGCGCTGATGCTCGCCCTGATCGATCGTGCCCGCGCGATCGGCAAGCATGTCATGGTCGCCGGCATCGAGGCCGGCAATATCGGATCGATCCGGTTGCACGAACGGCTGGGCTTCACCCAGGTCGGCCTGCTGCCGCAGGTCGGCATGAAATTCGGCCGATGGCTCGACCTGGCCTTCCTGCAACTGACGCTGGATCCACGCGCCACGCCCGACACGTCGTTGATCGACTAAGTCGCGCTCAAATGCGTATCGGGCGGAGTCTGTCGCCAGACCCCGCCCGATACGCATGTTCTTCAATGTCGCGGCGCCATTTATTTCGGCGAAAGAACCATCAGCATCTGGCGGCCTTCCATGCGCGGATAGGCTTCGACCTTGGCGATCTCGGCGACATTTTCCGCCACGCGCTGCAGCAGGTTCATGCCGAGCTGCTGGTGGCTGAGTTCGCGGCCGCGGAAGCGCAGGGTGATCTTCACCTTGTCGCCATCGCCGATGAAATCATGGACCTTCTTCATCTTCGTGTCATAATCATGATCGTCGATGTTCGGACGCATCTTGATCTCTTTGAGTTCCTGCGTCTTCTGGGTCTTGCGGGCGATATTCGCCTTCTTCTGGGCTTCGTACTTGAACTTGCCGATGTCCAGGAACTTGCAGACTGGCGGATCGGCGTTGGGCGACACTTCGACCAGGTCCAGGCCAACGTCGGCGGCCTGCTCGATCGCCTCCTGCGTAAACATCACGCCCAGATTTTCGCCTTCGTCATCGATCACGCGCACCTTGGGTACGGTGATGAATTCGTTATACCGGGGGCCGGACTTCGGCGGCGGCGCCAGTGGGCGGCGCATCATCGGGGGACGTATAGCAGCTTCTCCTGAGTCTATTAAAACCGAGTGGCTCTTAGCGGCTTTTCTACAAAACCGAAAGGGGTGCGTGCCTCCGTCGTAACGGAATCACGCACCCTGTGGCATTGCTGCCTCAACCCATATCGGGTGCGCGACCTTCTTTTTCAAGGCGGGCAATCACTTCGCTCACCGGCAACATGGTCTGGCCATCCTTGCCCAGTTCGCGCAGCGCCACCGTGCCTTCTTCCGCCTCGCGGCGGCCGACGACCAGCAGGTTGGGCACCTTGCCCAGCGAATGTTCGCGCACCTTGTAGTTGATCTTCTCGTTGCGCACGTCGGCTTCGGCGCGAATGCCGGCGGCACGCAGCTTCTCGACCACGTCCAGCGCATAATTGTCCGCATCCGACACGATCGTCGCGACCACCGCCTGCACCGGCGCCAGCCACAGCGGGAACTTGCCGGCATAATGTTCGATCAGGATGCCGATGAACCGCTCATAGCTGCCGAAGATCGCACGGTGCAGCATCACCGGCCGATGGCGCTCGCCATCCTCGGCAATGTAGCTGGCGTCGAGCCGCTCGGGCAGCACGCGGTCCGACTGGATGGTGCCGACCTGCCAGGTGCGGCCGATCGCGTCAGTGAGGTGCCATTCCAGCTTGGGCGCATAGAAGGCGCCTTCGCCGGGCAGTTCTTCCCAGCCATATTCGGGCGTGTTGAGGCCGGCGGCGGCAACCGCGTTGCGCAGTTCCTCTTCCGCCTTGTCCCACATTTCCTCGGTGCCGAAGCGCTTTTCCGGGCGCAGCGCCAGCTTGATCGAGTAGGTGAAGCCGAAATCCCGGTAGATCCGGTCGGCCAGCGCGCAGAAGGCGCGCACTTCCTCGACGATCTGGTCTTCGCGGCAGAAGATATGGGCGTCGTCCTGGGTGAACTGGCGCACCCGCATCAGGCCGTGCAGCGCGCCATGCGGCTCGTTGCGGTGGCAGCAGCCATTTTCGTAGAAGCGCAGCGGCAGGTCGCGATAGCTCTTGATCCCCTGCTTGAAGATCAGGATGTGCGCCGGGCAGTTCATCGGCTTCAGGGCCATCCAGTCGACATCGTCCGACACCAGCGGGCCTTCGTCCGCCACATTCGGCACTTCGTCGGGGATGACGAACATATTCTCGCGATATTTACCCCAATGGCCGGACTGCTCCCACTGGCGCGCGTCCATCACCTGCGGGGTCTTCACCTCGCGATAGCCGGCATCGTCGATCGCACGGCGCATATAGGCTTCCAGCTCGCGCCAGATCAGATAGCCCTTGGGGTGCCAGAAGACGCTGCCATGCGCTTCCTGCTGCAGGTGGAACAGGTCCATCTCCGCGCCCAGCTTGCGATGGTCGCGCTTGCCGGCCTCTTCCAGCCGCGTCAGATGTTCATTGAGCTGCTTCTTGTTCAGCCAGCCGGTGCCATAGATGCGGCTCAGCATCGCATTCTTCTGGTCGCCGCGCCAATAGGCGCCCGACACGCGGGTCAGCTTGAACGCGGCCGGGTCCAGCTTGCCGGTGGAGGCCAGATGCGGGCCGCGGCACATGTCATACCAGCCGTCGCCCGAATGATAGACGGTCAGTTCCTCGCCCTGCGGCAATTCGGCGGCCCATTGCGCCTTGAACGTCTCGCCGGCCGCTTCCCACTGCGCGATCAGCGTGTCGCGGGCGATCACTTCGCGGCGCAGCGGCTTGTTGGCGGCGATGATCTTGCGCATCTCCGCCTCGATCGCGGGCAGGTCTTCCTCAGTGAAAGGGCGATCCTTGGGCGCGAAGTCATAATAGAAACCATCGTCGGTCGCCGGGCCGAAGGTGATCTGCGTGCCGGGGAACAGCGCCTGCACCGCTTCGGCCAGCACATGGGCGAAATCGTGGCGCGCCAGTCCGAGCGCGTCGGCCTCGTCCTTCGCCGTCACGAGGGCGAGCTGCGAATCCTGTTCTAGCGGGCGCATGATGTCGCGCAGTTCGCCGTCGACCTTCGCGGCGATCGCCGCCTTGGCCAGGCCCGGCCCGATCGCCGCTGCAATGTCCGCCGGAGTAGTGCCGGGCGCGACTTCACGCACGGAACCATCGGGCAGGGTGATCTTGAGCATGGCGGACACGGGGGGTCTTTCTGTGAAATGTTCAGGTTGCGCGGCCCAAAAAGCCGCGCCTTCCCCATAAATGGGCGGTCTGCCCTGTCAATAGAAGGCCTCTTGCCAAGAGTCACCCACGGGCGCATGTTTTATGTGCTGATATATCATTATCAGCACAGGAGGGACTTATGGCTTTGAGCTTTGCAAAATCCCGTGGCGTGCAGGATGAAGCGCCGATGGGCGAGATGAACACGACGCCGCTGATCGACGTCATGCTCGTGCTGCTGATCATGTTCATCATCACCATCCCGATCCAGACCCACAGCGTTGGCATCAACCTGCCCCAGGCGCCGGTCGATACCAGCCTGCCCCAACCCGATCCGATCAAGAACAAGGTGACGATCGACGCATCGGGCGTGGTCCGCTGGAACGGCATGGCGGTCGATGCCCTGACCCTGCGCCGCTACCTCGCCCAGACTTTGGCCATGCCGGTCGAGCCCGAACTTCAATTCCAGCCGGATGCTGCCGCCCGCTATCTGGTGGTCGACCAGACCCTGGCCGACATCCGCCGCTCCGGCGTCACCAAGCTCGGCTTTGTCGGCAATGAGCGCTATGGCCAGTTCTGACAAGGATACGCGATAAAATGTAAAGGTAAGTTGACTCGTCGCTTCCTGTTTCTGTAAAGGACGCTTGACCCTTTCAGAGCAGGAGGCACGAGTCATGATCGCCCCGGAACCCATTCACCCCTTTCCCTGGCGCATCTGCGCTGCGGCCGCGCTGTTCACGGTGCTGATGGTGGCCGCTGCCTTCGCCGCCAACATCTTCACCATCAGCGGCGACGGCAAATTGCCGCTGATGGTGCCGGGCCTGCTGGCGCTGGGCTGGTTGATCTGGGAAGCGATGCGGCTGGCGCGCGGCGTGCCCGGATCGGCGATCGCCCGCTATATCGGCCGGGTCGTGCCGCTGATGATCGCCAATATCGTCACCGTGGTCGCGGCCATCACCATCCAGCGCGAATGGCATCCGTCGGGCATCTGGGCCGTGCTCGTCGCCTTGCTGCCGGCGCCGCCGCTGATCGGCTTCATCTGGGCGATGGGCCGGCTGCTGGTGGAGGAGGCCGACGAATATCTGCGCATGGTCCATGCCCGGCGCGCGCTGATCGCCGCCGGTTTCATGCTGGTGATCACCACCGTCTGGGGCCTGCTCGAAGGTTCCGGCCTTGCCCCCCATGCGCCTGCGTATGCCGCCTTCATCCTGTGGAATCTGGGGCTGTTGCTGGCGCCGATCCTGCCCGGCGGCCGCGCATGAAGAACCGGCTCAAAATCTTGCGGGCGGAACGCGACTGGAACCAGAGCGATCTCGCCGCCCAGCTCGGCATCTCGCGCCAGAGCGTCAACGCGATCGAGACCGGCAAATATGACCCCTCGCTCCCGCTTGCCTTCCGCATCGCCGACCTGTTCGGTTTGAAGATCGAGGATATCTTCCTGCGCGACTGATTCAGGGGATCAGCAGCCGGGCATCGTCGTCGGTCTGTTGCAGGAAGGAAAGCGGGCCGCCAATCTCGACCCCGGCGGGCAGGGTGTCGGCGGACAGGCCCGACAGCGCCAGGCCGCTCTGGCAGGCGATCAGGGCCACCCCCATGTCCAGCGCCTCGGCCAGCAGTTCGGCAAGCGTCGGCAGGCCCGCCGCCTGATGCGCGGCATCTTCCGGCGCGGCCAGCGGTGAGGCCAGCAGCGCCACCGCATCCAGTTGCAGGAACAGGCTGGCCTCGCCGCCCAGCGCGGCCTGCGCCGTCGCCAGCACCAATGCGCCGCGCAGCCGCTCCGCATCGGCCGTGATGACGACGATCCTCAGTGCGCGCACAGTTCCGCCGCACAACCGGGGCAGGCCGGATCCTTGGGCACGCCCAGCGTGCGGAAGCGCATCGCCAGCAAGTCCGCGATCAGCAACTGCCCCGCCATGTCGGTGCCGAACGGCACCAGCGCCCGGATCACCTCCAGCGCGGCCAGGCTGCCCATCACCCCGGTCAGCGCGCCGATCACACCGGTTTCCGAACAATTGCGTTCGGGCGCGTCAACCGGGCTGCCCACCAGGCAGCGATAGCAGGGCTTGTCCGTCTCCCAGCCGCGATAGGTGGCGAGCTGCCCCTCGAACGGGCCGACTGCCGCCGATACCAGCGGCATGCGCAGCGCCTGCGCGGCATCGGCCACCACCAGCCGGGTCGCGAAACTGTCGCACCCGTCCAGCACGACATCGGCCTCGCGCAGCAGCATCGCGGCATTGTCCGCATCGATCCGCGCGTTGATCGGGATCAGCTTGATGTCGGGATTGAGGCGTGCAACGGCCGCCATTGCCGCTTCCGCCTTGGGCGCATCGATATCATCGGTGCCGAACAGCACCTGACGCTGCAGGTTGGACAGGGCGACCGCATCATCGTCGATCACCCGGATGGTGCCGACGCCGGCGGCCGCCAGATAGAGGATGGCCGGGCTGCCGATGCCGCCCGCACCGATCGCCGCGACATCGGCCGACAGCAGCCGCGCCTGGCCGGCGCCGCCAATTTCCTTCAGCACGATATGCCGGGCATAGCGCTCCAGTTGATCGTCGGTCAGCGTCACGGCGCATCCGACCAGAGGAACCGCACCTGCGAGCGCATCCATACCGGTTCGGCCGAGCCGGTCCTGGGGAAGCTGCGGCTGAGCGAACTCAGAATGCGGTTGCTGACGAATTTTTCCACGCCCGGGCAGCGGGCATTGACCGGCGCGATCTTCAGCGGCCGGCCCTGACCATCGAGCAGGAACAGCACATCCAGTTCCAGCAGTTGCGAGCCTTCATAATTGACCGCGCCGCTGCACGATGCCTTGCGGTAGAGGGTGTGAACATTCTCCGACCATTTGGGCGACACCTTGCGGCCCTGCCAGCCCTCGATCACCGGCACTTCATTCAGATCCTGGGGCATCGCGGGCAGCGCCTGCGGCGTGGCGGCGGCAAGCATCAGCGAAAGCAGCGGCGTCATCATGATGGTCACACTCCCGTAGAACCGAAGCCGCCCTGTCCCCGGACGGTATCGTCGAGCATATCGACCTCGACGAAGCTCGCAAGCTGAACCGGTGCGACCACCAGTTGCGCGATGCGATCGCCCCGCTTGATCGGGAAGGGATCGGCACCATGATTGATCAGCAGCACTTTGAGTTCGCCGCGATAGTCGGCGTCGATCGTGCCGGGGGCGTTGGGCAGAGTGATGCCATGCTTGAGCGCCAAGCCGGACCGGGGCCGCACCTGAATCTCATAGCCTTCGGGGATCGCCAGCGCAAAACCGGTGGCGACCGGATGGCGATCGCCGGGGTTGAGAATGATCTCCTCGGCCGACACCACATCCATGCCGGCGGCATGCGCGGTGGCATAGGCCGGTACGGGGAGCCCTTCGCCATTGGACAGGCGCATAAGCTGGATATCAATCGGCGGCAGGGGAGAGGGCATTGGCAACCTTTTCGATGAGTTTGGTGGCGACATCGCTCTTGGCCATGGCGGCCCAGCTTTCGATGCCGGATGATGTGACGATCTGGACGCTGTTGCTGTCGCCGCCCATGACGTCGCCGGACACGTCATTGGCGACGATCCAGTCGGCGCCCTTGCGGGTCAGCTTGGCCTGCGCATGTTCGGCGATCTTCTGGGTTTCGGCGGCAAAGCCGATCAGCAGGCGGGGTCGGCGGACATGATGGCCCAGCGTCGCCAATATGTCGGGATTTTCGACCAGAACGAGCGGCGCGGGCTGGCCGGAGCCATCCTTCTTCAGCTTCTGCTCGGCCGCGTCGGCGGTGCGCCAGTCGGCAACGGCCGCGACCATGATCGCGGCGTCGGCCGGTAGCGCGCCCTCAACCGCCGCCAGCATCTCCCGTGCAGTCTCGACATCGATGCGGTCGACCCCTGCGGGCGTCGGCAGATGGACGGGGCCGGCCACCAAAGTCACCTTCGCCCCGGCACGCGCAGCGGCGGCGGCGATGGCAAAGCCCTGTTTGCCCGAGGAGCGATTGGCGATGTAGCGCACCGGATCGATAGGCTCATGCGTCGGCCCGGCCGTCACCAATATATGCCGTCCGGTCAGCGGTTCATCCGCGCCCGCGAAATCCGGCTGACCCGCCAGCGGATCGGGCAAAGCCGGGTCGGTCAGCAGGCGCCCGATCTCCGCCGCAATCGCTTCCGGCTCGGGCAGGCGCCCCTTGCCATATTCGCCGCAGGCCATCTCGCCATCGTCGGGCGTCATGATGTGGAGGCCATCGGCATGGAGCTGCGCCAGGTTCCGCTGCGTCGCCTTGTGGTGCCACATGCGCACATTCATCGCCGGTACGGCCAGCACCGGCTTGTCGGTGGCGAGCAATATGGTGGTGGCCAGGTCATCGGCAATACCCGCCGCCATCTTCGCCAGGATGTTGGCGGTCGCCGGCGCGACGACGATCAGGTCCGCCTGGCGCGACAGCTGGATATGGCCGATCTCGCGCTCTTCCTTGAGATCGAACATGTCACCATAGACATGATCCTCGGTCAGCACGCCCAGGCTCAGCGGCGTGACGAACTGCTGCGCGCTTTCGGTCAGCACCGCGCGCACGGCGACGCCGCGCTTGCGCAACTGGCGCACCAGTTCCAGCGACTTATAGGCCGCAATGCCGCCGGAGACGATGAGAAGGACACGCTGGGTCATGGCCAACATTTGGTCGTGCGACCGGGACTTGTCCAGCCCGGTCGCCGACTTAGAAGAAGGTCGTGGCCGCGGCCATCGCCCCGGCGCCGATCGCCGCGGCCAGCAGCGCAACCAGGCCATAGCGCCAGCCACCGCCCACCTGGATCAGCTTCACGTCGCCCAGCGGCAGTGGCGGCGGGGCACCGCCCTTTTCGGGGAAGGCGTCTTCGATGCGGCGGACCAGCGCGGGCAGGCGCTGGATCAGGCGCCAATTCTCGATCAGCGCATCGGCGGCCTTGGCTTCCGGCCCCAATTCGGTGCGCAGCCATTCCTTCACATAGGGACCGCTCGTCTCCCACATGTTGATTTCGGGATCGAGCTGATGGGCGACGCCCTCGACCATCACCATCGTCTTCTGCAGCAGCAGCAGGTGCGGCTGGGTCTGCATGTCGAAATCGCGGGTGATGGCGAACAGTCCGTCCAGCATACCGCCGACCGACAATTCGCTCGCCGGCTTGCCGCGCATCGGCTCGCCCACGGCGCGCAACGCGGTAGCGAACTCGTCGACATTATGATGGCCGGGCACATATTGCGCCTCGAAATGGATTTCGGCGACGCGCTTGTAGTTGCCGGTGATCAGGCCATAGAGAATCTCGGCCAGCCACATGCGGGCGCGCCGATCGATCCGGCCCATGATGCCGAAATCGATCGCGACGATGTCGCCATTGCCCTTCACGAACAAATTGCCCTGATGCATGTCCGCGTGGAAGAATCCCTCGGCGATCGCCTGGCGCAGGAAGGCGTTGACCAGCCGCGCGGCGATGTCTTTGAGGTCATGGCCGGCGGCGATCAGCGCATCGCGATCGGAGATCTTGATGCCGTCGATCCATTCCATCGTCATGACCTTGCCGGTCGTGCGATCCCAGTCGATGGCGGGAATGCGATAGCCGGGCATCGCTTCCATCGCTTCGGCCAGTTCCGATGCCGATGCCGCTTCGCGCCGCAGGTCCAGCTCGCGCGCGGTCCAGCGCTTCATATTGGCGATGACCAGACGCGGGCGCAGGCGGGCGACTTCGCCGCCCAGCATCTCGACATGGGCGGCAGCCCATTCATAGGTCTGGATGTCGCGGTTGAACTGGTCGATCACGCCGGGCCGGATCACCTTGACCGCGACCTCGCGGCCGTCGCTGGTAACGGCGCGATGCACCTGCGCGATTGACGCGGCTCCGACGGGCTGCTCGTCGAAGCGGGCATAGACCTGCTCCAGCGGCCGGCCGAAACTCTGCTCGACCTGCGCGCGGATCGTGTCGAACGGAACCGGGGGCAGGGCGTCCTGCAGCCGTAGCAAATCGTTCGCCGCTTCCTCGCCGACCAGGTCGGGGCGGGTCGCCAGCGTCTGGCCCAGCTTGATCGCCGCCGGGCCGATCGACTGGAACGCATCGGCATAGCGTGGCTGCTTGGGCACGCGCGCGCCAAAACGGGCAAGGCGCACCAGCCGGCGCACCGGCGTCGGCGTCAGCGGATCGCGTTCGATGCCAGTGAGGGCGCCATGGCGTGCGAGTGTCCGGCCCCATTTCAGGAGCCGCCAGATATGAGTCGCGTGGGTGGTCATGCGGGCGTCAGATCTTCCAGCCCGAATGGATCGCCACCAGCCCGCCCAGGATCGGCTCGACCTTGGTGTTCACGAAACCGGCGTCGCGGATCATGCCCTCGAACTTGGGCATGGGCGGGAAGCGGCGGATCGATTCGATCAGATAGCGATAGCTGTCGGCATCATTGGCGAACAGTTTGCCCAGCTGTGGCACCAGCTTGTGCGAATAGCTGTCATACACGTCGGAAAAGCCCGGCCAGGTGGTGGTCGAAAATTCCAGGCAGAAGAAACGGCCGCCAAACTTCAGCACGCGGTGGGCCTCGCGCAGCGCCATGTCGATATGGGTGACGTTGCGGATGCCGAAGGCGATCGTATAGGCGTCGAACTCCCGGTCGCCAAAGGTCAGCGTCTCGGCATTCTGTTCCGACCAGATGAGGCCCTCATAGCCCTTCTTCTGCGCGCGCTCGACACCCACCGCTAGCATCTCGGGATTGATGTCGGACACGGTGATATGCGCGCCCAGCTTGTGCATGCGAAAGGCGATGTCGCCGGTGCCGCCGGCCATGTCCAATATCTGTTCGCCTGGCTGCGGCTTCACCCGCTTGACGAACTGATCCTTCCACAACCGATGGGCGCCGCCCGACATGGCGTCGTTCATCAGGTCATATTTGGCGGCGACATTGGAGAATACGGCGCGGACCATGCCGGCCTTCTCGGCGGCATCGACGTCGCGATAGCCGAAAGATGCTGTTTCGCTCATGCGGTTCGCTCTAGAGCCTGATCGTGCCAGATGGAAGCGCTATGCGCGCTCACGCGATGCGGCGAATCCCGCTCTTGTGTGATTGCGCAGTTTCAGCGCCAATCCGGCGCGAAGGCATGGGTTGGGAGCTAGGCGTAAACGCCCCTGTCGCTCCGCTATCCGGCATCCTACATAGGGGCCATGCCAGAGCTTCCCGAAGTCGAAACCACCGTTTCCGGCCTGCGATCCGTCCTGCTGGGAGCGACCCTAACGCGGGTCGAGCCACGCCGCGCCGATCTGCGCTTCCCGATTCCGGTGGACCTGCGTCAGCGTATGACCGGCGCCACCGTCACGGGACTGTCGCGCCGGGCCAAATATGGCCTCATCGAAACCGATCGCGGCGACATGATGATCTTCCACCTCGGCATGTCGGGGCGATGGCGAATCGATCCGGCGGAAATCGGGGCGCATGACCATCTGTTGCTGGAGACGGGCAGCGGGCATCTTCTCTCGCTCAACGACCCGCGCCGCTTCGGCTCGCTGGATCTGGTGCGCAGTGACGCCTGGCAGGGCTATGCCCCCTTCACCCGCATGGGGCCGGAGCCATTGGGGCCGGATTTCGACGCGGCCTATCTGGCGAAGGTGCTGGATGGCAAGGCGACGTCGATCAAGGCGGCGCTGCTCGACCAGCGCATCGTCGCGGGGCTGGGCAATATCTATGTATGCGAAGCGCTGAACATGGCGGGCATCGCCCCGACTCGAGCGGCAGGGCGCATATCGAAGCCCCGACTCACTTTGCTGGTAGAAGCGATTCGTACCGTTCTGTCCGCCGCCATCGTCGCCGGCGGTTCCACCCTGCGCGATTATGCGCGGCCGGATGGCGAATTGGGCTATTTCTCCAATCAATGGCGAGTCTATGGGCGCGAAGGACAGATTTGTCCCTGTGGTGGCACCGTGCAACGCCGAGTCGATGGGGGGCGATCGACCTTCCATTGCCCCAAATGCCAGAAATAGCGGGGGGCTCGCTGGTTGACGACACCCCGGAACAGCTGTAAGGGGCGCACCTTCACGAGGCTGGTTGGCGAATCCGACGGGCCTCTTCCCGAGATTTGATGAGAACCGAGGAATAGAATGGCCAATACGCCGCAAGCCAAGAAGCGCATCCGTCGCAATGAGCGTCGCGCCGCGATCAATGGCGCCCGCATCAGCCGGATCCGCACCCTGGTGAAGAAGGTGGAAGCCGCCATCCTCGCCGGTGACAAGGATGCTGCTGCGACCGCGCTTCAGACTGTCCAGCCCGAACTGGCCCGCGGCGTTGCCCGTGGCGTTCTGCACAAGAACACGGCCGCTCGTAAGTTCGGTCGCCTGACCAAGGCCGTCGGCGCGATCGCCTAAGCCTTACGTTAAGCTACCCGCTTATCTGAAAAGCCCGCTCCGGATCGCCGGAGCGGGCTTTTTCTGCTGTAGTCATGGAATAGTCATTTCCCTGACCCGCGAATTTCTCACGATTCGAGCCAGATCGTCAGAATCGCCACCAAGTAATTCACTGAAAAATAGTCATAATTTGTGAATCTGCGGTTTTCTGCGGGATTCCCGAGTCAACGTCTTTATTTCAGTTTTTTGAAGCGACCCGCCCTTGATCCGGCGAAGCGGCCCTGTCTATTTTGATCCTCCGGCCGCTGATCGAATCACTTCCTGGCGGTCGTCATAATGTCAGTCGATGTATCAGACTCGGAAAGGCGGGGGCGCTTTTCCGAACCATCTTGTTGCGTCCGATAGTCGTGCCCTCAGGGGCATTTTTGTTGGTATTTTGGGGGCAGCATTCAATGAAGGATAATGCGGCGGTGCTTGGAATTCAGGACGGAGAGGCAGCGGCAGATATGGCCCGCCTGGAATCCGCCTGGACGACCATCCGCACCGGTCTGCGCCGCGACATCGGCGCGCGCATGTTCGACCAATGGTTGAAGCCTGCGCGCCTGGGTGACTATTGCCCCGATTCGCAGACGCTGGATCTCCATTTTGCGTCGGATTTCAGCGCGAATTTCGTTTCCGGCCAGTTTGGCGATCGCCTGCGCATGGCCTGGCGCTGTTCGGGCGCCGGTGTGCGTGAAGTGCGCCTGCGCCGTGCGCCCGATTCGTCGGGTCCGCGCCTGCTGGAGGTGAAGCGCGACGTGGCCGCAGCCGTGACGGCGCCGGCGATCGTTGCCGCTGCGCCGACCGTCGCCTGCAACTTCCAGCCGCGCCACGCCTTCGACCAGTTCGTTCCGGGTGAAACCAACCAGCTCGCCTATTCGGCTGCGCTGGCGATGGCGGGCGAGGCGGAGCCCCGCTTCACGCCGCTCTTCATCCATGGCGGCACCGGCCAGGGCAAGACGCACCTGCTGCACTCGATCGCGCGGGCCTTCTCGGCCCATTCGCCGAGCGCGCCGGTGCTCTACATGTCGGCCGAACGCTTCATGGTCGAGTTCGTCAATGCGATGCGCTCGAACGAGACGATGGCCTTCAAGGCCCGCCTGCGCGCCGCGCGCCTGCTGCTGATCGACGATATCCAGTTCATCGCCGGCAAGGGCTCGACCCAGGAAGAGTTCCTCCACACGATCAACGACCTGATCGATACCGGTGCCCGCATCGTCGTGACCGCCGACCGGGCGCCGCAGATGCTGGACGGCATTGACCCGCGCATCCTGTCGCGTCTGGCAGGCGGCCTGGTGGCCGATATCCGCCCCGCGGGTCTCGACCTGCGCCTTGCGATTCTGGAGGCGCGCCGCGCCCATGCCGGCGATCCGCCGGTGCCCGATGCGGTGATCGACTTCCTTGCCCGTTCGATCCGCTCGAACGTCCGCGAACTGGAAGGCGCATTCAACAAGCTGGTGGCCTATGGCCAGCTGACCGGTCGCTCGATCGATCTGGAATTTGCCCAGACCATGCTCGCCGACGCGGTGCGCGCCAATGTGCGTCGCCTGACCATCGACGAGATCCAGAAGGCCTGTGCCGCGCATTTCAAGATCGACCTGTCGGAAATGAAGTCGAAGCGCCGTGCGCGCGCCGTCGCGCGTCCGCGTCAGGTGGCGATGTACATCTCGAAGAAGATGACGCCGCGCTCGCTGCCGGAAATCGGCCGTACCTTTGGCGGTCGCGATCATAGCACGGTGATTCACGCGGTGCGCACGATCGAGAAGCTGCGCGAAAGCCATCCGGACATGGACGCCGACGTCCGCGCCCTGATGCGCCAGCTGGAAGGCTGATAGCAGCCCCAACCATGGGCTGACTCCATGGGCTGACAGGGCAGGGTGGTTGGACTAGGCTTGACGCCATGATCCGCACCCTGGCCCTGTTCCTCCTTGCCGCGCTGGCCTCCGGCCCGCTGCTGGCCCAGTCTTCAACGCCGGTTCCGCCGCCTGTCGCCTCAAGCGATGTCCGGGTGGCGCTCGACACGAGTGCCGGGCGCATCGTGGTGGCACTGCATCCCGACAAGGCACCGGTCACGGCCGGCAACTTCCTGCGTTACGTCGACCAAAAGCGGTTCGACGGCACCGTCTTCTACCGCGCCGTCGGCGGTCCGGACTACGGCTTCATCCAGGGCGGGACACAGAATGACCCCAAGCGCGTCCTGCCGCCGATCAAACATGAGCCCACGAGCCAGACGGGCCTCACCCATGATGATGGTGCGCTGTCCATGGCTCGCTATGCGCCGGGCAGCGCGACCGGGGATTTCTTCATCGTGCTGGGCAAGATGCCGGCGATGGACGCGCATCCCGAATCGGTCGGCGACAATCAGGGCTTTGCCGTTTTCGCGCATGTGGTCGAGGGGCTGGATATCATGAAGGCCATCCAGGCCGGTCCGAAATCACCCACCGCCGGCAATGGCGTGATGAAGGGGCAGATGCTGGAGCCGACGGTCAAGATCCTGTCTGCCCGGCGCCTGCCCTGAATCGTCCGGCTTAGAGGCTGCGTCGTTCCGTCGGTTCGACGGCGGGCGCGGTGGCATATCGATCCAGATATTGCGCCTCGCCCATCGGCCGGGCGAGGTGATAGCCCTGAAATAGGGTGCAGCCGATGACACGCAGCATGTCCATCTGTGCCTGCGTCTCGACCCCTTCGATCACCACTTCCATGCCAAGGCCCTGAATCAGCCCGACGACCGCGCTGCAGATCGTCCGCGCCTCTGCGGAGGTCGCGATGTCGCGCACCAGGCTGCGGTCTATCTTCACCCGGTCGACCGGCAATTCGCGCAGCCGGGCCAGGTTGGAATAGCCGGTGCCGAAATCGTCGATGGCGATTCGTACGCCATCCTGTCGCAGCGCGCTGAGCTGTCCCAGCACGCGTTCGTCCATGTCCATTGCCAGCGATTCGGTAATCTCCAGCTCCAGCATGGGCGGCGGGGTCTGGTGCGTCGCCATGGCGTGGCGCAGGCGCAGGAAGAAATCGGCCTGCGCCAGTTCGCGAGTCGAGATGTTGATCGCGATTCGCTGATGCACGCCCGATCGTGCCCAGCGCGCAGCGGTCTCGCATACCCGGCTCATGACCCAGTCGCCCAGCGCGACGATCATGCCGCTTTCCTCCGCAACCGGCACGAAGGCGCCGGGCATGATCAGCGCGCGTTCGGGATGGACCCAGCGCACGAGCGCCTCGGCCGTGACCGCCTGCGCCACCCCGCCATGGCTCATCTCGATCTGTGGCTGAAATTCCAGCAGGAATTCGTCGCGCTCCAGCCCCAACAACAGGTCGCGTTCCAGTTCGGCCCGGTCCGCCGCCTCCAGTGCCAGTTCGGCGGTGAACATCTCGGCGCGGCCCCGGCCTTCATGCTTGGCATGATACATGGCGATGTCGGCCGATCGCAGCAGAGCGGACAGGCTGTCGCCATGTTCGGGATAGCAGGCGATGCCGATCGATGCGCCCAGGTCGACATGCTGGCTGCCCAGTTCGAATCGCTCGCCCAGCGCGAACTGGATGGCACGCGCGATGCGTGAGGCCGCATCGCGATTGGGCAGGGTGGGGAAGAACATGGTGAACTCGTCGCCGGCCAGGCGGCCGATCACGGCGTCGCCCAGGCCTGCGCTGACCTGCGCCATCACCACTTCCCGCAGGCGGCCTGCCACCCGCGCCAGCAACTGATCGCCGGCCGCATGGCCCAGCGTATCGTTGACCGCCTTGAATCCGTCCAGGTCGATGAAGAACAAGGCTGCCGGTCCTGAGCCGCAACGTTCGACGAGCAGGCGTTCGACCTGCCGACAGAAGCTGGTGCGGTTGGCAAGGCCGGTCACCTGGTCGAACAGTGCCAGCGTCTGGACATGGTCCAGATTGGTGCGGACCTGGCTGAACAGGCTTTCCATCGCCACCGACAGGTCGGGCAGTTCCAGGCCGATCTCGGCGGGGACATGGGAATGAAGATCGCCATGGGCGGCGGCCAGCAGCCGCTCCGTTGCGGTATCGATGGCGCTTGCGGTGGCCGCGATGGTGCGCTGGGCCGACGCCCAGCTCATCGTACCGCACAGGATCGCGATGATCAGGGATCGGCCGACATCGACCAGATTGTCGGCCGCGCCATGGCCCAATAGTAGCGACAGGATGAAGACGAGCGCGCCAGCCGCACAGGCAAAGGCAGCAGCGCGGCTTTTCACTGTCACGCCCTGCATGTGCCTCCCTGCCTGCTCAAAGCCCCCGATAATCGGTGCTGCTGGATCAGGCGGATATGAAGGACAGTGGTTAAGAAAAGGTCAGTGGCTGCGCAAATTGCGTCATTTTTTGCGGCGCAGAATCAGGTAGATGGCGCCGTCGCCGCCATGGCGGGGATGGGCGATGCGCACGCTGGCGATGCGATCGGCATAGGGGCTGGTCTCCAGCCAGTGACCGATCTCGCCCCGGATCGCGCCGCGCCGGCTCGAATCCCCGTGGCTGCTGGCTTTTGGCGGCTTGCCGGTCACGACCAGCAGCACCCGGACATCACGGGCAATCGCTGCCGCCAGCGCCTGATTAAGCCTGACATGGGCGCCGGCCAGATTATGGCCGTGCAGGTCGATCGACATATCGGGGGCGATGTTGCCGCTACGGATTCGCTTTTCCCAGCCAGTGTCGAGTACGGCCGCTGGCGTGCGGGCGGGGGTGATCGGCACCGCCTTGGCAGGCTGCGGCGTTAACCTTGTTTCCGGGATCGGCACCGGGGCGACAACGGGCAAGGGCGGACGGATCAGCCCCGGCCGCAGCGGCCGGACCGAGCGCGTCAATGCGCCCCAGAGCGCCTGCTCTTCAGAAGATAGGGTCCGGCGTCGCATGGCGCGCGATCACGGGCGCGCCAGCCGTGCGGCGGACCCGATCGGCAGCAATATCAGCGCGCTGCCCCGAGCGGACATGCCGCCGGCAATGCCGCGCGCGCGGTCGCCCGCGCCCCAGAAACTGTCGAACCGGTTGGCGCCCTTGATCGCGCCGCCGGTATCCTGGGCGATCCAGATGCCATTGGGTTCGGCCCGGTCGAGCGACAGCAGGACAGGGGCGCCCAGCGGAATATACTTGGGATCGGCCGCCACCGTCGCCTCGGCCGTCACCGGTACGCCCAGCGCGCCGATCGGTCCCGCGCCGGTCAATTCACGGAAGAAGACGAAGCTCTTATTTTCGTTCATGATTGCCGCGCCCTCGGCGGGATGGGCGCGCAGATATTGCATGATGTCCTGCATCGACCCGGCCTGGATCAGCCCGCGATCCTTCATCAGCTTGCCGATGCCGGTATAGTCGCGCCCATTCTGCCCGTCATAGCCGATGCGCATCACCCCGCCGTCGGGCAGGGTCAGCCGGCCGCTGCCCTGGACCTGCAGGAAGAAGAATTCGACGGGGTCGGCCGCCCAGGCCAATTCCAGCCCGCGTCCCGCAAGCGATCCGTCGACGATCTGCGATCGCTCGTCGAAAGGCACGAAATTGCTGCCCTGAACCTTGCCGCGGATGGTGCGGCCCTTCAGGCTGTCGCTGAACAAGCCGAGGTTGACGTCGATCAGTTCCGCCGGGCGGCGATAGATCGGCACCTGATAGCCGGGCTGGCGGGTGCGCGACCCGGCGATTTCCGGCTCATAATAGCCGGTGACGAAGGCCTTGCCCTCGCCCACCTGCACCGCCTCGAAATAGCGGGAGAAAAATTCGGCGGCGGTGGCTTCGGGCCAGCTCGAGGCCGCGCTGCATGCGCTGTTCCAGTCCGATCCGCGCGTCAGGCCGCTCTGGTCGGTGCGCTTCATCAGCGTCGGACAGGAAATGAGAAAGGCCTGCAGGGCGGCGCGGGCGCGCTCACCGGACGGGATCAGGCTGGCAATGTCGGGGCCGGGCGTGACGCCCAGGCCGGCGGCATTGGCTTGATCCGTGGACAGGTCGTCCGGCGATACGGTCGGCAGTTTCGGGGGCAGGGTGGGGCGGGGCGTGGCCGGAACCGGCCGGGTCGCACCTTCGCCGCCACCGCTTGGCCGGCTTGGCGCAGGGCCGCCGGCCGATGGCGGAATGACGCCGCCCGCGCAGGCGGACAGCATCAGCGCTGCAAGCAGCGCGCCCCCCGAATGATGCAGGCTCACGCCGCCTCGTCGGTTTCGCTGAGCTTCCAGTTGGGATCCGCGCTGCGGATGTCGCGGGTGAAGGTCCAGATGTCGTTGGTGCCGACCGCGTCGGTCAGCGACCCGGCGACGACATTGCCGTCCTTGTCGCGGGTGACGGCAGCGATGTCCGCCTCGAACCGCAGCGAGACTTCGGCGATACGGCCATTGACGCTGGCATCGACGATCTGCGCCTTCTCGATCCGCACCAAGCGATTGTCGAGCACATGGCCCGCCGCTTCGCGCGCCGCGATCGCTTCCTCAAAGGAGCCGAGAACATCGGCGTCGCACAGCCAGGCCAGTTCGTCGCGATCACCGCGCCAGAAGGCTTCCAGTACCATCTTGTAGGCGCTCTTGGCGCCCTCGACGAATTGCGGCACGTCAAAGCTGCGATCGGCGCTGATCAGCGCGCGCACGCCGGCTTCGCCTGTCGGGGTAATGAGGCCTTCGGCCAAGCGAACCGAATCGCCCGTCGCCTCCGGCATCGGGCGGGGCTGCAACCCGCCCACCTTGGCGCGTTCCTCCGCCGGACGCAGCGCAGGCTCCTGCTCATGGCCCGTCCGCTTTCCAAGAACGGAATAGAGCCGCAGTGCCAGGAAGCCGGCAATCATGGCGAGGATGACGATCACGTACACGGAGGCAAATACCCTTTGTTCGGGATGATGTTCCATCAACATAGGCATGTTTGCACGATACTTCAAATATCGGCTTGCCCTGTAATGCGCAGCAATTGGCCGACGCTGCTTCCTGTCGGGCGGCATTGCCCTGATCTTTCGCCACTGCTAAGCGCGCGGATCGATATCGCGGGCCGTTCCGGCCCTTCGAGCAACGAACGATCAGCAAGGATTTGAGGACAATGGCCGACGAAGCCGACACCATCCAGACCAACGTGACCGGCAATGGCGCCGACACCGCGCCGCAGATTGCGCTGATCAGCCAATATGTGAAGGATCTGTCGTTCGAAAATCCGAACGCCCCGGCCGTCTATCAGTGGCAGGACCAGCCGCAGATCGACGTCCAGTTCAACATCGGCGCCGACCGCGTCGGTGACGAAGTGCTGGAAATCGCGCTGAAGATCGAAGTGAAGGCCGTCGCGCCGCAGGGTACCGCCTTTGCCGTCGAACTGGTCTATGCGGCCCTGTTCGGCATGCGCAACGTGCCCGAGGACCAGATCCAGCCCTTCATGCTGGCCGAAGCGCCGCGCCTCGTCTTCCCCTTTGCCCGCCGCGTGCTGGCCGACGCGATCCGCGACGGCGGCTTCCCGCCGCTGCTGCTCGATCCGATCGATTTCGGTGCGCTCTACCTGCAGCAGGCCGAACAGATGCAGCAGACCGCAGGCGAACCCGCCGGTCACGCCTGATTCTTCATGAATACCCATCCGTTCGCCCTGAGCCTGTCGAAGGGCGCGGCTGAGCGTAGCGAAGCCCTTTCGCTACGCTCAGGGCAGGGCTTCGACTTCGCTCAGCCCGAACGGAGATTGCCATGAAATTGGTGAAGGCCCTTGGCTCGGTCGGCGGGCTGACGCTCGCCAGCCGGGTGCTGGCGCTGGTGCGCGATTCGCTCGCTGCCCGCTATGTCGGCGCCGGCTTCGCGTCGGACGCCTTCAACGGCGTGGCTTTCCGCCTGCCCAACATGTTTCGCGCCCTCTTTGCCGAGGGCGCCTTCTCCGCCGCCTTCATTCCGCTGTTCAACAAGAAGGCGGCCGGGCCGGGCGGCATGGCCGAAGGCTATCATTTTGCCGAGCGTGCGCTGGCGGTGCTGCTGCCGGTCCTGATCCTGTTCACGATTGTCCTGCTGGCGGCTGCCTGGCCGATCACCTGGGCGCTGTCGGGCGGCTTCTCGCGCCAGAATCCGACGCCGGACCAGTTCGCCTTCGCCGTCACCTTGTCGCGCATCACCATTCCCTATCTGGCGCTGATCAGCCTCGCCTCGCTGCTGGGCGGCATCTTGAACTCGCTCGACAAATTCTGGGTCAATGCGGCCGCGCCGATCCTGCTCAACGTCGCGATGATCGCCGGCCTGTGGTTCTTCCACGGCGCCGATGAATATGAGACCGCGCGGGTACAGGCGATGTCGGTCACGGTTGGCGGCGCGCTGCAACTGCTCTGGCTGATCTGGGCCTGCAGGCGGGCCGGCGTCTCGATGAAATTGAAGCGTCCGCGCCTCGACGCCGATGTGCGCGAACTGCTGCGCCTGATCGTGCCGGCCGCTGCCGGCGCCGGCGCGTCGCAGATCAACCTCTTGATCTCCACGGCGCTGTCGGGCTGGCTGCTCGCCTCGGGCTCGATCACCTATATCTATTATGCCGACCGGTTGAATCAGTTGCCGCTCGGCCTGATCGGCATCGGCCTTGGCACCATCCTCCTCCCCACCATTTCGCGCATGTTGTCGAAGGGAGAGGATCAGGCGGCGATGGAGACCCAGAACCGGGGCATCGAACTGGCCCTATTCCTGACCCTGCCGGCAACCGTCGCCTTCATCACCGTGGCCGAACCGATCGTGCGCGGCCTTTTCCAATATGGCCGCTTCAGCGCCGAAGATGCGATGCGCTGCGGCTGGGCACTTTCCGCCTTCTCGATCGGCCTGCCCAGCTATGTCCTCGTGAAGGTACTGACGCCGGGCTATTATGCGCGCGGCGATACGAAGACGCCGGTGCGCTATGCGATGCTGTCGATCGCCATCAATATCGTCGGCAATCTCGCGATGATCCCGACGCTCGGTCATATCGGGCCGCCGCTCGCCACCGCGCTCTCGTCGACCGTCAATGTCGCGATGCTCTATCGCACCTTGGTCGCGCGTGGCCATTTCACCGCCGACCCGCAACTGCGCCGCCGTATCCCGCGCCTCGCCGTGGCGGCGGTCGTCATGGGGCTGGCGCTCTGGGCGGGAGAGGATCTGCTCGATCCGATGCTCTCGGGCACGATGGTCAGCCGCTATATCGGCCTTGCCCTGCTTGTCGGCGCGGGCGTCGCGCTGTACGGGCTGGCATGCTTCGTCACCGGCGCCTATCGCCTATCCGACCTCAAGGCGCTGATGCGGCGGCGAGGCACCACATAATCAACAGAATGGATTAGAGTAATGCGCGTCCTTTCCGGCATCCAGCCCACCGGCAATCTGCACCTTGGCAACTACCTTGGCGCGATCCGCAACTGGGTGAAGATGCAGGACGAGATGGACGAAGGCAGCCAGTGCTTCTTCTTCCTCGCCGACATGCACTCGATCACCGTGCATGAAGGGCGCGAGCAGCGCATCCGCAACGTGCGCGACATGGCCGCCGCCCTGGTTGCCTCGGGCATCGATCCCGATCGCTCGGTCCTCTTCAACCAGGCGCGCGTGCCGGCCCATGCCGAACTCGCCTGGCTCTTGAATGGGACCGCCCGTATCGGCTGGCTCAACCGCATGACCCAGTTCAAGGACAAGGCAGGCAAGGATCGCGAGGGCGCCTCGGTCGGCTTGTTCGTCTATCCGGTGCTGCAGGCGGCCGACATCCTGCTCTATCAGGCGACCCATGTCCCCGTGGGCGAGGACCAGAAGCAGCATCTCGAGCTGTCGCGCGACATCGCCACCAAGTTCAACACCGACTTCGGCGTCGATGTCTTCACCCTGCCGGCGCCGATCATCCCCAAGGAATCGGCGCGCATCATGTCGCTGCGCGACGGCACGGCGAAAATGTCCAAGTCCGATCCGTCGGACCTGAGCCGCATCAACCTCACCGACGAGGATGATGCGATCATGACCAAGGTGAAGAAGGCCAAGACCGATCCCGAGCCGCTGCCCGAAACGGCGGAAGGCCTGGCTGGTCGTCCGGAAGCGACCAACCTGATCGGCATCTACGCCACCCTGTCGAACAGCACGCCCGATGCGGTCTGTGCCCAGTTCGCAGGCAAGGGCTTCGGCGCGTTCAAGCCGGCGCTGGGCGAGTTGCTGGTCGAAACGCTGCGGCCGATGCGCGAGCGTTTCGTGGAACTGCGCACCGACGATGCCGCGCTCGATGCGATCCTCGACAAGGGCGCGGCCAAGGCGGCGGCAGCGGCCGAACCGACCTTGCGCGCGGCCTATGACGCCATGGGCCTGATGCGCTGAGTGATGCCCTGATGCCACAGGGGGCGGGGAAAGAATCCATTCCCTGTGGCAGGCATACGGAATGGGCGCTGCCGCTCCGTCCCTTCATTGACCGGACATGGCTTGCGTCCAATCGACGGGTTGGTGCGTTCAAACGATGTTCAGTTGCGTTTTGCTAGAGCAGGGCGCAAGAAGACTAACGGGCATCCGCCTGATTCAGGACGCGAAAAAATGAAAGCTTTCAGCAAGATCGGCCTTTTCGCAGCGCCCGCGCTGGCGTTGGTGGCCCTGTCCGGCTGCGCCACGTCGTTCAAGGCGGACGTCGCCCGTTTCCAGCAGCTCCCCGCCCCCGCAGGGCAGAGCTACACGATCGTCGCCGACGATCCCAAGCTCGCCGGTGGGCTCGAATTTTCCCATTATGCCCAGATGGTCGGGCAACGCCTGACCCAGACCGGCTATGTCGCCGCCGGCGATCCGGCCAAGGCCGACCTCATCGTGCGTGTCGCCTATGATGTCGACAATGGCCGTGAGCGTGTGCGCTCGACCGGTGGTTTCGGCCCGAGCCCCTATTTCGGCGGCGGCTGGGGCTATGGCCGTTGGGGTCGTCCCTGGGGCTATGGCTTCTATGATCCCTGGCTGTTCGGCGGTGCCGGCTTCAACGACGTGTCGAGCTACACCGTATACACCAGCGATCTCAGCATGAAGATCGATCGTGCGGCCGATAATCTGCGCCTGTTCGAGGGCAAGGCCAGCGCCCAGTCGCTGTCCAACAAGCTGACCTATCTGGTGCCTAATCTGATCGACGCGATGTTCACCAATTTCCCCGGCCAGAATGGCGAGGATGTGAAGATCACCCTGCCGCCCGAAAAGAAGGGCTGAGCAGTCAAGATACGGTCGGCTCCCAGCCAGACCAAATTGGCCCGGCGATCCCTGCGATCGCCGGGCTTTCTTTTTGCCTGCAAGCTTTTAGGCTGATCGGCAGGGGAGCGATGCCGTCATGCATCAGGGGAAATGCACATGTCGTTGACGGTCAGGATCATGATAGCGCTGGTCGCGGGGCTGGCGTGCGGCATTGCCCTGTCGGAATTTGGCGGTGCGCTGGATGCGCGCATCGTCGATATCGCCCGGCCAGTCGGCAAGGCCTGGCTCAACGGGCTCCAGATGCCGCTCATCCCGCTGATCTTCGCGCTGCTCGTCACAGGCGTCGCATCCGCCGCCAGCACGGCGCGGACCAGCGGCACGGCGACCCGGACGCTGATCCTCTTTGCGCTGCTGCTCACGGCCTCCGCGGCGGTCGCGGCGCTGCTGGGGCCGTTGCTGCTGCAATTCTGGCCGGTGCCGGCTGGCGCCGTGGGGGCGCTCACCGGGGCGGGTGCCGCCAGCGAGGTGCCCGGCGTTCGCCCGTCCGCCGAATGGTTGCTGGGCTTCATTCCGGCCAACCCGATCCGCAGTGCTGCCGAAGGGCAGGTGGTCGCGGTCGTGCTCTTCGCCCTTGTCTTCGGCTTTGCCGTGACGCGCGTGGCGGAGGAGCGGCGCGCCGCGCTGACGGGCTTTCTCGCCGCGCTGGTCGATACGTTGCTGATCGTCGTCAGCTGGGTGCTGTGGCTCGCGCCGATCGGGGTGTTCGCCCTGGCACTGGTGGCCGGTAGCCGCTCCGGCCTCGCCACCGCCGGGGCGCTGCTCCACTATATCGCCTTCATCGTCCTCATTTGCCTGGCCGTGACGGCGCTGGTCTATCCGCTGGTGATCCTGCTGGGCCGGATCGCGCCCGGCCGCTTCGCCCGTGCGGCCTTGCCGGCCCAACTCATCGCCTTTTCGACGCAGAGCTCGATCGCCTCGCTGCCGGCGATGATCGCGGCAAGCGACGGTCCACTGGCGGTGCGGGAAAGCACGCGCTCGATCGTGCTGCCGCTCGCCATCTCGCTGTTCCGCATCACCAGTCCGCCGGCCAATCTAGGCGTCGCCCTCTATGTGGCGGCGATGAACGGAGTGGCGCTCGGCCCGGTACAGATCATGCTGGGCGTTGCGGTCGCCGCGATCGTCAGCCTGGCGGCGGTGGGCCTACCCAGCCAGATCACCTTCTTCACCACCACTGGTCCCATCTGCCTCGCCATGGGCGTCCCGGTCGAGGCGTTACCGCTATTGCTCGCGGTGGAAACCGTGCCGGACATTTTCCGCACCGTCGGTAATGTCACCGCCGACATGGGGGTGACTCGCATCATCGATCGACTGGGCGCGACGCCTGCTGGCTTCAATTTACGTGAAGATACGGGGAAAAATGATGCCAATTGATTGCTGCGGCAATTTTTATCATGATTTTTCATAATATTGTTCTTGCCTCCCGTCCGGGGCATCGCGATCAGGAGCTAAGGAGTAGGAGCGAGCCATCGGTCCGGCCTTCGTCAAGTAAGGCCAAGCTACAGGCCGCCACGTAGCAAGATTACCTTTCTTTAACTGGTGTCTCTTCGTGGATCGCTCCAAACGGTGCGCCACGGAGAAATTTGATGAATCAGAAAGTCTGCTGGCCCGATACTAGCTGGTCTTATGTTGATGAATTCGGGGTCTGGTGCCCGTCCTGCTCCACGCAGATCGCAAAGGTCGAGGAACTTACGGCCGATTGGCGTGAGCCTGCGAAATGCGCATGCGGATATCCCGAAGAGGAATGATCGCGGAGCAAAGGGCAACTGCTCCCCTGTTCAAGATGTGATCATTCTCACCCGTCATGCCGGGCTTGGGCGCCAGCTCAGGACGAGTTGCTTCCAGGCAGGCGGTTAATCTAGCCCCGCAGCGCCCGTTCCGTGATCAGCGTGTAGATGCGGGTCAGGTCGTGCAGGTCGGCGACCGCGACGGCCTCGTCCAGCTTGTGCATCGTCGCATTGTTGAGGCCGAATTCGGCGACCGGGCAGAGGCGCGAGAGGAACCGCGCGTCGGACGTGCCACCGGTGGTCGACAATTCGGTGTCGAGTCCCGTCACGTCGCGGATCGCATCGCTGATCAGGGTGGAGAGTGTGCCCGGCTGCGTCAGGAAGGGCTCGCCGCTGATCTTGGCCTCCACGCTGCCGCCCTCGCTCGCCGCGATCGCGCTGATCCGATCGATCAACGATGCGCCGCTATGCTGGTCGTTGAAGCGGATCGAGATGCGCGCGGTTGCTGCCGCCGGGATGACATTATGGGCCGGGTTGCCGACTTCCAGGTCGGTAATCTCGATATTGCTGGGCTGGAACCAGTCGGTGCCCTCGTCCAGCACCTCTGCATCGATCTTGGCCAGGATGCGGACCAGCGCCGGGATCGGATTGTCGGCCAGGTGCGGATAGGCGACATGGCCCTGCGTGCCCGCCACCTTGATCCACATGTTGACCGAGCCGCGCCGGCCGATCTTCACCACGTCGCCCAGCCGGGCCGAGGAGGTGGGTTCGCCGACCAGGCACATGTCGGGGTGCAGGCCATGGGCGACCATCCGGTCCATCAGCGCGAGCGTGCCATAGGTGGCCGGGCCTTCCTCGTCACCGGTGATGATCAGGCTGATCGTGCCAGGCAGGCCGTCGGGCAATTCGTGCAGCGCCGCGACGAAGGCAGCGATCGCGCCCTTCATGTCGACCGCGCCGCGGCCGTAGAGCAGGTCGCCGCGCACCACCGGGGTGAAAGGATCGCTGGCCCAGCCATGGCCGGGCGGGACGACGTCGAGATGGCCGGCAAAGGCGAAATGCGGGCCGGCGCCGGTGGTGCGCCAGGCGAGCAGATTTTCGACCGGGCCGTCGGGCGCGACGCCGCTGACGAAACGGTCTACGGTGAAGCCCAGCGGGACCAGCATCGCTTCCAGTTCGGCGAACACATCGCCGACGGCCGGGGTGACGGAGGGGCAGGCGAGCAGGCGCTCGGCCAGGGCCAGGGCGTCATGATTGGTGCTGGTCTTGGTCATGGGGCAGCGTTAGCGAAAGCCGTCTTTCTTGACCAGCGCAGAGGAGAGGGGCCATGCCGAAGATCGATCTCGCCGCCATTCCACAAAGCAATGCCACCGGCTATCCGGGCGATCATGCGCTGGCGGTGGCCGGTCGCTACTATCGCCGGCTGGCCCCGGCGACGGGTCTTGGCGATTTCGGCGTCAGCCACGTCGTGCTGAAACCCGGCGCAGCCTCATCGCAACGCCACTGGCATGAGGGCGAGGACGAATTTGTCGTCCTGCTGTCGGGCGAGGCGGTGCTGGTCGAGGAGGGCGGGCGCACGCCGATGGCACCGGGCGACATGGCGGCCTTTCCCAAGGGTGTGGCGGATGGCCATCATCTGCTTAACGAAAGCGATGAGGACTGCGTGTTGCTTGCCTTTGGCCGTCCGTCTGTCAGTGATTGCCATTATCCCGATATCGATCTGCACCTGTCCGGTGGGGTCTATCGCCACAAGGATGGGAGCATTTTTGCATGATGGATCGTCGTGGGTTGCTGGCCGGAATAAGTGGTGCTGTGGTCGCGGCGGGCGTGCCCTCGGTTTCGGCAGCGGCGCCGGGTGGGCTGATCCGGCCGCCGCGCCTGCGCGAAGGGGATGTGGTCGGCCTGGTCGAGCCGGCAGGCTTTACCGATGACGCTTTCGACCTGGACCTGGTCAAGGACACGATCCGGGCGATGGGGCTCAAGCCCAAGGCCGCGCCGCATCTGGTCGAGCGCTATGGCTATCTGGCGGGCAAGGATGCCGACCGCGCCGCCGACGTCAACGCCATGTATGCCGATCCGGAGGTGAAGGCGGTGTTCGCGGTGCGCGGCGGCTGGGGCTGCGCGCGCATGCTACCCTATCTCGACTTCAAGACGATCCGCGCCAATCCCAAGCTGCTGACCGGCTTTTCCGACATCACGGCGCTGCACCTGGCCTTTGCGGCCCGCGCCGGCTTCACCACCATCCACGGCCCCAATGCCGCGAGCGGCTGGGGCAAGCTCAGCTGGGACAGCTTTCGCGCGGTGGCGTTTGACGGGGCGACGCCGACCTATGTCAATCCGGTGGGGGCGGAGGATCGGCTGGTGCCGCGCAGCGGGCGGATCCGCACCTTTGGCGGCGGCAAGGCGAGCGGGCGGTTGCTGGGTGGCAATCTCACCGTGCTGACGGCGTTGATGGGCACGCCCTGGTTGCCCGATTTCACCGGCGCGATCCTGTTCGTGGAGGAAACCAACGAGGCGGAATATCGCATCGACCGGATGCTGACCCAATTGTCGCTGGCGGGCATATTGCCAAAGCTCGCCGGCTTTGTCTTCGGCCAATGCACCAGCTGCACGGCCACCGGCGTGTCCTATGGCGGCTTCACCCTGTCGGAAGTGCTGCAGCAGCATCTGACGTCGCTCGGCATTCCTGCTTTCCAGGGCGCGCTGTTCGGCCATGTCGCCAACCAGTTCAGCCTCCCGGTCGGCGCCCGCGCCGAAATCGACGCGGACGCGGGCACGATCCGGTTGCTGGAGCCGGTCGTCAGTTAGAGCCTGATCGTTTGAGGTGGAAGCGCTCCGCGCTTCCAGCGATGGCGTGAATCAGGCTCTATTCCTTTGCGGGCTTGGCGCCGTCCAGCGAGGCGACGGTGCCATTGCCGATCGGCTCCGCCTTCATGCTATCGGCTACCTTCTCGGCCGCCGCCATGACACGCAGCACATTCTCGCCGGCCAGCTTGGCGATGTCGGCATCGCTCCAGCCGCGGCGCATCAGCTCGGCCAGCAGCGCGGGATAGGTGGCGACGCTGCCCAGCCCCTGGGGCAGCGATCCCACGCCGTCGAAATCGCTGCCGATGCCGACATGGTCGACACCCGCGACCTTGGCGATATGGTCGATATGGTCGGCGACCATCGACAAGGTGACGACCGGTTCGGGATTGGCCTTTTCCCATTCCGCCAGCGCCTTCTTCGCGCCTTCGGGATCACCGATATAGAGGCCGCCAAAGGGCGGGGCGTTATAGCGGGCCATTTCCGCGCTGCGCGCCGCGCTCCAGACCCGGCGGGCTTCCGACACATATTGCGGCGCGAAATTGACCATGACCACGCCGCCATTGGCCGCGACCTGCTTCAGGATCGAGTCGGACACGTTACGCGGCGTGTTGCACAGCGCGCGTGCGCTGGAATGGGAGAAGATGACCGGCGCCTTGCTGACCTTCAGCGCGTCCATCATCACGCCTTCGCTGACATGGGCGAGGTCGACCAGCATGCCCAGGCGGTTGAGTTCATGCACCACCGCCTCGCCGAACGGGGTGAGGCCGTCATGCTGGGGATTGTCGGTGGCGCTGTCGGCCCAGGCGATGGTTCGGCTGTGGGTCAGCGTCAGATAGCCGGCGCCAAGGTCGTGATAGGTGCGCAGCACGGCCAGGCTGCCGTCGATCTGGCCGCCGCCTTCGACCCCGATCATCGACGCAATCCGTCCGGCCTTGTGCGCGGCACGGACCTCGGCAGCGGTGGTGGCGAGGGTGAAATCCTGCGGGTAGCGGCGGGCGAGGCTGTGGACCAGTTCGATCTGCTCGACCGTATCCTTCACCTGCTGCAGTTCGGGCAGGTCGGCCGACACCCAGACGGACCAGAATTGCCCGCCCATCTGCCCGGCACGCAGGCGGCTGATGTCGGTATGATATTGGCTGGGGTCGAGCCGGTCGAGCGGCATGGTCCAGCGGGCGTCCCCGGCCTTGCCGGCCATCGCTTCGGGCCAGTCATTATGGCCGTCGATCAGCGGGGTGGCCTTCAGCACCTTGGCGATTCGCGCGGCATAGGGATCGGATGCGGGCGCGGCCGAGGCGGCGAAGGGGAGGGCGACGGTGGCGAGGAGCAGCGGCAGGGCTGCGAGGCGGAGGGATATCATGGCGCGGGAGACTAGGGGGGCGACGGATCAAGTCAATCGCGGCTGGCGGGCGGGTTCGACATTGGCTAGACCCTTGAATCGATGACGATCGATCCGCTGTTGCTGCTGCAGGCCTATGCCATCGGCGTGTTCCCGATGTCCGACGACCGGCAGGCCGACGATGTCTATTGGGTCGAGCCCAAAAGGCGGGCGATCCTGCCGCTCGATGCCCTTCACCTGTCACGTTCGCTGTCAAAGACGATCCGGCAGGACAGGTTTCGCGTCACCGCCAACCGCGCCTTTGCCGGCATCGTCGCCCTATGTGCGCAAGCCGCGCCCGATCGTCCCTCGACCTGGATCAATGGCCCGATCGAGCGCGCCTATCGCCATCTCCACGAACTGGGCTTTGCCCATTCGATCGAATGCTGGGAGGGGGATGAGCTGGTCGGCGGCCTCTATGGCGTGGCGCTGGGTGGTGCCTTTTTCGGCGAGTCCATGGTGTCGCGTCGCACCGACGCGTCAAAGGTGGCGCTGGCCTGGCTGGTGGCGCGGATGCGCTTTGGCGGCTTCAGCCTGCTCGACTGCCAGTTTATGACCGATCATCTGCGCAGCATGGGCGCGCAGGAAATCAGCCAGCGCGACTATCTTCAGTTGTTGGGCGTTGCCGTCGGCGACGTGCCGCTGGGAACGGGCGACGCGGTGCTGTCGGCCGGTTCGGGCGCGGCGGCCGAACTGGCGTTTGCGCCGCTGGCCGGCGATGCGGCGGCAGGCACCTTGCCCTTGTCGCCCAGCTTGACCGTGGCAGGACCGCTTTCGGGCCATTCCATCGTGCAGCTCTTGACCCAGACGTCATAGACCGGGTGCTGGACGACATTGCGGTCGGGCCGTTCGCGGAACAGCCAGCCGGAAAAATTGCGGCGCCACTTGCCGTCGGAACTGCTGCGCACGTCCAGCTGCACGAAGGCGCCGGTTTCCTGCACATTTTCCCAGGGAGCCGTGGTCTCGCACGCCTGCAGGCGGACGATGGCGTCGCCGACACGCAGCGCCTCGCCGGGCTTCATGCTGAGGTCGCGGGTCAGGCCGTTGCGCTTGTTGAGCAGGCCGATGACAGCGGTCCGCTCGGCCATTGGCGTACCGGACAGGCTGGCCTCGTCCGCGTTGCGGATAGGCTGGCCCTCGATCTTTACCGGGCCGCTCTGATTCGCTTCTGGCGCATCATTGCGACCGCAGGCCGCCAGCAGCGCGCACCCCAGAAGCGGCGCGCCAAGCAGGATCGGCGGGAATCCCCCCGCCGGACGCCGAATCATGCCGCGTCGGGGCTCCATGCCTCGTAATCGCCGGTCGCCTTCTGGCGCTGGCCGCCCTTTTCGAGCGCGCCCGAGGGACGATAGGCGTTGGCGGTGCCGGTCGCGTTGGGGGTGAATTCCTTTTCCCAGATGCGCGGCGGCGGCAGGAAGCTTTCAGGCGTGCCCTCGATCGAGTGATGCAGCCAGCCATGCCATTCGGCCGGCACGCGGCTCGAATCATTGGCGCCGTTATACATCACCCAGCGGCGCGTCAGGCCGTTCGGATCGACGCCGCCTTCATAATAGACATTGCCCTGATGGTCCTCGCCCACTTTTGTGCCCTTGCGGGCCGTGAAGAGCCAGGTGCCGAAGGTGGCGCCATTCCACCAGGTGAAGATGTTTGCCAGGATACCCATGGCCGATGCGCTTAGCCGCTGGGATTGACGTGGGCAAGGACGATATGGCCCTAACGGGCGGTTGTCGGGCAGAAATCGAGGTCGATCGCGCTCTTGCCGTCGGTTGTTGCGCATTTGCCCCAGGATAGGCGGTCGCCTTCCTTGATGCCCAGTTCCGCGGCGCGGCCGCCGCGCAGTTCCAGCACTGCCACAACCGGCACGCCGGCGGACACCGGCTCGCGCGAATAGGGGGCGACATTGGCGCCGATGAAGGCGATCGTGCCGTCGGTATGGATGAACAGCATGTCGAGCGGGATGATCGTGTTCTTCATCCAGAAGCTGGCGGTGCGCGGCGGCTCCATCGGGAACAGCATGCCCTTGTCGGCATCCAGCGCCTTGCGGAACATCAGCCCCTGTTCCTGCTCCGCCTCGGTCCGGGCGACTTCCACGTCGAAGCGATGCACCCCCTTCGCCGTGTGGATGACGAGGGGGAGCAGCGCGCCTTGCGGTGCGGCGGCCTGAACATTGCCGCTGTCATTTGCAGCATCGGGCTTGGCCGAGCAGGCCAGGAGCAGCGCGGGCAGGGCGGCGGCGAAAAGCAGTCGGGTAAGGATCATGCTATCCTGCCTAGCGGGTTTCGGGGAGGTGCGGGAGAGAATTAACCCTCAATCCTCCGCTTCGGGGAAGTCGCCGGGTGCTGCATCGACCCAGCGCCGGGCCAGGGCATAATCATGGCCGGCGCGCAGGAAGGCGGCGATCGCCTTTTCCCGTCCCTTGGGATCGGGCGCCTGCATTGCATAGGGGCCGATCCGCTTGCGTCGGGCGAATCGGTCGGCAGCCGCCCAGCGATCGGCCTGTGCCTGGGCATCGGCCGCGCCACGATCGGCCTCCTCTATGCCGGCGGCGCGCAGCGTTTCGGTGATGCGGCGGGCGCCATAGCCGCGCCGACCGAGCGCCGCGCTCTTCATCAGGGCAAAGCCGCTGTCGTCGACATAGCCAAGTTCCGCGAAACGGGCGACCAGCGCTTCGGGATCGGCCGGCGCTTCCCCGCCCCATCCGCGCTCGCGCAATTTGCGCGCAAGATAGGCGAGCAGCTTGCCGCGGCTGGTCGCGAACCGGCCGACATAGCGCAGCGCCAATTCGCGCAATGCGTCTTCATCCAGGGGTGGGGGCGGGCGTTTGCTGGTCATGACCGGTCGTGCATTGTGCACCATCATGCGCTAAGCGCCATCTTTATGCCACAGTCGGGCCGGAATTTTACCGCGCCTTATGGTCTAGAAGCACAGGCTGGATTGAAACTATCCGGTGCAAGTCGACGTCAAAACTGATAGCGGCCGCCGGAATATGACAGATATGACATTGGGTGACACCAATATGACGGGTTCGCAGATTATGATGGCACCTACGCCGACCAACGATGTTCTTCCGCGCCGCTTCTCCGATTTCGAGACGTTGGGCGAAGCGTTGGACTATGCGGCGCAGGGCAAGCGCGGTCTCAATTTCCATGATGCGCGCGGCAATCTGGCACGGCCCTATCCGTTCAGCGAACTGCGCGAGGACGCAATCGCCTGTGCCCATCGCCTGATCGCCCATGGCGTGAAGCCCGAGGACCGTGTCGCCCTGGTCGCCGAAACCGGCGCCGACTTCGCCATGCTGTTCTTCGGCATCGTCTATGCCGGCGCCTGGCCGGTGCCGCTGCCGTTGCCGACCAGCTTTGGCGGCAAGGAAAGCTATATCGACCAGCTCAATGTCCAGTTGTCGAGCTGTGACCCGATGCTGTTCCTCTTCCCCAAGGAACTGGAGGACATGGCGGGCGAATCCGGTCGCCAGAAGTCGGTCGAGAGCATCGCCTTCGAGGATTTCATCGCCCGCGAGGCGGTCCCCTGCGACCTGCCGCAGGCCAAGGGCGAGGAAATCGCCTATCTGCAATATTCGAGCGGTTCGACCCGCTTCCCCCATGGCGTCGCGGTGACGCACCATGCGCTGCTGTCCAACCTGTCGGCGCACAGCCATGGCATGGAAGTGCAGGAAAGCGATCGCTGCATCAGCTGGCTGCCCTGGTATCATGACATGGGCTTGGTCGGCTGCTTCCTGTCGGTCGTCGCCAATCAGGTGTCGACCGACTATATGAAGACCGAGGACTTCGCCCGCCGTCCGCTGGCCTGGCTGGACCTGATCAGCCGCAATGAAGGCACCTCGATTAGTTACTCGCCGACCTTCGGCTACGACATCTGCGCGCGTCGCATGTCGAGCCAGACCAAGGCGGCCGACCGTTTCGACCTGTCGCGCTGGCGCCTGGCCGGCAACGGTGCCGACATGATTCGCCCCGACGTGATGCAGAGCTTTGTCGATGCGTTTGGCGATGCCGGCTTCAGCCCCAAGGCGTTCCTGCCGAGCTATGGCCTGGCCGAAGCCACTCTGGCGGTCACCATCATGCCGCCGGGCGAAGGCATCATCGTCGAACTGGTCGAGGAAACCGACCTGTCGGGCGGTGCCGCACCGGAAGGCCGTCCGCAGCGTTTCCGCTCGATCGTCAATTGCGGCAAGCCCGCCAAGGACATGATCGTCGAGATCCGCGACGAGGATGGCGGCCTGATGAACGAGCGCCAGATCGGCAAGGTCTGGACCACCGGCCCCTCGCTGATGGTCGGCTATTTCCGCGATCCCGAAGCGACCGAGGCCTGCATGGCGGATGGCTGGCTGGACACGGGCGACATGGGCTATCTGTCCGATGGCTATCTCTACATTGTCGGCCGCGCCAAGGACATGATCATCATCAACGGCAAGAATCACTGGCCCCAGGATATCGAATGGGCCGTGGAACAGCTGCCGGGCTTCAAGCAGGGCGACATTGCCGCCTTCGCGATCACCACGCCGGGCGGCGAGGAAGCGCCGGCGGTGCTGGTCCATTGCCGCACCTCTGACAATGAGGAGCGTTCGCGTCTGCGCGACCAGATTCGCGAGCGGGTTCGCGCTATCACCGGCATGAACTGCGTCGTCGAACTGGTGCCGCCGCGCACCCTGCCGCGCACCAGTTCCGGCAAGCTCAGCCGGTCCAAGGCACGCAACCTCTATCTGACCGGCGAGATCCGTCCTTACGATATCGCTGCCTGATCGGGCGACGCATACCGATTGATAACCATTGCCTGCTAGGCCGGGCATGTGGGTATCGAGCAAGGGCAATCCGAAACCGACCGACAGGGACGGGGCTCGCTAAGGGCGATGATGGGGCTCGCACGCCTCGTCGATGAAGCCGATATGCGCGTCCTGACTGCCCAGTTGCAGTCGGCAGACAGCGTCGCGCTGCTGCGTCTGGCGATGAACGTGTTCGGCCTGCTGTTCCTCTGGCGCGTGTTCGGCAGCCATGTTTCGGCGACCGTCATGATCGGCTGGAGCGTCGCGCTGATCGGTGCCGTCGCCGTCAGTGCCCTGTTGATCCATCGCCGGAAGATCGGCGCCGGCGGCTTGCCGCAGGCGCGCGACCTGCGCCGTCATGCCCTGACCGGTCTGCTGCACGGCCTGGTCTGGGCGGCCTGCATGACGCTTTTTTCGAGGGGAGAGGGGGCCGAGCATCTCGTGGCGCTCTGGACCCTCATCAGCTGCATCATGGTGTGCGGCGCAATCAGCTATGCGGCGACGCCGCTGGCCGCGATCGCTTTCCTGGTGCCCTGCATCGTCGGCCTGTCGGCGATGTTCGACGGCGAAACCCTGTTGCCGCTGCGGGCGCTCGCCACCAGCTATGCACTGTCGCTGCTGGTCGGCTGCCTCATCTATGCCCGCACCTTCGCACGCCAGCACAGCACCACGGTCCAACTGGCCGAGCAGACCGAAGTCGTCAGCCTGTTGCTGCGCGAATATGAGCAGGGCGCGTCCGACTGGCTGTGGCAGACCGATGCGCTGCGCCGGATCAGCGGCGTATCCCAGCGTTTCGCCGAAAGCGTCGGCATGACGCCGCAGGCGCTGGAAGGGGCGCCGCTGGTCCAGGTTCTGGCCGGCGCCGGATGGGAAAGCGGCCGATTCGCTTCCAGCCTGCATAGCCTGGCAGATCATCTCAAGCGGCGGGAGAGCTTCAGCAATCTGGCGTTGCCCGTCGATGTGCAGGGGCGCACGCGCTGGCTCGAACTGTCGGCCTCGCCCCGCTATGATGACAATGGCAATTTCCAGGGCTTTCGGGGTGTCGGGTCCGATATCACCGTCCAGCGGGAATCGGCGGACAAGATCGCCCAGCTGGCGCGGTTCGACACGCTCACCGGCCTGCCCAACCGCGCCCATCTGCGCGATGCGCTGGACCAGGCGATGGCCGACACCGGCAATCGCCGGCCCGGCTGCGCGTTCCTGATGCTCGATCTCGATCGGTTCAAGGCGATCAATGACAGCCTGGGCCATCAGGTCGGCGACCAGCTGCTCAGCCAGGTGGCGCAGCGCCTGCGCCATGTCTGTGGCGGTGCCGGCTTTTGCGGTCGCATCGGCGGTGATGAATTTGGCGTGGTGATCGCGCGGATCGACGATGACCGGGCGGTGGCGCGCCTGTCGATCGCGATCATCGACGCGCTGTCGGCCCCCTATCAGATCGATCAGCATGTGCTGCATGTCGGGGCGTCGGTCGGCTCGGCCGTCTCGCCGATCGACGGACATCAGTCCGAATCGATCATCCGCAGCGCCGATCTGGCGCTCTATCGCGCCAAGGATGAAGGCGGCGGCGTCCATTGCCCCTATGAGCCGCAGCTGCATGCCAAGGCCGAAGAGCGGCAGCGGCTGGAGCAGGCGCTGCGCGAGGCGCTGGAGAAGGATCAGCTGCATCTTCTCTATCAGCCGGTCGTTGATGCCACCTCGGGCGTGATCACGGGGTTCGAGGCGCTGGCGCGCTGGACCCATCCCGAACTGGGGCCGATCCCGCCGTCGAAATTCGTGCCGGTGGCCGAGGAGGCACGGCTGATCGGACCGATCGGCGAATGGGTGCTGCGCACCGCGTGCCGCGAGGCGATGCGCTGGCCCGCGCATATAAGGGTCGCCGTCAACGTATCGGCGGAACAGCTGCACCAGTCCAACTTCATCTCCGCGGTGATCAATGCGCTGGCCCAGAGCGGGCTCGATGCGCGGCGGCTGGAGCTGGAGGTCACCGAAAGCGTGTTCATGCATGAGGACGACGGCGCGCTGCGCGTGCTGGATCAGTTGCAGGCGATGGGCATACAATTGTCGCTCGACGATTTCGGCACCGGCTATTCCTCGCTTGGCTATCTCAGCCGCACCCGTTTCAACACGATCAAGATCGATCGCAGCTTCGTCGTCGGGGCGGCACATAACACGCCGGAGAATCTGGCGATCATCCGGGCGGTGGTGACGCTGGCGGAAAGCCTGGGCATGTCGACCACGGCGGAAGGGGTGGAAACCGCGACCGAGCTGGACATGGTGCGCCGGCTGGGCTGCAAGAAGGTGCAGGGCTATTATTATGGCCGGCCGATGCTGCCGCAGGATGCGGCGCGCCTGTTCCCCGATCCGCCGGCGCAGGCCTGCGCCGTTGGCTGAGGCAGGGCCTCAGCCCTGCTGAACCTGCCGCTCGACCATCGTCCATAGCGCGCCGAAGGCCTGGGCCGGGGGCGAGGCGGGGGCGAAGGCGCCCAGTGGCTTGCGACGGACCGTCATCTGCTCGATCGTGCTGGCCATCGGGATCGCGCCCCAGCCGGGCTGCTCTTCCAGTGCCTTGCGGTGCAGGCTGCGGCGGCGGTCGACCATCGAATAGACTGGCAGGATCGGCGCATGATTGCCGCCGCGCTGGACCAGATAGCGTGCCACCTCGCCCATCGCGCGCTGCGACAGGGGGGAGGGGATGACCGGGATGACGATCAGGTCCGCGGCGCGCAGCACCTGCTCGCTGGTTTCGGTGAGGCCCGGCGGGCAATCGAGGATGATGCGGTCATAATCCTTGCCCAGGCTGTCGATCAGCTTGGCCAGCCGCTTCTTCTTGTCCATCTCGCGGAACAGATGGTCGAGGCTGCGCAGCGACGTGTCGGCGGCGATCAGGTCCAGGCCCGGCACGGTGGTGGGCTGGATCAGCTTGCGGACCTCGACATCCTTGCTGAAGATGGCCTGGGCCGCATCGCGGCTTTCAAGATCGGTGGAGAGGAGCCAGCTCGACGCCGCCTGCGGGTCGAGATCCCAGAGCAGGGTGCGCCGTTTCGATATGCTCGCCGACGCCCAGGCGAGGTTGACCGAAAAGGTGGTTTTGCCAACGCCCCCCTTGAGGCTGTAGACGGCGATGGTCGCCAATGCCGGTTCCTTTGCCATGGGAGAGGAAGCTACGGCTTCCCCCCGTCAAAGCAAGGGCTCAAATCAGCCGCTTGTTACATGGGCGTGACAAGCGGCTGATATTCAGAGGATTTCCAGAACCTTGTCCTGGGGGCGGCAGAAGCGCACGCCCTTTTCGGTTTCGACGAAGGGGCGGTTCACATAGGCCGGATTGGCCGCCATCTCGTCCAGGATCGCATCCGCCGTCATGTCCGGCAGACCGCGTTCCTCGGCATCGGTGCCCATCTTGCGGATCGCGTCGGCCGGGGTTATCCCGGCGTCGGCGAACAGCTGGGCCAGCTTGTCGCGGGTGAAGGGGGTCTTGAGATATTCGACCACCTCCACCTCGACGCCGGGCGTTTCCTCAAGGATCGCCAGCGTCTTGCGCGACGTGCCGCATTTGGGATTGTGCCAGATGGTGGCCTTCACTGGCCATCCTCACGGGCAAGCCATTCTTCCAGCCACTTGATCGTATAGTCGCCGTTGAGGAATTCGGGATCCTTCAGCAGCGCCTGGTGCAGCGGGATGGTGGTTTTCATCCCTTCGATCACATATTCCTCCAGCGCGCGGCGCAGGCGCATGATCGCGCCCTCGCGGGTGCGGCCATAGACGATCAGCTTGCCGATCATGGAGTCGTAGTAAGGCGGCACCTTGTAGCCCTGATACAGGCCGCTATCGACGCGGACATGCATGCCGCCCGGAACATGATAGCTGGTGACGGTGCCCGGCGAGGGCGCGAAGGTCTTGGGATCTTCCGCGTTGATGCGGCATTCGATCGCATGGCCGGCGAAGCGGATATCTTCCTGGTTCACCGACAGCGGCTTGCCTTCGGCAACGCGGATCTGTTCGCGCACCAGGTCGAGGCCGGTGATCATCTCGGTCACCGGATGCTCCACCTGCAGGCGGGTGTTCATCTCGATGAAGTAGAATTCGCCATTTTCCCACAGGAACTCGATGGTGCCCGCGCCGCGATAGCCCATGTCGGCCATCGCCTTGGCACAGATGCCGCCGATCCGTTCACGCTCGGCCTGGCTCAGGACGGGCGAGGGCGCTTCTTCCAGCACCTTCTGGTGGCGACGCTGCAGCGAGCAATCGCGTTCGCCCAGATGGATGGCATTGCCATTGCCGTCGCCGAACACCTGGATTTCGATGTGGCGCGGATTGCCGAGATATTTCTCGATATAGACGGTGGCGTCGCCGAACGCGGCCTTCGCTTCCGAACCGGCCTGCTGCATCAGCGTTTCGAGCTGGTCGGGCGAGGTGCAGACCTTCATGCCGCGACCGCCGCCGCCAGACGCGGCCTTGATGATCACCGGATAGCCGGCAGCATCGGCAATCGCGCGCGCTTCCTCGACATCGCTGACCGCGCCGTCCGAACCCGGCACCAGCGGCAGGCCGAGCGCGCCAGCGGTACGCTTCGCCTCGATCTTGTCGCCCATGGTGCGGATATGTTCGGGCTTGGGACCGACAAAGGCGAGACCATGAGCCTCGACGATTTCGGCGAACTTGGCGTTTTCGCTGAGGAAGCCATAGCCCGGATGGATCGCGTCGGCGCCGCTGATCTCGGCCGCAGAGATGATCGCGGCGATGTTGAGATAGCTGTCCTTGGCAGCGGGCGGCCCGATGCAGATGGCCTCGTCGGCGAGGCGCACATGCATGGCATCAGCGTCGGCGGTCGAATGGACCGCCACCGTCTTGATGCCCATTTCATGGCAGGCGCGGTGGATGCGCAGCGCGATTTCGCCCCGGTTGGCGATCAGCAGTTTTTCGATGGCCATGGGATCGCGGCCTTATTCGATGACGATCAGCGGCTGGTCATATTCGACCGGCTGGCCGTTATCGACCAGCACGGCCTTGACGGTGCCGGCCACGGGCGCGGTAATCGCGTTCATCACCTTCATGGCCTCGACGATCAGCACGGTTTCACCGGCCTTCACCTGCGCACCGACGCGCGCGAAGGGGGCTGCGCCCGGCTCGGCCGAAAGATAGGCGGTGCCGACGATCGGCGACTTCACCACATTGCCGGCCGGCAGGGCGGGTTCGGCAGCTGCGGCGGAGGCAGCGGCCGGTGCCGCAGCCGGGGCAGCGACGGGTGCCGCTACGGCAGCGGGCGCTGCGAAGATGGGGGCGCCGCCACCGATCTTGCGCGCCACGCGAATCTTGCGGTCGCCGTCTTCAACCTCGATCTCGGTCAGGTTGGTGTCGTCCAGCAAAGCTGCCAGTTCGCGCACCAGGGTGACGTCCACCTGCATCGCGCCCTTGTCATGCTTGTCGTTCATGCTTGACCCTTGTCGTCTTTCAAAATGCGTTCTGGCGGCCAGCGCCTATGCTCATTTGCGCCAAAGCGCAACTTTTGTGCGTTCTACAGTTCCAGAGCTGCTTCGAGCGCCAGCATGTAGGACATGGCGCAAAAGCCCGCGATCGTGCCCTTGGCGGCCATGCCGACATAGGATTTGTGGCGGAAGGCCTCGCGCGTGTGCGGGTTGGACAGGTGGATCTCGATCACCGGCACGGTGATGCTCTTGATCGCATCATGCAGAGCGATCGATGTGTGCGTATAGGCACCGGGATTCATGATGATGGCATGGGCACCCTCGCGATGCGCCTCCTGCAGCCAGTCGACCAGATGGCCTTCATGATTGGACTGGCGGAAATCGATCTCGACATGGGCGCGGTGGGCGGCATCCTCCATCCGCTCGGCAATGTCGTCGAGCGTGTCATAGCCGTAGATTTCCGGTTCGCGGGTGCCGAGCATGTTGAGGTTCGGGCCGTTGAGAACATAGATTTTGCGTGTGTCCGCCATGGCGATCCCCCATTCGGTCGAGACTTGTCTGTTGCGGGCGCGGCACCGCCGCCCCTATATGCGCGCTGATCTTTAGCCCTTCGTGTCGCGCCAAGTCGAGACACGTTTCCAGCCACGAACGGGATAATGTAGTGAGCATCGACGGCACCATCTCCATCCATATCAATGGCGAGCATCGCCGCATCCGCGACGGCCTGACCCTGGCCGAGCTGGCGAGCGAGTTGGGCTTCGCGCCGGAGAAGGTGGCGGTGGAGCGCAATCTGGAAGTGGTGCCGCGCTCGACCCTGGCCGATGTGAAGGTCGAAGACGGCGACGAGCTGGAGATCGTCCATTTTGTGGGTGGCGGCGATGTGACCGCCGTTGACGATGACAGCTGGACGGTGGCGGGCAAGACCTTCCGCTCGCGCCTGATCGTGGGCACCGGCAAATACAAGAATTTCGAGCAGAATGCGGCCGCGCTGGTCGCGTCGGGCGCGGAGATCGTCACCGTGGCGGTGCGTCGCGTCAACGTGTCCGATCCCAACGCGCCGATGCTGACCGACTATATCGACCCGAAGAAGGTCACCTATCTGCCCAACACCGCTGGCTGCTTCACCGGCGAGGAGGCGATCCGCACCCTGCGCCTGGCGCGCGAGGCGGGCGGCTGGGAACTGGTGAAGCTGGAAGTGCTGGGCGAGGCGCGGACGCTCTACCCGGATATGGTCGAAACGCTGCGCGCGACCGAGGTGCTGGCCAAGGAAGGCTTCAAGCCGATGGTCTATTGCGTTGACGATCCGATCGCGGCCAAGCGGCTGGAGGATGCCGGCGCGGTCGCGATCATGCCGCTGGGCGCGCCGATCGGGTCGGGTCTGGGCATCCAGAACAAGGTGACGATCCGCCTGATCGTGGAAGGCACCAAGCTGCCCGTGCTGGTCGATGCGGGCGTGGGCACCGCGTCGGAAGCGGCGCAGGCGATGGAGCTGGGCTGCACCGGCGTGCTGATGAACACCGCCATTGCCGAGGCGAAGGACCCGGTGCTGATGGCGGCGGCGATGAAGGCGGGTGTCGAGGCCGGCCGCATGGCCTATCGCGCCGGCCGCATGGGCAAGCGCATGTATGCCGACCCGTCGAGCCCGCTTGCCGGCCTGATCTGATTCCAGGGCGTCGCGGCGGGAGATTCGACGCGACAGTCGAAGTTCACAGTGTCGTGGGGGTGATTCCGGACCAATGCGCCGGGAATGCGCCCGCGACGCGACAGCGAAGCGACAGTCGCGCGACAATCGGGTCACGATGACGCGCGTTCGACGCGACACGGAGGCGACACCGGGGCGACAGTGAAGCGACGCCTGGGCGGTGCATGACCGATTGCTTGGGGGCGGATGTCCCATCCCTCAGAATAAATCAGAAGAAGCGCGTGTAGGACAGGAGGCTGCGCTTGCATGGGCCTAGCCCGTCCGTCTCCATTCATGCTTAGATGCATCGCATGAGCCGACAATCGCTGATCCTGATTGGGCGTTACGCCCTGTTTGCTACCTTCCTTCTGGCCGTTGCCCCTGCCGCTGTCCTGACCTTGCCAGCCTTCATGTTGCTTGGCGGACCGCATGTGGACCTGTCGGGCTATGTTTTCGGAGTGCTGATGCTGGTTTGCGCACCCGGCGCGATATTCATGGGGCTGATATATAGTTGGCCGTCCGTGAGGAATGCAGACAGGCGTTCCGTCGCGATAGCTCTGGGAATGGCTGTCATAGCTGTCATGAGCTACGTTCTTGCCTGGGGAATGATGCGCTTGTTCGGAAATTGACCGTAAGCCTATTCCTTGTTCTTCACTCTTCACCCCGCAATTCCAGCCGGCTGGCCCGGTCGAAGATCGCGAGGACCAGCGGGTCGGCTTCGGCGGCGCGGACGGCGACGTGGAAATCGACCGGGGGCATGAGCGGGGCGTTGGGCACCGGGACCAGTCGGCCTTCGGCCAGTTGCTGGCGGGCCATCGGCCGGGGGAAGATGCCGATGCCGCCGCCTTCCAGCACGATGTCGATCATGGTGCGGACATTGTTGCACAGGTTGAGCGGGCAGTCGGCCAGGTCCGACGCGGCGATCGCGTCCTTCATGATGCGGTAGAGCGGCGACAGGTTGGTGAGCGACCAGATCGGCGGGCGCACGTCTGCCATCGTCGCGACGGTCGCGGGGCTGGCGAGCCAGAGCAGGTCGACGTTGCCGATCGGCGCGGTGCGCAGCATCGGATGGGCGATGCGGCCGGCGGCGAAGGCAAGGTCGGCATGGCCGGACGCGAGCTGCTGGATGAGGTCGGCGGTAAGCGCGATGTCGACCTCCAGACTGACATGGGGCAGGTCGCGGCCAAGCTGGGCGACGAAGCCGGGCAGGCAGCTGGCCGCCGCAATTTCCCCCGCACCGATGCGGATGATGCCGGTCGCGCCGGATATGTCGCTGCACCCCATCAGCACGCCCTGGAAACGCGCCCATAGCGGTTCGCTCTCGCGCACCAGCTCGCGCCCGGCGGGCGTGAGGGCCATCGACCGCCCCTCGCGCCGGAAGAGCGCGGTGCCCAGATGGCTTTCCAGTTCGCGCACCCGCGCGGAAATGGCCGGCTGGGTCGTGTTGAGGCGCGCCGCCGCCGCCGCGAAAGTGCCCAGCCGCGCGATCCAGAGCAGGGTTTCAAGATGGTAGAAGGCGATGCGATTGATAGACATTGTTTGGGTTTAACCGAAAAAACAAATCATTGGTATTGATCGGTTTGCCTGCCTAGGCTGCGCCGAAATTTCAAAAGGATGGATGCCGATGGCCAAGAAGCTCTACCCCGATGCCGCCGCCGCGCTGGAAGGGCTGCTGTTCGACGGCATGCATCTGTGCGCGGGCGGCTTTGGCCTGTGCGGCATCCCCGAACGGCTGATCGATGCGATCCGCGATTCGGGGGTCAAGGACCTGACCATCGCCAGCAACAATGCCGGCATCGACGGCGAGGGGTTGGGCAAGCTGCTGCGCACGCGCCAAGTCAAGAAGATGATCTCCTCCTATGTCGGCGAGAACAAGGAGTTCGAGCGGCAATATCTGGCGGGCGAGCTGGAGGTGGAATTCTGCCCCCAGGGGACGTTGGCCGAGCGCTGCCGCGCGGGTGGGGCGGGCATTCCCGGCTTCTACACCAAGACCGGCGTCGGCACGGCGGTGGCCGAGGGCAAGGAAGTGAAGAATTTCGACGGTCAGGACTATATCCTGGAACGCGGCATCTTTGCCGATGTCGCGATCATCAAGGGCTGGAAGGCGGACGAGAGCGGCAACCTGATCTTCCGCAAGACCGCGCGCAATTTCAACGCGCCGATGGCGACCGCGGCGAAGATCTGCATCGCCGAGGTGGAGGAAGTGGTGCCGGTCGGCAGCCTGGACCCCGATGCGATCCATCTGCCGGGCATCTACGTCAAGCGGATGATCGTCGGCGCGCCCTATGACAAGAAGATCGAGTTCCGCACCGTGCGCCAGAGGGACGCGGCCTGATGGCGACGATGATGCGGCTTGCGCCGGCACTGTTGCTGGCGCCGCTGGCGGCCTGTGCGACGACCACGGCAAGTGGACCGGCGCCGGTGACGCCGACCGGACCGGCCGTGCCGCCGGCCGGCATGCAATATCTTTATGGTTCGGGTGAGGCGGCAGCCTTGTCGCGCCAGGCCTGGACCGCTTTGGTCGCCCATGCCGCAGCAGTCGTGAAGGCGCGGCCGGCCGATTCTGTCGTGCTGGCCGAAGGCGCGAGCCTGGATGCGCCCAAATATGTGCCGTGCGGCAACCGGCCGTTCGCCGCCGTGTTCGACGTCGACGAGACGGTGATGCTGAACACCGGCTTCGAATATCATGATGCGAAGACCGGCAAGGGCTATGATGCCGCCGACTGGGACGCGTGGGAAAAGACCGGCGAAGGCGCGGTCGGCCCGGTGCCGGGCGCTGACAGCGGCCTCGACGCGCTGCGGGCGATGGGTGTCACCGTGATCTTCAACACCAACCGCTCGGCCGCCAATGCCGACGCGACCGCACGCGCGATCAAGGCGGCGGGGCTGGGCGAGGCGGTGCATGGCCAGACGCTGTATCTGGCCGGCGACGATGCCATGGGATCGCGCAAGGATGGCCGGCGCTGGACGATTTCGCGCAGCTATTGCGTGATCGCGCTGGGCGGCGACCAGCTGGGTGATTTCACCGACCTGTTCAATGCGGGGCAGAGCGTGCCGGCGCGCCGCGACGCGACGCAAGGCCCGGCGATCGCGAAACTCTGGGGCGCGGGCTGGTTCGTCCTGCCAAACCCCGTTTATGGCAGCGGCCTCAAGGGCGGCTTCGACGATGTTTTTCCTGCCGACAAGAGGTGGGCGCCGCCCGCCCAAGGGGAGAAGTGATAATGGCTTGGACCCGTGACGAGATGGCCGCGCGTGCGGCGAAGGAGCTGGAGGACGGCTTCTATGTGAATCTGGGCATCGGCATCCCGACGCTGGTGGCGAACCATATTCCTGATGGCGTGGAAGTGACGCTGCAGTCGGAAAATGGCATGCTGGGCATCGGTCCCTTCCCCTATGAGGGGGATGAGGATGCGGACCTGATCAACGCCGGCAAGCAGACGATCAGCGAGTTGCCGCAATCGGCCTATTTCAGCTCGTCCGACAGTTTCGCGATGATCCGCGGCGGGCATATCGACCTGACCGTCCTTGGCGCGATGGAAGTGGCCGAGAATGGCGACATCGCCAACTGGATGATCCCCGGCAAGATGATCAAGGGCATGGGCGGCGCGATGGACCTGGTCGCCGGCGTCAAGAAGATCATCGTGGTGATGGAGCATACGTCCAAGAATGGCGATCCCAAGTTCATCCCCGCCTGCACCCTGCCGCTGACCGGCAAGAATGTGGTCGACATGATCGTCACGGACCTGTGCGTGTTCCAGCGTCCCGACCATGACAGCCCGTTCAAGCTCATTGAGCTGGCACCGGGCGTGACCGCCGAGGAAGTCGCTGCTAAGACGACCGCCCATTATCTCAGCTAAGGGCGTTTCATGAGCCTCGACGGCACCTATGACGAAGCTAATATCTTTGCCCTGATCCTGCAGGGCAAGATCCCGTCGACCAAGCTGTACGAGGACGAGAACACCTTCGCCTTCCTCGACATCATGCCGCAGACGCGGGGCCATGCGCTGGTCATTTCCAAATGGTCCAAGGCGCGCAACCTGCTGGAGATGGAGGATGAGGCGCTGGGTGAGGTGATGGCGACCACCAAGAAGGTCGCCACCGCCATCCGCAAGGCGCTGGACCCCGACGGTATCCAGATTGCCCAGTATAACGGCGCGCCGGCGGGCCAGACGATCTTCCACCTGCACGTCCATATCCTGCCGCGCTGGGAAGGCGACCCCAAGGGCTTCGCCGCCCATGGCGCCGGCGCGCAGGCGGACAAGGATGCGCTGGCGGCGCTGGCCGAAGAGATTCGCGCGCAGTTCTGACGTGGCACTCAAACCCTTCAAGGCGCCGGGCGCGCGGCTGGCGCTGCGGTCCAAGCCGGCCAACAGCTATCTGACCGGGGACCGGGGCGGGGCCGAGGTGATCCTCGACATCTCGCGGCTGCTCTCGCGTGCCTTTCACCCGACGCCGACCGGCATCGACCGGGTCGAATATGTCTATGCCCGCGAATTGCTGGAGCGGATGCCCGACCGGCTGGCCTTCGCCGCCGTTCACCCCGCTGGCGGCTATTATGGCCGCCTGAACCATGCCGCGGTGCGCCAGTTCCTGGCCTTCACCGCGGCGAAATGGCGCAATGTGGATTCGCCCGACGAGCGCAAGGAGCGGGCGGCAGTGATCCGCCACATGTTCGCCACGCGCCCGCGCCCGGTGCCCAAGGCCAAGGGGCCGCGCATCTATCTGCAGGCATCGCCCCATCATCTGGACGATGCGGCGCAGGTCGGGGCGATTTTGCGCGCGGAGGGCGCAAAGTTCGTCACGCTGGTGCATGACGTCATTCCGCTGAGCCATCCCGAATTCGCCCGGCCGCAGGGCGCGGACGAGCATCGTCGCCGGCTGCGCAGCATCGACCTTTATGCAACCGGCATCATCGGCAACAGCCAGGCGACGCTGGACGCGCTGGAACCGCATCTGTCGAACGGCCTGGCCGATCGCCAGACATGCGTCGCCCATTTCGGCGCCGATCCGCCCGATGTGTTTGGCGGGTCGGGCACGGCGATCCCGCAGCGGCCCTATTTCGTCTATCTGTCGACCATCGAGCCGCGGAAGAATCATCTGCTGCTGCTCAATATCTGGCGGCGAATGGTGGACGAACTGGGCGATGCGGCGCCGATGCTGGTGCTGATCGGTCGGCGCGGCTGGGAAAATGAGAATGTCATCGACATGCTGGAGCGGGGCGAGGCGCTGCGCGGCCATGTGGTCGAGGCGGGCGAGCTGCCCGACAACCAGATGCAGGATCTGGTCGCGGGCGCGCGGGCGATGCTGATGCCGTCCTTTGCCGAAGGGTTCGGCATGCCGGTGGTCGAGGCGCTATGTGCCGGCGTCCCGGTGATCTGCAGTGACATTTCAGCCCATCGCGAGGTGGGCGGGGATGCGCCCGATTATATCGATCCGCTCGATGGCATGGGCTGGATGCGGATGATCCACGCCTATGCCGCAGCGGATTCGCCGCAGCGGGCGGCGCAGCTTGCGCGGATCGGCGGATGGCATGCGCCGACCTGGCGTGACTATTTCGACATAGTGGCGCAGCTATTGGAAGATGTGACAGCGACTGTTCCTTGACCTGTCATCGCCCGGCGATCATGACTGATCCGGTCGAGAAGATGACCGCGTGCCGGATCAGGGGGATATGTGACCGGGGGTTGGTGGAAAAGGCGAATGGGACCTATGTCTCAGGTGGAGCGCGACGCTCCGTGACCATGATGCCATTCCTGCGTTCTCCCCCCTTTCCGGGCATTGATCCGGATGTGGCGGCGATCAGCCATCCGGTAGCCGGCGCGTCGGTCGCGGCTATTCCCGACACATTGTTCGACATGATTGTGGCTGCGCGTGTCGGGGGCGATTTCTGGGGGCATCGGCCACGGGGTGTGCAGGTCGTGGCGCGGGCCGGGATCGCGATTCCCGCAGAGGCCTGTGTCGGTCTGGTCGCTGGACAGATTGGCATCCTGCCGCTGGCGCGACGGGGTGGTGCGGCCGTCAGCGCAAAGATCGGTCATTTTCTGCCGGTCGGTTGCGACCCATGGACATTGGTGGCGCAGGCGCGTGCCATCTATGCCCAGCCGGACGATGATCTGGCGATCATCGGGGGCCTGCTCGGCGTGGCGGTCTTTGGCGCGAATGGTGATCGGTTTGCGCCGGAGCGATTGCGCGCGGCAGCACGGGACAGGCTGGCGGCGGCGATCTATCGGGATTGTTTTACCGGTGCGCCGGTCGATGCCGCGCATGTCGTTGCGCAACTGGCCGACTGGCGCCGCCATATCGACGGCAATCGTGGTATCGCCGCTGCCAGCGGCATGGCCTTCTGGAAACGGGAGGCGATCCGGCATTTTCTCTGGGATGGGCTTGATAGCCCGCCCTTCCTGTCAGCTGCCCGAGGCTTGGCTCGGGCGCGTCAGCGTGGCGCGGCGCTGGCGATCTGGCCGTCCCGTGTGCCGTCCGATACGGTTAGCGAGGCAGCGGCCAAGGGCGTTTCGATCGCGCGAGTGGAAGATGGTTTCCTGCGATCGCGCGGATTGGGGGCAGGCTTGCATCCGCCCGGGTCCGTGGTGATTGATCGCAGCGGCATCTATTATAATGCCCGAAGGCCCAGCGATCTGGAGACATTGCTCGCAACCCAGATATTTACGCCTGCCCTGGTCGACCGAGCGCGCCGCTTGCGCAATCGGGTCTGCGCGGCGGGCGTTACCAAATATGGACCGGAGGCTGGGCAGATGATCGATCTGCCGGCCGACCGGCGGACCGTCCTGGCCGTGGGACAGGTCGATGACGACATGTCCGTCCAGCTGGGCGGCGCGGGCGTTGGCGGCAATCTGGATTTCCTGGCCCGCGTGCGCAAGGCGGAGCCGGACGCCTGGATCGTTTACCGCCCCCATCCCGACGTCCAGGCCGGACATCGCAAGGGCCATCTGAGCGATGCGGTCGTGCTGGAACATGCCGACGCGATCGACAGCGGGGCACCATTGATGGAACTGGTGCAGCGGGTAGACGAAGTCCATGTGCTTTCCTCGCTGACAGGCTTCGAGGCGCTGATGCGCGGTCGCTCTGTCACGGTGCATGGCATGCCCTTCTATGCCGGCTGGGGGCTGACCCGCGACCTGGCCAAGCCGTCATCCCGAAGAGGGCGTTTGCTGGATGTGGATCAGCTTGTCGCGGGCGCACTCATTCTCTATCCTCGCTATCTCGATCCGGTGACGCGCTTGCCCTGTGGCCCCGAACTGATGGTGGACCGCATGGCCAGTGGATCGACGCCGCCGATGACATGGCTCATTCGGCTGCGCGCGCTACAGGGGAAGCTACGAAGATTTATGACATTGTCCGCTGAGTTCCTTCATGGCTGAACCAACGTCGAAAATATTCTTGTTCCTGCAGGGGCCGCATGGTCCCTATTTCTCGATGCTTGCGGATGCGTTGCGCAAGCGCGGGCATTCCGCTCTGCGGATCAACATCAATGGTGGCGACAAGGTCGATTGGCCAGGAGATGCCACCGATTATCGTGGAACATTTCGTAACTGGCCACTCTTCTTTGACGATTTTATCGTCAATCATGGCGTTACGGACCTGATTCTCTATGGTGATTGCCGTCCCTACCATACCTCGGCACATGGCATGGCACGGCTGCGCAACTTGCATGTTCATGTCGTGGAGGAAGGGTATATTCGCCCCGATTTCCTGACCTTGCAGGACGATGGCGTGAACGGCAATTCGACTCTGCCGCTGGACCCGCAATGGTATCTAGACCAGGTCCGGGGCTTGCCGGACTATATCGATAATCTGCCGCCCGTGCCCTCGACCTTCGATGCCCGTGCGCGCAACACGATGCGCAATGGTCTGGCCGCTGCATTCATGCGGCCCTATTTCCCATTCTACCGAACCCACCGGCCGCATAGTTTCCTGATGGAATCGGTCGCCTGGTGTCGCAAGCTGGTCATGCGTCGCGGTGACGGGCGCCGGTCTTTCAAGGCGTGGGATACGGTCAAGGATAAACCCTATTTCGCGCTCCCGTTGCAACTCAACTCCGATTATCAGATTCGCGTTCATTCGCCCTTCGGCAACATGCGCGCTGCGCTGCGTTTCGCTATCAAGAGCTTTGCTCAGCATGCGCCTGATCATGTCTCTCTTGTGGTGAAACGCCATCCGCTGGACCCCGGTCTTGTCGCCTGGGACCGACTGACTCGCCGGCTGGCCGCGTATTATGGCGTAAAGGACCGTGTCGTCTATCTGGCCGATTGGGACATTGCCGAAGTGGTGGGCAAGTCGTTGGGCGTGGTGACGGTGAACAGCACTGTAGGCACGCTGGCGCTCAATGCCGGCAAGCCTGTCGTGGTTCTGGGGCACGCAGTCTACAAGGTGCCAGGAGTGGTGCATCAGTCGAGCCTTGATGATTTCTGGTCGGCGCCGCGCCAGCCGGACATGACGCTCTATTCAGCGTTTCGGCGAGTTCTGGTCGATCGCTGCCTCATTCGCGGAGGGCTTCTGAGCGAGGAAGGGCTGCAGATGCTCGTCAGCAACGCGGTTGATCGGCTGTTGCGGGCGCCTGCGCAGATTATCCGGCCAGACCGAGGTCGGGCACCACGATGGACAATGCAAAAGGGCCCGGTGTTACGTGGAATACGCTAAAGGACAATTTTGGTGACCATCGCCATTGATCGGCGAATGCGTAATCTTGCCGAAGTGAATCGGTGACTACATGCTATTGTCATCGATCAGTGCTGAAGAATGGGCGATCATCGGGCTTTCGCTCCGGGTCAGTCTGACAGCGGTCTTCGCGATGCTGCCGATAGCTTTTGCCCTGGCATGGTTGCTCGCGCGCTATCGTTTTCCTGGCAAATTGATGCTTGATGCACTGGTGCATTTGCCGTTGGTGGTGCCACCGGTGGTCACCGGCTGGCTACTGCTGCTTCTGTTTGGTCGGCAGGGTGTTTTTGGTTATTGGCTGGAAAGCTGGTTTGGCATCAGTCTGTTGTTTCGCTGGACGGGCGCAACGCTCGCGGCAGCAATCATGGCGATGCCGCTGATGGTGCGCGCTATTCGGCTGTCGATTGAGACAATCGATCGACGATTGGAGGCTGTCGCCCAGACGCTCGGAGCCGGCCGTATCCGGGTCTTCTGCACCATCTCGTTGCCACTCGCGGTTCCGGGCATATTGGCTGGCATGATCCTGGGTTTTGCTCGATCGATCGGGGAATTTGGCGCCACCATTACCTTTGTGTCCGATATACCAGGGGAGACCCGAACACTGCCGATCGCCATCTATTCCGCGCTGCAACTGCCGGACAGCGAAAATGCGGTATTGCGGCTGGCACTGATTTCGATTGCGCTGTCGCTCGGCGCGCTGATGGCATCCGAATGGCTCGCGAGACGCATGGGCAGGGGCGACCATGTCCTTTGACATTCATGTCCGTCGCCGACTGGGGGCCAATCATCTGGCCATAGACATTGCCAGTTCCAGTGCGATCGTCGGCCTATTTGGTCCATCTGGGGCAGGCAAGAGCAGCCTGCTCAACATGGTGGCCGGTCTATTACGTCCCGATGAAGGTCGTGTCGCGATTGCCGGGGGCACGTTGTTTGACAGCGCCGTCGGCGTAGACCTGCCCATCGCGCAGAGGCATTGCGGCTATATTTTTCAGGATCTGCGCCTCTTTCCGCACATGAGCGTGCGCCGGAACCTTATTTATGGCCGAAGGCATAGTGGGGGCAGCGCGCTTGATATGCCAGCTATCGTCGACATGTTAGGCATCGGCGATCTGCTTGAGCGCCGGCCATATTCTCTATCCGGGGGGGAGGCGCAGCGCGTGGCGATTGGGCGTGCCTTGCTAGCCAATCCTCATTTTTTGTTGATGGATGAGCCATTGACGGGCCTGGACCAGGGCCTGAAGGACCAGATACTGGAGCTTATACGCAAGTTGCACGCGGCCACATCGATCCCGATTCTTTATGTCAGTCACGATCGTGCAGAATTGGAGGCGCTGGGAGCCGACCTTGTCTCGATCCGTCCGTCGAAAACCGGAGATGGTGCGGGGCTTTGAGATGATGGCGTGCGCGATTCGTAGGAAAACAATCGGCGATCAGGGCGCGCTGAAGCCGTAACGGCCAAGGATCGCCCGGCCCTGCGCCGACAGCAGGAAGCGGCGGAAGCCTTCCGCATCGCGGTGGCGACTGGCGGTCAGCCGCGCCACCGGATAGCGGATCGGCGGATGGCTGCCGGTCGGGAAAGTTCCGACCGTCTGCACCGATTTCGAGGCGCGGGCGTCGGTCGCATAGACGATGCCGAACGGGGTGGCGCCGCGCTCGACCAGGGCGAGGGCGGCGCGCACGCTGTCGCCGCGCGCGATCTTGTCCGCGACCGAGGGCCAGACATTGAGCGCGGTGAGCGCCGCCTTGCCATATTTGCCCGCCGGCACGGCGTCGGGATCGGCCATGGCGAGCCGGCCGCCGTTCAGCGCTGCGGCGAGCGGCATGTTGTGGCCAATGCGCAGCCGCACCGGCTTGCCGGCCGGGGCGACCAGCACCAGCCGGTTGCCGGCCATGTCAGCGCGGCTGCCGCGCGCGACGAAGCCGGCCTTCTGGATATCGTCCATCCAATCTTCGTCGGCGGAGGCGAACAGGTCGGCAGGGGCGCCGGCCTTGATCTGCCGGGCCAGCGCCGAGGAGGCGGCGAAGGACAGGACCGGGCGGGCATGGCCCTGCCGCGCCCAGGCGTCGGCGGCGGCATTCATCGATTCCTGCAGGCTGGCGGCGGCAAGCACCAGTGGCCCGCGCCTGTCCTGCGCGGCGGCCCAGGATGGCGACAGCAAAAGCGACAGCAGCGCGAGCGCGCGCAGCAGGAGCGGAATCGGAGAGAAGAAGCGCATGACCGCTTTGTGCGCCCGGCGCAGCGGCCATGCAATTGTCGGCACATGCTTTTGTCGCCGCGTCCGATCCGCTAAGCAGACGCCGGTGACGCCGATCCTTCCCTCCTTCGTCCATTCCGGCCGGACCCGCGCAGCCCTTTGACATGGCAGTGATACGCACGCTTTGCGGCCGGTGCGGCGTCGGCTGTGGCCTGCGCGCCATCACCGGCGAGGATCGCGACCTGATGGTCGAGGGCGACCGGATGCATCCGGCCAATGCCGGGCGGCTGTGCGGGCGCGGGCTGGAGATCGCGGAAGAGGTTGGGCTGGAAGGGCGATTGCTCCAGCCGATGATCGACGGTCGGCCGCAACGCTGGGAGAAGGCGGTCGCACAGGTTGCGCGGCGGCTGTCGGCGGTGATCGCCCAGCATGGCCCGGATAGCGTGGCGCTGCATGTCGGCGGGGGCCTGCTGACCGAGGATTATTATGTCGCCAACAAGCTGATGAAGGGCTTCATCGGTTCGGCCCATGTCGATGCGGGCTGGGCGGCGAATGACGGCGCGGCGCTGGCGCAGCGCGTGGCCTATGGCGAGGATGTGATGCCTGCCGCCTATGAGGATATCGAGCGGGCCGAACTGATCCTGATGATCGGCGCCGATCTGGCGCAGGACCATCCGGTGCTGAATGCGCGGATCGCGGCGGCGCGGGCCGATCAGGGCGTCGAACTGCTGTTGCTGGCGCCGCCGGGCGAGGGGACGAGCATCGAGGCCGACCTGCGCATCGACGTGCCGCGCGAGGGCATGGCGGCGTGGATCGCCGGGCTGCTGCGCCATTGCCATGACACAGGCGCGACCGATGGCGACTATCTGGCGCGCAGTGTCAGCGTGCCCGACGATTTCTGGGCGCAACTGCGGACCCGTCATGATTTGTGGTCGGTGGCGCGAAGTTGCGGTCTGTCGCCGGTGGAGCTGCGTGCGCTCTATGACCGGATCGCCGTCGTGCCACGGATCGTGACGCTGTTTGGCGGCGCGGACGAGGGGCTGGCGCGGGCGGTGATCGATTTCCATCTGGCAACCGGACGGATTGGCAGGCCGGGGGCGACGCCCTTTGCCATGACGGCCGCGGCCAATGGCATGGGCGGGCGCGAGGTCGGCTGCCATGCAGCGGGGCTTGCGGCGCATCGCGGCTTCACGGCAGAGGCGATGGCCGAAATAGATCGCTTCTGGTCGGCCGAGGCGATGGCGACCGGGCCGGGGCTGGATGGCGCGGAACTGGCCGAAGCGGTGCGGGACGGGCGCGTCCGGGCGCTGTGGAGCATAAGCGGCGACGGCATCGATCCGGCCTGGCTGCGCGCGGCGCTGGACGCGGTGCCGCTGGCGATCCGCTCCACCCCCTGGGCCGATCCCGAGCGGGACGGGCGCGGCATCGCGCTGCCATCGGCCAGCTGGGTCGAGAAGGACGGCACGCTGACCGGCGCGGACCGGCTGATCAGCCGCCAGCGCCGGCTGTTCCCGCTGCCCGGCGAAGCCAAGCCCGACTGGTGGATCGTCACCCAGGTCGCGCGCGCGATGGGCTGGCAGGCGGCCTTCCATTATGAATGGGCGGCGGAAATCTATCGCGAGCATGTGCGCCTGACCGCCTATGGCAATGACGGCGCGCGGCTGCTCAACCTGCGCCGCCATGCCCCGATTTCCAACCCCGCCTATGAGGAACTGACCCCCTGGCGCTGGGGCGAGCTGCCGTTCGACGAGGGGCGCTTCCCGACGCCGGACGGTAAGGCCCGCCTGCTGCCCCTGTCCTAGGGACAATCGACATTCAGCCCTGACGGCCTGCAAATGGCGGTTCTCCGCGCTTCCGGTGCTCACGTACTTTGAGTACGCTGCGCTCCGGGTCACGGAAAACCACCATTTTCGTCACGTCATCATCTGAATGTCGATCGCCCCTTGGCTGTAGAGCGACGGGATCGTCGGGCAACGGGGCGCCGACGCGACAGTAGAAAGTTCACACCGTTATGCGGCATATGGTGGCGCGTCTTTTGGCGGATTTGCGCCAGGTCGGTCGGTGCGGGGGGATAGCCGCGCGACGATCAGGCGCCGGTGCCGCGCCTGCGACGCGACAGCGAGGCGACAGGGAAAGGACAGCGACGCGACAGTGTCGCGTGGGCGGCGGCAGTGGAGGCGGGAAAGGGCGCGGCGTTCCATCGACGCATGTGGAACAGAAAGGACGAGAGTAGGAAAGCGATGGGGCTGCTACCGACCAAATGCGGCTGTAAAATCCTCCCCTGCAAGGGGAGGGGGACCACGAAGTGGTGGAGGGGTGCCGCCCTATCGAGAGGGAGATACCCCTCCGTCTGGCCTTCGGCCAGCCACCTCCCCTTGCAGGGGAGGATGGTCGGGAAGCGACCAAAGGCGGAAGTTGACTGGATATGGTCTGTCACCCACAAGCGGTCCCCATGGGGATCAAAGCACTCGCGATGTGGCTCGCTGTTTCAGCTACGACGTTTGCCGCGTGCTCTTTTGCGATGCTTCAATTCGGTCATTCCATGAATGCGCCCATATTGGTGTATCCATTCATGGCCGTCTGGGGCGTGAGTGCGCTCACTTGGCCCATATTTCTTATGCGCTTGATACGTAGATCAAAGCGGGCAGCTTTTCACAGATCGCGCCCATAAGCCGCCATTCCGCTTTCCACCCAACATTGCCATCCCCGCGGAGGGCTAGGGCCATATTCTGGATAGCTTCAGCCTCGCGTTATGCCCGTGAGATGATCGAGCAGGGCGTCGCCATTGGCGGTCCAGGTGAAGCGCAGGGCGGCGGCGCGGACGGCGTCGCGTTCGGGCGGGTCGGCCAATATGTCGGCGATCGCTTCGGCCAGGGCTTCGGGTTCGCGATCGACGATCTTGCCGGCTTCGGGGCGGTCGAGCAGCTCGCGGGCGCCGCCGACGTCGGTGATGACGATCGGCGTGCCGCAGGCGAGCGATTCCACCCAGGCATTGGCGAGCCCTTCGGATTCCGACGGCAGCGCCATCACGTCGGCGGCGGCATAGAGGCGCGGCAAGCGGTCGTGCGGCACCGAGCCGAGGAAGCCGATGCGCCGTTCGACGCCGAGTTCCTGCGCGAGATTTTCGAGCATCCGGCGATATTGGCCCTGGCCGGCGAGCAGCAGGGTGGTGCCGGGCAGCTGGGGCAGGGCGCGGACCAGAATATCCTGGCCCTTGCGGGGGATGAGCGCGCCGACGCAGAGGATCAGCGGCCCTTCGAAGCCGAGCGCGGCCTTGGCCTGATCGCGGTCGGCGATTTCGAAGCGGTCAAGGTCGACGCCGGTATAATGGACCCGGATCTTGTCGGCATCGATGCCCATCCGGCCCATGGAACGACGCATCGCGGCCGAGACGGCGAGCAGGCCGGCGGCGCCGTCGGCAGCGCGCTTCACCATCTTCTTCGTGCCGCGCTGCGTGCCCCAATGATGAATGTCGGCGCCACGCGCCTTGACCGAATAGGGGATGCCGAGCGCCTTCGACAGGCGCTGGGCCACCGGACCGTCGGGGAAGAAGAAACTGGCGTCGATCACGTCGAACGGGGTCTGGGCGTGCAGCCGCTTGACCAGCGGCAGGATGGCGCGGGTCATGGTGAGGACATTGGTGCGGCCGCCGAATTTCGGGATGATCGGGAAGGTCGGCCGATAGACGGTCAGATCCTTCCACCTTTCCTTGGGTGGCAGGGCGCGCAGCGGGGCATAGCGGCCGGCGCGCGACAGCGGCCAGGGTGGCATGCCGATCGGGGCGACGACGGTGACGCTGACGTCGGGGCGGCTCGCCAGTTCGCGCGCCTGTCGCTCCACGAAAACGCCGAAATTGGGCCGGCTCATGTCCGGGAAGAGCGTGGAAAGCGTGAGGACGTTGAGTGTCATGGGCCCTCCCTACTGCGTGTCGGTTAAGCGAGGCTTAGGCGTGGCGGGGGCGCTTGGCTATAGCCGTCGGACGAGTTGCACCGCCACCGCGCCCCAGGGTGGGTCGGTCAGCACCTGTTGCCGGGCGCCATGGCCGAGCGGCAATATCTGGAGCCGGTCGCCCTCGCGGCCGATGAGGCGGCCGAACAGGAAGCGGCCGGCGGGGCGGGGGAAGAGGACGTCGCGGTTCAAGGCGCTGGCGAAATCGGCCGGGGCGATGCGGCGGCACCAGATGGCGTCGCCGCTGCGATAGTCGCCGATGCTGGCATTGACCTGGATGCCGATCATCCCGTCGGCGGGTACCGGCGGCGGGAAGGACAGGGCGCGGACGGGCGCGCGCGCGCCCTCCGGCCCGAGCAGGGCAGCGACGGGCACTTCGCTCTGGCCGGGCAGGGCGACCAGTTCGGCGCTGGTGACGCCGAGCGCGTCGGCGATGCGGTTCAGCCATTTGACCGAGACGGTGCGGGTGCCGGTTTCGAGCCGGCCGATCGTCTGGGCGGTGGTGGGCGGCAGGCAGAGCAGGCCCACCTGTTCCAGCGTCAGGCCCTTGGCCTTGCGGACCTCGCGGATGCGGGTGATCATGGCTGTCCTCGGATTGATAACCTATTTGGTTTTCTCTTTCCTACAGATTATCCGCCGTGGCAAGCCCCTGCTCTTCCCCATCCTGTCAGGAGATGCCGCCATGGCCGCCCAGTTTGTCGACCAGATGATCGAAGACCCTGCCGGCAAGATGCAGGCAGTGAAGCTGCATCTGGGGGAATCGCCGATCGGCTGGCTGCATGCGCGGGGTCATGTGAGCGATCGGCAACTGGCGGCAGGCGAGAGGCTGCGCCGCGACTGGGAGCAGGCGGGGCTGGGCGCGCGGGTGACGATGCGCTGGGACGGGGCGCCGGCGGAGCGGCGACGGGGCGGAGCAGCGGCGATACCTGATCCGAGCGCTGCGCAACTCTCGGCCCGCGAGCGGTTCGACGGCGCGGTGCGGGCGGCGGGGCCGGGGCTGGCCGATATATTGTGGCGCGTGGTGTGCGCGGGTGAGGGGCTGGGGCCGGCGGAGCGGGCGCTGGGCTGGCCCAGTCGCGCGGGCAAGCTGGTGCTGGGGCTGGCGCTCGACCGGGTGGCGGACTGGTATCGGGTTGGGTGAGGCGGGCTAAATGAACCGTTCGGGCTGAGCGAAGTCGAAGCCTTCGGCCGAGCGGCGCGAGGCGATGACTTCGCCTTCGCTCAGTCATGCCCTTCGACTTCGCTCAGGGCGAACGGAATAAATATGCAGCGGCCCGTAGCGCCTAGGCCATGGACCCCGCTGCGCTCGCTACCCACCCCAACCCCTCCCTGGAAGGGAGGGGCGCGGTATGTTTGCATTCAGGCCAAGAATCCTGCGCCGAGCAGCAGGAGCAGCTTCACGTCCATGGCAAAGCCCTGGTCGCGCCAGGCGGTGATCTGGTCCGGCAGGGTGGCGAGGGGGACGCGGTGGACGCGGATATCCTCGCTGTCGACGCCGCCGCCATCGCCGGTCTTCACCAGATCATGGGCGCGGAACAGGGTGAAGCTTTCCGAGACCATGCCGGGCGAGCTGAAAAATTCGCCGAGCGATTCGAGGCGACCGGGGAGATAGCCGGTCTCTTCCTCCAGTTCGCGGCTGGCGGCGAGGCTGGCGTCCTCGCCAGCGTCATGATCGCCGACGAGGCCCGCGGGCAGTTCGATGCAGCGCTTGCCAAGCGGCACGCGATACTGGTCGACCAGCAGGACATGGCGGCCGTCGGCGTCCTCGTCGATCGCCAGGATGACGGCGGCGCGGATGCCGCGGGCGCGGCCGACATATTCCCATTTGCCGCGCTTCTTCGCGGTAATGAAGCGCCCGGTCCACATGACTTCCTCGGGCGCATTCCAGTCATTATCGCTCATAATTCGATCAGTCTGTCCGGCAGTTCGTTGATGTCGTCGGCGGCGCGGGGGAAGTGCGGCGCCAGAATCGCGCCGACCCGGCCGATGGCGAGGGCAAGGCCTTCGCCCGGCCGGTCGTCGCGCACCGCATCGATCAGCAGCGCCATCGCCTCGCCCCAGGCTTCGGGCGTGACGCGGTCGTTGATCGCCTTGTCGGCGACGATTTCGGCGCGATGCTCGTCGAGCGAGAGATAGATGAGGACGCCGGTGCGGCGGGCGGTGCGGGCCTCGGCAGCGGCGCGGAACAGCAATATGGCGCGGCGTCGGACCCGGCGCGCCTTGGTCGCGCGCGGGGTGAGCGCCATGCGCAGCGGCATGATCGCGAGCAGGTAGCGCACCACTAGGAAGTCGAGGATCAGGTCGCCCAGCAGGATGGTCAACATCTTCCAGTCGGCGACCTGATGGTCCCAGTCGCCCAGCAGCCGGCCGGCCAGGTCGCGCAGATAGTCCGGGAAGAAGGCGAAGAAGGCGAGGGCGACGAACACGGTGCCGATCGCCCAGTGCAGGCCGGCATCATGATAGGCGTCGGATCGACGCGCGACGATCGGCACGATCTCGCCCGATGTCAGTTTCTCCGCCTCCCTGACGGCGGCCGAGACAATGTCATGATCACCTTCGCTGAACTGTACCGGCTTCACCAGCTGCCTCCCGCACCGCCGCCGCCGAAGCTGCCGCCACCGCCGGAAAAGCCGCCGCCATCGCCGCCGCCCCAGCCACCGCCGCCACTGCCCCAGCCGGAACCACCGCCGCTGCCCCATCCGCTGTCGGACGGGCCCCAGATGATGACAGGGCCGGCACCGCCGCGATAGCGGCGACCGCGACCGCCGCGGCTGGCGAACATCGATATGCCGACGATGACGATCACGATGACCCAGAAGACCAGCATCACGGCGCCGCCGCCGCTGTCACCCTTGCGCTGCTCCGCCTCGGCTGCGGCGGCGCGCGCCTTCGCCTCCTCGGGCGGCAGGGTCAGCAGGGTGGCGAGTTCGTTGACGCCAGCGTCGATGCCGCCGGGAAAGTCGCCCGCCTTGAAGCGCGGGATGATGGCGGTGCGATAGATGCGCGAGGCGAGCGCGTCGGTGACGATACCCTCGACACCATAGCCGGTGGCGATCCACACCTTGCGCTCGTTCGGGGCGACCAGCAGGATCGTGCCGTCGTCCTTTTCCTTGCTGCCGATGCCCCAGCTGCGGCCGAGCTGATAGGCATAGTCGCCAATCTCATAGCCCTGGAGGTCGGGCACGGTGGCGACCACCACCTGTCGCCCACTCTGCTTGTCGAGCGCGGCCAGCTTGGCGGTCAGCGCCTGCTCCTGCTGCGGCGAGAGCAGATTTGCGGCATCGACCACCTGGCCGGTCAGCTTGGGAAAGGTCTGTGCCTGCGCCGCCGGTATGAAGACCAGCAGCGCAAGGACCAGCAGCAGGCGCCGCATCATCGTTATCGGCTCAGTTGCCGAAGTCGACCTTGGGCGCTTCTTCCGCGCCGGGCGTGACCGCCTGGAACGGGGCCATGGGCTTCGCGCCATGGATCAGCTTGGCGCCGATCGCGTCGGGGAAGGTGCGGATGCGGGTATTATAGGCCTGGACCGCTTCATTATAGTCGCGGATCGAGACGGCGATGCGGTTTTCCGTGCCTTCCAGCTGCGACTGGAGCTGCAGGAAATTCTCGTTGGTCTTGAGATCGGGATAGGCCTCGACCGAGGCGAGCAGGCGGCCAAGGCCCTGGCTCAGTTGTGCCTGGGCGGCCTGATATTGCGCGACCTTGGCCGGATCGGACAGGTCGGCGGCGTTGATCTGGATCGACGTCGCCTTGGCGCGGGCCTCGGTAACGGCGGTCAGCGTCGCCTGTTCCTGCTTGCCGGCGGCCTTGACCGTGGCGACGAGGTTGCCGGTGAGGTTGGCGCGGCGCTGATATTGCGCCTGGACGTCAGCCCATTTGGCCTTGGCATTTTCCTCGGCAGTGGGGACGCTGTTGATGCCGCAGGCGGACAGCGCAAGCGCGCCCATGACCGGCAGCAAAAGGCGGGAGAGGCGACGCGGGAAAAGCATGGAACATCCTCGGCTCTGTTTCGCTGACGGAAATAGGGCGTTGTCGGATGGCGTGCAACGGGCCATGCAGAGTTTATCGAAGGCGAGACAAGAGGTTCATCATGGGGCTGATTTCGGAATTCAAGACGTTCATCAATCGCGGCAATGTCATGGACCTGGCGGTTGGTGTCATCATCGGTGGCGCGTTCGCCACCATCACCAAGTCGCTGACCGATGACCTGATCATGCCGGTGGTCGGCTATCTTTTCGGTGGTGCTGACTTTTCGGGCTACTTCCTGCGCCTGGGCGACCTGCCCGAGGGGTTCAAGGGCAATCCCAACAGCTATGCCGACCTGAAGGCGGCCGGCGTCGCCATGTTCGGCTGGGGCCAGTTCCTGACCGTGCTGGTCAATTTCATCATCCTGGCCTTCATCATTTTCCTGCTGGTGAAGCTGGTGAACAAGGTTCTGGCCAAGCCCGAGGAAGCGCCGGCGCCGGCCGTCACCCCCGAGGATATCGTGCTGCTGCGCGAGATTCGCGACTCGCTGAAAAAATAAGCGATTGCGACGAACCGAGGCCCTGGTGGGAACCATTGGGGACGCGGCCGGTTGATCGGCGTCAGGGTTCGGGATGGCAAGGACCGTCCCGAACCTCGTGTCGAATATGTCAGCCCTGAGGGGGCGCAACAGGAGAAAACGCTGTGAAAAGCTTCGTCGCAATCCTTGGCCTTGCCAGCATGGTCTCGCTCGCCGCGTGCGATTCCAAGCAGGAAAACAAGGTCGAGAATGCCTACGAGAATCAGGCGGACGCTCTCGACAACCAGGCCGCGAACATGGAAGCGATGGCCGACAACCTGTCGGGCAACGCCGAAAACGCAGCCGAAAATGCGGCCGACGCGCTGGAGAACAAAGCCGACGCCACCCGCGAGGCGGGCGAGGCTGCCGCCGACGCGGTGGAGAAGAAGCAGCACTGATCTGCTGCGGCACCGACCATCGGGCCAAAGGGGCGTCGCGCTTGCGGCGCCCTTTTTCTTCGCCCGCTCTCGCCTTTAACGGCCCCTTAACCACGGCCGGCCATGGTGCCCTCGCGCGCATCCAAAGGTCGTGGGAATGGACGAGTTACTTCAGGAATTCATATCCGAAACGCAGGAAACGCTGGAGGCTCTGGCGGGCGAGGTCGTCGCCTGGGAGGCCAATCCGGGCGATAGCCAGCGGCTGGACGCCATTTTCCGCTTCTTCCATACGGTCAAGGGCAGCTGCGGCTTCCTCAATCTGCCGCGTTTCGAGAAATTGAGCCATGCGGCCGAGGACGTGTTGTCGGAGATTCGCGCCGGCAATCGCAAGCCCGATCCCGCGACCGTCAGCGCGGTGCTGGCGATCATGGACCGGATCGGCGAACTGGCCGAGGCGGTGGCGCGCGGCGCGGCATTGCCCAACGAGAATGACGAATATCTGATCGGCGCGCTGACGCAGGTGGAGGCACCGGCCGCGCCCGCCGCAGAAGCTGAGCCCGAAGAGCCGGCGGCCCCGGTCGCGGCGGTGCGCCAGGGCCAGGCGCTGCGGACCATCCGCCTGCCGCTGTCGCTGATCGATCAGCTGATGAACGGCGTGTCGGATATGGTGCTGGCGCGCAATGAATTGTCGCGCAAGCTGCGCGACCGGTCGGCCGACCCCGAACTGGACAGCGCGTTCGAGCGGCTGTCCACCTGTGTCGCCGACATGCGCGACGTGATTTCCAAGACCCGCATGCAGCGGGTCGAGCGCCTGTTCGCGGCGATGCCGCGCATGGTGCGCGACCTGAGCCGCGATCTCGACAAGCGGATCGAGTTGAGCCTGGAAGGCGGCGATGTCGAGATGGACCGCGAGATGGTGGAGATGGTCGTCGACCCGCTCACCCATATCGTGCGGAACAGCATCGACCATGGCATCGAGACGCCCGAGCGGCGTCGCGCGGCGGGCAAGCCGGACGCCGGCCGGTTGCGGCTGGAGGCGCGCCAGTCGGGCAACCAGATCGTGATCGAGATCAGCGATGACGGCGCCGGCATCAACACCGCGCGGCTGGTGGAAAAGGCGATCGCCGCCGGCCGGCTGACGCCCGACGCGGCGGCGCGGATGACCGAGCAGGACAAGCTGGACCTGATCTTCCAGCCGGGGCTGACGACGGCCGCCAAGGTGACGGCGGTGTCGGGCCGGGGCGTCGGCATGGACGTGGTGCGCGCCAATATCGAACGGATCGGCGGCGTCATCGCGCTGGACAATCATCCGGGGCAGGGGCTGCGCATCACGCTGCGCGTGCCGCTGACGCTGACCATTATTCCGGGCCTGATCGTGCGCGCCGGGGGGCTGCATTTCGCGATCCCGCGCGCGGCGGTGGTCGAGATACTGCACGACAATAACGAGATGATGCAGATTGCCGATGTCGGCGGTGCCAAGATCGCGACGATCCGGTCGATCCGCCATTCGATGATCGATCTGGAAGATGTGCTGGGCATGGACAAGCCGCAGCAGATTGGACCGCGCGCCGTGATGGTGGTGCGATCGGCGACCGGCGTGCCCTTTGCCATGGGCGTGTCTGCGGTCGAGAATCATGAGGAACTGGTGATCCGTCCCGCATCGCCGCTGGTGATGGCGAGTGGCGTCTATGCCGGCATGACCCTGCCCGACAATGGCAAGCCGATGCTGCTGCTGGATGCGGCGGGCCTGGCCAATGCGGCGCGCCTGCCGAACCTGATCGACGATCGCGCCCATGGCGCGGTGGCGGATGCCGCCGCGCAGGAGGCTGGCGTCGAAATGGTGGCGGCACTGCGTTTCGAGGAATTGTCGGGCGAACGGCGCCTGCTGCGCTTGTCGCTGATCGAGCGGGTCGAGGATATCGACGCCAGGCTGTTCGGCCGGTCCGGTGGCCAGGCCTTCGTCCGGCTGGACGAGCGGCTGGTGCCGGTGGTGAACGGCCGCCATGCCTTTGCCGAGGACAAGGTCTGCGCGCTGCGCCTGCGCGATGGCAGCCTGGAAGCCTGCTACCCGGTCGCGGCGGTGCTGGACATCGTCCAGATGCCGCTGGTGCCGGACATGGTGGCGATGCACGGCATGCTGAGCGGCGTCGCGGTGGTCGATGGCGAGCATCTGGAGGTCATCAATCCCTTCGCCCTGTTCGCCGCGCTGCCGCAGGAACCGATCGCGCCGCATAGCCGGGGCCGTTGCCTGCTGGCGGATGCGGAGGATGGCTGGACCCGCGAGATATTGGCGCCGCTGCTGCGCCAGGCCGGGCATGAAGTGGTGCTGGGCCTGCCGGGCGACGCCGTCGATGCGCAGGATATCGTGCTCTATTCGGCCGGCGATGTCGGCCAGGTGGCCGAGATCATGGGATGCCGGGTGGTGCATCTGCGCGCCACGCCGCGGGCCACGGGGCCAATGGATGCCAGCATCTACCGCTATGACCAGGACGCGCTGATGGCGGCGCTGTCCGGTACGCGCGGATAAGGGGAAGAGCGATGGAGCAACTCTATCTGTTGGCGACGCTGGCCGGCGCCCGCATCGCGGTCGATGCCAGTGAGGTCGAGGCGGTGGTCAAGCTGACCGAGATATCGCCCGTGCCCGGCATGGGCGTGCATGTCGCGGGTCTTTCCGCGCTGCGCAGCCGGGTGCTGACGATCATCGATGTCGCCGCGCTGATTCATGGGCGCGCGACCCCGGCGGACCAGCGCGACCTGGCGATCATCGCCAATATCAGCGGCCATAGCTATGGCCTGATGGTCGATGGCGTGTCGGATATCTGTCGCGTGCCGGAGGGCGAACTGCCGCTGCGCGGACAACTGGATTCGGCCTGGATGCCCTTTGCGCGGGGCGTGGTGGAGCATGAGGGCGTGCCCCATCTGCTGGTGTCGCTGGCCGGCTTCATCGAGGCCGGTGCCCAGGCACAGGCGGCCTGATCGCTTGACCGCGTCGTTTACCATTTCCTCGCCTTTCGCGTTTACGCCTCTCCTCCCGGCACGTAAAAATCAAAGGGACGCTTCATGAAGAACTGCCTGGTCGTCGATGATTCCAAGGTCATCCGCAAAGTGGCACGCCACATATTGGAATCGCTGGACCTGACCGTGACCGAAGCGGTGGACGGGCAGGATGCCCTGACCCAGTGCGAGGCCAGCCTGCCCGACGTGGTGCTGCTCGACTGGAACATGCCGGTGATGAGCGGGATGGAATTCCTGCAGGCGCTGTCGGCCACCAAGATGGAGGCCCGGCCCAAGATCATCTTCTGCACCACGGAAAACGGCATCAGCCATATCAAGGCGGCGGTCGAGGCCGGTGCCGACGAATATGTGATGAAGCCGTTCGACCGCGAGACGCTGGAGAGCAAGCTGGCGATCGTCGGGGTCATCTAGGCCCGGTCCCTCCCTTCGAGGATATCGCCGTCTTTCCCAGCCTCTTCGTTCTGAAAGCCCGTCAATGACCGTCTTCGTGCCGACCATGGTCAGCCTCGACAGCCACACCGCTCCCGCGGTGCGCACGCTGGTGGTTGACGATTCGGTGGTGGTGCGCACGGTGATCGAGCGCATCCTGAACGCCGATCCCGGCTTTACCGTCGTCCACAAGACCAACAGCGCGGAAAATGCGCTGCGCTATCTGGCCGAACATAGTGTCGACCTGGTGCTGCTCGACATCGAACTGCCGGGCCAGAGCGGCCTGGCCGCGCTGCCCGCGATCCTGCGATCGAACCCGCAGGGCAAGGTGGCGATCCTGTCGGGCCGCTGCGAGGAGGGCAGTGCGGCGGCGATCGAGGCGCTGGCGCTGGGTGCGAGCGATATTCTCTCCAAGCCGGGCAGCGGCAGCTTCGGCGAACAATTCCCTCAGGCATTGATCGATCGGCTTGGCCGGCTGTTCGGCGGCGAAGCGCCGACGGTACCGGCGCAGCGATCGACCATGGTTGCGCCCGCTCATGCGACCAGCGCTGCGGTCGAACCCCTGGCCTGCCTGGGCATCGGGGCGTCGACCGGGGGCATCCATGCGCTCAGCCAGTTGTTCAGCGGCCTGACCGCGCCGCTGGGCGTGCCGATCCTGCTGACCCAGCATCTGCCGGTCAGCTTCACCGTCTATTTCGCGCAGCAACTGGCGCGCATGACCAGCCTGCGGGTCAAGGTGGCGGAGGCCGGCGATCAGCTGGCGCCCGACACCGTCTATGTTGCGCCGGGCGACGCCAACCTGCTGCTGCGGCGCGGGCTGCATGGCCGGGTGAGCGTGGTGCTGGACCCGGAACGGACGCCGTCGGGCAATCTGCCGGGTGTCGACCCGATGTTTGCCGCCATGGCCGATGTCTATGGCGCGGGCGCGGCGGGGATCGTGCTGACCGGCATGGGCCGCGACGGCACGGCCGGGGCGCGGGATATCGTGGCAGCGGGCGGCTGGATCGTCGCCCAGGATGAGCCAAGCAGCGTGGTATGGGGGATGCCGGGATCGGTCGCGGGGGCAGGGCTGACCTGTGCCCTGATGGAACCCCATGCGATCATGGATTTTGTCGCACGACGCGGAAAGATGAACGACTGATGGCCTTGCCCCCTTCCAGGATGGGATCGGGCGCTGCCCGGATTTTGACGGGTCTGCTGGAAGCGCGGACCGGCCAGGTTCTGTCCGAGGGACGGGCCTGGCGCATGGAGACGGCGCTGAAGCCCGTGCTGCGCGACCATGGGTTGCAGGATATCGACGAACTGGCCGGCAAGCTGCTGCGCAGCCGCAATCCGCGCCTGGACGAGGATGTGGTGAACGCACTGCTGAACAATGAAAGCAGCTTCTTCCGCGATCTGCAGATATTCGACCTCATCCACCGGCAGATATTGCCGCGCATCCAGGAGGCGCGGGGCGACCGGGTGCTGCGGATCTGGAGCGCGGGCTGTTCGACCGGGCAGGAAGCCTATTCGCTGGCGATCCGCTTCTGTAACGAGGCGGCGCGCTGGGCCGGCTGGCGGATCGAGATATTGGCGACCGATATTTCGAGCGCAGCGATCGACCAGGCGCGCAGCGGCATTTTCTCGCAGATGGACGTGCAGCGCGGCCTGCCGATCGGCGACCTGATCAAATGGTTCGAGCCCGCGGGCGATGACTGGCGCGCGAACCCGGAGCTGCGGCGGATGATCGATTTCCGGCAGGATAATCTGTTCGCCGCGCGGGTGCCGACCGGCGCCTATGACCTGCTGCTGTGCCGCAATGTGCTGCTCTATTTCTCGCCCGAACGGCGCCAGAGCGTGTTCGACCTGCTGGCCCGGCACAGCCATGACCGGTCGGTGCTGCTGCTGGGCGCGGGCGAGACGGTGATCGGCCAGAGCGAGGAATTTGTGCCGCATCCCGAATTTCGCGGCAGCTATGCGCGGCGGGGGGCATCGGCCGATGCCGGCAATTCGGCGCGGCGCGCGAGCTAATCGCCTGGAGACCATTTACCACGCTTGATTGCCGCGCCGGTCTCGGCCATGATTCCGCCTGTGGCTGCATGACGCGGCGCGACGCAGGGCGGAACAGGGCGTGAGACTGGACTTTTCGTGGTGACGGGCCCTTTGCGATGACCGACATCCCCATGATCGAGACGCCGTCGCCCAATTATGACGAGCGCAGCCTGCCGATCACCATGCTGGTGCTCCATTATACCGGCATGCCGGACGCGGCGAGTGCCATCAACTGGCTGGCCAATGCCGAATCCAAGGTGTCGGCCCATTATGTCGTGACCGAGGATGGCCAGATCATCCGCATGGTGGCCGAGGACAAGCGCGCCTGGCATGCCGGCCGGTCGCACTGGCGCGGCATCGACGATGTGAACAGCGCCAGCATCGGCATCGAAATCGTCAATCCCGGCCATGAATGGGGCTATCGGCCTTTCCCCGAGGCGCAGATGGGATCGCTGATCCCGCTGGTGCACGACATCGTCCAGCGCCACCGGATCACGCGCGGCAATATCGTCGGGCACAGCGACATCGCGCCCGCGCGCAAGCAGGATCCAGGCGAACTTTTTCCCTGGGGGCAACTGGCGCGGCTGCGGCTGGCGCTACCGCGACCGACCAAGAATCTGATGGACCCGCACTGGACTGACAGCGGCTTCATGCTGGCGCTCGAACGCTTCGGCTATGACATTGCCGAGCCGCAACCAGCGGTCGTCGCCTTCCAGCGGCGCTTCCGCCCGGAACTGATCGACGGCGTCATTGATGGCGAATGCCGGGCGATTTTGCTCGCGCTGCTGCTGCCCAAGCCGACAGGGGATGACTGACCCGATTTTTGCGCCTATAGGCGCCTGTGCCAGAGGGCCGGGCGGCCGCGGCGTGGCGGGTAACTTCCACGGCGAGGAAAGTCCGGGCTCCACGAAATGACGGTGCCGGCTAACGGCCGGCTGGAGTGATCCAAGGGACAGTGCAACAGAAAGCAGGTCACTAAGGCTTCGGCCCAGTGAAATTGAAAGGGTGCGGTAAGAGCGCACCGCGTCTGCGGCAACGCAAGACGGCACGGTAAACCCCACCGGGAGCAAGACCGAATAGGGGCGGCGCGCAGCTTGACTGCTAGGTCTGTTTCGACTGAGACCGCCCGGGTTGGTTGCTTGAGGGACGGAGCAATCCGTCCCCTAGAGGAATGGTCGCCTATCCCCCTTGGGGGGTGGACAGAACCCGGCTTACAGGCCCTCTGGCATTTCCCCTGTTGCGAGGTTATCGCAATAACCGGTCCGCGGTCTTGGGGGGATTCGGTTTGCGTAACAGATATTTGGCCTTGCTGATGGCGATGGCGGCCATGCCTGCTATCGGTCATGCGATGCAGGATGCGGCGCCGGCAGCGCCTGCGCCCGCAACTGGCACGATCCAGCAATTGTTCGAGCAATCGACGCAAGCCACCGAGGCAGCGGATTATCCCCGCGCGCTTGAAATCCTCACCGCACTCGAAGGCCGAGTGGTGCGCAATCCGCGCAGCCTGGCGATCGTGCGCGTACGCAAGGCCATGGTGCTGGCGGAACTGTCGCGCTGGGCCGAGGCGCGCGACTTGCTGAACCTGGCGGCGCCGGCCCTGCCCAAGGATGATGCCAGCCTGTCGACCGACCGCTATCGTGCCGCCTATACGCTGGGGCGCGTGTCGATGGGCGACCTCGACTATGTCGGTGCGCTGGCCCATTTCAGCGCGGCGCTGGCCGAAGCGGAGGGGCCGGCGGCGCGCATCCAGGCGCTGCTGGGGCAGGCGCAGGCCGGCACGTTCGTCGATCCGGCCGAAGCGCTGAAGGCCGCGGAAGCGGCCAATGCCATTGCGGTGGCGGACCCCAAGATGTTCGACAAGGCATCGCTGGCGCATATCGACCTGATCCGGGGGCGGGCGCTGCTCAATCTGGGCCAGTTCGATCCTGCGGAAAAACTGTTCGCACGGGCGGTGAAGCAGCAGGGTGGGCTGACCACCAGGGTCGATTTCGATGATCTGGTGACCCGGTCGGATGCGTCGATCGCCGCCATGCTGGCCGGCCATCGCGAAACGGCGCGCAATTATCTGGTCTATACCGGTGCCGGGCGCATGCCGCAGCAGGACTTCACCCAGGGCGCGGACATGGCGCTGCCGCGCTGTGGCGAGGATGGCATCCAGCCCGAGGATTATGCCGTGGTGGAATTCGGCATCAGCGACAGCGGTGCTGTTTCCTATGCCCGGCCGGTCTATGGATCGCGTCCCGGCCCGTCGGCGCTGGCGTTCGCGCGGGCGGTGCGGGACTGGTCGTGGCGGCCCGATGACGTGAAGAATATCCCGGCGCTGTTCCGGTTCGTGACGCGGCTGGAACTGCGCTGTTCGACCGCGGAAGGCGGCCCGTCGATGCTGGCGGGGCCGACCAAGGCGCTGGGCGACTGGCTGGAGGCCAGGCGCGTTCCCGGCCCGGTGCTGGACAATGTGCCGATGACCCGGCAGCGCGCGCTGCTGTTGCAGCAGGCCCAACTGATCCGCAGCCAGAAGGGCGATGCGGCGGTGGAACTGGTGCCGGTGCTGATCCCGCTGCTGGCAGGATCGATGGCCGCGCGCGAGGATGTCGAGACCTATGGCCCGCTGCTGCGCCGGGTGGTGCGGACGGCGGATGCCCCGCCGCTGGCGCAATTGCGGGTCGACCGCCTGGTCCATGATGCAGCCGAGCATGTGGATATCCGTATCCGGGCCGATTCCCCCTATGCATTGCGCGCCGCCGACTATCAGGCCGATGCCGATGCACGGGCGACCTTTGCAATCCTGGCCTATGATGATCTGAGGGCCAGGGAAAAGGCCGGATCGCAGGCGCTGCTCAACGCGGTGATCGATGATGGCGCCTTGCCGGCCAATGACCCGCTGCGCGTGGCGGCGCTGGTGCGGCGCGCCAGCTTGCAGGCGACCGGCGGCAATCTGGAAGCGGCACGGGCCGATTATGCCGCGACCGGATTGTCGGCGCAGCAATGTTCGATCGTCGATGCCAAGCCCAGTTTGCGCAGCGCGCCGGTATCCTCCGCCGATTATCCCACGGACATGGTGTCCGTGGGTGTCGAGGGATGGACGCGGGTCCAGTTCGACATCGCGGCGGACGGCACGACCCGCAACCAGCGGGCCGTCATCACCTATCCACCGATGATCTTTGGCACCAACGGCACGAAGATCGTGACGCGGGCCAAATATGAGCAAAGCTATCGCCCCGATGGTGGCCTTGGCTGCGGCGGCAACATGCAGGGTGTGACTTTCCGTCGCTAATCCCGGCGCAGGGCTGGCTTTCCGGGCGCGGCTTCCCTAATTTGGTCCGATGGCAAGACAGAGCCGATCCAATGACTGGGGTTTTCCCCGCTGGCGTGCCTATGGCGCGACGCGGGAAGCGCAGCGCGTGCGCATCTGCGACCGTTTCGGCTGTGACCAGCCGGGTAACTGCCCCGCGCCCAAATCGCCCAACAGCCCGGACCGCTGGTATTTCTGCAGCGAGCATGCGGCCGAATATAACCGCAACTGGGACTATTTTCAGGGGCTGGACGAGGAAGAGCGGGCCGAGCGCGAGCGCACCGAACGGCGCGATGCCGGCGGCTATCAGTCGAGCGCCCATCATGGCTGGGGCGGTCCCGGCGACGGCAGCCGGTCGCGCGACGAGATGCACGCGCTGCAGGCGCTGGGGCTGGAGGATGACGCCGATTTCGAGGCGGTGCGCAAGAGCTGGCGCAGCCTGGCCAAGGAATATCATCCCGACGTGAAGCCGGGCGATGCCGAGGCGGCGGTGCAGTTCCAGACAATCCAGGCCGCCTATGAGGTGCTGCGTGCGGCCGAGGAACGGCGCACTTGGAAGCCGCGGGGCGCCAGCGATTGAAGGATCATGTCCGGTCCAACTGGCATAATGCCGTGCTGGTCTGCCGCAAATGCTCGAAGAAGCTGGACGGCGGCTTCGGCAAGGATGGCGAGGAGCGGTTGGCCAAGGCGCTGCGGCGGCATCTGTCGCTGAAGAAGGGGCGCAAGGCGGCGGCCGGCATCATCGAGGTGAATTGCCTGGGCGTCTGTCCGAAGGGCGCTATTACGGTGGTCAACGGCGCTGCGAGCCGCGACTGGCTGTTGGTGCGGCCGGGGGCGGATCTGGACGCGCTGGCGGCGGCGCTGGACCTGCCGGCGCAGGCGGAAGCGCAGAATCCGGGCTGACTTACGCAAAATGCGTAAATCCGGACGGGGCTGTTAAGCCTATCCTTACCAACATTTCCTAGGGGGGATGCCATGCGGATATGGCTTCCTTCCTCGCGCGGTGCGGTGCTGCTGGCCCAGCTCGCGATCATCCTCCTGGGTCTCGCCCTGCTCTACGGCAATCCGCCGGCGCAGGGGCGCATCCTGCTGATCCCGATGACGGCCGGTGCGCGCGCGCATCTGGTGCCCGATGCGGTGGCGCATGGCGCCCGGCTGGTGGCAAGCGGACGCCTGCCCGGATCGATGGTGGTGGAGGGGCAGCGCGACGCGCTGCTGCCGCTGTTGCGGGGCGGCATCTTGCCGCTGCGTGCCTTTGCCGCGGCCTGTGGCGAACCGGTGGGAGGATTGGCCTGATGGCGTTCAACAGTCTCGAAAGCCTGCGCCTGCATGGGCTGCGCATCCTGTTGCTGTGCAGCCTGATCTGGACCGTGCTGATCGGCATTGGCGGCATGATGATCGGCAGTGAGCGGGCAGCGCCCGCCATGCTGCTGTCGGCGCTGGCCAATATCCTGCCGACCTGGATGGTGATGCGGCGTCGCAACGACCTGGAGGTGCGGCTGGTGATGGGGACGCTGGCGGCGGTGCAGCCGGCGATCACCCTGTTCCTGCTGAGCGGCCATGTCTGGCAGATGGACGCGCACATGTATTTCTTCGTGGCGCTCGCCTCGCTGGCGGTGCTCTACGACTGGCGGCCGATCCTGCTGGCGTCGGTGCTGATCGCGCTGCATCATCTGGTGCTGACCTATGTCGCGCCCAATTGGGTGTTTTCGGGGCAGGCGGAGATCGGCCGGGTCATCGTCCATGGCTTTGCTGTGGTGCTGCAAGGCACGATCCTGGGCTATCTCAGCATCAGATTGCATGCGCTGCTGCTGGCGCAGGATGCACATGTGGCGGATACCGCCCGGCTGGCACGGGAAGCGCAGGCGGGGCGCAATGCGGCGGAATCGGCGATGGATGCCCAGCGCCAGTCCGACGCGCGCGAGGCGCATCTGCGGATCGAGCGGGATGCCGAAAAGACACGGATGGCGCAGGACCGGCGCAGCGAGACGCTGGCGCTGGTCGGCGCCTTCCGCCAGTCGGTGGCGGGCGTGGTGAGCGCGGTCAGCGCGGCAACGGGCGAACTCAAGGAATCGGCCGGGCTGCTGCATGATCTGGCGCGCCGGGCGAGCGTGGGCACGGACGAGACGATGGCGGCGGCTGGGCAATCCTCGGCCAGCGCGGCGGTGCTGGCGCGGCGGATCGAGCAATTGTCCGAATCGATCAGTGCGATTGCAGCGGCGGCCAGCCAGCAGGCGAGCCTGGGCGGCGAGGCGCAGCGCGTGTCGGTGGCGGGGCATGAAGCGATGCAGGCGATGGAAGGGCGCACCGCGTCGATCACCAGCTTCGCCGATTCGATCACAGAGATTGCCGCCCGCACCAATTTACTGGCGCTCAATGCCACGATCGAGGCGGCACGGGCCGGCGAGGTCGGGCGCGGCTTTGCGGTGGTGGCCGGCGAAGTGAAACAGCTGGCCAACCAGACGGCGAGTGCGACCGGCGAAATCCAGTCGCTGGCCTCGTCCGCGCGGCAGGGGGCCGGGGTGGCGCAGGAAGCCCTGTCCGAGGTGGCGGGGAGCGTCGAGGAACTGGCGCAGGCGGCGCAGGCGATCCAGCGTGCGGTGGCCGACCAGCGCGATGCGACGGCGGCGATCGGCCAGTCGGCGCGCGATACCGCCCGCGACGCCGATCATATGGCGCAGCGCATGGCGACCGTGGCCGATGTCGCGCGTAATACAGAAAATCTGTCCGATCGCGTGTCGAGCGCGGCGGCCGGCCTGTCGCGCACGGCGCAGGAGTTGCAGCGCGCGACCGACCTGTTCGTGGCGCAGCTGGAAGCGGCCTGATCGCCGGTCAGCCGGCGCGGGCTGTCCACGTTGTCGCAGTTCCATCAGCAGAACGGGCCAGCGGATAGAGGATGCGGTCCTCGCGATCGATCCGCCGGGCAAGGGCATCCAATATCCGGTCGCTGTCGGTGCAGAAGCCGCGCCAGTCGCGGGTGATCCGCTCATCGGTCCAGCCGGCCATGTAGCGGGCGAAGCTCTCGGCCAGCGCGCCGATTTCGGCCTGGATGCGGGCGGCCGTGGTGCGGACGCGATCGTCGCCCTGGCGCTGGAGCGCGGGGTAGAGGATGCGATCCTCCAGCGCGAGATGGGCCATCAGCTTGCGCGCCAGTTGCCAGCGCAATGCGCTCACCGCCTGGGGCTGGTCGGGATCGGCGATCGCCTGGCGCAGTTGCGCGGCGATCAGGGCGATCTCCTCATGCTGCGTGCCCAATTCGTCCATGTTCATCGCGATCCCCCTGCTGGCCAGGTTCGATCATGCACCGCCCGCCGTTAAGGGGGCATTGGGAGCCGGGACAGGCAAAGCGCGCAAAGCCTGTAAAAAGAAAGACCGCCCGGCGCCTGCGCACCGGACGGTCTTTCTGTCATCGATCCTGTGGATCAGGCTCCATCGGAGCCTGTCACGATCAGGCCGGCTGGTCGGCGCGGCTTGCGCCCTGGCCGTCGAGATTGAGGGCAGCGAAATCCCAGTTGATCGCTTCCTTCAGCAGCTTTTCGGCATAGGCCGGGCGCAGGTTGCGATAATCGATATAGTAAGCATGTTCCCACACATCGAGGATCAGCAGCGGAGCATGGCCTTCATGCGCGACCGGGGTGTCGGCGTCATGATAGCTGGTCACTTCCAGCTTGCCGTCCTTCAGGATCAGCGCGGCCCAGCCGCTGGCGAAGTGGCCGACGGCCTCTGCCTTGAGCTTCTCGATCAGCGCGTCGACCGAACCGAAGGCTTCCTCAATTTTGGCGAGCAGTTCGCCCGTCGGGGCGGTCTTCACCGGCGACAGCGAGTTCCAGTAGAAGGTGTGGTTCCAGATCTGGCCGACCTGGTTGAACAGGCCGCCCTTGGACGACTTGATCAGTTCGACCAGCGACTTGCCCTGCAGGCTCTCGTCGGCGGCGACCAGTTCATTGGCCTTCACGACATAGGCATTGTGATGCTTGCCGTGGTGGAAGTCGAAGGTTTCGACCGACAGGATGTCGCCAAAGGCGTCCTTGGCATAGGGAAGATCGGGCAGAACAAAGGCCATGGCGGAACTCCTCGGGTTCGTTATGGGGCGGCTCGCAGCGATGCTTGCGATGCCGGTTTATCATATGGTCCATGCGGGGCGTGGACGCCTCCGTCGCTTCCCATATGCGCACCCAACGCCCAAGAAAACCAATATGTGCCTATTGCGAAACGATCGCAGAAACAGGCGGTTGGCGGGGCTTTCGGGCGATGACGGCCGGGCAGGGCCGGGGCGGCTTGCTTGACAGGCGGGACGGGGCCGAACATGATCCCGGCCATGCCGTTCAAGGTCATCTTTGCACGCTTCCGCCATCATGGGGGACAGCTTCTCGCGGGCCATCCGCCCCGGACCTGACAGGCGCGCTGCCGGCAGGTTCGGGGCACCCTTCTTGACGCTTTGCGCCCGAGCACCGGGCGCGCACCCCTATCAGGAAGTTTTCCCATGACCCTGCAACAGAAGTGGGCGGCCGTGCCGCCGATCCATATCGTCGAATCCGAAGCCGACATGATTTCCGATCTGGCCTGGGCAGCGCGCGACCGCTTCCCGGACGTCAGCCAGTTGTTGCTGGAGGAGGTTGGCCGGGCGCAATTGTGCAGCCGGGCGGCGCTACCGGCTGATGTCGCGGCGATGGGATCGACCATCCTCTATCGCGATGGCGCGCGCGGGACGCCGCGTCGGGTGGAGCTGGTCTATCCCAGCCATGCCGATGTGGCGCTGGGCCGGATATCGATCCTGACGCCGGTCGGCGCCGCGCTGATCGGGATGCGGGCGGGCAACGCGATATTGTGGCCGGACCGCGACGGCCATCTGCGCGACATCCTGGTGGACGAGGTGGTTCAGGCCTAGGGCCAGTCCTGTCCCACATCCGTCATCCTGACGGAAGTCAGGATCCATTCGGCACTACGCCCGAGAGCGAGCGCAGAATGGATCCCGGATCAAGTCCGGGATGACGGCAGTTTTTTAGGGGTCAGCCCTGCGGCGGGGTGGTTTCGCCCACCTCGTCGCTGTCGAGGCCATCGTCCAGGGTCAGGCCGTGGCGCAGCAGCATCGGGATGTTGGCGCCGGCGAACACGACCGAGACGATGGTGACGCCCCAGACCTTGACGGCGAGCCAGGTGTCGAAGCTCATCGACCGGCGCATCAGCTCGTTGGCGACCGCCATGGCGACGAAGAAGAGGGCCCAGTTGCGCGACAGCTTGCGCCAGCCTTCCTCGGTCAGCCCGTCATAGGCGGCCTGGAGCAGATATTTGAGCAGCGGCTTGCCGCGCAGCAGCCCGGCGAACAGCATCAGCGCGAAGAAGGCGTAGATGATGGTCGGCTTCAGCTGGATGAAGCGCTGGTCGTGGAAATAGATGGTGAGGCCGCCGAAGAAGAGGATCAGCAGCGCCGAGAGCCACAGCATCGGCGAGACCCGGCCGAGCTTCACCTTGGAGATGATCACGGCGATGACGATCGCGGCCATGAAGGCGGCGGTGCCAAAGCTCATGGCGGTGATCGGGTTGCCCGCACCCCAGAACCAGCCCGCGCCCTTGTAGCTCAGGAAAAAGACCAGCAGCGGCCCGAAATCGAGCGCGAGGCTGAGGCTGCCGCCATGGGCGGGCTTCTTGGCGTCAGCGGGCATAGGCCGTCCCCGCGATCGCGCGTGCCATGTCGCCGGCATCGAACGGGCGCAGATCCTCGATCTTTTCGCCGACGCCAATGGCGTGGATCGGCAGGCGATATTTCTCCGCCGCCGCGACCAGCACGCCGCCGCGCGCGGTGCCGTCGAGCTTGGTCATGACCAGGCCCGTGACCTGTGCGGTTTCCTTGAAGACTTCGATCTGGTTCAACGCATTCTGTCCCGTGGTGGCATCGAGGACCAGGACAACGTCGTGCGGGGCAGCCGGGTTCAATCGGCCGAGCACGCGGCGCACCTTGGCCAGTTCGTCCATCAGTTCGGTCTTGTTCTGCAGCCGGCCGGCGGTGTCGACGATCAGCACGTCGATGCCGGTAGCCGTCGCCTGTTTTACCGCGTCGAACACGATGCCGGCCGCGTCGCCGCCTTCCTTACCGGCGACGATGGGCACGCCGAGGCGTTCGGCCCAGACCTTGAGCTGGCCGATGGCGGCGGCGCGGAAGGTATCGCCCGCCGCCAGCATCACGCCATAATCCTGTTCCAGAAAATTATTGGCGAGCTTGGCGATGGTGGTGGTCTTTCCCGATCCGTTGACGCCGATCACCAGGATCACCTGTGGCCGCGGGAAGGCCTCGATCTCGAGCGGGCGGGCGACCGGGGCCAGCACCTTCTCAATCTCCTCCGCGATGATCTCGCGCAGATATTCCTCGGTCAGTTCCCTGTTGTAGCGTCCTTCGGCCAGGCGATCACGCACCCGGCCGGCCATGGCCGGGCCGAGATCGGACATGATCAGGGCTTCCTCGATCTCGTCGAGGGTCTGGTCGTCGAGCGCGGCCTTGGTGAAAAGGCCGGTCAGATTCTCGCCGAGCTTGTCGGAGGTGCGCTTGAGACCGCCGAAGAGGCGGTCGCGCCAGCTGGTGCCGGTGTCAGTCATTATTGCGCCTCTTGCGCGATCAGCGCGCCATTCTCAAGGCCGCTGATGCGGGCCGCGACGATCGTGGAGGGGGGCTGGGGCGTGGTGAAGCGCACCGGCGCGAAATTTTCGGCATGGCCCGACAGGCCATTGCGTTCGACCAGCACCGACTGGCGGGTGCCGACCAGCCGGGCGAGCCAGGCGTCGCGCTGCGCCGCGCAGGCATCGCGCAGCAGCGCGGCGCGCGCCTTGATGGTTGCGCGATCCAGCTGGGGCATGCGCGCGGCGGGCGTGCCGGTGCGCGGCGAATAGGGGAAGATATGGCCATGGACGATGTCGCAATCGGCGACCAGCGCCAGGCTGTTGGCGAACATGGCCTCATCCTCGGTCGGGAAGCCGGCGATGATGTCGGCGCCGATGCTGATGTCCGGGCGGGCGGCCTTCACCCGCTCGACGATGCGCACGGCATCGGCGCGGGCATGGCGGCGCTTCATGCGCTTCAAGATCATGTCGTCGCCGGCCTGTAGCGAGAGATGCAGATGCGGCATCATGCGCGGCTCATGGGCGATGAGGTTGAACAGCCGCTCGTCAATCTCAACACTGTCGATCGAGGAGAGGCGCAGCCGGGGCAGGTCCGGGACATGCTTGAGGAGCCGTTCAACGAGTTGGCCGAGCGAAGGGCTACCTGGCAGGTCCGGGCCATAGCTGGTGACATCAACGCCGGTCAGCACGATCTCGCCATAGCCCGCATCGACCAGCTGCTTTGCCTTGTCGATCACCGCGCCGGCGGGGACGGAGCGGCTGTTCCCCCGGCCATAGGGGATGATGCAGAAGGTGCAGCGATGATCGCAGCCATTCTGCACCTCCAGAAAGGCGCGGGCATGTTCGGCAAAGGCGCTGGCCATGTGCGGCGCGGTGTCGCGCACGGCCATGATGTCGGAAACGTTGACCTTATCCGCCACCGGGGCGAAGGCGGCGGCCTCCAGCTTCTCCCGGTTGCCGATCACGCCGTCCACTTCCGCCATGGCGGCGAAGGTCTGGGGCTCGGTCTGGGCGGCGCAGCCGGTGACGAGGATGCGGGCGTCGGGGCGGTCTCGCCTGGCGCGGCGGATCGCCTGCCGGGTCTGGCGCACGGCCTCGGCCGTCACGGCGCAGCTGTTGACGACGATCAGGTCGTCCTGTGCGCCGGCCATTTCGCGAATAGCCTCGCTCTCCGCGATGTTGAGCCGGCAGCCCAGGGTGATGATGTCGGGACCGGCCACGGTCAGAAGCGGTCCCAGTCCGCCTCGCCGTCGAACACATGGGTGGCGGGGCCGGTCATGCGGATCGTGCCGCCCGGTGCCCAGTCGATCTCCAGGTCGCCGCCCGGCAGGCTGACCGTCACCGGGCCGGCCATCAGCTTGCGGCGGATCGCCGCGACGGCGGTGGCGCAGGCGCCGGTGCCGCAGGCGCGGGTCAGGCCGGCGCCCCGTTCCCAGACGATCAGGCGCAGATGCTGCGGGCCGACGACCTGCGCGAAATTGACGTTCACGCGGGCGGGGAAGAGCGGGTCATGCTCGATCAGCGGGCCGAGGCGCTCGAAATCCACCGCGTCCAGATCCTCGACGAAGAAGATCACATGCGGGTTGCCGACATTGACGGCGGCCGGCGCGGGCAGGTCTTCCCAGCTGGCCGACATCGTCAGCGTGTCCATCGGATAGCCAAGCGGGATCGCGTCCCAGTCGAAGCGAGGCGCGCCCATGTCGACGCTGGCGCCGCCGTCCACGCTCTTGGCGTCGAGCAGCCCGGCCCTGGTCCGGATCAGCACATCCTTGCCAACGAACAGCGGCACGCAGCGGGTGGCGTTGCCGCAGGCTTCCACTTCCGAACCGTCGGAATTGAAGATGAGCATCGACACGTCTGCCTGATCGCCGGTCTCCGCATCGCCGATGACGATCAGCTGGTCGCAGCCGATGCCGGCATGGCGATCGGCAATGGCGCGGGCGCGCGCCTCCGTCATCGCGACCGGCGCCTGGCGCGCGTCGATCACGACGAAATCATTGCCCAGACCATGCATCTTGGAAAAGCGGCTCATCATGGCGCCGCATTTAGTGCGGGACGGGGCAAAAGACCAGCGGTCAGGCGTCTTGGCCGCCGATGATCGCGGCATAGGCGGCCGGATCGACATTGGCGCCGGAGATGACGAGGGCGGTGGCACCGTCGCTGGGCGGGGCGAGGCCGGCAAGCATGGCGGCGAGCGCGACCGCGCCGCCCGGTTCGACCACCAGCTTGAGCGTGGTGAAGGCGAAGCGCATCGCGTCGCGCACCTGATCGTCGCTGACGACCAGGCCGCCGGCCAGCAGGGCATGGTTGATCGGGAAGGTCAGCGCGCCGGGGCTGGGCGCCAGCAGGGCGTCGCAGATGCTGCGCGCGTCGGGCGAGACGGTTTCGCGCATGCCGCTGGCGAGCGAGCGGGCGGTATCATCGAAACCGGCGGGCTCGACCGCATAGACGCTGATGTCGGGGCGGGCGGCCTTGACCGCCGTGGCCGTGCCCGCGACCAGCCCGCCGCCACCGCAGCAGACGAGTATCTGTGCGAGGTCAGCGCCGACGGCCTGGGCCTGCTCCAATATTTCGAGGCCGATCGTGCCCTGGCCGGCGATGATGAAGGGATCGTCGAAGGAGGGGACGAGGGTGGCGCCGCGTTCGGTTGCAAGGGCGGTGGCGATTTCCTCACGGCTCTGGGTGAAGCGGTCGTAGGGGACGACCTCTGCGCCGAGCGCGCGGGTGTTGGCGGTCTTGATCGCCGGGGCATCGGCCGGCATCACGATCGTGGCGGGAATGCCGAGCAGGCGGGCGGCGAAGGCGACGCCCTGGGCATGGTTGCCCGAGGACCAGGCGACGACGCCCGCCGCCCGTTCCGCAGCGTTCAGCCGGGCGAGGCGGTTATAGGCGCCACGGAACTTGAACGATCCGCTATGCTGGGCGCCCTCGAACTTCACCAGCACCCGCCGGCCGCAATGATCGTTGAGCGCGGCATTCTCGATCAGCGGGGTGCGGACCGCCGCCGGCGCGATCAGCCGCGCGGCATCGGCGACGTCGGCGGCAGTGATGGCCATCAAGGATAGATCTGGCGAATCGGTCATGTCGGCTCCTTGGGTCAGAGGCCCCTGCATAGCCGCCCGCCGGCGCCGCGCAACGATCCGCCGGGGCGATCCTGGCCCGCTTGGCAGGGCTTGTGCTTTGGCTTATGGGGGCCGCGCGCCGGGGCGGTCAAAAGCCCCGGACGCGCATGATCGCGCCGGTGCCCGCAAGGGCTGAAAACGGGAATGCGGTGCGGGGGGCGCAGCCCTTCCAAATCCGCGGCTGTCCCTGCAACTGTAAGCGGTGAGCGCGATGCGCAGGGTTCCCAGGCTCTTCAAAAGGGGAGGGCCGGAACCGGCCACTGGACCGACAGGTCCGGGAAGGCTGGCGCATCGCTGCCCTGACCCGCGAGCCAGGAGACCTGCCGGCGTCTGGTCGCTCTTGCCCTGGCCCAGGGGATGGCCATGGCGCGGTGTTTCCGTCGAGCGACGCCCATGGCGGCCGGGGCCGCATCGGTGCGTGGGGCGGGGCGCTGGCGTCTTCCCGATCCTCACGCAGCGACCGCTTGTGCGGACGCCCCGGTTCCAAATCGACGGACGCCGGGGGACGATAAAATGAAGACGTTGGGGATTTCGCTGATCGCGCTGCTGACCGCTACGCCGGCATTGGCCCAGGATGACGATATCGTCGTCACCGCTTCGGGCATCGCACAGCCGCGCGACGAGGTCGGCCAGGCGATCACGGTGATCGATGCCGACACGATCAGGACGCGCCAGGCGGTCGATGTCGTCGACCTGCTCGCCACCACGCCGGGCGTCCGCTTCAGCCGCAACGGTTCCACCGGCGGCGTGACCGGCGTGTCGCTGCGCGGCGCGGAGACGACCCAGACGCTGGTGCTGATCGACGGGGTCAAGGTCAACGACCCGAGCGGCATCGGCGACGGCTATGATTTCGGCCATCTGTTGACCGGCAATATCCGCCGGATCGAAGTGCTGCGCGGCTCCAACTCGGTGGTCTATGGCAGCCAGGCGATCGGCGGCGTGGTCAATGTGATGACCGGCGCGCCGAGCGAGGGTTTCGAGGTCAATGCCTCGGCCGATTATGGCTATAGCGATACGCTGAATGCCAAGGCCGATGTGTCGGGCACGCGCGGCGCGGTGTCGGGCGGCGTTGGCGTCGCCTATTTCAACACCGACGGCATTTCCTCGGTCGGCCGATCCTTCGGCGGCGTGGAGAAGGATGGCTATGAGAATATCGCCACCAACGCCAAGCTGAAGATCGCCTTTTCCGACAGCCTGAGCCTCGACCTGCGCGGTTACTATATCCATGCCGATCTCGACTATGACAGTTTCTTCGGCGCGCCGGCCGACAGCAGCGACGTCAGCAAGCTGGACCAATATGTCGGCTATGCCGGAATCAATCTGGCGCTGCTCGACGGCAAGCTGACCAATCGGGCCGCCGTCACCTGGCTGCGCAACGATCGCGACTATTATTTCGTGCGCGGCACTGACCCGGACTATGGCTATTCGGGCACCAATCTGCGGTTCGAATATGAGGGCGTCTATGCCCCGGTGGATCAGGCCAAGCTGATCTTCGGCTATGAGCATGAGCGGCCGGACTATGAGTATTTCGGCTTTGGCGACATAGCGAGCGCGAAGGCGAACATCGACAGCGTCTATGCGCTGGCGGTGGTGAAGCCGCTTGCCGGCCTCGCCGTCACTGGTGGGCTGCGCCATGACGATCATAGCCAGTTCGGCGGCGCGACCACCTTTGGTGCCAACGCCAATTACACGCCGAACGCCGGCGCGACGAATATCCGCCTCTCCTATGGCGAGGGCTTCAAGGCGCCGTCCCTCTATCAGCTTTACGACACTTATAGCGGCAACAGCGCGCTGCGGCCGGAGCGCTCGAAAAGCTATGATATCGGCTTCGACCAGAGCCTGGACGGGGACAAGGCCGTGCTGTCGCTGACCGCCTTCCGGCGCGACACCCGCAACCAGATCAATTATGACTATGCGACCTACACCTATGGCAATCTGGACCGGACCCGCGCCAAGGGCGTGGAAGCGACGCTGACGCTGAAGCCGGTCGAGGCGCTGACGGTGGCGGCCTCCTACAGCTATGTCGATGCGCGCGACCGGTCGGGCGGGGCCACCGATGGCAATCGCCTGCCGCGCCGCGCCGCCAATGCGGTCAGCCTGTCGGCCGACTATCTCTGGTCCTTCGGCCTGTCGACCGGCGCGACCCTGACCATGGTCGGCGACAGCTATGACGACACGGCCAACACCCGCCGGCTCGACGGCTATGCGCTGGCTGGCCTGCGCGCGTCCTTCCCCATGGGCGACCATCTGGAAGTCTATGGCCGGATCGACAATCTGTTCGATGCGGATTACGCCACCGCCTATGGCTATGGCACCTATGGCCGGTCGGCCTATGGCGGCGTGCGTGTCCGCTTCTAAGGGGCGGCGGCATCCTCTGTTGCTGCCGGGGCTGATTGCCCTGCTGCTGGTCGCGGCTATCGCGTCGGTCGCGCTGGGAACGGTGACGATCGCGCCGGCGCGCATCCTGGCGGTGCTGGCCGGCGGCGGCGACATGGTGGCGCGGGCGATCGTGATCGACCTGCGCCTGCCGCGCATGGCGATCGGCCTGCTGGTCGGCGGCATGCTGGGCCTGTCCGGCGCGGCATTGCAGGGCTATCTGCGCAATCCGCTGGCCGAACCCGCCGTGCTGGGCGTGTCCAATGCGGCGGCGCTGGGGGCGGTGATCGCGCTTTATTTCGGCCTGTCCGAACTGCACCCGATGGCGTTGCCGCTGCTGGCGATCGTCACCGCGCTGGCGGCGATCGGCGCGCTGTTCCTGCTTGCCGGGCCGTCGGAAAGCCCGTTGACGCTGATCCTGGCCGGGATCGCCGTCGCGACGCTGGCGGGGGCGGGGATCAGCCTGGCGCTCAACCTGTCGCCCAATCCCTTTGCCGCGATGGAGATCATGAGCTGGCTGATGGGGAGCTTGGAAAATCGCAGCATCGACCATCTGCTGCTGGCGCTGCCCTGCATCGCGGTTGGCGCGGCGCTGCTGCTTTATGACGGACGCGCGCTCGACGCGCTGACCCTGGGCGAGGATGGCGCGCGGGCGCTGGGCGTCGACCTGTCGCGGGCGCGGCTGCGGCTGATGGCGGGCGTCGCGATCGGCGTCGGCGGCGCGGTGGCGGTGACCGGATCGATCGGCTTCGTCGGCCTGATCGTGCCGCATCTGGTGCGACCGCTGACCGATCGCTCGCCGTCCGCGCTGCTGTTGCCGTCCATGCTGGGCGGCGCGGTGCTGCTGACCCTGGCCGATATCGGCGTGCGCATCATCCCGACCAGCAGCGAGCTGAAACTGGGCGTGCTGACCGCGATCCTTGGTGTGCCGGTCTTCCTCATTCACCTGATGCGGGAGCGGCGGCTATGGTGACCCTGTCGACCGAGCAACTGGACGTCCGGCTGGGTCGCCATCTGGCGGTGCGTGGCGTCCATCTGACCATGGCGCCGGGCCAGTTGATCGGCGTGATCGGCCCCAATGGCGCGGGCAAGTCGACCCTGGTGCGGGCGCTGCTGGGGCTGGTGAAGCCGGCCGCCGGTCGCGCGCTGCTGGACGGAGCGCCGGTCGAGCGGCTGTCGCGCCAGGCGGTGGCGCGGTCCATCGCCTATCTGCCGCAGGGCCAGACATTGCACTGGCCCCTGGCGGTCGAGCGGCTGGTGGCGCTGGGGCGCTTGCCGCATCTGGGGCCGCTGTCGCGCCTGAGCGCCGACGATGAGGCGGCGATCGAGGATGCGATGGCCCGCGCCGATGTCACCGGCTTCAAGGGGCGGATCGCCACTGAGCTGTCTGGCGGCGAGCGGGCGCGGGTGCTGCTGGCGCGGGCGCTGGCGGTGGGTGCGCCGGCGCTGATCGCCGACGAGCCGCTCGCCGCGCTCGACCCCGGCCACCAGATCGACGTGATGGCCTTGCTGCGGGCGCAGGCGCAGGGCGGGGCGCTGGTCGTCACCGTGCTGCACGACCTGGCGATGGCGGCGCGCTATTGCGACCGGCTGCTGCTGATGGATGGCGGCGCGCTGGTGGCGGACGGGGCGCCGATGGACGTGCTGACGCCGGAGCGGCTGGCATCCGTCTATGGCGTCGCCGCGCGGATCGACGTCAACGACGGCCTGCCGCTGATCGTGCCGACGGCACGGGTCTGATCGGGAACGAAAAAGGGGGCCTTCCGGCCCCCTTTGCTTAGTTGCCGAAGCCGCGCGGGGCGGGATCGACCACGCTGATCGTGCCGGCGCCGACCTCGCTCACTTCCAGCGCGCGTTCGGCGATGCCGTTGCGGTTGAAGCGGAAGGCGCCGTCGATGCCAGCAAAGCCGCCCGGATCGCGCAGCCGTGCCGTCGGGAAGGGCGCGCCCGGCTTCCAGTCCTGGGCGATCCGCACCGTCAGCAGCACCGCGTCATAGCCCATCGAAGACAGGCGGAAGGGCGCGCTGCCGTAGCGGGTGCGATATTTGGTCGCGAGCTGGCGATAAAGGCCGTCCGACACGCTGGCATACCAGGCGCCGCGTAGCACGGGGCTGGCGGCCAGCGATTCTTCGGTATTCCAGATTTCGGTACCGAGCAGGCGGGCATTGGCGCCGCCATTCTTGCGCACGATCGGTGCGACCTGCAGCGCGACACGGCCGCTGTCGGCGATCAGCAGTGCGTCATAGCTGGACGAGGCTTGCAGCTTCTTGACCGCAGCGGTGATCGAGGCGGGGGTGCGATCGAAGGTCTGCATCGACACGACCGTGCCGCCGGCCTGTTCGACCGCGCGCAGCAGCGCATTGCCGGCACGCTCGCCATAGGTGCCGCGCGGCACCAGCGCGCCGAAATTGGACAGGCCCTTTTCACGGGCGAAGCCGATCACCCGCTCGATCGACTGGTTGGGGGTATAGCCCATCAGGAAGATGTTGCTGCCCGCGACGCTGGTGTCGTTGGAGAAGCTGATGACCGGGACATTGGCCTTGGCCGCAATCGGCCCGACGATGCGGGCGTCATCGGCCAGCAACGGACCCAGGATCAGGCGGTTGCCGTCGGCCAGCGCCCGGTTGGCGGCGGCCGCCGCGCCGGTGGCGGTGTCATAGGTGGTGATGCGGACCTTGTCGGTCTTGATGTCCATCAGCGCCAGGGTGGTGGCATTGGCGATCGACTGGCCGACCCCGGCATTGGGGCCGCTGGTCGGCACCAGCAGCGCGACGCGATGGCGCGCAGTGTCGGTCGGCAGGCCCTGGGTCACTTCCGGGCCGGTCGGCTTGGCGGGACCGGTGGGCTGGGCGGGGCCGGGGCCCTTGGGCACGATCGACTGACAGGCGGCAAGCATGATGGTGCTGGCAACGAACAGCAATCGCGCGCTGCGCTTCATCGCCGCGAACATGTTCGCTTGCCGGGGGGCATCCGTCTCTGTCATCTGGGATCCTTATGGAAACTATATTGGCATCCGGGCTTGAGCCCGGGCTTTACATCGTGGCGGGGCCGATCGGCAACCTTGGAGACCTTACGCCGCGCGCGGCCGAAGTCCTGCGGTTGGCCGACGTGGTCGCCGTGGAAGATACACGGGTCAGCGCAAGGCTGCTGCGCCATGCGGGATCGGATCGGCCGATGATTCCCTATCATGACCACAGCGCGGAAAATGTGCGGCAACGGCTGATCGAGCGGATGGCGAGCGAATCGGTGGCGCTGCTGTCGGACGCGGGGACGCCGCTGATTTCCGATCCGGGCTACAAGCTGGTGCGCGATGCGCGGGCGGCGGGGCGCAAGATCACGACCCTGCCGGGGCCGAGCGCGGCGATCGCGGCGCTCACCCTGTCGGGCCTGCCGACCGACCGGTTCCTGTTCATGGGCTTCCTGCCGAACAAGGCGAAGGCGCGCGGCGACGTGCTGGCCGAAGTGGTGGCGCTGCGCGCGACCCTCGTCTTCTACGAAAGCGGGCCGCGCCTGTCGGACAGTCTGGCGGCGATGGCGGCGGCGCTGGGCGATCGCGAGGCAGCGGTCAGCCGCGAGATCAGCAAGGCCTTCGAGGAGACGGCGACCGGCACGCTGAGCGAATTGTCTGCCCGCTATGCCGATGCGCCGCCCAAGGGCGAGATCGTCGTCATCGTCGGCCCGCCCGGCGAGGCGCCGCCGGCCAGCGCCGAGGATGCCGATGCGGCGCTGCGCGAGGCGCTGACCCGGCTGCCGGTGTCGAAGGCGGCGGGCGAGGTGGCCAAGAAGCTGGGGCTCGACCGGCGGACGCTCTATGATCGGGCGAACGAGCTGAAGGGAGAACGCGAGGCGTGAACCGCCAGCAGGCGGAGAAGCGCGGCCGGCAGGCCGAACGCATCGCCGCCTGGTGGCTGCGCCTCAAGGGCTGGCAGATTGTCGGCCAGCGCCTGCGCACGCCCGCGGGCGAGGTGGACCTGGTCGCGCGCAAGGGGGCGATGCTGGCCTTTGTCGAGGTGAAGAGCCGCGCGACCGACGCCGAACTGGACGTCGCGATCGACCAACGCCGACTGGCACGGGTGGCGGCGAGCGCGGAAATATTATGGCATCAGCTGGCAAGACCCGGAGACGACATGCGAATTGACGTCATCCTCCTTGCGCCCGGCCGCCCGCCACGCCATCTGGCCAATGTCTGGCATGGGGGGTGAAGGCTCTCCATTCCGTTCGGGCTGAGCGAAGTCGAAGCCCACGCCTGAGCGCCAGCGAAGGCAAGTCACCTCGCTAACGCTCGGCGGAGCCCTTCGACTTCGCTCAGGGCGAACGGTAAAAGGAATGAAGATGACCGAACTCAACCCCCTGACCGTCGCCATGCAGATGGACCCGATGGAAGGGATCAGGATCGCTGGCGATTCGACCTTCCACATCATGCTGGCGGCGCAGGCGCGGGGGCATAAGCTCTATCATTATCTGGCGCCTGACCTGACCTATCGCGACGGCCGGGTACTGGCCAAGGCGCGGCCGGTGAAGGTGCAGAAGGTCGAGGGCGATCATTATGCGCTGGGCGAGCCGGAGATGCTGGACCTGGGCCGCGACGTCGATGTCGTGTGGATGCGGCAGGATCCGCCCTTTGACCTGAGCTACATCACCGCCACCCATTTGCTGGAGCGGGTGCAGGAAGAGACTCTGGTGGTGAACGACCCTGCCAGTGTCCGCAATGCGCCCGAAAAGCTGTTCGTGCTCGACTATGCCCGCTTCATGCCGCCGACGATGATCACCCGCGACCTGGCCGAGGTGAAGAGCTTCCTGGCGGAGCATGGCGAGATCGTGGTGAAGCCGCTCTATGGCAATGGGGGCGTCGCGGTGTTCCATGTCGGCAGCAATGGCGCGAACCTGTCGTCGCTGGTGGAACTGTTCAAGGCTTCGTGGGTCGAACCCTTCATGGTCCAGGCCTTCATCCCCGGCGTCGCGCAGGGCGACAAGCGCATCGTGCTGGTCGATGGCGAGGTGGCGGGCGCGGTCAACCGCATTCCAGGCGCGGGCGAGATCCGGTCCAACCTGGCGGTCGGCGGATCGGCGGCCAAGACCGTGCTGACCGATCGCGAGCGGGAAATCTGCGAGGCGATGGGGCCGGAATTGAAGCGCCGCGGCCTGTTGTTCGTCGGCATCGACGTGATCGGCGGCGAATGGCTGACCGAGATCAACGTGACGTCGCCGACCGGCATCGTGTCGATCGACGCATTCGACGGCACCGACACCGGCGGCATGATCTGGGACGCGATCGACGCCCGCCTGGCGGCACGGGCGGCGGCTTAAGCCTTGGGCAGTTTGGGCTTGGTACAACGAAATCCGTTCGGGCTGAGCTTGTCGAAGCCCTCAACTGAGCGGAGCGAAGTGCCTCCCTTCGGTCGGCCGAGCCCCCTTCGGCGAAGCTCAGGACAGTCTTCGACAGGCTCAGGGCGAACGGAGGGGGGGCGTTCGGGCGCCAACGGATTTTGGTCATGACCGACTGGGTGCTGCGGCTGATCGATGCGGGGGGCTATTGGGGGATCTTCCTGCTGATGATCCTTGAAAATGTGTTTCCGCCGATCCCGTCCGAACTGATCATGGGGATTGGCGGCATCCGCGTCGGCCAGGGGCGGATGGCGATGGAATGGCTGCTGCTGGCGGGCACGCTGGGCACCACGATCGGCAATTATTTCTGGTATCTGGTCGGCCATATATTGGGCTTTGGCCGGTTGAAGCCGCTGGTCGACCGCTTCGGCCGCTGGGCGACGCTGGAATGGCGCGATGTCGAGGCGCTGGACCGGCTGTTCGGCAAATATGGCCAGATCGTCGTCTTCGTGTTCCGCTTCATGCCGGCCTTCCGCACGATGATCTCGCTGCCCGCCGGCCTGTTCCGCATGGGGCATGTGCGTTTCCTGATCTGGACTGCCGGCGGCGCTTTGGTGTGGAATCTGGTGCTGGCCTATGCCGGCTTCCTGCTCGGCCAGAATTTCCGCGACATCGACAAATATGTGGGACCGGTGGCGACCGCCTGCGTGGTCGGCGCGGTGCTGCTCTATCTGTGGCGGCTGGCGACCTGGCGGCCCAAGGGGTAAGGTGGTTCAGAAGGGCAGCTTGATGCCCACCATCACCCGCTGCGACGTTGTGCCGTTGCCCATGCCCTGGCTCTCGACATGGACATTGCCCTTCACCTTGCCGAACAGGGTGGTCTCGGCCCGGCCGAGCGGCGGCTCGTCGCTGGTGGCGACGACTTCGCGGTCGACCCGTTCGTCGCGGCGGCGGCCGGTGACGACGATGGCGTTGGGATTGGGCGCGGGCTGCACCTTCTGAAGGTCGAAATCGGGCGGGATGTCGGTGCCGCCAACGCTTTGCAGGGCCATCAACAGACGCAGCATCCTGGGGTTCCTCCGGTCGCGACGGGGATCTGCCAGCGAGGCTGACGCAGGATTACGGCGAATCCATGGCCGTTTCAGGCGCGGGGATGGGCGGCGCGATAGACGTCGAGCAGATGGGCGGCATCGACCTGCGTATAGACCTGGGTCGAGGTCAGGCTGGCATGGCCGAGCAGTTCCTGGAGGGAGCGCAGGTCCGCGCCGCGACCGAGCAGATGGGTCGCGAAACTGTGGCGCAGCGCATGGGGCGTGGTCCGGTCCGACAGGCCGAGGCGCCCGCGCGCGCCCTGCACCGACCGGCGAATGAGCGCGGCCGAAAGCGGACCGCCGCGCGCACCCCGGAACAGTGGCTGGTCGCGCTCCGGGGACCAGGGGCATTGGTCGGCATAAGCCTCGATCGCGGCACGGACTTGCGGCAGCAGCGGCACCAGCCGGGTCTTGCCGCGCTTGCCGGTGACGCGCAGCGTGTCGCCCAGCGGCATGATGTCGCCCATCAGCCCCATCGCCTCGCCAATGCGCAGGCCCGCGCCATAAAGCAGCAGCAGCACCGCCCAGTCGCGCGCACCGATCCACTCCTCGCGCGCGCCCTCGGCAATGTCGCCGGCGAGTGCCAGCGCCTCGTCAGGGGAGATGGGGCGGGGCAGGCCGCGCTTGACCCGTGGCCCCTTGAGCTGGGGCACGCGGGCCTCCGCGCCGCCGATAAATTTCAGGAAACCGCGCACCGCCGACAATTCGCGCGCGGCGGAGATATTGCCGATGCCGTCGACCCGGCGGCTGGCGAGATAGGCGCGCAGGTCCGCCTGCTCCAGCCGGGCAAGGCTGGCGGCGGTCACGGCCTGGCCCTGATGCTCGGCGAGGAAGGCCACCAGCCGCTCGGCCGTGGCGACATAGGCCCGCACCGTATGGGTGGAGCGCCGCCGGTCGAGGCTGAGATGCTGGCGCCAGCGTTCGGGGAGGGAGGGGGTCATGTTGGAAATGCCGCGCTTAACTTCGCATATTTCCCGCACATTTTGACAGTATGAAACAAGAGTTGGAAATCTTGTTTCGTGGAGCAGGGAATGCGGGGAGGGGCTGCGTTGCGCATGGCGGCAGCCTAGCAGAGGGGGGCGACGTAGGACAGGTGGCGCTCTCCTACCTGATCGTCACCCCGGCGAAGGCCGGGGTGACGATCATCTGCGGCCCTTGAAATCCGCCGGGAAATGGGCACATGGGAGCCATGGCTACCCCGTTCGATCCGGCCGATTTGCCGACCGGCATCCTGATGACGCTGTCGCCGCTGGTGGCGCGCGTGCTGGCGCCCAATCCGTCGCCCTTCACCTATACCGGCACCCAGACCTATCTGGTCGGCGGCGCGGATGTCGCGGTGATCGATCCGGGGCCGGACGAGGCCGAGCATCTCGACGCGCTGATCGCCGCGATCGGCGGGCGGCGCGTGGTGGCGATCCTCTGCACCCATACCCATCGCGACCATAGTCCGGCGGCGCGGCCGCTGAGCGCGCTGACCGGCGCACCGATCATCGGCTGTGCGCCGCTGACGCTGAGCGACGACGGGCCGCGCGCGGACGCGGCCTTTGACGCGGACTATCGGCCCGACCGGGTGCTGGGTGATGGCGAGGGGGTGGCCGGCACCGGCTGGACGCTGGAGGCGGTGGCGACGCCGGGCCATACGTCCAACCATCTCTGCTTTGCCTTGGCTGAAGACAAGGCGCTGTTCACCGGCGACCATGTGATGGGCTGGTCCACCAGCGTCATTTCCCCGCCCGATGGCGACATGACCGCCTATATGCGATCGATGCAGCGGCTGCTGGAGCGGGACGATATCGTCTATTATCCGGCCCATGGCGAGCCGGTGGAAAATCCGCAGCGGCTGGTGCGCGGCATGATGGGCCATCGCAAGCAGCGCGAGGGCCAGATCATGCGCTTCCTGGAGCGCAATGGCGACAGCGCCATCCCCGACATGGTGGCGGAAATGTACAAGGGCGTGGACCCGCGCCTCTATGGTGCGGCCGGGCGATCGGTGCTGGCGCACCTGATCGATCTCAATGGCCGGGGCATGGCCGCGCCGCTGGAGGATGGGCGATGGCAGATGCGCTGAAGCGCTATGCCGGGCCGGTCGCGATCGCGCTGCTGATCCTGCTCGTCGGCGGCGCGATGCTGGTCGGCTGGCAGCGCTATAATCGCGACTATGTGGTGAGCGTCGAGGATGACGGGACGGCGGTGACCAAGGTCATTGCCGAAAAGATCTCCGGCACCAGCAGCCTGAAGGTCTCCGAACTGAGCGGCACGATCCAGAGCAGCGCGCGCGATGTGCGCGGCTTTGGCTGGCTGAAGTCCGATCAGGTGGTGAAGATGCCCTTTTCGGTCGATTATTTCGTCAATGTCGGCGCGATCGGCGCGGATGACCTGGAATGGGATGCGGAGCGCCGCACCCTGATCGTCAACGCGCCCGATGTCACCGTCGGCAAGCCCAATGTGGACGAGAGCCAGCGCACTCTGGTGCGCACCGGCGGCCTGTTCGTGACGCGCGAGGCGGGCGAGGAACTGAGCCGGCGCACGTCCGCTTACGCGCAGGCACGGGCCGCCAAATCGGCCGGGTCGCCCGAGCGGATGGCGCAGGCGCGCGAATATGGCCGGGCCGCGCTGGTAAAGCTGATGGGCGCGCCGTTGGCGGCGGCCGGGCAGGGCGATGCGCGGGTGATCGTCACTTTTCCGGCGGAACGACCCAATCGCGATCGCTGGGACGTGACCACGCCGGTTAACGAGGTACTGGCAAACAAGCGCCCACAGCGCTAGGGCGCGTGCCAAGACCCCGCAAAGGGACCGAGGAGTCACAGGGTATGAACGCTTTCACCGATATTCCGCAGGGGACGGACCTGCGCGCGGAGATCGACCGCCTGCGCAAGGAGCGCAACGCCGTCATCCTGGGCCATTATTATCAGTCGCCCGAGATTCAGGATCTGTCCGATTTCGTCGGTGACAGCCTGGAATTGTCGCGCAAGGCGGCCGAGACCGATGCCGATGTCATCGCTTTCTGTGGCGTACGATTCATGGCCGAAACGGCGAAGATCCTGTCGCCGCAGAAGATCGTCGTGCTGCCCGACATGGATGCCGGCTGCAGTCTGGAAGACAGCTGCCCGCCCGCGCAGTTCAAGGCGTTCCGCGAGGCGCATCCCGATCATATTGCGCTCAGCTACATCAACTGTTCGGCCGAGGTGAAGGCGCTGTCCGACATCATCGTCACCAGCTCGTCGGCCGAGAAGATCCTGGCGCAGATCCCCAAGGATCAGAAGATCATCTTTGGCCCCGACAAGCATCTGGGCGGATATCTCAAGCGCAAGCTGGGCCGTGACATGCTGCTGTGGCCGGGCGTGTGCATCGTGCATGAGGCGTTCAGCGAGACCGAATTGCTGAAGCTCAAGGCCCAGCATCCGCAGGCGCCGGTCGCCGCGCACCCGGAATGCCCGCCCTATATCGTCGACCATGCCGATTATGTCGGGTCGACCAGCGGCATCCTGGACTTTGCCAAGACGATGCCGGGCGACACGCTGATCGTCGCCACCGAACCGCATATCATCCACCAGATGCAGAAGGCGGTGCCGGACAAGAATTTCATCGGCGCGCCGGGCGCGGACGGCAACTGCAACTGCAATATCTGCCCCTATATGGCGCTCAACACGATGGAGAAGCTCTATCTGTCGCTGCGCGACCTGAGCCCGCGCATCGAGATGGACGAGACGCTGCGCGTCGCCGCCAAGAAGAGCCTCGACCGGATGCTGGAGATGGCCAGCGGTACGGTCGGTCAGGGCGATCTGGGCGCACGCTGAGGATAGACGGGGGAGGTCGGTCACATGGTCAACCTCCCCGACAGCGACTTCGGCCTTTTCTATTATATCCTCGAATGGGCGATCCGCATCGGCGCGCTGATCGCCGTGCCCTTTCGCCGGACGCCGGCGGCGACGCGGGCCTGGCTGCTGCTGATCTTCTTCCTGCCGGTGCCGGGGCTGATCCTGTTCTGGATCATCGGCAGCCCGCGTTTCCCCGAATGGCGGCGCGCCCGGTTCGGCGAGCTTGATCCCTGGTTCGGCGGCATTGCCGCGCGGCTGCTGCCCCATGCGCCATCACCCGACCCTGATCGTGCGCCGATCGTCGACCTCGCCGCAAAGCTGGGCAAGATGCCGGCGACCGGCGGCAACCGGGTCGATCTGATCTTCGACTATATCGTGGCGATCGACCGGCTGGTGGCGGACATCAACGCCGCGCGGCACAGCGTGCGCATCCTCGTCTATATCTTTGCCGATGATGCGGTGGGGCGGCGGGTAGCCGATGCGCTGGGCGCGGCGGTCAAGCGCGGCGTCACCGTGCAGGTCATCTATGATCCGGTCGGGTCGCGGCCCTGGCGCAAGGGGATGGAGGCGATGCTGACGACGGCGGGGGTGGAGCTGTGCGCCGCCCTGCCGTTCCGCTGGATCCGCGGGCGAACAAGGCGCGACATGCGCAACCATCGCAAGCTGTTCGTGATCGACGGGGTGATCGGCCATGTCGGATCGCAGAATATCGTCGCGCGCGACTTCAAGCCCGGCATCGTCAACCAGGAACTGGTGGCGCGGGTGACCGGGCCGGTGGTGGCGGAGCTGGAGGCGCTGGTGCGCGCCGACTGGTATATGGAGACGCACCGCTTGCCCGATGGGCCGGTGGTCATTCCCGAGCCGGCCGGTGAGGCGGTGACGCAATTGCTGCCGAGCGGGTCCAATTATCCGCTGGAAGGGTTCAAGACCTTGCTGGTGTGGCAGCTGCATCAGGCGCGCAGCCATGTGATGCTGGTGACGCCCTATTTCATTCCCGACGATGACCTGGTCGATGCGATGCGCACGGCGGTGGTGCGCGGGGTGAAGGTCGACCTGATCGTGTCCAAGCCGGTGGACCAGTGGCTGGTCCATGCAGCGCAGGCCTCCTATTATGCCGAGCTGATGGCGGCGGGCATCGGCATCCACGCCCACCGGCCCGAATTCGTCCACGCCAAGACGGTCAGCATCGATGGTCGGCTGGCGGTGGTCGGCTCGTCCAATGTCGACATGCGCAGTTTCGAGCTGAACGAGGAGGCGAGCCTGCTCATCTATGACGCGGAAACAGTGGCGGCGGTAGAGCTGGTGCAGCGCCGTTTCATGGCGCGGGCGGAGACGCTGGACCGCGAAACATGGCGGGCGCGGCCGCTCTATCGCAAGGTTGCGGAAAATGTCGCGCGGATGGTGGGCTCGCTGTTGTAACGGCCCCGCATCATCGCCTATCGCATCGGGCCATGAGACATAAGCTGACGCTCCGTTCCGCCCTGATGGCGATCGCCATCGCTTCCGCTCCTGCCCTGATTGCCGCCGCGCCCGCCACGGGCGATGATCCTTATCTCTGGCTGGAGGATATCGAGGGCGCCAAGGCGATCGCGCAGGTCGAGCAGTGGAATGGCGAGACGGAAAAGCTGTTGCGCGCCAGTCCGCGGTTCGAGGCGGACCGGGCGCGGGCGCGGGCGATCCTGGACGATGAAAGCCAGATTGCGGTCCCCGACAAGGTGATGGGCGACCGGGTCACCAATTTGTGGCGCGACGCGAAGAACCCGCGCGGCCTGTGGCGGTCGAGCGACCTGGCATCCTATCTGGCGGGCAAGCCCAACTGGACGACGATCATCGACGTCGATGCGCTGGGCAAGGCCGATGGCAAGAGCTGGGTCTGGCATGGCGCCGATTGCCGGGCGCCCGATTATAGTCGCTGCCTGATCTCGCTGAGCGCGGGCGGCACCGATGCCGATGTCGTGCGCGAATATGACCTCGCCACCGGCAAGTTCGTCGAGGGCGGCTTTACCCTGCCCGAAGCCAAGAGCGACGTCGCCTGGGCCGACAAGGACACGCTGCTGGTCGGCACCGACTATGGCGCGGGATCGCTGACCGCGTCGGGCTATCCGCGCATCGTCAAGCGCTGGAAGCGGGGCACGCCGCTGTCGGCCGCAACGCTGGTCAAGGAAGGCGTCGACAGCGATATTTCGGTGCGCCCGCGCGTCGAGCAGGATGGCGACAAACGCTGGGTCTTCATCGACCGGGCGCTGACCTTCTACACCAACGACCTCTATATCGAGGGCGCGAACGGCCAACTGATCCGCACGCCGGTGCCCGACACGGCCGATTTCCGCGGCCTGATCGACGGGCAGATGATCGTGCTGCTGAACAAGCCGCTGGGCGACATTCCGACCGGATCGCTGGTGTCCTGGCCGATTGCCGATGTGGCGGCGGGCAAGGCGGGGGCGCCGCAGGTCGTGCTGAAGCCGACCGCGACCACCGTGGTCGAGGAAGTGCGCACCACCGACAATATCCTGTGGGTGAAGCAGCTCGACAATGTGTCGGGCGCGCTGCTGGCGATGACCCGCGATGCCGCCACCGGCCGCTGGGCCAGCCGTCCGGTGCCGCTGGCCGACAAGGCGACGGTCCATCTGGTCGGCACCGACGACAAGGGCGACCGGGTCTTCGCTTCGGTCGAGGGAATGCTGACCCCGCCGAGCCTGATGGTGGCGGGCGCGCAGGGAGCCGCGCAAACGATCCAGCAACTGCCCGCGCGCTTCGACGCCAGCCAGTTCGTCGTGGAGCAGCGCTTCGCCACGTCGAAGGACGGGACCAAGGTGCCCTATTTTCTGGCGCGCAAGAAGGGCGTGACGGGACCGGTGCCGGCATTCATCCATGCCTATGGCGGGTTCCGCGCGGCGCAGACGCCGACCTACCTCACCACCGAACCCTATCGCGCCGGGCCGCTGGGCCTGTTCTGGGTCGAGGATGGCAATGCCTATGTCCTCGCCAATATCCGGGGCGGCGGCGAATATGGCCCGGCCTGGCATCAGGACGCGCTGCGCGAGAAGCGCCAGAATGCGTTCGACGATCTGGCGGCGGTAGCCGAGGATCTGGTCAAGACCGGCGTGTCGACCAAGGGCGATATCGGCATTTCCGGCCGCTCCAATGGCGGCGTGCTGGTCGGCGCGGCGATGACCCAGCGGCCCGACCTCTATGGCGCGGTGATCGCGGGGTCGCCGCTGGAGGATATGAAGCGCTATTCGCATCTGTCGGCCGGCGCGTCCTGGGTGGCGGAATATGGCGATCCCGATGTGCCGTCCGACTGGGCGTTCATGTCCAAATGGTCGCCCTATCAGAATGTGAAGACCGGGGTGCAGTATCCGCCCGCCTTCTTCTACCTGTCGACCAAGGATGACCGGGTGCATCCGGGCCATGCGCGCAAGATGGCGGCGAAGCTGAAGGCGACCGGCAGTACGGTCTATTATCATGAATATCGCGAGGGCGGCCATTCGGTCGGCGCCGACCATGCCGAGGATGCGGTGCGCGCGGCGCTGCTGCACGCCTTCCTGACCCGCGAACTGGTGGAGAAGAAGAAGTGAGCGGCAATGCCCTATTATGAATGCTCGATCAGAGGAGCGCATTTCCCCGCCGAACTGATAGGCAAGAAAGGCATGTGCGGCTTTAACACCACGCGATGGTTGGAAGCTGATGATCCCGATGATGCCGAGATGAAAGTCGTCCAGATGCTGCGTGGAGAGCGAAGCTTTCAATGGCGTGGCAAGCCAGAGCGAATGGCTGACGCACGGGTTTTCGTAGAGACTATCCGTGAGATCAAGAAACTTCCCAAGTCCCAAGGTGGCGGCGCAACATGGCACACAGAATGAATAGCTTTACCCTGGAGGGGTTCGACCTCGACGCTTTTGTTGCCGCGACGCTGGCCGAGGATCTGGGGCCGGATGGCCGCGACGTCACCAGCGAGGCGGTGATCCCGGCCGATGCGATCTTCGACGGGGTGATGGACAGCCGCGACGCGGTGACGCTCGCCGGCCTGCCGATCGCGGTCGCCTTCTTCCGGGCGCTTGATCCCGATGTCGAGATCGAACTGCTGCACCAGGATGGCGACCGGGTGGCGGCGGGGACCGACATCATGCGCATCCGGGGCAAGGCCCGCGCGCTGCTGACGGCCGAACGATCGGCGCTCAACACGGTGCAGCATCTGACCGGTATCGCCACCATGACGCGCGCCTATGTCGACGCGATCCTGGGCACGGGCGCGACCTTGCTCGATACGCGCAAGACCATCCCCGGCCTGCGCCGGCTGGAGAAATATGCCACCCGCATGGGCGGCGCGACCAATCATCGCATGGGCCTGTGGGACGCGGCGATGATCAAGGACAATCATGTCGCGGTCGCCGGGTCGGTCGAGGAAGCGGCACGCCGGGCGGTTGCCGCCGGCATCGCCCAGATCATCGTCGAGGTCGACCGGGTCGACCAGATCGAGCCGGCGCTGGCCGCCGGTGCCACCCATTTGCTGCTCGACAATATGGATGCAGCCACGTTGCGCGGCGCCGTCACCCTGGTCGGCGGCCGGGTGCCGACCGAAGCTTCGGGCGGCGTCACGCTGGAGACGATCCGCGCCAAGGCGGAGACCGGCGTCACCTATATCAGCGTCGGCCGCCTCACCCAATCTGCCCCTGCCGCCGACATCGGACTGGATTTTTCCCATGCGTAAATATCTGCTGCCCCTGATCGCCCTGCTGCTGCCCGGCATCGCCCATGCCCAGGCCAATCAGTGCCGCCTGCCCGAGATCATCGCCCGCCCGCAGGTGGAGGGGCCGAGCGCCGACGAGCCCAAGCGGGTGCTGCCGATCGGCTATTACACGCTGGCGGTCAGCTGGAGCCCGCAATATTGCAAGACGTCGCGCGGCGGCGCCCGCGATTCCTTCCAGTGCGGGTCGGGCAATGATTTCGGTTTCACCCTGCATGGCCTGTGGCCCGACGGCTATGGCAAGGAATGGCCGCAATATTGCAAGCCGGCCGCACCGCTGCCGCGCAAGGTGATCCGCGAGCATCTCTGTTCGACGCCTTCTGTGCAGTTGATCCAGCATGAGTGGGTCAAGCATGGCACCTGCATGCCGACCACGCCGACCAAATTCTTCGCCCTGTCGCGCAAGCTGTATCAGGCGTTGCGCTATCCCGACATGGCGGCGCTGGCCGCGCGGCCGACCCTGTCGGCGCAGGATTTCGCCACCGCGTTCGCGGCGGAGAACAAGGGCATGGTCGCCGATGGCATCCGCCTGAACGTCAACCGCGACGGCGCGCTGAGCGAAGTGTGGATCTGCATGGACCGCAAATATCGCTACATGGCCTGTCCGCCGCAGCAAGGCGGCGTGCGCGACCGGGCGCAGCTGCGGATCGAGCCGAAGGGCTGAGACCCAGGCGCCCTTTCCCGCGTGGAAAGGGCAATGATCGCGGGTCAGGCGGAGAGGCAGCGCTCCATCGAGAGCGGGACACCCCTCCACCGGCTTTGCCGGTCCCCCTCCCCTGGCAGGGGAGGATCAACTATGGTGCATGTCAGCCGTCGATCGTCACCGTCGAGGGATGGTGGCGATCGAGATGCTTGCGGATGATGCGCAGATTCTTCGTGTTCGACTTGTAGAGAAAGTCGAAGATATCGCCGGCGAAAGGAATGGCGCCGACCAGCGTGTCGACGCCGACATTGGCGGCCATGCGGGTGAGCTGCCATTTCGACAGGCCGAGATTGCGGGCTTCCCACACGATCCAGGCACCCATGGCGGCGGTCGCGATGTCGCCCACGACGGGGACGAGACCGATCAGGCTGTCCATGCCGACCCGGTGCTTGGTACCGGGGATGACGAACAGCCCCTCCAGCACGGCCTCCATCATCTCGATCCGGCGCCGGATCGAGGCGGGGTCGCGGCCGAAGCCGGGCATGTCACGAACAAGGTCATCGAACTGCTTGGCCGAAACGGGCATTCCATCACTCTCCAAAGCCCTGTGCTGCCGGATAACGTCCGGCGCAGCAAAATGGGCGCAGACCCTTAATTGGTGCTGCGGAAGAGATGGTTCAATGGGTGGCGACCGCGCGGCGAAGGCAGGAAGCCGCTGAGCCGTTTCGACACCAGCGACCAGCGGATCGGCGCGCCGAGCGGGATATAGCCATCATGGCCCTGAATCAGGCCTACCGCCTGGGCGACGCGGGCGGCGCGTTCCTCCGCCGTGCTGGCGAGGCTGGCGGCCTGCAGCGCGGCTTCACCCTCCGGGCTGCAGTGAATCTTGCGGGCGCAGCCGATGCGGCCGAGATACCAGAGCGCGCTGTCATAGGCGGCGACCTCGTCGATCAGCGACAGGTCCGCCTTGTCGGCCAGGTCGACCCGCTCTGCGGCAAGGCCGATGGCGCCCAGATCGCGCGCCAACAGGCCGAACAACAGGGTCGAGCCGGGGCCGGCGGGCAGGGCGATGCGCAGCGGCGGCGGATCGCCATGGGTGGCGCGCCAGCGGTCGATGATGGCGCGGCCCTGCGCGCGGCGATCATCCATCGCCTGCCCGATCCAGGCGGGCGCGGGCGGCGTCACCGGCAGGTCGAGCTGGCCGGGCAGCAACTGCTCGCTGATCGCCCAGCCGCCCAGCGGAAACATCTGGAGCAGTTGGTTGCGATCGACCGCCATGTTGATCGCGGCGCGCACGCCGTCATCGTCGAGCAGATCGCCCTTGCCGGTGACGGCCAGGCCCAGCAGCCCCTGCACCGGGTCCACCCGCACGGCGTCGCGATCGATGCCGGCGGGCACCAGCAGGGGCAGGTCGGCATAGCGGCCGCCCAGCACCAGCGCCGACTGTTTCTCGCGGAAGCGGATGATGGCGAGCGACGCACGCTCGGCGCGCAGCACGCGGGTCTGCCAGGCGGGGACGCCGGCTTCCTCCTCATCGCTGTCGGCATCGTCGCCACTGAGGCGATCGACCGGGGCGAGCATCGCCGCGCCGTTGCGCCAGACGCTGCGATAGGGGCCGGTGCCGCCGTCGCGCGACAGTACCGCCATTTGCGGCTGGGCCAGCATCTGCAGCACATAGGGGCGGGCGGCGGCCATGCGAATCTCGATCACCTCGCCGGTCATCGGCACGACCGCCTGCACCGCGTCGAGCGGTCCGTCGGGGTCGAGCTGGCGCAGCATCTCGATCCGCGCCATCAGCATGCGGGCGACATCGGGTGCGGTGACGCGGGCGCCATTGGCCCAGAAGGCGCGGCGCAGGCGGAAAATATAGCTGCGCCCATCATCCTCCACCACCCAGCGCTGGGCGAGGGCCGGCAATATGTCGCCGCCGGCATCGAAGGCGACCAGCCCCTGGGCGGTGGCCTCCAGGATCAGCTTGGCTGCCGGATTGGGCAGGTTCTGCAAGGGCTTGGCGAGTTCGGTGCGGCTGCCGATGACGCTGACCACCACAGGGCCGCTGCCTTCGTCGGAGCAGCTGCCGAGCGCGAGGCCGAGGCTGGCCCCGGCGATCAGGGCAGCGCGGCGCGACAGGCGACGCAGGCGAGGCGAGACGGCGAACATGCAGGAACGGGCTTAGCCGGACGGGGCGCCGCCGCCAACCGCGATCGGCGCTTTTGCTAATGTCACAAAACCGACATCTGAAAGACGCGGCGATGTAACATAAAATTCATACTGGCGTCCCCGAAACAGGGGAATGGACAGGAATGACGCTCCGATTGCGACTGGCCGCCGGCACCGCGCTGGCGACGCTGATGATCTCCACGCCGGCACAGGCGCAGGATAATGCGGCCTTGCAGCGCCAGATCGACGAACTCAAGGCGCAGGTGCAGGCGCTGACCGCCGCACTGGCCGCCAACAAGGGCACGCAGCCGGTGGCGGCCGCGCCGGTGCCCGCGCCCGCAGCGGAATCCGCTGCGCCCCCCGTTGCACTCGCCGCTGCGCCCACCGCGCCGGCCGCCGTTCCGGTGTCGGCAGAGGCGCCCAAGTCCAAGGCCTGGTATGAGAAGCTGTCGCTGCGCGGCTATACCCAGATGCGTTACAATGGCTTCCTGTCGGGCGACGACACGGCGCCGACCGGCGAGTCCCGGCTCCGTTCGCCCCATGACAGTTCGATCTCGGATCGCGGCGGTTTTTCGCTGCGCCGGGCGCGGCTGGTGCTGCAGGGCGATGTGTCGGACCGGGTGTCGCTCTATCTCCAGTCCGATTTCGCGTCGGCGGTGAACAATCAGGCGGGCAGCGAGCGGCGCGAGGGCTTTGTCCAGCTGCGCGATGCCTATGCCGACGTCTTCCTCGACAAGGGCAAGAATTGGCGCCTGCGCTTTGGCCAGTCGAAAGTGCCGTTCGGCTGGGAGAATATGCAGTCCTCGTCCAACCGGCTGACGCTGGATCGCAGCGACGCGATCAACAGCGCGGTGCCCAGCGAGCGCGATCTGGGCATTGTCGGCTATTATACGCCGACATCGGTGCAGCAGATCTGGGATCGGCTGGGGCATGACGGGCAGAAGCTGTTCGGCAATTATGGCGCGTTCGGCCTGGGCGTCTTCAACGGCCAGGGCACCAACCGGACCGAGCAGAATCGCGGGCTGATGAAGGTCGCCTTCGCGACCTGGCCGTTCGAACTGGACGGGCTGGGCGATGCCTTTGAAGGCCAGGTGCTGGAAATCGGCGGATCGGCGATGATGAACGATGTGCAGCCCGAACTGCGCAGCGGCGGCGTCAGCGCGATCGCCTATGACGATGATCGCGTCGGCCTGCACGCCATTCTCTATCCCCAGCCCTTCGGCATCCAGGCCGAATGGAATTGGGGCAAGGGGCCGGAATATGACCGCGACCTCCAGTCGATCACGACCAAGAATCTGAGCGGTGGCTATGTCCAGATGATGTATCGCCTGCCGACCGAGACGATCGGCGCGTTGATGCCCTATGGCCGCTGGCAGCATTATCGCGGCGGATGGAAGGCCGGCACCAACGCGCCGCGGCTGGAAACCGACGAGTTCGAACTGGGGATCGAATGGCAGCCGTGGAAGGCGCTGGAATTCACCTTTGCCTATGCCCGGATGAAGCGCGCCGAAGCCGACGAACGACGCACCGGCCGGGCGGAAGGCAATCTGATCCGCACCCAGGTGCAGTGGAACTACTGACCGGTCAATCTGCCCTCAGGGCGTGACCGGCGGTAGCGGATCCTTCTGCGCTGCGGCCTTGCCGTCGGGGTTGAAGAGCATGATCCGGTCCTGGGTCGCGTCATAGCGCGGCCAGGCGGCAAGGCCGGTGCCGTTCGGATCGCCGCTGCGTGCGAAATTGACGATATAGGCGCTGATGGTGCGACCCATATCATTGTCGCGTGGCGTGGTCGCTGCGCCATATTTGATCGCCTGGGTGTCGAAGAAATAGGGGATGTCGGTGGCATGGCCCGCGCCGGGTTTGCCCACCGAGGTCGCGACATAGTCGAAGCGATAGGCATAGACCGGCAGCTTGGCCGCCGCGAGCGTGGCAGCGACGGTGCGGGCACCGCCGACCATGAAGCCGGTCGGCCCGCCAATATCGGCGCTGGTCGCGCCGACCATCACCGGCACATGGGCGAAATTGCCGGCCGCATAGGCTGCGGCGGGATTGACCGCGATCCTGCCGTCGGGGAAGGGCGGGCTGTAGGGGCCGAGCTGGCCCTTGAACATGCCTTCCAGGTTGAGGCCGTCGATCACCTGATCGGCGGGGAGGGCGCGCAGCCCCTTGAGCGCGGCGGCGTCGCTGCCCTTGATCCCCTTGGTCGCGGCGAAGGCTTCGCCGATCGTCGCGGCGCTGCCGTCCTTGGGGCCCATCATCTGGCCGTCGCCACCCGACATGATGACCGCGCGCTGGAACAGGCCCTGCGACAAAGGCGAGGTCAGCAGGGCATGGACCGACATGCCGCCTGCGCTTTCGCCGATGATGGTGATGTTGGCGGGATCGCCGCCGAAGCGGGCGATGTTGCGCTTCACCCATTGCAGCGCCGCGACCTGGTCCATCAGGCCGTAATTGCCGTTGAGGCCCTTGTCCTCGTTCGCGGCGGCAAGGGCGGGGTGGGCGAAAGTGCCGAAGCGGCCGAGCCGATAGTTGAAGCTGACCACCATCAGCCCCTGCTTCGCGAGCGCCGCGCCCGAATAGGTGGGCGGCGACGATCCGCCATTCACGAAGCCGCCGCCATAGATCCAGAACAGGACCGGCAGCTTGGCGGTGGTGCCGGCGGGCTTCCAGACATTGGCGTAGAGGCAATCCTCGGCCGGCGGGGTGCCGAGCGGGGCGGCGTCGCTGGGGAAGGGAAGCTGCATGCAGTCGTTGCGATAGGTGGTGGTTTCGCGCACGCCCTGCCAGCGGGCCACGGGCTGGGGCATGCGCCAGCGCAGGTCGCCGACCGGCGGCGCAGCGAAGGGAATGCCCTTCCAGCTTTCCACTCCGGCGTCGAGCGCGCCATGGACGATTCCCGCCTCGGTCTGGACCATCTGCGGCTGGGGCGTGGGCGAACGGGCGGCGAGGGGCGCCGTGCCAAGGGCGCTGGTGCCGAGCAACAGGGCGCCCAGCCCGATGATAGTGGTCCGCCGCATCGCCTGCATTCTCCATTCCATTCTGTGGGCAGGAATAGAGGCAAATATGGCGGCGAAATCAATCCGCTTGATCGGGCAAAGAAAAAGGGGCGGCGCCCGAAGGCACCACCCCAAATTTCTCCGGTTGCAACCGGAAAGCCGGGCCTTGCCGAAGCAAGGCCGCAACAGCTTACTTCAGCTCGACGGTCGCGCCGGCTTCTTCCAGCTGCTTCTTCAGCTTTTCAGCTTCGTCCTTGCTGGCGCCTTCCTTGACAGCCTTCGGGGCGCCTTCGACCAGAGCCTTGGCTTCGGTCAGGCCCAGGCCGGTGATGGCGCGGACTTCCTTGATGACGTTGATCTTCTTGCCACCGTCGCCGGTCAGGATCACGTCGAATTCGGTCTGCTCTTCAGCAGCCGGAGCGGCGCCGCCAGCAGCCGGAGCGGCCACAGCGACAGCAGCGGCGGCCGAGACGCCCCACTTTTCTTCCAGAGCCTTCGACAGCTCAGCGGCTTCGAGGACGGTGAGGGCCGAGAGCTGATCGACCAGAGCGTTGATGTCTGCCATTTTTCAATTCCTTCTAAGGGGCGATCGCCCCGAACAAATGAGGTTCAAAAGTTAATGAGGATGAGGGGCGGCTCAGGCCGCTTCCTTCTCCGCATAGGCGTTGAAGACGCGCGCAAGCTGCGCAGCCGGTGCCTGGGTGACGGTTGCGAGCTTGGTAGCCGGGGCGACCAGAAGGCCGACCAGCTTCGCACGCAGTTCATCCAGCGACGGCATCGATGCCAGGGCCTTGACGCCCTCCGCATCGAGCAGCACTTCGCCCATCGCGCCGCCAACGATCTCAAGCTTGTCGTTGGTCTTCGCGAAATCGACTGCAACCTTGGCGGCTGCAACCGGATCGACCGACGAGGCGAGGCCGACGGGGCCGGTCAGCAGGTCGCTGATGCCGGTATAGTCGGTGCCTTCGAGGGCGATCTTGACGAGGCGGTTCTTCGTAACCTTGTAGGACGCACCGGCGTCGCGCATCTTCTGGCGCAGGACGGTCGACTGAGCGACGGTCATGCCGAGGTTGCGGGTCACGACGACCACGCCAACTTCTGCCAGCTGAGCGTTCAGCGCGGAGACGATCTCAGATTTCTGATTACGATCCATGCCATTCTCCACTTCATGTCCGCGTCGCTTGCGCCACGCGAACGGCTAAAACCCATGGCAAGCCATGGGGCAGTTAAGTCCGAAGGGGAGAGGTCGACTGGCCCATATCCTCGAAAAGGAAATCAGGCAGACCCGAATCGGGCGAATGGCCCGTCCGGTAAAGAACTTTTCCCCGTCTAGGCTGGAGATTAAGAAGGGCAAATTCCCTTCACCAACTGTCTCGGACGGAAGACCAATGGCGTGAGCCACGGGTCTGCTGGGGCGCCCTTACAGATTTTGGGCATGGAACGCAACGGATAAACGCTGGCAGGGCGGCGGGTGCGGCCGACGATGGCTTGATAAGCGTTGGTGTGTCACATATATGTTGTCGGCATGGAAGTGCTGCAAACGCCGGTCTTTGCAGAATGGTTTGCCGCGCTTCGCGATCGCCGGGCGCGGTCGAAGATTGCCGGGCGGATTGCGCGCTTCGAACTGGGATTGCTGGGCGATGTGAAGTCGGTGGGCGATGGCGTGCTGGAGGCGCGTGTCGATTTCGGTCCGGGCTATCGCCTTTATTTCGTGCGGCGCGGGGATCGGCTTATCGTCCTGCTGGTTGGTGGCGACAAGTCGAGCCAGCCGCGGGACATTGCCAGAGCAAAGGATATGGCGGCCCGGATCGATTGAGCTGTCCCTCATCGACCCGGCCAAGGAGGTTGATATGACGATCGAATTGACCCGCTTTGATGCGGCTGAGGCGCTGACGCAAGCGGAGGATCAGGCGGAACTGCTCGCCGATGCGTTCGCCACCGGTGACGTGCATGTCATTACCCAGGCCATCGGGATCGTGGCACGGGCGCATGGCATGACCGAGCTGGCGAAGGAGACCGGCATGAAGCGGCAGCAACTTTATCGGATGCTCGGCCCCGAAGGGAATCCGACGCTGGGCAGCATGTTGAAGCTGCTGCCGGCGCTGGGCCTGCGGATGCGGATCGAGGCGGCTGCCTGATTGATGGCCCGCTTCGGCAGTGGCAATATGTGCCACCGCCGAAGTGAGGATGGTCCTAGACCCGGTCCGCCTGCACCACCGTGTCGAGGGCGCGCAGCGCGGAGACGATGCGGCTCAGATGCTGGGCGTCGGCCACTTCCAGGTCGATGATGTCGGTGTGGAAGGGGCCTTCGCGATTGACCAGTTGCAGGTTGAGGATGTTCGCCTTGGTCGCGCCGAACACATTGGCGACGGCGGCGAGCGCGCCGGGCTGGTTCTTGACGATGACCTGCAGCCGGGCGGTGCCACCCTTGGACTTGCTGTCCCAGCTCAAATCGACCCAGTCGTCGTCCTGGCCCGCCTCCAGCGTGCGGCAGTCGATGGTGTGGACCTCGATCGGCTCGCCGGTGCGGCGGATGCCGACGATGCGGTCGCCCGGCACCGGGTGGCAGCATTCGCTCAGCTTGTAGGCGATGCCCGGCGTCAGGCCGCGGATCGAGACCGGGGCATGCTGGCGCGGATGGGCTTCTTCCAGTTCCTGGCCGCTGGTGGAGCCGGGGATCAGCGCCTCCATCACTTCGGAATCGAGCAGGCGATGGGTGGCGATCGCCACCATCAGCGAGGCGCGATCCTCCAGCTTCAGCCGCTTGAGCGCGGCGTTGAGCGCCTTGTCGCCCAGCTCGCTCGCCAGTTCGGGCGAGAAGCGGCCGATGATTTCCTCATAGAGTTTTTCGCCCAGCGCCACTTCCTCGCCGCGCTGCTTCTGGCGGATGAAGCGGCGAATGGCGGCGCGCGCCTTGCCGGTGATGGCGAAGCTGAGCCAGCCGGGCTGGGGTTCCTGGCCGGCGGATTTCAGGATTTCGACCTGATCGCCATTCTCAAGGGAGGTGCGCAGCGGCACCACCCGGCCATTCACCTTCGCCCCGACCGTCTGGTTGCCGAGCGAGGTATGGACGGCATAGGCGAAATCGACCGGGGTCGACCCCTTGGGTAACTGGTGCAGCTCCCCCTTGGGCGAGAAGGCGAAGATGCGATCCTGGTACATCGCCATGCGGGTATGTTCGAGCAGCTCGTCGGCATCCTGGCTCTGTTCCAGGATTTCGACCAGGTCGCGCAGCCAGGCCGCATTCTGGTCGGTGGCGTCGCCCTTCTGCTTGTAGGCCCAGTGCGCCGCAAGGCCGAGTTCGGCGTCATTATGCATGTCGCGGCTGCGGATCTGCACCTCGATACGGGCATTTTCCTGATGGATGACCGTGGTGTGCAGCGAGCGATAGCCGTTGCGCTTGGGGGTGGAGATATAATCCTTGAACCGGCCCGGCACCATCTTGAAGGTCTGGTGGATGACGCCGAGCGCGCGATAGCAATCCTCGGTCGTCTCGGTGATGACGCGGAAGGCCATGACGTCGGTCAGCTGTTCAAAGCTGATGTGCCGTTCCTGCATCTTCTTCCAGATGGAATAGGGATGTTTTTCGCGGCCCGACACGGTGACGGACAGATTATGGCCGCCCAGCAGCAATTGCAGTTCCGCACCGATCCGGTCGACCTTGTCATGGCCGCCTTCCTTCAGCTGCTCCAGCCGCTTGGTGATGCTGTCATAGGCTTCGGGTTCCAGCACGCGGAACGAGAGAAGCTGCATCTCGCGCATGAAGTCGTACATGCCGATCCGCTCCGCCAGCGGGGCATAGATGTCCATCGTCTCCTTGGCGATGCGACGGCGCTTCTGCTCATTCTTGATGAAGTGCAGCGTGCGCATATTGTGCAGCCGGTCGGCCAGCTTCACCAGCAGCACGCGGATATCGTCCGACATGGCGAGCAGGAACTTGCGCAGATTTTCGGCCGCCCGCTCATTTTCGGACATGGCCTCGATCTTGGAGAGCTTGGTCACGCCGTCGACCATGCGGGCGACATCCTTGCCGAACGCCTCCTCGATCTCGTCATAGGTGACCAGCGTATCCTCGATCGTGTCGTGCAGCAGCGCCGTCACGATCGTCTGGTCGTCCAGATAGAAGTCGGTCAGGATACCAGCGACCTCGATCGGATGGCTGAAATAGGGGTCACCGCTGGCACGCTTCTGGCTGCCATGCTTCTGGACGGAGAAGACATAAGCGCGGTTGATCATCGCTTCATCCGCATCCGGATCGTAGCGCTTTACCCGTTCGACAAGTTCATATTGACGTAGCATCGTTTCCCGATTGTGTGGGAAGCGCCTTGCAGCGCAACAAAAAAATCCCGATCTGTGTGATTTGGGTTGCCTTTGTGCAACTTTTGCAACGGTCGCCGCTTTGCGCTATTAGATCGACATCATGAAACATAATCTTGCCCAGGACCTGGAACAATGCGCTCTTCCCGCCGCGCTGGAGGCGATGGGTGAGCGCTGGTCCTTCCTGATCCTGCGGGGCGCCCTGTCGGGCATTCGCCATTTCGAGGAGTTCCAGTCGACGCTGGGCATCGCCCGCAACATTCTGGCCAACCGCCTCGCGCGGCTCGTCGAAAATGGCATCATGCTGCGCCAGCCGATGCAGTGCGACCGGCGCAAGGTCGAATATCGGCTGACCGAAAAGGGGCAGGAACTGGCGCCGGCGATGATCGCGCTGCGCCAGTGGGGCGAGAAATGGGGCAGCGCGCCGCCCTTCTGCCAGGTGCTGGCGGACAAGCGCGATGGCATGCCGATCCGTGCGATCGCGATCCAGGCGCATGACGGCCGCACGCTGGACCTGAGCGATCTGGTCTGGCTGTGCCGCGACGAAGTGACCCCGATGGCGCAAGAGCCGGCTGCGGCGGCCTGATACCGGACGACGGGGCGGCTTCACCATGGCGCTGAAATCGCCTAGGCTGTCGGCAATGTCAGTCCATCCCCTGCAGCCCAAACCCTTTTTCGCGGACAAGAATCGCGCTTTCTGGAACCTCCAGTCGCTTGGCTGGGCCGGGGCCTTCCTGCTGCGCGGGTCGTCCACCATCGCCAATGGTCAGCCGCTGTCCAGCCTGATCCCGGTGCTGATCTCCACCGTCACCGGCTATTCGGCGACCTTGCTGATCGCGGTCGCCTTCCGCTTCCTGCAAAAACAGCGGCCGATCCTGACCTGGGGCGCGTCGATCGTCACCGTGGTCGCCGCCGCCGCGATGGTCGCCTTCATCGATGCCTGGGTCTTTTCGACCCAGAACAAGGGCAGCGAAACCGCCGGGTTACAGCTGTTCTTGGGCGCTTTCTACCTGTCGATGACGCTGCTGGGTGCCTGGTCGGCGCTCTATTATGCGATCAACTTCTACCTGACGGTGGAGGAACAGGCGGACCAGCTGCTGCATCTGGAGAATCAGGCGTCGAGCGCGCAGCTCGCCATGCTGCGCTATCAGCTCAATCCGCATTTCCTGTTCAACACGCTCAATTCCATCTCGACCCTGGTGCTGCTCAAGGAAACGACGCGCGCCAATGCGATGCTGTCGCGGCTGTCCTCCTTCCTGCGCTACACGCTGATCAACGAGCCGACCGCGCAGGTGACGATCGAGCAGGAGATCGAGACGCTGAAACTCTATCTGGAGATCGAGAAGATGCGCTTTGAGGACCGGCTGCGCCCGTCCTTCGACGTCCATCCTTCGGTCGCCCATGCACGCCTGCCGTCGCTGCTGCTGCAGCCGCTGGTGGAAAATGCGATCAAATATGCGGTCACGCCCAAGGAGGAAGGGGCGGAAATCTCGGTCTCGGCGCAACCTGCCGGTGAAAATGTCCGGATCGTCGTGTCGGACAGCGGGCCGGGATTGAACGATGGCGCAATGAAGCCACACATTCCGGTCAGCGAGGGGACGGGCGTCGGCCTGCCGAACATCCGGGACCGGTTAATTCAGGCCTTCGGGGAACGACAGCGGTTCGAAACGCGTTCCACGCAAAGCGGATTTTCGGTCATCATCGAAATTCCGCTTAACATGGATGAAACATCGAAAGTGGCCGCATGACCATCAGAACAATCCTCGTCGACGACGAAAGCCTGGCTATCCAAGGCCTTAAGCTCCGTCTGCAAGCGCATGAGGATGTCGAAATCATCGAGACCTGCACCAATGGCCGCGAAGCCATCCGTGCCATCAAGACGCATAAACCCGACCTTGTGTTCCTCGATATCCAGATGCCCGGCTTCGACGGCTTCTCCGTCGTCCAGGGGATGATGGAGGTCGAACCGCCGCTGTTCATCTTCGTCACCGCCTATAGCGACCATGCGATCCGCGCCTTCGAGGCACAGGCGGTCGATTATCTGATGAAGCCGGTGGACGAAGGCCGCCTGGCCGATGCGCTCGACCGGGTGCGCCTGCGCCTGTCCGAGAAGAAGCAGGTGCAGGAAGCCGAAAAGCTGCGCGAGGTGCTGGCCGAAGTGGCGCCCGACGCGATGCACGATTTTGCCAATGGCGATGAAGATGCGCCGGCGTCGAACCGCTTCGAAAAGCTGATCAACATCAAGGATCGCGGGCAGATTTTCCGCGTCGACGTGGATTCGATCGAGCGGATCGACGCGGCGGGCGACTATATGTGCATCTATACCGCCGACAATTCGCTGATCCTGCGCGAGACGATGAAAGATCTGGAAAAGCGGCTCGACCCGCGCAATTTCCAGCGCGTCCATCGCTCGACCATCGTCAACCTGAGCCAGGTGCGTCAGGTGAAGCCCCATACCAACGGCGAATGCTTCCTGGTGCTGGAATCCGGCGCCCAGGTGAAGGTCAGCCGTTCCTACCGCGACGTCGTCGCGCGTTTCGTCCACTGACGAAACGGCGCCGGCCGCCCGTGCAGGGGCGGCCGGCCGTTTGGTGGGGATGGCCTGAACCGATCCCGCGCCCTTTCCTCAGTCCATCGTTCGTACCGGACGGACGATCATCTCATTCACATCGACATCGTCGGGCTGTTCCACCGCATAGGCGATGGCGCGGGCAATGGCGTCCGGCGTCAGGGCGATGGCGCGGAAATCCTCCATCGCGGCGGCGGCGCCCGCTTCGGTGATGGTGCTCGCCAGTTCGGATTCGACCACGCCGGGCGACACGATGGTCACGCGGATATCGTCATGCTCCATCCGCAGCCCGTCGGAAATGGCGCGCACCGCATATTTGGTCGCCGAATAGACGCCGCAGGTCGGCCAGACGCGATAGCCGCCGATCGACGAGATGTTGACGAAATGGCCGCTGCCCTGGGCCTTGAAGCGGGGCAGGGCGGCGGCGATGCCGTGCAGCACGCCGCGGATGTTGACATCGATCATCCGGTCCCATTCCTCGACCTTCAAACTGTCGAAGCGCGACAGCGGCATCAGCCCGGCATTGCTGACCAGCACGTCGATGCGGCCAAATTCGGCCTGCGTCGCGGCAATGAACGCCTCGACATCGGCGCGGTCGGTGACGTCGAGCGCGCGGAAGGCGACCTGGCCGCCGGCAGCATTGAGTTCGTCGGCAAGCGCGGCCAGCCGGTCGGTGCGGCGGGCGCCCAGCATCAGTTTCGCGCCGCGTGCCGCCAGCAGCCGTGCCGTGCCCTCGCCAATGCCGCTGCTGGCGCCGGTGATCGCGATGACCTTGTTCTCGATAGCCATGATTGAAGCTCCATCCTTGGGGCGGATCGACATCCGATCCGATGGAGCAGGAATGCGCCCGATAGACGCCAGAGCGGTAGAATGGTCCTGCGTCATGATTGCACGATATTCCGAATGAATGATCGGGCGTGGTGATTGGCGGACTTATCGGCTATCTCGATTGCCTGAAATTCCTGGAAGGGGGTGTGGATGAGCCATGAGCATCTGGGCGAGCAGATTGCCCGCCATATGGACGCGGACGGCATAGTCGACACGCGGATCCCGCGCCTGACGCTGGTGCGCTGGTCGCAGCCGGGCGAGCCGGTGCATATGCTCCAGCGCCCGGCGCTGTGCATCATTGCGCAGGGCGCCAAGCAGGTGATGATGGGCGACGCGGTCATAGCCTATGGCCCGGCCAGCTATCTGGTCGCCTCGCTCGACCTGCCGATCACCGGCACGGTGACGCAGGCGGATGCGGACAGCCCCTATCTCTGCTTCTGCCTCTATCTCGACCCGGCGATGCTGTCCGACATCGCGCTGGCCCTGCCGGCTGCTGCTGCGGCGGTGGAGGAGGGGCGGGCGCTCTCGCTCCATCCGATCACGCCCGAACTACTGGACGCGGCGAGCCGGCTCACCGGACTGCTCGGCCAGCCGGACAGCGCCGCGCTGCTGGCACCCTTGGTCGAGCGGGAATTGCTGCTGCGGTTGATGATGGGGCCGAGCGGCGGGCTGCTGCGTGCGATTGCTAGTGGTGACAGCCGCACCGGCCAGATTGCGCGCGCGATCCGCTGGCTCAAGGCCCATTATCGCGAGCCGTTCAGCGGCCCGGTGCTGGCCGATCTTGCCGGCATGAGCCTGTCGAGCTTCCATGATCATTTTCGCCGGGCGACGGCGATGACGCCGCTGCAATATCAGAAGCAGCTGCGGCTCCAGCAGGCGCGGCAGATGATGCTGGCGGAGCGGATCGACGCGGCCGAGGCCGGCTATCAGGTCGGCTATGATAGCCCGTCCCAGTTCAGCCGTGAATATCGCCGCCTGTTCGGCGCGCCACCCCAGCGCGACGTCGGCCGGCTGCGCGCCATGCCGAACCGGGCGCTGGCGATCTGAGGGGGTTCTAACGGAAAGTTCGTTTACGCCGCCGCACAAGCCAGAAGGCGCCAGCGATAACAAGCGCAATCGCCGCATTGATTACGGCACGTATGGGCAGGTTGCCCAATGCGTATTCCATGCCTTTCGACACGGCGTCCGAAAGGAAGAACCCGACTAACATGGGCAGCCATGAAACAAGGAAATATCGGACCGAGGCACGCATCGCTAGATGCTATATGCGATCGCCATGGGCGCGCAAGGAAAGCGGCTATTCTCCTGTCATCCTGAAACAAGTTCAGGGCGACGATCCGTGATCGCTTAGCGGAACACCCATTGCCGGTTGAGGCCGAACACCACGGCGGGGGTGAGGAAGATCATCGCCGGGATCGGCGACCATTCGGGCCAGCGCATATGGGTGACGCACAGATAGACCCACAGGGCGTTGAGCGCATAGCTGACCAGCGAGACGGCAACGAAGCGGACACCGCGCGCGGCATGGCCCGACTGGCTGCCATGGCCGCGGAAGGTGAAGGCATTGTGCAGCACATAGCCGATGGCCACCGCGCAGAGATAACCGATGCCGTTGGCGACCTGCGGATGGAGGCCGACTGGCGCCGCCAGCGTCCAATAGATCGCCGCCTGGCAGGCGGTGATGAACAGGCCGCTGATGCCATAGCGCAATATCTGCCAGAACAGGGCCTGATGGGCCGGCGACAGTCGGTCGATGATTTTCATGGAGCCCCGTTGCGCTTTGGTGTGGAGCGTCTAATCCACCGGCCATGAATTTGCAAAGCTGGCCTGCTTTCCGCGCCCGCGCGTCCCATTGGTTCGCGATCCTCACCGCCTATGCCGATCGCCACTGGAAGTGGCTGACCTTCCTGATCTGGATCGCGATCCTGGTCGGCATGCTGGTCGATCGCTGGCCCGCCATCCACTGGCTGACGCTGAGCGACACGGACGACAATATCCGCTTCGTCCAGGTGAAGGACTGGCTGGCCGGGCAGGGCTGGTATGATCTGCGCCAATATCGGCTCGATCCGCCGGGCGGCGCCAATATCCACTGGTCGCGGCTGGTCGACATCCCGCTCGCCGGGCTGATGCTGTTCTTCCGTGCCTTTGTCGAACAGGATCTGGCCGACCGGCTGGCCTGCGCGATCGCGCCGCTGCTGCCGCTGTTCCTGCTGATGCTGAGTCTGGGATCGATCGCACGCCGGCTGGCGGGCGACGCGGTCGGTGCGCGCTGGGCCTGGCTGTTCGCGGTGCTGGCGCCGCTCGCCGCACAGATGGGCCTGGGCATGTTCGCGCCGATGCGGATCGACCATCATGGTTGGCAGCTGGCGCTGGCGCTGACGATGATGGCGGGCCTCATTGACCGCAACTGGCTGCGCGGCGGCGTGGTGGCCGGCGTGTCGAGCGCCCTGTCGGTGGCGATCGGCATGGAGATGATCGTCTATCTGGCGGCCGGCGGCGCGCTGGTGGCGCTGCGCTGGGTGTTCCGCGATGGGGCCGGGCGGCGGATGCTGCCCTATGGCCTCAGCCTCGCGGGGGCGACCTCGCTCTGCTACCTCCTCTTCGCCAGCTACGACAATCGCCACATGGTGTGCGATGCCATCTCGCCCATCTGGGTCGCGGTGTTCGGCGCGGCCGGCGCGGGCATGGTGCTGCTCAGCCGCCTGCCGCTGCGGCTCTGGTGGCAGCGGCTGATCGCCGGCATGATCGTCGGCGGGGCGGTGGGCCTGTTCTTCTTCCTGAACTGGCCGCAATGCCTGACCCCCTATCAGATCTCACCCGAACTGCAGCAGCTCTGGCTCGCCAATATCCGCGAGGCAAAGCCCATCACCGCGCAGGCGCAGAGCCTGGTCGTGCCGCTGATGGCGCTGCCGGCGGTGGGCCTCCTCGGCCTGCTCTGGGCGCTGTGGGAACTGCGGCGCGACAGTGACCGGCTCTGGGCGTTCGCGACGATCGGCCTGATGATGCTCTTCTCGACCGCCTTGCTCTTCTGGCAGCTGCGCGCCGGGCCGGCGGCGCAGTTGCTGGCGATCCCGCCCGCGGCCTGGGCCGGATGGCGGCTGGTGACGGCGATCTTCACCGGGTCGCGCCGGGTGCGCATCCTGGCGGGCATCGGCGCGCTGCTGGTCGGCGCCATCGCCTGTGCCTATCCGCTCTATCCGCAGGTGATCGCGCTGTGGCAGCAGGCGACCGGCACCAAGCCCAAGCCATGGCGCCCGTCCGCCATTGCCCGCACCGACGCGATCAAGAAGGCCAATGGCCGCTGTCGTACCCTGCCGGCGCTGGAGGTGCTGGACCAGCTGCCGCCTGCGACCATCTTCACCATGGTCGATCTGGGGCCGCGTATCATCGCCACGACGCATCATAGCGCCGTGGCCGGCCCCTATCATCGCAATGGCGCGACGATCCTCGACATGCATCATGCCTATGACGGGCCGGCCGACGCCTTCCGCCCGATCGCGGCGAAGCATCATGCGACCTATTTGCTGGTCTGTCCGAATTTCCCAGAAGGGACCATCTATCAGTCGCGCAGCCCGCGCGGTTTCTATGCGGACCTGATGCGCGGCACGATTCCGGCCTGGTTGCAGCCGGTGACGCTCAAGACGGCGATGACGCTGCCCTACACGCTGTACAAGATTGATTATTCAGCGCCGGGCGGCAAAAAAGTCGCGCAGCAGCGCTGATCCCTCCGCCTCGGCCAGCCCGCCATAGATTTCGGGGCGGTGCAGGCATTGCGGCTGGGCAAAGAGGCGCGGTCCCTGTTCGACCGCGCCACCCTTGGGGTCGGACACCGCATAATAGAGCCGGGCGACGCGCGCGTGGGAAATCGCGCCCGCGCACATCGGGCACGGCTCCAGCGTCACCCACAGGTCGCAGCCGGTCAGGCGGAAGTCGCCGATCCGGGTAGCAGCCGCGCGAATCGCCACCATTTCGGCATGGGCGGTGGGGTCATTGTCGCGACGGTTGCGATTCTCGCCCTCGCCGATGATGATGCCGTCACGCGTGACCACGGCGCCGATCGGCACTTCCCCTGCCGCTTCGGCTTGCCGCGCCAGCGCAAAGGCGCGGTGCATCGGTTCGGGCAAGGGAAAGGGCGAGGTCATGACCCCGCCTTAGTCGGAGAGGGAGGGCCGCACCAGCCTTCAGCGGAAGGCACGGGACTCGGCTGAACCCCCACCCGGCCTACCATTCCAGAATAGGCTGTTGGGCGGCCGGGTGGGGGGGGGCGGGCTGGTGCCGTCCATGCGCCGGGCGGCGCATCAAAAACCCGCGAATCGACTCAGGGCTTCTTCACGTCAACGGTCGGAACCTCGACCGTTTCGTTGCGGCTGCCCACTTCGACCTTGGCGACGCTCGCCTCATATTTGGGCAGGGCGCCCTGTTTTACCTGCACTTCGGGCAGGCGACCCTCCTGAGTCTTCTGCAGGTCGATGAATCCGGTTGCTATCCCGGCGCCGATGACGATAAGCGCGATCAGCAGCAATCCGCCGATGAAACGCATGGCACTCTCCTCTGTTGAACGGGGGGATGAACGCGGGGCCCGGTGAAATGGTTGCGATAGTGCCACGAACCGAGCGGAAGGTTGACGGCGAGCGGGAATCCCGCTATCGGCGCCGCTTTCCGAACGAACCCGAATTTCAAAGGTTGATTGACTATGTCGCGCATTTGCGAGCTGACCGGTAAGGGTCGCCAGGTGGGTCACAATGTTTCCCACGCCAACAACAAGACCAAGCGCGTGTTCCTGCCGAACCTGCAGAACGTGTCGCTGATCTCCGAAACGCTGGAAACCACCGTCAAGCTGCGCGTGTCGACCCATGGTCTGCGCTCGGTCGAGCATAATGGCGGCCTCGACAACTGGCTGGTCAAGACCAGCGACGACAAGCTGTCGCTGAAGGCCCGTCGCCTGAAGCGCGACATCGTCAAGAAGCAGGCTGCCGCAGCCGCCTGATTCGCTTCGATTCGTTTCGGCATAAGAAGCGGCCTGGCAACAGGCCGCTTTTTTGCGTTTCTTGATATTCCCTGCGCGGCAGGGAATGCGCCGCACCAGTCCGCGCCCCGATCCCGATCAATCCAATCGGAATTTCAGCAGCAAGGTGCGCTGGAAGAATTCGTGATTGTCGTCGGATGCGACCCACAGGATCGTCCGGCCCTGTTCCCGGCTGAGCGCCAGTCCTTCGAAATTGTCGGCCAGCAGCGGCGGTGCCAGCCGTGCCAGCGTCCGGGCGCGCAACTCCGTGTTCGGGGCGGGATGTGCCGGCAACTCGATCATCGCGATCGTCGCGGTGAACAGTTCCTGCAGGGTCAGACGCCGGTTCAGCACCAGCAGATGGCGATCGTCCAGCGCGACCATGTCGGTCGGGCGATAGCCCTGCGGCGCGACATAATGGAGGTGGATCGGGTCGGCAGTGTCATGCTCGGCCGGATCGCCCGACCAGAGCAATGTGTCATGATGGCCGTCGGCGGTCATGCCCATTTCGCCGATCGCGATGAAGCGGCCGTCGGGCAGGCGGGTGAAGGATTCGATCGATCCGGTCTTGGGCCAGGCGACGATTTCGGGCCAGGTCCGGCACGCCTCCACCCGCGCGAAGCCGGGGGAGTAGCGGCAGATCGCCTGGAGCAACTCGAACCCCACCCAATAACGATCGCTGGCCGGATCATGGGTCATGGATTCCGAATCCCAGGACCACCAGGGCCGGTCCCTGTCCTGCGCCCTTACCGGCAGCGGCGCGATGAACGGGCGGCGGCTGGCGCGGCCGGGGCCGACATGGAAGCCCATCAGCACGCCGGCATCGCTCAGCGCCAATATCTGGCCCGGCCCGTCGACCAGCAGCGAGGATATGCTGCCAAAGCCCGGATTGTCGCTGCCAAGCTGCCAGCCGCCCAGATAGGTGAGCGTGCCGACCCGGCGGCGATCGGGATCGCTGCTGTCGAGCGGCACCGCCCGCGCCGTCACCAGCAAGGTGCCCGGCCGCACGGCGGCGGGCTTGGTGGACGGCGGGGCAGGCAGCAGCAGGATCGCAAGAGCGAGAACGATCAGGATTCGACGCATCGCGCTCTGCCATAGGGGAAATGTCGGCGGGACGCAGCAGGGGAGTGGCGAAGCGTTGCCAACTGAACGGTGGCTGTCACCGCCATTCAGGCTCCACTCAACGCGAATCAGTCATAAGGGCATCAATCCTGGTGATCGGCCCGTCCGGTTCACCGCGGAAATGGCAATCTGAGGAGCAACGCCATGAAGATGAAGTATCTGATCAATCTGGGTGCTGCGCTCGCCATGGGCGCTGCCTCCCTCGCCGTCACCGCGACGCCCGCCATGGCGCGCGATGGCTGGGGCCGCGGCTATGAACGCGGCGACTATTACCGGGGTGATCGCGGCTATCGCGGTGACCGTGGCTATCGCGGCTATCGGGGCGACTATTATCGCGGCGACCGTGGCTATCGCGGCGGTTATCGCGGCAATTATTACCGCAATGATTATCGCGGCTATCGTGGCGGCTATCGCTGCCGGGACAATGGCACGGGCGGCACCATCATCGGTGCGATCGCCGGTGGCCTGCTCGGCAACGAAGTCGGTAAGGGCAGCAGCCGCTATGGCCGGGGCGACGGCACCACGGGCGCCATCATCGGCGCAGGCGTCGGCGCGCTGGCTGGCCGCGCGATCGACCGCAACTGCTAAGCGTCACCCCATCTGGTGACTTTGAAGGGCCGTCCCCGTGAAGGGGGCGGCCTTTTGCTATCGGGCGGCATTGCCCCCGGCCTGTCGCCGGTCGGCGCGGGCGGCCGCGACGGCGGCGGGGTTGAGCCCGGCCTCCTGCGGCGAAGCGGCACCGGCGCGCGCATCCAGCTGCGCCGCGGCGGCATTGAGCGCGCTGGCTTCGGCCGCGCTGACGCCACCGACGCCATCATCCTGGCCGGAATTGCAGGCGCCCAGCGCCAGCAGGAGCAGCAGGGCAGGTCGCTTGATCACTCGCCGGTCCTTTCGCGCATAAGAAAAGGGCCGCTCCCGTTTCCGGTGCGGCCCTTTCCCAAGAAACTCTTCCCGAAAGGGAAATTACATCGCGTTGGCGACGTTGTTGGTCGCGTTCGAAGCGGCGTTCGCAGCGTTGTCAGCAGCGTTCATCGCGGCGTTCATGGCGTTGTCGGCAGCGTTCGAAGCGTTCTCAGCAGCGTTGGCGGCGTTGTTGGCAGCGTTTTCGGCGGTGTGGCCACCGCAAGCAGCCAGACCCAGCGAAGCGGCGAGAACGAGCGAAAGAGCAATCGACTTGGACATGGGCAAACCCCTCTCAGAGAAAAAAAAGATGCAGACCACTCTCGGAGAAAAGCTCACCCCCCATTGCGCCTGCGCGCTGATTCGTAATGCTTTGGGCGAAGCAAGGCAATCCCATTCCTGAGCGGGAGGGCCTGATAAGGCGCGGTTTTTGTCGGAAGTGCCCGCAATGGACGGCCATTGACGCATATAAAGATTTCTTTATATGATTGCTGCATGAGTGGCGCCCTCGACATTTTCCGGTCTCTTGGAGACCCGACGCGGCTGCGCATCGTCCACCTGTTGCGGGCGATGGAACTGGCCGTGGGCGAAGTGGCGCAAGTGGTCGACCAGAGCCAGCCGCGCGTGTCGCGCCATATCCGCATCCTGGTGGAATCCGGTCTGGTCGAACGGCGCAAGGAGGGCAATTGGGTCTTCCTGCGGCTGGGCCAGAAGGCGTCGGTCCAGCCCTTCATCACCTTGTTCGATCGATTGCAGCCGTCGGCCGCCGAAGCTGCCTGGCAGAGCGCGGATCTTGCCCGTCTTGCCGCCGTGCGGGCCGAGCGCGCCCGCGCCGCCGAAGCCTATTTCGCCGAACATGCCGAGGAATGGGACGCGATCCGTTCGCTCCATGTCGCCGAAGCCGATGTGGAAGCGGCGATGCGCACGATGCTGGATGGGCAGGCGATCGGCCATCTGCTCGATATCGGCACCGGCACCGGGCGGATGATCGAATTGTTCGGCCCCGCTGCCGATCAGGTGACGGCGCTTGATCGCAGCCCCGATATGTTGCGGCTGGCCCGTGCCAAGCTGCCCGAAGATGCGGGCGACAAATATGCGCTGCTGCTCGGCGATTTCGCCGCGCTGCCGATCGATCCCGCCAGCGTCGACACGGTGCTGCTGCATCAGGTGCTGCATTATGCCCAGGCCCCCGAGCAGGTGATCGCGCAGGCGGCGCAGGTGCTGCGCCCCGGCGGCCGGGTGCTGATCGTCGATTTCGCCGCCCATGAACGCGAAGAGCTGCGCACCCGCGACCAGCATGCGCGCCTGGGCTTTTCCGACATGCAGATCGAAGGCTGGTTCGCGCAGGCGGGCCTGGAACTGGAGCGGGTGGACATGCTGCCCGGCCAGGAACTGACGGTACAATTGTGGCTCGGGCGCCAGCGCGGCGCCGACATCCTGCCCATCGAAGAACGGATTTCCGCATGACCCAGACTGACCGCGCCCGCCATGATGCCGAAGGGCCGCTCTATGCGGATCTGGCCGGCGACCTCAATGTGAGCTTCGAATTCTTCCCGCCCAAGACGGAGAAGATGGAGGAACAACTCTGGTCGGCGATCGAGACGCTGACGCCGCTGGCGCCCAAATTCGTCTCCGTCACCTATGGCGCGGGCGGCTCCACCCGCGAGCGCACCCATAATACGGTCGCGCGCATCGCGAAGGAAACGCCGCTGGCCGCCGCCGCGCACCTGACCTGCGTCGCCGCCAGCAAGGCTGAGATCGACGAGGTGGCCGACGCCTATTGGGAAGCGGGCGTGCGCCATATCGTCGCGCTGCGCGGCGATCCGCCGGAGGCCGGCACCGCCTTCCAGCCGCACCCCGATGGTTATAAAGGCGCGGCCGAACTGGTCGAGGGGCTGCGCAAGCGCCATGATTTCGAGATTTCGGTCGCGGCCTATCCCGAAACCCATCCCGATGCGCTGAGCGCGCAGAGCGACATCGACAATTTGAAGCGCAAGATCGATGCCGGCGCGACCCGCGCAATCACCCAATTCTTCTTCGAGGCGGATACCTTCTTCCGCTTCCGCGACACGGTCGCCGCCGCCGGCATCGACGCGGACGTCATTCCCGGCATCATGCCGGTCAGCAATTTCGCCGCGGTCCAGCGCATGTCGGCGATGTGCAACACCGATGTCCCCGCCTGGATGGGCCGCCTGTTCGACGGGCTGGACCAGCATCCCGCCGCGCGCCAGCTCGTCTCCGCCACGCTGGCGGCCGAACTGTGCCGTAACCTCTATATGGGCGGCGTGCGCGACTTTCATTTCTATACGCTCAACCGGGCGGAACTAAGCTATGCGATCTGCCATCTGCTGGGGTTGAGGCCTCAGGTTGCGGTGGACGCCTGATTTGAAACCATCCCCTCCGTTCGGTTCGAGCTTGTCGAGAACCGGTTGCGCGAGGGTTCTCGACAAGCTCGAACCGAACGGGACGAGGGGATATGACGATGAACGCTGAACAGAAATTGCGCGCCCTGGCGGCGGAAAAGATCCTGATCTTCGACGGCGGCTATGGCACGTCGATCCAGAAGCACGGCCTGACCGAAGCCGATTATCGCGGTGATCTGGACCTTGCGAAGGATCAGAAGGGCAATAACGACCTGCTCTGCCTGACCCGGCCGGACATCGTCGAGGGCATTCACACCGCCTATCTCGACAATGGCGCCGACATGATCGAGACCAACACCTTCTCCTCGACCAAGATCGCGATGGCCGACTATGGCTGCGAACATCTGGTGTGGGACATCAATGTCGCGGCCGCCAAGATCGCGCGGGCTGCCTGCGAGAAGGCGACGGCGAAGGACGGCAAGCCCCGTTTCGTCTGTGGCTCGATCGGCCCGACCAACAAGACGCTGTCGATCTCGCCGGACGTCAACGATCCCGCCTATCGCGAGGTCGATTATGATACGCTCAAGGCCGATTATCGCGAACAGTGCGACGCGCTGATCGCCGGTGGCGTCGACTTCCTGCTGATCGAAACCTGCTTCGATACGCTCAATGCCAAGGCCGCCGGCATGGCCGCGCGCGAGGCAGAGGCAGCGGCCGGTCGTTCGGTGCCGGTGATGCTGAGCTTCACCATCACCGACATGTCGGGCCGGAACCTGTCGGGCCACACGATCAACGCCTTCTGGTATTCGCTGCGGCATCTGAAGCCGCTCACCATCGGCGTGAACTGCGCCTTTGGCGCCGACCTGCTGCGGCCTTATCTGGCCGAACTGTCGAAGAATGCCGACACGCTGATCCTGGCCTATCCCAATGCCGGCCTGCCCAATGAACTGGGGCAATATGACGAGCTGCCGGAAACCACCGCGAAGCTGATCCGTCAGTGGGTGGACGAAGGGCTGGTCAACATGGTCGGCGGCTGCTGTGGCACGACGCCCGCCCATATCGGCGCGGTGGCGAAGGCGCTGGACGGCCACAAGCCGCGCGTAGTGCCGGAACTGCAGGTTGTGACGCGCCTCGCCGGCCTCGAACCGATGCACATCGCGGCGTAAAACCACCCTCCGTTCGGTTCGAGCTTGTCGAGAACCGGGCGCGCAACGCTTCTCGACAGGCTCGAAGCGAACGGATTGATAGAATGACCACGCAGACCTCCACCGCCACCTTCGTCAATATCGGCGAACGCACCAACGTCACCGGCTCCGCCAAGTTCAAGAAGCTGATCATGGCCGGCGACTATGCCGCGGCGATCGATATCGCCCGCGAGCAGGTCGAAAATGGCGCGCAGATCGTCGACGTGAACATGGACGAAGGCCTGCTCGACGCGGTCGAGGCGATGACCACTTTCCTGAAGCTCATGACGTCGGAACCGGACATCAGCCGCGTGCCGGTGATGATCGACAGTTCCAAATGGGAAGTCATCGAAGCGGGCCTGAAATGCGTCTCCGGCAAGCCGGTGGTCAACTCGATCAGCATGAAGGAGGGCGAAGAGGCCTTCCTGCATCATGCGAAACTCTGCATGGCCTATGGCGCCGCCGTGGTGGTCATGGCCTTCGACGAGACCGGCCAGGCCGATACCCAGGCCCGCAAGGTCGAGATTTGCGAGCGCGCCTACAAGCTGCTGATGACGATCGGCTTCCCGCCCGAAGACATCATCTTCGATCCCAATATCTTCGCCGTCGCGACGGGAATCGAGGAGCATAACAACTACGGCGTCGACTTCATCGAAGCCTGCCGCGAGATCAAGAAGCGCTGCCCGCACGTCCATATCTCGGGCGGCCTGTCCAACTTCTCCTTCTCCTTCCGCGGCAACGAGCCGGTGCGCCGGGCGATGCACTCGGTGTTCCTCTATCACGCCATCCCCGCTGGCCTCGACATGGCGATCGTCAATGCCGGGCAGCTCGACGTCTATGACGCGATCGACCCCGCGTTGCGCCAGGCGTGCGAAGACGTCCTCCTCAACAGCGATCCCGAAGCCGGTGACCGCCTCGTCGCGCTCGCGGAATCCTTCAAGGGCAAGGATGCCGCATCGGAAAAGGCCGCGCAGGAATGGCGCGGCTGGCCGGTCGCCAAGCGCCTCGAACATGCGCTGGTCAAGGGCATCGACATGTATGTCGTGGAAGACACCGAGGAATGCCGCCTCGCCGCCGAAAAGCCGATCCAGGTGATCGAAGGCCCGCTGATGGACGGCATGAACGTCGTCGGTGACCTGTTCGGCGCGGGCAAGATGTTCCTGCCGCAGGTGGTGAAGTCCGCCCGCGTCATGAAGAAGGCGGTGGCCCATCTGCTGCCCTATATCGAGGCGGCCAAGGAACCGGGCGCCAAGGGCAAGGGCAAGATCATCATGGCGACGGTCAAGGGCGACGTCCATGATATCGGCAAGAATATCGTCGGCGTCGTGCTCCAGTGCAACGGCTTCGAGGTGGTCGACATGGGCGTGATGGTGCCCTGGCAGGACATCATCAAGGCCGCGAACGAGAATGACGCGGACATGATCGGCCTCTCCGGCCTCATCACCCCCTCGCTCGACGAGATGGTGACGGTGGCGGCGGAAATGCAGCGCGCCAACATGACCATGCCGCTGCTGATCGGCGGCGCGACCACCTCGCGCGTCCACACCGCGCTGCGCATCGACCCGGCCTTCACCGGCCCGGTCGTCCATGTGCTCGACGCCAGCCGCGCGGTCGGCGTCGCCACCGCCCTGGTGTCCGAAACGCAGAAGGCCGATTTCGTCCAGAAGACCAAGGATGATTATGAGCATGTCCGCGTCGCCCGCGCGAACAAGGGGCAGAGCCAGCTCCTGTCGCTCGAGGACGCCCGCGCCAACGCCTTCGAAATGGACGAGAGCCTGAAGGCACCGCGCCCGCTGCTGCCCGGCACCCACCGCTTCCCCGACTGGGACTTGAAGGATCTGGTCAACTATATCGACTGGACCCCCTTCTTCCGCGCCTGGGAGCTGGCCGGCAATTATCCCGCCATTCTGGAGGACGAGATTGTCGGCGAAAGCGCCCGCAGCCTGTTCGCCGACGCGCAGAAGATGCTCCAGAAGATCATCGACGAGAAATGGCTGACCGCGCGCGGCGTCGCGGGCCTGTGGCCCTGCCGTCGTCAGGGCGACGACATCATCGTTCATGTCGAGGACGAGAAACATTACACCCTGCCGATGCTGCGCCAGCAGATCGCCAAGCGCGAAGGCCGGGCGAACATGTGCCTGGCCGACTTCATCAGCCATGATGGCGACTGGATGGGCGGTTTTGCCGTGTCGATCCACGGCATCGAGCCGCACCTCGCCCGCTTCAAGAATGCGATCGACGATTATTCGGATATTCTGCTGAAGGCCCTGGCCGACCGTCTCGCCGAAGCCTTTGCCGAACGGTTGCACCATTATGTCCGCACCGCGCTCTGGGGCTATGCCGAGGGCGAGCAGCTGACCAACGAGGCGCTGATCAAGGAAGAATATCGCGGCATCCGCCCGGCACCCGGCTATCCGGCCTGCCCGGAACATAGTCTGAAACCCATCCTGTTCGAGATGCTGGACGCCCATCATGCGACCGGCGCGACGCTCACCGAAAGCTTCGCCATGTTGCCGACGGCGGCGGTCAGCGGCTTCTATTTCGGCCACCAACAGGCGGAATATTTCGGCGTCGCCCGCGTCGGCCGCGACCAGCTGGAAGATTATGCCGCCCGCCGCGGCATCGACCTGGAAACCGCCGAACGCTATCTGCGCCCCAACCTGGACTGACGCCCGGCGCCTCCCTCCATCGGGGGGAGGTTGCCTGCTCCCCCATGCCCGGCGGTGCCATGCGCGCCTCCGGGTAATTGCGGTCTTGCGCGCGGGCGGCGGTCGGTGGCTAAGTGCCGCCGACGACAGGCATGGGGGCAGGATGGCACGGCATCTCGACGAGCGGACGTTGCGGGTGGTCGGCTGGATCGCGACCGTCACCGCCATCCTCATGTATGGTTCCTATCTGGACCAGATCCGGATGAACCTGGCCGGGGACAAGGGATCGGTGATCCAGCCGCTGGCGACCGTGCTCAATACCTGCCTGTGGGCGGCCTATGGCTGGCTGCACAAGGACAAGGACTGGCCGATCATCGTCGCCAATGTGCCCGGTATCATCCTGGGCGCGACCTGCCTCTACACCGCGCTTTAGGGCTGATCTTGACCCGGTTTGCTTGAAACTAAGTCGCAATTGCATTCATGTTGCAGATGCGTAATAGGCTGGGCTTTCGGATGACAGCCAACGGAGCCCCGGTGACCAAGCGCATATTGTTCCAGATCCACTGGTTCCTGGGGATCACCGCCGGCTTGGTGCTGGCGCTGATGGGCGTGACCGGCGCGACCATGAGCTTCGAGGACGAGATCAGCGAGGCGCTGTCGCCGCGCCTCTATGCGCCCGGCGTGCCTTCCCAACCCGACCTGTCGCCGGACCAGTTGATCGCCAAAGTGCAGGCCGACAATCCGGGCTATTATATCGCGCGGCTGGACTGGGAAATGGCGCGTGACCTGTCGCACAGCGTGCGCCTGTCGTCGAGCGAAGGGCGCGGTCGCAAGCAGGGGCAGGTCGATCGGGCCACCGGCGCCTGGCTGGGCGCGCCGGCGGGCGAAGGCTTTTTCCACCTGATGGACGACCTGCATCGCTGGCTGGCGTTGCCGGGCGGCGGCAATGGCATCGGCCGGCAGATCACTGCCTTCAGCGCGATTTCGCTGATCTTCTTCGCGCTGTCCGGCCTCTATCTGCGCTGGCCGCGCCAGGCGCTGGACTGGCGCGCCTGGCTGGTGCTGGACCTGCGCAAGACCGGGCGCAACCTGTGGCGCGCGCTGCATGTCGTGATCGGCACCTGGGTGCTGCTCTTCTATCTGCTGAGCGCGCTCACCGGCCTGTGGTGGAGCTATGACTGGTATCGGCAGGGGGTGATCTACAGCCTGACCGGCAAGGCGCCGGGCGAGGAAGGGCGGCGGTCGGAAAAGCGCGACGGGATCGCGCCGCGGCCGCCGATCGATCCGGCCTGGACCGCCTTCCGCCGCGCCACCGGCAATGACTATATCTGGGTGCGCATCACCCAGCCGGCGCCGTCGCAGCCGATGAAGACGATCAGCTTCGACGCCCGGCCCGACGGCGCGCGCCATCTGCGCCAGACCGACAAATATAGCTATGATCCGGCCAGCTATGCGCTGGAGAAGCGCGACCTCTATGATCGCCGGCCGCTGGGCGTGATCATCACCCAGAGCGTCTATGAACTGCATCGCGGGGCCTTTTTTGGGCTGCCCGGCCGCATCATCATGATGCTGACCAGCCTCACCATGCCGCTGTTCACGGTGACCGGCTTCCTGCTCTATCTCTCGCGCCGCAAGCGCAAGCAGGCGGCACGGGCGCTGGCCGGCGATGCCGCGGCGGTTGCGGGTGGCGACCTCGGCGGCGGCGATCTGCTGATCGCCTATGCCAGCCAGACCGGGACGGCCGAGATCCGCGCGCGCAATGCGGCGCAGGCGCTGGCCCATGGCGGGGTGCGGGCACAGGTGGTGCCGGTCGGCCGGCTGACCCGCGATATGCTGGCGGGGGCGCAGCGAATCCTGTTCGTCGTTTCGACCTATGGCGAGGGCGAGCCGCCGGATATGGCGCGCGGCTTTGCCAGCCGGTTGCTGCGCGGCGGCCCGATCGATCTTGGTCATCTCCATTATGGCGTGCTGGCGATCGGCGACCGGGAATATCCCGATTTCTGCGCCTTCGGCATCGCGGTCGATGGCTGGATGGCTGGGGCGGGCGCGCAGCCGCTCTTCCCGCTGATCGCCATGGGGCATGACGATGACGCGGCGGAGCGGGCCTGGCATGATGCGCTGCATGATCTGGGCGCGGGCGAGGGTGATCGGGGCCAGATGGTGATCCCGTTCACGCCGTGGCGCCTGGTGGCGCGCCATGCGCTCAATCCGGACAGCCCGGCGCTGACCGCCTATTATCTGCAGTTCGAGCCGGTCGGCACGGACGTGCCCGAATGGCAGGCGGGCGATATCGTCGAACTCCACCCCTGCAACGCGCCCGAGGCGGTCGAGGCGCTGCTGGCCAGCCAGGCGCCCGAGGGCGACCTGATCGCGGTGCCGGCGGCGTTGCGGGCGGAACTGGCACGCGCGATGCTGCCCGACGCCGGAACCCCGCTCACCATGGCAGAAGCGCGGGCGCTGCGCCCGCTGCCGGCGCGCGAATATTCGGCGGCGTCGATCATGGCCGATGGCGTGCTGGACCTGGTGGTGCGGCAGGTGCGCGATGATGACGGGCGGCTGGGCATCGGTTCGGGCTGGCTGACCGCGCATATGGCGCCGGGCGAGACGACGATGATGCGGGTGCGGCCCAATCCGGGCTTCCGCACCGATCCGGCGGCGCGCGGCGCGATGATCCTGATCGGCAATGGCACCGGTATTGCCGGGCTGCGCGCCCATCTGCGCGCCGCCGCCCATGACGGGATCGGCGGCCACTGGCTGCTGTTCGGTGAGCGCAGCCGGGCGCATGAGCGCTATTTCGATGCGGAACTGTCGGCCTGGCTGGCGGACGGCACGCTGGCACGGCTGGACCGCAGCTTTTCGCGCGATGCGGATTGCGGCCGCTATGTCCAGCATCTGCTGGCGGACGCCGGCGCGGAAATGCGCGAACGGATCGGCCAGGGCGCGACCATCCTGGTCTGCGGCAGCCTGGAAGGCATGGCGCAGAGCGTCCATGAGGCGCTGATCGCGATCCTGGGCGAGGCGACGCTTAACGATCTGGCCGAGGCGGGCCGCTACAAGCGCGACGTTTATTAAGGGCGGATTGGAAGCGACCAGAAGCTGCCATCGTCACCCCGGCCTTGAGCCGGGGTCCCGCTTCTTTATCTGTAGCATCTAAAAGCGGGATGCCGGGTCAAGCCCGGCATGACGGATGTGGGTAGGGCGGCTAACGACCAGAAGCAGACGTTTCCTACTCCCCTCCCTTCCAGGGAGGGGCCGGGGGTGGGTGCGCCGCGTAGCGGCGGTCTACGGTCGATAGGGCAGAAGCTCGCTGCGCTCGCAACCCACCCCAACCCCTCCCTGGAAGGGAGGGGCTATGTCTTGTTTCCACCCAAAGCCGCCCTCTGGGGCGCCAGCTCGCCTGAGGTCGGCCTCAATCAGCCAGCATGGCCGCGAGGGTGGGGGTCATATATTCCTGGCCGCCGGTTTCGGTGCGCAGGATGAGGCGGGCGGCGAGGTTGTGGCGGGTGGCGAGGGCCATGCCGCGATCGGCGCCCAGCACGGTGATCGCGGTCGCCCAGGCGTCGGCCAGCATGGCGGAGGCGTGGAGGACGGTGACGGCGGCGACGCCCTCTGCAATGGGGGCACCGGTCGCGGGATCGATGCTGTGCGACAGGCGGCGATCGCCCTCCATCCGGTAGCGGCGATAATCGCCCGAACTGGCCATGGAAAGGCCGCAGAGCGCGACTCGCAGCGTCGGGAGGTCGAGGCCCGGCGGCACTTCGGCGTCGACCCACCAGGGCTGGATATCAGGCTTCACCCCTTCGCCGCGCAGTTCGCCGCCAATTTCCACCAGGAAGTTGGGGAGGCTGAGGCTGCGCAGGCAGGCCGCGACCGCATCGACGGCATAGCCCTTGGCAATGCCGGAAAAATCGAGCGCGACGTCGGCGGTGCGCCGGGCGCGGTCGCCATTGAGTTCGATGCAGGTCCAGGGCGCGACCGAGGCGGTGGCGCTGCCGCCAGCGAGCGCCGGGCCGAAGCCCCAGCGCGCGACGATGCCGCCGATCGCGGGGTCGAAGGCGCCGTTCGACAGGCGGGCCATGGCAAGGCCCGCGCGCAGCACGCCCATCATCGCGGGCGGCAGGCGGGTCCATTGGCCGATCGGACTGCGGTTGAAGCGGCTGATGTCGGAGCCGGCTTCCCAATTGCTCATCTCGCCGATGACGGCGGCCAGCACGGCCTCGACATGGGTCTGGCAGTCGGCGGGCGGATCGACGATGTGGGCCGACCATGTGGTGCCCATGGTCAGTCCGCCCAAAGTGACGATAGCGCCCTGACGCTGGCGCCCGGCAAATAGCTCGGGCGCCAGGTCGGGCGCTATCGCGATCCGGACGGGATTGCCGGCGGGCCGGGTCAGGGCGCCAGCACTTCCAGCGTGGTGATGTAGGAGGCGCGCTTCTGCGGCGGGCCGGCCGGCGGTGCGGGCGGTGCGCCCTCCGGCTTGCCGCCCTGCGCGCCCGGACCACCGGGGCCACCAGGACCGCCGGGGCCACCTTCGCGGCCGCCGCCGGTGCTGGCGTTCAGCCAATACATGCCGGGGGCGCCCCATTTGACGGCCAGCTTGCCATCCTTGTCGGTGACGAGGTCCATCTGGCCCAGCGCATCGCGATAGCGGATGCCGCCGGGAATGACGGTGACCTTGAGGTCGGCGGCGGGCTTGCCGTCGAGCAGGAACTGGAAGGTCGCGGTCTCGCCCGACACCAGGTCATTGGGATGGGTCACCGGGACCAGTTCGATGCCGGTGCCGGTCGGCTTGAAGATGGTGGTGGTCGGCGCGCCCAAGGTCACGAAGATCTCGTTGCGGTTGCTCGCCTCGGCGGTCTGGACATTGGTGGCGCCGGTGGGGATCGCCTGGGCCAGATTGGCCTTGGTCGTGCCGCGCGGCAGGCGCTCCTGCTTGCCGTTCAGGGTGTAGCTGCCCATCACCATGGTCGAGACATTGGCGATGCGATAGGTGCCGGGCTTGGTCAGATGCACGTCGAAGGTCGAACGATATTTGCCGGTGGCGGCATTTTCGATCTTGCCGGTGGTGCCATCCGGTTCGGTCACGGCGATGCCGTCGGTGCGCATCGGGAAATGTTCGAAATAGAAGAGGTCGTTAGAGACCGCCGCGTCGACCGTCACCCAGCTGTCGGTGCCTGACAGGGTGGTGGAGGAGGGCAGCATCCACTGGCGATGCGCCTGGGCCGCGCCGGAGAGCATCAGGGCGGCAAGCGCGCCCGCGATCAGATATTTGGCTTTCATGGTCTTCATCCCCTGTTACTTGCCGAAGCTGACGCTGACGGCGCCGAGTTCGCTGCTGCCCTGTGCCTTGGCGGCGACGCCGGGCTTGGCCGGCCAGGTGAAGGGCAGGCGGACCAGTTCGCGGCCGCCGACTTCACGGGCGGCTTCCACCACCAGCGTATATTTGCCCGGACCCAGGGCGCCGAGCGGCCCCTTGCCGGCGGTGAAGGCGATCTTCTGGTCGCCCGGCGCGCGGGTCGCGCCCGATACGCCATCGGCCGGGAAGCTCATCGTGCGGCCGGACACGCGCCACCACTGACGGATGTCGCGCAGCCATTTGGTGCCTTCGCCCTTGGCCTTGTCGACATCATACCAGACCGCGAGCGTGCGGGGGGCGGCGCCCTCGTTCTCCAGCCAGATGGCGACATAGGGGCGATGATATTCGGCGACCGATAGGCGCGGGATATTGACCGTGACGGTCATGGTCTGCGCGGCGGCCGGCGCGGCCAGCGCACCGGTGGCGCCAAGCGCGGCACCGCCGGACAGGATGAGCTTGGGACTGATCTGCATGGAAAGATGGACCCCCGTTAGTGGATGAAGAGGATGGCGAGCAGCGCCGGCAGCGCAAGCCCGATCGCGACCAGCGGCCAGGTGCTCGGCCGCTTGGCGGCGTGCAACTGGAGCAGCAGCAGGCCGGTCAGCGCGAACAGGAAGCAGGCGACGGCGAAGATATCGATGAACCATTTCCACACGGTGCCGGCATTGCGGCCCTTGTGCAGGTCGTTGAGATAGCTGACCCAGCCACGGCTGGTCGCTTCGCTGGTGACCTTGCCGTCATGCCGGTCGATCGACACCCAGCCATCGCCCCCGGGACGCGGCAGGGCGAGATAGACTTCGTCCGCCGACCATTCCGCCTCGCCCGCGCCGCTCTGGCCGATTTCCTTTTCGACCCATTGGGCGATCGGGGCGGGCAGGGGCTTCTTGGCGTCGGGCGCGTCATCGGCCGCGACCAGCTTCAACAGCGGGGCGGGCAGGGTGGCGCTCTTCTCGACGGTCTGGGGCGACCCCTCGACATCGGCGGCGTGGTTGAGGGTGATGCCGGTGAAGGCGAAGAGCAGCAGGCCGATCAGGCTGATCGCCGAACTCACCCAATGCCAGGTATGCAGCTGCTTCAGCCAGAATGCCTTGGCGCTCTTCTTTTTCTTGGGCTGGGCGCGGGCGGGAGCGTGCATCGAGAGAAAGGCGAGTCCTGTGGGAAATGAGGTCGCCCGAATAACGCGAACGACTCGCAATTGCAAACCGCTCGCAACAGGAAAAATGTATCAAAATGTAAGCGGTCGGGAACCAAAGCGCCGCACGCGCGTCTCCGCCTGCCGCCTCCTGCTTGACCACCATACTTGACGGGTGCGGCACGCCCCCCTAGCGAAATCAGCTTGGACAGCGATGTCGCGGGGATGCGATGTCTGTTTATCGGCCCTTATCCAGGCCGTTGCTGGCCGTTGGGCCCGTCGTCCAGACGGGGCCGTGACAAGGGACGATTTATGCTGCTTTCGGTTGCCGCCACTGGAATGATGCTGATGGCGGGACAGGGGGAGGCCGTGGACAGCGGCGCTCCGGTGGTGGCGGCTGCGGCCGTGGCGCCTGCGCCGGCGGAAACGCACCAGACGGTCCCTGCCGATCCGGTCCAGCCCGCACAGATGCCGGCACAGGCGCCGTCACCCGACAGTCCCTATCCGCCGCCGGTCGTGCTGCCGACGCTGAGCCCGATCGCGGAGCAGCCCAAGGAAGAGGTGCCGGTCGATCCCAATGCGATCGTCGTGACCGGCGATACCGGGCTGCGCAAGCGCGATCCTTTCGCCGCGATCAACGAACAGTCTTTCGAAGCGGTCCAGGCCGTCGATAAGGCGCTGATCGAGCCGGTGGCCAAGGCCTATAACAAGGGCCTGCCGCGCCCGGTGCGCAAGGGGCTGCGCAACTTCTTCTCGAACCTGGGCGAGCCGGTCGTGTTCGCGGCCTATATGCTGCAGTTCAAGCCGGGCAAGGCGTTCGAGACGGCGGGGCGTTTCGCGATCAACACGACTCTGGGCTTTGTCGGCCTGTTCGACGTTGCCAAGCGCAAGCCGTTCAACCTGCCCTATCGCCCCAATGGCCTCGCGAACACGCTGGGCTTCTATGGCGTGGGGCCGGGGCCGTACATGTATCTGCCGCTGGTCGGCCCGACGACGCTGCGCGACATCATCGGCGACACGGTCGACAAGATGATCCTGCCCTTCGCGGTGGGCAAGCCCTTCACCCAGCCCACGGTCGTCATCCCGATGGCGGTGCTGGACCAGTTGGGCGAGCGCGCGGCGTTCGACGAGCGCATCCAGGCGATCCGTTCCGACGACAATCCCTATGGCAGCTATCGCGACCTCTATCTCAACCAGCGCAAGGCGGAGATCGAGGCGCTGCACGGTCGCTACACGTCGGGCGTGACGCCGGTCTATGGTCCGGGGCTGCGCGTGCCGGGCAAAGACAAGCCGGCAGCCGATGCGCCGGAGGCTGCGGCCCCGGTTGCTGCGGAGCCGGCACCGGCGCCTGCTGCTGCGCCGGCCCCCGAACCGGTCCCCGCACCGGCGCCCAAGCCGCTGATGGTGCAGCCGCTGCCCGCCGACCCGCGCTGAGCGCATCGAAGGCACGGAAAAGAAAAAGGCGCCCGATCACTGGATCGGGCGCCTTTTTCTTTTTTTTTTTTGGGGGGGGGGCGGTTGAAACCCCTTCCCGGTGACGGGAAGGGGCGATGGCCTCAGCGGCCGAGCAGACCGCGGGCCTGACCGGCGATTTCCGCCAGCATCGCGACATTGGGCGATGCCGCTGCCTTGGCGCGCTGCACCAGGGCGCGGAACTGCTGAATGCGCGCACCGCGCTCGATCAGCCATTTCTCGACATGGTCCGACACGTCCTTGCCCTTGCCCTGGGCCAGGAAGTCGAGCCGCACCTGCTGCATGTCGCGCGCGACGCCGGAGATGAGCAGGCGCTCCCACGGATCGGTCGGTTCCATGCGGGCGGCGGCCGACTGGACCCAGTCGATGCCGACAGCCTCGCCCAGATGGGTGAAGGCGCGGGTCAGCGCGATCTCGTCCATCTTCAGGCGACCGGCGAGCGCGGCGATGCCGACCGCGCCATCCAGCTTGAACAGGCCGGCGGTGCGCACTGCCAGCATGTCCGGCGCGCCGAGCGAGAGCAGGCGATCGGTGACGGCCGTGACGCGACGCAGCGCTTCGCTGGTGAGCAGGTCATCGACCTGGTTGGCGAGCGTTTCGACGCCCTTGGCCAGGATCGCATGGCCGGCGTCCGGCAGGGTGCCGGCCGGCACGCTGCGCAGGATATCGGCGATCTGCGCGCGCATGCCGCTGGCGATGTCGCCGAACAGGGCCAGGCGGGCGGCTTCCGACATGTCGGCCGCGTCGATATCCGCCCACAGGGTGCGGATGTCGTAGAGACGCTCGGCGATCAGGAAGGCGCTGGCAAGATCGGCGAGCGAGCAGCCCTCTTCTTCCGCCAGTTCGAAGGGATGGATGATGCCGAGGCGGTTGACGATGCGGTTCGCAACCTTGGTGGCGATGATCTCCTTCTTGAGCGCATGGGCCGCGATCGCATCGGCTTCCTTCTCCTGCATGGCGGCAGGGAAGGCGGCGGCCAGTTCCGCGCCCATGCTGGGATCGGTGGCAAGGTCGCCATGTTCGATCGCGTCCTGCAGCGCCAGCTTGGCGGTGGAGAGCAGCACGGCGAGTTCGGGGCGGGTGAGGCCCTGGCCATCCTGACCACGCCGCAGCAACTGGTCATTGGCGGCCAGCCCCTCGACCTGGCGGTCGAGACGGCCGGTTTCCTCGAACGTCTCGATCAGCCGGACATAGGAGGCAAGGTCCGCCGCGCCGCCGCTTTCGGCGATCGACAGGCCGAGCGCCTGAAGCCGGTTATCCTCGAGCACGATCGCGCCGACCGCGTCGGTCATGCTTTCGAGCAGGGCATTGCGCTTGTCGAAGGGCAGGCGGCCTTCCGCCATTTCCTTGTTCAGCGCGATCTTGATGTTGACCTCATTATCCGAGCAGTCGACGCCGGCACTATTGTCGATGAAGTCGGTGTTGATCCGCCCACCATGCAGCGAGAAGGCGATGCGCCCGGCCTGCGTGGTGCCAAGGTTCGCGCCTTCGCCCACCACCTTGACGCGCAGCTGTTCGGCATTGACGCGCAGCCGGTCATTGGCCGGGTCGCCGACATCGCCATGGCTCTGCGCGGCGGCCTTCACATAGGTGCCGATGCCGCCGAACCACAGCAAGTCGTTGGGGCTCTTGAGGATGGCGGAGATGAGCGCGGTCGGCTCCATCTCGCTTTCGGTCACGCCCAGGATTTCCTGAACCTGCGGGGTGAGCGGGATCTTCTTGAGGCTGCGGGCGAACACGCCGCCGCCCTCGGAGATCAGGCCTTTGTCATAATCCTCCCAGCTGGAGCGGGGGAGGGCGAACATGCGGTTGCGCTCTTCCCAGCTCTTGGCCGGATCGGGATTGGGGTCGAGGAAGATGTGGCGATGGTCGAAGGCGGCGACCAGCTTGATCGCCTTGCTGAGCAGCATGCCGTTGCCGAACACGTCGCCCGACATGTCGCCGCAGCCCACGACCTTGACCGGCTCGCTCTGCACATCGACGCCCATTTCGGCGAAGTGCCGCTGGACGCTGATCCAGGCGCCCTTGGCGGTGATGCCCATCGCCTTGTGGTCATAGCCGTTGGAGCCGCCGCTGGCAAAGGCGTCGCCCAGCCAGAAGTCCCGCTCCAGCGCGATCGCATTGGCGACGTCGCTGAAGGTCGCGGTGCCCTTGTCGGCGGCGACCACGAAATAGGGATCGTCGCCGTCGCGCACCACCACCTGGGCGGGGTGCTTCACCTTGTTCTTCACGATATTGTCGGTGATCGACAACAGGGTGCGGATGAAGATGCGATAGCTTTCCGTGCCTTCGGCGAACCAGGCATCGCGGTCGACCTGCGGATTGGGCAGTTGCTTGGGGTAGAAGCCGCCCTTCGCGCCGGTCGGCACGATGACGGCGTTCTTGACACGTTGCGCCTTCATCAGGCCCAGGATTTCGGTGCGGAAATCGTCGCGCCGGTCGGACCAGCGCAGGCCGCCACGGGCGACCGGGCCGGCGCGCAGATGGATGCCCTCGACGCGCGGGCTGTAGACCCAGATTTCGCGCCAGGGCAGTGGCGCCGGCAGGCCGGGGACGAGCGCGCTGTCGATCTTGAACGCCAGCGCCTCGGCCGCGGCCGGGGCATAGAAGTTGGTGCGCAGCGTCGCGGTGATGACGGCGCGGATCAGGCGCAGCACGCGATCCTCGTCGATCGAGCTGACCTGTTCCAGGCCCGCGTCGATCTCCGCCTGGATGGCGGTCGCCTTGTCGCTGCCGTCCTGCGCGGCGGGATCGTGCAGCGCTTCGAACAGGGCGACGAGGTTGCGGGCGACGCCCTGTTCACGGCGCAGCGTGTCGGCGAAGGTCGCCATGCCAAAGGCGGTGCCGGTCTGGCGCAGATAGCGGAACAGCGCGCGGAACAGCACCACCGCGCGCGGCGCGAAGCCGGCGGTGACGATCAGTTCGTTGAACCTGTCATTTTCGGCGACGCCTTCGATCACCTGGGCGATCGCCTCGGTCACCACTTCGGCGCGGTCGACCACCGCCTGGGCATCGCCGCCGGCCGGCAGTTCCAGCACGAAGCGCTGGACATGGCCGAGCGCGCCGCCGTCGATCGCCGTGGTCATCTCGTCGATCACGCGGAAGCCGAAATTCTCGAAGGCGGGGACGACTTCGGACAGGGCGATCGCGTCATGGCTGTAGAGCTTGAGGCGTAGCCGTTCGGCGCTGTCTTCCGGGTTGCGATAGATGCGGATCGACTTGTCGCCCGGACCCGACAGGCCGTGGATCAGGCGGATGTCGACCGCCGCCTCGACCGGGCCGGCGCCGTTGCGATAGGCCATCGGGAAGCCGGGGGCGAAGCGCTGGGCCAGCGCCGCGGCGCGGCCGGCTTCCTCGCTTTCGGCCAGCGCTTCCTCGACGGCGGGCAGCCAGCCGCGCACCATCTGCTTGAGCTGGCGATCGAGCGCGGCGTCATCGGGCACCACACCGCCGTCGCGCAGGTCGAGGGTGATGCGCAGCAGCGCCAGGCCACCTTCCTCCAGCGCGATCGACCAGCTCAATACCGGGCCATTCGCTGCCTTGGCCAGCATGTCCTGGATCGCGACGCGGCGCGCGGTCGACAGTTCGTCGCGCGGCAGCCAGACAAAGGCATAGAGGTGACGGGCGAGCGCGCTGGTGGCCAGCACCAGCTTGGGGCGCGGCCGGTCGGTCAGCGACATGAAGGTGAGCGCCAGATGCTCCAGCGTGTCGCGCTCGAAGCCAATCAGAATGTCATGCGGCAGGGTGGTGAGCGCATGGGCCAGCGTCTTGCCGGCATGGCCGGCCGGATCGAAACCATATTTGTCCATTAGCGCCGACAGGGCCGAGCGCAGCAGCGGCACCTTTTCCGGCGAGGCGGCAAGCGCCGCGCTGGTCCACATGCCGGCGTGGATCGACAGGCCGGTGACGCTCTTGCCCTCGCGCACCGGCAGGATGATGAGGTCCAGCAGCACGCCGCGATGCACGCGCGAAAGGATGTTGGACTTGATGATGAGCGGGCTGCGCTTGCCTTCCTCGAACCAGGTGAAGGCGGCCTCGCGCGAGGCTGGCGCGATCATCGGCTTGTCACGCAGCGCGCAGATGCCCAGCCGCTCTTCCGAGGTGCCGACCCGGCTGCACAGTTCATGGCCGATCTGGGTGAAATGGCCCGCGAGGAACCAGCGCAGCAGCGCCGCGCCTTCATCGTCGGTGACGGCATTGGCGTCGGCCGACATGGCTTCCTGCATGCGCGGCCAGTCGCGCACGGCGACGCGAACGTCGGCCAGCGTGTCTTCCAGCGCCTTTTCGAGCGCGCGACGCGCCTTTGCGTCGGCCCGGTCGGCCTCGATATAGATCATCGATTCGCGGCGGGCGCCCGGCGCATCATCGTCCAGGATCGCGGACAGGGTGCCATCGGCGCCGCGCGATATCGACAGGACGGGGTGGAGCAGCCGGTGGATGCTGATGTCTGCCGCCGCGAGCGTGGTGGCGATCGAATCGACCAGGAAGGGCATGTCGTCGTTGATCAGCGCGATCCGCATGAAGCGGCCGGTGGCGCCTTCGCCCAGCGTCTCGATCGCGATACCGGGCTGGCCGGCCTTGCGCGCATTGGCGGTGCGACCGAGGAAGGCCGCAGCGGCGGCGATGGCCGCCTGATCAAATCCCTCGCTCTCGCCGGGCAGGGCGCCCTTTGCCAGGACGCCTTCCAGCGCCGCGCGAACAGTTGAATCGACTTCCTTGATATTGGGATCAGCCAGCGCCGTCATTCGCCTACCTCTTAGCCGCGGGGAAATGTCCCGCCGTTGCCGAAACGGAGGAGGCGCTGGAACACCGCCAGACGACTCCTTGTCCTAGGGGCATCTATATGCCCCTCTCACCGGATCGTCTCAAGTATTGGTCGAAATAAAATTTCGCGCGCGTGAAATATTATGATGCAGCGCAGCATGGTCGGGCCGCCCGTTACTGGCGGATATCGATGTCTGGAAGGCATGGCCCGAAGAGCAGGCATGTCCCTATGCACTTGGAAAGCCGCGATGTCACCCCAGGATGGCGCGTTTGCGGCACGGCTGGGAGTGAGGGCCGGCGCCGAGGCAAGATCTCAGTCGGCGGCGGCCAGGATCACGCGCTGGCCCAGGTCCGATCCCTCCGGCAGGGCGCCGACGATCGCCAGCGTGCCATCCGCCTCGCGCCGGGCGACGACGACGGCCAGGCCGTCATTGTCGGTGGCGACGGCCAGCGGATCGAGCGCGGTGGCGCATTTCATCGTGTCGCGGGCGGTCTGGCGCTTGTCGGGGCGGGCGGGCATGTCCGCCCGGCGGGCGGCGCGCTCGTCGCGGACCAGGGCCTTGAGGCCACCATCATAACCGGCCAGATAGGCGGCGAAGCTGCCGACCGACAGGCTGGCGGTCGCGGCATGATCCAGCGCGGTCGCATATTCGGTGATGCGCGTCTTGTCATAGGTGGCGCCGAAGACCAGCTTGATGACGGCGGTCATCGGGCTGCGCGCCTGCGCCTTGATGCCATAATCTTCGAGCAGTTCGGCATATTCCTCGGCCGAACGGCGCGTCACCAGCGCGAAATCATAGGCAAGGCCGATCGCGCGATAGAGGGCGGCATGGCTGCGCGCCTCGCTGGTACGGGCCTTTTCCGCGCCTTCGCGGGCGAGCGCCAGCCAGTCGGCAAGCGGCGCATCCTCGGTCGGCATCTCCATGCCGGCCAGGTCCAGCACGTCGTCATCCTCGTCCGCGCCCGGACCATCGGCCCAGATCGGCGCATCGCTGCGCGCCGGGGGATTGTGCAGCAAATTGGTGTCGACCTCGCGCTCGATCGCGACCGACAAAGCGTGGCTGGCCATTTCCTTCCAGTTGATCACGCCGAACACGAAGTCGATCGAATCGCCCTGTGCGGAAAAGGGCATCAGGATGCCGCGATAGAGAATCTCGCGGCCGCGCTGGTTGATGAACTCCGCCTCGAATCCGATCGGCGCGGCATTGGCGATGATCTGGAGATAATGATCGGTCAGGCGCGACAGCAGCGAACGGGCGGGGACATCGGCGATATGGCCGATCGGCCCCTCGATCTCGCATTCCTCGCGCAGCGCCGTGCCGAGATAGACGATTGCGGGATTCTCGATGCCGGCGGTGAAGTCGAGCAGCACGCTATAAGGGCCGAAATCGTCCATCTGATCGGGCGAGAGATCCTCGATCAGGGGCAGGGCGCGATCGCCCAGCAGCGACGCCCAATAATTATAGGCGCGCACCTGCATGCGCCGTTCCTCATATCCCACGGCGAGCGGACGGTCGATCGCGGCATCACCGGGATATTCGAAATCGTCCTGGTCGTTGGCGACGTCATGCCCCCGCAGAATGTCCATCCGGTCGGTCCTTGGAACAGAGAATAAGCGACTTTGCGCAAGGCTGTGCCACGGGGATGGTAAACATGCCGTAAATTCGCGTGCAAAAGCGGATGGATGGCGCGCAATATCGGTCGATCGTGCAACGAGGACGGGGCGGGGGGCAAGAAAGTGCATTTGGGCGCTTGTCCAATCGCCCGACCGCTGTTATCTGCCCGCGCCAGTGCCGCTTTAGCTCAGTTGGTAGAGCATCGCATTCGTAATGCGAGGGTCACGTGTTCGAGTCACGTAAGCGGCACCAGCCCCTCTTCCCATAACGTCCAAAAACGTTGATTTTCTGCGGGTTCCGAGAGATTCTGTCTTTCTCGGTGGTCTCGCTTTGTTCCAGGAAATGCCCCCAGATTTCGTTAATTTGGGGGCAGAGTTGGGGGCACTGCGGTGGGAAAAAGAGGAATGCCCCCAAATGGCTCTCAAAGCCGCAGAAATCCGCGCTTTTCCGGCACTCGTCTCAGCTTATCGCAAAACGGACGAAAAAGGGCTCTATCTTGAGATTCGCCCCAATGGCGCGAAGCGATGGTTTTTCAAATATCGCGTCCTGGGAAGCGAGAAGCGCCTTACGCTTGGAGACTGGCCTGAAGTTTCGCTAGTCCAGGCGCGCGAACTGCGGGACGATGCGCGGCGGGCTGTGAGAGAGGGAGGCGACCCGCTGCATGAGCGCAAGCGGGAAAAGACGATGGCGAGGCTTGCGGCCGGGAACAGCTTCCAGTCGGTCGCCGAAGATTTCATTGAGGTGAAATTCGTGGGCGGACAAAAGGCGGCCGCAACAATTGAGAAGGCACGCTGGTACCTCTCTCATTTAACTGGTCCGATCGGTGGACGTCCAGTCAGCGAAATCGAGCCAGCCGAACTGATGGTCGTTTTGAAGAAGATCGAGAAGGCCGGTAAACGGGAGACTGCGGTTCGCACGCGCGCCTTCGCCAGCCGTGTGTTTCGTCACGGTGTCGCGATGTCTCTTTGCAAATCGGACCCGGCGGCATTGCTGGGCGACGCCTTGATGTCACCGATCGTCACACATAGAGCTGCCATATTGGATCCGCGCAAGCTTGGCGCGCTGTTACGCGCAATTGACGATTACGGCGGTAGCGAGAGCGTCAAGATCGCGATGCAACTTCTACCTCATGTCTTCGTGCGGCCAGGCGAGTTGCGCCTCGCCAAATGGCAGGAGATCGACTGGGACGAGAAGATATGGCGCATTCCCGCAGAGCGCACAAAGCTCCGTCGTCCACATAGTGTACCTCTGTCGGTACAATCGCTTGCGCTCTTCAATGAATTGCGGCGCCACACCGGATGGATGGACTGGATGTTCCCTGGGGAGCGGAGCCATCTCAAACCGATGTGCGAGAATGCGATCAATACTGCCTTTCGTAGAATGGGGTTCGATCGGGAGACCGTGACGGCCCATGGTTTCAGAGCCACGGCTAGCACGCTGCTAAACGAGAGCGGGAAGTGGCATCCAGACGCGATCGAACGCGCATTGGCGCACGGGCACAGCAATGCTGTGCGTGGCGCCTACGCAAGGGGACAGCATTGGGATGAGCGGGTCCAGATGGCGCAGTGGTGGAGTGACTATTTGGAGGAGCATAAGGAAGGGGCGCCGGTCGTGCCTCTGGTCGTTAAGAAGGGCAGACGGTGATCGTCGTACCCCTTTTGCATTGTTTCCGAGGGTGAAGATCCGAGGAATGATTTCTTTGATCTGATGAGCGAATTGCTTCCTGTCCGGGTCGCACTGAGCAAAGGGCTGATGCTGACCGACTTCCGAACGTCGGTTCACATGTGGGTAAGCAGGGATAGCGGCCGGCTCTCTTTTGAGCAATCGACAAGTTTTCGGGCGAAGATAGCTGTCTGTCGCTTATCGACCAGCTACTAATGGTTAGATGGACTTCACGCCGCCCAAGGCTTAGATTTTGGAAATGGCGAATGAACTGGACAGCATCGTGGTTCGGGTGGACTGTCCAAAGTGTGGTAGGGAACTCAGCGTCTCTTATCGGACTATGCGGCTTCAGAAGTCTGTGGGATGCTCTTGCGGCGCCGCAATTCGGCTCGCGAACGAGACGTCCATTGCGGACATTCAGCGCCTAATAGATCAGCAAAACCCGCCTGTGGCAGATAATGACTGAGGGCGGAGTTTGTGGTGCGTGAGGTCCGCGCGGCGGACCTTCAGCAACTCACGTTGCCTATTGATCCAAGTGCCCGTATCGGGCGCAAATTCGCCAAATGAAGCGGAAGTCGGCAAACCTGGCGCGGTTCAGGTTAAGACGAAATCCGCACGCCGCTGAAATGAGCTAAAGTGCCAGGACCGATCCAAAGTGCCACGCCTCCCTTAGCTTCGGCACCGTGCTTGAGGTCGTTCACAATCAATGTCGGCTGCAAGGTGCCGTCAACATGTAAGCGGGCGGAAGCGCCTGCTACAACAATCCGCACGTGCGTCCACCGACCGGCTTCGAGATCTACATAAGTTTCGTACTTACCAGGTGTCTCGGCGCGTAATCTCTCCCAAGGATATTCGGGGTGAGAAATATACTGGACGGCGTGGTTGCGGCGAATCTGATCTTCAGCCCGTCCGTTTGTCGGACGCAAATAAATAGCCTCCAGCTTTTCCTGATCCTGCACCCGGAATGCCATGCCTACGAAGCCTCGCGCCGTGGCGCTGGCAGTAGAGTTGGGAGCGCCGCTGATCCACGCTTCGACAACTCCGTCACCAAAATTGCGCGTGTCCAGCATCACCAGACGATCAAGACTCGAGATATTCTCTAGGGCGTCGGCTTGCAGTGCAGGACGTCCGCGATATTCGGTCCACACCGTTTTCACGCCGAAAGCTTGAATAGTTTCTCGCTCAAGCCCGGCGTCAAAATTCGGGCGCGGTGCAGCGAGCGCTGCAAAGGCTTTTGTCGAGGCCACCGTCAGTGCTACGCCACCGATCACGGCCCGTCGGGTTCGAATATGTTTCGACATTAGCGGCCTTTCGCAGTCGATCGACGTTACATTCAGGGTAGCTGACCTTCTAGTTCTTGAAAGAGCGAGGTCGACGAAAGCTACTGAGCATGAGTTGCGCTAATCATCGCGCGGATGAATCAACAGAATAAATATCTCCAAACGGCCGGCCCGACGCAAGCGCTTGAATGGATTGATCGCTAACACACTTGGAATGTGAAGCGCCCCAATGCCAGCGCGCCAGGAAACGGTTATGGCGACAATGTCCGGAAAAAAGGGCATCGCCGTTTAGGGTCAAAGCACCGGAGAGCGGCGCGCATTGGCCATTCTGGCTGCGCACGCAGTCATACTATTCAGCCGTCTACATCCCGGCCCTATGTGCGGTTGGACCGGTTTCTCATTTTGCATGAGCAATTGTGGTGGCTTGCATCCCCTAGATGAAATGCGTAGCGCAAATAACTCTCATTAGCGAATCGAATGATAGGGGGTCGCTTTGTCCATCTTTCGTGCGGCGCTGCTGGCGTCTGTCTGCACTTGCGCGTCCGTCGCTTCGGCTCAGGAGGCGCCGGTTGCGGCGCCTGAAGCCGGCAATGCCGACCAGATCATCGTCACCGGACGCGCGCAGCGCCTCTATCGCACGGAAACCACTACTGTCGGCAAGACGGCGGAAGATCCGCTCAACATCCCTCAAGCCGTGCAGGTCATCAACAAGGATCTGTTCGCCGATCAGGGCGCGCGCGACGCGACCGACATCTACCGCAATATTTCCGGCGTCAGCTTCTTCAGCTATGCTGGCGTCACCTTCCGTGGCTTCCGGCAGGACCAGTCATTCTATGACGGCATGCGTGGCAACCCGTTCATCGGCTTTTCCGTGCCACAACTGTTCAACATCGAGCGGGTCGAAGTGTTGAAGGGGCCTGCTGGCCTGTTCTTTGGCCCCGGATCGCCGGGCGGCATCATCAACTATGTGTCGAAGACGCCGGAGGACAAGACCGGCATGCGGCTCGTCGCGACCGCCGGCAATTACGACCGTCGCGGTATCTCCGCCGAAGCAACCGGCCCGATCGACGATGCTGGCATCGTCACCTACCGCCTCGGCGGCTTCTACGAGGCGTCGAACCCCTATCGCATCAACACGAAGAATGTCTCCCTGATCGGGGACGGTGCCGTTGCGATCAAGACTAATGAGGGCGGCAAGCTGACGTTTCAGGCCACGATCTACGATAACGACCTGCAAGCCAACCGGCTGCGCGGCGTACTGACCGACAATGACGGTAATTTTCTGGGCAATATCCGCTGGAATGCAAATGAACCGACCGACTTCCTGCACCTCAAATCGCAGGCCTATCAGGCGCGCTATGCCACGGCGATCGGCGATCGGGTGACGTTCGATGCGGGCGTGCGCTATTTCAAGGCGACCGAAACCCAGCAATATCATGAGCCGCGTGGCTTCGTCGCGGGTAGCACCGACCTTGTCGCCCGCGAGTTTCGCGACCAGATCCGCGACGTCGATGGCCTGTCTTTCTCCGCTAACCTGACTGCACGTGTTGACCTGCTGGGCATGGAACACAAGCTGCAAACCGGCGCGGACTGGTATGACGAGACGAGCGTGCTCAATAGCCGTATTCTGCGCGCGGGCGTCACCCCGCTCAGCCTCAGCAATCCCGTCTACACCAACAGCGCGCGCGACGTGGCACGGGCCGCCCTGCTGCCTTTCACCGTCACTGACACGCGCACGAAGCGCAAGGGCGCCTATCTGCAGGACCAGATCAGCCTCACCGATGCCTTCATGCTCGTGGGCGGCGTTCGCTATGACAGGTTCGAGGACGGGGTGGTCGGCAACCGCTTTTACACCGATGACGACATAACCTTCCGCACTGGCGCAATCTTCAAACCGCGCCGCGATGTCTCGGTCTATCTCAGCTGGTCGCAGAGCTTTGAACCGCAGAGTGCTTCCAGCCAGACGATCGATGCCGGCGGTCCTTTCGCCCCTGTGACCGGCGACCAGTTCGAGGGGGGCATCAAGACCGATCTGTTCGACGGCCGGTTGCAGGCCAATGTCGCCGCCTATCGCATCGTGCGCAAGAACATCCTTCAGGCCGATACCAGCCTGCCACCCGTTAATGGCCAGGATCAGTTGCGTCCGATCGGCGAAGTGACAGCCAAGGGCTTCGAGATCGATCTGTCGACCGACATTACCCCCAACTGGGTCGCGCTCGTCAATTATGGCTTCAACGACACAAAGATCACCGGGACCATCGCGGGGCAGGCGATTACCAATGCCGTGGGCAATCGCTTTGCCAATGCGCCAAAGCACAAGCTTGGCTTCTGGACCCGCTATCAGCTGCCCGCGATCGACACTGCCATCGCCGTTGGCGGCGAATATGTTTCGAGGCGCATCAGTCTTTCGGGGCAGGAGGTTAAGCCCTACACCATATTCGACGCTTCGCTGACGAAGGGGCTGGGTTTTGCCGAGCTAATGCTGCGCGTCGACAATATCTTCGACAAGGTCTACGCCGCATCCGGCTTTTCGGCACAGAGCGGCCATTTTCCCGGCGAACCGCGCACATTCCTCGCTGAACTGCGCTTCAACTTCTGATCATGGCAAAGGCGCAGGGCAAGAAGGGACGCTCGCTCTGGTGGGTGGTGCACAGCTGGATCGGCCTCAAATTGTCGATCTTCCTCACTTTCATCCTGGCGACCGGCACGCTGGCAGTCTTCGCGCATGAGTTCGACTGGCTGGTTACGCCCGCCATGCGCGTTGCGCCACGGGCCGAACCGGTCGCGTCCTGGGGGGCGTGGGCGGATGCCGCCGCCCGCGCAGCCCCCGATGCGCGCCTCCAGACACTCTATGCGCCGATCGATCCCTGGTTCACCGTTGAAGCCTGGATTGATCATGGCAAGGGTGCGCCCGAGCGCATCTATGTCGATCCCTGGACCGCGCAGGTGACCGGCCGACACAGCTGGGCCAATGTCCACCGTTTCCTGCGACAGGTGCATCGCCATCTGATGCTGCCTACCAAGATCGGTATTCCGCTCGTCTGTTCGCTCGCGCTGCTACTGGCCGTATCGCTGGTGTCGGGCGTGGTCACCTACAAGAAATGGTGGCGCGGCTTCTTCCGCATGCCACGCGGCGGGGATGGTCGTCGCCTGACGGGCGACCTTCATCGACTGCTGGGCCTCTGGAGCCTTTGGTTCGTGGCCCTGATCGCGCTGACGGGCATCTGGTATCTGGTGGAGACACTGGGCGGTAACGCGGCCGTGCCAAGGCTACCCGAAATCGCCGCCAGCCCGATCCCGACCGGACAGAGGCTGGATCGACTGGTCGCCATTGCGCGACGGACCGATCCGGCGCTCGACATCCGTGAAATCCGGTTCATGAAGGAAAATGGCGTTGTTCTTCTGGGCCAGTCCTCCGCCTGGCTGGTGCGGGATCGCGCAAATGCTCTCGCCATCGATCCATCAACCGGCAAGGTCATCACCAGACTCGACGGCCGCAACCTCGACGTGCATCAGCGGATCTCGGAAATGGCCGATCCGCTGCATTTCGGCACATTCGGCGGCATCTGGACCAAGGCCCTCTGGTTCCTGTTCGGAGCGGCATTGACGGCCATGGCCGTGACCGGGACAATGATATACGCCATGAGGCTTGCAAAAGCCTCGCGCGCGCAAGGTAGCACGATGGGGCTCGCCTGGCGGGGCATGGGTATATGGGCCTATATCGGCCTTGCCCTCATCCTGCTCGCTTTGGCACTGACGCCGGGAGCAATAGGCGGCGCTAGTTAGAATAGACCTTACCGGCCACTCGAACGAAAATTGTCGGTGCCGATTTACCGAGCTTCCGCCTATTGCATTTGTGTCAGGCTCCAAAATCGCTTCTGCTATCGATCGCTTGGCCTTTTCCAAAACTTGGGATGAGATGGAATCTCATAGGGTGTTTCGCTCGATATCAGCCTTTTTAGGAGCGCTCTTATTGTGATAGGACGCCCACAAAGGGCACGCCAGACTTGACACCCTCGCAGCTCGGGATCGCTTTCAAGGAGCTGCAAATGCAGGATCAGACGACGCAAGACTCAGGCGCTACAGGCTCTAACTATGCCTTCCTCGCTGGCGGAGGTGCCTGCGGGGACCTGATCGCAGCGAAGGATTGGTCGGCAACGCCGTTAGGGCCCATCGGCGATTGGCCCTGCCATCTTCAAACCGCCCTCGCCATACTGCTGCGCTCGCGCATACCGATCGTCATGCTGTGGGGCGAGGAGGGCGTCATGCTTTACAATAACGCCTATTCGGGGTTTGCCGGTGGCCGCCATCCCGATCTCCTCGGCAGTAATGTGCGCGAAGGCTGGTCAGAGGTCGCCGACTTCAACGACAATGTCATGAAGGTCGGCCTGGCCGGTGGTACACTCCATTATCAGGATCAAGAACTGACGCTCCTCAGGCACGGCACGCCGGAACAGGTTTGGATGGACCTCGATTATTCACCCGTGCTTGACGCTGAGGGCAAGCCTGCGGGCGTTATCTGTTTCCTAGCCGAGACCACAGAGCGCGTAGCGGCCGAGCGGCGGTCGGAATTCCTGCTGAAGCTGTCTGACGATCTGCGCGAGCTTAGCACTCCTGCTGACATCATGAACCTTGCCGCCGACAGGCTCGGCGCCCTGCTTGGTGCCAGTCGGGTCTTTTATGCCGAGATCGCCAGCGGCCTGATGACGGTCAAGCGCGATTATTCCTGTGGCGTCGGTTCGATCGTGGGAGAGCATAGCCTAAACGATTTCGGTCCGGACCTGCTCGCGGCATATAGGGTTGGCACCCCGGTAGTCGTGCAGGACGTCGGTGGTGACAAGCGACTGAGCGAAGGCGCACGTGCCGGTCTCCAGTCACGAGAGGTTGGGGCCTTCGTCGACGTCGTCCTGTTCGAGGCAGCGCAGTGGGTCGGGCTGCTTGCAGTGCAGAACGCCATCCCCCGCATCTGGAGCAAGGAGGAGGAGGGCCTCGTCCAGGAAGTCGGAGAGCGGGTCAAGGCTGCCATCGAACGGGCGCGGGCAGAACGGGATCGCCTTTGGGATCTGTCCCAGGACATGCTCGCGCGGGCCAATTATGCCGGGATGATATCGGCCGTGAACCCCGCGTGGACGCGAACGCTGGGCTGGACCGAGAGCGAACTCCTCACCCGTGGCTACTCCACCTTCCTTCACCCCGAGGACGAGGCGCCCACTCTCGGCGCGATCGGCCAGATGGCTGACACAGGGCAGCCGACGCGGTTCGAGAATCGCATCCTCGCCTCGTCCGGAGACTGGAAACCGATCGAATGGACCTTGGCGCCTGAACCGGATGGTGTGAACTTCGTAGCCGTCGGCCGTGACCTCAGCGATGCCAAGGCGCAGGAAGCAGAGCTGGAAGCCGCTCGTGACGCCTTGCGGCAAAGCCAGAAAATGGAGGCCATGGGCAGCCTGACCGGCGGCGTGGCTCATGATTTTAATAACCTGCTGACGCCCATCCTCGGCTCGCTGGATCTGCTGGTGCGAAAGGGCCTAGGCAGCGAGCGCGAACAACGTCTCATTGCGGGTGCCCTCCAGTCGGCCGAGCGGGCGAGGATATTGGTGCAACGGTTGCTTGCCTTCGCGCGCCGGCAACCGCTGCAGGTAGTGTCCGTTGACATGGCGCAGCTTGTCCAAGGCTTAAGGGAATTAATCGGGTCTACCCTGGGTCCGACGATTCGGCTGGATATCGACATCGCGGCTGATATGCCTGCCGCTCGGGCTGACCCCAATCAACTCGAAATGGCGTTGCTGAACCTCGCAGTAAACGCGCGCGACGCCATGCCTAATGGGGGACGTCTGACCATCGCAGCTGGTCCCGCTAGCGTCACATCGGACGCTTCGAATGTCCTTCCACCCGGCCACTACATCCACCTGAGCGTTTGTGACACAGGGACGGGCATGGACGCCGAAACGATGAAACGGGCGGCAGAACCGTTCTTCTCGACCAAGGGCGTTGGCAAGGGCACCGGCCTTGGTCTCTCGATGGCCCATGGGCTTGCGGCTCAGCTCGGCGGCAAGCTGCTGATCAGAAGCGAGCTTGGCAAGGGAACGACGATCGAACTGTGGCTCCCGATCAGCCTGACAGCCGTCGAGCAGATCCGTCGACCCACCGAACCAGCGCCGGTCGTCGAAGGGCGGGGCATCGCCGTCCTCGTCGATGACGATGCGACCGTTCGCATGAGCACAGCCGACATGCTTGCTGACATTGGCTATGCTGTCGTGGAAGCTTGCTCGGCTGAAGAGGCGCTTGGCCTGATCCAGGGTGGTGTCGAACCGGCCTTGCTTGTGACCGATCATCTCATGCCAGGTATGAATGGAACCCAGTTGATCTATGAACTCAGGACGACCCGGCCAGATCTCCCGGCAATGATCATTTCCGGCTTCGCGGAGGAGGAGGGTGTCGATCCGACCATACTGCGCCTGACCAAGCCTTTCCGGAATTCGGAGCTGACAGAAATCCTGTCGGCATTGGCGCCCCCGCCGCTCGCTGCATGATCGCCGGATATGGCGGAGCGATGCCGCATGAGATCTGCCATGAATTTGAAACATGGCAGGCATCTCGCTTCGCGATCCGAAACTCAAATCGCCTTTACGACGTTTGGACCAATGCGCTTGGCGCTAAATTCAGCGGCTGATGCCAAAAGACAATAAGGGACAAGCGTGGCGGACTTTGACAAGATTGATCTCACAAATTGTGATCGCGAACCAATCCATCTTTCTGGCGCGATCCAGACACCAGGATTCCTCATTGCCGTCAGTACCGACTGGATCATTGCGAGGGTGTCCAAAAATATCCGCGACCTCCTGGGCTACGACCCGGAGGTTTTGATAGGCTCCCCGTTGCCAGAGTATATTCCGCCGACCCTGCTCCATGATCTGCGCAATAAAATCTCCTATCTGTCTGAAGCCGACATGGTCGAGCGCCTGTTCGGGCGCGAGATCGGAACCTCGGGCCAGCCCTACGATATCGCCATCCACATCTCAGACGGTCAGATCGTCATTGAGGCGGAACCCGGCAATGCAGCCGGGGCCGATGCCACAAGTTCAGTCCGCGCGATGATGTCACGTCTGGACCGCACAAAGGACATGAACGCCTTCTATCGAGAGGGGGCGCGTCAGGTGCGCTCCATGCTCGGATACGACCGCGTCATGGTCTACAAGTTTGCGGCTACGGGCGCTGGTGAGGTCGTCGCTGAGGCGGCGAAACCTGGAATTGGAAGCTTCATGGGGCTTCACTATCCTGCGAGCGACATCCCGCGGCAGGCCCGCCAGCTCTATAAGCGTAACCTCGTCCGGGTCATCCGCGACGTGAATTCCGAACCGGTCCCAATCGTGCCTGAGATGGATCCGACCGGCCAACGCCTCGATCTCTCCCTATCAATCCTGCGATCTGTCTCCCCGATCCACATCGAATATCTCAAGAATATGGGCGTTGCGGCGTCCCTTTCTATTTCCATCGTAGTGGATGACGAACTGTGGGGGTTGTTCGCCTGCCACAACTACTCGCCCCGCTCGCCCACCTTCGCGCGTCGTTCGGTATGCGAACTCTTCGCCGAAATGTTTTCGATGCGCCTAGAATCTCGCGAACGGCGGCAGATCGCGGATTATGAAAGCAAGGCTCGCGACATTTCCGATCAGCTGCTCGGCGCAGTGGCGTCCGACGAGACCTTGCTCAACGATCCCGACTGGCTGGGCGACATTCTTACTAGTGCCATTCCGGCGACGGGCGTGGGCGTCTGGATCAACGGCAACTATGCCTTTTCTGGTATGACCCCGCCGACGGAGGATTTTCGGCGGATCGTGCGCGCTCTGAACGGGCTAGCCGCCGGCCGTGTCTATACCACTGATCATATCGGCAAGCTTGTGGAAGGCGCCGACGCCTTCGCCAAAGATGCAGCGGGGCTGCTCGCGATCCCCATCTCTCGCTCGCCTCGCGACTATGTAGTCCTGTTCCGCCAGGAACTGAAGCAGGCGGTCCGGTGGGCTGGAGACCCTCACAAGCCGATCGAATATGGTCCGAATGGACCGAGGCTGACACCGCGAGAAAGCTTTGCGGAATGGTTGGAGGATGTGGACGGGCATGCCGAGCCTTTCACAGGCGCCGAGATTCGCGTTGCCGAGACCTTACGTGCCACCCTGATCGAGGTTGTTCTGCGGCTTGCCGACGAAGCGGCCGCTGAGCGCCGTCAGTCCAACGCCCGGCAGGAGATGCTTATCGCGGAGCTCAACCACCGGGTTCGCAACATCCTCGGCGTGATCCGTGGTCTTATCAGGCAGTCACAGCCCGACAGTGACGAAGTGAAGAATTTCGTGAAGCTCGTCGATGGGCGCATCCATGCTCTCGCCCGCGCCCACAATCAGATCACGGACGACCATTGGGGTCCCGCCCCGCTAAAAGCACTTATCGATGCGGAGGCGGCCGCCTTCGCCGTCAACCGTCAAAGTTCGATCATCTCTAAGGGCAATCCGATCCTGCTTAATCCGCAGGCCTACTCTACAATGGCACTCGTCATCCATGAGCTGGTCACCAACTCGACGAAATATGGCAGCCTGTCGGGCGAAGGCGAAGTTCATATCGAATGGTCCGGCGACCATGCAGGAGACCTCGTCATCATTTGGCAAGAGATCGGCGGACCCAAGGTGACACAGCCCACGCGCAAGGGTTTCGGAACGACGATCGTGAACCGTTCCGTACCCTATGATCTCGGCGGCCAAGCCAGCATAGACTATGCCGAAGACGGCGTGCGCGCCGAATTCAAAATTCCGTCCCGCCATGTTTCGGAGCCGAAATCCTATGCTGGGCCTGAGATCAGGACTTTCCGCTCCGCGGTGTCCAGCCAACAGCCGATCAACCCGGCACTGCTCGACAAAAAAGTAGTGCTGCTAGTTGAGGACAGTCTGATCATCGCGCTTGACGCGGAGGACATCCTCAACCGTTTCGGCGCATCTGTTACGACTGCGTCAACGCCGGAAGCGGCGCATGACATACTGGACCATGACAGGATTGATTTTGCGATCCTCGACATCAACCTTGGAGATCAGACGAGCTTCGGGATCGCTGATCGGCTGCGAGAATTGGGCATCCCGTTTTTCTTCGCATCGGGATATGGGGAGCAGGCGAGCCTGCCGATGGATCACCGGGCTTCCAATGTCGTGCAGAAGCCGTACACCACTCACAACATCGCTAATGCAATCGAAAATCTATTTCCCTAATTTCCCTGACGAGCCCATTCCAGCTGTTGAGGTGCCAATTTTCCACTTTGGAGTCAGACAGTCCACTAATCGAGGGCCGACTGTGAACCGCCCGCAGAACCCGAATTGGGGGGAGGAGCGATACAAGATGGGCTGCTATGAAGCCTGTTGCAACCATCGCACCAATCTTGGTTGTCACGATGTTCAGAAGCGCCGATGCTCTCGTCCATCAATCAGGTCGCAGGTGCCGCGGAATGAATAGGGCGCCGTCCCCTGAACGCTTATCTGGCCGCTGCGGCGATTGATCGTCACCAGCGGCTTGTTGAGGGCATTGAGCCGGTATTTTGCCCGGATGACGTCTGGCCCCATTTCCACATCATAGAGATCCCACCAGCCGTCATTCCCACGGCTATTGATCGGCGGAACCAGCTTCTTGGGCAAGCGGATGCGCCCGCCGCCGGCCCAGAACTGAAGCATCAGCGATGCATCGAATTGCTGCCCGGTCATCTCGGTACGGTTGCCATAATCATATCGGTTCGTGCGCGCATTCCACGTCCAGCCGTAGGTCGTAGTCGTCCCCGATCGCTGGCCATCTCCAAAGCACACCAGGCCCAGATCGACATATTGATCATTCACCTGATAGCGGTCGCGATTCTCAACATAACTTGGCGACTGGCGCTGCCCATCGATGGGTGGCGCGTAGCGCATGTCGGGATGATAGCTTCGATTGTCATGGCGTGTATCCGATTGGGCGTGCTGCGCACCGTGGCCGCAGTCGACAGGAAGCGTCTCGGTGATGGAGTCATAACGACCGTCCATCGTCGCGACAGTAACGCATCGCTGTTTGTCGCGATTCCACCATGTCGCGTAGCTTCGGTCATCGCCTTTCTCGACCTTCACGAAATCGTAGCCACGCGCTTTCATCTGGGTTTCGCCGCCAGCAGCCCGGGCGCCAACCAGGTCAGAAAGGCCAGATGGGACTTGAGCGATAGTCGCTTGCCCCGTCAGAGCGACAAGGATGCTGCCAAAGAGGCTCGTCCGCATTTTCATCGCCAGCATTCCTTCATTTCCACATGTTTCGGTTTGCGAGATGAATAGCAACATCTATCCAATTCGATGGACAACACCATAAACATCTCTTTGCTGTCGATGGCTAGATCGAAGAGGGCTCGATCCCGAATGCGCCCATGTTGGTCGAGAAAAAAGTGGATTGCCCAAATTTGATGGGGCTTCAGCGCCCGCTTTGCGCCATCCTTGCGTCCGGCGTTCCACGATACCCGCTCCCGAGCGGCGGGATCAAATTCTGATCATCCCCTGACACGTCTCCTGGGGCCATGATGGCCGCAGGAGAAGCGCGCGACAGGCCTACTGATTGCGTTGCCGCTCCCGTTCCTCCGTCTGCCAGACGGTATCGCCGTTTTGCCAATGGGTCGGGCAGCCCCGGCAATCCTTCATCCAGGCATCCTGGAACACGGCAAAGCGCAATTGCACGCCATCCATGACAGCGCGTTCCAGGTCGGCTTCGTAGAATTTGGCTTCCATGAGATCGGTGTTGATGAAGCGCGCATCCTGGAAACTTGCTCCCTTCAGCAGTGCCTTTTCCAGCGTGGCGGCAGTCATGTCGCTGCGGTCGAATCGCGCCTTGGCTGCGCGGACGAAGGACAGATCGGTGCCGCGCAGCGATGCCCCTTCCAGACGGGTGCCGCCCATGAAGGCAGTGCTCATCCGGGCGCCGTCAAGGTCGGCGCTTGTCAGCTTGGCGCCAGTCAGATTGGCATGGCGCAGATCGGCGCGAGCGAGCTTTGCTCCAGTCAGCTCGGCGCCGCTGAGGTCGGCATTGGCCAGATCGGCAAAGCGCAGGTCGGCACCGGGGCAATTCGCCTTCGGTCCGATCCGGCAGCCATTGACGATCCAGGGGTCGGGGCGCTCCTCGACATTGGTGATGAGCATCTGGGCGGTGGCTGGCGGGACAGCCAGCGATGCGGCCAGCAGGGACAGGATGATGCGCATGGCAGGTTCCCCATGAAAACGGAGTCCGCCCGGTCGGTCGGCAAGGGAGGCGCCGGCCGACCGGGCGGATCGGCACCGGGGGTGATGGAGCCCCGGTGTTGCCAGAAGGTGATCAGCCTTCGGGCAGTTCGAACACCCAGAAAGAGCCACCCTGGCTAACCGAGCGCGTCAGATCGGCCATGTCGCCACCCCATAGCGGCACCGCGCCGCCATAGCCCGAGGCGAGGCCGATATATTGCTTGCCGCCCATCTCCCAGGTGATGGGCACGGACACCACGCCCGATCCGGTCTGGAATTTCCACAGCTCTTCGCCAGTCTTGGCGTTGAACAGCTTCACATAGCCGTCGCTGGTGCCCTGGACGACGATATTGCCCTTGGTAGTCAGGTTGCCGCCCCATAGCGGCAAATGTTCCTTTACCTCCCAGGCGATCTTGCCGGTCTTGGGGTCCAGCGCTCGGAGCACGCCGACATGATCGTCGAACTGCTTGCGGATGCGGAAGCCCTGGCCGAGATAGGCGGCACCCTTGTTATAGGTGACATTCTCGGTCCAGTAATCCTCGGACCAGTCGTTGGACGGGATGTAGAACAGTCCAGTTCCCGGATTGTAGGACATGGGCATCCAGTTGGTGCCGCCCAGGAAATTGGGGGTTACCTTGATCACTTCCCCCTTGTCCTGGCCAGGTGCGGGGGGCGGCGGGCGTTGCCCCGGATTTTCGATCGGCCGGCCATTGGCCACATCCCATTTGCTGGCCCAGCTGATGTTCGGGACAAAGGGATAGATGCCCAGCGCCGATCCCTTCTGCTTGCTGATCTTGCCGTCGCGCTTGGTCAGCTTGTCGAGATCGGTCAGGAAGAAATAGCCGTTGCGATCGGCATGGGCGCCGGCGCGGATCGTCTTGCCATCCTTTTCCAGATCGAACAGCACGATCGGATTATTGCCCGAAAAGTCCCAGGCGTCGTTGGGCGTATGCTGAAAGAAGCCCACCGGCTCGCCGGTCGAGGGTTCGATATAGACCTGGCCCGAGGTATAGAGGCTGTCGCCCGGCGAGCGTTTCCAGGTATTCCACGGCGCGGGATTGCCGGTGCCGATGACGATCGTGTTGGTCTTCACGTCAAAGGTCGCCGACTGCCAGGGCGCGCCGCCGCCATGGTTCCACGCCTCGACCTTCTTGCCATCCTTGTCATTGGGCCAACTCGGTGCCTTGGGATCGCCGGTGAAGCTCGACGGCTTGCCGTTGAGGCGTCCCTGATGCCCCTCGACCATTGGCCGCATCCAGATTTCCTCGCCGGTGTCGGGATCGCGGGCATAAAGTTCGCCCACCACGCCGAATTCATCACCGGACGATCCGTGGATCAGCATGACGCGGCCGGTCTTCTGGTCCTTCACGATCGTCGGCGCGCCGGTCATGGTGTAGCCGGCCTTGTGATCCTGGAACTTCTTGTTCCACACCACCTTGCCGGTCTTGCGGTCGAGCGCGATCATGGAGGCGTCGAGCGTGCCGAGAAAGATCTTGTCGCCATAGATGGCCGCGCCGCGATTGATGACGTCGCAGCAGGGACGGATGTCATCGGGCAGGCGCGCGGTGTAGGACCAGATCTTCTTGCCCGTCGCCGCGTCCAGCGCGAATATCCGGCTGTAGGATGCCGTCACATAGATGACACCGTCATAGAAGAGGGCCTGGCTTTCTTGCCCGCGCTGCCGCTCATCGCCGAAGGAGAAAACCCATTTGGGCACCAGTTTCTTCGCGGTATCGCTGTTGATCTGGTCGAGCGTGCTGAACCGCTGGGCCCGCACACCCAGGCCGTACATCAGCACATTGTCGTTGCTCTGCTCATCATTCAGGATGTCGTCCCAGCTGACGCCTGGCAGCTTGAAATCATGCTTGGCCGCAGCCCCATTCTGGCCCAGCGCCGGCCCCGCCAGCATCGTTGCCAGCGCCGTCATCGCCGCCAGCCGCCCCCTTGCTCCTCGCATCGCATCCTCCTTGGCAGTGCAGCTTGATCGCCGCTTACCCGGAGAAGTGTAGGAAGGCTTTCTGAGAGCGTCCTGAGCGCTTCATGAGATCCCTCTCAATATCGCTCATGCTTTGGTCCCATGCCGCAGCATGAAACCGACCCCACGCACCGTCAGCAGGTCGGGCGCGCAGGCGTGCGCGGCCAGGCGCTTGCGCAAATAGCCGACATAGACATCGACGCTGTTTTCCGTGACGTCGGCGTCGGTGCCCCACGCCATGTCCAATATCTGGCTGCGCGATACCACCTGTCCCGCCTGACGGGCCAGACACAGCAGCAGGTCGAACTCGCGCCGGCTGCAATCGAGCGGCTTCCCCTCGATCTGCGCCGACCGAGCACGAATGTCGATCGCCAGCGATCCCAGCGACAGGCGCTCGGCATCGCGGCCTTCGCGACGTCGAACCATGACCGCCAGCCGCGCCAGCAATTCCTCGAAGGAAAAAGGCTTGGTCAGATAATCATCGGCGCCGCAGCGAAACCCCTGCAGCTTCTCGTCCAGGCTGGCACGCGCGGTCAGCATGCAGATCGGCAGATCGACCCCGTCCTGCCGCACCTCACGGCACAGGTCGGCGCCATCCATGTCGGGTAGGCCAAGGTCCAGGATCGCAGCATGGAACAGACCGGATGCCAGTCGTGGACGGGCCCGCCGTCCCGATGTCTGCCATTCCACCATATAGCCTTCGGCCATCAATCCGCGATGGACGAAGCGGCCGATCCCCGGATCATCTTCCACCAGCAGGATGTTCATGACACCATCGGCAAGGTCAGCGACACGCACAGGCCCTCCCTCATGCGGTGATTGGCAGCGTCCAGTTGGCCGCCATGCCGATCCGCGATCCATCGCGCGAGCGCAAGCCCGAGCCCGGTGCCGCCCCGGCTTCGTCCGACATCCGCCTGGAAATAGGGATCGAAAATCCTGGCCAGATCAGCTTCCGCTACGCCCGGACCATCGTCGCTGATCGCGATACGCGCGCGATCGCCGTCCGATCGCATATTCAGCCGGATCATACCCTTGGGTGGCGAAAATTTGATCCCGTTGTCGATGATGGCAACAAGGGCCTGGCGCAATCGATCGGGGTCGCCGACGATCGGCACCGCATCGCTTGCCGCTTCCAGTTGAAGCCCGATACCGCTTGATCGGGCGAAGGGTGCCACCATGGCATGGGCGTCGCGCAGCACGGCGGCAAGGTCGATCGGCCGGGGCGCGACCGACAAGGCGCCGTCTTCCGCCTGGGCCAGCGCCAGCAGATCGTCCAGCCGCCGATGGAGGAACTGACCGCTGTCGACGATATGGACCAGCGCATCCTCCAGTGCGGCGCGATCCTCCGGCCGGCGCAGCGCCACTTCCGCTTCACCGCGCATCACGGTGACGGGCGTGCGCAGTTCATGACTGACCTTGGACAGGAACAGCCGACGCCGGCCATCGATATCGCGCAGCCGCTGATTGGCCTGTTCCAGGGCCATCGTGCGCGTGGCCACCTGCGTCTCGATCGCTTCCGCCATATCGTTGAACTGGGCGGCCAGATGCTGCAGTTCGTGCAGTCCCTGCAGCCGAACGCGTGCAGGGCCCCGTTCTGCCCTGAGCCTGTCGGTGCCATCGATGAGCGCAGCGATGGGCGCCACGATGCCGCGCCACAGCAGCCAGCCGGTTGCGCCACACAGCAGCAGGATGAAAAGCGCCACGCTTCCGATCAGCCAGCCGCTCCAGCGCTGCGCCTGTGCGATCGATTGCGCGGCTTCCCGCGCCTCCCCCTGTTCCCGGACGGCGATGTCATGCGACAGAGCGCGTGCCGCCCTCCATCCCGCCCGATCGGAATTGCCTATGATCCCGGCGAGTTCTAGCGCCCTTGCCCATTCATGGGTTTGCTGGGCCTGACTTTCCGCGTCGGTTTCGATCAGGTGCCGTTCGTTTTCAATACTGCCCAGATAGGCTCGCATGCCGACTGCAATGGCCTGATCCATGGCAACATGCTGTGACCGATCGGCCAGTTTCCGGGCGACGATGTCCGCCTCCAGCCGGGTAACCAGCAGCGCCTGATGCTGGGCCATTTCGATCCGCGAAAGCAACCGAGCGGCGAGCCTGTGATGCCAGATAGATGTCGAGATCAGCACAGCGAGCGACAATATCAGCGCCAATGCGCCCGCGACCATCGCCTTCCTGAAGCTCACCGGCACCTCCCCGATGCGCTCTCATCCGCACCTGCATGGATGCCGAGCATAATGGACCAGGCCGTGCGGTTGGATCATACTTTGGTCCAATAAGGTTTTCCGCTCCTTCTCAGTCGTTCAGCGCTTGTTCGTGCCTTCCGAATTGCCGACCGTCGGCTTATCGCTCAAAAGTCGAGGATGGGCGGCTAGGGTGTGCGCCGGCTAAGCAATGAGCGACGTTCGTCAGAAGCCTTGTTGAAGGCGGCTACCAAATTTTGCTTGGTATCAAAATCCTATGGTACTTTCCGGGGTAGCCCATCTGCCAGGCGGAGCCGGACGGACTTGCGCTGCGCACAACAGGGAGCCGTCGATGCAAAACATGCCCCCGCATGCATATGGGCATCACCACAGGGACGATCATGACCATCATGGCCAGAAGGCAATGGTTCAAGATCCCGTCTGCGGGATGGAAGTCGACCCCGAACTCACGCCCCATCGCGCTGACCATGATGGTCATCGATATTATTTCTGCAGCAACGGCTGTCGCGCCAAGTTCGTCGCTGATCCCGGACTTTACCTCTCCTCGCAGGAGCAGCCCGCCATCGTCTCCGGGAATGTCTGGACCTGCCCCATGCATCCTGAGATCCGCCAGGATCATCCAGAACCTTGCCCGATATGTGGCATGGCGCTCGAGCCCGAAGTGGCGAGGGCGCAGAGCGGACCAAGTGCCGAGCTGCTCGACATGACGTGGCGCCTTAAGGTGGGGCTCCTGCTCGCCTTGCCCGTCTTCGTTCTGGAAATGGGCGGGCATCTCGTTACCGCCCTGCATCATCTTGTGCCGGCAAGATTGTCGATCTGGATCCAGATCGCTCTCGCCACGCCGGTCGTCCTCTGGGCGGGCTGGCCATTCTTCGTACGCGGATGGCGTTCGCTCGTGACACGCCACCTCAACATGTTCACGCTGATCGCGATGGGCACGGGCGTTTCCTGGGCTTACAGCATGGTCGCCGCGCTCGCTCCAGGCTTCTTTCCGCCAGCCTTCCGTGACGCCGATGGCAGCGTCGCGGTCTATTTCGAGGCGGCAGCCGTCATCACCGTGCTGGTGCTCCTGGGACAGGTCCTCGAGTTGCGCGCGCGCGAGCAGACGTCCGGCGCAATCAAGGCGTTGCTCGACCTGTCGCCAAAGACCGCGCGTCGCCTCTTGCTGAATGGCGATGAGGAGGAGGTCAGCCTCGACCTGATCGGCGTCGGCGACCATTTGCGCGTTCGCCCCGGTGAGAAGATACCGGTCGACGGCATCGTCGTAGACGGCGGATCGTCGCTCGATGAATCCATGGTCACCGGCGAATCCATGCCGGTGACCAAAAGGATCGATGACACGGTCATTGGCGGCACGCTCAACCAGACCGGCGCGCTTGTCATCACGGCGACCAAGGTGGGGCGGGACACGATGCTCGCCCGGATCGTCCAGATGGTGGCGCAGGCCCAGCGCTCGCGCGCCCCCATTCAGCGCATGGCCGATCGTGTCGCTGGCTGGTTCGTGCCCGCCGTGATCCTTGTTGCGATATTGGCCTTTGTCGGATGGAGTCTACGGGGACCGGAGCCGCGCTTCGCTCATGGCCTGGTCGCCGCTGTCGCGGTCCTCATCATCGCATGTCCCTGCGCACTTGGCCTCGCCACGCCCATGTCCATCATGGTGGGGGTGGGGCGTGGTGCAAGGCTTGGCGTCCTGATCAAGAATGCAGAGGCGCTCGAGCAGATGGAGAAGGTTGATACGCTGGTCGTCGACAAGACCGGCACGCTGACACTGGGCCATCCGGCGGTTACCGCCATCATACCGGCGTCCGGCCACACCGAGGCGGAGGTCCTCCGTCTCGCCGCTGCCGTCGAGCAGGCATCCGAGCATCCCCTGGCGCTTGCGATCGTCGACTTGGCCAGGTCGCGCGATCTTGTGCTGCCACCGGTATCCCAGTTCGATTCCCCAACGGGACGTGGTGTGGTGGGAACAGTCGAGGGCAAGCGCGTTGTCCTTGGTAATGCGCCATTCCTCCTCGATCAGGGCATAGACAGTATTGAAGTGACGCCCGCTGCCAACGACCTGCGCCGCGATGGCGCCACCGCGATTTTCGTGGGTGTGGACGGTCAGGTGGGAGGAATCATCGCGATCGCCGACCCGATCAAGCCAACCACGGCCGAGGCCCTCGACGCCTTGCGGCAGGAAGGGATTCGCATCGTGATGCTGACGGGCGACAACCGCACGACGGCGCAAGCCATTGCCGAAAAACTTGGCATCGACGAGGTCGAAGCCGAAGTCTTGCCGGATCAGAAGAGCGCGGTGGTCAACCGCCTTATCGGCGCAGGCCGCGTCGTTGCAATGGCGGGTGACGGGGTCAATGATGCGCCTGCGCTAGCCGCCGCCAATGTGGGTATTGCCATGGGTTCAGGCACCGACGTTGCCATGGAAAGCGCGGGCGTAACGTTGCTGCGGGGCGATCTGAACGGTATCGTGAGCGCACGTCGGCTCAGTCAGGCTACGATGTCCAATATCCGCCAGAACCTCCTATTTGCCTTCATTTACAATGCGGCGGGCGTTCCGGTGGCCGCAGGGCTGCTCTATCCGCGGTTCGGCATTCTCCTGTCCCCGATGATGGCCGCAGCGGCGATGGCGTTGTCATCCGTCAGCGTCATAACAAATGCCCTTCGGCTGAGGACGCAAACCCTGTGAGCTATTCCGCCTGCGTCGCCCAGACTTCTCTACTTTCGCATCCGATTACATTGCCTCCCGCGTCAGACGGGCTATGTTCGGTACATGCAAGATCGACAGGACCAATTCGCCTACTGTGTCCAGCTGTTTGGTGGAACGACAGCATTTGCTCGGCGTCTCAGGATCGATGAGCGAGCTATCCGGCGGTTCATCAATGGCGAGCGCCCCATCAGCGACAACTTATTGCAAGACACCGCGAAGGCATTGCGCGACCTCGCTGCGGACGCCAACGCGGCTGCAGGTACGATCTCTGACAATCTGACCACTGAACCCAGCGACTTCTAATCGGTCAAATCCGACCCATTTAAGACACTCAGCACCCAATTTTTGATCCCCAGCTGCCGACGGTCTGCTATCCCGGCAGGTGCCGACAAGATTAAGACGCTCGCTTCTAGCTTCACAGACGTCGCAGTCTGAAATGGTGAGTCATTCGGGCTGCGTCAGGCCGTCCGGTCGGAACCGCCGACATAGCCGCCGTTCGATGCCCCGCGCGCGTTCTTCGAAAATCGCCGTTCGTTTGGGGAGGCGGTGCGCCGCCGTGTTCGGCCGACGGTATTCATCGTGATATGGGTTCGGGTATTCCGCTGGCTGACACGTCGATCCGATTCAGATCGGGAGGTCCCATCCGGCGCGGGCACTGAGAAACATTGCGTTCGTTCGGGCGGCGACACACATGCGAATGACGCGCCGCGGACCTATCACGGTTTGCACGTATATTAACACATGGCATGTCGCGGGGGGAGCATTACAAAGGGGGGCGATGAGTACTATTTTCTGGTCTTGGCAAAGTGATCTCGACCCGCGCGTCACTCGCAATATTGTGCGCGACGCCCTCGCGCTGGCAATCGAGGATTTGGATGCCGAACTCGAGGAACGTCACGAGCTTACCTCCGATACGAAGGGTGTCGCCGGCTCGCCGGATATCGTCAGCACCATCCTCGCCAAAATCGAGGCTGCCAAGGTCTTCGTCGGAGACGTCACCCCGATCGCGATAGCGGCCAACGGCAAGGCTATCGCCAATCCCAACGTTCTGATCGAACTCGGCTATGCGAAGCGCGCAATTGGACTCGAGCGCGTCATCACCGTGTGGAACACGGCCTATCCCGGGGCGACCATCGAGCAGCTCCCGTTCGACATGCGCGGACGGCGGGGGCCGATGAGTTTCCATCTGCCGGAAGGCGCGCCCTCGGCGGACTTGCGAACGGAACGGGACAAGCTCCGGTCCGCGCTGCGCGAGGCCCTGCGAGCATCGATCGCCGTCGCAACGCCGGCGCTGCCTGAGCCCAGCTCACCGGCATGGCAGTACGCTCATCCCGCGGATCCGGCTCTGTGGTTCGATCCTGCCACTCCATTGACGATCAACGAGGATGGCGCGCCCGGCACCAAAGTCCTTACCGAAGGCCCCTACGGCTATGTCCGCATTCGTCCGCGTCATTGGTCGGCGCCGCGCGAGACCGTCCAAGATGGCGTCCGCCCGCGGATCATGGGGCCGACGCAGGGGTATAGTTGGGGTGCCACCAAGGGCGGTTTCATCGTTTACAGCGGTAGTCCGCGGGCATCAGGTGAAAGGCCTCTGACCAATTGTGTGATGCAGTTTCGCAGCACCGGCGAGCTTTGGGGCGTCGACCCTTTCATCGCCGATCGGGAGGATCGGGCCTTGTTCTTCGCCGATGCGCTTATCTCGCATATCAATGACTTCATCGACGAGAACCTACCAGTCCTGCAACGGCAGGGCGCTAAAGGCCCGTTCAATGTCATGATCGGTGCCACCGGCCTCGAAGGCCTGCATTGGATCTCGGACACACGGTGGGGCGGCAAGCCAGTGGCCCTTGAACCTAGTGCCACGGCCGAGTTCACTTTGGCGGGCTTGGGCGAGGACGAGCGGCTGACTGAGCTCGAAACCGCATGGGGAGAGATCGCCGCAGCCTTTGGCGTGACACAGCCGCCGCGCTCGACCCTCGTCCAGCAGATTAGGGGGTTCTGATGCTGCTATTCACAGATCTGCTCGAGAAAGCGGGGCTCGCCGCCGGGCAGGTCCGTCTGCTCCGCCACCAGACGAAGGCGCCGAACGGCCGCACGCCCTATTTGCTTTGGCGGGACGACCGGCCTTCCTTCGAAGAGTATCAACGGGTGCAGACGATTGGCAACCGCGCCGGGCTCGCGGTGCCCTTCTGGGCGAGCTTCGTGGCTCCGCCGACCGGTGGAACGCTGTTCGCAGGGATCTATACAGCCCGGCGCGTCGGCACGGTCGATGCTTCGTGGATCGATCCGCTCCATCTCGTTTCTGGCATGACTCTCAGCAATGGCGAGCTCGACCTCTATGAGACGGCTCGGGTCGGCGAACTTGAACTCTATATCGGACGGCTGTGGATTGAATGGGGGGCGGGCGCCAGGTCCTGGGTACAGCGTCCGGATCGACAGAATAAGCCAATCGTCGAGCTGACCCGCGCGTTCCGGGAAGATGCGTTTCCGGGATACACGCACTTCATCGCGAACATCTCCGACGTGCAGGGGCTGCCAGCGACCTGGGTCTCTGCCCTACGCGCGGCACGCGGCGTCTATCTCCTCACGTCGGCCAAAACCAGAGAGCAATACGTCGGCTCGGCAACTGGCGACGCCGGCTTTTTCGGCCGCTGGCAGAGTTATGCCCAGGACGGACATGGCGGCAATATTGGTCTCAAGAGCAGCGAGCCCAGCGACTATCAGGTCAGCATCCTCGAGGTCAGCGGATCGTCGGCAACCCATGAGGAGATCGTCGCAGTCGAGCAGCTCTGGAAGCACAAGCTCCAGAGCCGCGCGATGGGCCTCAACAGGAATTGACGGGCACCATGACCGGAGCCTTGACCCCCGATGAACTGGGCGAAGCTGGCGAGAACCTCTTCGCCAAACTGTGCGCCCAGGCTAAGCTGATCTGCAGCCGTACGAGCCGTGATAGGGCAGGCTGGGATTTTCGTGTTGAGTTTCCGATGGAAGGAACGCCGCAGGAAACGCTTGATCAACGCGAGCCGCGCGCATGCATGGTCCAGCTCAAATGCACTGCCGGCGAGAGCGGGGCGGTGCGCGCGCGCCTGTCGGCGATGGAGCGTCTGGCGAAGGACCGGGGGCCGTCCGCTATCGTCGTCTTCCGGATGCGTCCGGACGGGACCGAGCTCATGGGCTATGTCATTCATCTTCTCGGCAAGGAGCTCGCCAAGATCCTACGCCGCTTGCGCGTCGCCGAGGCCGAGGGTCGGACGGACATCAACCACATCTGGATGTCCTTCGACTATCGAAAAGGGCGCCGCTTCAAGCCCACTGCCGAAGGGCTGCGCGATGCGCTCGCCGAGATCTGCCCCACAGACGTCGACGGCTATTTCGAGGCCAAGCGCCACCAGCTGGCGACGCTCGGCTATGAGCAGGGCCGCGAAGTCGAGGGCGAGGCACTCATCTGGATCGAAGACCAGAACCATTTCCTCAAGATCATCTCCGGACAGGTGCCGCTGAGGCCGGTCCAGCTCCAGGCCTATGATCGTCGCTTCGGGATCCGGGTCCCCTACAAAGGCTCCCTCTTGGAAGGGATGGAGGAATTCCCGATCGATCTGCCGACGATAGGTCCATGCGCGATCATCGTGCGCTCAGGGCCGCTGCTTCCGGCCGCCGTGTTCGACTGTGAGACAGCGATTCCGTTCCCGGTCGAGGGCGGACCGATGCTTGCAATTCGCCATGCCGCCCTCAATCTGCTGTTCTACGAGGGCAGCTTCCACCTCGAAAGCGTCGGCAACTTCAGGGCCGACCACCATGATCTGGCGACCTGGCTTCCACTGCTGCGCGGATTGACCTACCTCGCAAGTGGCAAGGCTACGGTGGAACTGGACTTCAGGGGCATCCGGATACCGGGCATTCCCACGCAAGAGGGATTGGACGGACCCTATCTCGACGATCTTCCGCGCCTGCTGGAGTTCGTCGAGCGGTTCCGACAAGCCCTCGATATCGCTGGCATATCGACATCGGAGCCTTTCTCGCTCGAAGACATCTGGGCTGCACCGGCGATGCAGATGTCGCTCGACATGATGTTCAATCCCTCCTCCGCGGCACGCTTTGAGTTCGACGCGATCGGCGGGGTGACCGACGAGGTCCGGCTGGAGGCGATCTACTTCAACACCATAGAGTTTGCCGGATGCGGGATCACGCTCGCGACCAAGGTCATTCTCGAGCAGAAAGGAGAGGAGGCGAGCGCGTTCGCGTCCACCGGGTTCGAGCTGCTGGATGTTCGGCCGGCGGTCATCGATCTGGACGACTATGGAGCCGAAATGGCAACGACCAGCGGCATCAACGTCGTGATCAATCCGAAGAACGTCACGATGGTCAGCCGGCCCGCGGAGCGCAAATGACACTCGCGGGGATTAGCTGTTGGGCGCTGCAATGCGCGGCGACCGACCTCTGCCACGCCCGCATTGTTCCCCCTGCGAATCCACGAATGATCGGTGTTAGTGTAACCGGATGTTTCCAATCGCGCCGCCGATTGGCAGGACTATCCCAAGCCCTGCCCCATCGCACCCCGACCCATTCTGGCCATTCAGCCGTTATATTTTAATCCCCAACAACGGACGGTCTGCTTGCTATGGCGGCGCTCCTTAATGCCGACAGGGAGCAGGTGGTGAGCACTCCGTCGGATCGGTTCCCGGGGACATTAGGCTTTTGGACAGCGCAAGGGCACACGGTACTTGCCGGGCTTCATTGACCGTTCAACAGTGCTCAAGGAACTGCCAATCGGACCGCTCTGTTGTGCCTCCGAAGTGGCATCAGACGGCGCAAATGGAAGCTTACGCGGATGCACTGGCGTCCACCCACAAGGGGCAACTTGTAATGCACCGTACGCACCCGTGCTGCCCATAAAGGGCGGAATTTCAAGAGGTTATGCATACTTCCCATAGCCTCTCAGGAAACATTTTGCGCGATACATCGTATGTGGTCAAGATCGCACAGCCCGAAGGAGTCTCTCCTCAACGGTAAGATAGTATCTTAACCTGAAATGTTAACGAATAGGAAGGTGTCCGCACGCTGCATGGTGTGTGTTCCAACGATGTGGAACCCCCTCAAATGCGCAAGATCAGAAATCCCCCGCCCTGACGGTAAACTACTTGACCATCCACAGTCTCCTTAGAGACCGTGCGGGCAAGCAGATATCTTCAGCGCCGACACCTTCCCGCAGCCCCTATCGCTTATTCATATACGGGTCGCAACCTTCTTCTCATTAATAATTGGGTCATCCGAATTCCATTCCAGTCCACAAAACCGCACCTTGTTTTTAAAAAATCCAATTTCGCGTTCGAAGGGCTGCCTGGAAGTACGTCACTCCAAATATTTCGCTTTTTATCGTTCGTTAAATCAGGGGAACTGAGCAGATCGCTCAAAATCAAATAGCTCTCCGCATCGACTGACAACTTTGATTTTTCTATCTTTACAAAATCGATAGCCTTAGGGTCAGGACCCATTGATCTGAGAGGCGCGATCTGATTCAGGTTCCGTGAGGAGACTGGATTTGAGCGACCTGTACTGGCTAACGGACGAGCAACTGGCGCGTCTCGCGCCCTATTTTCCGAAGAGCCACGGCAAGCCCCGAGTTGACGATCGGCGGGTGCTGAGCGGGATCATCTTCGTGAACCGCAATGGGTTGCGCTGGCGGGATGCGCCGAAGGACTATGGGCCGCACAAGACGCTGTACAACCGCTGGAAGCGGTGGGGTGAGATGGGCGTTTTCACGCGGATGATGGAGGGGCTTTCCTCTGCGGGTGCCGAGCGCCGGACGGTGATGATCGACGCAACGTATCTGAAGGCGCACCGCACGGCATCGAGCTTGGCGGTAAAAAGGGGGATCTCGGGCGCCTGATCGGCCGCACCAAAGGGGGCATGAACACCAAGCTTCATGCGATTACCGATGCCAACGGCCGTCCCTTGAGCTTCTTCATGACCGCTGGCCAGGTCAGCGATTACATTGGCGCAGCCGCTCTGCTTGACGAGTTGCCGAAGGCGCAATGGCTGCTCGGCGACCGGGGCTATGACGCCGACTGGTTCAGGGACGCGCTGCAGGAGAAAGGCATAAAGCCCTGCATCCCGGGCCGAAAATCGCGCAATGAACCCATCAAATACGACAAGCGCCGCTACCGTCGCCGCAACCGCATCGAGATCATGTTCGGACGTCTGAAGGACTGGCGCCGCGTCGCCACACGCTACGACCGATGCCCAACCGCCTTCTTCGCCGCCATCGCCCTCGCTGCCACCGTCATCTTCTGGCTATGACCTATGAGTCCTGACCCTAGAATTCAATTTCGATAACTCATTTGCAAACTTATATTTGTCTTTTAAGAACACAAACTTCAAAGTTATAAAAGAAAAGTACGATATATCACAATCGAGGATATCATTAATAACCGATCTAACTTCTGTTCGATCGTAAAAATTACTTCCTAAATAATGTGATCCGAGCAATATTATATTAAACGTCTCCACGGCATCAGATCTTTTCATTTTTCTATAGAACGCAGAGTGTGACGCAACAAGAAGGTCAATCATTTCCTTTTGAATGAAGTGATCAATCCAGTCAGACCTCTTGCGTATCTTATCGAACCCTTTTGTAGTCAAAACAGTCAATATGCTTCCGATGGAGTATGTGGTCGTTACTCTTATATCGAGGCTAGAAATGTAGAAAACTAATGAAAATAATGCGTGCAGCCCGCGTTCAATGTAACCGCATTTGTCGTCATCTTCCTTTATATCGCGTAATCCCTTAGCGCTCTTCGCTAGATCAAAAATCATAACGCGCAGCAACGAAAGCGCCCATCCGCTAACATTATGGAAACCAATGCCATGCTCTCCAATAATGAGGCGAGATTCCAGAGTTTTGCTTTTAACTCGACGAGTGATGAAGCGGAATTTTTCGGCTTCTAATCCGCCATGGAGTTCATCTACCGTGTCTTTTAATTCATACATGACACGATGAATCTCCCGTTTTGCGGAAGAAAGCGGAGTTACGAACGGACGAGTGAAATTGTCAGATTTTCCCTCATTGATATGAAGCTTATATTTGAAGGCTTCTTCTTGTATGATTTGCTCTATTAGATCAATTATCTCCGTATCGTTCGCATATACGAAATAATCGTCTACGTATCTCTTAAATTCGAAATCTATTCCATAATTCAATTTGGATTTTTTGGCCGATTCTATGACATTTAGGTCAATTCGCTGAAATATAACTTCAGCGAAAAGCCGCGATAGCTCCGGTCCTATTATAATTCCATTAGTCTCGTTATAGTTCTGGCGCTGCATCAGGCGATCGAACTGCTGTTCGAACGCAAAAAGTGAAGAATTCTCTTTAGAAAAATCTTTATTTTTGACAGCCCAGGTCACAGAATGCGTGTATATGCTATGAAAACATTTCGATATATCAAGCGTTCTTAATTTACTGAACTTCTTTTCCAGAGACAGGTACATGCTGCTATCGAAAAACTTCGACAGTAGATTTATGTCTCTATACACGAAAAATGATACGATATTTCGCAGCTCCTTCGTGTCGGGTTCCGACTCGCCGTGGACATCCGCCTCGCCGCGTTTGACATAATCTTCCAATCGGTTCGCTGTGGTCCGGGAGGCGATCGATGTGGGGCGCCTTAAGGAGGCCGGGCTTATACCGCATGCAGCGATCAAAGTTTCAGCGAAGGCGTTGTAAAATTCGGCAGCGTCGAGTTGGCTGTTGGGGTGCATGAGACCGAGAAAGGTCGAGCCGCCGCGGTCCTTTCGTATTACGTACTCATACGGCTTGGCATACTTACGCTGATCCGATCTCTTAAGTGCCCGAAGCTCCGCCAGGCATCCTGCCAAAGCGGGGGGCACATTCTTCTCAATCAACGAGAGATAGAAGAAATCATTAGTAAATATAATCGGAAGCTCATGCGGTAAAACTTCGGTTAAAACTGCACGAAACTTACGGCTCACATAATCAGTATCTTGCATATGCCCACGCAGATTTAATTGCACCAATTCTTTGAGGCTTGAATTTTGCCATCATTGGAACTTCAAAGCCTTTTAAAAATGAGCATTCCTTGATCATCTGTTTATGTAAATGCGACAGCTTTGTAGAAGTTGCCGCAAAAAATTCGCTATTTGGTGAAAAAATTATACTATTTAAAAATCCGTCCAAATGCTTAAGTGATTTCTTATAGTCGGGAACTTCAGGAATGTCTGCAGATTTGCAAAGGTTATAGTTGAAAAATATACCAGATCTAACTGACCTTTTAGGACCAATCACATTTATGCCGGTACGTCGAACGCTATAGTTCGATGTCAAAAATTTTATTCTATCGACCAAAAGGGCGGGGTCGGGATTTTTCCTAAAGTCCTTTAGCGAAAGAATGATCCTAGATTTCATCTTTTTGATTTTACTGTCAGCGATGCAAACGGAAATCTGCCTTGGATTTGGCGTATCACGTTCGATTTTTTCAGAGACATGGAAGTCATATCCAAGATACTCTATGGACTGATAGGATTTATCCTTCTTCCGATTTCGGAATATTATTTTTTCATTTTTGCGCTTGTTGAGCGACAGGCCGGACGGCAGTATCTCATTCAAAAATTTATCTAGATCGAAGTCAGTTTCATAACTGAAAATCAGCATATCATCGGAAAACCTAAAGTATCTATATACTGAAGGATGCAATTTGACCTGTTTGTCAAATTCTTGCATGGCAACTTCAGCTAAAACGGCACTTATGGAAAGGCCGCGCGGGACGCCATGCGTTTGACCGTGACAATGTACATCTAGAAATGACTCAAGTGCCTTAGAGGCTGTTTGGGAAATCGGCGGCAGGGGTTGTCATAGGCGTATCTGCGTGATTCAGGCTCTGGATGTGGACGCAGCAGAGCCGGGGGCGGATGGCCCAGATTGCGAAGAAGACGAAGCGTTATCCCAGTGACCTGACCGATGAGGAATGGGATCGCCTTGCGCCGTTGATGCCCAAGCCGGGTCGTCGAGGCCGTCCCCGCGAGGTGGATTTCCGCGAAGTGATCAACGCGGTCCGCTATCTGGTGCGATCGGGGTGTGGTTGGCGGATGCTGCCGATCCATTTTGGCGCCTGGCAGACGGTCTATGGCTGGTTTCGGGAGCTGGCACGCAGGTTCCTGTTCCAGACGATCCACGACATCGAATTGATGTTGGACCGAGAACGTGAGGGGCGAGAAGCCAGCCCCAGTGCGGCGGTCATCGACAGCCAGTCGGTCAAGGCGCCTTCCGCAGAAAAGCGCGGTTTTGACGCAGGCAAGAAGATCGTCGGTCGCAAGCGGCATATCGCAGTCGACACCGATGGACGCTTGCTGATGGTCAACCTCACTACCGCCGATATCTCCGATAGTGCAGGCGCTCAGGCGATCCTCGATGGCATCCGCAAGCGCTGGCCGTGGGTGAAGCATCTCTTTGCCGATGGCGCCTATGATCGCCTCAAGCTCATGGACAAGGCCAGCTACCTCGACTTTGTCGTGGAGGTCATCCGTCGAAGCGATCGCCAGCAGGGCTTCAAGGTGCTTCCGCGCCGCTGGGTCGTCGAACGCACCTTCGGATGGATGACCCGATGGCGCCGTCTGGTCCGCGACTACGAAAAGCGCATCGACGTCTCACAGGCGATGATCCTCGTCGCCATGGGTGGAAACCTACTACGCCGAAACGCTCATCCCTGATTTTCCAAACGGACTCTTAGTGGCAGATGGCGATAATGTGGCTGTGCCAATTAAGCGATCCTTGATAATGTCAAGCGGAATGCTTTCATAGAAGCTTTTGATGTCCCTTCTATGCGCGGCCATCGGTGTAGCATCTTTAAAGCTCTGTATGACGCCCTTCACTATATCTTGTCTGCTCGGCATCTTAACATGATTTCTATACTTTATGTTGTTTGCTAGTGATCTGAGAACCAGCGTGATTGGATATTCGCTGTAGCTGACGCACGACTTTCCAGCGACCGTCACGTCTACATAGTCTGTAAGTCCAGTTAGGTCTCTTGCGCATTCGATCGCCCGGGCGATTTCTGCTTCTCTATCTTCTTTAAGATCCACGCCGAAACGGGATGAATCTCCCGCCCGAAGGGCACGAGCAAATGAGTATCGATTGAATGCGGCTGCTGACATTCCGCAGTTCTGAAGCAAGCTCACTGATAATTCAATTCGGTTCGCATCCGAATTGAAATTCTATCGTGCGATTGTCCGTGTTTTGATGTTCATGATCCTGCCGGGGCTCCGCGAGGAAGGTGATGCAGCAAGTTGCCGCTCCCTGTTTGCACTTCCCGCGATTTTAACGGTCAAGCTGTTCCAGGCTGGTCAAGCGGTCGATCCCCACCTGACGGACAAGCTCCCGCAAGATACTCACCCGCTCAGAGAGTCATGCCAATTCTTCGCCAGAAATTTCATAATCGCGAGAATAGCGAGCCTTGATGTATGCCTCACGAAGTAGATTATAAGCGCGCTTTTGAAGCCGGTTTTCATTCGTCCATACCGACCGGAGGTCGGGTTCTAACTGTTCCGTCAACGCGCGAAGCCGATTCAGATTATGCGTCTTAGGGCTCTATGCCGAACGGCGAACTATGCCGAGCCGCCGCGGAATAATCCGGTCTCCCCAGGCTATTTCGACAATCGGCTCGGCATATTTTACGCCCCTCCAAAGGCACTCGGTGCCGGAGGCGGATGTCATGACCTCATTGCCGGGCGATCGCGATGGCCCGTGACATGGCACACATGATCCAGCAGTGCACACACCAGCGCCCGAACCTGATCGTTCGTGAAACCGCCGTCTTCCGGGTGGACGCCATCAATCAGGTGGCGTCGGTTCCACTTCCAGTAAGGCGCCAGAATTTGCGTCAAGCGGACTGTCTCAGCGCATTCGCAGCCGAACGCGGTGACATTGGCGTAGGCCAACGATCTATCAACGTGCAGGCCGACATTCCGAGCGCACCAGGCATCGGGGACGCACGCCTGGAAGGCGTAATTTGTAATGCACCGTACGCAATGAGCGCATTGCCTTTTTCAATATTCAGGACCGGACTGCCAGCTTGGTTCTGGCGTCTTCTATCGCTTCGGCCGCGTTCCAAAGGCGACTGTCGGGAAAGTCCCATCTCTTGCCGTTAGCAGCCCCACTGAAACCCGTCCCAAACTGATAAAAGTAATCCGGCCGGAAAAAATCTCCCGGCAGGACCATAGTTCAGGGAGGTGCCGCTCCGAGGGGGAGGGGAGCGACAGGCTTGATGTGATGGGCATCGATGACCTTATAATGACGGCGTGTTTTGCCGCTTGTCGGCATCCTCGACCGTCCAGAACATGGGATTGCGCATCCAGTCGTTGATGGCGGATTCTCGCCATCCCATGCAGCGCGTGGCGATACGGACCTGCTTGGGAAAGGTTCCGGCCTGGACCTTGCGATAGAGTCTCGCCCGGCTGAGCCCGGTCCGGTCGAGGACCGTATTGAGCCGGATTATGCGATCGGGTGGCTGAGAGATCATGGTCGTTTTCCATCTCTTGAGTGGTGACATGAGCGCGCCTGATCCCGAGGATTATTGGGCGGTTGCCGCGCGTCAACCGCCTGAGAATTGGGAGATCCTGCCTTGTCGAACCCCGGCAAGCCGAGGCGCACCCAGGCGCAAAAACGGCCATCAAAATAATTTGATGATGTCTGGCCGATGCCTCGCCGGCTCTGCCGGCTGAGACGTTTTGAGCTGATTGATTTGGTGGCTGCGGCGCGCGCGGCGGGCCGCGCGCATAGCATCTGATTCGGGTCAGGGCGGCGCTGCGTCCCGCCATGCGGTCATCGCGCTTTGCGCGATGGCGTTGGCCTCCGGCATCGGACGGGCAAAGGCGGGCGTCGCTTGTCCCTAGCCCCGCCTCGGCGTCCTGCAACCCCGGCTGCGCCGAGGTCCTCCATGTCCATTGCGGCCCTGCGGGTGCAGGCCGCCGCTCCCGGCGGCGCTGATGGACCGCTCCTGCCACCCGCCTTCGCCCTTCCGGCGCCGGTTGCGGTGTGAAGAAGGAGTAAGGAACATGGGTAATACCGAGCGTCAGAGCATTTATGGCGAAGTCACATCCCGGATCATCGCGGAACTGGAGGCGGGGCATCTTCCCTGGGTGAAGCCCTGGGACAGCAGCGCCTGTCCCTGCACCATGCCGCACAATGCCGTCACCGGGCGGCGCTATTCAGGCATCAACATTCTGATCCTGTGGGCCACCGTGATCGAGCGCGGCTTTACCGGACAGCGCTGGCTCACCTATCGGCAGGCCGAGGCGGCTGGCGGCCATGTCCGCAAGGGCGAGAAGGGCAGCGTCATCTGCTATGCGGATCGGTTCATTCCCAAGGCCGAGGAAGAGCGCGCGGGCCAAGAGGATCGCGAGGCCAGGACGATTGCGTTCCTGAAGCGCTTTACCGTCTTCAACGTCGACCAGTGCGATGGGCTGCCCGAAGATTTGTCCCATGTGCCTGACCTTCCCGGGCCACTGGTGTCGATCGCCGAGGCCGACAGCCTCATCCGCAACAGCGGCGCGGACTTCCGCGTCGGCGGCGGCGAGGCTTATTATTCTCCGTCCGGTGATTATGTCGCGGTGCCGCCTCAGACGGCTTTCCATGAGCCGATCAACTGGTTTCGCACGGCACTTCACGAGATGGGTCATTGGACGGGCCATCGCAGCCGATTGGCGCGCGATCAGTCGGGCGGGTTCGGCACAGCGCTCTATGCAAAAGAGGAACTGGTTGCCGAGATGGCCAGCGCTTTTACCTGCGCGTCGCTGGGGATCGTGCCCACCGTCCGGCATAGCGACTATATCGGCTCCTGGCTTGCCGTCCTGCGCGAGGATGAGCGGGCGATCTTCAAGGCGGCAAGCGCGGCCAGCAAGGCGGCCGATTATCTGCTGGGCATGGAAGGGGCAGCGGCATGACCGACAAGCTTCCCCTGCGCGTCTTTCTGCGGCGCGGGCGCCGGTCGCTCCGCCGCATGACCGCACTTCAGCGCACCATCTTCTTCGATATCCGTATGGAGGATCTTAGCTATGCCCAGCTTGCGCAGCGGCACGGCATCAGCGCCGAGCAGGCCGAGGCCGAATTTGCCGCAGCACTGCGCATATTCCTGCGGACCTTGTACGAGCCCGAGCCCTGGTGGCGACGGCTTTCCCATCGTCTATGATCAACCCGCCGCGCCCGATGGCTTGCCATCGGGCGATCGGTCCGACAGGGTGGCTATGCCATGCGTAACGATCTCGATCATCTTCCCGCCGACAAGCAGCGCGAACTGGCGCGCGTCGTGCAGATCATCTTCGAGGAGTTCGAGGACGGGCTGGCGCTCGCCACCCAGGCTTGGCGCAAGAAGGGCCGCATCCAGAAGATCATCCTCTATGGCAGCTATGCCCGTGGCAGCTGGGTCGATGAGCCGCACACTGCCAAGGGCTACAAGTCCGACTATGATCTGCTGATCATCGTCAACGACCAGCGGCTGACCGATCGCGTCAAATATTGGCTTGGGGTCGATGAGCGGCTGATGCGTGAATATGGCATCACCGCCACGCTCAAGACCCCGGTCAACTTCATCGTCCACACCCTGCAGGAAGTGAATGATGGCCTTGCCCATGGCCGCTATTTCTTCATGGACGTCGCCAAAGATGGCATCGCGCTTTACGAGAGCGACGACAAGGAACTGCACACGCCAAAGCCCAAGACGCCCGACAAGGCGCTGGCCATGGCGCAGGAATATTCCGACGAGTGGTTTCCGGCATCCCTGCGGAAATTCAAACTCTCAAAAGATGCGACCGACCAGGGCTTCACTAAGGAAGCCGCCTTCCTACTGCATCAATCAGCGGAGAGCCTCTACCACTGCGTCTTGTTGGTCTGCACCTTCTATACGCCGCACGTGCATAACCTTGGCTTCTTGCGCACCCAGGCCGAGCGGATCGATCGGCGGCTGGCCTATGTCTGGCCAAGTGAGCGACATATCGATCGGGCGCGGTTCGAGAAGCTCAAGGAAGCCTATGTGAAGGCCCGCTATTCCAAGCATTACAAGATCAGCGAAGAGGAACTCAGCTGGCTTGGCAAACAGGTCGAGGAGCTGGGCCGGGTCGTGCATGAAGTGTGCGCCGAACGCATCGCTGAATTGAAGCGCACCGCCGGCGTTATCGCCTGATCACCTGGACCTGATCATTAAGGCTGTTCGGCCTGCTTTCTGATGGCGTCGGCAAGGATCATCGCCAGCGACTCTTCCGCACGGGTGCGGGCCGCCGGATCCTTCGACGTCAGGTCCTGCCTGATCCACTGCGGCGCGCGCTCGATCACGGCGAGAATGGCGGCTTGCATCTGTTCACTCATGGCAGCGCCTATGCGCTGTCATGGCTGTTGAGGCAATGCATCGGCCGCGAACCTGCGCCGCCGGCTCCTCGGCGGCCGCCTCGGCAGCCTATCGCTCAGGCTCCTCGCTGTTCGATATGCTGTTTGGGCGCGATCATGACTTCTCTAACAAGGTCGGCGTCGTCCACAGCGAAGTGCTGCTGCCAGATGGTGCGCCAGAGCAATGGCGCGAGCGCGAGCAGCTGTGGAATGATGTCGAGGCCGCCGAGATCCGCAAGGACGCGCAGCTGGCGCGCGAAGTGGAGTTCGCCATTCTCCGAGAAATGCCGGAGGCTGACGGCATCGCCCTGGCCCGAGACTTCGTCCAGCGCGAATTTGTCGATGTCGGCATGGTCGCCGATCTCAATGTCCATTGGGATATCGGCGCCGATGGACTAGCCAAGCCCCATGCCCATGTGATGCTGATCCGAGATTGATATCTAACCTTACGCGCGCCCCTGAACTTTTCAACGGCGGGACGACACTCGCTGAAATGAGATCCTTTTTAAAGCCGCTTCCCGTCGGAATGACGTAGGTCCGCTGTGATAAGCCTTTCGGCTCAGCAATTGAACCGGGCTGAAAGATCAGCAGGCTGGCGCTTTCGTCGACTGCGATGTCATAAGAGCTTCCAGAACCGGGAGGCGAACAATGAGCAACGCAGAGTTTGTGACGGCTGAATAGCTAGCGGCGGTGAGCATCTGGCTTCCACCGCAGCTCAACATTACCCAGATTACAAACCCCGCCCGACCAGCTCGCAGCGGGTTTTTGTGGAACGATCACAGTTTACGGGTGTAGTAGCAAAGCAAGTTTGCCACGCTGCTTGCACCTTCTCGACTAGGCCCCGCTCGAGCAATCAGAGCGGGGCTTTTTACTTGTTGCCATCAAGCCGCAACCGAAACATGCTGTGGAGATGGTGACAAGGCCCTTACCTCGTCACCCTCCCCGGACTGGCCCCGCGCGATCATTCGCTGCGGGGCCTTTTCGTGGAAAGTCCCCTTGAAGAATCGTTTGGCTTTTTGGTAAATTCCGGGCGTCCCAAGGTTCGCAGCCTGGGATGGCGCCCTTCTAACGAGGTCGCTTTTGTTCAACTCAAGGAGGAGCAAAATGCGCAGAATTTCGGACAAAGCCTATTATGAGCGCCGTGCGAGGACGGAGATCCGGAAAGCCAACATGACCAGCGACCCGTCAGCCAAGCGGGTTCATCTCGCTCTGGCGGCCAACTATCTCAAGCACGTTCGCTCAATGGAGGCCGATGCTGACCAGGACAAAAATCTTGAATTGGCCTAGACGTTTGATCTGCCACATCGTCGTAACATAACCCTGCTTTAGCGGCCGGTGACGAAGCCCCCTTGCTCGTCACCCTCCCACACTAGCCCCGCCGAGCGATCGAGCGGGGCTTTTTCGTAGTGGCCACAATTCTGCAACCGAACCTCTTGTCAGCCTGCATCCGATCGAGGTTTATTGCATCAAGACCGAAAATCTTAATTTCGATTAATTTACAATGTTGTAATTAACGATTAGTGGAGCGGCATCTGTCGTGAAGGTCGCAGCCCGTCCTTGACGCGGAGACCCCATCCTTATCTTACAAGTTGTGCGACCTGTCGGGATTTGGATGGGGTCGCTTGGCTTATGCTTTTCCCCAAACGTCACGCCGTCAGGTTTTGGCACCACACCTTGCGCTCATGCCGCTTAGCAGATCGGGACATCCATAGTTTCGGGCACGAACAATTTTTGGGCCTGCCATTAACTATGATCGTTACAGAAATATGAGCCGTAAATCTCTAAATCGAAGCCGTTGGGGTTTGGCTCCCAACCAGCTGCAAGGCCCACCTGAGAGGTTCTCAGGTGGGCCGTTAGGTCTCAATTTCTGAGCCTTCTTTCCGGAACTGATCAGAATTGAAGAGTATCGTCTTAGGCATTCTGCTGCCCTTTCTGGCTTGTCGATCTGCCCCCCCTCGGCTCACTCGCGACTGCTTGCTACGGGGCATTTTTACGGATTGCGCTGAGCAATACTTCTGGCAAGACTATCCATCCGGGTTTGGAAAGGGGGCGTGGCCATGGTTCATTCAACCCGCAACTCTGATGAATTATTCCAGCGGCATGCGCGCGAATATGCTGAGTTTTTTGGTTCGCTATCAACAGGTGCTGTTGCTCGCCCGGTATTTTTGAATGTAGCGGTCGAGTTGGTCATTTCGGAATTGAAAGCGGAGTTTCCGGACAACCCAGACACGCTGAGATCAGCGCTGATCAACCAAATTCGAGCAATCGATAGCGCTTCTAAACCGAGGCCTGCGAGTGAGGAGCGTTAATTTGAGCTGCACAAGGCCCGCACGTCACGCTTGATCTGGATTGCCGACATCCATACTATCCGCGCGTTCCTGCCGAGGTTCAACGTCATAGCGGCGCGCGTCAGGAACACCTTCTCGTGATGGGTCTGGCGCTACTCATGAAGCGCTGCTACCCGAGACTTGAGCCCGGCACGAACTCCCGAAGGTCCGCAAATTTTCGGCCGCGTCGGGCTCACCTTTCCTTGATCGACAAACCGCAAGCGCTCCCAGCCTTAATCCTGAGAAGCGAGGTGATCATGAATTCCGTTTCCCTCATTCCGTGGCAGGCAATGGAACTCCTACCGGAAGATAGGAAGGACGGCCGGCCGATGCTGCTTTGGAACCAGTTAGGAGTGTCCGTCGCAGCATGGGATAATTCGGACGGCGTTGAGTACTGGTGTCTTGCTTTCGGCGGGCTTCCCACTGGTAAATTCCCGGTCATTGCTCCCACACACTGGTCGGATATCAGTCCGCCGGTTTGAATACTCTCGATCCGTTGGTATATTGATTCTGCTCCTGGCGCGATTCATCGTCATCGCGGCGCGCGTCAGGGGCAATCGGGGGATTGTCGCATGCTTAGTGAATGGCGTGATTGGGATGCGGATCCTTTAGGTCCGCTCGAATGGCTTTTCTGAAGCGTCTCCATTCTGGGCGGTGCCGTTCTCATCATCCGAACCTTCTGATGTCGAACGCTTGATCGCCCGGTCGAGGGCCTTTGCAGTGGTCAGGACTTAGCCCAGCGCCTCCAACGCCTGCCCCCACTTTGCCCGCCCCGCGCGTGACCTTGCCCAAACCCATCAGTCGTCCCCTCATTTGGATATGGGCAGAGGAACGGTTTGACCGGCGAGTTCATGCGTGATGTCGGCCAGGAACTGGATTTTCCCGTCCGTCAAGAACGAATGGCAGCCCACAATCTTCCTCGCCGCGCAGGATCGGGGAGAGCGCGCCCATCAAGCGGCCCGCCGCTTCGCATACGCACCCAAGCCGAACGGATCGACCGGCGGCTGGCCTATGTCTGGCCGAGCGAGCGCCATGTGGATCGAGCGCGGTTCGAGAAGCTGAAGGAAGCCTATGTGAAGGCCCGCTATTCCAAGCATTATAAGATCAGCGAAGAGGAACTCAGCTGGCTTGGCAAACAGGTCGCGGAGCTGGGCCGGGTCGTGCATGAAGTCTGCGGTGAACGCATCGCTGAGTTGAAGCGCACCGCCGGCGTTATCGCCTGATCATTCAGGCTTTCCAGCCAATGCATCGCTCGCAAACATGCGCTGGCCTCGCCGGCGCCAGAGCAACAGCAGCTGTTCGCGCTCATCAGTGCGCAATCGCGCCGCCGCTTCACCAAGCAGTCCGAGCATCACCGCGCGATCATCATCGGTGAGTATGACCAGCTCAGCCTTCACAACCAGACCGCCAAGCTCGATCAGATGCCGGGTGCGCTCGCGCCGCTTCATCTGCCAGTCCCGCCGATCATGCCGCGCCTGGCTCAGCTGCAGGCGATGGCGCGCGACCGTCACCCGGCGCAGTGCTGCCCGGCTGGTCGCCAGCGCCTGCGCCAGCATCATGCCGCTGCCCTGAAAAGAAGGTCGCGCCCCGCCTGCGCCACGCCTCCCGCCTAGGGGCTTCGGTTGTGCTGGCAGCGGCAAGCAATGCGCCGGCCAGTTCCTCGGCGCTGAGCCCATCGGCTCCCGTTGCCATCACCAGTTCGCCCAGCTGGCTCTGCTTGCGGGCTTTAAGTTGTCGTGCCTTGTCGGTGAGAGCCTTGAGCTCTGCGTCATAGTCCCGTGGTCTGCGCATGGAATATGGCCTCGCTGTTGGTGTCAGACCCCCGGCGTTATCGACCGTCTCGATCAGTCACAATGCGCTGGAATTTCCTGGGATCTCGTCATCCCGAAACTGATGAAATCTTTTGAGGGCGCGCTTATACGTCGTGCCGACGTGCTGCTTGAGGTGTAAATGGTGGGCCGTCATGGCGATCTACCATCTCTCGGTCAAAGTCATCTCGCGCGCCGCCGGCCGCTCGGCGGTCGCCTCGGCCGCCTATCGCTCAGGCTCATCGCTGTTCGATATGCTGTTCGGGCGCGATCATGACTTTTCGAACAAGGCCGGCGTCGTCCACAGCGAAGTGATGCTGCCCGATGGCGCGCCAGAGCAATGGCGCGATCGCGAGCAGCTGTGGAATGATGTCGAGGCCGCCGAGATCCGCAAGGACGCGCAGCTGGCGCGTGAAGTGGAGTTCGCCATCCCCCGAGAAATGTCGCAGGCTGAGGGCATCGCCCTGGCGCGCGACTTCGTCCAGCGCGAGTTCGTCGATGTCGGCATGGTCGCCGATCTCAACGTCCATTGGGATATCGGCGCCGATGGACTGGCCAAGCCCCATGCCCATGTGATGCTGACCTTGCGCGAAGTGACGCCAGAGGGCTTTGGCGCCAAGGTGCGCGACTGGAACAGCACGCAGCTTCTCAGCCATTGGCGCGAGGCCTGGGCGGAGCATGTGAACGAGCGCCTGGCTGCTCTAGATATCGATGCACGCATCGATCATCGCAGCCTGGAAGCCCAGGGCATTGATCTCGAGCCCCAGCACAAGATCGGCCCGGCCGCGGCGCGCATGGGGGAAGCGGGCCAAGTCAGCGAGCGGATCGAAGAGCATCATGAGATCGCCCGGTCCAATGGCGAGAAGATCCTCGCCAATCCGGGCATTGCGCTCGATGGCATCACCCACAATCAGGCGACCTTCACCACTCGTGATCTTGCCATGTTCGTTCACCGCCATAGCGAGGGGAAGGAACAATTTGATCGGGTCATGGCGGCGGTCAAAGCCTCGCCCGATCTGGTGGCGCTGGGCAAGGATGGGCGAGGGGAGGCGCGGTTCACCTCCCGCGCGATGCTGGAGACCGAACAGCGGCTGGAAAAGGCCACCGCCACCCTCGACGCGCGGCGCCATCATGGGCTGGCCGATCGCCATGTCGAACGGGCGCTGGCACAGGCCAGCGCAGGCGGGCTCGACCTCTCGGCCGAACAGCGCGGCGCGCTCGAGCATGTGACCAGCGCCAAGGGGCTGAGCAATGTCATCGGCTATGCCGGCACCGGCAAGAGCGCGATGCTGGGCGTGGCGCGCGATGCCTGGGAGCGGGCCGGCTATGATGTGCGCGGTGCTGCGCTCTCGGGCATCGCTGCGGAAAATCTGGAAAGCGGGTCGGGCATAGCCTCGCGCACGATCGCAAGCCTGGAGCATCAATGGGCGCAGGATCGCGAGCGTCTGACCGACAGGTCGATCCTGGTGGTCGACGAGGCAGGGATGATCGGCACGCGTCAGATGGAGAGAGTGTTCCAGGAAGCGGAGGCGCATGGTGCCAAGGTCGTGTTGGTCGGCGATCCCCAGCAGCTGCAGGCGATCGAGGCCGGTGCCTCGTTCCGCGCCATTGCCGAGCGCCATGGCAGCGTCGAGATCAGCTCGATCCGCCGGCAGGCGCACGACTGGCAGCGCGAGGCCACCAGGGCGCTGGCGACCGGTCGCACCCATGAGGCGATCGCCGCCTATGGCGACCATGGTCATGTCCATGCCGCCGAGACGCGCGAGGATGCGCGGCGTGACCTCATCGAGCGGTGGGACCGCGATCGCATCGCCGACCCACAAGCCAGCCGCATCATCCTTACCCACACCAATGACGAGGTGCGCAGCCTCAACGAGGCGGCGCGTGAGCAACTGCAGCGGGCTGGGGAACTGGGCAGGGATGTCAGCCTCACTGTCGAGCGCGGCGCGCGAAGCTTTGCCGACGGAGACAGGATCATGTTCCTCAAGAATGAGCGCAGCCTTGGGGTGAAGAACGGAACGCTCGGCACCATCGCCCATGTCGACAAGGCGCACATGCGGGTATCGCTCGATGATGGGCGCCAAGTGGGTTTCGACACCAAACATTATGCCCATATCGATCATGGCTATGCCGCCACCATCCACAAGGCGCAGGGCATGACGGTGGACAAGGTGCATGTGCTGGCAACCCCAGGGCTCGATCGCCATGCCAGCTATGTCGCGCTCTCGCGTCACCGCGAAACCGTCAATCTTCATTATGGCAAGGATGACTTTGCCAATCAGGGAAAGCTCGTGCGCACGCTCGAGCGCGAGCGTGGCAAGGATATGGCATCGGACTATGGGCGCGGGCCGGAGCCGGCGAGCCTGGCGCAGCCCCAACCCGAGCCACAGCCACCGCAGCAGGCCCAGCCCCAGCCACCGCATCAACCCCAGGCCGAGCCCCCGCTTCAGCCAAAGCGCAGTATCTTCGCCGGGCTGAAGCTCAATGCCGCGCCGCTGGACCAGCGACCGGCCATGCCCTCGTTCGACAAGGCGGTTCAGGACTATGCCAAGGCCTTGCAGCAAGAGCAGGCCATGCGCGCCCAGGGCTATGAGCCGCTGATCGAGCAGCAACAGGCTGCCCAGCGGGCGCGCGACGCGCTCGATGCGCTGCGCCCCCAGGCATCGCAGGATCTGAGCGCTGCCTTTGGTAAGGACCGCGGGCTCGTCCATGAAGCGGCCGCCGGGCATAGTGGCAATGCCATCAGGCAGATGCAGGTGGAGCGGGACATGCGTGTCGCTGGCCAGCAGCGCGCAGATCGCTTCATTGCCGATTGGCAAAGCAGCGACAGCCAGCGTCAGGCGCTCAGCCGCAGTGGCGACCATAGCGCAAGCGGGAAGGTGCGCGAAGCGATGGCGGGCATGGCCAAGGGGCTGGAGCGCGATCCACAGCTGGAGTCGCTGCTGCGCAATCGCACCAAAGAGCTCGGTCTGTCCTCCCAAAGCGGCCAATCGCTGTCGCAGGATCTCCAGCGGCATCTCGGCCGCTCGCTAGGCCGTGGCCTTGGGCTCTAGGCTTCAGTCATGACCCAAACAGCCCCCCAAGAAGATGATCCCGCAGAAGCTTTTGATGCTGTGCGTCGGGAACCGATGGCACGCTGGTTGCGTGTCAGATTGAAGGTCTCGCAAAGTTCGACCTGGGCACAGGAGATGATCTGACGCTGCCATGTTTAGCCAGCGTCAGATGCTGGTTAAGCGAGCATAGCGATCAGAGCCTTGGCAACATCCTCGCTACTGGCCGGATTTTGCCCGGTCACTAGCTTTCCATCCTGCACCACGAAAGGCTTCCAATCGGCACCTTTGCGGTAATCAGCGCCTTGCGCGATGAAGGTGTCCTCGATCAGAAAGGGGACTACATCAGTCAATTCCACGCCAGCTTCTTCACCGTTGGTGAAGCCAGTGACGGTACGCCCCTTGACGAAGGGATCGCCATCACCGGCTTTTACATTCTTCAGCACGCCGGGCGCATGGCACACAAGACCGACAGGTTTGCCTGCGGAAGCAAAGTTCTCGATCAATGCGATCGACGTGTCGCTTTCAGCTAGGTCCCATAGGGGGCCGTGACCGCCGGGATAAAACACCGTGTCGAAATCGGCCTCCCGCACCGTTTCCAGCATCACCGTGCTGGCCAGAACTTGCTGGGCCTCCGGATCGGCCTTGAAGCGCTCCGTATAGGGGGTCTGGAATTCGGACAGGTCGCTCTTTGGATCGAGCGGGGGCTTGCCGCCAGCAGGTGAAGCGACGGTGATGTCGGCACCCGCGTCGAGAAAGGTGTAATAGGGAGCTGCGAACTCCTCTAGCCAAAAGCCGGTCTTCTTGCCCGTGTTGCCGAGTTCATCATGGCTTGTCAGGACCATCAGGATCTTCATCTGTCATCTCCTGTGTTGTCCGTCCGGCGTAACAAGGCGCCGAAGACGGAAGGAAGTCATGGAAGTGTTTCAGCGCTCCGCAAGCCGGGTGGTTTCAAGGGTGACCTGCCATTCGCCGTAACGCTCGCATCGTCTGTCCGGTGAGCCATCGGTAAGATTGGGTCTTTGCAGACATAAGGTCTGAAGCGGCGCAAATTTGAATGGCTCGGTGATATTGAATGCTGGTTGCAAGAGGTTGGCGACCTGAGCAACCAATTCTACTAACCTGCGTTAACCGATCGATTCTCCCCTTCAGCATGCGTGGTACGATTCAGAAATGGATGACCTCCCGATAGCGCTTTCGCCTGTTTCTCTAGCTAACGTCTTGGATCAAAGCGTCGATTGCGTGAAACTGATAAACCCTGAAGGTCAAATCCTTTACATGAATCCCAATGGCCGTTGCGCGATGGAGATCGACGATTTTGCGACTGTAAAGGGCAAGCGTTGGTCCAGCTTCTGGCCAACCGAAACTGCTGATAAAATAGAAGCCGCATATGACCAGGCCAAATTCGGCGACGCAGTTCAATTCAGAGCTTTTTGTCCTACGGCGAAAGGGAATCCGCGCTGGTGGGACGTTAGCATTTCAACGGTTTTGGACACCAACGGCTCACATGGTGGCTTTTTGGCAATCTCGCGAGACGTGACAGAAAATCAAATGATCCTCAATGATGCGATCGTCACGACAGAATATCTTCGACACCAGTTATCCAATACCTACGCTACCGTTTGCGCGACACTTCGTCAGTACAGCGTTGGAAACCCAGTCAGATCGGATTTTGCCGAGCCCATGATTAAGCTTTTTAGTGCAATGGGCCGTGCGAAGGAAGCTTTCATGATTGAAAGTAAATCATGTAATCTTCGAGATTTAATTAACGCAGTGACCGCACCATTTCGACAGGATGTGGTACGTCTGGATTTGACTGGCCTCCCGGATACATCTGTATCCGCACATTGGGCTAACACTTTATCATTGGTTCTTGCGGAACTGGCGTTGAATTCTTCTAAGCATGGCGCCCTGGAGTATGGCGGTAAGATCCTCATTTTTGGGCACTGGGTTGAAGGCGTCTTGTCACTCACATGGTCGGAAACCTCGCGGGCACATGTCGACATGACAGAGCGAGACAGCGGACATGGCTTACGTTTGATTAGCCGAGTAATGGTTATGCAAGGCGGCGCGATAGAATATGTCTGGAAGCCAAATGGTTTGGACGCAAAGCTCACCCTAAAGGCGGATTTCGGGGCGCCAATGATTACAAGGAGCATCAAGGCCACCGCGTGAATTTGCAGCACTGCTTTAATATCATTTGAACATTCTGATAGATGGTTGGGTCTATACGGCTCGGCGAGCACCAGCAGTGTAGATAACCAAGCCAAGCACCATTTTTTGATCGTAACGGCAATTATCCATCAGGTCGACTTTGTGCGTCGATCATCTGGGCGGATGGCGAGAAGTGTGGCGTGCTGCTTAAATATGATGTCAATCCTGCCGACGGTGATTGGACGCAGCGCAGCAGCGATGGAGTGTCGGCTCACACGTTTCAGGATCGGCGGGCCGTTCGTCCAGGCATTCGGCGGCTCGGACGCTAGTCATTGACGAGGAGGTGCTCCACTAGTCGGGGAGTTCCTCTCCATGTGGTCACAGGTCACAGCTTGGATTGAGGCGCCACTCGGGTCACATGGCGATCCAGATGAGCTTGGGAACCATTTTGCGGCCTATCGGTCTTTTATTGGGGACCGACAGGATAGAGATGATGCTGAACGCACTTGCCTGTACCTCGGAGCGCCGCCACAGCCCACGCGAGTCTGTCGAGATACACTGCACGGTCAATTGGGCTGGCCTTTACGAATTTGCCACGATCAAAAATATGTCGATCTACGGCGCGCAGCTGGAAGGATTTGAATTTCCACCAGTCGGCACGCCGGTGACTATCGTCGTCGATCAGGTCGAGCTTTGTGCGTCGATCATCTGGGCAGATGGCGAGAAGTGTGGCGTGCTGCTTGAACATGATGTCGATCCTGCGGTCTTCATACGTCAGCATTCCATCAGGCCGCTGGGCTATGGCGTAAAGCCGATCGGAACGATCAGCCAGCTTCGGCCGCTCGACGGTTGCTGAATGGCCTCGCGAGCCGCTGCGCAATTGCTACCGAAGCGCACACTCTAGCAATCGACTGGCGGGTTGAACGAAGTTCATCGAAGTGCAGCTCTCGCAACGACACTTCTTCCGCAGCCTGACTGCTGAGACAGGAGGAAATTTTCGTCACACCAAGCCGGCCTATCAAAAACCCGCCCCCGGCAGGCCGGAGGCGGGCAGGCTATGAAGACCGCAAGGGAGGGGGCGCCGCTTGCCCTCACAATACGAAGCCCAATCGCTATGGTTCCGTCTGAAATGGGAGTTGCATATATGCAACTTTCTCAATTTAATGACATTTCTGTGCAACTCGTCGTTAGCCGGCAGGTTCTGCGATCCACCTAATCTAAACAAACAGGGGTTCGTATGAAGAAGTTTCTCGCTGCCGCAGCCATTTTCGCTGCCGTACCCGCAATCGCTTCCGCGCAGGATACAGCGCCTGATGGCACCGACGCCTTTGGTGTTGAGCCCTATGTCGGTGTGCTTGGCGGTTACCACACCTTTGATCGTGGTTCCGAATTCGGCGCCATCCCTGGTGAAACGATCATGAATGGCGCGCTGATCAGCGGTATTGCGGGCGTCAATGTCCCGCTTGGGCCGGTCTTTGTAGGCGTTGAAGGCAATGCCACCAAAGGTTTTAGCGACATCGACTGGGAATACGGCGTCAAGGGTCGCTTCGGCGCTCGTGCTGGCGAAAGCGGCATGATCTATGCGTCGGCTGGCTATCAGTGGGTGAATGGCAAGGGCGGCTGGCCCGACCGTAAGGATTGGATGTACGGCGCTGGCGTTGAGGTCGGTCCCAAGGAAATCGGTCTTGGCGGTATCACGGGCAACAGCGGCGTGCGCCTGCGTGTGCAGGTAGACACCTATGATTGGGACAGCTTCCGTCCCATGGCTGGTGTGATTTTCCATTTCTAAAAGCTATGTGACGATGATGGCCTCGTCAGCGACAATCGCTGAAGAGGCCATCATGTCTATTGATAGCTGCCTTGCTGTTCGTGCTTCTCTGCGGCTTCCTGTTGAGCGTCTACAAGCTCATTGGTGTTTGCGTCGCCCACGTCTATGGTCTCGAGGTTCGTGCCCGGCAGATCGGCCATCGACGTGCCCTGCATGTCAGCCTTATCATTGTCGGGTGGCATCGGTTCGGGGGAGATGGATCTCTCCTATCAGCCCTAAGCTTAGCCAACCGGCGACGCTTCAGCATGTTTCGTTTGAACTCGAAAGACCCTCACAAGTCAGCAAACCATCCACGCGATTTGTACGCAAACATATAGGCTGGCGGGAAGCGGTGGGCGCACCAATCTGAATAGAGGTGGCACAGAGATATCCGGCATCACGACGAATTTCGACTAAGATGCGCATCTAAGCCGTTGGATTTGATGAGTCTCGCGTCAAAGAGCGGTCAGTCTGGTTATGGCCGGGGCTGGGACAACCCCGCTGTTGGCGATCGTGGCGAGCTGTGGCAGGTTCGTATCCAACATCCGTCATTCCCGTAGCGCCAAAGTTTGGTCAATGAACGCCCACGATTGGCCGGTTACGGCATGTTGAGTTTTCGCTCAGCAGTGGGCGATAGTTGCCGGTCCTCTTCCGATGCTGGCGATCGGTCGCAGATGGGAATAGCGGTCGGGAGGCCGTCGTCCATAAGCTGACTTTCCGCGAACCACCCATCCCGGCGCTTTGATGGGATGAATGGCGCAACAAGTCGCGCTAGTCCCGTCTGTCCGCTTTTGCCCTTGCTAGATTCGAAGCTAGAATGGCGGTGACGGGGGGAGACAAGGCATTCTTTCCCTTCGCGGGGAGGAGGACCGCTCGCGCAGCGAGTGGTGGATGGGCACAGGCCAGATAGCGCAGCACTAATAAGCACTTGCCCCTCCGTCAGGCGCTACGCACGTGCCACCTCCTCAAGGCAAGCTCGGGGAGGAATTAGGAGCGTCAGCTTCTGGTCGGTAGCGGTCTCAAGATCACCAAACGATACGTGACGTAACCCTGAAGTTATGGTTCGACGTCCCTCAAGCGCGATCGTAGGAGACCGGCTTCGGGCCTCGCTCGTGCGGAAACAACCAGTTTGCAATTCGGGCGCAGTCGAACTGGAGCAATTGTTGGCTGGTTAAGATCGCGGCCACACGCCCTTCTTAGAGCATCGAGCTTTTAATCGGATGCATATCCAGCGGCTTTTATGAAGTTCCGACATTCTTCCGGGGTGTAGAGATCGCATATATTGCCGATGGCCTACCATAGGGCATCGATGGTCCTTGCACCTGTGCGGCGAAGGTGGGCCGTGAGTTTGGCGAAAGCCATTTCGATCGGGTTGAGGTCGGGGCTGTAGGGCGGCGTGAAGAGGAACCAAGCGCCCCGTGCCTTGAGGATAGCGCTGGCTTTTTCGCTTTTGTGGCTGGAGAGATTGTCGAGAATGACGACATCACCCGGCTGGAGGGTCGGGGCGAGTTGAGTTTCGACAAAGGTTTCGAAGGTCGTGCGGTTCATGGGGCAGTCGATGACCCATGGCGCAGTCAGACCGTCACAGCGCAGTGCCGCGATGAAGGTCTGGGTTTTCCGGTGGCCAAAGGGCGCTCGCGCCTTCAGGCGCTGGTCACGGCGTGCCCGTCCCCGCAACCTTGTCATCTTCGTCGTGGTCGCCGTCTCGTCGATGAAGACCAATCGATGCGGTGCCTTGCGCAAGCTGGGCTGCCGATAGACGCGCCAGTTCCTGCGCGCCTGGACAACATCATCGCGTCCGCATTCCGACGCCAGCAGCGTTTTTTTTGAAGCTGTAGCCGGCCTTGAGCAGCGCACGCGACAGCGAGGCGGGATGGGCGCGAACGCCAGTTGCCGCGACAAGTCGCGCCGACAGTTCGGGCATGGTGATATCCGGCTCGGCATCAACCCATCTCATCAAGACCGCCATATGCGGTGCCAGCTTGCCATCACCGGGCGGACGCCCTTTCCGGGCAGGTGCCGATGATCCCGTTATCGCCACGCGCTGCGCCAGCTTCACCGCGCAACTGGCGCTCACTCCAAAATGACGGGATGCCGAGCGACGTGATTGCCCCGATGCAATGTGATCGGCGATCCGGTCCCGTAAATCGGCTGAATAGGATTTCCCCATGGTCCACCTCCAATGAAGGTGAATCACATTCTGAAGCCACTGGGAATCCCCAGATTCCTATTTCAAGCGCGATGCTTTAAGTACCGAACATGCTTCGGCTTGGGAGGTCGCAACGACATCAAGAGTGCGATGCTTTCTTGCCACCCTTTTTGCTGAGTTCGGCCTGAGCCGCGGAAGATTTGCGCGGATTGCTTCTACCCTCCGTCGCGGCCTTAGCGTTCGCCTTTTTCGCGGTCTCGCTGCCCTTGCCCCTCTTCTCGGTCATGCAATCCTCTCCTCTATAGTTGGCGCCTGCGCGGCGCCTGAACATCAAACGATCGAAAAAGCCTCTTGGCTCACTTCGGCCCATCAACGCTGCAAGGATTGCGGATGCCGCTGTGAGCGCTTCATGCGGCAGAGCCTCGCGATCCGCTGGAACGGCTTCGCCGGCCAATCAGTTATGGATACCAGCCCGGTGGATGCCGGCATCCGAAGGTCGGCGCCACCAGCTTGGATCCGCCGGCAGGCAAATAGAAAGGCAGCAGATGACCCTTGAAGGCAAGTCTATAGCGATCCTGATCGCGCCGCGCGGCACTGAAGAGCCGGAGTTCGTCCAACCCAAGCAGGCGGTCGAGGAAGCAGGTGCAGATGTCACAGTCATTGGCCTGGAGAGCGGCACGGCCAAGACCAACAACAAGGACCTCGACCCGGGCGGCGAATATCCGATCGACAAGACCTTCGCCGATGTCTCCGCCGACGCGTTCGACGGCCTGATCATCCCAGGCGGATGCGTCGGGGCGGACAAGCTGCGCGCCGCCGAAGAAGCGGTCGCCTTCGTCAGGGCGTTCTTCGACCAGAAGAAGCCGGTCGCGGTGATCTGCCACGGCCCTTGGCTGCTGGTCGAGGCTGATGTCGTCGATGGACGCCGGCTGACCTCCTTTTCGAGCATCCGCACCGACATCGAGAATGCCGGTGGCAGTTGGGTCGATGAAGAGGTGGTCGTCGATGAGGGCCTGGTTACCAGCCGCAAGCCCGACGATCTGCCGGCATTCTGCGCGAAGCTCGTTGAAGAATTCGCCGAAGGTCGGCAAGCGGACGCCTGAGGAAAAGCATTATGCTTGAACATGTGCCCGCGTGGCTCGGCTCCGCGCTTCGCAACGTCCGCGCCGGCCATGCCGGTCTGATGATCGCCGATCCCGAAATCGCTGCGCCTGACGCGCGTTTGGATCTTGGGAGCCCGGCGTTCGGCGCAGGCGGGCGCTTACCCGACCGTTTCACGGCCGACGGGGCCGGGGTGTCGCCACCCCTGATATGGGACGCGCCGCCCGCCGGGACGCAGATGCTGGCGCTCGTAGTAGAGGACCCCGACGCGCCGGCTCCAAATCCGCTGATTCATGCCATCCTTTGGGGCATCGAACCGGCGCAGCACAGTCTGGCGGAAGGCGCGCTGGCCGACGGCGATGTCGGCAGCGCTGCAATCGGGCGCAATTCCTACCTCGCCAGCGGATGGCTTCCGCCCGATCCGCCGACCGGACATGGCGAACATGACTATGTGTTCCAGCTATACGCGCTCGGCGGAGCGCCCAACTTGGGCGCGCATCCCGGTCGTGGAGTGGTTCTCGACGCGCTGCGCGCGACACCCGTTCTCGCCGTCGGCGTACTGGTCGGCACCTATTCGCGGGATGTAGCGCCGTCCGCCGATCTGGCAGGCGCGCCGGTCGTTGGCGGATAGCGCCGAGGTCGGCTAGCCCGAAAGGCTCTAAACGGCCTGTTTAAGCGGTTCGGGCTTCTTCCCGTCCGGCAGTTTCTCGCGCAAATGGTTGTGTACGAGGTCGGCGCTGAACGGTTTGGGGATGAAGGTTGCCTTGTGCGGCATGTCACCGTCTGCTGGAGACATTCGCCCACTCGCCACCACGATCTCGACATCGGGCCAGTGTGTGGCGACATGGCGGGCGAGCGCGAACCCGTTCATAGATCCGGGCATTTCGACGTCGGTAAACAAGAGCGTGATACTACCGCCGTGCTTTTTCAGAACTTCGACTGCCTCATCACCTGTCGATGCTTCTAGACATCGAAAGCCGGCCTCCTCGACAATATCGCTCGCGTGCATGAGGATCATGGCGTCGTCATCGACGACGAGGGCGTAGGGGTCGGTCGATAAAGTCATTGGCCAAAAATCCCTGAGACAACGAAAAGTTCTTGCTTCGCTTTCATTTGGTGGTGGCAGAACCGAAACGCTCGTTGATCGTTGTTGCAATGCAGCAATATGGAGGCCATGATGGCGTCAGCGATCGAGAGCGGAATGGTGTTGTGGATGTGGCCGCTTACCGCCGTGCGACTGGCCAGCGATTGGGTGGAAACGATGACAATCGCACGCACCGTCATCGACGCGCGCATGCCGATGATCGCGGCCGCATGGACCAACCCATTCACTGCCAATCATAGCGAGCTTACCCGCATGGTCACTGAAAAAACGAGCGCGTTGGGAGCGTCGCAGAAAACAATCTCCTCCGCCCAGGAAACCGTCCGCCGTGCGAGTGAGGCCAATGCACGAGCGCTCGGCAGGCTGACGGGCGGCGGATGGCTCGACTGGTCCGAATGGACGAAGATCGTCGAGCGCAATCTTGAGATCGCGACCACACTTGCCATGCTTCCGACCGGAACACTGGCACCGATCCATTCCAAAGCCACGGCAAACGCTCGACGCCTCGCCAAGCCATAAGCGCGTCCTCCGGTTCAGACCGTTAGCAGCGCACGATCGGCGTCGTCGAGCTTACCCGCGAGGCCCGGCACCTCGTCGAGCTGCCGCAGGGCGTCGAACCTGCCGCGCTCTTCCCGATAGCGAACGATTTCGAAGCCGTGCCCCGCCAGCGCAGGCACCGCGTCGATTTGCTCGGCGGTAGCGGCGTTGATGTCAAGCTTGCCGTTGCTCACGAGCGCTTGGCCGCCGGCTCGTGCTTCGGCTTTGCAGACGCCGCCCGGGTCAGCTTTTCCTTCGCCACTTTGACAATCTTGGTGACCACGCCTTCTTCGGCCGCCTCCGCCTCCGCCTCCGCCTCCGCCTCCGCCTCCGCCTCCGCCTCCGCCTCCGCCTCCGCCTCCGCCTCCGCCTCCGCCTCCGCCTCCGCCTCCGCGTCGGCCTTGGTCTTGTGCTTGACGCCGGGGTTCTCTGTAGGCGGCGCATAGACCGAGAACAGTTCTAGGGGCGTCGTGCCCTTGTTTATAATGTTATGCTTGGCGCCCTGGGGGATCACGATCATGTGGTCGGCGGCGACCTTATTGCTGCGTCCGTCGATCACCGCGCTGCCGGTCCCCTCGACGAAATAGGTCGTCTGATCGGCGCGGTGGGTTTCCTCGCCGATATCATCGCCCGGCTTGAGGCTCATCAGGACGATCTGGATATTCTTGTCGAGATAGACTTCCTTCCGGAAAAAGCTGTTCGCCTTGGCGAGTTTCGCCATGTCCTTGCTGAACGCCATTTCGGTAGCTCCCGGATCAGCGTTTGCCGCGCAACGTGTTCAACAATGCGAGACCGATGACGCCCGCCAGCGCGGCTGACGCCAACGGTCGCTTGCGGGTGAAGCGCTGCGCCTTGTCGAGCAGCGGCTCGCCGTCGGCAGCGATCGCGTCCTTAGCTGCAACGACCACCTTCTCCACCTTGCCGCTTAATTGATCGGAAAGGCCCTCACGCTGCAGCGAACGATCGCCTGTCACGTCGCCAGCCATCTCCTTGACTTTACCGACGATGTCGCGCCTCTCGCCGGCCAGATTGTCTTCTTTCATCGCACTCGCTCCCGAATGACCAGGCTCAACTTTCACAGAACGCCCAATGTCCGGGACGGTGCAGATCCAAGCGACGCAAAAGCACCAGAAGCCTAAAATTGTCGTGGGGGAACTACTTGCCGCCATCTGAGATTTTGCGGTGATGGCATCACAACCGATCATAGCCGACAGCGAAAGCGGCTCCGTTGTCCACCCGCAAGAGGCCGCCGAGAGCGCCGGGCTGACCTATGTCAACGACAACGAACCGGGCATCAAAAGGCTTAGACACGGTAAGAGCTTCCGCTACGTCGACCAGGGCGGAAAGCCGTTGCGCGATCGCAACACGCTCGATCGCATCCGCAAGCTTGCCATCCCGCCCGCTTATACTGATGTGTGGATCTGCGCTGGCGAGGACGGGCATATTCAGGCGACCGGCCGGGATGCCAAGGGGCGGAAGCAGTATCGCTATCATGCGCGATTCCGCGAAGTGCGCGACGGTACGAAGTACGAGCATATGCTCGAATTCGCAAAGGCGCTGCCGGCGATTCGCGCCAAAATCGACGAGCATCTGGGCCTGCGCGGTCTGCCGCGCGAGAAAGTGCTCGCGACGATCGTTCGCCTGCTGGAAACAACCATGATCCGCGTCGGCAATGCCGATTATGCGAAGCAGAACAAGAGTTACGGCCTGACGACGCTCAAGGACCGGCACGTCGCGGTCGAAGGTGCTGAACTGCGCTTCAACTTCAAGGGCAAGAGCGGCAAGCGGTGGCGGCTCAGCATCCGCGATCGCCGTATCGCCCGGATCGTCAAGGCGAGCCAGGACCTGCCAGGCCAGCATCTGTTCCAATATCTCGATGAAGATGGCGCTCAGCGCGAGGTCAGTTCGGGCGACATCAACGCCTATCTCAAGGAAATCTCGGGCACGGCCATCACCGCCAAGGATTTCCGGACGTGGAGCGGCACCGTCCTCGCCGCCATCGCGCTTTCCGAATATGAGAAGGTCGATAGCGCCGCAGCAGCCAAGCGCAACGTCCGCGAGGCTATCGAAGCGGTCTCGGCACGACTCGGCAACACCCCAACAGTCTGCCGTAAATGCTATATCCATCCCGAAGTGTTCGAAAGTTACCTCAGCGACGCGTTGGTGCTGGAGGCACGCGACGAGGCGTCCAAGGAACTGCGCGGGGATCTTGCGCACCTGCGCCCGGAAGAGGCTGTCGTACTCGCCTTCCTGCACGAGCGGCTAAGCGCCAAGGCGAAGGACGTGGCCGCATAGCAATCGAGGTCAAACTCGCTTCGATGAGGAGGAGCCCCAATGATCGCTGACCTGGCTGGGGGGGTGGCCCCCGCCGCCACCATGATCGCCGCGATGATGACCGCCGCCAATCTCGGTGCACGGATCACCGGATGGGGTTTCGTGGTCTTTACGATCGGGTCTGTCGGCTGGTCGATCGTTGGTCTATCGAGCGGCCAGACCAACCTCGTCGCTACCAACGCCTTCCTGACGCTCGTCAACGGCGTCGGAATCTGGCGCTGGCTTGGTCGCCAGCGCGTCTATGAAGATGGCGGCAAGGCGGCGCAGACGGCGAGCCGACGTTCGGGTTCGCCAACCCTGTTCACTGCCACCGGCTTTGCCGGCATGCGCGTGCTATCGCGCGAAGGACGGCATATTGGCAAATCGGTCGAAGCCCTGCTCGAATGCGGGACCGGCACGGTCAGTTATGTGGTCGTGTCGAGCGGTGGCGTCGGTGGTGTGAAGGAGACGCTGCGCGCCGTTCCAGCCGACGCCGTCCAGTTCGACTGCGAGGAGTTGCGGCTATCCTTGTCGTTGCAGGATTTCGACCTGCTAGACTCGATCGTCGATGACGAATGGCCTGCAAGCCCGCCTCGGCATCACACTCCCGGCCAATCCAGCGCCTGACGCATCTCGTCTCCAGCGCACCTTCCTGAAGACTGCGGTAGCTCACACATTCAATGCGCGTGATTGCGAAGGCCCGCGATCTCCTCCACGGAGCGAAAGGCAATAGCGTTCACACTTCGTTCCGCCTATACCTCTTCGGCCAATTGCCGAAAGATTGGTGCCAAGGCTGGAACGATCCTTGAGAGATACTGACGAAGACGCTCGCATTCTTTTCGAGCTTGCCCGGAAAGGAAGTGGTCCCGACCCATTTTCGTCGGCGGTTCGCGCCACGCGGATGCCGATGCTCATCACCGATCCGAACCAGGCCGACAATCCGATCGTCTTCGTTAACGAAGCTTTTTCGCGACTTACCGGCTACGCTCATCAGGAGATCATCGGCCGCAACTGCCGGTTTCTCCAAGGCCCGGACACCGACCGGAACGATGTCGCGCGGCTGCGCGACGCGATCGCCGCCAAAACGCCGATCGAGCTGGACCTGCTCAACTACAAGAAGGACGGCACAACCTTCTGGAATCGGGTGCTGGTGTCACCGGTCTTCGATGGCGAAGGCCAACTTTCCTATTTCTTTGCATCGCAATTCGATGTGACGCTGGAGCGGGAGCGCCTGTCACGGCTCGAACGCGAGCGCGTCGATCTGGAATCTGAGGTCGCGCGGCGCGATGCCGAGCTGATCGCGAGCGAACAGCGGCTGCGCTTCGCCCTTAAGGCCGGGCAGATGGGATCGTGGAGCCTCGACATCCAGTCGCAGCGCATGATGGCATCGGAAGGATGTAAGGAGAATTTCGGCAGGCCCGTCGACGAGCCATTCACCTACGAAGACCTGATGGAAGCGGTGCATCCCGACGACCGTGCGATGCGCGACCAGGCGGTCACGACTGCGATCGCGAAGGGCACGCTGCTCGACGTCGAATATCGTCTGCTGACACCTGGCGGCGAGGAACGTTGGGTGCAGATCAGGGGGCAAGCCAACTACCGCGCCGATGGTACGCCGCTATCGATGGTCGGCGTGTCGCAGGACATCACCGATCGCAAGCGCGCGGAGGAACATCGCGCGCTCCTCGCCGGTGAACTCAGCCACCGGGTGAAGAACAGCCTCGCAATGATCCAGGCGGTTATCTCGCAGACTCTGCGTCGGGCAACCTCACTCGAGGAGGCGGGAGAAGCGCTGCAGGCGCGCGTGTTCGCGATGGCGGCCGCCAATGACTTGCTCGTCCAGCAGAACTGGGAAGGCGCGTCGCTTCGCGATCTCCTGGGGCGGACGCTGGCGCCGTTCGGAGCAGATGATGGGCTGCAGTTCCGGCTTGCAGGGCCGAATGTCCAACTTCCTCCGAGGATCGCGACGTCGCTGGCGCTCGCAATGCACGAGATGGCGACTAACGCCGCGAAATATGGCGCGTTGTCGGTGGAGGGGGGCTCGGTCCAGATCGGATGGGACATCGGCACCGAAGCCGGTCGCAGGAGCTTGCGCCTGAACTGGGCCGAGACCGGAGGGCCGCCGGTGTCAGCGCCGGATCGCACCGGCTTCGGCACGACGCTGATCGAGCGCGTGCTCGCGCGTGAAACGGACGGAAAGGCCGTGATCGTCTATGCGCCCGGAGGCGTAAAACTCACCGTTGACGTTCCCATGCTTGGTGATGACGGTGCGACCCTCGAGTAGCGGCGGGGCGACGTTCCCAAGCCCGTCTCATTCGTAGCGGGACAGATCGACTTCCTTGCCCGGTCCGCTGAAAATTTTGGCGCTGAGATTGCGGACGAGGTCCGAACTGGCGACGCCGAGCACGCCGTGGAGCAGGCTGATGCCGAGCTGGCTCTTGGGATGCATGAGCCGGGGCGCTATCTTGGGCACACCTTGGCCGTCCTTAACCATAGGCCGCATCTGGTCCTCATAGGCCTGAAACGCGGCATCGATATCGGTATTTCGGATGAGCTCCTGCGCCAGCACATAGGCGCCAGTGACCGCCAGGGTGGTGCCGATCCCTGCGAGCGGCGTGGCACACCAGGCGGCGTCGCCGGTCAGAACGACGCGACCCAACGACCAGCGCGGCAACCGCACCTGCCGGAGCACGTCCAAATAAAAGTCGTCGGTGCCATCCATGGCCGCGAGGATGCGCGGCGTCTTCCAACCAGCATCGGCAAAGCGCTCGTGCAGGAAGGCCTTCTGACGCTCGACATCCCAGTCCTGCTCGCCCTCGGCTTCCTTTGAGAGCGACAGCATCGCACGGGTGGTGCCGTGCTGGTCGGGGCGGAGCGAGACGCTACGCTTGCCCGGCGCGTTGAACCAGCGCCACATCCGATCGTCGTCATCCGATCGCGGAATAGTGAGATAGGCGATGGTCATATCCATCCATTGCGGATCGTTTTCGCCCTTGAAGACCATTTCGCGTGTTGAGGAGCCGACGCCCTCTGCGACGATCACCGCGTCGAAGGTCTCAGTTTTGCCACTGGAGAAAGTGACTCTGGTGCTATTCGGCGTGTCATCGACCGCCTTGATGTCGTCGCCAAACCGATAGGATGCTCGATCCTTCGCAGCGTTATACAGGAGACGTGCCAAATCGCCGCGCAAGATCTCCATCTCCGCAGTCGGACCATCGTTTCCGTTCTTGTCCACTGCGAAACGCGCTGCCTCGCTGCCGTCCTCGTTGACCCAGACCGTGCCTTCCTCGCCGGTGCCGTGATCAAGCGCAGCAGCCTCCAGGCCTAGCCGGCGAAGCACCTCACGCCCGACGCCGCGTACATCGACATTTTGCCCACCATCACGAAACGCCTCGGCCCGCTCGACCACTAACACCTCGTAATCGTGACCGGAAAGCACCGCGGCGATAGTGTTGCCGGCGACACTGGCACCGGTGATGAGGATGCGTTTGGGCATGCAGGTCTCCTTGTCTCGACAAACCACATCGCCCATGATTGCGTTCCCCGTCTGATCCGCGCCTGTCGTTTCCGACGCTTGCGTGCCAATCCGCGCAGGGGTCCATGCGGACACGATAGCGGTTCAGAGTGGGGGCATTGTGTTTAGATGAGGGTATTAAGATCGCGTTGCTGTCGAACGGTTTCAGGCCGATCGAGCGGCAGGTTTTGACAGAAGCTTTCTTCGCGAACCCGACAGGCGAAAGACGTATTCTGGTCGTTAGCCGTCAATGCCCAATGACGGGAATTGCTCGGCGGCCGACTCCGTACGACCGTTAACTATCCCCGTGACCCGGCTCCGATCGGGACGTTCGCCTATCGGCCAGATGCGCCGATCTGGTAGAGCTGATCGCGAACAAATTATGAGGAAGATATTGTCGGAGTAATCGTATTTGAGTCACAAATTCGGAATCAAACACGCCCATCTTCAACAGCTTATAGAAAATTTGGGGGCAGAATTGGGGGCATTTTTGGGGACCTGCACGAAGGTTTCATGTAATATCAAATGCTTAAAAACGATATATGAGTCCCGTAAGCGAAGCGACGGGCGGGCGTGCGGTGCGTTCGATCAGGATGTCATTGCGTTGCGGTCTGCCGCTTCGCCGACGGTCAGGTGAAAGGCGAACGGCCTTTTCGGGGCGCCGGACCCCTGTAAACGTCTTGGCAATAATCCTGCCCCAAAGTGGGGCATGTGCTTTCAGGTTTACTATGGGGCTTGGCTATGATGCGGTCGGCGCCTAGCCTTGTTGCCATGCGCATCTTCTTGACCCTGCTGCTGGTGTCCGCAGCCATCACCGCGTCGGCCTTTGCCCAGAGTGCGCCGGCCCCGTTCACCCTTGCCGAAAATGGCCGGGGCTTTGTCTCGCTTGCCGATGCGATCGGCGCGATCGGCGATGGCAAGGGCACGATCATCGTCGCGCCGGGCACCTATCGCCAATGCGCCGTGCAGAATGGCGGCGAGGTGACGATCAAGGCCGCGACGCCGGGCAGTGCGATTTTCGACGGCACGATCTGCGAAGAAAAGGCGGCTTTGGTGCTGCGCGGCCGCGCCACCATGGTCGATGGCCTGATCTTCCAGAATTTGCGGGTCCCCGATGGCAATGGATCGGGTATCCGCCTCGAAAAGGGCAATCTTTCCGTCAGCAACAGCCTGTTCCGCAACAGCGAGGAAGGCATTCTGACCGGCGAGGATCGCGGTGCCACGGTCCAGATCGACAAATCGACTTTCCGCCATCTGGGCCGGTGCGACCGCGATCTCGACTGCGCCCATGGCATCTATATCGGCCGGGTCGCGCGCCTCACCGTTACCCGTTCCCGCTTCGATCAGGGCGATGGCGGCCATTACCTCAAAAGCCGCGCCGCACAGGTCGACATTCGCGACAACAGCTTCGACGATAGCGGTGGCCATCTCACCAATTACATGATCGACCTCAGCAACGGCGCCAGCGGCCAGATCGTCGGCAACGACATGGTGCAGGGCAAGGACAAGGATAATTGGTCCGCCTTCATCACCGTCGCGCCCGAGGGCCGCGAACAGGACAGCAGCGCCCTGGTGATCGAGGGGAACAAGGCCGGCTTCGTGCCGGGCCTGGCGCGCGGCTCGACCTTCGTCGCCAATTTCACCGACGATGTCGTCCGGATCGGCCAGAACCAGCTTGCCCCCAGCATGAAGATCAAGGACCGGCGCTGACTTTGCCGCGCCGATCTGATAGGGACGAACGATGCGCACCACCTATGACAGCGCGACCGTCCGCCTCTATCATCTGGGCGACGACGGTGCGGCGATGACGATCCTGTACGGCCCCCTGAGCGAAGCCCTGCGCGTCGCCGAGCAGCAGCCGCAGGAGGTGCAGGACGGTCTGTTCCTCGCCACCGACAATGATGTCGTCGCCTATCTCGACCTGATCGAAAGCTGAGCCGCCACGGATTTCGGACGAGAAAATAGGAAAAAGGCCGGTCCGTCAGGGTAACGGACCGGCCTTCGCTGGCCTGAAAACCAGAAGGGGGGGACTGGTTCAGGCGGGCATTTTTCAGGCTGCCTCGGCCGCTTCCTCGGCAGTGGGCAGACGGATCAGATAGTCGAAGGCCGACAGGGCTGCGGTTGACCCCGCACCCATGGCGATCACGATCTGCTTGTAGGGCACGGTGGTGCAGTCGCCGGCAGCGAAGATGCCGGGCTGGCTGGTTTCGCCGCGCGCGTCGATCTCGATCTCGCCACGGGGCGAGAGGGCGATCGTGTCCTTGAGCCATTCGGTGTTGGGCACCAGGCCGATCTGGACGAAAATGCCTTCCAACTCGACATCATGCTCGGTGCCGCTGTTGCGATCCTTGTAGCTGAGGCCGCTCACCCGCTCGCCATTGCCGTTCACCTTGGTGGTCAGGGCCGAGGTGATGATCTTGACGTTGGGCAGGCTGGCAAGCTTGCGCTGCAGCACCGCGTCGGCGCGAAGCTGGCTGTCAAACTCGATCAGCGTCACATGGGCGACGATGCCGGCCAGGTCGATCGCCGCTTCGACGCCGCTATTGCCGCCACCGATCACCGCCACGCGCTTGCCCTTGAACAGTGGACCATCGCAGTGCGGGCAGTAAGCCACGCCCTTGTTGCGATATTCGTCCTCGCCCGGCACGCCCATCTGCCGCCAGCGGGCGCCGGTCGACAGAATGATGGTGCGGCCCTTCAGCGACGCGCCATTTTCCAGCACGACTTCATGATAGCCGCCTTCGGTCTTGGCGGGGATCAGCTTCGCCGCCTTCTGCAGGTTCATGATCTCGACGTCATAATCCTTGACGTGCGCTTCCAGCGCGCTGGCGAGCTTGGGGCCTTCGGTGCGGCTGACCGAGATGAAATTCTCGATATCCATGGTGTCGAGCACCTGGCCGCCGAAGCGTTCCGCCGCCACACCTGTACGAATGCCCTTGCGCGCCGAATAGATGGCCGCTGCCGCGCCGGCGGGGCCGCCGCCGACCACCAGCACCTCGAACGGATCCTGCTTGCGGATCTTCTCGGCCGCCTTGGCTTCGGCGCCGCTGTCGATCTTGGCGACGATCTGCTCCAGCTCCATCCGGCCCTGGCCGAAAGGTTCGCCGTTGAGGAAGATGGTCGGCACGGCCATGACCTTGCGGGCGTCGACCTCATCCTTGAACAGGCCGCCGTCGATCGCGACATGGCTGATCCGGGGGTTGAGCACGCTCATCAGGTTCAGCGCCTGCACCACGTCGGGGCAGTTCTGGCATGACAGCGAGAAATAGGTTTCGAAGGCATAGTCGCCGTCCAGATCCTTGACCTGCTGGATCAGATCCTGCGCGGCCTTGGACGGATGACCGCCGACCTGCAGCAGGGCGAGCACGAGCGAAGTGAATTCATGGCCCATCGGCAGGCCGGCGAAGGTGACGCCGATATCGGTGCCGACGCGGCGGATCATGAAGCTGGGCTTGCGCTTGTCATCGCCCGTGGCGAGGCTGACCTTGTCCGACAGTTCGGCGATTTCGGTCAGCAATTCGTTCATTTCGCGCGACTTGGCGCTTTCATCCAGCGAAGCCACCAGCTCGATCGGCTGGGTGATGTTCGCCAGATAGGCCTTCAACTGCCCCTTGAGATTTGCGTCCAACATGTCTGTCTGGCTCCGTGGAAAAAATGGCGGGCCGTCCCGATCGGGAGGACGCGACGGCCCGTCCGGGGAATTGGTGCGACCCAAAAGCCCCGTTGAAACTAAGATAAGTCTGTAGAAAGCGTTTTGAAGGTCCGCCGGGTCCCCTCAATCTGGGCGAACCCGGCGGCCTGTCAGCACCTAAAGATGCTTAGATCTTGCCGACGAGGTCGAGCGAGGGGGCGAGGGTTTCCGCGCCTTCTTCCCACTTGGCGGGGCAGACTTCGCCCGGATGGCTGGTCCAATACTGCAGCGCCTTGATCTTGCGCAGCAGTTCGGCCGCGTTGCGACCCACGCCCTCGGGGGTGATTTCGACCAGCTGGATCACGCCTTCGGGATCGAGCACGAAGGTGCCGCGATCGGCCAGACCAACGCCTTCACGCAGCACGCCGAACTGGTTCGAGATGTCGTGGTTCTGGTCACCCAGCATGTAATAGTTGATCTTGCCGATGGCCGGCGAGGTGTCGTGCCAGGCCTTGTGGCAGAAGTGGGTGTCGGTGGACACCGAGTAAACTTCCACGCCCATGCCCTGCAGGGTGGGGTAGATGTCGGCCAGGTCTTCCAGCTCGGTCGGGCAGACGAAGGTGAAGTCGGCCGGGTAGAAGAAGAAGACGGCCCACTTGCCCTTGACGTCGGCATCGGTGACGTCGACGAACTTGCCTTCCTTGAAAGCGGTTGCCTTGAAAGGCTGCAGGGGGGTGTTGATGAGAGCCATGGGCTATCCAGTTCCTTGATTAGGGTTGCTGTTGCGAAGCCTGTTTAGGGAAGCGGATGATTCGGGGGAAATTGGTTTTCTCGGACATGTTGATAGATAAAAGCGATCACACGCTATCCGATTAATCGAACAGCTCATTGATCCCGCAGGGCATGACCCATGGCCCGTTCGACCAGCTGCTGTGCCTCCGCCGCGCTGAAACTGGTGGGATCCAGGCAATATTCCAGCCACAGCCCGTCGACCAGCGCGGTGAGGCCGATCGCCTTGAGCCGTACCTGCGCGGGCGAGAAGGCCGGCGCGGCGGCGGCGACCAGCCCCTCCAGCTGCGCGCGCGACGCGGCATAGATGTCGGCATGGGCGGCCGCAACATCGGCGTTGGACTTGATCAGGCTCCAGAAGGCGATCCAGGTGGCGAGCAGGTCGGCGTCGAGCACGGGCTCGCGGAAATTGGCCTGGAGAAAGGCGCGCAGCCGGTCCAGCGGATCATCGCCCGCGCCTGCGATCGCTGCGTCCATGGCCTGGGACACGCGCTGCCCTACATCGCGATAGGTGGCCAGGATCAGCGCGTCGACGCCCTCGAAATAATGGGTCAGCAGCCCCGACGATACGCCCGCGGCGGCGCAGATGGCGCGGACGGAGGTGCCTGCCACGCCCTTTTCCGCCAGACATTTTGCCGTTGCGTCGATCAGTGCCTGCCGCCGGACATCGGCGGACTCCCGTACGAATTTCGCTCTCACTTGCCCCCCGGCATGGGACGACCCGGCGTCCCGAACATGCTATTCTGTTGCCGCTCATTGTGCGGAAATGACGGGCGCTGGCAAGCGCCGTTCGACCCGATTGCGGATCGATCCGGCCGGTTCGCCCGTTTCCCCCGCATATTGTCGTCATGACAGCAAGGAGACCATGGATGATCCGACAGCCCGCCACCACGTCCGCCCTTCGCCTGATCCTGCCCGGTCTGGGCGCGCTATTGCTGCTGGGCGGCTGCGCCAAGGGCGTGGACAATGAAGCGGTGGCGAACAATGCGAGCGTGCCGGCCCATGCCGAGGCGATCGAGGATACGGACTCTGTCGCGGCCCCGGACAATGTAGGCGCGGCGCTGCCCACCGACGAATGGGTCGGGCGCTGGACTGGGCCGGAAGGGCTGTTCCTCGACATCCAGCCCGCGCCCGATGGCAAGTCGGGCCATTATGCGCTGGCCAACAAGGATAATCTCGACCGGGAGGCGACCTATAGCGGCCTGGCCGATGGCGCGACGATCCGCTTCGTGCGCGATGGCCGCGATCTCGCCATCCGACCGGGCACGGGGGCGGAGACGGGCTTCAAATATCTTGCCGACAAGCAGGACTGCCTGATCGTGAAGCCGGGCGAGGAAGGCTATTGCCGATAAAGCGGGATCGGCAAGGGTCATGCCGGCGCGACAGGGCCGAAGTTCACAGTGTCGTGCGGCATTCAGGGCCATTTGCACCGGATATGCGCGTGCCACGCGCCCATGACGCGACGGTCGCGCGTCAATTGGGTCAGGACAGCCTCGCACCGACGCGCCGGTCGGGCCATGTCGACGCGACAGGGAGGCGACACATGGGTCACCGCCTGTGGCCGGCTGCGGTCGGGGCGAGGGAAGGGGGCGGTGCTGGGGCATCGCCCAGGGTAGATCAGAGATTGGGCGAGTAGGACAGGGCTTCGCTACTCTTGCCTGACGATGTCGGATTTTGACGGCTGACGACCAGAAGTGGACATTCCTCCCCGGAACGGGGAGGTGGCAGCGCGAAGCGCTGACGGAGGGGCAGGAGCCTCTTAGCGCTGAGCTATCCGGCCTGTGCCCCTCCACCACTCGCTACGCGAGCGGTCCCCCTCCCCGTGACGGGGAGGAATGTCTTGTTCCCACCCAACTTTGGCATCCATGCTTTCGGAGAGATGACGGTGCTGGAGACGTTCGCTCATGGCTCCGTATCTGAGCCTTGCTGGGAGTGCCCCGTAGCGGAATCAGGCGCTGGTCGTTGCCTGGCCGAGCTGGCGGGCGAGGGTGACGAATTCTTCGACGCTGACGGTTTCGGCGCGGCGTTGCGGGTCGATGCCGATCGCCTCCAGCGCGTCGAGCGCGCCGGGGACGGACTTGAGGCTCTGGCGCAGCATCTTGCGGCGCTGGCCGAAGGCGGCGGCGGTCAGGCGTTCCAGGATCTTGAGCTGCACGCCTTCCGGTGCCGGCTTGGGGGTGATGTGGACCACGGCCGACATCACCTTGGGCGGCGGGGTGAAGGCGCTGCGATGCACCTTCATGGCGATGCGCGCGTCGCTGCGCCACTGGGCGAGGACGGCGAGGCGGCCATAATGGTCGGTGCCCGGCTTCGCGACGATGCGTTCGGCCACTTCCATCTGGAACATCAAGGTCAGGCTGGACCACCAGGGCAGCGGCGCCCATAGCGCCGACAGCCAGCCGACCAGCAGGGCGGTGCCGACATTATAGGGCAGATTGGCGATGATATGGGCGCCATCGCCGGCTTCGGCATGGGCGTCGATCTCCATCGCGTCGCCGGAAATGACGCGCAACTGACCGGGGAAGGCCAGCTCCAGTTCGGCGAGTGCAGGCAGGCAGCGCCGGTCGCGCTCGACCGCGACCAGCTTGCCGCCGGCGCGCAGGATCGCGCGGGTCAGGCCGCCGGGGCCGGGGCCGACTTCGAACGCGGGCTGATCCTGGATGCTGCCGGGAATGGCGGCGATCCGGTCGAGCAACTGTTCGTCGAGCAGGAAATTCTGGCCGAGCGCCTTGCTGGCCTGAAGCCCATGGGCGGCGATCACGTCGCGCAGCGGCGGCAGAGTGGAGCGGGCGTCAGCCGGCATAGGCAATCCGTGCGCGGGCGGCTTCGGCCGCCATCTTGAGGGCGGCGATCATCGCGCCGGGATTGGCGCTGTCGGTGCCGGCAATGCCGAAGGCGGTGCCATGATCGGGCGAGGTGCGCACGATCGGCAGGCCCAGGGTGATGTTGACGCCATCGTCGAAGTTCAGCGTCTTGATCGGGATCAGCGCCTGATCATGATACATGCAGAGCGCCGCGTCATAGGCTTCGCGGGCGCGGGCATGGAACATGCCGTCGGCCGCCAGCGGGCCGACAATGTCGATCCCTTCGGCGCGCAGCGCTTCGATTGCCGGGCGGATCACCTCGATCTCCTCGCGGCCGAGTGCGCCATTCTCCCCGGCATGCGGGTTGAGGCCGGCGACGGCGAGACGGGGGCGGGCGATGCCGAAATTGCGCTGCAACCCCTTCACCGTGGTGAGGGCGCGGGCGCGGATCAGGTCGATTGTCAGCGCCGAAGGCACATCGGCCAGCGCGATATGGATGGTGATCGGCACCACCTTGAGCGACGGGCCGGCGAGCATCATGACCGCGTTCTGGGCCGAGACGCCGCAACGTTCGGCGACGAATTCGGTCTGGCCCGGATGGGTGAAGCCGACGCCGTACAGCTGTTCCTTGCCGACCGGCGCGGTGACGATGCCGGCAGCCGATCCGGTGCGGGCAAGGCCGACCGCGACCTCCAGTGCCTGGAAAGCGGTGCGGGCGCCATCGATGCTGGGCGTGCCGGGCACGATCTCGCCCGCTTCGGCCACCTGCATGCAGGGCAGAGCGCGCTCGAACACCTGCGCGGCTTCCTCGGGCGATCCGACGATCTCGACCGGGCCGAGCCACACCGCGCGCAGCGATGCGGCATCGCCGACGGCGAAGAAGGTGGGCAGGCCACGCGCTTCGCGCATGACCCATGCCTTGGCCACGATTTCCGGTCCGATGCCTGCCGGGTCGCCGAGTGAGACGGCGAAGGGCGGCAGGCTGACCGGATCAGTTATATTCGATAACGGCATCGCGGCGAAGATCGCGCAGATAGATGCGAGCGCGCTTGTTGACGCGTTCCTCTTCCAGCTGGGCCTGGATCTGTTCGGGATTGGGGGCGTTGGCCGACTGCGGCTCGTCGCGGCCGCAGACGATCAGAACGCGGACGCCATCGTTGATCGAGCCGAAGGGCGGGGTGGATTCGCCGACCTGCAGATTGACCAGAATGTCCTGCAGCTGGGGCGGCAGGTCGCGCAGCTTCACATTGTCATTGTCGACCACGTCGGCGCCGATGCGGGCACCGATCTCGTTCGCCTGGCCGCAGCCCTTGATCTCCTTGACCGCGGCGGCGAAGGTCGCGGCCTTCTGGCTCGCGGCTTCCTTGCTGGTGCCGGCCGGGAAGAGGACCGACAGCTGCTTGAGGCTGAGCAGCGAATCGCGCGGATCGGCGGTCAGCACCTTGCGCTTGTCCATCAAGTAGATGATCGACATGCCGCCCACCGTCTCGATCGGGCCGGCGAGCTGGCCGACCTGCAATTCGGTGGCGGCCTGCGCCAGTTCGGTCGGCAGCTGGCTGGGGCGGACCCAGCCGAGATCGCCGCCGACGACGGCGGTGGAGGCTTCGGAGAACTGACGGGCATAGGCGGCGAAGCTGCCGCCCTGCTTGATCTGTTCGATGATGTTGCGCGCGTTGGCCGTGATCTGGTCACGGTTTTCCGGTGTCGAGGACAGGTAGATTTCGCTGATCCGCACTTCGTCGCTACCCTTGGCAGCGTTGAGGCGATCGACCACCGACTTCACTTCGTCTTCGGAAACGTTGACGAAGGGCTGGATGTTGCGGCGGAGCAGGCGGCTCCAGGCCAGTTCGCCCTCGATCTGGCGCTTGATGCTGCTGGCCGAGCTGCCCTGTTCGCGCAGATACTGGTCGAACTGGGTAGGCGACTTGCGGAAATTGGCCGCGACGCGCTCATAGCTCTGGTTCACTTCGGCCGGATCGATCTTGATGTCGTTGGCCGCCGCTTCCTGAATCTGCAGCGTTTCGTCGATCAGGTTGCGCAGAACCTGGACGCGCAGCCGTTCCTTTTCCTCGGCCGACACCTTGCCGCCATTGGCGGTGATGATCAGGGCCAGGCGCTGATCGACATCGGTGCCGGTGATGATGCGGCCGTTCACGATCGCCGTCGCCTTGCGGACATTGGGATCATTCTTGCCGAAGATGGTGACATCCTTGGGCAGATTCAGGCCCTGATCGGCGTCATCGTCGACGGCCTGGGCCGACACGGTCTGTGCCGCCATGCCCAGAAGGGCGGTGGACAGAAGCAGGGTGCGCAGGCCCGAGCGAACGGATTTGGGCGAGAAAACGACAGAAAGCATCGTCGGCAAAAATCTCCAATACGGTCGGGAGCCAATGCCCCGTTCCGCCTTAACCGGTCCTGAGCGGACGGCGGGAAGGCAGTTCCTTATATGCCAATATTGCGAAAAGCCAGCCGCAGCTGGAAGCTGTTGCCGGCGCGCGCGTCACCGTTGGTCTGATAGTCGCGCCGCCATGTAAAGCCCAGCGTCAAACAATCATCCTCATAGGCAACGCCGAGGCGCTGGCGCACGGGCTCATAGCCGTCGGCCGTGGTGCCCGGATCTTCCTGTGCGCCGGTCAAGTCGATGACGGTCGAGCCGAACACCGACCAGAAGCGGGCGAACTGGATGCGGCCGCCAAGGCGCAGTTCCTCGCGGTCCTGCAGATCCTCCAGCGTGATATTGGCGTTGCGGTTGAGGCGCAAATAGCTGATCTGGGCATAGGTCTTCTTGCTGCCCACGGTCGCGTCGACCTCGTTCCGGCGGACCGCCAGATTGTCCTTGTCGACCCGGAAGCGCTGGGTGAAGCTGACGAAATCCTTGTAGCGGATGGTCCAGCGGCCGACGATGTCGGACATGCGGTCGGACAGGCCGGTGCCGTCGGGCAGGATGCTGGCGCGGTTGTCGAGCCGGTAGCTCTGGCCGACATTGGCATCGAGCGTGAAGTCGGGCAGCGCCAGATTATATTCCAGGCCATAGGTGATGCGGCTCGAATCCTCGAACCGGTCATAGCCTGCGAAGCGGTTGAGCGCGAAGAGGTTGCTGTCCTCCAGATCGACCGACCGGGCATCCTCATTCGGCACCGACAGGTTGGCGAGATGGGGGGAGGCGACGATCTGGACGCGTGGGGCGATACGCTGCACGCCGCCGAAGGCCTCGCCCATGAAGGGCCAGCGCATGTCGACCGCGGCGGCGGCGATGCCGCGCGCCTTCCAGCCCGGATCGCCGGCATAGCTGATCGTGTCGGTCAGCAGATTGTCGCTGCTGTGATAGACGTCGCCGCGCAGATAGGTGGTGAAATTCACTTCCTGGCCAAGGCCGGTCAGCTTGCGCAGATTCCATTCGAACGCGGCAAAGGCGCGCTGGGTATCCTGCCCCTCGGTCCGGGTGATCGCCAGCGTATTGGCCTGGAACTGCATCTGGCCGCCGAGCAGCGGGTCCTTCATCCGCAGCCGATAATCCATGACCGGCAGGGCGATCGGCATCTGGCCCTGAGGGTCATCGACGCGCAGCGTCTGCACCGCCCAGCCGGCGAGTGAGAAATAGCTGTTCTCGCCGATCCGCTGGACGCCCAGGGTCGAACGCAGCCGGTCGTCGCGGCTGATGTCGTAGCGGCGCAGGAAGGTGCGGTCGGTGGCGACCCGGATCGAGCCGTTGACGCTCCATTCGGGCGACAGCTGCATGCCGCCACTGGCGTCGATCGCGCCGCGAATATCCTTTTGCGAATCGGTCGGCGTGATGCCGCTCGACCGGCTGCCATAGGTGGCATAGCCGGTGATCTGATAGGCACCGCGATCGTAGAGATGGCGGAAATTGCCTTCGATCATCGGCAGCGAATCGCTGTAGACGTGCGGCGTGACGGTCAGGTCGCGATTGGGCGCGAGCTTGAGATAATAGGGGACCGCGACCTCGAAGCCATTGACCCGGTCATAACGGATATTGGGGACCAGAAGGCCGCTGCCGCCATCGTCGCCGACCGGATGCGACAGGCCCGGCACCGGGATCAAAGGCAGGCCGAACAGCTCGACATTGGCGCGGGTATAGGAGACGCGCTGCTTGGTCGGGTCATAGACGACCTTGACCGCGTTGATCTGCCAGGTCGGTTCCTTGGGGCAACCGTCGCTGCCCTCCACCGGACAGCCGGTATAGGCGGCGTGGTGCAACGTATAGACGCCATTGACCCGCTCGCCCTTGGTCGCGGCCATGCGGCCACCCTTCTGGAGGACCAGCAATATATTGTCGACCGCGCCATCCTTGAGCGTATCGGTGACATCGAAGCGGTCGCCATAGGCGACATTGCCGTCGGGATCGATCACCGAGACGGCGCCCTGTGCCTCGACCTTGCCGGTGTTGCGGTCCCACACGATCTTGTCGGCGCGCAGCCGGTTGCCGTCGCGCAGCAACTGGACATTGCCGGTGGCGGTCACGATTTGGCTGTTGGTGTCATATTCCAGCGTATCGGCGGCGAAGCCGATTTCCTGGTCATTGTCGGGCACTGGCGCGTCGGGCGCGCTGATCGGCGTCTGGGGCTCGTTCAGCTTGGGCTCGGGCGCCTGTTGCGCATGGGCCAGCGGCGCCGCGAGCAGGCAGGACGAGGCAGCGCCGGCAAGCAGCGCCTGTTTGAACGACAGGGGAAACACGGAAATCTGCAAGCGTAGGGGCCTCTTTGTGGGCACTTCTGGTCCCTGCCTATCGCACTGCTTGGCCCGCGCCGCAATCGCTGCTCGCATTCGGGACGGCGGAAATCCGCCGAATGGCTTTGCAGAGCGGCAAAGCCGCACTATCTGGCTGAAACAAGAACGACACGGCATTCCAGAGAAAAGGCCCCCAGATGGACATCCAATTCAGCCCCACGCGCCCCCAGGTCGACACGTTGGTCCTTGCCGTGGCGAAGGGGACTGTCGACAGCCTGCCGCTCGCCGCATCGGCCACGCTGGTCGCCGGCGCCGCCGCCGCGCGCTTCGCCGGTGAGGCGGGCGGCAGCGTCGAGAGCTTCGTCGAGGAAGACGGCGCGGTGCTGCGCGTCCTGCTGCTGGGCATCGGCAATGGCAGCGCGGCCGACCTGGAGCGGGCCGGCGGCGCGTTGACCGCCAAGCTGTCGACCAGCGGCGCGACCCACGCAGCGGTCGAATTCCCGGCCGGCGTAAGCGGCGAGGATGCCGCCCGGCTGGGCCTGGGCGCGCTGCTGCGCAGCTGGCGGATCGACACCTATCGCACGCGTCAGCCCGAAAAGGCCAAGCCGACGCTGGCGACCGTGACGATCGTCGCAAACAGCGCCGAGCTCGAATGGGCCAAGTTGTCGGCGGTCGCCGCCGGTGTCGCCTTCACCCGCGAACTGGTGTCGGAACCGGCCAACATCCTCTATCCCGAAAGCTTCGTCGAGCGCTGCCAGCATCTGGCCGAGCTGGGCGTCAAGATCACCGTGCTGGACCGTGCGGCGATGACGGACCTCGGCATGGGCGCGCTGCTGGGTGTGGCGCAGGGGTCGGCGCGTGAAGCGCGGCTGCTGGCGATGGAATGGGACGGCACCGATGGCGCCGCCGACAAGCCGGTCGTGTTCGTCGGCAAGGGCGTGACCTTCGATACCGGCGGTATCTCGCTCAAGCCTGGCCCCGGCATGGAAGACATGAAGTGGGACATGGGCGGCGCCGGCGCCGTCGCTGGTGCCATGAAGGCGCTGGCCGGTCGCAAGGCCAAGGCGCGCGTCGTCGGCATCTGTGGTCTGGTCGAGAATATGCCCGACGCCAATGCGCAGCGCCCCGGCGACATCGTGACGTCGATGTCGGGCCAGACGATCGAGGTGCTGAACACCGACGCCGAAGGCCGGCTGGTGCTGTGCGACGCGGTGACCTGGGCGCAGAAGACCTATGAACCCGAAGTGGTGATCGACCTCGCCACCCTGACCGGCGCGATGATGATCGCGCTCGGCAGCGAGCATGGCGGCCTGTTCGCCAACGACGATGCGCTGGCCGACGACCTGCTGGCGGCGGGCAAGACCAGTGGCGAGAAGCTGTGGCGCTTCCCGCTGTCGGAGGCTTATGACAAGCTGATCGACAGCCCGATCGCCGACATGAAGAATATCGGCCCGCGCTTCGCTGGCTCGATCACCGCTGCCCAGTTCATCAAGCGCTTCGTCAACGAAGGCGTGAAGTGGGCGCATCTCGACATTGCCGGCATGGTCTGGTCGGACAAGCCCGGCGCCACTGCCGACAAGGGCGCGACCGGCTATGGCGTGCGCCTGATCGACCAGCTGGTGGCCGACAAGTTCGAGCGCTGAAGCCGGTGCAGGTCGACTTCTACCAGCTCAGCCGCGATCCCGTGGAAGGGGTGCTGCCCGCGATCGCGGCACGCATCCTGGACATGGGCGCGCGGCTGCTGGTGGTGGCCGACGAGCCGGAACGGCTGGCCCGCATATCGGCGGGCCTGTGGGCGGGGCCACCCGAAAGCTTCCTGGCCAATGGCCTGGCAGGCGACGGGGTGGACGCCGCCCAGCCGGTGCTGCTGGCGCAGAGTTGCGACGCTGCCAATGGCGCCAGGCATATCGCGCTGGCGGACGGGGTATGGCGGGAAGAAGCGCTGGCCTTCGAACGGGCCTTCTATTTCTTCGACGCGGATACGATCGACGGGGCGCGGGCCAGTTGGCGGGCGCTCAGCAAGCGTGAGGGTGTGACCCCGCGCTTCTGGCGGCAGGAAGGCCGCAAATGGGTGCAGGGGCCGTGAATGCCCGGAAATAGGGACTTCTACCGAGCCCACTCGCGCCCCTCTTGCGAAGTGATCCGGCCCGGTCTAAAGGGCGCGCAACTTTATTCCAACAATCCGGAGTTATGAGGGCCATGGCCGTCACGCGCACTTTTTCGATCATCAAGCCCGACGCAACCCGTCGCAACCTGACCGGCGCCGTCACCAAGATGCTGGAAGAAGCCGGCCTGCGCGTCGTCGCTTCCAAGCGCATCCGCATGAGCCGCGAACAGGCCGAGGGCTTCTACGCCGTTCACAAGGAACGCCCCTTCTTTGCTGACCTGGTTGCCTTCATGATCTCGGGCCCGGTCGTCGTCCAGGTTCTGGAAGGCGAAAACGCCGTGACCCGCAACCGCGACATCATGGGCGCCACCAACCCGGCCAATGCCGACGCCGGCACCATCCGCAAGGAACTGGCCGAATCGATCGAAGCCAATTCGGTCCATGGTTCGGACAGCGAAGAAAATGCCGCGATCGAGATCGCCTATTTCTTCAAGCCCGAAGAAATCGTCGGCTAAACCCGACACCCGTCCCCGGACGAGCAAAAGGCCCGGCGCTCCCGCAAGGAGCGGCCGGGTTTTTTGTGGTTGGGGATGACGGATTTGGGTGGGAACAAGACATAGCCCCTCCCTTCCAGGGAGGGGTTGGGGTGGGTGGCGAGCGTAGCGAGCTTCTGCCCTATCGACCGTAGACCGCCGCTACGCGGCGCACCCACCCCCGGCCCCTCCCTGGAAGGGAGGGGAGTAGGAAACGTCCGCTTCTGGTCGCTTGCGGCCTGCCTGAACGTGGCCGTGCGGCTCTAGCGTTTCGTCTGACGGGCCCAGCGGGTGTCGATCTGGGACTGGGCGCTGGCGCCCTGGGCGTGGCCGACGAGGGAGAGGCCGCGCAGGGTGAGCTTGTGGCCGGACAACCATTTGCCGGCGATGCCATAGCCGATGTCGTAGACGGCGGAATCGCTGTGGGTGTCGCCATTGACGACGAACTGGGTGACGATGGTCACCGGCAGTTTCTCGTCGCCGATGCTGTCATCGGGCAGCTTCGCGGCATTGCGCGCCTTTTTCAGCGCATCCTCGAACCAGCCGGCCTCGATCCGCGGTTCGCCGGTGGTGTCGACCGGGGCGATGCCGAGTGCCCTGGGGAAATGGATGGTCTGGCTCTGCACCAGTTGATCGGGGTCGGCGGGCTTGAGCGTCAGGCGGCTGTCGCCATCGGCCGCGGCGTTGAGCACCAGCCGGGCGGCGCGGGCGGAGGCCTTGCTGCTTTCGGCGGCCTTGCTGGCGCGCTCGTCCTTCTTGTCGGCCCAGTTGAGATAGAGGGTGAGGGCGGAGATCAGCACCGCCGCCACCGCCAGCAATTCGCCCAGCGTGATCCAGCGACGGCGGATGCGGGCGGCTTCCTCCTTGCGGGTCTCCTGCTTGGCCTCGGGGCTGTCGCTCATCGGGTCAGGCCGTCTGGGGCGGGACTTCGAACTTGTCGATCACCCATTCCTCGGCCTGCGCCTCGCCGATCCATTCCTGCATCCAGGGATGGGCGATGATCGCGCGCATATAGGCTTCGGCAAAGCGGGCGACTGGCAGCTGATAGGTGATGAAGCGGGTAACGACCGGCGCGAACATCAGGTCGACGGCGCCGAACTCGCCGAACAGGAAGTCGCCCTCGCCACCATAGCGGGCGCGGGCCTGGGCCCAGAGCTGCATGATACGGCTGATGTCGTGGGCGACGGCCTCCGACGGCGGGACCGGGTCATAGATCTGGCGGATGTTCATGCTGTGCTCGCGGCGGAGTGCGGCGAAGCTGCTGTGCATTTCGGCCGCCATCGAGCGGGCCATGGCGCGGGCACCCGGATCGGTCGGCCAGAACTGGTCGCCCCCGGCCTTTTCATTGAGATATTCGACGATGGCCAGGCTGTCCCACACGACGATGTCGTCGCCATCCCACAGGATCGGCACCTTGCCGGAGGAGGGGGCGAACTCATCGCCCTCGCGACGCTTTTCCCATTCCTCGTCATAGAGGGGGACCACCACTTCCTCGAACGGAAGGCCGGAGAGCTTGCACGCCAGCCAGCCGCGCAGCGACCAGCTCGAATAGGCCTTGTTGCCAATGAACAGCTTCATCATGGCCATGTCTTAGCCGGGCGGGCTTCGATAAGTCGAGAGCCGATAGAGAGGGCTTTCCACTTCGCGTCGAAACGCCTAAGGGGCGGCCATCCCCGGGGGGCCGCTCATGCGCGGCTGAGAGGTGGTCAGCAGACCACGACCCGCTGAACCTGATCCGGCTGATACCGGCGTAGGGAGGGCAAGGCGGCAGGTCCGTCGTCCCTCCTGTGGAGTGGACGTGAGATGAAGACTGCCCGATTGCCCCATGGTGGAAGCGCCTGCCTGACGCTGGCCCTGTTAATGATTGCATCGCCCGCGATGGCGGAGGATGAGCTGGACCAGTCGACCAATATCCAGGTCGTCGGCCATCCCGACCCCGAAGGCCTGTTGCCCGATCAGAGCGCGCCCAAGGCGGTCAGCGCGATCTCCACCGACTTCATCATCAAGCAGGCGCCGACGCTCAACGCCTTCCAGCTGGTCAATCTGCTGCCCGGCGCCAATGTCTCGTCCAGCGACCCCTATGGCCTGTCGGCATCGTCCAGCCTGACGCTGCGCGGCCTGGGCCAGGACCAGATCGGCGTGCTGATGGAAGGCGCGCCGCAGAACGACATCGGCTATTATTATGCCTATCCCTCGCAATTTGCCGATGCGGAGAATGTGCGGCAGGTGATGCTGGCACAGGGCGCGGCAGATATTGACTCGCCGGTGGTCGCGGCGGCCGGCGGCCTGTTGTCGCTGACGCTGGATGATCCAAAGGCGGAGGCGGGGGGGCTCGTCAACCTGTCGGTCGGTTCCTATGACGAGCGGCGCGTCTTTGCGCGGATCGACACGGGACGGATCGGATCGACCGGGCTGAAGGCCTTTATTTCCTATTCCAACAACCGCGCCGACAACTGGCGCGGGGCGGGCCATGACCAGCGCCAGCATATCGACGCCAAGCTGCTGAACGAATGGGGCGATGGCAACCGCGCGAGCATCGCCTTTTCCTTCAACGACGCCAAGACATCGACCTATCCCAGCCCGAGCAAGGCGGACTGGGAAGCCTCTGGTCGCGGCTATAATTTCGACGAGACCTATAGCGAGGGGAATACCAACTACTGGCGCCTCTATCGCGCGCCGTTCCGCAATTTCTACGTCGCGGCGCCCGTCCACCTGAAGCTGAGTGATACGCTCAGCTTCGACAGCAGTGCCTATCTGCAGATGGGGCATGGCAATTCGCCCTATGGCACGCAGCTCGCCACCACCGGCAATTATCTGGGCACCGAGGAACTGACCCAGCCGATCGACCTGCCCGGTGCGGTCGATGGCGTCGCAACGGTGCTGGGCAACTGGACCGGCAAGCAGTTCCGCGTCGGCGACGTCAGCAAGCTGACGCTGCAGGCCGGCGCGCATCGGATCGTCGCTGGCCTGTGGTTCGACTATGGCACCGACCGGGTGACGCAATCCTATACGTCGATCGATGCCGATGGCCGCCCGGTCGACCAGTGGGGCTATCAGGACAAGGCGATCCGCACCGCCGACGGGCGCCTGCTCGCCTATGAAAATCAGCGCACCAAGACAGTCACCAAGGGCTTCTTCCTGTCCGACAGCATTGCGGTGACGCCCAAGCTGGGCATCGACATCGGTTTCAAGGGCGTCAACCTGCTGCGCAACGGCCGCAATTATCTGCCCGGTCCGCAATCGACGGTGCGGATCGACAGCTTCGCCGCGCTGCCGCGGGCGGCGATCCATTATCAGCTGGACGACCGGCAGCAGCTGTTCGCCAACATCACCACCAATTTCCGCACGCCTAACGAGTTCGCGCTCTACAACAGCTATTATGGCGGCGAACTGGTGAGCCAGGGCACCGACGGCCTGAAGAATGAATATTCGATCTCGCAGGAACTGGGCTATCGCTATATCGGCCCCAGCCTGTCCTTCTCGCTGACCGGTTTCCATTATCATTTCCGCAACCGCCAGGTGGCGACGGTGATCGACAGCGGCGGCGCGCTGGTCAATTCGACCATCAATGCCGGCAGCCAGAGCAGCTATGGCCTGGACGGCGAGATCGACTATCGCCCGGCCAAGGGGATGAGCATCTATGCCTCGGCCGAATATCTGCACACGCGGCTGAACGACGATCTGGCGATCAACGGCGATTATCTGCCGACCAGGGGCAAGCGGGCGGTGTCGGCCCCCAGCTTCCAGTTTGCGCTGGGCAGCACCTATGATGATGGTCGGCTGTTCGGCAGCAGCGCGCTCAAATATGTCGGCCGCCAATATGCGACCTTCATGAATGACGAGAGCATCAAGGGCTATGCCACGCTGGACCTGTCGGTCGGCGTCCATTTGGCCGGGCTGATCGACGCGCAGGTGATGGACCTGCGCATCAACGCGATCAACGTCACCAATCCGCGCGTCCTGTCGGGCGTCTATTCGATCAGCACCAACGCGCAGGACACGGTCGGGCGTAACGGCACGCTGATCGCCGGTTCGGCGCCGACCTATTATGTCGGCAGCGGGCGCGCCGTGGTGGCGACGCTGTCGCGCGCCTTCTGACGATGAGCGCCGCCGCCCCGCATCTGGTCCATGGCATGGGGCTGGCGCTGGAGGCGCCGGCCTGGCCGGCGATCACGGTGGACGAGGCGGCGGCGGTGCTGGCCCATTTTCCCGACGCTGGCCGGCTGGCGGCGCTGGCCTGGCATTCGCCGCGCCCCTTTTCGGCGGCGGCGCTGGTCGAGACGGATCGTGGCCCGCTGTTCCTGAAGCGGCATCACCAGAGTTTGCGCACGCCGGCGGCGCTGGCCGAGGAGCATGGTTTCATGGCGCATCTGCGCGGTGCCGGGCTGGCGGTGCCCGATGTGCTGCGCGCCGCCGATGGCGCCGGCGCGATGGCGCTGGGCGAATGGAGTTACGAACTGCATCGTCAGGCACAGGGCCTCGATCTCTATCGCGATCGCCAGTCCTGGACGCCCTTCCTGTCGCCCGATCATGCCTTTGCGGCCGGCGTCGCGCTGGCGCAACTGCATCGGGCGGCGGCCGGTTTCGATGCGCCGGTACGCGGGGCGCATCCGCTGGTGTCGAGCTTCACCATATTGCCTGCCGTTGATCCGCTGGCCGCAGCGGAGGCCTATGTCGCGGCGCGGCCGGCGGTGGCGGCCTTTCTGGCGGACCTGCCCTGGCGGTCGGAACTGGCGCGGCTGTTCGCGGCATTGGGGGAGGGGCTGGCGCCGCGGCTGGCGGAGCAGCCTGCGCTCTGGACCCATAATGACTGGCATCCCTCCAACCTGCTCTGGTCGGCGCAAGGCGCGGTCAGCAGCATCTTCGATTTCGGCCTGTCGACCCGCAACTGCGCACTGCATGATCTCGCCACCGCGATCGAACGGACGGTGATCCCCTGGCTGACGCTGGATCAGGGGCGGTTGGCCGAGCCGGCAGATGTGGATGGGGCGCTAGCCTTGTTGGCGGGCTATCGCAGTGTCCTGCCGCTGGCGCCTGCCGAGATCGATACGCTGCTGCGCCTGCTGCCGCTGGTCCATGTCGAGTTTGCGCTGACCGAAATCGACTATTTCTTCGGCATATTGGCCGATCGCGAAGGCGCGATGCTGGCCTGGCAGGCTTATCTGGTCGGCCATGCCGACTGGTTCCTGTCGGGGGCGGGGCAGGGCTTTCTGGCGCAACTCCGCGAGGGAGTGGTGGGCTGATGTCTGTGCTGGAGATCATTGCCGTCATCATCAGCTTCCTCGGCATCTGGCTGACGGCGCGGCGGCATTTGCTGTGCTGGCCGATCAACCTGATGGCCTGCGCCCTGTATGCCAAGCTGTTCCTCGACGTGCGCCTCTATGCCGACATGGTGCTGCAGGCCCTGTTCGGTATCGCCATCGTCTATGGCTGGATCGGCTGGGCGCGGGGCAAGCGCGACGACGGCGAGGTAAGGGTGGTGCCGCTGCCACCGATGCGGGCCGCCAAGGGGCTGGCGCTGGGCGCACTCTGTGCCGGCGCGATCGGCTGGTTCACCCATCATTATACCGATGCGGCGCTGCCCTGGATGGATTCGGCGCTGAGCAGTTTCAGCCTGGTCGCCCAATATTGGACGGCGCGGCGCCATGCCGCGAGCTGGCTGCTGTGGATCGCGGTCGACATTTTCTATGTCGGCATGTTCGTGTTCAAGGGATTGTGGCTGACCGCTGGTCTCTATGCCGCGATGATCGGACTGGCGGTGCTGGGCTATTGGCGCTGGCGGCAGGCGATGCGTCGCAACACAGCCTGAACAAGGCTGCTGCCTTGAGTCGGCAGGGATCGGATCTATCTGGAAAATGGAGGCCCGAGCCGGAATCGAACCGGCGTGCAAGGATTTGCAGTCCTCTGCGTCACCACTCCGCCATCGGGCCTTCCGTGCGGTGGAGGCGGCAAATGTCCGCCTTTGATCGCAAAGTCAAGCGCGGGAAGGCGAACAATCCCAAGAATCTCGCTCTCCATCGTGGAAAGCCGCTTGGCGCGGGGGAAATGCTGATTTAGAGGTCCGGTAATCCCCTAAGTGTATTGCATTGCCAATACAGTTGTGCCAAGCGAGGAACTATCGTGACCGAGCAGAACTTTTCTTCGATGCGGACCGCCATGGTCGAGAGCCAGCTGCGCACCAGCGCCGTGGACGATCAGCGCGTGATCGCCGTGATGGCGAAGGTGCCGCGCGAGGACTATGTCCCCGCCGAGCGCCGGGCCATGACCTATGTCGATCGCCCGATCCCGCTGGACGGCGACCGTGCGCTGAACCCGCCGCTGGTCACTGGCCGTCTGCTCAAGGAAGCCGATGTCCAGGCCGGCGAGAAGGTGCTGCTGATCGGCGCCGCGACCGGTTACAGCGCGGCGCTGCTCGCCGAGCTGGGTGCGCAGGTGACGGCAGTGGAGGTCGAGGGTGGCGCAGAGATCGCGGTGCCCGGCGTGACCGTGGTGCGCGGCCCGCTGGCCGCCGGCGCATCGGCCGGTGCGCCCTATGATGTTCTTTTCATTGACGGCGCGGTGGAGGAAGTCCCGGCTGCGCTCGTCCAGCAGCTAGTCGATGGGGGACGGGTGGTGACGGGCGTCGTCGAACGCGGTGTCGCTCGCCTGTGCAGCGGCCGCGCGGTGGCGGGCGTGCTGGGTCTCGCCAGCCTTACCGACATGGAAATGGTCGTGCTTCCCGGTTTCGCCGCGCCGGAGCAGTTCGTTTTTTGAGACAGGATAGATGACAGCAAAGCGTATGACCCTTCGGCGCCAAGCCGCTACAGCCTTGCTGTTGCTATCCTCCTCCATGGCAGGGGTGGCGCATGCCGAAACCCTGCAGGGCGCGCTGGCCAAGGCCTATCGCACCAACCCGACCCTGACCGGCGCACGCGCCGGTCAGCGGGCGACGGACGAGAATGTCCCGATCCAGAAGGCAGCGGGGCGGCCCACGGCCAATTCGCAGCTCCAGTTCCAGGAACTGGTCATCCGCCCGTCGAACAGCTTCCTGGCGCCGCATCGGTCCGCCAGCGCCAGCGGCAGCATCGATGTGCCCATCTATTCCGGCGGCACCGTGCGCAACAGCGTGAAGGCGGCGGAAACGCGCGTCGAATCGGGCCAGGCGAATCTGCGCGGGACCGAGGCGAGCGTGTTCTCGCAGACGGTCGCCGCCTATATGGATGTGATCCGCGATATCGCGCTGGTGTCGCTCAATGCCGCGAATGTGAAGGTGCTGGAGGTCAATCTCCAGGCGACCAACGACCGGTTCGAGGTCGGCGATGTCACTCGCACCGACGTCGCCCAGTCCGAATCGCGTCTGGAACTGGCCCGCTCCGACCTGCAGCGCGCCGAATCCAACCTGATCACCAGCCGCGAAAATTATATCGCGATGGTCGGCGAGGCGCCGGTCGATCTGGAATCGCCGCCCGCTCTGCCGGGCCTGCCGGCCGATCCCGACAGCGCCGTGCGCGTCGCGCTGGCCGATAATCCCGATATCCTGGCTGCGCAGAAGTCGCGTGAGGCGGCGCGTTATGACGTGAAGGCGGCCAAGGGCGCCACGCTGCCGACCCTGAGCGGTTTCAGCCAGGGCAGCTATACCGACTATATGGACAAGGACATTGCGGCCAACAAGCAGGCGGCCGTTGGTGCGACCCTGACCATTCCCTTCTATCAGGGCGGTCGCCCGGCCGCGCAGGTGCGCCAGAACCAGGCGCTCGAGTCGCAGGCGATCGAGCGGCAGATCGAGGTCGAGCGCGGCGTGATCTCGCAGGCGCGCGCCGCCTATGCCGCGTTGCAGGCGTCGCTGCGCACGATCCAGTCGAGCCAGAAGGCGGTCGATGCCGCCGAACTGTCGCTGGAAGGCGTGCGGGCGGAAAATTCGGTCGGCAGCCGCACCATCCTCGACATCCTCAATGCCGAGCAGGAATCGCTCAACGCCAAGGTTGAGTTGGTGACCGCGCGCCGCAATGCCTATGTCGCCGGCTTCACCCTGCTGGCCGCGATGGGCCATGCCGAGGCCGATGATCTGGGCCTGGAAAGCGGCACCCTCTATGACCCGATGGTCAATTACGACCGGGTCGAGGGCAAGTGGTTCGACTGGGACTATGACGGCAAGCCCCAGGCGGTTTCGACACGTACCGTTGACACGCCGGCTCAAAACGCCAAAGTCGATGCCGCGCAGCCTTAACCGCTTGTTAACCTGAACAGGTAATCTTGGCGGAATAGGTGCGGAATGAAATTTGGACGGGAATTATCCATGGGTGACATGACCAAGGAACCCTCGATGGAAGAGATACTCTCGTCCATCAAGCGGATCATCGCCGAAGAGGGCGAGGACGCCGTTCAGGCCGCGCCGCAGCGCCGCCAGAAGACCCCGATCGACCTGAGCGCCGCGTCCCATGCGGTGATGTCGGCCGAGGTCGAGGAAGTGCTGGAACTGACCGACGAGATTCCGGTGGAGGAAGTGATGCCCGCGCCCAAGTCGACCCGCGCCGTGAAGGCTGTGGCCCCGTCCGAATCGGACGGCGACTCGATCCTGTCGGTGGAAAGCGAAGTGGCCGCGCGTCATTCGCTTTCGGCCCTGTCCACCATGCTGGTCAGCCCGCGCGAGGGCGAGGACAATACGCTTGAAGCTCTGGTTCGCTCGATGCTGCGGCCGATGCTCAAGGAATGGCTCGATGCGCGCCTGCCCGCGCTGGTCGAGGACATGGTCGCCAAGGAAATCTCCCGCATCACCGGCCGCTGAGGCCGACAGGCAGCCGATCGCGCGCCGGCCTCTTGCCGGGGGCGTAAGGCGCGCCTAGACCACGGATCATCTCATCGACGCGCCCGGCCGTGCATCGCATGCGCCGGCACGCCGTGTTTTCGATCCGAGGGTGATTTTTCCATGAAACATATCCTGCTTGCCGGCCTTGGCGCACTGGCCCTGTCGCCGATGCTGTCGTCTGCGCTGGTGGCGCCGGCGGCTGCCCGTCCTTTCACGCCCAATGACATGGTGTCGCTGGACCGGGTGTCGTCGCCGACCGTATCGCCGGACGGCAAGTGGATGGCCTATCAGCTGCGCAGCACGGATCTCGCCGATAATCGCGGCCGCACCGACCTCTATCTGCTGGCGATCGACAAGGCGGGGCAGGCGCCCCGGCTGATCGCGTCGGTGCCCGACAAGAATGAGGCATCGCCGGTCTTTTCGGCCGACGGCAGCGCGCTTTATTATGTCTCCAATGCCGGCGGTGACGACCAGTTGTGGCGCGCGCCGATCGCTGGTGGTCAGCCGGTGCAGATCAGCAAGGCGCCCGGCGGCATTTCCGGCTTCCTGCTGAGCCCCCAGGGTGACAAGGTGGCGCTGTGGGCCGACCGCCCGGTCGGTACGCGCACGATCGACGATGTGAAGGCGCCGACCCCACCAAGCGCAGGCAGCGGCCGGGTCTATGACCAGCTGTTCGTGCGCCACTGGGATACGTGGAGCGATGGCCAGCGTTCGCAAATCTTCGTCATGCCGGTCGCGGGCGGCAAGGCGGTGTCGGTGATGGGCGGCCTGGTCGGCGACAGCCCGTCCAAGCCGTTCGGCGGGGCGGAGGAACTGGCCTGGAGCGCGGATGGCAAGACGCTGTTCTTCACCCTGCGCGAGGCTGGGCGGATCGAGCCGCTGTCGACCAATCTCGACATCTTCAGCGTGCCGGCCGATGGCAGCGCCAAGCCGGTCAACCTGACCGACGCGAATGACGCGACCGACACGATGCCGGTGGTGTCGCCCGACGGCAAATGGCTGGCCTATGCCGCGATGAAGCGGCCCGGCTATGAAGCCGATCGGCTGGTCCTGATGCTGCGCAACATCGCCACAGGCGAGACGCGCGCGCTGACGCAGGGCTGGGATCGTTCGATCGGCTCGATCGCCTGGGAAACGCATGGCAAGGGGCTGCTGGTCACCGCCAATGACGTACTCGACAATCCGGTGTTCCGCGTCGATGCCGCATCGGGCAAGGTGACGCGCCTCACCGAAAAGGGTCATGCTGGCAGCGTCGTGCCGCTGCCCGATGGCGGCTTCGTCTATGCGCTGGACAGCATCCAGTCGCCGGCCGATTTCTGGAAGATGCCCGCGAAAGGCAAGCCGGTGCGCCTGACGAATGTCAACGCGCAGAAGCTGGCCGGGGTGGATGACGTGTCGGTCCAGCGCTTCAGCTTCAAGGGTGCCAATGGCGACACGGTCTGGGGACAGATCGTGAAGCCCATGGCTGCCAAGGGCAAGCTGCCGGTCGCCTTCCTGGTCCATGGCGGGCCGCAGGGCAGCTTCAACGACAGCTGGTCCTATCGCTGGAACCCCAAGGCGTTCGCCGCCCATGGCTATGCCGCGGTGATCGTCGATTTCCATGGCTCGACCGGTTATGGCCAGGCCTTCACCGACGCGATCAACCAGGATTGGGGTGGCAAGCCGCTCGAAGACCTGAAGCTTGGCCTGGCCGCGGCGGCGGCGAAGGACGCCAATGTCGACGCGGGCCGTGCCTGCGCGCTCGGCGCCAGCTATGGCGGCTATATGATGAACTGGATCGAGGGGCAGTGGGCCGACGGCTTCAAGTGCATCGTCCAGCATGACGGCGTGTTCGACGCCCGCGCCATGGCCTATGAGACCGAGGAACTGTGGTTCGACGAATGGGAGCATGGCGGCCCCTATTATGAGAAGCCGGAGGAGTTCGAGAAATGGAACCCGGTCAATCACGTCGCCCAGTGGAAGACGCCGATGCTGGTCGTGACCGGCGAGAAGGATTTCCGCATTCCCTATACGCAGGGCCTCGCCGCCTTCACCGCGTTGCAGCGGCGCGAGATTCCGTCGCGCCTGGTCGTCTTCCCTGACGAGAATCACTGGGTGCTGAAGCCCAAGAATTCGCTGCAATGGTATGACGAGGCGCTGGGCTGGCTGAACCAGTGGACCGGCGCGGCCAAGGGCAAATGAGCCTTTGAGGGGCTGGCCCGGCCTGCTATATTGACCCCATGGCAAAGATGAAGGTCGATATCGTCGATGGTCCCATCGACCTCGGCAAGCCGGGCAAGCCCAGATACCGGACCGTCCACAAGGACGGCAAGGCGGTGAAGTTGCGGGTGGTCGATGCCGATAGCCCGCAGTTCGAGGCTGAATTCCTCGCATCCTTCCGCGCCAGCGTTCGCAAGGCGCGGGAAGAGAATAAGGCGATCAGGGACAAGATTTGATCGGCAAGGGCCATGCGCGGCCGCGTCTGTGGATAGTCGCGGGCCCCAATGGCTGTGGCAAAAGCTCGGCCTATGGTCGCAGCGACGTGGCCGAATTTGATGGTTCGGTCTGGATCATCAACCCAGACCTGCTGACCGCCCGGTTGCGGGAAAGCGAAGGATTGGTGCAGGACGCCGCCAATCTGGCTGCCGTGCAGCGGATCGAGGCCTGGCTTGATGCGTCGATCGACGTGCATCAGACCATCGGCGTCGAGACCGTGCTGTCCAGTCCCAAATATCGGCGCTTGGTGGAGAAGGCGCGGGCGCGCGGCTTCGAGATACGGCTGATCTATGTCTATCTGGATTCGGTGGAGCGCCAACTGGAGCGGATCGCCTATCGCGTGGCCAAGGGCGGGCATGATGTGCCGGCCGACAAGGTGGCGGCGCGGCGCATAAGATCCTTTGCGCAACTGCGCTGGTTCTTCGACCAGGCGGATCGGGCCTGGGTGTTCGACAACAGCCTGAGCGAACCGCAACTGGTCGCCCGAAAGGGGGATGGCGGCATCACGATCCGCGCTGGTTTGCCGTCCGAAGTCATGGATAGCCTGATCTGACGTGCGCCATGCCTTGCGTGTCGTGCGGCAGGCGTTAAAGCGCGATCATGACCGAACTGCCCAAAACCTTTGACCCCGCCGCCATCGAGACCCGCTGGTACCAGCATTGGGAGGCCAATGGCCTGTTCCGTCCGGACCGTCCGGGCGCCGAACCCTTCACCATCGTCAATCCGCCGCCGAACGTGACCGGCAGCCTGCATGTTGGCCATGCGCTCGACAATACGCTGCAGGACATCGTCGTGCGCTATGAGCGGCTGCGCGGCAAGGATGCTTTGTGGGTGGTCGGCACCGACCATGCCGGCATCGCGACCCAGATGGTGGTCGAGCGGCAGCTGAACGCGGCCGGGCAGAAGCGCACCGATTTCAGCCGCGACGATTTCGTCGCCAAGGTGTGGGAATGGAAGGCGGAAAGCGGCGGTGCGATCACCAGCCAGCTGCGCCGTCTGGGCTGTTCGATGGACTGGGCCAATGAACGCTTCACCATGGACGAGGGCTTTTCCAGGGCCGTCATCAAGGTGTTCGTGGAACTGCACCAGCGCGGCCTGCTCTATCGCGACAAGCGCCTGGTCAACTGGGACCCGCATTTCCGATCGGCCATTTCCGACCTGGAGGTCGAGACCAAGGAAACGCAGGGCGGCTTCTGGCGCTTCCGCTATCCGCTGGCCGACGGCGTGACCCTGGCCGATGGCAGCGACCATATCGTCGTCGCCACCACCCGGCCGGAAACCATGCTGGCCGACATGGCGATCGCCGTGCATCCCGACGATGCCCGCTATCAGGCGGTCATCGGCAAGGAGATTCTCCAGCCGATCACCGGTCGCCGCTTCAAGATCGTCGCCGACGAACATGCCGATCCGGAACTGGGTTCGGGTGCGGTCAAGATCACGCCAGGCCATGACTTCAACGATTTCGAGGTCGGCAAGCGCGCGGGCATGAAGGCCGCGGACATGCTCAACATGTTCGATGCCGACGCCAATGTCGTGCAGACCGCCGACGGCCTGATCCCCGATCGCTTCCTGGGGCTGCACCGCTTCAAGAAGGACGGCGTGGACGGCGCGCGCGAGATCGTCGTCGCCGAGATGAAGGCGCTGGGCTTGCTGGTGCCGCATGTCACCAAGAACAAGGAGGGCGAGGAAGTCGCCGCCGATTTCGAGCCTCGCACGATCCAGACCCCCTATGGCGACCGTTCGGGCGTGGTGATCGAGCCTTGGCTGACCGACCAATGGTATGTCGACGCCGGCAAGCTGGCGGTGGCGCCGATGCAGGCGGTGCGCGACGGCCGGATCGAGATCGTCCCCAAGAGCTGGGAAAAGACCTTCTTCAACTGGATGGAGAATATCCAGCCCTGGTGTGTGTCGCGCCAGCTCTGGTGGGGCCATCAGATCCCGGCCTGGTTCGATGACGAGGGCAATGCCTATGTCGCCGAAACCGAGGAAGAGGCGCAGTTGCAGGCCGGCAACAAGACGCTGTTCCGCGATCCCGACGTGCTCGACACCTGGTTCTCGTCCGCCTTGTGGCCGTTCGGCACGCTGGGCTGGCCGGAACAGAGCGAGACGCTCAGCCGCCATTATCCCAATGACCTGCTAATCTCCGGCTTCGACATCCTGTTCTTCTGGGATGCGCGCATGGCGATGCAGGGCATGGAATTCATGGGCGATGTGCCGTGGAAGAAGCTCTATCTCCATGGCCTGGTGCGCGCGGCCGACGGCCAAAAAATGTCCAAGTCCAAGGGCAATGTGGTCGATCCGCTGGGTCTGATCGACAAGTTCGGCGCGGATGCACTACGCTTCTTCATGGCGGCGATGGAAAGCCAGGGCCGCGACGTGAAGATGGATGAGAAGCGGGTCGAGGGTTATCGCAACTTCGCGACCAAGCTGTGGAACGCGGCGCGCTTCCTGCAGGCCAATGGCGTCACCGCCTCGACCAGCCGCGAAGCGCCGCACGCCACGCTGCCGGTCAATCGCTGGATCATCGCCGAAACGGTGGCGACAGTGCAGGCGATCGACACCGCCATGGCTGAACTGCGCTTCGACGCGGGCGCCAACGCCATCTATCACTTCGTCTGGGACCAGTATTGCGACTGGTATATCGAACTGACCAAGGGTTCGATGGATGACGAGACGCAGGCGGTTGCCGGCTGGGCGTTCGACCAGATCCTGGTCATGCTGCACCCCTTCATGCCCTTCATCACCGAAGAGTTGTGGCAGCTGACCGGCACGCGCGCGCAGGAACTGATCGTGGCCGAGTGGCCGGTCGCCCTCTATGAGGTCGACACCGATGCGCAGGGCGAGATCGACTGGCTGATCCGGCTGGTGAGCGCGATCCGCACCGCGCGGACCGAACTCAACGTGCCGCCGGGCGCCAAGCTGCGCATGGTCGTGCGCGATGCGGCGGACGCAACCCGTGGCCGCCTGGATCGCCAGGGCGCGGCGCTGGCGCGCCTAGGCCGGGTCGAGAGCCTGGCCTTTGGCGAGGATGTCGCCGGCGGCGCGGCGCAGATCGTCGTCGACGAGGCAACCTTCATCCTGCCGCTGGAAGGCGTGATCGACATTGCGGCGGAAAAGACCCGCCTCGAAAAGGCGCTGGCAGCGGCGGCGAAGGAACGGGATTCGCTGGGCGGTCGCCTGTCCAACCCGGCCTTTGTCGAGAAGGCCAAGCCCGAGGCCGTGGCCAAGGCACGCGAGGACCATGCCGAAAAGACCGCCGAGGCGGAAAGGCTGAAGGCGGCACTGGACCGGCTGGGCTGAGCCGCCTAGCCTGCGCCGCAATCGGGGATAAGGGGTAAGGGCGAATGGCAGCAGGGGCACAAGGGGCGCGGGACCTGACACAGGGGCCGATCGCCTCCACCTTGCTGACATTCGCCATCCCGACGCTGGCGTCCAATATCCTCCAGTCGCTGAACGGATCGATCAACGCGATCTGGGTCGGTCGCTTCCTGGGGCCGCAGGCGCTCGCCGCGACGGCGAACGCCAATATCATCATGTTCCTGATGTTCTCCGTCGTGTTCGGCTTCGGCATGGCGTCGACGGTGATGATCGCGCAGGCGGTCGGCGCGCGCGACATGGATGCGGCGCGGCGGGCGTTTGGTTCGGCGGTCGGCTTCTGCTTCCTGCTGGCCATGGGCGTCGCGGTGGCGGGCTGGTTCGGTGGGCCGGCGCTGCTACACCTGCTGGCGACCCCGCCCGAAGCATTTGATATGGCACTGACCTATCTGCGCGTGATCTTCGTCGCGATGCCGGCCTCGCTGCTCAGCGTCATGATGATGATGGGGCTGCGCGGCACCGGTGACGCGCGCACGCCGTTGATCTTCATGATCCTGTCGGTGGCGATCGACCTGATACTTAATCCGGTGCTGATTCTGGGGCTGGGGCCGATCCCGGCGATGGGGATTGGCGGTTCGGCGGCGGCAACGGCGGCGGCGGGTTTCGTCAGCCTGATCGCGCTGGTCATCTATACCTATGCCAAGGATCTGCCGTTGCGGCTTCGCGGCGCGGAGCTTGGCTATCTCAGGCCCGCGATGGACGAGATGCGGGTGTTGTCGACCAAGGGCCTGCCGATGGGCCTGCAGATGATCGTCATGTCGACGTCCGGCCTGGTGATGATCGGCCTGGTCAATCGCGAAGGATTTCTGGTGACGGCTGCCTATGGCGCGGCGCAGCAGATCTGGACTTACCTGCAGATGCCGGCGATGGCGATGGGCGCGGCGGTCAGCGCCATGGCGGCGCAGAATATCGGCGCGGGTCGGTGGGACCGGATCAGTCGGATCACCGGCTATGGCATATCCTATCTGCTGGCGATTACCGGCGCGATGGTGGTCGTCATCCTGATCTTCCACGAAGCGCTGCTGGCGCTGTTCCTGAGCCATAACCAGGCGGTGATCGATGCGGCCTGGAACATGCAGTTGCTGGCGAGCTGGAGCTTCATGCTGTTCGGCTGCACCATGATCCTGTTCGGGGTGATGCGCGCCAATGGCGTGGTGGTGGCGCCGCTGCTGATCCTGGTCTTCACCCTCTTCGCGGTGCGCCTGGGCTTCTATTATCTCACCTATCCCCGGATCGGCGCGGATGCGCTGTGGCTGAGCTTCCCGGTGGGGTCGGCGGTGTCCCTGACGCTCGCGGCCCTGGTCTATTGGCAGGGCGGCTGGCGCAAGGCCAAGCTGATGGTGCCGATGCACGAAGAGGAATGCCGCGAGGCGGTGCATAGCGAGACCGAGCCGGCCGGTCGGATCGCGCCGACCGGCTGAGGCCGATACGCCGATCAGCGGCCCTGGTTGCGCCAGCGGGTGATGGTGCGGGTAAGGATATCGTCCTCGCCGCCGGCCTGGCGCCAGAGCTGGGTGAAGCTGGGATCGCCGGAAGCCGGGCGCCGCTGTTCTTCCAGATTGTCGAGCGCGACGCGGATCGGCACGGCGACACCTTCGCCGCAGATGATCGCCTCGCGGTTGCGCAGGGCAGGGATCGAATCGAGGAAGCCGCGCGCGCCTTCGGGCATGGCCGCCTTCACGAAGGCCTGGTCGCGGTCATTGTTGAGGCGCATCGAGATGATGGTGCCGCACTGCGACAGCACGCCTTCGGCCAGGTCGGACGGACGCTGGGTGATGAGGCCCAGCGAGACACCATATTTACGGCCTTCCTTGGCGATCCGCTCCAGGATGCGGCGCACCGCCTGCCCGCCGCCGGCGGTGCTGGCGGGAATGTAGCGATGGGCTTCCTCGCATACGAGCAGGATCGGCCGTTGCGGTTCGTCGCGCGCCCATAGCGCATAGTCGAACACCAGCCGGGACAGCACCGAGACCACCACCGAGGTGATGTCGGAGGGCATGGAGGACACGTCGATGATCGAGATCGGCTTGCCGCCCGAGGGCAGGCGGAAGACCTTGGCGAGGAAGGCCTGCATCGAATCGGCCACCAGCATGCCGGAGAACATGAAGGAATAGCGCGGGTCGCCCTTGATCTCGTCGACCTTGGACTTGAGGCGCAGATAGGGAAGCGATCCGGTGCCTTTGTCGAGCTTGCCCATCTCGTTCTGCAGGATCGCGGTGAGATCGGACAGGAGATAGGGGACGGGCGAATCCACGGTCAGGCGGCCGATGCTTTCGGCCAGACGGTTCTTCATCCGCGCGGCGAGCAGGCATTTGGCCAGGATGTCGCAATCCTGGGTGCGCTCGGCGCCTTCGGAGGTGACGAACACCTCGCAATGTTCCTCGAAATTCATCAACCAATAGGGCAGGGCGAGGTTGTTCACGTCGAACACCGCGCCATTCTGCTGGAAGGCTGCGCCATATTCGCCATGCGGGTCGATCATGACGATATGCCCCTGGGGCGACAGGTCGCAGATGCGGTGCAGGATCAGCGCTGCGCTGGTCGACTTGCCGGTGCCGGTGGAGCCGAGCAGCGCAAAATGCTTGCCCAGCATCGAATCGACATAGAGCGCCGCGCGCGTGTCCATCGTCGGATAGACAGTGCCGATCTGGACATGCGGCCGGTCGTCGGCGGCATAGATTTGCTGCATGTCATAGCTGGACACCGGATAGATGTCGGTGCCGGGTGTGGGATAGCGGGTGACGCCGCGCCGGAAGCCGTAGATGCGGCCAGTCAGCTTTTCCTCATCGCCTTCGCCCAGAAAATCGATATCGGCGATGATCGCTCCGCCATCGCGCCGGACGAGCATCAGCGACCGGATACTGGCGATCAGCCAGCGATCGCCGACCCGCATCTTCACCTGGCTGCCGACCTGGCCGGCCATGGCGAGGCAGGTGTCGGGATCATGGGCCAGCGCCGCGAGGCTGTTGGGATCGACCAGAATCTTCGAACTCGACCCGGCGATCTGGAACACCATGCCCAGCGCCTGGTGCAGGCCGGCAGACGATGCGACAGCGCCCGTGTCGTGCGAAAATTGATGTGCGCCCGGCATCTGGGTCATGAGCCTCTATTGTCCCCCGCAGCCGGCACGCGTCCGGCAATCGACCAGATTGCTATCGGGGGCAGGTAAATATTGGATTACCCACGGGCCGAAATGCCCATTGCGGAACGGCCCGTGGAGCCCGGAAATCCGCGCTGATGCGTCCCATGATCCCGCTTCCGGCTCGCTCCGTCGCGCGGGAGGGGGAACAGGAGCGGGTTTCGGGCATTGGAAACCTGCCACAATCAGGATTTTTGCTTGCCCGATATCGTCTTGGCCAATGCGACGCGCCGTTCCGACGCGATCGCGATTGCGCGTGTGATCTGCATTCTGGGTGTCGTCTATGTCCATGCCTGGACCGGACGGAACGGCCAGGATCTCGAATTGCTGCGTGGCTCGCCGCAGGAAGGGCTGCGCTGGGTGCTGATGGAGATCTTCGGCCGTAGCGCGGTGCCGCTGCTGGGCCTGATCTCCGGCTGGCTGGTCGGTGGGTCGGCGCGCACGCGCAACTGGTTCGATCATGTCGGGCGCAAGGCGCGGACGATCCTGCTGCCGATGCTGTTGTGGAATGCGGTGGCAATCCTGCTGGTGTCGGGCGCGGCCTGGCTGCTGGGTCTGTCGGCGCCGGTGCCGCAGTCGGGCGGCTGGATCGCCGAGGAATTGTTCATCATCAACCGCAATCCGGACATCAATGTCCAGATGCCATTCCTGCGCGACCTGTTCCTGTGCATGGTGGCCGCGCCCTTGCTGGTGCGGTTGCCCAACTGGATGCTGATGGCGGTCGCGCTGGCGGCGCTGTCATGCCAAATTGCGGGGCTCGGGCCGCCGGTACTGATGCGCCCGTCGATCCTCTTCTTCTTCACCATCGGCATATTGGCCCGACGCGAGGGCTGGGCGGACCGGGCCGCGGCGGTGCCGATGCTGGCAGCTTCCTTGCCCTTTGGCCTGCTGATGGGCGCGCAACTCTATGTCTCGCTCAAGGGCGGGGCGGGGCTGGCGCCGCTGGCCCTGGCGTGCCTCGATATGGCCGTGCGCATGGCCGCATCGCTCTGCTTCTGGCGGCTGGCCTGGGCACTGGCGGAAAGCCCGGCGCGCGGCCTGCTGATGCGGGTCGAGCCCTATGCCTTCTTCCTCTTCTGCGCCCATCTGATCCTGATCTGGTTGGGCGGGCCGCTACTGGGGCAATTGTTCGGTCCGCTTGGATCGCCGCTCTATCCGCTCTATCTGATCGCCCAGCCTTTCCTGGTGCTGGCGGTGGTGATCCTGATCGGCAACATGATGCAGCGCCTGTCGCCGACCATGGCCGGGCTGATGAGTGGCGGCCGGCTGGCCGCCACCTGAGGCATCAGGCCAGTTCGCGGGCGGCGATCGCCTGCGCCGCCGCCATGGCGATTTCATAGCTGCGCTTGCGCGCCGCCGGATCGAAGATCTGGGCGGCGATGATCACCTCGTCCACGCCGGTGCGATCGATGAAGGCAGCCAGGTCGCGCTCGACATCCGCCTGGGTGCCGATGCTGGAGGCGCTCAGGACATCGGACAGCATGGCGCGGGCCTGCATCGGCAAGCTGTCATAATAGCCTGCCAGCGGCGGTTGCAGCTTGCCGGGCTGGCCGGTGCGCAGCCGCACGAAGGCCTGCTGCATCGAACTGGCGATCAGTTCGGCCTCCGCCGCACTATCGGCGGCGAAGATATTATAGCCGGCCATGGCATAGGGGCGGTCAAGCTGGGCCGAAGGGCGGAAGTCGCGGCGATAGATGGCCAGCGCCTCGTCCAGCGCGGCCGGGGCGAAATGGGAGGCAAAGGCGTAGGGCAGGCCTAGCGCGGCCGCCAGTTGTGCGCCGTAGAGGCTGGATCCGAGAATCCAGAGCGGGATATTCGCACCTTCGCCCGGTGTGGCCTGAATGCCCAGCCGATCGTCGCCGGCGAAATAGGCCTGGAGTTCGAGTTCGTCGCGGGGGAACTGGTCGGCCCCGCCGCTGAGGCTGCGGCGGATGGCCTGCGACACTTTCTGGTCGGAACCGGGCGCGCGGCCCAGGCCCAGGTCGATGCGGCCGGGGAACAGCGCGTCGAGCGTGCCGAACTGTTCCGCGATCAGCAGCGGCGCGTGGTTGGGCAGCATGATGCCGCCTGCGCCGATGCGGATGGACGATGTCGCCTGGCCGATATGGGCGAGCACGACGGCCGTGGCGGCCGATGCGATGCCGGGCATGCCATGATGTTCGGCCACCCAGAGGCGGTGATAGCCCAATGCTTCGACATGGGCGGCCAGCTCGGCAGCGTCGGCAAGGGCGGCGGACACGTCGCTGCCTTCGCGGACAGGGACGAGATCAAGGACGGAGAAGCGGGTCATGGCCGCCATATGGGGCCATGGTCAGTTTTATTTCAATACCGAATATCAGCCGGCGCGACCAAAGCCCTGTGGTTCGACGCGGCGGCCGAAGGTGGGACGGCGCGCGACCAGCGGATTGGCGTCGCGATCGAGCAGGGCCATGGTCTCGGTAAAGCAGGGGCGCAGCGCCACCACGGTCTCGATCAATTCGTCCGGGCTCTCGCGAAATTCGACGCAGCGGCGTGCGACCATTTCGATCTCTTCGGCCATGGCACTGAGCCTATGGGCGCCGAACTGGGCTGATTCGCCCTTCAGCGTATGGGCGGGGCGGACGAGGGAGACGGCATCGCGGTCCCGAAAGGCCTGCTCGATGGTGCCGATCGCCTTTTCACCATCTTCGCGGAAATAGCCCAGAATGCGCATGAATGCCGTACCCAGCTCCGTGCGGGTCCGGGCAAAATCGTTCCAATCCACCAGTTCGGTAGCGTGTTCGGGCACCTGCGCACTCCTTTCCTGACGCTCGCGAGATTAGCCGGCGGGCGTAAACAGCCGGTTAAGCCGGCACCTTGCTGAGCGCGAAACGCTGCGGGGAAAGGGCGGAAAATTGCCATCCATGCTGCTGCGCCAGCGCTGCCAGTTCGAGCGGGGCGATAGCGTCGTCGGCATCAATCGTCACATGATCTGCGTCACGCATCGCTCGGGCGGCGCGCAGGACGGGCCAGGGACATTTCATGCCCCTGGCGTCGATATGGAGGGGGACGGCCTCAGGGCCGCCCGCCTCATTTGGCATAGGGGTTCTTGGCGCTGCGCAGCGTCAGGCGCACCGGCACGGCGCCGAAGCCCAGTTCCTTGCGGATCCCGTTCACCAGATAGCGGCGATAGCTTTCGGGCAGTTCGTCAAGCCGCGTGCCGAACAGAACGAACGTCGGCGGACGCGTCTTGTTCTGGGTGATGTAGCGCAGCTTGATCCGCTTGCCACCCGGTGCCGGCGGCGGATTGGCCTCCAGCGCGGCTTCGAACCAGCGATTGAGCACGCCGGTCGAAATGCGCTGCGACCAGGCGGTGCGGGTTTCGAACGCGACCTTGATCAGGTCATCGAGGCCCTTTCCGGTGGCGGCCGACACGGTCATGATCGGCACGCCGCGGACCTGCGCCAGGCCGTCGAACAGCGCCTGCTTGATACCCTGATACAGGGCCGAGCCATGTTCCACCGTATCCCATTTGTTGAGGGCGACGATGAGGGCGCGCCCTTCCTCCAGCACCTTGTCGGCGATGCGCAGATCCTGCGCCTCCAGCCCGCGGGTGGCGTCGAGCAGCAGCACCACGACTTCGGCGAAGTTCACGGCGTTGAGGCCGTCGGACACGGCCAGCTTTTCCAGCTTGTCCTGCACCTTGGCGCGCTTGCGCATGCCGGCGGTGTCGATCAGGCGGACGGGGCGTTCCTCGCCCTCATAGCTGGTCCACATCCAGTCGACGGCGATGCTGTCGCGGGTGATGCCGGCTTCCGGGCCGGTCAGCAGGCGATTCTCGCCGAGCAGTCGGTTGATGAGGGTCGACTTGCCGGCATTGGGGCGGCCAACGATCGCGAGCTTGAGCGGCGCGCTCTCCTCGTCCTCGTAAAATTCCTTCTCATGCTCCTCGCCATCCTCGCGTTCGAGATAGGGGAGCAGCGCCTGGAACAGGTCGGCCAGGCCCTGGCCATGTTCGGCGGAGAAGGGGATGGGTTCGCCCAGGCCAAGTATGAAGGCTTCCATCACGCCGGCTTCGGTCGCCTTGCCCTCGGCCTTGTTGGCGACCAGGATCACCGGGGCATCGCCCTCGCGCAGCCAGCGGGCGATTTCCTCGTCCAGCGGGGTGATGCCGGCGCGGGCATCGACCATGAACAGGGCGACGTCGCAATTCTCGACCGCGGCCTGGGTCTGCATGCGCATGCGGCCGGGCAGGCTGTGGGGATCCTCATCCTCATAGCCGGCGGTGTCGATGATGGTGAAGTCGAGGCCCAGAAGATGAGCCTCGCCCTCCCGTCGGTCGCGGGTGACGCCGGGCTGGTCATCGACCAGCGCCAGCTTCTTGCCGACCAGGCGGTTGAAAAGGGTGGACTTGCCCACATTGGGCCGCCCGACAATGGCAACTGTGGGCAGCATGATGTGGGCCCGTTTCCTTTCTATCGCTGCCCTTAACGCAGCGCCGTCAGCTTGCCGTCATCGGCAAGGATGTAGAGCATGTTGTTGGCGACCACCGGCGAGAGCGACATGGACTTGTTCATGTCCACTGCCTGCTGGATGGTGCCGGTCGCCGGATCGACATAGTTCAGATCACCATGGGTCGATACCAGAATCAGGCGGCCACCGGCAAGGACCGGGCCGGTCCAGCGGATCGCCTTGTCCTTCTTCTTTTCCTTCTGCCAGCGGCGCAGCTGGCTGATCCAGCGGATCTTGCCGGTCGCGCGGGCGACGCAGAGCAGCTTGGCATCGCTGGTGACGGCAAACACCCACTCACCTGCGATCCAGGGGGTGGAGATGCCGGCGATGTTGATCTCCCACAGGCGCTGGCCGCTGGTGAGTTCATAGGAGGCCATGCGGCCGCCCTGGCCGATCGCGAAGACGCGGCCGCGGTCGATCACCGGATCGGCGTCGATGTCGGTCAGCGAGGCGACGGCGGTGGAGATGCTGGTGCGCGACAGCGCATCACCCCACAGGGTGCGGCCATTTTCATAGCGATAGGCGTTGATTTCGCCCGAGCTATAGCCCGCGATCACCGTGCCCTGCGCAGCGGCCGGAGCGGCCACGCCGAAAATGCCGGTCACCTGCAGCGTGCCGCTGTCGGTCCACTGGGTGGCGCCGTCGCTCTGGTTGAGGGCGAAGATCTGGTTGTCCTGGCCCATCACATAGACATGGCCATTTTCCAGCGTCGGGGCGCCGCGCAGCGGGCCGCCGGGATGGACCTTCCATCCGATCGAACCATCGGCGACATTCATCGACACGACGTCGCCCACGCCGGTGCTGGCGAACAGCTTGTCGCCCAGGACGCTGACGCCGCCGCCGAACAGGGCGCGACCATTGCCCTCGGCCGGAAGGCTGGTCTGCCACAGCTTCTGGCCGGTGTTGGCATCCATCGCGATGACATGGGCGCCGGCGTCGATCACGAACAGCTTGCCGCCGGACACGACGGGCGCGGAGGCCAGACGCGCCTGGGGCGTGCTGCCTTCGATCGATGCGGTCCAGGCCTGCTGCGGCGATGCGCCCAGCGCCAGATGGCCCATCGCCTTGGACGGATCGCCGCCCGGCTGCGACCATTGGTCATTGGCGTAGGATTCGGGCAGGGTGACGGGCACGTCGGCCAGGGTCGGATCGACCTCGATCCCCTGTTCGTTCGACAGGATTGAGGTGCGGTTGCCGACCACCGGGGTCTTGGGGCCGCCCTTCTTGCCGCCGACCACGCCGCAGCCCGCCAGCATCGCAACCAGGGCGACGGTGGTCAGGGTACGGCCCATCGAGCCGAATTTCGTGATGCTGTGCTTAGCCATGCGCTTGCTTATCCCTGTACCGGTTCGGCGGGCGTTTCGACCGCATCAATTCCCAATAGCCCCGCCATCTGTCGCGCACGTGAACGGATCGACTGGGGCACATTCTCATCCTTGGCCATGGCCGCGAACATCGGGCCGGCCAGTTCGGGCTTGCGCATCTTCATATAGGCGATGGCAACCAATTCGCCGGCGCTGCCGAACCAGGGCGCGCCCTCGACGGCAAGGGGCTTGAGGCGATCGACCACCTGCTGCGGCTTGAGCGCATCGAATTCGATCGTGGTCTGACGGATCAGGGCCAGGTCGCGATAGGGCTGGTCGAGCGAGCTGTCCGCCGCCAAAGCCTTGTAGGCTTCGATCGCGGCCTTGTTGTCGCCCTTGCGCGCGGCGAGGCCGGCCTTCACCAGCAGGGCGGAGGCGCGATAGCCGGGCTGGCTGGCCTTCGCCAGCGCATCGACATCCTTGGCATCGGGCGTGCCGCCGCCGACCGCAGTCGCCAGCATCTTGTCCATCTGTTCGGACACGGCTTCCGACTGGGTCTTGCTGTAATGCTGCCAGTAGAGCCAGCCGCCAAAGGCGGCGAGGCCGACGATCAGCAGGACGGCCAGGGCGCGGCCATAACGCTGCCAGAAGGTCAGGAGCTGGTCCTGGCGGACGGCGTCATCGACCTCCCGCATGAAGGCTTCGCTGTTTTGCGGCGTCAGGGCCACGGGAATCTCCGAAAAATGGTCATTAGGGGCAGCCGGAAGGCGGGATCATTAGCGGCGTGGCAGAGACTCGCAAATCACTTTTTCGGCCGATAGACCTGATCATCGCCCGGAAAGCTGCGATTGCGCACCTCCGCGGCATAGCTTTCTGCCGCCTGGCTGATCGTTTCGGCAAGGTTGGCGTAGCGTTTCACGAAGCGCGCGGTGCGTTCGAACATGCCCAGCATGTCCTCCGCCACCAGCACCTGGCCATCGCAACGGGCCGATGCGCCGATGCCGATCACGGGTATGTCGACGCTGGTGGTGATGATGTCGGCCAGTTCCTCCATCACCCCTTCGACCACCATGCCAAAGGCGCCGGCGGCGGCCACGGCCTTGGCGTCGCCCAATATCTTGGCATGTTCCTCCTGGCTCTTGCCGCGCGCGCCATAGCCGCCCAGCGCATTCACCGCCTGCGGCGTCAGGCCGATATGGGCCATCACCGGAATGCCGCGCTGGGTGAGGAAGCGGATCGTTTCCGCCATCGCCTCGCCGCCTTCCAGCTTGACGCCGGCGCAGCCGGTTTCGGCCATGACGCGGCTGGCGCTGGCAAAGGCCTGCTGCGGCGATGCCTCATAGGAGCCGAAGGGCATGTCGACCAGCACGACGCTGTGATAGCTGCCGCGCACCACGGCGGCGCCATGGGCGATCATCATGTCGAGCGTGACCGGCAGGGTGGAGGGCAGGCCATAGATGACCTGCGCCAGCGAATCGCCGACCAGCAGCATGTCGCAATGCGGATCGAGCAGTTGCGCCTGACGCGCGGTATAGGCGGTCAGCATCACCAGCGGCTCGTCGGTCTTGCCCTCGAACTTGCGGCGCTGGATCTGGGGCACGGTCAGCCGCTTCATCGGCGCGGGCGTGGGATTGGCGCGGCTGGTCGCGGTGTCGAGCGTGAAGGTCGTGGACATGGGGCGCGGTCTAGCCCAGCGCGGGGCGGCGTGCAAATGGCGGACTGGCCGGCGCGGCATGATGCGCGCGCCGGCCGGCCGTCCTGTCCGTGTCCGGTCGGATCAGAAGGAGAATTTGATCGTGCCGCCCCAGGTCTGCGGATCGCCGACCTGGCCGGCGATCAGGCCGGTATTGCCCGGCGCGACCTGAAGATTTTCGATATAGTTGACGTCGAAAGCGTTGCGCACCCAGCCGAACACATCGAAGCCTTCGCCGCGGAAGCCGGCACGGACGTTGGTGAGGGCATAGCCCTTCACTTCGGTGTAGATCGACGGCGAGGCATTGCTGTTCCAGTGCGAACGGTAATTGCCGTCGACCCCCAGATAGAGCTGCCCGTCCTTCGCCAGCAGCGTGACCGGAATGTTATATTCCGCGCCGTAGGAGAAGGCCCATTTCGACACGCCGGGCAGGTTCTGCCCCGAAATGTCGCACTGGCGCGGGCTGAGCGCGCCGGGAACGCCGGGCTGCGAATAATCCGGGGTGGCGCCCGACGGCTGATAGGTGCCGCCGGACAATTCGGGCGGGCAGGGGGCGTCGACGAACTTCTTGTATTTGGCGTCGGTGAAGGCGCCATTGGCATAGGCGGTGAAGCGGTCGCTGGCGACGATCTTGAAATCCGCCTCGATCCCCTGCGAGCGCACCTTACCGGCATTGGCGAGATAGCCGCGCACCGTGCCGAACTGGCCGCCATTCACGGTTGCCTGGAAATTCTTGATGTCGGTGCGGAAGGCGGTGAGGTTGAAGGTCGCCCGGCGATCCAGGAACTGGGTCTTGAGGCCGATCTCATAATGATTGACCGATTCCGGCTTCACCGTGCTGGCGTCGTAATTGACGGTGTTGTCGGCGTTGAGCGGCAGGCCATTCTGGTTGATGCCCAGCGTCTTGAAGCTCTTCGCATAGGTCGCATAGGCCAGCACGTCCGGCGCGATCTTGTAATTGACGTTGAAGTCGTAGGTGAAGTTCCAGGCGCTGTCGGACGGGGAACTGACCTGCGGCTGGTAAACGCCGCACTGCTGCGTCGTCCCCTTGATGGTGCCGGGCTCCGCAACCGTGGTGCAACTGATGGCCTGGCCCTGCGCGTTGGTGACGACACGCTGGTAGAAACCGGACTTCTTGTCATAGTTCAGGCGTACGCCGGGCTGGATGGTCAGGGCGTCCGTGACCTTCCAGCTGAGCTGCCCGAACAGGGCGGCGCTGTCGGCCTTGAGCCATTGCGTGTTGCTGGCGGTCAGGCCCGCCAGAGTGGCCGGAATGTTGGCGGGATTGGTCGGGTCGGTCGAGGGGGCAAGGCTCCACTGGGCCGCATCTTCGCCCTGCTGTTCGGTGCCCTGGGTGTCGATCCGCTGCTTGAAGCCGAACAGGCCGACGACGAAGTCGATGTCCTTGCTTTCGTAATTATAGCGGAATTCCTGGCTATACTGGTCCTGCTGCGAGGGGTTCTGCGACTTGGAGACGATCGACAGGCCGGTGAAGTCGCGGTCATTTTCCGGCTTCCAGTCCCAGAAGCGCCAGGCGGTGACCGAGGTCAGCGTGCCGGGGCCGACATCCCATTTGATCTTGGCCGACACGCCGCCGATCTTGTTGCCGGCATTGAGGTTGGAATCGAGGTCCGTCAGCCGGTCATAGGGGTTGCGGCTGGGCACGACATAGCCCTGCGCAGCGGCGAGCGCATCATATTGGCGATTGAGCGGACGCTGGGTCTTGCCGACGCGCACGAAGGTGGTGCCGCAGCATTCGGGATCCTGCTTGCTATAGTCGCCCGACAAGGTGAGGCTGAAATCCTCGGTCGGCTGGAACAGCAACTGGCCGCGAATGCCCAGATTATCCTGCTCGTTGATCCAGCGCTGGCTGGTCACATTGTAGAGCGTGCCGCGGCGGCTGGTGGCGGCGACGGCGATGCGGGCGGCGATCGTGTCCGTCAGCGGGCCGGAAATGGCGGCCTTCGCCTGCTTGTAATTGAGGTTGCCGACCGTCAGTTCGGCGCGCCCCTCGAAGTCGAAGGTCGGCTGGTTGGTCGTGATGTTGATCGCGCCCGCCGTGGTGTTCTTGCCATAGAGCGTGCCCTGCGGACCGCGCAGCACTTCCACCTGGTTGACGTCGAGGAAGTCGAAGGTCGCGGCAGCGACGCGGCTGTTATAGACATCGTCGACATAGATGCCGACGCCCTGTTCGAAGCCGTCGCTGGTGAGGCCGAACGGCACGCCAAGGCCGCGGATGTTGACCGAGGTGTTGCGTGGATTGGTGGTGTAGACCTGCAGCGTCGGTGCGAGCTGCTGCAGCTTCACGATGTTGAAATTGCCGGTCGCCTCGATGCTGTCGCCCTTCACCACGGAAATGGCCAGGGGCACTTCCTGCGCGGTTTCCTGACGGCGGCGGGCGGTGACGACGATCACGTCGCCGCGCGGGCTGCTGGCCTGCTGGTCATCGGCGGCAGCGGGTTGGGCGGCTTCGGCCGCAAAGGCGGCAGGCGTGACAAATGACGCGCTCGCCACGCTGGCGAGCAACAGAAAACGCGCAATCATGTTCTTCCCCTTGGTTCCGGAGGTTCGGTGAGTTTTGATCGCGGCGTTTCCGGTGGTCCGGTCAAAGCCGTGCTGGGGTCGTTTCTGGTGATGCGGCGTCCCCAGTGCCGCATCGGCATGCCATCCCCGACATGCCCTGATCTATGCGCTTGCCCTCCCTTGATGGGTCAGGCGGTCAGGCGCGTCTTTTCGGTGACGTCGATCTGCACGACGCGGGCGTCGTGGACGGTCAATGTGATGGAGCCGAAGCGCAGCCCTTCCAGCACGTCGCGCACCTTGTCGATGCTGGCGATGATGTCGGGGCGCTGGCCTTCGGCGCGGCTGTGGCGAAGTTCGATGGTTCTATGTTCGGTCATGTTCATCCCTCTGGCCGCGTTTTAACTCAACTGCATTAGTAGACAAAAAAGCAAATATAAGGGGCGCGCAAGATTCTCTTGTCGCGCCCCGGCGATGTCTGGGGCCGATATCAGCTGGTCATGCGCAGCCCGTCGGACGGGCGATCGAGCCGCGCCATCGGCATGGCCGGGCGCATCTGGCGCACGGCGGACGCCTGTTCCTGCGCATTGTCGATCAGCCGTTCCAGCAGCGCCTGGCCAAAGCCCCAGGCGCCCAGCCCCGAATCCGCGTTGATATGGCCGCTATGGCCGGCATCGACGAACTGGCTACCCCAATTCTTGCCGATGCTGTGGGCGCGTTCGAAGAAGATATAGGGGTCGTTCCGACTGGCGACGAGAATCGACGGGAAGGGCAGGGGCGTGCGCGGTGTCGGGCCGAATCCGCCGATCGTCTCGGGCGTTTCCATCCGGTCGCAATCGGGCGGCGCGACCAGCAGCGCGCCGGTCACCGGCCAGCCATAGGCCTGGCTTTGCAGGGCGCCCCACCAGGCGACGGCCAGGCAGCCCAGGCTGTGCGCCGCCAGGATGACCGGCCCATCAGCCTGACGAATGGCAGCGTCGAGCCGCGTGACCCAGGCATTGCGATTGGGGCTGGCCCAGCTGCCCAGATCGACGCGCTGGCAATCGCCGCGTCCGCTGTCCCACAATGTCTGCCAATGATCCGGGCCGCTGTTGTTGAGGCCGGGGATGGTCAGCACGACCGGCTGGCGCGCGTCACCCGAATGTCCGAATCGCTCCATTATCCTTATCCTCGTCCTATATTCTGAGCCTCCCAAAATAATACTATTCATCTGGTAGACAATGGGCGAGCGCTGAAATGTGTCAGAATCTGGGCAACCTGAATGGCAGGTAAACGGGCGCGTCGACCCCATGGCCGCGCGCCCGCATCAAGCCCCTGAACGGGCAGGGAAAAGCTACCAGGGGTAGATCAGCCCATAATATTGGTAGACGTTGCGGCCATAGGCATCGTCGAAGGCCGGCCGGTCCTCGTCCAGATAATGGGGCGCTTGTTCCAGCACATCCTTGGCCAGTTCGATCACATAGCCGCCCTTGTCCGTATCATAAGCCAGCATCGACCAGGGCAGGGGATAATGTTCGTTGCCCATGCCCAGGAAGCCGCCGAAGGACAGCAGCGCATAGCGCACATGGCCGCTGCGCTTGTCGACCATGAAATGGGATATCTTGCCAAGCCTGTCGCCCTGGCGGTTGTAGACGGCGGTGCCCTCGACCCGGTCGGACGCGATCAGGTCATGGCGATGCGCGCTCATCATCTCGGCCATTGTCACTCTCCTGCAAAAACATTCTATTCTGATGCAACCATGGGGAACCGCTGGGGTTCCTCCGCTTCACAGCAAGGAGCATCGGCATGAAGATCAATCGCAGCGGTTCGGCGGCCTGGAGTGGCGGCCTGAAGGACGGCAAGGGCACGATCTCGACCCAGAGCGGCGCGCTCGACGCCTATCCCTATGGCTTCGCCACCCGGTTCGAGGGCGTGCCGGGCAGCAATCCGGAAGAACTGATCGCGGCGGCCCATGCCTCCTGCTTCACCATGGCGCTGTCGCTGATCCTGGGTGAAGCCGGGCTGACGGCAGAGAAGATGGAGACGAGCGCGGTCGTCACGCTGGAGCAGCAGGAGGGCGGCTTTGCCATCACCGCGAGCAAGTTGACGCTGAAGGCGAAGATCCCCGGCGCCGACGACGCGACCTTCCAGGAACTGGCGGCGAAGGCGAAGGCCGGGTGCCCGGTATCGAAACTGTTGAAGGCTGACATCAGCCTGGACGCGGAACTGCTGGCCTAACCAGTCGCGATACGCCTGGCGTGGCGATGTTCACGCCAGGCGATATAGAGACCGCTGGCGATGATCAGTGCGGCGCCGACCCAGGTGGTCCACATCGGCCAGTCGCCCCAGATCGCCCAGCCCAGCAGGGTGGTCCACAGGATCGAGCTATAATCCATCGGCAGAACCACCGACACCGGCGCCCAGCGCAGCGCGGCGGTGAGGCAGAGTTGCGCGATGCCGCCGAACAGGCCGATCATCAGCAACAGGCCCCAGGTCTGCGCGTCATGCGGCTGGCCATAGAAGAGCATGCCGATGCCGAGCGGTGGGACTGACAGGGCAGTAAACCAGAAGACGACGACCCCCGCGCTCTCGGTGCGGCCCAGTTCCCGCAGCACCAGGCTGACGCTGGCCGTCACCAGCGCGGCGGTGATGGCAACGGCAACGCCCATCGGCGGGAAATGGCCGCCTTCGGGCCGGACCATGATGAGGACGCCCAGAAAGCCGATCAGGACCGCAGCCCAGCGATGGATGCCGGTCGGTTCGCGCAGGATCAGCGCCGACAGGATCGTGCCGAAGATCGGCATGGTGAAGCCGATCGTCGTCGCTTCCGCCGGCGGCAACAGGATGTAGGACAGGAAATTGAGCGCCATGCCGGTGAGGCCGATGACCATGCGGGTTGCATGGACACTGATCCGGCGGGTGCGGATGGCGCCGATGCCGCTGCTCATCGCCAGCCAGGCGAAGACCACGGGCAAGGCAAGCGCCTGACGGTAGAAGAGGGTTTCGACCAGATGGACGCCATGGGCGTCGGCGACCCGGCCGGTCACGAACATCACCGCCAGACAGATGACCGCGACCAGGCGCAGGCCGATGGCGAAGAGCGGGCGATGCGGGCGAGACGGGGCGGCGGCGCTGGACACGCCGCTTCCTTAACCCGGTTACGCGATGGCGCAACCGGGCTGAACCGGGTTTCTTACTTGAGCGGCTTGCGGAATTTCAGCGTCATGCGGTCGCTTTCGCCGATCGCAACATACTTCGCCCTGTCAACTTCGCCGTTACGCAGCGTGGGCGGCAGGGTCCAGACGCCCTTTTCCCAGTTGGCCGTGTCCTTGGGATTGGCGTTCACTTCCGATGCGCCGACATATTCGAAGCCCGCGCCTTCCGCGATGCGGCGGATGGTCGAGACCTTGAGATAGCCGCTGCTCTTTTCCAGCGCCGTGTCGCGATCTTCGGGCAGGCGATGGTCGACGATGCCCAGCGTGCCGCCGGGCTTGAGCATGGCGAAAAAGGCCTTGAAGGTCGCATCCTCGCTGCCGCCCATGACCATGTTGTGGACATTGCGGAAGGTCAGCACGGTGTCGACGCTGTTGGCCGGGATGCTGGCGGCTTCCTCGGGATAGGCGACCAGCTTCACCTTGTCATAGGCCTGCGGCTTTTCGGCCAGGAACTTCTTGTAGCCGTCAAGATAGCGGCCGGTCGGCTGGAGCGCGTAGAAGCTGCCCTTGTCGCGCAGCAGCGGCGCCAGGATTTCCGTGTACCAGCCGCCGCTGGGCGCCCATTCCACCACCGTCTGGGTCGGCGTCACGCCAAAGAAGGCGAGCGTTTCCTGCGGGTGGCGATATTTGTCGCGGGCGACATTGGCCGGGGTGCGGCTGGACGCGCCGATGGCGGCTGCCACCGGATCGGCGCCATGGCCGGCATGCTGGGCGACGGCCGCGCCCAGCGGCAGGAGGGCAAGGGCAGCGGCAAGCGCGATCGATCGGCGGGGAAAAGCGGACATGGGCAACCTCTCAACGGATCTGGAGCGCAGGGTGTGCCGTGCCCGCATCCCACTGGCAAGGAAATCCGGTGCTTATGGACCGGTTGGTCAGGACCAGCTGCCCGCGATCGACTCCGCCGTGGCGTCGATCGCGGCCGGTTCATCCTCGCCGGTCAGCGCGTAGGACATGTCGCCGCGCCGCCAATAGGCCACCGACTGGGCGCCCTCGCGCACCGAATCCGGCCGTTCTGGGGCGTCGGTGCGCTGGTGCATGGCATAGATGGACAGGTCGCGCCCTTCGGGCGTGCGCAGCGCGATCAGCAGCGCGGGCGTGCGTTCACCGGGGAAGAGCTGGACATCGGTCACGCGCCAGTCGGCGGGCAGGCCGGGAATGTCGATATGGGTGCTGGCCAATATCTCGCGCGGGTCGAAGCTGGGTGATTCGATCTGCCCCTGCATCCGGGCGCGGATCATGGCGACGCGGTGGGAGGTTGCGGCATCGACCACATAGGCGGGCGGCCCGTCACGCACCATGAGAAAGGCAACGAAGCTTCCCGCCAGCAGGCCGAGGCCGCCGCCGGCGCCGATCGCAAAGCGACGATGGCGCGCGGCCGGCGGGTGGAGCGCGCTCGCCTGTGCCGCCATGGCTTCGGGCAGGGGCGCGCGGTCCTGCGCCAACAGGCGCAGTCCGGTCCGGGTGCTGAGGTCGCCCATGACCTGCGCGGCGAGGTCGGGTCGGCGCGACAGGCGGGTTTCCACCGCAAAGCGTCGGCTGGGATCGAGCTGGCCGTCGACATAGGCCATCAGTTCGATCTCCGAAGGATCCTCACTCATCCTGTCCTCCCACGATGCGCAGCCGATCGCGCGGCTGCCTGTCCCTGTCCTGTCGCAATGTCGCCCGCGCACGGGCAAGGCGCGACATCACCGTGCCGACCGCTATGCCCAGAAGGTCGGCGCTTTCCTGATAGCTCAGCCCTTCGACCACGGTCAGGTGCATGACAGCGCGCTGATGGTCGGGCAGGTCGGCAAAGGCGCGGGCGACCTGCATCAGGTCGGCGCGCACCTCCTGGTCGGGATCGGCATGATCGACCTGGATCTGGGCAAAGGCCATATTGCGACGCGTTTCCGCCGCCTCGCGCCGCTTCGCCGAGATGAACACATTGTGGACGATGGCCAGCAGCCAGCGGCGGCGGCTGCGATCGGGCTGAAACTGGTCGCGCCGTTCGATCGCGCGCATCACGGCGTCCTGCACGACATCGTCGGCGACGACATGGTCGCGCGACAGGGCGCGGGCATAGCGGCGCATGGCGCGCAGGTCGGCCTCCATTTCCATGTCCGTTCGCTTGCCCGTCATCCACATCATTCCATTGGGGCGCCTGCCAGTTCGCGATAGACGCGCGCCACCGAATCCAGGACATGGTCCCAGCGATAGTCGCCCGTCGTCGCCTCCGCCGCGCGGCCGAGCCGTCGCCTTAGGCCGGTGTCGCGGACGAGGGAAGCCAGGCCGCGGGCATAGGCGCCAACGTCGCCCGGCGGCACCAGCAGTCCGTTGACGCGATTATCGATCAGGGCGGATGCGCTGGGGACGTCGGCCGACAGGACGGCAAGGCCGCTGGCCATCGCCTCCAGATTGACGTTGCCGAATGCTTCCGTGACGCTGGGATTGACCAATATGTCGGCGCTGGCGACCAGCGCGCCGAGACGTGCCCCTTCGACATGGCCGGCGAAGCTGGCATTGGGCAGATGGCGGGCAAGCGCATCGCGCGCTGGGCCATCGCCCAGGATCAGCGGGCGCAGCGACAGGCCGTTGGCGCGCGCCGCGATGATGGCGTCGGCAAAGATGTCGAGCCCCTTTTCCCGGACAAGCCGGCCGAAGAAGAGCGGTACGACATCGTCGGGCGCATAGCCAAGCTGGGCGCGCAGGCTTTCATCTCGCATCGCCGGATGAAAGACGGATCGATCGACGCCCCGGCTCCAGAGGGCAATGCGTTCGGCGCCATGGATTGCGGCGAGGTCCGCGGCGATCGGCGGGGTTGGGGCGAGGATGCGGTCGCAGTCGCCATAGAAGCGATCGAGATAGGCCTCGACCTTCGGGCGCAGGAAGGCGAGGCGATAATAAGCAAGATAGGTCTCGAACCGGGTGTGCAGGCTGGCGACGGTTGGTACGGCGTTGCGCCGCGCCCAGTTCAGCGCCTGCCGGCCGAGCAGGTCGGGTGCGGACAGATGCACGATGTCAGGCTGGAACGCCTCCAGATCGGCGCGGGCGGCACGGGTCAGGCCGATCGCGAGCCGATATTCCGGGCGACCGGGAATGCAGAGCGAGCGCACCGATCGGACATCGCCGGCCGAGGTGAAGGCTGGCGTCGGCGCGGTCGGCGAATAGATGCGCACCTCTGCCTGATGCTCGTCCAGCATATGCCGGACCAGGCGGTTGAGTGCCCGGTTCGCGCCATCGCGCACGCAATCATAATTGCCCGAAAACAGCGCGATCTTCAGCGGCCGGGATGATGTCGGCGCCGTGGCGACCGGCAGGGCGGCATGAATATGGGCGCGAAGGGAAGAGAGCGGGGAATGCAGCGTCATGCCCCGCTTACGCTTGTCGGATCGCGCCTATTCCATCGATGGGCAATTAAAATTGACGAATGATGCGCAGGCCGGCGGTGGGGCGGAAGATATCGCCGCGTGGCCGTTCCGCGCCAAGGCCCGCCTGCATGGCGAAATTGCCGCCCAGTTGCTGGTGCAATTGCGGCATCAGCAGCAGGCCGCCCTCGCTGCCGCCCTGATAATTGATCTCCAGCCCCAATACCTGCCCTTCGCGGCTGTCGTAGAAGGCTGAGTGGTTGAGGATCACGCCGTTGCGGCCATGGCCGCCCGACAGCTTTACGTCGGCAAGCCCTGCCATCGTCACGCTGCTCCAGCGGCTATTGTAGCGATGGGCCACCATATAGGCGAAACTGCTGCGATATTGTTTGGCGCGGCGGTCATAGATGCCGAGATACTGGACGCCATGGCCAGTGCGCCCGCCGCCGGTGGTGCCGAAGCTCGCCTGAAGGCCTAGCTTCAGTTCGGCGAGCCGGCCGTTGACGAAGGGCAGTTCACCCTCGATCGCGAAGCCGTCGGCAAAGGCATATTCGATTTCCGGTGCCCAATGGACGGCGTCGTCATCGCCCGACAGCGGAACGGTCGCCAGCGTATTGACCTCCAGTTCGCCGCGTTTGGCGCCCAGCGGCCGCATCATGTCGAAGATCATCGGTTCGGGCACGTCGGGATAGGCGTCTGACGCCAGCGCGACATCGCCCAGAAAGGCGCTCGCCATGGCGGCAAGGCCATGGCGCGAAAGGGATCGAACGGACAAGAAAGGCTGCTCCCGCGATGAGGATGTGACGATTTACATCCCCGTCTACGCGGGAGTGGAAGCCTTTATTCCCTGAGGGTCAGAGACAGGCTTCGAGGAAGGGCTGGTCGAAGCCGAACATGCGGGCCTTGTCGAGCGTATAGGGGCGCAGGCCCATCGAGCGATATTCGCCGATGATCTTACCGCTGTCATCCTCGTCATGATATTCGAACTTGAACAGTTCCTGGGTGACGATGACGTCGCCTTCCATGCCGATCACTTCGGTCACGTTGGTGACGCGGCGCGAACCGTCGCGCAGGCGCTTCACCTGAACGATCAGGTCGACCGAGTCGGCGATCTGCTTGGAAATGGCTTCCTTGGGGATCTTGATGTCGCCCATCAGGATCATGTTTTCCATACGGCCCAGGCATTCGCGCGGGCTGTTGCTGTGCAGCGTACACATGGATCCGTCATGGCCGGTGTTCATCGCGGCGAGCAGGTCGAAACATTCCGCACCACGAATTTCGCCCAGGATGATGCGATCAGGACGCATACGCAGGGCGTTCTTGACGAGATCGCCGATGGTGATCGCGCCCTGGCCTTCCAGGTTGGGCGGGCGGGTTTCGAGCGGCAGCCAGTGCGGCTGCTGCAGGCGCAGTTCGGCCGCGTCCTCGATGGTCAGCACGCGCTCGCCCGGATCGATCATCTTCGACAGCGCGTTGAGCATCGTAGTCTTGCCCGAACCGGTACCGCCCGAAATGACGATGTTGAAACGGCAGGCACCGGCGATCTTGAGTGCGGTCGCCATCTTCTGGTTCATCGCGCCCCATTGGGCGAGCATGTCGATGGTGATCGGCTTGGCCGAGAATTTACGGATCGAGATGGCCGTGCCCTTGAGGCTGAGCGGCGGCACGATCACGTTGACACGCGAACCGTCGGGCAGGCGGGCGTCGGCCAGCGGCGTGGTCTGGTCGACGCGGCGGCCGACCTTGTTCACGATGCGCTGGGCGATCTGGAACAGATGTTCTTCATCGCGGAACTTGATCGGCGCGATCTGGAGCTTGCCCTTCTTTTCGACATAGGTCTGCTCGGGGCCGTTGACCATGATATCGCTGATGTCCGGGTCGGCTAGCAATTCCTCGAGCGGGCCGAGGCCCAGAAGCTCGTCGACCAGCACCTTTTCCAGCGCGAACTGCTCGCGCCGGTTGAGCGTCAGCTTCAGCTCGGCCAGCACTTCCATGATGATCGGCCGGAATTCCTCCGCCAGTTCATCCTTGGTGAGGGTCGCGGCCGCTTCGGGATCGACGCGTTCGAGCAGGCGGGGAAGCACCTGTTCCTTGATCTTGTGAACCGACGCCTCGAACCCTTGCGGGCCGGCATCGGCGACATGTTCGGCATTGGCGCGTTCGGACAGGCGCGACATGGCGTCCGCATTGCGCTGCATCTGGCTGGTCGGCGCCGACAGCGGATCGAGCGGAATTTCGCCCGGCAGGGCCGACAGGTCGAGCGGCGGGAACTGCTCGCCGCCGCGCGGGGCCTCCTCGCGCGCTGCGCCGCCGCTGTGCATCGGTCGGGCGACGCCGAAACCCGGCTTGATGCCGGCAGGTCCATTTTTCCGTCCAAATGCGCTCATAACTCTCCGCCGGTATTCTGCGATCGGGCCAGCCACCCCAAAATGGGCCGATTCACCATGGCTGGAGAAGGTGAATAAGCTGGAAACTTTGACAAATGGCTAATGCGCCGGCGCCACAGAAGCAGCGCCAGCATCAGCGCAGCGGCGAGGCTGATGGCCGTGCCGACGCTTTCCTGCCACAGGCGCACCCGTTCGATCCGGTAAATGCCCGGCCGCGCATCGAAACTGATGAGGGGGCCATGGGAAGGCACAGGCTGACCGTTGTGCGTCACCTGCCAGATTGGGAAGGCGGCATGACCCATGGTCACGGGGCCGGGACGGGTGATGACAATCCGGTCGCCGCGCGGCAGGGCGCGCCAGGGGCGCAGGTCGGTCGAGCGATCGTAGCGATCGACGCGGGCAATGTCGAAACCGGCCGGAAGATACTCGGGGGCGTCGGGGACGGTCCGGTCGAGCCGGGCATAGTCGATCGGCAGGCGCAGATTGGCGCAGGTAATGATGCCGCTGACAAGATAAGGGAACAGCAGCAGCACGCCGGCACCCGCTAGCAGTACGGGGCGAGGACGATAGGTCATCAGCGCCGTGATGGTCGTAAATTCGACGATGCCCAGCGCCCGCCAGGGAAATTGCGTCTTGTCCAGCAGGTCGATCTGCCAGAGGAACGGGATGAGGTTGATCGACGCGAGGGCGGTGACGATAGCGATTCCCGACCAGATCGACCGGGCGGGCCAGGCCAGCAGCCCCAGCCCCAGGGCGATGCAGGGGAATAGTAAGAGATCTTCACGCCAGATCGACCAGTTGGCGGCGTGATATTTGCCCGTCCACAACAGGGCCGTCGACATATGCGCCTGTAGCGTGGCGGCGGGCAGCAGGTAGAAGGCGGCCAGGGTAAAGGCGAGAATGCCGGCGATCAGTCCGGGGACCAGCGTCGAGCGATCCTGCCATATCCGATGCAGCATCAGCGGCGCGATCAGGAACGGGCCGGTGAGTGTGGCCACCGGCAAATGGGTCAGGATCAGCGCGCCATAGCTGAGCGCGAGCAGGGCGATGCCGCTGCGCGAGGGCAGGCGCGCAATCCCCAGGGCGATAAGCGGCAGCCAGATGAAGGAGGCAAATTCGGCCAGGGCGCCGCGCACATAGAAATCATGGAGATGATAGGGCGCCAGCATATAGAGCGCGGCGCCCAGCAGCGGATGCGTGCCGCGCGAGGCAAGCCAGCGATGCATCGCCATACCCGACGCGATCAACAGCAGGAGTGCAGCGACATTGATCGCCTGGAGAACTGGAAGACCGATCGCCGCCAGTCCGCCGGACAGCCAATAGGCGAGCGGTGGATAGAAATAGAAGGTGGGGCTGCCCAAGCCTTCGAAGCTGTTGGGTAGCCAGCGCTCGTACAATTGCCCGGCGGCCATTTGCTCGCCGAAATGGCCGGTCCACATATAATTGTAGAGATAGGAATGGTTGGCCCCTGGGCCGAACAGGAAGGAGGGCAGCATCAGCAGGATGCCCAGCGCGGTCAATGGGGTCATTGGGTGACGAAGAAGGCCGGAAGCGAAGCGCATGACCGCCCTGATGCCGCAATAGGGTAAACGAAGCGTAAGTCCTGTTTGGCAGTTACCCGTTATTAACCATTCTGGCCGATAGCGAGCATGAGTATCTGGCAGGATATCTACGCGCCATGCGAACCGTGTCGATCGTCATTCCCGTTTTCAACGAGCAGGACAGCCTGTCGCTGTTCCTGGATGCAGCGCGTCCTGCGCTTGCCGATGCGTTGGCGCTGATCGGGCCGGGCGCGCAGGCTGAATATCTGTTCGTCGACGATGGCAGCACGGACCGCACCGCCGACGTGCTGGCGATCCTGTCGCGCCTGAACAGCGATGTCCGCTGCATCACCCTGTCCCGCAATTTCGGCAAGGAAGCGGCCTTGGCGGCCGGGATCGATCATGCTCGGGGCGACGCCGTCATCCCGATCGACGTCGACCTGCAGGATCCGCCGGCGGTGATCGTGGAGATGGTGCGACATTGGCTGGCCGGCGCGCAGGTCGTCAATGCCCGGCGGGTCGATCGGTCGACCGACAGCTGGTTCAAGCGCTGGAGCGCGCGCAGCTTCTATCGCCTGCTCAATCGCCTGTCCGATTATCCCATCCCTGAAAATGTCGGCGATTTCCGACTTCTCGACCGACAGGCTGTCGATGTCGTCAAGCAACTGGGCGAGCAGGCACGGTTCAACAAGGGGCTGTTCAGTTGGATCGGCTTTCGCGTCGCGACGGTCGACTATAGCCGCGCCCGCCGGGAAGCGGGCGCCACCAAATGGCGGCTGGGCAAGCTATGGTCGCTGGCCGTCGACGGCATCACCGCATCGACCACCATGCCGCTACGCATCTGGTCCTATATCGGTGGCGGGATCGCATTGCTGGCCTTTGCCTATGCGGCTTTTCTGGTCGTGCATACGCTGGTCACCGGGGTCGATACACCGGGCTATGCCTCCATCATGGTGGCGGTGCTGGGGCTGGGCGGGCTCAATCTGATGAGCCTGGGGATCATCGGCGAATATCTGGGCCGTGTCGCGAGCGAAGTGCGGCAGCGGCCGCTCTATGTGATTGCGGACGAGCAGGGTGGTACGCCGCTCGTGACGCCACCGGAGGCGTGTGAAGGAGAGGTCCGGTGGATCGATCAGCCTATGCGAGCCTGAGTGCGCAGGAAGGCACGCATTGCTGCTGCGCGCGGCATCGGCAGGGTCGAGTCAGGCAGGCTGCCTGACACAATCGGTTTCGACGGACGGTGCTACGATCTTATCGTGCTGCTCGATGTTCTCGAACATGTCGAGCAGGATCGTGAGGCGCTGGCTGCATTGCGCGATCGGCTGGCGCCGGGCGGAAGGATATTGCTGACCGTTCCGGCTGCCCCCTGGCTCTGGTCGGAGCATGACGTGCTGCACCATCACAAGCGTCGCTATACCGCTGCCAGCTTGCATGCCGTTGCACGTGACGCTGGCTTGCAGGTCCATGAGAAGGGGCATTTCAATGCGTTGCTCTTCCCCGTGGCGGTCCTTGCCCGTGCGGTTCAGCGGCTTCCCGGGCGTGGCGCCGCCACCGAGGCCGCACCGCCAACATCACTGAATACTCTGCTGCGCCATGTCTTCGCGACCGAGCGGCACTTGTTGGGGCGTGTGAGCCTGCCCTTTGGCCTTTCGCTCTACGCCATCCTGACCGCCTGAATGTGGAGGGCCATAACGGCCATCGGGATGATACCATTGTCCGTCCCAGCAACGCGCTGGTTCGGCCGCGCTTGCTCTATGGGGATTGGTCGGTCGCACCAGCGCAGGCATGTGCGATATCGGAGCCAGATAGGTGCCCATCGGCTGGAACCAGAAACTCTGTCGCCACGCCATGAAGAAGCTGCAGCGTACCTCCGATGCGGCAGGATGGCTGACGGCGCGGCGAATTTCATGCAGGGGCGTCAGCGCGCCCACCGCCAGCGCGACGATCAGGAAAAGTCGCGCGCGGGACGGCACCAGAAGCAGGTCGACGAGCATGACCGCCAATATGGTCAGCGCCGTGACCGATCCCCGCATCATGAAATCTGTCGAGGAGCCGATCTGCACGAACGGAATGGCCAGCAGCCACAATGTCAGCAGGACAAGCGTATCCATCCCGAACCGCCGGGCGTGGGCGATCAATGCGACGGGAATCGCATAGACCAGTACCTCCAGCAGTTCGAACAGCCCCCATTGCAGCGGGGGCAATGCGTTGAGCCGGGCGCCCACATCATCATTTGCTGCCCCAAGATAAAGGAGACCCGGCGTTGCCAGTAACAGGGCAAGGGCAGGCAGGCCAATGTCGCGCGGCCGGATATCCCGCGCGATCAATGCCCGCATACCCGCCAGTGCGGCAAAGGGCATCGCACCCATCAGCCCCAGGGGCGACCATAAGGCCGTTAGCGGCAACAGGGTCAGAAATTGCGCCAGGCTCGCCTTGCCGTCGCGCCATAGCAGATAGCCTGTCGCGCCGATCCAGCCTGACATCGCATGTTGCGGCACCCAGAAGGCCAGAGTGATGGTCGAGCTATATTGGAGGTAGGCCCAATTCTCCATATGGTCGGATAGTCCGCCGCGGAACAGGATGCGCCCCAGGGCATCCAGCCCGCTGAAGCCGACCAGTATCGTCAATGCCACCGTCCGTTCGCGACGCTTGTTGAACAGCGTCGATCCCATCGCCAGCAGCATGGCCAGCATTACCGCATTCTGGAGCAGCAGTGCGATATCGCTGGCACCTGCGCCCCAGGCTTTGCCCGCCAGCGCCGGTACAAGGAACATGCCGATCGGGAAGCGCAACACATCCGGCTCCGCCCGCGCCGTGTAGACGAAGGGCCAGGGGTTGATGCGCATATCGTTCAAAGCCGCCAGACGGACCTGCCAGTCGATATTGGCGTAAAAAAAGCGCCCTTCGCCGCCGAGCATCAGCAGGATCAGAGCGACCGCCATGCAGGCAATCAGGGTCGCGACTGTTGGCCCTCGGTGATCGGGCATGGCGCGCACATTCGCGACGCACAGTCCGCCGATCAGCAACATCCCGAGCGGATAGGCCCAGACGGGCATGATATCGAGAAACCGCCAAAGCAGCAGCTGGTCCAGCCCGAGCCATAACAACAGCGCAGCAATCAGCCAGCCCGAGGGCAGTTGGCGTGCCAGCCAAGACGGCGATCCGTTTACCGGCGGCGAAGTGAAGGCGGGTTCATTCTGGGCGGGGGCGGTAAAGGCGAGGGCGGTCATCGGCGCACGGCACTCACAAGAAAAAGGGGCGCGAAGCGCGCCCCTTGGTCCGTTCGTCTGGCATGAATGCGGCAGGTTGGAAAGAGAAGAGCTCTTCCAACTTCCCCCACATCAGGGCGATTAGCCCGCCTTTTCGGCGAGAACCGTCAGGCCCTTTTCATTGACCTCGGCAAAGCCGCCCTCGACCGGGATGATTTCCGGTGCGGCGCCAGCCGATGCGAAGATCTGGATCCCGCCGTCGCGCACGGTCGACATGAAGGGCGCGTGGCCCTCCAGCACGCCGAAGTCGCCATCGGTGCCGGGAACGACGACCTGATAGACCTCTTCCGAGCGGACGAGCTTTTCAGGGGTCACGAGTTCGAAATGCAGTGCCATTTTTATGTCCTATGCCCCCTCCCCGAACCGGGGAGGGGTATATGGGGTTAGAGCTTAGGCTGCTTCGGCAGCCAGCTTCTTCGCCTTTTCGATGGCTTCGTCGATGCCGCCGACCATGTAGAAGGCGTTCTCGGGCAGATGGTCATATTCACCATCGACCACGGCCTTGAACGACTTCACTGTGTCTTCGATCTGGACGAACTTGCCCGAGATGCCGGTGAAGACTTCGGCGACGTGGAACGGCTGCGACAGGAACTTCTGGATCTTGCGCGCGCGGGCAACGGTGATCTTGTCCTCTTCCGACAGCTCGTCCATGCCCAGGATCGCGATGATGTCCTGCAGCGACTTGTACTTCTGCAGGATCGACTGGACGGCACGGGCGGTGTCGTAATGTTCCTGGCCGACGACGCGGGGTTCCAGAACGCGGCTGGTCGAGTCCAGCGGATCGACCGCCGGATAGATGCCCAGTTCCGAAATGGCGCGGTTGAGAACGGTGGTGGCGTCAAGATGCGCGAACGAGGTCGCCGGCGCCGGGTCGGTCAAGTCGTCCGCGGGGACGTAGACGGCCTGCACCGAGGTGATCGAGCCCTTGTTGGTCGAGGTGATGCGTTCCTGCAGCTGACCCATGTCGGTCGCCAGGGTCGGCTGGTAGCCCACGGCCGAAGGAATACGGCCGAGCAGAGCCGACACTTCCGCGCCCGCCTGGGTGAAGCGGAAGATGTTGTCGACGAAGAACAGCACGTCCTGGTTCTCGACGTCGCGGAAATATTCGGCAATCGTCAGGCCCGACAGGGCGACGCGGGCACGGGCGCCCGGCGGTTCGTTCATCTGGCCATAAACCAGGGCCACCTTCGAACCTTCGCTGATCGCGTTGCCGTCGGCATCCTTGGCGATGACGTTGGCGTCGAGGAATTCATGGTACAGATCGTTACCTTCACGGGTGCGTTCGCCCACGCCCGCGAAGACCGAGGTGCCGCCATGGCCCTTGGCGATGTTGTTGATCAGTTCCTGGATGAGAACGGTCTTGCCCACGCCGGCGCCGCCGAACAGGCCGATCTTGCCGCCCTTGGCATAGGGGGCCAGAAGGTCGATGACCTTGATGCCGGTGACCAGGATCGAGGCGTCGGTCGACTGGTCGACGAACTCGGGTGCCTTGGCATGGATCGGCGAACGCAGTTCGGTGGCGACCGGGCCGCGCTCGTCGATCGGCTCACCCACGACGTTCAGGATGCGGCCGAGCGTTGCCGGGCCGACCGGAACCGAGATCTGCGCGCCGGTGTCGGTGACTTCCTGGCCGCGGGTCAGACCGTCGGTCGAGTCCATCGCGATGGTGCGGACGGTGTTCTCACCCAGATGCTGGGCGACTTCCAGCACCAGGCGCTGGCCGTTGTTGCTGGTTTCCAGCGCCGAAAGGATCGCCGGAAGCGCATCGGGGAAGGTCACGTCGACGACGGCGCCGATGACCTGCGAGATGCGGCCTACATTGTTGGTGGTTGCCATGACTATGTCCTTGCCTGCTTGTCCTTAGAGGGCTTCGGCGCCCGAGATGATTTCGACGAGTTCGGTGGTGATCGCGGCCTGGCGGCTGCGGTTATACTGGATCGTCAGCTTGTTGATGAGGTCGCCGGCATTGCGGGTCGCATTGTCCATCGCGGTCATCGACGCACCCTGTTCGGACGCGTTGTTTTCCAGCAGTGCCTTGAAGAGCTGCACCGTGACGTTGCGCGGCAGCAGGTCGTCGAGGATCGCTTCCTCGCTCGGCTCATATTCCACCGTGGCGGCGATCGCGTTGCGGTCGGCGTCGGCGGGAATCTTCACCGGGATGATCTGCTGTTCGGTCGGGATCTGCGCGAGCGCCGACTTGAAGCGCGAATAGAAGAGATGGGCGACGTCGAACTTGCCGTCGAGGAACATCTGGCTGAGTTCCTGCGCCACCGCCTGGGCCTGGGCAAAGCCCGGCTCCTTGGCACCGGTGGTGTCGTAATTGGCGACGATCTTGCCCGGATAGGTGCGGTTGATCACCGGACGGCCCTTGCGGCCGATCAGGTAGAACAGCACCTTCTTGCCATCCAGCTCCAGCGCGCGGGCCTTGGCCAGCGCGGCCTTCACGATATTGGCGTTGAACGCGCCGGCAAGGCCGCGATCGCTATTGGCGACGACCAGCAGATGGACTTCGTCCTTGCCGGTGCCGGCGAGCAGCGGCGAAGCGCCTTCGCCCGAGCCACCGGCGATCTTGGTCGCCAGGCTCGCGACGACCGCTTCCAGTCGCTCGCTATAGGGGCGGGCAGCTTCGGCAGCGGCCTGCGCCTTGCGCAGCTTGGCCGCGGCGACCATCTGCTTCGCCTTGGTGATCTTCTGGGTCGACTTCACCGACCCGATGCGCAGCTTCAGTTCCTTGAGGCTAGCCATAGTTCAAATATTCCGAGCAAGGGCCAGACGGCCCGCGAGACCAAAGAAACCGACGCCCATGGCGCCTTCGAACCAGCGCATCGCGCTGCTCTGCCCCACTTTGCGACCCGCCTTGGTGGCGAGCAGCGCGAGCAGGGCGCACCACAGGAAACCGAGCCCATAGACGATCGCGATCAGCAGCATGCCCTGCCACGGCGCATCCGGGCCGGTGCCCACGAACTGCGGCAGCGCGGCGAGGAAGAAGATCGCGACCTTGGGGTTCAGCACGGTGCTGACCAGGCCCTGGGCGAAGGGCGATCCGCCGATCCGGACCTTGGGCGTTTCGCTTGCCGGCGTCGGCTTGATCGCACCGCGCAGCAGGCCAAAGCCCATCCAGGCCAGATAGAGGGCACCGGCGATCTTAACGCCCAAGAACAGCCCCGGCACCGCATTCAGCACGCTGAGGAAGCCGAAGCCGCACAACAGCATGTAGAACAGGCCGCCGAGCTGGATGCCGCCGATCGCCGCCATTCCCGCCTTGAACCCGCGGCGCGCCGCGTGGCCGGCCACCAACATGGTGTCCGGCCCCGGCAGCAGCACCAGACCGATCGACATCACGGTCCAGGCAAGAAGGGAATGGGCGGTCAGCACAGCGTCTTAAGCGAAGGTCTTGCCGAACGAGTCCAGCGCAGCCTTTAGCTTGCCCTTGGCGTCGTCGCCCAGATCCTTGCTGTCGCGGATCGCGGTCAGCACTTCGGGGTGGTCGTGACGCAGATAGGCGAGCATCAGCTCTTCATAACGGGTCACGTCCTTGACCGGGATGCCGTCCAGATAGCCGTTGGTGCCGGCGAAGATCGACGCGGTCTGCTCTTCGAACGGCAGCGGCGAGAACTGGCCCTGCTTCAGCAGCTCGGTCAGGCGCGCGCCGCGGTTCAGCAGCTTCTGGGTCGAGGCATCGAGGTCCGAACCGAACTGGGCGAAGGCCGCCATTTCGCGATACTGGGCCAGCTCCAGCTTGATCGAGCCCGAAACCTTCTTCATCGCCTTGGTCTGCGCGGCCGAGCCGACGCGCGACACCGACAGGCCGACGTTGATGGCCGGACGGATGCCCTGGTAGAAGAGGTTGGTTTCGAGGAAGATCTGGCCGTCGGTGATCGAGATCACGTTGGTCGGAATATAGGCCGACACGTCGCCTGCCTGGGTCTCGATGATCGGCAGCGCGGTCAGCGAACCATTGCCATTGGCGTCGTTCATCTTCGCAGCGCGTTCCAGCAGGCGGCTGTGGAGATAGAAAACGTCGCCCGGATAGGCTTCGCGGCCCGGAGGACGACGCAGCAGCAGCGACATCTGGCGATAGGCGACGGCCTGCTTGGAAAGGTCGTCATACACGATCACGGCGTGCATGCCGTTGTCGCGGAAAAATTCGCCCATGGTGACGCCGGTATAGGGCGCCAGATACTGGAGCGGAGCGGGTTCCGAAGCGGTCGCGGCGACGACGATCGAATATTCCATCGCGCCATTTTCTTCGAGCTGCTTGACGATCTGCGCGACGGTCGAGCGCTTCTGGCCGACGGCGACGTAGATGCAGTAGAGCTTCTTGCTCTCGTCGTCGCCCGCGTTGATGCCCTTCTGGTTGATGAAGGTGTCGATCGCGACGGCGGTCTTGCCGGTCTGGCGGTCGCCGATGATCAGTTCGCGCTGGCCACGGCCGACGGGGACGAGGGCGTCGATCGCCTTCAGGCCGGTCTGCACGGGTTCGTGCACCGACTTGCGGGGGATGATGCCCGGTGCCTTGACTTCGACGCGCTTGCGCTCGGTATATTCGATCGGGCCCTTGCCATCGATCGGATTGCCGAGGCCGTCGACGACGCGGCCCAGCAGGCCCTTGCCGACGGGAACGTCGACGATGGTGCCGGTGCGCTTGACGGTGTCGCCTTCCTTGATTTCGGCGTCCGAGCCGAAGATCACGATGCCGACATTGTCGGCTTCGAGGTTGAGTGCCATGCCCTGAACGCCATTGGCGAACTCGACCATTTCGCCCGCCTGGACGTTGTCGAGGCCATGGACGCGGGCGATGCCGTCACCCACGGTCAGAACGGAACCGACTTCGCTGACCTGCGCTTCGGTGCCGAAATTGGCGATCTGGTCCTTGATGACCTTCGAAATTTCTGCGGCGTTGATATCCATGTTCAGCCTTTCATCGCCAGGGCGAGACTATTCAAACGGGTGCGGATGGAGGAATCGATCATCTGGCTGCCGATCTTGACGACCAGCCCACCCAGGATCGCGGGATCGACCTTGGCCTCGACGGCAACGTCGCGGCCGACGCGCGCCTTGAGGCCCTTGGCCAGCGCGGTCAGTTGAGTCTTGGTGAGCGGATGCGCGCTCGTCACTTCGGCGCGGGCCTCGCCCTTGTGATTCGACAGCAGCGTCTCATAGGCGCGGATGACCGCGGGAAGCTGCGAGAGGCGACGGTTCTGGGCGAGCACGCCCAGGAAATTCGTCGTCAGCGGATCGATCGACATGGCGGATGCAACCGCCGCGATCGTCTTACCCGCTGCGTCGCGGCTGAGAACGGGACTGTTGATCAGGCCCTTGAAATCAGACGATTCTGCGATCGCCGCCTTGATTGCCGCGAGGCTCGCTGCGACGGTGTCGAGCGTCTTGCCGTCGCGGGCCAGATCGAACAGCGCCACCGCATAGCGGCCGCTGAGGCTGGCCTGAATACCGCCGGTAGTCTCCACGCGCTTACCGTCCTCCAACTTGATTTGCCGGTCATGCAAAAAGAGGGGGAGCAGTAATAACCGTCCCCTGTTGTCGGGCCGGTTAGCAGTGCCAATATGACTATGCAAGTCATGTGACACGATTCCATCGCATCGACGAAATCAAGCCAATTTGACTGAGTTTTTCGGTAAAACGGACAGGCTAGGGAGCGGGGTCTGCGGGGGCAAGCCGTCCTTTTTGGCAATGATAGACCAGCCGCTCGTTCGGCTGGGGCGGCAGCAGCGCGGCGAGGTCCGACTGGAGCGTCGCGATCCGGGTCAACATCGTGGAATCGCTGCTGCATCCCTTGATCGGGCCATCCTTCAGCAGGGCGCGGGCCTTGTCCATCGTGTCGCCATCGGGCAGCCAGCGCTGCACCCGCAACAGGCCGGTGGCCGGGTCGAATTCGCTGCGGCTGACATAATTGCCCTCGTCGGGCACATGGGCGCGCTGCCAGGTCGTGCCGGTCGCCTGATATTGGGTGTCGCCGTTGACGCAGCCGCCCTCGGCCCAGTTCAGGCCGACATCATTGGGCTGCGACACGGTCAGCCGGCTGCGGTTGAGGTCGATCCGGCAGATATTGTCGCCGGCCCAGGCAAAGGCCTTGTTGCTGACCACGCTCTGGTCCTCGGGCAGCTTCATCCGCTCATCGATGCTGGCAAAGCTGGGCTTGAAGACGAACAGGCCAAGCGCGCCCATCAGCAGGATGCCGCCACCGGCGATGAACCAGGTGGCACGCTTTTCGCGGCCCTGGCTGTAGAAGAGGCCGCCAGCGCCCAGGCCCAGCACGGCAAGGGCCAGCAGCACGGCGGCGCCCGCCATCGCATTTTCGCGGCCGGAAATGACGTCGCGCTCGGCGGTGTCGCGGGCCTGCTGCAGCGCCTGCTCGCGCTTGTCGGCGGCGGCGCGGTCATTCTGTTCGGTCAGCTGCGATTCGCGCTGGGTGATCGAGGCTTCGGCCGCGTCGGCTTCGGCCATGGTGCGGCAGGCGACGACGGTGTGGAGCGAGGACACGCCGGCCTGGCGCAGGAAGGAGGCGACTTCGCGCCAGGATACGGCAAAGCCGAATTCGGCATCATTGCCGTCCGAGATCGAGCCGAAGCTGTTGACGCCCAGCACCCGGCCGCAATCATCGACCAGCGGGCCGCCGCTGTTGCCCGCGGCAAGCGGGGCGGTGTGCAGGATGGTGTCGAAGCTCTGGCTGGAACGGCCGGAGGAGATGCTGCCGCTGGTCTTCACCGTGCCGAGCGGTTCGACCAGTTGCTTGAGGCTGAGGCCCTGGGCGCGATCGACGGTGCCGGGATAGCCGATGGCGGTGACATGCTGGCCGTCATCGACCGCCCCGGCATAGAAGGTGGCGACCGGCAGGCTGCCTTCCTCCAGCTGGATCAGGGCCAGGTCATTGCCCGGCGAATAGGCGATGATCCGTCCGCCATAGCTTTTCTTGCCCTCCGACGGGATCACGCCGATGACGAGGTCCTTCTCCTCGCGCGCCAGTTCGACGACATGGGCGTTGGTCAGCACCTTGTCCGGGGCGATCGCGATGCCGCTGCCATGGCCCACGAAATAGGCGTCCGCGCCATTGGTCGCGACCAGGGCGACGCGCACCACGCTGCGCGCGGCGGCGGTGATATCCTGCTGTTCGGCCCGTGCGGGGCTGAGCAGGACGAGGGACGCGACAAGCGCGGCGATCGGGCGAAGGCGACGGAAAAGGGCGACCATAGGAGGCGCATACATATGCGAAGGCCCGCTTTAGGCAATCGGGAAAAAGCGGATGCGACGGGCCGTGTGCTTTTGACCGCAAGCGACGGGAAGCCTCGCCAAGCCGTCTGGATTACCCCATATCCATGAACCAGATGACACGCCCCGAACCCGTCCCGGCCGCCATGCCCGACGCCGCAGACTGCTGGACCGCCTTTCTGGCGCGCGATCGCCGGCAGGATGGCTGCTTCGTCGGGGCGGTGCTGACCACCGGCATCTATTGCAAGCCCAGCTGCCCAGCCCGGCACCCGAAGCGGGAGAATATGATCTTCCTGCCTGATGGTGCGGCGGCCCGTGCGGCGGGCTTCCGCGCCTGCCTGCGCTGCCGGCCGGATGAGGTGGGGCGCGACCAGCAGGCGGTGGAAGCGGCGATCCGCCTGATCCGCGCGGCCGAAACGCCGCCCCGGCTGGAGGAGATGGCCGACCATGTCGGCTATGCGCCGCATCATTTCCATCGCTTGTTCAAGCGGATCACCGGCCTGACCCCGGCCGCCTATGCCCGCGATCTGCGCGCTGAACGGCTGAAGGCGGCGCTGGCGACGCCCGGCCGCGTGACCGATGCGATCTATGAGGCGGGCTATAACGCGCCGAGCCGCGCCTATGCCGATGCCGAACGGCATCTGGGCATGACGCCCAGCGCCTGGCGCGAGGGCGGGCGCGGCGTCGATATCCGCCATGTCGTGATCGGGACGAGTCTGGGCGTGCTGCTGGTCGCGGCGACCGAGCGCGGCCTGTGCCGCATCGCCTTCGATGAAGGGGAGGCGGACCTGCGCCGCCGATATCTCAACGCGACTCTGTTGCCCTCGGACGCAGCGCTGGATCGCTGGGCGCGTGCCGTGGCTGCACTGGTGGATGATCCGGGGGCGGGGGCCGACCTGCCAACCGATGTCGGCGGCACCGCCTTTCAGCAGGCGGTCTGGGCCGCCTTGCGGGCGATCCCGGCGGGCGAGACGCGCAGCTATGGCGAGATCGCCGCGGCGATCGGCCGGCCGGGCGCGGTGCGCGCGGCGGGGACCGCCTGCGGCGACAATGGCCTGGCAATATTGGTGCCGTGTCATCGTGTGCTGCGCAGCGACGGAAGCCTGGGCGGCTATGCCTATGGAGTCGACCGCAAGCGGAGCCTGCTAGAAGCGGAGCGCCGCGCGAAGATGACAGCGAAGGCGACAGGTGAATGATCCTTTCTCGATCCGCTTGCGTCACAATATTCTCGTAATTTAACTTTTGATTAACTATAGGCTCGCGCCTTCTTCGATGGGGGCGGGTGGGCTTGCGTAGTCTGTTGTTCTGGCTGTTGCTGATGACACCGACCATGACAGTGGCCTTGCCGCTGGCGCGGCCGGTGGCGATGCCGATCGGTCCCGGTCCCGACCGGATGGCCGCCGGCGTGGCGCGCATGGTCGGATCCATCCTGGAATTTACCCGCTGGCCAACCGCGCGGCCGGTCGTGCGCATGTGCATGGCCGGTGTCGTCGCCCATGGCGACCAGTTGGATGAGATCAGCCTGACGAACGGGGCGCGGATCGCCACGGTGGCGCTGGCCGCCGACGAGGCCGCGCCGGCCGCGCGGTGCGATGCGCTTTATCTCGGAAGCCTGGACGCGGTGGTGCGCCAGCGGCTGATCGCGGCAGTGCGCGGCAATCCGGTGGTGACCATCGCGGAGGATGATCGCGACTGTGCGGGTGGGGCGATGTTCTGCCTGTTGTTCGCGCCGCAGACCCTGTCCTTCCAGCTCAACATCGATGCGGTGTCCCGATCCACGGTGCGGATCGATCCGCGCGTGCTGCGCGTGGCTAAGGGGGGCTATTGACCATGGCCGAGCCAAGCCCGACCGCAATGCCGACCTTGCGTCAGTTGCTGGCGCGAGCGCATCTGCGCCTGATTTTGTTCGCCGTGTTGATGGCGGGCCTGACGCTGACGGTGACAGGTGTCACCGTCATTCGCGGCTATGCCGCGCGCAACCTGACGCTGATCGCGCAGACCGTCGCCTATACGGTCGAGCCGGCTCTGGTGTTCGATGATGTCGATGCGGCGCGGCGCGGGATCGCCACGGTGGCGGCATCCGAAAGCGTGCGATCGGTCGAGCTGCATGATCGTGATGGACGGCTGATCGCGGCCTGGAACCGGCCCGATCGCGGCATGGCCGGCAACCTGTCCCGGATCGTGGACGCGCTGTTCTGGCCCAGCCCGGTGCGGGTGCCGGTCCATCATGGGCCGGTCGTCGTGGCCGAAGTGCAGGTGTTCGGCGATGCCGGCGGGCTGGGGCGCTATATCCTGTCCGGGGTCGCCACTGCGCTCGCCTGCCTTGGTCTGACCATCGTCGCGACCCAGTTGCTGGCGCGGCGGTTGCAGCGCGACGTGACGGGACCGCTGGCCCATATTGCACAAGTCGCCCATGCAGTTCGCACTGACCGCCAGTTCGATCGGCGCGTGCCGGTCGCCGGCATTCATGAGGTCGATCAGTTCGCGCGCGATTTCAATGCGCTGCTGGATGAACTGGACGAATGGCACACCGGCATTTTGAACGAGAATCGTATCCTGGAGCGCCAGGCGACGCGCGATCCGCTGACCGGCCTAGGCAATCGTGCGATGTTCGAGCGAGAGCTGGCGGCGACCATGGCGCAGGCCGATGAAGGCGATACGTCCTTCGCGGTCATTTATGTCGATGTGAACCGGTTCAAGCAGGTCAATGACAGCCATGGCCATGATGCCGGCGACGTCATGCTGATCGTCATCGCGGCGCGGCTGCGCATGGCTTTGCGGCCGGGCGACATGGCCTTCCGTCTGGGTGGCGACGAATTTGCGCTGATCCTGGCCGCCGGGGCGACCCGAGCCGAAGCCGATCAGATGTCGGCGCAGATCGGGACCAGCATGACCCAGCCGATCATGTTGCCGAGCGGCGTCAGCATCCGATCCTCGCTGAGCATCGGCAGCGCTCTCTATCCACAGGACAGTGTCGATCCGCGCGCACTGCTGCGCCATGCCGACGCGGCCATGTATGCGGCCAAGGCGCGGAGCGACGGCCGGAATTGATGATGAGGAACAATATGCGAAAGCTTCTTTCCCTCCTGGCGCTGACTTTGCTGGCGGCCTGTCAGACGGTGCAGCCGAGTGATGGCTTCACCGAAGCGCAGAAGACGGTGCTGCGTGCCAATGGCTTTCAGCCGGTCGGCAGCAACTGGGAGTTCGGCATGGCCGACCGGCTGTTGTTCTCGACCGACCAGAGCGTGCTGATCCCGGCGCAGCGCGACGTGATCAGCCGTATCGCCAGCGCGCTGGTGGCGGTCGAGGTGCACGGCGCCAAGGTGGAGGGGCATACCGACAATACCGGCACGGCCGCCTATAATGAGCAATTGTCGCAGAAGCGGGCGCAGGCCGTCGCCGACGCGCTGGCGGCGGGCGGCATGGCCCCGGCGGCTCTGCATCCGGTGGGCATGGGGTTGCGGGCGCCGGTCGCGAGCAATGGCAGCGAGGTCGGCCGTCAGGAAAACCGCCGCGTGGTCATCATCGTCGCACCGGGCGATGCGATGCCGCTTTAACGACGGATCGGCTCGAAATCCTTCACCCGCGCCATGACGGCGGTGCGCTGGGCATCGGTCATGCTGCGCCAATGGACGATTTCGTCGAGGGTGCGGCCGCAGCCGGTGCAGCCCTTGCGCTCGGCATCGAGCGAACAGAGATTGCGGCAGGGGCTCTCGATCGGCGCGGCCATCACATGAAGCTGTAGGGATCGACGTCCACCGCGACGCGGGTGGTGGATTTCCACACCAGATTGCCCAGCCATTCGCGGATCACCAACTGGATGTCGACCTGGCGCGTGGCGTGGATCAGCAGGCGATGGCGATGCCGGCCGCGCAGCACCGAAAGGGGGGCTGGGGCGGGGCCATAGACGCGCATGCCCTCCACCTGCGGCGCCGACTTGCCGATCAGCCGCGCGGTCTGTGCGGCTTCGTCGCTGTCCTCGCTGGAAATGATGATCGCGGCGAAACGGCCGAAGGGCGGGGCATTAGCGCGGCGGCGATTTTCGGTCTCGATCAGATAGAAGCGCTCGCTGTCGCCGGCGATCAGCGCCTGGATCACCTCCGCATCGGGCATGCGGGTCTGGATGAAGACATGGCCCGGTTTTTCGCCACGCCCGGCGCGCCCGGCGACCTGCATGATCTGCTGGAAGGTGCGTTCGGACGCGCGCAGGTCGCCGCCCTCCAGCCCCAGGTCCGCATCGATCACGCCGACCAGGGTCAGGTTCGGGAAATGATAGCCCTTGGTGATGAGCTGGGTGCCGACGATGATGTCGATGTCGCCGGCCTCCACCGACTTGACGAAATCGGCAGCGCGGGCGGGCGAATGCAGGGTGTCGGACGTGGCGATGGCGACCCGCGCCTGTGGCCACAGCGCCTTCACCTCGTCGGCGATGCGCTCGACGCCGGGGCCGCAGGCGACCAGGCTGTCCTCTTCCTTGCATTCGGGGCAGAAGCGCGGCGCCGGGATGACATGGCCGCAATGATGGCAGGCGAGCCGCTTGGTCAGCCGATGCTCAACCATCCAGCTGGTGCAGTTGGGGCATTGGAAGCGATAGCCGCAATGGCGGCACAGCGTCAGCGGCGCATATCCGCGCCGGTTGAGGAAGAGCAGGCTCTGCTCGCCCTTGGCCAGCACTTCCTCCATCGCCACCACCAGCGGCGGGGCGATCCAGCGACCGCGCTCGGGCGGATCGGTCAGTAGGTTGATGCCCTCGATATCGGGCATCTGTGCGCCGCCGAAACGGGCCGGCAGCTTGATCTCGCGATAGCGGCCGAGATCGACCTGATGCCGTGTCTCGATTGCCGGCGTGGCGGAGGCCAGAACGACCGGAAAATGTTCGATGAGGCCCCGTATCACGGCGACGTCGCGGGCGTGATAATGGACGCCTTCCTCCTGCTTGAAGCTCGCCTCATGCGCTTCGTCGACGACGATCAGACCCAGATTGGGGTAGGGCAGGAACAGGGCGGATCGGGCACCGACGACGACGCGGGCCTCGCCCGCCGCGATCGCGCGCCAGGCGCGCCGGCGCTCGCTCTGGCGCAGGCCACTATGCCAGTTGACCGGGACCGTGCCGAAGCGTTTCTCGAACCGCTCCAGAAAGGGTTCGGTCAGGGCGATTTCGGGCAGCAGCACCAAGGTTTGCTTGCCGGCGCGGATGGCTGCGGCGATCGCCTCGAAATAGACCTCGGTCTTGCCCGATCCGGTGACGCCGTCGAGCAGGAAGGGGGCGAATTCATGGGCACGCACTGCGTCCGCCATGTCGGTCGCGGCCGCCATCTGCTGATCGGACAGGGCCGGCGGCGCGTGGGCCGGGTCGGGCTCGGGGAAGGGGGTGTCGACGCTGACCTCGATCGGCTCGAACGCGCCGGCCTTCACCAGGCCGCGGATCACCGTATCGCTGACCCCGCCGATCATCGCCAGTTCGCGCACCAGCCCCTGCCGGTCGCCGATCCGCTCCATCGCCTGGGTTCGCTGTTCGGTCATGCGATCGGGAAGCTGGCCGGTGGCACGATATTCGATGACGGTGCGCGTTCCCTCCAGCGCCGACATCGACGCCAGCGCCATGCGCAGCACGGCGGCCGGCGGGGCGAGATAATAGTCGGCGGTCCATTCGATCAGCCGGCGCAGCGTTTCGGGCAGCGGCGGCGCGTCAAGCACTTCCAGCAGGTTGCGCAGACGGTTGTCGCCGACCGTCTCGACATCCGGGAAGGATTCCTCGTCCCAGACCACACCGACGAGCTGGCGCGGGCCCAGCGGGGCGACCACGATGCTGCCCGGCCTGGCCGTCATGCCATGGGGGATGCGATAGTCGAGCGGGCCGAGGGCGGCATTGAGCAGGAGGACACGGGCGCGGGCCATGGAGCGTCCTTAACCGCTCTTGCCGTTCTGGCAAATCGTCAGAGCCGCCAGGCGATCGCCAGCCAGGGGACATGAACGACCTCATCGGGGCGGTCGTCGGGAAAACTATGCTGGCGCATATAGCTGAGCTGCATGCCGAGTCGCGGCGTCAGCACATGACGCAGACCGATCAGTTGCCGCGTGGCGACAAGTTCGCTGTCCTGGACCGCGCTTGGCTTGTGCAGTTCGAAGAAAAATTCGGCGGAGGTCAGGAGGAACCATTTGCGCTGCTTTTCCAGCGGGATGTCGAGCTGGATACGTTCGCGCAGGCGCCAGGCCGGCTGCGCGGCGCTGTCGATATAGCGCTGTTCCAGCCGGGTGCGGCTCTGCAGCACGCCCAAGTCGATGATCAGTTGCTGGTGGAAGCGCATTTCCTTCTGCCTTCGGCTGGTGACGAAGGCGAAGCCGCCGCCCAGCTGCACGCCGTCGGCAATCCGATGGTCCAGGGTGATCCGTTGCAGCAACTGGTCGTCGGCCGGCCGCAGGCGATAGCTTGTTTCGATGCCGATGCGATCATTGTCGTCAATCTGCGCGACGCCGCCAGCGCTGATCCAGGTCTGCGCCTCCTGATCCGCAGCGCGGGCAGGAAAGGGCAGGACGAGCATGGCGAGGGCGGTCAGGCAAATATATGCGCGCATCGCAAACTTCATCGCCGCTCCCCTGTCGCGGAAGAGGTAGAAGGCGGCGGGGGCCAAGGCAATCGCCGTTCGCCCCGATGGCCAATCCATCGGCCAGCCGCTAAAGGGAGCCGATTCGCGAATCCTGCCCCGGAGCATCCCATGAAATTCTTCGTCGACACCGCCGACATTGCCGAAATCCGTGACCTGGCCGCCACCGGCCTGCTGGACGGCGTCACCACCAACCCGTCGCTGATCCACAAGTCGGGCCGCAAGTTCCTGGAAGTGATCGAGGAAATCTGCGGCGTCGTCGACGGCCCGGTATCGGCCGAAGTCGTCGCGCTCGACCATGAGACGATGATGAAGGAAGCCGCCGTCCTGCGGAAGATCGCGCCCAATGTCTGCATCAAGGTGCCGCTGACCATCGACGGCCTCAAGACCTGCAAGGCGCTGACCGACGATGGCGTGATGGTGAACGTCACCCTCTGCTTCTCGGCCAACCAGGCACTGCTCGCGGCCAAGGCCGGCGCCAGCTTCATCTCGCCCTTCGTCGGCCGTCATGACGATAATGGCTTCGACGGCATGCAGCTGATCGAAGACATCCGCCTGATCTACGACAATTACGCGTTCGACACCGAAATCCTGGTCGCGTCGGTCCGTCACCCGATCCACGTGCTCGACAGCGCCAAGATCGGCGCCGACGTGATGACCGCGCCGCCGGCCGTCATCAAGGCCCTGTTCAACCATGTGCTGACCGACAAGGGCATTGCCGGCTTCATGTCGGATTGGGCCAAGACCGGCCAGTCGATCCTCTAAGCGACATTGCCGGCGGGCGGGTGATCGGCCTGCCCGCCGGAACTCCTGCCGCTGCCCGGCCATTGTCTCCGCACGAGGAGGTGGCCATGTTCGTTGCGGTCTATTGGTGGCGCGTCCACCCCGGCAAGGAAGAGCAGTTCCGCGCAGCCTGGCGCCGCGGTACCGACCTGATCCGCGAAAAATATGGCAGCTATGGATCGCGCCTGCACCGCGATGCGGACGGGCGGTTCGTGGGCTATGCCGAATGGCCGGACGAGGCGACCTGGCGCGCGGCGTTCGACGCGAAGATGGTCTATGACGATCCGGCAACCCGCGCCGCCTTTGTCGACGCGATCGCCGAAGTGCCGGCGGATGCCGACCCGATCTTCACCATGACGGTCACCGACGACCTGCTGATGCGTGCGACGAGCTGAGCCGGGCGGGAACCTTTTGTTCAGCATATTCGGATAGATAACGCGCTCCTTTCCCCGATGAATCTGTCCATGCCGATCGACGCCGTCACCATGCTGCTCATGACCCAGGCCATCGCCCTCGTTGCGGCGCTGGTGCTGGCTGCCGAATGGCGTCTGGCAAAGGTGCGCTCGCTCGCCTGGTGGAGCGCGGGATTCGCGACCATCGTGGTGGGCAGCGGCATGTCGGTGCTGCGCACGGTGGACAGCTTCCTTCTCTATGTCTGGTTGGCCAATGGCCTGCTGGTGGTGGCGCATCTGCTGTTCGCCAGGGGGGCAGCCGCCTTTGCCGGGCGACGCCTGCCCGGCATCTGGCTGGGCGTGCTGCTGGTCTGGGTGGCGCTGCTGGGCACCGATCCGGCAAGTGATCGCACTGCCCTGTTCGGCCTCGTCAATTCGGCGCTGGTCGCGATCCTGTCGCTCAAGGCCGCATCTCTCCTGCTTTCGCTCCGTCGTACCAGCGAAGTGCGCGATGCGGTGCGGCTGGGGCACATCTTCCTTGGCCATGGCATATTCTACCTCGTCAAGTCGGGGCTGATCTTCATGCCGGGCCTGTTCGTCAGCCTGGTGGGCTTCAAGGGGCTGCTGATCAAGGCCTCGCTCTATGAGGGCATATTGGTCGAGGTGTCGCTGGCGCTGCTGATGCTGGCGGCGGTGCGTCACCGGCGCGAACGGCAGATCACCGCGCTGGCCGAGCGGGATTCGCTGACCGGGGCCTATAATCGCCGCGCGTTCGAGGCGAAGGCGGCAGCCGGGATGGCGCTGGCGCGGCGGGCCGGCCAGCCGGTGGCGCTGCTGCTGTGCGACGTCGATCATTTCAAGGCGGTCAATGACGGCTTCGGCCACGCCACCGGCGACCGGCTGCTGTCGGGACTGGCCGGGATATTGACGGATTGCGTGCCTGCCGATGCACTGGTGGCGCGGCTGGGCGGCGACGAGTTCGCCGTTCTGCTCTTTGGTCTTTCGCCCGAAAATCTACCGGCGCTCGGTCGCCGCATCTGCCATCGTTTTGCGCAGAGCGGCGGGTTGACGTTGCCGGTCTCGACCAGCATCGGCGCGGCGACCAGCATCACGGGCACGGAGGAGTTGCCGCATCTTTTCGATCGGGCGGACCGCGCGCTCTATGACGCCAAGCGCAAGGGGCGCGATCGCATGTCGGTTGAATCGGGCGTGGATCTGAGCGTCGCGACCCCGCCGCTGCGCCTCGCCAAGGTGGCAAGTCGCGCCTGATTGGCGACCCCGAGTTATCTTTTCGTTGGCGACCCCGGCAGGATTCGAACCTGCGACCATCCGCTTAGAAGGCGGATGCTCTATCCAACTGAGCTACGGGGCCGTGCGCGGGAGCGATAGCGGGGCTTGGGCCGCGGCGCAATCTTTCGCAGCCGTTGCAATCGTGTGTCGGCGGGATATTCATCGAAGGATGAGCGACGCGGGCATCCGGAAAATCGACGCGACCGTGCTGGGCGCACGGCCGCTGCGCTATTATGATTTCTTCATGGCGGCCTTCGTCGCCATATTGCTGCTGTCCAACCTGATCGGCGCGGCTAAGCTGTCGTCGCTGGGTGGCGTGACCTTTGGCGCGGGCATCCTCTTCTTTCCGCTCGGCTATGTGATCGGCGACGTGCTGACAGAGGTCTATGGCTATGCGCGGGCGCGGCGCTGCGTCTGGGCGGGCTTTGCCGCGATGCTGTTCATGGCGCTGATGAGCTGGGTAGTGGTGGCCTTGCCGCCGGCCGAGGGCTGGCCCGACCAGAAAGCCTATGAGGCGGTGTTCGGCAGCACCTGGCGGATCGTCTTTGCCTCGCTTTGCGCCTTCTGGGCGGGGGAACTGGCCAACAGCTTCGTGCTGGCCAAGATGAAGATCATCACCCAGGGACGGCATCTGTGGATGCGCACCATCGGCTCGACCGTGGTGGGGCAGGGGGTGGACAGCCTGCTCTTCTACCCGCTCGCTTTCTATGGCGACTGGACCACGGCGCAGGTGCTCACCGTGATGGTCACCAACTGGGCGATGAAGGTCGGCTGGGAAGCGGTGCTGACGCCCGTCACCTATGTGGTGGTCAATGGCCTCAAGCGGCGCGAGGGGCTCGACGTCTATGACGCGGGCACCGACTTCACCCCGTTCCGTACCCGGCTCTGATGATTCGAAAGCCTGTTTGAAAAATCGCGAAAGGGCGATTTTTCGGTACGGTTCCAGCCCGCTCCCCCGCCCAACCACCCGATCCAGTGTCATCCTGTCGGGTGGTTGGGCGGGGGAGCGGGCTGGTACCGGCTTTCTCAAACGAACTCTGAAGCCAGTAAATTATGTAATCTAAAGAGAGTCTTTACCTTGTTGGGCGCAGGAGGAAGCGACAAAGTCAGGAAAGAATAGTCGCCCATCGTGCCCATCGCCTCCGCCCAGTCCATTGTTCCTGATCGCGATCCGGTGATGACCCCGGATGCGATCTGCCGGATCGACCGCCTGACCCATGTCGCGCGCGCGCTGAGCCGGGAGGCGCAGACGATCCAGGCCAATCTGGCCAATGCAGAGCGCCGGTTCCAGGCGACCTTCCAGCACGCGCCGGTCGGCATTGCCCATGTCGCGCTCGACGGCACCTTCCTGACGGCCAATCCCCGTTTCGAGGAGATTACCGGATATCCCGCCGCGATGCTGATGCGGCTGGGTTTCCAGCAGATCACCCATCCCGATGATCTGGATGCCGATGTCGCGCTGCTCGGCCGGCTGCACCGGGGCGAGTTGCAGCGCTATACGCTGGAAAAACGCTATATTCGTGCGGATGCATCGCTGATCTGGATCAACCTCACCGTGGCGCTGGTTCGCGACGAGCGGGACGCGCCCGAATTCTATGTCGCCGTGGTCGAGGATCTGTCGGAGATGCGGCAGGCCCATTTCGATGCGATCCATGATCCGCTGACCGGCCTGCTCAACCGCCGTGGCTTCGTGGTGCGGGCGCGGGCCTTGCTGCGGCAGGCAGCAGAGGCGCATCGCGCCGTCAGCCTGATCTATCTGGACCTTGATGGGTTCAAGCAGCTTAACGACAGTCGCGGGCATAGCGCCGGGGATCGCTGCCTGGTCGAGGTGGCGCGGCTGATCGAGGATATGGTCGCCACTCGCCATGTCGTGGCGCGAATGGGCGGCGACGAGTTCGTGCTGCTGGTCGACGAGGAAGGCACGGACCTGGGCGAGGCGCTGCGCGTCGGATTGATGAAACTGGGCGGCGCACATGGCGGTGTCAGCGGCAGCTTTGGGCTGGTCACGCTGATCCCCGACGATGACACCGAACTGGACAGCATCGTGGCGCGCGCGGACGAGGCGATGCTGGCGGCCAAGCGCGCCGGCAAGAATCAGCTGGTGACCACCGCGCTGCTATAATCGGCGCGCACGAAATAGAGGCCATCGGGCGGCGCGTTGAGCGCCAGCCGGGCCCGATCGCGCGCCTCCAGCGCAGCGCGCAGATCGTCCGCGCTCCAGCGGCCCATGCCGACCATCGCGAGACAGCCGACCATCGAGCGGACCTGATGATGGAGGAAGGATCGCGCCTCCGCCCGGATGGCGATGCGATCGCCTTCACGCGAGACATTCAGCATCGCCAGCGACTTCAGCGGACTGGCCGCCTGGCAATGGACCGAGCGGAAGGTGGTGAAGTCATGATGCCCCACCAATATCTGCGCGGCGTCATGCATGGCGTCGGCGTCGAGCGGCTGGATCACCCGCCAGGCGAGACCCGATTCCAGGGTCAGCGGCGGGCGGCGATTGGCGATGCGGTAGATATAGGCGCGGCCGGTGCAGCTGAAACGGGCATGCCAGTCCGGCGCGACTTCCTCACAGGCGAGGATCGCGACCGGATGGGGCCGCAGCTTCGCATTGATCGCCTCCATCAGGCGAAAGGGCGTCAGCGGCTTTTCGACATCGGCATGGGCGCGCATGGCCAGGCCATGGACGCCGGCATCGGTGCGGCCGGCAGCGTGCAGGATGGCGCGCTCGCCGGTGACGGCATGGATCGCATCCTCGATCGCCTGCTGGACGCTGGGGCCATGGGCCTGACGCTGCCAGCCCATATAGGGACGGCCGTCAAATTCGACGGTGAAGGCGAAACGGGCCATCGGCTCAGGTGTCGACCCGGCTGCCGGTGGGCATGTCGAAGCCGCGCAGCAATTCACCCGCCGACATCGCCGCCTTGCCCGCGCGCTGGATCAGGGTCGGCCGGATGGCGCCATGGCCGCAGCCGATCAGCAGGCTGTGGTCGAGCAGTTCGCCCGCCGGCCCGGCATGATCCTCGACCGTGGCGGCGAGGATGCGGAAGCGTTCGCCGCCATATTCGAAGAAGGCGCCGGGGAAGGGGTTGAAGGCGCGGATCTGCCGTTCGACCTGATGCGCGTCGCGGCTGAAGTCGATCCGCGCCTCCGCCTTGTCGATCTTGGCGGCATAGGTGACGCCCTCTTCGGGCTGCGCCACTGGCGGATGGCCGGCAAGATCGTCCAGCACATCGACCATCAGCTCGGCACCGGCCTGCGCCAGTTCCTGCGTCAATTCGCCGGCCGTCTTGTCCTCGACCGGGGTGACATGCTTGGCGCGCATCGGGCCGGTGTCGAGTCCGGCCTCCATGTCCATGATGGTGACGCCGGTGACATTGTCGCCGGACAGGATCGCGCGCTGCACCGGCGCGGCGCCGCGCCAGCGCGGCAGCAGCGAGCCATGGATGTTGAGGCAGCCATGGCGCGGCATCGCCAGGATCGCGCGCGGCAGGATCAGGCCATAGGCGGCGACGACCGCAACATCGGCGTCGAGCGCGGCAAATTCGGCCTGCACTGCTTCGTCCTTGAGCGAAACGGGCGTGCGCACTTCTATCCCCAGTTGCTCGGCGCGGGCCTGCACCGGGGAGGGGCGCAGCGCCTTGCCACGGCCGGCCGGACGGGGTGGCTGGCTATAGACGGCGACGATGTCATGCCCGGCCTTCACCAGTGCATCGAGCGCTGGAACGGCGAAATCGGGGGTGCCCATATAGATGATACGCATAGTTTTTCCGCTTCCCGCACCAGCCCGCTCCCCCACCCGGCCACCCTTCAAGATACTGCCGTTGGGTGGCCGGGTGGGGGAGCGGGCTGGCACCGCATTTGAAATGCGCCATCGGCGTATTTCCAAGTCCGTCCTCAAAGCTCTTGTCGGAAAGACATGCAACCCCTTATCTCACGATATGGCTTCACCTGAAATCGAGACGCTGACCCAGGCGCTGTCGCGACTGCCCGGCCTTGGCCCCCGTTCGGCGCGCCGCGCGGTGCTGCATCTGCTCAAGAAGCGCGAGGGCGCGCTGGAGCCGCTGCTGCGCGCGCTGGCGGCGGTCAACGAACGGCTGGTCACCTGCCAGACCTGCGGCAATGTCGACACGGTCGATCCCTGCGGCATCTGTGCCGATCCGCGCCGCGACGCGCGGGCGCTGTGCGTGGTGGAGGATGTGGCGGACCTGTGGGCGCTGGACAAGTCGCGCCTTTTCCCCGGTCGCTTCCATGTGCTGGGCGGGCGCCTCTCTGCACTGGAGGGGGTGCGGCCCGAGGATTTGAGCATCGATGCGCTGGTCGCGCGGGTCGAGGTCGGCGGCATCGACGAGGTAGTGCTGGCGATGAACGCCACGCTGGAGGGGCAGACCACCGCCCATTATCTGGCCGAGCGGCTGGAGCGCTTCCCGATCCGCCTGACCCAGCTGGCCCATGGCGTGCCGGTGGGCGGCGAACTCGACTATCTGGACGAGGGTACGCTGGCCCAAGCGCTGCGCGCGCGGCGACCGCTGGGCTGAGGAACGGGCCAAAGGCGGGAACACGCGTCTCCCGAAGTTCACACCGTTATCGGGCTTTCTGGGCGAAATGCGCCGGGAACGCACCTGTGACGCGTCGGCTTTGCGCCGGTGGCGCGTCACCACCCATGGGGTGGAGGTGTCCAATATGCGCCCGCATCGCCCCTGTGACGCGACAATCGCGCTTCTGCCGCGCACCAGGAACGCCCCTATGGCGCGATCACCACGCGTCGATGGCCCGTGCGCAGCGAGCAATGACAGGGGTAGAAGGGCAGGGGGATGATGATCCATCCGGGCAGTAGATCAGACAAGCGGCGTGTAGGACAGGCCGGATGATGGACGGGAAGGGCGGCGGATTTGGGTGTTTCCTGCCATTCCCCTCCCGCAAGCGGGAGGGGCAGCGAGACTTGCGCGCGCAGCGCGTTAGTCGCAGCGGGGTGGGCTTTCGCGATGTCCAACCCACCCCCTCCCCCCCCTCCCGCCTACGGGAGGGGGAACAGGTCCGCTTCTGGTCGGGCAACTTTCCTACCCAGGAGCGGACCGACCGCTATCGGGCAGGCCCGGTGGCGATCGACGGGATGAGCGACGATCAGGGGTGGGAGCAAGACATTCCTCCCCGGCACGGGGAGGGGGACCGCTCGCGTAGCGAGTGGTGGAGGGGCACAGGCCGGATAGCGCATCGCTAAGAGGCACCTGCCCCTCCGTCAGCGCTTCGCGCTGCCACCTCCCCAAGCAAGCTTGGGGAGGAACTGGAAACGTCCGCTTCTGGTCGTTTCTTGCCGGGCAGTTTTCCGCCCACGAACCGAGCGACCGCTCTCGGGGTGGCCTCGCGAACGGCGTCTGGGCTGATATCGCCATCATGCTCCTGGGAAGAACACCCCCGCGCGCGTCCACGCAGAGGCGCCCGTCATGGCTCAGTACTTGGGGATGCTGGGATCCTTGCCGGGATAGGGGCTATCCTCGCTGCCATAAATGCGCGGATAGCACCACGCTGCCGCCTGGTCATAGTTGCCGAAGCCGTCGCGCACATAGCGCGCCTTGCAGGCTTCGTATTCTGCGTCCTGCTCATCGGTGCCTTCGGACGGAATGGTGGTCGGCGGCTGAGCAACCACCGGAGCGGAGACGAATGCAAGCGCAATCAAAATCTTCTTGATTTCCATGTGTTACTCCTGATTCCCCCTGGATCAGAAGCTATCAACAAGGTGTGTCGGCTCAAGCTGGAGTTGAAATCAAACGGATATTGTCATCGATGTTTCTACCCTTCCTCATTTCTATATTCCAACCGCCAACAGTTTGTGTCGCAATCGACGACGACACTCTCAAATGTAGCGAGATTGGCCGCGTCCGACTTCTCGGTATCGACGCGCCGGAACTGCCGGGGCCCTGCCGCAAGGGCCGCAGCTGCGCGCCGGGCGATTCGATCGCCAGCAAGAAGCAGCTGGTAGCGCGCGGGGTGACGATCAGCCCGGTCACGCGCGATCGCTATGGGCGGACGGTTACCCAAGTCTACGCTGGCAACAAGAACCTGGCTTACGAGCAACTTCGGGCCGGCAGGGCGGTTTATGTCGAGAAATGGTCGTTAGCCGCCAAAGCCCGGCATCAAGGACGGAAATCGATAGCCGTTGGACCGCTCGAAACGCGTCGCCCGGCCTGCTGCCCCCGGATCAGTTCTTGCGCTGCGGCACCGTGAAGGTGCCCGACACGCGGCCGCTGGGGCTGGTCGATGTGCCGGCGCCGCCGGTCGAGCGGCCGTCGACCGTGGTGCGGCCGCTGTTGAGGTCCATCACCAGCCGTCCGCCGGTCAGGCGGTTGACGCCCTGGGTCAGCGAGACATTGCCGACCATGGTGATCAGCTTGGCATTGAGGTCATAGATGGCGACATTGCCGCGCGCGGTCTGGTCGGCCTTGGTGATGACGACATTGCCCGACGCGTCGATGCGCTGGATTTCCACGCCATTGCCGGTGTTCGCCGCGCCATTGGGCTGCTGCTTGTAGGCGACGGTCATGCGGGCGGCGTTCAGCGTCATGCCGGCCTGCGTCACTTCGACATTGCCCGATACCACCACCCGGTCGGCGCGGTCCTGCACCTCGATCCGGTCGGCGGTGAAGTTCACCGGCGCATTGCTGTCATGATTTTTGAACACCTGCGCATCGGCGCCGGCGTAGAGGAGGCCGGTCGCGCCCAGCGCAACGGTCGACAGCAGGATGAGGGTGCGTTTCATCACTTTTGCCCTTTGAGGCCATTTTGTTCGATGCGCAAGGTCGCCCGGCCGTTGAGCGTGACCGTGCGTGCATTCATGTCCGCTTCCAGATGATCGCCGCTGAACGTGCCGATCGGGATGCGCCCGTCGACCCGGCCCGCGCTCTTCATCCGTCGCGTCTGCAAATCGATGCCGACGTCGCGGGTGACCAGGCGATATCCGCCGGCCGCCTCGAACTGGACCGGACCGACGATCGCGACTCGCTCGGTCTCCATGTCGTAACGGCCCTTCTGCGCGTTCAGTACCGCCGGCCCTTCGGGCAGCAGGATGCGCGCGGCCATGTCGTTCAGGTCGACGATCGGCTCGCGTGAGCTTTTCTGCACGGCCGAACCGGCCCGCAGCGAGAAGGGCTGGCCCTTGCTGTCCTGCCCGCGATACAGCGCCTCGGACACGCGCATCCGCTCCTTCGCCACCTCGACCTTGTTCTTGTCGAGCACGAAGCTGACCTTGTCGCCGCCAGTGAAAGGGGCCATGGCCAGCAGGGCGGTCAGCACGCCGACCGCCACCGGCAGATAATTTTTGAGCAGGCGCACCAGCTTGTCATGGCTGCCACCCGGCCGGGCCCAATGGCGGCGGACGTTGCGCTGTTGCTCGGCCTGGATGGACATGTCTGCCTGCCGCCCTGTCGCTTACATGTGCGAGAAGATGTCGTTCTCGGGCCAGCCCGCCAGGTCCAGCGCCGCGCGATGGGGCAGGAAGTCGAAACAGGCCTGGGCCAGTTCCATCCGCCCTTCGCGGGTCAGGCGCTTGTCCAGTTCGGTCTTCAGCTGGTGCAGGAAGCGCACGTCGGACGCGGCATAATCCTTCTGCGCGTCGGACAGGTTCGGGCCGCCCCAGTCGCTCGACTGCTGCTGCTTGCTGATGTCCTGGCCCAGCAGTTCGCGGACCAGCTCCTTCAGGCCGTGGCGGTCGGTATAGGTGCGCACCAGCTTCGACGCGATCTTGGTGCAATAGACGGGGGCTGCCACCACGCCCAGATAATGCTGGATCGCGGCGATATCGAATCGGCCGAAATGATAGATCTTGATCCGCTCGGGATCGGCCAGCACCGCCTTCAGGTTCGGCGCGGCATAGTCGCTGCCGGGGTTGAAGCGGACCAGATGCTCATCGCCCTTGCCGTCGCTGATCTGGACGACGCACAGGCGATCGCGCGGGGTGATGAGCCCCATGGTTTCGGTATCGACGGCGATCGGGCCGGGGGCAAGGACGCCCTCGGGCAGATCTTCTTCATGGAAATGGACGGTCATGACTTTTCCCTCTATGGGGAAACGGGCCATATCGCAATCAAGGCTTTGGCAGATAGGGCCTGTAAATCGGCGCTGCGGGCGCTCTTTTTGCCCGATATGCGAAATCATTCGCGCTGCCCGGAAAACTTGATATAGTGATTCCCAAACCGCGACTTTGCGGTGGATTGTGCATGTCATTCGCCCGACATGTTTGTCCAATGTGTCTTGGGGCGAAGCGAAAGTGACTAACAGGGCATGAGTTTTGACAGAGGGCGCCGCGGCGGGCGCGGCAAGGACAAGCGCGACGGTTTCGGCGACGACAATTTCTACGACCAGGGCAGCGGCGGCGGCTTCGGCGGCGGTGGCTTTGGTGACCGCGGCGGCTTCGGTGGCGGCTTCGGCGGTGGTGATCGTGGTCGTGGTGGCTTCGGCGGTGGTGATCGCGGTGGCTTCGGCGGCGGCGGTGGTTTCGGCGGCGGTGGCCGCGGTGGCTTCGGCGGCGGCGGTGGCGGCTTTGGTGGTGGCGGCGGCGGTGGTCGCGGCATGCCGGCCCAGGTCGTTGGCGAAGGCAAGGGTGTCGTCAAGTTCTTCAACGGCCAGAAGGGTTTCGGCTTCATCGTTCGTGACGATGGCGGCGAAGACGTGTTCGTTCACATCAGCGCGGTCGAGCAGGCCGGCCTGACCGGTCTGGCCGAAGGTCAGCCGCTCGGCTTCACCTTGGTGGATCGTGGTGGCAAGGTGTCGGCGACCGATCTGGTCATCGACGGCGAACCGCTCCCCGTGACCGATCGTGCGCCGCCGCGTGAACCGCGCGAACCCCGCGCCGGTGGTTTCGGTGGTGCAGAGCGTGGCCCGCAGCGTCAGCTGACCGGCGAACGCGCCAGCGGCACGGTCAAGTTCTTCAACGCCATGAAGGGCTTCGGCTTCATCCAGCGTGATGACGGCCAGCCGGACGCTTTCGTCCACATCAGCGCTGTCGAACGCGCCGGCATGGGCGCCCTGAACGAGGGTGACCGTCTGGACTTCGAACTGGAAGTCGATCGTCGCGGCAAGTACGCGGCCGTCAATCTCCAGTCCAAGGCCGACTGATCGGCCGTCGCCCGTTCGCCGTACGGGCGACGTGACAGGGATATCGAAGGGGGTCGCCTGCCCGGCGGCCCCTTTTTCGTGTCTGCCGTTCATCTCGATCAGCCGGCAGATCGCTATATATCGTCAAAGCGATGCGCCTTGATGTGGTGCATGAATCGTGAATATCGACGGAAGCGTCCGATGATATTCGGATCAAAGTTGCTGTAAATTCGGCGCTTATGTGCAATTGATCAACATGTTGATTTGCATGTTTTTCCGATAATTATTGGACAATTCGATCGATTTGGCGAATTTGCCTGACCATTAGCCTCGGATCATAATCGTCCCGAATGGAATGAGCCTTGCGGCATTGTCGACAAGGCCTGACCCAATGGGAGGATGATATGAAGCAGGCCCTGATCGGCCGTCTGCTGGCGACTGTCGCTGCCGGCCCGGCCCTGATGCTCGCAACCGCACAGGCGCAGGACGCCGCCGCACCCGTGCCCCAGGCTGACGCCGGGGGAGGGGAGATCATAGTCACCGCCCGCAAGCGTGACGAGCGGCTGATCGACGTGCCGGTTGCCGTATCGGCCCTCTCGACCGACCAGATCGAACGCTATGCCACCACCAGCTTCCAGGCGATCAGCCAGCAGGTGCCGCAACTGGTCATCGCCGAATCGCAGAATCAGGTCGGCGGCTCGATCAACCTGCGCGGTATCGGCGCCGGCATCTCCAACCCCTCGACCGAAACCGCCGTGACCCTGAATTTCGACGGCGTGCCGATCAGCTATGGCAACGCCATCCGCCTCGGCCAGATCGACCTTGGCCGGGTCGAGGTGCTCAAGGGACCGCAGGCGCTCTTCTATGGCAAGAATAGTCCGGGCGGCATCGTCTCGCTCATCTCCCAGGATCCGGGCAAGGATTTCGAGGCGAAGCTGCGCACCGGCTATGAATTCATGGCCGACCAGCGCTTTGTCGAGGCCAGCGCCTCGGTGCCGCTGGCCGACGGCCTCGCCGCCCGCGTCGTCGGCTATTATTCCAAGGAGGATGGCTGGTTCCGCAACGTCGCCGAACCGATCGCCGGCATCACGCCGGGGCGCGGCGCCGACAGCCTCAATTCCGAAGATGTCTTCGTCCGCGGCACGCTCGCCTATGATGCGGGCGGATCGACCCGGATCAAGGCGAAGGTCAATTATGGCCAGCGCGAACGGGACGGCGTCGGCCCCACCGGCCTCAGCCAGATCATCTACTGCCCGGCCGGCGTCAGTCGCTATGGCTCGACCGACTGCACGCTCAACCGCAATTTCTACGACGCCATCCTCGCGCCGGCGACCGCCGCCAGCGATCCCAGCTATGGCGACGGCGTGCCCTTCATGAAGTCGAAGCAGTTCCTCGCCTCGCTCAGCATCGACCAGGATCTGGGCGACGCCCATACCCTGTCCTCGGTCACCGGCTATTACCGTCTGCGCGAACGCTCGGTCGACAGCTTCACCTTCTCCAATAATCCCTATTTCGGCGCGTCCAACGACATCACCGCCAAGGGATTCAGCCAGGAACTGCGCCTCGCGTCCGACTATGACGGGCCATTGAACTTCCTCGTCGGCGGCTTCTTCCAGGATGCCCATTTCCTCACGCGTCAGGCCTTCACCACCAATTTCGGCACGCCCTTCGTGGTCGGATCGACCTATTATGACGTCCATACCAAGGCGACCTCGGTCTTCGGCCAGCTGCGCTACAAGATCGTGGAGCGGCTCGAACTGGCCGTTGGCGGGCGTTATAGCTGGGAAGACAAGTTGTTGACCGGCACCTCGCTCGGCAGCCCGATCCAGATTCTCGGCCCCAAGCAGAATTATACCGATTTCTCGCCCGACGTGACGCTCACCTGGCGCCCCGACAGCGACCGCACCGTCTACGCCGCCTATCGCGAGGGCTTCACCTCGGGTGGCTTCAACACCGTGCCGACGCGGCTGCGCACCGATGCCGACCAGAGCCGCGCCGCGATCGACCTGTCCTATGACCAGATGACCGCGAAGGGCGGCGAGATCGGCACCAAGGGCTATGTCGCCGATCGCCAGATCCTCTACGATCTGGTCGGCTATTATTATAAATATAGCGGGCTCCAGCTGTCGCGATACGACAATGCCTCCTTTACCCAGCTGACCCAGAATGCGGGCGGGGCGGAGATCAAGGGCGCGGAGCTCAGCCTTACCATCCGGCCGCGCACGCTCGCGGGCCTGACGTTCAACACGGCGATCGCCTACAACAACGCCCGCTACACCGATTTCATCGGCGGCTGCTATGCGGGCCAGTCGATTGCCCAGGGCTGCAATCTCAATCCGCTCAACCCCAATCTGCCGCAATCGACCTGGGGCACGGCCGCCAATCCCTATCAGAATCAGGACCAGACCGGCCAACGCCTGTTCCGCGCGCCCGAAATCGCGATCACCGGCGGCTTCACCTATGACCATAGTTTTGCCGACCGGCTGGGCGGATCGCTGTCGGTCGATTTCAATTACAGCAGCGCCTATGTCACCCAGACGGAGGGCAACCCCAGGACGCTGCAGGATGATTATGTCCAGCTCAACGCCGCCCTCTCGATCAATGGCGGCGCGGGCAAGCCCTGGGAATTGTCGCTGATCGGCCGCAATCTCACCAACAAGCTGATCATCGTCGGCGGATCGGTGGTGGGCGCGAGCGCAGCCGGCACCGGCACCAACGCCGTGCGCGAAGGCGACATATTGGGTTCGCTCGGCGCCCCGCGTGCGGTGATGCTGCAACTGACGGTGAAGAGCGGCCTGCTGGGCGGCCGCTGATCATCCCTATGCAAATACTATGAAAACGGGCCGGAGGTCGGCTGGAATTTGACCGACGGGGGCCATTAAGTCCCTTGTCCCATGACCCACCGACCTCCTCCTGCCGCCTCTGCTGATGCCGGGCGGCGCAGCGATCGGCCACGGCTCACCGGACGCCTGTCGATCCGGCCGCGCGCCACCCTGGCTCCTCCGGCACGGCAACGGAGCCGGGCATCATGACCCGGCGCGACCTCGCCTGGCGTGGCCTTGGCCTGCTGCTCGTCGGCGCGGCCACCGGCAGTTCGCTGCTGCATCGCGCCCTGACCCTGGACGGCCCGGCATCGGCGCCGCTCGAAATGGCGCTGGCCCTCGCCAGCTTCAGCTTCGCCAGCCTTGGCATATTGCTGCTCTGCCAGGGCGTGCGCCTGCGCGATGGCTGGCGCCGCGACCTCGACCGGCGCCAGGCGCAGCGCGACGGCCATCGCGATCCCCTGATCCTGGCCGAAGATCGCGCCCCGCTCGCGGCCTTTCTGGCCGCCCGCGCCCGGCGCGACTGACCCCATTCCCATATCCCCAAAGGACAAATTTGTGAGCGAACGCGACCTGCATTTCGTGATCCCGACCTATCGCCTGCGCGACGTCGGCGCGACCGTCGAGGCCTATGACGAAAATTTCGCCCGCAGCGGCCAGACCGCGCCGATCATCGTCTTCGATGATTCCTCGGTCGCCAATCATGACAAATATTTCGGCGCGCTGGAGGCGACCAAGACGGTCAACGACCTCTGGTATGTCGGCCCGGCCGAAAAGGAGCAGTTCGTTTCCTACATCTGCAAGCGGCTGCGCGACCGCAAGCTCGACGTGCTGGTCCGCAACCTCTTCCGCCCCAGCTATGGCGGCAACCGCAACTTCACCCTGATGTATACGCTGGGCGACCTGATGGTCAGCGCCGACGATGACATGCGCCCCTATGCCCTGATCGAGGACAGCCCGGAAACGCTGGGCGAACGGGAAATCAGCCGGGGCAAGACGATTCCGCGCGGCGCCAATGGCCATTGCCGCAAATCCTACGACATCCTCCAGTCCTTCCGCGACATATTGGGCAAGACGGTGGCGGACGCACCGGCCAATTACGACCAGGGCGAACTGGTGATCGACAGCGCCATGGACCTGGAATCCAACAATTCGCTCGGCTTCGCGCGGGAAAACAGCCTGACCCTGCAGGAAGGGCGCTTGCCCCGATCGGCGGTGGTGAAGATGGCGCAGACCTTCCGCACCGGCACCAACGATATCGACGCGGTCGATTTCGTCGACATGTTCCTCGACGATCCGGACGAGGTCGATGCCGAACGGCTCAACGACACCTATGTGCTGGTCAATTTCCGCCCCTGCCTCACCAATCTCAACTGGCGAATGGATTGCGGCGTTGCGGGCTATGACAATCGCACCGGCCTGCCGCCCTTCTTCCCGACGCGCTTGCGGTTCGAGGACTATATCTATCGCCTCTGGATTCAGCAGTCGAACATGGTCTCGGCCCATGTCGATTCCGCCCAGACCCACATCAAGAACAGCTATATGCGCAATCCATTGGCGTCGGAGGTGTTCAACGAGGCGATCTGCGGCCTGCTCAAGCGCAAGATCCGCACCAGCCTCAAGCGCACCGACGAATGGTCGATCGCCTTCGACTATGACGGCGCGGTCAGCCTTCAGGACAGCGAGGAGATATTGGACAGCGCCCGCGCCCTGCATGACCGGGTACTCAAGAGCATGGCCGACGCGCGCACGACCGAGCGGCGCGACGCGCTGGGCCATTTTGCCGCCGGCCTGTCACGCACCTTCTATGATTTCGAGCCGGATTTCTTCCAGCAGAATGTCAGCCGCATGGTCGATGACGAGGTCGGGCTGATCCGCTCCTCGCTCGAAATCTGGCCGACCCTGCTGGAGATCGTCTATTTCAAGCGCCATTGCCGCAACCTGCCGATGCGCCGCGTGAAGAACCGCTCCGCCCGATCGCCCCAACCCAGACCCGTAGCAGCCTGAGGGTTGGCGGCAGGCGCTCCGTTTCCGCCCCCTTCATCCCGGCGACGGTCGGGGCCCCCTCTCAGTGACGGGGGCGGGGCGGAGCGCCTATCATACCCGCCGGAACGGGAAGGGGCTGGCGGTCCGCTCATAGCTGTGCAGGTCCAGCGCGCGCGTCACCGGCGGCAGCGCCCGGTCCGGGCAGTCGCGCCGCTCGCACAGATGACAGGTCGGCCCCACCGTCACCGCATCGTCGCGCTCGGTATCGATGCCATCGGCATGGATGATCCGCCCGGCATGTTTCGCCTCGCATCCCAGCGCAATCACCTGCCGCCCGCGCGCGCCATCGCCGCGGGGCAGGGCGATCGCCAGCGTGAGGAAGCGCCGCTCGTCCAGCGTCTCGATCAGCTGCGGCAGCACGATGTCGGGCGCGTCGGCCGCATGCACGTCCCAGCGCGGACAGGTGCCGCCATAGCGGGCAAAGGGATAGGTCTCGCCATCGAAGCGCTTGGACACGATTCCGGCCCGGTCGATCCGCACCATGAAGAAGGGGATGCCGCGCGCGCCGGTGCGGTTGAGGCTGGTCAGCCGGTGGGCCAGCTGCTCGGTCGACACGCCGAAGCGCGCGCGCAGCAGGGGAAGATCATGCCGGCTTGCCTCCGCTGCCTGGCGGAACCGGTCATAGGGCATGATCAGCGCCGCGGCGGCATAGTTGGTCAGCGCAATGATGGCGAGCCGCCGGCTGTCCTCGTCCGGCGGCGCCGTGCGCGTCACCTGTGCCGCGATCAGGTCGGCCATCTCCTGTGCGCAGAGCTGATAGGCCATGGCGAACAGCCGCCCCGAAGCCGGCAGCCGCTCGCTCAGCATCAGCCGCCGCCGGTGCATGTCATAATGACGCACCGTCCCGGCCAGCACATCGGCGCGCACGATCTGCACCGCCATGCCGTGCCGTTCCTTCAGGCGCGCGCGCAGCCCGGCCTGCAACAGCGCCGGATCTTCCTCCAGCTCTGCGGCGATCCCTTCGGCCGCCGCATCGATTTCGGCGAAATGATTGCCGGCCTTGGCTACCGTCTCGCGCCACCAGTCGACCGGCGCGACCAGCGGGGCAGGGGCGGCGCCGCGCCCGCTCACCTGCATCTGCTCGGGCAGGCGGCGCAGGTCGGCCAGCGCGCGGTAGAAGCGGCCGATCGCTTCGCTGACGCCGGGATAATTTTCCGCGACTTCCAGCACTTCGTCGCGCGCGATGCCGATGTCGCGCACCAGCGCATCGGACAATATCTCGGCCAGGTCGCTCGCCGCGCCATCCTGGCTGCTGGCGGTGAAGTCGCGAATGTCGATGTCATAGGTATTGGCCAGCCGCAGCAACATCTGCGCCGTCAGCGGCCGCTGGTTGCGCTCCAGATGGTTGAGATAGCTGGGCGACACGCCCAGTTCCTCGGCCATGCGCGTCTGGTTCAGTCCCAGTTCGCGGCGCAGTACGCGCAGCTTGGGGCCGAGATAGAGCTTCCGGTCAGTCACGTCTGCCATAAGGTCATATTGTCATGATTTGACAATATGAACAAGTCGCGGCATGACTTGCGGCCACTCATCGCCCTTCCGCTTTGCCCTCGACCTGTCAATATCGCTGTCATCAACCAGCACAGCCACAAGGCAGGAAGGACAGGAAGATGACGACCGATACGATGGAAGCGCCCCAGCCCGCCCGTTCGCGCGCGGTCTTCAGCCAGGAGGATTTCGGCCTGATCCGCACAGCCATCGCCCACTATCTGCGCGAGGTTCAGGACCAGCCGGAATCGGTCAAATATGCCAATCTCTACCACCGCCTCGGCCGCGTGGCGTAAACCCCGTCATTGCGAGGGCCGCAGGCCCGCGGCAATCCATGGATTGCTTCGCTGCGCTCGCAATGACGAAGGTTGAATAGGAAAGGGCGCGGAATCACTCCCGCGCCCTTTTTTCTTGTCTCTGCCCGCTCCGATCAGAACAAACGGGTCAGCCCGTAGAACAGCGCGCCGATCGCGGCCGCCGCCGGCAGGGTCACGACCCAGGCGACGATGATGCTCGACGCGACGTTCCAGCGCACCGCCGACAGCCGGCGCGATGCGCCCACGCCGACGATGGCGCCAGTGATGGTGTGGGTCGTCGATACCGGCACGCCCAGATGGGTGGCCATGAACAGGGTGATCGCGCCGCCCGTTTCCGCGCAGAAGCCCTGCGCCGGGGTCAGGCGGGTGATCTTCGATCCCATGGTGTGGACGATCTTCCAGCCGCCCAGCAACGTGCCCAGGCCCATCGCCGCCTGGCAGCTCAGCACCACCCACATCGGCACATGGAAGCCGCCGGTCAGCAGCCCCTGCGAATAGAGCAGCACCGCGATGATGCCCATCGTCTTCTGCGCGTCATTGCCGCCATGGCCCAGCGAATAGAGCGATGCGGACACCAGCTGCAGCTTGCGGAACACCCGGTCCGCGCCCTGCGGCGTGAACTTGCGGAAGATCCAGCTGATCGCCAGCACCAGCATCAGCGCCAGGAACAGGCCGACGGCGGGGGATATCACGATCGCCGCGCTGGTCTTGAACACGCCGCTCCACACGATCGCCGACAGGCCGGACTTGGCCGTGCCCGCGCCCAGCAGGCCGCCGACCAGCGCATGGCTGGAGGAGGAGGGGATACCCAGACCCCAGGTAATGAGGTTCCAGGCGATCGCCCCCATCAGTGCGCCGAAGATCACCGACGCATCGATGATGTCGGCGCTGACGATGCCCTTGCCCACTGTCTCGGCGACATGCAGGCCAAAGAAGAGGAAGGCGATGAAGTTGAAGAATGCGGCCCAGGCGACCGCATATTGGGGTTTCAGGACCCGCGTCGACACGATGGTCGCGATCGAGTTGGCGGCGTCATGCAGGCCGTTCAGGAAATCGAACAGCAGCGCAACGCCGATCAGCGCGATCAGCAGCGGGAAGGCGAGATGGGCTTCCATATCCGGTCAGGCCTGTCAGGCGTGGTCGATGACCAGGCCGGAAATCTCGTTGGCGACGTCCTCGAACCGGTCCGTCACCTTTTCCAGATGGCTGTAGATTTCGTTGCCGACGATGAAGTCCATCGGGTTGCCGGCGCGGGCTTGCTGGTACAGGGCCTTGAGGCCCGCCTCATGCAATATGTCGGCATGGCCTTCCAGCTTCACCAGTCGTTCGGTCAGTTCGTGCAGCCGCGCCGAATTGATGTTGAGCGAGCGCAGCAGCGGCATCGCTTCCGCCGTGATCCGCGCGCATTCGACGATCAGCGCGCTCATGTCCTGCATCTGCGGCGCGAAATCCTTGACCTCATAGAGCGCGATCGCCTTGGCGGTCTGGTTCATCTGGTCGATCGCGTCGTCCATCACGCCGATCAGGCCGGTGATGGCACTGCGGTCGAACGGGGTGACGAAGATGCGGCGGACGTCCTGCAGCACTTCGCGGATGATGTCGTCCGCCTCATGCTCGCGGTCCGAAATCTCCTTGATATGCGCGTCCATGTCCGGGCCGCCCTTGAGCAGCTTGGCCAGGGCGTCGGCGCCGGCGACCAGGGTCGCGGCATGGTCTTCGAATTGCTCGAAGAAACGCCCCTGCTTGGGCATCAGCGCGTGAAACCAGCGCAGCATTCCAGTCCTTTCACTTTGCTTCTCGCGGATCGACAGCAGCAACCGGAGGAACCAGCCCGGATCGGCGGGCGGTTCGCGGAAAGCCGCGATGATCGATTGCAGTTCGGGTTCGTCGACGGCCTTTGCGGCTTCGGCGACGGAAAACCAGCGCAGCTCGCGCTGCCCTTTTTCGGGCCATTGCGTCAGATGGCCGGTCACGGCAAGCGGAAAAACCTCGACATTCGCCTCGCGCGACTTGCCGCTGCGCTTGCGCTTGTCATAGCTGTATCGGCCGATCGGCGCGGGACAGGCGATGCCATGGATGCCCGCTTCCTCGAACGCCTCGACTTCCGCGGCACGATGGCCGGCCAGCCCCTTGATGCGATTGCCCTTGGGAATCACCCAGCGCCCGGTGTCACGCGACGTGATCAGCAGGATCTGCATCGACCCGTCGATCGGGTCGCTGGTATAGGGGAGAGCGGCAATCTGGCGCATTATCGGCGGCTTACGGGCGACCTGCCCGAATCCTCATGCTCTGCCGCAGCGCGTTCCATCGGCGCTATGTAACGAAAATGTCATTTTTTGCAATCGCTCCCTTCGCCCAGAGGGGCAGGCGAAGGGAGCGACCGGCGCCCCGCTGGGCGAGGCCGGGAGGCGGATCAGATCGAGATGCGCGCCGTCAGGCGGATGTCGCGCCCGGCGAGCGGGGCGAAATCCTTCAGGAAGCTGGCATGGCGCCGGGCTTCCACGTCGAAGATATTGTTGGCCGACAGCATCAGCGTGGTGCGGTCATTGCCGGCCAGCGGCTTGAACGAGATCGATGCGTTGACCATGGTGAAGCCATCGGTCGGCGTTTCGAAATCGGTCACCCGATCCTGCTCGAACACATGTTCCAGCTCGGCGCGGGCGCTCAGCCGTGCGCCCTGCGCCTCGATCCCGCCCAGCAGGCGGAGCGGGGGAATGCGCGGCGCCGGGCCATTGCCCTTGATCGTGGCGCGGACATAGTCGGCGACGCCGTCGATGTTGATCGCATAGCTGCCGACCTGTGCCAGCTTCACCGACGCTTCGGCCTCAAAACCATAATAGCGCGCATCGGCCTGGGCATAGGCATAGCAGGGGAATTCCATCTCGGCCCCGCCATTGGCCGCCTGGCAGACGCTGTCGTCGACCACGCTTTCATAGATGAAGCCGCTGAACCAGTTATGATAGGCGGCCAGGCTGAAGCTGTAGCCATTGCCCGATCCGCGCAGCGTGCCTTCCACGCCCCAGCTCTTTTCCTTGCCGAAATCGGGATTGCCCAGCTCGAACGCCTGGGTGCCGGCATGATTGCCGCGCGCGAACAGTTCCTCGGCCGACGGCGCACGCTCGCTGCGCGACAGGTTCAGGCCCACGCGCCAGCCCGGCATGATCGTCTGGCTGATGCCCAGCGATCCGGACAGGGTGTTGAAGCTGCGCTGGCTGGCCTCGGCAAACAGGTCGGCATCCGGGTCCGACTGCAGCTTGGTATGTTCATAGCGCGCGCCCGCTTCCAGGCGCGTGTCGCCCAGGTCCAGCGACTGCAGCGTGAACAGGCCGAACTGGTCGGTTTGGTTCTTGGGCAGGAATTTCTCTTCGCCATCGGCCTGGAAACGGCGGGTGAAATACTGCGCGCCCGATGCGCCCTGCCAGCCATTGCGGTCGGCCTGGACGAATTCCAGTCGGCTTTCCATCGACTGGTTCTTGAAGGTGGTGCCGATCTCGCCCGACGGTTCGATTTCCTGATGCTGGTAATCGGCCCAGCCCGCGCGCAGGCGGATGCTGTCGAGGAAGCCGCCATTGACCGCGACCTCGCCGCGCAGGTCGGCGCGGGTCTGCTTCATCGCCAGCGTCACATTCTCGTGGCTGTGACCCTCTTCCTCATGATCGTGGTCATGATCGTGATCATGGTCATGGTCATGCTCATCTTCCACCTCCAGACGCGACGGCACGCCATAGGTGTTCTCGCTGTGCGAGATCGACATGCCCAGATTGCCGCCATCGCCGATATAGGCAAAGCCGCCGGCCACTTCCCACACTTCCGCCGCGGTATTGGCCAGCTTGCCCTTCAGCCGCGCATTGTCCTGGATTTCCTCCTCGTCGGAGGCGGCGGCGATCTCGCGCATCGCCTTGGACAGGATATAGCCGCCGGTGCGCAGATTGTCGGTCTTGCTGTAGCTGCCATCGACATGGACGACGAAATTCTCGGTCAGCGGCACCTCGATCTCGCCCGAACCGCTGCGTTCGTTGGCGGCGCTGCCATAGGTGCCGATCGCGTCGATATGGATCGCCTCGTCCGGCACGCGGCGCGGGATGCGGCTGTCGATCACATTGACCACGCCGCCGATCGCCGACGATCCATAGAGCAGGGCGGACGGGCCGCGCAGCACCTCGATCCGGTCGGCGGTCAGCGGGTTGATCGCGACGGCATGGTCGACCGAGGTGTTGGACACATCGAAGCTGCCGATGCCGTCGGTCAGGATGCGGACACGCTCGCCTTGGAAGCCGCGCAGGATCGGGCGCGATGCGTTGGGGCCAAAGGAGGTGGCGGACACGCCGGGCTGGCGCGCCAGCGTCTCGCCGATGGTCGGGCGCAGGCTGCGGGTCAGTTCCTCGCCGGTGACGATCGAGGTGCCGGACAATATGTCGCCCTGGCTGCGGGGGATCAGGGCGGTGACGACGATGTCGCTGCGCGGGTCATGATAGCTGCCATCGGCCTGGGTTTCGGCGGGGGCTGCGGTCTGGGCGGCGGCGGGCCAGGCCAGGCAAAGGGCCGTGAGGGCACAGCCGGCGCGCAGCGACGGGGAACGAAGCATCAGGCTTTTTATCCTTGCAGAATATGTGGGTCGGCCTCCGCGTATCGGTCATGATACATCATATCAATATACGATCGGCGAAATGAAGGCCGTTTCTGCCGCATTCACCACCAACTGTTGCATTTTTGCACGGCATGGCGCGCAGCATATTACCCGCCGCCAAGACGGATCAGCCGCACAATCCCGCCATCATTTACTGGTCAGAGGAAGAAGAAATCCGCCAGCGCCTGCACGCCGGGGCGCGACAGCGATCGTTCGTTGACGGTCTGGCGCACCTCGATCGCGGGCAATGGCACGTCCAGCGCCAGCCGGCGAATGCCGCTCATCCGCCCCAGGTCGCGCGCCATCGGGCCAAAGGCCGCAAAACAGCCCGCGCCTTCACGCAGCGCGGTGATGATGTCGAACATATTGTCGGTTTCCAGCATCACCGGGCCCAGTCGGGCGCCGCCGCGCGCCAGCGCCGCGTCGATGATCGGGCGTAGCCCGTTGCGCGGATCGACCGCCAGTTGCGGCGTGATGGTCAGGTCGCCGCGCGACACGCTGCCCGCGCGCGCCAGCGGATGGTCGGCCCCGGCATAGAGATTGACCTGTTCCGACCAGCCATAGCGCGACGGCAGGCCGGCCGGCTCCTCCAGCGCGTAGAAATAGGCGATGTCGGCGCGCAGCGATTCGATCGCCCGCGCCGCCTCGACCGCCGACTGGACGCTCAGGTCCAGGGTGATGGCGATATCGTCATTTGCCGCTTCGAACGCGGTCAGTGCATCCTGGAAATGGCCGAACACCGGCGCCGGCGTCGCCAGGATGATGGCGCGATTGGCGGGCGGTGGCGCGGCCGGCAGCGACGGCAATTGCGCATCCGCATCCAGCAGCAATTCCGGCAGCGCGGGCGGCGGGGCCCGCGATGGATCAGGTTGCGGGGTAGGGGCGGGCGTGGCTTCCTCTACCCAATCCTCGGGATCGTCCTGCGCCAGCAGGGTCATGGCCTGCGCCGTGCGTCGCCCCGCGGGGGTCAGCCGCGCCGCGCCGCGAATATCGTCGAACAGGCGATAGCCCAGCCGCATTTCCAGCGACGCCATGTCGCGCTCGATCACGGCGGATGAAACGCCCAGCGCCTGGGCGCAGCGCGTGAGGCTGCCCGCGGCCACCATCTGCGCGAAAATGTCGAGTTGGCGCAGGGACGGGTTGGTCATGGCCGAGCGATAGAACAAAGACGAGGCCGGGTTAAGAGGCGTTCTCACGCATTTACCATCAATGCGCTGTTGACGAGCCCCGGTGAATGATGGCAGGGCGCGTCACCTGACGGGCGGGTATAGCTCAATGGTAGAGCACTAGCCTTCCAAGCTTGTGATGCGGGTTCGATCCCCGCTACCCGCTCCAGTCCGTCATCCCCGACATATCAGCGGCACCGCAGCTTGATCCGCAGGATCGGAGCGGGTGCCGCTGCGGCGTTCAATCCTCCTTCGTCCAGCCCATTGCCTTCAGCATCACGTCGAACAGGCGGGTGTTGGCGAAGAAGCCATGGACCTGATCGGCGCCCGGCCCGGCGGCGGCGGCGATCACTTCCTCGCCGGTGTGACTGTCCTCGACGCCGATGATCGCATTGCTGGCGACCGTTGCCCCCGGCTTGGCGGCGGCGGCTGCATATTGCTGGGCCATCGGCGCGTTGCGCTTGCCGCTGGTCATGCGCAGGCCGAAACTATGGTCGGCGGTGAACAGGATCAGCGTATCCTTGCCCGCGATCGCGCTCACCCGGCGGATCATCTCGTCCATCTCGATCACATGCTTCAGGCCATTTTCCGGCTTGTCGGTGTGCATGTCCCATTCGACCATCAGGAAATAGCCCTTGGGATTGCGCGCCAGCTGGCCGATCGTCGCCTCGACCGCCGGGATCGGCGCATAGTCGGCATCGCGCAGCACCGCCGCCCGGCCGCTATCCTTCACCAGTGCCGGATCGTCCCCGAACCGATAGCCCGCCTTGGCGAAGGCCGCTTGCGGGGTGGTGCCATCCTTGGCGAAGGATGCGACCGCATCGGCCTGTCCCTTGCCGATCAATATGTCGACGCCATTGCCGAAGCGGGGCGTCAGCATCTGGCGGAAGATCTGGTCCTTGTCCTTGCGCGTGGCGACATGGGCGAAGCAGGCGGCCGGCGTCGCGTCCCAGATCGGCATGTTGGTGACGACGCCGGTCGAAAGCCCGCGCTGCTCGGCATATTCCAGGAAGCTCTTGACCGGGGTGATCGCGCCATCGGTCGCCGGCAACGCGGAGATCATGCCGCTGTTGGTCTTGTGCCCGGTCATGATCGCGCTCATGCCCGCCGCCGAATCCGTCACCCAATTATCGAGCGCCGACGTGTCGGACAGGCCGACATGGGGCATGGACTGGATGAACAGCGACTGCGGCCGGTCATGCGCCATGATGCCCGCAGCGTTCAGCGTCGGCACGCCGCCGGCATCGCCCAGGAACAGGATGATGTTGCGCGCCCGTTGTGGCGTGGCCCCATCCTTTGCCTTGTCCTGGGCCTGCGCCGGAGCGGCGGCGAGCATTGCGCCCGCCGCCAGCATGATCCCGATCGATCGCATCGTCATTGCCGTCCTTCCGTTCAGAAACGGGCCCGCACGCCGGCCATCAGCGTGGTGCCATAATCGGTGTAGCCCGCGAAGCGATCGTCCCGGACATATTGCCACTGGACGCCGCTGGCCACGTTGATGCCCTGCACCACGAATGTGACATTGGGCGTGACCTTGTAGGAAATGTCGAAGTCCAGGCTGCCGAACGCCGCGTCGTTATTGGCGGCCAGCCCCGCGCCGCCGACGTCGCGCAGCACCTTGCCGCGCCAGCTATAGCTGGCCCGCGCGCCGACCGGTCCCTTTTCGTAGAAGGCGGTCAGGTTGAAGCTGTCGCCGGCCACGTCGGTCAGGTCGTCGCGGAAGGTGGTGCCGTCGGACAGGGCATAGGTGCCCTTGCTCTTGGTATGGGTGTAATTGGCCTGGAAACCCAGGCCGTCGAACGGCGCCGGCAGCATCTTGAACAGTTGCTGATAAGCGATCTCGATCCCCGCGACATAGGCATTGCCGCCATTTTGCGGCGCGGTCAGGCGATAGATCTGGCCATCCAGGTCGAAATTGCGGGTCTGCTGGAAGACGAAGGTCGTGATGTCCTTGTAGAAGGCGCCACCGATCAGCGCGCTGCCTGGCGCGAAATACCATTCGACCGTGCCGTCATATTGCCAGGCCTCGAACGGCCGCAGTTCGGGATTGCCGCCCACCGCCGTCAGCACGGTCGGGTTGGAATTGATCGTCAGGCGCGGCGCCAGGTCGGCCAGCGACGGCCGGGTGATGACCTTGGACGCGGCCAGATGCATCTGCAGGTTCGACGTGAACTCCGCGACCAGATTGAGCGAGGGAAGAAAATTCCCGTAATTGCGCTCATAGCTGACCGGCAGCGCCGCGCTGCCATTGTCGGCATAGCCCGACGATGTCTGGCGGGTATGGGCGTAGCGCAGGCCCGCGTCGCCGCGGATGGTCATGCCGCCCAGCGGCAAGCTGAACTCCGCCATGCCATAGCCGCCGATGATCCGTTCATCGATGGCATAGCTGTTGCGCCGGTCGCCACGGGTCAGCGGCGCGTCGAGCAAGGCCTCCTTGCCGGTCGCCGCGTCCCAGAAACGGTCGGGATCGGGCATGACCCAGTTCGTCGGCAGGTTGCCGCCCACGCCGCTCAGGAAATCGTCGACCGGGAAGGCCTCGAAATAGCTGTCGTCGAAGCGCTGGCCGGCGATGCCGCTGGTGAAGTTGATGTCGCGGCGATTATAGGTGCGGTCGCGCATTTCATATTTGGCGCCGAAGCGCAGCGCCTGCACCACACCACTCAGCTCGCGCGTCACGTCGAAGGTCGCAGCCCGCTGGCGATCGAGCGAGTCATTGACGCGATACTCGATCCGGCGACCGGGCAAGGTGGTCGATTCCGTCAGGTCGGCGGTCAGGAACTCCAGGTTCGGCAACCGCTCGCCCACCTTGCCATAGTCGAACGCGACCTGGCCGACGCTGCCGAGCAGGCGGGTGCGATAGATGGGCGTGGGCGTATTGGAATAGGCCCGGCCCAGGCTCGCATCGGCGGCCAGCGTCCAGCCATTGGCGGACCATTTGGCGTTCGCGCCGATCAGCCAATTCTCATATTCCAGCCGCGACGTCTCGCGCCCGATCTGGGTCGATGTAGTGACGGTCGCGGCGGTCAGCACGCCATTTTCTATCACCGCCGTGCCCGGCACGATCGCGCCCGGCGTGGTCGCGGAAAAATCGGTCGAATAGGTCAGCTCGTCATAATCGATGTTGAGCCGGCTCCACAGGCCGTCGACATTCAGCTCGAACCGGTCGTCGGGCTTCCACTGGATCGCGCCATTGAGGCCGATGCGGTTGCGGTTCTCGCGCTCCAGCGTCGGGCGCGTGCTGGTCGGCACCAATATGGTGTCGCTGTCCAGCGTGCCGTCGCCATCCGCATCGATCCGCCCGTCGGCCCAGCCGACGCCGGTGACACGGTCCTGCCGCGTGGTGCGCTCGTCATAGACCGCCGCGATCAGCGCGCCGAACGTGCCCTCTTCATTGACCCAGCTGGCCATGCCCGACAGGCGCGGATCGACCGTGTCGGCCAGGCGCGGCGAACTGGCGGTGGCCGACAGCGCCAGCACCGGCTTCTTGAGGTCGATCGGACGGAAGGTCTGCAGGTTCACGATCCCGCCGATCCCGCCCTCGGCCAGGTCCGCGCGCGGGCTCTTGATGACTTCCACTGCCGACATGAGTTCGGACGGCAGCGTGTCGAAACGGAACTGGCGCCCGCTCTGGCCGCTGTCGCGCACATTCTCGTTCACCGCGGCCGACCGGCCATTCAGCGTAACGACCTGGAAATTGGCGCCCAGGCCGCGGATGCGGACAAACACGCCTTCGCCGCGATCGCGCACGATCGACACGCCCGGCACCCGCTGCAGCGCTTCGGCGATGTTCTGGGCGGGGAATTTGCCGATATCCTCGGCCTTCACCACGTCGACGACATTGGTCGCCTTGCGCTTTTCGGCCAGCGCGCCGGACAGGCTGGCGGCATAGCCGGTGACGATGATGTCGGGCGCGACTTCCACGCCGCCGCTGGCCACCGTCTCCTGCGGCGCGGCCGGCGCCGCCACGATCAGCAGCGCGCCATTGCCCTGCCGCCGCACCGCCAGCGGCTTGCCCTGGATCAGCCGCTCGACCGCCGCCATCGCGTCCATCCGGCCGCTCAGCGACGGGCCGCTCATCCCGGCCACCAGTTGCGGCGCGAACAAGATGTCGGTGCCGGTCTGGCGGGCCAGCGCCTCCAGCGCGGTTCCCAGCGGCTGCGCGGCGATCTGGACGGTCGCCTGGCGCTGCTGCGCCTGGGCCGGAACCGCGCAGAAGGCGGCAAGAGCGGCGCCCAGCACCAGAGAGCGGCGCAAAGTGCGCGAAGAAGAAACGGTCACGATCATCCCCCGTGGACAGCGGCAGAAGGCGCCGCGCCTCCCCGACGCGCCAGCGGGATTTTACCCCACCCCGGCATCGGCGATTTTTTTCAGCCGCCCAGCAGCACCCGGTCGTCCATCTGGCGGACGGGCACGGACAGCAATTGCGACAGCGCCTGGCCCAGCGCGACATTGTCGCCCATCCGGTACATGCCGCTCACCCGCAGCGCGGCGGTGGCGGGATCGGCGATCACCAGCCGGGTCAGGCTGTAGCGATTGGCCTCCGCCGCCACCGCATCCAGCCGGTCGTCATGAAAGGCTGCGCGGCCGCTCAGCCAGGCCTGGGTGGTTTCGACATCGGGCCGATCAAGCTGCACGACATCGGCGGCATCGGTGCGGATGCGCTGCCCGGCAGACAGGCTGCGCTGCCCGCCGGCGACCGCGACATCGGCCTGCCCCGCCAGCGCCGTCAGCGCCAGCCGGTCACCGCCGTCGCGCCGCACATCGAACCGGCCGCTGCCGGCGACGAAACGCCCCCGGCCGGCATCGATCGCAAAGGGCACGGCGGCGGGCTTCACCGTCAGCGCGACGCGCCCCCGTTCCAGCCACAGCCGCCGCCGGCTGGCGCTCGCCAGCACCCGGACATCGGTATCGGTATCCAGGAACAGGGCCGATCCTTCCGGCAGGGTCAGCCGCCGCTGTTCACCGATGCCGGTGCGATAGCGGGTGCCCGCCATTGCCGTCTGCATGATCGCCATGCCGCCGCCGCCCACCACCAAAGTGCCGGCACAAGCCGCCATCATCCGTCGGCGCGAAAGGGGGCGTGCGGATGCCGGTGCAGGGCGCGCCGCCGCATCGGTGCCGGGCACCAGCGCCCAGATGTCGGTCGCCCGCTCGAAATCGGCTGCATGTGCGGGGTCAGCCGCGATCCAGGCGCGAAAGGCCTGCTCGTCGTCCACCGTCCGTTCGTCCGCATTCAGCCTTGCAATCCACTCGGCGGCGGTCCGGGCCATGGGGCGCTCACCGGGCATGTCGGGGCTCACCAATCCTTCGTCCATTCGCCAAGGAAACTCATCGCCCTGGCCATATGCTTCTCGACCGCGCTCTGGCTGATGTCCAGCCGTTCGGCAATCTCGCGATATTTGAGATTGTCGATCCGCTGCAGCAGGAACACCTCGCGGGTGCGTGGCGGCAACTTGTCGATCCCTTCCGACACGCGCCGCAGTCGCGCCTGCGCCATCAGCGCCTCGTCCTGCAACGGCGCGCCGTCGCGCAGCAGCGCCAGCACATCCTCGCCACCCGCTGGCCCGCGCACCTTTTCCCGCCGATAGCTGTCCCGCGCCCGGTTGACCGCCGCGCGGACCAGAAAGGCTTCCTCATTGTCGGGCCGTTCGGGCCGGGCCGCCATGCGGACATAGGCATCGTGCAACAGATCCTCGCTGTCGGAACGCCGCGTCATCCGCTCGACCTGCGCCAGCAGCCCGGCCCAGCCGGTCCATAGCCGCCGCGGCGCCCGCAGCGCCTGTTCAGAAGGATGCTCGCTCATGCGACCGGCCGCTTAGCGGGCGCTGCGGTCAGTTTGATGACCAAGGCATTTCAATTGGATGACGCTGCGACCTTGTGACTTGCCGACGTGAACACGGGGGATTGTCCGAAGCGCTGCAAGCGGCAATATGCCGTCTTGCTGGACATGGCGCCCCCGCGCGCCGCATGTCCGATCTGACGAAAGGGGCAAGGCCGGGCGATGGATAGGGTGGAGAATGCAGCGGCAATTGACCGGATCATCGAAAGCTGTCGCGCACTCTGCCTGGATGTGCGCTGGCATGATGTCTACGCGCTGGCGACCTCGGTGGAACTGGAAGAGGTCAATCCCGCGCTGTTGCGGATGAAGGTCACGGCCGCCTGCGCCCTTAACGACAAGACGCTGCTTGCTGCACTCGCACCGGAAATCATCGACCTGCCGGATGACCATGCGCTTTTCTATCCGCTGGTCGGACAGATACAGCGCAGCGGCCATGGCGATATTGGGGCCGACATGCTGCTGGCGCGCGCCAATGCGGCGGCCGATCCGCGCTATGCGGTTTTCCTGCGCCGCGCGATCAGCCTCAATCGTGGTGACGAGGGGCGCACGGCCACGCTGGAGGCCGCGCTCAATGCCGCGACAAATGGCGGCTGGGACATGAAGGGCGAACCCTCGTCCCATCATTTTCCCGCGCCGCTGCCGGCCTTGATGGGACCGCCGGTGCAGATCGTTCCCGCGCCGGGCGTGGATCGCCGGTATATCGATCGGCTGACGGGCGATGCCGCGAAATTCCTCGCCAGGATGCAGAAGCCCGCGCCCGGCTATATCGTCGAAGAATCTTTCCGCCATTTCCGATGCCGACTTGCCGTCGCGCGACCGGGTATAATCGTCACGCTTCCACGCTTCCACGCTTCCACGCTTCCACGCTTCCACGCTTCCACGCTTCCACGCTTCCACGCTTCCACGCTTCCCAGCGCACCTGGCCAAACTCGCGGGTCCAGTAGGTCCGCTCCATCTGCCGCGCCTTGCCGGGCGTCAGGCCGGATGGATCGACCTGCGAATAGGGGTGGACAATATGGTGTTCGGTCGCTTGCCCGAACTGTAGGTGAAATAGCCACTGGTCCACAGCGCCAGGACTTTCGACGGATAATCGTCGGGGCATTGCCCTGATATTGCCACAGGATATTGTCGCGGATCGTCCGCCGGGCGCCGCAGTCCACAGCGTTCTGGGGCACCACCTTGGTCAGGTGATAGGGGATCCGGTCCGCCGACGTCAGGTCGCGCCGGTTCTTGCAGCGCGCATCGGTGGCGATCATGCCCATGATGATGCTCCAGGCAGGTCGACGGGGCAGGGCGCGCATGAACGATAGTGCCGCGAATGAGCATGACGGCCCGCGCCGCTTTCGGTTCCCTGCGTCGGGGCGGACGGATTTTTCGCTGGCAATGCCGGGCCTTGCCTTCGTTTTACGGAGTCGCCACTCCCGTGCTGCCGCGCGCGACCAGTGAGAAGGTGAAGCGCGGCGGTTCGCCCGGACCATTGATCAGCGCGTCGATCGCGGCGCGGCCCATATGGTCCAGCGGCTGGCGCACGGTGGTCAGCGGCGGCCAGCTGGTCCGGCTCGCGGGCGTATCGTCGAACCCGGCCACCGACAGATCCTCGGGCACGCGCAGGCCCAGGTCATGCGCCAGCGTCAGCACGCCCAGCGCCATCGGATCGTTGGTGGCGAAGATCGCGGTCGGCCGGTCGTCCCGCTGCAACAGCGCTTCCGCGCAGGCGATGCCGGACGCGAAATCGAAACTACCCTGCATGAACAGGCTGTCGTCGATCGGCAGGCCGGCCGCCGCCATCCCCTCGCGAAACCCCTCGACGCGCTGCAGCGCCGCCTTGTGGGTCGGGGGCGGGGTGATCACCGCGATCCGCTTATGGCCCAATGACGCCAGATGATCGGCCACCATCCGCCCGGCGGCATGTTCGGGGGTCGGCATGTTGATGCCGCCCCTGGATGCGTCCGCCGTGCCGGCGATCCGCGCGCAGGGCAGGTTCATTTCTGCCAGCCGGTCGAGCAGCAGCGCATCGTCGGACAGCGGCGGCACCAGGAACACGCCGTCCGGGCGCAGCGCCGCGACCAGCCGGTCCAGCACTTCGATCCGCTCCTCGCCACTGTCGGAAATCGGCTCCACCACCAGATGATAGCCAAGGTCGCGGCAGCGCGCCGCTGCGCCCGATTGGATGCCGCCGGTATAGGCAGGGGCAGGGTTGCTGTAGAGATAGGCGATCATGAAGGAGCGGCCACCGGCCAGCCGCCGCGCCGACTGGTTGGGGCGATATCCCAGTTGCTCGATCGCTGCGTTCACGCGCTCGCGCAGTTCGTCGCTGACGTTCGGCGCCTTGTTGACAACGCGGGACACCGTCTTGATCGAGACTTTGGCGAGGGCGGCGACGTCATGGATGCTGGGCATGATTTTCCTGTATGGCCGGGCCGAAGGCGACTGGTGCTGCCCCGGATCTTTGTGGCACTATTCCCCATAGGACCAAGGGTGGAAGATGAGCAACGTCATTAATTTTCGTCTGGCGCGCAAGGCTAGGGATCGGGCCGACAAGGCGCAGGCGGCAGACAGCAATCGCGCCAAGTTCGGCCGGACCAAGGCACAGAAACTTGCCGACCAGCAAGAAGAACGTCGAATGACGGCTCTGCTGGATGGTGTGCGTCTTGAACGCAAGGAAGAGTCCGGCGACGATGTCTGATGCTGTGAAGTCATGATATAAATCTGTTGTTCATGTTTGGAATGAACATCTGTTCATGTTGAGGTGGCGTTTTTCAATTCATCGATATTGAAAAACAGATCGTCCCGCATTTGACGATATGTTTGAGGCCGATGGAGATGGTCGGCGGTTGATCTATCGCTATGACCAAGAATATTCGATCCATCCGTCCCGCCTCGGCCGCGATCGCCGCTGTCGTGGCATTGTCCGCAACGCCCCTGTTCGCGCAGGAGGTGATGACGCCCCCGCCGGCCGCGCCCATGGCGGCGCCGACCGCGCCGGTCGACATCGCCCCCACGGTGCCGGCGGCAGAGCCCGCACCCGCAGCGCCTGCCACAGTGCCTGCAACCCCGGCGGCGCCGGTCTTCGCGCCCAGCCAGCCGGTCGTGCAACAGACCCCGCCGACCCCGGAGCCGCAGGCTGAAGCGCCCGCCGCGCAGGAAAGCCGCGCTGCCCCGGCCTCCCCGGCACCGCGCCGCGCGGAAGTTCGCCAGTCTGAACTTGCTTCCGAACCCGCCCCGGCGCCTGCTCCGACTCCAGCTGCGGCTGAACGTACCGAAGCGCCGGCACCCGTAGCCCCGGCCGCAACGCCGGCTCCGGAACCGGCCGCCGTCACCCCGGTTGCCGAACCGGCCCCGGCTGCCGCGCCGACCGAACAGCCTTCGGCCCTGATCGATCCGGCGCTGCTGCTGGCGCTGGGGGGGGGGTCGCTGCTGCTGGTCGGCCTTGGCGCCACAGCCATCGTCCGTCGCCGCCGCCAGCGTGTCGAAGCCGAGCGTGAAGCGATCGCGCCGATCGAGGCTGGTCCGGCCCCGGCACCCATGCCGCTGGCCCCTGCTGCTCCGATTGCTGCGCGCACCCCGCTGGCCGCCGCTACGGCACCCACCAGCGATGTCGAAGCGATGGTCGCCGCTGCCCCCAGCCGCGACAATCCCTTCCTGACCCAGCGCAACCGCCGTCGCCGCGCCCATTTCCTGCTCGCGCAGCGGCAGGCGCTCCGCACGGCCGATCCGGTCGCCCGCGCCGCGCCGGTCGCAACCCCGGCCAGCGCCGCGGCGACCGATCGCAGCCAGACCGTTTATCGCTTCGGCAGCGACCGCGCCCGTCCGGGCCTGTTCAAGCCGCGCACCAGCTGATCGACGCCCTGAGCTGACAATGAAGGGGACGGTGGCCCGCCATCGTCCCCTTTGTCTTGCCTGTCCTACAGTCCGCTTTGCCTGATAGAAGCAGGAGACAGGGGAAGGGGGGCACTTTCCGATAGGATCAGCGTCCAGCAAGATTATGTCAAAATCTGCGGGAAATATGGGAAGTTAAGGCCCGCAGCTTCCAACAGGCGCCCCCGCGCTGTTGCGCTTGCCCCTCCCGCCTGTTACCGGCGCGCGGTTTATATCCCACGCCAATATTGGCCTGCAGAAGAGTCGCCCACCATGTCCGACAAGATCAATCGTATCGTCCTCGCCTTTTCGGGCGGCCTCGACACCAGCGTGATCCTGAAATGGCTGCAGCAGACCTATCAGTGCGAAGTCGTCACCTTCACCGCCGATCTCGGCCAGGGCGAGGAACTGGAACCCGCCCGTGCCAAGGCCCGCCTGATGGGCGTCAAGGAAGAGCATATCTTCATCGACGACCTGCGCGAGGAATTCGTGAAGGATTATGTCTTCCCGATGATGCGCGGCAATGCGCTCTATGAAGGCCTCTATTTGCTCGGCACCTCGATCGCCCGTCCGTTGATCGCCAAGCGCCAGATCGAGATCGCCAAGATGCTGGGCGCCGACGCAGTCAGCCATGGCGCGACCGGCAAGGGCAATGATCAGGTCCGCTTCGAGCTGGGCTATTACGCCCTGCAGCCCGACATCAAGGTGATCGCCCCCTGGCGCGAATGGGATCTGACCAGCCGCACCAAGCTGATCGAATTCGCCGAACAGCACCAGATCCCAATCCCGCGCGACAAGCGTGGCGAAAGCCCCTTCTCGACCGACGCGAACATGCTGCACACCTCGTCCGAGGGCAAGGTGCTGGAGGATCCGTGGGAGGAAACCCCGGACTTCGTCTATTCGCGCACGGTGAACCCGGAAGACGCGCCCGACGCGCCCGAATATATCACGGTCGATTTCGAGCGTGGTGACGGCGTCGCGATCAACGGCATCGCCATGTCGCCCGCGACCCTGCTCGAAACCCTCAACGAATATGGCCGCAAGCATGGCATCGGCCGTCTCGACCTGGTCGAGAACCGCTTCGTGGGCATGAAGTCGCGCGGCATGTATGAAACGCCGGGCGGCACCATCTATCATCTGGCCCATCGCGGCATCGAGCAGATCACGCTCGACCGTGGCGCTGCCCATCTGAAGGATGAGCTGGCCCCCAAATATGCCGAGCTCATCTATAACGGCTTCTGGTTCTCGCCCGAGCGCGAGATGCTCCAGGCCGCGATCGACCACAGCCAGGAAAAGGTGACCGGTACGGTTCGCCTCAAGCTCTACAAGGGCGGCGTCTATGTCGTCGGCCGCAAGTCGCCCTACACGCTCTACAGCGAGAAGGTCGTCACCTTCGAGGACGACGCCGGCGCCTATGACCAGCGCGACGCGGCGGGCTTCATCAAGCTCAATGCGCTGCGCCTGCGCCTGCTGGGTCGCCGCGACGGCCTCTGATTTAGCGCAGCACTGATGTTTCGGGGAAGCCCCCGGTCCGCACATAAGCGGGCCGGGGGCTTTCTCTTTCCTTCCCGATACAAATTGCGACAAACTATTGGGTGACATGACAAAGTTGCGGGACAAGTCTTGCCGATAAGCGACGTCAAGGATGGTCGACACGCCATCCACGACTGAACTTGGAAGGAAAGACCCAATGCTCCGCAAATTCTTCACCACCGTCGCGGTTGGTTCGCTGTTCGTCGGCGGTCTGGCGGCGTCGCACCTCGCTTTCGCGCAGGATGGTGGTCCGGGGCCGCGCGGCATGCGCGGTGGTCCCATGATGATGGCCGACGCCAACAAGGATGGCACCATCACCAAGGCGGAACTGACCACCTCGCTCGAAGCCCGCTTTGCCCAGCTCGACGCCAACAAGGATGGCAAGCTGACCAAGGAGGATCGTGACATCCGCCGCCAGCAGCGTCTGGACGAACGCTTCGCCGCGCTCGACACCGACAAGAATGGCCAGATCAGCAAGGCCGAGTTCCAGGCCGGTCATCAGCCGCGCGCCGATCGCGGCCCGCAAGCCGGCAAGCCCGGCGGCCCCGACGGCAAGCGCTGGGGCGGGCGTGGCCATGGCGGTCCCGGCCGCGGCATGATGCACCGGGGCCCCGGCTTCGGTGATGCCGACAAGGACGGCACCATGACCAAGGCCGAATTTATGGCTGGCCCGCTCGCCATGTTCGACAAGGCCGACGCCAACAAGGATGGCAAGGTCACGGCCGAGGAAATGAAGGCCGCCCGCCAGGCGATGCGTGGTCCCGGTCGCGGCCATGATCGTGGTCCGGGTCGTGGCCCCGGCGCCGACCAGGCACCGCCTCCGCCGCCGGCCAACTGATCGGCTGACAGCGCCGACGATCCGGAGCGGGGCTTTTCCCCCTAGCGCCCCGCTCCAGTCGATCGTCCCAAGGGGGAAGGGCGAAGGTTCCCCTGCCTTCGCCCTTCCAACCCGTCCCCCGGCATGACAGACAGGCAAAATGAGCGAACGTCCCCATCTCCTGCTCGTCGATGACGAGCGATCGATCCGCGAGCCGCTGGCCCAATATCTCTCCCGCAACGGCTTCCGCGTGACCGCGGTCGAGAATGCGGCGGAGGCGCGGCTGCGTCTGGCCGCCAATGCCATCGATCTCGTCATCCTCGACATCATGATGCCCGGCGAGGACGGCCTGTCGCTCTGCCGCCATATCCGCGAGACCAGCGAGATCCCGGTGATCCTGCTCACCGCCCGGTCTGAAGAGACCGATCGTATCGTCGGTCTGGAAATGGGCGCGGACGATTATGTGCTCAAACCCTTTTCGCCGCGCGAACTGGTCGCCCGCATCAAGGTGATCTTCCGCCGCGTCGCCACCGGCGGCCAGCGGGTCACCGCGCCTGACGGCGCCACCTATGCCTTTGCCGGCTGGCTGCTGAAGACGCAGGAACGCACCCTGGTCGATGCCGAAGGCGTGTCGCTGCCGCTTTCGACCGCCGAATATAATCTGATGCTCGCCTTTGCCACCCGGCCCAATCAGGTGCTCAGCCGCGACCAGTTGCTCGACATCACCCAGGGGCGCGAGGCGAACGCCTTCGACCGGGCGATCGACAACCAGATCAGCCGCCTGCGCAAGAAGATCGAGCCCGACGCCAAGAACCCGACGCTGATCAAGACCGTTTGGGGCGGCGGCTACACCCTGTCGTCGGAGGTTCGCAAACTGTGAAGCAACTGCGCCTCTGGCCGCAAAGCCTGGTTGGACAGATCATCATCCTGGTCGCGATCGCGCTGTTCGTGGCGCAGGCGATCAATTTCGGCCTGCTGCTGCGCGAACGCAATCGGGTCGAACTGACCAGCCAGACCGCGCCACTGGTCTATCGCGTCATCAACGCGCTTGACACCAGGCCGGATCGTGCTCCCGACCGCGACCATCCGCGCGCCAATCAGGATCGCGACCGGCGCAATATCGACTTCCTCGCCAGCCGCCCGACACTGAGTGGCAAGGCGCGGCCCGATGTCGCGGCTCGCGCCGGCGCGATGTTCGAGGATATCGGCCTGACGGTCCACAACATCGAGGCGGCCGAGGACAGCCGCATCATGCCGCTGCGCCGCTGGGAACAGATACGCAGCCGCGCCACGGGGGAGGCGCCGCGCGACCATAGGGTCGGCCGGCTCACCCTCGCGGTCGAATATGAACCGGGCAAATGGCTGACGACCGAGGCCCGCATCGGCAGCCGCCCGCCGCGCTTTGGCGGCTGGCTGGTGGCCCAGACGCTGATCCTCTACGTCATCGTCCTCATTCCGCTGCTCTGGATGGGCCGCCGCTTCGCCCGCCCGCTCAAGCAACTGACCGGCTCCGCCCGCCAGTTCGCGAAGACCGGCTCGGCCGATCCGGTCGAGGAAAGCGGGCCGGGGGACGTGCGCCAGCTCACCACCGCCTTCAACGCCATGCGCGCGCGGATCATCGCCATGCTGGACGAGAAGGACCGGATGCTCGGCGCCATCGGCCATGATCTGCGCACCCCGCTCGCCTCGCTGCGGGTCCGCACCGAATCCGTCGACGACGAGGGCGAGCGCGCCCGCATGTCGGAGACGATCGAGGAAATGAACCGGATGCTCGATGACATCCTCTCGCTCGCCCGCGCCGGCCGCAGCAGCGAGACGGCGCAGAAGGTCGATCTCACCTCGCTTGCCGACGCTGTGGTCGAGGATTTCATCGAACTGGGGTCACCGGTGGACATGATCGACAGCGATCGCGCCGTCGCCTTCGTCCGCGCCCAGCAGATCCGCCGCGCGCTGCGCAACCTCATAGAAAACGCCGTCGTCTATGGCGACCGGGCCCATGTCAGCGTCCAGCATCAGGACGGCATGATCCGCATCATCGTTGCCGACGAAGGCCCCGGCATTGCCGAGGACAAGATGGGCGAAATGATGGAGCCCTTCACCCGGCTCGAAGGCTCGCGCAACCGCGAGACCGGTGGCGCTGGCCTGGGCCTTGCCCTGGTCCGCGCGATCATGGCCGAACATGGCGGCGCGCTCCAGCTCGCCAACCGCCCCGGCGGCGGCCTCGAAGCCAGCCTCGTCCTCCCGGCCTGATGGCCATTCCCATTCCTCCCCAAGTGCGCTTGGGGAGGGGGACCGCTCGCGTAGCGAGTGGTGGAGGGGCACAGGCCCGATGGCGCAGCGTCGGAAAGCGCTGGCCCTAGCTCGCCAGCGGCCGGATCATGCCCGGCGTCTCCACCGCGACCGGCGCCACCGGCGGCAGGTCGGGCAGCGCCTTGTCCACAGTCACTGGCTCGCCGCTTTCGACCAGCGCGATCGCCTCGGCCTCATTCGCCACCGCCGGCGGCGATCCGCGCAGCGGCATGCCCGCCGTCTCGCGCACCGTCAGCATGGTCAGCAGGCCGATCAGCGCCGCGCCCATCAGATAATAGGCCGGCACCAGCGGATCGCCGGTCTTCTGCACCAGCCAGGCGGTAATCAGCGGCGTCGTGCCGCCGAACAGCGAGACCGAGATGTTGAACGCGATCGACAGCGCGCTGTAGCGCACCGGCGTATAGAAGAGCGCGGGCAGGGTGGAGGGCATGGAACTGGTGAAGCAGACCAGCGCAATCCCCAGCAGCATCAGCCCCAGGAAGATCAGCGCGTCATTGCCCGTGCCGATCAGCAGCATGCACGGCACCGACAACAGCATCAGCGCGATACAGGCGCCGATGATCATCGGCCGCCGGCCCAGCCGGTCGCTGAACAGCCCGCCCACGACATTGAGCGGCATCATCACCAGCATCACGATGATGATCAGCAGCAGCCCCTTGGTCTCGGCATAACCCATGGTCACGCTGAGATAATTGGGCATGTAGGTCAGCAGCATATAGTCGGTGACGTTGAACACCAGCACCAGTCCGACGCATTTCAGCAACTGCCGCCAATGGACGCGGAACAGGGTTCCAAGCCCCGGCCGCTCGCTTTCGCGCGCATCGATCTGTTCGCTATAGGCCTGGAATGCCGGCGTCTCCTCCAGCTTCAGCCGCATATAGAGGCCAAGCAGGCCCAGCGGCCCGGCGACCAGGAAGGGAATGCGCCAGCCCCAGTCCAGCATCTGCGCGTCGCTCAGCGACATCTGCAGGGCGGTGACGGTGCCGGCACCGGCGATATAGCCGCCCAGCGTCCCGAACTCCAGCCAGCTGCCCATCAGGCCGCGCTTCCGGTCGGTCGAATATTCCGCGATGAAGGTCGCCGCGCCGCCATATTCACCGCCGGTCGAAAAGCCCTGCACCAGCCGCGCGGCCAGCAGCATCAGCGGCGCGCCGATGCCGATCTGCGCATAGGAGGGGATAAGGCCGATGGAAAAGGTGCCGACCGCCATCAGGATCATGGTCATCGCCAATATCTTGTGCCGGCCATAGCGATCGCCCAGCGGCCCGAACACCAGTCCGCCCAGCGGCCGGACCAGGAAGGCGACGGTGAAAGTGGCGAAGGTCGCGATCAGCTGCAGCGCCGGATCGCTCGACGGGAAAAAGACATGGCCCAGCGTGACGGCGATATAGCCGTAGACGCCGAAATCGAACCATTCCATGGCATTGCCCAGTGCTGCGGCGCCGACGGCGCGGTTCAGCAGGGACCGGTCGACGACGGTGACATCATCGACTTCCAGGTCGCGGCGGCGCTTGAACCAGCCGAAATGGGTGTGGCGCGCGGCATGCGCGGCAGATGTGGACACATTATTCTCCCGGCCCGTCCAGGCGGGCACGCGGGGCGCGCCTCACAGCCATCGGACAGGCAATGTCGGCCGATAATCAGGGCCTTGGAACGTTGCGACGCCGCATGGGGCATCAAGCGAGGAGGAGCCCATATAGGCAATCGCCCGCAAAAAGGTGCAACAAAGGGGCAGGCCGTGCCCGCATGGGGGTGAGCCGACCCCGGCCTGTCCTATTGGCGCATCATGGCTTATGCTGCGTCGCGATGGGATTTCGGCCAGACATGACGAAGCAGGGGTTGGAAACAAGATTTCCAACCCCTGCATCAAAATTGCCGAATGTGCGGGAAATATGGGAAGTTAAGGCGGCGATTTCCTATTTTGCCGCCCCGACTGTCCGCTTCAATGCTTGCCCGGCTTGGACGATGTGCCCGCCGCCGTCGGGTTGATCAGCGCCGCGCCGCTGGGCAGGCCGGTGCCGCCCATGTCCAGCTTCTGCGCCTGTTCCCGCGCGACCCGCTGCGGATCGTCCCGCTCCTTGATCGCCGCCTGGGTTTCGGGATCCTGCGCATCATCCTCGTCGGCCGAGGCATTGCCGCCACGGGTCCAGCCCAGGATGACCGACATGCGCCGGTTGCGCGGATCATAGGCGTCACTCTTCACGAACGGTTCGCGATCGGCGACCCCCTCGATCCGGGCGAAGCGGGCATTGGGAATGCCGGTTTCGGCGAGCGCCTTGCGGGTCGATTCCGCACGGGCCGACGACAGCATCCAGTTGTTCATGCTCCGGCCCGACGCATAGGGCAGGCCATCGGTATGGCCGCGCACGATCAGCGGGTTGGGCATGGTCGCCAGTGCGTCCGCGACCTCGGCGATCAGCGCCTTGGCTTCGGGCAGCAACTGGTCGGTGCCCGACCGGAACATCGCGAAGTCCGCCTCGTCGATCAGGTCGATGCGCAGCCCCTCGCGGGTTTCGGTGAAGCGGACATTCTTGCGCAGCCGGGCCAGGCCCTTCTTGGACATGCGGTCCTCAAGCTGCTTCTTGATATTCTCGAACTTCTGCCGGTCGGCCGCGCGCAATGCCTTGCCGCCTTGGTCCTTGGTGCCGGTGGCATCGCGCGGGATGGTGATGGCCAGATTGCCCTGACCGCCGGTGGTCGGGTAATTTTCCTTCGCCATCAGGCTGTCGCCGCCGAACATGCCGGTGGACCCGGCCGAATTCATCTTCAGCTCGACCAGCGTCGGCGTGAAATAGTCGGCCAGCGCCTTGCGCTGCTTTTCGGTGGTCGCACCCAGCAGCCACATCAGCAGGAAGAAGGCCATCATCGCCGTCACGAAGTCGGCATAGGCCACCTTCCAGGCGCCACCATGATGGCCGCCATGGCCATCGACGATGATCTTCTTGACGATGATCGGCCGGGGTTCGGGCTCGTTCGCGCCGCGCTTCTTCTCCGCCATGGCTTATTTGTTCCGCATGCCGTCGAACACTTCGGCAAAGCCGGGCTGGTTCGCATGGATCAGGCTGGAACGGGCGGCCTCGATCACCAGCGGCTGCGGATGGCCGTGCAGCGAGGCGATGATGATCTGCTTGACGACATGATAGATGGCGCCGTCCTGCTCGATCACCGCGCGGCAGCGATTGGCGAAGGGATTGACCATGCCATAGGCGAGCAGCACGCCCAGGAAGGTGCCGACCAGCGCCGAGCCGATCATCGCACCCAGTACCGAAGGCGGCTGGTCGATCGAGCCCATGGTCTTCACCACCCCCAGCACCGCGGCGACGATGCCGAGGGCGGGGAGAGCGTCGGCCAGGCCCTGGAGATTGTCGGCGGGCTTGAGCGCTTCATGATGATGGGTCTTGAGGCTGTTATCCATCACTTCCTCGACCGCATGCGGATCGAGCGTGCCGGACGACACCACGACCAGGCGCAGCGTGTCGCTGATCAGGTGGATCAGCGTCTTGTCCTTCATCAACTTGGGATATTCGCCGAAGATGGGCGAGGTGCCCGGATCTTCGATATGCGGCTCCAGCGCCACCGGGCCTTCGACGCGCAGCGTCTTCATCAGCTTGCTGACCAGGAAGATGCAGTCCAGAAAGTCCTGCTTCTTGTACTGCGGCCCCTTGAACACCTTGCCCAGGCCGCCGCCCAGCGCCTTCAGGTCGGAACCCGAATTGCCGATGATCAGCGCGCCCACGGCGGCGCCGCCGATGATGATCATTTCGTGGGGCAGGGCGTGCAGCACCGGTCCGATGTCGCCCCCGGTGAAGATAAACCCACCGAAGACCATGCCCAAAAGCACGACAAGGCCGATGATTGCAAACATGTTGATCCCCGAAAATGCGCCTGGAGGCGGTGGCTCCGTCGGCGCCCCGTGGCGCCAGTCCCTTTCTGGTTAATACGGACTGGTTACCGTCCCCTTTAGGACGGCGACGCTTTTTCGCCGTCTTTAACTGATCAGGTCGAACAGGGTCTGCTGGTTGATCCGCGCAAAGGCGGACTGGGCCGCCTCCAGCTGCAGCAGCTGCGCCTTCACGTTCGAAATGACCGTGGTCAGATCGGCCGATTCCAGCGTGTCGCGCCGTTCCGACAGGTTGATGTCGACATCGGTCAGTCGCGTGCCGATTACGTCCAGTCGGTCGGCGCGCACGCCCTGCTTGGCGCGCTCCACCACGACCCGATTCTGGCCGATCTGGATCGCATCCAGCGAACTGGCGAGGTCGGTGTCATTGCTGCCCTCGACCGCGTCGATCGCCTTGCCCAAAATTTCGTCCAGCGACATCGATGTGCCGTTGACGTCGATATTCTCGGAAATTTCCTGCTTGGTGCCGACCACTGCCAGGTTGAGGCCGCGGCTCACCGGCACCAGCACGCTCTGGCCGTCGTCGAACACCGACACGCCCTGATAATCCTTCTGGTTCAGCAATTCGCCGACCGTGGTGCGGATCGTCTTCAATTCCTCGGCGATGGCGGCGGCGCTAGTATCGTTCAGCGCGCCATTGCGCGCCGACGTCACCAGTTCCTGCGCCCGCGTCATCAGATTGTTGATTTCTTCCAGATTGGCTTCGGCATTGCCGGCGCGGGTCGTGCCATAGCTGACATTGGTCTGCCAGGCCGACTGCTGCGCCTGGGCGCGGCCGATGTCGGACACCTGGACCCAGGCGAGCGCGTCGTCCGACGGCTTGTTCAGGGTGATGCCGGTCGAAATCGAGGTCTGTCCGTCGACGATGCTCTGCGACAATTGCTGTTGCCGACGGATCTCGGCGAGCATGATCTTGTTGGTGATGCCTACCATGTCTCAGCGTCCTTCCGTCACATGATCTGCAGGATCGAATCGACCGTGTCCTTGGCGACCTGCAGGATCTTGGCGCAGCCCGAATAGGCCTGCTGGATCCGCAGCAGGTCTGCCGCCTCCATGTCGAGATCGACCCCGCTTACCGCTTCGCGCGCGGCGACCGCCTGGTCGCTGCGGCTCTGGGCCGTGGTCTTTTCCGCCGTGCTGGCGGTCAGCAGATTGGCGTTGCTGGTGATCAGGGTCGTCCAGCCCTGTTCGACACTACCGCTGCCGCGCAGGGTCGATGACACCGTCAGCAGATTGCCGTTCAGCGTGCCGTCGGCGGACTTGGTCGCGAGAGCGTCCGGCTCCACGTCCAGCGCGACCAGCGTTGCGGCGCTGCCACCATAGGACAGCAGCGGAACGCCGCTGGCGCCGGTATCGGTATAGCCCTGCGCATGCCACTCATTGACGTCGGTGGCGAACTGCTCGGCTAGCGTGTCGAGGCTGGCACGGCGTTCGGCGGTGGTGTCGGCCGATGCGAACAGCCCGCCCAGCGTGCCGTTGGACGGGGCGGCAAGTGCCGTGCCGTCGGACAGGGCCAGCGACAGGCGGCCATCGGTGGCGGACGCCGTCACCGCGACCGACGCGGCAGTGTCGCCCGATACCAAAGTGGTGCCGTTATAGCTGACCTCGGCGCTGTCATGCGCGCCGAAGCTGATCGTCACATTCAGGTTGGAAGACAGCGTCTGCAGCGCGGAATCGCGGCTGTCGAGCAACTGGGCATAGGCCGACGTGCCCGGCTGCGCGCGCAGCAGGCTGTTGTTGATCGCGGCCAGCGACGACAATTGCTGGTTGATCGTCTGGGCTGATGCCTGCGCCTCGGTATTGATGCCGGTCGATATGGTTTCCAGGTCGGCGGCGGTCTGGCGGAAGGATTCGGCGACGCGGCCAATGCTGTCCAGCGTGGTGACGCGCAGCGACGTGTCGCTGGGGCTGGCCGCCAGCTTGTCCAGATTCTGGTACATCGTCGTCATCAGCTGGCCGACGCCAGTGGCGGTGTCATTGAGTGCGGTTTCGATGTCGGTCTGCCAGCGCACGCGCGCGTTCGCGCTGCCCAGCGCCATGGCGGTGATGCGCACCGACGCATCCAGATAGGGGTCGGTGCCGCGATTGATGCTGGCGACCTGGGTGCCGCCGAAATTCGCCTTGGCGACATAGGTCGCCATGGTCGCGGTCGACGATCCCGATTCCACCGTCGTCACCGACCGGCGGGCATAGCCGTCGGTGCTGGCATTGGCGATATTCTCGGAAATGGCGGCCATCGCCGTGCGATAGGCCTTGGTGCCCGACGCACCGATGATGAACAGGTCGCTCATGCGCCCTCAGCCGTGGTTGCCGTGCTGGTCGCGGCCGTGCTGCCGGTCTGGGCCGGGCTGTCGTCCTTCACGCGGGCACCGAACTGGTGCATCAGCAGTTCGGCGATGCCCATCGCGCCCTTGGTCGACATGGCGTCGGCGGTGCGCGCATCGGCCATGTCCTGGAATTGCTGGGTCGCGCTCGAATCTGTGATGCCCTCGGCCAGGCTGGCCGATCGCATCGCGCCGATCATCTGGCGCAGGAATACCGCTTCGAACTGCTGCGCCGCCTTCTGCAGCGCAGCCTTGGTCTCGAAGGGGTTGGACGTGCCGCTCGCCGCGGTTGCGTTCGATACCTGCATCACAACACCACCAGTTCCGCTTTCATCGCGCCCGCCTGTTTCAGCGCCTCAAGGATCGCGACCATGTCCGCCGGGGAGGCCCCGATGGCGTTGACCGCCTTGACTATATCGGCCAGCGACGCCCCACCTTTAAAATTGACCATCGGTTTTTTCTGTTCGTCGATGCTGATGTTCGACGATTGCTCGACGGCGGTCTGGCCCTGGCTGAAGGGCGCGGGCTGAACCACGCGCGGGCTTTCATTGACGCTGACGGTCAATTTGCCATGGGCGACGGCGGCCGGATGGATCTTCACCGCGCCGTTGATGACGACGGTGCCGGTGCGCGCGTTGACGATCACGCGGGCAGGGGCATCGGCGGGCGTGATCTCGATATTCTCGATCATGCCCATCATCAGGATGCGTTCCTCGGCACCCGGCGTCGCGTCGATCGCGACCGATACGGCATCCATCGCGCGGGCGCGGCGATCGCCGAAGGTCTTGTTGATGCCGTCGGCCACGCGCAGCGCGGTGGTGAGGTCGGCTTCGGACAAGTTGAAGGTCAGGGTCGGCGCGGTGTCGAAGCCGGTAGCAACCGCACGCTCGACCGTCGCACCTTCGGGGATGCGGCCGGCCGACGGAATGTTCACCGACACCTGGCTGCCATCGGCACCGGACACGCCCAGGCCGCCAACGGCCAGATTGCCCTGCGCCATCGCATAGATTTCGTTATCGGCACCGCGCAGCGGCGTCATGATCAGCGTACCGCCACGCAGCGACTTGGCCTTGCCCATCGCCGACACGGTGACGTCCAGCCGCTGGCCGGGCTTGGAAAAGGCGGGCAGGTCGGCTGTTACCAGCACGGCGGCGGCGTTCTTGAGCGCCGGGTTGACGCCGGCGGGCAGGGTCAGGCCAAAGCGCGAGACCACGCCCTTCATGCCCTGCACCGTATATTCGATGCTGTCGTCGCCGGTGCCAGCCAGGCCCACGACGATGCCATAGCCGGTCAGCTGGTTGGGACGGACGCCCTGGAAGGTGCCCAGATCTTTGACGCGTTCGGCATGGGCCGGCGCGGCGATCAGCGCCAGCAGCGGCAGGAGGAAGCGGAACAGGCGTGTCATGGCGATCCGGGTCTCCATCAGAAGGGGCTGATCATCGAGAAGAAGCGCTGCAGCCAGCCCTGGCGGCTGGCGCGGGCGATCTCGCCCTTGCCGGTATAGATGATCTTGGCGTCGGCCACGCGGGTCGACAGGATGCGGTTGTCCGGGCCGATATCGGCCTGGCGGACCAGGCCGCTGATCTGGATGAACTCGTCGCCGCGATTGAGCGTCAGCGCCTTCTCGCCCTTCACCAACATGGTGCCATTGGGATAGGCGGCCGCGACCGTCACGGTGATCTCGCCGTTCAGCGCGTTCGACTGGGTCGCCGCGCCCTTGCCGGTGAACGTGTTGTTGCCGCCCATCGCGATGTCGCTGGACGAGAAGAGCTTGGACAGCGGACCGGTGGTCGGCGGGTTGAGGCCGATCGAGCCGCTGCGGTTGGTGTCCGCGCTGTTGCTCTTGGTCGCCTGGGTCCGTTCGACCAGCACGATGGTGATGATGTCGCCGACATTGCCGGCGCGCGCGCCGCTGGTCAGCGGCGTGTAGCCGGTCGATACCTGGAAGATCGAGCCATTGGCCTGCGGCGCCTGCGGCTGGGCGATGACGGTCGGCGCATAATATTCGCGCTCGACCTCGCGCTTCTTCTTTGCAGCGAAGGCGGGCGACGCGGCCATGGAGACCATGGCGAGAGCGACGAGCGAAGTGGAGAGCGCGCGCATCAGCCGGCTCACATATTCTGGTTGGCGTACTGGAGCATTTCGTCCGTCGCCTTGATCATCTTGGAATTGACCTCATAGGCGCGCTGGGTCTCGATCATGTCGACCAGTTCCTCGACGATGTTGACGTTCGAGGTTTCCAGATTGCCCGAGCGGATGAGGCCGCGACCTTCCAGGCCCGCGGTGCCGACCTGCGGCGTGCCGCTGGCGGCGGTTTCGACCAGCAGATTGCCGCCGATCGACTGAAGTCCTGCCGGGTTCATGAAGCTTGCCAGTTCGATCTGGCCCAGCTGGGTCGGTTCGCTTTCCCCCTGCAGCGTCGCCGACACGGTGCCGTCATTGCCGACGGTGACCGACGTCGCGCCCTGCGGCACGGTGATCTGCGGGATCAGCGGCAGGCCGTCGCTGGTGACGACGGTGCCTTCGGCGGTGACGCTGAAATTGCCGGCGCGGGTATAGGCGGTCGAACCGTCGGCCTGCTGCACCTGGAAATAGCCCGATCCCTCGATCGCCATGTCCAGCGCATTGCCGGTTTCCTGCAACGTGCCCTGCGTGTTGATCTTGCTGGTGCCCTGCAACGAGACGCCCGAACCCAGATTGAGGCCGGTGGCGAACTTGTTCTGGCTGTCGCTGTTGGCGCCGGCGGCGACGATCTGCTGATAGGCCAGCGTCTCGAAGTCGGCCCGGTCCTTCTTGAAGCCGGTCGTGTTGACGTTCGCCAGGTTGTTGGCGATCACGCGCATCTTCGTGTTCTGCGCGTCAAGGCCGGTGCGGGCGACATGAAGGGCGGCGTTGGTCATCGTTCAATCTCCGTGCGGCTCCCCGAAGGGATGCTCATGCGTCGTTCACAGCAAGATGCGTGCCAAAATTAACCATCCAGTTTCATGAGCGATGCGCCGCCGTCATCCATCTGCTTGGCGGTATCGATCATCTTGATCTGGGTTTCCCAGGCGCGGCTGGCTTCGATCATCTGGACCAGCGCGGCGGTGGCGTTGACGTTCGATCCTTCCAGCGATCCCGATGTGACGGTCGCGATCGGATCTTCGGGCAGGGCGCCGCCATTCACTTCGCGGAACAGCCCGTCTGTGCCCTTGGCGATGCTGGAACCGGCGGCATTGACCAGCTTCAGCTTGTCGACCTGCTGCGGATTGGCCGGATCGCCGCCCTGGGGCACGCCCCAGATGCTGCCATCCTGGGCGATCGACACGCTGTCCATCTGGGGCAGGGTGATCGGGCCGCCCTGGCCCAGCACGGCCAGGCCGTCGCCGGTGGTCAGCAGGCCGCTGTCATTGACCTTCAGGTCGCCACGGCGCGTATAGGCTTCCTGTCCGTCCGGGGACTGAACGGCGAGCAGTGCGTCGCCGTTCATTGCCACGTCCAGCGGATTGCCGGTTTCGGTGACCGCCCCCTGCGCCATGTCGGCGGCGATCACCTGTTCGGAGGCCTGGGCTCGGGTATCGAAGGTATCGCCCTTGATCCAGCGCGTCTCGGCATTGGCGATTTCGGCGCGAAAGCCGACCGTGTTGGCGTTCGCGAGATTGTTCGCGATCGACGCCTGGCGGGCCATCGCACCGCGCATCGCGGTCAGTGCCGTGTTGACGAGCCGGTCCATGGGCTACCCCTTCTACCCTAAGCCTTAGCTACGGATGTTGACGATGGTGGTGGTCAGCGTGTTGGCCGCCTCGATCGCCTTCGAGTTCGCCTGGAAGTTGCGCTGGGCAGCGATCAGCTGGACCAGTTCGTCGGTGATGTCGACGTTGGAACGTTCCAGCGAGCCCGAATTGACGGCGCCGAACATGCCCTGGTTGGGCGTGCCGATGATCGCGCTGCCGCTCTCCACGGTCGAGGTCCAGTGCGCGTCGCCCTGCTGGCGCAGGCCTTCCAGGCTGTTGAACGACGCCATGGCGACCTGGCCCAGATAGACGGTCGAACCATCGGCATAGATGGCCGACACCAGGCCGTCCTTGCCCACGCCCACGCTGGTCAGCTGCGCGCCATCGGCCTCGCCCTTGTAGGTGGTCGGGATCTGCAGGTCGGTCAGGTCGTTGGGGGTGGTCGAGTTGGTCGGCGGGGTCGTGATCTCGCCGGTGTCGGGGTCGACCGCGAACACCTGGATGCGCGAACCGGTGGTGTCGACGGCATAGCGGTCATTGTCGACCGAGAAGGCGCCGTTGCGGGTATAGCTGATGGTGCCGTCTTCGCCCTTCACGGTGAAGAAGCCTTCGCCCGAGATCGCCATATCCAGCGTCTTGTCGGTGGTTTCGATCGTGCCCTGCGTGAACTGCTGGGTGATGCCCTGCACGCGCACGCCCTGGCCGGCGACCTGGTGGGTGGTCTGCATCGGCGCAGCGGCGAAGATGTCGCCGAACTGGGCCTTGCTCTTCTTGAAGGCGGTCGAGTTCACGTTGGCGACGTTGTTCGAGACGGCGGACAGGTCGGCCTGTGCGCCCTTGAGGCCGGAAAGCGAAACATAGAAGGACATGGCGTAGCTCCTTGGGTGAAAAGGATGGGTGAAATTACATCAGGCTGATCGCGTCGGTCGGCGCATAGCTGCCGAGCGCGGTGATCAGTTTGGAGGAGGAACCGTCAGCGGGTGACTGGACGGCGGCGATGGTGGCCCAGGTCGCGACCTGGCTGGTGGTGCCGCCATTGACCTTGACCTGCAGGGCGGAGGAGGAAACGGTTTCGCCCGCATCATCCTTGCCATCCCAGTAGAAGGCGACTTCGCCGGCGCTCTGCGCGCCCAGGTCGATCGACTTGACGACATTGCCGTCGCCATCGACCAGGTCGACGCTGACGGCATCGCTGGCGCCGCTTAGCGTAATCTGGCCGGCATAATAGCCGCTGGAATCGGGCACCGCGACATTGCTCTGAACCAGCATCGACTTGCCGATCCAGCTGGCTGCATCGCCAAGCCGCGTGCCACTCAGTTCCGAAGCCAGCGATTTCAGCGACTGGTTCATTTCGGCGATGCCAGTCGACTGGGTGATGGTCGCCATCTGCGACACCATCTCGGTATTGTCGACCGGTTCGAACGGATCCTGATACTGCATCTGCGCGGTCAGCAGGGTCAGGAAGCTCGACTGATCCATGGTCGCGCTGCCCGTGCCGACATTGGCATTCGGGTTGTAGACCGAAAGGCCTGCGCTATCGGTGACGGTAGACGTCGTCGTCATTTGCCGATCCTTATGGTTTCGAGCATCAGGGATTTGGCGGTGTTGAGCACCTGCACATTATTCTGGTACATGCGGGCGGTCTCGATCATGTCGACCATCTCCGCATTGCTATCGACTGCCGATTCCCAGACATCGCCATTGGCGTCGGCCAGCGGATGATTCGGGTCGTGGCGCTTGGTCGGTTCCGCATTGGTGGTCACGACATTGGCGACCTTGACCGTCGATACGCCGGGGCTGTCGGTAACCGACTGGAAAACCGGCTTGATCGCGCGATAGGCTTCGGCGGCGCTGCCGGTGACATTGCCGGCATTGGCCATGTTCGATGCGGTGGCGTTCAGACGCACCAGCTGCGCGCTCATGGCGCGGCCGGCGATGTCGAACACATTCATGGGGCCTGAACCGCTCATGCTCATTCTCCCTTCAGCGCGCGGTTGATGGTGTTGATGCGGCCCTCCAGGAAGGAGAGGGTGGTGCGATATTTCACCGCATTTTCCGCAAACAGGGTCTGTTCGGTGCTCAGTTCGACGGTGTTGCCGTCAAGGCTGGGCTGCAACGGCACACGATAGCCCATGGCATCGTCCACTGCCTGGCCGACATCGGCCGGGCCGCGGTCGCTCTGGGCGGTCGCTTCCTTGAGCGCGGCATCGAAATCGATGTCGCGCGCCTTGTAGTTGGGGGTCGAAGCGTTCGCGATGTTCGACGCGAGCAGGGACAGGCGCTGCGAGCGAAGCGCCAGCGCCTTTCCGTGGATCCCGAACAAACCGTCTTCCAGCGACATTTCCCGTCAGTCCCTTTTTGCCCTTTCGGGCCTAAAGCTTTCGATCGTCCCGCCGTTCTCCTGCCTGATGGCGTTCGATGCGAGCGATCCAGCCGGATATCCGCAAGGACCGTGCCAATTTGCGTGGGTGACGCAGGATGGCGCGGCAAACTGCCGGAAATCCGGGCTTTCGCGGCATCGGGCGGCAAGGGCGGCAAAAATTTGCCGGGTGGCGGCAATCTTTTGCCGCCCGGTCAGCATGGCGGAACGGAAGGTGGCATGATCGGGATTTTGGCGCATTTGTTCGATCCGCTCACGCTCGCCGCGATGCTGGGTGGTGTCGCGGTCGTGGCGCTGGCGCAAAATGGCGTTCAGGCGGTCGGCCGGGCCTGCGTGGCGTTGCGACCTTTGCTGCGCGCCGATCCGCTGCGCGACCGGGATGCGGCGCGCACGGCCCTGCTCCAGATCGACCAGGTGGCCCAGTTGCGCGGCCTGATGTGCATCGACCGGGTGAAAAGCGACAGCGGCTTCATGGTCGATGCCGCGCGTCGCCTTGCCAATTGCGATCGTGTCGAACAATTCGAAACCTGGGCGTCGCAGACGCTGGCCGATCGGGCTCAGCGCCACGCCAGCGTGCGCAATGTCTGGCTGTCGGTAGCCGATGCGGCGCCGGCGCTGGGCATGGCCGGCACGATCATCGGGCTGGTCGGCATGTTCGCGGCGATGGATGATCCGTCCGCGCTTGGTCCTTCCATGGCGCTTGCGCTGCTCACAACCCTTTATGGCGTGGTCATCGCCAATCTGCTCGCCGCGCCGATCGCCGCGCGGCTGGCGACCCTGTCCGAACAGGAACTTGCCTGGCAGCAGGAGGCGGTGGCCCGCATGCTGGCGATCGCGCGGCGCGAAAATGCGCCGCTGCGCCGCGCATCGATCCGCGAAGTCGCATGACCGCGCCCGCAATCCCATCGGCAGCAACGGCGGCCCGGCGCAATCGCTGGGCCGTCAGCTTTGCCGATCTGCTGATGCTGCTGCTCGGCTTCTTCGTGCTGCTCCAGGCGACCGGCAGCCAGCGCCGCGACGCGATGCTGGCGGAGGTCAGTCGCCAATTTGGTGGCCGTCCCGCCCGCACGGCGATCGAGCTGCGCGCGGCAGAACTGTTTGCGCCGGGCGAGGCGATGCTGACGCCGCAGGGGCAGATACGCCTGCGCGCAGCGGTGCGGCCCTATATGCAGGATGACCGCATGATCGAGCTGCGTAGCCAGGGGCAGGACCGGGCGCGACAGCGTTTCGACGATTGGGATCTGGCGGCGGCGCGGCTTGGCGCCGTGGCGCGTGCGCTCAAGGCGCAGGGCATAGGCGGCGATCGCTTGCTCATCCGCGGCCTGGATCAGGCGGACAGCGCCGACGGGCAGGGGCAGGTGATCCGCATCGCACCGGGCGAGACCGTGAAACCCTGATCCTTAACTGGCACGTTTGTTGCTTTTAACCATGGCGAAAGTCCGCATTTTCGGAGAAACGCCGTGACCAGACCCGTTCAGTTCCTCGCCATCGCCCTGGCCTGCGCCGCTGCGCAGCCCGCGCTGGCGCAGCAGAAGTTCGAGAATCTGGATCGCATCGACAGCCTGGTCGCGATGACCGTCGGTGCGAACATGGGCGAACCCGGTGGCCCGCTGGCGCCGGTCGATCGTCGCCTCCGCCTTGCAGCCTGCCCGACCACGCCCAGCGTCGAAGGGCCGATTTTCGGCGCCGCCATGGTCAAGTGCGATGCACTGGGCTGGCGCATCCGCGTGCCGCTGGTCGCGGGCGCCGCCGCAGCTGCTTCCGGCCCGGTCGGTCGCTATGCCCCGGCCGCGCGGCCGGTTGTCAAGGAATCAATCGTCAAACGCGGCGATCCGGTTCAGCTCATGGCCGGCAATGCCAGTTTCAGCGTCTCGCGCATGATGATCGCCGATGAAGATGGCGCAATTGGCGAGACGATTCGCGTGCGCGAAGACAAGAAGTCATCGCCTGTACTTGCCCAGATCGTGGACATGGGCGTAGTGCGCATTCCGGGATTTAATAATTTTTGAACTTGTCCGTTATAGCGTTCAAGGGACGAGTGAAGGAATGAACCAATGATCAACTCAGTCGGCCAGAGCATCAGTTCGGCAATCGAGGCTAACCGCTTGCGCGAAGGGGGCAAGACCCGCGCCGCATCGGCAACCGGATCGACCGGCACCACCGCGTCGGCATCGACGTCGGCCAGCCCGGCGGCGCGCATGGCGGCCGAAGGCGCGCCTGTCGACATCGACCGCATCGCTGCCATCAAAGCCGCGATCGCTTCGGGCAATTATCCCGTCAACCCGTCGGTGATCGCCGACCGGATGATGGCGCTCGATCTTCCCGCCTAAACAGGACATTCCTTCATGCCCCTCGGCCTTGCTGCACTGGATGGTCTCTTCGCCGCATTTGACGACCTGCGCGCTGCGCTGGACGGCAATGATGCGGCCGCGATCGAAGCCGCCAGCACCAGGGTCAGCACGGCGGCCGCTGCCGCCCGTGCGATCGGCGCCTGGCGTTCCGAACCCGATGTGGTGGAACGGCTCAACCGCCTCCTGCCGCTGATCGAAGCGGCGCGCGTCCGCACCAATGTGCTGGCGGACTATACCAGCCAGCGACTCGCGATCCTGACCTCCAACGGCGCTCGCAATGCGCCGCTCACCTACGGTCGGCGCTGACAAAAATAAATTTTGCTTTCGGGCTAAAGCGGCGCCAATCGGCGCCGTTTTTCGTTTTACGCAGAATCTTGTTTAACCGCGTTAACCAAATCTTGGCACAAGCACTGCTCTAATAGCCCACGGTACCAAATGGGGATTGTGGGTCAGTGTCGGCACTTGCAGACATTTCAGCAACGGGAGCTTCGGCCGGTAATCGCGTCACCAACGCGATTGCGATGGCGAGCCGTCGTACCGGCGTGGACTTCTCCTACCTGCTTGGTCAGGCCAAGATCGAATCCAGCCTGAACCCCAGCGCGCGTGCCGCCACCTCTTCCGCCACCGGCCTCTATCAGTTCGTCGACCAGAGCTGGCTCGCCGTCGTTGACAAGCATGGCGCCGAATATGGGTTGGACTGGGCGGCTGACGCGATCAGCAAGGGCAGCAATGGCCGCTATTATGTGTCGGACCCCGATCTGCGCCAGCAGATCCTGGACCTGCGCAAGCACCCCGAGACCGCCTCCGTCATGGCGGCGGAACATGCCGCCGACAACAAGGCCTATCTGGAAAGCCGCCTGGGTCGTGAGGCCGAGCCGGTCGATCTCTACCTCGCCCATTTCCTGGGCGTGGGTGGTGCGTCCAAATTTCTGTCGATGAATGATCGCGCGCCTGGCGCAACCGCCGCCTCGATCTTCCCGGCGGCGGCCCGCGCCAATCGCTCGATCTTCTACGACAAGCAGGGCAATGCCCGCAGCTTTGCCGATATTCGCGATCGCTTCGCCAGCAAGCTGCAAAAGGGTGTCGATTCGATTGGCACCGGCAATGTCCAATATGCCGACGCATCTGGCGCAACTGGGCTGCCCAGCGGTGCGAAGACCGTCGCTCCCGCCGATTATGTGCGGATCGAAACCCAGCGCCTTGCGACCCAGGCCGACGTTACCGTCCGCCCGGAACCGCAGACGGCGCGTCTCGCCTATCTCATGCTCGCCACCCTCGGAAGGTAACGGCCTCTCATGACTCCCACCCAAGTCAAAGCGAAGATCTGGATGAGCGCCGCCAAGGGGGCGGTGTTGCCGTTCGCCACGCTGATGGTCGTGCTGTTCATGATGGTGCCGGTGCCGGCGGTGATGCTGGACATCGGCTTCATCACCAACATCATGATCAGCCTTGCCGTGCTGATGGTGGCGCTGAACGCCGCCAAGCCGCTCGACTTTTCCAGCTTCCCGACGGTGCTGCTGTTCGCGACCCTGCTGCGCCTGGCGCTCAACGTCGCCTCGACCCGCGTCGTGCTGGTGTCGGGCCATGAGGGGTCGGACGCCGCGGGCCAGGTAATCGAGGCATTCGGCCACTTCCTGATCGGCGGCGACTATGTCGTCGGCATCTTCGTCTTCGCGATCCTGATGATCATCAACCTGGTGGTCATCACCAAGGGCGCGGGCCGCGTGTCGGAAGTGTCGGCCCGCTTCACCCTGGACGCCCTGCCGGGCAAGCAGATGGCGATCGACGCCGATCTCAACGCTGGCCTGATGACGCCCGAGGAAGCCAAGCTGCGCCGCGCTGAAGTCGCGACCGAAGCGGATTTCTACGGTTCGATGGACGGTGCGTCCAAGTTCGTGAAGGGCGACGCGATCGCCGGCATCCTGATCCTGGCGATCAACATCATCGGCGGCATCATCCTGGGCGTGGTCAGCCATGGCCTGGCGATGGGCGATGCGGCCCAGACCTATATCCTGCTCGCCATCGGTGACGCGCTGGTTGCGCAGATCCCGGCGCTGCTGCTGTCGATCGCCGCCGCCTCGATCGTGACCCGCGTCAAGTCCGAACAGGATTTGTCGGCCCAGGTCGCCGGCCAGTTCGGCACCGGCAAGGCGTGGGTGCCCGTTGCCGCGATCCTCGGCTTCCTCGGCATTCTGCCGGGCATGCCGCATCTCATCATCCTGACGGCCGCTGCCATCGCCGGCGGTATCGCCTGGCAGCTGCGCAAGGCCGGCCAGCGCAAGGCTGCCGAACCCGAACCGCTCGCGCCGCCGCCCAACCCGGCCATCATCGAATGGAACGACGTGTCCGATGGCGCGATCCTGGGCCTGGAGATTGGCTATGGCCTGATCGGCCTGGTCGACGAACGCAAGGGCGCGCCGCTGATGGCCCGCATCACCGGCATTCGTCGCCAGTTGTCGAAGGAACTGGGCTTTGTCGTGCCGATGGTCCGCGTGAAGGACAATCTGGCACTCGAACCCAATCAGTACCGTATCACCATCGCCGGCGTCGTCGTGGGCGAGGATGATATCTGGCCTGACGATCTGCTGGCGCTGGACAGCGGCATGCTGGAAGGCACGGTCGCTGGTCGCCCGGCCAAGGATCCGACCTTCGGCCTCGACGCCGTCTGGATTTCGCCGGCCAAGCGCAGCGAGGCGGTGGTCGCCGGCTATACCGTGGTCGATCCGCCGACGGTGGTCGCCACCCATCTCAACCAGCTGATCGCGATGAACGCGGCCGAGATGTTTGGCCTGGACGAGGCTCGCAAGCTGCTCGACAATCTCAAGGATGTCGCGCCGCAGTTGGTCGATGGCCTGACCCCCGGCACGCTCAGCCTGACGCAGATTTCCGCGCTCTGTCGCGCGCTGCTGTCGGAAGGGATCGCGCTCAAGGACTTCCGCCGCATCTGCGAGGCGATGGTCGATGCGGCCCGCCTCGACATGAACCACGAACAGCTTGTCGAAGCGGTGCGCCAGCGCATCGGCGCACTCATCATCCAGGGCCTCGTCCCGGTGAAGATGCCGCTGCCGGTCATCACCCTCGACGGCGATCTGGAAGCGATGCTGGCGCAGGCGATGCGTGTCGCCGGCGACGCCAAGCATCCGATCGAGCCGAGCCTGGGCAACCGCATCGTCGAATCGGTGGTGCATGCCGCCCGGCCGATGCTGGGCCAGGCACGCAATTTCGCCATCGTCACCTCGCCGGTCGCGCGCCGCGCGCTCGCCCGGCTGTTCAAACCCCATCTGCCCGAGACCCCGGTGCTGTCCTTCCTGGAAATCCCGGACGGCAAGGGTGTCGAGGTTGTCGCTGTCGTCGGTGGCGAGCAGCGTCCCACGCCCCGGCACGATCCGCTGCCGCGTGAACGCGTCGCCTGAGGAGACTGACCAATGTATATGAATAAGGTCGCTGCAGGCTCGGATGTCCTTACCTATGGACGGGCAGGGCTTGCCAATTCCCCCGAACAGCTGGCGCGCCGCTACATGCCGCTGGTGCGCAAGATCGCCTGGCATGTCCATGGCCGTGTCTCCAGCGCGATCGAGGTGGAGGATCTGCTGCAGATCGGCATGGTTGCGCTGGTGGAGTCTGCCAACAGCTTCGAGGATCGAGGCCTGGGCTTCGCCTCCTATGCGCAATTGCGCGTGCGCGGCGCGATGATCGATCATCTGCGGCGCCATTCCACCCTGTGCCGCTCCGCCATGGCGACCCGCAAGAAGCTGGCCGCCACCCGCGCGAAGCTGGAACAGAAATTGGGTCGGGCGCCGCTCGAAGCGGAAATGGCCGCTGAACTGGGCATGGATGCCGCCGACTATCGCGAGGCGGCCGATGGCGCCGAGATGGTCCAGCACACCAGCATGGACGAGGTCTATTCCGACCAGTCCATGTGGTTCGCTGATGTCGAGGATCGCGCCGACGACATCATGGAGCGCGAATCGCTCAAGGGCGCGCTCGCCAAATGCATCGGCGAACTGCCCGAGCGCGAGGCGCTGGTGCTGCAACTCTATTTCGTCGAGGAACTCAATCTGGAGGAAATCGGCCAGACGCTGGACATCGGCGCGGCGCGCGTGTGCCAGATCAAGAAGTCGGCGCTCGACAAGCTGCGCGGCAAGCTCAGCGACTGGAACTGACCGGCCCGCGCGCCCGTCAACCGTCGTTGGCGGGGCGCGATACCGATGCCTTGCGACCCGGAACCGGCCAGCGGAAACGCAGCGGCCGGTAATTCTGTGTCCGCCACCAGGGTTCGGGCACCTGGAACAGGCCGCTATTTTCCGCCCGCTGGCCCAGATCCTTGCGTGCGGTCAGCGCGGCCAGGATGGGCGCGGCGAACAGGCCGGCCAGCACCGGGCTCATCCAGCCGATCGCATTGGCGCGCACCGCCAGCACGGCCAGGCCGACGCCCAGCAATATATGCCATTTGAACAGCCAGATCGCGCCCAGGATCGCCATGCCGTCGCGGTCGCGGGTCTGGCCGTTCCAGCTCGCCTTGCGGCCCATGAGGATGGAAAACAGGTTGATCGTCTGGGTCAGCATCGCGACCGGCGCCATCAGGATCGACAGAAGGATGTCGGCGATCACGCCGCGCGTCATCCGCACTGCGCCGCCAAAGCCGATCCGCCGCGACGGGTCGGCCATGGCCCAGCCGATCGCCAATATCTTGGGACCGAACAGCAGCACTGCAGTTACCGTCAGCAGCGTGCTGGATGGCAGCACGGCGGCCGGCGGCCATACGCCGGTGGCGACGCCGCCCAAAACCACCAGCATCATCGCCAGCCATAGCGGCGAGGTGCAATAGGCCGATGCGCCGACGAACAGCTGGAACCGGCTGACCGGGTGCAACCCCTTGATCTTCGCCAGCAGCGGGACATGCTGGATATTGCCCTGGCACCAGCGACGATCGCGGGTGAACAGGTCGGGCATGGCCGGCGGAAATTCCTCGAAACTGTCGTCGGCGGTGACCATATGGACGTCCCAGCCGCGCCGGCGCAGCAGGGCCGCTTCCAGCATGTCATGGCTCAATATATGGCCGCCAAAGGGCGCCCGGCCCGGCAGTTCGGGCAGGCCGCAGCTTTCGGCGAAGGCGCGCACCCGCACGATCGCATTATGGCCCCAGAACATGCCTTCGGACCCGGCCCACCAGATCATGCCGGCGGCCGAGATCGGCCCGAACAGGCGGCTGGCAAATTGCTGCCAGCGGGCGAACAGCGTGGCCGCGCCCATCACCGTCGGCACGGTCTGAATCAGGCCCAGATGCGGGTGGCGTTCCATGTCGACCGACAGGCGCGCCATGGTCTGGCCGCTCATCACGCTGTCGGCATCCAGCACGATCATATGGTCATATGCGCCGCCGAAACGGGTCACCCACTCCTCGATATTGCCCGGCTTGCGACCGATATTGCGGGCGCGGCGGCGATAATGGACCGGGCGCGAGAAGGCCTTGCGCATTTCCAGATAGGCCTTGCGCTCGGTCTCGCCATTTTCCGGGTTGGAATCCGACAGGATGAAGAATTCGAAGCGCTCGCCACCCATCACCTGCGACAGCGATCGTTCCATGATCGACAGGCGGCCGAGCACGCCCAGGAAATCCTCGTTGCAGACCGGCAGCAGGATGGCGGTGCGCGCCTTGAGCGGTGTGCGGTCGCGCGGGATATAGGGGCGCACGCCCTTGCCCTTGCCGACCGTCAGCAGCAGGAAGCCGATCGCGGCAGTGGCAAAGCCGAAGGCGATCCAGGCGAAAAGCGGGATGAACAGGGCCAGATAGACGCCTTCCCAGAAGGAAATGCCGTCCAGGCCGATCGACCGGCGCATCTCGTGCGCGGCAAGCGCGGCGGGCAGCAGTGCCAGCAGCACGACCAGCAGCCGGCGGGCCCACAGGTCGATGTTCAGCGGCCGATGAATCCGACCCGGCGCGGTCGTGAAATCCTGCACCGGCATGGCAAGCGGCGCTTCTGCCGGCACGCTTTCGAACGCCCGGACAAGCGCTTGCGACCCCGTGGCCCCATCGGCCACGTTCGTGCCTCCTGTCGATGTCATGTCAGACCCATTCCTGGTTAACCCGAGCGCTAGAACCTTTCGCTACCCGCGTCGTTCCCTTCATGCGCCTATCGGATAATGCACATATTCACTGAACGCGCGATTGCCAGAGCGAAGTTGGACCCGGATATCCGCCGCCCTGTCGCCCGATTTGCGGATGTCGATTGCCACGCGATACAATCCCGCCTGGCCCAGCACCGGATATCCGCCCTTCTTGACGATGGTGCCATTGCCGATATCGGTCCACAGGTCAGGCTTCGCATCGGCGGGCAGGCCGGCAAAGTCGATCACCAGTCGTTCGACCCCGGCTTCGTCACCACGACCGCGCCAGACCGCCTGCACGATCGCCAGATTGCTGCCGGCGGGTGCCCGGTCCGCCGTCCAGTCCAGCCGATAGGCGGCATCGATCCGGCTGCCGGGACGCGCGGCCTTGGCCGGCGTCCAATAGGCGCAGACATTGTCGGTATATTCGCTGTCGGTCGGGAAGGTGTAGAGCCGCACCTGTCCCGCGCCCAGCGGCGCAGACGGCGTCGCCCATAGCGAGGGGCGACGGTCATAATAGACGCCGTCATCCTGATAATGGTCGAAATTGCGGTCGCGCTGCAACAGGCCAAAGCCCTTGGGGCTGGTCTCGGCAAAGCCATCGACGCGCGGGACGGACGGGTTCACCAGCGGACGGGCCTGCGCGCTGCCATCGGCGCTGGCGATGGAGAGCAGGTCGGAGTCATGGATTTCCGGGCGCCAGTCGGTGCCCTTGGTCCGGTGCGCCTCGTCGTACCAGAACATGCTGGTCATCGCCATCAGGCCCAGTTCGGGGATCGGCCGGCGCGGGAAGAGGGCAGCGGTCACGTCCTGCGTCACCCCCTTGGCGCCAAGCCGATTGACGAAGCGGAAGGCGCCGGTGATCGATGCGCCGTCCAGCAGGGCATAGACGGTGACGCTGCTGTCGCCGGTCCGCTCCAGCCAGAAATGGGTGAAGCGGGGAAATTCCTCCTTGCCCGGAATGCTGGTGTTGATCGCGATCGCGCGGGCGGACAGGCCGAACTGCTTGGTCGGGCCGGGCGCGCGGAAATAGCTGGCACCCAGGAAAGACAGCCAGTCGCCGTCGCGCCTGGCATTCATGATGCGGAAGCCGGCATAGCCCGCGTCCGGGCCGAGGTCCGCGACGGCATTGCCGTCGGGCGTCTCGAACATGGCGGGGTCATAACGCAGCGGCGTCGCCACGCCCTTGTCCACCAGTGCGATCTGCACCGGCTGCTGGGCCGTGCCGCTCAGCGGGAACAGGCGGACGCCGGTGTCGCCGGGCAGGTCGCCCCAGATCGTCTTCTCGTCGCGGAACCGGGCCTGGTGCATCTGGTCATAACCGACCTTGGCGGCGACCGGATTGGGCGGGGTTTCGGCAAAGGGGCTGCGCGCCAGCTTCTGTGCCATGGCGATGATGCCATCCCAAGAGAAACGGTCGTTTCTGGCTTGGGAAAGGGCAGGGCGGGGGAGCAGCAGCGCTGCGCCCGAAGCAGCGATCAAGGCGCGCCGGTCGATCATGGTCATGCGTCCATCATGGGTGCTGATCGCGCCATTGCAAGATGTGCCTGTAATCAAACGCGATGAAGCCCCCGTCCGGGGGGACGGAGGCTTCGAATTTGGCCGTTTGATCGAAGGTGTTACCCCCGGCACGGTGGGGACTGTTGATGTGCCGGGGGTGACATGGCGGGTTGCCGGTGACCAATACCTCAACCCGTCATTTTCGGTGTCCGATCCGGATTACTGGATGAGCTTCATGACGTTCTGCTGGCTCTGGTTGGCCTGGGCCAGCATCGCGGTCGATGCCTGGCTCAGGATCTGGGCCTTGGCAAGCGCGGTGGTTTCGGTCGAGAAATCGGCGTCTTCGATGCGGCTCTTGGCGTCGGTCAGATTGGTGACGTTCGCGGTCAGCGTGTTGACAGTCGATTCCAGGCGGTTCTGCACCGCACCGAGATTGGCGCGCGAGGTGTCGATCGCCTTCAGGGCCGAGTCGTAGAGGTCGAGCGCTGCGCCGACGTCGAAGCCGGTGGCGGTGACGTCGAGGTCGGTCGTGACCGCACCACCGGTCACGACGGCCGCGACATCGGTGTCGTCTTCGACATTGCCCAGGTCGATTTCGATCGCGTCGCTGGAGTTGGCGCCAGCCTGGATGTTGATCTTGCCGTCAGCGGCGGGGCCGGCCGAACCGTCGAACAGCTTGATGCCGTTGAAGCTGGTGTCCGTCAGAACCTTGCCGATCTGGGTGGCGAGCTGGTCGATTTCCGACTTGATGTTGCCCTTGGCGGTGGTGTCGTTGGTGTCGTTGCCGGCCTGGACGGTCAGTTCACGCATGCGCTGCAGCATGTTGGTGACTTCGCCCAGTGCGCCTTCTGCGGTCTGCGCCAGGCTGATGCCGTCATTGGCGTTGCGGATGCCCTGGGTCATGCCCTTGATCTGCGAGGTCATCGACGAAGCGATGGCCAGGCCAGCGGCGTCGTCCTTGGCCGAGTTGATGCGCTTGCCGGTCGACAGGCGCTCCATGGCGGTGGACAGAGCCTTGCTGGAGGCGGCCGAAGCATTGGTGGCCCGCAGCGCCGACGAGTTGGTTCCGATAACAGTCATGATATTCCCTTTCCGTTCATCAGGTCGCTGTCGTCTGACGCTTGCGGCCTCGAAAGGGGATAACGGCGGGCCGCGAAAAGCTTTTAGGGGCCGATGCGATTTTTCTGGAAAAAGACCGAAAAACAGCTCTCTACGCGTGCGCGTATATATAGAGTGCGATTTTTCTGCCGGCGGAGCGGAAAAAAATTGCCGGTCACCGGCAAGTTAATGGCCGCGTTAACCATCTAATAACCACGCTGGCGTAAATTTAAGTCATCGAAGGGGGTAGGGGCGTGCGGGGGCACAAACCTGCCAAGACACTGGGGACAGTTCATGTCATCGCTTGACGTGAGCCGTGGGGTCTGCGCGCTCGTTCCGGGCTTGCAGCACTGGCTCGAAAATGCCTTGTACACGGTGCGGATCGTGGATGCGCAGAGCCCGCGTGAGCGGGATAGCCGCCGCGTCCTTCTCGCGACCGAGATCGGCCATGCCACCCATCGCGATATCCTCATCAACCTGGTCGACGGCAAGCCGTCGCTGGTGCCGGCGGCCAATGGCCTGCCCGCCCGCGTTGCCTTTGGCCTCGAAGACATGGGCTTTGCCTTCGCGCTGATCGCCGAGCTGGCCCGCCCGGCTTCGGTTCCGGCGGTTGGCGATGCCGCCAGCGCCCGCCTGATGACGCTGGCCGGCCGCGTGGCCCGCAGCGATGCCACCGTCCTGATCCAGGGCGACACCGGCACCGGCAAGGAAGGCATGGCGCGCTTCCTTCATACCCAGTCCGGCCGGGTCACCCATGACTTCATCGCCGTCAACTGCGCGGCGCTGCCCGAAACCATGATGGAAGCCATGCTGTTCGGTCACAAGAAGGGCAGCTTCACCGGCGCATCCAATGCCTCGGACGGCCTGTTCCTGGCCGCTGACGGCGGCACTCTGTTCCTCGACGAAATCGCCGAGCTGCCCCTCGCGCTCCAGGCCAAGCTGCTGCGTGCCCTCCAGGAAGGCGAAGTGCTGCCGGTTGGCGCCACTCATCCGGTGCCGGTCAATGTCCGCATCGTCGCCGCCTGCAACCGCAACCTGGCCGACGAAGTCGCCGCTGGCCGCTTCCGCGAAGATCTTTACTGGCGCCTCAATGTCATGGCGCTGGAACTGCGCCCTCTGGCCGAACGTCCCGGCGACATCGCCGCGATCGCCGCCGCCATGCTGCTGCGCCACCAGGATGCCGGCAAGGACGGCTTTGTCTGGCCGACCGCCGCCGCACTCGACAAGCTGGCCGCCCATCGCTGGCAGGGCAATGCCCGCGAGCTGGGTAACGTCCTTCAGCGCGCGCTGGTGCTGCGCGACGGCGAGCGTATCGAAGCCGACGACCTGCACGTCGCCGGCGCGCCGCAGCCGCTGCGTATCGTTTCGGCCGCGCCGCTAGCCGCAGTCGCTGCCGCGCCGGCCGAACCGATCCGCCTGCGCGACGTCGCCCATCATTCCAAGCTGGAAGCGATCCGCACCGCTCTGCGCGAGACCGATGGCCATCGCGCCGCCGCCGCCCGCAAGCTGGGCATTTCCGAACGCACGCTGCGCTATCGGCTCGCCGAGATGCGCGAGCTGGCTGCGGCTTAAGGAGGGTTAGGGCATGACCGGTATCTCTCCCACCGACAGCGTGATGGCGATGCGCAATGCCATCCTGCAGAAGAACGCCGCGCTGCGCGACGTCGCCTCGACCGGCAATGTCGGTTCGGCTGGCGGCGCGGGCGCAACGCAGGGCACCGCACCCGGCGGCTTCACCGACGCGCTCAACAACGCGCTCCAGCAGGTCAACGGCCTGCAGACCCAGGCCGGCGATGCCGCCTCGGCGTTCGAACGGGGCGAAACCACCGATATCGCTGCGGTCATGCTGGCCAAGCAGCAGGCATCGGTCAGCTTCGAGGCGACCCTCCAGGTCCGCAACAAACTCCTGTCCGCCTACAAGGACATCATGAGCATGCCGGTCTAACCCATGAGCGAGAACGCACTCACCATCGACGGCGGCTCGGCCGCTGCCCCGGCCCTCCCGGCCGTCACCGGTGCCAGCTTCGGCAATGCCAAGGGCGTGGACGCGCTCAAGGCACGCTTCGCCGGCTTCATCAAGCAGCCGGCCGTGGCCAAGAGCCTGCCGCTGCTCGGCCTGCTCGGCACCGTCGCGGTGGCTGGCGCGGCCTGGCTGGCCCTGCGCGAACCGCCGCAGCGCGACCTGTTCCGCGGCCTGCCCGATGGCGACAAGTCTGCCGTCGCCCAGGTGCTCGACCAGAATGGCATCAAGTATGACTTCGACAATGCCGGCGGCATGACCGTTGGCGAGGGCGATTATTTCAAGGCGAAGATGATGCTCGCCGCCCAGGGCCTGCCCAAGAGCGCACCCGACGGCAACAGCATGATCGACAGCCTGCCGATGGGCGCCAGCCGCGCGGTCGAGAATGAGAAGCTGCGCGGCGCCCGCGAAACCGATCTCGCGCGCACGATCGAGGCGATCGACAGCGTCGAGAGCGCCAAGGTCCATCTCGCGGTCGAAGCGCCCAGCGTCTTCCTGCGCGAACGCACCAAGCCCTCCGCCTCGGTGATGCTCCGCCTGTCGCAGGGCCGCACGCTCACCGACGCGCAGGTCAGCGCCATCGTCCATCTCGTCGCCTCGTCGATCCCGGAACTGAATCCGGAAGATATTTCGGTCGTCGACCAGAATGGCCGCCTGCTCAGCAATAATGACGGCAATGCCGCCGACGATCGCCAGCTCGCCATCCAGACCCGGATCGAGGATCGCTATCGCCAGTCGGTTGTCGCGCTGCTGACCCCGATCCTGGGCGATGGCAAATTCTCGGCCGAGGTCCATGCCGAACTGAATTTCGCCGAACGCCAGGCGACCCGCGAAAGCTTCCCCCAGGATGAGGCACGCCTGCGTGCCGAGCAGGGCAGCTGGTCGTCGGACGAGCGTGGCCAGAAGGCTGGCGAGGCTTCGGGCATCCCCGGCGCGCTCAGCAACCAGGCGCCGGTCAACCCGACCGTGACCCAGACCAACCCGAACGGCCAGGCCGTGACGCAGGGCCAGACGGCCGAACAGCAGCAGCCGGCCACGCCGGGCCTGCCGCCGATGAAGACCGAGGAAACCTTCAACCGCAGCTTCGAGCTGGGCCGTGAAGTGTCGGTCACCAAGGATGCGGTCGGCACCGTCAAGCGCCTGTCGGTCGCCGTCGCGCTCGACACCGGTGCCGATGGCAAGCCGCGCTCCGCTCAGGAAATCGCCGCGCTGGAAGCGCTGGTGAAGGGCGCCGTCGGCTTCGACCAGGCCCGTGGCGACGTCGTCGCCCTGTCGGCCCGCAGCTTCGCCAAGGCCGAAGAGGTCAAGGCGCCCTGGTATGAGGCCGACTGGATGTCGCCGCTGATCCGCAATGTCTCGGCCCTGCTGGTCGCGCTGCTGGTGATCTTCGGCATCGGCCGCCCGCTGCTCAAGCGCCGCGCCGCTGCCCAGGAAGCGAAAGCGGTCGAGACCGCCGAAGCCGGGCAGCGCCTGGGTCGCGAAATCTCGGGCGAACTGACCAAGCAGGCGACCGAAAATCCCGATCCCAGCCGTCCGGTGACGCTCGACATGATCTCGTCCACCTATGACTATGCCCAGCGCGCCGACCTGATCCGCAATTTCGTCAAGCAGGATCCCGATCGCGCCGCCTTGGTGGTCCGCGACCTTCTGAAGGAAGGGAAGAAGGAAAATGCCTGAGATCGTCCCCGGCCGTCCCGAGGCGCTCAAGGGCAGCGCCGCCGCCGCCGTCCTGCTGATGCTGTTCGATGAGGATGAGGCCGCCCAGATCCTGTCGCGCCTGGAGCCCGAAGAAGTCCGTCAGCTCGGCTATGCCATGTATGACGTGCAGGATGTCGATCCCGAGGAAGTGAACGAGGCGCTCGACCATTTCGTCACCAAGGCCAAGAAGCGCACCACCATCGGCTATGGCGCGACCCGCCATATCCGCGGCGCGATGACTAAGGCGCTGGGCGAGGAACGGGCCGAAACCATCCTGGCCCGCATCACCCCGCCGACCCGCTCCACCCAGCTGGAAATGCTGAAGTGGATGGACGCCAAGGAAATCGCCATCCTGATCGAGATGGAGCATCCGCAGATCATGGCGATTGTGCTGGCGCATCTGGAAGCGCCGGTTGCCGCCGACGTGCTGCAATTGCTGCCGACCGAATATCAGGAAGAGATCGTCTATCGCATCGCCACGCTCGGCCCGGTGTCGAACGAGGCGCTGGACGATCTGGAGCAATTGCTGCTGCGCGGTCCGGTGAACAAGCAGGGTGCGGCGTCGCAGCGCGGTGGCACGGTCGAGGCGGCCGCGATCATGAACAATGTCCGCAAGGACAATGAACAGCGCATCATGAAGGCCGTCGCCAAGCGCGACAAGATGATCGCCCAGACCATCGAAGAGGAAATGTTCGTCTTCGATAACCTGATCGACATGGATGACAAGAATCTGGGCACGTTGATGCGCACCGTCGACAGCCAGGTGCTGGTCGTGGCGCTCAAGGGTGCGAACGACATGCTCAAGGCCAAGATCTTCAGCTGCATGTCGGCCCGCGCCGCGCAGGCGATCGCCGACGAGATCGAGGAACGCGGCCCGATCCGCCTGGCCGAAGTCATCGACGCGCAAAAGCTGATCATCGCCACCGCCCGCCGCATGGCGGATGCCGGCACCATCATGCTGGGTGGCAAGGGGAACGACTTTGTCTAAGATCTGGGCCGCCGAAGCCAGCCACGACGTATCGAGCGTGCCGATGATCGGCGTTGGCCAGGTGGCCAGTAACGGCTTCCGCAGCCTCTATTCGGCGCTGCCCGGCGACGTCGTCGCGGCGCCCGCCCGCGCGCCGATCCATGCCGAACCGGAAACCGATCCGATCGACGAAGCCCATATGGCGGGCTTCTCGCAGGGTTTCGAGGAAGGCTATCGCGCCGCCGGGGAAGATCAGGCGAACGAGATCGAGGCGCGCAACCGCCTGACCGCCGCGCTCGAAATGCTGGCGCCGGCGCCCAGCGGCAGCCTGTCGACCATGTTGTCGGCCACGGTCGTCCGCCTGGTCGAACAGATTGTCGGCGAAGTGCAGATCGATCTCGACCGGCTGACCCAGCGCTGCGAAGCGGTCGCCGCCTTCATCGATGACAGCAGCGACAAGAGCGCGCTGCATCTGCATCCTGACGACGTCGCCCTGCTCGAAGGCGAGCAGATCGGCGTGCCGCTGGTGTCGGACAAGAGCATGCAGCGTGGCTGCGTGCGCCTCGAAACCGCCGATGGCTGGGTCGAGGATGGCCCGGACGTTCGTCTGGCGCGCCTGCGCGCCCTGATGGACGACATGGAGGGTAAGGCATGATCCGCGCCGAGCTGGCGCAGGCCGAAACCCTGTTCGAGCATCTTCAGGTCCAGAATCGCCAGCCGCGCCATGTCGGCCGTCTGGTCAGCCATGATGCCGGCATGCTGGAAGTCACCGGCTTCCGCCGTCCGATCGGTTCGGGCGCCCGCGTCCTTGCCAGCGACGGATCGGTCTGTCGCGCTGAAGTCGTCGGCTTTCGTGGCGAACGCACCCTGCTGGTGCCGCTCGATGCCGATGCGCCGCTGGAAAACGGCATTCGTGTCGAACCCGACAGCCAGGCCAATATGGTGCAGGTGGGTGAGGGGCTGATTGGCCGCGTCATCGACGCCATGGGCCAGCCGCTCGACCGCAAGGGCCCGATCATCGCCGGCGGCGTCTGGCCGCTCAACGGTGTGAAGGGCAATGTCCTCGATCGCGGCCGCGTGACCGAGCCGTTCGACCTCGGCGTGCGCGCCGTCAACGCGCTGCTGACCGCCGGGCGCGGCCAGCGCATCGCCATCATCGCCGGCTCGGGCGTCGGCAAGTCGGTGCTGATGGGCCAGATGATCGCCGGCGCGGAAGCCGATATCGTCGTCACCGGCCTGATCGGTGAACGTGGCCGCGAGGTCAGCGACTTCCTCGAAACCAAGCTCAAGCATGCGATGCACAAGAGCATCGTGGTTGCCGTGCCGGCCGACCATCCGCCGGTGCTGCGCCTGCGCGCCGCCGCGCGCGCCACCGCCATCGCCGAATATTTTCGCGCTCGCGGGAAGAAGGTGCTGCTGCTGATCGACAGCCTCACGCGCTGCGCCCATGCTCAGCGCGAGATCGGCCTGGCGCTCGGCGAACCGCCGGCGATGAAGGGCTATCCGCCCTCGGCGCTGGCGCTGATCCCGCGTCTGGTCGAACGCGCCGGCGTCGACGCCCGCACTGGCGGCTCGATCACCGCGCTCTACACCGTTCTCGCTGATGGCGACGACACCGACGATCCAATCGTCGATGCCGCCCGCGCCATTGTCGACGGGCATTTCGTGCTGTCGCGCAGCCTGTCTGAACAGGCGATCTTCCCGGCGATCGACATCGGCAAGTCCCTGTCGCGCGTTATGGCCGACGTCGTGCCGGACGAGCATCGCCAGGCCGCCGCCGCCTATCGCCGCCTCTGGGCCGCCTATGAGGAAAATCGCGACCTCATCCTGATGGGCGCCTATCGCCCCGGCAATGATCCGGTGATCGACGAGGCGGTGCAGCGTCGCCAGGAAATCCTGAACTTCATCCGCCAGGACCAGAAGAGCCGGATCGACCTTGATACCAGCGCCAACGCGCTGATCGCGGAGTTCGGGGCGTGAAGGGGCTGGTGTCCCGCCGTCATCGCGTGCTGCGCGTGCGCCATGTCCAGCATGCCATGGCCATGGCCGAGACCGCGCGCGCCCGTGACGAGGCGGAGGGGATCGCCACCAACCTGGAACGTCTGCGCCGGGTGCGCGGCGAACTGTTCGGTGTCCAAGGCGGCGCTACCGGTGCTTCCTTCGCATCGATGCAGGAACTGGCCAGCCGTCTGGAGCAGGCCGGGCGCCAGCTCGACGGCGCGCTCTACGACGCCCGCCGCAAGGTGGAGGCGAAGGAAGGGCTCAGCATCGCGGCGAACCGCGAGAAGGAAATTGCCGCGCGCCTGAAGGATCGGGCCCGCGTCGCGCTGGAAGAATGGCGCGAGAACAAGCTTGCCGCGTTGCCGCGCTATCGCCGCATGCAGCGCACGGGGGACAATTGACATGACCATGCTCGCCAGCCTCAAATCGCTGCTCTTCTCCTCGACGCCGCTGGCCGGTGCGACGGTGGCCGGTGCTTCGGCCGTGGTCGAGGGTGCGACCGACTTCGCCGCGCTGCTGAGCGATGTCGATGGCGCGGCGCAGCCGGCTGCGCCTGCCACGACCATGGGCGCGCCAGCCCTGCCGGCGGAAGCGACGATCGAGGGCGATGCGCCTGTCGTGACGCCCGAAGCAATCGAGGCACCGACTCTGCCGGACACCGCCGAATTCCTGACCCAGCGGGCCATGCCGGTCCAGCCGGTCGCAGAACCGGCGTTGCCGGTCGTTGAGGCCACATTGCCGGTTGCCGAGCCGGTCCTGCCCGTCGCTGCGCCAGTCCAGGATCAGGCGGCCGTCGCGCCCGTATCGGCCGAGCCCGCCCCGATCGTCTTGCCCGAAGGCGAGGCTGACGCCGAAGCCCTCCCGCTGCCCTTGCCGATCCCGGCGGTCGCGCCTGCGCCTGCGGATATCCGCACTCCGGCGCCGGTTCCGACCGCCGATGTGGCCCTGCCGCTGCCGGTCGACGCCGAAGGCCCGATCGCGCTCGCCCTTGCTGATGCTCCGATCAAGGCCACGCCGACGCACGCGCCGCAGCCTCTGCCGGCTGCGATGGCCGCGCCCGAGGCCGATGACATCGCCGATGCTGACAGCGAAGCTGACATGGTGACGGCCGATGCGCCCGTCGACAGCGATGCGCCGATTGTCGCCGATCCGATTGCCCATTCCTTGCCTGCTGCACTCCCCCCCTTGCCGCAGGCGCCGATCGATGCCCCCGCATCTTCGGCTCCATCCGCGCCGACCCGGGAGATGCCTTTGAGCGTGTCTCCTTCGCTGTCACCTTCATTGTCCCACACCCAGGCCCCTTCGAAACCGGCCGTGGGACAGGAAGCGGTGACGGCCCCGGTGGTCGGCGCGGATGGGCAGGATGAGCAGATCGTTGCAGCGCCCGTGACGGCGCCTGCAGTGACGCCCGAACTGGTCGCTGCGATGATCCCGGCACAGCCTGGGCCAGTCGCCAACGCGACACCGAATGTCGTGCAGGCCCCGGTCCAGGCCGCCCCGCAGCCCGCGATTGCACCGCGCCCGGTCGAGCAGGTCGTGCCCGCCGTCGCTGCGGCGCCGGAGGTCAACCCTGACACGCCCGCCGAAATGGTCGTGGCGACCGCCAAGCCGACCGAGAAGACCGCACCGGTGGCCGCGACCAACAGCCCGGACGAGGGTGATGTCGAGATCGCATCCGCTGGCACCGACGTCCCGGCTGCGCCCGTGGCCGCCAAGCCGGCCAAGGCGGAAGCCCTGTCGCTGCTGCAACTGGTGCGCGACCATATGAACCGCCGGGCGACGCCGGTGCGCGACAGCGCCGAAGCGGCAACGCCGGTCAGCGATCGCACGCCGGACAAGGCCACCACGGCCGTCGATACGCTGGTCGCCGCCACGCCGGCCGCGCCCCATCATGGCTCGGAAGTCTCCGTGTCCCAGGCCGCCACGCCCCAGACCCCGTCGGTCACCCCGGCGGCGATGCCGACGGTCGACCTGTCGGCCAGCCTTGGCCAGCAGGTGGTCGACATGGGCGTGTCGGGGCAGTGGATTGACGGGCTAGCCCGCGACATTGCCGGTCTGTCGGCCAATGGCGCGCAGGGCCGGTTCCAGATCAATGCCGACCAGCTCGGCCCGATCCAGGTCGATATCCGCCAGGATGGCGATGGCGCGGCGGTCAGCCTGACCGTTGCCAGCGAGGCGGCGGAAATGGCGCTGCGCCAGGATAGCGACCGGCTGAAGCTGGACGCGGGCCTTGCCGCCGTGCGCATCCATGAAGTGAAGATCGAACGCGCGCCGCATGTTGCCGAAGCGGCCAAGGCCGATGCCAATGGCCAGACCGGCAGCCAGTCGAACGGCCAGCAGGGCAATGCCTCTCAACAGCAGGGCGCCTGGCAGGGTGCCGGCCAGATGGCGGGCCAGTCGATGGGCCAATCCTCGTCGCAGGGCCGCTGGCAGGGCCGTGAAAATAATGGCCTTGGCCATAAAGCCGGGAGCGATCCGGCCGTTCTTAACCATGGTGACACCGGCGATAGCGCCGGTGACGTCCGCCGCGCGCGCTACGCCTGACGGCCGGGACGGGATATTCCAGGGGACGTGAACGATGAGCGATGAACCCAAGGCGAAGAAGAAGAAGAAGGGTGGGGGGATGAAGCTCATCCTGCTGGTCGCCGTCGCCATGGTGGTGGGCGGTGCCGGTGCCGCGGGCGGGCTGTACGCCGCCGGCTTCTTCAGCCCCAAGGCCGAAGGCCCCAAGGAAGATCCCAACAAGCCCGTGCTCGTCCTGGCGGGCGAGGATGCGCAGGCTGTCGCTACCGCCCATGGCTGGGCCGGTGAAGGCGGTGGTGGTGGTGGCGAAGGCGGTGGCCATGCGAGCGCCGGTGGCGAGGGGCATGCCCCGTCGGCCGCCCATGCGCCGGGCAAGGGCATCGACCTGCCCGCGCCGGCCAATCCGACCGCCTATCAGGCCACCTATTTCCAGCTCCAGGCGCCCTTCACGTCGAACATGACGGACACCGACGCCTTCGCCCAGATCACCGTCGCGGTGTCGACCTATTATGACTATCGCGTGATCGCCGCGATCAAGATGCACGAGATGGCGATTCGCAGCCAGGTGCTGATGATGCTCGCCGAACAGCCCGAGGAGCAGCTGGTCACGCCCGACGGCAAGCGCATGCTGCAAGGAAAAATCCGAGGCATCATCAACGATGTACTCAAGCAGAAGACCGGCTATGGCGGTGTCGATAACGTTTATTTTACCAATTTCGTTATTCAATAGCGCTGCCTGAACGCTGGGAAGTCCCCTGGCCGAGGGCAGGGGACAGACATGAATCACGTTCAATCCTTCGCCTTCGGGCGGGGGGACGCGCAAGCTCCGGTAATGTTGTCGGGCCTCGACCGGCTGGGTGAAAAGCTCGGCCGGCGTATCCGTGCGCTGATCGAACCCATTTCCGGCATCCGCCCGCATGTCGCGGCCGAGGATGCACGGGTCGTGGAGTTTGGCGCCTGGTCGGCCGGCGCGCCCAATTTCTGCAGCCTGTCCATCTATCGCCTGCTGCCCCTGAAGGGGCAGATGCTGCTGTGCATGGACGCCACCATGATCTCGACCCTGGTCGACTGCTTCTATGGCGGCCTTGGCAACCGGGCGCTGCCCGCGCGCGGCGAATTTACCCCGACCGAAGACCGGCTGATCGCCCGCCTGTCCGAAACTATCATGGCCCGCATGGTCGAATGCTGGTCCGACGTCCTGCCCCTGGAACCTGGCCTGCTGCTGCGTGAAACCGGCATCGGCTTTGCTGCCGCTGCCCAGCCCGCCGACCAGATGGTGGTGCAGCGCTTCCGTGTCGGGCTGGACCGGGATCGCGAATGGTCGATCGACATGGTCTTCCCGCTGGCGGCGCTGCGCGGCGTCGAGGCACTGATGGGCAGCAAGGTCGCAAGCGATGACGAGCATGTCGATCCGGTATGGCAGGCCCGCGTGGCGCGTCGCATGCGCGACATCCGCCTGCCGGCCCGCACCGTGCTGGCCCGCCCCAATCTCTCGCTGGCGGAGCTGATGCAGCTCAAGGCCGGCGACATCATACCCGTGACGATCGGCCGCAGCCTGCCGCTGATCGTCGGCGACAGGATCGTCGCGCACGGCACGATCGGCGAACAGGATGGCCGTGCCGCCTTCCAGATTGAAAAGATTGCACAGGGACCGGAACAATGAGTGATATGAGCGACGCCCCGATGATGGATCCCCGTGGGGAAGACAGCGCCAGCCGCATGGCGGCCAACCGCCAGTTCAAGCTGCTGGCCGATATTCCGGTGCGCATGTCGGTGGAGGTCGGATCGACCTCGCTGCGCCTGGCAGAAGTCATGGACCTGGCCGAAGGCAGCATCGTGGAACTGGATCGCCAGGCAGACGAACTGCTCGACATCATGGTCAATGGCGCGCTGATCGCCAAGGGCGAGGTCGTGACGGTGAACGGCCGCTATGGCATCCGCATCGTCGATATCGCCGCCACCGAAACCCGCATGGCCGGGGTCGAACGGCGCGGCTGATCGCAGGGCCGTGCTTTTGCGCTTGCCTTGCGGCCCATTCTTGCGGATCGGATGACGCATTAACCTAAACGCGGGGCGCGTGCATGTTCTGGTATTTCGTCAAATTGCTGATCCTGCTGCCGCTTGTGGGCGGCATGGCCTTTGGTGCCTTGTGGCTGTGGCGCAAATATCAGCCCGGCATGATGGTCGGCCAGAATGACCGGTCGCTGAAGCTGCTGGAAGCGCTGCCGATGGGCACGTTCGGCAAGCTGGCCGTGGTCGAGTTCGAGGGCAAGAAGATCCTGCTGTCGGTCACCCGTGGCCGGATCGAGAAGATCGCGGAAGGCGACCCCTATCGTGCGCGCTAGTCACTGGCTGGTCGGCGGCATCCTGCTGACCGCCGGGCTGATGCTGGTCGATCCTGCGCTGGCGCAGGCGGTGCCGGCCGCGCCGGCGCCGGTCGACAATGGCGGCGCGCTGACCCGCGCGATGGGACAGATTTCGGGCGACGGCCGCTCGCTGTCGCTGTCGCTGCAGATCCTCGTCCTCATGAGCCTGCTGTCGGTCCTGCCGTCGCTGATCCTCATGATGACCAGCTTCACCCGGATCATCATCGTCCTGTCGCTGCTGCGCCAGGCGCTGGGCCTGCAACAGACGCCGCCCAACCAGGTGCTGGTGGGGCTTGCCCTGTTCCTGTCGCTGTTCGTGATGCGACCGGTGATCGACCAGATCAACGGCCAGGCCTATGATCCCTATGGCAAGGGCCAGATATCGATCGAGGAAGCGGTCGGCCGTTCGGGCAAGGTGCTGCACGGCTTCATGGCCAAGCAGACGCGCGAGAGTGACCTCAAGCTGTTCGCCAACATGGCCGAGGCCCCGGCCTTCCGTACGCCTGACGACATTCCCTTCACGATCCTGCTGCCGGCCTTCGTCACCAGCGAGTTGAAGACCGCGTTCCAGATCGGCTTCATGATCTTCCTGCCCTTCCTCATCATCGACCTGGTCGTCGCATCGACCCTGATGGCGCTGGGCATGATGATGCTGTCGCCCACGATCATCTCCATGCCCTTCAAGCTGTTGCTGTTCGTGCTGGTCGATGGCTGGGCGCTGACGATGGGGTCGCTCGCCGGCTCCTTCGCGACATAGGAGGGCGGCAATGGAGAATGCGGATTTCTTCATGGGCCTGGCACAGCATGCGCTGTGGATCACGGCGCTGGCGACGGCGCCGATCCTGATTCCGGCGCTGGTCGCGGGCGTGCTGATCGGCATGGTCCAGGCCGCGACGTCGATCAACGAACAGACGCTCAGCTTCATTCCCAAGATTCTGGTCGTGGGGGCGATGCTGACCCTGTTCGGTGGGTCGATCATGGTGCTGATCGCTGACTTCACGCGCGAGATATTCGAGCGGATACCGGACCTGCTGCAATGATCGCACCCGGCTTCGCAGGCGTCGAGACGCAATTGTGGATCTGGCTGATCGCCATGATCCGCCCCGGTGCGGCCTTTCTGGCCGCGCCCGTCTTCGGTGCGCCCGCGATGCCGCTTCAGTTGCGCCTGATCCTGTCGCTCGCGCTTGGCATGGCGGCGCTCAACAGCGTCACCATCCAGTTGCCGCATGATGGCGTCGCCAGTTTCGAAGGCGTGATGCTGGTCGCCGGCGAAGTGCTGACGGGCCTTGCCATGGGTTTTGCCGTGCAGATCGGCTATTCCGCCGCCTTCGTCGCGGGTGAGGCGATTGCCAACACCATGGGGCTGGGCTTTGCCGCGATGGTCGATCCGGGGTCGGGGCAGGGGACGCAGGCGGTCGGCCAGTTCCTGTCGATCCTCTCGACCTTCCTGCTGCTGGCGATGGACGGCCATCTGCTGCTCGTCAGCTTCGTGGTGCAGAGCTACAAGGCGCTGCCGCCGGGCGCGGCGATGCTCAGCAATGATGCGGTCTGGCACATGATCCAATTTGGCGGCTCGCTGCTGGGTGCCGGGGTCACGATCGCGCTGCCGGTCGGCTTTGCGCTGGTGCTGGTGCAGATCGTCATGGGCATGCTGGCGCGCACCGCGCCCGCGCTCAACCTGTTCGCCGTCGGCATGCCGATGGCAGTGATGGCGGGGCTGGTGCTGCTGGCGATGGCGGTGCCGGTGATGGGCGAGGGCATCACCATCGCGCTCAAGTCGGGGCTGGAACAGGCCCGCGCCATCTCGGAAGGACGCTGAGCCATGGCGGGCGGATCCGAGGGCGGCGAAAAGACCGAAAAACCGACACAGAAGAAATTGCAGGATGCCGCCAAGGAAGGCGATATCCTCCAGTCCCGCGAACTGGGGACGGCCCTGGTGGTGATGGCCGGCATCGGCTGGCTGGCGGTTGCCGGGCCGGGCCTGATCGACGCGCTGTCGGGTATGCTGACCCGCGCGCTGCGCTTCGGGCGCGAGGATATCGTAAACTTCTCGCCGGTGACGCGTGGCACCGGCCTGCTGGCGGACATCGCGCTGCCGGTGGGCGGCGTATTGCTCGCGACCTTCTTTGCCGCGATCGCGGCGCCGGCGCTGCTCGGATCGCTGGGCTTTCGTCCTGGTGCCTTCGCGCCCAAGGCGTCGAAGATGAACCCGGCTTCGGGCCTCAAGCGCATGTTCGGCGCGCAGGGGCTGATCGAACTGGTCAAGTCGATCGCCAAGGTGGGGCTGCTGGGCGCGGTCGGCTTCTGGATGATCTGGGACCGGCTGACCGCGATCATCGGCCTGGGCAAGGCGGGGGTCGGCAATGCGATCAGCGACCTTGGCAACATGTTCATCCTGGTCTGCCTGGTGATGGCGGGCGGGCTGTTCGTGATCGCCGGCATCGACGTGCCGATGCAGATTTTCCAGCGCGCCAAGCGGCTGGGCATGAGCAAGCAGGACATCAAGGACGAGCATAAGGAAAGCGAGGGCTCGCCCGAACTCAAGGGGCAGATCCGCCGGCGCCAGTTCGAGGTGCTGAACGGATCGACCCGCCAGGCGGTGGCAGAGGCCAGCGTCATCATCACCAACCCGACCCATTTCGCGGTGGCGCTGCGCTATCGTCCGGGCGTGGATGCCGCGCCGGTCGTGGTCGCGCGCGGCTGTGATGCGATCGCGGCCTCGATCCGCGAACTGGCCGAGGATCATGGCGTGTCGGTGCTGCAATATCCCGAACTGGCGCGCGCCATCTACTTCACCTCGCGCGCTGGCGAGATCGTCAATGAAGGCCTCTACATGGCGGTGGCGACGGTGCTGGCCTTCGTCTTCCGGGTCGAGAACAAGATGGCGACGGAAATGGACCGTCCGTTCATTACCGTGCCCGAAGATCTGCGTTTCGATCCGGATGGAAAGAAATTGTAGAGAATTTGCTGATACTTGGCAGTTGATCGAAGAATTAGGGCGATGGTGAATTAAAGTTTAGCCACGCTTGTCCGTATTCTGTTTACGGGGACGCATTAGGATGGTGCGTCATGAACGAGTATCTTTCGCGTAGCGAGATTTCGCCAGTGGACCGGAGCGTCGTTCGCGCGCCGGCGCCGGCTGCGGCCGTTCAGCCGGTTTCAGCGACGGAATCGGCAACCGAGCAGGGCAACATGTCTGCCAGCGATGCGCGCAGGCAGGAGAGTTTTGCGGTCGATGTCGTTGCGGTCGACGAGGATGCCGCCGGCGCCGCCGAATATGCGCGCATCCATGCCCGGATCGCCGATATCCTGGCCGATATGCGCGCCGGGCAGGGGGATGTGTCGGTCGATGGCGCATCGGCCGCCGTCCAGGCGATGATGCCGCAGCCCTTCATCTACATTCCGCTGCCGCCCGCCACCCGCGAGGCGGTGGAGCAGGCGGCCGACCTGGCCAAGCGGATCGCCCAGCAGGCCAGCTATGCCTATGCCGCCCAGGCGCATGTCGCGCGCGGAACCGTCGACCAGATCCTGTCCGCATCGGCGATCTGATCGCGGCCATGCCCGCTTTTTTGCGGGCTTTGCCATCAGCTTGAAAATCATTCCTAAACATCTTCGCGCTACGGCCGTTCTCTCATTTGAAAGGACGGCCCATGGCAACGACGACGACATCGGTAGGGAGCAGCATCCTGTCGGCGCTGGGTGCCAATTCGGGCATCGACACGAGCGCGCTCGTCACCAGCCTGGTCAGCGCGACCCGCGATCCGCGCCAGTCCGCGATCACCACCCAGCAGACGACGAACAATGCCCGCATTTCGGCACTGGCGTCGGCCATCAGTTCGCTCGACACCTTCGCCGATGCGCTGACCAGCGTCCTGTCGGGTGCCGAATATACCGGCACGCCCAATTCGACCAACACCAACATCGCGTCGGTCAGCCTGCTGAGCGGCGGCACGCCGACCGGCATGCCGGCACAGTTGGTGGTGAAGTCGCTGGCGACCGCCCGCATCTTCGCCTCGACCTCGACGAGCGGCGCGACCAGCAGCACGGCCGTCGGCACCGGATCGCTCACCATCACGACGGCGGGCGGCAAGACCGCGACGATCACCGTCGATTCGAGCAATAACAGTTTTTCCGGCCTGGCTTCGGCGATCAACGCGGCCGACATCGGCGTGACCGCGAGCGTCGTCACCGATGCGCAGGGCACGCGGCTGGTGTTCAAGGGCGAAACCGGCGCGGCCAATGATTTCACCATCACCAGCTCGGCCGACAGCTCGACCAGCGTTCTCGCCGGCCTCAACAGCAGCGCGATGACCTCGACGTCGGACCCGGCCAATGCGAAGATCACGCTCGACGGCACCGACTATGAATATGCCAGTAACACCATCGACGATGCGATCCCCTATCTGCGGATCGAACTGACCGCGGCGGACGTCAACAGCACGGTCAACCTGACCATGACGCAGCCGACCGCGACGATGAAGGATCTGCTGCAGGAATTTGTCGACGCCTATAACACGCTGATGAAGGCGCTGAACACGTCGACCTCGACCGGTACGGATTCGTCCACAGCGGGCGTCCTCAACGGTGTGTCGGCGGTGCGCGACATGAAGTCGCAGCTCTCGAAGATCACCTCGACCCAGCTGGCTTCGACCGGCAGCTACAAGACGCTGGCCGATATCGGCATCGCGACCAACCGCGACGGCACGTTGACGCTCAACACCGACACGCTGGACAAGGCGCTGGCCGCCGACCCGGCGGGCATCACCAAGATGCTCAATCCCGCCAAGTCGACCGCCGACAATCTGGGCCTGTCGGGCCTGATGGACAGCGTGCGCGACAATATCGAGCTGGAGAACGGCCCGATCAAGGCGGCCCAGGACCGTTATGAGAAGCTGGCCGACAGCCTGACCGAACAGCTCGAAAAGCTGGACGAGGACATGGCCGACTATGAGACGCGCCTGACTTCCATCTATTCGGCAATGCAGACCAAGCTGTCTGCGCTCAACGCAACCCAAAGCTATCTCCAGCAGCAGATCGATGCCTGGAATAGCAGTGACGATTAACCGGGGATTTTGACGCATGTTCTATAATCACAGCTTTGCGGGTACGGCAGCGGCACGGCGCTATGCGGCGGTGCATTCGGGCAGCCGGATCGAGGGCGCCACGCCCCACGCGCTGGTCAAGATCCTGTTCGACGAACTGCTGATCGCGCTCGATGCCACGGCGCTGGCCGAACGCAATGGCGACCGGCTGAAGGTGTCCGACAAGCAGGCGCGCGCCATGTCGATCCTGTTCGCGCTCGAAGCCAGCCTGGACTTCGACAAGGGTGGCGACATCGCCACCGGCCTGGCGCGCATCTATCGCGAGGCCCGCCGGCTGCTGCTGGTCAGCGCCAAGGAGCATGATGCCGCGCCCGTCGAGCAGGCCCGCGCCATGGTCGGCGAGATTGCCGATGCCTGGAGCCAGATCGGCCAGCCCTGATCGTTCACGGGGCGATCAGTCCATAGGCTGCCGACTGGCCCGGTTGCGGGGTTGCACCCCCTTCCGGTGGCCTGTATAGGCGGCACTCGCACAAGGGCGGCCCGGCGGGGGCCGCCTTTTTGCGTTATATCCAATGCGCACGGACGCGCAGCATCAACCCAGAAAGGGAAGGCACATGTCGATTACGCCGCTCATGCCCGTTTACCCCCGGTGCGATGTGCGTCCGGTCCGAGGCGAGGGCTGCTATCTGATCGGGGAGCGCGGGGAGCGCTATCTCGACTTCGCCAGCGGTATCGCCGTCAACCTTCTGGGCCATGGCCACCCCAAGCTGGTGAAGACCATTGCCGATCAGGCTGCGACGCTGATGCATATCTCCAACCTCTACGGTTCGCCGCTGGGGGAGGAATTTGCGCAGAAGCTGGTCGATAACAGTTTTGCGGACACCGTCTTCTTCACCAATTCGGGTGCCGAAGCGGTCGAGTGCGCGATCAAGACCGCGCGCCGCTATCATTATGCCAATGGGCAAGCGCACCGGCACAAGATCATCAGCTTCGACAACGCCTTTCACGGCCGCACGCTGGGCACCATTTCGGCGACCAGCCAGCCCAAGATGCGCGACGGGTTCGAGCCGCTGCTGCCCGGTTTCCAGGTCGTGCCCTTCAACGATCTCGACGCGGCACTGGCCGCGATCGATGACAATACCGCCGGTTTCCTGCTGGAACCGGTGCAGGGTGAAGGTGGCGTGACCCCGGCAACCCAGGCATTCCTGACCGGCCTGCGCAAGGCGTGCGACGAGCATGGCCTGCTGCTGATCCTGGACGAAGTGCAGTGCGGCTATGCCCGCACCGGCACCTTCTTCGCCCATGAGCAATATGGCGTGAAGCCCGACATCATGGCGGTGGCCAAGGGCATCGGCGCGGGCTTCCCGCTCGGCGCCTGTCTCGCCACCGAGGAAGCGGCCAAGGGCATGGTGTTCGGCACCCATGGCTCCACCTATGGCGGCAACCCGCTCGCCATGGCGGTGGGCATCGCGGTGCTGGAAGAGGTGCTGGCGGATGGCTTCCTGGAGCAGGTGACGGCGATGGGTGCGCGTCTGCGTTCGGCGCTGGAGCAGATGATCCCGAACCATGACGACATGTTCGAGGATGTGCGCGGCATGGGGCTGATGCTGGGCGTCAAGATGAAGGACGCCTATGATGCGCGCGCCTTTGTCGGCCATCTGCGCGACCATCATGGCTTCCTGTCGGTGTCGGCGGGCCAGAATGTGCTGCGCATCCTGCCGCCGCTCGTCATCGACGAAAGCCATATCGCCGAGTGCATCGAGAAGATTTCCGCCGGCGCGCGGAGCTTCGCGGACGCCAAGGCGGCCTGACCATTTAGTTTCCGTTCGCCCTGAGCGAAGTCGAAGGGTATCGCCGAGCGCAGCGAGGTGCCTTCACTTCGTTCAGGCGGGGGCTTCGACTTCGCTCAGCCTGAACGGGTTAGAGGTTGTTTCCAATGACCAAGCATTTCCTGAATCTCACCGATGCGGGCGGCGACGCGATCGCCGCGATGATCGCCGACGCCATCGACCGCAAGGCGGCGCGGGCGGGCAAGCCCAAGGGCTGGGTCGACGCCGATGCGCCGCTCGCCGGCCACACGCTGGCGATGATCTTCGAGAAAAACAGCACGCGCACCCGCGTCAGCTTCGATATGGCAATCCGCCAGTTGGGCGGCAATTCGCTGATCCTCGATGGCGCGACCAGCCAGCTTGGCCGTGGCGAGACCGTGGCCGATACGGCGCGCGTGCTCAGTCGCATGGCCGATGCGATCATGATCCGCACCGACGATCATGCCAAGATCGAGGAAATGGCCGAATATGCCAGCGTCCCGGTCATCAATGGCCTGACCGACCTGTCGCATCCCTGCCAGATCGTCGCCGACCTGCTGACCGTGGTCGAGCATGGCCTGGCGCTGCCGGGCAGTCAGTGGGCCTGGCTGGGCGACGGCAACAACGTCCTCCACTCGATCGTCGAGGCCGCCGGGCTGATGAAGTTCGACGTGCGCATGGGCATCCCTGAGGGCTATGATCCCGATCCGTCCTTTGCCGCGGCGGCGAAGGCAGCGGGTTCGACCATCACCCTTACTCGTGATGCGGCACAGGCGGTGGCCGGCGCCGACGTCGTCGTCACCGACACCTGGATCTCCATGGGGCAGGCCCATGCCGAGGCGAAGCTGGCGGCGATGATGCCCTATCAGGTGACGCCGGAACTGATGGCGGGCGCCAAGGCGGACGCCAAATTCCTCCACTGCCTGCCCGCCCATCGCGGCGAGGAAGTGGTGGAGGCGGTGATCGATGGCCCGCAGTCGCTGATCTGGGACGAGGCGGAAAATCGCATCCATGCCCAGAAGTCGGTTCTGCTCTGGGCGCTTGGAAAGCTGTAAGCTCACCCTATATTCGGGCGAAATTTTCCGTTCGCCCTGAAAGATGACGGGGCCTGTCCTGCGCTGGGAAGCGGAGGACGGGCCCTCGCGGCTTTCGGGGCGGGTGGATCGGAAGGAAATATCGTGACCAGTTCCAATGTCGATCAGGCCCTTGGCTTCACCATCCCCTCGCGCCATGTGCGCGGCCGTTTCGTGCGGCTGGGGCCGGTGCTGGACCAGGTGCTGTCCGCCCATGCCTATCCCCCGGCGATCGAGCGGGTGCTGGCGTCCTCGCTGGTCCTGGGGGCGCTGCTCGGCAGCCTGCTCAAGGATGCCGGCGGCCAGTTGACCCTGCAGGCGCAGACCGAAAATGGCGTCGTCAGCCTGCTGGTGGCCGATTACAAGGGCGGCGAACTGCGCGGCTATGCCAAGTTCGATGCCGAGCGGCTGGCGGAAATCGGCAGCGATCCGACCCTGTTCGGCCTGTTCGGCAAGGGCTATCTGGCGATCACATTCGACCAGGCGGCGACCGGCGAGCGCTATCAGGGCATCGTGCCGCTGGATGGATCGTCGCTGGCCGAGGCGGCGGAGCATTATTTCTTCCAGTCCGAACAGATCCCCAGCATCGTCCAGATCGCGACCCGGCATGAGCCGGGCGAAGGCTGTGTCGCGGCGGGCCTGCTGCTTCAGCATCTGCCCGAAGGCGAAGTGGGGCGCGAGCGCCTGCATGTGCGCCACGACCATCCCGAATGGGAACATGTGCAGGCGCTGGCCGGTACGCTGCGCGACGAGGAACTGACCGATCTCGACCTGCCGCTGACCGACATTGCCTGGCGCCTGTTCCATGAAGAAGAGGAAGTGCGCGTCACCGAGACGACGGCGCTCGCCAAGGGCTGTCGCTGTGACCTTGCCCATATTCGCGATGTGATCGGCCGCTTCCCGGTGGACGAACGGGTGGCGATGGCGGACGAGAAAGGCATTATCGGCGTCGATTGCGCCTTCTGCTCGCGTCTGTTCCCGCTCGCGCTGGACAGTTTCGTTACCCATTGAAAGCCGGCGCGGGGCAATTGCGGCAGGGCCGTTCGCCCCGCGCTATCAAATTGCCGCAATTGCGCGGCACAACAGGATGAAGCATGGCGCCGCTCCCCGGCGCCGATGACAAGGTTTGGACGCAAGATGGCAAGGCTGGGGCTGCAGGCGCTGGGCGCCGCGGCGGCAATGATGATGGCAAGCTGGGCCGGGGCGGCGAACGCCCCGCAACTGGCTGCGCTCGCCAAGCTGGAAACGGGTGAATGGGAATTGCGTCTGCGCGATGATCCCACCGCGCCGCCCCGCCGCCTGTGCGTGACGATGCCGCATCAGTTGCTGGAGCCGGCCAATGCTGGCCCCGGCTGCAAGCCGTTCGTGGTCAGCGACGCGCCTGCTGCCGCCACCGTGACCTTCGATTGCGGTGCGGCTGGCAATGCGCGCACCGACCTGCGCGTCGAAACGCCGCGCCTCATCCAGATACGATCGCAGGGGATCAGCGACGGCGCGCCCTTTTCCAACATGGTCGAAGGGCGCCATGTCGGGGCATGCCGCTGACCGGCGGCCCCCTTGCACTGCAACATAACGAGGTCTAGCGCAGCATCATGGTCGCACAGAATGGAAAATTCGCCGTCGTCCTGCTTTCGGGCGGGCTGGATTCAATGGTCGCGGGCGGGCTTGCGCGCGAAGCGGGCTATCGCGTCCTGGCGCTGACGATCGATTATAATCAGCGCCATCGCGTCGAACTGCGCGCCGCGGCCAAGGTTGCGACGGCGCTCAATGCCATGTCGCATATCGTGCTGCCGCTCGACCTCACGGCCTTTGGCGGGTCGGCACTGACCGCCGACATCGAAGTGCCCAAGGGCGGCGTGGGCGACGAAATCCCGGTCACCTATGTGCCGGCGCGCAACACCATCTTCCTGTCGCTGACGCTGGGCCTGGCCGAAGTCGCTTCGGCCAGCGACATCTATATCGGCGTCAATGCGCTCGACTATTCGGGCTATCCCGACTGCCGTCCCGAATTCATCGATGCGTTCCAGAAGATGGCGACGCTGGCGACCAAGGCGGGGGTCGAGGGCCATCCAATCCGCATCAACACACCGCTGCAGTTCATGACCAAGGCGGACATCGTGCGCGAGGCGCATCGCCTGGGCCTGGATGCCGGGCTGAGCTGGTCCTGCTATGATCCGACGCCCGACAACAAGCATTGCGGCCTGTGCGACAGTTGTCGCCTGCGCTCGAAGGGCTTCGAGGAAGCGGGCCTGCCCGATCCCACCGTCTATGCGACGCGTCCCGGAAAGGCCTGACACATGACCTATGCGGTCAAGGAAATGTTCCTGACCCTGCAGGGCGAAGGCGTGCAGGCGGGGCGGCGTGCGGTATTTCTGCGCTTTGCCGGCTGCAACCTGTGGAGCGGGCGCGAGCAGGACCGGCGCGATGCCGTATGCCGCTTTTGCGACACTGATTTCGTCGGCACCGACGGTGATGGCGGCGGCAAGTTCGCGACCGCCGACGCGCTGGCCGATGCGGCATTCGCCTTCTGGGGCGAGGGGGAAGGCCCCTATATCGTCCTGACTGGTGGCGAGCCGATGTTGCAGGTCGACGATGCGCTGATCGACGCGCTCCATGCCCGTGGCTTCACCATCGCGATCGAAAGCAACGGCACCTTGCCGGCGCATCCGGGCATCGATTGGGTCTGCATCAGCCCCAAGGCGGGCAGCGACGTGGTCCAGGTGAAGGGCAATGAGCTGAAGCTGGTCTGGCCGCAGCCCGATGGCGGCCACAGCCTGGCGGATGTCGAGGCGATGGAGGGCTGGGGCTTCGACCATCTGCTGGTCCAGCCGCTCGACGATGCCCATGCCGTGGACAATGCCCGCGCGGCCATCGATCTGGTGATGGCCCGGCCGCGCTGGCGGCTGACGGTGCAGGCCCATAAATATCTGGGCCTGCGTTAAGCGTCTGTCAGATCAGGGCTGGACGCCCGCCTTCTGGTTCCACTGCTGGTGGCATTCGGGCAGCAGCACGCCCTTCTTCCAGCATTTGGCGTCGAGCGAGGGCAAAGCGAGCTGATAGTTCCAGCCCGGATCGCCATAATATTGCTCGCCGGCATGGACGAGCGACTTCTTGATCGAGGCCAGGCCCTGGCGCGCGACGACGTTGAGCTGGCCGCGATCGGCGAAGATCGCCTGGCGACCGACCGCCGCCGCCGCCTGGCAAAAGCCGCGTTGCGCCTGGACCGTCGAATAGCCCGAATAGATGCGGGTATTATACATGTCGGACGCCGACTGGCCGGGCTTGCCCTTGCCCTTGGTGCGCTGGAAATAGCTGAGCAGCGTCGCCTGCGCCGCGTCAAGTTCGGCGTCATGATGGGCGATCATGGCGTTGTAGTTGCTGACCGACAGCAGGGTCGGTTCGAACTGGCACTGCAGCGCGGCGACGTTGATCGCGGCGCGCAGGTTCCAGGTGAGGCCAGCCTTGATCTCGTCCGCGGTGGCGCCGGGCAGGCCCAGCGCGGTGGCGGCGGCCTCGTCCGTCAGGGCAGGGGCCGACATGTCGGGCGGCGACCAGAAGAATTGCGCGGCGGCCGGCTGCGCGGCGGCGAGCGACGCAGCAGCGATCGTCAGGGCGGCAAAGGCCTGGCGCGAGCGAAAACGGAACGTCATTGAATAAACCCTCTCAGCCGGGGTCTTGACGGCGCGAACGCCCAATTCCCCCATAACGGCATCGACTATAGCGCGGCTGTATCGGAAGTGAACGGCAAAAGCCTCACTGATCCGACACGACTTCCTCATCATTGGCGGGGGCGGTCGCATTGTCCGCCTTGGCCGGGGCAGCGGTCTTTGGTTCGGTGCGGTTTTCCGGCAGGGCCAGGCTGGTGCCCTCGCTCTGGACGCCGTCCAGATCGGTCATGGCGTCGGTGGCGGTGCCATCGACCACTTCCATATCCTTCATCTGCACCGTGTTGCCGCTCTTTTCGCCGCCACCGCCGCAGCCTGCCAGCGGCATGCAGCCGATCAACAGGGCGGCAGTCATCATCCTTGCGTCAAGGCGCATCCGGGTCTCCATAACATGGCTCAACATGCCCGGCGGCCCCCCACCTGGCGAAGTGGCGGACCCTAGCGGGCGGTCCCGCATTGCTCAAGTCCCGTGCCGTCGCCCGATCCGCAGCGCCGCAGCCGGCCGAGAAAGGCGGGGAAATGCGCCTTGAGCGCGGCATCAAGGGCTTCCATCGAGGCATTGCCGCCCAGTGCGGCGATGCTGGTCACCGGAAACTCGCTGATCCCGCACGGCACGATGCCGCCAAAATGGGACAGGTCGGGATCGACGTTGATCGAAAAGCCGTGCAGCGTCACCCAGCGACGGACGCGGATGCCCAGCGCACCGATCTTCGCCTCGCGCCCTTGCCGGTCGTCAGTCCAGATGCCGATGCGCCCTTCGGCGCGGCGGGCGGCAATGCCCAGATCGGCGAGCGCGTCGATCATCCAGCCTTCGAGATGATGGACGAAATTGCGCACATCCTTGCCGCGCTCGCGCAGGTCGATGTTGAGATAGCCGATGCGCTGGCCCGGCCCATGATAGGTATAGCGGCCACCGCGTCCGGCATCATGGACAGGAAAGCGCGGATCGATCAGTTCGGCCGGATCGGCGCTGGTGCCGGCGGTATAGAGCGGCGGATGCTCCAGCAGCCAGACGCGCTCGCGCGCATCGCCTTCATAAATGGCGGCGGCCCGCGCCTCCATATCGGCAAGGGCGGTCGGATAGTCGACGGGGTTGGCATCGTTGCGCCACTCGACGTCAGGAAAGGGCAGGGGATCGGTCATGGCGCTTCCTTGACTTGAGCGGGGCGAGCGATCAAGTCTCGGGCCGCATTTCGCAGGACAGGGGTAGGCATTAGATATGGCGGCAGTCTCGATCGGCAAGGCGTGGGAGGAGGCAGTTGCCTTCGTCGCCCGCGAAGCGTCGCTGCTCTTTCCCGTCGCGCTGCTGTTCCTGGCCCTGCCGGGGCTGATCCTGCAGGAAATGACGCCGCCGCAACTGGCCGAATGGATGGCCAATCCCCAGCGCACCGGCCTGCCCGATATTCCGCCGGGCTTTGCGCTGGCGATGCTGCTGGGTGTCGTCATCATCTGGTTCGGATCGCTGACGCTGTTTGCGCTGGCGCTGCGGCCGGGCATCAGCGTTGGGGAGGCGTTGCGCCTGGGCTTCGCGCGACTGCCTGTGCTACTGGGTACCGCCTTGCTCGCCATGTTCCTGATCGGCGGGCTGATGCTGGCCGCGATTCTGGTCGCCGTCCTGGCCAGCCTGGTCTCGGAGTCCGTGGGCACCAGCATCGGCGCCATCCTCGGCGCCTTTGTCGGTGGGGCCACCATCTTCGCCAGCGTCCGGCTGATGCTGCTCAATCCGGCGGTGATCGACGGCAATCAGGGGGTGGTGCCCTCGCTGCGCCATGCCTGGGCGCTGACGCGGGGCTGTTTCTGGCGGCTGCTGGGCTTCATCATCCTGATCACCCTGCTGTCGGGCATTGCCAGCATGGCGGCACAGACGATCTTCGGTGCGCTCGCCGGCCTTGCCGCCGGGCCGGAGGCCGCCCGGCTGGTGGGCGGCGTCGCCTCGGCGGCGGTATCGACCGTGATCCAGGTCTATATGCTGGTGATGCTGGCCCGCATCTATCGTCAGGCGTCGGCCGGCTGACCGAACATCGGGATCTGCGGCGCTGCTTCGGGCGGCAGCAGGCCCAGCAGGCGCGGATCGGCGAAGGTCTCGATCTCCCGGCCATAGGGGGTGAAGCCCGACTTGATGTAGAAGCCGAGTGCCGCCGGACTATCGAGCGTGCAGGTATGGACCCAGAAGCGCTCCACCCCCTTGCGCCAGGCGAGCGACTTGGCCTGCGCCATCAGCCATTTGCCCAGCCCCTTGCCGTTGAGCGAGGGCACCAGCCCGAAAAAGGCCAGCTCGCATTGTGACGGGCTGCGGAAATCCAGCTCCAGCAGGCCGACCTCTACCCCGCGCGGGTCGGTGACGGCATAGACCTCGACCAAGGGATCATGCAGGATAGCCGCGAGTTGATCGTCCGGCATCACCAGCCGCGAGAACCACAGCCACGGTTCGCCCACGCGGCGGAACAGGGCGCGATAGGCGCCAAGGTCCGGCGTCTTCCACGGCACCAGCCGCAGCGGCGCGGGCGGGATCGGCGCGGGCCTGGGCCGCTCGCGCATTTCCAGATGGGTGACGATGGTCGCGATCTCGCGCGGATCGACCGGGGTCAATGCCACGCGATCAGCTCCAGCTCGCCATCGGCGGCAGGCTCATCAGGATCGCGTCGATATTGCCGCCGGTCTTGAGCCCGAACAAAGTGCCGCGGTCATGGACCAGGTTGAATTCGGCATAGCGGCCGCGCCATTCCAGCATGGTGCGATACTCTTCCTCGCCCCACGCCTCATTCATCCGCCGCCGCACGATCGGCGGGAAGGCCTCCAGGAAAGCGTCGCCGACATCGCGGGTGAAGGCGAAATTGGCGTCGAATGCCGCATCGTCCGCGCATTCGAGATGATCGTAGAAGATGCCGCCGACGCCGCGGTGCACGCCGCGATGGGGGATGAAGAAATATTCGTCCGCCCAGGCCTTGAAGCGCGGATAATAGGCCGGATCATGGGCGTCGCAGGCGGCCTGCAACACCGCGTGGAAATCCGCCGTATCCTCGTCGCGCGGCAGGGGCGGATTGAGGTCTGCGCCGCCGCCGAACCAGTTCTTGGTGGTATTGAGAAAGCGGGTGTTCATGTGGACGGCCGGCACATGCGGGTTCGCCATATGCGCGACCAGGCTGATGCCGGTGGCGAAAAAGGCCGGATTGTCGGCCGCGCCATGGATGGTCTGGGCAAAGCCGGGGGCAAGATCGCCGGTCACGGTGGAGATGTTGACGCCCACCTTCTCGAAGACCTTGCCCTTCATCATCCCGCGCACGCCGCCACCGCCTTCGCCGGGAGCAACGCCTTCGGCCTCGCGATCCCAAGGGGTGTAGGCGAAGCTGGCGTCGCTGCCGGCTTCGCGCTCGATCGCCTCGAACTCCGCGCAGATCCGGTCGCGCAGCGATTCGAACCAGGTACGGGCCGCCTGCTGCTGCGGGTTCAGGGGAAAGCGGATGTCAGGCGTCATGCGGGGAAGCTCCCGGTCTGGCGAAGGGCCTCGGCAACGGCGATGCCGGTGGAAACGGCGATGTTGAGCGAGCGGAAGCCCGGCGCCATCGGAATGCGCACGCGAATATCGGCCAGATCGCGGACATGATCGGGCACGCCCGCGCTTTCCGATCCCATCAGCAAGACATCGTCACTGCGAAATGTCACATCGGGCAGTCGTTCCGACGCGTGGCTGCTCATCAGCAGCAGGCGGCGGCCGGCGGCCCGTCTTTCCGCGTCGAACGCCTCGAAATTGGCGTGGCGCACGACTTCGGCCGCTGCGCCATAATCCATTGCCGCGCGCTTCAGCCGGGCGTCGGAAAAGGCGAATCCGGTCGGCATGATGATGTCGACGGGCACGGCAAAACAGGCGGCGAGGCGCAGGATGGCGCCGACATTGCCGGCGATTTCGGGCTGGTAGAGAGCGATACGCATGGCTGTCGCATAATGCAGCGCGGCGATTTGTCATAGTCTGGATGACTTTGCGGTTGGCAAAGCCCTGACAGTCCGGTTATCAGACCTTTGACCCACGCCGGGGGGAGGCGGGGTATACCCTAACTCCCTTGATAATCAGGATCACTCAAGGCATTCCGGCGTGAATAGGGAAGTCTTGCAAGGGTAGAGGTGCATGGCGAACTCAGAACAAGTTGACGGGCAGGGTCTATCCGGCGAAGACGGAGTGCGTCGCCGCGATTTCATCAATATCGCTGCGGTGAGCTTCGCAGGGGTGGGCGCCGTCGGTGTCATTCTCCCGCTCATCGATCAGATGAACCCCAGCGCCGACGTATTGGCGCTCGCATCGACCGAGGTCGATCTTTCCGCGATCCAGCCGGGCCAGGCGATCAAGACCACCTTCCGGTCGCAGCCGCTGTTCGTTCGCCAGCTCACCGAAAAGGAAATTGCCGAGGCCGACAAGGTCGATCCGTCCACGCTGCGCGATCCGCAGACGCTGGCGGAGCGGACGGTCGACGGCAAGAAGCAGTGGCTGATCACCATGGGTGTCTGCACCCATCTGGGCTGCGTGCCGCTGGGCGCGGGCGAGGGCGAAAATCGCGGCGAATTCGGCGGTTATTTCTGCCCCTGCCACGGTTCGTCCTATGACACGGCCGCCCGCATCCGTAAGGGGCCTGCCCCCAAGAATCTGGAAGTGCCGAAGTATAGCTTCACTTCCGACACTGCCATTCTTGTGGGTTGAGGGGGACCGTCATGAGCTTTCCATGGGCTGAACATTATACCCCCAAGCATCCGCTGATGCAGTGGGTCGACGAGAAGCTGCCGCTGCCGCGTCTCGTCTACAATGCCGTCGGTGCCGGCTATCCGGTACCGCGCAACCTCAATTATTTCTGGAATTTCGGTGTCCTCGCCGGCCTGGCGCTGGTGATTCAGATCGTCACCGGCGTGGTCATGGCGATGCATTATGGCGCCAACACGCTGGTCGCCTTCGGCACCGTCGAACAGACGATGCGCGACGTGAATGCGGGCTGGCTGATGCGCTATGCACATGCCAACGGCGCCAGCTTCTTCTTCATCGTCGTCTATCTCCATATTTTCCGCGGTCTCTATTTCGGTAGCTACAAGGCGCCGCGCGAAATGGTCTGGCTGCTCGGCCTCGTCATCTTCCTGCTGATGATGGCGACCGCCTTCATGGGCTATGTCCTGCCCTGGGGGCAGATGAGCTATTGGGGCGCCAAGGTCATCACCGGCCTGTTCGGCGCGATCCCGGTGGTGGGCGAGCCGATCCAGACCTGGCTGCTGGGCGGCTTTGCCCCCGGCAATGCCTCGCTGAACCGCTTTTTCTCGCTCCACTTCCTGCTGCCCTTCGTGATCGCGGCGGTGGTGATCCTGCATATCTGGGCGCTGCATATTCCCGGCTCCTCCAACCCGACCGGTGTCGAGGTTAAGGGCCCCCAGGATACCGTGCCCTTCCATCCCTATTACACCGCGAAGGATGGTTTCGGGGCGGGCGTCTTCCTGATCCTGTTCGCGATCCTGCTGTTTTTTGCGCCCAATTATCTGGGTCACCCGGATAATTATATCGAGGCGAACCCGCTTTCGACCCCGGCGCATATCGTGCCCGAATGGTATTTCTGGCCCTTCTACGCGATCCTGCGCGCCTTCACCGTCGACTTCTTCTTCGTGCCGGCCAAGCTGCTGGGCGTGCTGGCGATGTTCGCATCGATCCTGCTGCTCTTCTTCCTGCCCTGGCTCGACACCTCGCCGGTGCGTTCGGGCAGCTATCGTCCGACCTTCAAGACGTTCTTCTGGATCCTGGTGCTCGACGTGCTGATCCTGGGTTATTGCGGCGGTGCGCCGGCGGAAGAACCCTATGTGATGATCAGCCAGGTCGCCGCGGCCTATTATTTCGCGCATTTCCTGATCATCCTGCCGATGATCGCGCGTTTCGAAAAGCCGCTGCCGCTGCCCAATTCGATCACCGAGGCGGTGCTGGCCAAATATGCCAAGGCTGACGGCGAAACCGCCGCAGTCCCGGCCGAATAAGGGGGAAGACAAGCATGGTACGCATCGGCGCATTCCTTGTCGGCCTCTTCTTCGCCGGCTGGCTGCTCATCTCCTTCCTCGTGGGTGCCTATTCCTACGTGGTGGAGCCTCCGGCCAAGACGGTGGAGCATGAGTTCCACCTGGCCCCCAAGCATGTCTCCTTCTCGTTCGACGGGCCGCTGGGCCGCTATGACAATCAGCAGCTCCAGCGCGGCTTCCAGGTGTTCAAGGAGGTCTGCTCGGCCTGCCACAGCCTGAAGTTCGTCGCCTTCCGCGATCTGGCCGGCATTGGTTATAACGAGGCGGAGATCAAGGCGATCGCCAAGAACTGGGCGATCAAGACCCCCAGCGTCGATCCGGCGACGGGTGAGGCCTCGACCCGCGATGGCATTCCGGCCGATTATTTCCCGTCCCCCTTCGCGAACAATGTCGCGGCGGCGGCGGCGAACAATAATGCGATCCCGCCGGATCTGTCGCTGATGACCAAGGCACGCCATCATGGCTCGGCCTATGTCTATTCGCTGCTGACGGGCTTCCGGGAACAGCCGGCTGAACTGCTCAAGCATTTCCCGGATGCCAAGACGCCCGAGGGGCTGCACTTCAACCCCTATTTCGCCAATCTGAACCTTGCCATGGCGCCCCCGCTGTCGGCCGATGGCCAGGTGACCTATGGCGACGGCACCAAGCCGACGATCGACCAGATGTCGCAGGACGTGGCCGCCTTCCTCACCTGGACGGCCGAGCCGAAGCTGGAAAATCGCCGCCGCGCGGGCGTGGCGACGATCCTCTTCCTGCTGATCGCCACGGGCCTTGCCTATATGGCCTATCAGAATATCTGGGCGGACAAGAAGAAGGCGGCCTGACCGCACCTCTGCCCGATGGCATGAAAGAAAGGGCGCGCTTCCTTGTCGGGAGCGCGCCCTTTCCTTATGGGGCTTCAACCATGAGCATCGACAGTCTGACCGCGCTGGTCCGCACCATCCCCGACTTCCCCAAGCCGGGCATCCAGTTCCGCGACATCACGACCCTGCTGGCCGATGGGCCGGGTCTGGCCGAACTGATCGACCAGATGGCGAAGGTGGCAGGACCGCTCGACCCCGACCTGATCGTAGGCGTGGAGGCGCGCGGCTTCATCCTGGGCGCGGCGCTGGCGCTGAAGCTGGGCAAGGGTTTCGTGCCCGTCCGCAAGAAGGGCAAGCTGCCGGGCAAGACCGTCGGCATCGACTATGTGCTGGAATATGGCACCGACCGGCTGGAACTGCATGAAGGACAGGTGCCGCAGGACGCGCGCGTGCTGCTGGTCGACGACCTGATCGCCACCGGCGGGACGGCGCAGGCCGCGGCGCGGTTGCTGCGCGAGCAGGGCGCGCAGGTGCTGATGGCGCTGTTCGCGATCGACCTGCCGGATCTGGGCGGGCTTGCCGCGCTGGAGCAGGACGGTGTCCCCTCGCGCGCGATCCTGTTGTTCGAGGGCGACTGATCCGGTCCAGGCGCCGGTTGTCGCCGGCGCCCTTTCGCGTCATGATGCGCCGATCCGATGACGAGGAGCATATGGCCGCTACTTCCCGCTTCCTCCACCGGTTCGGCGCCTGTGTGGCGCCGCTGCTGCTGTCGGCCTGTGCGACGCCGGCGCCCTATCGCGAATTGTCCTGTGGCGCGGCAGTCGCGCCCGCGCTCGCCGCGCCGGATGCGCAGCGGATCACCACCACCCTGTCGGTGCTGACCTATAATATCGAGGGGCTGGGCTGGCCGGCACGCAGCGGACGGGGGCCGTCACTTGGCCAGATAGCGGAGCGACTGGCCGCCATGCGCGCGGCGGGGACGGCGCCCGACGTGGTGCTGTTCCAGGAAATGTTCAGCGGGTCGGCGAAGCAGGCGGTGGCCGATACCGGCTATCCGGCGATCGCCGCCGGCCCGCATCGCACGACCCGTGCGCGCGGGTCGACCAAGGACAAGCTGCCGGGCAAGTCGCATATCGACCGGGGCGAGATCGGTATCCATTTTTCCGGCAGCGGCCTCGCCGTCGCCTCGCGCTATCCGATTCTCCTGACGCAGCGGCGCGCCTATGGCCGCAAATCCTGCGCTGGCCTGGATTGCCTGTCGAACAAGGGGATCGTGCTGGCCCGCATCGCCATGCCCGGCGTGCCGACGCCGATCGACATCTATGACACCCACATGAACTCGCGCGGGGCGTCCCGCGCGCCCGGACCGCGAAATCTCGCCGCGCATGAGCGACAGGCGCTCGAAGCTTCGGCCTTCATCGATGCCAGCCATGACGACGCCTATCCGCTGATCTTTGGTGGCGATTTCAACATGCGCCATTCCGAACCGCGCTGGGAGAATTTCTCTCGCTATCAGGCGCTCAACCTGGTCCATCGCGTCTGCGCCGATGCCGCGTCAGGCTGCGATGTACGCATGTCCTGGGATGGCGACGAGCCGTGGATGGATACGCAGGATCTGCAATTCTTCTGGCCCGGTGACCGGGTCTCGGTTCGCCCGATCCGGGTGGAGGCGATGTTCGATGGTGGACCGAGCGGGCCGGAACTGTCCGACCATGACGGTTTCCTCGTCACCTATGAACTGTCCTGGCCGCGCGGCGCCGCGCGCCAGCCGGGCGGCTGTTAAAGCGCCTCGCCCAGGGCATCGACGGCCACCGCCAACTTCTCGTCGATCAGTGAGAGCAGCTGCGTCCAGCCTAGCATGTCGTTCAGCTCGCCCGGCCCATCGGAAATGCCGCGCAACCCCATCAGCGGCACGCCGAAGCGCTGGCAGGCGCGGGCGATCGCAAAAGTCTCCATGTCGACCATGTCGGCGTCGATCGCGGCATATTCCTCGCCGCCCACGACATTGGCGCCGGTCGACAGGCGCAGGGCGCGGATTTCGAGCGGCGTGACCAGCGGAATGTCGACCGGATGGTCGATTAGCGGCGTCACCCCCTTGGTGAAGCCCAGGCGCGACGCATCCATGTCGCGCCAGGAGACGCTGGCGACCTGATAGACCTCCCCCAGCATGCCCACCCGCGACCCGGCGGAGCCGAGCGACACCACCAGATCGGGCAGGGTGCCCGCCTGCGCCATCCGGTCGAGCGTCACGGCCATGGCCAGTGCCGCCTCGACCGGGCCGACGCCGGTCATCAGCGGGGTGATCCGGGCTTGCAGATGCGGGCCATATTCGGCGTCGATCGCCATCACGAACAGCACCCGCCGTCCGCCCATCATCCCACATGTCGCCGTCATCTGCTGGTCTCCGTCTCGCTGCCGCGCGTCATAGCCGGAAAAGCGCAAAAAATAAGGCCTCGGAAATCCGGAGACTTCCAAGGCCTTATCATGGTGGGCGTGGCAAGGATTGAACTTGCGACCCCTGCGATGTCAACACAGTGCTCTACCACTGAGCTACACGCCCGCCGTGGAGGGGGCCAATAACGGGGGTCGGTGACTCGCGCAAGCGCTAAATGACACTTTTTTGTAGAAACTTTTCCAACCCGCTGGACAGGGGGTGGGGAGGCCATATGCTGCGGTGCAAATAAGGGGGGACGCAAAAACATCATGTTGCCTACGCCATCGACGCCGACGGAACCGGTTCGGCCGCTCCCCATCTATCGCCATCTCTATTTCCAGGTGCTGGTGGCGATCGCGCTGGGCGTGCTGCTCGGCCATTATTTCCCGGCGACGGGCGAGGCGATGAAGCCGCTGGGCGATGCCTTCATCGCGCTGGTGCGGATGATCATCGCGCCGGTCATCTTCCTGACGATCGTCACCGGCATTGCCGGCATGAAGGAACTGGGCGCGATCGGCCGGGTCGCGGCCAAGGCCTTTGCCTATTTCCTGACCTTCTCCACCCTGGCGCTGATCGTCGGCCTGATCATCGCCAATGTCGTTCAGCCAGGCGCCGGGCTCAACATCGATCCGGCGATCCTGGATGCCAGCAAGATCGCCGATTACGCGCAGCAGGCGCATGACCGCACGCTGGTCGCCTTCCTGCTGAACGTCATTCCCGCGACCCTGGTGTCGGCGGTGGCCGATGGGCATAATATCCTGCAGGTGCTGTTCGTCGCGATCCTGTTCGGCATCGCGCTCAGCATGATCGGGGAAAAGGCCGAGCCGCTGATGACGGTGCTGGAATCGGCCAGCCTCGCCATCTTCAAGCTGGTGTCCTTCCTGATGAAGGCAGCGCCCTTCGGCGCATTCGGCGCGATGGCCTTCACCGTGGCCAAATATGGCGTCGGGACGCTCGCCAACCTCGCCGGGCTGGTCGCGACCTTCTACCTCACCTCGCTGCTGTTCGTGCTCGTCGTGCTGGGGACGGTCGCCTGGTTCGCGGGCTTCAACATCCTGCACCTGATCCGCTATCTGCGCGCCGAACTGCTGCTGGTGCTGGGCACATCCTCGTCGGAAGCCGCGCTGCCCAGCCTGATCGAGAAGATGGAGCAGGCGGGGTGCCGCAAGTCGGTGGTCGGGTTGGTCGTGCCGACCGGCTACAGCTTCAACCTCGACGGCACCAATATCTACATGACGCTGGCGGCGCTGTTCATCGCGCAGGCGACCAACGTGCATCTGAGCCTGGAGGAGCAGATATTGCTGCTGCTGGTGGCGATGCTGTCGTCCAAGGGCGCGGCGGGCGTGACCGGCGCGGGCTTCATCACCCTGGCCGCCACCCTGTCGATCGTGCCGTCGGTGCCGGTCGCGGGCATGACCCTGATCCTGGGCGTCGATCGCTTCATGAGCGAATGCCGCAGCCTCACCAACTTCGTCGGCAATGCGGTGGCGACGGTGGTGGTGTCGGTCTGGGAAAAGGGCCTGGATCGCGAGCGCTTCGCGGCGGCCATGGCGGGCAAGCCGCTGCCGCCGCTGGGGCAGGTCGCGGATGAGGCCGAAGCGCTCAGCTAAGGCCCGTCAGCGTCTCGCTACCGAACATCCGTTCGACTTCCAGCACCAGGTCGCGCAGGTGGAAGGGCTTTGACAGCACCTTCGCCTGCGGCACCGCCTTGCCGGCCTTCAGCGTCACGGCGGCAAAGCCGGTGATGAACATGATGCGGGTCTGGGGCGCGACATTGGCGGTGTGCTGGGCCAGTTCGATGCCGTCCATCTCGGGCATGACGATGTCGGTCAGCAGCAGGTCGAACCGATCCGATTCGATATGCGGCACGGCCTGGGTGCCGGTGGCGACCGCCACCACCTCATAACCCGACTTTTCCAGCGCCCGCGCCAGATAGGCGCGCATGCTGTCATCATCTTCCGCCAGCAGGATTCGAACCATTGACCCCAAATTTCCTGTAAGCCGTCTTCCGCGGCGCCCCTTGCCTTGCCCACAGACTGGCAAGCCGTTCGGATATATGCGACAAGGATTAAAGATTATCCAGCCGACCAAATTTTTCCCCGGCCGGTGAAAGGAATGGCGTTGGATCATTTTGGTACGTGTCCGCCAACCGAATCGACGGCGGCCTATGATCTTCATGGTCCTGCTCTTCCCAATGGTCCGCTGATTGTGTCCGTGCCCCATGCCGGGCGCGACTATTCTCCTGAATTGCTGGCTCTGGCGCGAGTGCGGCCAGAGGTGCTGCGCCGGCTGGAGGATCGCTGGGCCGACATGCTGGCGGGGCCGCTGGTCGCGCGGGGCTACAGCGTGCTGGTCGCCCGCGCGCCGCGTGCGATGATCGACCTCAACCGGCATGAGCGGGAGCTGGATCCGGTGATGGTGACCGGCCTGCCCCGCGATCAGCCGCTGCAGAGCAGCGCCAAATTGCGCGGCGGGCTGGGCCTCATTCCCCGTCGCCTGCCCGGCGCCCTGGAATTGTGGCAGCGCCCCATCCCCTGGGAGGAAGCGCGGCGGCGGATCGAGACGGTGCATCGGCCCTATCATGCCCGGCTGGCACAGATGATGACGGCCGCGCGGGAGCGGCATGGCCATGCCATCCTGATCGACCTGCATTCGATGCCGCCGCTGCCGCCGCCGGCCGCCGGACAGGCTGCCCCGGCACTGGTGCTGGGCGATCGCTTCGGCCGCAGCGCCGCGACACGGCTGATGATGCTGGCGGCCGATGTCGCGGCTGGGCATGGCGTGCTGACCTCGCAGAACCATCCCTATGCCGGCGATCATTTGATCGAGCGGCATGGCCGGCCGGAGCGTGGTTTCCATGCGCTGCAGCTGGAGGTGGACCGTGCCCTCTATCTCGACGTCACGCTCGACCGGCCGGGGCCGGGGCTGACGCGGATGCAGGGCGTGGTGGCGGCGATTGCCGAGGCGCTGGCGAACGAACTGCCGCGCAGCTACGCGATGGCGGCGGAATAGCCTATTCGCCGATCACCAGCCGCGCGCCGGCGACGCTCAGATGATGGGAATCGAAATAGAGCGGCTTGCCGTCATGGATGATGGTGCAGCGGCGGGCATCGCATAGCCGGGCCATCGGATCGATCAGCTTCACGCCCCGTGCCTGCCAGCGGGCAAACAGTGCGCGCAGATTGCGGGTGCGGGCCTCGATCGTGGCGCGGTCCACGCCCTGCGCCTGCGCAAGATCGCCGGCGCGGGCGAGATGGGCCAGGTGGCGCGGCACGTCGAAGGGCTGGGGTGGCACCGGTCCGATCAGGATGACCTGCCGTCCTTCGGCGCGCAGAGCATGGATGGTGGCGTCGAGTTTCGCGACGAAGGTGGGATCATCAAATTCGCCATTGGCCCAGAAGGCGGCGAGATAGACGCGGCGAATGGCCGGATCGGCACGGATGGCGGCAAAGGCGGCCTGGTTGGCGCGGGCGCAGCGGGCATCCTTGGGCGCGTCATAGCCCAGCACCGGCGGGCAACTGGACGTGGTGCGCTCAATCAGTGCGCGGCCTTCTGCCCTGGCCTTGAGCGACAGGGCATAGGCCATTTCCACGCCATGGCTGTCGCCCCAGAGCAGGGCATCGGGTCGGACCCTGGCACCGAGAATGCAGGGCTGGGCACCGCGGGCGAATGTGTCGTGGCAGGCCTTGCGCGCGGGGCTGATGTCGGTGCGGCCGGCGGCGAGTTGCAGCACCTGGGGCACAAAGCGCTGCGGCCAGCCGCCCATCGCCAGCAGCGACAGCGACAGGAGGCACAGCAGCGCCATGGCGCCGCCGGTGAACTGGAAGATGCGCCGGGCGGGGATGCGGCGGGCGTCGCGGAAGGGACGCTCGACGAAGCGCCAGGAGAGGATGGCGGCGACCAAGGAGGCTGTCACGACCGTGATGGCCGTCGATCCGGTCAGGGCCGCATCGGTCGCATATTCGGTGAAGACGATCAGCGGCCAGTGCCACAGATAGAGGGAGTAGGAGATGAGGCCCACGCCGACGAAAAGGCGCAGGCTGAGCAGGCGCCCGACGCTGGTACCCGGCGCGCTGTGCAGCAGCAGCGCCGCGCCCAGCACCGGGGGCAGGGCGGTGATGCCGGGGAAGACGGTTTCGCGGGAGTAGAAGATGACGGCGAAGGCGACAGATAGAAGGCCACTCCACGCAAGCGCCTCCCGCAGCCAGCGCGCCCGTGCGGCCGGGATGGCTCCGAGCGCCAGCAAGGCGCCCGCAAATAATTCCCAGGCGCGGGTGGGCAGCAGGTAGAAGGTGAAGCCGCTGGTGTCGCGCTGAAGCGTGATCGCCAGTGCCAGCGACAGCGCGGCGATCGCGCCGACGATCAGGCGGCGCCAGCGGGCGGCAAAGCGCGCGACCAGCATCAGCAGGATCGGGAAGCCGAGATAATATTGCTCCTCCACCGCCAGCGACCAAGTGTGGAGCAGGGGCTTTACGTCGGCGCCGCCGGCGAAATAGCCGGTGTCGGTGAAGAACCAGAGGTTGGAGGCGAACAGCGTGGCGGCGAGCGCGGATTTCGGCACGCCTTCTATATCGCCGGGCAGATAGAGCCAGCAGGCCGCCGCCAGCACGGCCAGGATCATCAGGCTGAGCGCCGGCATGATCCGGCGGAAGCGGCGTTCGTAGAAATGGACGAGCGAGAAGCGCTGTTCATCCACCTCGCGCGCGATGATGCCGGTGATGAGGAAGCCGGAGATCACGAAGAAGATGTCGACGCCGACATAGCCGCCAGAAAAGCCGGGCACATGGGCGTGGAAGAACAGCACCGGCAGGATGGCGATGGCGCGCAGCCCGTCAATGTCGCGGCGATAACGACCCGCCCCGATCATGCTGCTTTCCTGTGGTGCCGACCCATGCATGGCGCTGTCCTAGCGCGAAAGCCCTGCGATTTGCTTTACCATTTTGCCGTCGTTGACAGCGGCAGGGCGAATGATATGATCCAATGTATATCATAAATGGGTGAGGATCATGCGCGACTACGCCACGGCGGACTTCTACAAGGATGTGGATCTGGTTGATGATCCCCATGCCTATTTCGACTTTCTGCGCGCCCAGGGGCCGGTGACGCGGCTGCCCCATCGCAATGTGGTGGCGGTGACGGGCTATGAGGAAACGGTGCAGGTGATGCTCGATACCGAGCATTTTTCCAGCATCAACGCCGTGACCGGGCCGATGACGGACCTGCCCTTCACGCCGCAGGGCGACGACATCGCGGCGGAACTGGAGGCGGCGCGGCCCAAGATCGCCTTCGCCGACCAGATCGTGACGGAAAGCGGCACCCGTCATGCCAAGCTGCGGTCGGTGATCGGCAGCCTGTTCACCCCCAGCCGCTTGAAGGCGCTGGAGCCATCCCTCTATGCGACCGCCGACAGCCTGATCGACGAGTTTGCCGCCGATGGTAAGGTCGATCTGGTGCGCCAATATGGCGGCCCCTATGCGACGCTGGTGATCGCCGACCTGCTGGGCATCCCGGCCAAGGGGCGTGCGGCCTTCCGCATCCTGCTGGAAGGGGCGGTGCCGGCCCAGATCGACGGATCGCCCGAGGATCTGAAGCACAACCCGCTGGTCGGCCTTGGCAAGCATATGTTCCGCTACATCGCCTGGCGCCGCTTCCTGAACCATCCGGCGGTGCTGCCGGTGCGCAGGCTGCTGGGCGCGGACACGGGGAAGAAGGACATATTGACGACGCTGGCGCTGGCGAAGTTCCCGGATGGGACGAGCCCGACCCTGGTCGATCTGACGGCGATGGCGGCCTTCCTGTTCGGGGCGGGGCAGGACACGACCAACCGGCTGCTGGCCAACGCCTTCCGCATCATTGCGATCCGGCCGGATATCCAGGCCCAGTTGCGCGCCGACCCCAAGCGCATCCCCAATTTCCTGGAGGAAGTGCTGCGCTATGACGGGTCGGTGAAGAGTGGCGGGCGCATCTGCACGCGGACGACAGAGCTGGGCGGGGTCGAGATCAAGGCGGGGACGACGATCCTGATGTCGCACATGGCCGCCAATCGCGATCCGCGCCGCTTCGACAATCCGGCGCAGTTCGACATGGATCGGCCGCGTGCCAAGGAGCATCTGGCCTTTGGCCGGGGTGCCCATACCTGCATCGGCGCGCCGCTGGCCCGGCGCGAGGTGGCGGTCAGCATCGAACGGCTATTGGCGCGGATGGGCAATATCCGCCTGTCTCCGGCCCATCATGGGTCGGGTGAGGCGCTGCGCTTCGATTATGAGCCCACCTATATATTGCGGGCGCTGCGGCACCTGCATCTGGAGTTCGACCCGATCGCGGATCCCGGCTGAACAGGGGGCAGAGGCCGGATGAACCGGCCCCTCCTTGCGGTTCGGAGGGGCCGGTTCCTTTTTCGTCAGGCCGCGGCGCGGCGTTCCTTCAGTTCCTCGTTCAGCATTTCTGCCAGCAGGAAAGCCAGTTCCAGGCTCTGCGCCGCATTGAGGCGCGGATCGCAATGGGTGTGATATCGATCGGCCAGACCTTCGTCGGTGATCGCGATCGCGCCGCCGGTGCACTCGGTCACATTCTGGCCGGTCATTTCGGCATGGATCCCGCCGCCGAACGTCCCTTCGGCGCGATGCACGGCAAAGAAGCCGCGCACTTCGGCCAGGATGCGGTCGAACGGCCGCGTCTTGTAGCCATTGGCGGCCTTGATGACATTGCCGTGCATCGGGTCGCAGGACCAGACCACCGAATGCCCCTCGCGCTTCACCGCGCGCACCAGCTTGGGCAGGCCGGCCTCGATCTTGTCATGGCCATAGCGGGTGATGAGCGTGATGCGCCCGGCTTCCCGCTTCGGGTTCAACAGGTCGAGCAGGCGCAGCAATTCGTCCGGCTCCAGGGTCGGGCCGCACTTCATGCCGATCGGGTTGCCGATGCCGCGCAGATATTCGACATGGGCCGACCCCTCGAAGCGGGTGCGGTCGCCGATCCACAACATGTGCGCCGAGGTGTCATACCAGTCGCCGGTCAGGCTGTCCTGACGGGTCAGCGCCTGTTCGAACGGCAGCAGCAGCGCTTCATGGCTGGTGTAGAAGCTGGTGCCGCCAAGCTGGGGCACGCTGTCCGCGTCCAGGCCACAGGCACGCATGAAGTCGAGCGCCTGGCCGATCTGGTCGGCCATCGCCTCGAACTTCGCGGCCCAGGGGCTGCGACCCATGAAATCGAGCATCCAGCCATGCACCCGGTCGAGGCTGGCATAGCCGCCGGTCGAGAAGGCGCGCACCAGGTTCAGCGTCGCCGCCGACTGGTTATAGGCGCGGATCATCCGCTGCGGATCGGGCTCGCGCGCTTCGGGCGTGAAGGCGATGTCGTTGACATTGTCGCCGCGATAGCTGGGCAGTTCCACGCCGCCGATCGTCTCGGTATCGGCCGAGCGGGGCTTTGCGAACTGGCCCGCCATGCGGCCGACCTTCACCACCGGCAGCTTCGAGGCGAAGGTCAGGACGACCGCCATCTGCAGCAGCACGCGGAACGTGTCGCGGATATTGTTCGGATGGAACTCGGCAAAGCTCTCGGCGCAATCGCCGCCCTGCAGCAGGAAGGCTTCGCCGTTCGCGACGCGGCCAAGATCGGCCTTCAGATTCCGTGCCTCGCCCGCAAAGACGAGGGGCGGAAACTGGCCAAGCTGGGCCTCTACCGAGGCAAGCGCCTCCTGGTCCCGATAAAAGGGCATCTGGATGCCCTTATGCTCCCGCCAGCTTTCCGGCGTCCACTTCGCCGCCACGTCGAGTCTCCTTCACGTCAAAAAAATAGGGGCCGCATCTACGCGCAACCGCCCGGCAGGGCAAGTTTATAGCGGTTGCGGCGCCTCTTTGCGCAAGGATACTATCGATCAGACTGATCGAGCGGCTTTATTTCTGGCAGGGATAGCGATCGTTGAGGGCGATGCTGACCAGCGCCGACGCCGCCGCGCCGCGCTGATCGGGGTAGCGCTCCAGATAGGCGACCACGGTGCTTTTTACATCCTCGGCCGCCATCCGCTTGGGCCAGCAGACGGTGCGGGCGCGGCCCAGGAACATCTCCTTGCGGATGCCGTCGGTCGCCCCGGCGATGTATGCGGTGCAGGCCAGCTTATATTCCGGCGCCTTGTTGCGGCATTTGGCGAGCAGGCTGGTGCCGGTCTCGAACATGTAGATGCCGCCTTCGTCCGATGCAGGCGGTGGCGGCGGAACCTTGCTCGATGACGCGGCGGCGATCGCCAGCAGAAGCGCAAACATGGGGGCGGGGCACTCATATCGGATCGTTGAGGATGCGACGCAAAGTGCCGTCTTTGCGATAGCCTGTCCAACCGGACTGGCCGACATGTGAAACGGACTGGCTCAGTATATGCCGCGGCTTGACGATGGCGGGCGGGCGGGCACTATGGCGCCATGCGCATCGCGATCTTCGGCACCAAGGGCTATGACCGGCATTTCCTGTCGGCCGCCAATCAGGGACATGAACTGCATTTCCTGGAACCCCGTCTGGACGCGGACACCGCGAGCCTGGGCGAAGGGTTCGAGGCGGTCTGCGTGTTCGTCAACGACCGTCTGGACGCGGCCGTGCTGGCCAAGCTGGCGGCGGGCGGCACGCGGCTGATCGCGCTGCGCTGTGCCGGCTATAATAATGTCGATCTGGTCGCGGCGGCGGATCTGGGGCTGACGGTAGTGCGGGTGCCGGCCTATTCGCCCCATGCGGTTGCCGAATTCACCGTCGCGCTGCTGATGGCGCTCGACCGGCGCATCCATCGCGCCTGGGCGCGGGTACGGGAAAATAATTTCGCGCTGGACGGGCTGATCGGCCGCAACCTCCATGGCCGGGTGGCGGGCGTGATCGGCACCGGGCGGATCGGCGCGCTGGTCGCCCGCACGCTGAAGCTGGGCTTTGGCTGCGAGGTGCTGGCAAGCGATGTGATCGAAGACCCAGACCTGCTGGCGATGGGCGTGCGCTATGTGCCGCCACGCGACCTGCTGGAACAGGTCGACATCGTCTCGCTCCATTGCCCGCTGACCCCGGATACGCGCCATATCATCAATGCCGACGCGATCGGCCGGGCGCGCGATGGACTGGTGATCGTCAATACCAGCCGCGGCGCGCTGATCGATACGCAGGCGCTGGTGGCGGGGCTCAAGTCACGCAAGATCGGCGGTGTCGCGCTCGACGTCTATGAGCAGGAGGCCGACCTGTTCTTCGAGGATCTGTCCAACGAGATTATCGAGGATGATCTGTTCCAACGACTGCTGACCTTCCCCAATGTGCTGGTCACCGGGCATCAGGCCTTTCTGACCGAAGAGGCGCTGGCGAGCATCGCAGAGACGACGATGACCAATATCAGCGATTTCGCCGCCGGTCGTCCGCTCGCCAACCGGGTCGATCCGCAAGCGGCTATTGCCCCACGAGGATGAACGGCGCCCAGACATAGGGCTGCACCGCGTCGGGTTTGCCGGACCGGATCAGCTTCAGCATCGCCCGTTGCAACGCCACCCCGCGATAGGCGCCGCGCCGGTTGGCCTTGACCGTCTCGACCGTGATGAAGGTGCCGGCATCGTCCCGCACCGGCCAGTGCGACACCAGCAGGGCGCCGGCGCCGGCATAGCGGAATGCCTGGGCCAGGCCGGAATAGGTCGGCGCCTGGGCGCTGCTGCCGGCGGCGGTGTTGCAGGCGGACAGGATCACCCAGTCAGCACCGATCCGCATCTGCGCCACTTCCGATGCCGTCAGTATCCCGTCATTGCCGGAATCCGTATCGGGGGACGACAGCAGCAGGGCCGGTTCGTCCAGTCCCTCCATCTGGCCGCCGACCAGCCCATGGGTGGCGAACAGCATGACCGAATAGGGGCGCAGGTCGCTGGTGCGCAGGATCGCCTCGCTGGCATTCGCGCCGATCAGCAACCGGGCATGATCGGGGCCGAAATAGCGCGCAACCGATCGCAATTCCTCGGCCGATCCGGGCAGGGGCGGCAATTGCGCCAGCGTGGCCGCGCCGCCGCCGCGCTGCTTGAGGGCGATCGCCTGCGTCTCCTGCGAAAAGGGCAGGGGCGCGCCGATGCCCAGCATCCGGTCATCCTGCGCCGCCAGCTTTTGCGGCACGACGGGGCGGAAGCCGCTGTCGATCCGCAGCGCATAGCGCCGGATCAGCCAGGGTGTGTTCCGGTCGATATGCTCCACCGGCTTTTGCGGCAGCATGGCAAAGGGCAGGGCAGCAAAGGCACCGGTCGGCACGACCCGCAGGCGCGGCGCCTTGCCCAGCGCGTCTTGGACATCGGGCGTGAAGATCTGGGTGTAGAGGATATGGGCGCCTTCCTGGTCGAAGCCGGTGGCGCTCAGCGATGCGCGCAAGCGCGCGATCCGGCCGACCAGATCGGCGCGCGTCTCCTGCGCCCGGATGATGGCGGTCCGTTCGCGGCTGACGGCCAGGATATAGACGCCGTCAAAGGCAGGCGTCACCGCCAGCAGCGCCTCGTCCGCCGCCAGATTGGCGCGCAGCGATGCCAGGTCGGGCAGGGCGCCGCCGCGCGCCTCCAGCCATCGGGGGAAATCATGGGCGATGGCGGTGCGGTCGGCATCGACCTGCTTGGCGAGCGTAGCACGACTGGCGCGTGCAGCCGCGACGCCTTCGTCGCGGGCGAGCGCCTGCAGCAACAGGCTGTCGGCGGCCTGTAGCGCGCGGGTCCGGTCCTGCAGCGCGCGGACCCGGTTGCCCAGTGCGGGGTCGTCCACCATCCGCTGCGCGACCAGATGATTGGCCTGGACGATGCCCGATCCGGCAAGCAGGGCCATCGCGTCCATCGCTAGCCCGGCGTCGCGCGCCTGTGTCGCGATCGCCAGCACGCTGTCCAGCGCGGCGCGCTGATCCTCAGTCAGGGCGCCGTCCTCCTGCAGGCTGAGGCTGGTGCGCAGCAGCGCGATCAGCCGGCAGGCCGCATCGACGCTGTCGCCGCCATTGGCCCAGGCGGACAGCATGCCGGCATTGGCGATGGCGAAGCCGGGCAGATTGTCGAGTTGGCGGGTCTCCCGGTCGAAATCGGCGGCGGCAGCGCGCGCCTCGTCCATCCGGCCGGCCTGGATCAGCGCCGGGATCAGAAAGGGATAGACGCGCTGCCCCATGTCGCGATCCTCGGCGCTGCCGGTACGGCCGCGGGCCAGCGCGGTCTGTAGCCGGCTGATCGCTTCTTCCCTGCGTCCCTGGGCGAAAGCGGCGACGCCGGCAAAGGCCAGCGCGCGTGCGGATTGCGGACTGGTGTCACCTTCGATGTCACGAAAGCCGCGCTCGGCCTCCAGGAACAGCGGTTCGGCCTCGTCATAGCGTTCCAGCGGCAGCAGCAGATTGCCGAGATTCTGCAGCGCGAAATCAAAGGCGAGGCTCTTCGTGCCGCTGGTCTCGCGCTTGATCGCGATCGATCGTTCCAGATAGGCGAGGCTTTCGTTGCGCCGCCCGGTGCGCGAGAGCAGCAGGCCGAGCGCTTCGAGCGCGCGGGCATAATTGGGATGCTTGCGATCGACATGGTCGGTCGCGGTATCCACCGCCAGACGGGCATAGATTTCCGCCTCGGCATCGCGATCCGCGCGCGAGAGCATCTGCGCATACATATAATAGGCGCCGACCGCGTCCGCGCTGTTCTGGCCGCTGGCGGCGACCCGCGCCTCCATGCTGCGGCGCTGCGCCTCGACCGCCTCGCTGTTGCGGCCAAGCCGGGACAGTGCCTGGGCATGGGCGAAGGCGATGTTGGACTTCAGCATCATCGCCGATTCATCCAGTGCCTTGGGATCGGTGCGGGCGAAATAGCCGTCGATATAGCGGCTGGCTTCGGCCAGCGTCTCGACCCCGGCGCCGATCTGGTTCAGCGTGACCTGGACATAGCCTTTGATTGACAGGCCCTGCATCCAGTAGATCGGATAGGCGTCGCGGAAGGGCGACAGCAGGGCAAGGCCGCGGTCCGCATGAGCGAGCGCGTCGGGGTTGCGGCCGTCGATCTGGTCCATCGACGACAGGTTGATGAGCGCGACCCCTGCCAGCGGATGGGCCTCGCCCTGCACCTTGCTGTGGGATGCCGCCGTTTCGAGCGCTGTCCAGGCGTCGCGCGTCTTCTGCGACATGGACAGGGCATAATCGTCGCTCTCGAACAGCGCGTCGGCCTTGTCCTCCAGCGCGTAGAGCCGGGCATAGCGCGGGTCATCGGTGCGGAAGGCAGGCGGCGGGGCGGCGGCAGCGGGCAGCAGCGCGGGGCCGGCCAAGGCCAGCAGCAACGCGCCCGCGCGCGTGGAAAACAGCATGATGCGCCCCACTTTTCTCGACCCGATACCGTCTTGGGTCGAACCCGGGACGGCGTCAAGCCATCAGGCCAGTGTCAGGCGCCAGTCCCAGCGCAGCGTATCGCCGTCCATCACCTCGACCCCGCGCGCGATCAGCGCGTCGCGTATCTCGTCCGACAGGGCGAAATCCTTCTCGGCGCGGGCGGCGGTGCGGCGTTCCAGTTCGGCCTCGATCTCTTCCGGTGTGATCTGCGCATCCTTGGGCTGCACCCGCAACTCGGCGCGGGTGAGGTCGAGCAGGCGCAGGCCCAGCGCCTGCTCGAACGCGGCGATCAGGCACAGCTTCTCGTCGACCGGCACCTTCTTCATGCTGATCGCTTCCTCCAGCAGCGGCAAGGCGCGGGGCGTCATCAGGTCGTCGGCGATCGCGGCGTCGAACTGCTCCAGCAGCGGCACCAGCTTGGGGTGAAGATTGGCACGCAGATAATCGAGCGTCACCGACTGCCAGGTGATCCCCTCGGCCCGGCTTTTCAGCCCCTCGACACCCATGACCAGCCGCTTGAGGCGGGTCAGTGCGGCGGCCAGATTGTCGGCGCTGAACTCCAGCTCGCTGCGATAATGGGCGCCCAGGCACAGCAGGCGATAGGCGATCGGATGCACGCCGGCATCGACCAGGCTGAACAGGGTGGTGAAGCCGCCCTTCGACTTCGACATCTTCCCCTGCCGGTCGACCAGGAAATTATTGTGCATCCACCAGCGCGCGCCGGTGAAGTCGGGCTGCGCATCGGTGCAGCCGCAATAGGCCTGGTTCTGGGCGATCTCGTTGGGATGATGAATCTCGCGATGATCGATGCCGCCGGTATGGATGTCGAACGGCTGGCCGAGGCGGGCCTGGCTCATGACCGAGCATTCCAGGTGCCAGCCCGGCGCGCCCTTGCCCCAGGGGCTGTCCCATTCCATCTGGCGCTGCTCGCCCGGCGGCGACTTGCGCCAGATGGCGAAGTCGCTCGGGTTGCGCTTGCCCGCCACCGGGTCGATGCGGGCGTGGGCGGCATCGTCGCGACCACCGGCCAGCGCACCATAATTGGGCACGGTCGAGCTGTCGAAATAAAGGCCGCTCTCCAGTTCGTAGCAATGCGCGTCGGCGATCTTCTGCGCGAACGCGATCATCTGCGGCACATAGTCGGTCGCGACCGTCCATTCGCTGGGCGCCATGATGTTGAGGTCGGCGATATTGGCCTTGAATGCTTCGGTATAATGGGCCGCGATGTCCCAGATGCTCTTGGCGCTGGCGCGGGCGGCGGCCTCCATCTTGTCGTCGCCGGCATCGGCGTCCGACGTCAGATGGCCGACATCGGTGATGTTGATGATCTGGGTGACGTCCAGTCCCTTCCACAGCAGGGTACGGCGCAGCGTGTCGACGAACACATAGGCGCGCAGATTGCCGATATGGGCATAATTATAGACGGTCGGGCCGCAGCTATAGACGCGCGCATGGTCGGGCTCGATCGGCGCGAACGGCTCGATCGACCGGGTCAGGCTGTTGAACAGGCGCAGGGGCGCATCGCTATGCTGGTCTTGGCTCATGGCGCCAGCCATGTCGCGAGACGGCGCGATCGTCAACGGGGCAGGTACCTCAAAAAAAGCGCTTGAACTTGACCTTGGGTCAAGCGGTAGCAGGGGGCATGACCGATATATTGGATATTGCCGCCGTCGCCCGCGCCACCGGCCTCACCAGCCGGGCGCTGCGTTTCTATGAGGCGCGCGGGCTGGTCGCGCCGCTGCGCACCGCATCGGGGCGGCGCCTGTTCGGCCCGGCCGAGCTGGCGCGGCTGCATGAATTGCTGGCGCTCAAGCGCGCAGGGCTGAGCCTCGCCCAGATCAAGACGTTGTTCGACGGTCGGCCGATCGACCTTGGCGCGCTGCTGCGCGCGCAGGTCGCGGCGATCGACGCGCAGGCGCAGGAACTGGCGCAGGCGCGCAGCCATCTGGAAACCGCCTTGTCCCGCATCGACCGTGGCGAGCCGCTCGATGCCGCGACCTTTTGCTCGCTGATCCGCAGTGGAGGAAGCATGACCATGCAAGAAGAATGGAAGGCGGTCAGTGGCCGCTATATCAGCGCCCAGGCCGAGGCCGATTTTGCCGAGACGATGCCCAACATGCCGGCCGATTTCGATCAGGCGGCCTATAGCGCGCAATGGGCGGACCTCACCGCCCGGATCGAGGCGGCGCTGCCACTCGACCCGGCCAGCGCCGCAGCCGGGGCCTTTTATGACGAATGGCAGGCGCTGCTCGCGCCCTTCACCGCCATCGCCACGCCGGCGATGATGGAGGGGGTGACGCGGATGTACGACCATGTCGACGAGTGGAAGGACGAGCGGCAGCCGCCCTTCGCCTCGGACGTGTGGGACTTCATCCGCAGCGTCGGCGCGGCGCGCCGAATGTAATAAATTGTTGCTCGGGCGGTGGCGCCTTGCGCGATCGTCCGGGCCACCCGATATTGCTGGAGCGGACCGGGCCCCTCTGGCGACATGGATCTCTTCCCCCTTGATCCAGGTCGCGATGTCGGACCGCATCGGGTGCGCCCGGTGCAGGTTTTGTGGCAATTCCCCCCTCTTTTTGCCGCAGGAGACCGCACCGGGCTCACTCGAACCACATTTATGATGGAGTGAGTGAAGCCGTGAACAATCCCGTACGCATGCCGGGCTATGGTGCCAGCCAGACGGCGCAGACCGATGCTGGCCTGCGCGCGCACATGCTCGGCGTTTTCCGCAATATGGGCATCGGCCTGGTCATCACCGGCCTGGTCGCCGCCCTGGTCGGCAATACCCCCGTGCTGGCCGCTGCCATCTTCGGCACGCCGCTGAAGTGGGTCGCGATCTTCGCCCCACTGGCCTTTGTCTTCTTCTTCAGCTTCCGCATCGACAAGATGACGACGGCTGGCGCGCGCACTGCCTTCTACGCCTTCGCGGCGGTGATGGGTGTGTCGCTGGGCAGCGTCTTCCTGGTCTTCACCGGCGGCAGCATCGCCCAGGCCTTCTTCTCGGCGGCGGTGATGTTCCTTGCCATGGCGCTCTGGGGCTATACCACCCAGCGTGACCTGACCAAGATGGGCAGCTTCCTGATGATGGGCCTGATCGGCATCGTCGTCGCCAGCCTGATCAACATCTTCATCGGCTCGTCGGCGATGGCGATGGTCATCTCGATCATCGGCGTGGTGGTCTTCACCGGCCTCACCGCCTGGGACGTGCAGCGCATCAAGTCGGAATATTTCTATTATGCCGGCCATGAGGTGGCGCAGAAGATGCAGGTGATGGGCGCGCTGTCGCTATACCTCAACTTCGTCAACCTGTTCCAGATGCTGCTGAGCCTGACCGGCGAGCGCGAATAAGCATGCGGGATCAGGCCACCGTGTCGGCCATGCTCTGCCCGGTCTGCCATGTGGGGCTCCACATGAGCGACCGGCAGGGGGTGGAGATCGACTATTGCCCGCAATGTCGCGGCGTCTGGCTGGACCGGGGCGAACTCGACAAGATCATCGAGCGTTCGGTTCAGCCGGCTCCGGCGCCCGCCGCGCCACAGATGAGTTATCGCCCGGACCGCGACTATCGCGACGATGGGCGCGGCTATCCCAAGAAACGCCGGAAGAGCTTTCTGGAAGAACTGTTCGATTGAGAAAAAGGCCGGTCCCGATGGGGCCGGCCTTTTTCGTTGGAAGGGGGAAGAAGAGAGATCCCAGCCTGGGCTGGGATGACGGCAGTGGATAGTGGTTCCTATACTCCGTCATGCCAGCGAAGGCTGGCATCCCACTTCCTTCTGGCGCCGCGCTTCAGTCCATGTGCAGCGTATCGAATAAATCCTGCCATTTGGGATTGATGCTTTCGATCAACTGCACTTTCCACTCGCGCTTCCACGCCTTCATCGCCTTTTCTCGGGCGATGGCATCGATGATCGCTGCATGCCGCTCGGCATAGACCAGGCGATCCAGACCATATCGGCGACAGAAGTCCGAACCCGTCCCGTCGCGATGCTGCATGGTTCGATGCGGCAGGCTGGATGTCACGCCAATATACAACACGCCATAAGCGCGGTTCGTCATGATATAGATCCAGCCGCCCGTCATGGCCGTGATGCTGCGTCAAAAGGCATTGGGATGCCAGCCTTCGCTGGCATGACGGGGAGTGGAGGGTCACAGCCCGGTCATGCCAGCAGATGTTGGTATCTTGGATTTTTTAGTGCGCCGCGCCCCAACTCGGGCCGGTGCCGATTTCCACGCCCAGCGGCACGGACAGGCTGACCATCGGTTCGGCGGCGCTTTCCATGACCTGGCGGATCACCTTGCTCGCCGCCTCGACATCGGCTTCGGGCAGTTCGAACACCAGTTCGTCATGCACCTGCAGCAGCATGCGCACGCGCGGCAGGCCGGCGGCTTCGAGCGCCGGGCCCACGCGGGCCATCGCCCGCTTGATGATGTCGGCGCTGGTGCCCTGGATCGGCGCGTTGATCGCGGCGCGTTCGGCGCCCTGCCGTTCGTGCTGGACCGCGGCCTTGATGCGCGGGAACCAGGTCTTGCGGCCGAACAGGGTTTCGGTGAAGCCGTTGGCGCGCGCCTTTTCCAGTGTCTCGTTGATATAGACGCTGATGCCGGGGAAGCGCTCATAATAGCGGCTGATCATGTCCTGCGCCTCGTCGGCGCTGATTTCCAGCCGACCGGCCAGCCCCCAGCGCGAAATGCCGTAGAGGATCGCGAAGTTGATCGTCTTGGCGCGGCCACGCGTGTCGCGATTGACCTCGCCGAACAATTCCATGGCCGTGCGGTTATGAATATCCTCGCCCTGCTCGAACGCGTCCTTGAGCGCGGGCACGTCGGCCATGTGCGCGGCCAGCCGCAGCTCGATCTGGCTATAGTCCGCCGCCAGGATGACATTGCCGGGTTCGGCGACGAAGGCGTGGCGGATCTGCCGGCCGATCTCGGTGCGGATCGGGATATTCTGCAGGTTGGGATCGGTCGAGGACAGGCGGCCGGTCTGGGCGCCGGTCAGCGAGTAGCTGGTATGGACCCGGCCGGTGTCGCGGTTGATCTGCTGCTGCAGCGCGTCGGTATAGGTCGACTTGAGCTTGGAGAGCTGGCGCCATTCCAGCACCAGCCCGCAAATGGCCGAGCCTTCGGCCTTGAGCTTCTCCAGCACGGTGACGTCGGTGGAATAGGTGCCGCTCTTGCCCTTCTTGCCGCCTTTGAGGCCCATTTCGTCGAACAGCACGACGCCGAGCTGCTGCGGCGATCCGATGGTGAAGGGATGGCCGGCGAGTTCGTGGATTTCGGCTTCGAGGCCAGCGATCGACTGCGAGAAGCTGCCCGAGAGGCGGGACAGGGCTTCGCGGTCGACCTTGATCCCCTGCCGCTCCATGCCGGCGACCACCGGGATCAGCGGCCGGTCGACCAGCTGGTAGACCCGCGTCGCGCCTTCGGCCGGCAGGCGGCCCGACAGCTTGTGCCACAGACGCCAGGTGACCTCGGCATCCTCGGCGGCATAGGCGGTGGCCTTGTCGAGCGGCACATGGGCGAAGCTGATCGCCTTCTTGCCGGTGCCGGTCACCTCCTTGAAGCTGATGCAGGTGTGATTGAGGTGGGCGCTCGCCGCCTCGTCCATGCCATGGCCGCCCAGCGACTTGCCGGCGTCGAGGTCGAAGCTCATCACCATCGAATCGTCGATCGGCGTCACCTCCAGCCCGACGCGGGCGAGGACGTTGAGGTCATATTTGATATTATGGCCGACCTTGAGCACCGCATCGTCGGCGAGCAGGGGCTTGAGCAACCGGATCGCGTCATCGAGCGCGATCTGCTGCGGCACTTCGCCGAACATGTCGTCCGCGGAGCGATGGGCGAGCGGGATGTAGCAGGCGCGGCCGGGGCCAGTGGACAGGCTGATGCCGACCAGGCCTGATTCCATGCTGTCGAGCGCATCGGTCTCGGTATCGACCGCGACCACGCCGAGCGCGCGGGCTTCGTCGATCCAGACCTGCAGCGCCTCGACCGTGGTGACGGTTTCATAGAGGGCGCAGTCGATCGGCGGATGCTCGACCTCGATTACCGGGGGCGGCGGTGGCGCGTCGGCGCCGCTGGTCGCAGCGGCCGCGCTGGCGACCGCAACCGTAGCGGCCGGCGCGCCCAGGCGGTTGAGCAGGGTCTTGAAGCCATGATGCGACAGGAAGGCCTGCAACGGCTCCTTGGGAATGCCCTTCAAGGTCAGGTCGTCCAGCGGCTCGGGCAGGTCCATGCTGTCATGCAGCGCGACCAGCCGGCGCGACAGGCGCGCCATGTCGGCATGAGCGATGAGGTTTTCCTGCATCTTCGACTTCTTCATCGAAGGGGCCGCGTCCAGCGCTGCTTCCAGCGTGCCATATTCGGTGATCAGCTTGGCCGCCGTCTTGGGGCCGATGCCCGGCACGCCCGGCACATTGTCGACGCTGTCGCCCATCAGCGCCAGCACATCGCCCAATTGCTCGGGCAGCACGCCGAACTTGCCCATGACATAGTCGGCGCCGCGCCGCTCATTCTTCATCGTGTCGTACATGTCGACGCCGGGCTGGATCAGCTGCATCAGATCCTTGTCGGAACTCACGATGGTGACATGCCAGCCGGCGCGCACGGCGGCCTGGGTGTAGCTGGCGATGATGTCGTCCGCCTCGAACCCGGCTTCCTCGATGCAGGGGAGCGAGAAGGCGCGGGTGGCGTCGCGGATCATCGGGAACTGGGGGACCAGATCCTCGGGCGCGGGCGGCCGGTTCGCCTTATATTGATCATACATGTCGTTGCGGAAGGTGTGGCTGCCCTTGTCCAGCACGACGGCCAGATGGGTCGGGCCTTCCGCTTTGCCCAACTCCTCGGCCAGCTTCCAAAGCATGGTGGTATAGCCATAGACCGCGCCGACCGGCTGGCCATGCTGGTTGGTGAGCGGCGGAAGCTGGTGATAGGCGCGGAAGATATAGCCGCTGCCGTCGACCAGATAGAGATGATTCTGCTGAGACATGGGGCAGGGGATAGCGGGGATTGGCCCGCCGCTCCAGTGCCGGGCGCTCCTGTATCCGCGCTTATACGCCGCCGCTCTCGCCGCTGGCCGGGGCGGTCGCTTCGTCGGTGCGCCGGCCGCTCAGCAAATGGCCGACCAGCAGCACCGGCATCAGCACGGCCATGCCGATGAAGATCGCCATCAGCCGCTCGACGCCCGGTTCCAGCACCAGCTGGTCATAGCGGTCGGGCACCAGCATCACCAGCACCGCCAGGGTGAACTGGGTGCCGACATAGCGATGGGTCGGATCGCCATTTTCCAGATGCCGGCCCAGCATCACGCCGATCGCGGTGGCGCCCAGCAGCAGCGCCATATTGTCGGCACCCGCGACCAGGAAGAAGGCCGCGAACAGGGCGCCGCCGATGCAGCCGATCATGCGTTGCAATATGCGCTGGCTGACCGGGGCGAGGCCGCTCGACCCGATGCCGGTGACCGGCAGCAGCATCACCGCCATGATCATGATCGCGCCCTGCGCCAGCGCGGGCACAGGAATCCAGGCATTGAGCGCCACCAGCAGCGCCAGCGCCACGCCGGCCTGCAGCGCGTGGCGCAGCGAATCCCCGTGCCAGCCCGCGCCGGTCGCGGCGGGCGTGCGTTTGGCCGGCCAGCGGCGGCGCAGCGTCAGGGTGGAGGCCAGGCTGACGATCAGGCTGGCGGCGATGCCGGCCAGCGTTTCCAGCACGCGGGTCTGGACGAATTCGGGCAGGGCGATCGCGGGATGCTCGATCTTGTCGAGTACGACCATCGCATAGGTCAGGCCGAAGAAGAGCCAGGCATAGGAACGGCGCGAGGTGATCGCGGCATAGAGGCTGATCGTGCCCATCAGCGCCAGCGCCGCGGCGGCGGCGGGCCAGTAGCCGACAATGAAGGGCGCGCTGCCCAGCGCGATCAGCCCGCCCGCGACCGTACCGACGATCCGCAGCACGCCGCGCGCCAGCGTTTCGGCGGCATGGCCACGCATCACCATATAGCCGGCAAAGGCGGCCCAGGAGACATGGGTGGCACCGAGCAGATGGGCGAGCAGGATCGCGCCCAGCACCGACAGCGCACATTCCAGTTCATCGATGGTGCGCGGCGTCACGCGGTCGAGCAGCGAGGAAAAGGGGCGCGGCATAGGGACTTAGTGCCGCAGCGGGACAGTAAAGGCCAGCGCGGGATATTTGCCGCTTCCTATCCGTTTCGTTGCGCTGGAAACAGATTGGGAAGGGGAGGGCATGTGATGCGGGCATGGGGCGCGGCGATGCTGCTGGCGATGGCGGCGCAGGGTGGCGCGGCCTGGGCGCAGGATGATCGGGAATTCTGCGCCGACCGGCCGGGGCTCGACACGCCGCCCTGCACCATGGCGCCGGGCAAGGTTCAGGTCGAACTGGGGCTGGGCGACTGGACCCGCGAGCAGGATGCGGAGAACCGCATCGACACTGTGAACGTCGGCGACGCATTGCTGCGCATCGGCCTGACCGACAGCCTGGAAGCGCAACTGGGCTGGACCGCCTTTGGCCATGTGCGCACGCGCGATCGGGCGACCGGCGCGGTCGAGCAGGACAGCGGCATCGGCGACATGCGCGTCGCGCTGCGGCAGAATTTGCGCAATCCCGATGGTTCGGGCTTCTCGATCGCGGTCATGCCCTATGCCAGCCTGCCGACCGGCGGCGACGCGATCGGCGAGGGTGATTGGGGCGCCGGGATGCTGGTGCCGATCAGCTATGATCTGGGCCATGGCTTGACGCTCCAGGCCACGCCAGAAGTGGATGCGGCGGTCGATGAGGATGGCGATGGCCGGCATCTCGCCTATGGCAGCGTTGCCGGGCTGGGCTTCGATATCAGCGACAACCTGTCCGGATCGATCGAGGCATCGCTGATGCGCGACGATGATCCCGGCGGCCATGCCACCCAGGCGCTGGCCGGGCTGTCGCTGGGCTGGCAGGCGGGCGACGACATGCAGTTCGATGCCGGCGCCAATCTGGGCCTCAACCATGACAGCCCCGACGCCGAACTCTATGTCGGCATCGTCAGGCGCTTCTGATCCTTAGAGCATCGTCCGATTAGGGTGAAACGGAGGATGCTCTAATTTTCTTCAGAATGTTCTAGCGCTTCTCGTGATTGGCGACCACGGCGCGCGAGACGGCCTGCATCAGCTGCCAGCGTTCGGGGATCGAGACGGTGGTGCTGCCGATCATCACCGCAACTGCATAGCTGGTGCCGTCGGGCGCGGTCATGATGCCGACATCATTATAGCCCGTCGATCGCGGCGGCAGATCCTGCCCGGTGCCGGTCTTGTGCATATAGGTCCAGCTATGGGGGACACCGCCCTTGATCCGCTGCGGCCCGGTCTTGGCTTCCTCCATGAAGTTCATCAGCACGCGGGCCGATGCGGAAGAGAGCATGTCGCCTTCCTTGAGCTTGGCCAGCGCCTGCACGATCGACGCCGGCGCGGCGCCATCGGGCGGGCTGGCGAGATAATTGTCGAGCGCCTTCTGCCGCACCGACATGGGCAGCGCGGCGCGGGCGGCGTAGAAATTGCGGCCGATCGAATAATCCTGTCGCCAGTCGAGGCCGGCGGTGGTCGATTGCAGCAGGCGTTCGCCCGGACCAAAGCGGATATTGGCGATGTGGCGGCGCGCCAGATAGCCGCGCACCGCGTCCGGCCCGCCGACCGCGCGCAGCAGCGTGTCGTTGGCGGTATTGTCGCTCTGCGTCATCGCGCGGCGCATCAGGTCGGAATAGGTGGTGGTCCAGCCGCCCGATCCCACCATCGCCGCGCTCGGCTGGTGGAACAGGGTCAGATCCTTCTTCGTGATGGTGGTCGAATCGGCGAGACGAATCTTGCCGCGATCGACCGCGTCCAGGAAGGTCATCGACACCCACAGCTTCGACACGCTCTGCTGCGGGAACAGGGCATTGCCATTATAGGCGACGGTCCAGTCCGCCCCGACCCGGCGCACCGCGATGCCGACCTTGCCGCGGAAGCTCTGACCCAGATTCTGGATCACGCTGACGAGTGCGGGCGAGGGCTGCTCGCGCTGGTCGATATCCTTGTAGGGGGCGGGGGGATTGGCGACCTGCTTGATCGGCCATGTGTTGGTCGTGGGCTGCACCGTCTGGCGCGGCGGATTATTCGGTCGCGCGCTGCTGGCCTGGGCACCCGGCTGGGGTGGCGCGCCGACGCAGGCGGACAAGGCAACCACCGCAAGCACAAGGCGCGACGAGACGCGCCTGCTATCATTCGAACTCATCACTAACCCCGCACTTCAAGCCGTTACAAGGCGCGGCGACCCGCATTGTAGGCAAGGACGATGCGACGAATGATTCCACAATTGCGATGTAAGGAGTCTGAACGGCGGAACGGCGCTCAGTTGCGATTCAGCGGCGGGGCGGCAATAGGGAGCGGATGACGGATGGACTGATGGATCGACGCAGCCTGCTCTGCGGCGCGGGCGCGCTTGCAGCGGGATGGGCGATGCCGGCACTGGCGGCGGATTTTGCCTCGCGCCGGATCATGGTGACGGTGCGCGGCAGCGGCCGGGACGTGCTGCTGATCCCCGGTCTTGCCAGCGGTCCGGGCATCTGGAACGGCGTGACGGGGCAGATGCCGGGCTATCGCTGGCATCTGGTCCATGTCCGCGGCTTTGCTGGACTGGCCGCCGACGCCAATGGCAGTGGGCCGGTGGTGCAGCCGGTGGCGGACGAGATTGCCCGCTATATCGCTGCCGCGGGACTGCTGCGGCCGGCGGTGGTCGGGCACAGCATGGGCGGCACGCTGGCGATGATGCAGGGCCTAAAAGGCCTCGCCAGCCGGGTGATGGTGGTCGACATGCTGCCCGCCGGGGCGGCGATGGTCGGCGGCACCGCCAATGGCATGGGCTATCTGGCCGACCAGCTGAGCCAATATTTCACCGGCACGGCGGCCGGGCGCCGCTACCTCGCCCAGATCGTCGCGCAGGCGCCGGGGGCGGAGGGCAGCAATCCGGAGGTGATCGCCACCGCGCTGCGTGACCTGGCCAATACCGATCTTGGTCCCCAGCTCGGCCGGATCGGGGTGCCGATGTCGGTGGTCTATGCCGTCGGCGCGGACCAGGCCCAGTCGGTCGAGATCACCCGGCGCTTCCGGGCCGCCTATGCGGCCAAGAAGGACGCGAAGCTGATGCCGATCGGGCCGAGCGGCCATGTCGTGATGGCCGACCAGCCGACCCGGTTCAATGCGGCGCTCGGCAATTTCCTCAAGGGCGTTTGACCTCGATCAAAGCGCGGGCCTGGATCGGCGCTAATTTGGTCGGCGAGACGACGCCCCTGGCGTTTGCTCCTCCTCCCTTCAAAGGCGCGGCTGCCCGGCCGCGCCTCTTTTTTGGTCAGGGCGCCAGCACCGTGTCGACGGCTTGCGCCAGCGTCTCGGGATAATCGAGCGTGTAGTGCAGGCCCCGGCTTTCCTTGCGATGGAGCGCCGAGCGGACCACCAGCCGGGCGACTTCGAGCAGGTTGCGCAGCTCGATCAGGTCCGGCGTGACCCGGAAATTGCCGTAATATTCATCGACTTCCTTCGACAGCAGGTCGATGCGATGCTGGGCGCGCTCCAGCCGCTTGGTTGTGCGGACGATGCCGACATAGTCCCACATGAAGCGGCGGATTTCCTTCCAGTTATGCTGGACGATGACCTCTTCGTCGCCATTGGTGACGCGGCTTTCGTCCCATGGCCGGATTGGCGGAGGGGCGGGCAGTTCGTCCCAATGGGCGCGGATATGCTTGGCCGCTGCCTCGCCGAAGACGAAACATTCAAGCAGCGAGTTGGAGGCGAGGCGATTGGCGCCGTGCAGGCCGCTTTCGGTCACTTCGCCCGCGGCATAGAGGCCGGGCAGGTCGGTGCGGCCGTCCAGGTCGATGATGACGCCGCCACAGGTATAATGCTGCGCCGGGACGACCGGGATCGGTTCCTTGGTGATGTCGATGTCGAGGTCGAGCAGCCGGGCATAGATGGTCGGGAAATGCTGCTTCACGAACTCGGGCGGCTTGTGACTGATGTCGAGATGGACATAGTCGAGGCCAAGCCGCTTGATCTCATGGTCGATGGCGCGCGCCACCACGTCGCGCGGCGCCAGTTCGGCGCGGGCGTCGAACCGGGGCATGAAGCGCTCGCCACCGCCGGGCACGCCGGGCGGGAGCTTCAGTTGGCCGCCTTCGCCGCGCACCGCCTCGGTAATCAGGAAATTCTTGACCTCCAGATTATAGAGGCAGGTGGGGTGGAACTGGTTCATCTCCATGTTCGACACGCGGCAGCCCGCGCGCCAGGCCATGGCGATGCCGTCACCGGTCGCGCCACGCGGCGCGGTGGAGAAGAGATAGGTACGGCCCGCGCCGCCGGTGCAGAGGATGGTCGCGCGGCCGAGGATCGTGTCGACATGGCCGGTCTGCTTGTTGAAGGCATAGACGCCCCAGACATGGCCGTCGCCCGAATAGCGTTCGCCATGGCGCGAGGTGATGAGGTCGACCGCGACCATATCCTCCATCAGGGTGATGTTGGGATTGGCGCGCGCGGCCTTGAGCAATGCGACCTGCACGGCATGGCCGGTGGCGTCGTCGACATGGACGATGCGGCGATGGCTGTGGCCGCCCTCGCGCGTCAAATGCCAGCGTTCGCCGAACTCGTCGCCATCCCCCTCTTCATTGGGATTGAAGGGCACGCCCAGTTCCGCCAGCCGCTCGATCGCGGCGGGGGCTTCGGAGACGACAAACTCGACCGTGTCCTGATCGTTGAGGCCGGCGCCCGCGACCATCGTGTCATGGACATGGGCCGCAAAACTGTCACCCGCATCGAGTACCGCGGCAATGCCGCCCTGCGCCCAGTTGGTCGATCCGCCATCCAGCGCGCCCTTGGCCAGCACCACCACCTTGCGATCCTGCGCGAGGTTGATGGCGGCTGTCAGCCCGGCCGCGCCGGAACCGATGATGACGACGTCATGGGTGATGGTGGGCATGAACTGGCCTTCTATTTCCCAATATCCGTTCGCCCTGAGCGAAGTCGAAGGGCCAGGCCGAACGCAGTGAGGTTTTGCCTTCGCTACGCTCAGGCGTGGGCTTCGACAAGCTCAGCCCGAACGGAGATTTTCGGTCACGCAGCCGCCGTCAGGTTGAGGAAGACATCCTCCAGGTCGGGGTCGCGGGTGACCACGTCGACGATGGCGAGGCCGCCGGCCTGCACTGCGCTCAGCACCTGGCCCGCATTGGCGCGGTTCTTCATATAGGTGATGGTGAGGGTGCGCTCGTCGGTCAGTTCGACCTTCTCGAAGCTGGGATCGCTGGGCGGGGTGGCGATGTCGCGGTCGACCGTCACCTGCACCACCTTTTCCTGCGCCATCGCGATGAGCTCGCGGGTCGGCTTGTCGGTGATGACCCGACCATGGTTGATGATGCCGATGCGGTCGCACAGTTCCTCGGCCTCTTCGAGATAATGGGTGGTGAGGACGATCGTCACCCCCATGGCGTTCAGTTCCTTCACATAGGCCCAGAGCTGCTGGCGCAACTGCACATCGACGCCGGCGGTGGGTTCGTCCAGCACCAGGATCGGCGGCGAATGGACCATCGCCTTGGCCACCAGCAGCCGGCGCTTCATGCCGCCCGACAGCGTGCGGGCATAGGCATTGGCCTTGTCCTCCAGATGGACCGCGCGCAGCAGCTCCATCGAGCGGCGCTTGTCCTTTGGCACGCCATAATAGCCGGCCTGGTTCTCCAGCGTCTCGAACGGCGTGAAGAAGGGATCGAAGACGATCTCCTGCGGCACGATGCCGATGCTGTTCTTGGCATTGCGTGGATTGGCGTCGATGTCGAAGCCCCAGATGCTGGCCGAGCCGCTGGTCTTGTTGACGAGGCCGGCGAGGATGTTGATCGTGGTCGACTTGCCGGCGCCATTGGGGCCGAGCAGGCCATAGATCTGGCCGCGCGGGATGGTGAGGTTGATCCCGTCGAGCGCGCGCTTGCCGCCCTTATAGACCTTGGTCAGGTCGCGGATCTCGATGGCGGCTTGCGCAGGCTGGTCGGTCATGGCTGATCTCTATGGGGATCGAAGCGGGGGAAGGGAAGGGGGCGAAACGACGCGACAGTTGAAAGTTCACAGTGTCGTGCGTCGCGATTTCCGGGCGATTTTGGCGGAAACGCGCCTGCGACGCACCGGTGACGCGACACGGAAGCGACAATGGGGTCATAGCGAGGCGACCCTGACGCGACAGTGACGCGACAGCCAGGCGACAGGGACGCGACATTTATCGGCCGATCGGCCCCCTGCGCGGGCGGATCGGCGCGAGCGGATCGGCTAGGCGGGCGGCGTGGAGCGCCAGTGCGCTGGCCCAGCTGCGATCAAAGCCGGTGCCGGCCAGCCGATCGCGCAAGCGGTGGGCGCTGGAGCGGGACATGCCGACCAGTTGCGCGGCATGGCTGATATTGCCGGTTTCGAGCAGCGCGGCCAGGAAGCGGCGCTGACGATCAGGCGTCCATTGGCGGCGACGCGACCGGGTTGCGGGGACGGGTGGATTGGGGAGGGGCTGGTCCATCCGTCAGGATAGATCAGGAAAAGCGCGTGTAGGAAAGACGGGAGGCTCGCCTGTCCGTGACGGTCCAGGCGAGGCCCGGCTGGCCTATTTGAACGAGGCCAGACATTCCACTTCGAGCGGGGCGCCGAGCGCCAGGCCGTCGGCACCGAAGGCGCTGCGGGTGGGCAGGCGCTTGCCCTCGAAATAGCTGACATAGGTGGTGTTGAAACGCGGCCAGTCGGCCATGTCGTCCAGCATCACCGTGCATTTGACGACATGGCCGAAGTCGAGGCCATTGTCCTTGAGGATCTTGCCGATCGAATCCATCGCGTTCTTCACTGCCGCATCGAACCCTTCCTTGTGCGGATCCATGCCGTCGGGCACCTGGCCGATCTGGCCCGACATGTAGAGCATGTCGCCGACCCGGATCGCGGGCGAGAAGGGCAGCTTGGCCGGCAGCGGCTTCTGTGCGGCGGCGGGGGCGGCGATCATCAGGGCGGCCAGCAGGGTCATTGGCAGGGCAGGGGCGAGCAGCTTTTTCATCATAGGGCTCCGAAAAGGATCAGACGCGGGGCAGGGCGGCGATCAGCCGTTCGACATCCCTGTCATCGTTGAAGACCGATGGAGAGATGCGGAAATAAGTGTCGTGGACGGACAGGCGGACCTGCGCCCGCGCCAGCGGATCGGTGAGCAGGCCCTTCGCATTGGGCAGGATGCAACTGAGCAGCGGGCTGGTCGTGCCCGGCGGGGTGATGAGGCGATAGCCCTTGCGCGGCAGTTCGTCGCGCAACTGGCCGATCAATTGCTGGGCATGGGCCTGGATCGCCGGGACGGTGAGGGTCGAGATATAGCTGATCGAATGATCGAGCATGGCGCTGATCGCCTGGGCATAGGTGCCGGTGCCGAAATGGCCGAGCGCGCCGGGGCGGGCGACATAGCTGGTCGGTGCATCGCCGTGCGGATCGAGCGGGAAGATATGGGTTTGCGGCGGGGACAGGCCGATGCCCGGCGGCGCATCGGGCGCGGCAAAGCCATAATAGCCATATTCGCTGCGGGGCAGCCGGTCCGCGACACCGCGCCGGACATAGAGGAAGCCCAGGCCGAAATCGCCCATCAGCCATTTATAGGTGGCGCAGGCTGCGAAATCGACGCCGCTGTCATGCAGGTCGATCGGCACCGCGCCGGCGGCATGGATGATGTCGGCATAAACCAGCGCGCCGACCTTGTGCGCCATCGCGCTGATCGCCTTCAGGTCATGCTGAAAGCCATTATAGGTGGAGACGGCCGAGACGCTGACCAGCTTCGTTCCCGGCGTGATGGCGCGGGCCATGTCCTCGGGCGCGATGCGGCCCTCGCGCGCCTGCACCCAGGCAACATCGACGCCCTGTTTCGCCATTTCCTGATACATGGGGAAGGCGGCGTAGAAATGGAGCGTGTCGGTGACGACGCGGCCGCCGTCATGCGGGAAGCCCAATGCGCGCAGCACCGCCTGTTCGCCCATGGTGGTGGACTGGACCCAGGTGATCTCGTCCGCATCGGCGCCCATCAGTGTGGCGAATTTCGCGATCAGCGCGGCGCGATCGACCGGCTTGCGCACGGCGGCGACGGGATCGAGCGTGCGGCCGGCGAGATAGGCGTCGGCGGCGGCTTTGGCGCCCAGGCTCACCGGATGGGTGGAGGCGCTGTCGAGATAGGCGACCGGGGTGGCGGCGAAGCTGGCCTTGCCGGGGAGCGATGGCGGTGCGGCGACGGCGCGGGCTGCCTGTGCCGCCAGCGGCACGGCGAGCGCTGCCCCCAGTGCCTGGCGCCGGCTGAGGCTCATGCCATGATCCGGGCGAGCGCGGTCTTGAACGCCTGCATCTCGGCCGGCGTGCCGAAGGAGACGCGGACCCAATCGTCCATATGCTTGCGCGGGCCGCCGATGAAGACCTTCTCTTTGGCGAGGGCGGCGGTGACATCGGCGCCGGGGCGACCGACATGGATCATCGCGAAGCTGGTCTGCGAGGGAAGATATTTGAGGCCGCGCGCGTCGAGCCAGGCGAAGAGATCGTCGCGCACCGCCTTGTTATAGGCCTTGCGCTGGGGCAGCAGGGGCGGGTCGAGCAGGCTGGCTTCGGCCGCGACCACGGCGGGCATCGGCGTGATGTTGACGCCATAGTCGGCCATGCCGTCGAGCAGATCCTTGCGCCCGGCGATCAGGCCGCAGCGCAGGCCGGCCAGGCCGTAGATTTTCGAGAAGGTGCGGGTGACCAGCACGTCCGCGCCCTTCGCCACCAGATCGAGGCAGCTTTGCGCGTCGCTATAGTGGATATAGGCCTCGTCGACGAGCAGGACCGAGCCGGCCGGCTTGTTGGCGAGCAGCCATTCGATGTCGGCGCGCGGGATCGGCAGGCCGGTCGGGTTGTTGGGATTGCAGAGATAATAGACGCCAGCGTCGGGCGCGGCGGCCAGCAGCTTGCGGACATCGGCGGTGAAGTCGCCGGCCAGCGGCAGGGCGACGGCGCGGGTGACCGGCTGGTTGCCCTTGCCCAGGAAGCCCTGATCGAAGGTCGGCTCGAAATAGGCGATCGGGCGGGTTTTCGACGAGTAGGTCAGCGCGACCGAGCGCAATGGCATGAAGGAGCCGGGATGGACCTGAACCTGGTCGGGTGCCAGGCCGTTCTGGCGAGCGAACAGGCTTTCCAGCTTCGAGGCGAAGGCCATGCCATAGCGGCCGGCGAGCGGATCGAGCCCGGACAGCGCCTGCAGCGCGGCGGGGGCGGGGCCGAGCGGGTTTTCGTTGCTGTTGATGAAGATGCCGTCGGTCAGCGTGGCGACCATGGCCTTGGGATCATCACTCATCGCCACCTTGCGGTCGCGCTGGGCGAGGGCGGGGGCCGCACCGGCTATTGCCGCCGCGCCCATGGCACCGCGCATCAGCATGCGGCGGCTGAGAGTATCCGGACGGTCGGTCATGGTTTTCGCTTCCCCCTGATGGGGATCGAGGCATCGATCCACATCCCTATCATTGTTGCCACGTCCTGCGAGCCGCCGGTTATGCCGACCGGCTTCAGAACGCTAACAAAGCAAAAGGGCCGGTCTCCTGGGAGACCGGCCCTTCAGTTCTAGCCTATCAGAACTTGAAGTCGATACGCGCGTAGTAATAGCCGCCCGAGGTGCCGTAGGGGCCAAAGCCATAGGGGCTGTTATAGGTGGTCGACCCGTTGATATAGGGCGACGTGCCCGCCGGGATGGTCACGCCCGTCAGCAGGGCCGGGGTTTCCGGGACCTTGTCGAACAGGTTGTTCGCGCCGAGCGAGAAGGTCATGGCGTCGTTGAACGCATAGCTGACTTCCAGATCGGTGATGCCGGTCGGCTTGACCTTCGCTTCATAGATGGTCGGCAGGCCGGCGGCGATCAGCGAAGCGCTCGACACGCCCGGCTGCACCAGCACGCTGGTCTTGCCATAGAAGGTCTCGCGCAGGTTGACCGTGAAGGCACCGCTCTTGAACAGGGCGCCCAGCACGACCTTGTAGTCGGGCGAAGCGTCTTCGACATAGCTTTCAGAGATATTGCTGAAGACCGTCGGGATCTTGTTCTTGGTGATCTTCGTCTTGTTGTAGTTGGCCGAGACCGACAGGTTCAGGCTGCCGAAGTCCAGAGCCACCGGATAGGCGGCCGAGAAGTCGATGCCCCAGGTGCGGGTGTCGATGCCGTTGGTGAAGCTCTGCGCACCGATGTTCGGCAGCGCCGCGTCAAACACCACGCCAGCTGCCTGCAGCGCCGAGATGATCGCCGGGGCTTCCGCCGTCGCAACGCCGCCCTGGACGGCATAACGGGCCGCGGTCAGGGCGATGCGATCCTTGATCTTGATGAGATAGCCATCAAGCGTGACCGCGAGCTTGGGGATCGGACGGAAGACGAAGCCGCCCGAGAAGTTGGTCGACTTTTCCGGCTTCAGCGCGGAGAAGCCCAGCAGGGTCGCCGCAGGCGAACCGGCCGGCAGCACCGCAACGGCGCTGGTCGGGCCGACGGCCACGGTCGAATAATGCTGTTCGGCGAGCGTCGGTGCACGGAAGCCGGTGCTGACGGTGCCGCGGATGGCGACCGCATCGCTGAAGTCGAAGCGGGTGGTGGCCTTGCCGATCAGCGTGTCGCCGAAGTCCGAATAATCTTCGTAACGGCCGGCAAGGTCGACGGTCCATTTTTCGACCGGGTTGACGATGACGTTGATGTAGCCGGCCTTGGCACTGCGGTTCCAGTCGCCCGCGTCGCTTTCCTTGTAGCCGGGGAAGGACTGAACGCCGGTCTTGTAGGTGGAATAATAGTCGCCCGCGACGATGGTGTAGGTGTCGCGGCGATATTCGCCACCGAAGGCGAAGGTCAGCGGATCGGCCAGGCCAAGATCGAATTCCTTGCGGATGTCGGCCGTGACCGTGGTCTGGCTCAGGCGGAAGCCGCCGTCATAGGCCGAGTCCGGCGTGTTGGGCAGGACGCCCGAACCGTTCAGATACTGGGCATAGGTTTCCTGCCAGACTTCGCGATGGGCCGAATTTTCGGTCCAGATCTCGTTCTTGTCATGGCCATAGGTGGTCGACAGGTCATAGTTCCAGCCGCCGCCAAATTCGCCCTTGGCGCCGACGGTGAAGCTATATTCGTCCTCGGTCACATGCTGCAGCGGCACCATGCCGACGACGCCGGTATTGCCATAGCAGATGCTGGGATCATAGGCCGCCGTGGTGACGCTGCCGCCCAGATTGCCGCTTTCGTAGCAGACGCGCTTGGGATGGCGATAACCCTGCTTGGCATAGCCGATGCGGCGGGCATAGTTACCGAAGCTGTAGAGTTCGACGCCGCCGAAATCATAGCCCATATTGTAGAAGAATTCGGTCAGATAGGTCTTGGGCTGGCCGCCGTTGATGCCCGCCAGCGCGTCGCCGGTCAGGTTCGACCATTGCGCGGGAGCGTTGGGCTGCAGCGAACCGTCGAGCTGCGTTACCTGAACCTGGCCGGTGCCGGTGGTGGTGTAGTCCTGGCGACGGTGGAAACCGCTGAGGTTGAAATAGCCATCCTCGCCCAGCTTGAAGCCGACATTGCCCGAGACCGAGAAGGTTTCGCCTTCGCTGTCGTAATTCTGGCCGCCGGTGATCTTGAAGCTGCCGCCTTCGGTATCGTCCTTCAGGATCAGGTTGATGACGCCGGCGATCGCGTCGGTGCCGTAAACGGCGGCGGCGCCTTCCTGCAGGATTTCGATGCGTTCGACGGCATCAGGCGGAATGAGGTCGAGGCTGGGCGCGGCGGAGCCGCCGAACGGGCCGGTGGCGACCTGAAGAATGGCCGAGCCGTGGCGACGCTTGCCATTGACCAGCAGCAGCGTGTGGTTCGGGCTCAGGCCGCGCAGACGGGCCGACAGCGAGAAGCTCGACATGTCGGTGCCCTGGGTCTGGGCGGTGAAGCTGGGAACGATCTGGGTCAGCGCCTGGTTGAGGTTCGGCTGACCGACATGGGCGATGGCTTCTTCGCTGAGCACCTGAACGGGTGCGGCAGCTTCGGCGGCCGACATGCCGACGGCACGGGTGCCGGTAACGATGATGGCTGCACCTTCATCGGCCTGCGGTTCCTGCGGTGCTTCCTGCGCCATGGCGCAGGCCGACCAGGATGTCGCAATCACGAGAGAAAGCTTGAGCGCGGAAAGTCTCTTCATTCTATGCCCCCTGATATTGTCATTATCTTGACACTCGGAGGGACGAACGATCTGCGGACTATCCTCTATTGCGCCGCACAAAATTTAAGTAAAAGTGACATATTTCACGCATATTTCAGCGACTGAACTCTGCAGCATATTTTTTGTTGCATCAATGTCGCAATGTTCAATTTTGCATTTTTCATGTGCATTTTGCAATCAACTGGCATGGCGGATTTTTGATCCTGGTTCGTTGTTGATTTACTTGTGCCTCATTCGCCCTTGGCCATGGCGATGAGCTTGCGGGCCTCTGCGCCGGTCCAGTCCATCGCGCCGACCACGCGCGCAACCTCCTTGCCCTTGGCATCATAGAGGACGGTGGTCGGCAGGACGCCGGTGGCATAGCCGAGGCCCAGCTTGTTCTCGGGATCGGTCCAGCCTTTGAGGTGGGGCAGCTTGTGCTTGGCGAAGAAGGGCTTGATCGCGGCCTGGCCCTGCACGTCCTGCGAAATCGTCAATACCGCCAGACTCCTGTCACCTTCGCTGTCACTTTGCGCGGCGAGGGCGTCGAGCGTCGGCATCTCCGCGACGCAGGGCGCGCACCAGGTCGCCCAGAGATTGACCAGCAGGGGGCGGCCGGCAAAGTCCTGCAGGGTCGCCGTGCCGCCCTGCGGATTTTCGAACGCGAAGCTCGGCGCAGGCGTGCCTGCCTTGCTGCGGTCGATCGTGTAGTTGAATTCGCCCTTCGCGCTGCCGCCGGCAGCGGGTTGCACCTCGTCGCCCGTCACCTTGTCGCTGGCGCTCGCATTGGCTTGCCCCGCGGGCGGGGATTGCCTATCGCATGCCGCCAGCCCAGCCAGCAGGAGCAGTGTCATTACCGAGCGCAAGGACGATATCATGGAAGCAGGCTCCAACAGCATGTGGGGTGGCCGGTTCGCGGCCGGCCCGGCATCGATCATGCGTGAGATAAATGCCTCCATCCCCTTCGACAAGCGCTTGTGGAAACAGGATATCGCCGGGTCCAAGGCGCATGTCGCGATGCTGGCCAAGCAGGGCATCGTCGATGGCGAGGATGCGCAGGCGATCACCGAGGGGCTGAACCGGATCGCGGCGGAATATGAAGCCAATGGCGTTCCGGTCAATCTGGACCTGGAAGATATCCACATGGTCACGGAGTCGCGGCTGGCCGAACTGATCGGCCCGGCCGCCGGGCGCCTGCACACCGCGCGCAGCCGCAACGACCAGGTGGCGACCGATTTCCGCCTGTGGGTTCGCGACGCCATGGATGAGGTGATGGCGGGCCTGACCGGGTTGCAGCAGGCACTGCTCGCCCGCGCCGAGGAGCATGCCGATGCGGTGATGCCGGGCTTCACGCACCTTCAGTCGGCGCAGCCGGTGACGCTGGGCCATCATCTGATGGCCTATTATGAAATGGTGCGCCGCGACCGCAGCCGCTTTGCCGATGCGCGCGTGCGCCTGGACGAATGCCCGCTGGGCGCCGCTGCGCTGGCCGGCACCGGCTTCCCGATCGATCGCCATGCCACGGCGGCGGCGCTGGGCTTTGCCAAGCCGACCGACAACAGCCTGGACAGCGTGTCCGACCGCGACTTCGCGCTCGACTATCTGATGGCCGCGACCCAGGCGTCGCTGCACCTGTCGCGCCTGGCCGAGGAATTCATCATCTGGGCGAGCCAGCCCTTCGGCTTCGTCAAGCTGCCCGACGCCTATTCGACCGGCAGTTCGATCATGCCGCAGAAGCGCAATCCCGACGCGGCCGAACTGGTGCGCGGCCATGCCGGCCGCATCATGGGCTGCATGAACGCGCTGTGCGTGACGATGAAGGGCCTGCCGCTCGCCTATTCCAAGGACATGCAGGACGACAAGCCGCCGGTGTTCGAGGCGCATGACCTGCTGGGCCTGTCGATCGCGGCGATGACCGGCATGATCGAGACGGTGACGTTCCGCACCGACCGGATGCGGGGGCTGGCCGAAAGCGGCTTTGCCACCGCGACGGACCTGGCCGACTGGCTGGTGCGCGAGGGCGACATTCCCTTCCGCGAGGCGCATCATATCACCGGGCGCGCGGTGGCGGCTGCGGAAGAGGCGGGCGTGCAACTGGCCGACCTGCCGCTCGAAACGCTCAAGGCCATTGATGCGCGTATCGACGATCGCATCTATGCGGTATTGACGGTCGATGCGTCGGTCGCCAGCCGCAAGAGCCATGGCGGCACGGCGCCCGATCAGGTGCGCGCGCGGATCGCCGCGGCGCGCGCGACACAGGAGTGAGGCAGATGGCACGGCATGTCCGCAATGGGCTGATGATCGGGGCAATGGCGCTGGCGCTGGCCTCCTGCGGTGGCCGTGAATCGCTTAAACCCGTGGCGGGCCAGAAATTGCCTGCCGTGCCGGTGGGGGCGGCGACCGCGCCGACCGCCGCCGACATGATGGATCCGGGCACCCAGGCTCGCCCGGAACGTAACGTCGAACTGCTGACCCAGTCGCGCCAGCGCGGCAATGACGAGTTCGACCTGCCGCCGGAAAGCCGGCCGCAACAATAGTCCCTATTCCCGCAAGGATCAGACCTTGGACCATTTCGATTATGTAGACGGCACCATGCATGTGGAGCAGGTGCCGATGACGGAAATTGCGCAGCAGGTCGGCACCCCGGTCTATGTCTATTCGACCGCGACGCTGGAACGCCATGTCGGCGTGTTCCGCGAAGGGCTGTCCCAGCTCGACAATCCGCTGATCGCCTTTGCCGTGAAGGCCAATCCCAACGCCGCCGTGCTGGCGACGCTGGCGAAGCTGGGGCTGGGCGCGGACGTGGTGTCGGGCGGCGAGTTGCAGCGCGCTGTGGCTGCGGGCATTCCGGCCGATCGCATCGTCTTTTCGGGCGTCGGCAAGACCGCCGAGGAAATGAAGCTGGCGCTGGAGCTGGGCATTTTCCAGTTCAACCTGGAAAGCGAGCCGGAAGCGGAAATGCTGTCGGAGGTGGCGCTGTCGATGGGGAAGAAGGCGCCGGTCGCCTATCGCATCAACCCCGATGTCGATGCCGGCACCCATGCCAAGATTTCGACGGGCAAGTCGGAAAACAAGTTCGGCATCCCCTATGACCGGGCGCTGGAAAGCTATGCCGCCGCGCGCGACCTGCCGGGCCTCGATGTCCAGGGCGTCGCCGTGCATATCGGCAGCCAGCTGACCGACCTGGCGCCGCTGGAGGCGGCCTTCGTCAAGGTCGGCGCGCTGATCGCGCAGTTGCGCGCGGCGGGCCATGACATCCGCACCGCCGATCTGGGCGGTGGCCTGGGCGTGCCTTATGACCCTTCTCAGCCGCTGCCGCCGAGCCCGGCCGACTATGGCGCGATGGTGACGCGGGTGACGCAGGGCTGGGATGCGCGGCTGATGTTCGAGCCGGGCCGGGTGATCGTCGGCAATGCCGGCGTGCTGCTGTCGAAGGTGATTCGCGTCAAGCAGGGCGCGCAGGCGCCGTTCGTGATTGTCGATGCGGCGATGAACGACCTGATGCGCCCGAGCCTCTATGACGCCTGGCACGATATCCGCGCGGTGGCGCCGGACGGCAACCGGATCGCGTCGAACGTGGTCGGGCCGGTGTGCGAAACCGGCGATACCTTTGCCATGGGCCGCGACATGGATGTGGTGGCGGCCGGTGACCTGCTGACCTTCATGACGGCCGGCGCCTATGGTGCAACCATGGCGGGCACCTATAACAGCCGATCGCTGACCCCCGAGGTGCTGGTGTCGGGCGACAAATGGGCGGTGGTCCGCGCGCGTCCGCCGATCGAGGCGCTGATCGCGGGCGATCATATCCCCGATTGGGTGGCTGGCTGATGCACAGCCTGCCCGTCTTTCTGCGGCTGGAGGGGCGGGCGGTCATCCTGACCGGAGAAGGCGAGGCGGCCGATGCCAAGCGCCGGCTGCTGGAGCGCGCCGGCGCGCGCATCGTCGGCGAGGATGATGCGGATGCGCGGGTCGCGATCGTGTCGGATGGCGACGCGGCGGTGGTGGCACGACTGCGCGCGCGCGGCGTGCTGGTCAACGCCACCGACAAGCCGGACCTGTGCGATTTCACCCTGCCGGCGATCGTCGATCGCAATCCGGTGCTGATCGCGATCGGCACGGGTGGGGCGTCGGCGGGACTGGCGGCGGCGCTGCGGCAGCGGATCGAGGTCTTGTTGCCGAGCGGGCTGGGCGATCTGGCGCGGGCGCTGTTCGCGGCGCGGGGGCGCTTGCGCGACCTGTGGCCCGATGCGGGCGCGCGGCGGCAGGCGATCGGAAAGGCGCTGGCGCCGGGCGGGGCGATCGATCCGATGGGGGGTGATCCGGATGTTGATGTCTGGCTGGCGGAGGGTCCGGAGGCGGACAATAGCGCGCTATATTATGTCCGGCTGTCCTCCGCCGATCCCGACGACCTGAGCGTGCGCGATGCGCGGATGCTGGCGCTGGCCGACCGGGTCTATCATGATGGGTCGGTGGCGCCGGCGATATTGGACCGGGCGCGGGCGGATGCCGAGCGGATCGCGGCGGATGGTCCGCCCGAACGGCTTGAAACCGGCCTCAGTCTGTGGGTCAGTTCTGCCGCGCGCTGAGGCGGGCGACTTCATCCTGCAAGGCCTGGATCGAGGAGACGAGGCGGGCGCGGTCGAGCTGCATTTCCTGCAGGGCATCGCGGGTTTCGCCCAGTTCCACCGCGCGGCGGGCGATGCGGGCGTCGAGTTCGGCATTGTGCCGGCTGAGCATGCCGAGCCGTTCGGCGCGGGCGCACAGATGGCGCAGCCGCGCATCGAGCAGGTCGAAATCGAACGGCTTGACGATATGGTCGTCGGCGCCGGCCTCCAGCACTTCGACGGCGGACTGGCTGTCGATGCGGCCGGTCAGCATGACGATGCAGGCATGGGGGGCGAGGGCGGTGGCGCGGATGCGCTTCATCGTCGCCACGGCGGGCAGCATCAGCAGGTCCATGTCGATCAGGATCAGGTCGACCGGACGCGTGACCAGCAGGTTGAGGGCGATGAAGCCATTTTCGGCCAGCACCACGTCATAGTTAAGCCGCGACAGGCGGCGGGCGATGACGGCGCGGGCGGTCGCATTCTCGTCGATCAGCAGCACGCGCAGCCGACGCGAGGCTGTGGCCCCGCTTTCTGGCTGCTGCGCGACGATCTGATGAAGGGGCTTGCGCTTGAAAAACGGCATTGGATAGCAACTCCTGCGATCGGCAGGATAGAAGCTGGCGGCAAAGAAATGGTTAACGCGCCATGCCTTCGGCGCCATAGGCGCGCAGGAAGATGTCGACGGCGAAGGCGGCGTCGCTTTCCATCTGTTGCGGCGTGACCCGTTCGATCTGGCTGAGCAGCAGCAATTCATGGCAGCCGGATGTCGTCAGGCGCATCAGCACGCGGGCGGCCTTGTCGGGGTCGTCGCGGCGCAACTGGCCGCGGTCCATCGCGCCTTCGAGGAAGCGGGCAAGCAGCATCCGGGTATGGCTGGGCGCCATTTCATAGAAGATGCGGCTCATTTCCGGGAAACGGCCACCTTCCGACGCGATCAGCCGGTGCAGGGCGATCGCTTCGGGCGATGTCACCTTTTCGAGCAGGCTGAGCGCGGTGCGGTGCAGCGTCGAGGGGAGGTCGCCGCCGGGGTCCAATATTTCCGAAAGTCGCGCGCGATAGGTGCTGGTCGCATTTTCGAGAACCGCGCGAAACAATTCCTCCTTGGAAGGGAAATGATTCCACAACGTGCCCTTTGACCCGCCCAATATGGCGGCGATGGCCGACATGCTGGTCGCGGCATAGCCATTTTCCAGAAAATGCCGGGCAGCCACCTCCAATATCGTCTGGCGCCGGTCGAGGCGGCGGGCCTCCCGACGACTGGGGGCTAAAGCTTTTTCCGGGCATGTCATATAAGCGTACCATAGAGTACGCTATTTATATTGACAAGGGTGGTACGGCGGGGCAAAGGCGATTTTCATACTGGATGGTACGGTTTGGATATGTCCGTGAGTCGCATCAGTTTTTCCATTCGCACCGGCGGTATTGCAGTGACAGCGCTGCTTCTGGCCGGCTGTGCTTCAATACCCGATCTGGGCGACAAGCCCGAGATTCGCGCGCCGCAGAGCGTGGAGGCGGGGCGCAGCCTGAGCGCCGACACGGTTGCCTGGCCCAGCGAGAATTGGTGGAGCGCCTATGGCGATCCGCAGCTGACATCGCTGATCGAGGAGGGGCTGCGCAATTCGCCCGACATGGCGGTGGCGCTGGCGCGCTTTCGCCAGGCGACGGCGATGGCCCAGCAATCGGGCGCGGCGCTGCTGCCCACGGTCGACGCCACGGCCAATGCCGGCGTGACCAAGCAGAGCTATAATATGGGCATGCCCAAGGATTTCGTGCCGCAGGGCTGGCTGGGCACCGGCAAGGTCGGGCTGGACTTTGGTCTGGACATCGACCTGTGGGGCAAGAACCGGGCGTCGCTGGCGGCCGCCACGTCGGAGGCCCGCGCGGCCGAGATCGACGCGCAGCAGGCGCGCCTGGCGCTGACCACCGCGATTGCCGATGCCTATGCCGACCTGGCCCGCCTCTATGACGAGGCGGAAATCCAGGAGCGCACGCTGGAAATCCGCACGGCCAGCCAGAAGCTGGTCGCCGATCGGCGGCAGAATGGCCTGGAAACGCGCGGCAGCGTGCGCCAGGCCGACGCCACCGTGTCCTCGGCCAAGGCGCAACTGGCGGCCGCCCGCGTGGCGATCGAACTGCGCCAGCATCAGATCGCCGCGCTGATCGGCGCCGGGCCGGACCGTGGCCTGGCGATGACCCGGCCGCAGATCGGCCAGTTGGCGCCACTGGGCCTGCCGGCGGACGTCACCACCAATCTGGTGGCGCGTCGTCCCGACGTCGCCGCCGCGCTGGCCCGGACGCAGGCCGCCGCCAGCCGGATCAAGGTGGCGCGGGCATCCTTCTATCCGGCGGTGAGCCTGAGCGCCCTGATCGGCGTCCAGTCGCTGGGGTATGAGACGCTGTTCACCGGCACCGGTGCTTCGGGCGGTTCGACGTCGTTCGCGGACAATCTGTTCAAGAAGGATTCGCTGTTCGGCAGTGCCGGCCCGGCGATCAGCCTGCCGATCTTCCATGGCGGGCAGTTGCGCGGCCAGTATCGTGGCGCGCGCGCGACCTATGACGAGGCGGTCGCCAGCTATGACAAGACGGTGCTGGGCGCCTATCAGGACGTAGCCGACGCCGTGACCAGCCGCCGGACGCTGGACCAGCGGCTGACCGACGCCAAGGCGGCGCTGACCGCGTCGCAGGATGCCTATGGCGTCGCCCAGCAACGCTACAAGGGCGGGCTTTCCACCTATCTCGACGTGCTGAACGTCGAAGACCAGCTGCTCGCGGCGCGTCAGTCCGTCGCGCAGCTGGAAGCGAGCGCCTTCTCTCTCGATATTGCCCTCATTCGCGCGCTCGGCGGCGGCTTTGCCGCGAGCGACGCTCAGTCCAAGGATCGACCCAATGGCTGATGCCGCCACCGAAACTTCCCCCGAACTGGCCGAGCAGCGCGGCAATGCCCGCAAGACCTGGCTGACCCGTCTGGCGATCGCCGTGCTGGTGGTCGGTGTCCTGTGGGCGGCCTGGTATTTCCTGATCGGCCGCAACCATGTCAGCACCGACAATGCCTATGTGAATGCGGAGGTCGCCCAGGTGACCCCCTTGCTGTCGGCGCAGGCGATCGAGGTCAACGTCACCGACACCCAGACGGTGAAGCGTGGCGACATCCTGGTGAAGCTGGACCCGACCGATGCGCAGATCGCGCTGCAGCAGGCCGAGGCCGATCTGGCCGATGCCCGTCGCCGCTTCCGCCAGACCAGCGCGACCAGCGGTTCGCTGTCGGCGCAGGTCGAGGCGCGTGGCGCCGACATCGTCCAGGCCCGTGCCCAGCTGGCGACCGCGCAGGCCGATTTCGACAAGGCCCGCATCGACCTGCAGCGCCGCGAGGCGCTGGTCGCGGGCGGCGCGGTTTCGGGTGACGAAGTCACCGCGGCGCGCAAATCCTATGCCGCTGCCAAGGCGGCACTGGACCTGGCGCGTGCCGGTGTCGAGACCGCGCAGGCGACCCGCAATGCCGCCACCGGCCAGTTGGCCGCCAATGATGCGCTGATCCGCGGTTCGACCGAGGAAAGTGATCCCGCGGTGATGGTTGCCAAGGCGAAGCTGGAAGACGCCAAGCTGGACCTGGAACGCACGATCATCCGTGCGCCGATCGACGGCGTTGTGACCAAGCGTGCGGTCCAGATCGGCCAGCGTGTCGCGCAGGGCAGCCCGATCATGAGCATCGTCCCGCTGTCGCAGGTCTATGTCGACGCCAATTTCAAGGAGCGCCAGCTGCGCCATGTGAAGGTGGGCATGCCCGCCACGGTGGTGGCCGACATCTATGGCGGCGACGTCGTCTATCATGGCAAGGTCGTGGGCTTCTCCGGCGGCACCGGTTCGTCGCTGTCGCTGATCCCGGCGCAGAACGCGACCGGCAACTGGATCAAGGTGGTCCAGCGCCTGCCGGTGCGCATCGCGCTCGACCCCAAGGAACTGGCAGAGCATCCGCTGCGCGTGGGCTTGTCCACCGAAGTCGAGATCGATCTGGCCGGCAAGTAAGGGAGCGAGCGCGTGAGCGGTCCCGAAACCTTCAATCTGCTCTCGCCGCGCACCCGCACGCTTGCCGGGCTGGTGCTGGCGCTGAGCAACTTCATGGTCGTGCTCGACCTGACCATCGCCAATGTCTCGGTGCCGCATATCGCCGGCAATCTGGGCATCTCCGGCGACCAGGGCACCTGGATCATCACATCCTATGCGGTGGCGGAGGCGATCTGCGTGCCGCTGACCGGCTGGCTGGCGCTGCGTTTCGGCGTGGTGCGGACCTTCATCTGGGCGATGATCGGCTTCGGCTTCTTCTCGATGATGTGCGGCCTGTCGACCACGCTGGGCATGATCGTGGCCGCGCGCCTGGGTCAGGGCATCTGTGGCGGGCCGATCATGCCGATGTCGCAGACCCTGTTGCTGCGCATCTTCCCGCCGGAAATGCGACCGCGCGCCATGGGCCTGTGGGCGATGACGACGCTGCTGGGGCCGGCCATGGGGCCGATCGTTGGCGGCTATATCAGCGACAATTGGAGCTGGCACTGGATCTTCTTCATCAACCTGCCGATCGCGGCGCTGTGCGTGTTCGCGGCGATGGCGATGCTGCGGCCGGTGGAGACCGATACGGCGCACCAGCCGATCGACAAGATCGGCCTGTGCCTGCTGATCTTCTGGATCGGCTGCCTGCAGGTCATGCTGGACATCGGTCGCGACCATGACTGGTTCTCCGATCCGCTGATCCTGACGCTCGCCATCCTGGCCGGCATCGGCTTCATCGTCTTCATCATCTGGGAGCTGACCGAGGAGCATCCGATCGTCGACCTGCGGGTGTTCCGACATATCGGCTTCTCGTCGGGCGTCTTCACTCTGGCCCTGGCATTCGGCGCCTATTTCTCCAGCATCGTGGTCATCCCGCAATGGCTGCAGATGTCGATGGGCTATACCGCGACCTGGTCGGGCATCGTTACGGCCTTCACGGCGATGGCGGCGGTGATGAGCGCGCCCTTCGCGGCCCGCTTCACCGGCAAGGTCGATCCGCGCATCATGATTTCGGGCGCGGTCTTCTGGCTGGGCTGCATGACCTTGTGGCGGGCGCACTGGACCAGCGGCATCGACTTTTTCGGACTGGCGCTGCCGCAGTTCGTGCAGGGCTTTGCCATGCCCTTCTTCATGATCCCGCTGACGACGCTGACCCTGGGGTCGGTGCCGCCGAGCGAGACGGCGTCGGCGGCCGGCCTGCAGAATTTCCTGCGGACCATGGCGATCGCGATCGCGACGTCGCTGGTGCTGACCGGGTGGAGCGACAGTCAGCGCGTGTCGCGCAACGAACTGGCGGGCGCCTTGCAGCCCGACGATGCGCAGCGCGCGCTGTCCGGCATGGGGATGACGACCGAGCAGATCCGCCAGACCATCTCCAATCTGGTGGAGCAGGAGGCGATCGCCATTTCGGTCGACTATGTCTTCTTCATCTCCGCGCTGGTGCTGTTTGCGGCGGCGGTGATCGTCTGGCTGGCGCCCAAGCCCAGCGGGCCGGTGGACACGTCGGCGGCGCACTGAGCAGCGCTGTCGAGACCAAGAAAAAGCCTCCCGTTGCTGGTGCAGCGGGAGGCTTTTTCGTTCTAGCAAGCTGATGCCTCAGCGGGCGGCGGCAGCGCGCTTCTGTCCATAGAGGAAATAGACGACGAGGCCGATCGCGTTCCAGATCAGGCAGGCATAGATGGTCTTCATCGGCAGGCTGAGGAACAGATAGGCGCAGCCGAGCACGGCGCCCAGGCCAACCAGCGTCGCCGCCGGGGTGCGGAACGGGCGCTTGAGGTCCGGTGCGCGGCGGCGCAGGATTAGCAGGCAGGCGCCCACCGCGGTGAAGGCGATCAGCGTGCCGGCATTGGCGAGCGCGGCGATCTGGTCGATCGGCAGCACGCCGGCGATGACCGCGACCAGCACGGCCGTGACGGCGGTGATGCGCGCAGGGGTGCCGCGCTTCGAGATGCGGGCGAGCGATTGCGGCAGGAAGCCGTCGCGCGCCATCACCAGGAAGATGCGGCTCTGGCCGTAGAGAAAGCCCAGCAGCACGGTGGGAAGCGCAATGACGGCGGCGATCGCGACGATCCGGGCGATCGACCCCTGGCCCATTTCGCGCAGGATGAGGGCAAGCGGTTCCGGGCTGTCGGCGAAGCGGGTGAAGGGCATGGCGCCCACCGCTGCGGCGGCGACCAGCACATAGATGAGGGTGCAGACGATCAGCGAGCCGACGATGCCGATGGCCAGGTCACGGTCCGGATTCTTGGCTTCCTCGGCCGCGGTCGAGATCGCGTCGAAGCCGTAGAAGGCGAAGAAGATGATCGCGGCGGCGGCCATCACGCCGCGCTCGATGCCGTCAGGCCCCATATGCTTGGCAAAGCCGAAGGGCATGAAGGGTTCGAGATGCTGGGCGTCGAAGGCGGGCAGGGCGACCCAGACGAACAGGCTCAAGGTCGCGATCTTGATCAGCACCAGCAGCGTGTTGAGCCGGGCGCTTTCGCGCGTGCCGAACATCAGCAGGGCAGCGACGACGCCGATGATGAAGATGGCGGGGATGTTGATGAGGCCGCCAAGCTCCGGCCCCTTGGTCAGCGCCTCGGGAAAGCCGAGCGGCGTGAGGAGCGGGGCGGCATAGCCCGACCAGCCCACCGCCACGGTCGAGACGACCAGCGAATATTCCAGGATCAGGCTCCAGCCCACGATCCAGGCAATGCCCTCGCCCAGCACCACATAGGAGTAGCTGTAGGCGCTGCCCGCTGCCGGCATCATGGTCGACAGTTCGGCATAGGCGAGCGCGGCGCAGGCGCAGATCGCGCCGGCAATGGCGAAGGAGATGAGGACGGCCGGGCCGGCGCGATCGGCGCCGACGCCGATCAGGGTGAGGATGCCGGTGCCGACGATCGCGCCGACGCCCAGCGCCAGCAGATGCGGCCAGGACAGGGTGCGCGCCATGCTGTGGCCGCCTCCCTGGGGCGTCATCGCCTCCATCGGCTTGCGACGTGTCCAACTCATAGAAAGCTCCCCCTGTTATGCGGTCTGTGGCGGGTTTGCTGGCGCAAACGACGGGCCGGCGCAAGCGCCGAGCCGGAACGTGGCGACTTCTTACAATATTGGGCCTGGTTGCTGCGCTATTGTTGCCAAAGAGCGGGAGGTCGACGCAATGGCGACGGCAATCGGTGCAGTGGAACGACAGGCGCGGGAACGGCGCATCTTTACCGGCATGGCGGCGCTGGTCGCCGTCACCGTGGTCGGTGGCTTCGGCAGCTTTGCCCTGCGCGGCTATGTCGACGTGGCGTCCGTGCCCTGGTGGGTGCATGTCCATGCGCTGTCGCTGCTGGCATGGACGCTACTGTTTCTGGCGCAGGCACTGCTGGTGGCGCAGCGGCGGACCGATCTCCATCGCCAGTTGGGCTGGGTTGCGGCCGGGCTTGCCTGTTTCCTGATCCCTTGGGGCATTGCGACGTCGATCCTGGCGGTACAGATGGGGCGGGTGCCGCCCTTTTTTCCGCCGGGCATCTTCCTGGTGCTGGGACCGCTCGACATGCTGGCCTTTGGTGCGCTGACGCTGGCGGCGATCCTGCTGCGGCAGCGGAGCGACTGGCACAAGCGGCTGATATTGTGCGGGACCATCGCGATGATGGAGCCGGCATTCGGTCGGATATTGCCGATGCCGTTGCTGGGGCCATGGGCCGGCGCCTGCGCGACGCTGATGCAGTTGCTCTATGTCGGGATCGCGATGCGCGCCGATGCCGGGCTGCGCGGCGCGGTGCATCCGGCCTATCGCTGGGGGCTGGCGGTGATCGCCGGACGATTGCTGCTGGTCGAGTTGCTGGGGCGCACGGCGATCGTCATTGGGGCGGCGGCCGCGCTGGCTGCGGGATAGCGCACTTGCGCTTGCGGCCGCTTTGGCTTAAGGGGCACCCTGCATCCGGGACTCTGGTCCTGGAACCCTGACGACTCCAGGATATCCAAGAGGGATATCGAATGGACGCTGGCCGGCGAGTTTTCGCCCGCCGGCGATTTTGTCGTTTTGGGGTGGTGCATGGATTTTCCGGGCCTTGGCCCGAATTGAGGTGATGATGTTCGATTCGCTAAGCGATCGTCTCGGTGGGGTATTCGACAAGCTGCGTGGGCGCGGTGCGCTTACGGAGGACGATGTCCGTGCCGCGATGCGCGAAGTGCGAGTCGCACTGCTGGAAGCCGACGTGGCGCTGCCCGTGGTTCGCCAGTTCGTCGACCAGGCGACCGAAAAGGCTGTCGGCAGCGATGTGCTGCGCTCGATCACGCCCGGCCAGATGGTCGTCAAGATCGTCTCCGACACGCTGACCGAGACGCTGGGCGCCGAAACCAGCGACCTGCTGATCGACGTGACCCCGCCCGCCGTCATCATGATGGTCGGCCTGCAGGGTTCGGGCAAGACGACCTCGACCGCGAAGATCGCCAAGCGCCTGAAGGATAAGGAGCGCAAGAAGGTGCTGATGGCGTCGCTCGACGTCCAGCGCCCGGCCGCGCAGGAACAGCTTGCCGTCCTTGGCACCCAGATCGATGTCGCGACCCTGCCGATCGTCGCCGGCCAGCAGCCGGTCGAGATTGCCAAGCGCGCGCTGCAGTCGGCCAAGCTGCAGGGCTTCGACGTGGTCATGCTCGACACCGCCGGCCGACTGCATGTCGACCAGGCGCTGATGGACGAGATGAAGGCGGTCGCCGACGTCGCCAATCCGGCGGAAATCCTGCTGGTGGTCGACTCGCTGACCGGCCAGGACGCCGTGAACGTGGCGACCAGCTTTACCGCGCAGGTGCCGCTGACCGGTGTCGTGCTGACCCGTATGGACGGCGACGCCCGTGGCGGCGCGGCGCTGTCGATGCGCGCGGTCACCGGCCGTCCGATCAAGTTTGCCGGCACCGGTGAAAAGCTGGATGCGCTTGAGCCCTTCCATCCGGCCCGCGTTGCCCAGCGCATCCTGGGCATGGGCGACGTCGTCAGCCTGGTCGAGAAGGCCGCTGAGACGATCGACGCCGAGGAAGCCGACAAGCTGGCCAAGAAGATGGCCAAGGGTCAGTTCGACATGAACGACCTGCGCAGCCAGCTCAACCAGATGCGCCGCATGGGCGGTCTGGGCGCGCTGGCCGGTATGCTGCCGGGCCTCAAGAAGGCGCAGGCGGCGATGGCCAATAGCGGCGCCAACGACAAGACGCTGCTGCATCTGGACGCGATGATCGGGTCGATGACCCCCAAGGAGCGCGAGAAGCCCGCGCTGATCAACGCCAAGCGCAAGATCCGTATCGCCAAGGGCGCCGGCCGCACCGTGCAGGACGTCAACCGTCTCCTGAAAATGCATCAGGAAATGGAAACGGCGATGAAGAAGATCCGCAAGATGGGCGGCCTCAAGGGGCTGGCCAAGATGTTCACCGGCGGTGGCATGGGTGGATTGGGCGGCCTGGGTGGTCCGGGCGGCGCGGATGGGCAGGGCGGTCCGCCCGACCTGTCGGGTCTGGGTGGCCTTGGTGGCCTGGGCGGCAACATGCCCAAGCTTCCGCCCGGCTTTCAGAATTTCATGAAGAAATAAGCAATTTCCGTAATTTGGTTTGAATAGAAAGGTCTAGTTCCATGGCAACCTCCATCCGTCTGTCGCGCGGCGGCTCCAAGAAGCGCCCCTATTACCGCATCGTCGTGGCCGACAGCCGCGCTCCGCGTGACGGCAAGTTCATCGAGCGCATCGGCAGCTACAACCCCGTCCTGCCCAAGGGCGACGAAAAGCGCGTCATCATCGACGTCGAGCGTGCGAAGCACTGGGTTGCCGCCGGCGCCCAGGCGACCGACCGCGTTGCCCGCTTCCTCGACGCCGCTGGCGTGAAGGAGCGCGCTGCTCGCAACAACCCGAAGAAGGCAGAGCCGGGCCAGAAGGCCAAGGACCGCGCTGAAGACCGCGCCGCCAAGGCTGCCGAAGCTGAAGAAGCTGCGCGCGAAGCCGCTGCCGCTGCCGCTGCTCCGGCCGCTGAAGAAGCCGCTCCCGCCGAGGAAGCCGCTGCCGAGCAGGCTGAGGGCTGATCCTCTTGACCGACAAGCCCGTCACCCTGGCCGCGATCATCGGTGCCCATGGCGTGGCGGGCGAAGTCCGTCTGAAGCTGTTTGGCGAAGGGGCAGAGGCCCTGAAAAGCTACAAGAGCTTCGATGCGGCGGGGCGCACATTGACGTTGAAGTCGGTGCGCCCCGGCCCCAATGGCGCGGTGGCCCGCTTTGCCGAGATCGGCGATCGCGGCGCGGCCGAAGCCCTGCGTGGCACGGCGCTGACCGTCCCGCGTTCCGCTCTGCCGGCCTTGCCCGAGGGCGAATATTATCATGCCGACCTGGTCGGCCTTCCCTGCACCAGCAGCACCGGCGAAACGCTGGGCGAGATCATCGCGGTCGAGAATTTCGGCGCCGGTGACATCATCGAGGTGCAGCGTCCGTCGATCGAGGGCAAGCCCGGCAAGCGCTTCATGGCGCCGATGCATGTGGTGGTGCTGAGCGAGGACGGCGCCGTGATTGACGCGGCTTTTACCGAATAGTATATACGCTCCGTATATACGGAGCTTCTCCATGGGCGAAGAATATCGGGCCAAGGTCTTCAAGTCGGGCAACAGCCTGGCGTTGCGGCTGCCAAAGAGTCTGGGCCTGAATGACGGCGAGGAAGTCGTCATGATACCGCATGCCGATGGCAGTTTTTCCTTCTGGAAGCAGGGGCAGCAGCGCGACATCCTTTTGTCCCTGTTCGGCAGCATGTCGGCGGGCTTCATGGCGGAAGGACGCGGCGATATCGATCAGGGTGATCGCGATTGGACCGGGCCGGCGTCGTCTGCGGCATGACGCAGGTCGCTTATCTGCTCGACACCAATGTTTGCATCGATTTCCTGCTCGGACGGAGCGCCCGTCTGGCCGAGCGGATGGCGGCCGAGTTCGATCGCCTGTCGGTTTCCGCTGTCACCGCTGCCGAATTGCGGGTCGGCAATCGCGGCTCGAGCGATCCGGTCGGCGACCTGCGGCGTGTCGATACATTTCTGGCGCTGCTGAATATCTTGCCCTTCGATGATGCCGCCGCGCGCACCTATGCCGAGATGGTACGCCTGGTGGGGGTGCGCCGTCGGGGTTTCGACCGGTTGATCGGAGCGCAGGCGATGGCGTCGGCCATGGTGCTGGTGACGCGCAACGAAAAGGATTTCGCGGATATTCCCGGCCTGACAGTGGAGGATTGGAGCGCATGATGACCATGGCTGTGCGCATGGTGACCCTGTCGGGGTTTCTGTCGATCCTGTCCGCGCCGGCCATGGCTGCCGATGCCAGGAAGATCGACGCTGCCATCCCCGAGATTGACCGTCTCTTTGCCGATTTCCAGGTCGATAGCCATGCGCCGGGCCTGGTCTATGGCATCGTCGCCGATGGCAGGCTGGTCCATGTGAAGGGCTTTGGTGTGCAGGATTTGGTGCAGAAGCGGCCGGTAACGGCCGACAGCCTGTTCCGCATCGCATCCATGACCAAGGCGTTCACGGCGCTGTCGATCCTGAAGCTGCGGGAGGAGGGCAAGCTCTCGCTCGATGATCTGGCCGAGACTTATGTGCCGGAAATGCGTGGCTGGACCTATGCGACCAAGGATAGTCCGCGCATCCGCATCCGCGATCTGCTGACGCACAGCGCGGGCTTTGTTGATGATAATCCATGGGGTGACCGGCAGACGCCGCTACCCGACGCGGACTTCACCCGGATGCTGGAGCAAGGCGTGCCGATGAGCAGCGCGCCGGCGACCCATTATGAATATTCCAACTTCGGCTATGCGCTGTTGGGGCGGATCATCGCCAATGTCTCGGGCATGCCCTATCGCCGCTATGTCGAGCAGAACCTGTTGACGCCGCTGGGCATGGCGTCGAGCGGCTATCAACTGAGCGAATGGCCGGTTGCGCGGCGGTCGCTCGGCTATCGCTGGGAAGATGGGCGCTGGAAGCGCGAGCCCGACATGGCCGACGGTGCCTTTGGCGCGATGGGCGGGCTGCAGACCAGTGCCAATGACTATGCCCGCTGGGTGGCCTTTCTGCTGTCGGCCTGGCCGCCGCGCGACGATGCGGAGAGCGGCCCGGTCAGCCGGGCATCGGTGCGGATGCTGGCGGAGGGCAGCAATTTCATGAGCGTTGGCCAGCGCAACGGCAAGAGCGGGGCGACCGCCTGCCGCCAGGCCGCGGCCTATGGCTTTGCCATGCGGATCGCGCAGGATTGCGACCTGGGGCTGACCCTGTCCCATGGCGGCGGCTATCCCGGCTATGGCAGCCATGTGATGCTGATGCCGGATTATGGTGTCGGCATCTTCGTCTTCACCAATCGCACCTATAATGGCGGGGCGGGTGCCGCTTGGGATGCGGCGATGCTGTTGCAGAAGGCGGGAGCACTGATCGCGCGGGACGTGCCGGTCAGTCCGCTGCTGGCGCAGGGCTATGCCGCGGCGGGGCGCATCTATGCGTCGGGCGATGTGCTGGCCGCCCGCGACAATCTGGCGATGAATTTCCTCATGGACGCCGATGCGGTGCATTGGGGCAAGCGCCTGGCGGCGTTGAAGGGAGAGGTCGGTAGCTGCGCGGTCGATGCACCGCTGAGCGCGACAGGCAATCTGTCGGGCAAGTTCACCTGGACCTGCGAGAAGGGGCGGGTGGCGGGCAGCCTGTTGCTGGCGCCGACCGCCGACGCGGAAATCCAGGAACTGAAACTGGAGGTCAAGGCGCCCTGAGCGCGGCGCGATCGACAGTTTCCCCTGCGGCGAAAATGCTCTAGGCGCGCTGCCATGGCGCAAATTTTGACCGCAATCTATCTGCTGATGATGCTGGCCGGGGGCTGGCGGCTGTTCGGCCTTGGCTGGCCGCTCTGGGTGAAGGGGCTGGTGGCGATCGGGCTGGTCTGTCCCCTGCCGCTGCTGGTGCTGCTGCCGGGCATGCTGCATCCCGAACGGCCCTTTGCCGACATGCTGCGGATGATCGGCTTCGTGATGATGGGCTGCGGTGCGCTCTGCCTGGTTGGCGGCCTGTCCGCCGCCCGGCTGCGGGCGCGCCGGCGATGAGCTTTGCGGCCCAGATCCTGACCCTCTATCCCGAGATGTTTCCGGGCCCCTTGGGCGTGTCGCTTGCGGGACGTGCGCTGGCCGAGGGGAAATGGTCGTGCGATCCGATCCAGATGCGCGGCTTTGCGACCGACAAGCATCGCACCGTCGACGATACGCCGGCCGGGGGCGGGGCGGGCATGGTGCTGAAGCCCGACATCTTGGCGCGCGGCATCGACCATGCGCTGGCGCAGCGGCCCGACCTGCCGATCCTGGCGATGACGCCGCGCGGCAAACCGATCACGCAGGCGCGGATCCGGGCGCTGGCGGATGGTCCCGGCGTGACCTTGCTGTGCGGGCGGTTCGAGGGCTTTGACGAGCGTATTTTCGAGGCCCGGCCGATCGAGCAGGTTTCGATGGGGGACATCATCCTGTCCGGCGGGGAAATGGGCGCGCTGATGCTGCTGGATGCTTGCATCCGCCTGCTTCCCGGTGTAATGGGCGCCGCTTCCAGCGGTGTCGAGGAATCCTTTGAAACGGGGCTTCTTGAATATCCGCATTATACCCGACCAGTCGAATGGGAGGGGCGCAGGATTCCCGAAGTGTTGCGATCGGGGGATCATGCGAAGATCGCCGCCTGGCGGAAACAACAGGCGGAGGCAGATACACGGCTAAGGCGGCCGGACCTTTGGGAACGCCATATCGGTGTTCGGGACCAGTCGCCCTCTGGTGCGCAACGCGAAAATAAGGACTGAGTTACATGAACTTGATCCAGCAGATCGAGGCCGAAAACATTGCCGCCCTGGCGAAGGAAATCCCCGATTTCCGTCCCGGTGACACCCTGCGCGTCGGCGTGAAGGTTGTCGAAGGCGAGCGCAGCCGCGTCCAGAACTATGAAGGCGTCTGCATTGCCCGTTCCAACAAGGGCATGGGCAGCAACTTCACCGTTCGCAAGATTTCGTTCGGCGAAGGCGTGGAGCGCGTGTTCCCGCTCTACTCGCCCAACCTCGATTCGATCACCGTCGTTCGTCGCGGTGTCGTGCGTCGTGCCAAGCTCTATTATCTGCGTGGCCGCACCGGCAAGCGCGCTCGTATTGCCGAGCGCCGCGATACCCGCACCGAAGGTTGATCCTTCAAAACTGTCCTTGACAGTTGTAAAAATGAAACAGGCGGTGGCCCCCAGGGCTGCCGCCTTTTTCTTTGTGTTACAATGATTTGACACATTGTTTTACGGCACGAATTATTGCGCTTGCGAACAAATTTTTGCGGCCGCCCAAAGGGCCATTTCGCAGTCGATGCAATTATGCCAGCCTGATATTTCCAGATGTTACTGAGTGAAACGCACTGAAATTTCCGATTTCAGGAACGGATAGTTGCGTCCATTCCGATCTCATCCGGCAACAAGAAGAGGGAGGTGTCGAAAGGTCTCTAAAAAAAGAAATAGGGGGCTTTTTGATGAAGTATCAGGGTCTGTTTTCATGCAGTGCGATTGCCATTGCACTGTCCTATTCCATGCCTGTTCTTGCGCAGGATGTTGCGCCCCAGGCGGCCGCAGCGGAAACGCCCGGCCAGACGATCATCGTCACCGGCACGCGGCGTACCGACCGTACCGTCGCCGAATCGCCGACGCCGATCGATGTCTATTCCGGCGAGGAGCTGCAGAAGCAGGGCGTCGCCGACATGAACCAGGTGATCCAGAACCTGGTCCCGTCCTTTTCGGTGGCGCGCTATGCCATTGGTGACGGCTCCTCCTTCGTCCGGCCGCCCAACCTGCGCGGGCTGGCGCCCGACCAGACGCTGGTGATGGTGAACGGCAAGCGCATGCACCGTTCCGCGCTGGTCCAGATCGGTGCGAACGCCCAGTCCGCTGGCGCCCATTCGGCCGACCTTGCACAGATTCCGGCGATTGCGGTGCGCAGCGTCGAAGTGCTGCGCGACGGCGCTTCGGCCCAATATGGTTCCGACGCGATCGCCGGCGTCATCAATATGGCGCTGCGCGACGATACCGACGGCATTTCGGGCTATGCCCGCTATGGCCAATATTATCGCGGCGATGGCGAGGATTATCAGGTTGCGCTGAACGGTGGTTTCAAGCTGGGCGACAATGGCTTCATCAACATCAGCGGCGAATATGTGAACGCCGGCAAGACCAGCCGCGGCGTCACCCGACCCGGCGCGCTGGAACTGTCGCAGGAGCAGCCCGACATCGGCGTGCCCAAGCTGGCGCAGCGCTATGGCAATCCGAAGATGGAATCCTATCGCTTCTTCGTGAATGGCGGCTTCGACCTGGGCGACGAAAGCAGCATCTACTTCTTTGGCAATTATGGCCACAGCTTCCAGGAAGAGAGCTTCAACTATCGCCAGTCGGTCAATTCCGCCAATTTCGGCCTGAACGGCATTTTCAACGACTATTTCACCGATTTCGACAACACGACGCCGGGCATCCAGACCGGCGCGGCGGGCGGCAATGTCTATGCGCCCAACGATTATGACCCCACGACGCGGGATTATACGCAGGTGTCGGATTGCTCCGATCCGCTGGTCCAGAACTGGAGCTGCGTCTATTCGGGCGGCTTCACGCCGATCTTCTTCGGCAAGATCGACGATATTTCGGGCACCGTCGGCTACAAGGGCACGCTCGGCTTTGGCCTGAACTATGACCTGTCGGGCAGCTATGGCCAGTCGACGCTGAAATATACCATGGACGGCACGATGAACCCGTCGCTGGGCATCACGTCGCCGACCGAATTCTACCTCGGCAAGCTGGAACAGCGCGAAACGCTGTTCAATGCGGACTTCAGCTATCCCTGGGAAGTCGGGCTGGCGAGCCCGATCACGATTGCGTTTGGTGGGCAGTATTTCCGGGAATCCTATGAACTGGGCCTGGGCGACGCCGCTTCCTATGCGATCGGGCCCTATACCGGGAACCTGGTCTTCCATCAGGATGGCACGCCGGTGTTGAACGCGGATGGCAGCCAGCTCTCGGTCGCGCTGCCGGTCGGTGCCAATGGCTTCCCTGGCTATGGTCCGGCGATCGCGGGTGAGAGCAGCCGCAATTCCAAGGGCCTCTATATCGACGTGGAAGGCGACATCACCGAAGCCTTCTCGCTGGGTTTTGCCGGCCGCTACGAGCATCTGTCCGACTTCGGCAATTCGACCACGGGCAAGGTGTCGGCACGCTACGCCATCGTGCCGGATGTGTTCGCGGTTCGCGGCACGCTGTCGACCGGCTTCCGTGCGCCGACGCCGGGCCAGACCAACACCAGCAGCATCGCGACCACCTTCAATCCGGGTAATCCCAACGCGATCGAGTTCATGACGCTGCCGGTCGCCAGCCCGGTCGCCCAATATCTGGGCGCGGTGCCGCTGAAGCCGGAAGAGTCGGTCAGCTTCTCGGCCGGTACGGTGTTCACGCCGGCCCCCGGCGCGTCGCTGACGATCGACTATTACAACATCAAGGTGAAGGACCGCATCGGCACCACAGGATCGCGGGTGATCACCGACGATCAGCGGCCCGAACTTCAGGCGCTGGGCCTGGCCAACTATGCCACGGTCAACGAGGTGCAGTTCCTGACCAATGCCTTCGATACCCGGACCCAGGGTGTCGACGTGGTCGGCAGCTATCGCTTCTCGACCGACAGCATGGGGACGTTCAACACCACGCTGGCCTTCAACTACAACAAGACGAAGGTCATCCGTGTCGGGCTCGACCCCGATACCGGGTCGCCGATCATCAGCGACACGCGCATCATGCAGCTGCAGAATACGCTGCCCAAGACGCGCGTGATCCTGACCGAGAACTGGACCAGCGGCGCGCTGTCGGTGCTGGGCCGGGCGAACTGGTATGGCAAGTACAAGGTCTATGATGACGGCACCGGTGCGAACGGCGAAAGCTATGTCAATCAGAGCTTTGGCAGCGAGTTCGTGTTCGATCTGGAAGTCAGCTATCAGCTCAATGACAATTTCACGCTGAGTGCCGGCGCGCAGAACCTGTTCAGCAACTATCCCGACAAATATGACAATCGCGCTGGCGGGCTGGGGCCGGTCTATGCGTCGACGGGTGGTCGCTTCACCGGTGACATCTATCCCGACGTATCGCCCTTCGGCTTCAACGGCGGCTTCTGGTATGCGAAGGTCGGATTCAAGTTCTGATCCCGCATCATCATGATCCGATCGGCCGGTCCCTTGCGGGGCCGGCCGATTTCGTTGCAGGAGGGGCCATGTCCTTGACCAACCGCCTGGCGACCGCCGCCGACGAACCCGCTTTGTCCACCCTGATGACGCTGGCCATCGAGCAATTGCAGTCGGCCTATCTGACCGCGGCGCAGGTGCAGGCCAGCCATGGCTTCATGGGGCTGGACCGGCGGCTGATCGGTGATCGGACCTATTTCGTGGTGGAGGCGGATGGCGCGATCGCCGGATGTGGCGGATGGAGCCGTCGGGCGACCGCCTATGGCGGCGACCACACGGCCGGGCGCGACGACCGCATGCTCGATCCCGCGACCGAGGCGGCGAAGGTGCGGGCGATGTACACCCATCCCGACCATGTCCGCAAAGGGGTCGGCACGACCATCCTGGCGCTGTGCGAGGCCGCCGCGCGGCAGGAGGGCTTTGCCGCGCTGGAATTGTCGGCGACGATGGCCGGCGTGCCGCTCTATCGCAGCTTCGGATTCATCGACGTCCGCCCGTTCGAGGATAGCGGCGTGCCGATGATCCTGATGCGCAAGGCAATCTGATTCAGTTGCGGCTGGTCCACCACAGGCCGGCGAGGCTGATGAGGGCAGCCGCCGACATGTAGAGGCCGACGAGCGCGACGCCCTGCATCCCGATCAGCCAGGTCGCGACGATCGGCGCCAGCGCGCCGCCCAGGATACCGCCCAGATTGAAGGCGAAGGACGCCCCGGTATAGCGCAGCTGGGTCGGGAAGAGGGCGGGCAGATAGGCGCCGAGCGGGCCGTAGATGAAGCCCATCACGAACAGAGCGAGGCTGAGCGCGACGAAGATCGGCAACAGCGCCGCGGTGCCGATCAGCGGGCCGAAGACGATGCCCATGACCAGCGTGCCGGCACAGCCCCAGGCGAGGACGCGGGTGGGGCTGCTCTTGTCCGACCACCAGCCGGCGATCACGATGCTGAGCGCCATGAACATGATGGCGCCAAGCTGGATCGCGAGGAAGATTTCCCGGTCGATCTTGAGTGCGGTGGTGCCATAGCCCAGCGCAAAGGCGGTCGCGATATAATAGACGGCGAAGCAGGCGGCGCAGGCGAAGGTGCCGGCGATGGCCGCGCCCAGATGGGTCGAGAGCAGGGTGGCAAGCGGCACGGCAGGCGGCGGTGCTTCTTGCTGCGCGGCGGCGAATTCGGGCGTCTCGGTGAGTTTGAGGCGGACCCAGAGGCCGAGGATCACCAGGACCGAACTGCCCAGGAACGGCAGGCGCCAGCCCCAGGCGAAGAATTCCGCATCGGTCAGGAAGGCGCCGAGCAGCAGGAACAGGCCGTTGGCGGCGATGAAGCCGACCGGGGCGCCCAGCTGCGGGAACATGCCGAAGCGGGCGCGCCAGCCTTCGGGTGCATTTTCGACCGCCAGCAGCGCCGCGCCACCCCATTCGCCGCCCAGGCCAAAGCCCTGGCCGAAACGCAGCACGCACAGGATCAGCGGCGCCCAGAAGCCGATCATGAGATAGGTCGGCAGGAAGCCGATCAGCAATGTGCAGCCGCCCATCAGCATCAGCGAGGTGACGAGCGTCGCCTTGCGCCCGATGCGGTCGCCATAATGGCCGAAGACGGCAGCGCCGAGCGGCCGGGCGAGGAAGGCGAGGGCGAGGCTGCCATAGGAGGCCATCAACTGCGCCGAGGGCGAGGAGGCCGGGAAGAAGAGCGAGGGGAAGATCAGGCTGGCGGCGGTGGCATAGATGTAGAAGTCGTAAAATTCGACCGCCGTGCCGATGAGGCTGGCCGCCAGCACCCGCTTGTGCAGCCACATTGCGCCCATGCCGCTCGTCTTCGTCATCGCCCCCATCCTTCTCAATCCCTTCGCGCCGCCATCCTCCCCTGCAAGGGGAGGGGGACCATTTGCCTGGCAAATGGTGGAGGGGTGGTGCCGCGCGCAATAGGGCGACCCCCCTCCGTCAGGGCTTCGCCCTGCCACCTCCCCTTGCAGGGGAGGATGATGACATTCGCCTCTATTTCCGTCGTTTCTGGTTCAGCAGCTCATAGGCCATGACCGCTGTCGCGACCGCGGCGTTGAGGCTGTCGGCCTTGCCCAGCATCGGCATCTTCACCAGCTGGTCGCATTCGGCCTCATAGCTTTCGGGCAGGCCCTGCGCCTCATTGCCGACCAGCAGGAAGCAGGGGCTCTGATAGCTCGGTTCCTGATAATCCTGGGTCGCTTTCAGGCTGGTGCCGATCAGTTCGCCCGGCCCCTGGCGCAGCCAGTGCATGAATTCGCCCCAGCGTGCCTGGGTGATCGACTGGGTGAACAGGGCGCCCATGCTGGCGCGCACCGATTCGACCGAGAAGGGGTCGACGCAATCGTCGATCAGGATGAGGCCGCCGGCACCGACCGCGTCGCCGGTGCGCAATATGGTGCCGAGATTGCCGGGGTCGCGCAGCGACTGGGCGACGATCCAGATGTCGGCCGTGCTGCGATCGAGCTTCTCCAGCGGGGTCAGCCGGTCGCGATAGACGCCGACCACGGCCTGGGCATTATCCTTGCCACTGATCTTGGACAGGATGTCGGGCGTGGTTTCGATCACGTCGCCGCCGTCCGCCTCGATCGCGTCGATCAGGTCGAGCGCGAGCGGGTGGGTGGAGCCGGCATGGAAGAGCATTTCGGGCAGCACGCCTTCCTCGCGCGCTTCGGTCAGGATGCGCAGCCCTTCGGCGAGGAACAGCCCTTCGACCTTGCGATATTTCTTTTCCCGCAGCGAGCGCACGCGCTTGACCAGCGGGTTGGAAAAACCGGTGATTTCGCGTGCCACGTTCTGCGTCCTGCCTTCTGGTCCGCGACCAGTGCGGACGAAGCGGCCTCTCTATCGAGGGAATGGGGAAAAGGACAGCCTTTCGGTGTCAGTCGGGCTGGGCGGCGTCCGTTTTCGCGATGACCACGCGATTGCGACCGCCATGCTTGGCCGCATAGAGGGCGACATCGGCGGCGGCGATCCAGGCGTCGCTGCTGATCCGGTCAGGCCCGATCTCGGCAATGCCGAAGCTGGCGGTGACGCGCAGCGGCGGCATATGGGCGATTTCCAGCGCGGCGATGGCATCGCAGAAACGCTGGGCGGCGGCCCCGGCCTGCGCTGCATTGCTTTCGGGGAGCAGTACGCCGAACTCTTCTCCGCCAAGCCGGCCCAATATGTCGTTCGGGCGCTTGGTCCGGTCGCAACAGGCGGCGACCTCGCGGATCACGACATCGCCGGCCGGGTGGCCATGGGTGTCATTGACCCGCTTGAAATGGTCGATGTCGAACAGCAACAGGCTGGCCGGACGCGCATAGCGGCGGAAGAGGGCGATATGCTTGTCCATCTCCGCCACGAAGGCGCGGCGGGTGAGGGCGCCGCTCAGATGGTCGCGCTCGGCAATGCGGCGCAGTTCCAGTTGCTCCACCACCAGCGCGCCGAGATTTTCGAGGATGGCGATCTGGCCGGGATCAAATTCGCGCGGCACGGTATCGATCGCGCAGAGGGTGCCGACATTATAGCCATCGGGCGTCGCCAGCGGGACACCGGCATAGCTGCGGATATTGGGATCGCCGGTGACCAGCGGATTGCTGCTGAATCGCTGGTCGGAACAGGCATCGGGGACGACCATCGGCACGCGGTCGCGGATGGTGTGGTTGCAGAAGGCGATGTCGCGCGGGGTTTCGGTTGCGTCGATGCCGGTGCGCGACTTGAACCATTGGCGATCGCCGTCGATCAGCGACACGACCGACATCGGCACGCCCAGGATCGACCGGACAAGCTGGGTGATGCGATCAAAGGCGGGCTCGGGCGGCGTGTCGAGAATTTCGTAGCGCCCGAGCGCAGCCAGGCGGGCGGCTTCGTCGTTCAATTTCGTGTCGAGCATGGCGCCTATCCACTTGAACCGGTGGCGAATGCTGCCTCCCGATCAGCGGTCGCCCTATGTCGCAAGATGGGGCGGCCGGGCCGTGACGTCAATGTCGGGATGGGAACCCGTCGCGGCAACGCGGCCGCTGGTCGCGCCTATTCCTCGCCGAACTTGTCTTCGACCAGGGCGACGAGTTGGTGCAGGCTGTCATGCGCGTCGGGGCCGGCGGCGCTGATGGTGATGCTGTCGCCCATGGCGGCGCCGAGCATCATCAGGCCCATGATCGACGTGCCGGTGACTTCGCTGCCATCCTTGCTGACGGTGATCTGGGCGGGGAGGCCGCTGGCCAGGGTCACGAATTTCGCGCTGGCGCGGGCATGGAGGCCGCGCTTGTTGCTGATCCTGACTTCCCGGCTGATATCATTCATGAGGTGCTGCCCAGCAATTCCGATGCGACGCTGATATATTTCTGGCCTGCTTCGCGGGCAGCGGCGACGGCGGCGCGCACGTCCATCACCTTGCGGGCGCTTTCCAGGCGGATGAGCATGGGCAGGTTGATGCCCGCGATCACCTCGATCTCACCGGCCTTGAGCAGCGAGATGGCGAGGTTGGAGGGGGTGCCGCCGAACAGGTCGGTCAGCAGGATGACGCCGGCGCCGTCATTGACGCGCGCGACCGCCGCCGCGATGTCCGCGCGGCGCAATTCCATGTCATCTTCCGGCCCGATGCAGATCGTTTCGATCTGCTGTTGCGGTCCCACGACATGTTCCATGGCCACGACGAATTCCGTCGCAAGCGACCCATGGGTGACGAGTACGAGTCCGATCATCTGCTTCCGCGGCCCACCTTTGTCATGATATTGCTTTCGGGCCTCCCGGTCTGCGCTTCTCCAGACTGTCCTGGGGCGCTGATTCCATATTGCGGTGCGAGACGGTGGGCGAAAAGCCCGCATCTTGCAAGTATCTAGCGACATGTTCGGCGACATGGACCGAGCGATGGCGCCCGCCGGTGCAGCCGAAAGCCACGGTAATATAGGTTTTGCCGGCTTCGGCGTAGCGCGGCAGCAGGGTCGTCAGCAGATCCTGGATCTTGCCCAGCGCCTCCTGATAGGCCGGGTCGGCCTGGATATAGGCGGCGACATCGGCGTCGAGGCCGGTCTTGGGGCGCAAATCCTCGTCCCAGAAGGGGTTACGCAGGAAGCGCATGTCGAACATCAGGTCGACATTGCGTGGCACGCCGCGCGAATAGCCGAAGGAGAGGATGGTCAGCACCGGGTCGGAGAGCTGTTCGCGGGCGAAGCGGGCGCGCATTTCCTGCTGCAGCGCGTTGGTCGACAGGCTGGTGGTGTCGATCAGCTGGGCCGACCAGCGGCGCAGCGGTTCGGTCAGTTCGCGTTCGCGAGCGATGCCGTCGGCGGCCGGGCGATCCTGCGCCAGCGGGTGGCGGCGGCGGGTTTCGGCATAGCGGCGTTCCAGCTCGGCGCCCGAGCAGTCGAGGAACAATGTCTCGATATCATGGCCGTGCCGTTCGCGCAGCGCCTTGATCCGCTGGACGATGGCATTGGCGTCGAAGCCGCGGGTGCGTGCGTCGATGCCGAGCGCCAGCGGCCGGTCATCCTCCCCGCCATGGCCGGCGGGCAGGGGCGTGTCGAGCAGGCGGTCGAGCAGCACCAGCGGCAGATTGTCCACCACTTCCCAGCCCATATCCTCCAGCGTCTTGAGCGCCGTGGTCTTGCCGGCGCCCGACAGGCCGGAGACGAGCAGGATGGTCTTGGGCGCGATATCGCTCATGTCTTGCCCAGGGCCTTGAGCGCCAGTTCGACCTTGATCGGGGCGGACGCCTCATGCGCGACGACGGCGACCAGCGGAATTTCGACCCCGGCGATGGTGCGGGTGGCGGCGTGCATCGGCATGCGTTCGACCGTTTCGGCCAGATCGACGATCAGCGCGACCGGCGAATCGCCGACATGGGGCACGGGCACGATGCCGATGCCGCGCACTTCCATCTTGCCGCTGATGGTTTCGGGGGCGGTGGCGATCAGCCGGCCGTCGACCCGCTTGAGCAGGGTATAATCGTCGGAAACCAGCGTCGCACCCCGATCGATCAGGCGCAGGGCGAGGTCGGACTTGCCCATGCCGCTGGCGCCATAGAGCAGCACCGAGCGTCCCTCGATCGCGACGGTCGTTGCGTGAAGCGTCTCTGATGAAAGTGCCCGCACCATGTTCCCCTGCCTTCCTGCTTCTAGCCCCAGTTCGCTGCGTTGGAAATCGAATTGCGTCGATTCACGCGACATCGCAGCGGAGCATTGTGGCCAGCAGGAATGAACAGCTTATTGCTTTCATTCGGACATTATGCCGGGGTCGCGTTCCACGGCCATGGGCAGGCGGACGATGAAGCGGGCGCCGCTCAGCCTATCCTCGCGGTCGGCGATGCTGATCTTGCCCTGATGCCCCTCGACGATCGAGCGGGCGATGGCGAGACCGAGGCCCGAATGCTTGCCGAACGCCTCACCTTCCGGGCGGACGCTGTGGAAGCGGCGGAAGACATGCTCGCGCTCGCCCTCGGGCACGCCGGGGCCTTCATCCTCGACGCTGACCAGCACTTCATTGTCGGCGACGGTGGCGATGATCTGCACCAGCCCTTCGTCGGGCGAGAAGGAGATCGCGTTGTCGATCAGATTGTCGAGCACGCGCACGATCCGCTGTTCCTCGCCGAGAACGACGGCGACTTCCTTGCGTGGGCGGGCAAAGGCGAGGCGGATGCCGCGTGGCACGCCGCGTGCTTCGCGCGCCAGCACCATGCGCTCGATCAGCAGGCCAAGGTCGATCGGCTCGAACCGGGTGCGGGACAATTGGGCGTCGATGCGGGAGGCTTCGGCGATGTCGGTGACGAGCCGGTCGAGCCGGCGGACATCATCCTGCGCGATCGCCATCAACTGGTCGCGCAGGTCCGGCCGGTCCACCCGTTCGAGCGAATCGAGCGCGGAGCGGAGCGAGGCGATCGGGTTCTTGAGTTCATGGCTGACGTCGGCGGCGAAGGCGTCGGTCGCGTCGATCCGCTGGCGCAGCGCATGGCTCATGTCCGACAGGGCGCGGGCGAGCATGCCGATCTCGTCGCGGCGCTCGGGCAGGCGGGGCACGGTGACCTCCCGCGCGCGGCCGAGGCGAACGCGCACGGCGGCACGGGCCAGGCGCTGGAGCGGCTGGACGATGGTGCGGGCGAGGAACAGCGACAGCAGCACAGAGGCGAGGACGGCGGCGGCCAGCACGATGCCCAGGCGCAGCCGTTCGGCGCGGACGATGCGGGTGATGTCGCGCGCATTTTCGGTCGCGAGCAGGCCCGAGCCGTCGCGCACGGCGACGGCGGCCGAGATCATGAAGGTGCGATCGGGCGCGTAGCGGTTCATCGCCTGGGGCTGGCGCGTCTTGGCGGCCAGCACCAGTTCGGGCCAGGCGCTGGCGCGATCGACGGCGGGTTCCTCGAAATTGGGCGGGCGATCGGCGGAGACGACGCGGTCGACCGCCTTGTCGAGGAAGCGGGCGACATGGCGCTGCCATTCCTCTTCCGAGGGCAGGCGCAGTCGATAGCGCGGCGCATCCATGGCGAAGCTGTCGGCCATCAGATTGCCGGCCGCGTCATAGCGGCGCACCCGGTCGCCGGTCTGGCGCGCATAGGCGGCGATCAGCGCATTCTGCCGGTCGGCAGGCGCATTTTCCAGGCCGATGGCGAGCAGCTTCAGCTCGCGCGCCGACTGTTCCAGCCGATCGTCGACGATCCGCGTGCGATAGCTGTCCAGATAGAAGAAGCCGCCCGCCAGCAGGGCGAGCGCGAAGACATTGACCGCCAGGATGCGCGGGGTGAGGCTCAATCGCCCCGACCAGCGCACCGCGAGCGGCGCGTCCTCATTCTTCGGAGAAGCGGTATCCGGCGCCATAGAGCGTGTCGATTGCGTTGAAGTCAGGGTCTACCTCTCGGAATTTGCGACGCAGCCGCTTGATATGGCTGTCGATCGTGCGGTCGTCGACATAGACGTCGTCCTGATAGGCGGCGTCCATGAGCTGGTTGCGGTTCTTCACCACGCCGGGCCGTGCAGCAAGGGTTTCCAGGATCAGGAATTCGGTGACGGTCAGCGTCACATCCTTGCCGTCCCATTTCACCCGGTGGCGGGGCGGGTCCATCTCCAGCCGGCCGCGCACGATCGGATCGGATGGCGGTTCGTCGGCGGCTTCGGGTGTGCGGCTGATCTCCGCGCGGCGCAGGATGGCGCGGATGCGCGCGATCAGCAGCCGCTGCGAGAAGGGCTTGGAGATATAATCATCCGCGCCCATGGCCAGGCCCAGCGCCTCGTCCAGCTCGTCCGCCTTGGAGGTCAGGAAGATGACCGGCATCTGGCTCTTTTCGCGCAGGCGGCGCAGCAGTTCCAGCCCGTCCATCTGCGGCATCTTGATGTCGAACACGCCAAGGTCGGCCGGATTATCGGTCAGCGCCTTCAGCGCAGCTTCCGGGTCGGTATAGATGCGCGTGACGAACCCTTCGGTCTGCAGCGCGATCGACACCGACGTCAGGATATTCTTGTCATCATCCACCAGCGCGATGGTTGCGGTCATGCTGCGTCCCGGAACGTCATGATAAAATGGGTGAAGGCATCCAGCGTTAGACGATGGCTGCCGGGCCTGCAAGGAAGGGGCGTTGCAATTGTTGCTGCGACCCGTGCGTCGTTTTTCGGGACGGGCTGTGGTTCGCCCCTATTTGACGGCCGTAGCGCAAAGCCCTATGCCGGTATGGCTTGAAGGGGAGGATGTCCGCGCGACAAGGATCGCGGCGCTCCCGGACGGGCCGGTCGCATAAAAAGACAAGCGACTAAGGGACTTTTTACATCAGGAGCTAAGGCGTGCAGGCCAAATCCTCAATCACCCTGGTCGACCAGGGCATCTCCACCCATGCCACCCAGTTTTGGAACCTCGGCACCGCGCCGCTGGTCGAGGCCGCGCTTGCCAATGGCGAGGGCATTTTGGCCAAGGACGGCCCGCTGGTCGTCAAGACCGGCAAGCATACCGGCCGCAGCGCCAGCGACAAGTTCATCGTCCAGGATGCCGAGACGCAGGACACCGTCTGGTGGGGCAAGACCAATGTGCCGATGACGCCGGCGCACTTCGCCGCGCTGAAGGAGGATTTCTTCAAGGCGCTTGGCGAGAAGGACAAGCTCTATGTCGCCGACCTCTATGGCGGGTCGCAGCCCGAATATCGGGTCAATGTGCGCGTCATCAACGAGTTTGCCTGGCATAACCTGTTCATCCGCACCCTGCTGGTGCGGCCCGAGGCGGCGTCGCTGGCCGACTTCGCACCCGAATATACCATCATCGACCTGCCGACCTTCGTCGCCGATCCGGCACGCCATGGCTGCCGCAGCGAGACGGTGATCGCGGTCAACTTCACCGAGAAGCTGATCCTGATCGGCGGCACCCGCTATGCCGGCGAGATGAAGAAGTCGGTGTTCGGCATCCTCAATTATCTGCTGCCGACCAAGGGCGTGATGCCGATGCACTGTTCGGCCAATATCGGCCCGAATGGCGACACGGCCGTCTTCTTCGGCCTGAGCGGCACCGGCAAGACGACGCTGTCGGCGGACGCCAGCCGCACCCTGATCGGCGATGACGAGCATGGCTGGTCGGATCAGGCGGTCTTCAATTTCGAGGGCGGCTGCTATGCCAAGATGATCAACCTGTCGGCCGAGGCCGAGCCGGAGATCTTCGCCACCACCAAGCGGTTCGGCACGGTGCTGGAAAATGTCGTGATCGACGAGGAAAGTCGCGAGATCGACCTGGACGACAACTCGCTGGCGGAGAATAGCCGCGGTTCCTACCCGATCGACTTCATCCCGAACACGTCGGAGAAGAATCTGGGGCCGGTGCCCAAGAACATCATCTTCCTGACAGCCGACGCTTACGGCGTTCTCCCGCCGATCGCGCGGCTGACTCCGGAGCAGGCGATGTATCACTTCCTGTCCGGTTACACCGCGCGCGTCGCGGGCACCGAGATCGGCGTGACCGAGCCGACAGCGACCTTCTCGACCTGCTTCGGCGCGCCGTTCATGCCGCGCCACCCCAGCGTCTATGGCAATCTGCTGAAAGAGCGGATCAACAAGGGCGGCGTCACCTGCTGGCTGGTCAACACCGGCTGGGCCGGTGGCAAGGCGACCATGCCGGGGATCAAGCGCATGCCGATCAAGGTAACGCGCGCGCTGCTCAACGCGGCGCTCGACGGCAGCCTGAACAGCGCCGAATTCCGCACCGATCCCAATTTCGGGTTCGAGGTGCCGGTGGCGGTGAATGGCGTCGACAGCCAGATCCTCGACCCGCGCGCTATGTGGGCGGACAAGGACGGCTATGACGCGACGGCGGCGACGCTGGTGAAGGCCTTTGTCGACAATTTCGCCCAGTTCGAGGAGCATGTCGACGATGGTGTGCGCAGCGCGGCGCTGACGGCGGCCTGAATGGGCGCCTGATCGGACGCAGCAATGTAGTGAAGGGGCCGGGGCGGGAACGCTCCGGCTCTTTTGCTTTTGGCGGGGCGCGCGGCGGTGCTATGCTGTCCGCCTATCATGGCAGCGGAGATTAGCATGGGCATGTTCGACAATCTGATGGGCAATCTGGGCGGGCTGGAAGCGATCGCGCAGAAGGTCGGGCTGGAGCCGGAGCAGATGCAGGGCCTGCTGAACGAGATCGGCGCCAAGATCGGCAGCGGCGAGACCAGCGTGTCGGCACTGGCCGAGACGGCGGCCGAGCATGGCGTGTCGGCGGATGCGCTGCAGCAGTTGCTGGGCCAGTTTGGCGGGCCGGAGGCGATATTGGGCCAGTTGGGCGGCTTCCTGGACCGCGATGGCGACGGCAATCCGCTCAATGAGCTGAGTGGCCTGGCCAAGGGGCTGTTCGGCTGACGTAACGCGGGGGCGGGCCGGCAAAAGCCGGCCCTTGGCCGCCCCCAAGTTTTTTTGGCCTTGCCTTCGCGATGCGGTGGGGCCATTTGCGGACTACGCCATTATTGCGAATGATCCGCAACTAGCGCCGCCCGATCATGGCGGCGCCGACGAAATGCAAGGATAAGGTCTTGACCGACGTGACGATCGAAAAGCCGGTTCTGGAACCCACCGGCGCGCTTTCCGTGGAAACCGTGCTGTCGGTGAAGCACTGGAACGAGCATCTGTTCAGCTTCCGCATCACCCGCCCGGCAAGCTTCCGCTTCCGTTCGGGCGAGTTCATCATGATCGGCCTGAAGGGCGATAACGGCAAGCCGTTGCTGCGCGCTTACTCGATCGCCAGCCCCGCCTGGGACGAGGAAATCGAATTCCTGTCGATCAAGGTGCAGGACGGTCCGCTGACCAGCAAGCTGCAGAAGATCGAGCCGGGCGACCAGATCTATCTCGGCCGCAAGCCGACCGGCACGCTGGTGACCGACGCGCTGCTGCCGGGCAAGCGGCTGTTCATGCTGTCGACCGGCACCGGCCTGGCGCCGTTCCTCAGCCTGCCGCGCGACCCGGATGTCTATGAATTCTACGAGCAGGTCGTGGTGGTGCATTCGGTGCGCCGGGTGAGCGACCTGGCCTTCCGCGACGAGATGGAAGGCAAGTGGGCCGAAGATCCGCTGGTGTCGGAGCAGGCCGCCGGCCAGTTCCATTATGTGCCGACCGTGACGCGGGAGGAGTTCCCCAACAATGAGCGCATCGACAAGCTGGTCGAGAGCGGCAAGCTGTTCGAGGGGATTCCCGGCGCGGCCAAGTTCGACCCCGAGACCGACCGGATCATGATGTGCGGCAGCATGGAAATGATCAAGCAGTTCGCGGCCTATTTCGAGGAGCAGGGCTTCACCGAAGGCTCCAACGCGGCGCCGGGCCAGTTCGTGATCGAGCGCGCCTTTGTAGGCTAAGGGCTGCGGCAGCGAGAATAGAGAAGGGCCGGGGGAGCGATCCTCCGGCCTTTTTTTGTTGTCCTGTCCCCCTCTCGTAAACGGGAGGGGCGGCGAGACTTAATGAGCGTAGCGAATTTAGTCGCAGCGGGGTGGGCAGGTTCGACGTTGCGCAGGCCCACCCCCTAACCCCCTCCCGCCTGCGGGAGGGGGGACAGATTATTGCCGGCTGTTACGCCCCCTTCCTCTGGGCGACATAGGCGTCGACATTTTTCGCCAGCACCGTCATCGGCACGCCGCCGCCCTTGACCACGGCGTCGTTGAACAGGCGGAAGTCGAACTTGTCGCCCAGCGCCTGTTGCGCCTGTGCCCGCAGGCGGACGATTTCGCCATGGCCGACCTTGTAGCCGCAGGCCTGGCCCGGCCAGGCGCAGTAACGGTCGACCTCGCCCTGCACATCCTCGACCGTGGAGCCGTTGGTGGTGGCGAACCAGTGGATCGCTTGGGTCCGCGTCCAGCGCTTGGCATGAAGGCCGGTGTCGACCACCAGGCGGCAACAGCGATAGGCGATCGACTGGAGATAGCCCAGCCGCCCGGCGACATCGCCGTCATAAGCGCCCAACTCGTCGCCCAGCTGCTCGGCATAGAGCGCCCAGCCCTCCGAATAGGCGTTGAAGGCGAGCATGGAGCGGATCAGCGGCAGCTTGTAGGTATATTCGCCCTGCCAGATATGGCCCGGAATCCCCTCATGATAGCAAAGCGTCGGCAGCGAATAGCGCGGCCAGATGCTGGTATCGCGCAGGTTGATATAATAATTGCCCGGCACGCTGCCGTCGATCGTGCCCGCGCCGGCATAGGCGCCCGGCGCGCCGGCCTCGATCTCCACCGGCACCCGCTTCACCACCAGCCTGGCCGGCACCAGGGTCGCGAAGGCGCGGGGCAGGCGGGTGCGGATATCGGCCAGGCGCCCGTCGATATAGGAGAGGATCTGCTGGCGCCCCTTGTCGTCATTGGGGAAGATATAGCGCGGATCCTTGCCCATCGCCGTCATCCGCTCGCCCACGGTCCCCTTGGTCATGCCGAGGGATTTCAAGAGCCGGTCCATTTCCGACTGGAGGGCTTTGAGCTGTTCCTGGCCCAGCGCATGGACTTCGTTGGGCGACATGGTGGTGGTGCCGGCCTGCAGCGCCCAGGCATAATAAGCCTCGCCCTGCGGCAGTTTCCACACGCCCGCATCCATGGTGGCAAGGCCACGCTGGCGGGTGAGTTCGGCGGCCTGGCGGGCGAGGGCGGGGGCGATGGCGGTGCGGGTGATCTGTTCCGCCTTGGCGGCATAATCGCCCTGCATGTCGCGGGTGCGGCGCGCGATCGAGGCGACCGGCACCCACTGGTCGATCGGCTGGCCCTGCACCGCCTTCATCTGGCCCAGCGTCTTGTCGAGCAGGAAGGCGGGGGCGACGACGCCGACGCCGGCGTCATGCTTCAACCGCTCGGTCTCGCCGTCGAGATTGGCGGCATATTGGGTCAGGCGTTCGAGATAGGCGTCGGCGTCGGCCGGGGTGGCGATGCCATGATTGGCGTCGAGGAAGTCGGGCGTCTCGATGAAGGCGCCGGTATTCTGGGCGACGGCATAGGGCGCGTTGCGATAGGACCAGTTGCTGTTCATCATCGCCATGTCGCCAAAGGGGAAGGCGAAGCCGGCATCGGCCAGTTCATGGGCGGCGCGCACCACCTCCACATCGGTGCGGGTGGCGGGGGACAGGGCGTCGAGATCGACGGCGCGCAGCTGGGTCAGGCGATCCTTCACATGGGCGGCGATCCGGGCCTGGCCGGCCGGGCTCTTGTCGCCCAGGCGCGCTTTGAGCGGGGCGCGGGCGCCGGTGTCGAGGCCAAGGCCGCTCGCGGTTTCGGGCGCATCGGCCAGCATCGCCTCGGCCATGCCGGCGAGCAGGGCTTCGGCGCGGGCGTCGGCTGTCGTTGCCTGCGCCAGGGTGCGGGCGGGGAGGGCGGACAGGGCAAGGGCGGAGGAGCCGGCGACGAGAAAATCGCGGCGGGAGGTCGTCATGAGGATTGGGTCTCCGTAGGAAATCACGCGGCTGGCGCGATTTCCGAGTCATCCGGCGGGGCGCCGGGTTGGAAATCGCCCTCTTAACTTCGCATATTTCCCGCACATTTCGACATCTTATTTCCTACCCGCGACAGATCATAATAATCGGGCGATGCAGCCAAGGTCGATCTCCGGCGCGCTGATCGAGAGTTCCGCGACCAGATCGCGCAGGGCGATGCGCTGGCGATGGGGCATGGCGGCGCGGGCGCCGCTGCGCTCGGCACAGATGGTGCGCATCGCCGCCAGCATCACCCGATTGTCGGGCGCGCGGCGATGGCCGACCACCACGCCGCGCCGGACGATGGGGCGGACCTGCGCGCAGCGGGCCAGCGCGATCGCCTGGGCACGGGCGGCGTCCAGCCCCATCTCCAGCGCCCAGTCCCAGGCGGCGGCAAAACTCTCCGCCCCCTGTTTCTGCCGCAGCTGATAGGCCGAGCGCGGCGAGCAGCCGACGCTGCGCGCCGCCTGCGCCACCACGCCACAGCGCGCCAGCATGTCGATAAAGGCCCGCTGCGCGGCCGGCGACCAGCCCGACGCGCGCCGGCGCAGCATCGGGACGGAGGTGAAATGGAGAAGGGGCATGTCGGTCATGCCGGCGAGGCTATCATGCGGGTGGAGGTGTAGGACAGGGATGGGCGCGAATGGCCGTTTCCGGACTGGCAGGTTCCAGGTGATCAAATCGCTAAAGCTGCCGCATCCGTTGGATGTTGGTTCGCTACAGCTTCCGACCAGCCCCATCCCTGGGTTAAGCGCGAACGTCTCTTTATGCCGAAATCGGTCGTTGGCTTGCTCGGCCGAAAGCCACAGGCCGCGTTCAAATGTCGGCGGGAGCAGCTTCGGAGTGCAGCGCTCAAGCCGCGACCGACCTTCTTTGACGCGAGGTGATCCGATTGCCGGCGCTTCGCGAGCTTCCATTGAAAGGCGGCCGACCTCATGGAACTAGCGCAATCAACTCGACGCTTTCGCGCCTGACGGCGGTGACGATATTTCGATAACGCTTTGAGTTCATGTAGCCACGCACCGAATGCACTTGGTCATTCACTAAGGTGACCCATAGTTTCGGTCGGCGGAGGAAAACACGATCGTCGCTTTCAACGACCACGCCCATCTCTGTGTTATCGGTTGACAGGACGCGTCCCGGCGCAGCGAAACTTCCAAGCTCTCGAGGATTTTCGGTAATTTGATTTCGATCAGTTGCGGCCAAACGCTTGATGGTGCCGTCGTGGAACTCTACCCAGATAGTGCTCTTGAACAGAAACATCCGCTTCGCGGACGATCCGGCATGTTCGATGAGCTCTCTGAATTGCGCCGATTGCTCTTGGTAGTCCAGCCCGCCGACCGTCATTAGCTCGACTTCCTGCCGTCCGCTTTCTTCAGCCTCAAGTTTATTTTGCACGGACAAAGCAGTACGTCCGGATTCTGCGTGGTAGAATTCCACTTGAGTAGGCGTCCGCAGGTTTGAAATGGCATCGGTGTTCAACTCGATCCCATACGACTGCGAAGCAAACTCCTGGAACGAGATTTCCCACTCGCTTTCCTCGGTGTTCGTCCCAAACGCGATTAGTCCGCCGTTTTTTCCGCACGCGGCGCTGACTGCACCATAACGGCATCGAAATTGTCGAGAGGCCAAATCCGACACCCGTCGCTGATTAAGTGGAGTTTTGGCAGTGCGCCCGAGACCGCCGAAATCGAGATTATCGCGATCGAGCGCCTTAAACTGATAAATACTTTTTTCAGTGCTGAAGTAAGCACGTCCATAGTAAAAACGAAAATCCAAGACCGATTTGAAATCTATCCTGCTGCCAAAGGTGTACGAGAACCGCTCGACGTCATCTTCGCTGACATCGATTGTGGCATCGGTTTGCAATAGGCGATCAATCTCCTGATCCGGCCTGCCAGGAACAATTCTGCGGTTATCGGCGAACAGTTTGCCTGCGGCGGCGCCGCTACCATTAAGTCGCTTGTTGCAGAACTCTTGAATATCAAACGCGCGAATTAGACCATCTTTCGAGATCAGCCACGCAAAATCAAAATAAAGATAGCACTCAACGAATGATCCGTGCAGACTGAGCGTCTTCTGCCTCATATTTTGCCCTTCCGGATGCGGCCAGCGACCAGGTCGTCAATCCGCGGTTTATCGCCGGCTTCCCACGTCGAAACGACCTCCTCTGGGATTTCATAATGCTCGTCATTGGAAGGAGATACTGGGTAGCCGTGCCACGGCCCTGGGTGATTGCCGCAGTGAGGAAAGAATGCGACCCGCTCGCCAAAGTTGCCGACGACGCGAGAAGCGTTCTGGGAAATCCACCAATAGTTTTCTTGGTCGCATTTCCAGATTTTATAATCACTCGTATCGAAAAAATCGGCTTCCTCTGAAACGCTCACTGTCTTAGACCATAGCGTCTTCCCGGCTTTTATTTTATTACGATGATAGTTCATCGACTTGTAAGTCCGATCGTTGCGGGATGTGTAGCCGAATACGATTCCGTCAATTTCTGCAGCCAGCCGTTGCAACTTCGCCTCACTTTGTTAACCCAACCCACGCACGTAGGTTCATCGTCGTTCCGCTCGTAAATTGGATTGCGGCATAGCGCGAGCAGAATTGAAATAGATAAACATGTAAGGCGCGAACGCGGCTCGTGTTGGAAGCCGGCGTTCAACGGTTTACATGGGTATGACTGCAATGCCCGAACACCGCCGGCCAAATCGACCAATAGCACTGTCTGCTTTCGGGCATTCGCCGGACTGGTCGTAATGACTGGGATGGGAGCCAGCCGGTCGTCGCGCCCTAAATCCCCTCCACCCACAGCACCGCGCCTTCTGCGCCCGTCACGCGCACCCGCGCGCCCGCTTCGCTGTCCGGGCCGCGGGCGGTCCAGACGCTGTCGCCGACCTTGACCCGGCCTTCGCCGCCGCGGATCGGCTCCACGACGGTCACCAGTTCGCCGATCAGGCGGGCGGTGCGGTCGTTGAGATTGGGGTCGGTCGAGGGCACCGGATTGTCCACATACCAGCGCCGCCCGGCCCAGACCGAGATGACCGAGAGCGCGGCGAAGATCAGCAGCTGGAGCGGGATGCCGATCGGCAGCGCCAGCGCGGCGAGGCCGGTGATGGCGGCGGCGATCGCGATCCAGATCAGGAAGACGCCGGGGATCAGCACTTCCGCAATGGCCAGCAGTGCGGCGAAGACCAGCCAGGCCCAATGATCCTGCAGCAGGGTGAGCCAGTCGGTCATGGGGTGGTCCTGTGGTTGGTGGGGTGGGGTGTTTTTGTGTCGTTTCGGCGGCGGCAGGGCGCAATTGCTCTGGCGTCGCGGATAGCGGAAAGTGTGGGAGATGGGTTCCCGCTTTCGCGGGAATGACGTGGGTGGGTGGGGCCAGCTTTCGTCCGTTCGGGCTGCGCTTGTCGAAGCCCTTTTCCTTTAGAAAAAGAGAGCCCCCCTTCGACTGCCTGCCTGCGGCAGGCGCTCAGGACAGGCTTCGACAGGCTCAGGGCGAACGGTTTTAGGAGGATGCGTTGCGTTGTCGGCTTCTCGACTTCGCTCGAAGCGAACGGAAGGTGGGGGGCTCGATTGCTCAGGGAGGACCGGTTGCGCAGCGGCGCCATCGCTCTCGCCCTCAGCCCTGGGTCTGGCCGAACGGGCCCCGGCGGGACGCGGCGGGTGGCGTTGGCGGGGTGGGGGTGTCGGCCAGCGCTTCCTTGGCGAGCTGGCCGATGCCGCCGAGCGTGCCGATGAGCTGGGTCGCCTCGACCGGGAAGAGAATGGTCTTGGCATTGGGCGAGGTGGCGAATTGTTGCACCGCGTCGGTATATTTCTGGGCGATGAAGTAATTGAGCGCCTGCGGATTGCCGGCCGCGATCGCGTCCGACACCATCTGGGTCGCCTTGGCTTCGGCTTCCGCCTCGCGCTCGCGCGCTTCGGCATCGCGGAAGGCGGCTTCGCGGCGGCCTTCGGCTTCCAGGATCTGCGACTGTTTCTGGCCTTCGGCGCGCAGGATCTCGCTGCTTTTCAGGCCCTCCGCCTCCAGGATGTTGGCGCGCTTCTCGCGCTCCGCCTTCATCTGGCGCCCCATGGCGTTGACGATGTCGGCGGGCGGGCGGATGTCCTTGAGTTCGACGCGGGTGATCTTGATGCCCCAGGCGTTGGTGGCGTGATCGACCACCGAGAGGAGGCGGGCGTTGATCTCGTCGCGCTTCGACAGGGTTTCGTCGAGGTCCATCGAGCCCATCACGGTGCGCAAATTGGTGGTGGCGAGCTGCATGATGGCGACATAGAGTTCGGACACTTCATAGGCGGCCTTGGCGGCGTCGAGCACCTGGAAGAAGACCACGCCGTCGACCGACACCATGGCATTGTCCTTGGTGATGATTTCCTGCCCCGGAATGTCGACGACCTGCTCCATCATGTTGATCTTGCGGCCGACGGCGTAGAAGAAGGCGGGGTAGAAATTGAGGCCGGGCTTCGCCACCTCGGTAAAGCGGCCGAAACGCTCGATCGTATATTGATAGCCCTGCCGCACCACCTTGACGCTGACCGCCAGGTAGAAGAGCACCAGAAACGTGACCGTGAGTGCGAAGGTCGTCACCATATGTCCTCCCCAATGTGGGAGCGCACTATGGCGGCTATTCGTTAACGGGAAAAGGCAAAGTGATGGAGAGACATAAGATGCAGTTGCGCCACGCCCGATCCCTGCTGTTCCTGCCCGCGTCCAATCCGCGCGCGGTGGCCAAGGCGCGCACGCTGGCGTGCGACATGGTGATCCTGGACCTGGAGGATGCGGTGCCCGACGCGGACAAGGCGGCGGCGCTGGACGCGGCGGTGGAGGCCGTGGGCGAGGGCTTTGGCGGGCGGCTGATGGCGGTGCGGATCAATGTCGAGGGGATGCCGTCGCACGGGCCAGAGATGGTGGCATTGAAGCGCACCGCGGCCGACTATGTGGTGCTGCCCAAGGTCGAGAATGCCAAGCAGGTGAAGGATGTCTATTCCGTCGCGCAGAAGCCGGTGATCGCGATGATCGAGAGCGCGAAGGGCGTGCTGGCGGCGCCGGGAATCGCGGCGGGCGAGGGTTGCGCGGCGCTGTTCGTGGGCACCAATGACCTGCGCAAGGATCTGGCCATTCCGCCCTCGGCCGGGCGGGCGGGGCTGGCCCATGTGCTGCAGAGCGTGGTGCTGGCGGCGCGCGCTGCGGGGATCGCGGTGTTCGACGGTGTGTTCAACCGGCTGGATGATGAAGCGGGGCTGGAGGCGGAATGCGCCGAGGGCCATGGCTTCGGCTTTGACGGCAAGACGCTGATCCACCCCGGACAGGTGCCGGTGGCGAACCAGGCGTTCGGCCCGAACGCGCAGGCGGTGGCGGATGCGCGCCGGCTGATCGAGGCGGCGACCGGCGGGGCCGAGCGCTTCGAGGGGCGGATGATCGAGGCGATGCATGTCGACGAGGCGCGGGCGCTGGTGGCGCGGGCGGAGGCGGTCGGGCAATAGCGAAAGGCGACAAGGCATGGCGGTACGGTTCGACAAGGTTGCGATCATCGGGACCGGCCATGTCGGTGCCACGGCCGCCTATGCGATGATGCTGCGCGGGCTGTTCACGCAGATATTGCTGATCGATGCGGACGGGCCGCGCGCACAGGCCGAGGCGCTGGACATTGCCGACGCCAATGCGCTGGCGCGGCCGGCCCATGTCCTGCGCGGCGATTATCGGGATGCGGGCGATGCGGCGATCGTGGTCATCACGGCGGGCGCGACCACCCATGGCGAGGAAAGCCGGCTGTCGGTGGCCGGACGCAGCGCCGCCATCGTGGCGGACTGTGCGCGGCGGGTGGTGGAGGCGGGCTTTGGCGGGGTGATGATCGTCGCGTCCAACCCGGTCGATGCGATGGCGCAGGTGGCGCAGCGCGCGTCGGGCCTGCCGGTGGGGCAGGTGATTGGCACCGGGACGCTGCTCGACAGTGCGCGCTTCCGCCGGCGGCTGGCCGACCGGCTGGGGGTGGCGCCGGTGTCGGTCGAGGGACAGGTGCTGGGCGAGCATGGCGACAGCGAGGTGGCGGTCTTTTCGGGCGTGCGGATCGGCGGGGTGACGCTGGACCAGTTTCGCGGCGGCGCTGTGCTGGACCGGGCGGAACTGGCGCATGAGACGATGCGGGCGGGCTATGCGATCAACTATGGCAAGGGTCATACAAGCTATGGCGTGGCGACGGCGATCGTGCGGCTGTGCGAGGCGGTGCGGCGCGACGAGCAGGTGGTGCTGCCGGTGTCGACCCTGGCCCATGGCGAATGCGGGGTGGCGGGCGTCTATCTGAGCCTGCCCTGCGTGATCGGGGCGCTGGGGGTGAGCCGGGTGCTGGCGCCGGACCTGGATGCGGAGGAGCGGGCGGCGCTGCAGGCGTCGGCAGCGGTGCTGCAGGGCATCATGGACGGGCTGGAATCCCATTGAAAATCGCCGGCGATCATCCCTCCGGCAGATCCACCCTGGGCAGCAGTTCCGCCTCCAGCGCGGGATAGAGATGGGCGACGCTGCGTTGCAGCTCGTAGCGGGCGGCGGCGATGGTGGCGAAGCGGTCGGGGATGGGGAGAGTGCCGGCCTCCACCATGTCGAGGCCGGACTGCACGGCGGTGCGCAGCGTCGTGTCGAGCCAGTCGAGCCAGTCGCGGGTCTGGGCGATGGCGCGGGTGCCGCCGGGATCGAACGGGCCATGGCCGGGGATCGCCGCCTTGTGCGGTAATCTGGCGAGCGCATCCAGGCTCTCGCGCCAGCGGCCAAGGTTTGCGGTCGGCGTGCTGGGCGCGCGGTCGAGGAAGAGCAGGTCGCCGCCGATCAGCGTGCCGGTGCGTTCGTCCAACAAGGCGAGATCGGCATTGCTGTGGCCGGCGAGCGGCAGCAGTTGCAGGCGGCGGCCGCCGAAATCCTCCGCCGGCTGGTCGATCCGCCGGCCCGGCAGGGCGAGGTCGGTGCCGCGCATCCAGTCGCCCAGCAGGCGATAGAGCGCATCGGAAAAACCGCGCCCGTCCCGTTCCATGTCGGCGATCGTGCCGGGCAGGGCGGCGACGATGGCGGGATCGAAGGCGGCGATGCCCATGCCATGGTCGGGATGGAGATGGGTGACATAGACCCGCACGACCGGCTGGCCGGTCAGCGTCTCCGCCACTTTCCTGAGCATGTGGCCATAGCGGATCGACGGGCCGGCATCGACCAGCAGCGTGCCGGCCGGGGTGGCGATGATCGCGATATTGGCGATCGCGCCGCCATTGGCGAACAGCATCGGTTCGTCGGCGCCATGGATCATCCAGAGGCCATCGGCGACCGGCTGCGGATCGATGCGATAATCGTCCGGTGCGGCCCCGGTCAGCAGCGGGAGGGCGCCGGTCATGCCGGCCAGCGCCTGTCGGCGGTTGAGCATCATCGGCCGGTCGCGCCGGTGGCAGTGGGCAGGGGCGACTGGCGGGCGACCGTCACCTTGGCGAGATAGGCGCGGCCATTGGTGTCGCGCGCGGCGATGGAGAGCGTGTCGCCGGGATGGGCGCGGGGCATCAGCGTGATGGCGGGGTCTTCGGCGACGGCGGCCCATATCTCCATCTGACCGAGCAGTTGGCCGTCAGGGCCGGTCACGCGCATCTGTTCGATATGATAGGTCGGGATATTGGCGACGAAGCCGGTGTCCATCGGATGGCGGAAGGTGACGCGCAGCCGGCTGGCGCCGTCGGCCATCGGCCAGGCTTCGCCCCGCATTTCGCCCAGATGCTGGGCCCAGTCGCCCTTCACCCGGCTGACCGGCGGGGCCGAGCAGCCGCCGCCCGCCGCATCGACCCAGCCGCCGCTGACCAGCCATTGGCCGTCCGCCAGTTGCACCGCGCCGCGCACCGGGGTGCGTTGGTCGAGCTTGATGCGGGTGGCGACATAAGGTTCGGCGCCGTCGGGCCGATAATCGATGGCGATCGGGATGGGATTGAGATCGGCCAGGATCAGCATGCGCCTGACCGGACCGAGGCCCGGACCGAGGCCGCGCGCGTCGAGCGCGACCGGGAAGCTGCGCTGGTTTTCCGCGATTTCGGGATAGCTGACCTTCACGCGCGGATCGAAGCTGACCGGATCGTCGCCGAAGATGGTCTGCGCATGGGCGGTCCACATCGGCGAATGCAGCGGATCGGCGGGATAGGGCGCGCGGGCAGGCGCGATGCTGCCGGCTGCCAGCAGGCAGGACATGGCCATGGCTGTCAGGGTCTTGCGCCTGTTCATCCTCTTCTCCCAAAGTCCATGCCTAGCGCCGGGAAAAACCGGCTACCATTGCACCTTGGGTCGTGGAGCCTGGAAGGGATGGGGATGCGGGCGAGGATCGGGCTGATGGCGGTGCTGCTGCTGGTGCCTGGCGTGACGCAGGCGCGGGCGCAGGAGGCTGGCCTGTTCGACGCAGAGGGGTATCGCATTGCCCATTATCGTGGGCCGGTGCATCGCTCGCCCGAGGGGGTAGGCAGGATCGCGCCGGCCGCGATCGCCGGGCTGCGGCCGGATGTCGACATGATCCTGATTGACGTGCTGCCGGCCGAGGGCGGCCATCGCGCGGCGGACGGACGCTGGCAACTGGCGCAGCCGCATGAGAGCATTCCCGGTGCCCACTGGTTTCCCGAAAGCGGGCGGGGCGCGCCGATGCCGGATATCGCCGACTGGTTCGCGCGCGGCGTCGCGCGGCTGACCGGGGGAAAGCGGGACCGGATGATCGTCACCTTCTGCCGGGCGGATTGCTGGATGGGCTGGAATGCGGCGCGACGGCTGCGGGCGATGGGCTATCGCAACATCTGGTGGCTGGCCGAGGGGACCGACGGCTGGCGCGATCTGGGCCGCGACCTGAGGCCCGTCCAACCCGCGCGCCGATAGGACCAAAGGTCAATTGTCCGGCGCCCGATTTGCGGCATGTTGCACGCTAACGGGGTAGTTCAAACCATTGATTTTCGGGAGAGAGTAAATGCTTCATCGTTCGGCGCTGGCGATCATCGGCGGCCTGGCCATGGCCAGTGCGATGCCGGCCGCGGCCAAGGACATCACCGTCCATATGAAGAACAAGGGCGCCGATGGCGCGATGGTGTTCGAACCGTCCTTCGTGAAGGCGGCGCCGGGCGACGTGATCCATTTCCAGCCGACCGATCCCAGCCATAATGCCGAGACCATTTCCACCATGTTGCCGGCCGGCGCGACCCCGATGAAAGGGGCGATGAACAAGGAGGCGGTGCTGACCGTCAGCAAGCCGGGCCTCTATGGCATCAAATGCATGCCCCATTATTCGATGGGCATGGTGGCGCTGGTGCAGGTGGGCAAGCCGACAGCGGCCGATGTGACGGCGGCCAAGGCGGTCAAGCTGCCGCCCTTCGCCGCCAAGCGGATGAATGCGGCGCTGGCCCAGGTGAAATAAGCGCGGGCCAGTCCCGCGAACAGGCAGGCCGGTCATCCACCAGGATGGCCGGCCTGTTTTCTGTCATTCGTAGCGCAGCGCGTGGATCGGGTTGGTGCGCGCGACGCGGAAGCTGTGCGCGCCGATCGTGAGGATCGCGATCAGCAGCGCCAGCCCGCCTGCCAGCAGGAAGGGCAGGGGCGTCAGCGCGATGCGGGAGTCAAAGCCGTTGAGCCAGTCGCGCATCACCCACCAGGCGACCGGCCAGGCGATGAGGTTGGCGATCAGCACCGGGCGGGTGAACTGCCAGACCAGCAGCTGCACGATCTTGCCCGTGCTGGCGCCCAGCACCTTGCGGATGCCGATTTCCTTGGTCCGGCGCTGCGCGGTGAAGGCGGACAGGCCGAACAGGCCAAGGCAGCCGACGATCACCGCCAGCAGGGCGAAGGCGGCGAAGGCCTGGGCCCGTGCTTCTTCGGCATGATAGACTTCGCGCACGATGTCGTCGCTGAAGCGGGCGCTGAAGGGCACTTCGGGAGCGAGCCGCTTCCACACGCTTTCGATCCGCGCCAGCACCGTCGCCGGATTGCCATGATAGCGGATCAGCATTTCGTTATGATTGTCCCGATCGAAGAGGAAGAAGATCGGGTCCATCGGGTCGCGGATCGAGCGGAAGCGCGAATCCTGGACGACGCCGATGATGGTGATGGGCACGCTGCCGCCAAATTCGTCGCGCACCAGGCCGCCGCGCACCTGCTTGCCGATCGCGTCCTGCGGTGAGGCAAAGCCCAGCCGCTTGACCGCCAGTTCGTTGACCACGGTATTGGCGCCGCGCGCGGCAAAGGCCCGCTCGGCCTCCGGAACCTCCGGGAAGGGACGGGTGATGTCGTCGATCGGCCGGTTGATGTCGAAGCTCCGCCCGGCGAGCAGCTTGATGCCCATCGTGTCGAAGAATTTGGTGTCGACCTGATAGATGCCCATGCTGATCGGCTCTTCACGGCCGGGCACGAGGATGCCGCTATTGGTGTTGTTGGTGGTGCTGATGCCGATATTGGTGCGGCCGACCGAGGTCACGCCGTCGACCTTCTCGATTTCCCGCACCATCGTGTCGAGCACCGGATCGAGCTGGCGGCGGCTGATGCCCGAAATCTGGATCAGCCCCTCGCGCTTGTAGCCGGGATCGGAATTGCGGGCGTAGAGGGTCTGGGCATAGACCACCGCCGTGCAGATGATGAGGCCGATCGACACCGCGAACTGGGCGACGACCAGCGCACTGCGCAACCGGCCCGATCCTTCCGCATCGGCCGCCGACTTGTTGGCCTTGAGCACGCGGGCAGGCTGGAAGCGGGACAGGTAGAAGGCGGGATAGGCGCCGCCGGCCACGCCGACCAGCAGCACCAGGCCGATGATCGGCAGGATGAGGCCGCCGCTGCCGAAATAATGGAGACTGAGGTCCGCGTCGAGGAAGCGGCTGACCAGCGGCAGCAGCAATTCGGTCAGCGCCAGCGCGACCAGCATCGCCACCGCCGAGACCAGGATGGATTCGCCGATGAATTGCAGCACCAACTGGCGGCGATTGGCGCCCAGTACCTTGCGCAGGGCAACCTCCCGCGCGCGCTGGCTGGCGCGGGCGGTGGCGAGATTGACGAAATTGACGCAGGCCATGCCCAGGATGAGCAGGGCGACGATGGCAAAGGTGATGATCGAGCCGCGATCATTGCCCGGCGTCATCGACCCGTTCTGAGCCCGGCCGAGATGGACGTCGCGGACATTGACGAGGGCGAAGTTCATGTCGTCGCCCTGGTTGAAGCGACGGCCGCCGAAAAACTGGTCGGGGATGTTGCGCTTTTCCCATTGCGGCAGCTGCGCATTGATCGCCTTGACGTCGGCGCCGGGCTTCAGCCGGACATAGATCCAGCCCGATTGCCAGCCATATTGGCTGAGGAAATCGGGCGTCTGCGCCCAGTAGCTGGGCGGATCATAGCGGGCGAGCATGGTGAGTTTGAGGTGCGAGGCCTTGGGCAGATCCTTGAGCACGCCATTGACGCGATAGTCGGTCGAGATGCCGCGCGAGATGAGCGTCAGCGTCTGGCCCATCGGGTCTTCGCTGCCGAAACGGCGCTTCGCCTCGCTGTCGGTCAGCACCATGTCGCCGGGCTTTGCGAGCGCGGTACGCGGATCGCCCTTCACCAGCGGCAGGTCGAGCACATCGAACACCGGGCCGTCGACGAATTTCATGTCGTCGACTTCGGTCGCGACGCCGTTGCGCAGCACGACCGGCCCGGCCGACAGCAGATGGACGGCCGCCGCGATCTGGGGGAAATCCTTCCGCAGCGCCGCCTGCGCGACATAGGGCGCCATCTGGAGATTGTTTTCGCGGCCGCCATGCGGATCGGTATAATAGGTCTGGAACTGGAAGGTCCGGTCCGCCTGCGGCATCCAGGCGTCGAAGGTCAGTTCATTGCGGACGAACAGCAGGATGATGAGGCAGGCCGCCATGCCGGTCGCCAGCCCCAATATGTTGATCGCCGCATAGGTGCGGCTCTTGAGCAGTGACCGCAGGCCGACCGTCAGATAATTGCGCCACATGGGAAGTCTCTCCGTCTTGGGCTATCAGGCGGCGCGGCGCCGTTCCTGCAGGATGCGGCCGTCCAGCATGTGGACGACGCGGCTGGCATAATCGGCATGGGCGGGCGAATGGGTGACCATGACGATGGTCGATCCTTCGGCGTTGAGCGTCTGGAGCATCTTCATCACTTCCTCGCCATGGCTGGTGTCGAGGTTGCCGGTCGGTTCGTCGGCCAGGATCAGGCGGGGTTCGGACACCAGCGCGCGGGCGACGGCAACGCGCTGCTGCTGGCCGCCCGACAGCTGGCTGGGCCGGTGGCGGGCGCGATGGGCGATGCCGACCCGGTCCATCACCGCCTCGACCTTCGCCTTGCGCTCGGCGGCGGGCATGGCGTGATAGAGCAAAGCCAGCTCGATATTCTCGGCCACGCTCAGCTCGTCGATCAGGTTGAAGCTCTGGAAGATGAAGCCCAGATGCGTCTTGCGGATGCCCGCCAGCCTGGGCTCGGGCAGGCCCGCAATCTCGGTGTCGCCAAAGCGGTAGGAGCCGCTCGACGGGCTGTCGAGCATGCCGATCATGTTCAGCAGGGTCGACTTGCCGCAGCCCGACGGGCCCATGATCGCGACAAATTCGCCCTGGAAGATGTCGAGGTCGATCGCGTCGAGCGCGGTGGTTTCGACCATGTCGGTGCGATAGACGCGGCTGAGTTCACGCAGGCTGAGCAACGCTTGGGTCATGTCTTTGCCTTTCACTTCTTCTCGAGGACCAGCCGATCCTTGTCGGCAAACCCGGTATAGGGGGATGTGAGCACCTGCTCGCCGGGCTCCAGCCCGTCGAGAATCTCGATATAGTCGGCGTTGCGCCGGCCGAGGCGCACGGCGCGCTTCACCGCCTCGCCGCCGTCGGGCGTCACCACGAACACCCAGCTGCCGCCGGTGTCATTGTAGAAGCTGCCATTGGGGATCAGGCGCGCGCGCACCGGATCGCCCAGGGTCAGCTTGGCCTGGAGCGTCTGGCCGCGCTGGATCTGGGGCGGTTCGCCGTCGAGGAATTGCAGGTCGATCTCGAACTGGCCGTTGCGCACGGTCGGATAGATTTTCGCGACCTTCATCCGGTAGCTCTTGCCGTTCCAGTCGACCATCGCGGTCTGGCCGAGCTGGACGCGGGGCAAATAGAATTCGTCGATCCCGGCGACCAGCTTGTTGCGGCCGGGGCTGTCGATCTGGCCCAGTCGCTCGCCGCGCGCCATCGACTGGCCGACCTGGATCGAGAAGGCGGAGACGGTGCCGGCGACCGGCGCGCGCAGGTTGAGCGCCTCCAGGCTGGCGCGGGCGACGCCGAGGCTGGACTGGAGGGTTTCGGCCGAGGCGCGCAACTGGGCGAGCTGGCTGGTCTGGAGCCGCTCGTCGGTCTGCTGGGTATGGGCGAGGACGGCCCGCCGGTCGCGCTGATAGGCAAGGTCGTCGCGCGTGTCGGCAAAGGTCCGGCCGGCGACGAAACCGCGCGCGGCCAGCGGCGCTTCCCGCTCATATTGGCGCTGCGCCTTCTTGAGGTCGAGATCGGCCTCCAGCATGGCGCGGTTGTTGGTGAGCCGGTTCTGCGACAGCGCCAGTTCCTGGCTGCGCATGGAATTGAGCTGCTGCGTCACTTCGGTCTGGCGGGCGAGGACCGACAGTTGCAGTTCGGCGTTGGACAGGCGGGCGAGCAGCTGGCCCTTCTGGACGGTGGCGCCATCCTCGACCAGCACCTCTTCGACCCGGCCGCCCTCGATCGCGTCGAGATAGACGGTGATGAGCGGAGTGACGCGGGCGCGCAGCGGCAGGAAATCGTCGAACCGGCCCTGGCTGACGGTGGAGACGACGATGCGGTCGGCCGGCAGGGTCTGGCTGTTGCTGCTGGGCATATAATACCAGGCGGTGCCGATCAGCGCGATCGCGCCGGCGGCACCCAGTGCGACCTTGGCGCGCAGCGGCAGGGTCTTGCGCGCCACCACTCGGTCCATCGCGCCGCCGCTGGTAGGCGCGGCGGCCCGCGGCGTTTCGCTCGGCATGCTGACGACGCTCATGCGCGGTCGCTCCACTGTCCGATTCCGAACATTGCTTGTCCGATAGCGAACATCAGGCGAGGAAGGGCTTGCAGCCGGTGCCGGCGCGGGCGGGACAGCGGAGATGCCCGGCCTCGGCCGCCATCTGGCGCGGCGCTTCGCAGCCGAATGGCCGGGAAGCGGCCTGCGGCGCGGCCATCACCAGCAGGGTGGCGGCGATGCCGAGCAGGATCGAAAGCGGTTTTGACAGCGAGGAGCCGGGCCGGCGATACATTGTCAGTCTCCATCTGGACTTGGGGCACATGCCCTTTGCCCGATGCTTCGCAAGCGGCGTGCCAGTTGCCTTGTTGCGGGCATGTGCGGGACGGGATCCGGGCCGTGACGGGTCTGGCACGGATATTGATTGCACGGTTCCGGACAGGCGCTGTACGGGAGCGAACGGATGACAGAGGGGCGGATGACACAGGAGAAGCCATTCGAGCTGTGCGTCGTCATCGATGATGATGACGACATATTGCTGGCCGCGCGCCTGTTGCTGCGCGCGATCTTTGGCGAAGTGCTGACCTTTCGCGACCCGGAATCCGCCTTTGCCGCGACCGCCGGCCTGACCCCCGAAGCAATCCTGCTCGACGCCAATTTCTCGCGCGGGGCGACCAATGCGGCGGAAGGGTTCGAATGGCTGGGCCGTTTCCTGGCGCGCGATCCGCAGGCGGTGATCGTGATGATTACCGCCCATGCCGGGGTGCAGGTCGCGATCGAGGCGATGAAGCGCGGGGCCACCGATTTCGTGACCAAGCCCTGGTCGAACGAGCGGCTGCTGGCGACGGTGCGCACGGCCGCAGCGCTGCGCGCATCGCGCAAGGCGGTGGCGCAGAAGGACAAGGTAGCGATGATCGCGGCGGCGCCGGCCGGGGAGACGCCGCTGCTTGGCACGTCGCCGGCGATGGCGCGGGTGCAGCAACTGATCGACCGTGCCGCGCCGACCGACGCCAATGTGCTGATCCTGGGCGAGAATGGCACGGGCAAGGAACTGGTCGCGCGCGAACTGCATCGCCGATCACGCCGGGCCGAGCGGATCATGCTGCCGGTCGACCTGGGCGCGGTGGCCGAAAGCGTGATCGATTCCGAATTGTTCGGGCATGTGAAGGGCGCCTTCACCGATGCGCGGGCCGACCGGATCGGGCGGTTGCAGGCGGCCGATGGCGGCACCTTGTTCCTGGACGAGATCGGCAATCTGCCGCTGCACCTGCAGCCCAAGCTGCTGACCGCGCTGGAGCAGCGCAAGGTGACGCCGGTGGGCGCCAACAAGCCGGTGCCGGTGGACATCAGGGTGATCGCCGCGACCAACCTGAGCGCCGGGCAGATCGCGGACGAGGGGCGGTTCCGCCAGGATCTGCTGTTCCGCCTGAATACGGTCGAGATAGTGCTGCCGCCGCTGCGCGAGCGGCGCGAGGATATTCCCGCGCTGGTCGCCCATTATCATGCGCTCTATGCCCGTAAATATGCCCGGCCGGTCCATCCGATCGCGCCCGAGCTGATGGCGGCGCTGGTCGCCTATGACTGGCCCGGCAATGTCCGCGCGCTGCGCCATGCGATTGAGCGCGCGGTGATCCTGGCCGGGGACGCGCCCTTTGGCATCGAGGATATCCCGCTGCGCAGCCATGGCAGTCCGGAGCCGGTCCGGATCGACCGGGCCGCCGTGGTGGAGGCGCCGCCACCACCCGACGACATGAATCTGGAACGGGTCGAGCGCCGGCTGGTCGAGACCGCGTTGATGAAGCATGGCTATAATATCTCCAGCGCCGCCGCCGAACTGGGCCTGACCCGCGCCTCCCTCTATCGCCGCATGGAAAAACATGGGCTTTGATCGACGCTTCTCGATCGGCCTGGCGCTGCGGCTCATCATGGCGATGGCGTGCCTGGCGGCGCTTGCCTGGGCGTTGATGACGCCGGACCTGGGCGCCGTGCGCATCCTGTGCGCGATCGGCGCGGCGGTCAGTGCGATGGCGCTATGGCATCATGTGCGCCGCGCCAATTTCGAACTGGCCCGCTTCGTCGAGGCGATCGAGTTCGGCGACCTGCAGGCGCGCTTTGCCCGGCCGGGGTCGGACAGCGGCTTCGACCAGCTGGGCGCAGCGCTCGATCGCGGCATCCGCAAGCTGCGCGACGACCGGGTCCGCTTGCAGGAGGCATCGCGCTTCTATGAGGCGCTGGCCGATGATGCGCCCGCCGCGCTGCTGACGATCGCGCCCGATGGCCGGATCGAACCGGTGAACAAGGCGGCGCGCAAGCTGTTCAACCGCCATGCCGGGGTGCGGCCGGACGATTATGCCCCCTATGGCGGCCATTTCGCCGCGACGCTGACCGCGCTGGAGCCGGGGCGCAGCCAGACCATGTTGATCGAGACCGATATCGGGCCGCAGCGCGTGCTGATCCGCTGCGCCAGCCTGACCCGGCTGGGCGGGGCGACGCGGGTGATTGCGGTGCAGGTGATCCAGCAGGCTTTGAACGCGGTCGAGGTGGCGGCGCAGAGCGACCTTATCCGCGTGCTGACGCATGAGATCATGAATTCGATGACGCCGGTGACATCGCTCGCCCGCACCGCGTCGGACCTGATGGCGCAGGCGGACGATGGCGGCGATCCGCTGATCGCCGATGCCCGTGCCGCCGTCGATACGCTGGCCCGGCGCGCCGACGGGGTGATGCATTTCGTCGAAACCTATCGCACCATCACCCGCCCGCCGCTGGTCGATCGTCGGTTGTTCGCGGCGCGGCCCTTTGCCGATGAACTGGCCAAGCTGTTTGCGGCCGATGCCGATCGCGCGAGCGTGCATCTGGATGTGCGGGTCAGCCCGGCCGACCATCGCATCGATGCCGATCCCGACCTGTTGGCGCAGGTGGTCATCAACCTGCTGCGCAATGCGGCGGATGCGGCCGAATGCCATCGCGACCGGCCGGAAGTGTCGCTGAGCATCGCCGCGATCAGCGCCGGGCGCACCCGGATCGAGGTGGCGGACAATGGCCCCGGCGTGCCCGAGGCGCTGCGCCACGACATCTTCCTGCCCTTCTTCACCACCAAGAAGACCGGCAGCGGGATCGGCCTGAGCCTTGGCCGGCAGGTGCTGCTGGCGCATGACGGCACGATCGAGATCGACAGCGCGCCGTCGGGCGGCGCGCTGTTCCGGCTGACGCTGTAGCGCGGCGGCCGGCCCCGGTCAGGGGCAGGGGTCGGGCAGGTCGCGATGCACCGCCTCGATCGCGGCGATGGCGTCGGCGCTGAGCGTCAGGTTGACGCTGTCGATGTCGGCCCTGAGCTGGTCCAGCGAGGTCGCGCCGATGATCGTCGCAGTGACGAACGGGCGGCTGTTGACATAGGCGAGCGCGAGCTGGGCGGGATCAAGGCCATGGGCATGGGCGATCGCGACATAGCGGGCGGCGGCCGGTGCCTGGCCGGGCAGATCGTAGCGGACGAACTGGCGCGCGACGTCGCGGCGGGTGCCGGGCGCGATCACCCCGCCCAGATATTTGCCGGTCAGATTGCCGCCGGCGAGCGGCGAATAGGCGAGCAGGCCGACATCTTCACGCAGGGCAAATTCGGACAGGCCGATTTCGAACACGCGGTTGAGCAGATTATAGGCGTTCTGGATCGACGCGATACGGGGCAGGCCCTGGTCCCGCGCCAGGCGCAGATACTCGCTGACGCCCCAGGGCGTTTCGTTCGACACGCCGACATGGCGGATCTTGCCCGCCTTCACCAGATCGGCAAGGGCATCGAGCGTTTCCTCGATCGGCACGGTGTCGGGCCGGTCGGCCAGGGCGGACAGGCCGCGCACGCCGAAGGAGGGGACGGGCCGGTCGGGCCAGTGGACCTGGTAGAGATCGATATAGTCGGTCTGCAACCGGCGCAGGCTGTCGTCGATTGCCTGTTCGATGTTCCGGCGATCCAGCCGGTCCGCGGTGCGGATGCCGCGCGAGGGATCGCGGGCGGGGCCGGCCACCTTGGTCGCCAGGATGATGTCGTCGCGCTTCTTTCGCCCGGCGATCCAGCTGCCGATATAGGCTTCGGTCAGGCCCTGGGTCTCGCGGCTGACCGGGGTGACCGGATACATTTCGGCGGTGTCGATGAAATTGACGCCCTGGCCGATCGCATAATCGAGCTGGGCGTGCGCTTCGGCTTCGCTGTTCTGCGATCCCCAGGTCATGGTGCCAAGGCAGATCAGGCTGACCCAGAGGTCGGTGCGACCGAGCGTGCGATATTCCATATGTCATGGCCCTTTCGTGGCAAGCGACTGGTTTCTAGCCGTTTGTCAGGAAATGCAAAGCCATGGCGGGATCGGTTGAGAAACTATCATTGACAGCATCCGTCCGGCCGCAGACAGGAAACAGCTCGTCCATCGGTTAACCAAAGGCTCATCGGATCGCCCTAGGTTGCGACTCCTTCCCTGTTGGTGCGTTGATCGAGCATGTCTGACCTGTCTGATCTCATCCTGGACATGATTACCCGCTATGGCTGGTGGAGCGGGCCGATCATCGGCGTGCTGGCCTTTTTCGAATCGCTGGTGGTGATCGGGCTGTTCGTGCCGGCGATCGCCACCATGATCGCGGTCGGCGGGCTGATCGGGGCGGGGCTGGTCGATCCGGCGCCGGTGTTCGCCTGCGCCGTGTTCGGCGCGATCCTGGGCGACTGGGTATCCTATACGCTGGGGCGGTCGGTCGGGCCGGCCATCTATCGCCATCGCTGGCTGCGCGGGCACCGGCTGGCCTTTGCGCGGGCGCGGCTCTTCTTTCGCCGCTATGGCTTCATCTCGGTGCTGCTCGGCCGCTTCCTGGGGCCGGTCCGTTCGACCGTGCCGGTGGTCGCGGGCGTGGTGAAGATGCCGCATGGCCCGTTCCAGATCGCCAATATCCTGTCCGCCCTGTTGTGGGTGCCGGCGCTGCTGCTGCCCGGCTATCTGGCCGGCGGCCGGCTGACCCATTTCGATTTCGAGGCGGAGCATTTCGCCATGATGGCGCTGGGCCTGTGCCTGGTGCCGCTGCTGCTGGGGTGGCTGGCGATCCGTTTCTTCAACAAGCCGCGCCAGCGGCATCGCACCATGTCCGCACAGCGCGGCTGAAAGGTTGATGACAGGCTGCTTCGCTAATCGGCGGCGGCCCAATTCACACCCAATAGGCTGTTCGCTGCGGCGGTGATGTTCTTCACGTCGTTGCCTTGCGGGACGGCGAGAGGATTTATGAACGACATCTGGACTCACATAGTCGCCGATTTTTCCAATCTCGGCTCTCCATCCGCGCTGGCCGCCTTTGGCCAGGTGGTGCTGATCGACATCATGCTGGCGGCGGACAATGCGATCGTCGTCGGCGCGCTGGCGGCCGGCCTGCCGCCTGCATCGCGGCGCAAGGTGATCGCGATCGGCGTGATCGCCGCGCTGTTGCTGCGCATCGCCTTTGCCCTGCTGGTGACGCAGCTGATGCAGCTTGTCGGCCTGGTCTTTGCCGGCGGCCTGTTGCTGGTCTGGGTCGGCTGGAAGATGTGGCGCGAGCTGCGCGCACATGGCGAACCGGAAGATGCCGAGGATATTGCCGGCAAGGCAGCGCCCAAGGGCTTTGCCCAGGCCGCCTGGGCGGTCGCGATCGCCGACGTCAGCATGAGCCTGGACAATGTGCTGGCGGTCGCCGGCGCGGCGCGGGAGCATCCCGGCATCCTGGTGATCGGCCTTGTCCTGTCGGTGGCGCTGATGGGCGTGGCGGCGAACCTGCTGGCCCGCGTGATCGAACGCTATCGCGCGATCGCCTATTTCGGCCTGATCGTGATCCTCTATGTCGCCGGCAAGATGATCTATGAAGGCGCGATCGACCCGGCCACGGGCCTCATCACCTTGTTCTGATAAAGAGAATGGCGGGGCCGGTCAGTCGGCCCCGTTCTTCCTTCCCATGGAGGCAAAGCCGAGCGGCGCGCCGATCAGCACCAGGATGACGCGGGTCAGATGGTGGATGACGACGACGCCCGGCTCCAGCGCCAGGCTGAGCGCGACCATGCTCATTTCGGCGAGACCGCCCGGCGAATAAGCGAGCGTCAGCAGCACCGGATCGACCCCTGCGAGCGTGCCGATCCCCGCCGCCCAGGCAAAGGTGACAGCCAGCAGGATCGCCGTCGACCCCGCCGCCAGCGCCAGGATGCGCAGCAATTCCTTCAACGTCAGGCCAACGAAGCGGCAGCCCATGGTGGCGCCAAGGCCGACCTGTGCCGCGGCCAGTGCCCAGCCGGGAATGCGGAAATCGGCGAGGCCGCTCATATGCACGGCGGCGCTGACCGCCAGCGGCCCGACCAGATGCCAGGCGGGCAGGCGCAGCAGCCGGCCGATCAGCAGGCCCAGAAGCGCGCAGCCCAGCCCCCAGAAGAGCAGCGACCAGCTGGCGACATCGCCGGTCACCGGGGTGATGGCGCTGGCCGCGACCGGCGCATGGTCGAGCCGGATCAGGAAGGGCAGGATGAAGACGACGAGGAAGATGCGCGCGCCATGGATCAGGCCGATGGCGCGCTCGTCGGCGCCGCGCTCCGCCCCCATCACCACCATCTCGGCAATGCCGCCGGGCATGCCGGCGAAATAGGCGGTGGCCGGATCGAACTTCGCGACCTTGCGGAAATAGGTGACGCACAGCAGGGCGGCGGTGGCGAGGAAGAAGGGCAGGGCGGCGAGCGGGATGATCCAGTCGCGCGCCTGCGGCAACAGGTGTGGGCCAAAGCTGCTGCCCAGCACCACGCCGATCACCGCCGCCATCGGGCGGCGGGTGGCGGCGGAGGCCTGAATCGGCAAACCGGCGACGCTGGCGACCGCGCAGGCCGCCATCGATCCGAGCACCCAGGGCAGTGGCGCATGGATCGACCAGAAAAGCGCGCCGCCGGCCGCCCCGACGGCAAGCGCCGCCAGGAAGCGGAGAAGTGTGTCCACCCCCCTAGGCGACAAAGGGGAAAGCCAGGGCGATCATGCCGACCAGGGTCATGACGATGCCGACCGCGGCGGCGGGCAACAGGGTGAAGCGCTGATGATCGGCCAGGTCCACGCCCGCCAGGCTGACCAGCAGATAGGTGGAGGGGACCAGCGGGCTGAGCAGATGGACCGGCTGGCCCATCAGCGAGGCGCGGGCGATCGCCATCGGTTCGACGCCATAATGAGCGCCGGCTTCGGCGAGGATCGGCAGCATGCCGAAATAGAAGGCATCGTTGGAGATGAAGAAGGTGAAGGGCATGGAGAGCAGGGCGGTGATCGGCGCCATATAGGGGCCGAGCGCGGGCGGGATGACGCCGACGACTTCCTTGCTCATCGCCTCCACCATGCCGGTACCGCCCAGGATGCCGGTGAAGATGCCGGCGGCGAAGATCAGCGACACGACCGACAGGACATTGCCGGCATGGGCGGCGATCCGTTCCTTCTGCTGGGCGACGCCGGGATAGTTGACGATCATGGCGATGGCGAAGGCGATCATCATCAGCACCGAGAGCGGCAGCACGCCCCACACCAGCAGGACGAGCAGCGCCACCACCAGCAGGCCGTTGAACCAGCGCAGATGCGGCCGGCGCGCTTCGGGATATTGCGAGACGCCCAGATCCGACGGGGCGACCGACTGGCGCGCCTGCACCTTGCCCAGGCGCCGGCGTTCCTTGATGCCGAACCAGAAGGCGAGGCCGAGCAGGAAGGCGAGGCCGGCGATCATGCCGGGGATGAGCGGCAGGAACAGGGTGGCCGGGTCCAGCTTCAGCGCGCTCGCGGCGCGGGCGGTCGGCCCGCCCCACGGGGTCAGGTTCATGATCCCGCTCGTCACCATCAGCAGGCAGACGAGGTAGAGCCGGTTCATGTCGAACCTTTTGTAGAGGGGGAGCAGCGCAGCGATGGTGATGATGTAGGTGGTCGACCCGTCGCCGTCGAGGCTGACGACCGAGCAGAGCACCACCGTGCCCAGCAGGATCAGCAGCGGATCGCCATGCACGATCTTCACCAGCCGGGCGACCAGCGGGTCGAACAGGCCGGTGTCGGTCATGGTCGAGAAGAAGAGGATGGCGAACAGCAGCATGACGCCGGTCGGCGCCAGATTCTTGATGCCGTCGATCATCATGTCGCCAAGGCCGGCGGCCTGACCGGCGATCACGCCGAACAGCGAGGGGATGACGATCAGCGCGACCAGCGGCGTCATCCGCTTGGTCATGATCAGCGTCATGAAGGTGGCGACCATCAGGAAGCCGAGCAGGGCAAGATTCATCGCTGCGTCCTTGAGGGGGCTGGAGGAAGGAGGATCAGAAGGTCACGCCGACACGGGCGCTGACGGTCTGGCCGTCATCGCCGCCCGTGTAGGTGCCGGCGCGGTTGTTGGTGTGCCACTGGATGCCGTTGAGCTGGATCCGGGTGAAGCTGTTGAGATACCAGTTGACGCCCAGCGTCGCGGCCCAGCCGTCGCCGCCCAGCACCAGGTCGGTATAATCGAGATTTTCGTAGCGGGCGGTCAGCTCGATCGCGCCGAGGCCGCCGTCCAGTACGGGATCGAGCACATTGGGCTGGCCGAAGCTGCCGAGGCGCGGGTTGTAGGGCGGCAGTTCGCCGGTCAGGAACAGGCCGCTCGACAGGCTCCAGGCCTTGCTTTCGAAGCTGGGGCGTCCGCCGTCGAGCCGTGCGATGCGGCGGCCGGCCTCACCCATCACCCACAGGCCGCCGACATAGCCGCCCAGTTCCGCGCCATAGCCGGTGGTCGAGCGGCCGCCGAGCAGTTCGCCGGTGGTGACGCGGACCGCGCCGTTGAAGCGGCCGCCGATGACGGTGCTGCGGGTCAGCGTGGTCGCGGCGGACGACAGGGCTTCGTCGAAGAACCAGCCGCCGACATGGAGCAGAGAGCGATCGGTCCTGATCGGGTTCCAGTGCGCACGGCCGCTGAAGGTGCGGCTGTCATTGGTGGCCTGTTCGCCATCGACGCGGTCGCCGGTCACGCTGAGCGAGGCATGCCAGTTGGGGCCGAACATGCGGCCCATGATGCCGATGCCGTAGAAGCCGCGCTGCGGGATGATGGCGGTCGACACCACGCCCCGTTCCAGGAAGGGGGTGGAGTCCGAACCGGTACTGCCTTCGAAGGCGCGGTCGTTGAACAGGTGCCCCGCGCGCACGTCATAATCGACCTTGCTGCTGATCTTGTTGCGATAGCCCAGGAAGGCGGTGACGATGTCGACCTCATTCTCCGAAAAATCGCTTTCGAACTGGTAGAAGAAATGTGGGCCGACGCCGCCTTCCAGACCCAGGCGCAGCGCGCGCATGCCGGTCGTCGTCGTGTTGCGGCCGCCATATTTCGACCCCATGGTCGAGCTGACGTCGACCAGGATGCGGCCGCGCGGCTTGTAGGTGAAGACGCCGTCGGCCGAGCGGAAGACGGGCAGGCCCGCGCCCCATTCGGTGGTGACGCCGGACGGATTGGCGGCGACCGCGCGGGCCTGGGCCACGTCGATATCGGCCGGGCCGGGCGGCACGATCTGCGGCGCGAAAGGGGCGATGACCAGCGGCTGGGCCGTGTCCTGCTGTGCCATTTGCGGCGCGGGCTGCGCAGCGGCGGGGGGCGTCGCGGCCTGAGCGGCGGCCTGCTGCCCCTCGATCTTGTCGAGCCGGGCCTTGAGCGCGGCGATCTCGGCCGCCTGGGCCTTCACCAGTGCGGCCAGGTCATCGGCGCTGGGCGCCTGGGCGAGGGCGGGCGTGGCGACGATCAGTGCCAGCGCGGCGCAACCGCCGCGCAACATCAGATGGGACATGCTTATCGGGCTCCGGAAATAAGGGCCGCCTGCCATTCGCGCAGGAAGCGCTGGCGCGTGAGGCGGTCGAGATTGACGAGAAGCTGCGGGCCGACGCGGATCGAGCGAGCCTGGGCAGCGGGCAGGCGGCGGCCGTTGATGTCGGTCCGCACCGGCCAGAGGCTATGTTGCGCGAGCAGCGATTGCCCTTCGCGTGAGAGGAGGAAGTCGAGGAACAGCTTGGCGGCGGCAGGGTGCCGCGCCTCGCGCGCGATGAAGGCGATGCGCGACATCACGATGGTATAATCTTCGGGAAAGACGACGCCGATGCGCGGGTCGCGGCGGGCGCGTTCCTGCGCGTAGGAGCCGATCACATTATAGGCGATCGAGAATTTGCCTTCGGCCACGCCGCGCAGCATCGGTTCGGTGGTGATGTGCAGTTGCGGCCGGGTCGCGGCCATCGCCTCCACCAGCGAACCGGTGTCGCGGGTGATGGCATAATCCTGCGTCAGATAGAGATAGCCGGTGTTCGAGCGGGCAGGATCGAAGGTCGCGACCTTGCCGGTCAGGGGCTTGCGATCCTTGCGCAGCATCGCCTCCAGCGCGGCGTGGCTGCGCGGCGGATTGGGAATCGCCTTCTTGTTGTAGGCATAGGCGATCGGCTCTGCGGTGACGCCAAAGCCCATATTCTTCCACACCGCGTTGGCGGGCAGGGCGGGCTTTTCGGGGCTGGCATAGGCCTGGGCAAAGCCGTCATTGATGAGCTTGACCTGCTGGTCCATCGCCGACGACCAGACCAGGTCGGCCGACATCCGGCCGCTGCGCGCCTCGGTCGAGAAGCGGCGGAACATCTCGTTCGATCCGAGGTCGGAATAGCTGACGGTGACGCCGGGATAGCGGCGCTGGAACGCCAGGATGACCGGTGCCATTTCCGACGTGTCGGCATTGGCATAGACGATGACCTGGCGTTCGGCACGGGCATCGCCGATCAGATCGTCATAGGAACGCGGATAGCCGGTTGGCCTTTGCGCTACCGCTGTCGCGCTGGTGACGGACAGGCTTGCCAGCGCCGCCACTATCTGAATAACCCTTCGCATCGACCCTGCTCCTCACATGTTCCGTTCTTCTGTCGGATTGGGAGAGGCAGTTACGAAGCCAAGCTGTCATCAACCTTTCAGCATCGGGTGCCCTATTCGGATTTTGATGATCGAGGATGACGCCGCACTGGCGCGCAGCATTGCAGCCCTACTGCGGGCGGGCGGCCATGCGGTGGACCATGTCGCGACCGGCGAGGATGCGCTGGCGGTGGTGGGCGGCGAACCCTATGCGCTGGTGATACTGGATGTGGGCCTGCCCGATATCGACGGCTTCACCGTATTGGCGGAATTGCGCCGGCGCGGCGAGAAAGTGCCGGTGCTGATGCTGACCGCGCGCGATGCGCTGGACGATCGGGTGCGGGGGCTGGACCTGGGGGCCGACGATTATCTGCGCAAGCCCTTCGAGCCGCAGGAACTGGAGGCGCGGGTGCGGGCGTTGGGGCGGCGGCGGGGCGGCGATCCGACCCCGGAAATCACGGTCGGGCCGCTGACCATCAATCGATCGACCGGGGCCGCCGATGTCGCCGGACGGGCGCTGGACCTGCGCCGGCGCGAACTGGCGGTGCTCGAGTCGCTGGCGACCAGGGCCGGGCAGGTGGTGCCGCGCGAATTGCTGATCGGCGAGGTGTTCGGCTTTGACGAGCCGGTCGGCAGCAATGCGATCGAGGTGCATGTGACCCGGCTGCGCGGCAAGCTGGCGCCCGACGGGCCGGGCATCCGCACGGTGCGCGGCGTGGGCTATATGCTCGATGCCCAATGAGGGACGGCCATCGGGCGAGGGGCGGGCCATTGCCCTGCGCACCCGCCTGCTGGCGGCGATGCTGGGGCCGATGCTGGGCGCGGCGGCGATCATCGGCGTGGGCGGCGCGACGCTGATTTCCGATGTGGTCCGCCGAACCAACGACCGGGTGCTGGGCGGCGCGCTGGGCGCGATCGCCGAAACCGTTCAGGTGGAACGGGGCGAGGTGACGCTGGACCTGCCGCCCGCCGCCTTCGGCATGCTGGAAAATAGCGAGCGGGACAATGTCTATTACCGGATCGCGGTGGGCGGCACTTTGCTGACCGGCTATGCCGATCTGCCCGCGCCCGACCCGCGGACCATGCCGGTCGACCAGCCGCGATTCCGCTTTGCCCGGTATCGCGGGCAGGACATCCGCATCGGCGAGGTGAAGCGCAGCCTGCCGCGGATCGCCGACCCGGTGATCGTGCAGGTGGCCGAGACGCTGGATAACCGGCGGGCGCTGATGCACCGGCTGATGATCGCGCTGCTGATCGGCGAACTGACGCTGGTGGGGGTGGCGATCCTGCTGCTGCGGCCGGCGCTGGGCTGGAGCCTGCGGCCGTTGCTGCGGCTGCGGCGCGCGGTCGAGGTGCGCGATGGCGGCGCGCGGCCGGATTTCTCGGCGCTGGATGCGGGGCCGCTGCCGAGCGAATTGCGGCCATTGGCGCGGGCGTTCAACCGGCTGCTGCGCCAGTTGGACCAGGCCACGGGGGGCGTGCGCCGCTTCACCGCCGATGCCTCGCACCAGATGCGCACGCCCATTTCGGTCCTGAAGGTGCAGATCGAGCTGGCGCGCCGGGGATCGCGCGAGGCGTTCGACGAGATTGCCGATGCGGCGCAGCGGCTGGAGCGGCTGGTGACGCAGTTGCTGGCGCTGGCGCGGGCCGAGGAAGCCGGGGCATCGCCGCCGCTGGAGACGGTGGACCTGAAAGAGGTCAGCGCGGTGGTGGTCAACCGGCTGATCAACCAGGCGATCCAGGCGCAGGTCGAACTCAATCTGGAAGCGTCGGACGCGGAAAGCTATCGCGTCGAGGCGCATCGCACGCTGGTGTTCGAGATATTGGCTAATCTGGTCGATAATGGCATCCGCTATAACCGGCCCGGCGGCACGGTGACGATCGCGCTGGCGCAGGGCGAGGACGCGACCCTGATGACGGTCAGCGACGACGGCCCCGGCATTGCGGTGGAGCATCGCGACAAGGTGTTCGAACGCTTCTTCCGCGTGGGCGGCGCCAGCGCGCCGGAGGGGACGGGGCTGGGCCTTGCCATCGTCCAGTCCGCCGCGTCGCGCATGGGCGCGCAGGTGGAGATTGTCGAGGGTGGCGCGGGCACGCATATTCGCGTGCGCTTTCCGCGACGGGGGGAGGATGGCGCGGTTTAGCGCGCGCCTGCTCACTGGCGCGTAGGCCGCCGCTTCGCGGTGCACCCACCCCCGGCCTCTCCCTTGGAAGGGAGGGGCGTAAAGGCGCGCATGATCAGCGCGGCGGCAGGTCGGGATAGCTTTGCGCGATCGGCCCGAGCGCGTCGGCCAGCGGGGCCAGCCAGGATTCGAAGCGTCGCCAATGATCGACGCCGCCGGTGTAGATGGGCTGGCGCACCTGTTCGGAACTGGCGGTGCGCACCGCCCGATCGGTCTGCCAGAAGGACAGGCAGGCGGTCTCGAAATCGAGGCCGAGATAGGCGAGCAGCCGGTCGACCTCGCCGGGCGTGTCGGCGACCATCTGTTCGTAGATGACGCGGTGGACCCGGCCCGGCGCAGCCGCGTCATAGGCGGCCATCAGCGCGACATAGTCGCGATAATAAAGGCCGATGTCGGTGAGGTCATAGGTGAAGGCCTGGCCGCGCGCAAAATGCTGTTTCCAGCCGGAAAAGCAGCAGCCCATCGGATGGCGGCGCGCGTCGATGATGCTGGCATTGGGCAGGATCAGCTTGATGAGGCCGACATGCTGCCAGTTGTTGGGCATCTTGTCGATGAAGCGCGGCTTGCCGCTCTGGCGGTGGACGCGGGTCTGTTCGACATATTCCTCGCCCAGCCGTCGGCGATCGGCCGGGGTGAGCGATGCCGCCATGGCTGCGAAATCGGCAAATTCGCCTTCATCCACCCGCGATTGCAGGCGGCTGGCGATCATCATCATCTCGGGCAGTTCCATCGTGCCTTCGACCCGGCTGTGGCTGGCGAGGATCTGTTCGACCAATGTCGATCCGGCGCGCGGCAGGCCGACGATGAAGATCGGGTCGGGCGCGGGGCAGCCGCCATCGCCCATGGCGGCGATGAAGGGCGCGCTGAAGGTCGTGGCGGTGGCCGCGACTTCGGCGGAAAATTCGCCGGCATCATGGCGGATCATCGCGCGGCGCAGCCGGTTGCCGGCGTCATAATGGCGGAAGGCCGCTTCGTCCGCCTTGCGATCCTCCTGCGCCTTGCCGAGCGAGAAATGGAGGTGGAAGACATCCTCGCCCTCCGTCTGGCCATCGCGGGCCAGGGTTTCGAGCGCGCGCTCCATCGTGGCGATGTCGGCGGCGTCCAGCTTCACGGTCTTGAGGTTGGCGAGGCTCCACCAGGCTTCGCCCATGGTCGGGCGATGATGGACCGCCTGGCGATAGGCATGGACCGCGTCGGCCTGTCGGCCCAGCGTCTTGAGCGCATGGCCCAGATTCTGCCAGACCTGCGGCTGGTCGGCGCGGTCGGCCAGCAACCGCTCATAGATGGCGCGTGCCGCGTCCTGATCGCCCAGCCGCACCAGCACCGATGCGCGGATCAGGTCATAGCCCGGATTATGGATCGGCGAGCGGGCGAGGATTTCGGCATGGGCCAGCGCTTCGCTCAGGCGGTTGTTCTGCAACAGCAGGCGGATGAGGAAATCGCGGGCGAGGTCGAAGCCGGGTGCCAGCGCGACGGCGCGCTCGACATGAGCGAGGGCGGCATTCATGTCGCCGCGCCGCCATTGCACCTCACCCATGAGGCGGATGCCGGCGGGATCGTCGGGCAGGCGATCGGCGCGCGCCGTGAGAAGCGCGGCCGCATCGTCCAGTCGCCCCTCGTTCATCGCCATTGCCGCTGCCAGCAGGTCGCGATCGCGCGAGGCGGCATGGACGCCCGACAGGTCGGCGCGCCAGGCATCGCTGTCCCGCCCACTCGCGCGGAGCAGCCCGGCCAGCAGGAACCAGCCGCCGGGCACGCCGGGTTGCTGGCGGGTCAGGCTTTCGAGCGCGGCGATCGCCTGGCGCTGGTCGCCGGCTTCCCGCGCGGCCTGGGCCAGTTCCCACAATATCGCGGGCACGCTGGGATGCTGGCGGGCGAGGGGAGCGAGCCGGGCCAGTGCGGCCTTGGGCTTGCCGAGGCGGCGCAGCGCCTGGCCGATCAGCAGTTCGGCGGGGGGCAGGCGCCCGGCCCGGCGCAGGATCGCCTCGGCCTGCGCCAAGGCCGCATCGGGGCGGGCGTCGAGCAGGGCGGCGGCGTCTGCCAGCGCCGTCTGGATGCTGTCGGTTGCCGGTACGGCGGACGCGTTCCCCATAGCCCCTCATACTTGTGCGACTGCTCAAAATCTTATGTCGGCTGCAGGCAGGCGTCGAGTCAGCTTGTCGTAAAAGTTTCAAAAAGTCGCCGAACAGCCGCTTGACAGGGCGTGTCTGATCGGCAGTATCGAATTTAGGACAGTTGTTCTGATTGCTGCAAAAGCGAACTGTCCGGGGATTATGGAACAGATAAACAGCGTGGCCAGCGTCTGGCGGCGATCCTGAAAGAGTCTCTCTTTCGGGCGGGGCATCCTTCGCCCTGTCGGCCGCCGGTGCGCGAGGCCGTGCGAACGCGTGATCAGGGAAGGAGACCCGGAGCACCGGGCGAATTTCGCAGGAGAGGACGAGTCGCAACGCGTATCAGGGGGTATTCGTATGGCCATTCGTCTCCGCTCGCGAAGAGTGCGCACGTTCTGCGCGCTTGGTACGAGCACGTTCCTCACACCGATGATCCTGTCCGCGCCGGCACTGGCGCAGGCCCCGGCAGCCGATGCCGCCGCCGCCGATGCGGCCGCCGCCGAGGCCGAGCAGGGGCTGGGCGAGATCGTCGTCACCGCGACGCGCAGCGCGCAGAGCATCCAGAAGGTGCCGATTTCGATGCAGGCGCTGGGCGCGGAGAAATTGCAGGAACGACAGGTGAAGGGTCTGAGCGATTTCGCCGCCCTGCTGCCGTCGGTCTCGTTCGAGGGCATTGGCCCCGGCCGCAACACCGCCTTCTTCCGCGGTATCGTACCCGCCGGCGGCGCCTATGCCTCGGTCGGCTATTATCTCGACGACATGCCGATCACCGGCACCGAAGTGCCCGATATCCATGCCTATGACCTGGAGCGGGTCGAGGCGCTGTCGGGGCCGCAGGGCACGCTCTATGGCGCGGGCTCGCTGGCCGGCACCATCCGCCTGATCACCAACAAGCCCAAGCTCGACACGTTCGAGTTCGGCTATGACGTGGAAGCCAATAAATATGGCAAGGGCGATTTCGGCGGCCAGCTGGAATCCTACATCAACGTGCCGCTGGCGCCGACGCTCGCGGTGCGGGCCATGGGCTATTATCGGCGCGACGGCGGCTATATCGACAATACGCCCAACAATGGCACGTTCAACGATGGCAGTTCGTCGACGCTGACGCTGGGCGACAACAACCCCAACACATCCTACACGCTCGACAATAGCGACATCGCCAAGGATGATTACAACACCATCCGCGAATTTGGCGGCCGCTTCCAGCTGCTGTGGCAGCCGACCGAGGGCTGGGACATCACGCCCGAGATCACGGCCCAGAAGCAGGTGGCACGCGGCTATTTCGGCTATGATCCGCGGGTCGGCGACCTGGAAGTCCATGACTATGACCAGACCAAGAATGACGATCGCTGGTATCAGGCGGCGCTGTCGATCCACGGCCATATCGGCGATTGGGACATCGTTTCGGCTACCGGCTATTTCAAGCGCCGTACCCGCACGCTGAACGACTATACCTACTACACGGTCACCTATGACGGCTTCGGGCCGGGCTATGAAAGCTATCTGCAATTTTTCGACAATTGCACGGGCTCAGGCGCCAGCCAGCAGTGCCAGATGATCAACCCGACCCAATATTATCATGCCGACACGCACCGCAACAAATTCACCCAGGAATTGCGGATCTCGACGCCCAAGGACTGGCCGTTCGACGTGACCATCGGTGGCTTCTACCAGCGGCAGAAGAATGAGCTGAACACCAGCTATGCGATCCGCGGACTGGATACGATCACCGGCTATACCGCGACCGGCGGCGGCGATGTGGCGGGCGGGCTGATCGGCGTGCCGGCCATGTATGGCATCGCCTATGACGAGGACGGCAATCCCTATTTCGATACCAGCGACGTCATCAACGCCAACGGCAATCCGCTCGGCACGATGATCCTGGGCACCCAGGCGGTGAAGGGCGACGCCTTCTACTATGTCGAGCAGGACCAGCTCTATCATGACAAGGCGATCTTTGCCGAAGGCCATTACAACATCACGCCGACGCTGAAGCTGACCGGCGGCATCCGCTATTTCTGGACCGACTACAAGGTTCGGGGCTTTGCCGGCGTGGCCGGATCGGCCGCAGGCGTGGGTTGCACCACGCCGCTGCCCGATGACGAGCGGCTGACCTGCGTCAACACCAACCCCAATGCGGCGGACGGCACCGGCCGCTACAAGGAGGATGGCGAGACCCACAAGGTCGCGCTCGACTGGCAGTTCCAGCCCGACAAGATGGTCTATTTCAACTATTCGACCGGCTTCCGCCCTGGCGGGTTCAACCGGCCGCTGCGCATCCGCAGCCTGGGCAAGATCGTCAATGTCGCGCCGTTCAAGTCGGAAACGCTGACCAATTTCGAGGTCGGCGTGAAGACGACCTGGAACAATATCTTCCGCTTCAACGCCGCCGTCTATTATGAGAAGTGGAACAATATCCAATATGGCGTGGTCGTGTCGGGCGCACAGGGCGCGGGCATGACCGGAAATGCCGGCAAGGCCGAGGTCAAGGGCATCGAATATGATGCCGACCTGCGGCTGGGCAAGGTGACGATCTCCACCTCCGGCGCGTTCAACGATGCCAAGCTGAAGGGCGATTTCTGCAACTTCGCACTCAATACCGAGACCGAGTCCATTGCGCAGCTGAGCAGCTGTACGCTGGGCGAGTTCGTCGAAGGATCGAGCCCGCCGACGCCGCAGGTCGCGGCCGCCAACGGCACCCGCCTGCCGCGCCAGCCGCGCTTCAAGGGCACGACATCGATCCGCTATGACACCGACCTGGGCGACTATGCCGCCTATATCCAGGGCGCGGCGCTCTACCAGACCGGCGCGACGCAGGATCTGAACGTCGAGAGCAACGAGCTGCTGGGCAATACCAAGGGCTTTGTCAGCTTCGATTTTTCGGGCGGGATCAAGAAGGATAATTGGAGCGTCACTCTGTTCCTGCAGAACGCCTTCGACAAGCGTGGGCAGCTGACGCGCAACACCTTCTGCTCGATCGACTTCTGCGCCAACAGCTCGCGCACCTTCACGATCAAGCCGCAATTCTTCGGCATAAGGTTCGGCCAAAAATTCTAAACAGGTCGCCGAACAGGATGGCCATGCCCCGCACGATATGCGCGCGGGGCATGGCCATTTTCATGGGGGTGGCGGGCATGCTGTTCGCCATGCCGGATCGGCCGCGCGCGCAGGAGGATCATTCCGGCCTGACGCGCGCGGCCTATCGCGCCCGATGCCTGATGTGCCACAGCCGCGCCGCGCCAGAGGGTGTCTCGCCGGAGATATTGGCGGGGCTGCATCCCGAACCGGGGCTGAAGCCCGCGGCCGCGATGCCGGGCGTCAGTTGCTGGCGGCGCTGCACCAATTGCTGGCCCGCAGAGCCGCGGGAGGGACGGAAGTAGATCCCTATTTCTTCTCATATTTCCAGTTGCGGCCCTTGCCCTCGCCAATCCAGTCGACGGCCTGGGCGATGCGCTTGTCGCGGGTGGCTTCGGTCTTCGCCTCATTGATCCACTCGCAATAGTCGCGGATCTTGCCGGGTGGGAAGGCGGCCCAGATGGCGGCGGCGGCCGGGGCAGCGGCAATGGCGGTCGCGAAGGTAGGATGGACGGGCAAAGGCGCTTTGGGCGGTTTGGGGCCGGTGCGTGGGCGATCGCCGGCGTCGATCAGGGCCATGGCCTGGGCGATCAGGCCGGCGATGGCGGCATCGGACGGGAGGTCGGAAAGGGCGGTGAGGCGGCCGAACTGGCCCATGGCGTCGTCGCTGGCATCTTCCCTGCCAACCTTGTCATGCCAGAAGCCGAAGGCGGCATGGCCCTTGAAGGCGGCCATGTTGGCGAGATTCTGGTCCTTGTAGGTGAAGAAGGGCATGCCCCATTTGACCGCTTCGCCGATGTCCGGCGATGCGGCGTGCATCAGCGCGCGGATATGGTCGAGAATGGGGCGGGCGAAGTCCGCCTGGGCGGCGATATAGGCGTCGATCCGCGGATCCATGGCCATAGGATGATCCCCCTCGCTGTGCCGCGGGCTCAAGCGGCTGTCCCGATCGGCTGGTGATGCCATCAGCCGGCGGGCAGTGCAACGCACGGGGCGCAGCGAGGGGGACTGCGGGCGCGCCCCTTTCACGCGCCCGCAGAGCCTAGAGCGCGCTGCGTTATATCCGACGCAGGTCGCGCGCTCTAAGTTTCTGTTGCCGCATCGTTTTAAGCGCAAAACCGGTTCCCACTTTTGCGCACGATGCTCTAGCTCAGTTGGCGGCGCGCGGGGTGTCCGGCGTGTCGAGCAGGGCGATGGCCATGGCGGGGCCACCCGCGCGACGGGCGAAGCGGGCATTATTGTCGAGCGCCTGCCGCTGGAGATCGCGGATCTGCCGATTGTAGCTGGCCTGGGTCGTGGCGAAGAGGATGGTGGCGACATAATTCTGCCCGGCGCCGATGCCGGCGGGCAGCGGATGCAGGGTCGGGATGCTCTGGATGGCGCGCATCGCCGCCTTGTCGAGTTGGCGCGAGCCGGACGAGTTGAGCAGGGCGATGCCGGCCGGCGCGCCGCTGTCGCTGCAGGCGAACTTGACCTGGACGATGCCTTCCTCCGGCCCGGACAGGATGGTGGGATAGCGCAGCCGGTTGGAGAGGATGTTGCCGGTGCGTTCGACCCAGCGGTCGAGCGTGGGCGGGGCGGTGGTGGGCGCCGTCACGTCGATCGAGGGGGCGGATGATTGGGCGCGGGATGCGGCCGGCAGCAGCAGCGGCACGGCAAGGCAGAGGCAGAAAAGCAGTTTCATGTTTCGATCTCCTGAGAGCGGATGATCGGCCGGGGGCGGGAAGGACGTCGTTGGTCGGCCCGCATGCGGTCGAAGGTGCAGACGGCGACCCGGCAATGTCTGCACCCGCATTTTTTATCAGGCGAAAGATGAAATGACAATTTGGTAAATGAATTTGCCATTTAGATGCTTAAGATGTTTGGAAATTAAAATTTAGTTGCAAATGCTTTTCGTGAGAACAGCGTTTCTTGGGCGGCCTCTCTGGCGCTGGATGGCAGGGGAAGGGAGGAAGTCCCGGAAAGCGGGGCGTTATTCCGGCGCGCGGGCCGGCCTGGCGCAGGATGGCGGGGGCACATGTCGACCATGGCGGGACGGTCGACTTGAGGCTGGCGCGCCCGAGTCTTCGTCAGCCCTTGTGCCGCGCCGTCAGCAGATAGTTGATCGCTGTGTTCGCCGACAGGGTGAAGCCGCGCGCCGGATCGAAGGCAAGGCCGCTGCTGTCGGTGACTTCAAGGCCGGCGTCTTCGAGCAGGGCGGTCAGTTCATCGGGGGTGATGAACTTGGACCAGTCATGCGTGCCCTTGGGAATGCCGCCGATGCTTTCACCGATGGTGATCATGGCGAGGCGCGACATCGGCGTGCGGTTGGGGGTGGACAGGATCATCAGCCCGTCGGGCGCAAGCCTGGCCGCGAGGGCGCGGACGAAGGCGGCGGGATCGGCGACATGTTCGATCACCTCCATCGAGGTGACGAGGTCATAGCCGCTGTCGCTGACCTGTTCGACCGGGGTAGCGCGATAGTCGATGGCGAGGCCCTGGCCCTGTGCATGGGCGACAGCGACGGCGATATTTTCGGGCGCGGCGTCGAGGCCGGTGACGCTGGCGCCGAGGCGGGCGAGCGGTTCGGCCAGCAGGCCGGCGCCGCAGCCGACGTCGAGCGCGCGCTTGCCGCCGAGCGGACGGAAGCCATGATCGTCGCTGTCCCAATGCCGATCGATCGCGGTGCGGATATAGGCGAGGCGGACCGGGTTCAGCTTGTGCAGCATCGCGCTCGACCCCTTGGGATCCCACCAGTCGGCGGCCATGGTGCCGAAATGGGCGGCTTCCTTCGGGTCGATCGTCGCGGTCGTCTCAGTCATCATGCACCTTGGGTCTTGCTGGGTGGCGAAGCACCCGTGCCGCGGTTCTAGCAGCGGGCGGCGGGAAGGCCAATGTGCCAAGCTGTCATAGCTATGTCTTTGAAGGCGGGGCATGTAGGAGCGCGGGTGGCTGCAAGGAGGGCGAGCGGATGGCGGGATTGCTTGCCATATCCGTCGCGGCTGCTAATAGGGCAGCCGTTTTGCCCCTTTGGGACATTTTGTTTCACAATTGGAGCAATGTCCGATCCGATTGCATCGGTTCGGCTGCTCCATATCTTTTGTTGGTCGCGTTTTCTGAAGTCAGCAGGTGTTCCACCTGCTTCGAAAACGCTTAAAGGACAGGTTCGACAAGCAAATGGCGCGCATCGTGATGAAATTCGGCGGCACCTCCATGGCGGGGATGGAGCGAATTCGCAACGTGGCCGCGCGCGTCAAACATGTCGTCGACCAGGGCCATGAAGTGGCGGTCGTGGTATCGGCCATGGCCGGCGAGACCGATCGCTTGGTCGGCTTCTGCAAGGAAGCCTCGGCGCTTTACGACCCGGCCGAATATGATGTCGTCGTGGCGGCGGGCGAACAGGTCACCAGCGGCCTGCTGGCGATGACGCTCAAGGCGATCGGCGTGGACGCGCGCAGCTGGCTGGGCTGGCAATTGCCGATCCGCACGATCGAGGCCCATGCCAAGGCGCGCATCAGCACGATCGAGACCGATGCGCTGATCGCGGCGATGCAGTCCGGCCAGGTCGCCGTCATCCCCGGTTTCCAGGGCATGATGGACGATGGCCGCGTGTCGACGCTGGGCCGTGGCGGTTCGGACACGTCGGCGGTTGCGGTGGCCGCGGCGGTCAAGGCCGATCGCTGCGACATCTATACCGACGTCGACGGCGTCTACACCACCGACCCGCGCATCGTGGCGCGTGCCCGCAAGCTGGACCTCGTCACCTATGAGGAAATGCTGGAACTGGCCTCGGTCGGCGCCAAGGTGCTCCAGACCCGCTCGGTCGGCCTCGCCATGAAGGAAGGCGTGGTCGTGCAGGTGCTTTCCTCCTTCGATGATCCCACCCAGGACGACCTCCCCGGCACGCTGATCGTGAGCGACGAGGAACTGGAAGCCAAGCTCAAGGAAACCAAGATGGAACGTCAGCTCATCACCGGCATCGCCCATGACAAGAATGAGGCGAAGATCATCGTCACCCGCGTGCCCGACAAGCCGGGCGCGGTGGCCAGCATCTTCACCCCGCTGGCCGATGCGGCGATCAACGTCGACATGATCATCCAGAATGACTCGAAGGACAATGAGGAGACCGACGTCACCTTCACCGTCCCGCGCGCGGACCTGGCCCGCAGCGTCGACATCCTGGAAGCGAACAAGGACGCGATCGGCTTCCGCCGGATCATCACCGACACCGAAGTCGCCAAGATCAGCGTCGTGGGCGTGGGCATGCGCAGCCATGCCGGCGTCGCCGCCACCATGTTCAAGACGCTGGCCGAACGCGGCATCAACATCGAGGCGATCTCCACCAGCGAGATCAAGGTTTCGGTGCTGATCGACGAGGACGAGACCGAACTGGCGGTGCGCGTGCTGCATACCGCCTATGGTCTGGACGCCCCGGCGGCTTGACAGACATACTCCCCTCCCTTCTAGGGAGGGGCATGGGGGTGGGTGCGATTGCGTCAGCAATCGCCGCCTGCCTTGGTGGATAGGGAGGAAGCTCGCTTCGCTCGCTACCCACCCCAACCCCTCCTTGAAAGGGAGGGGCTTTTTTATGTTGTAGGATATGACGATGACCACTGCCAAACTCGCTTCCCTGATGGCCCGCGGCACCGAATTTCTGGGCTGCGAGAGCGCGATCCTGTGCGGGGCGATGAGCTGGGTCAGCGAGCGGCATCTGGTGTCGGCCATTTCCAACGCCGGCGGTTTCGGCGTGATTGCCTGTGGCGCGATGTCGCCCGAATTGCTGGACGCGGAAATCGCGGCGACCAGGGCGTTGACCGACAAGCCGTTCGGCGTGAACCTGATCACCATGCATCCGCAGCTGTTCGACCTGATCGCGGTGTGCGCCAAGCATGAGGTATCCCATGTGGTGCTGGCCGGTGGCCTGCCGCCCAAGGGCAGCATCGAGGCGATCAAGGCCAATGGCGCCAAGCTGATCTGCTTCGCGCCCGCGCTGGCGCTGGCGAAGAAGCTGGTGCGATCGGGCGTCGACGCGCTGGTGGTCGAGGGCATGGAAGCGGGCGGCCATATCGGCCCGGTCGCGACCAGCGTGCTGGCGCAGGAAATCCTGCCCGAAATGGCGCAGCAGGTTCCGGTGTTCGTGGCTGGCGGCATCGGCCGGGGCGAGGCGATCGCCGCCTATCTGGAAATGGGCGCCGCCGGCGTGCAGCTGGGCACCCGTTTCGCCTGCGCGAGCGAGAGCATCGCCCATCCTGCGTTCAAGAAGGCCTTCTTCCGCGCGTCGGCGCGCGATGCCATTGCGAGCGTGCAGATCGACCCGCGCCTGCCGGTGATCCCGGTGCGCGCGCTCAAAAATGCCGGCACCGAAGCCTTCACCGCGAAGCAGCGCGAAGTCGCCAACCTGCTGGACAGCGGCGCAGTCGACATGGGCGAGGCGCAGTTGCAGATCGAGCATTATTGGGCCGGCGCGCTGCGCAAGGCGGTGATCGACGGCGATGTCGAGGGCGGGTCGCTGATGGCGGGCCAGTCGGTCGGCATGGTGACCAAGGAAGAGCCGGTCGCCGACATCATCGCCGAACTGATGGCGCAGGCCGCAACGGCGCTGGAACGCCGCGCGGCCTGATCCTCGCTGCCTGAAAAACAGGCTTTATCGGCTTTTAACCAATATCGGGCATGGTTTCCGGCATCAGATTTGCCGGAGACCGTCCATGCGTGCCTCGATCCGTCACCTGCTCTTGTGCCCGCTGGGCGGGATTGCGCTGCTGTCGGGCTGCGCGGGGCAGCGGGAGGTGGCGGTTGCGCCGCCGCCTGTGCCGGTGCGGACGCAGCCCGTGCCCCAGCCGCTGCCGCCGATGGGCGCGACAGCCAATATGCAGATACCGCCGGTCGGCGCCGATGGTCAGCGCGTCACGCCCAACCGCGATCTGAGCGGGCCGGCGACGCTATGGCATATGCGCATGGCGCTGAATGTGGCGGCCCTGTCCTGCCAGGGGAACGGTGACGCGGCGCGGCTGCAATATAATGCGCTGCTGGCCCGGCACAGGGCGGCGCTGACGCGGGCCAATGCGCAGGTCGAGGGAGAATTTAAGGGGCAGTTCGGCGGCGGCGCGATCGCGCAGCGCGAGCGGCTGAACACTATCGTCTATAATTTCTTTGCGCTGCCGCCGGCACAGGCGGCCTTCTGCGCGGAGGCGGTGCGGGTGGGGGCGACCGTCAACAGCCTGCCCGCGGACCAGTTGCTGGCCTATGCGCCGACCGGCCTCGCCGCGCTGGAAAAGCCCTTCACCGATTTCTTCGATGCCTATGCCCGCTATCAGACCGACCTGGCCGCATGGCGTTCGGGGCGGACGCTGGCGATGGCGCCGGTGGTGCTGGAGGTCCGGCTGAGCCGGGCGGACCTGATCGCCGATGATGGCGTGACGGTGCCGAAGGGGGCGATGCCGCGCCTGCTGGCGCGCGCCGACTGAGAAAAATCGGCTATTTCCGGCCTTTTTCGCGATGCTCGGCTTGCCGCATTGCAACCAATTGGGATAGCGGGCTTTTAACAGCAACCGGGCGGGGGTTCAGCGGTGAACCACAGGCGGGGCCGTCCTTGGCTGCGCGTTAAGCATATTTCCTCCGGTGGAAATGCCCGGCATGTTGGCCGGGCCAGATCGTCGGAGTAGTTGATGTTCCTGCCACGTTCCCTGTCTTCCCGTCTGTCGCTGCTTGCTCTGACGGCGCTGGCGGCCTGTGCGACGCCGGTGAAGCAAGTGCCGCCCACGCCGCCGCCGGCGGTGGTGCCTACGGTAATGCCGACCCCGCCGCGCAATTCCGCGCCCGACATGGTGCCGCCGGACAAGGACGAGGCCGGGAAGTTCATCACCCCCAATCGCGATTCCCAGGGCGACCAGGCGCTGTGGCATGTGCGCATGGGGCTGAACGTCGCGGCGCTGGGCTGTCCCGAGACCAATGGCCAGACGCGCATATTGTATAACCAGATGCTGACCGTGCATGGCGCGTCGCTGAAGCGCGCCAACGACACGCTGGAGGTCAGCTATCAGCAGCGTTACGGCAGCAGCGCGATCCGCATGCGCGAAGTGCTGAACACGCTGGTCTATAATTTCTTCGCCCTGCCGCCGGCGCAGAAGGCCTTCTGCCAGAAGGCGGTGGCGACGATGACGATCATCAACGGGCTGACGCCCGAGGCGCTGGCCGCCTATGCGCCCAAGGCGCTGGACGAGCTGGAACAGCCCTTCCGCGATTTCTGGGCGGAATATGAGGATTATCTGCGGCGGCTGGAGGAATGGCGCAAGCGCTTCGGCGCGACGGTGAAGCTGGTCGGCCCGGTCGGCGGCGATGATCTGAACGACCATGAACCGCCGGCACCGACCGCGCCCGCGCCGATGGGGCAGGTGCCGGCCACGCCGATGCAGCGGCCGTCGGACATGATCCTGCCCGATGCGCCGGCTTCCGCGCCCGCGCCTGCTGCTCCGGCTCCGTCTGCGCCGACCCCGGCTGTTCCGGGAACGCCGAGCGCGCCGCCGCCGGTGGTGCCGACCCAGCCGCAGGTGCAGGCGCCCAAATTGCCGTTGCAGCCGGTTCCCGCGCCGCCCGAAAGCTGATCGCCGGTCAGGCGTCGCGCGCGTCGAAGCGGGCGCGGGCGTCCTCGACCGTGGCGAGATTGCGTTCGGCCCAGACCCATACGCCGCAGAAGGCGGCGCTGAGGCTGTTGCCGAGCGGGGTGAGGGCATAGTCGACGCGCGGCGGCACGACCGGATGGACGGTGCGGGTGAGCAGGCCGTCGCGCTCCATCTGGCGCAGCGTCTGGGTCAGCATCTTCTGGCTGATCCCCTCGACCGCGCGGCCGATCTCGGTAAAGCGCAGCGTGCCGCGCTCCTCCAGCAGTTCCAGGATCAGCATCGTCCATTTGTCGGCCACCCGGCCGATCAGTTCATTGACGAGTCGCTCCACCCGCGGATCTAGTTCGGTCGGCGGATCATGGTCGAGATAGCGCTCGGCGGCCGCTATTTCAGCGGTAGCGAAGCGGGATTCCAGAGGATTTGCCATTTCTTACCTTTGGGTGACTATGGCACTTTACGGTGCCTTCTTTCCAAAAGAGAGTGTGGGGCTAAATTAGTGGGCAAGCAACCAGTCACAGGAGCTTTCCCCATGAAAAATTCCGGCAACACCATCCTCATCACCGGCGGCGGTTCGGGCATCGGCGCGGCGCTGGCGCATGAATTTCACGCGGCGGGCAACCAGGTCATCATCGCGGGACGGCGGCAGGCGGCGCTCGACGAGGTGGTCGCGGCCCACCCTGGCATGGCGTCGATGGTGATCGACATGGAAGATCCGGCGGCGATCGCGGCCTTCGCGGCAAAGCTGGTCGCCGATTTTCCGGCGCTCGACGCGGTGCTGCTGAATGCCGGCATCATGGTGGCGGAGGACCAGATCGACCTCGCCATCGCCGAGGCGACGGTGGCGACCAATCTGCTCGGCCCGATCCGCCTGACCCATGCCCTGCTGCCGCATCTGCTGGCGCAGAAGAGCGCGACGATCCTGACCGTGTCGTCGGGCCTGGCCTTCGTCCCGCTGGCGGCGACGCCGACCTACAGCGCGACCAAGGCAGCGATCCATGGCTGGTCGCTGGCGATGCGCGAGCAGCTCAAGGGCACGGCCGTCGATGTGGTGGAGATCGTGCCGCCGGGCGTGCAGACCGACCTGATGCCGGGTCATGCCGACAATCCGCAGATGATGCCGCTGGCCGATTTCATCAGCGAGACGATGGGCCTGTTGCGGCAGGAGCCGACCCCGGCCGAAATCCATGTCGAGCGCGTCAAGTTCCTGAGCGAGGCGACCAAGCGCGGCGAGTTCGACCAGGTGTTCGGGATGCTGAACGGGGCGCATTGAGGCCCGCAAAGCTTGCCTCCCGCATGGGAGAGGACTATCTGGGCTTCGTCAAGCGAGGCCACGTCCTCCCCCGCCATGCGGGTTTCAAGTCCGGGACGGCCCGGCGCCCCTTGTGAAGGAGCGCCATCATGGCCTGGATTGCCCTGTTTTTTGCCGGATTGCTGGAAATCGTCTGGGCCTTTGCGATGAAGCAGTCGCATGGTTTCACCCGGCTGGTGCCGAGCCTCATCACCCTTGGCGCGATGATCGCCAGTTTCGGCCTGTTGTCGATGGCGATGCGCAGCCTGCCGCTGGGCACCGCCTATATGATCTGGACCGGGATCGGGGCGCTGGGGGCCTTTGCCGTCGGCGTCGCCTTCCTGGGCGAGGCGATCAGCCCGGCGCGGCTGGCGGCGGCGGCGCTGATCCTCTCCGGTCTTGTCATGATGAAGCTGGCGTCGCCTGGCTGACGGTGGAGGGCGCCTTGGGCGGCAGGGGGAAGAGGCGGACGAAGCGTTCCGCCAGCGCCCGGTCGCCCTCTACCTGCAGGGCCGGGGCCATCGCGGCGAAGGACTGGCCGCCATAGACGATCGCGGCGAGGGCATTCTGGTCGCCGGTGAAGATCGCATCGGCGCCAGCGGCGTCGCCCCGGTCGATGCGGAAATCGCCATCGTGCAGCGTGGCGCGAAATTCCTCCTCGCCGAAGCGGAAGCCGATGGTCGCTTCGAGATCACCGATCGCGGCGCGATCGATCATCGTGCGCATCGACATCACCACCGACACCTGGCTCATCGGCATGCCCGGCTGCATCGTGGGCGATTGGCAGGCCCAGCGGCCCAGCACCATGAACAATATTTCCGACTCGCGGCCCCATTCGGTCAGCTCGTAAATCTGGCTGGCGGCGGGCGGGGGCAGTCGGCGGCGGACAAGGATGCTGGCCGCTTCCAGCTCCTCCAGCCGCTGGGTCAGCACATTGGCGCTGATTCCGGGCAGGCTGGCGCGCAGGTCGGTGAAGCGCTTGGGGCCGAGCAGCAATTCCCGCATGATCGGCATCGCCCAGCGATCCCCGATCAGATCGAGCGCGTGGGCGGTGGCACAGCCATCCTGATAGGCGCGTTTGCGCGGATTGGGACTCATTGGTTATCTTTTCTAACTTGTCTGTTGCATAATATAATCTTCGGGCGCACAAAGTTCAAGTCGGCGACTCAAGTCCGGAATTTTTCGGGGTGCGCGCCGCCATGAAAGCATGAGGAGAGAGACGATGGCCGATGCGCCCGCGCCGAAGATGATCTTCGTCAACCTGCCTGTCACCGACCTGCCCGCCGCGATCGCCTTCTATGAAGCGGTCGGCGCCGTGCGGAACAATGATTTCGCCGATGACAGCGCGCAGATGATCAGTTTTTCCGAGACGATCCATGCGATGCTGCTAACCCATGAACGGTTCGCCGGCTTTACCCCGCGCAAGATCCCCAATGCCCATGAAACCGCGCAGGTACTGCTGTGTTTGAGCGAGACGAGCCGGGATGCGGTGGACGCGACGGTGGACAGGGCGCTGGCGGCGGGCGGGACCGAGCCGAACCCCAAGCAGGATCATGGCTTCATGTATGGCCGCAATTTTGCCGATCTGGACGGCCATATCTGGGAAGTGATGTGGATGGATGTCGCCGCCGCGATGGCCGCGAACCAGGGAGAAACTGCCGACGCCTGATGTCGACGACCTTGCAGAAGGAGAGAGACGATGAGCTATATGGACGGGTTCGTGATCCCGGTGCCCAAGGGCAACAAGGAACGCTACAAGGAGGTCGCTGCCTTCGCCGCGCCGATCTTCATCGAATATGGCGCGCTGCGCGTGGTCGAATGCTGGGGCAACGACATCAAGCCCGGCAAGGTCAATGATTTCCGCACCGCCGTCATCGCCGAAGAGGATGAGGAGGTCGTCTTCTCCTGGATCGAATGGCCCGACAAGGCGACCCGCGATGCCGGCGCCGAGAAGGTGATGAAGGATGAGCGCATGCAGCCCAAGGAAGGCGAGGACATGCCCTTCATCGGCGCGCGGCTGATCTATGGCGGGTTCGAGGTGCTGGTCGACCACAAGTAAGATTGACCGCCATTCCGCCCAGGCGGGCCTGCAAAGCGCGCTTTTCTGCGTTCCGGTGCTCACGTACTTTAAGTACGCTGCGCTCCGTTACTCGAAAATCACGCTTTTCGGCTCCACCTGACCGCAATGACGATCAATCCTGGAACTCGTGTTTTCGGGAGACGGACGATGACCGACTTCAATGGCAAATTCTTCTGGTATGAACTGATGACCAGCGATCCCAAGGCGGCGCTGGCCTTTTATGGCGATGTCGTCGGCTGGACGGCAGAGCCGTTTGGCGGCGATCTGCCCGACGGCCCTTATCAGGTGATTTCCGGCAGCGCCGGGGCGCTGGGCGGGGTGATGGCGATCCCGGCGGAGGCGAAGGAGTGCGGCATGACGCCCTGGTGGGGCGGCTATGTCGGGTCGGCCGATGTCGATGCGGATGCCGAACGGCTGAGCGGGGCGGGTGGCAGCGTGAAGCGGCCGCCCGAGGATATTCCGGGCGTCGGCCGCTTTGCGGTGCTGGCCGATCCGGGCGGCGCGGTGTTCATGCTGCTCAAGGGATCAAGCCCCGAGGGGATGGATGCGCCGCCGCCAATGGCGCCGGGCCATGTCGGCTGGCACGAGCTATATGCCGGCGATTTCGACAAGGATCTGGCCTTCTATACCGGGCAGCTCGGCTGGTCGAAGGGCGAGGCCATGGATATGGGCGAGATGGGCAGTTACCAGCTTGTCTCGCAGACCGGCTCGACGGACTTTGACGGCATGACCGGCGGCATCATGCCGGTGCCGCCGATGATGCCGGTGCCGCTATGGCTGTTCTACTTCACCGTCGGCGACATCGATGCGGCGGTCGCGCGGGTGACGGCCGGTGGCGGCACGGTGCTACAGGGGCCGATGGAGGTGCCGGGTGGCGCCTGGATTATCCAGGCGACCGATCCGCAGGGCGCGATGTTTGCGCTGGTCGGCAGCAAGGGAGAGGGGTGATGGACAAGATTTCGCCCTGCCTGTGGTTCGACGGCCAGGCCGAGGAGGCGGCGCATTATTATGTGTCGGTCTTCGGCGGATCGGTTGACCATGTGAGCTATTATCCCGAGGTCAATCCGTCGCCTTCGCCCCTGCCGGGCGGGAGCGTGCTGCTGGTCGAGTTCAGCCTGTTCGGGCAAAGCTATCAGGCGTTGAACGGCGGGCCGCAATTCACCTTCGACGAGGCGATATCGCTGTCGGTGGCATGCGCGGACCAGGCCGAGCTGGACGGCTATTTCGATCGGCTGACCGGCGACGGCGGCACGGCCGGCCCGTGCGGTTGGGTGACCGACAAATATGGCCTCTCCTGGCAGTTGGTGACGCGCCAGATCATGGACAATTATCATAGCGGCGACCGCGCCGGCATTGCCCGCATGATGCAGGCGATGATGACGATGCAGAAGCTGGACAGCGGCGCGATGCACGCGGCGTTCCTGGGAGAGGCGGCATGAGCGGGGCGGAGCATGAATTGTCGGTCACCTGCCTGATCGAGGCGCCGCGCGAGATTTGCTGGAAGGTGTGGACCGACCTGAAGGACGAATGGTTCTGTCCCAAGCCCTGACGCGCCGAGGTGATCGAGGAGGATATGCGCCCCGGCGGCCGCAGCGCGGTGCAGATGTTCGGGCCGAATGGCGAGGAAACCGGGCCGATGGAGGGCATTTTCCTGGAGGTGGTGCCCGGCGCGCGGATCGTCACCACCGACGCCTATGCCGCCGGCTGGATACCGCAGAGCCCGTTCATGACCGCGATCTGGGATTTTGCGGCGGAGGGCGATGGCACCCGCTTCACCGCGACAGCGCGCCACTGGGACGCGGAGGCGAAGGCGCGGCATGAGGAAATGGGCTTCCATCCCGGCTGGGACGAGATGATGGCCCAGTTCAAGGCGCTGTGCGAGACGTCGGCCGCGAGCGCCTGAGCGGATCGCCGACGGGCTGGTCGGGCACCAATATTTCCGCCGGGTCCATTTTCGACATGGCGATGGCGGCGCGCATGAAGAGCAGGGCGGGGCGCAGCGATGTGTCGCCGCCTTCCTGCACCAGTTCCCGCAGCGCGCGAACGAACAGGTCGGGCCAGCGTTCGATATCCACGCCCTGGCCGCGCAGGATCAGCGCGGTGGCGCTCCAGTGGCGCTGGAGCAGGCCTATCATGTCGGCATAGTCGCGGGAGTCGCCGACACAGGCATCGGTCATCTCGCGGAAGATCGGCCCGAGCAGCAGTTGCGGCTTGCCATCGCCCACGCCCGCCCAGAGCGAGCCGGGATATTCGGCGAGCAGGCCATTCAGGGCATCGCCGAAATAGCGCAGCCGCCCGTCATGGGTCGCGACCTCGATCAACGGGGCGGGGGTGCCTTCCTGTTCGGCGCGATGGCGCAGCAGCATCTGGCAGGCGAAACCGGCCAGGGCGCCCAGCGTCTCTTCGGCCGAGCGGGTGCGCGGCGGACGGACCCGGTCGAGCAGGCGGCGGGCGAGCGCCTCGTCCGGATCGAGCAGGGCGGGCATGCCCCGTTGCGCGTGATCGACGCGGTGCAGGCCGCGCGTGGCGTGGCGGACCCAGAGGAAGAAGGTGATGCTGAACAGCGCGAAGCTGACCGCCATCGCGCCGAGCAGCGGCAGGGCGTAGGCGTTGCGCAGCGGCGGCAGGAACAGCGCGAACAGGCAGAATATCGGCAGCAGGGCGAGCGGCAGCAGGCGCGCGACGCCGCGACGCAGGCGCTGCGCGGTGGCCATGTCGGGGATGGCATATTGGCCGCCGATCAGGCCGAAGGGCATGAACAGCGGGCGGCCGTCCGCGCCATGGCCAAAGGCGCTGTCGAGGAAGCTGGTCGTGAGGCGGCGCATGGCAAGGGTCCGGCAGGAAGGAATGCGGGCGCGCCGCGGCGACAGCCTGACGGGGAAGCTGTTACCGGAATATGAGGGAATGGGCTGAAGGGAGTATTTACCCTTCCGCGCGATGTCGCGATTTCAATTAAACGCTATTCTTTGCTTGTGCGCCGCTGGGACAAATTCGGACGGTCTGCAAACGACCATTTGTGGTCGTTCATCAGCCATAGCGGCGCACCTGATAGCCGCTGTCAGATAGGCCTGTAGCGCCGGTAAAATTCACGGTCTTCCCATCCATCCACCATAGCGTCTGCGATACGTCGTCCAGTGTCACACCAAGCATTTGGGAAGCGAGCCACGCGATCAGAAGCAAGCGTTACAAACTCTGGCCAGCGAAATTCGTGAGCCGCAAGTTCTATCAATTCACTCGGTATCTCATCGGGTGAATTTTCGGCCCCAAGATCCTTCGCCAACGCACTCTTGACCTTGGCTAAGAGCAATTGCCTGAGGCCCGGATGTTCTCGCACGAGATCAACAACCTCGAACATGGCAGCTTCGGCTCGATCAACACCGAAGTTAGCGGCCAAGATACGACGGCAGTTCTCAATGAGGATGATCAAAAGATTTTCTGCATGTTCGAGGTCCAACGCATTCTCCCCAAGCTGAGAAGCCAATAATAACCTGCATCACGAATGGCTGCTATGCCAAGGCGGCAACTCAAAACCGGACTATCCGCTTCCCACCCCTTTCCGTCATTCCCGCGCAGGCGGGAATCCATCTCCTGATCTTGCATCTGGTCCGACGCTGGGGAGATGGATCCCCGCCTGCGCGGGGATGACCCTATGAAACAGGTGGCCAGCTTCCCACCCATCCTCGCCATTCGGCGGGCGCCGGGCTTGTCCGCCCGCGGCCTAGCGGGGGTTCGCGATTTCGACGGCGTAGATGGCGGGGCTGCCGGCGACATTGCTGCGATAGACCAGCCATTTGCCGTCGGGCGTGAAATGCTGGTTGGGTTCGAGCGTATAGTCGTGGCTTGCGAGATCGACGAGCCGTTCCGTCTCCAGCGTGCCGGTGGCGATCAGCGTGTCGCCGTCCAGCGTGTTGCGGGCGCGGGGATTGTCGTCGGGGCGGGGGTGGAAGAGGCTGATATATTTGCCGTCATTGGCGCCGTCGCCCGAGAAGCTGCGGCCGTCGGGCGATGAGGCGAAATGATAGGAGCCCTGGCCCGGACGGATCGCATACCAGCGGCGCGCGCTATTGGCGACGTCATGGCCGGCGAGCCAGCGCATCCCCTGCGGCATGATGAGGTCGTACCAGATGGTGCGTCCGTCGGGCGCCCAATATTCATGGCCGGCAATCTCGCCCTGCAGGATGCGCTGATGCACCTTGGTTTTGGCGCTGCCGTCGGTGCGGATGGTCCAGATGCGGTCGACCTGCTGCCAGGGGCCTTCATGGCAATACATGAGCAGATCAGGATCGGTCGGCGAGAATTGGACATGGTTGAGCCAGTCCTTCGACGCGGTGATGCGGCGCTGCTGGCCGGTGGCGATGTCGATCGCGAAGATTTCCATCGGCACGCCGGCGGCGAGCCGGGCCTCCATCCATTTTTCCTTGGCGGCGGCGAAGGAGAGGGGGCGGCCCTGATCGTCGGTGCCGCTATAGCTGGGCGAGCCGGTTTTCGGATCGCGCTTGCCCTGGGCGGCGATGGCGGGCGGCGGCGGGGCGAGTTCGCGATGGCCGGCAAGCAGCGTGTCGTCAGCATTGATGGATTCGATGCGGCCGCCCGGCATTGCCGCGATCCGGCGGCGCTTGCCGCTGTCGAGATCGACCGACCAGACGATGAAGGACGGCTCGCCCTCGCTGCTGCCGGTCGGGTTGGTGGTATAATAAGCGACATTGGCGCGGTGGCCGACGAACAGCAGCCGGTCGACCTTTTCCTTCAGCACCAGCCGGGTTCGCCAGTTGCTGGTGTCGGTGACGCGGATCCCCTCCGGCGTCAGATAGACCATGCGCTTTCCGTCGGGGGTGAAGGGATTATAATTGAAATAGAGGCCATAATTGCCCGGCCGGTCATCGACGCGGACGATGCGGTGGCCGGTGGTCGGGTCGGTCCAGCTGGCGGGCGAGGGTGCTTGCGCTGCGACGAGCAGGGGGAGGGCCAGCCCGATCATTGCCTGCCTCAACCGCATCCCATCCTCCCACTTCAAGTTCAATTTGCGGGATTGGATACCGCATATCGGGAATTTGGCAAGGCGGCTGTGATGCGGGCGCGCCGTATGCTTGCCGGGCCAAGTCTTTGACAGAGGAAGGCAATAAGGCGCGGGCTTCTGAAATATTCGTGAAATGACGGGGCAAAATCGGGTGGCCACAGACGGGGCGGAGATTTTCCACCCAGATGAAAGGCCATGACATGACTTATCCCTCGCTCCTGACCCTGGGCGCCGCCGCGCTGATGGCGACGCTGGGCGCGCCGGCCATGGCGCAGGCGCCGCATCATGGCGCGAGCCAGCCGGTGAGCAGCAAGGCGCCGGCCAAGAAGCCTGCTCCGGTAAAGGCCCAGCCGGCCAAGGCCCAGTCCGCCAAGGCCCAGGGCCGTTCGACCGGCGCGGCGCACCAGAAGGCCTGCCGCAATCGCTACAAGAGCTATGACGCCAGGCTGGACAGCTATCTCTATCGCGGCAAGCGGGTGCGCTGCACGCTCTGATCGCGATCGACGCGGGGCGGTGCCGGGGGACGGCGCCGCCCCGTTCCTGTTTTCATGAAGAAGGACGAGGCGCGATGCGCAAGATGATGATCGGGGCGGCGCTGCTGCTCTGTTCGGCGCCGTTGCTGGCCCAGGGGGGCATGGGTGGCGGCATGGGCGGCGGCGGCATGGGGGGAGGCATGGGCGGTGGCCCGCGCGGCGGCGGCGGCCCTCCCGGTGGCGGCGAAGGCCGGCTGCAAAAGCCGCGCGAGATGAAGCCGATCAAGCGCAGCCAGATCGACAGGATCGTGACCGCCATGTTTGCCGAAGCCGACAGCAATCGCGACGGCATGGTGACGATCGACGAATTGCGGCTGGTGGTGCAGGCGCGGCGCGAAGCGATCATCCGCACGCGTTTCGACGCGATCGACAGCAATCATGACGGCACGCTGAGCCTGGCCGAGTTCCAGGCCTGGCAAAGCAGCATGGGATCGGTAGCCTTGTCGGAAACGGGCGCGATGGGCGATCAGGGCGGGCCGGTGGCCGAGGCGATCATGCCCAAGCTGGGCGACGACCCCGAGGATGCGATATTGGGCCGGCTGATCGAACCGCTCAATGCCAGCGCGATCGCCCAGGCCAACAGCAATTATGATGCCGGCGCATCGCTGGAGGAAGTGCTGGCGTTCGAACATGCCCGCTTCGATGCGGCGGACGCCGATCATGACGGGGTACTGTCGGCCGAGGAGATGCGCAGCCTGATGCCGCGGCGTGGTCCCGGTGGTGGGCCCGGTGGACCGGGCGGCGCGGGCGGACCACCGCCGCGCAACTGACGGGATTGATGCCGATGCCTTGCCTATCCTTGTCCTGCCGTCGGGCGGGCAGCGCCCTGCTGCTCGCCGGATGCAGCCTGTTCTCCCTTTCGACGCCCGCTGCGGCGCAGAGCGTGGCGAGCGACGATATCGTCGTCACCGGGCAGGCGCCGCCGGGCGCGGTGATCGGCGATATTCCCGCGCAGAACCAGCTCGGCCGTGCCGACATCGATGCCTATGGCGTCGGCACGGTCAGCGAATTGCTGGACGAGATCGCGTCGCAGACCAGCAGCAACCAGGGGCGCAGCGATGACGGTCCGGTGGTGCTGGTCAACGGCAAGCGGATTTCGGGCGTCAACGAGGTCAGCGACCTGCCGACCGAGGCGATCTTGCGGCTCGACATCCTGCCCGAGGAGGTCGCGCTCAAATATGGCTATGATGCGCAGCGCAAGGTGGTGAACATCATCCTGCACCGCCGCTTCCGATCGCAGGTCGCCAATGCGGGCGGCGGGATCGCGACGGCGGGGCAGGGCGAAAATCTGGCCGGCGATGTCGGCTATACCCGCATTCGCGACAATGACCGGGTGAGTGTGACCGCGCGGGCCAAATCCTCCGCCTCACTGCTGGAAAGCGAGCGCGATGTGATCGTCGATCCGGAGGCGGCGGGCGATCCGACCGGGCGGGTCAGTGACGACCGTGCCTATCGCACCCTGTCGCCCGCCACCCGCAGCTACATGCTGAACGCCACGGTCGCGCATCAGTTGAGCGGGACGGCGAACCTGTCCTGGAACGGGCGGGCGGACTACAAGACAAGCAAGGCGCTGAATGGCCTGCCCACCGGCAGCCTGACCGACGGCGACGAGACGGTCGACCGCATCCTGTCGCTCGATCCGCTGCATCAGGACACGCGCGCGCTGACGCTGAGCAGCGGCGTCAGCCTGAATATCGACCTGTCCAAGACCTGGCGCATGTCGGTGATCGGCAGCTACAGCCACAGCGATAGCCGGACCGACAGCGATCGCGGCTATGATCTGGACGATGTGCAGGCGGCGCTGGACGCGGGCGATGTGGCGGCCGATGGCGTGCTGCCCGCGAGCCTGCTGGGGGCCATGGGTACGCAGAAGGCGCGTGCGTTGCAGGACACGGGCAGCGCCAGCCTGCTAATCAATGGCAAGCTGTTCAAGCTGCCGGCCGGCAATGTCGGCATGAACCTGCGCCTGAGCGGCGACACGAGCAGCCTGCGATCGTCCAGCACGCTGGACGGGGTGATGTCGCAGCGGACCGCGAGCCGCACCAATGGCGGCGCCCAGATCAGTTTCGACCTGCCGATCGCCAGCCGGCGCAATGGCTTCCTGCCGGTGCTGGGAACGCTGACCGCCAATATGAACGCGTCGGTGACGCAGGTTTCCGACTATGGCGCGCTCGGCACGCTGGGCTATGGCCTCAGCTGGACGCCGCGCACCGGCATCACCATCATCGCGGCGGTCAATAATGACCGGACCGCGCCGACGCTGGACCAGCGCAACAGCCCGACCATCACGACCAGCAATGTGCGCGTCTATGACTATGTGCGCGGGCAAAGCGTGACGGTGACGCAGGTGAGCGGCGGCAATCCGGCGCTGACCGCCGACAATCGCCACCAGTTCAAGCTGGGCGCGACGGTGAAGCCGCTCACCAAGGTCAACCTGAGCCTGTCGGCCAATTATGTGAGCAGCGAGACGCGCGACGCGATCATCAGCCTGACCGGCGTGTCTTCCGCATTGGAGGCAGCCTTCCCCGATCGCTACAGCCGCGACGAGGACGGGATGCTGATGCGGATCGACACACGGTCCGTCAATGTCGCGCGCGAGGAGGTAAAGCAGCTGCGCTGGGGCCTCAATTTCACGCAGATATTGCGCAAGCCCAAGCGGCCCGAGCCGCCGGCCGGCTTCGTGCCGCCATGGCGGCGGGCGGCGGTGCAGGGCGATGAGGCGCAGATGGCGGCGCCAAAGGCGGAGGGTGGCGACGGGCAGCCCGCAGAGGGCGCGCCCGGCGGTGGTCCCGATGCCGAGCAGGATGCGATCCTGGTCGACGGCCACCGGCCCGATGATGCGACGCCGATGGGGCCGCCCGGCGGCTTTGGCGGGCCGGATGGCTTTGGTCCGCCGCCTGGCCCTCCGCCCGATGGCATGGGGCCGCCCGATGGTCCGCCGCCCGGCGGTGGACCTGGTGGTCCGGGCGGTCCCGGTGGGCCGGGCGGACGGGGCGGTTTCGGTCCGCCCGGTGGCGGTCCGTTCGGCGGCGGCAGCGATAATGGCGCGCGGCTGCAGCTCTCGCTCTATCACAGCATCATGCTGCGCGACGCGGTGCTGCTGAGCGAGGGGGGGCCATGGGTCGACCTGTTGAACGGCGGCACGCTGGGCGGTAGTCCGCAGCCGCGCCACAAGGTGCAGCTGAGCAGTGGCGTGATCGACAATGGCGTCGGCATCCGGCTGGACGGCAACTGGCAGAGCGCGTCGCATGTGACCGGGGACCAGACGGCGTCGGGTGGCGACCTGCGCTTTGGCCAGCTGGTGACGTTCGACCTGCGGCTGTTCGCCAACATGGCCAACCGGTTCCGCGGGCAGGATTGGGCGCGGGGCATGCGGGTGAGTTTCACCGTCGGCAACCTGCTCAACCGGCGTCAGAAGGTGACCGATGGCACGGGTGCGACGCCCGTCGCCTATCAGCCCGCCTATCTCGATCCCGAAGGGCGGACGCTGATGCTGTCGGTGCGGAAGATATTCTGAGCGGGAAAGGGGCGGCTGATGGCGGCCTGCCCCTTCAACCTGATTGAAAATCCATCATAAAATGCGCATCTGGCGTGGATGAGCAAATTTTCTTTCCTTGCCCGGATGGTGGCGCCGATCGGCGTCCTGCTGGGGACGCCCGCCGCTGCGCAGGAGGCACCGGACTTTTTCGGCGCGGCGCTGTGCCAGCCGCCCTATTCGACCGACAGCGCGACCGCCCTGTATGAAGCCGCCGAAAAGGTCGCCAAAGCAGATACATCGATGTTGGGGGCGGCGATCTATACGCTGCCCACGCCGATCGAGCGGGACGGCTTTGTGGCGCGGGCGGTGGTCTTCGCCGGCATGTCGGTTGGCGTGCTGCTGGATGGCGAGGTCGCGGAGGCCGCGGCCGCCCGTTATGGGCTTGCCAGGGAAAAGAGCCGCCTGTTCGGCGCGTCGAGCCTGGGCTTTGCGCGGCAACTGGACGATGCGGCGCAGGACATGCGCGAGATGGGGCTGATTTCCGTCGTTGCGCGGCAGGGACCTGCCATGGCCGGGCGGACATTGCTGACCTGCGAGTTCGTGTCGCATGAGGATCGCAAGGCGCTGGACAGTCAGGAAGGCGATGCGCCCTGATATGAAAAGGGGCGCCCGGTGTCCGGACGCCCCTCCTTCGTGACGGCTTTGCTATGGGGTGCCGTGGCTCAGGCCTTGTAGACCTTGTCCACAGCCGCACAGAATTTCGTCATGTCTTCGGCCGAACCGACGGTGACGCGCGAGACATTGGGCCAGATCGGCCAGTTGCGGCCGATCTGCACCTTTTCCGGCGAGGCGAGCAGGGCGGCCTGCATTTCCTTGGCCGGCTTCTTCCAGTTGACCATGAACATGTTGGCCTGGCTGCCCGGCTGGACTTCGATGCCCTTCTTGGTGAGCCAGGCAATGGTCTGGTCGCGGGCGGCGATCATCTCGTCGCGGCGCGCCTTGATGAGCGCAGCTTCGGGATAGACGGCGTTGCCGCAGGCCATGGCGGTGATCGACAGGCCGCCGGCCGACGGGCCGAACAGCATCAGGCGCTTCTGCACTTCGGGATCGGCGAAGGTGAGGCCGAGGCGGATGCCGGCCATGCCGAACAGCTTCGAGAAGGTCCGCATGACGATGATGTCCTTGCGGTTGCCGATCAGCGAAGCGGCGCTGGGCGCGTCCGAGAAGTGGATATAGGCTTCGTCGACCAGCAGCATGGCGTCGGCCGGCTTGTTGTCGAGCAGCCACTTGATGTCGGCGATCGGCGTGATCGTGCCGGTCGGGTTGTTGGGCGTGCAGATATAGTAGAGGCCGGCGTTCGGGTTGGCGGCCAGCATGGCCTTGACGTCATGGCCCTTGCCGACGGCCTGGGGCGCCTTGGCGATCGGCGCCTTGAGGTAATCGGCGGTGCGCCAGGCGGATTCGAAGGTCGGGTCGGCGGTCACCAGGCCCTTGGTCGGCGAGCAATAGGCCGCGACGGTCGAGACCAGCGGGCCGCCCGAGCCGGGCCACAGCATCACCTGGGCTTCGGGAATGCCCTCCACCTTGGCGATGGTCGAGACCAGGTCGCCACGATAATTGTCGGGGTCATACCAGTTGCCGACGGCGCCGGCCTTGGCGATGGCGTCGACGCCCGAGGGGAAGGGGCCGGTCCAGCATTCGTTCGAGCCGATGCGCACCGCGCCCTTGATGCCGCGGGCGGCCTGCTGCTGCGCGAAGGCGGGCGCGGCCAGCATTTCGTGCATCGCGGCGCCGGCGCCGATCAGGGCGGCAACCTTGGCAAGCTGGCGGCGCGAATAGCCGCGCTCGATCAGGTCTTCCCGCGCTTCCTTGTCCAACATCATGGTCATGCCGATTGTCCCCTTGTTTTCCTGCGAAATGCCTTGGATTTCGTCTGGAGAAACGAAGGCGGAAACAATTTCCGCAATGCAAAAGGGGCTGCGGCACGCTTTATTTTGCGTGCCGCAGCCCCTTTTTCGTAAGGTCAGGTCAGATCAGGCCTTCCAGACCGCATCCACGGCCTTGCAGAAGGCGTCCATTTCGCTGGCCGAGCCGACCGAGATGCGCGAGACATTGGGCCAGATCGGCCAGTTGCGGCCGATCTGCACCTTCTGCGTCAGCAGGGCGGCCTGCATGTCCTTGGCGGGCTTGCCCCAGTCGACCATGAACATGTTCGCCATGCTGCCCGGCAGCACCTTGATCCCCTTCTTGGTCAGATGGGCGATCGCCTTGTCACGGTTGGCCGCCATTTCGGCCTGGCGCGCCTTGATGAGATCGGCCTGGGCGACCGAGACGGTGCCGCAGGCGACGGCCGTCATCGGCAGCATGGCGGTGACCTGGCCACCGTCATAGCGCATCATCTTTTCCATCAGCGACGGCGCGGCGAAGGTGAGGCCGAGGCGCATGCCGGCCATGCCGAACAGCTTCGAGAAGGTGCGCAGCACCAGCACGTCGTCGCGGGTGGCGGCGAGCTTGGCGGCGCGCGGCGTGTCGGTCCAGTGGATATAGGCTTCGTCGACCACCAGCACCGAATCCTTGGGCTTGTTGGCGGCCAGCCATTCGATGTCGCCGATCGGCGTAATCGTGCCGGTCGGGTTGTTGGGCGAGCAGATATAATAGACGCCGGCATTGGGATCCGCCGCCAGCATCGCCTTCACGTCATGGGCATTGTCCTTGGTCAGCGGCACCTTCGTCACCTTGGCGCCGAGCCAGGCGCCGGTGCGCCAGATCGCTTCATAGGTCGGGTCGGCGGTGACGATGCCCTTGGTCGGCGAGGCGAAGGCGACGGCGACGCGGCTCAGCGGATCGGACGAGCCGGGCCAGGCGACGATGCGGTTGGCCGGGATGCCTTCGACCTGCGCGACGGCGGCGAACAGCTTTTCATGCTCATTGTCGGGTTCGTAGCGATTGCCTTCGGTCACCAGCTTGAAGGCGGCTTCGGCGGCGACCGGGAAGGGGCCGGTCCAGCATTCGTTGGCGCCGATGCGGACCGCGCCTTCGACCGGCTTGGCGGCCTGCTGCGCGGCGGCACCGACGGTGCGCATCGCGACGGCGCCGGCGCCGAGCAGCGCGGTCACCTTGGCCAGCTGGCGGCGCGAATAGCCGCGGTCCAGAAGCTCCTGTTCAAACTCCGTTGGCGTGGTCGTTTCCATGATCCCTGACTCCCAGACATGCTTGATGCTGCCTTTGCGGCGTTAGACGAATGTACAGCATGTATCCGCCACGCAAATGAGGAAGATGACCTAGCTTATCAGCGATGCGCAACAATCGTGCTTTTCTGCGGGGTTCATGAACATATCGCGAGGAAAGCGCTTGGAAAGAAAGCCATCCATCTGTTAGCGATTTGCCATGCCCAGTACGCCCGCCGCCGCCGCCCGCCAGATCCTCGTCCGCCTGCAGGAGGTGATGGCGGCGCGCACCAGCGCGCAGGCCAAGCTGAACAAGGTGGTGGAGATCATCGGCGAATCGCTGTCGAGCGAGGTCTGCTCCATCTATCTGGTGCGCGAGGGCGTGCTGGAACTGTTCGCGACCCGCGGCCTGAAGCAGGAGGCGGTGCATGTCACCCGCATGGCCAAGGGCGAGGGGCTGGTCGGGCTGATCGCCACCAATGTCGAGCCGCTGAACCTGGACGAGGCCGCCGCCCATCCCGACTTTTCCTATCGCCCGGAAACCGGCGAGGAACTGTTCCACAGCTTTGCCGGCGTGCCGATCGTGCGGCGCGAGCGCGCGCTGGGCGTGCTGTGCGTGCAGCATGTCGAGCCGCGCAAATATGAAGAGGTCGAGATCGAGGCGCTGCAGACGGTGGCCATGGTGCTGTCCGAGCTGATCGCCAATGCCGAACTGGCCGATGACGGCCCGACCGATGCGCGGGTACAGGAAACCGGATCGAACATCATGACCGGCTTGCAACTGGTGATGGGCATGGCGCGGGGCCATGTCGTCTTCCACCAGCCGCGCGTCCATATCGAGCATACCGTCGCCGAGGATACGGAAGCGGAGCGGCAGCGGGTCATTTCCGCCTTTGCCAAGATGCGCGAACAGATCGACCGGATGACCGGCACGGCCGATTTCGGGACCGAGGGCGAGCATCAGGAGGTGCTCGAAACCTACAAGATGTTCGCCTATGACGAGGGCTGGATCCGCCGCATCAACGAGGCGATCGACAGCGGCCTGACCGCCGAGGCGGCGATCGAGCGAGTGCAGCAGCGCACCCGGATGCGGATGCGCCAGATCGACGATCCGCTGTTGCAGGACCGGATGCACGATCTGGAGGACATGGCCAACCGGCTGCTGCGCATCGTGTCCGGGCAATTGGGCACGGCGGCGCAACTGGGGTTGCGGCAGGACGCCATCCTGATCGCGCGCAACCTGGGGCCGGCGGAGCTGCTGGAATATGACCGGCGGCGGCTGAAGGGCGTGATCCTGGAGGAAGGGTCGCTGACCGCCCATGTCACCATCGTCGCCCGCGCCATGGGCGTGCCGGTGCTGGGCCGGGTGCGCGACATTCGCCACCGGGTCAATGAAGGCGACCTGATCCTGATGGATGTCGCCGAAAATGCGCTGCTGATCCGGCCGACGCCCGACATGGAGGAGGCGTTCGAGACCAAGCTGCACATCACCCAGAAGCGGCGGGCGGAATTTGCCGCGCTGCGCGACCTGCCATCGGTGACGCAGGATGGCGCGCGGATCGAGCTGATGGTCAATGCCGGTCTGCGCGAGGATGCGCAGGCGCTGGACATGGTCGGCGCCGACGGCATCGGCCTGTTCCGCACCGAATTCCAGTTCCTGGTGTCGGCGACGCTGCCGCAGCGCGAGAAGCAGCAGCGGCTCTACAAGGATGTGCTGGACGCGGCCGGCGACCGGCCCGTCATTTTCCGCACCGTCGACATCGGCGGTGACAAGGCGCTGCCCTACATGACGCGCGAGGATGACGAGCATGAGGATAATCCGGCGATGGGCTGGCGCGCGATCCGGCTGGCGCTGGACCGCGACGGCCTGATGAAGGCGCAGGCGCGCGCCTTGCTGGAGGCGAGCGCGGGCAAGGTGCTGAACATCATGTTCCCGATGGTGTCGGAGCCCTGGGAGTTCGAGGAGGCGCGAACGCTGGTCGAGCATCAGCGGCAATGGCTGATCGGGCAGAAGAAGAAGTTGCCGGTGGCGGTGCGCTATGGCGCGATGCTGGAGGTGCCGGCGCTGGCCGAGGTGCTGGACCTGCTGCTGCCGCAGCTCGATTTCCTGTCGATCGGCACCAACGACCTGACTCAGTTCCTGTTCGCCGCCGACCGTGCCCATCCCAAGCTGGCGGAGCGCTATGACTGGCTGAGCCTGGCGATCCTGCGTTTCCTGGATCGGGTGGTGCGGATCTGCGAGATCTACAAGGTGCCGGTCGGCGTCTGTGGCGAAATGGGCGGACGCACGCTGGAGGCGATGGCGCTGATTGGCCTGGGCGTGCGGCGGCTGTCGATCACGCCGGCGTCGGTCGGGCCGGTCAAGGCGATGATCCGCGCGATCGATGCGGCCGAATTGCAGGCGCTGATGCGCGATCTGCTGGACAGCGGGGCGAGCGATCTGCGCGCGCAATTGACCAGCTGGGCCGAGCAGCGGAACATCGAGCTGGCCTGAAAAGACACCGCCCCGGCGTTGACAAGCGCCGTCCCGCAATGAGACAAGGCCGCCAATCAAGGTCGCGGAGCAGCATGGCAGACGAACCCGAATTCGAACCCGTCGCGGACGACGCGACGGCAGCGCAGCCCAGCACCCCCGGCGCCAAGTTGCGCGCCGCGCGCGAGGCGCAGGGGCTGTCGGTGCAGGATATCGCCACCCGGACGCGCATCGCCCAGCGCCAGCTGGAGGCGATCGAGCGGGACGATTATGGCGCCTTGCCGGGCATTCCCTATGCGGTGGGTTTCGCCCGCGCCTATGCCCGCGCGATCGATCTGGACGAGGTGGCGATCGCCGCCGACGTGCGCAATGCCGTGCATAATTCCGACATGGGGGCGACCCGCTACGAAGCGTTCGAGCCGGCCGACCCGGCGCGGGTGCCATCGCGCACCCTGGCCTGGACCGCGGCGGTGATCGGCATCATCGTGATTGCCGGCTTCACCATCTGGCGCACCCAGTTGCTGACCCCGCCGACCGGCGAGGAAATCGCCGAGCAGCAGGCGGAAAAGCCGGCCGCCGCACCCAAGGCCGGCGTGCAGGCGCCGATTGCGGCGCCCGTGACCGGGCCGGTGGTGTTCACCGCCAATGACGATGTGTGGATGCGTATCGTCGATGAGGCGGGCGAGCGGCTGAAGGACGGGCTGCTGAAGAAGGGCGAGAGCTTCACCCTGCCGGCTGGCGCACGCAATCCGACGATCCTGACCGGTCGCCCGCAGGCGCTGGACGTGACCGTGGGTGGCAAGGCGATCCCGCCGCTGGGCGCGGCCGACCGCACCATCGCCGACGTTCCGGTCAGTGCCGAGGCGCTGCTGGCACGGGCCGCTGCACCGGCAGGGGCTCCGGCGGGCGCTCCGGCACCGGCTGGCCAGCTGCCGCGCGCGCCGACGACGCCCGCGGCCGGGCAGGGGAGCGTGCCGACGCCGGCTGCGCCACCGCCGCCGACCGCCGCGCCGCAGCCCAGCGCGGGCAACTGACTCGTCCCATAGCCGGACAGGTACGAGCGGGCCGCGCTTTGTTGCGTGGCGCGTCCGCCTATGGTTAAAGGCGGAAAGATTTAGTCGGGGATCATCATGCGTTACGCCTTTTTCGCCACCACCGCCATCGCGCTGGCGGCCCCGCTGCTGTCGGCCGTGCCGGCCGCTGCTCAGCAGAATCCCACGGTCGAACTGCGGGTCGACCGGCTGGAAAAGGAAATGCGGGCGGTGCAGCGCAAGGTGTTCCCGGCCGGCACGCCGGTAGAGGCGGAAATCACCCGTCCCCAGACGCCGACCATCGCGCCGGGCAGTCCGACGTCGAGCCCGGTGGCCGACCTGACCGCGCGGGTGGGGGCGCTGGAATCGCAGCTCGCCTCGATCACCGGCCAGGTCGAGGAAAACAGCTACAAGCTCAAGCAGTTGGAAGAGGCATTCAACCGCTACAAGGCGGAAGCCGAAGCGCGCGCGGCAACGCCGGTCGAAGCCGGTCCGCCGGTGATGCGTCCGACGGTCGCGACCGATGCGCCCGCGCCCAAGCCGGCCGCCGCCAAGCCGACGACCCCGCCCGCAAAGTCCGCCGCCGCGCCGGTGGCCAGCGATGCGCGCAAGACGGCGGTGGCGGCGATCGAGAAGCCGGATACCGGCGATGCGGCGGGCGATGCCTATAGCTATGGTTTCCGTCTGTGGGACGCGAAATTCTATCCCGAGGCGCAGGCCCAGCTCAAGGCGACGGTCGACAAATATGGCGACGGGTCGGTCGGCAGCCGCGCCGCCAACCTGCTGGGCCGCGCCTATCTGGACGATGGCAAGCCGGCGCTGGCGTCGGTCGCCTTCTACGAAAATTACCAGAAGCGCCCGCGTGGCGAGCGCGCGCCCGACAGCCTGGCCTATCTGGGCGAGGCGCTGATCCAGCTCAAGAAGCCTGCGGACGCCTGCAAGGTCTATGCGGAGCTGGAACAGGTCTATGGTTCGACCCTGTCGAGCGGCCTGCGCGGCATGATGGACAAGGGCCGGACCAAGGCCAAGTGCAGCGTGTGAGCCGATAGACGTGCCGGAGCTGGCACCTTCCCATCGCCCCGATGCGCTGCGGCTGGCCGTGCGCGCGCTGGTGGATGGGGAGGAGACGGCCCGGTTCGGCATTGCGGTGTCGGGCGGGCCGGACAGTATGGCGCTGCTGGACCTGGCGGTGCAGGCCTGGCCCGGTCGGGTGGCGGCGGCGACGCTGGATCATGGATTGCGGGCTGAATCCGCGGCCGAGGCGGCGATGGTCGCGCGCTGGTGTGCGGAGCGGCGCGTCCCCCATGCGACCCTGGCGCCGGAGACTGCGGTGTCCGGCAATATTCAGGACTGGGCGCGGCGACAGCGTTATGCCCAGCTGGAGGCATGGCGGGCCGGGGCCGGGCTGGACTGGATATTGACCGCCCATCATGCCGACGACCAGCTGGAAACCCTGTTGATGCGGCTCAACCGGGGATCGGGGGTCGGCGGCCTGGCCGGGGTGCGGGCGCGGGCGGGCCGGGTGCTGCGGCCGTTGCTGACGGTGCGCAAGGCGCAGTTGCAGGCCCATGCCGACCAGGCGGGGCTACCCTATGTGCTGGACCCGTCCAATGCCGATCCGCGCTTCGACCGGGCGGCGCTGCGCAAGCGGCTGGATGGTGTCGACTGGATCGATGCCGAGGCGGCGGCACGCAGTGCGGCGGCGTTGGCGGAGGCGGAAGCGGCGTTGCAATGGACGGTGGCGGGGCTGGCGGCCACGCATATCCATCCATCGACCGACGCCTGGGTGCTGGACCGCACCGACCTGCCGCGCGAGCTTTTGCGCCGGTTGCTGATCGAGATGCTCTGTTCTGCCGACCCGGAGATCGTGCTGCCGCGCGGCGAGGCGCTGGATCGGGCGATTGCCGCGGCGCGGGCGGGGCGGCAGGCGAGTCTGGGCGACTGGCTGCTGCGCGGTGGCGCGGTATGGACCCTGTCGCCGGCACCCCCGCGACGCTAAGATTTCGGAAAAGTTCCACCATCCGACGCGGGACATCAACGGCCGGTCGCTTTTGGGCGGCATGCTGACCGGTTCTTAACCCATGGGCCGTTAACCACATGGCGTGAGCAATAGCGGGATTTGTTCGGAATGATGGAATTTGCGGCGCTGACCTATGGCTTGCTGGTCAGCGTGATCCTCTCGGCCGTGAAGCGGAACCGGAAGCTGAACAAGGCGCATCCGCCGCTGCTTCTCTACATGGGCTATCTGCTGTGCGGCCTGTCCGCCGGCCTGGCGCTGGTGCTGGCCTATGTCGCGCTGTTCCAGCTGACCGGTAACTGACCAGCTGGACATCGACAGGGCCGGAAATCGGCAGCGGACGGCGCGTCCAGCTTGCGCTTTGCCGGCCACACCCTATCTTGCGGGGTGAAAGAGAGTGATGATGAACGACGAAAAAGACCCACAGGGTAATCCCTGGATCAAGAGTGCGATGATTTGGGCAGGGGTCATCATCGCCCTGCTCCTGTTCGTTTCGCTGTTCGAGCGCCCGACCACCCAGGCCGGCAGCGCCATCGCCTATTCGGAATTCCGTGCCAAGGTGCAGGAAGGCCAGGTCAAGGATGTGGCGATCGCGCCCGACCGGATCACCGGCACCCTGTCGAGTGGCCAGGGTTTCAGCACGGTCCCGGTCAATGACCCCAAGCTGACCGACCTGCTGGACGATTATAACGTCAAATATTCGGGCCAGGCCGAACAGCAGCCCAGCTTCTGGCAGATCATGCTGTATCAGTCGCTGCCGTTCCTGCTGATCCTGGGCATCGCCTTCTTCGTGCTGCGCCAGATGCAGAAGGGCGGCGGCGCCGGTGGCGCGATGGGCTTTGGCAAGTCCAAGGCCAAGCTGCTGACCGAAAAGCATGGCAAGGTGACGTTCGATGACGTCGCCGGCATCGACGAAGCGCGTGAGGAACTGCAGGAAATCGTCGAATTCCTGAAGGACCCGAGCAAGTTCGCACGGCTGGGCGGCAAGATCCCCAAGGGCGCGCTGCTGGTCGGTTCGCCCGGCACCGGCAAGACGCTGCTGGCCCGCGCGATTGCGGGTGAAGCGGGCGTGCCCTTCTTCACCATTTCGGGTTCCGACTTTGTCGAGATGTTCGTCGGCGTCGGCGCGAGCCGCGTGCGCGACATGTTCGAACAGGCCAAGAAGAATGCGCCGTGCATCGTCTTCATCGACGAAATCGACGCGGTCGGGCGCCATCGCGGCGCGGGCCTGGGCAATGGCAATGACGAGCGCGAGCAGACGTTGAACCAGCTGCTGGTCGAAATGGACGGCTTCGAGGCCAATGAGGGCATCATCATCGTTGCGGCGACCAACCGCCCCGACGTGCTGGACCCCGCGCTGCTGCGTCCGGGCCGTTTCGACCGTCAGGTCGTGGTGCCCCGTCCCGACATCGAGGGCCGCGAGAAGATTCTGGCTGTCCACATGAAGAAGGTGCCGCTGGCGCCCGACGTCAACCCGCGCACCATCGCGCGCGGCACGCCGGGCTTCTCGGGCGCGGACCTTGCCAACCTGGTCAACGAAGCCGCCCTGATGGCAGCCCGTCGCGGCAAGCGTCTGGTCGCCATGGACGAGTTCGAGGCGGCCAAGGACAAGGTCATGATGGGCAGCGAGCGCCGCTCCATGGTCATGACCGACGATGAGAAGAAGATGACCGCCTATCATGAGGCGGGCCATGCCATCGTCGCGGTCCATGAGCCGGCGTCCGACCCGATCCACAAGGCGACGATCATCCCGCGCGGCCGTGCGCTGGGCATGGTGATGCGCCTGCCGGAACGGGACAGCTACAGCTATCATCGTGACAAGATGCACGCGAACATGGCCGTGGCCATGGGCGGCCGGGTCGCCGAGGAAATCATCTTCGGCTATGACAAGGTGTCGTCGGGTGCGTCGGGCGATATCCAATATGCCACCAAGCTGGCGCGCGACATGGTCACCCAGTGGGGCATGTCCGACAAGCTGGGGCCGCTGCAATATGAAGAGCAGCAGGGCGAGACCTTCCTTGGCTATTCGCAGAGCCAGCGCGTCCATATGTCGGACGAGACGGCGAAGCTGATCGACAAGGAAATCCGTGGTCTGGTGGAGCAGGGCTATGCCCGTGCACAGGAATTGCTGAAGGGTCATGAGGACCAGCTGCACCTGCTGGCCAATGCCATGCTGGAATATGAGACGCTCTCCGGCGAGGAGATCAAGGCGCTGCTGGAGAAGGGCGAGATCACCCGCGACGACGGCACCACGATCAAGCCGTCGGTGATCCCGGCGGCGGGTTCGTCCATCCCCAAGACGCGCAAGCGCAAGGGGCCGTTCGGCGATCCGACCCCCGCTGGCGCCTAAGCGCCGAGCAGGCAATGGAATGAAAAAGGGGCGCGGCCATGATGGTCGCGCCCCTTTTTGTTTGGTTGGGCAGGTCAGTCGCCCCGGCGTTGCAGCGCATCGCGGAAGCCGCTGAGCCAGGTGCCGACCCGCTGGATCGCGTCGCCGCCCTTGCCGAGCAGGCCGCGCAATTCCTCCTCTGCCCGATCAAGCGGTGCGCCGTCGGGGGCGGGCGGCAGGATATGGGCGAAATAGGTGCGGTCGAGCAGGCGACGCAGCAGTCGCTCGCCGATGAAGGGCTCGCCATTGTTGAGCGCGCGGGCGGCTTTCAGCAGATTGCGGATATCATATTGGGTCGGGCTGAGGTCCGGCACGGCCTTGGGGATGTCGAGCAGTGTGTAGACCGCGACCCGCGCGGTGCGGACCGAGCTTTCCATGGTGAAGACCACATCATTGTTGGTTTCCACGAACTGGCCGAGCAGGCCGAGATTGGTGCAACCCTCCGGCACGATGCGGGGGCGGTCGCCAGCGGCGCGGGGCATGAATTCGGCCGTGATATAGGGCATCAGCGCCAGGCGCACCCTGGTATTGGCGGCGACGGCGTCGATCTGGTCTGCGATGCCCAGATGATAGCAGAGTTCGGCCAATATCTCGCGGCCCGTGCAGGCCGGCATCGGCTTCTTCACATGATTGCCATCCTTGTCCATCAGCAGGGCATAGACCCACAGCACCAGCACATCGCCGGGCTGGTCGGGGAAATGGGGCTGGCGGTTGCAGGTGAAGCTCATCACCCAATTGCTGTCGGTGAAGGTGATGACCCCGCCGGTGACGGTGCGGCCCGAATAGGGATCATTGACGGACAATTGCTTCAGGCGATCGACCAGCGGCGATGGCTTGCAGGTCAGCGTCGCCGATTCCCAGGTGGAACGGTCCGCATCGCCATAGAATTTTTCGGGCCGACCGAAGACCGGCGACTTGGCGGCGAGATTCTTCCACAGCGTCCAGTCGCTGTCCGGGCCGGGATCGGCCTTGCCCCGTTCCAGCACCGGGGCATGGTCCATGTCGCCATAGGCCGTCCCCTCGGTGATCGATCCGGTGAGGGCGAAGACCAGATCGCGGGGACCGATGGCGATGCTGTCTTCCCGGCCGCCGATGCGGCAGAGGAGGTCGGTGACGGTGCGCCGGTCGCCCTCCAGGCGCATGCGCATGTCGCGCACCTGGGTGTCGAAGCGGATCTGCACGCCCTTGTCGCGCAAGAGCTTGCTGAGCGGGCGGACGAAGCTGTCAAACTGGTTATATTTGGGGAAGACCAGCGCCGACATGTCGTGCAGCCCGTCGAGCGCATCGAGGAAGCGGTGCATGTAGAGCTTCATTTCCAGCAGGCTCTGCCAGTTCTGGAAGGCAAACATGGAGCGCCAGAGGAACCAGAAATTGCTCTGGAGAAAGCCCTTGGAGAAATAATCCTCGATCGTCAGGTCATCCAGATCCTCCTTGCGCTTGAGCAGCAGGCGAATGAGTTCCCATTGCTGGGCACGGGTGAGGCCGAGGGTCGAGAAGTCGCGTATCTCGCCCTGCCGATGCATCAGCCGGGCCTTCGACCAGTTGGGGTCATTGTCGTTGACCATCCGATATTCGTCCAGGACGCTGAACCCTTCGGGCAGCTCGAGCGCGGGCACGTCCTGGAACATGTCCCACAGATTGTCGTAGTTCCAGTTCATCTCGCGCCCGCCGCGGATGATATAGCCGTCCTGCGCATTGCCCGCGCCATCGAGCGAACCGCCCTCGATATGAAGATTTTCGAGGATCATGATGTTGGCCGGCGGCATATGCGCGTCGCGGATCAGATAATAAGCGGCGGCAAGGCCGGCGATGCCGCCGCCGATGATATAGGCCTTGCGCGTGTCGATGCCGTCCGTGGGCAGGGGGCGATTGCGCTGATAGGCGGCCACCATGTCGGGCGGGGGCAGGGTGTTGGCGGCGCTGTTTTCCCAGAAGGCACCGGCTGCGTCGGGTTCGTGGACGAATCCGTCGGGGGCGGTGCGGGGAATGTCGAAACCCGGTATCGGCGATTGGGGCATATCTGCCGTCTCCTTCGCTTGGATCGCGGAACGATCGCAGGGGAAAGCCTTGGTCGGGGTCGGTCTAGCAGCCGGTGAAGGGCGTGGGCATTGCGTAAATACCCTGAGACAGGGCAGAAAATCCCATGTGGCTGGGAAGGGGAGCATATTGCGCCTGGCCGCGTCCGGGCCGTTGGACCGGCGGCTGCAGGATGCCGCATAGGTGCCGCAATAAAATGACGCCGGGGTCTGGCCGTTTTGCGGGTTAATGGTTACATGGGCCGCCACGAATCCCCAGCGGTCCGGTTCCCCTCCGCCCGACCCGCGCAGCAGAAAGTGGCTTTCACATGGACATCCGCCTTGGCCTCACCTTTGACGACGTGCTGTTGCAGCCCGCCGAATCCGATGTGCTGCCCAGCCAGGCCGACACGTCCACCCATGTGACCAAGGCGATCAAGCTGAACATCCCGATCCTGTCGTCGGCGATGGATACGGTGACCGAGGCCGACATGGCGATCGTCATGGCGCAGCTGGGCGGCATCGGCGTGCTGCACCGTAACCTGACGGTCGAGGAGCAGGCCGATGCGGTCCGCGCGGTCAAGCGCTTCGAAAGCGGCATGGTCGTCAACCCCATCACCATCCTGCCGACCGCCACGCTAGCCGACGCGCAGATGCTGATGCAGCGCCACAGGATCAGCGGCATTCCGGTCGTCGAGGCCAGCGGCAAGCTGGTCGGCATCCTGACCCATCGCGATACCCGCTTTGCCGAGAATCCCGGCCAGCCGGTCAGCGAGCTGATGACCAAGGACAATCTGGCGACGGTCAAGGCCGGTGTCGGCCAGGATGAGGCGATGCGCCTGCTGCATGCCCGCCGGATCGAGAAGCTGCTGGTGGTGGACGATAATTATCACTGCGTGGGCCTGATCACGGTCAAGGATATCGAGAAGGCCGTCACCTATCCGCAGGCGACCAAGGATGCGTCGGGCCGGCTGCGCGTCGCCGCGGCATCGACCGTGGGCGACAAGGGGCTGGAGCGCAGCAAGGCGCTGATCGACGCGGAATGCGACCTGATCGTCATCGACACCGCCCATGGCCACAGCAAGCAGGTCGCGGTCGCGGTCGAAGCGGTCAAGAAGCTGTCCAACCATGTCCAGGTCGTGGCCGGCAATGTCGCCACCGCCGAAGCGACCAAGGCGCTGATCGACGCCGGCGCGGACTGCGTGAAGGTCGGCATCGGCCCCGGCTCCATCTGCACCACCCGCGTCGTCGCCGGCGTGGGCGTGCCGCAACTGACCGCCGTCATGGATTCGGCCAATGAGGCGCACAAGCATGGCGTGCCGGTGATCGCGGATGGCGGCCTGCGTACGTCGGGTGACGTCGCCAAGGCACTGGCCGCGGGCGCGGGCTGCGTCATGGTGGGCTCGCTGCTGGCGGGCACGGCCGAAGCGCCGGGCGAAACCTTCCTGTATCAGGGCCGCGCCTATAAGAGCTATCGCGGCATGGGCAGCGTCGGCGCGATGGCGCGCGGCAGCGCCGACCGCTATTTCCAGGCCGACATCAAGGACCAGATGAAGCTGGTGCCCGAGGGTATCGAAGGCCAGGTGCCGTTCAAGGGCCCGGCCAAGGATGTCATCCATCAGCTGGTCGGCGGCGTGAAGGCCGCGATGGGCTATACCGGCAGCCGCACGATCAAGGATCTGCAGGAGCGTGCCCGCTTCGTCCAGATCACCAATGCCGGCCTGTCGGAAAGCCATGTCCACGACGTGACAATCACGCGTGAGGCCCCCAACTATCCGACGCGCTAACCCATTTCATTCCCCTCCCTTTCAAGGGATGGGTCGATCAGAGGCACGTGACTCTGATCGAGGGTGGGTAGCGAGCGGAGCGAGCCTCCTGCGGAGGCACCCACCCTTAACCGGAGACACGTGTCTCCGGTTAACCCTCCCTGGAAGGGAGGGGGGAAGGTATAAATGACTCCATCCGCCCGTATCCAAGCCGCGATCGACCTGCTGGACGCGATCATTGCCGCCGCCCGTGATGGCGGGCCGGCGGCGGACACGCTGATCGCGCGCTATTTCAAGGAACGGCGCTATGCCGGGTCGCGCGATCGCCGCGCTGTGCGCGACCATGTCTATGACGCGATCCGCCGCGTCGCCGATCGGCCCGAGACTGGCCGCGCGGCGATGATCGGCCTGGTCGAGGCCCAACCGGAGTTGGCCGCGCTGTTCGACGGATCGGCCCATGCGCCGCTGCCGATCGAGCCGGGCGAAGCAGGCGCGGCGGCGGGCGCGGTGCCGGGATGGTTGCAGCCCCTGCTGGCCGCATCGGTGGAGCAGGACGCGCTGCTGGGTCGCGCGCCGGTGGACCTGCGCGTCAATCGACTGAAGGCGACGTCCGCGCAAGTGGCGCCCGAATTGCCGGATGCGACGCCGATCGAGGGCATCCCGGACGCGCTGCGCCTGCCCGAAGGCTATCCGGTCGAGCAGAGCGAGGCGTGGAAGCGCGGCGCGGTCGAGGTGCAGGATGCCGGTAGCCAGCTCATTTCGGCGGCATGCGGGGCGCAGGCCGGCCAGACGGTGATCGACCTGTGCGCGGGTGCGGGCGGCAAGACGCTGGCGCTGGCTGCGGCGATGGGCGGCAAGGGCCGGCTGATCGCCGCCGACACGATCCGCAACCGGATCGACCGGCTGGCGCCGCGCGCCGAGCGGGCGGGCGTGACCTGCATCGAGAGGCTGCTGCTGGACCAGGGGCATGAGGCGCGCGCGCTGGCGCCGCTGGCGGGGCAGGCGGACATCGTGCTGGTCGATGCGCCCTGTTCGGGCACGGGCACCTGGCGCCGCAATCCCGAGGCGCGCTGGCGCCTGACCCAGGCGCGGCTCGACCGGCTGGTGTCGGAACAGGCCCGGATTCTGGATTTCGCCGCGCCCTTGCTGGCGCCCGGCGGTCTGCTGGTCTATGCTACCTGTGCATTGACCGACAGAGAGGGGCGGGATCAGGTGGATGCGTTTCTGGCGCGTCAGGCCGGCTGGAGTGCCGAGCCGATCGAAGCGGATATGGGCCGCGCCCATGGCCATGGGCTGCTGCTGACGCCCGGCCATGACGGCACCGATGGCTTCTACTTCGCCCGGCTGCGGAGGACCGCCTGAAACAGGCCATGGACAAGCGCGCGCAAAATAGCGACACTTGCCCTTCGGTCTGCGGGCCTGAGTCAATGCCTGAAACATGGCTGGAGATTTTGATGCGTTTCACCCCGGCCTCGATTGCCCTTGCCGTCCTTCTGACCACCGTTTCCAGCGTGGGCCTGACCCAGCGCCCCGATACCCAGATCGAACCGCGATCGATCGAATGGCAGAAGGCGGGCGAGGCGGCGCGCAAGGCGGGCAATCTGACCGGCGCCACCGACGCGCTGGAAAGCGCGCTGGCGGTGGATCCGCGCAACCGTGCGGCCTATATCGAACTGGCCGAAGTGGCGCGGGCGCAGGGGCTGCAGGGCAAGGCCATCCGCCTCTACAAGGAAGCGTTGCTGCTCGACCCGACCGATGTGACCGCGATCGCCGGGCAGGGCGAGGCGATGGTCGCAAAGGGCGCAATCGCCAAGGCCAAGGAAAATCTGGCCCAGGCGCAGAGCCTGTGCAAGGGCAGCTGCCCCGAAGTCGCGCAGCTCAATGCGGCGATCCAGAAGGGACCGCCGGCAGTCGCGATGACCAGCAAGGAAGCGGTGCCGGGCGCCAAGGCCAACAGCACCGATAATCCGTAATCTATCCGGCTTCCGCCGGTTCGATCGATTTTTCGTAGAAGCGCGTGTCGACCGCCATCCTGGGGAAGGCGGGCGGCAGGTAGTCGGCTTCGACCAGTATGAAGCCATTCTTCTCGTAGAAGCGATGCGCCGCCAGGAAACGGGCGGTGGTGCCGAGATAGATTTGGGCGAGGCCGCGGTCGGTCGCCGCGTCGAGCAGATGGTCGAGCAGCGCCTGGGCGACACCAGCGGCGCGGCCGCGATGGCTGGACGCCACGAACATCTTGCGCAGCGCGCCCTGATTTTGGCCGATATCCTTAAGCGCGATCGTGCCGACGATCCGGCCGTCCTCCTCCGCGACCCAGAAGCCGCCGGTGCCGGGCAAATAGAAGCCCGCTATGTCGGTGAGGTCCGGCTGGTCCGCTGCGGTGATGGCGATGCCATATTCGTCGCGCTGGATGCCCAGGATCAGGTCGAGAATGCCCGGCTGGTCGGCGGGGGCGAAGGGGCGGATCAGGGGCAAGGGGCTGGGCTTCCTGGCAGCGGTTCGGAATGATCGATGCGGACGGAAACGAACGACCGCGCCGAAAGCCGCCGGTCAGTTGCTGGCGTTGGCGGCTGGTGCGGGCGTGGCCGTGGCGCTGGCTCCCTCCGGCGTATGGGCCTTGGGTGCGAAGATGCGCAGGCTGTCGAGCAGGGCCTGCGCGATCGGCTGATATTGTTCGCTCAGCATTTCGGGATAGACGAAGGTGGCGGTGACGATCGCGCCGTCAGGCTGTTTCAGCAGGCGCAGCGCGACATTATTGCCTTCGCCGTCATTGGCTGTGCCGCGATATTCATTCTCGCCGATGAAATCGCCATCCACGCCCTCGGCGCCGTCGGACAGTGCCTCGACGATCTGTTGCAGTGTCTGGTCATTGTCATTCTTCTGCCAGAAGACGCGGACGTCGGCCCCTGCGCCGGGATCCTGATAGACGACGCCATCGGCATTGCTGGCTTCGCCATCCTTCATCCAGCCTTCGGGCATGGTAACGGAATAGCCATGGTCGATATTCACATAGTTGCGGCTGTCGCCGGCATCATCCTTCTGCGCGTTGGCCAGCGCATTGGCAGCGGCCGCATTCGCGGCGGCGGCCAGTTCCTCCTGGCTCGGCATGTCCGCGACCGGTTCGGCGCGGCCACAGGCGACCAGCAGCAGGAGGGGGGAGCAGGTGGCGAGGAGGGGCGCTTTCATGCCCCGTTCAAAAGCATAGGCGCGGGGATAATTCAACGCCGTAGCGGAACCCCCGCGACAATATGCCCCGGCCGCAGGGCGCCCGGTCCCGCGATCAGGCCGCGTTGTCGATGCCGAGTTCTGCGAGCTTGCGATAGAGGGTCGAACGGCCGATCCCCAGCCGACGGGCGACTTCGGTCATGCGGCCGCGATAATGGCCGATGGCCAGGCGGATGACGTCGGCCTCGATCTCGGCGAGCTGGCGGACATGGCCGTCGCCTTCGAACAGGGTGATGCCGGCCGCTTCGCGCGGTGGCGTGGCGGCGGCGCGCTGGCGCGGACCGCTGGCGCCGCGCGACAGGATATGGGCGGCGACCTGCGGGAAATCATGCGGGGTCAGCGCATCGCCCTCGCACAGCACGGCGGCGCGGAACAGGGCGTTCTGGAGTTGGCGGACATTGCCCGGCCAGTCATGCTGCATCAGCAGCGCCAGCGCATCGTCGGTGAGGCCGAGGCCGCGCAGGCCCGGCTGCGTCGCGATGCGGGCGAGGAGGTGGCGGCACAGGGCGGGAATGTCGCCCATACGCTCCCGCAATGGGGGCACGGTCAACTGGACGACGTTGAGGCGATAATAGAGATCCTCGCGGAACCGGCCCGCCTCGATCTCGTCGCTGAGCTTCTTGTTGGTGGCGGCGATGACGCGGACATCGACATGAACGGGGCGGCGCGCGCCGATCGGCTGCACCTCGCCATCCTGAAGCACGCGCAGCAGCTTGACCTGCGCGTCGAGCGGCATTTCGCTGACTTCGTCGAGGAAGATGGTGCCCATGTCGGCCGACAGGAATTTGCCGACATGGCGGTCGAATGCGCCGGTGAAGGCGCCGCGTTCATGACCGAACAGTTCTGATTCGACGAGGTTGGCGGGGATCGCGCCGCAATTGACGGTCACCATCGCCTGCTTGTGGCGCGGCGAGGCGGCATGGATGGCGCGGGCGACGACATCCTTGCCGACACCGCTTTCGCCCTCGATCAGCACCGGTACGCGGGCGCGTGCGGCTTTTGCCGCGATGGCAAGGGCAGTGCGGAACTGGGGCGCGGCGCCGACGACATCCTCGAACGCCAGCGGGGCGCTGATCTTCTCGGTGAGCGGGCGCAGTTCGCCGCGCACATTGCCCTCCAGCGTCGCGTTGAGCGCGGCGAGCAGCCGTTCGGGGGCGATCGGCTTGGAGAGATAGTCGGTGGCGCCGGCGCGCATCGCCTGCACCGCGACGGCGACGCTGTTATGCGCCGTCAGCACCAGGATCGGCAGGGCGGGGCGCTGCGCATGGATGTCGCCGATCAGGTCGGCGGGATCGAAATCCGGGCTCCATTGATCGATCAGGACCGCGTCGAGCTGCATGCCGTCCTGCGTGCCCAGCGTCGCCAGGGCGGTTTCGGCATCGCTGGCGAAGATGGTTCGCCATCCCGCGCGCGCGGCCAGCGCGGACACCAGCCGGCGCTGCGCCGGCTCGTCGTCGATCAACATCAGCAAGGGAACGCCTTCGCGAACCATCTGGACCCCTCTTGTGCAAACAGGAGGTCATCCTAGGCGCCGGGGGTAAAAGCGCCCTTAACCTGTAAAGATTTTCTTGTGCCCCTACGGCTTGAGGGGGGTGGGGGGACAGGATAAGAGGTTGCACAACGATGTAATAACTAGGGGAACGGATATGGCTTCTGACGGGAACATCAAGAGCGCAACCCAGACCTATGAAGGGTTTGTCGGCTTCGTGAAGTGGGGCACCATTGCCTGCCTCATCGTCGCCGCGATTGTCGTGCTGCTGATCTCCAGCTGAGCCATGTCCACGCTATAGGAGGGGGATGCTGATATAATGAAAATTGCGATATTGAAGGAACAGGCTGCGGGCGAACGGCGCGTGGCCGGTACGCCCGAGACCGTGAAGAAATTCATCGCGCTGGGCGCAAGCGTGGCTGTCGAGGCCGGCGCTGGCGCGACGGCGTCGATTGCCGACGACGCCTATGCGGCGGCCGGTGCCAGCGTTGGCGATCGTGCCGCGACGCTGGCGGGCGCCGATATCCTGCTGGGCGTGCAAGGCCCCGATCCGGCCAGCCTTGGTGGCGCTGCGGCGGGTGCCTGGATCGTCGCGGGCCTCAACCCGTTCGGCGAGCGGGCACGGGTCGATGCCTATGCCGCCGGTGGCTATGAGGCGCTGGCGATGGAATTCATGCCGCGCATCACCCGTGCGCAGTCGATGGATATCTTGTCGTCCCAGTCGAACCTGTCGGGATACAAGGCGGTGCTGGATGCGGCGGCCGAATATGACCGCGCCTTCCCGATGATGATGACGGCGGCGGGCACCGTGTCGGCGGCCAAATGCTTCGTCATGGGCGTGGGCGTGGCCGGTCTTCAGGCGATCGCCACCGCGCGGCGCCTGGGCGCGCAGGTGAGTGCGACCGACGTGCGCGCCGCGACCAAGGAGCAGATCGAATCGCTCGGCGCCAAGGCGATCTTCGTGGAGAAGGTGGCCGGCATCGAGGGGGAAGGCACCGGTGGTTATGCCACGGAAATGTCGGACGAATATAAGGCGGCCCAGGCCGAGCTGGTCTCGTCGCACATCGCCAAGCAGGACATCGTCATCACCACGGCGCTGATCCCCGGCCGGCCCGCGCCGCGTCTGATCAGCGACGCGCAGATCGCATCGATGAAGCCGGGCAGCGTGATCGTCGACCTGGCGGTCGAGCAGGGCGGCAATGTCGAGGGCGCGGTCGCCGGCGAAGTGGTCGTGCGCCACGGCGTCAAGATCGTGGGTCATCGCAACGTGCCCAGCCGCCTGGCCGCCGACACCTCCGCCCTGTTCTCGCGCAATCTCTATAATTTCCTGTCCGCCTTCTGGGACAAGGAGAAGAACGCGCCGGTGCTGGACGAGGAAATCGGCAACGCCATCCGCCTGACCCAGGGGGGCAAGGTCGTCAACGAACGACTGCTGGCAAGCTGATGCGGGCCATGGTCCCCATCCTCCCCTGCAAGGGGAGGGGGACCAGCCGCAGGCTGGTGGAGGGGTATCGCCCTGTCATGAACGGGACACCCCTCCGTCTGGCTTCGCCAGCCACCTCCCCTTCCAGGGGAGGATGATGTGCTGCAAGGGCAGGCGAACAGGGCACGGCAGTTGCGCAAGGCGATGTCGAAGCCGGAAGTCCTGCTCTGGCAGATATTGAGGCAAAGGCCGCAAGGTCTGAAATTTCGCCGTCAGCACCCGTCCGGTCCCTATGTGGCAGACTTTTACTGCCATGAGGCGCGGCTGGTGATCGAGGTCGACGGCGAAGCGCATGCAAGAGGGGATGCGCCGATGAGGGATGAGCAACGCGACTGCTGGTTTGCGGAACAGGGACTGTCCGTTCTGCGTCTGCCGGCCGCCGCAATCATGAATGATAGGGACAATGCCGTAGCCGCGATCCTGGCCAGGGCAGTCGAAACAAGTGGGGAGGACTAGAATGGACTTCATTGCCATCCTGTCGATTTTCGTGCTGGCGTGCTTCGTCGGCTATTATGTGGTCTGGTCGGTGACGCCGGCGCTGCACACGCCGCTGATGGCGGTCACCAATGCCATTTCGTCGGTCATCATTGTCGGCGCGCTGGTCGCGTCGGCGGAGGCCGGTAGCCTGGCGGCCAAGCTGCTGGGGCTGGTCGCGGTGGTCTTTGCGTCGGTCAACATCTTCGGCGGCTTTGCCGTGACCGAACGCATGCTGGCCATGTACAAGAAGAAGGAGCGCAAGTGATGCACGAGCTTGCGCCCGTCTCGCCCTTTGTTGCGCTGGCCTATCTGGTTTCCGGCGTCCTCTTCATCCTGGCGCTGCGCGGCCTGTCGAGCCCGTCGACCAGCCGTCGCGGCAACCGCATGGGCATGGTCGGCATGGCGATCGCCGTGGTCACGACCCTTTATACCCATGACGTGCTGAGCCTGCCCGAAATTCTGGGCGCCATCGCCATCGGTGGCGGCATCGGCTTCATCATCGCCCGTCGCATCGAGATGACGGCCATGCCGCAGCTGGTTGCAGCCTTCCACTCGCTGGTCGGCCTGGCCGCCGTGCTGGTCGGCGCGGCCGCCTATCTCAATCCCGGCGCGTTCGGCATTCTCGATCCGCTGACGAACGAGATTCATAATGCCAGCCGCATCGAGATGGGGCTGGGCGTCGCGATCGGCGCGATCACCTTCTCGGGGTCGGTCATCGCCTTCCTGAAGCTGAACGGCAACATGTCGGGCAAGCCGATCATGCTGCCGGGCCGCCATGTCATCAATCTGGCGACGCTGGCGGCGATCCTGGGCCTGATCGCCTATTTCGTGACCGACCAGTCGCCCTGGATCTTCTGGACCGTGACGGCGCTGAGCTTCGTCATCGGCTTCCTGCTGATCATCCCGATCGGCGGCGCGGACATGCCGGTCGTGGTGTCGATGCTGAACAGCTATTCGGGCTGGGCCGCCGCGGCCATGGGCTTTACCCTGGGCAACACGGCGATGATCATCACCGGCGCGCTGGTGGGCAGCTCCGGTGCGATCCTGTCCTACATCATGTGCAAGGCGATGAACCGCAGCTTCATCAGCGTGATCGCTGGCGGCTTCGGCGCGGAAGCGGGCCCGTCGGGCGGCGGCGCGGCGGCGGTCGACCGTCCCTACAAGCGCGGCAGCGCCGAGGATGCGGCCTTCCTGATGAGCCAGGCGGACAATGTCATCATTGTGCCCGGTTACGGCATGGCGGTCAGCCAGGCGCAGCATGCGCTGCGCGAAATGGCCGACCTGCTCAAGAAGGAAGGCGTGAACGTCAAATATGCGATCCACCCGGTCGCAGGGCGCATGCCCGGCCACATGAACGTGCTGCTGGCCGAAGCGAACGTTCCCTATGACGAGGTGTTCGAGCTGGAGGACATCAACAGCGAGTTCGGCCAGGCCGACGTTGCCTTCGTCATCGGCGCCAATGACGTGACCAATCCGGCGGCCAAGACCGATAAGACGTCGCCCATCTATGGCATGCCGATCCTGGACGTCGCCAACGCCAAGTCGGTGCTGTTCGTGAAGCGCTCCATGGGCGGGGCCGGCTATGCCGGCGTCGACAATGAGGTCTTCTACATGGACAACACCATGATGCTGCTGGCCGACGCCAAGAAGATGGTCGAGGAGATCGTCAAGGCGCTGGCCCACTAAAGTGACCCGATCCACCCGCGCCGGATCGCCCCGTCGACGGGGCGGGTGGATCGTCCTGACTTGTCGAAGCCGGCATCTTTCGTAAAAGAAGGGCTGGGGCACCGACATGCCCGGCCCGCACGGGGCCGGACAGGCGCCCCCATATTGGGAGCGACATGCGTAAACTTGGTCTGATTGGTGGTCTCAGCTGGACGTCCACCGCCCGCTATTATGAGATCATCAACCAGGCGATTCACCGGGCCAAGGGTGGCCAGCACAGTGCGCGGCTGCTGATCGAAAGCCTCGATTTCGCGCAGGTTTCCGGTTGCATCACGCAGGAAGACTGGGATTGCGCATCGGGCCACCTGATCGGCGCGGCCCAGCGGCTGGAACAGGGCGGGGCGGAAGCGCTGCTGATCTGTGCCAACTCCATGCACCGCATCTATGACCGGATCCAGGCGAGTATCGCCATTCCCATCATCCACATCGCCGATGTCGTCGGCACGCGGATGAAGGCCGACCGGATCGATCGCGCCGCCCTGATCGGCACGCGCAACGTGATGACCGAGAAATATTATCGCCAGCGGCTGGTGTCGCACGGCGTGTCGCTGCTGCCGGCCGATGTCGCGCTGGCCGAGCGGATCGACCGGATCGTCTATGACGAACTGACCGTCGGCAAGATCAACCGCGATTCCGAGCGTTTCATGAAGTCGGAACTGACCGACATTGCCAAGGAGGATGTGCAGGCCGTCGTGCTGGCCTGCACCGAACTGGAGATGATCGTCGACGTGAAGGCCAATGTGCTGCCGATCTACGACTGCACCGAAATCCATGCCATGGCGGGCGTCGACTTCATCCTGAGCGAATAAGGATGGCGGTGGCCGGGCGCGGTGTCAGACCGCGCTCAGCCCCGCATCGGCCAGGCCGCGCCACAGATGGAGGGCCTGGACGCTTTCCTTGACGTCATGGACGCGCACCATCTGTGCGCCCAGTTGCGCGGCGCGGAAGGCGAGGGCGACCGAGCCGCCGAGCCGGTCTGGCGCCGCTGCCTCGTTCGACAGGGCGCCGATCAGGCGCTTGCGGCTGCCGGCAAAGAGCAGCGGCACGCCCAGCCCCTGGAAGGTGGCAAGGCCGTTCACCAGTGCCAGATTGTCCGCCAGGCTCTTGCCGAAGCCCAGCCCCGGATCGACCATGATCTTCTCGCGCGCGATGCCGGCGTCGAGGCAGGCGGCGATGCGGGCATCGAGATAGTCGAACACGTCGCTGACGACATCGGCATAGCCGCTGGGATTGTCGTGCGGATCGTCACCGGCCGAAGGCGCATGCATCAGGATCACCGGGCAACCGGCGCGGGCCGCGACCTCCAGGCTGCGGGGATCATGCTCCAGCGCGCTGACGTCGTTGATGACATGGGCGCCGGCGGCCAGCGCCGCCTCCATCACCGCGGCCTTGCGCGTGTCGACCGACATGGCGACGCCGGCTGCGGTGAGCTTCTCGATCACCGGCACGATGCGGGCGATCTCATCGCCCTCCCATAGCTTGGGCGCCTTGGGCCGGGTGGATTCGCCGCCGACATCGATCAGAGCGGCGCCGGCCGCCGCCATGGCAAAGCCGGCATCGGCCGCCGCCTGCGGGTCGGCCATATGCTTGCCGCCGTCGGAGAAGCTGTCGGGCGTGATGTTGAGGATTGCCATCGCCTGCGGCGCATCGAAGCGGATGACGCGATCGCCAAGGCTGAGCGGCGCGCGCTGGGCGGAGATGTTGGTTGCGAGCTGGCGGGCACGCTCGGCCAGTGGATCGGGCAGGGTGGCGGTGATCGCCTCGAACGCGGCGACCGGGATGGTGTCGCGGGCGATGCGGCGGCCGGCATGGCGCGCCGTCAGCTCATAGGCCTGGAACCAGATCAGGCCATTGCCCATCCGCGCCGCCGATCCGTCCGCCAGACCGATCGGGCTCGGCACGAACCAGGTCGGCTTGAGGTAGAGCCGGGCGTCAGCGGGGATGGAGGAGAGGGTCATAAAGCTCCGTTCGCCCCGGACGGGTTGGGGCCATGTCTTGGAAGAACTATGGCTGCCTCAACCCGAACGGGGGACGGAAATCAAGGCTCGTTGGCGAGCAGATAGGTCTGGCGCAGCGTGTCGATCGGGTGGAGCTTGCCCGCCTTCTCGATATGCCAGAAGGTCCAGCCGTTGCAGCTCGGCGCGCCCTGAAGCGTGGCGCCCAGCTTGTGGATCGAACCGGTGTCGCTGCCCACGGCGAGCGAGCCGTCGGCGCGCACGGTGGCGCTCCAGCGGCGCTTACTGTCCATCACCACCGAACCGGGCTGAAGATAGCCGGTTTCGACCAGCGTGCCGAAGGCGACTTTGGGCTGCTGGCGTGCGGTTTGCATGATGGCGAGCGCGGATTCATCGAGCGGCAGCGCCTCGGCAATGCGTTCCTCGGCAACCTCGATATAGTCGGGCTCGCGCTCGATACCGATCCACTGGCGACCCAGGCGCTTGGCGACGGCGCCGGTGGTGCCGGTGCCGAAGAAGGGATCGAGCACGATGTCGCCCGGCTTGGTGCAGGACAGCATCACGCGATAGAGCAGCGATTCCGGCTTCTGCGTCGGATGCGCCTTGGTGCCGTTGCGCTTCAGCCGCTCCTGGCCACCGCAGATCGGCAGCACCCAGTCGGAGCGCATCTGCAGCTCGTCATTGAGCGTCTTCATCGCCTTGTAGTTGAAGGTGTACTTGGCGTCCTCGCCCTGGCTGGCCCAGATCAGCGTTTCATGCGCGTTGGTGAAGCGGGTGCCCTTGAAATTGGGCATCGGGTTCGCCTTGCGCCAGATGATGTCGTTGAGGATCCAGAAGCCCTCATCCTGCAAGGCAGCGCCGACGCGGAAGATGTTGTGATAGCTGCCGATCACCCAGATCGTGCCATTGGGCTTGAGGATGCGGCGCGCCTGCGCCAGCCACGCCTTGGTGAAGCGGTCATAGCTGCTGAGCGTGTCGAACTTGTCCCAGTCATTGTCGACCGCATCGACGCGGCCGCCTTCGGGGCGGAACAGGTCGCCGCCGAGCTGAAGATTATAAGGCGGATCGGCAAAGATCATGTCGATGCAGCCGTCGGGCAGCTTGGCCATTTCCGCGATACAGTCACCGCGCAGCAGGCGATTTGCCTCGATCGCCGGTGCCGGCGCGAGCGCAACCGCCTTCTTCCGCCGCGGTGCGACGCGTTCCATGACACCCATGTGTGCAACCCCCATATGTTTCGTCCATCAGCACTGAGTCCTCAGGAGTCTGCCGTCAAGGTCAGGCATTTAGCGCTCATCCCTGTCAGGATTGCGAGGATGGTGGAGAACGAAGCGGGTAGCCACAACATATTGAGTCAGGCGAGTCGCGTGAGACTCATCATCGGGTGGTGTGACTCAAAAGACTCAGCGGGGAGGCGGTTCGCACTTTTTTTCGTTAATGGCGCGGCCGAGTCGAAAATCATCCTCCGCTTGACCAATTCATAACCAGATGATTATGAAATTTGCATGACGGAAGTGAAATTCAGAGGCGACCTTGGAGCGAACAGCGATTCACTCTTCAAGGCGCTGTCCGACGGCACGCGACGTGCCCTGCTGGAATATCTGGTGCGCGAAGGGGAGCAGAATGTCGTCGCGCTGACGGCCGTGGCCGGCGTGTCGCAACCGATGGTGTCGCGCCATATGGGCAAGCTCAAGCGGGCCGGTCTGGTGACGGCCCGGCGGACGGGGCGCGAAACCTGGTTTGCGGCGCGGACCAAGGGACTGGGGCCGGTGGTGCAGTGGATGGCGATCTATGGCGCGCTCTGGTCGCAGCGCTTCACGCCGATGGAGCATGCCGGGGACTGAACGGGACTGTATCGACAGAAAAAGGGGCGCCAATGGCGCCCCTTTCGGTTTTCCAGGCTGTGCGCGGAATCAGCGCAGCGGCGTCCAGGTCTGGGTCTTGCAGAAGAAGGCGATGCAGCCCTGCACCTTGAGCGTGCCGTCGCCATTGCGGCTGACCTTGGACGTATAGCTCTTGCCGCTTTCCGGGTCGTAGATCGTGCCCTTCCAGATATCGCCCGCATCGCTGAAGCCCGACAGCAGGGCAAGGCCGACCAGCGGCTTGGAGCGCAGCGCCGGATCGGGGTTCTTGATGTCGGTCTGCGGGCGGCCTGGCGTCGGCTTCACGATCTTCTCGATCTTGCCGCAGATGCTCTTTCCGCACGGCGCGATCTGGACGATCGCCTTGCCATCGACGGTCGACCAGCGGCCGGTGATGGGCTGGGCCGCATAGGCGGGCAGGACGGTGGTGAAGGCGGCCAGAGCGGCGATGGCGACGCGAGCGCCGGTCTTGATGGTCATGATGCGATCCTCTCCTTTTGGGTTGAGGGTGAGAATAAGGGAGGAAAATGCGGCGCGCCAGCGCTTCGCTTGCAGTTTACGGAAACGGAAGGAGGGGACGCTACGGCAGCGCCCCCTCCTTGCCCTGAATTTTTTTAGAAAGCCGTGCTGATCGAGCAGGCAGCCGGACCCAGGATGACGACGAACAGGGTCGGCAGGATGAAGAGAATCAGCGGCACGGTCATGATCGCGGGCAGACGTGCGGCCTTTTCCTCCGCGCGCATCATGCGTTCATGGCGGAACTCGGCCGACAGCACGCGCAGCGCGGAGGCGAGCGGCGTACCATATTTTTCGGTCTGGATCATGGTCGTGACCACGCCCTTGACCGCGTCCAGTTTTACGCGCGTGGCGAGGTTTTCAAAGGCCATGCGCCGTTCGGTGAGGAAGCTCAGTTCGATCGCCGTCAACTGGAACTCGTCGCCCAATTCGGGATAGGCGCGGCCCAGTTCGCGGGCAACGCGGCTGAAGGCGGCGTCGACGGTCAGGCCGGCCTCGGCGCAGATCACCAGCAGGTCGAGCGCGTCTGGCAGACCCTTGCGGATCGCGGCGGAGCGCTTGGCGATCTTGTTGTCGATGAAGAGGTCGGGGGCCTTGTAGGCGAGCAGCAATGCGCCGGCGAAGGCCATGAACCGCTTGGCACCGCCCCATTCGGGATAGATGCCCACGGCATAGAGCAGGATCGCGGCGGTGCCGCCGATCAGGATCGGCATGATCATGCGGCCGAAGATGACGGCGACGGCCCAGTCCTTGGAGCGGATGCCAGCCTGGGCCAGGCGGATCTGCGCGTCCTTGAGCTGGTCATCCTGCAGCACCTTGAGGCTGGTCAGGAAGGACCGCATCTGGTCGGTCGTCTGGTTCTTGTTGACCAGCTTGGCGCGGCGCTTGGCGGTCGAGGCGGTGATGCCGGCCTTGAGCTGTTCACGGCGTTCGTTGAGCGCCTTGACCCGCTTGGCCATCGGATCGCGCACCGTCATCACGGCATAGAGCGCGTAGAGGGTGGCGAGCGTGGCCAGCGCGGCAAGCAGCGTCCCGAAATCGGTCGCGGTCATGCCGAACAGGGTGCCGGTGGGGGTAGGGGCGTCCATATCTCTATCCGTTCCCCGTCAAATCTCGAAATTGATCATCTGGGCCATGATGAAGGCGCCGATGCCCATCCAGCACATGCCGCCAATGCCGACGACCTGCATGGTCGAAAGCCCGAAAATGCCCGCCGGATCGGGGGTGAAGAAGGGGCTCATATAGTTGAAGTTGATGTAGCAGATCATGCCGAACACCAGGAAAGGCAGGACGCCGATGATATAGGCCGACGCCTTGGATTCCGATGACATGGCGCGGATCTTGAGCTTCATCTGGGCGCGCTGGCGCAGCACAGTGGCAAGGTTCTGCAACGTTTCGGCGAGGTTGCCGCCGGTTTCGCGCTGGATCGCCAAAGTGATGACGAAGAACTGGAATTCGGGCGTGCCCAGGCGATCAGCGGTTTCCTGCAGCGCCTGGTCCATGCTCTTGCCGATCTTGATCCGTTCGGTGATCAGCTTGAATTCCTCGCCGACCGGGCCGGGGATTTCGCTCGACACGATGCCCAGCGTCTCGCCGACCGGCAGGCCCGAGCGCAGACCGCGGGTCAGCAGTTCAAGCGCGTCGGGAAATTTCGTCGTGAACTGGTTGATCCGCTTCTTGATCAGTCGGCCGATCCACAGATGCGGCAGGCCGAGCCCCGCGGCCAGCCCGACCATCAGGGCGAGCAGGAAGGGAAAACCGCGCATCAGCAGGAACAGGGTGGTCAGCAGGAAGACCACCGCGCAGGACGTCATATATTGGCTGAGCGTCCATTTCTTGCCGGTCATGCGGATACGCTTGGCCAGATTCTCCGGATTGGGAACGAGCGAAACCAGCATCTTGGCTTCGTTGCCGGTCACGCGATTGGAGATGGCCTTGCGCATGCGCGCTTCCATCATCGCCTCGGTGGAGTCGCTGTGGCGGCCACGGATCAGCGCGACCCGGCGTTTCTGGGCCTTGTCGGGCGAAGGGCCGGCAAAGGCGACCACGACGAGGCCAAGCATCGTCGCGATCAGCACCAAGATCAGAAGGAAATTGCCGTCCATTGCTCGCCCGTTCCCCGTGCGTGAATATGCCTGTGCGCCGCCGCCCTAGGGCGGCCCGCGCATCAACCTTCCAGTGCCGTCGCCTTGTCCTTGCGGCGCGACGGGATCATGTTCTTGAAGTCGCCGATCTTGCCGAGCAGGGAATCGCCCTTCTTGGCTGCGGACTTGCCGCCCGCATTGTCGGCTTCATCGCCGGCCAGGCCCATCACTTCGTCCAGCATCGCCGTGCAGGCGGCGCCGACCTTGCTGCCCTTGGCGGTTTCCGCCAGCGTCTTGCCGAGCTTGGCCGCCTGAGCGCCGATGCGCAGGTCGAACGGCACGATCACATCGACCTTGCGCTCGATCGACTGTTCGAAATCCTTGCGGCTGATTTCCGGCGCGCCGGGATGAACGCGATTGGCGACCACCAGAACGCGGGTCTGCGGCGCGTTCGACCGGAGCCAGGAGAGGATGCGGATCGAGTCCCGCGCCGCCGCCAGGCTGAGTTCCGTCACCACGACAGCAACATTAACGTCGGTCATCAGGTGGGTATGCTGGATCAGCATGTTGCGTGGCAGGTCGATGACGCTGCATTCGAAGGCCTGACGAAACTCTTCCAGCAACTGGTAGAAGGCGCCGCCATCGGTCATCATCGGCTGGTTGATCGGGGCTTCGGCCGACAGGATGGCCAGCATGTCGCTGGCGCGAACCATGGCGCGTTCGATGAACAGCCCGTCGATGCGGCTGGGGTTTTCGATCGCGTCGGTCAGGCCGCGGCCCGGTTCCAGATCCATCGCCAGCGCATTGGTGCCGAAATGGATATCGAGGTCGAGCAGGGCGGTCGGGCGCTTCTTCTTTTCGCTCAGCAACCAGGCGAGCGAGGTCGCCATGCTGGAGGCGCCGACGCCGCCGCGCGTACCGATGACCGCAACGGTCATGTGCGGACGTTCCGGGCCTGCGTCACGCGGGGCGAGGAACACGGCCTGCGCCTGGGCCAGCGCGTCGCGCAGCTGGTCAGCACCGAAGGGCTTGAGCAGATAATCCTGGATGCCGCTGGCGACCAGATCGCGGTAGAGGCGCACATCATTGACCTGGCCGGCCGCGATCACGACGGTGCCGGGTTCGCAGACCTCGGCGAGGCTGTTGATGTCGTTCAGCGGATCGCCGCTTTCGGACATGTCGACGAACAGAATCTGCGGGCTGGCGGTGATCGACAGGCTCTGCACTGCGTTGCGCATGCCGCCCTTGTTCACCTTTTCCGGTGCCCAGCCCATTTCGGATGCGACTGCGCGCAGCAGATCGAAGCTGTGATCGTCACAAACGAAGGCGTGGAAGGGGTCACGCTGGCCCACGGAACCATGTTTCCAGGGTGCGTTCATCTTACTGGCCTCCGTTCGAGAGCTGCTTGAGGTCGCCCGAGCCGGTCGGTGCCTTGTCGCGATAGGTGGAAATGGCGCGGTTCGAGGTCGCGGTGCGCAATTCGCTGTCCGTGCTCTGGCCGCGGACCAGATCTTCGGGATCGGCAACCATCGCCGCCAGATTGCTGTTCACGCCGCAGCCGAAATTGGACGACGCGCCCAGGCTCATCGGCGTTTCGGCCTTGTTCGACCAGTCGGGGCAGCCGGGGACCGAGGCGGTGGTGCGGCGGACGACCAGACGGATCGTGCCTTCGGGGGCGGAGCCGGCGGCGGCCGAGCTGTCCTGGCCCAGCAGCATGCCGTGGCGGGCGACGACATTGGCGATGTCTTCGCCAAGATCGGGGCTATAATAGCCTGCGTCAGTGACGATCGCGACCTGGTCGCCATAGCCAAGCTTGATCGTGGCGAACCAGTCGTCGAGGCGCGCGGCCTCGGCGGGCGCAAGGCGCGCGCCGCCGGCCTGCACGTCGAACGTGTAGCTGGCATAGCTGACGACCGGCTGATGGACCGAGTCGACGCCGCGATTGGGGCTGTCGGTCGAGCAGGCGGCCAATGGCAGTGCCAGCAGAGCGAGGGCGCCGAGGCGGACGAAGGTCTTGCGGGAGGTGGAAGTCATGTCGTTCGTCCTTCCGTCAGAAACTGAAGCCGGGGGTCGCGCCGCCGGACTTGCCGGACGACCGGCTGTCGTCGCGGGCCGCGAGCGCGGGCGCCGCGATCGAGGCCTGCGGGCCGGGCGTGGGCGCCACGGGCGAACCGGGCGCGCGGGTCGGCATATTGGGCTGGGCGCCGCTGACGCCGTCATGCATCTGCTGCAGGAACAGGCCCTGGCCGACATTGGCGTTGCGGAAGCCATCGGTCGGCAGGCGAATGTCGGACGCGTTGACCGGCTTCACCAGATAGGGGGTCACGACGATCACCAGCTCGGTCTCGTTGCGCTGGAAGCTGCGCGACTTGAACAGGCTGCCCAGGACCGGGATATTGCCCAGGCCCGGCACCTTGTTGACCGTGTTGCCGGTTTCGTTGTTGAGCAGGCCCGCGATCATGAAGCCCTGACCCGAGCCTAGTTCCACCGTGGTTTCGGCGGTGCGGCTCTTGAGTGCAGGAACCGTGCTGCTGACGCTGAAGTCGAGGCTCGACACGGTCGGGCGGACGCGCAGCGAGATGCGGCCGTCGGCCAGAACCGTCGGGGTGAAGGCCAGTTGCACGCCATATTGCTTGAACTGGATGCTGTTGCCCGACGAGGGGCCGTTATTGACCGTGTAGGGATATTCGCCGCCGGCCAGGAAGCTGGCGGTTTCGCCCGACAAGGCAGTCAGGTTCGGCTGCGCCAGGGTGGTCGCGAGACCGCTGGATTCGGCGAGGTCGAGCGCACCGGCAATGTCCATGCCGAACAGGCGGGCAACGCCGCCCAGGCTGTAGGAGCCATCGCTAGGGGTGGAGAATGCCCATTCGGCAGGCTTGGTGATCAACCCGGTGGCGGTATCAATTTCCGGCTTGGTGTAGGTCGAGAAAGCCCGACCGCCGCCACCTATGAAGCCCAGATTGCCGCCGCTGCGATCTGCGCTGGCAAAGTTGGTACCGATCTTGTGGCCGACATCCCTGCTGACTTCGGCGATCTTCACCTGCAGCATGACCTGCAGCGGGGTCGCCATCAGCAGGCGGCTGACCACGGTCGTTTCCTTGCCGACGAAGGCCTGAGTCAGGCGTTCGGCCTCGGCCGCGTCCTCGGGCGCCTTGATCGTACCGGTCAACAGCACCATGCCGTTCATCTTGTTGACGGCGATGTTGGCACCCGGCATCGCCAGGCGCAGCATGTCGTCGATGGTGGTCAGGTTGTTGCCGACCCGCACCGTGCCGGAGAACAGCACCTTGCCATTGCCGGCAGTGACGAAGATGGTCGTTTCACCCGGCTTCTTCGCGATCAGATAGAGCTGGTTGTTGGTCCGGACATGGACATCGACGACTTCGGGGTTGGCGATGACGACGTCCGACATTTTGGCCGGCAGGTTGACGACCTTGCTGCCGCCGACCGACATCAGGATCGCATTGTCCTGATCGGCTGCGGGGGCGGCATTGAGGGCGGTGGTCGGCGCGGCGACCATGGCAAGCGCCAGGCCAAGCGCGATCGCCGGGGCGGCGAGCGGACGGGCCGCCTTGTGCCGCGCGAGCATCTGGTAAGCGTTCATCTTACTTCCCCCCGACCGGAACTTCGGTCACATTGGTGCCGCGGGCGATGCGGACGGTCGGCCCCTTGAAGACGGCCGTGCCGACCGGTGCGCCACCCGGCGCGGCCATGGCGGGCATGCCGGCATCAGGCTTGGCCGGGACGCTGCTGCGCTGGTAGCGCGACACGTCGGCGCCCGTGGAATAGGTGGAGCCGCGATCGACCGGGCGGGCCGCGATCTTGGCAATGATCGACTTTTCCGAACCCGGATTGGTGCCATCGGGCAGGTCGACGTCGGAACCGGCAATGGCGGCGTCAAGGTCCGATGCGGTGTCGGCGATCGAGCGCAGCGACAGCGACAGCGAGCCGATGGTCTGCGACACGGCGAGCTTTTCGGCGATCTTGGGCGTCACTTCGACCGTGACGTTGGAGTAGGTCTGGACGACGGGCTTGCCATCGGGGCCCATGGCGTCGGTGCGCTGGTCGGTGGCGAGCACGCGCAGGTTGCGCAGGATCGTTTCCGAAACCTTGAGCGGGGCGCCATCGCCGCCGCCCGAGACCGCCTGGGTCAGCACCAGGTCGATGCGGTCGCCAGGGAAGACGAAGCCGGCAACCGCATTCTGGGCCGAGACCGGCACGGTGACGGCGCGCATGCCCGGACCCAGAGCCGCGGCCAGGAAGCCACGGTCGCCCGGACGGATGACGGCGCCCTGGGTCAGCGGCTGGCCGGCGGTGATCGCATTGCGCACGACGCTGCCTGCAAGCTTGAGCGGATCGGCCTGGCCCTTCAGATAATAGGCGGCCTCGATCAGATCCTTGGGCCAGGGCTGGAAGCGGAAGCTTTCCGCGTCCAGGATGGTCCCCACCGGCAGGGCCTTGGTCGCCACCAGAACATGCGGCTGGTCCGCCTCGTTCGGCATTGCGGCCGCGTTCACCTGCGGCGTAGATGAAGAACTCAGCATGCTGCGCGCAAGCAAGGCTGTAGTGACCGCTATGATTAGCGCCCCCACCAGCAGCACGATCTTCTTAGCATCCATGACGAAACTCGCCTTTCTCAAATGGGCGGCCTGCCCCCAGGGGCCCAATCATCACGCAAATTGGTTAAGATATCGTTCGCCAAGTAACCAAAGGGCGGCGATCGATATGGCTACGCCGTAGGGTATTTCGGGTTGGCCCTGCTTCCGGCGGAGGCGGTGGTGGATCACCGTGACGATCGTCACGGCCCCACCCAGAATCGCCATCAGCGTCAACAGGGTCAGCACCGCCTGCCACGGAAACCACAGCGCCAGCGCGCCAAGCAGCTTCACATCGCCCCCGCCCATCATGCCGAACGCGAACAGCGCGGCGAACAGGACGAAGACCAGCAGGCCGACCAGCAACTGCACCGCCATGCCCGGCCAGAGCGGCAAGCCGCAGGCGATCCACCATAGTGGCGCCAGGGCGGCGACGCCCAGGTTCAGCCGGTTGGAGATGATGCGCGCGCGCAGGTCCGTGATCGCGGCTGCGATCAGCAGAATGCCCAGTGCGGCGATCAGCGCCAGTCTGAAATATTCCCCCAACATGAGGGTCAGGCACTAGACCATATGGCTTACCAAACCGTAACCATGGCCCATGGATTCGCCGATCTTCCCGTCGCCCGCCCTTGACCGTCGTGCCTGGCCGATGGGTGGCCAGCTGGATTATTGGCAGGCCCCTGACGGCTGGCCGATCCGCCGCTATCGGCTGGGCGCTGGCACCCGTGGCCGGATGCTGATCCTCAACGGTCGCGGCGACATGATCGAGAAATATCTGGAGGTGATCCACCACTGGGCGCAGCGCGGCTGGGCGGTGACCAGTTTCGACTGGCGCGGACAGGGCGGGTCGGGCCGGCTGACCGATGATCCACTGTGCGGCCATATCGACGACTTCGCCCGGTGGGTTGGCGATTTGCGCGCGCTTTCAGATGATTGGCGCGCGGAGGGCAGCGGCCCGACGGTCATGCTGGGCCACAGCATGGGCGGGCATATGCTGTTGCGGGCGCTGGCCGAAGGCCTGCCTGCACCCGATGCGGCCGTGGCCGTGGCGCCGATGCTGGGCCTGCATACGGCCCCGCTACCGCGCTGGCTGGCGGTGGCGATCGCCAATTTCATGTGCGGGATCGGCCAGGGGGAAAAGCAGGCCTGGACACAGAAGGAAGAGAGCGAGCGGCAGCGCCAGATGCGGCAGAAGCGGCTGACCCATGACCCCGATCGCTATGCCGATGAAATCTGGTGGCGGGACCATAGTCGGGACATCGCGCTGGGGCCGCCGAGCTGGAACTGGGTGCGGCTCGCGCTCGAGTCGACTCGCGCCTTGGAGGCGGGAAACGGACCGGAGCGAATCGCGACGCCGACCCTGATCCTGGCCGCCTGTCGCGATCAACTGGTGGCGACGCCCGCCATCCGGCGCATCGCGGCGCGCTTGCCCGATGCCCGCCTGCATGTCTATGGGCGCGAGGCCGCGCATGAAATCCTGCGCGAGCTCGACCCGGTGCGGCTCGATGCGCTGGGGCGGATCGACCGTTTCCTGGATGAGGTTGCCCGTTGAACAGACCCGATATCGTGATTGTCGGTGGCGGGATTGCAGGCGCCAGCCTGGGCGCGGTGCTGGCGGAAACGGCGCGGGTGCTGATCCTGGAGATGGAAGGCAGCGCCGGCTATCATGCGACGGGGCGATCGGTCGCCTTCTGGGAAGAAACCTATGGCGGGCCGGTGGTCCAGCCGCTCACCACGGCCTCGGGCAGGCTGCTGGAGTCGCCCGATCCCGATTTCTTCGATGGCTCCTTCCTGTCGCCGCGCCGCACGCTGCATATCGGTCGGGCCGGGGATGAGGGGCTGCGCGACGCGCTGCTGGCCGATTTTGCCGGGGCGGTCGAATTGCAGCCGGTGGTGCCGGCGAGCCTGGTGCCGGGGTTGCGGCCCGACTGGGTGCTGGGTGTGCTGGAGCCGAGTTGCCGCGATATCGATGTCGCGGCGCTGCATCAGGCCTATCTGCGCCGGTTCCGCAAGCTGGGCGGCGAAATGCGGCTGGGCGCCAGGCTGGAGCACGCGGAACGACAAGGCGATGGCTGGCGGATCGAGGCCCGTGACGGGCCGATCGAATGCGGCCTGCTGGTCAATGCCGCCGGAGCTTGGGCGGATGATGTCGCCACGGCCTGCGGTGTCGCGCCGGTCGGCATCACGCCCTATCGCCGGACGGTGGTGCAGTTGCGGCTGGAGGATATGCCCGCCGACGAGATGCCGCTGGTGATGGACATGCAGGGCGGCTTCTATTTCAAGCCCGAGGGGCAGGGGCGGATCTGGCTGACGCCGCATGACGAGGTTGCCTCGCCCCCCTGCGACGCCGCGCCCGAGGAACTGGCGATCGCGCAGGCGATCGACCGGTTCCAGGCGGCGGTCGACTGGCGGATCGCGGCGGTCGAGCGCAAATGGGCGGGCCTGCGCAGCTTCGCGCCGGATCGGGTGCCGGTCTATGGCTTCGAGCCGACGGTCGAGGGTTTCTTCTGGTTTGCCGGGCAGGGCGGTTTCGGCATCCAGACCGCGCCGGCGGCGGCGCTGCTGGGGGGCAGCCTGTTGACCGGCGCGGTCCTGCCGCAGGCGATTGCCAGCCTCGATATCGCTGCTTATGCTCCCGAACGGTTTCGATAGCGCAACCAGCAGGAGAGCATGATGGCGCACAAGTTCGTGATCGAGAAGAACAAGGCCGGCGAGTTCGTGGCCAAGTTCAAATATAATGCCGAGATCATCTTCTGGACCGAGGGCTACAGCTCCAAGGCGAGCGCGAAGAATGCGATCGAGTCGATCCTGAAGAACGGCCCCGGCGCGCCGATCGAAGAAGCCGAATAATCCGTGCGGCGCGGGGAGGCTGATCTCCCCGTCCGTCCCTATTTGCGGAAGCTTTCCGCAGCAGCGCAGGCGAGGGCATCGGCCCGCTCATTTTCCGGGTGGCCGGCATGGCCCTTGACCCATTGCCATGTCAGCTTGTGCCGGGCGGCGGCCTTCACCAGTTCCTGCCAGATCTCGACATTCTTGACCGGCTTGTTGTCGGCCGTCTTCCAGCCGCGCTTCTGCCAGCCGAAGATCCATTTGGTGATGCCGTCCATGACATATTTGCTGTCGGTGTAGAGCGTCACCTGGCACGGCTTCTTGAGCGTGTTGAGCGCCTCGACCGCCGCCATCATTTCCATGCGGTTGTTGGTGGTCATCGCCTCGCCGCCGGAGATTTCCTTCTCCTGGTCGCCAAAGCGCAGCACCGCGCCCCAGCCGCCCGGACCAGGATTGCCCTTGCACGCGCCGTCGGTGAAGATCTGGACTTGCGGTAGGTCGCTCATGCGCCGAGCAGTTCCGCCGGATCGGCCTTGGCGTAGAAATCCATGCGGCGCAGATAGGCGAGCGGATCCTTGCGCGTCACCAGTGCGTCGGCGGGCGTGTTGATCCAGTCATAGGCGCGCGTCAGCAGGAAGCGCAGCGCCGCGCCGCGGCACAGGATCGGGAAGGCGGCCCGTTCGGCATCGGTCAGGCCATGGGCGGCGGCATAGCCTGCGCCGATCGCGGCCGCGCGGTCGCCAAACCAGGTGGCGCCGTCATTGCTGAAGCACCAGGCGCTGTGGGTGACGGCCAGATCATAGGCGCGAATGTCGGTGCAGCTGAAATAGAAGTCGATGAGGCCAGTGACTTCATCGCCCAGCATCAGGACGTTGTCCGGGAACAGGTCGGCATGGATCACCGAACGCGGCAGATCGGCCGGCCAGTGGGCGTCGAGAAAGGCCAGTTCCTCCGCCACGCGGGCGCCAAGGCCCGGCGCGATCTGGTCGAAATCATCGCCGCACTTGGCGGCCAGCGCGTGCCAGCCATCCTTGTCGAGCGCATTGCGCCGTTCGCCGGCAAAACCCTGCGCCGCCTTGTGCAGTTCGCCCAGCGCCACGCCGCAGGCGCGCGCCTGGGCCGGGGTCGGTTCGGTCACGGAAATGCCGGTCAGGAATTCGATCAGGCAGGCCGGGCGCCCGCCCAGCTGTTGCAGCCGCTTGCCATCGGTGTCGGCAATGAAGCGCGGCACCAGGCAGCCGCGCGCGCCCAGATGGTCGAGCAGGTCCATGAAGAAGGGCAGGTCCGCTTCATCCACCCGCTTTTCATAGAGGGTCAGGATATAGCGGTGGCCGTTTCCGTCATGGCCGGTGGTTTCGAGCAGATAATTGCTGTTTTCCACCCCTTCGGCGATGCCCTTGGCGGACACCAGCCGGCCGGCATCATAGCGGGTGAGGAAGGCGTCAATCTCTTCGGCGGGAACATGCGTGTAAACGGCCATGGGGGTTATGCGACCTCCAGTCCGCGCGGCAGCTTGAAGGAGATATTCTCCTGCGCCGTTTCCACCTGTTCCTCGGTCACGGCAAAGCGCTCGGCGATCCGCTCGACGACTTCGCGCACCAATATTTCCGGCGCGGAGGCGCCGGCGGTGAGGCCGAGCGTCGTCACGCCGTCCAGCCAGGCAAAGTCGATTTCCTCGGCGCGCTGGATCAGGCGGGCGGGGGTGCCTTCGCGCTCGGCGACCTCGACCAGGCGCAGCGAGTTGGAGCTGTTGGGCGCGCCGATCACATAGACGGCGTCGCAGCGGGCGGCGATCGCCTTGACCGCCGTCTGGCGGTTCGACGTCGCGTAGCAGATATCCTCGCCCTTGGGCGCGATGATCGAGGGGAAGCGGCGCTCCAGCGTGGCGACGATCGCGGCGGTGTCGTCCACCGACAGGGTGGTCTGGGTCAGGAAGGCGAGATTGTCGGCGTCGGTGGGCGCCAGCGCCTCGGCATCCTCGACCGTTTCGATCAGCGTCATCGTGCCTTCGGGCACCTGGCCGAAGGTGCCGATCACCTCCGGATGGCCCTTGTGGCCGATGAACAGGATGTGGCGACCGGCGGTCACCATGCGTTCGGCCTGGCGATGCACCTTGCTGACCAGCGGGCAGGTGGCGTCGAGATAGTCGAGGCCGCGCTCCTCCGCCTTGGCCGGCACCGCCTTGGGTACGCCATGGGCGGAAAAGACGACCGGCACGCCGTCGGGCACCTGGTCCAGTTCCTCGACGAAGATCGCGCCCTTGGCCTTCAGGCTGTCGACCACGAACTTGTTGTGGACGATTTCATGGCGGACATAGACCGGCGCGCCATATTTCTCGATTGCGCGCTCGACGATGATGATGGCGCGGTCGACACCGGCACAGAAGCCGCGCGGGGCAGCGATCAACAGGGTCATCGGCGGGCGAGGGGCGGGGCTCTGCGTCATGGGCGCGGCTTAGGGCAATGTCGCGCCCGAAGGAAGGGCCAACGCAAATCACCGCGCTTTGTGTTGCGTGGGCGGCGGGGGATGGATAAGGAAGCCGGACGCCTCTGTCCAAGGGGCATGCTGAGGAATTGCTGCCTGTGACATTGTCCCGAATTGCGTTGACCGGAATGCTCGCCCTTGCCCTTGCCGGCTGTTCTCGCCGGGGGGAAATCGACCCGACGGGCGGTATCGTCACGGTGCGTTCGGCTTGCCCGGTGGCTGCAATCCCGGCCTATACCGGTGACGTGACCCTGTTCAATCCGGCCCAGAGCCGCGATGCCTCCGCGATCGACGTGGTGGCGAACATCACCGATCTGCGCTCGACCTGTTCCGATGGCGCCCAGCTTTACACCCAGGCGACCTTCGTGGTGAATGCGCGTCGCAACGACGCCAGCGCCGCGCGCCAGGTGACCTTGCCCTATTTCTCGGCGATCGTGCGCGGCGGCAGCGCCGTCGTCGCCAAGCGGATCGGCCAGGTGACGCTGAACTTCGCGCCGGGCGAATATCGCGCGACCGCGACTGCCACGGCCGGCTCCTATGTCGACAAGGCATCGGCCACGCTGCCGCCGGAAATTCAGCAGAAGATCACGCAGAAGCGCAAGGCCGGCGATGCGGATGCCGCGATCGACCCCTTCGCCCAGCCGGACGTCAAGGCGGCGCTGCAGCGAACCAGCTTCGAGCTGCTCGTGGGTTTCAACCTGACCCAGGATCAGCTCAAATATAACGCGACCCGTTAAGCCCGTTGATTTGTTTCCGTTCGGGCTGAGCGAAGTCGAAGCCCGCCACTGAGCGAAGCGAAGTGCTTCACTCCGTTCAGCCTGGCCCTTCGACTTCGCTCAGGGCGAACGGAGTTGAAGGAAATGCCCGTGTCCCTTTACACCCGTTTCACCGCCCATCTCGATGCCGTGCTCGACGCGCTGGAGGCCGAAGGCAAGCTGCCCGCCGGGCTCAACCGCAAGCCGGTGACGGTGGAGCCGCCGCGCGATCCCAGCCATGGCGACCTGGCCACCAACGCCGCGATGGTGCTGGCCAAGCCCGCCGGCACCAATCCGCGCGCGCTGGCCGATGCGATCGTGACCAAGCTGCAGGCGCTGGATGAGGTGGAGGCAGCCAGCATCGCCGGCCCCGGCTTCATCAACCTGACCCTGACCGACCCGACCTGGCGCGCCGAACTGGCGGCGATCCATGCCGAGGCCGCCGATTATGGCCGGTCCGATTTCGGCGCGGGCACGACCGTGAATGTCGAATATGTCTCGGCCAACCCCACCGGTCCCATGCATATGGGTCACTGCCGCGGCGCCGTGGTGGGCGACGCGCTCGCGACCCTGCTGGAATATGCCGGGCACAAGGTGATCCGCGAATATTATATCAATGATGCGGGCGGCCAGGTCGACGTGCTCGCCCGCTCGGCGCATGTCCGCTATCGCGAGGCACTGGGCGAGGATGTCGGCGCGATCCCCGAGGGGCTTTATCCGGGCGATTATCTGGTGCCGGTGGGCCAGGCGCTGGCCGCCGAATATGGCGACAGGTTCGTCGGCGCACCCGAAGCCGACTGGCTGGTCCTGTTCCGCACCTTTGCCGTGGCGAAGATGATGGACATGATCCGCAGCGATCTCGCGCTGCTGGGCATCCACCACAACATCTTCTCGTCGGAGGCGGAACTGCAGGCGGCGGGCAAGCCGGCCGAGGCCGAGGCCTGGCTGCGTGCCCATGACCTGGTCTATGACGGCGTGCTGGATGCGCCCAAGGGCGAACTGCCCGACGATTGGGAGCCGGTGGAACTGCCGCTGTTCCGTTCGACCAGGTTCGGCGACGACCAGGATCGGCCGATCAAGAAGTCGAATGGCAGCTGGACCTATTTCGGCGCCGACATGGCCTATCATTTCCAGAAGGCGCAGAGCGCCGACCAGCTGATCGACATCTGGGGCGCGGACCATGCCGGCACGGTGAAGCGCATCCAGGCCGCCGTCGCCGCCCTGACCGAGGGCAAGGCGCGGTTCGACGTCAAGCTGATCCAGATGGTCCGGCTGTTGCGCGACGGCGAGCCGGTGAAGATGTCCAAGCGCGCCGGCAATTTCGTGACGCTGGCCGATGTCGTGCGCGAAGTGGGCAAGGATGTCGTCCGCTTCACCATGCTGACGCGCAAGGCCGATGCCCAGATGGACTTCGACTTCGCCAAGGTGGTGGAAGCGTCGAAGGACAATCCGGTCTTCTATGTGCAATATGCCCATGCCCGTATTTCCTCGCTCGGCCGCCGCGCCGAAGAAGCCGGGATCGACCTTCCCGCGCCCGACCTGTCCCTGCTTGGGACGGCGGAGCTGAACCTGGTGAAGCTGGCAGCGCAGTTCCCGCGCGTCGTCGAAGGATCGGCGCAGGCCCGCGAACCGCATCGTATTGCCTTCTATCTCAATGACTTGGCTTCGGCATTCCATGGCTGGTGGAATATGGGCAATGATGATCCGCGCGCGCGCGTCGTGCTGGCGGACGATCCGGCCCTTACCTCGGCCCGGCTTTTCTTGAGCCGCGGAATCGGGCAGATCATCCGCAACGGCCTTGCCCTGATGGGTGTGGTCGCGCTGACCGAAATGCAGTGAGCCGAGCGGAGTTTCGATAATGGGTGACTATGCACGTGGGCGACTTGACCTCGATGACGAGGACCGGCTGCCCTGGCTGGAACCTGCGCTCGACGAGGCGGATGAGGAGCGGATTTCGCCGCTGCGCCTGCTGGGCCTCATCATCCTGGGGCTGGTGCTGATCGGCGCAGTGGTCGCGGGCATGTGGTGGCTGCAGAACCGCAATGGCGGTGGCGCGGGCGAGGGGCAGCTGATCGCCGCGCCGCAGGGCGACTACAAGATCGCTGCCAAGGAAGCGGACGCCAAGAAGTTCCAGGGCGAGGGCGATGCCAGCTTCGCCGCGAGCGAGGGCGTGGCCCGCGATGGCCAGATCGACCCGAGCCGCGTGCCCGAAGCGCCGATCACCCCGACCGGCGCTGCCCCCGCAGGCACCAAGCCCGCTGTTCCGGCCAAGCCGGCGCAGAGCGTCACCGCCAAGGTCGAGGACGAGACCAGGGCCGCACCCAAGGCAGCCGCGCCCAAGGCGGCCGGCAGCGGCGTCATCCAGTTGGGCGCCTATGGCAGCGCGTCGGGCGCCAAGGATGCTTGGGGCCGCCTGTCGAAGCGCTTTGCCTATCTGGCGCCGCTCGCTATGTCGGTCGAACCGGCCGAAGTGGGCGGCAGCACCGTCTATCGCCTGCGCGCCAGCGCCGGCGGACAGGCGGGCACCGTTTGCGGCAAGCTGAAGGTCGCGGGCGAAAGCTGCATCATCGTCAATTGACCCAAACAGGGCGCGGGCGTCGACAGCCCGCGCCTTAGTCATTAGCATCGGCGTCATGAAACCCGTCATCTTCGGCCTATCCGGCGAAACCCTAACCGCCGACGAGCGCGCCTTCTTTGCCGAGGCGCAGCCGGCCGGCTATATCTTGTTCAAGCGCAACATTGCCGATCGCGCGCAGGTGCGGGCGCTGACCGACGATCTGCGCGCGCTGCACGGGCGCGACGACCTGCTGATCATGATCGATCAGGAGGGCGGCCGGGTCGCGCGGATGCAGGCGCCGGTCTGGCCCAGCTTTCCCGCCGGCGCCGTGTTCGACCGCCTCTATGACATTGCGCCGTCCAGCGCGATCGCTGCGGCGCGGGCCAATGCGCGGGCTCTGGCGCTGATGCTGGCGGAGGTTGGCATCACGGTCGATGCACTGCCGCTGCTGGACGTGCGGCAGGAAGGCGCGAGCGACATCATGGGCGACCGGACGCTGGGCGCCGAGCCGATGCGCGTCGCGGCGCTTGGCCGGGCCGTGATCGAGGGGCTGGCCGACGGCAATGTCGTGGGCATCGTCAAGCATATGCCCGGCCATGGCCGCGCGCTGGTCGACAGCCATCTGGAACTGCCGGTCGTCCATGCCGGGACGGAGGAACTGGAAACCGACCTGGCGCCGTTCCGCGCGCTCAAGGATGCACCGATGGGCATGACCGCCCATGTCGTCTACACCGCCTGGGATGCCGACCGGCCGGCCAGCCTGTCGCCGATCGTGATCGAGGAGATTATTCGCCAGCGCATCGGCTTTGACGGGCTGCTGATGTCCGACGATCTCGACATGAAGGCGCTCAAGGGCTCGATTCCCGAACTGGCCGCCGGCGTGGTCGCGGCCGGGTGCGACCTAGCGCTCAATTGCTGGGGGCGGATGGACGATATGGTCGGCATTGCCAATCTGCTGCCGGAGATCACGCCGGCTGCGCGGGCGCGGCTCGATCGGGCGATGGGCTCGGCCCATGTCGCCGACCTGCCGCCGTTCGAGGAGTTGCTGGCGACCCGCGATACGTTGCTGGCGCTGGTTCCGGCCTGATCGCGGACGCGGGGGCGATGGACGATCTCTTCACCGCCCCGGCTGCGACGCCCGCCGAGGTCCTGACCGTCAGCTTCGAAAGCTGGGAGGGGCCGCTCGACCTGTTGCTGGCGCTGGCGCGGACGCAGAAGGTCGACCTGCGCGAAATCTCCATCCTGGCGCTGGTCGAGCAATATCTGGCTTATGTCGATGGTGCGCGGCAGCTGAAGCTGGAACTGGCGGCCGACTATCTGGTGATGGCGGCCTGGCTGGCCTATCTCAAATCGGCGATGCTGCTGCCCAAGGAAGCGCAGCCCGAGCCCAGTCCCGAGGAAATGGCGCTGCGGCTGCAATTGCGGCTGCAACGGCTGCACGCCATGCGCGAGGCGGGCGCGCGGCTGATGGCCGGCGATCGAATCGGGCGCGACGTGTTCGTCCGCCCCCGGCCCGAGGGGCTGCACATGGTGCGGCGGGCGAAGTGGAGCGCCAGCCTTTATGATCTGATCCAGGCCTATGGCCAGATCCGCGCGCGTAACCAGCCGGTGGTGCATATGGTCGCGGTGCAGCCGGTGATGACCCTGGACGAGGCGATCCAGCGGGTGAGTACGCTGGTCGGATCGGCGCTCGACTGGACGGCCCTGGAATCCTTCCTGCCCGACGATCGCGACGGACCGATGGCGAAATCGGCGCTGGCCAGCAGTTTCGTGGCGATGCTGGAACTGGCCAAGCAGGGGCGGGTGGACATAAGGCAGGACGGAATATTCGAGCCGATCTATCTGCGGGCGGCGCTGTCGGGCGATCAATGGGAGCAGTTGCGGTGATCCGGGAGATGGACGATTTCGCGCGCGCGGTGGAGGCGGCCTTGTTCGCGTCGGAGGAGCCGCTGACGCCCGCCGAACTGCGCGCCCATGTCGGCGATGGCGGCGACCTGCCCGCGACGCTGGCCGGGCTGGCGCAGGATTATGCCGGGCGCGGCGTCAATCTGGTCGAGCGGGGCGGGCGCTGGCATTTCCAGACGGCGGCCGACCTGGCGCATATCTTGCGGCGGGAACGGGACGAGACGCGCAAACTGTCGCGCGCGGCGATGGAGACGCTGGCGATCATCGCCTATCATGAGCCGGTGAGCCGGGCGGAGATCGAGGCGATTCGCGGGGTTCAGGTGGCCAAGGGCACGCTGGATGTGCTGATGGAGGCCGGCTGGGTGCGTCCGGTGGGGCGGCGCGAAGTGCCGGGTCGCCCGCTCATCTATGCGACCAGCGTAGAGTTTCTGTCACATTTTGGCCTTAGCAGCCGCCGGGACTTGCCGGGTCTGGACGATTTGCGGGCTGCGGGGTTGCTGGATCCGGTGGATTTGGCGCTGGAGGGTCTGGGCGGTCAATCCGTTCTGGAAAAGGATGAGGAAGAGGCCTAGAAAGGCCTCCTTTCAGGAGTATGTGAAAATGGGTTCTTTCTCGCTGATGCACTGGGTGATCGTGCTCCTGGTCGTCATGCTGCTGTTCGGTGGCGGCCGGATTTCCGGCCTGATGGGTGACGTGGCCAAGGGCATCAAGAGCTTCAAGAAGGGCATGGCCGACGACGAGGATGACGCGACGCCGGCAAAGCCCGCGACCCGGATCGAGGGTCATCGCGTGCCCGAGCAGGACGCGCCGAGTGCGACCGAAGAAAAGACCAAGGCCTGATCTCTAACGCAGGCTGGTAGTCGCGCATGTTTGGCATCGATTCGACCGAATTTCTGGTGATCGTGATCATTGCGGTGATCGTGATCGGCCCGAAGGATCTTCCGCGCGCGCTCTACAAGGTGGGGCAGATCGTGGGGAAGGCCCAGGGCATGGCCCGGCATTTCCGCACCGGCATTGATGCCATGGTGCGGGAAGTCGAGCTGGAGGAGCTGGAAAAGAAATGGGCCGAGCAGAATAAGCGCATCATGGCCGAGCATCCGCCCGAGACCCAGGTTCCCGAAACCCAGGTCATCGAGCATGGTTCGGCCAGTGATGCGACCGCTGCTTCGGCTGTAGACGACAAGCCGCCTTATGTGGCGGAAGCGCCGGCGGCCCCCGTTGCCGATGCGCCGCCCTATGTGGCGGAGGCCGCGCCGCCGCCGGTGGCGGACAAGCCACCCTATGTTGCCGAGGAGCCGGTGGCGCCCAAGCAGGGGGATGCGGCGGCATGATCGGCGAGATTGACGACAGCAAGGCGCCTTTGCTGGACCATCTGATCGAGCTGCGCAGCCGCCTGCTCAAATGCGTCTATGCGCTGTTCATCACCGGGGGGATCTGTTTCTATTTCTCCGAACAGCTCTTTGCCATCCTGGTCCATCCGCTCAAGGAAGCCTTTGGCGACGCCGGCGGCAAGCTGGTCTACACCAAACTCTACGAAGCCTTTTTCGTGCAGATCAAGATCGCGGCCTTCGGTGCGTTCTGCCTGTCCTTTCCGATCATCGCCAACCAGCTCTGGGCGTTCGTTGCGCCGGGCCTGTATGCGAAGGAAAAGAAGGCGCTGCTGCCGTTCCTGATCGCCACGCCCTTCCTATTCGCCCTGGGCGCGAGCCTGGCTTATTTCGTGGTGATGCCGACTGCCTTCCATTTCTTCCTGGGCTATCAGGGGAATGCAAGCGGGCTGCAGATCGAGGCGCTGCCGAGCGCGGACAGCTATCTGGGCCTGGTGATGCAGTTCATCCTGGCCTTTGGCATCTGTTTCCTGCTGCCGGTGCTGCTGATGCTGCTCAACCGGGCCGGCTTCGTGTCGCGCGACCAGCTCAAGGGCATGCGCCGCTACATGATCGTCGGCGCCTTCATCCTGGCCGCGGTGCTGACCCCGCCGGATGTGGTGTCGCAGCTGATGCTCGCCATCCCGCTGCTGCTGCTCTACGAAATCACGCTGGTCGCGATCTGGTTTACCGATCGCAGCCAGGCGAAACGTGCCGCCGCAGAAGCGGCAGCCGAGGAAGCATCCGCATAAGAAAAGGCCCGCGAAACGCGGGCCTTTTTATGTGATCAGTTGGCCGACTTCTCGACGGCCTTGCCGGCGCTCTGCACGTCCCTGCCAGCGCCTTCCACCGTGTTGCAGGCGGATACCAGCAGCGAGCCGGTGAGCAGCAGGGCGGTGACGATTGTCTTGGTCATCGGTTTCTCCTTCCGAAATATCGGCCGACCGCATGGCAAGCCATATCGGTGACCGCTGGAGAACACGCCTGGACGGGAAGGGTTCCGCAGGCTGGCGCTGGTTCGACGATGAGGGAGGGCGGCCCGAAAAAGTCTGAGCCCGGAACGCGTCGGGGGGGGGATGATGCGTTCCGGGCTCATATTTTTTGGATAGCAAGAGCGGGGGGCAAAAGATTTGCTATCCGAAATGCAGAACGAGCGGCAAAGCGGGTGGTTCCCGATTTCCGCTCCTGATCGCGAATTTTAATTGCCCTTGTTTTCAGGCATTTCGCTGGTTGATTGGATATTAACCTAAAATAATCTCGCCAGGCGAGCGCAAAAAGATGGTGCGGTTCAACCGAGCGGCCGGCCGCTGTTGCGATATTCGGGACGGATCGTCGATTCCGGCAGATTGTCGATCGGCGCGGTGAGGGGCGCGGTTGGGGCGGGCTGTGTCGCCGGCGTGGAGGGCGCGACCGTCGGCAGGGGCACATAGGCGGTTGCCGGTCCCGCGCTCATCAATTCGACGGGCGTCACCGGCTGGACCGGCCAGATCCGGCGGGCAGGGCCGGATATCAGTTCGCGCCCCGGATAGGCGTCGCTAAAGGCGGCGGGCGTACCGTTGAAGCCCATGCCGCGATAGAAGATATGGGCGCCGATCACGGCAACCGGCTGCAGCGTGGCGGACCAGGCCGGGCGGACGGCCAGCGTATGATAATGGGTGGCAAGGCCCACCGGGGCATAGGCTTTGCCCGACAGGGCCTGCTGGGCGATGCCGCGCGCGCGGACCCAGGCGACGGCGTTGGGCAGGCGGGCCATGGCGCCGTCGCAGCTGAAGGTGAACTGGCAGTGGAAGTCGGTGCGTTCCGACCCCTGATAGACCACGCCGCAGACGCTGTTGGGCCAGAGCGGGCTGCGCACGCGGTTCAATACCACCTGCGCCACGGCGCGCTGACCCTCCTCCGGCTCGTTCCCGGCTTCATAATAGATGGCCGATGTCAGGCAGTTGAGCGCGCGATAGCTGTCGGTTGCGGTGAGCCCGCGGAAGGTGGCGGCCGGCGCTGCCTTGACCTCGGCCAGGCCCATGACATGCGGGCTCTGGATGGTGAGCGCGCCGGGCGCCGGATCGAAGGCGCCCTCGGCATAGAAGAAGGCGGAGCCGGGGAAATTCGCGCCCGCCTGCTCGGCCGGATCGGGGCCATGATGATCTTCGGCCAGCATGTCGAGCGGCGCGGCGGTGATGAGGTGCGGCACGACCAGCACTGCAAGCGCCAGTGCGCCCAGGCCGCCATGCCAGATCCATCGTTCCTGTTGTCGCGAAAGCCGCATCATCCAGCCGGTATCGAGCGGGCCTGATTGCCGCGCGGCCCTGACATAGCCGATTTTCCTTTCCAATTCCTCCACGGAATCGGGGCGGCCCCGGATCGGGGGCGGGCAACCGGCGCGCAAAGCCGGGGCAAACCGGCTCTTTTCGTGGCGCAGCATTCCCTTGCTTGGCAAGCACGTATCGGCTCCGCTATGCGGGGTGCATGCTGCTCCAGAAAGATAGCCTCGCCCTGATCGGTAATACCCCGATGGTGCGTCTCGCCGGTCCGTCCGAAGCCACCGGATGCGATATCTACGCCAAGTGCGAATTCGCCAATCCCGGCGCGTCGGTGAAGGATCGCGCCGCCCTGTTCATCGTCAATGATGCCGAGGAGAAGGGGCTGCTGAAGCCCGGCGGCACGATCGTCGAGGGGACGGCCGGCAATACCGGCATCGGCCTGGCGCTGGTCGCCAATGCCAAGGGGTACAAGTCGATCATCGTCATGCCCGAGACGCAGAGCCGGGAAAAGATGGACACGCTGCGCGCGCTGGGCGCGGAACTGGTGACGGTGCCGGCGGCGCCCTATTCCAATCCCGGCCATTTCGTCCACACCTCGCGCCGCCTGGCCGAGGAGACGGAAGGCGCGATCTGGGCCAACCAGTTCGACAATATCGCCAATCGCAAGGCGCATATCGTCGGCACGGCCGAGGAGATCTGGACCCAGATGGAAGGGCGGATCGACGGCTTCATCTGTGCGGCCGGCACCGGCGGCACGATCGCCGGCGTGGGCCTGGGCCTCAAGGCGCATGACGAGAATATCGTCATCGGCCTCGCCGATCCTCATGGCGCGGCGCTCTATAATTATTACGCCCATGGCGAGTTGAAGGCGGAGGGCAATTCGGTCGCCGAAGGTATCGGCCAGGGGCGCATCACCGCCAATCTGGAAGGCGCGCCGATCGATACCCAGTTCCGCATTTCCGACGAGGAAGGGCTGGAGTGGGTCCGCCGCCTGCTGGCCGAGGAGGGGCTGTGCCTGGGCCTGTCGTCGGGCATCAATGTCGCGGGTGCCGTTGCGCTTGCGAAACAGCTTGGGCCGGGCAAGAAAATCGTGACAATCCTGTGCGATACTGGCTTCCGCTATCTGTCGACCCTCTACAACCGGCAGTGGCTCGAATCGAAGGGCTTGACGATATTCCCCTGGCCCGCGCACAATTGACGGGCCGACACGGGTCGCGGCGGCATAAAATAGAGCATGTTCATGGCTGATCATTCCCGCCGACAGGAGGGGTTGCAGCGCGTTCAGATAGGGCTGACCGGCCTGGCAGGCGTTGTCCTGCTGGTCGGACTGGCGAACATCGTCATCGACAAGGCGCGGGTGGACGATATTGCGTCCGCGCCGCCGGCCGTGCCGACGATCGACGTCAATGCCGCTGTCGCCGCCACCACGCCCAAGGAGCCGCTCGCCGAACTGGGTGTGCAGCCCGCACCGGAAATGGCGCCGATCGTCCCCGATCTGCAGCCTGATCCCAAGATCCGCAAGCCGATGGACCAGGAACCCACGCCGCAGACGCCCTGACGGGCGATGATGTCGTTCGTTCGCTGTCTTTCGCGATTGCTCACCCTGTTGCTGCCGGCGACGCTGATGCTGCTCGCCGGTCTCGCGGCTGCCTGGCGGACGGGGCAGGCGGACCCATGGTGCTGGGGCTGGCCGGCGCTGCTGTTGCTCGTGCCGACGGGGTGGTGGCTGGCGCGGCAGGACTTTCTGCATGCGCTGTGGGTGGGGCTGGGTGGCGCCGGGATGGCGCTGCTCTTCTGCGCCCTGGCCGCTGCACGCATGCCCGACCCCTGGGCCATGATCGGCTTGCTGCTGCTGGCGCTGGCGGCGGCCGCTGGTGGCGCTTTGCTGTGGCAGCGGCGCTGGCTGCCGGCATGTGTCACATTGGTCATGGCGCTGCTGCTGCTCGGCGTCGGTCCGGCCCGTCCCATTTCCTCCCGGCCTGATCGTCCGCTGCTCGCCGTGATCACTGCGCTGCCGCTCTTCTGGGAAGAGGGTGGAACGGGGACAAGGCGGGACGCGCCGATCGTGACGCTGCTGCGCAGCCGGTTCGAGGTGCGGCCGATCGATGATGTGCGGGCGCTGGCCGCATCCGGCGCGCCGGTCCTGCTGCTGGCGCAGCCCCGACCGATGACGCCGCAGGCACTGGTCGCGCTTGACCGCTGGGTCCGGGATGGCGGCCGGCTGCTGCTGCTGACCGATCCGCGCCTGCGCTGGCCGTCCGATCTGCCGCTGGGCGACCGACGCCGGGCGCCGATGGTCGGCACGCTCGGCCCTCTGCTGGCGCATTGGGGTGTGCGGGGCGGGGCCGTGCGCGACCAGGAAATGCGCCATTTCCTGCCCGATGGGCGGCTTTTGACGATGGCCGGGATGCAGCCCCTGTCATTGGAGGGGCAGGAGGGCGCTGTTCCGCTGCGACTACGGATCGGCCGCGGGGAGGCGCTGCTGCTGGGTGACGCGGACCTGATCGACGACCGGCTGTGGCTGGCCGATCTGGCGCGGCCGCTCGATCCGCGCGCCTGGAGCGCGGACACGCCGGCGCTGGTGGCGCAGTGGCTGGGCGCGGATATGCCGGATGGCCGCCGCTGGATGCGGGATGTCGCGGATGTCCGGCTGGGGCTGCGATCGGCGCTTCTGGCTGGGACAGGCTGGGCGATACTGGGTCTGATGCTGCTGCGCCGTCGTTCCGGGCGGAATGACATGAGAACAAAAAGTGAAAATAAGCTGGTGAAAGGAGGAAAAAACGGTTAATCCCGTTTCTGACCGGCTTTTCCCAACTTCACCCAATATTTCCCTTTGCAGGCCGCCTCATGCTTGGTAGATATTCCAACATTGGGGTTAGTCAGGCTTTGCGAGAGTCTTGCGCCGGGAGTCGAAAACGCGATTCTGGCGACGGGAAGCCTGCGCCCTGCTTAAAAGGGGCGAATTTCCAGCGTGTCGGACGTCATTCTCTATTCGGGCAACGCGTTCAGCGTCGCGGACGGCAAGGGCCGTTTCGTGCTGCCCCTGGAGATGCGCCGCCAGGTGAAGCTGGCGAGCGGCGGCGAAAACCGTCTGTGCCTGTCGGTCCATATGGACAATGGCTGCGCCACTGGCTTCGGCCTGTCCCACAAGCTGTTCCTGTTCGAGGAAGTGAATGAGCTGGAGCGCGAGGCGCGCGCTGCCAATCGCCCCTTCAACGGTGACCTGGAGCGCGAGAATCGCCTGGGCACGATCGAGGACGTGAATTTCGACGAGGGTGGCCGCTTCTTCCTGCACCCCGATATCAAGGAAGAGGCCGGTATCACCGACGTCGTGTTCTTCTATGGCGTTGGCCGTTATTTCCAGATCTGGAAGCCTGAGGCGCTGGTCGAAAGCCCGGATCGCCCGGCGCTGATCCGCAACAAGGTGCGCCGCTGGCTGGAACAGCGCGCAGCGGAGGGCGGCAAGTGAGCGCCGCGCCGCATATCCCCGTCCTCCTGACCGAAGTGCTCGATGCGCTCGCCATTACCCCAGGTGAGCGGCATGTCGACGGCACCTTCGGCGCGGGCGGCTATTCCAGCGCCATGGCGGCGGCTGGCGCGCAGGTCTTTGCCTTTGATCGCGACCCCGATGCGATCCGGGAAGGGCGGGCGCTGGCCGATGAAAAGGGTATCACGCTGATCCCCGGCGAATTTTCGCGGATGGAGGAGCTGTTGGCCGAACGTGGCGTCAGCAGCGTGTCGGGCATCACGCTGGATATCGGCGTGTCGTCGATGCAGCTCGACCGGCCCGAACGCGGCTTTTCCTTCCAGGCGGACGGCCCGCTCGACATGACGATGAGCCAGGGCGGCATGAGCGCGGCCGATTTCCTCAACACCGCCGCGGAAGAGGATATTGCCGACGTCATCTATCGCTATGGCGAGGAGCCGCGGTCGCGCCGGGTTGCCCGCGCGATCGTCGATGCGCGGCCGCTGGAGCGGACCGGGCAGCTTGCTGCCGTGGTGCGCCGGGCGCTGGGCTACAAGCCGCATGACAAGAAGGATCCCTCGACCCGCACCTTCCAGGCGATCCGCATCCATGTGAATCGCGAACTGGAGGAGCTGGAGCGCGCGCTCGAAGCGGCGGAGGCGCTGCTGGAGCCGGGCGGCCGCCTTGCGATCGTGACCTTCCACAGTCTGGAGGACCGCATCGTCAAGCAGTTCCTGCGCAAGCGCAGCGGCAGCGAGGCGGGCGGATCGCGCCACCTGCCCGAGAAGAAGGCCGAGGTCGCGCCTGCATTCGAAAAGCCCGCCAAGGCCGTAAGGCCCGGCGAAATCGAACTGGCGCGCAATCCGCGTGCCCGTTCCGCCACCCTGCGCAGCGCCGTGCGGACCGGCGCCCCTGTTGCCAATGCCCATCGGAGTGCCCGGCCATGATCGCGGTCAAGAGATTGCAGAGCCTGATCTGGGTGTTGCTGGTGGCGCTTGGTGCGCTTGGCGCCTATCTCGTCTCCTTGAAGGTCGCGACCGAGCGCAATGACGTGATGCGGGTGCGGATGCAGATCGCGCAGGCGCGCGGCGATATCCGCTATCTGGAAACCGAGTTCAGCGCGCGCGCCAGCATGCGCCAGCTGGAGCGGTGGAACCAGGACGACTTCATGTATGCGACGCCGACCGCCGGCCAGTATCTGGCGGGCGAACAGGCGCTGGCGCATCTGGATGGCGTTCAGCCCAACGGCCCGGACTATGTCGCGCCGCCGGTGATGGTGGCGATGGTCGAGACCCCGGCCGACCTACCGTCCGCGCCGCAGGCCGCGCCGGCCAGCCCCGCCGCCAGCCAGATCCGCAGCGATATTGCCGTAATCCGCGAGGCGCATGCCGCCGACAATGTCGAGAAGCTGGCCAAACCCGCCGCGCCCGTGAAACTGGCCGAACAGCGTGCCAAGGCCGACGCGGATGTGTCACGGCCCAACCCGGTCGCGCGCCGGGCCGAGCGCATGGCGATGCTGGATGCCAAGCTGCTGGACGACAGCACCATGGGTGACCTCAGCGCCCGTGCGGCGCGCGAGCGAAAGGGAGGCCGCTAATGGCCACGATCATCGTCCAGCCGGGCGGCGCCCGTGCCGGGCGGCAACGGGTCAACCTGACGGCGATCGCCCATAATCGCCTGATGTTGCTGTTGATCCTGTTCATGATGATCACGGCCGTGCTGATCCTGCGACTGACCTGGGTCGGCATTTTCGCGAGCGGCAACGGCAATGGCGATGGGTTGTCGGGTTTCACCCCGGCACGTGCGGACATTGTCGACCGCAATGGCGTGCCGCTGGCGCGGACCATGGACGCCTATTCGATCGCGGTGCGCCCGTCCAAGCTGATCGGCGATCCCGACGAACTGGCGCGCAAGCTGCACGAAATCTTCCCGGACGAGTCCGAGGCAGTCTTCGCCAAGAAGCTGAGGGGGCGCGGCTGGGCCTATCTGCGCCGCCGTGCGCTGCCCGAGGAAGTGGCGGCGGTGAACGCGCTGGGTGAGATCGGCATCGAATTTCCGCGCGAGAAGGAGCGCCTCTATCCCCAGCGCACGCTGGCCGCGCATATTCTCGGCTTTGCGCCCAATGCCGAGGGCAAGGGCGGCATGGGCGTGGAGGCCGCATTCAACGATCGGATGATCGACCCGGCGCAGCGCAGCCGGCCCTTCGCCATGTCGATCGACAGCCGGGTGCAGGGCGCGCTGGAAAGCGAGCTCTATGCCCAGTTGGTCCAGACGCGGGCCAAGGGCGCCGGCGGCATCATCCTGGACGTCAATACCGGCGAAGTGATCGCCATGGCATCGATCCCGGTGTTCGATCCCAACAAGCTGCAAAATTATGCCGGCAAGCGCTGCTCCGAATCGCCGCTCTGCAACCATATGGTGCAGGCCCGCTACGAACTGGGTTCGGCGTTCAAGCCGCTGTCGATCGCGGCGGCCATGGATGCGGGCGTCGTGACCTCGATGAGCAAGCGTTATGACGCGACCGCGCCGCTGGCCGTCGGCGGCTTCCGCATCAAGGACGACCACTCGCTTGGCCGCTGGATCAACGTGCCGGAAATCCTGGTCCACAGCTCCAATATCGGTACCGCCCGGATCGCCGACGAAATGGGCGCCGCGCCGTTGCAGAAGCTGTTCCGCAGCCTGGATTTCGACCAGCGTGCGCCGATCGAGTTCAATGAGCGTGCCGGTGGCCTGTGGCCGACCAATTGGGGCCGGATCACCAGCATGACCACGTCCTACGGCCATGGCATCGCGGTGACGCCGCTGCATCTGGCGGCGGCCTATGCGGCGCTGGTCAATGGCGGCATCTGGCGCCCGGCGACGATCCGCAAGCTCAAGGCCGATGAAGTGCCCGAGGGGCGCCGCGTCTTTTCCGCCGCGACCAGCGCGCGCATGCGCCAGCTGTTGCGGATGATCGTGTCGGCGGGTACAGGGCGTAGCGCCGACGCCAAGGGATTCCGGGTGGGCGGCAAGACGGGTTCCGCTGAAAAGCCCCAGGAAGGGCGCTACAACAAGACTTCGCTGGTGACGACTTTCGCTTCCGCCTTCCCGATGGACAATCCCCGCTATGTGGTTCTCGTCACGATGGACGAGGCGACGGGCCAATATGGCCTGCGCACTGCTGCATGGACGGCGGCGCCGGTGGTGAAGCGGGTGGTGGAGCGCACCGGGCCGATGCTTGGCGTAATGCCGGACGAGCGGCGGGACGTGGATATTTCGGATTTGATGCCGCTGTTGCACGGCGACAAGGAGACAGAGTGATGCGCCTCGGGTCGCTAATCGAGGAGCTGGGCGTCGAGGTCGGTGGCAACACCGGCCTCGACACGTCCGTGACGGGTTTTGCCATCGACAATCGCAAGGTTGCGCCGGGCACCATCTTCGGTGCCTTTCAGGGCCTGCGCGTCAATGGCGAGGATTTTATTGCCGATGCGGTGAAGGCCGGCGCGGTTGCGGTCGTCGCCCGGCCGGAGGCGAAGGTCGAGGGCGCGGTGCATATCGCCGACGCCAATCCCCGCCGCCTGTTCGCGCAACTGGCCGCGCGCTATTTCGCGCCATTCCCTGATGTGACCGTCGCCGTCACCGGCACCAATGGCAAGACCAGCACGGTCGAACTGGCGCGCCAGCTGTGGCGCATGCTGGGCCACAAGTCGGCCTCGATCGGGACGCTGGGCGTCACCACCTCGGTCGATCAGGTGTCGACCGGCCTCACCACGCCGGACATCGTCACCTTCCTTGCCAACATGTCGGGCCTCAAGCGCGAGGGTATCACCCATGCCGCGTTCGAGGCGTCGAGCCATGGCCTCGACCAGTATCGCACCGAAGGCCTGCCGGTTGCGGCCGGCGCCTTCACCAACCTGTCGCGCGATCATCTCGATTATCATGGCGACATGGACAGCTATTTCGACGCCAAGATGCGCCTGTTCGACGAAGTCGTGGGCGATGGCGGCGCGGCCGTCATCTGGGCCGACGATGAATGGTCGGACAAGGCGATCCAGCGGGCTACGAAGCGGGGGCTTCGTGTGCTGAGCGTCGGGGTGCAGGGGCAGGCATTGCGTCTTGCCAACCGCACCCCGACCCAGTTGGGCCAGACGCTGGAAATCGAAGCCGATGGCAAGCTCTATAAGGTCAACCTGCCGCTGATCGGCGCCTATCAGGCGGCCAATGCGCTGACGGCGGCCGGTCTGGTCATCGCGACCGGCGGCGATACCGCCAAGGTGCTGGAATTGCTGGGCCGGGTCCAGCCGGTGCGCGGCCGTCTGGAACGCGCGGTCATCAGCAAGGCGGGCGCGCCCGTCTATGTCGACTATGCCCATACGCCCGACGGCCTGCGCGCCGCGATCGAGGCGCTGCGTCCCCATACCAGGGGCAAGCTGATCGCGCTGTTCGGCGCGGGCGGCGATCGCGATGCGGGCAAGCGCCCGCTGATGGGCAAGGTCGCGGCGGATCTGGCCGACCATGTCATCGTGACCGACGACAATCCCCGTTCGGAAGAACCCTCCGCGATCCGCGCCGCCGTGATGGCGGGCGCGCCGGGGGCGGAGGAAATTGGCGGGCGCCGCGCGGCGATTGCCGCGGCCATCGGTCAGGCGGGGGGCGACGATATCGTCCTGCTCGCCGGCAAGGGGCATGAGCAGGGCCAGATCATCGGCGACCGGGTGCTACCCTTTGACGATGTCACCGTGGCACGGGAGTGCGCGGGTTGAGTGATCTCTGGACCTCGGCCGAGATCGCAGACGCTACGGGCGGCGCCGTGTCGGCGCCGTTCGCCGTTTCTGGCGTCGCCTTCGACAGTCGCGAGGTGGGCGCGGGCGACCTGTTCGTCGCGATGAAGGGCGAAACGACCGACGGCCACAAGTTCGTCGACAAGGCCTTTGCCCAGGGCGCGGCCGGCGCGATCGTCAGCGAACCGGTCGATTATCCCCATGTGCTGGTGGCCGACAGTGCCGCCGCGCTGGAGGCGTTGGGCCGGGCATCGCGCAAGCGCAGCAGTGCGAAGATCATCGGCGTGACCGGGTCGGTCGGCAAGACCGGCACCAAGGAAGCGCTGTTCCATGCCCTTGAACGGGCCTGTCCGGGCGGCGTCCATCGGTCGGTAAAGAGCTATAACAACCATGTCGGCGTGCCGCTGAGCCTGGCGCGGATGCCGCGTGATGCGGCCTATGGCGTGTTCGAAATGGGCATGAACCATGCCGGCGAACTGGCTGCGCTGACGCGGCAGGTACGCCCGAACGTGGCGATCGTCACCGCCATCGCGCCGGCCCATATCGAATTTTTCGGGACCGAGGAAAAGATCGCCGAAGCCAAGGCCGAGATTTTCGAAGGTTTGGAGCCGGGCGGCACCGCTGTCATTCCCTATGACAGCCCGCATGTCGCGACCCTCTATGGCAAGGCGGAGCGTCATGCCGATCATATCCTGACCTTCGGCTTCAGCCCGGAAGCGGATATTTTCGTGCGCGATACGGTGCCGGCGCCGGGTGGCGGCACGCTGGTGACCGCCGCGCTGCCGGGGGTGGAACTGTGCTTCACCGTCGGCGCGCCGGGCGACCATTGGGTGTCCAATTCGCTCGCCGTGCTGGCCGCGGTCGAGGCGCTGGGCGGCGATCTGGCCGCTGCGGGCCTGGCGCTCGCGGAAATGCCGGGCCTGCCCGGACGCGGCGCGCGCCGCATCCTGCCGGTGGCGGGTGGCGAAGCGCTGCTGATCGACGAAAGCTATAACGCCAACCCCTTGAGCATGGCCGCGACGCTCAAGCAATTGGGGCGCGAGCAGGCCGACCGCCGCATCGCCGTGCTGGGCGGCATGCGCGAACTGGGCAGCCGCAGCACCGAACTGCACGCCGCACTCTCGCAACCATTGAGCGAGAATGGCGTCGACTATGCGATATTGGTGGGCGAGGAGATGGCGCCGCTGGCCGACGCCCTTGGCGGCCTCGTCGCCTTCGACCATGTGCCGGACGCCGCGTCGGCCACCGATCTGATCAACAAGGAAATGCGTGCGGGTGACGCGATCCTGGTCAAGGGCTCCAATGGCATCGGGCTGTCCCGCCTGGTCGCCGCCCTTGGCGATGCCGCCCGCGACGGAGATAAAGACTGATGCTCTACTGGCTTGCCCAGACCCTGGATTTTGCGGGGGCCTTCAACCTCATCCGCTACCTGTCCTTCCGGGCGGGCGCGGCGATCGCGACCGCGCTGATCATCGGCCTGGTCATCGGCCCCAAGTTCATCGGCTGGCTGCGCGTGCGCCAGGGCAAGGGTCAGCCGATCCGCAGCGACGGGCCGCAGACCCATCTGGCCAAGCGCGGCACGCCGACCATGGGCGGCCTGATGATCCTGACCTCCATGGTCATATCGGTGCTGCTGTGGATGGACCTGTCCTCCACCTATGTCTGGGCCTGCCTGTTCGTGACCCTGGGTTTCGGCGCGATCGGCTTCCTCGACGATTATGACAAGGTGACCAAGGCCAGCCACAAGGGGCTGTCGGCCAAGATGCGCCTGGCCTTCGAGTTCCTCATCGCCGGTTTCGCCGCCTGGATGATCGTCAACCAGCATGGCAACACCGCGCTCTACGTGCCCTTCTACAATGGGCCTGCGATCGAGCTTGGGCCCTTCTATTTCCTGTTCGCCGCCTTCGTCATCGTCGCCTTCGGCAATGCGGTGAACCTGACCGACGGGCTCGATGGCCTGGCCACCATGCCGGTCATCATCGCCTGCATGGCGTTCATGGCGATCGTCTATCTGGTCGGCCGCGCGGACTTCGCCACCTATCTGGGCATCCCGCATGTGCCGGGCGCGGGCAATCTCACCATATTGTGCGGGGCGATCATCGGCGCGGGGCTGGCCTTCCTCTGGTTCAACGCGCCGCCGGCTGCCGTCTTCATGGGCGATACCGGCAGTCTGGCGCTGGGTGGCACGATCGGCGTGATCGCCGTCACCGCCCATCATGAAATCGTTCTGGGCGTCGTCGGCGGCCTGTTCGTGGTCGAGGCACTGTCGGTCATCATCCAGGTCTTCTTCTACAAGCGGACCGGCAAGCGCGTGTTCAAGATGGCGCCGATCCACCATCATTTCGAACAGCTTGGCTGGGCCGAACCTACCGTGGTGATCCGCTTCTGGATCATCTCCTTCGTGCTGGCGCTCGCCGGCCTCGCCACGCTGAAGCTGAGGTAAGCGGATGATCGTTTCAGACGTCTTTCGCGGGAAACGCTATGCCGTGCTGGGGTTGGCGCGGTCGGGTATTGCCACCGTCGCATGTCTCATCGAAAGCGGCGCGCGGGTCACTGCTTGGGATTCCAATCCAGCTAGTATTGAGGCAGTTCGCGGGAGCTTCAACCGCGCTGCAGACGAGTCAATCGACCGCATCGCATTCCCGGCAACTGGTGCGACGCTGGAATTCGGCGACCCGATGGAGATCGACCTGGCCGGTTTCGACGGCATCGTCGTGTCGCCGGGCGTGCCGCTCAACAAGCATCCGATCGCGATGCGCGCGAAGATCGCCGGCGTGCCGATCATCGGCGACATCGAACTGTTCGCGCTCGCCCGGCCGACGCTGCCGCCGCACAAGGTCGTCGGCATCACCGGCACCAATGGCAAGTCGACCACGACCGCGCTGATCCATCACATCATCGAACAGGCGGGCTTCCCGGCGCGGATGGGCGGCAATATCGGCCTGCCGATCCTCGGCCAGGAGCCGCTGGAGCCGAACCTGCATGGCGTGGGCGTCTATGTGCTGGAACTGTCCAGCTATCAGATCGACCTGACCCACAGTCTCGACTGCGATGTTGCCGTGCTGCTCAACATCACGCCCGACCATCTTGATCGCTACAATGGCTTTGCCGGCTATGTCGCGTCGAAGGCGCGGCTGTTCGCCATGCAATCGGCCGACCATGTCGCGGTCATCGCGACCGAGGATGAGCCGAGCCGTGGCATCGCCGCATCGGCCCCGGCGCAGCTGCGCGAAGTGAAGGCCGCCGATATCGATCCGGAGGCTCAGCTTGGCTGGCCGTCGCTGCAGGGGCCGCACAATGCCCAGAATGCCGCGGTCGCGATCGCGGTCGGCCGGGCATTGGGCATCAATGACGCGACCATCATGGCCGCGCTCGCCAGCTATGCCAGCCTGCCGCACCGGATGCAGGCGGTGGGCACGCATAATGGCGTGCTCTATGTCAATGACAGCAAGGCGACCAATGCCGCCTCGACCGCGCCGGCATTGGGTGCCTGGCCGGCCAGGGATGGCAAGCCCCGCATCCACTGGATTTTGGGCGGCGTCGCCAAGTCCGACAATCTGGACGAATGCGCGCCTTATTACGGCAATATCGCCCATGCCTACACCATTGGTGAGGCGGGCCACATGTTTGCCGACCTGTTGCGGCCGCACATGGCGGTCGATGACAGCGAGATGCTGAGCGCCGCCGTCCGTCGCGCCGCGCGCATCGCCCAGCCGGGCGATGTCGTGCTGTTGTCGCCGGCCTGCGCCAGTTTCGACCAGTTCCGGGATTTCGAGGCGCGCGGCGATGCCTTTGCCGCGGCCGTGAACGCACTGGAATAGAACGCACTGGAATAGGCAGGGCGATCGGGGGCAACGGGATGGATAGCGAGGGACGTAAGGGCATGTTCAGGGCGGGCGAACTGGTGAAGGGCTTCAAGACCCGCACCGTGCCGCGCGAGCGTACCGCGCTGGCCATCTGGTTCTGGGAAATCGACCGGGTGCTGCTGTCGCTGATCGTCGCGCTGATGGCGATCGGGCTGGTCGCCGTGGCCGCCGCATCGCCGGTGGCCGCGATCGACCGCTCGACCGCGCAGGTGGCGGTCAATCCGCTGATCTATTTCTATCGCCAGCTGATGTGGGTGTTCATCGGCCTGCCGATCATGCTGGTCATCTCCATGCTGCCCCGGCCACAGGCGCGGCGGCTGGCAATCTTCCTGGCCGTCTTCTTCTTCCTGATGTTGCTGTTCGTGCCGTTGCTGGGTTCCACCGTGAACGGCGCCAAGCGCTGGATCGACCTGCCGGGCTTCCGCTTTCAGCCCTCGGAATTTCTGAAGCCCGTCTATGTCGTGACGCTGGCCTGGCTGCTGTCGCTGCGCGCCAAGGACCAGAGCCTGCCGGTGATGCCGCTCACGGGCGCGATGACGCTGCTGATCGCGGCGATCCTGATGAAGCAGCCGGACTTTGGCCAGACGGTCATCTTCCTGGCCTGCTGGGGCGTGCTGCTGATGCTCTCGGGCCTCGAAATGCGCTGGATCGCCATGCTGGGCGGGCTGGCGCTGGCGGGGCTGGTCGCGGTCTACATGTTCTATGAAAATGGCCGGCAGCGCATCAACGACTTCCTGGGCATCGGTGTCCAGATGGATACCGGCCCGGACCAGACGGACCTGGCGTTCCGCACCATCACCCATGGTGGTTTCACCGGTGTCGGGCCGGGCGGGGGGCAGAACAAGTTCCGCCTGCCCGAAGCCCATACCGACTATATCTTCTCGGTGATCGGGGAGGAGTTCGGCCTGCTCGCCTGCATCGCCATCGCCTGCGTCTATCTGGCGATCGTCGTGCGCGTGCTGCTGCGCCTGCTGGACGAGGAGGATAATTTCACCATCCTCGCCGCCGCCGGCCTCACGACCCAGTTCGGGCTGCAGGCGATCATCAATATGGGCGTCAATGCGCAGATTTTTCCGTCAAAGGGCATGACGCTGCCCTTTATCAGCTACGGTGGCTCCTCTATGCTCGCGCTTTGTATCGGCGTCGGCCTGCTGCTCGCATTCACGCGGCGCAACCCCTTCATGGGTCGGCACACGGTCGTCAAATGGAGTGGTCGATGAGCATTTCCCGTCACTTCGTCCTCGCCGCCGGCGGGACGGGTGGTCATATGATTCCCGCGCATGCGGTGGCAGAGGAACTGATGGCGCGCGGCCATCATGTCGCCCTCGTCACCGATGAGCGGGGCGCGAAGATCCCCGGCATCTTCGACAAGGCGCAGGTCCATGTCATGCCGGCGGGCCGCATGACCAAGAATCCGGCGAGCTGGCCCGGTGCCTTGAAGGCGATCCTGGCCGGCCGGGCGATGGCCCGTCGGCTCAACGACACGTTCAAGCCGACCGCCGTGGTCGGCTTTGGCGGCTATCCCGCTATGCCTGCGCTGCTGGGCGCGCTGGCGGACGGCATCCCGACCGCGATCCACGAACAGAATGCGGTGCTGGGCCGGGTCAACCGCCTGCTCGCCGGCCGGGTCGACGCGATCGCCACCGCCTATCCGGTGGTCGAGCGCCTCAAGGACAAATATGCCGGCAAGGTGCATCTGGTCGGCAATCCGGTGCGCGAGGAAGTGAAGGCGCTGCGCGACGAGGAATTTCCCGCGCTGACCGACGAGAGCGTGTTCCGCGTGCTGGTGATCGGCGGCAGCCAGGGGGCGAGCATCCTGTCGAGCGTCGTGCCCGAAGGGCTGTCGATGCTGCCGATCGCGTTGCGCCGCCGCCTTCAGGTGACGCAGCAGTGCCGCGCCGAGGATATCGAGCGGGTGCGCGCCACCTATGCCGAGATGGAAATCCCGGCCGATCTTGCCACCTATTTCAACGACGTGCCCGAAAAGCTGGGCTGGTCGCACCTGATGATCGCGCGGGCAGGGGCGTCGACCCTGGCCGAGCTGACCTGTGCCGGCCGCCCTGCCATCCTGGTGCCGCTGCCCAGCGCCATGGACGATCATCAGACCGCCAATGCGCGCGAGATGACCGAGGCTGGTGGCGCCCGCACCATTCCCCAGTCGCGCTTCACCGCCGTGGAGCTGGCCAAGCAGATGCAGAAGATGGCGCTGGAACCCGGCGCCCTGCAAAATGCCGCCAAGCGCGCCCGTGCCTGTGGCCGCCCGGATGCGGCGCGCGACATGGCAGACTTGCTCGAAAGCATCGGTCCCGCGCCGATCATGAATGACCCGCTTCGCGTCGGCCCCACGCCGACCACGCTCAATTTGCAGGGCGTCCCTGCATGATCCGCACATATCTCTCCCCGTTCGGGCTGAGCCTGTCGAAGCCCTCTGCTGAGCGGAGCGAAGCCGCTTCGCCTGCGGCTCTGCTGGGCCCTTCGACTTCGCTCAGGGCGAACGGATATTGGAACAAGGAATATCAGGCATGAAGGGTGTCGGCACCGACATCGGCACGATCCATTTCATCGGCATTGGCGGCATCGGCATGTCCGGTATCGCCGAAGTCATGCATAATCTGGGTTACAAGGTTCAAGGATCCGACGTCGCCGAAGGCTATGTCGTGGAAGGGCTGCGCGCCAAAGGCATCAAGGTGATGATCGGCCACAAGGCCGAAAATCTGGGCGATGCCGCCGTGGTCGTCACCTCGACCGCGATCAAGCGGGGCAATCCGGAAGTCGAACTGGCGCTGGAAAATCGCGTGCCGGTGATCCGCCGCGCGGAAATGCTGGCCGAACTGATGCGTTTGAAGTCCACGGTCGCCATCGCCGGCACCCATGGCAAGACCACGACCACCTCGATGGTCGCGGCGCTGCTGGACGCGGGCGGGGTTGATCCGACCGTCATCAACGGCGGCATCATCAACAGCTATGGCTCCAACGCGCGCCTGGGCAACAGCGACTGGATGGTCGTGGAAGCCGATGAGAGCGATGGCAGCTTCCTGCGCCTCGACGGCACGATCGCGGTCGTGACCAATATCGATCCCGAGCATCTCGACCATTATGGCAGCTTCGACGCGGTGAAGGACGCCTTCGTCGAGTTCGTCGAAAATGTGCCCTTCTATGGCGCGGCGATGCTCTGCCTCGACCATCCCGAGGTGCAGGCCATCCTGCCGCGCGTGCAGGACCGCCGCATCGTCACCTATGGCTTCTCCGCCCAGGCCGATATTCGCGGCGAGAATGTCCAGCCCGTGCCCGGCGGCAATCGCTTCGACGTCCAGATCCGCGAGCGCGACGGCGCGACCCGCCGGATCGAGGGGATCGAACTGCCGATGCCCGGCCGCCACAATGTGCTGAACGCCATGGCCGCGATCGGCGTGGCGCTGCAGATGGGCATTGATGACGCGACCATCCAGACCGGCTTCGCCAAGTTCGGCGGCGTGAAGCGCCGCTTCACCAAGGTCGGGGAAATCCCGGCGGGGGCAGGCGTGGCCACCGTCATCGACGATTATGGCCACCATCCGGTCGAGATCAAGGCGGTGCTCGCCGCCGCCCGCGAAGGCGCGAAGGGCCGAGTGATCGCCGTGGTCCAGCCGCATCGCTTCACCCGCCTGCGCGACCTGATGGATGATTTCCAGCAGGCCTTCAACGACGCCGACATCGTCTATGCCGCCCCGGTCTATACCGCTGGCGAGCAGCCGATCGAGGATGTCGATAGCGCAGCGCTGGTCGCCGGGCTCAAGCGCCGTGGCCATCGCAACGCCGCCACTGTCGCCGATGCGGACGATCTTGCCCGCGTCATCGCCGCCGATGTCCAGGCCGACGACATGATCATCTGCCTGGGGGCCGGCGACATCACCAAATGGGCGGCGGGCCTGTCCGCTGCGGTCACCGCCAAGGTCAAGGAAACCGCCTGATGTTCGAGCTCTTCAATGTCGGCCTCGAAATGCAGAAGCGCATGATCGACATGCAGATGCAGGGCGTGGAAGTCGCGCGCGACATGGTCGAGGCGGCGCAGAAGCAGGTGCAGACCGGCATGGCCGCGCATCAGGCCGGCGAGGCGGGCATGAAGGCGATGAAGAGCTGGATGAATCTCTGGGGCGTGCGCGGTTGACGGTGATGGCTTCTCTCCCGGCCGTTCGCGGCGCGCTCAAGGCCGATGCGCCGCTGGCACCGCTCGTCTGGTTCAAGGCGGGCGGGGCGGCGCAATGGCTGTTCGAGCCCAAGGATGCCGACGACCTGTCCGATTTCCTGGCCATGCTCGATCCGGCGATGCCGGTGATGGCGCTCGGCCTCGGCTCCAACCTGATCGTTCGCGATGGCGGCGTGCCGGGCGTGGTCGTGCGCCTGGGCAAACCCTTCGCCAAGGTGGAGGCGCTGGACGCCACCACCCTGGTCTGCGGCGGTGGTGCGTCGGGCATCCTCGTCTCCTCGACCGCGCGGGATGCCGGCATTGCCGGTCTCGAATTTCTCCGCTCCATCCCCGGCACGGTCGGCGGCTTCGTGCGGATGAACGGCGGCGCCTATGGCCGCGAGACTGCGGACATATTGGTCGAATGCGAGGTGGTGCTGCGCTCGGGCGAGCAGGTGACCTTGCTCAACCGCGATCTTCATTACAGCTATCGCCACTCCAACATGGTCGACGGCGCGGTTGTCGTGTCGGCCACCTTCCGCGGCGAACCCGGCGAGCCAGCCGCGATCCAGGCGGAAATGGACCGCATCGCCACCGCGCGCGAGGAAAGCCAGCCGCTGCGCAGCAAGACCGGCGGATCGACCTTCAAGAACCCGGACGGGCACAAGGCCTGGGCGCTGGTCGATGAAGCGGGCTGTCGCGGCCTCGCGCTGGGCGGAGCGCAGGTGAGCGAGAAGCACACCAACTTCCTGCTCAACACCGGCGACGCCACCAGCGCCGACATCGAAGCGCTGGGCGAGGAAGTCCGCCGCCGCGTCAAGGCAAAGAGTGGCGTCGAGCTGGAATGGGAAATCCAGCGTGTCGGCATGTTTGCCGACGGCGCAAACAGAGATGCCGTGGGGTTGGCGAAGTGATTTGTGCTTCCAATCCGTCATCCCAGCGAAGGCTGGGATCCCTCTTTTCTTCCTTCGCTGCGTTCAAAGGCAGTGAGATGCCAGCCTTCGCTGGCATGACGATGTATCTGGAGTGTTACGCATGAGCCGTGGTCCCTGGCATGTCGCCGTTCTGATGGGCGGCTGGTCGGCGGAGCGGCCGGTGTCGCTGTCGAGCGGCGAGGGCGTTGCCAAGGCGCTGGAATCGCGCGGGCATCGGGTCACGCGGATCGACATGGATCGCGACGTCGCCGCTCGCCTGACCGAGACCAAGGCGGACGTGGTGTTCAACGCGCTGCATGGCGTGCCGGGCGAGGATGGCACGGTGCAGGGCATGATGGACCTGATGGGCCTCACCTACACCCATAGCGGCCTTGCCACATCGGTCATCGCGATCGACAAGCAACTGACCAAGCAGGCGCTGGTACCGCACGGCATCCCCATGCCCGGCGGCCATATCGTGACGAGCGAGAGCCTCTATGCCGGCGATCCGCTGCCGCGCCCCTATGTTCTGAAGCCCGTCAATGAGGGCAGCTCGGTCGGCGTCGCGATCGTCACGGCCGAGGGCAATTATGGCAACCCCATCGCCCGTGACAGCGTCGGCCCCTGGCAGGAATTTCCCGAGCTTCTGGCCGAACCCTATATTCGCGGGCGCGAACTGACCACCGCCGTGCTGGGCGATGAGGCGCTGCTCGTCACCGAGCTGCGCCCCAAGAGCGGCTTCTATGATTTCGACGCCAAATATACCGACGGCATGACCGAACATGTCTGCCCGGCGGAGATACCGGACGAGATCACGCACGCGTGCAAGGCGATCGCGCTCCAGGCGCATCAGCTGCTCGGTTGCAAGGGCGCGTCGCGCTCCGACTTCCGCTGGGACGACAACCAGGGCGTCGAGGGGCTTTACCTGCTGGAGGTCAATACCCAGCCGGGTATGACCCCCTTGAGCCTGGTGCCGGAACAGGCGAAAAAGCTGGGTATCGAATATGCCGAGCTGGTCGAGCGGATCTGCGAGGAAGCATTGACGAGGGGGCCGAACATGGGGGCTGGCAATGGCTGAGGCACGGATCCGGCGCGGCGGCACGGCGCGGCTGAGCACGGCGCGGGGCAAGGTGCGCGCCAAGGCCGGATCGGGCCGTGGCCGCCAGCTCAAGCGCCAATCCTCCTTCGATCGGCTGCTCGAATTGCTGCCGATCAGCGAGGATACGCTCCAGAAGCTGGCGACCTGGGCCATCTTCGGGATCTTCGGCGGCCTGGCGATCGCCATCGCCATCTATGCGGGGCTACCCGATATGGCGCGCCAGCAGGCGGCAAGCCTGGCCGCGCGCGCCGGTTTCGAGGTGGAGAAGGTCGAGGTGCGCGGCGTCGAGCGCATGGACGAGATGCCGGTTTATAATATCGCGCTCGGCCAGGTCGATCGCTCGATGCTCTCGCTCGACCTGCCCAAGGTGCGGCAGGAAATGCTGAAGCTTGGCTGGGTCAAGGATGCGCGCATTTCCCGCCGCCTGCCCGACACGCTGGTCGTCGATATCGTCGAGCGTGATCCGGTCGCGGTGTGGCAGCATGACGGGCAACTGCATCTGATCGATGTGGCGGGCGTGGTGCTGCAATCGGTGTCGGCCGGGGCGATGCCCGACCTGCCGCTGGTGGTCGGCCCCAACGCCAATCTCCAGACCGCTGGCCTAAACAAGCTGATGGAAAGCGCGCCTGCGTTGAAGCCGATGCTGGCTGGCGCGACCTGGGTCGGGAACCGTCGCTGGGATCTGCGCTTTCAGTCTGGGGAAACGCTGTCGCTGCCTGAGGGCGAACAGACATCGGCGGCCGCGCTGGTGAATTTCGCGCGCATGGATGGCGTCAACCGGTTGCTTGGCCGGGGCATCGTCAAGTTCGACATGCGCGATCCCGATCGTTTCGTGCTGCGTCTGCCGCAGGGCCAGACCAGCGATAAGCCGGCAGCGGACGCCAAGGCGGAAAAGACCGCAAGTGCGCCGGCCGCGGGCGAGGAAGGCTAAGTCATGGCACAGCCCAAGGTCGAAAAGCTCATCACCGCGATCGATATCGGATCGTGGAAGGTGTCCGCGCTGATCGCGGGGCGCACCGATACGGGTGAGCTGGCGATCCTGGGCACTGGCCAGCGCGAAAGCCGGGGCGTGCGCCGCGGCTTCATCGCCGACATGGAACGCACCGAACTGGCCGTGCGCGAGACGGTGGAACAGGCCGAGCGTGTCGCCGGCACCAATATCGAGGATGTCTGGGTCAGCTTCTCGGGCGGCAGCCTGGTGAGCGACGTCGTCACGGTCGAGCGCGACATGGGCGGCTATCGCGTCGAGCAGCCGGACATCGACGATCTGCTGACCACCGGCCAGCAGGGCATCGACCCCGATGGCCGCATCATCCTGCACGCGCAGCCGACCTGCTTCACCATCAATGGCAAGGTGCCGGTGAAGAAGCCGCTGGGCATGCATGCCGATCTGCTGGGCGTCGACATCCATGTCGTGCTGGCCGATGGCGCGCCGCTCGCCAATCTCGACCTGTGCGTGCGTGGCGCTTATCTCAACGTCAATTCGATCGTCGCCTCGCCGATCGCGACCGGGCTTGCCTGCCTGTCCGAAGAAGAACGCGACCTGGGCGTGGCGCTGGTCGAGATGGGGGCAGGGGTCACCAATGTCTCGCTCTATGCCGGCGGCATGCTGGTGGGGCTGCATTCGATCCCGATGGGCGCGTCCGACATTACCGACGATATCGCTTCGGCCTTCGGCATCCGCCGCAGCCAGGCGGAGCGGATCAAATGCTTCTATGGTTCGGCGATGCAGAACCGCCGCGACTTCCGCGAGATGATCGAGATCGCGACGCCCCATGGCGATGTCGCCATTCCGGGGCAGAGCGCCGGCCCTAACGCGGAAGGCGGCAAGATCACCCGCGCGGCGCTGGTCGGCGTCATTTGCGAACGACTGAACCAGATCATGGCGGAAGTGAATGCGGCGCTGGCCGGCATGGGCTTCAACAGCACCGGGCGCCAGGTCGTGTTGACCGGCGGTGGCGCGGAGATGAAGGGCATTGCCGACTATGCGCAAGGCGCATTGGGGCGTGCAGTGCGGGTCGGTCGCCCACGCGGCTTGTCAGCCATGCCCGAAGCGCATAGTGGCCCGGCCTTCGCCACTTTGGCCGGATTGGCGCTTTACGGCGCTTCAAACCCGGTTGATCTTAGGGCGATGGCGCCTGCGCCGCAAACCGTGCATCGTCTGGGCGCCCCGCAATGGTGGCAGCGCATGATGCGGGCGATGCGGACGAATTACTGAGCGAATTTGAACGAAAACGAAAATAGCAGGTGAAATACTCTATTTTCTGGTGTTAACAATTGATGACGGTTGTCACTTCCTGACGAGGAAGCTGAGGGAGCAAAGTATATGAGCATCGAGATCAGCCCGCCGCATGTGGACGAATTGAAGCCACGCATTGCGGTGATAGGCGTTGGCGGTGCAGGCGGTAACGCCATCGCGAACATGATCGCGGCCAGCGTCGAGGGCGTCGATTTCATCGTCGCCAACACCGACGCGCAGGCGCTGAACGCCTCGCCGGCCGAACGGCGCATCCAGCTTGGCCCGCAGATCACCGAGGGTCTGGGCGCCGGTTCGCGCCCCGAAATCGGTCGCGCGGCTGCGGAAGAAACCATCATCACCGTCGAACAGGCGCTGGAAGGCGCCCATATGTGCTTCATCACCGCCGGCATGGGCGGCGGCACCGGCACCGGTGCGGCCCCGGTCATCGCCAAGGCGGCGCGTGAAAAGGGCATCCTGACCGTCGGCGTCGTGACCAAGCCCTTCACCTTCGAGGGCAATCGCCGCATGAAGTCGGCGGAAAGCGGCATCGACGAGCTGCAGAAGCATGTCGACACGCTGATCGTCATCCCGAACCAGAATCTGTTCCTGATCGCCAACCCGAACACGACCTTCAAGGAAGCGTTCCAGATGGCGGACGAGGTGCTGCAGCAGGGCGTGCGCTCGATCACCGACCTGATGATCATGCCGGGCCTCATCAACCTCGACTTCGCCGACGTGCGTTCGGTGATGGGCGAGATGGGCAAGGCGATGATGGGCACCGGCGAAGCGGAAGGCGACGGCCGTGCGCTCCAGGCGGCGGAAAAGGCGATCGCCAACCCGCTGCTCGACGGCGTGTCGATGCGCGGCGCCAAGGGCGTGATCGTGTCGATCGTCGGTGGCGACGACATGCGCCTGATGGAAGTCGACGAAGCGGCCAACCATATCCGCGAACTGGTCGATCCCGATGCGAACATCATCTGGGGCAGCGCCTTCAACGACAATCTGAACGGCAAGATCCGCGTGTCGGTCGTCGCGACCGGCATCGACAATGAAGTCGGCAGCCAGGCCGCACCGCTGACCCAGCCGTTCAGCTTCGCCAGCCGTCCGGCCGTCGCCGTGCCGCAGGCACCGCGTCCGGCACCGGTGGCCGCACCTGCCCCGGCCGCGCCGGTCGCTGCTGCGCCGGCTCCGGTCGCCGCGCCCGAGCCCGAAGCGCTGGAACTGGACGTGCCCGAAGCCCCGGCGCCCGCGCCGATCGCCGCGCCTGCCGCCGAAAAGGCGCCGCCGGCCTTCGCGCCGGCGCGTCCCGCGGCCGTCTTCTCCGACGAGGATCCCTCGCAGGATGAACTGCTGCTCGGCGCCGAAGCGGCCGAACCGACCGCACCGGAAGCCGCGCCCAAGCCCGCCCAGCCGGCGCCGCGCGTCGCGACCGGTGGCACGCTGTTCGAGCGTATGGCCGGCCTTACCCGTGGCAGCGAAAAGGCACCGGGCGCCGAAGAAGGCACGCAGGGTCTGGATATCCCGCGCTTCCTCAACCGCCAGAACAACCAGTAAGGCCAGCGTGCGGGCACAGGCCCGCACCGGCCTGCCAAAGGCGCGCCGTCGGTCGCTTCGGGCGACCCGGCGCGCTTTTTTGTGCAGGTCATTTCCCATTGCTTCCGCGATCCGCTAAGGCAGCCATGTGACACGATCTCATCTATGGATTCTCGGCAGCCTGCTTCTTGCCACGGCTGCGCAGGCGCAAACCGACCAGGCCGATCTGGTCCGGCCCTCGGGCGCCGCAGACCTCAACAATAATCTGGCGAAACTGGCCACCAATCCGCGGGATTTCAACGCGTTGGTGGGGGCTGGCGAAGCTGCGCTGGAGCTGGACGATGCCCGTGCGGCCGCCGGTTTCTTTGCCCGCGCCGACGCGATCCAGCCCAATAATGGGCGCACCAAGGCGGGCCTGGGCCGGGTCATGCTGAAGATGCAGAACCCGGCCGAAGCGCTGCGCCTGTTCGACCAGGCGACCCGTGCCGGCTATCCCGAAGCGACCATCCAGGGCGATCGCGGGCTGGCGCGTGACATGACCGGCGACCAGGCCGGGGCGCAGCGCGATTATCATGCCGCCCTGCAACGCACCCCGGACGATGCCGAACTGGTGCGCCGCTACGCCGCCTCGCTCGGTATTTCGGGACAGGTGGATGCCGCCGACAAGGTGTTGCAGCCGCTGCTCTACAAGAGCGACCGGGCCGCCTGGCGCTATAATGCCTTCATCCTGGCGATGAACAACCGCCAGGCCGAGGCCAAGAAGGTGGTCGACCAGACCATGCCGGCCCAGCTGGCGAGCGCCATCACCCCCTATATGCAGAAAATGCCCTATCTGACGGCGGCGCAGAAGGCGGCTGCGGTCCATTTCGGCCATTTCCCGCAGGTCGTCGCGACCAGCATCACGCCGATCGTGCCGACCCCGCCGGCGCCGGGTATCCAGCTGGCGTCGCGCGACGCCGCACCTGCCGCCGCCGCGTCGACCGCGACGGCCCAGGGGGATCGCCGCACGACCCGCAACGGCAGTGGCCGGCAGCGCGGCACGTCGCTGGCCCGCGCGCCGCTCGGCACGCCTGCTGCCAGCCAGCCCGCGCCGACCCAGAGCCGGCCGCCGGTGGCCGCACAAGCCACGCAGCCCACTGTCCCCGCGCCCGCGCCCGCAACCGTCCAGCCGCTGCCCGCCGACACGCGCGGACGCCAGCCGGTCGTCCAGCCGACGCCGAGCCAGAGCGCCCGTTCGGAGATGGTGCAGTCGGTGCCCGGTCAGGCGACGACCCAGGCGCCAGCGCCCGCGCCGACCCCGGCACCAACTCCCGCCCCGGTCCGCAGCGCATCGGTCGATGTGCAGGGGCCGCCTGCGCCGGGCCTCGACGCGCTGGACGGCGGCGCGCCGCGCTCGACCGCGCCGGCACCGACCACCGGCCAGCCAAGCACGGCCTCGCAGCTCAATTCGAGCGCCCTTGCCCAGGCGTCGAGCGTGACCCCGCCCGCGCCGCAGGGCACGCCGCCCGCGGAGATGCCATCGGCGCCGGTCGCCACTGAATTCACGCCGCCGGCCGACAGCGCTACGCCGCAGCCGGCGCCGGAGGCGACCCGGAGCCTGGCCGACATCATCCACGCCATCGACGTGCCCGACAGCGAGCGCCGCTCGAACGTGGTCGCGGTCGACCTGGCCGAGGTCGAGAAGCTGCAGGCCGCCCGCCGCGCCGCTGCGCGCCAGGCGGAGGCCGACAAGGCGAAGAAGGCGGCCGCCGCCAAGGCCAAGGCGGAAGCCGACGCCAAGGCGAAGAAGGAAGCCGAGGAAAAGAAGCGCCTGGCCGCCAACCCCGCGCGCAACTGGGTGCAGATCGGCACCGGGCAGAAGAGCGCGCTGGCCTTCACCTTCAAGCGCTTGCAGGGCAAATATGACGCGGTCGCGCCGCAGGATGGCTGGAGCGCCAGCTGGGGCCAGACCTCGCGCCTGCTAATCGGTCCCTTTGCCAGCTTCACCCGCGCCAGGGCGGTTGAGGCGGACCTCAAGAAGGCCGGCGCCGACGCCTTCGCCTGGCAAAGCGACGCGGGCGAGGTGGTCGAAAAGCTGGGCAGCAAATAAGGGGTTCGCATGACGATGCTCGCATCCTACGCCTCTCAGCCCGACCAGAGCCGGGGACGGCTCCATGCCGAACCGGGCGGCGAGATGCGCGGCCCGCGCGATATGTTCCAGCGCGACCGCGACCGCATCATTCATTCGATCTCCTTCCGCCGGCTGCGGCACAAGACGCAGGTGTTCGTGTCGCCCGACGGCGATCATTATCGCGTGCGCATGACCCACAGCCTGGAGGTGGCGCAGATTGGCCGCGCCATCGCCCGCACGCTTGCCCTCAACGAGGATCTGACCGAGGCGCTGTGCCTGGCCCATGATATCGGCCATCCGCCCTTCGGCCATGCCGGCGAGGATGCGCTGGAGGCGGCGCTGGAGGATCATGGCGGCTTCGATCATAATGCGCACACGCTGCGCACGCTGATGCTGCTGGATTCGCCCTATCCGCGCTTTCGCGGCCTCAACCTCAGCTGGGAAATGCTGGAGGGGCTGGCCAAGCATAATGGGCCGGTGACCAGGCCCGGCTGGGCGATGCGCGAACTGGACGCGCTGTTCCCGCTCGACCTTGCCAGCCATGCCTCGCTGGAGGCGCAGCTGGCGGCGCTGTCGGACGATATCGCCTATGACAATCACGACATTGACGATGGCCTGCGCGCCGGACTGCTGAGCCTGGAACAGCTTTTGACCGTGCCGCTGGTGCGCCATTGCTGGGACCGGGTGACGGCCCGCTATCCCGACGTGCCGCAGGATCGCCTGCTGCGCGAACTGGTGCGCGAACAGATTGGCGTGATGGCCAATGACCTGCTCACCACCACCCGCGCCAATATCGCGGCCGCCGGGGTGGAGACGGTCGCCGATGTCCGCGCGCTGGGCCGCACGCTGGTCGCTTTCTCGCCCGAACTGGCGGCGCAGGAACGCGAGCTGAAGCGCTTCATGTATGCGACCCTCTATCATCATCCCGACCAGCTGGCTGCCGCCGACCGGGCGCGGGTGATCGTGATCGACCTGTTCCGCGCCTATCTGGCCGACCCCGCCCTGATGCCACCCGAATGGCGCGACGAATGCGCGCTGGAGGAACCGACCCGCAGCCGCCACATCGCCGACTTCATCGCCGGCATGACCGATCGCTATGCCGAAAAGCGGCATGCCGAGATTTGCGGGGCACTGGTCTAGGGGCGCACCGCCGGTCGGGGGTCAATACAAAGTACCGGAATGGAAAAAGGGGGCGATGGTGGCATCGGGCTGTGACGCTTAACGACCAGAAGCGGCTGTAAAATCCTCCCCTGCAAGGGGAGGGGGACCACGAAGTGGTGGAGGGGTGTCGCCCTATCGAGAGGGGAAGCCCCCCTTCCGTCTGGCCTTCGGCCAGCCACCTCCCCTTCCTGGGGAGGATGGTCTCAAAGCTACCAGTAGCAGACATGTAGCGGCCTGCGCGCTAGGTTGTCCAAGGATGCCTCCTGTGGCCATATTGCTGCTTTGGACCGTCCAAGTGGCATCAGCTAGATCGGTGGATACGCCCGAGCCCAAGCGAAGCGCTTCGCCAACTGCAGCTTAGGGCTCCAAATACATCGACCATAACGCAAAAAGGCTCTCTCGCTATATAATGGCACGTTAAGCTTCAGACCCATCCTTCCACGAGCAATCAATGCTGGCAGCGCTATAGATGAGCCATCGCACGGGCGTAAAACACTGTCCTAGATTTCATTTCGACAGCGTGACATATTTTTTAACGCGGTGATAACGTCTCTCTGGGGGGAGAGGGCATGAGTAAAACTGGCACAGAAGGAAATGATGAATGGGGGCAGCCCACTGAAACACGTTCCATCAAGTTGGACGGATCAGTATCCGCTTTTGATATCGACAGCTTCGCGACTTCCAACAAGGTCAAAATAGGAAAAGTTTCCGTCAGATGGATTGAGGCGGATAAATGCTGTCATGAGCATAAAATTAATTCTGAGTGGAAAATTGCTGTCGAGAGATGGATTCAAGATCAGTTAAAAATTAATGCAAATTATAATTTAATTTCTCATGGATGGGGGATGGTTATCGGCGAATGTGAATTGTGGGAAAATCACCCAAAAGGATTTAGATGCCGCGGAACTTTGTGTGGATCTGTGTGGGCTTGCTTCCAACGCGATGAACCTTCCTGACAATGATACGCAGCTTTTTTTTGATCCTGTATTATTATAAATTAGCCGACTCCTGGGCTCTTCAGTGCTACGCATCGTGGTCGTACCCGAAATGCGCTCCATTATGCGACCAGGCGCAATCACAAGCCTTGGACCGCGGGTGAAAATTCGGTCAGTCCGCTTCCCACCCACCCCGGTCACGCCGCCGGATCGGACTCCGCCGGCTTCTGCGCGCGCTGTTCATCGACAAATTCGCTGATCGCCTTGCCGCTGGCGTTGAGCAGCGGATAGGTGCGGGCGTCGGACAGCCAGTCGGGGCGGCGCGCGCCGCTACCGTAGAATGTGTCATAGACCAGGGAGAAGGCGAGGAAGACCAGGGTCGCGCCAATCAGCCCCTTGATCGCGCCGAAGCCGCCGCCCAGCACCCGGTCGATCGGGCCGAGCACCGACTGGCGGGTGCGCTGGCCGATCGATCGGGCGAGCAGCTTGCCTGCGCCGAAGGTGACGGCGAAGATCAGGAAGAAGGCCAGCACCGCCGCCCCGCTCTCGCTGCCGACGAAGCTGGTCAGCAATTCGGTGACGGAAGCGTGGAACAGGCTGATCGCGAAGATGCCCGCGACCCAGGCGATCAGCGACAGGGTTTCGGTCACGAACCCGCGCAGCAGGCCGAATATGGCGCAACCGCCGATGAGGAGGAGGACGAGGATATCGACGGCGTTCATGCCGCGCTGGCTATCCGCGCCCGAGCATCTGGTCAACCAGCTGTGCAAGGGTGCGAAAGCCGCTGACCGAAATCCCCTTCACCCCGTCCGCGCCCGACGCCGGCACGAAGGCGCGGTTGAAGCCCAGTTTCGCCGATTCCCGCAGCCGCAGCGGCGTGTGCGAGACGGGGCGAATTTCGCTCGACAGCGCAATCTCGCCGAACAGCACGACATCGGCGGGCACCGGCCGTTCCGACAAGGCCGACATCAAAGCGGCGGCGACGGCCAGGTCGGCGGCCGGATCGGACAGCCGATAGCCGCCCGCGACGTTGAGATAGACTTCGCAGGTCGAGAAGCTGAGCCCGCAGCGCGCCTCCAGCACGGCCAGGATCATCGCCAGCCGGCCGCTGTCCCAGCCGACCACCGCGCGCCGGGGCGTCGCCCCGCTCGACAGCCGCACCACCAGCGCCTGGATCTCGACCAGCACCGGCCGCGTTCCTTCGAGCGCGGGGAAGACGGTGGCGCCCGTCACCGTCTCGTCGCGATTGGTGAGGAACAAAGCGGACGGATTGGCGACCTCCTCCAGCCCCTCGGCAACCATCGAGAAGACGCCGATCTCGTCGGTGCCGCCAAAGCGGTTCTTGATCGCGCGCAGGATGCGATATTGGTGGCTGCGCTCACCCTCGAACGCCAGCACCGTATCGACCATATGTTCCAGCACGCGCGGGCCGGCGATGCTGCCATCCTTGGTGACATGGCCGACCAGGATCAGCGCGGTGCCGCGCTGCTTGGCGAATTTGATCAGTTCCTGGCTCGACGCGCGCACCTGGCTCACGGTGCCTGGCGCGCCCTCGATCAGGTCGCTGTGCATGGTCTGGATCGAATCGATGATCAGCAAGGCGGGCGGCACGCCCTCGCTCAGCGTCGTCAGGATATCGCGCACCGATGTCGCGCTCGCCAGTTGCACCGGCGCATTGCCCAGCCCCAGCCGCTGGGCACGCAGCCGCACCTGGTCCGACGCCTCCTCGCCGCTGATATAGGCGACGGTCAGCCCGCGCGAGGCGACCCGCGCTGCCGCCTGCAACAACAGGGTCGACTTGCCGATGCCCGGATCGCCGCCGATCAGCGTGGCCGATCCCGGCACGATGCCGCCGCCCAGCGCCCGATCGAACTCGGCAATGCCGGTGCTGGTGCGCGAGGGCAGTTCCACCTTGCTGTCGAGGCCGATGAGCGTGATCGCCCGGCCGCCGCCCTGCAGGTCATGCTTGGCGGAAAAGACGGTCTCGGCCGCTTCCTCGACGATGCTGTTCCATTCGCCACAGTCATCGCACTGCCCCTGCCACCGGCCGGAAACGGTGCCGCATTGTTGACAGACGAATTTGCGCTTTGCCTTGGCCATGGCCCACGCATAACAGAACATAAAAGGAACACAAACGCGATCTTGCATCGAGGCTGGAAACCCCGGCGCGGCTGGCGCATTGAAGCAGCATGTCCGCCACGATCCGCGTCGCCAGCTATAATATCCGCAAGGCCATCGGCACCGACCGCCGCCGTTCACCCGAGCGGGTGATCGACGTGCTGAACGAGGTGGATGCCGACATCATCGCGCTGCAGGAGGCCGACCGGCGCTTCGGCATACGCTATGCCGCGATCCCGCCGCTGCTGCTCGAGCGCCAGAGCGGCTACAAGCCGGTGCCTCTCAACGTCCAGACCGACAGCATGGGCTGGCACGGCAACGCCATCATCGTCCGCAAGGAGGCGGAGGTCGCCGCCTATGACGTGCTGCACCTCCCTTGCCTGGAACCGCGCGGCGCGACCATGGCGGAGGTCGCGATCAAGGGCGCGACCCTGCGCGTGTTCGGCATGCATCTCGACCTGTCGGGCCTGTGGCGGCGCAAGCAGGCGGCGGCGGTCATCCATGCCGCGGCCCAGGGCCATACCCTGCCGACGGTGTTGATGGGCGACCTCAACGAATGGAGCGCCGAGCGCGGCTGCCTCGCCGACTTTGCCCGCCATTACAGCTTTGCGCCCTGCGGCCGCAGCTTTCACGCGCGCCGCCCGGTCGCCCGGCTCGACCGGATCATGCATTGCGGCCGCATCCGCCTGGTCGACAGCGGCGTCCACGAAAGCGCCGCCGCGCGCAAGGCGTCGGACCATCTGCCGATCTGGGCGGAGTTCAAGCTGGGGTGAATGCGGGCGCGTGTTGGGGGGGACGGCAGAGGGCCTAGAAGCGACCAGAAGCGACTGTAAATTCCTCCCCTGCAAGGTTCGGCAGAGGCACGCGACTCTGCCGAAGGGGACCACGAAGTGGTGGAGGGGTGTCACGCTATCGAGAGGGGGATACCCCTCCGTCTGGCCTTCGGCCAGCCACCTCCCCTTGCAGGGGAGGATGGTCTGAAAACGACCATAGCGGACCCTGGAGATGCTCCGCGAGTTTCCCGGTTGCGGACATTCGCTCGTCGCTCCATTGGGTAGCAATGCAGCACGCTTCCCTCGTCGCTTTCCTTTCCGGCAACCTCACTCCGAAGGCGTTCATGGAAGAAATCGCCGATGAGGTCGCCGATTTCTATGCTGACCTCCGGCAGACAAGGCATGGTTTCATTCTGATTTCGGATGGGCCGCTTTTTGTGATGACTCGCTTTGCTGCGCGCCGGTTCCTGAATGCGGTTGCAAGTCAGCAATTGTCTTCCGACGCCGCAGTCTATGTTGCTGATTGCCTTGTAGCGAGCGACGACATCGAGTTTGAGGATGAGGCGACCCGTGACGCTGTCTCCTTCCTCGAAGACGACAGCAATCGCTTCATAGAAGAGCGGAGCGACCTATGGACGGCTGAGGAAATCTCAAAGGTGCTGGCTTCGCTTGATTAAGTGTCCGCTTTGGGGGGGGGGGAGCCCCTGATTGCTGCCTATCCGCTTCCCACCCTTTAGCGCCGTTCCGAAGACCGAACTCGCGGGGGAGGGACCGAACGGGCAGCATTCGGGGATCAGTTTTCGTTCCCTCCCTCTTCCAACTGGCACATGGGGCGGGGGACTTCATCCTTCTCCCTCCAAGGGAGAAGGAACGGCAAAAACGGGTCGAAACCTCGCCGGCCATTTTCGGCCCATCAGTCGGCGTCGTTTTCTGTAATCTGGAAGCTGCGGATGTGCAGTTTCTCGCCGGGGCGGCGGATGCGGGTGTGGCTTTTTTGCGGAAGTTCCAGGTCGGCCGTCAGCAAGAAGCGTTCGCGTTGCCACAGGCCCGGCGATCCGGCCGCCAGAGCGAGAGGCAAATAGCGGCGCTGGGCCAGCGCTTCGCCGACCAGGTCGGCCCAAGCTTCCGGGGCGACATGGCTGGTCGCTCGGCCTCTACCCACCTGCTCGATCGCGTCGATCCGGCCGTCGGGCGTGATGAGATAGCGAAACTCCGCCCAATGGCCCGATGGATTGGCGGGCAGAAGCGCATGTTTGCGCCGGTCGTCGGTCCACAGGACCAGGCTGTTACCCTGGGCTTCTATCTGCGGGCCGACCACCAGCAGGGGCGACGCGGAACGCAGGCCCGACAGGCGGCGCGTCAGTTCCTCCTCGGACAGGCCATTTTTCATCAGTTCCAGTTTCGCCAGCATGATTAGCGCAGCGTCCTGATAGGGGCGGATGGCAGGAACTGTCCGGCTTTTCAATGCCGCGTAGCGGCGTTGCGCCTCGTCATCATAGGCCGGGTCGACACTGGCTGCAGTCGCATAGGCGGTGAGGCCGCGAAACAGGGCGAACCCTTCCATCTCGGGCCAGCCCTGGGCGCTCGCTTCCTTGGCTACGCGGTCGTAAAAACCGGTGGCGCTGCGCATCTTGCCCTGACGCAGAAAGACGTCGCCAACGTGCATCCGCTGCATGGCGATGCGGCGATCCTGCGGGGGCAGTCCAGCCTTGAGCGCGTCGAGCGCATCGATGGTGCCGGTGCGGCTATAGTCCGCCAGCCCCCTGTAGGACGCGACCTCGGCATCGAAGTCGAGCAGTTGGCCGACCTGAACCGGATAATCCCGCTGGTGGCGGTGGTTGCGGGCGCGGGCCTGACGCAGCGTATCGCGCGCGCCCTGATGATCGCCCGCCAGCAACTGATTTTCAGCGTGGACGGTGGCAGCCTCCATATCTTCGTCTGGAGGGCATGACCGGGCGAGGCAGGCCGCCAGCGCCGCAGCGCTGGCATCGATGCGGACGCCGTCGACGATCAGCATGGTATCTTCGTTGCCGACCGGCGATGGTGCAGGGGGCGTCGAAGGGCGAGAGACGGTCATGGATGCCATGATTGTCGGCCACTTGGAGGCGGACGGGGCAGCGCCAGTGTGCGCGGCCATCATCATCGCGATCAGCATGGATCCTCCCTCGGAGTGTCAGCGGCCGTCGGGGCGACTATGATCCTGCGCCGGGGCGACCGCAATCCGGAAATGCGATCTGGCCTGCCGCCTACGCGGCGCGGAAGCGCTGCTGGATCTTGCTGCGGTGGGTCTTTTCCATCACGAGATGGTGTCGGCCCAGCGCAGCATTTCATTGTCCAATGGCGTTTCCGCATCATGGTTGGTGCCCGCCGACAGGGTTTCGATGCCGGGATGGTCAGCGAAAATCTGTTCGGCGGTCGGGCTGCGCAGCTTGTTCTGGCTGCAGACGAAGAGATAATGCCGGTCCCGCGCCTTCACTTGCCATAGCCGGTCATGGAGAAGGGGCGGGCCTTCACGCCGGTCGCCCATGTCTTGTTGGGGCTGGCCTGCATGGTGAAGCGCAGTTCGCCGCCAGCGCGGATTTCCGCGTCGGTGATATAGCCGCGATCGAGCGACTTGCCGTTCAGCGTCACCTGGCCGACATAGCGATTGGCGTCGGAGAGGCTGTCGGCAATCACGATAAAGCGGTGGCCGCTGGGCAAGGTCATCTCGGCGCGGTCGACGAAGGGGCGGCCGATCACATATTGGTTGCTGCCCGGCGCCACGGGATAGAAGCCCAAGGCGGTGAAGACCAGCCAGGCGGACATCTGGCCCAGATCGTCATTGCCGGCCAGGCCCTCGGCCGTTGGCTTATACTGGCTGTCGACGATCTGCTTCAGGCGTTCCTGCGTGCGCCAGGGCTGGCCCGCATAGCTGTAGAGATAGGCGACATGGTGGCTGGGTTCGTTGCCATGGATATATTGGCCGATCAGGCCGGAAATATCCTCGGCATGGCTATAGTCGATCTTGCTATTGTCATAGTCGAACATGGCGTCGAGCTTGGCGATGGTTTTCGCATCGCCGCCCAGCAGGCGGAACAGGCCGCCCTGATCGTGCGGCATGAACCAGCTATATTGCCAGGCATTCCCCTCCGTATAGTCGCTGCCATAGTTGATCGCGGTCGGATCGAAGGGGGTACGGAAAGAGCCGTCGGCCTTGCGCGCACGCAGGAAGCCGGTCTTGGCGTCGAAGCTGTTGCGCCAGTTTTGGGCGCGCTTCTCGAAGCGCTCTGCCGTCGCGGTGTCGCCCAGTTGGCGGGCGAGGCGGGCGATGGTCCAGTCGTCATAGGCATATTCGACCGTCTTGGACGCGGCTTCGGGTTCGCGGTCGATCGGGACATAGCCAAGCTTCATATAGTCGCCGAGGCCGCCATAGGGGGCATAGTCGGCGCTGGCGACCATGGCCTTGAGCGCGGCGGCGCAGTCGATGCCCCTGATCCCTTTCAGGCAGGCGTCGGCAATGACGGGAACGGCATGATAGCCGATCATCGTCCAGGTTTCCTTGCCGCCAAACTGCCAGACGGGGAGGATGCCGAAGGGGCTGGTCTTTTGCCCCGCGACCAGCGAATTCACGAAATCGGCATTTTTCTCTTCAGGCTGGATCAGCGTCAGCAGCGGATGTTCGGCGCGGAACGTATCCCACAGCGAGAAGGTGGAATGCATGGTGAAGCCCCGGCCATCCAGCATCCCGGCATGGACCTGATCATCCGGCCCGCGCCAGCGGCCATCGGCATCGCTCCAGACGCTGGGCGCCATCAGGCTGTGATAGAGGGCGGTGTAGACATTGGTGCGCATCGCTTTGGGCGCGTCGATCTGCACCGTGCCCAGTGCATCGTTCCAGGCGGTGCGGGTCTTCGCGCGGATCGCGTCGAAATCGCCCGGCTCGCTGGCAAGGTTGGCGATGGCACCATCCTCGTCCACGCCCGACAGCGCGACCTTCGCCTCCAGCGGCTTCGTCAGCGTGCCAAAGTCGAGCTGCGCCACCAGCGCGCGGCCGGAGAGGGAATCCAGCGTCTCGGGGCCGCGACCGGGGCCCTTGAAGCCCTTGTAGAGGATATCCTTCTCGGTGCTGACGAAGCGGTGGCCGGTCAGCGGCGCGGAAAAGCGGATGGCGAAGAAGATGCGCCGCGGCGTGGCCCAACCGCGCACCTCGCGCGATCCGGTAATCGTGCCATCGGGGCGGATGCGGATCGAGGACCAGAGGATCTTGCCGGGATAATCATAGATGATCGAGCGCAGGTCCAGCACCAGATGCGCCGCCTTGCCGGTGGGGAAGGCATAGCGGTGGACGCCGACACGGGTGCCGGCCGTCATTTCCGCACGCACGCCCGGATCGGTCAGGGTGACGGCATAATAGCCGGCCGAGGCGACCTCATCGGCCTTGTGCGAGCGGAAGCCGGGCGTCTTGTCGTCGCCGGCCTCCAGCGGGACGCTGTCGCCGCTGACCGGCATCACCAGGAAATCGCCCAGGTCGCTATGGCCCGCGCCGGAAAAATGGGTGTGGGAAAAGCCGAGGATCACCGGGTCTTCATGGCGATAGCCGGCGGCCCAATTATAGGTCTGGCGCGCCGGGCCGACATGGGTGTCGGGCGAGAGCTGGACCATGCCGAAAGGGGCGACGGCGCCGGGGAAGGTATGGCCTTCGCCCGAGGTGCCGATGAAGGGATCGACCGCATCGACCGGCGCGGAAGGCGCTTCGCTGGTCTGGGCGGAAAGGGCGGTGCCGGCGAGCAAAGTGGCCAGCAGGACGGGGCGAGCGATGCGGGTCAGGATCATGGGGTGCGGTTAAATCACGGGCGGGCGGCCGGGCCAAGCCGATAGCGGCAATTTTCTGTCCCCAAGAAAGGCTGGGCTGGCGTCGGCGGGTTTGGCTGGCTAGCTATCGCAGGTAATGAAAAGAGCGTTGATCGTCCGACATGTGCCGCGCGAGGGTGCGGCAGGCTATCTCCAGCCGATCGAGGCGGCCGGCTATCAGATCGAGCGGATCGATGTGGCCAGCCCCGATTTCGCCGATATCGACCTGACCGAACCGGACCTGCTCATCATGATGGGCGGGCCGATGGGCGTCTATGAACAGGATGTGCATCCCTGGATCCCGGTGCAGATCGGCAAGCTTTCCGCACGGCTGGCGGCGGACCGTCCGACGCTGGGCGTGTGCCTGGGCAGCCAGATGATCGCGGCGGCGCTGGGCGCGCGGGTCTATCCGGGCGGCCATATGGAGCTGGGCTTTGCGCCGGTCAGCGTCAACGTGGCGGGGGCGGCCTCGCCGCTGCGCCATATCGATGGAGTGCCAGTGCTGCACTGGCATAGCGACACGTTCGACCTGCCCGATCAGGTCGAACTGCTGGGATCAACCGACCGCTATGCGCATCAGGCTTTCCGGCGCGGAACCAATCTGTTGGCGCTGCAATTCCACGCCGAAATGGGCGAGGATCCGCGCTTCGAGGACTGGCTGACCCATTTCTGGGCCGATCTGGACGTCGCCGGAAAATGCGGCAGCGCGCTTCGGAAGGACCATGACGATCATGGGCCGGGCGCGGTGGCAGCGGGCCGGGCGATGATTGACGAGTGGCTGGCGGGGATCAGGGCGTAAGGAGCCCGCCTCCTTTCGCTAGCCACTGCTGGATATCAGCGGCACTGCGGCCAGCCGGTCGGCCGATGTCAGGAACAGGGTCGCACCGCCCTCGCCGATGCAGCAATTGGCGATTGCCTTGCCGGTGCGGATCTTGCCGAGCAATCTGCCGTCGGGCGCGCAGACATGGACGCCGCCGGGGCCGGTGGCAAAGACGGTGCCGTCGGGCGCGGTCTTGATGCCGTCGGGCAGGCCCGGCTCGCCGGCCGCCAGTTCCCTGGCCATGTCGCGGAACAGGCGCTGGCCCGTGGGCATGCCGTCCGCGCCCAGGCTATAGGCCAGCACCTGCGGCCGCTTCTCGTCCGACAGCGCCAGATACAGTGTGCGGCCATCGGGCGAGAGGGTCACGCCATTGGGCCGGCGATGGCTGCCGTCTATCAGCGTCACCATGCCATCGGGCGTCAGGCGGTAAAGGCCGTTGAAACCGATCTCGCGCAGCGATGACGTGTCGCCATCGGTCAGGCCATAGGGCGGGTCGCTGAAATAGATGCTGCCATCGGCCGCGATGGTCAGGTCATTGGGGCTGTTGAAGCGCTTGCCCTGATAGCGATCGGCGAGGGTGGTCCGCGCCCTGGTCTTGAGGTCCACCCGCACGATCGCGCGCGCGCCGCTGTCGGCGCCAACCAGATGGCCGTCCCTGTCGATCGCGATGCCGTTGAGGCCGGCTTCGCGTATCTCCTTGGGGATCGCGGTCTGCAGGCCCGAGGGCAAGAGGAAGGGCGACACGCCATCCTTGCGGGTCCAGCGATAGACGATGTTGGACGGCGGATCGCCGAACAGCAGCGCGTCGATCGGCGCGGCCCAGGTCGGCCCCTCGGCCCAGCGATAGCCCTGCGCCAATATCTCCACCTGCGCGCCGGGCGCGATGATGCGGTCCAGTGCCGGGTCGATCCGGTCGATCCGCGCGGCCGGCAGGTCGGCGGCGTGGGCGAGCGCGTGGGTGAACGGCAGGGCGGCCATCCCGGCCAGCAGGGTGCGACGATCGATCATGCGGTGAGGCTAACCGAATGATGCTCCGCCGCCGAGCGATAGATCGCCTCGATCACGCGCAGGTCGGCCAGCCCCTCCTCGCCCGCGACGATCGGCGCGGTGCCGTTCGCGATACATTCGGGCAGATGGTCGAGCTGGGCGGCAAACTGGTTCTTCGCCGGCGCCGGCAGGCTGCGCGGCGCGGTTACGCCATCCTTGCGGATCATCATCGTCTGGCCGCTATATTGGGTCGCAGGTTCCATATCGATCCAGCCCTGGGTGCCGATCACCCGATAGCCATTATGGGCCGAGCTGTAGCTCGACACGCAATTGGCGATGATGCCCGACGGAAAGCGCAGCATGAAGTTTATCCGGTCCTCGACGGTGGCAAAGCGCGGATCGCTGCGGTCGGTGCTGGCGATGGCGCTCACCTCCACCGGCTCCTCGCCGGTCAGGTAGCGCGCGGCGTTGAGGCTGTAGATGCCGATGTCCATCATCGATCCGCCGCCCGACAGGGGACGGTCGAGCCGCCATTGGCCGGCCTTGATCGGGAAGCCATGTTCGGCGGTGATGATCCGCGTCGGCCCGACATGGCCGCCGCGCGCCAGCTCGATCGCAAGCCTGTTATAAGGCTCGAAGCGCGAGCGATAGCCGATCATCAGCTTGCGCCCGGCCTTGGCGCAGGCGGCGATCATCGCCTGGCATTCGGCCACCGACACCGCCATCGGCTTCTCGCACATCACATGCTTGCCCGCCTGCGCCGCGCGGATGCTGTACTCGGCATGGAGGCTGTTGGGCAGGACGATATAGACGATGTCGATATCGGGATTGTCGCGGATGCGGTCGAACTCGGCATAGCTGTAGCGATGCGTTTTCGGGATGCCGTACTGGTCGCCATATTGCGCCAGCTTGGCCGGGGTGCCGCTGACCAGCGCGACCAGCTTCGCATGCTCGCAGCCGGCGAAATTGGGCATGATCTGCTGCGTGGCATAATAGCCCAGGCCCACAATGGCATAGCCCAGCTTGCGCTGTGGCGCGGCGCAGGCGGTCGTGCTGCCCATGCCGGCCAGCACCAGCCCGGCGCCGATGCCCCCCATCAACTCGCGTCGCGATCGATCCATGCGGCGTCTCCCGCCAAGAGGGTGGTGTTCAGTCCGCGGCGCGGCTCAGCGCCGGGCGCATCCAGCCGAAATGGCTGGCGGCGATGGCGACCTGGGTGCGGTTGCGGACGTTGAGCTTGCGCATGAGCGCGGTCATATGGACCTTCACCGTCGCCTCGGCCATGCCCAGCTCATAGGCGATCTGCTTGTTGAGCAGGCCGGAATGGACGCAGCGCATCACCTTCATCTGGGTCGGCGTGAGATGTGGGGCTTCGGGGACCATCTGGTCCTGGCGATCGAGAATATGCAGATCCTGCATCCTGCCTCTCCCTCTGATTGATCCGCGTTGGGGCCTGGACCGGCCCAAGGATTCGTTAGCGCTAACGGTACTGGAATCAGTCAGACAGGTTCAAGCGAAAATTTGCAATATTCGGGAAATAACCTAGCGCATGGCCGAAATGCGGCTATAACCTGTCTAACAGATTTTCGGGATTCGCCCTGCGAATGACCGGCTACGCATAGGAAAGAGAGGGTGGGGATGGCGTTACCATATCGTCGATCGGTGCCATGTGGCCGGGCGTTCAGCCAGGGCGGACTACAGGGAGGCATTGGCCGATGACCCCCGCCGATTATCGCCTGCTGATCGCCGCCGTCATCGGCATCGCCCTTTCCATCGCCCTCATCATCCGGGGCCGGCTCCATCCCTTTGTCGGCCTGCTGTGCGGTGCCTTCACCGTCGGCCTGATCGCCGGCCTGCCGATGGAGGAAACCGCCAAGGCGGTCGAAAAGGGCGCGGGCACCATATTGGGCGGCACCGGCCTGGTCGTGGCGCTGGGCCTGGGCCTCGGCGCGATGCTGCAATTGTCGGACGGCGCCGGCGGCCTTGCCCGCTCGGCGCTGCGCATCTCCGGCGTGAAGGGTGCGCCCTGGGCCAGCCTGTTCACCGCCATCGTCATCGGCCTGCCGCTGTTCTTCGAGACCGGCCTCGTCCTGCTGCTGCCGATCGTCGCGTCGGCCGCCGCCGCGCTGCCCGCCGGGCAGAATGGCGATACCGCCAAGCTCAAGCTGATGCTGCCCGCGCTGTCGGGCCTGTCCGTGGTCCATGCGCTGGTGCCGCCGCATCCCGGCCCGCTGCTCGCGGTCAATGCGCTCGGCGCCAATCTCGGCCTCACCCTTCTCTATGGCCTGATCGTCGGCATCCCGACCGCGATCATCGCTGGTCCCGTACTGGCCCGCTTCACCGCCCCCGGCGCGAAACTGAACCCGCCGCTGCTCGATCCGGTCAAGGTCGATGTCGCCACCCCCTCGGTCGGCCGCGCGCTCGCGGCCGTGCTGCTGCCGGTGGTGCTGATCGCCGCTGGGCAGGCGGTGGCGCTGCTGCCGGCGTCGGTCGCGCCGCATTTCCACTGGCTTGGCTGGGTCAGCGACCCGGTCGTCGCGCTGCTGATCGCGGTGCTGGCCGCGCTGCCTTTGCTGTTCGGCCGCCGCATCACCGATGCAAAGATCCAGAACGCGATCTGGTCCGAAGCGATGATCCCGGCCGGCGGCATCATTCTGGCGATCGGCGCGGGCGGCGCGCTCAAGCAGGTGCTGGTGACGACCGGGCTTTCCGATCTGCTGGTCCGCTTTGCTGCCGGCGGCGCGATTTCGCCGATCCTGCTCGCCTGGGGGGTGTCGGTCTGCATCCGCCTCGCCACCGGTTCGGCCACCGTCGCGACGATCACCACCGCCGGCGTGATGCAGGGGCTGGTCGCCGCATCGGGCGTGGAGCCCGAATGGATGGTGCTGGCGATCGGCGCGGGATCGCTCTTCTTCTCCCACGTCAATGATCCCGGCTTCTGGCTCGTCAAATCCTATCTCGGCACCGACATGCCGGGCACGTTCAAGACCTGGTCGATCATGGAAACCGTGGTCGCGGTGGTCGGCCTGCTGCTGGTGCTGGTCGCGAGCAGCATCTTCTGACCAGAGCGCTGCTGACGCTTGTCGTCAGCAGCCTCTCATGACTAGGAGGCACAGGATGTTGCCCAGCGATCGACAGGTGCGCCGATGAACCAGGCCCGATTGTCCGACCATGCCTATGCCGGCATTGTCGAGATCATCAACGACCAGGATCTGGCGGTCGGCGATCGCCTGCCGTCGGAGGCGGCGCTGGCGGAGCGGTTCGGCGTCTCCCGCGCGATCGTGCGCGAGGCGCTGGTCCGCCTTGCCTCGGACGGCATTACCGAGGCGCGCCGGGGTGCCGGCTCCTTCGTGAAAAGCCGTCCGTCGCAGCGCCTGGCCGCCTTCATGCCGGCGACCGAACTGCCCGCAACGCTCGGCAGCTATGAGGTGCGCTTCGTGCTGGAGGCGGAGGCCGCGCGCCTTGCCGCCACCCGCCGCAGTCCGATCGAAATGGCCCATGTCGAGGAAGGGATGGAGATGCTGCGCACCGCCCTCCTGTCGAGCGAACCCGCCCATGCCGAGGATATGGAACTGCACCGCCGCATTGCCGAGGCGACCGGCAACCCCGCCTTCCTGATCGCCTTCGACGCGCTCCATGCCGATGTCGACAAGGTGATGCGCGCCGGCGTCGACATCAGCCGATCGCGCCCGCCCGAGGTGATCGCGACCATGCTGCGCGAACATGAACAGATCGTAGCCGCCATCCGCGCCCAGGACGCCGAAGGCGCCGCGCTGGCGATGCGCTGGCATCTGTGGGAGGGGCGGCGACGGCTGATGCCGTGAGGGCAGGCGGATAGCGGCGCACGATGACGGGACAGGAAGGGAGCAAGCTCCCCCAACTCCGCCAACGGAAACGCTGCGTTGGCATTCGGCCGGCCGGTCCGGTCGTTGCGCGGGCTTTATCTCTCTGCCCATGACACTGCATCCCCAGATCGCGGCCTTTGCCGCCCAGCTTGACGATCTTTCCCGCCTGTTGCGGGCACAGGGCGCGCGACCCTGGGCGGATCGGATCGACCTCATCCAGCGCGCCGTCGCGGATTCCAACTATGCCGGCGTCAGCCGCTTCCTGGACATGTTCGAGGGGGAGGGCGGCTTTGCCGACCTGACCCTCTCGGACGAAGCGGCCGATGCGGCGCTCTCCGAATGCCGGGCGGCGGCATTGGCGATGGCGCAGCGGCTGGCGCGCGAGGAAGGCTGATCCGGCCATAACCTGCGTCCCTGCGACATTTGCCCGATTGACGCCGCCCGCGCTTTGGGCAAATGCGTGGGGCGTCTCCGGTGCCGAGGATTCGGCAGCGGGCACGATGCGGGAGAGCATGGGCGCCTTTCAGGCTTGAGCCCGTCGCCGAAGGAGCAACCGCCCCGGAATCTCTCAGGCCAAAGGACCGCATCGCGCGTAGATACTCTGGAAAGCGGACGGCCCCGTGCCGTCCCACCGAAGGGGTAAGCCAGCCGGTCCCAGGCCGCTGGTCAAAGCTCTCAGGTTCCGTGACAGAGGGGGTGGCATGCCGGAAGCGCCGATTCGTCGGCTGCGCTGGCCTGTCGCCGATCCCTCCTACGGAAAGGTCTTGCCATGACCGCCACTGACGACGTCGCCGCCCTCGAAGCGGAACTGCCCCTCGAAGCCCTGCCGCTGGACGCCTGGCACCGTGCCAAGGGCGCGCGCATGGTCGGCTTCGCCGGCTATCACATGCCGATCCAGTATGAAGGCATCATGGCCGAACATAGCTGGACCCGCGAACATGCCGGCCTGTTCGACGTCAGCCATATGGGCCAGCTGACCTTCTCCGACGAGACCGGCGGCGCCAGCGTCGATGCCGCGCTCGAAACCCTGCTGCCCAGCGACATCAAGGGATTGAAGCCCTTCCGCCAGCGCTATTCAATGCTGCTGGACGCGGAAGGCGGCATCCTCGACGACCTGATGGTCTCGCGTCCCGGCGACGGTGCATTCGAAGGCGCGGCGATCTACATGGTCGTCAATGGCGCGACCAAATATGACGATATCGGCTGGATGATCGAGCATCTGCCCGACGACGTCACCATGAACCATATGGCCGATCAGGCGCTGCTGGCGCTGCAGGGCCCCGAAGCGGGCGAGGCGATGGCCGCGCTCATCCCCGAAACCGCCGACCTCATCTTCATGCAGTCCGGTCCCTTCACCTGGCGTGGCGTGCCGCTGTGGATCAGCCGGTCTGGCTATACCGGCGAGGATGGCTTTGAAATCAGCGTGCCGGGCGATTCCGTCGCGCTGCTGGCCGATGCGCTGTGCGCGCTGCCGCAGGTCAAGCCGATCGGCCTTGGCGCGCGTGACTCGCTGCGTCTGGAAGCCGGCCTGCCGCTCTATGGCCATGACCTGTCGCCCGCCGTCAGCACCATCGGTGCGGACCTGGGCTTTGCCATCCAGAAGCGCCGCCGCGAGGAAGGTGGCTTTATCGGCCATGCCCGCGTGATGAAGGAACTGGCCGAAGGCCCCGGTTCCAAGCGTGTCGGCCTGAAGATCGAAGGCCGCCTGCCGGCCCGCGAAGGCGCGCAAATCTACGCCGGCGACGTGTTGGTGGGCGAAGTCACCTCGGGCGGTTTCGCGCCGAGCGTGGGCGCGCCGATCGCCATGGGCTGGGTCAGCCTGCCTTATTCCGCGCTCGACACCGCGCTGGAGATCGAGGTGCGCGGCAAGCGGATTGCAGCGGCGGTTGCGCCGATGCCGTTCGTTCCGCATCGTTATCGCCGCAAGGCCTGAATTACCGCTTTTCGAGGAGAGCAAGCATGAGCCGCTATTTCACCGACGAACATGAATGGATCGACGTTGCAGGCGACATCGCCACCGTCGGCATCACCGATTATGCGCAGGAACAGTTGGGCGACATCGTGTTCGTAGAACTGCCCGCCGAAGGCACGACCTTCGAAAAGGGCGACGACGCCGCCGTCGTGGAATCGGTCAAGGCCGCGTCCGACGTCTATGCCCCGATCTCGGGCGAAGTCGTCGAGGCCAATGGCGCGCTGGAAGACGAGCCGGCGCTGGTCAACAGCGATGCCGAGGAAGATGGCTGGTTCTTCAAGCTGCGCATTGCTGATGCGAGCGAGCTGGAAGGCCTGATGAACGAAGCCGCCTACAAGAAGTTCGTGGCGAGCCTCTGATCCGATAATCGCCCCTCCCTTTCAAGGGAGGGGGTGGGGTGGGTGGCGAGCGAAGCGAGCCTTGCAACCTGGCCTCAGGCGTTGCCGGCGATTGCTGCGCAATCGCACCCACCCCCGGCCCCTCCCTAAAAGGGAGGGGAGTGGAGAAATACATGCGCTACCTACCCCTTACCGACACCGACCGGCAGGAAATGCTGTCCGTCATCGGCGCCGAGACGATCGATGACCTGTTCATCGACGTGCCCGCCGAAGCCCGCCTGAGCGGCACCATCGCCGGCCTGCCCGATCATGCCAGCGAACTGGCGGTCGAGCGCCATATGGGTGCGCTCGCTCGCAAGAATCTGTCGGCAGGGGAAGCGCCCTTCTTCCTGGGCGCCGGCGCCTACAAGCATCATGTACCCGCCAGCGTCGATCATCTGATCCAGCGCGGCGAGTTCCTGACCGCCTACACGCCCTATCAGCCGGAAATCGCGCAGGGCACGCTGCAGGTGCTGTTCGAGTTCCAGACCCAGGTCGCCCGCCTGCTGGGCGTCGATGTCGCCAACGCCTCCATGTATGACGGCTCGACCGCCTGCTGGGAAGCGATCGGCATGGCCCGCCGCATCACCAAGCGCGGCAAGGCGCTGCTGTCGTCGGGCCTGCACCCCCATTATGTCTCGGTCGCCAACACCATGGCGAAGTTTACCGGCGACGCGCTGGTGCATCAGGCGCCGACGCTGGACGCCGCGACCGATATCGACGCGCTGATCGCATCGATCGACAAGGACACGAGCTGCGTCGTCGTCCAATATCCCGACATTCTCGGCCGCATCGCCGACCTGAGCCCGCTGGCCGAAGCGGCGCACGCCGCCGGCGCGCTGCTCGTCGCGGTCGTCACCGAGCCGGTGGCGCTGGGCGCGATCAAGGCGCCGGGTCATATGGGCGCGGACATCGTCGTGGGTGAAGGCCAGTCGATCGGCGTCGGCCTGCAGTTTGGCGGTCCTTATCTCGGCCTGTTCGGCTGCAAGCAGAAATATGTCCGCCAGATGCCGGGCCGCCTGTGCGGCGAAACCGTCGATGCGGCCGGCAAGCGTGGCTTCGTGCTGACGCTTTCCACCCGCGAGCAGCATATCCGCCGCGAGAAGGCGACGTCGAACATCTGCACCAACTCGGGCCTGTGCGCGCTGGCATTCAGCATCCACATGACCCTGCTGGGCGAGAAGGGCCTGCGCGAGCTGGCGACCCTGAACCACGGCCTGGCTATGCAGGCTGCTGACCGTCTGGCCAAGGTGCCGGGCGTGACCCTGCTCAACGACGGCTTCTTCAACGAATTCACGCTGGTCCTGACCAAGGATGCGCGTGACGTCGTCCGCAACCTCGCCGACAAGGGCGTGCTGGCCGGCGTTTCGCTCGGCCGCCTGTTCCCGGACGCGCCGGAGATCGGCAACGGCCTGGTCGTCGCCGTGACGGAAACCGTCACGCCGGAGGATATCGAAACCCTTGCCGCAGCGCTTGAGGAGGAACTGGCATGACCATGTTGAAGGAAGGTCGCCCGACCACCCCGCAGGCCGTCGCGCAGGAGCATATGGCCCCGGAAACCGCCACCGGCAACCGCGCGCTGATGCTGGAGGAAAAGCTGATCTTCGAGATCGGCTCGACCGACACCACCGGCGTGGATTTCGCCGATGCGCCCAAGGTGGCCAGCCGCCTCGGTTCGCTCGCCCGCACCGACAGCATCGGCCTGCCCGGCCTGTCGGAGCAGGAAACGGTGCGCCACTACACCCGCCTGTCGCGCCAGAACTACGCCATCGATCTTGGCCTGTTCCCGCTCGGCAGCTGCACCATGAAGCACAATCCGCGCCTCAACGAAAAGGTCGCGCGGATGCCCGGTTTCGCCGACATCCACCCGCTGCAGCCGCAGTCGACGGTGCAGGGCGCGCTGGCGGTCATCCATGAACTGGCCGCCTGGCTGGTGACGCTGACCGGCATGCACTCGGTCGCCATGTCGCCCAAGGCGGGCGCCCATGGCGAACTGTGCGGCCTGCTGGCGATCCGCGCCGCGCTCGAAGCCCGTGGCGACGCCCGCAGCGTCATCCTGGTGCCGGAAAGCGCCCATGGCACCAATCCCGCCACCGCCGCCTTCTGCGGCTACAAGGTGGAGGATATTCCGGCGACCCCCGATGGCCGCGTCGATCTGGAAGCCTTGAAGGCCCGTCTGGGGCCGGACGTTGCGGCGGTGATGATCACCAACCCCAACACCTGCGGCCTGTTCGAGCGCGACATGAAGACCATCTCCGACGCGGTCCATGCCGCCGGGGCCTTCGTCTATTGCGACGGCGCGAACTTCAACGCCATTGTCGGCCGGGTCCGCCCCGGCGACCTGGGCGTCGACGCGATGCACATCAACCTGCACAAGACCTTCTCGACGCCCCATGGCGGCGGTGGTCCGGGTTCGGGTCCGGTGGTGCTGTCGGAAGCGCTCACGCCCTTCGCGCCGCTCCCCTTCGTGGAAAAGCAGGCCGACAAGTTCGTGCTGGTCGAAGAGGAAACGGCGGAGGATCATCACGCCCAGACCTTTGGCCGGATGGTCGCCTTCCATGGCCAGATGGGCATGTTCACCCGCGCGCTGACCTATATCCTCAGCCACGGCGCCGACGGCCTGCGCCAGGTCGCGAGCGATGCGGTGCTGAACGCCAATTACATCCTGCGCAGCCTAGATGACGTGCTCGACGCGCCCTTCGGTGCGGCTGGCCCGTGCATGCATGAGGCACTGTTCAGCGACAAGGGGCTGGCCGAAGGCTTCACCACGCTCGACATCGCCAAGGGCCTGATCGACGAAGGCTTCCACCCGATGACCATGTATTTCCCGCTGGTCGTCCATGGCGCGATGCTGGTCGAACCGACCGAGACGGAAAGCAAGGCCGCGCTCGACCAGTTCATCATGGCGCTGCGCAGTCTGGCCGAACGGGCCAAGGCGGGTGACGAGGCGCTGAAGGGCGCGCCCTATCACGCCCCGCGCCGTCGTCTCGACGAGACGCTGGCCGCGCGCAAGCCGGTGCTGACCTGGTCCGAGCCGGACCTGGCGGTCGCCGCCGAATAAGCCGGAAGCAAAGGGCGGTGGAGGATCTCCACCGCCCTTTTTGCATCGGCCGGCCACAGACAAGGATTTGTCCATGACACAGGATGCCCCCGCACCCTGGACGCCGCAGGGCGACGGCCCCGATCCGCGCCGCCATGCCCCTGCGACGCTGCGCAACCGCGATGCGATCGCGACTGTCCTGCGGAACGAACTGCCCGATGCCGGGCTGGTGCTGGAAGTGGCGAGCGGCAGCGGCGAACATGTCGTCCACTTCGCCGTCACCTTCCCCGCGCTCGATTGGCAGCCCAGTGATCCCGATCCCGCCGCGCTGGCCTCGATCGCGGCCCTGCGCGGCGACGCCAATCTGCCCAATCTGCGCGCGCCGCTGCTGCTCGACGCGGCGGGCGCCGACTGGCCGATCGATGCGGCCGACGCGCTCCTGTGCATCAACATGCAGTCTAACAGTTGTGGGGAAGAAAAATCAGTAGGTTATGTTGCCTGTTTATGTATCAACATGACCCATATAAGCGAATGGGCAGCAACAGTAGGACTATTCAGGGGATGCGAGAGGCTGCTGCCATCTGCGGCACCGCTGATCCTTTATGGCCCGTATCTGGAAGATGGTGTCGAAATTGCGCCGTCGAATTTGGCCTTTGATCGCTCATTGATGGAGCGTAACCCGAAGTGGGGCATTCGTAACGTGTCTGACATAGATAAGGTCGCTGTTGAGTTTGGATTCAAACGGGTCCGGCGGGTTGAAATGCCAGCTAACAATCTGATGCTGATCTACCATCACGACCAAGATATCTGAAAACGACCATTTCTTGCCGTTTATACTGCTTGCAGCGCTCCCCAGAAGCAGACACATATGCCGTCGAGCGAAAGAATTGGCCATCCGATGAGCGAAGACCTGCGTAACTCTCTATTTTTGTGGTTCAACGGCTTGGCTTTTGCTGCCTTGCTTTGGGCGGGTCTCCATTTTAGCCCGTTGCAGGGGGTTAAGCGCGATTGGATGAATTTGGGCGGAGGGCTGCTCTGCTTGTTTAATTTAGGTTGGCTGTGCTGGGGGCTTTGGCGACGCCGGGCATCCCCCCAATAGCCCAAGCCGCCCTTCGTAGATTTCTCTGTCAGGTATTGGCTTGAAACAGGGTGGAAGCCGCCGGTCCGCTTCTCACCCAAAAGTGCTGCTCCACTCAGAGTGACCGTGGCGTAGTGGTTAACCATGAACATGGTGCATATCAGCCCCTGGGGCGCTACGCTGGGGCTGCTGGCGCGTGGCGCGCAATTGCTGGCGCCGGGCGCGCCGCTGATCCTCTATGGCCCCTATGTCGAGGATGATGTGCCGACCGCCTCCTCCAATCTGGCGTTCGACCTGTCGCTGAAGGATCGCAACCCGCAATGGGGCCTGCGGACCTTGACCGATGTCGACCGTGCGGCGGCCGATGTCGGGTTGAAACGCACCCGGCGGGTGGCGATGCCGGCCAATAATCTGATGCTGGTCTATCGTCGGGGATAGGGCGCTGATGGTCGTGCGCGCATGATCCGCGGAAGATGCTTCCACCCGGCGGGATCAGGCTCTAAAGCGCTTGGCGATGACCAACAGCCTGTTCTCGCTCGTCGCTGCCGAACTGTCCGCGTCGGCCGATCCGCGCGCGGCCGCCATGGCGGGGGCGCTGGCGGCGAAATATCCCGGTGCGGCACGGGCGGTGCTCTTCTACGGCTCCTGCCTGCGCGAGGCCAATCTCGACGGGCTGATGCTCGATTTCTACCTGATCGTCTCCGATTATGAGGCGGCCTATGGCAAGGGCTGGCTGGCGCGCGCCAACCGGGCGATCCCGCCCAATGTCTTTCCGTTCGAACATGGCGGCCTGATCGCCAAATATGCCGTGCTGTCGGAGGCCGACTTTGCCCGGCTGAACAGCATGAAGGCGGACAACGTCTCGGTCTGGGCGCGCTTTGCCCAGCCGTCCCGGCTGCTGTGGGCGGCGGATGATCTGGCGCGCCAGCGCGCGCTGGCGGCGGTGGCGCAGGCCGCGCCGACCCTGTTGTCGCTCGCCCGACCGATGGCGCAGGGGCAGGGCGATGACCCCGTGGCGCTGTGGAAGGTCGGCTTCACGCTGACCTATAATGCCGAATTGCGGGCGGAGAAGACGGGGCGTTCGCTCTCGATCGTCGATGCCGATCCTGAGCGCTATCGCCGTTTCGGCGCGGCGGCGCTGGCCGAGGGGCTGCCGCCGTCGCCCGACCATGCGGACAAGCTGTGGCGCGGGCTGCAGCGGCGCGGTAAATATCTGTCGGTGGTGCGCCTCGCCAAGGCGAGCTTCACCTATGCCGGCGGGATCGATTATCTGGCGTGGAAGATCAACCGCCATGCCGGCACCGCAATCGAGATCAAGCCCTGGCAGCGGCGCTGGCCACTGCTGGGCGCGGTCACTCTGCTGCCGCGGCTGTTCCTGGGTGGTTCGATCCGCTGAGCGCGTTCGACAGCGCAAGGCCCAGGGCATTGAGCGTGTAGGGCTTGCGCAGCACTTCATGCCCCCGGAAATCGTCGCTGTCGGTCGCATCGCCGGTGAAGCCGGTGACGAACAGCACCGGCAGATGGCGCATATGGGCGGGCAGGGTGCGGATCATTTCCGGCCCGGTCATGTCGGGCATCAGCACGTCGCTCATGATCAGGCCGATATCGGCATTGTTGCTGAGCAGCTTGGCCGCCTTGCTGGGATGGTCGCAGGCGATCGGCAGGTGACCGAGTTCGGCCAGCGCCGCCATGGTCTGGTTCAGCACGCGCGGATCATCCTCCACCACCAGGATGCGGGTCGGGGGATGGAGCGTGTGCAGCTGTTCGCTCGCCGGGGCCTCTGCCGCGGCCTCCTGTTCGGTGAGGATGCGGCGCGGCAGGTAGATATGGACGCTGGTGCCGGTGCCCAGTTCGGACTCGATGCGGATTTCGCCCTGGCTCTGGCGCACGAAGCCGAAAATCTGGCTGAGGCCAAGGCCGGTGCCCTTGCCGACCGGCTTGGTGGTGAAGAAGGGCTCGAACACGCGGGCGGCGACCTCGGCCGTCATGCCACAGCCATTGTCGGTGACGCTGACGGTGACATAGTCGCCGGCCGGGCATTCGCCGATCTGGTTGGCGGCAAGCTGCGCCTGGCCGGTCGAGATGGTCAGCTTGCCCCGGCCCTCCATCGCGTCGCGGGCGTTGACGCACAGGTTGAGCAGGGCGTTTTCCATCTGATGCTGGTCGACGAAGATGCGCCAGCCGCTCGCCTTGTGGGCGAAGCTGACGATGATCTGGTCGCCGATCGTGCGGTCGACCAGATCGGCCATGCCGCGCAGCAGGCTGTCGGGATCGACCGCATTGGGCAGCAGCGGCTCGGAACGGGCAAAGGCTAGCAGGCGGCGGGTCAGCGCGGCGGCGCGGTTGGCGCCCTCCATCGCATTGTCGAGATGATGGCCGGCCTCGGCCGGTTTCAGTCGCAGCTTGCGCTTGGCCAGTTCCAGCCCGCCGACGACGACCGCCAGCATATTGTTGAAGTCATGGGCGATGCCGCCGGTCAACTGGCCGACCGCGTCCATCTTCTGCATCTGGCGCAGATTATCCTCGGCGGCGGCGCGCTCGGCGGATTCGCGCTTCAACTGCTCATAGGCGTCCGACAATTCGCTGGTGCGGGCGGAAACGGCCTCTTCCAGCCGGTCGGCGCGTTCCGCCTCCATATCCGCCATGCGGCGCGCGTTGCGCCGTTCGGTATAGGCGGCATTGACCAGCCACAGCGCGAACAGCACGCAGACCAGCAGGGCGAGGCCGACCATGCGCGACGTCTTGCCGACCAGTTCGGTGCGGTCGCCCGCCAGGCTGACGGCCAGGCTGCGTTCGCGCAGCCGCGCATTTTCGGCCTGGATCACCAGGTCGATCAGCGCCGTCAGTCGCTTGATATCCTGCGATCGCCCGGCCTGATGGAATTGCGCCAGCGCGCCCATCTTCTGGTCATAGGTGGTGCGCAGGCCGATTTCGCTCAGCGTCTTGCCGCGCTGTTCGAAGGCGGCCTGGAGCGCGCGGACATTGCCGCGCTGCCAGTCGGACTTGCGGGTGGCATAGGTCAGCGACTTGAGCTGGCTGGCGGCGGTGCGCCACTGGTCCTGGAACAGGCGGCCGGTGTCGGGATCAAGGCTGATGACATAGCGGGCCAGCGTCACTTCGGCGCGGGCGGTCTTGGCCTCGAAGGCGCGGGCAAGCGCCATGATTTCCCAGCTGCGCTGCTGTTCGGCGAGGGCGCGCTGATGATCGCGCGAGGCGCTGCTGGCGCTGTAGAGCAGGGCGCCGAGCGATCCGATCAGCAATATGCCAAGGACCAGGGGCATGTAGCGCCGCGCCGCGGCGCGCCAGCCCCGGTCCTGTTCATCGATCACTTCGCGTTCCGCCATATACCGTTACACTAACCGAACTATGTTAACCGCGCGAATATGCAGGTTAGATGGTTCCGCTGCTGTAGCAGATTCTATCGCAGGAAATACCCGGTCGATCGTCGGAGTGTCGAAAAGCGCGATCAGTTGATCGCGCCGGTGGCCTTGCCGGCGGTTTCGAACATGGCGATGATCTGTTCGACCTGTTCGTCGCTATGTTCGGCGCAGAGCGAGCAGCGCAGCAGGAAGGTGCCGGCCGGGGTTGCCGGCGGGCGCGCCATGTTGACGTAGAGGCCCAGCTCCAGCAGCGTCTGCCACATCGCCACCGCCTGCATCTGGTCGGTCAGGATGACGGCGATGATCGCCGACTGCGGCGTGGCGCTGCCCAGCTTGAAGCCGAGGTCGGTGAGGCCCTGGTGCAGGCGCTGGCTGTTCTTCCACAGATGCGCGCGCTTCTCGCCGGCATGCATCAGCTTGCGGATGCTGGTCGCGGCGGTGGCGACGACGCTGGGCGGCAGCGAGGCGGTGAAGACATAGGGGCGGCAGACGAGGCGCAGGATTTCGAACTTGGGATGGTTCGAGACGCAGAAGCCGCCGACCGTGCCGACCGACTTGGAGAAGGTGCCGACCACGAAGTCGATCTCGCCCTCGACGCCCTGTTCCTCATAGGCGCCACGGCCGTTCGGGCCGAAAAAGCCCATGCCATGGGCCTCGTCGCACAGGATCATGCAATTGGGGTGCTTGCGGATGGCGGCGACCATCTCGGGCAGCGGGGCGACGTCGCCCAGCATCGAATAGACGCCTTCCAGCACGACCAGCTTCAGCGCATCGGCGGGCAGGCGGCCCAGGCGCTTGTCCAGATCCTCGACGCTGTTGTGGCGGAAGCGGACGATCTCCGCATTGCCCATCGCGCAGCCGTCATAGATGGAGGCATGGCTGTCGGCGTCGAGCACGACATAATCGCCCTTGCCCGCGAGGGTGGAGATGATGCCCAGGTTAGCCTGATAGCCGGTCGAGAAGACCATGGCGCCCGACGTGCCGTAGAACTCCTTGAGCGCGTCCTCGACTTCCTTGTGGCCCTGATAGGTGCCGTTGAGGACGCGGCTGCCGGTGGTGCCGGCGCCGAACTCGTCCAGCGCCTTCTTGCCGGCTTCCACCACGTCGGGGTCGAAGGTCATGCCCATATAATTATAGGTGCCGAGCAGGATGGTTTCCTTGCCCTTGATGATCGCGCGGGTGGGCGAGAGCACCTGGTCCATGACGATCGCATAGGGATCGCGCACGCCCGTCGCCAGCAGCGCCTCGCGCTCGTTGATCAGCGGATCGAACTTGGAGAAGAGATCGCGGGTTTCGGTGGCGATGGCGGCGTCGGTCATAATATCAATGATCCCAAACCCGTTCGTCCTGAGCGAAGTCGAAGGACGCTGCTGAGCGAAGGCGAAGCATGGAGCCTCGGCTCCGCTCGGCAATGGGCTTCGACTTCGCTCAGCCCGAACGGTAGTTAAAGTGTCAGGCGGCCTTGAGCTTGGCGACCGCGTCGACCAACTGGCCCACGGTCTCGATCTCGGCCTGCATGTTCATGGTGATGATGATGTCGAACTCGTCCTCGATGGCGGCGACGAAATCCATCACGGTCAGGCTGTCCCATTCCAGGTCGCCGGCAAAGGTGGTGGCTTCGGTCAGCTCGACGCCCTTCTTGTTGAAGGGGGCGATCTGCGCTGCGACGCTGTCGAAAATCTCGCTGCGATCGGTCATTATCTCTTCAATCTTTCCATGAAAGCACGGCTTTTGCCGCCTCACGCCGCTCTTTGGCAAGCGAATAAGGCGTCAATCGGGCAGCATCTGGGGCAAAATGCCTTGTTCGCGGCGCGCCGTGTCGCGCCGCGCTCTGCTATTCCAGCCCCGCAGGGGCGGGAGGATCAGCGGAAATTGTCGGCGTAGGCCTGAATTTTCAGCGTCTTGGGCGGGGTCGCGATGACGGTGTAGGCGATCTTCTCACGCTCGGCATAGGCGACGGCAGCGTCCTGCGAGGAGAAGCTGAGCTTCAACTGCTGCTTGGTGTCGCCCGAACCGGCCCAGCCGGTCAGCGGATCGGCCTTCTTCGCTTCGGCGGGCGCATATTCCAGCACCCACTTGTGAGTCAGCGCCTTGCCGGACTGGAGGGCGTTCTTCTGGATCTGGTAAATGCGCGCGGTCATCGCGATGAAACTCCGTAAAATCGTCATTGTGCGTTGCACCAGCGGTCACGCCCAAGTCAAGAGTTCCGGCGCGCGTCCGCATTTTTGGTGCGCAATGTGGCATTGGCGCTCGCCGGATCGTCCGGCCAGGGGTGGCGGGGATAGCGGCCGCGCATTTCCTTGGCCACGTCGCGCCAGTTGCCGGCCCAGAAGCCGGGCAGGTCGCGCGTCGTCTGGATCGGCCGGCCGGCGGGGGATGTGAGCGAGAGGACCAGCGGGATGCGCTGGTTGCCGACGGTCGGATGCTGCGACAGGCCGAACAGCGCCTGCACCCGCAATTCCACGCGCGGGCCACCCTCGGCCGCATAGTCGATCGCATGGGTGGAGCCGGCGGGCGATCGGAAATCGGGCGGGGCGAGCCGGTCGAGCTGCTGCTTGCCGTCCCAGCCGATCAGCGTTTCTAGGACGCCCGAAAGCTGCGACCGGTCGATGTCGGACAGCCGGCGCTTGCCCGCCAGCAGCGGCGGGATCCACTCGTCCAGCGTGTCGATCAGGGCGGCGTCGGACAGCGGCTCGATCCCGGCAAAGTCCGCCCGCATCCGCAGCGATTGCGCGGCCTCCGACCAGGGGAGGAGGGCAAGGCCGCCCTGCCGCACGCCATCGACCAGCGCGGCGACGACGGCATCGGGGTCGGGTCGGTCGTCGGAACCGGACGACAGGCGCACTGCGCCCAGCCGGCGTTCCCGCAGCGCCTCGATCCCGCCATTGGCAGGGCGGAACTTCACCGTGCGATGCTCGGCGATGCGCTCGCCGAACAAAGCGATCACCTCCGCCTCGCCGATCGGGGCGGCGGAAAGGATGCGGGCGCCGGCGGCGCTGCCCTGCACTTCGCCCACCGCCAGCCAGGTTTCGCTGGCCAATGGCGAGAGCGGATCGAGCCGGAAGCCGCGCCCGCCCACGCTGGCCCAGTCGGCGCCATCGGCGGAGCGGCGCTTGGCGACGCGATCGGGAAAGGCAAGGGCAAGGCAGAGGCCGACATCGTGCAGTCCGCCCTCTGCGGGTGGCTGGGCATCGACCAGTCGCGTCCAGCGCTTCGCCAATCCCCGTCCGGCTTCGGCCCGCTTGCCGCCCTCGCGGCGCCAGCGCTGGAGCCGCAGGGTGAGGTCGGTATCCTGCCCGCCAAGGCCGCGTTCGCCGAGCAATACGGCGATTTCGGCGGCGGTGCGGGCGAGGCCGCGCTCACCGGCGCGCACCAGCATATGGGCGATGCGCGGCGCCAGCGGCAGGGTGGCCAGCGCCTTGCCATGGGCCGTGATGCGGCCGTCGGCGTCGAGCGCCTCCAGGGCGGTCAGGCGCTTGCGCGCCTCTGCCACGGCGGCGGTGGGCGGCGCGTCGAGCCAGCGCAGGTTGGCCGGATCGCTGACGCCCCACAGCGCGCAGTCGAGCAGCAGGCTGGACAGATCGCTTTCCAATATTTCGGGCGGGTCGAAGGGCGGCATGCCCGCCGTCGCCGCGGCCTCCCACAGGCGATAGGCGACGCCGGGGCGCTGGCGCGCGGCGCGGCCGGCGCGCTGGGTCGCCGATGCCTGGCTGGCCCGTTCGGTGACGAGGCGGGTCACGCCGGCGGCGCGGTCATAGCGCGGGCGCCGGGCTAGGCCGGAGTCGACGACGATGCGCACGCCATCGATGGTCAGGCTGGTCTCGGCGATCGAGGTGGCCAGGATCACCTTGCGCCGCCCTTCGCGCGACGGGCGGATGGCGGCGCGCTGCGCGCCCGGCTCCAGGCTGCCGTGCAACATGTGGACCTCGAATGCGCCACCCTCGATCCGTTCGGCGGTGCGCTCGATTTCCCGGACGCCGGGCAGGAAGGCGAGCAGGTCGCCCTGCGTTTCTTCCTCCAGCGCGCGGCGGATGGCGGCGGCCATCTCATCCTCGATCCGCTTTTCGGCATGGCGGCCGATATGGCGTAGTTCGAGCGGCTGGATTTTGCCCTCGCTCTCGATGACGGGCGCGCCATCGAGCAGTGTCGAGAAACGCGCGCCATCGAGCGTGGCCGACATCGGCAGGATACGCAGGTCCGGGCGCAGCGCCGCCTGCGCATCGAGCGCCAGCGCCAGGCCGAAATCGCTGTCCAGGCTGCGCTCATGCACTTCGTCGAACAGTACCGCCGACACGCCCGCCAGTTCGGGATCATCCTGGATGCGGCGGACGAAAATGCCCTCGGTCAGCACCAGCAGCCGCGTCTTCGCGCTGACCTTGCTGTCCATCCGCGTGGCATAGCCGACCGTGCCGCCGGGCTGCTCGCCCAGCATCTCGGCAATGCGCTCGGCCGCGGCCCGCGCGGCGAGACGGCGGGGGGAGAGTAGCAGCACCTGCCCCTCGCACCAGGGCTGGTCGAGCAGGGCGGGGGCCACCGCCGTCGTCTTGCCCGCGCCCGGCGGCGCCACCAGCACCGCATTGCTGCTAGCGCGTAGGGCGGCGAGCAGGTCGGGCAGGACGGCATGGATCGGCAAAGCAGGGGCGGTCATGATCCGCCCCCTCTCGCGCCAATCAGGCCAGAGCGCAAGGCGCGCAGGATAGAACGGCGATGCCCGAAGCCGTGCGGCTCCGGGCATCGCGTCTATTCCGGCGCTGGCGCGCGACGCTCAGTCGTGGCCCTTGCTCATGAACTGTTCGACCACGTTGGACATGTCGAAGCTCTTGCCGCCCTGGACCGGTGGATATTGGGCGAGCGTCGTCAGATGTTCCGTCATCAGTGCCTTCAGTGGCCCGGTCTGCCACGCGACCTTCTGGATCAGGTGGCCGTAGGAGTCGCTGTTGTCATAGCTTTCGAACGGATCCATGCGGATGTTGAAGACCATCGGCTTGGAGCGGCCGACCATGGTGCCGTAATAATCCTCGTTGGTCGAGAAATGCCATTTCCACGGCCCCATGCGCAACGCTGTGAGCTTCGATTCATTATAGTGGAACACATGGTTCCGCGCCGAATCCTCGGCCTTGCCCGTCCAATAGTCGAGGTTGTTGACGCCATCGATATACTGGCTCTTCTCCTTGAGAACCTGCTCGTTCACGTCCGTGACGCCGGCGGCGACGGCGAGGGTGGTGAACATGTCCTGATGGCACTGGATGCCGTTCTTGAGCTGCATCGGCGCGATCACGCCGGGCCATTTCAGCATCGAGATGACGCGGACGCCGCCTTCATAGGTGGTCATCTTCTCGCCGCGCCAGGGCGTGGTCGCGCCATGCGGCCAGGAGGAATGTTCCGGGCCATTGTCGGTCGAATACCAGACGATGGTATCCTCCTCCAGGCCGCTTTCCTTCAGCCAGTCGAGCACGATCCCGATATCATGGTCATGCTGCAGCATGCCCGAGCCGTGCAGGTCCGCGTCCGACGTGTATTTCTCCGCCGCATAGCGCCATTTGTCGTTGAGGCGGGTGTAGAGGTGCATGCGGCTGGTGTTGAGCCAGACGAAGAAGGGTTCGTCGGCATCCTTGGCCTTCTGCATGAACTCCAGCGCGGGCGGGATGAATTCCTTTTCGTCCACCTCGTGCATCCGTTCCTGGTGCAGCGGGCCGGTGTCGACGATCTTCTGCTTGCCGACCTTGCCGTAGCGCGGATCCTCGGTCGGATCATCGACATCGGTGGCCCAGCTGTGGATCACGCCGCGCGGCCCAAATTTCTTCATATAGGCTTCGACGCTGCCCGAATGGGCCTTGGCGAAATTCTGGTAATCGCGCTGCTCTTCCTCTTCCGACACGTTGAGATGGTAGAGGTTGCCGAAAAACTCGTCGAAGCCATGGTTGGTCGGCAGATGCTCGTAGCGATCGCCCAGATGGCTCTTGCCGAAATGGCCGGTGCGATAACCCGCCGCCTTGAGCACTTCAGCCAGGCAGGGAGATGCCGGCTGAAGCCCGAGCGGATCGCCCGGCTGGCCCACCGTCACCATGCCCGAGCGGATCGGATATTGGCCGGTGATGAAGGCGGCGCGGCCGGCGGTGCAGCTTTGCTGCGCATAATGGTCGGTAAAGCGGATGCCGCCATAGCCGATGCTGTCGATATTGGGCGTGGTATAGCCCATCGTGCCCAGGCCATAGGCGCTGACATTCTGCCAGCCGATATCGTCACCCCAGATGACCAGGATATTGGGTTTCTTCGTAGCCATGCCGAGTCTCCGACCATGATGGATCGGCGGAAGGCTAATGGCGGGCGGTCCGCGACGCTGCATGGGGATAATCCCGAGAAGCGGCGGGGACATCCCCTATGCCCGGAGAAGGCGCGCGCCCCTAGCCGAACAGATAGATGTGGATCGGGTTCTTCGGATCGAGCAGCATCTTGGTCGTCAGTGCCAGCGACATGATGATGAGCAATGGCTTGATCAGCTTCGAGCCGAACCGCATGGCGAGGTGCGATCCGATCTGGCCGCCGGTGATCGATCCGACCGCCATGGCGAGGCCCGCGATCCAGATGACATGGCCGCCAGCCACCATGGTCAGCAGCCCTGCGACATTCGAGGCGAAATTGGCCGCCTTGGTCTGGGCGGTGGCGCGCAGCAGCGACAGGCCGCCCAGCGCGATGAAGATGGTGGTGTAGAAGGCGCCAGCCCCCGGCCCGAAGAAGCCGTCATAAAATCCGACCACGCCAATCATGCCGGACAGGCCCCATAGGCCGACGCGGGCATGGCGATCGGCATCGCTGAGCTTGGGCGAGAAGGTGAAATAGGCCGCCATCGCGATCAGCAGCGCGGGCATCAGCCCGGCCAGGATCGACGGATCGACCCGTTGCAGCAGCCAGGCGCCGCCGATCGACCCGATGAAGGCGGCGATCACCGGCCCCTTGTAGGTCGCAAGGTCCATATGGCCGCGCCGGGCATAGGCGACGCACGCGCCGAAGGTGCCAAGGCAGCTTTGCAGCTTGTTGGTGGCGACCGCCGGCACCGGCGGTACGCCGGCGGCGAGCAATGCGGGCAGGGCAATGAGGCCGCCCCCGCCCGCCATCGCGTCGATGCAGCCGGCCATGAAGGCGGCGGCCATGAGGAAGGCGATGGTTTCGGGGGAGAGGATCATTATATTTACCCCGTTCGGGCTGAGCGAAGTCGAAGCCCGCACCAGAGCGAAGCGAAGGAACTTCGCCTGCGGCTCAGTTTTGCCCTTCGACTTCGCTCAGGGCGAACGGATATTGGAAGGGGAAACGAGCAGAAGTGCCCGTCTCCTCAACTTATGGTTTGCCGCATTTTCCGAGTCAGCGGACGTGCCGTCCGCTTCGAAAATGCTTCAATATGCCCGTGCTATCGCGAATTCGACCGCTTCGGTAAGGGCCGCTTTCGCCTTGCCGGCATCGAACATGCCCAGCGCGTCGATCGCGCGCTGGCCATAATGGCGGGCGCGGGCCAGCGTGTCGGCGATCGCGCCGGTCTGGCGCAGCAGCTGCGTGGCGTGGGCCAGATCCTCGTCGCTGATGCGATGGCCCGAGATCGCGGCCTTCCAGAAGGCCTTGTCCTCGTCCGACCCGCGCGCATAGGCCAGGATCACCGGCAGCGTGACCTTGCCATCGCGGAAATCGTCGCCGGCATCCTTGCCCATGGTGGCGCCGTCCGATTCATAGTCGATCGCGTCGTCGATCAGCTGGAAGGCGATGCCCAGGTTGCGGCCATAGACGTCGAGCGCATGTTCCTCCGCCTCGCTGCGGTCGGCGACCACGGCGGAAATGCGGCAGGCGGCGGCGAACAGGGCGGCGGTCTTGGCGCCGATGATGTCCAGATATTGTTCTTCGCTGGTGTCGATCTTGCGCTGGGCGGTCAGCTGGTTGACCTCGCCCTCGGCGATGATCGCCGATGCGCCCGACAGGATCTTGAGCACCTTGAGCGACTCGGCCTCGACCATCAGTTCGAACGAGCGGGAGAAGAGGAAGTCGCCGACCAGCACCGAGGCGCTGTTGCCCCAGATGATATTGGCGGTCTTGCGGCCGCGGCGCAGGCCCGATCCGTCGACGACATCGTCATGCAGCAGCGTGGCAGTGTGGATGAATTCGACCGATGCGGCCAGCTTGTAATGGCGCGATCCGGCATAGCCGACCAGGTCGGCGCAGGCGAGCGTCAGCATCGGCCGCAGTCGCTTGCCGCCGCCGGCGATCAGATGGCCGGCCAGTTCCGGGATCAGCGGGATGCGCGACTGCATCCGGTCCAGGATCACGCTGTTCACCTGGTTCATGCCATCGGCGACGAGCGCCATGATGGGAGCGAGCGAAGGGGCGCTGGTGCGGCCGATCGGGTGGACGTTGCCGGGGGAGGATGCAGTCATGACAAGCGTCCTCTGGCGGGGCAAAAAGCAGATGGCAAGCGGGAATAGCTTGCCTGCGCGGCGCAATGGCGCAAAAAGCGCGCCGGACGATTGATTGACGCATCGCAGTAACGGAAAAGCCACGCCTTTTCCCGCCGCGGTGCCGCTGTGGAGAATGCCAGGTGGACGAGACTTTGAAGCGCTATCGCGAGAGCATCGACAATATCGACGCGGCGCTCGTCTTCATGCTGGCGGAACGGTTCAAGGTCACCCAGGCGGTCGGCGAATATAAGGCGACCCACGACCTGCCGCCGGCCGATCCGGGCCGCGAGGAACGCCAGATTTCGCGCCTGCGCCAGCTCGCGCTCGACGCCAATCTCGACCCCGACTTCACCGAGAAGTTCCTGCGCTTCATCATCGATGAGGTGATCCGCCATCATGAGCGGCTGCGGGAGGGATAAGGGGCTCACCCCGCGGGATAATTTTCATGGCCTGCATTGGGCCAGTGGAAATGCGTGTAGGTCAGCATGGTCGAGAAGCTTTCCGATCGGACCTGATGCCACCAGCCGATCGGGATGAAGAGCAGGTCGCCCGGCGTCAGCCGCACTTCGTAGCGCAGAACGTCGCGGGCGCGCGGGTATCGAGCCAGCCGCGCCGGATCGGTGAGGTCGCCGACATCGCTGAAGACATGGCGATTATGCGCCAGCCGACCGGTCTGCGATGGCGGCACCAGGATGACATGCTTGGTGCCGGTCACCTGCGCCAGCAGATTGTTGGTGAGGTCGAAATGCAGCGGGGTGAAGGCACCCGCGCCGCCGATCCAGAGCATGCCGGGCATCGGCGCAAGATAGGCGTCGGGATGGCCAAGGTCGGCCTGTAGCGGCGCGAGGGCCGGGCCGTTCGCCGCGCTGTTATAGGCGGTCAGATAGGCGTCATTGCCGCCATCGCGCACCAGATCGATGAACTGGCGAAAGGGCGCGCGGCGCTTGTGCCGGTCCTTGGCCAGTTCATAGTCGGCGGCCTGTGCGCGGCCGCCCTGATATTCGATTTCCGCCGCGCCAATGGCATCGGCCAGATAGTCCGGCGTCCATTTCGCGCGGGCGGGCCAGCCCTCCATCGCCCCCTTGATCAGGATCGGGCGGCCGGGCGCATAGAAATTATGCAGGAAATCCTCGCCCGACAGCGCGTCGGCGGTCAGCAGGCCGGAGGCATAGGGGGACAGGGCGCGCTGCTGCTCCATGACATTCAGCAGCCAGTCGCGCCGCTTGAGCGCGAGCGCGCTGTCGTCGCGCGGCGCGGGCGCAGGCTTGAGCGGCACATGGGGCACGGCATTGGCGGACGGCGCGCCAAAGCCGACCTGGCGCAGGGTCATCTGCATCTGCATGTCCGCCGCCTGCGACAGGATCGAGGGAAGCGGCGGGGTGCGGCCGGATTTGCTCATGACCCGCCCTAGCGCGCGATCATGACCGCCATGTTGCAGGATGTGACGAACCTGTGACGGCGCGGTGGCGGTTCAGGCCGGCTCCACCACCTCGGTCCGCTTCGGCTGCGACCGGCCCAGCAGCACGCCGCCCAGCGCCAGCGCGAAGCCGGCGATCTGCACCGGGCCGAGCTTCTCGCCGAACAGCAGCCAGGCCTCCACCGCGGCCAGTGGCGGCACCAGCAGCAGCAGCATCGACATGCGCGTCGGTCCCTGGGTGCGCACCAGCCAGACCAGCAGCGACAGGCCGGCGGCCGACAGGCCCAGCACCGACCAGCTGAGGCCGATCCACAACATCGGGCTATTGTCCCAGCGCCATTCGCCCACGATCAGGGTGGCGGCGATCGCCACCAGCGCGCCGCCGGCATTCTGCACCGCGCCCGATACCCAGATCGGATCGCCGCCGATCGTGCCGCGCTGGATCAGCGTGCCGCCGGTCATCGCCAGCACCGCGACGATGCCGCCGATCGCGGGAATGAGCGTGATCGCGCCCGCGCCCGACTTGGCGATCGCCGGCATCAGCACGCAGCCGACACCCAGGATGGCGATGGCAAGGCCGCTCCAGGCGCGCGCGGGCAAGCGCTCGCCCAGGATCGCGACGCTGGCGACCGCCACCATCAGCGGCTGGGTCGCGCCCAGCAGCGACATGATGCCGGCCGGCATGCCATGGCTGACCGCCCACCAGCTGAGCGTCAGGTAAAGGCCATGCAGCATCGCGCCTGCCGCCAGATGCAGCCCCAATTGCCGGCCGCGCGGCCAGGGCTGGCGGCCATGCAGCGCCAGTGCGCCCAGCAGTAATGCAGTCAGGCACAGGCGCGCGGCCAGGATCAGCTCGGGCGCGCCATGGGGCACCATCGCGCGGGCGACGATGAAGCCGGTGGACCAGATCAGGACGAACAACAGGGATGCGATAATGCCGAACATGGCGCAGCCCATGGCCGATGCGCGCGCGCCTGTCGACCCGGCCAAGGGGCGAAGGGATCAGAAGCTGCCGATCATCGATCCGATCAGGATGACGGCGACCAGCGCCGCAAGCGAGCTGACGATGCCGGCCATGGCGATATCCAGATAGGATTCGCGGTGGGTAACGCCGCTCAGCGCCAGCAGGGTGACGATCGCGCCATTATGCGGCAATATGTCGAGCGTGCCGGACCCGATCACGGCCACACGGTGCATGATGGCGGGGTCGGTGCCGGTTCGCGCGGCGATGTCCATATAGGTCGGCCCCAGCGCCTCCAGCGCGATGGTGAGCCCGCCCGATGCCGATCCGGTGAGCGCGGCGAGCAGGTTGGTCGCCACCGCCAGCGACACCAGCGGCCCGCCGCCCATGCCCAGCACCCAGTCGCGGATCATGTGGAAGGCGGGCAGCGCGGCGATCACCGCGCCGAAGCCGACCAGGCTCGCCACGCTGATGATCGGCAGCACGGCGGCGTTGGCGCCCGAATCGATGCTGTCGCGCAGGCTGACGAGGCGCGCCCGGTTGCACAGGATGATGGCGAGCGTCGCGATCATGAGTGCTGCCGTTACCGACCATATGCCCGCGACCGCACCCAGGCTGGTGCTGCCCCATAAAGGCTCCGCCAGGAAGGGCGCGTCCCAGGTCGGGAACAGCCAGAGCGAGAGGATGAGGTTGCAGCCGATCATCACCCCGATCGGCAGGAAGGCGATGCCGAGCGAAGGGCGGTCGTCGGTGGGCGCACCCTTGTCCATCTCTGCGGGGTCGAAGGTGGAGGCGGTCGTCGTATGCTCGCGCATCCGCGCGCTGTCGACCGGCGCGGCCGGGGACAGGCTGGGGTCATAGCCCTCCTGCCGGGCGGCGGCCGCTGCCTGCGCCCGCAGCAGCCAGCCCAGCCCCACCGCCAGCATGATGACCGCGGCGATCAGGCCTAGGCCCGGCGCGGCATAGATGGAGGTGCCGAAGAAGGGCATGGGAATGACATTCTGGATCGCGGGCGTGCCGGGCAGGGCAGTCATGGTGAAGGTCGATGTGCCCAGGATGATGGTCGCGGGCACCAGCCGCCGGGGAATGTTGCCGGCGTGGAACAGCGCCTGTGCCATCGGCACCAGCACGAAGAAGGCGACGAACAGGCTGACCCCGCCATAGGTCAGGATCGCGCCGGCCAGCACCACCGCCATGATCGCGCGGCCGGACCCCAGCCAGCCGATCATGGCATCGGCAATGGTGCGCACCGATCCGCTGTCGTTCATCAGTTTGGCGAAGATCGCGCCGAGCAGGAAGAGCGGGAAAAATTGGGCGAGGAAGCCCGCGGCGGCGACCATGAATATCTGGGTCCAGCTCGCCAGCATCGGATAGCCCGAAAAGCTGGCGGCGATCATCGCCAGCGCCGGGGCGAGGAACAGGACGCTCCAGCCGCGATAGGCCATGGCGATCAGCGCACCGAGCGCGACCAATATGCCGAGGAAGCTGAGCGCGTCAGACATGGGCGAGCAGCGCGTCGATATCGAGCGTCGATTCCCGGCCGATCGCCTGGCCATGATCCTTCAGGAAATCGTCCGCCGCCTTGCGCCCGATCTTCTTGAGTTTCCACAAGAAAGCCCATTCGGCGTTCAGCTTGGACGAATGGCCGAATTGCAGCATGTCGGCACTGGCGATGCGGTGGATGCGCATCTTCGCCCATTTTTCGCCCTCGCCATGGCCGGGGTCGGCAACCTGGCGCAGCAGCGCCATCATCCGGATTTCCTGCAACAGCACGGCGTTGAAGGAAATCTCGTTCAACCGGCTGGCAATGTCGCGCGCGGCATAGAGGTCGGTGGCGCGCTCGACCGGGTTCACCTGGATCAGGATGGTGTCGTCCGAATCGCAGTCGCGCACCAGCGGCGTCAGCGTCGGATTGCCCGAATAGCCGCCGTCCCAATAGGCCTCGCCATCGATCTCGACCGCGTGGAACATGGTCGGCAGGCAGGCGGAGGCGAGCAGAACGTCGGGGGTGATCTCCGCATTGCGGAACACGCGGGCCTGGCCGGTGCGCACGCTGGTCGCGGTGATGAACAGGCGGATCGGGCTGGCGGCAAGATGGTCGAAATCGACGCATTCGTTGAGGATGTCGGTCAGCGGATTGAACCCGCCCGGATTGAGATCATAGGGCGAGCAGAGCCGCGCCATCAGGTCCATGCCGACATAGAGTGGCGAATAATCGAGCGTCCAGCGGCCGAGCGCTATGTCGAGCGGGCTCCGGCGGAACGGGCTGAACATCGCCCCGTCCGACACCTTGCTCCAGAAGCGGGTGAGGGCGCGGCGGGCGCCCGGCGCGCCGCCATGGGCATAGCCGCTGGCCAGCACGGCCGCGTTCATCGCCCCGGCCGACGTGCCCGATATGCCGTCGATCCGCAGCCAGGGTTCCTCCAGCAGGCGGTCGAGCACGCCCCAGGTGAAGGCGCCATGGGCGCCGCCGCCCTGCAGGGCCAGGTCGATCAGGCGGCTTTGCGGCTCGGCAGTCGGATCGGGCATCGGGCACCTCGCGCTTGGCGGGGATGCCCCGCTATCGGAGTTTGTTGCGATGCAGCATGGGACCATTGCGGCCCGCCAATGTCAACGCCTTGCGCGTTGCACAAACCTCATTCCCGGCCCGCGCGGATCGCCGCGCCGCCTGCGATCGGCGTGATCGCGACCAGCAGCAGGGAGGCGGCGCCGAGGAATTTGAACGCGGCGCCGCTGCCGTCGCCCAGCGTGCCTGCGCCAAAGATCAGCAGCGGCACCGCCAGCGGCAGGGCGAGCAGGCCCGCCAGCGCGCCCGACGAGCGCAGTCCGGCGGTCAGCGTCGCCACCAGCAGGCCGAGCGCCGCAAGCGCGGGCGTGCCGATCAGCAGCCCGGCCTCCAGCGTCAGGATCGTCGCGCCGTCCAGCTTCAGCAGCGCGGCGGCAGGCAGGGCGGCGATCATCAGCGGCGGGCCGAAGCCCAGCCAATGGGCGATCAGCCGGGCGATCACCACCATCTCCTCGCTGATGCCGCGCAGCGCGATCTGGTCCAGGATGCCGGCGTCGCGATCGGGCGCGACCAGCCGATCGACCGGCAGCAGGCTGGCGAGCAGCGCCGCGATCCACAGCATGCCGCCACCGGTGCGGGCGAGCAGGGCGGCGTCGGGACCGACCGCAAAGGGGTAGAGGCTGGCGACCAGCAACAGGAAGGCGACCGGCAGCCACAGTCCGGCCGAGCGCCAGGCCTGTCCCAGGTCGCGGGCGACGAGCAGGGCGATCAGTCGCATGACGCCTCCTGCGCCGGGTCCGGCACATGGGCGGCCATGGCGATCCGCACCGGATCGGTCAGCGGCAATGGCTGGTGCGAGGCGGCGACGACGATGCCGCCGGCCGCCAGATGGTCCGCCACCGCCGCGCCGAGCAGCGCGACCGACGCATCGTCCAGGCCATTGGCCGGTTCGTCGAGCAGCCAGATATCCGCGCCGCTGGCGATCACGCGGGCGAGCATGGCGCGCTTGCGCTGGCCGGTGGAAAGCATGCGCACGGGCACGTCGCGCAAGGGGGCGAGCGCCATGGCGTGGAGCGCGCGGTCGAGCGCGGCCGCATCAACCCGATCGAGCCGTGCCCAGAAGCCGAGCGCGCGGTGGAGCGGCAATTCCATGTCGAGCGCCAGCCGCTCGTCGGCCAGCGCGACGCTGCCCTGGCGGTCGATGGTCCCGGCATAGACGGGCAGCAGTCCGGCGCACTGGCGCAGCAGGCTCGACTTGCCGATGCCGTTGGCGCCGTGCAGCAAGGCGCTGCCGCCGGCCGCCAGCACCAGGTCGACGCCGGCAAAGAGCAGGCGTCCGCCGCGCAGACAGGCCAGGCCCGACAGGCGCAGCGCCGCGCCGCTCATGGGGCGACCATATCCTCCAGCACATGCATGTCGATGTCCGACAGGCCGAAATGATGGCCGACCTCATGCACCACGACATGGGTGATGAGCGCTTCGAGCGGCACGCCGGTCTCGACCCATTCGTCGAGCAGCGGGCGGCGGAAAAGATGCACGGTCGGCGGCAGGTCGCCGGTCTGCGCCTCCTGCCCGAAGGGACGGCCGCTATAGAGGCCGGTCAGGCCGAACGGATCGTCAATCTCCATCTCCTTCAGGATATCGGCGTCGGCGAAATCCTCGACCAGCATCACGACATTGGAGAGATAGGAACGGAACGGCTCGGGCAGGCGGCTCAGGGCCTCCAGCGCGAGTGTCTCGATTTCCTGTGGGGTAGGGGCGAAGCGGAACGATTGACCAGTGTCAGGCATGGCTGTCACATAGGCGAAAGAAATAACGCAGGATAGAGAAATGCTTGCCAGACTGAACGAAACGGAACGGGCGATCGCGCTGGCGGATTTGCCCGAATGGACGGCGGTCGCCGAACCGGACGGGATCGCGCGCAGCTTCACCTTTCCCGACTTCGTCGCCGCCTTCGGCTTCATGACGCGCGTCGCGCTGCTGGCGGAAAAGGCCGACCATCATCCCGAATGGTCGAACGTCTATAATCGGGTCGAAATCACGCTCACCACCCATGATGCCGGCGGCCTGTCGCAGCGGGACATCGATCTGGCGAAGGGGATAGAGGCGCTGCTGCGCTGATGCTTGACGCGGCATCGCCCGGCCGATAATCGCCCCGGCAACATCAAGAGTCGGGCCAACGTCCGACACCAACCTGCTCCCCGAGCAAGGTGGTGCCTTTCGAAAGAGGGGGATGTGGCCGGACCGGCAATCCAACGGGACATGCAGCCACGACGACGTTGATCCGATGCTTGGTCACACACCAGCAGACGGAAGCATGACGTGCCCATTTCCACACAGCAATTTGCCAGCGACAATTATGCCGGAGCCTGCCCCGAGGCGCTCGATGCGATGCTCGCGGCGAACAGCGGATCGGCGACGGCCTATGGCGAGGATGAATGGACGCAGCGCGCGGCCGACAATTTCCGCACCCTGTTCGGCGGCGATGCGGAGGTGTTCTTCGTCTTCAACGGCACGGCCGCCAATTCGCTGGCGCTCGCGGCGCTGTGCCAATCCTATCATAGCGTCATCTGTTCGGCCGCCGCCCATGTCGAGACCGACGAATGCGGCGCGCCCGAATTCTTCTCCAACGGGTCGAAGCTGCTCGCGGCAACATCCGTCGATGGCAAGCTGACGCCCGACGCGATCCGCCAACTGGCAACCAGCCGCTCCGACATTCATTTCCCCAAGCCGCGCGTCGTCACCATCACCCAGCCGACCGAGACCGGTCTGGTCTACACGATCGATGAAGTGCGCGCGATTTCTGCCGTGTGCCGCGAACTGGGGCTGAAACTGCATATGGACGGCGCGCGCTTCGCCCATGCCTGCGCCAGCCTGGGCTGTGACCCGGCGGAGATCAGCTGGAAGGCGGGGGTCGACGTGCTCTGCTTTGGCGGCACCAAGAATGGCATGGCCGTGGGCGAGGCGGTGATCTTCTTCGATCGCGCGCTGGCGCAGGATTTCGACTATCGTTGCAAGCAGGCGGGGCAACTGGCGTCGAAGATGCGTTTCCTGTCGGCGCCGTGGATCGGCCTGCTGGAAAGCGGCGCCTGGCTGCGCAACGCCCGCCACGGCAATGATTGCGCGCGCCGGCTGGCGGCGGCGATCGCCGACCTGCCCGATGTCAGCCCGATCTTCCCGGTGGAGGCCAATGCGCTGTTCCTGTCGGCCCCCGCGCCGGTGCTGGACGCGCTGCGCGCGCGTGGCTGGCGTTTCTACACCTTCATCGGCGGCGGCGCGCGATTCATGTTCGCCTGGGATGCGCAGGTGGAGCGGGTCGACGAACTGGCTCGCGACATCAGGGAAGCCTGCCTGGCGGTCGCCGCCTGACCACAAGCTGATCCGAATAGGCGCAAGGGCATGCGCGCGCGGGCGCGGGTGCGCGTTCGCCCATGTCCTTGTTACGATATCGAAATGTCATCATGCAGCGGGGTCGGATAGCGGGATGATCCGTTGAGGATGCTCCAAAGCGGATGATCTTGCCTGGTCCAGCCAATTGAAAAGAGGCGCTGATCCGGGCCTTCATCACGCCGCCGGCACAGGGGCCGGTGCGTGGACGGAGGCTGTCATGAAGAGGATCGGATGGTTGCTGCTGGGCGTCATGGCGCCGCAGCCGGGGCAGGCGCAGGAGGCGGCACCGATGGCCGAAGCGCGGGCGGCGATCGAGACCGCCGATCTGGCCGCGCTGCCGCCGGAGGTGCGCGCGGCGATCGGCCGGGCCTATTGGGCCACGGAGACGGTGCAGATACGGGGCGTCGAAAAGGTGAAGGGCCAGACGGTCGCTGCCAAGGAAATGGTTTTCAAGAAAAATTCGACGATCGAATTTACCGGCGCACACCCCTGGGTATTGTTGTTTGCCAGACGGATGCGGATCGAAGACCCACAATCTTTGCTGAGCATTCAACGCAACATGGCGCTGCTGGCAGGACCGAAGGGCCAAGCTGGCGCAACCGGCGCTGGCGGGCGCAAGGGCAAGCGCACGGGTGCAAATGGTGGTCCGGGTGGTCAGGGCGGCAGTGGCACCGATGGCCGCCCCGGTGGCACGATCGCGGTGCCCGACATCTATATTGTCGCTGGGCGGCTGGAGGCGATCAATACACCAGAGCAGATCAACCAGGCGCGCATTGCCGTTGATTTTCGAGGCGTGCCGGGCGGCGCGGGGGGAGCCGGCGGTTCGGGCGGCAAAGGCGGAGCCGGCGCGGATGGTAGAGGCGGACGAGCGAGTTGGAAGATCTGCAAGAGTGGCCCCGGCAATGGAGGCAATGGTGGGCGCGGTGGTTCGGGCGGGAATGGCGGCGCAGGGGGAAATGGCGGCAATGGCGGTCGTGTCTATGTCATCGGCCTGCCCGTGGTGACGGATATCTTTACCGCGGGTGACATTCTGACAAGTGGTGGAGCGGCTGGAAAAGGCGGCGGAGCGGGAGCCGCTGGTGCAGGCGGATCGCACGGATCGCATGGTTCGCGGCCGGGCATGTGTAGCGGCGGGCGCGATGGCGATGATGGCAAAGCGGGACGTGCCGGCCAAGCTGGGGGAAATGGCCAGATTGGCGGTCGTGGCAGCATCTATGCGTTCCGGCTGAACGCGCTTCAGTCGCTCGAAACGCCGCCTTCACCCTGAAGCGGCCTCAGGGTTCCTCACCCTCGATCCGGGCGTCATAGCTGCTCAGCGCGCTGATGACGTCCGGCATCTTTTCGTAGCGCTTGCGCAGCAAGGCGAGCTTCGCGTCGGTGCCGGAGCAGAGTTCCGCCACGCTTTCCTCGATATAGGCGCGCCGTTCCGCATCATAGGGTTCCTCGCCGCGAAAATGGTCGCAGCTGTCGCGGTCGACCATGAAGGCGGTGACTTCGCGCGGGAAGGGGGCGGGCTGGGCCGCGTTGCTGGACGGCGGCAGGTCGAGCGAATTGGTCGGGCCGGGCGGGCCGACGGTGACGATCGGCGCCGGGCGCGAGGGCAGGACGGCGGGGGGAGCGGGTGGTGGTGGATCGGGCTGGACGACGGCAACGGCCACCTGCTGCGGCGTGCTGACCGGGGCGGCCTGTGCGCTGTCATCGGGCGAGCCCTTGCAGCCGGTGACGAGCACCAGCGCCAGCATCATCGGAAACAGCTTCAAACGCCCCTTCACCCGATTTCCTCCCGCAGTCCGGCGATCAGATCCGCAACATGCGGCAAGCGCGACTCTTCCTCGTCGAGGATCGCCAGAAACGCCGCCCGCCTATAGTTGCGCAACGCCCCTTCGGGAAGACGGGTTGGGGCAGGAATTGCGGAAATTACGATATCCAGCAGACGCTCCACCCCATGGAGCCTGCCCCACAGATAGTCATTCTCCCGATAGACCCGGCTGAAGAAGGCGCCAAAATTGTTGAATTCTATGCCTTTTAGCGTGGCGTTGGCGCCGCCGGTGCGGATGGCGGTGCAATCTTCGGGCGAAATCCGATCGACCTTGATCGGATCATATTCATCGACAGCGTCACCCTGAAGCAACGGTAAGGTCGCGATGTCGGAGAAGGGGAAACCGAGATAGGCCAGCAACATGGTGCGGCGCCCCGCCTTGGGCAGGTTGGCGAGCGCCTCGGCCAGCAGCATGTCGGCTGCCTCGTCGCGGGCACGCAGGTCACGCGCCTGCGCCATCGCCTCCAGCGCGGCACCGGCGTCAGTCGGCACCTGCGCCGCAGCGGCGCGGACATGATCATTGTAGAAATCATTGCCCTCGCATTCGGTGTAGAGGGCGAGCGCGCGATAGATGGCGTCGTGCATCGCCTGCACCGCTTCGTTGTCGGCATCGGCCTCCAGTTCCAGCGTCTCGGCCAGCCGCCGCGCCAGGAAGCGCAGGCGGCGGATGCGGAAAGCCAGGTCATGGGTGCGGAAGAACAGGACGGGCGCGGCGGCGGAGCCGGCATCCTCGGTCAACTGGTCGGCGCCGATCGCGCGCACCTGCTTCCAGATCGCCTGGCGATAGGCTTCGCGCATCATCGGCGCATCCTCGCCGCTCAACTGGAACAGACGCGCGGCCAGATCCTCGACGATGCCCGACAGCTTGAGATGGGCATAAGCGGGGAAGGCGAAACCGGCCGAGGCGGCGGCGCGCTGCTGCGCCTTGCCGCGCCAGGCCGACAGGCGCGCCGGCGTCGGCCGGTCGAGGAACAGCATGCGGCCGATCGCCCCCTCCACTTCCGCCTCGATACCGGGGCGCAGCGCCTGGATGATCCGGCCCATGCGACGGATGCGGGCGGAATGGCGGTCGATCGCCTCCAGATTGTCGCGGATCGGCTGTTCGCGCGGAATGTCCGACAGCGCGCCGAAGATGGTGCGAAAAAAGCCCGGCAGTGGCGCATTCTCGCCGATCGGCGCGTCTTCCTCCTCGCCCTCGCGATTGAGGTGGATCGACCGGTGGCCGGGCTTGGGATCGATATAGACGAAGCGGCGGTCGACCTCGCGCCGCGACGGCCGGTTCTTGAGCGCGCCGATCGCCTGGGCGAAGGGGGCGTTGGCCAGCACCGATCCGTCGATCAGCACCGCGTCCTCCGCCTCGCCCCGTGCCGCCCGGCGGGGCAGCACGCGCGCCAGGAAGGCGTCGCGGCCGGGCCAGGCGCGGTGGCGGCGCTTCAATACCCGGTCCAGTTCGCGCACGGTGAAGGGCGGGAAGGCGCCGGGGAAGCTGGCGGTGGCGCGCGCGGCAAAGACCAGTTCGGCCGGATCGGCAAAGCCGCTGGCACTGCCGCCCCGGCCGCGAAAGCCGATCGACAGCCGATGCTCGGTCTCGATCACCTGGGGCGGGCTGTTGAGGCTCAGGCTCTGCACATGACCGTCGAAATCGGTGACGGTGACGAACAGGTCGAGCGGATGGCCGTCGGGCAGCAGCGACGGCCCGGCCGGTGTCGCCGCCATCGCGTCGAACGCGTCGAGCAGCATGGTCGAGAATATTTCCCCGCCAAAGGGCGGCTCGAACCAGCGCGAGCGGATGAAGCGCGACAATTTCATCCGCACCTCCTCGCGCGTGTCCGGGGCGACGGTGCGCTCGACCGCGTCACCGGGGCGGCGCGCGGCCATCCACACCAGCGGCGTCGCCCAGAATTTGGTCAGCGCGCGGGCGGGGCGGGCATCGGGATCGAGCAGTTCGTCGACATCGGCATTGTCGAGCCACAGCGCGGTCAGCGGTTCCAGAGACTGGCCGGTCTCGATTGCCTGGGCCAGGAAGATGCCGTTGATGCCACCCGCGCTGGCGCCGGCGATGATGTCGGGCAGGATGCGCAGCCGCGTGCCGCTCGCCGCCTCGATATCGGCGAGCAGCCGATGATAGATCGCCTCGCTCGCCCCCTGCGGCGCCACCCCGTCATGAAAGGCCCGGCTCGCCCGCGTCAGGTGCCAGATTTCCTTGGTGATGCCGTGCATGTAGACGGCCAGGCTGATCCCGCCATAACAGACGAGCGCGAGGCGTAATTCCTTCTCCCTCATGGGGATAGGGATCGCAAAGCCAGGCCGCCTTGTCGAGAGGCGGAATGTCCCACCCCCTGTCCGAAAGCGGGAAGGGGGCGGAGGTGGGTGGCTAAGCAACGGCCTGTTTTCCACCGTCATCCCCGCGCAGGCGGGGATCCATCTCCCCAGCGTCGGACCAGATGCAAGGTCAGGGGATGGATTCCCGCCTACGCGGGAATGGCAACTTCGGGTGGGGAGCGGACAGTCAGCTTTGGCGGAGATATCCGGCTATAGCTGACCTTGACTAGTTGCAGTATTCAGCAACATCGCCCCTTGCGGACATTTTGCTCGCAGGCGTTGGTGCGATAACATGGCTCGCTCGCGAAAGCACAGCTGAGAGGCTTTATGATCGATCCGCACATCGCAAAAGCTCTGGTTGAAGTTTCGTTGTTTTTCGAGTTCTCGGATGGAAACATCGTTGATCCCGACGCGGCTGTTTCTGCAATGGAGCAGTTGGCAGTGAACCTCCAACAGTCGTCTGCCGAGGCAAGGGCTTCATTGGCGTTTGAGATGCGATCGTTGGCGGGAAGCTATCCTGACCAAATCGCGTTTGTATCGAACTTGCCCGAAGCCTTGGGCATCGATAGCGAATGACCGGTATCAGGGATGCAGATGATCTCGCGGAGTGACCAAAGATGGTCGTCAGCCGTCAAAGCCTGACATCGTCTTTGTTTCGCTCCGCTCGCAACGACGGGATATGATCGAAACTCGATCCGTCAATCCCGCATGCCGCTGTCCTACAGCTCTGCCCCTGTTCTAAGCTGGGGCATGACGCTGCCGCTCATTCTGCCTCCGCTATCCATGCAACAGGCGCGCGACCGGTGCGTCGTTGTCGCTGTGCAGGTGCGCGGGTGGGGCCTTGTCGGCGCGCGCCGGGCGCGTCTGCCGAACCTGCCATGGCGCGTTACCGGCGCGTGGGCGGTGCATCATGGGGGCGAAGCAGGTGCAAATGCCCCGAAAAGGCCGTTTACACTGTGAACTTCGGTCGTGACCCGCGCGGACTTGTGTCCTTGGGCGGGCTACAGCCAGCCCTTGGCGCGATAGGCTTCGACCGTGGCCTTGAGCCCTTCCTCGGTCGGGATCTGCGGCGTCCACAGCCGCTTGGGCGGCTGCTTGCGCTTGGCGACGACCCAGTCGGGGTGGCAGAAATAATCGACCCGGTCGGGGGTCAGCTTCGCGTTCCGACCACGCACCAGCCGGTCGAGCCGGGCGGCGGTCGCCAGCAGCCATTGCGGCGTCGCGAAGGTGCGGACATTGCGACCCACCGCCCGGCCGATCGCCTGGCCGAATTCCTGATGGTCCCAGCCGCCGGGCGTCGCATCGTCCGCCTCATAGGTGCGGGTTTGGCTCTGTTCCTTTTCGCAGGCGAGCGTCAGCAGCAGGCGGGACAGATCGGCGACATGGATCACCGACAGCCGGCCGCCGGGCGGCAGCAGCATGATGCCGCGCTTGGCCATGCGGAACAGTTCCAGCATTTCCTGGTCATTGGGGCCATAGATGGCGGGCGGGCGCACGATCGTCCAGTCGAGGCCGCTGGCCTTCACATGGCGTTCGGCCAGTTCCTTCGACCAGCCATAGTCCGACATGCCCGGCTCGCGCGCGGCGAGCGAGGAGACATGGACGAGCCGGCGCACGCCGCGTTTGCGCATGGCGTCGACCACCGCCATCGTGCCGCGGGCATTGCCCGCCTCGAACCCCTCGCGGTCGGGCGCGTTCACCACGCCCGCGATATGGATCACGGCATCGGCGTCGCGCACCAAGGTGTCGAGCGCGGCGGTATCGTCGAGCGAGCCGGGCACCCATTTGAGATGGGCGCGGGGTGGCTGCGCCCGGCGGGTGAGGGCGTTGACCTGAAGACCGGCGGCCAGCGCCTGATCGAGCGTTTCGGCGCCGACGAAACCCGTCGCGCCGGTCATGGCAATTCTAAGGGACATAATAGGTCAGACCATCGCCATATGGTCGCGATGGACCAGCACGGTGCGGGACATTTCGCCGAGCAGGGCGGGAATGTCCTCGCTGCGGCGGCCGGCGATCTTCGCGGCAGCCTCGCTGTCATATTCGGTCAGGCCACGGGCGATCACCCGGCCATCCTGATTGAGAATGTCGACCACGTCGCCGCGCGCGAACACACCCTCGACCCGCGCGACGCCGGCCGGCAACAGGCTGTTGCCCTTGCCCAGAGCGGCTTCGGCGCCGGCATCGACGATGATCCGGCCGAGCACGGTGAGGCGGCCCGAGAGCCAGCCCTTGCGCGCGCCCTGGCTTTCGGCGGCCAGGAAGATCGAGCCACGGCCGCCATTGGCCCAATGGCTGAGCGGGGCGTCGACCTTGCCCGAAATGATGGCGAGATGGGCGCCGGCGCCGGTGGCGATCTGGGCCGCCTGGATTTTCGACACCATGCCGCCCGATCCCATGCCCGAAGCCGAACCGGTGTCGGCCATGGCGGCAATGCGCGCGTCGATGCGCTCTATCCTCTCGATCAGCATGGCATCCGCATCGGCGTGCGGGTTGGCGGTGTAAAGCCCGTCCACGTCCGACAGCAGCACAACCGCGTCGGCCCGTGCCGCCTGTCCGATGCGCGCCGCAAGGCGATCATTGTCGCCAAAGCGGATCTCCGCCGTGGCGACGCTGTCATTCTCGTTCACCACCGGCACGACGTCGAGCGCCATCAGCCGCTCCAGCGTGGCCGAGGCGTTGAGATAGCGGCGGCGATGCTCCAGATCGTCGAGCGTCACCAGCATCTGCGCGGCGGTGATGCCCTTTTCATGCAGCAGGCTGGCCCAGCATTGCGACAGGGCGATCTGGCCGGTGGCGGCCGCCGCCTGCGCATCCTCCAGGCTGCCGCGCCCGCCCTTGGGCAGTTTCAGCCGGCGCGCGCCCAGCGCGATCGCGCCCGACGACACGATGATGACCTGTTGCCCGGCCGCCTTGCGTGCGGCGACATCGGCCACCAGCGTGCGCAGCCAGTCGACGCGTACTTCCCCGGCCGGATCGACCAGCAGCGCCGACCCGATCTTGATGACCAGGCGGCGGACCAGGGCAGGGGGAAAGCCGGACAGAGTGTCGGTCATGATCGCTACTGAATAGGAGGGCGGGGTGATCCGTTCAGATCGGCGACCAGGTGGCTTCGCCGTCGCTGTCGTCGGCGTCGTCCTCTTCACGATCCTCGTCGAGCATTTCCAGCACGGCGTCGAGCAACGGGGTGACGCCTTCGCCGGTCGCGCCGGAGATGATGAAGACATCTTCCACGCCGGCCTGCTCGCGCAGCTGCTCGGCAATGTCTTCCATCAGTTCCTGGCCCAGCAGGTCGCCCTTGTTGAGCACCACGATCTGCGGCTTTTCGTCCAGCCCCCCGCCATAGGCGGCGAGTTCGTCGGTGACGATGCGGAAGGCTTCGACCGGATCGTCGCCGGTCGCGTCGATCAGGTGCAGCAGCACGCGGCAGCGCTCGATATGGCCCAGGAACCGGTCGCCGATGCCCGCGCCCTCGGCCGCGCCCGCGATCAGGCCGGGAATATCGGCCAGCACGAATTCGCGATCACGGTGCAGCACCACGCCAAGCTGCGGCTTGGTGGTGGTGAAGGCATAGGCGCCGACCTTCGCCTTGGTGTTCGTCACCTGGTTGATCAGGGTCGACTTGCCGGCGTTCGGCATGCCGACCAGGCCGACATCGGCCAGCAGCTTCAGCCGCAGCCAGACCCACATTTCCTGGCCCGGCCAGCCGGTGCCATGCTGGCGCGGCGCCCGGTTGGTGCTGGTCTTGTAGGACAGGTTGCCGCGGCCGCCATCGCCGCCGCGCAGGAAGCTCACACGCTGCCCGACCTCGGTGAAGTCGGCCAGGATTTCCTGTTCCTCATATTCGGGATAGCCGTCTTCGTCCTCGGTCCCCTCGATCGGCTGGGGATCGGACAGGATCTGGGTGCCGACCGGCACCTTGACGACCAGGTCGTTGCCGCCGGCGCCATAGCGGTTCTTGCCCATGCCGGGCATGCCGCGCTGCGCCTTGAAATGCTGGGTGTAGCGGAAGTCGATCAGCGTGTTGAGGCCGGCCACGGCCTCGAAGATGATGTCGCCGCCCTTGCCGCCATTGCCGCCGTCCGGGCCGCCATATTCGACATATTTTTCACGCCGAAAGCTGACCGCGCCGGGACCGCCCCAGCCGGACTTGATATAGATTTTTGCTTGATCGAGAAAATGCATGGCGCGCCCATAGCGTCTTCTTGGGCAAAATTAAACCTTAGCTTGCGACACTTTCGCCGTCGCCGTCAACCGGGCTTCTTCGGTCAGGGCGGAGACCAGGCTGCGGGCCGCCAGTTCGCGGGCTTTCTCGCGGTTGAGGCCCAGTGCGGCGGCCATCGGGCCGCCCATCTGCGAATCGCCCAGCGCCAGCAGGACCAGCATCAACGTATTGTCGCGGATCACCTCGGCCAGTTGCGGGCGCAGCGCCGTCGCCGCCAGCTTGTCGACCAGCCGGTGAATCGCGTCCACCACCGGGTCGAGCGCATCCTCATTGCCCGACGCCAGCATCCAGCTGGCCAGCGCGCCGGCGCCGCCCGCGTCGAACGCGTCGAAGGTCATGTCGACGATCCGCCGGGGTTCGACCTCGCCGCGCCGGGCGGCGTTTACCGCGTCGCCGATCGTGGCGGTGATGGCGTCGGCCAGATAGCCGGCGAGCGCCTTCTGCAGGCCGGCGGCCGATCCGAAATGATGGAGCAGATTGGCGTGGGTGCGGCCGATGCGATTGCCCACCGCCTTCAGTGTGACGGCCTGTGGCCCTGCTTCCAGCAGCAGGTCGCGGGCGGCTTCCAGCGCAATCAGGCGACTTTCGTCGGGGCTGAGGCGCGAGCGCTTGAGGGGGATTGGTTCGGGCAACGTGTCTTGCCCATGACACAGGGACCGGGGGAAGGCCATAGCCATGTGCGGGGTCGCTTGACCGGCCCCTGCGCGGCCGCCCATAGATTGGCGATGACCACTGCACCGATCCTCACCACCGACCGCCTGATCCTGCGCCCGCATCGGGTGGAGGATTATCCCGCCTGCCAGGCGCTATGGGCCGATCCCGACGTGGTGCGCTTCATCGGCGGCGCGGCGCTCGATGCGCAGGCGGTGTGGTTCCGCATCCTGCGCTATGCCGGCATGTGGGCGCTGCTCGGCTATGGCATGTGGGCGATCGAGGATCGCGCCAATGGCGAATTGCTGGGCGAGGCGGGGTTGCTGAGCGCGGCGCGGGGCCTGGCCGAACTGGACGGCGTGCCGGAAGCGGGCTGGGTGCTGGGGCCGGCCGCCTGGGGGCGCGGCATCGCGACCGAGGCGATGGCGGCGATCTTTGCCTGGACCGATGCGCATCTGGATGCGCCGTCGATCCGCTGCATCATTGCGCCCGACAATGGCGGGTCGATCAAGGTGGCGGAGAAACTGGGCTTTGCCGCGCTCGCCGAAGTCGATTTCCATGGCGCGCCGACCCGTGTCTTTGATCGGCCCTGTCAGAGGTGAGACGCGGGCGCCCTGATCGGCGCCCGCGTACATCAGTCAAGCGGCAAGCGCTGGCAGCGCGTCGCCATATAAGTCCAGGGCAAAGTCCACGCTCATGCGGGCGGCCTCGCCCTCGTCGAAGACCAGGCAGTCGGCCTCGGCCCCGCGGGCGGGGCTGTAGCGCCGCTCGATCGTGCCATTGGCGCGGAAGCCGATCTTGCGCAGGACATGGCCCGACGCGCGATTGTCGGCGAAATGAACGGCGCGGACTGCCGGCAAATTATGCGCGCGGGCGATGCTCATGACGGCGCGGGCCGCCTCCGTGGCGAAGCCCAGGCCCCAATAGGGGCGGGCGATCCAGTAGCCCAGTTCCGGCGTGCCATCCTCGGCCTCATGGATGCCGCAGCCGCCCACCAGGCGCGGCGCGCCCTGGGTGCGGGTGAAGGCCAGCAGGCGCGGCATGCGCGAATCCTGCGGCAGCGCCAGGAAGGCTTCGGCATCGGCCAGGCCATAGGGGGCGGGTGCGCGGCTCAGATTGCGCAGGACCGCGTCATTGCCGATGGCCTGGGCCAGGGCGGGGGCATCTTCCATCCAGCCTGGCCGCAGCAGCAGGCGGGGGGTACGGGCGAACATTCACGTCTCTCCTCTTCGTGCGCGCCAATAGCTGCCAATCATGACGGCTTGACGACGGTCTTCTCTGGCTGAGCCCCGCCCGCACGACGCGCGAGAAGGTCAGTAGTTCCAGAGGTTTGAGGGAAATCGGGAGGAGTGCCCGGTGATGTTCGTCAGAACGGAAAAAGGGCGCTCCCTGTGAAGGGGCGCCCTTTTTTCCCTCGATCCCGATCGGCGCACTTATGTGCATAACCGATCAGGCGGGACGTCCCTTTTGCGAAGGACGACCCGTCATCGATCGTCCGTTATTCGGCTGCCGCGGCTACCGCGTCGACCGATACATATTTGCGGCCGAGCTTGCCGTCGTGGAACACGACGCGACCTTCGCCCAGGGCGAAGAGGGTGTGATCCTTGCCCATGCCGACGTTACGGCCGGGATATACGCGGGTGCCGCGCTGGCGAATGATGATGTTGCCGCCGATCACTTCCTGACCGCCGAACTTCTTCACGCCAAGGCGCTTCGACTCAGAATCGCGACCGTTACGCGACGAACCGCCAGCTTTCTTATGTGCCATGACCTAAACTCCTTATCTAAGCTGCGCTCAGGCGATCGACACGATCTTGAGGATCGTGTGATTCTGGCGGTGACCGTTCTTGCGGCGATAGTTGTGACGACGACGCTTCTTGAAGACGATGACCTTTTCGCCCTTCGCCTGCGCAATGATTTCGGCTGCGACGGTCAGCTTGGCTGCGTCCTTCAGGTCGCCGCCTTCGCCGGCCAGCAGGACGTCGTCCAGCGTGACCTTGTCGCCGGCTTCGCCAGCGAGCTTTTCAACGACGATCTTATCTCCGGCGGCGACGCGATACTGCTTGCCGCCCGTGCGCACGATAGCGAACATGGCTTGGTCTCTTCTCGTTCAAATCTGCTTTACGCAGATCGTCGAGGACAAAAAGCCTGTTCGACCCGCGCGGGAATGTGGCCCGGTAGTGGAATGACTCGATTCTGTCAACCGCCATGGGCCCAGCTTGTGGGCTGGTTTTTGGCTCTTAGTCTTCCTACATCGGTGATGGAAGGGAATATAAGCGCCGATGAGCAGATTACATCCCCAGGATGCGACCGGCAAGGGCAGGCTGCCCTTCATCGCATCGCTGTGGGCTGCGATCCTGGTCGCGCTTCTGTGTGCGATCGCGCCGGACGGCCCGCCTTCCAGCAAGCTCAATGGCTCCGCCTTCAGTTCCGCCACGACCGGCGTGGTGCTCAAGGCGCGCTCGCTGCCCGCGCCGCATCTCGCCCGCGCGCCCCGCCCTGATGGGGATGGGGTGGCCTTGCCCTGGCTGCTGGCGGCGGCGCTCGCCCTCATGCTCTCCTGGCGCCGTCTGGCGCCCGACGCGCCCCTGCCGCTGCCGGCAGGCCGCTACAGCCATCTTCGCGCGCGGAGTCGTCGCGCCCGCGCGCCGCCCGCCTTCCTCTGACATTTTTCCCGCCCGCCATGGCGGGTGTCCGTCAGACAGAAGGAATTGAGATCATGCCCCGCAAAAGAAAGATGCGCGGTGGCCGGCGCAATCCGCCCGGCTGGTTCATGCCTGTCGTCATGGCAGGGCTCGGCGCCGCCGGCGCCCTGCTCTCGATCGCGATGCTCGGCATCGTCGAATAATAGACAATGTTCCGCGCCGGCGGCAGGATGAAGGCCTGCTGCCGGCGGACAGGGAAGGAATTTCATGCCCCACCACACGCCCCTTATCGGGACGATCGTTGCCGGCCTCGTCGTGGCCTTCATCATGGGTGCCATCGCCCATCGCCTGAAATTATCGCCGCTGGTCGGCTATCTGGTTGCCGGCATCATGGTCGGCCCCTTCACCCCCGGCTTCGTCGCCGACAGTGGCCTCGCCAATGAACTGTCGGAAATCGGCGTCATATTGCTGATGTTCGGCGTCGGCCTGCATTTCTCGCTCAAGGATTTGTTGTCGGTCAAAGCGATCGCCGTGCCCGGCGCAATCGTGCAGATCGCGGTCGCGACCCTGCTCGGCATGGGCCTTGGCTATCTGATGGGCTGGCCGCTGATGGGCGGGCTGGTCTTTGGCCTCGCTTTGTCGGTCGCCAGCACGGTCGTGCTGCTGCGTGCGTTGCAGGGGGCGGACCTGGTGGAAACGCGGCGGGGTCGCATCGCGGTCGGCTGGCTGATCGTGGAGGATCTGGTGATGGTCCTTGCCCTCGTCCTGCTGCCCGCGCTGGCGGGGGTGATGAACAACGCCGATGCGGGCGGCGGGGCAAGCGCGCTGATTGCGCCGCTGGTCGGCACCTTGCTCAAGGTCGTTGGCTTCGTCGTGCTGATGCTGGTCGTGGGACGCCGGCTGATCCCCTGGGCGCTGCACTGGGTCGTGCATAGCGGATCGCGCGAACTGTTCCGCCTCGCCGTGCTGGCGATTGCGCTGGGTGTCGCTTTCGGTGCCGCGATCGTGTTCGACGTGTCCTTTGCGCTGGGCGCCTTCTTTGCCGGCATGATCCTGGGCGAAACCCCGCTCAGCCGTCGCGCGACCGAGGAGACGCTGCCGCTGCGCGACGCCTTTGCGGTGCTGTTCTTCGTGTCGGTCGGCATGTTGTTCAATCCGGCGGTGGTGGTGGAACAGCCGCTGCCGCTGCTGGCGACCGTGCTCATCATCGTGGTGGGCAAGTCGATCGCCGCCTGGGGCATCGTTCGTGCCTTTGGCCATCTCAATGTCACGGCGCTGACGATCGCCGCCAGCCTGGCGCAGATCGGCGAATTTTCCTTCATCCTGGCGTCGCTGGGGGCGGGGCTGGGCGTCCTGCCGGCTGAGGCGCGCGATCTGATCCTTGCCGGTGCGATCGTGTCGATCTTCATCAACCCGATCCTCTTCTCGCTGATCGTGCGCGATCACAAGAAGGAGGAGGATGAGACGCAGGCCGACACCGCGACCGATCAGCCGCGCCTCGGCCATGTCATCCTGGTCGGCTATGGCCGGGTCGGCAAGCTGATCGCCAAGCGTCTGGCCGAGCGTCATGTCCAGTTCGTGGTGATCGAGGGCGATCCCGAACGGGTCGAGGAAGCGGAAGAGGCCGGACTGTCGGTGGTGCGCGGCAATGCGCTGGAGGACCGGCACCTGCTGGCTGCAGGCATATGCGAGGCGCGCTATCTGCTGATCGCCGTGCCCGAAGGGTTCGAGGGCGGCGCGATCAACGAGCATGCCCGCCATCTCAACCCCAATTTGCAGGTGATCGCCCGCGCCCATAGCGATGCCGAGGTCGCGCATCTCGAAGCGCTGGGCGTGCGCCATGTCGTCATGGGCGAACGCGAACTGGCCGGGCGCATGTTGCAGCTTTGCGGCGTCGGCTGAGGGACAAAGAAAAAGGGCGGTGAACGATGATCGATCGTTCACCGCCCTTTTTTAGGACGTCATGTCGCCGGCCTTAGCCGCGCGGCTTGCGCGGGCCGCCGGGGCGCTTGGGTCCGCCCTTGAAGGGGCGGGGGGCGTAACCGGCCGGACGCGGGCCACGGTCGTTCGAGCGATTGCCCTGGCGGCGATTGTCGCGGGCCTGCTCGCGCGGGGCGCCGTCGATCATCTCGAACGCCACGTCGGCGCCCTCGTCATTGGCCTCGCCCGAGCGCTTGACGGCCGACATGAAGCGGCTGGCGATCGCGCGCGGGATTTCGAACATGGTTTCGTTGGTGGTGATACGGATCGCGCCGATGTCGCCGCGCGACACATGGCCGCGGCGGCAGATCAGGGGCAGGATCCAGCGCGGATCGGCATTCTGGCGACGGCCGATGTCCATGCGGAACCACTGGGTGTCCTCGAAGCCCGGACGCGGCCCTTCCTGGCGCGGCGGGGCTTCGCTGCGGTCCAGCAGTTCCTCGGGCGCGGGCAGTGAGGCGCGGGCGCTCTTCACCAGCATCGCGGCGATTTCCTTGGCCGACTTTTCCGCCAGCAGCTCGGCGCCCAGCGCCCAGTCGGCCTCGTCCAGCTCGGCCTTTTCCATCAGGGTCGAGCGCAGGCGGGCATTGTCCTGTTCCAGGATCGCTTCCTTGCTGGGCGGGGTGCCCCATTCGACGGGGATCTTGGCGCCACGCAGCATCGATTCGACACGGCGGCGACGCGGATAGGGGACGATCAGGACGGCGGTGCCCTTCTTGCCGGCGCGACCGGTGCGGCCCGAACGGTGCTGCATCGTCTCTGCGTCGCGCGGCAGTTCGACATGGACCACCAGCGTCAGGCTGGGCAGATCGATGCCGCGCGCGGCGACGTCGGTGGCGACGCAGACGCGGGCGCGCTTGTCGCGCAGCGCCTGGAGCGCGTGGTTGCGCTCATTCTGGCTATGCTCGCCCGACAGCGCCACGGCGGCGAAGCCACGCTCGGTCAGGCTGCTATGCAGGTGGCGGACATTGTCGCGCGTGGCGCAGAACAGGATCGCGGTTTCGGCTTCATGATAGCGCAGCAGGTTGACCACCGCATTCTCGATGTCCGACGGGGCGACGGTGACGGCCTGGTAGCTGATGTCGCCATGGCCGCGTTCTTCGCCCACGGTCGAGATGCGCAGCGCGTCCGACTGATAGCGCTTGGCCATCGCGACGATCGGCTTGGGCATGGTGGCCGAAAAGAGCAGGGTGCGGCGATCTTCCGGCGCGCTGTCAAGAATGCCTTCCAGATCCTCGCGGAAGCCCATGTCGAGCATTTCGTCCGCTTCGTCGAGGACGACGGTGCGCATTCCCGACAGGTCCAGCGCGCCGCGTTCCAGATGGTCGCGCAGGCGGCCGGGGGTGCCGACGACGATATGGGCGCCATGGCTGAGCGCGCGGCGTTCCTTGGCGGCGTCCATGCCACCGACGCAGGTGGCGATGCGGGCGCGGGCGGCGCCATAGAGCCATTCCAGCTCACGGCTGACCTGCAACGCCAGTTCGCGCGTCGGCGCGATCACCAGCGCCAGCGGCAGGCCGGCGACGGGCAGCTTGTCGCCGCCGGTCAGCAGTTCGGCGGCCATGGCCAGGCCGAAGGCGACGGTCTTGCCCGAGCCGGTCTGTGCCGACACCAGCAGGTCGCGGCCCTGCGCTTCGTCCTGCGTCACTTCGGACTGGACCGGGGTCAGGCTTTCATAGCCCTTGGTGGTCAGCGCCTGGGCGAGCATGGAGGGGAGATGTTCAAAAGACATTTTTTCGTTTTCCATCGGTAAAGCGACCCGCCATTCCCGACGGATACGTGAAGACCTGCCATGCTCCCGCCGTGGAGAGCCCAGGGGTAGGTCGCGTCCCTGGTTCCAAAATCCTCCCCTTGTCGGGGGAGGGGGACCGTCGACATCGCCGACGGTGGAGGGGTGTCCCCCTATGGCGCAGGCGGCGAATGCCCCTTTGCCCGGCCTTGTGGCCCTCGGGCCGCTTCTTGAACGAGCGGCTGGTCCTATAAAATAAGAAGGCCGCCTTCCCCCGCAAGGAGGGAAGGCGGCCCCTTTAATTCTTATCCCAGCGGGATCAGATCGAGGCGACTTCGGCCACGTCGACCTTCACGCCCGGACCCATCGACGACGACAGGGCGATCTTGCGGACATACTTGCCCTTCGAGCCCGAGGGCTTCGCCTTGACGATCGCGTCGACGAACGCGTCGAAATTCTTGCGCAGGTCTTCAGCCGAGAAGCTCGACTTGCCGAGGCCAGCGTGGATGATGCCGGCCTTTTCGACGCGGAATTCGATCTGACCACCCTTGGCGGCCTTCACGGCTTCGGCGACGTTCGGCGTGACGGTGCCCAGCTTCGGGTTCGGCATCAGGCCCTTGGGGCCCAGAACCTTACCCAGGCGACCCACCAGACCCATCATGTCGGGGGTGGCGATGACGCGCTGGAAGTCGATGTTGCCGGCCTGGATCGATTCGAGCAGGTCTTCGGCGCCCACGATGTCGGCACCGGCGTCGAGCGCCTGCTGGGCCTTGTCGTTGCGGGCGAACACGGCGACGCGAACGTCCTTGCCGGTGCCGGCGGGCAGGGTGACGACGCCACGGACCATCTGGTCGGCGTGACGCGGGTCAACGCCCAGGTTGATCGCGATTTCGACGCTTTCGTCGAACTTGGCGGTGGCGTGGGTCTTGATCAGGCCCAGCGCTTCGTCAACGCCGTGCAGCTTTTCGCGGTCGATCGCGGTCGCCAGGGCCTTTGCCTTCTTGGTCAGCTTTGCCATGGTCTTAGCCCTCCACCACTTCGAGGCCCATCGCGCGAGCGGAACCTTCGATGATCTTCGTTGCAGCGTCGATGTCGTTCGCGTTCAGGTCAGCCATCTTCGCCTGGGCGATTTCGGCGAGCTGGGCGCGGGTGATCTTGCCAGCGACGACCTTGCCCGGCTCCTTCGAGCCCGACTTCAGGTTGACGGCCTTCTTGATCAGATAGGTGGCCGGCGGCTGCTTCGTCACGAAGGTGAACGAACGGTCCGCATAGACGGTGATGATGGTCGGCAGCGGGGTGCCCTTGTCCATCTTTTCCGTCGAGGCGTTGAACGCCTTGCAGAATTCCATGATGTTCACGCCGCGCTGACCCAGGGCAGGGCCGATCGGCGGCGAGGGGTTGGCGGCTCCGGCGGGCACCTGGAGCTTGATATAGCCCGTAATCTTCTTGGCCATTTTCACTCACTCTATAGCTGGTAAATCTGCGGACAGATTCACCGGTTCAAGTTTAGCGGTCTAGCGGCTCCCGCAAGGGGAACCTCCCGCACATGTCCAGCCGCCCCGTGGGGAGGCATGGAAGCGCGGCCCTATAGCGACCTTCTTGTCCAAAGGGAAGGGGGAGTCTGTCATTCGGTCGATTCGGCCGAAAGCGCAGGGCTTCCCCAACAAAAAGGGCCGCCGGCTGAAAAGCGGGCGACCCTTTTGAACAGCCTTGCGGCGGCTGGTTACTTCGACAGTTCGACCTGTTCGAAGTCCAGTTCCACCGGGGTGGCGCGACCGAAGATCGACACCGACACCTTGACCCGGTTCTTTTCGAAATCCAGTTCCTCGACCACGCCGTTGAAGCTGGCGAAGGGGCCGTCCAGCACCTTGACGCTGTCGCCGATTTCGTAATCGACATTGACCTTGTGCTTCGGGGCGGCGGCGGCTTCCTTCTGGGCGCCGAAATAGCGGGCGGCTTCGCTCTCGCTGATCGCCTGTGGCTTGCCCGACGAACCCAGGAAACCGGTGACCTTGGGCGTATTCTTGACGAGGTGATAGACGTCGTCGTTCATCGCCAGCTTGGCAAGGACATAGCCCGGCATGAACTTGCGTTCGACCTGGACCTTCTTGCCGCGCTTCACTTCGGTCACGGTCTCGGTCGGAACCTCGACCTGCTCGACCAGTTGCGACAGGCCCATGCGCTCGGCCTCGGTCAGGATCGATTCCTTGACCTTGTTCTCGAAGCCCGAATAGGCGTGGATGATGTACCAGCGCGCCATGTTACCGTCTTAAACTCCCTTTTGAACGCCTAGCGTTCAACGACCCGATGCGAGGCTCAGCAGCCACTGGACGATCGCACCGAAGAAGGTGTCGATACCGAAGAAGAAGATGCCCAGCAATGAGGTCATGATGACGACCATGATTGCGGTCATGATCGTTTCACGGCCGGTCGGCCAAACGATCTTCTTCGCTTCGGTCTGCACCTGATTGACGAATTCGCTCGGAGAAGTCTTCGCCATCGCGCTGTCAGCTCACCTTCAAAATCAATACCAAAGCGCGAAACGGCGGTCCGCCCTCCCGTTTCCCGCGATAAGTCGGTGTCGGGGGAGGCAGTCGCGCTTCGCGACCGATGCTTCGCTAAGCGCACTTAGCCGCGAACCCGTGATTGTTCAAGGTTCGCGGCTAGTTCGCTTGGCAGGAGTGGAGGGACTCGAACCCACGGCATTCGGTTTTGGAGACCGACGCTCTACCAACTGAGCTACACTCCTGCACTGGCCCGAGCCAGCGAAGGAGGGCGCTTTAGCGTGGCCTATCGGGGAGGGCAAGCGACTTTATGCAACTTCTTCAACAAGAATATGCGCGCTGGTCTGACGCTCCGCCTCCGCGTTGATCTGGGCGCCCAGCAGCACGATATAGGCGGAGACGAACAGCCAGAGCTGCAGGATCACCACGGCCGCGAGCGAACCGTAGGTCTTGTTATAATCGCCGAAGGTCGAGACGTAGAAGGAGACGGCCAGCGTCGCCACCAGCCAGAACAGCGTCGCGGCGATCGATCCCACGGTCAGCCATTGCCATTGCACCCGGCGGCGATGCGGGCCGAAGCGGTAGATCAGGCCGAAGATGCTGCTGGCGAGCAGGCCGGCGCAGATCCAGGTCGTCGCCTTGATCGCGAACAGCACGCCCGGTCCCCAGTTGGTCAGCAATTTCTGGAGCAGGCCGATGATCGTCGCGGTCACGACGCCGGCGACTACGACCAGCACGGCGGAAAAGGTGATTCCCATCGACACGCGATAGAAGGCGAAGATGTTGCGGCCTTCCTTCTGCGCATAGACGATGTTGAGCGCCTCCATGATCGCGGAGGCGGCGCGGGTCGCGCCATAGACCGCCAGGCCCAGCGCCAGGAACAGGCCGAAGCCGATCGCGGGCTTGCGTGCGCTGACCATCCCCAGCAACTGGTCGTTGATCAGCTGGGCGGCATCGGCGGGCACGACGGTGATGATCGCCTGCATGTGGCGAGCGACGATCTGCGGGTCGCCGACCAGACCATAGGTGAGGACGACGGCGGCCAGCAGCGGGGCGATCGACAGGAAGGCATAATAAGCGACGCCGGCGGACAGCAGGCCCAGATGATTGGCCGACATGGCGGCATAGACGCGCTTCAATATCTCCCACCAGGCACGCGGCGGGATTTTCCATGGCGCATCGACATGCACCTGCTGGGCGATCGTTTCGGTCATGATTATCCCCTGCTGAACAGGGGTAGCGCCTGAACGGCGATAGGGTTCCCTGATTCGCCTCCCTCATGGTTTTCCCCGGTTAGGGTTTCCCGTTGTTGGAGGATTAACCTCCTTTCGCTACCAACGGCCGCTCGCAGCGAGGCGGCAGGGAGCGGACAAGTGGCGGAAAAGCGCTGGCAACAGCGGCTGAAGGGCTGGGACGGCCCGTTCACGGCACCGGTGCCGGACAGCGCGCGCGAGGCTGTGCTGGATACCCAATATCGCCGTTTCCATCAGGCGCTGCCGCTTTTGTGCCTGCTGATCATGGCCAATGCCGTCGCGATGGCGCTCGCGGTGATGGGCGATCTGCCCTTGTGGCAACAGGTGACGCCGCCTGCGCTGATCTTCCTGGCCTGTGCGATATCCCTGCTGCGCTGGCGCGGCGTGCCGATCGCGACCGACGCCAGGGTGCAGGCGCGCAGCCTGAAGCGGGTCGCGCATGTCGCGACCGGGGCTGGACTGGTGGCGGGGCTGTGGGCGGTCAACGCCTTCACCGAAACCGAAATCTATTATTGCATGGTGGCGCCGGTGTTCATTGGCATCGGCGCGCTGGTTGCGGCGACGACCCTGCTCAGCGTGCCGCGCGCCGCGATCGGGGCGATGGGCGCGGCGGTGTTGCCGATCCTGGTGAAGATGGCGCTCTATGACAATCTGGGCGTGCGGGCGATGGCGGTGATGATGGCGATCGTCACGGTGATGCAGGCCAATCTGGTGCTGGGCAAGTTTCGCGAGACGGTAGCGATGCTGGTGTCGCAGCGTGACCTTGCACGGCTGGCCGGCACCGATGCGCTGACCGGGCTCGACAACCGGCTGAGCTTCATGCGCGCGATCGAAGAACGGGTGGAGCGGGGCGCGGCCTTCAGCGTGCTGCTCGCCGATCTTGACGGCTTCAAACAGTGCAACGATCAGCATGGCCATCAGGCAGGGGATATGCTGCTGACATCCTTGGGCGGTCGGTTGCGGGCCTTGATGCCGGACGCGGTGAGCATTGCGCGGCTGGGCGGCGACGAATTTGCGCTGCTCCATGATGCGGAAACCGATGTCGACGCCCTGCATCGGCGCATGCCGGGCATCCGGCAGGCGATCGCCGCGCCGGTGGGCTGGCAGGGGCGCAGCCTGTCGGTCGGCAGCAGTTTCGGCATCGCCAGCTTCCCGCAGGACGGGGCGGAGGCCGCCGCCGTCCTGCATGTCGCCGACACGCGGCTCTATGCGGACAAGCGGCAGCGCAAGGGGCGGCGGCCCGGCGAGTTGCAACGCCAGTCCGCTTAGGCCTTGATTCAAGGAATAGAGCCTGATTCACGCCATCGGTGAAAGCGCCGAGCGCTTCCACCTCCGACGATCAGGCTCTAGAAAAACTGCCCGCCTTTCATGATGCGGCGCGCGCGGCCCTGCACCGGTACCTTGTCGAACGGCGTGTTGCCGGCGGAGGCCGCCATCTTCGCCGAATCGACGATCCATGGCGCGTCGGGATCGACCAGGATCAGGTCGGCGGCGCTGCCGGGCGCAAAGCTGCCGGCATTCACGCCCAATATCTTCGCCGGATTGGCGCTGAGCAGGGTCATCAGCCGGTTGAGGCTGACATGCCCCTCGCGCACCAGGTTGAGCGAGAGCGCCAGCAGCGTCTCGGCACCGGCCATGCCGGGCGATGCGTCGGCGAAGGGCAGGCGCTTGTCCTCCGGCCCGCGCGGATCATGGCCTGATGTGATGACATCGACCGTGCCGTCGGCGACGGCGGCGATGCTGGCATGGCGATCGGCATCGGATCGCAGCGGCGGCGACAGGCGCGCAAAGGTGCGGAAGTCGGTCATCGCCTGATCGTTCAGGAACAGATAGGCCGGGCTGATGCCGCAACTGACCTTCAGCCCCTCCGCCTTGGCGGCGCGGATCAGGTCGAAACCGGCTTTGGTCGTGACCAGACGGAAATGGATGGCGGCGCCGGTTTCGCGCGCCAGCATGATGTCGCGCGCGATCGCCATCGCCTCGGCGCAAGCCGGGGCATGGGCAAGGCCCAGGCGCGTCGCAGTCTCGCCGCTGGTCGCCACCGCCTTGGCGGACAGGCCGCCATCCTCGGCATGGGCGATGACGGTGAGGCCAAGGCCCGAAGCGTAGGAGAGGATGCGCAGCATCACGCCCGAATCGGCGATCCACTGGCGACCGGTGCCCACCGCCTTGGCGCCGGCGATCTGCATCAGGCCCATTTCGGCCATTTCCGTGCCCTTGAGGCCGCGGGTCGCGGCGGCGATCGGGTGGACCCAGAAGTCGGGCTTGCCCGCGCGGGTCGCTTCCCGGATCAGGCCGACCTCGTCCAGCGGCGCGCGCTGGTCGGGCATCAGGGCGGCGCGGGTGATGCCGCCGAAGTGGAAGGCGGGCTTGTCGGTGGCGAAGACGCCCAGGTCGATGAGGCCCGGCGCGACCACCAGCCCGCCGGCATCGACCTGCTGCGCATCGGCAGGAATGTCGACCGCGCCGGTGGCCAGGATGCGATCACCTTCGATCAGGACGGTGCCGGGGACAAGGGCGTCGCCCGCCGGATCGGCCAGCTTGCCGTTGACGATTGCGATCCTGCTCATGCCCAGCCTTCCACACCGCGCGCCGTGCGCGTCAAAACATCTAGGCACGCCATGCGTACCGCCACGCCCATCGCCACCTGTTCGGTGATCGCCGACCGATCCGGATCGTCCGCCACCGTGCTGGTGATCTCGACGCCCCGGTTCATCGGGCCGGGGTGCATGACCAGGGCGTCGGGCTTGGCGATCGCCAGCCGTTCGGGGGTCAGGCCGTAAAGTGCATGATATTCGCGCGCCGACGGGATGAAGGCGCCGTCCATCCGCTCATTCTGCAGGCGCAGCATCATGACGACATCGGCGCCATCCAGCCCGTCTTCCATCCGGCTATAGGGGGTGGCACCCAGCATCTCGACCTCGGGTGGCAACAGGGTGGGCGGGGCGACCGCACGCACCTGCGCGCCCAGTGCGGCGAGGCAGAGCATGTTGGATCGGGCGACGCGGCTGTGGAGCACATCGCCGCAGATGGCGACCACCAGCCCCTCGAACCCGCCCTTGCGGCGGCGGATGGTGAGCGCATCGAGCAGCGCCTGCGTGGGATGCTGGTGCCAGCCATCGCCCGCGTTCAGCACCGGGCAGTCGACCTTGTCCGCGATCAGCGCGACCGCGCCGGAACTCGCATGGCGGATGACGATCACGTCGGCGGCCATGGCGTTGAGCGTCATGGCGGTGTCGATCAGGGTCTCGCCCTTCTTCACGCTGGACGTAGCCGCGGCCATGTTGACGACGTCGGCGCCCAGCCGCTTGCCGGCGATCTCGAACGACAGCAGGGTGCGCGTGCTGTTCTCGAAAAAGGCGTTGATCTGGGTCATGCCCGCCAGCCGGTCGTCATGCTTGCGCGCCTGGCCCTTGTTGGTGCGGGCCCAATGTTCGGCCTCGTCCAGCAGGAAACGGATTTCCCAGGGCTTGAGGTCGGCGATCGACAGCAGGTGCCGGTGCGGGAACAGCGCCCGGCCGGTCAGCTCGGGCGTTGCATCAGGAATGAAGATGTCGGGCATGAGCCGGGTCTTTAGGCCAGGCTTTCGGTTGGGGCAAGGCGGGGAAAGACCCGATCAGGCCCGGCCGCGCCATTTCCCCCACAGGGCGCGATCCTTCAGCACCTCACGCGCGGCATTATGGCCCGGCGCGCCGGTGACGCCGCCGCCCGGATGGGTGCCCGCGCCGCACATATAGAGGCCCTTCACCGGCCCGCGATACGCGCCATGCCCCAACACAGGCCGCGCCGCCCACATCTGGTCCAGCGTCAGATTGCCATGCATGATGTCGCCACCGACCAGGCCGAACTTGCGTTCCAGGTCGAGCGGCGAATGGATCTGGCGGGCGATCACGCTCTTCGCAAAGCCCGGCGCATGGGCCTCGACCGTGGCGATGATATGGTCGGCCGCTGTCTCGCGCTCATGGTCCCAGTTGCGCCTATCAGGCAGTTCGGGCGCGAATTGCTGGCAGAAGAGGCTGGCGACATGGCATCCCTCGGGCGCCAGGCTGTCGTCGATGGTCGACGGGATCAGCATCTCGACGATCGGCGCCTTCGACCAGCCGTCGCGCTTCGCGTCCAGATAGGCGCGGTCCATATAGTCGAGCGTTGGCGCGATGATGATGCCCGACTGGTGATGCTCGCCAATGCCGGGCAGACAGGTGAAGTCGGGCAGGGCGGACAGCGCGACATTCATGCGGAAGGTGCCCGATCCCGCCTTGAACGCCCTGATCCGCTTCAGGAAATCGGCGGGTAGGTCGGCCGGCTGCATCATCCGCTCATAGAGCAGCTTGGGGCCTACATTGGCGATGATGCTGGCACCCATCACTTCCTCGCCGCTGGCCAGCTTCACGCCGACGGCGCGGTCGCCATCGACCAATATATGCTCGACCGGCGCCTCCAGGCTGATCTCGACGCCCATCGCCTGCACGACCTTCGCCATGGCTTGGGTGATCGTGCCCATGCCGCCGACGCTGTGGCCCCAGGCGCCCTTCTTGCCGTTCACTTCGCCGAACACATGGTGCAACAGCACATAGGCGCTGCCCGGCGTGTCGGGAGAGGCGAAATTGCCGACGACCGCGTCGAAGCCGAAGGCGGCCTTGACCGCCTCGCTCTCGAACCAACTGTCGAGGAAGGTTCGGGCCGATTTGGTGAACAGGTCCAGCACGTCACGCTGTTGCTCGATATCGAGCCCTGCGACGCGGCGGCCCTGTTTCAGCGCCTCGACCACCATGGTCAGGCCATCGCCGACATTGGGCGGGCTTTTGAGCACCAGATCGCGGAGCACATCGGCCACCACTTCCAGCGCGTCATAATAAGCGGGCAGGGTCGCGGCATCGCGCGCGCTGAACCGGGCGAACTCGGCCTGGGTTCGCTCCAGCCCGCCGCCCAGCTTCAGATAGCCGCCATCGGGCTGGGGCAGGAAATTGCTGATCGGCCGCTCGATCACGCGATAGCCATGATCGGCCAGCTTCATGTCGCGGATGACCTTGGGATTGAGCAGGCTGACCGTGTAGCTGGCGGTCGAGTTGCGGAAGCCGGGGTGAAATTCCTCGGTCACCGCCGCGCCGCCGACGACATCGCGGCGCTCCACCATGCGCACCTTGTAGCCGGCACGGGCGAGGTAGAAGGCGCAGACGAGGCCATTATGGCCCGCGCCGATGATGACGGCGTCATAGGCTTTGGTCACAACATATCCCTCCCCGAAAAAGCGCCGTCATCCCCGCGTAGGTGGGGATCCATCTCCAGCCATCTCCCCATAGGTGAGGTCGGGGGATGGATTCCCGCCTGCGCGGGAATGACGAGAATCATGATAGTCGAAAGACCATCCCATTTTCGGCGCGCGATGCTGACGCGCCTGCGGAATGATGGTGCGCATCCGCGCGCAGAAATGGCGCAGCGCGACCTCCTGGTCGCTCAGCGGACCGACGGTGAAACTGTCCGACGCCATGCCCGCCTGCACGCGGGCGACAAGTTCCGTATCCTCGGCATTGACCTGGCGGTTGATGCGCCAGTTGAGATAGCGGGCCGCCTTCATCTCCCTACGGTCATCGGGCAGGGCGTAGCTGATCTCGCGGATCAGCGTCTGGGTCGGCGACACCGGCAGCCACTGCATGAAATCCACCTGGTCGGGATAGATGTCGAAGGCGAAATTGGGCCAGAGCTTGAAATAGGTCCAAAGCCGCTGCCGATCGGGCGGAAGATGCGGGACGGCCGGCAGGAAATGCTGATAGGCGCGCTCGGACAGGTTGGCGGACGGGCGGTCGAGGATCGGCCCCCACATCTTGTCGGCATAGGGGCTGGCTTCGACGCCATAGCCATCGCCCATCAGCCGCTTGAGGCCGGGATGGGCGACGGCGATGTGCAGGCCGTCGGAATAATTGTCGCCGATATTCTTCCAGTTCACCGCACGCGGGCGCAGCGTGACGCGGCCAAGCGCGCGCAGTTCGGAAAAGCGATAGGGCGCGATCTCGTCGACATAGGGCGCCATCATCTGCGCCACCGACGGTCCGCCATCATCCTCCAGCCGGACGAACAGGAAGCCGTGGAAATTCTCGATATCGACGGGGGAAAGTCCATGCCTGGACCGGTCGAGATTGCCATAGCTGCCCGCCATTGGCAGGCCCGTCAGGCAACCGTCCAGACCATAGGTCCAGGCATGGTAGGGACAGACCAGCTTTCTGGTGCGACCCGAGGGCCCGTCCACTAGGCGCGCGCCGCGGTGGCGGCACACGTTGGTAAAGGCGCGGGCTTCGCCGTCATCCCCGCGGATGACGATGATGCTCTCGCCAAGATAGTCCAGCACATGGAAATCGCCCGGTGCTGGCAGGTCGCTGTCATGGGCGACGATCTGCCAGCTCGGGCGGAAGATGCGAAGGGTTTCGACGGCGAAAAATTCGGGATCGCTATAGGTCCATGCCGGCAGGCTATAGCCCGCGTCCGGATCCGGTCCGCATCCCGTCTCGCCCATCTACCCCGCATGCCCCATTGCAGTTGTACGCTCGTATAACGAGCGGGCGGGGAATTTCCATTATATTTTTGTGACAGCTATTCTCAGCTGGTCCGTTCGGGCACTTCGCCCCAGTCGGACAGGATCGACGCGCGGCTGGCGACCGCTTCCCAGGGGAAGACGAACCAGTCCTTGGTGACGATGCGGTCGATCGTGGTCGCGCGATATTCGACCTTGGCGGCCGAGCTGACATTGTCGATCAGCACGGCAAAGCGCAGATGATCGGCCGGCGCGCCGGCCAGCGCCGCGCGCAACTGGTTGATCGTGCGGCCGCTGTCATTGATGTCGTCGACGAACAGCAGGCGCGATCCTTCGAGCGCCATCGCCACCAGCTTGTCGAGCAGTTCGTCGCAAAAGCCCACGACCTGGGCCGACAGGTCGACCGACAGCATCGGCTGGCTGATGGCGTGGGACAGATAGGTGGCCGGCACCAGCCCGCCGCGCCCGACGCCGACAATATAGTCGGGCCGCCAGTCCGATTTGGCGATCGCGCCGGCCACGGCGTCGATGTGGGAGAGGAAGCTCTCCATCGGAATGTCGGTCAGGATCGGTTGGGTCATGATATGGTTGCCATCTGCGAATCGGCCCTATCGGCCGCCTGCGCCCCATAGCGCCGTGCCAGCAGGGCACAAGCCATCAGCTGAATCTGGTGGAACAGCATGACCGGCAGGATGATCGGCCCGACGGCCGCTGCGGGGAAGAGGACGCCGGCGATCGGCACGCCCGAGGCAAGGCTCTTCTTCGAGCCGCAAAATTGCAGCACGATCGCATCTTCGCGGGAAAAGCCGAGCAGCCGGCCAAGCCCCCAGGTGAAGAGCAGCACGATCACCAGCATGGCGATACAGAGCAGCGCGAGCAGCGCCAGTTCCGCGCGCGAGACCCGGTGCCATAGCCCTTCGACCACCGCCGCGCTGAAGGCGGAATAGACCACCAGCAGGATCGAGGTGCGATCGACCCGGCCGACCAGCGTCTTGTGCCGCGACACGAAGCCGCCGATCCAGGGGCGGGCAAGATGGCCCAGCACGAAGGGCAGCAGCAATTGCAGCATGATCCCCTCGACCGAGGAAAGGGAGATGAGGTTGCTGCCGCCCCGCTGCATCAGCAATGCCACCAGCAGCGGCGTCAGCACGATGCCGAGCAGGTTGGAGAAGGACGCGCTGACCACGGCGGCGGCGACATTGCCGCGCGCGATCGCGGTGAAGGCGATCGAGCTTTGCACCGTCGATGGCAGCAGCGCCAGGAACAGCAGGCCCGCGCGCATATTCTCCGGGATCGCGCCGATCTGTTGCAGCAGGATGCCGACCAGCGGGAAGAAGAGGAACGTCGTGCCCAGAGTCGCGAGATGGAGTTGCCACGCCTTGGCACCGCCCCAGATCGCCTCGCGCGACAATTTTGCCCCATGCAGGAAAAAAAAGCAGCACGATGCCGGCATCCGCAACGATGGATGCGACATGGGCGCCCTGGCCGCGGGCGGGCAGGACCGACGCTAGGGCAACGGTGCAGAGCAGCAGGACGAGGAAGGGATCGAGGATCAGGCGCAGGCGAGTCATCATGTTTCCGGGCATAGGGAAGGGGCTTGGAAAAGGATAGACGCCGCCCCATCCTCTGGGCCAACAGCCTTGGCACAGAGTATCGGGAGAGAATTTGCGTGAGCGACCATATCGCCATCATCGAGACGAACGGCGTGCTCGAAATCCATATCGACCGGCCCGACAAGAAGAATGCACTGACCGGGCCGATGTATCGTGCGATGATCGCCGCGCTGGCCGATGCGTCGAGCCGGCCGGAGATTGGCGTGGTGCTGTTCGCGGGGCGGGGCGACGCCTTTTGCGCCGGTAATGACCTCAAGGACTTCATGGCCGGTCCGGAGGGCGGGGCCGCCGCCTTCGATTTCATCAGCGCGATTGCCGCCTTCGACAAGCCGATCGTCGCGGCGGTGCAGGGGCTGGCCGTGGGCGTTGGCACGACGATGCTGTTCCATTGCGACCTGGTCTATGCCGCGCCCGACGCGCGCTTCGTCATGCCCTTCGTCAATCTGGGCATCGTGCCGGAGGCCGGCTCCAGCCTGCTCGCGCCCGCGATCATGGGGCATGCCAGGGCGGCGGCGATGCTGATGCTGGGCGAGCCGATGGATGCGGAAGGGGCGGATCGCGCCGGTTTCGTGACGGCGATCGTGACAGGGGACGCGCTGCTCGACCATGCCCGCGCCAAGGCGGCGGCGCTGATGGCCAAGCCGCCCCAGGCGCTGATGGCGACGCGCCGGCTGATGAAGGGCGATCCCGCCGCCTTGCAGGCCCGGATCGCGGAGGAGGCGCGCCTGTTCCGCGAAGCGCTGGCCTCGCCCGAAGCGCAGGAGGCGTTCATGGCCTTCTTCGAAAAGCGCGCGCCGGTCTTCAAGCGGGCCTGATCGAAGCGTGGCCGGGGGAAGGGATCAGTCCTTGCCCCGGCGCTCGAACTTCAGTTCGCTCACGATCACGGCGGCGATGATCAGCAGCGCGCCGGCCAGCGCCGTGGCGGGCTGGCGGTCGCCCGCGATCCGGCCCAATATCCCGGCCCAGACTGGCTCGCCGGCATAGATGAGGGTCGCGCGGGTCGGCGATACGGTGCGCTGCGCCCAGTTCATCACGAACTGGATCAGCGCCGTCATAGCGCCCAGGCCACAGGCCGACAGGATCACCGTCCAGGAAAAGGGCGGGATCGCCTCACCCATCGGCGCCATCAGGCCGAAGGCGAGCAGCGACGTGACCGCCAGTTGCACCAGCGTGACGCGGGCAATGTCGACCTTGCCGGCCCACAGGCTGATGAAGATGATTTCCAGCGCGATCGCCAGCGTGCTGATGAGCGTCAGCGCCTCGCCCTTGCCCAGCGACAGCCCTTCGCGCGGGGCGGCGATCAGGATCAGGCCGGCAAAGGCCAGCGCGACGCCGACCCAGCTGGTCCAGCGCGGCCGCCGCCGCAATATCGCCCATTGGAGGATCGGCACCAGCGGCACATAGGCGGCGGTGATGAAGGCGGATGTGCTGCTGGATATGGTCTGCAGCGCCCAGGTCTGGAGCGTGTAGCCGCAGAAGATGCCAAGGCCGATCATCGACCCGGCCAGCAGTTCGCGCGCCGTCAGGCCGCGCAACACCGGCCAGGCGAGCGGCAGCGCGAGCAGCGCCGCCGTGCCGAAGCGCATCCCCACGAAGAAGAGCGGCCCGCTCTGCTGCATGGCATGATGCACGATCAGGAATGTCGCGCCCCACAGCACGGTGATCCCGATCAGCGCGAGTTCGGGACGGCCGATCATCAGCCGGGGCGCAGGGCTCTTGTCGAGGGCGGCATTGTGCAACATAATGCACATCGCGTTATGAGCAATATATTGCACAGTCAAGTCGAAGTCCCGCGCCCGGACGTTCTTTCCCATGTCGCGGGCAATATCCGCCGCCTGCGCGCCGCCAAGGGGCTGAGCCAGGATGCGCTGGCCAGCGCGGCCGGGGTCAGCCGACGCATGCTGGTGGGGATCGAGAGCGGCGAGGCCAATGTCAGCCTGTCGACGCTCGACCGGCTGGCGCAGGCGCTGGACGTCAGCTTCTCGCACGTCGTGCGCGCGCCCGACATGCCGGATAATAGCCGGATCGATACCCTCGCCTGGCAGGGCGAGGATGCGCATAGCCGCGCGACCCTGCTCGGCACCGTGCCGGCCGCGCGCGAGGCGGAGCTATGGACCTGGTCGCTGGCGCCGGGCGACCGCTACCCGGCCGAGGCGGACGCCGCCAACTGGCACGAGATGCTCTATGTGGTGGAAGGGGTGCTGACGGTCGAGATGGATGCCGGCACGCGCACGATCGCGGCGGGCGACTTCCTCATCTTCAGCAGCGACCGCCCCTATGTCTTCGTCAATCGCGGAACGGACCTGCTGCGCTTCGTGCGCAACGTGGTGTTCTAGGCAGCGCGGACGAATGCCGGGAGGGGCGGGGTGCGGACTGGCCCTTGTCCCGTCATGCCAGCGAAGGCTGGCATCTCAGGCCGGCGCACGCGGCATAAACGGATAGCGCTAGACGGCTGGCCTCTTTCTGCTGCCGCCTGATACCCCAGCCTTCGCTGGGGTGACGGAGTTGGGTGGGAAGGGGACAGTCGGCTATCTTTCGAGGAACGCGCTTAGCTGTCGTTCCCGATCCCTTCATATTTTATGCCATCCGGCAGGGCTGTCATCGCCTTTAAGCGTCCGTCTCCGAGATAGATCAGATAGCAATTACCGGCGAAAGACACTCTTCTGGCTATTTCGCTACTGGGACATGCGAGTGCGAGGCGATCAATTTCCACTTTGGACCAGCTATAATTGAGCCTGCCATCCTTAATTTTGATGCCCTTAATTTCCTGAATCCAGTGCGCTTGAGCAAACGGCATTGCTCGACCAGCCCTGATGGGAAATGGCGCGGACCAATAATCATAGTCCTGATGAAGATATTGAACAGAGATGGGCCTTGAAGCGTGATTATCTACAATGGTCGGCCAAGCATCACATGCCGGCAGAAGCAAGAGTGTTGCAATCGCTAGGAATGTCCGCATTCGATAAATCTATGGCGTTCCGTTTGCGGCCGCAAGTGGTCGAATTCCGACAATTTCCACATCCGTCACCCTGACGAAAGTCAGAACCCATTCTGGGCTACGGCGGATGGGGAGCGCTGAAGCGATCCCGGATCAAGCCTGTCCTGAGCCTGTCGAAGGGGCCGGGATGACGAAGAGGGAAATAGCCACTTCCAGTCGCGTCCAGGCCGCCCGGATATAGCCTCGCGGCCCGAGGCCGGGCCTCCCCATGGGGAGGCCCGGCACGTCTCAATGGCTGTCGTTGCGCAGGTCCTTGCCGGCCTGCTCCAGCGAGGCGCCGACATCCTGCTTGGCTTCCTTGCCCTCGCGCTTGGCGTCGTCGGCCGCCCGGTCGGTCGCGGCGCCGATCCGGTCCGCGCCATTGTCGATCGCGGCGCCCGCGCGGTCGAGGCCGTTGTCGATCTTGGCGCCGGCATCGTCGACGGCGTTGCTGACGTCATTGCCGATCGCGGAGCCGGCATTTTCCAGATTGTCCGATGCCTTTTCCGAACAGGCGGACAGGCTCAGTCCCAGGGCGGACAGGGCCGTGATGGCCAGAAGGGGTGCGCGCATGATGTCTCCTCATTGCGTTGGCAAGGCTTGGGCAGCGCCGCATCATATCTGACGCGGCGCTGCCTAATCTCTTGTTGTCGCATCGTTTCAAGCGGAAAACCGGTTCCCACTTTTCCGCACGACGCTCCTAAAAGCGCGGCAGCGGCCATAAGGTTGCGTGGTTTCGCGATCAGCCGCCGCTGAGGCCGAACACCATCGACCGGTCGGCATCGGGGATCAGACCCTCCATCACCCGCCAGAAACCGGTGACGGAACCCTGTCCGGCCTGGGCATAGGCGGCCGCCATCTTCTCGCGCAGCGCGCGGAAAAGCTCGGCCTCCAGTGCGCGGCCGGCGGCGCTGAGGCGCAGCAGTTTCTGCCGCCGGTCGCTGCTGCCGGGCCGGGTCTCGATATAGCCGCGCTCGATCAGGTCATTGAGCACCCGGCCGAGCGATTGCTTGGTGATCGCCAGCAGGCGCAACAGATCCTTCACCGTCAGGTCAGGCTGGCGCGAGATGAAATAAAGGGCGCGGTGATGGGCGCGGCCCAGGCCCTGCGCCGCCAGCCCCTCGTCGATCGAGCGGGTGAGCGCGGAATAGCCGAAATAGAGCATCTCGATGCCGCGCCGGATTTCGTCCTCGCGCAGGAACAGCGGCGAGGCCGGTGCGATCTGGCTGGGCGAGGGGGTTTGGACGGACATCGGTGCGGGTTTCCGGCTGGAGGGGAGGGGGCGTGGCGTTGATCCCTAAGATGGGTTGGGCGGGAAGGAAAGGGAAAGGCGAAGTCCATCGTCAGGAGGGCTTTTCTTTCGTGCATCAGCCGCTATATGGCGGTCCCGCGCTGACTTGGATCGGCGCATTGCTGGGGCGTCGCCAAGCGGTAAGGCAGCGGCTTTTGATGCCGCCATGCGCAGGTTCGAATCCTGCCGCCCCAGCCATAATTTTCGGTATCCGACGCCGCGTCGCTTTCCTTGCTTCCGGTTTCCGTTTCGGCATCTTCCGTCGGTATGCCTTGGGCGTCGAGCCGGCAGCGGGACTGCCGATACCCATTCCATGTCTTGGCGAAGCCCGATGTTTCGATTAGGGCATCATCGATGCGCCGGTTCATACTGGCGCATTGCATAACTGACGCCGGTGTTCCGCAAGGAACTTAATCGGGAATGCGGTGCGGGGGCCTGGCCCCTTATTCCGTGGCTGTCCCTGCAACTGTAAGCGGATAGCGCGATGCACGAGCCCATGAGGGCAGCCACTGGACAGAGCGTCCGGGAAGGCGTGCATCCCGCAACGACCCGCGAGCCAGGAGACCTGCCGGCGTTTCGGTCGCTCTTGTCCTGACCCAGGGATTGGTCATGGCACGGTCTCTCTTCCGTCTGGGCGGCGAAGCGTGTGGCTGGGGCTGCACGGCCGCGTGGTGTCGGGCGCCTGTCGCGCCTGCCTGCCGCCTCGCGCCGACCGGCGATGCCGGCAAGCCCCGCCTGGTTGCGTCCCGGCGCGCGGAGGATGTGCCTGTGAGCCAGACCGGCGCGGGCAGGGATAGGGCGACCGCGAACCATGCGGTAGCCCACGGGCCGGCCGTTCGGGGCTGGTGTCCCGACGCCTGGCGCCCGATGGCGGCGGGCGACGGGCTGATCGTGCGCGTGAAGCCGCGCCTCGGCCGTCTTTCGGCCGACGACCTGGCGGCGCTGGGCGAAGCGGCGATCGCCCATGGCAACGGCCTGATCGACATGACCCGGCGCGCTAACCTCCAGATCCGCGGCGTGCGCGACGATAGTTGGCGCCCCTTGCTCGACCGGCTGCTCGACCTTGGCCTGGTCGACCACGATGCTCGGCGCGAGGGCGCGCGCATGATGATGGTCGCGCCAGACTGGCGGGCGGGCGACGACAGCCATCGCATCGCCAGCCAGTTGCTTGATCGCCTGGACGAATTGCCGGACTTGCCGGGCAAGATGGGCTTCGTGATCGATGCCGGCGCCGCGCCGCTCCTGCCCGGCGAAGCGGGGGATTTTCGCATCGAACGGGCGCGCGATGGCGGCCTGATCTTACGTGCGGAGGGGCGGGCACAAGGCGTGCCGGTGGATAGCGGCGGCGAAGTGGATGCGCTGCTCGCACTCGCCCGATGGTTCGTGGAGAGCGATGGCGCGCGCGCGGGGCGCATGGCCCGGCATGATGCGCCCCTGCCGGATTGGGCAACGGGCAGGGCAGAGGCCGCGTCGCCGCGCCCGCGACTGGTCCCCGGCGCATGGGATGGCGGCATGGCCTATGGTCTTCCCTTCGGCCGGATCGACGCGCGGCATCTTCTCGACGCGCCGGCCATGCGGCTAACCCCATGGCGCATGCTGCTGGCCGAAGGACAACTGCCAGGCCTGTGCGCCGACGCGGCCGACCCGCTGATCCATGTGGAGGCCTGCCCCGGCGCGCCTGCCTGCCCGCAGGCGAGCGTGGCGACCCGCGACCTCGCCCGCCAACTGGCACCCCATGTGGCGGGCCGCCTTCATGTCTCCGGCTGCGCCAAGGGCTGCGCCAGTTCGATTCCGGCCGACATCGTGCTGACGGGGCGGGACGGGCGCTACGACCTGGCCTTCCATGCCTGCGCAGGATCGGCGCCCGTCCGTCCTGACCTCACCGCCACCGACCTTCTTGCCCATTTCGGAGCCTGTTGATGCCCCATGATTATGAGAGGGACGGCGCGGCGATCTATCGCCAGTCCTTCGCCACCATCCGCGCCGAAGCCGACCTCGGGCGCTTTGCTGCCGAGGAGGAACCGGTCGCAGTGCGCATGATCCATGCCGCGGGCATGGTGGACCTTGCGGGCCATATCCGCTTTTCGCCGGGCTTTGCAGCGGCGGCGCGGCAGGCCCTGATCGCAGGGGCGCCGGTGCTGTGCGATGCGCGCATGGTGTCGGAAGGGGTCACGCGCGCGCGCCTGCCCGCCGACAATGCCGTGCTCTGCACCCTGCACGACACCGCCGTGCCGGACATGGCGCGGGCGATGGGCAATACCCGATCCGCCGCCGCGCTGGAATTGTGGCGGCCGCATCTTGCCGGGGCACTGGTTGCCATCGGCAATGCGCCCACGGCGCTGTTCCACCTGCTCGACATGCTGGAAGATCCGGCCTGTCCGCGTCCCGCAGCGATCATCGGCTGCCCGGTCGGCTTCGTCGGCGCGGCGGAATCCAAGGCCGCTTTATGGGCGGCGCAGCCCGTGCCCTGCTGCGTCGTCGACGGGCGGTTGGGCGGCAGCGCGATTACGGTCGCGGCGATCAATGCGCTGGCGAGCCGCGCGGAATGAGCGGCACCGTCTATGGCGTGGGCCTCGGCCCCGGCGCGCAGGACTTGCTGAGCGTGCGCGCCGACCGGCTGGTGCGGAGCGGGCGGCATGTCGCCTATTTCCGCAAGGCTGGCCGGCCGGGGCAGGCGCGCCGCATCGCGCAGGGCATGTTGCGGGACGATGCGATCGAACTGGCGATGGAATATCCGGTGACGACCGAAATTCCGCTCACCGATCCGCGCTACAATGATTGTTTAGCCGCCTTCTATGCCGACTGCACTGGCCGGCTGCTGGCGATCGCGGAGGCGGGCGAGGATGTGGTCGTCTTGTGCGAGGGCGATCCCTTTTTCTACGGCTCCTTCATGCATTTGCACAGTCGGCTGTCGGGGCTGGTCCCGGTCGAAGTGGTCCCCGGCATCATGGGCATGTCGGGGGCGTGGAATGCGACCGGCCTGCCGATCACCTGGGGTGACGATGTGCTGACCGTGGCGATGGCAACCCTGCCGGAAGAGGAACTGGTCCGCCGCATCCGCGATACCGACGCGCTGGTGGTGATGAAGATCGGCCGCCACCTCGCCAAGCTGCGCCGCGCGGTGGCGGCGGCCGGGCGCAGCGATCAAGCATGGCTGGTCGAACATGCCGCCATGCCGGAACAGCGCGTGACCCGGCTGGCCGATGTCGACAGGGTCACGCCCTATTTCTCGATCCTGCTGATCCACGGTCAGGGGCGTCGGCCATGAGTCTTGCGGCGGGAGAGGGGGGCTGGATCGCGATCGCGGGGCTTGGGCCAGGGGACGAAGCGCTGGTGACGCCGGAGGTCGACGCCGCGCTGGCTGCCGCGACTGACGTGGTGGGCTATATCCCCTATGTCGCGCGGGTCGCGCCGCGTGCGGGGCTGATGTTGCATCCTTCGGACAATCGGGTGGAACTGGATCGGGCGGCCCATGCGCTGGACCTGGCGGCGCAGGGTCGTCGGGTCGTCGTCGTCTCCTCGGGCGATCCGGGCGTCTTTGCCATGGCATCCGCGCTGTTCGAGGCGCTGGAGGCCGGCCCCGCTCCCTGGCGCGACATCGACATTCGCGTGCTGCCCGGCATCACCGCGATGCTGGCTGCTGCTGCGCGTGCGGGCGCGCCGCTCGGCCATGATTTCTGTGCGATCAACCTGTCGGACAATCTCAAGCCCTGGTCCCTGATCGAAAAGCGGCTGCGACTGGCGGCGGAGGCGGATTTCGCCATGGCCTTCTACAATCCTCGCTCGGCGTCCCGGCCGGAAGGGTTCGTGCGCACGCTGGCGCTGTTGCGGGAACTTTGTGGCGATGCACGCCCGATCCTCTTCGCCCGCGCCGTGACCACCGCGCAGGAGACATTGCATATCGTGCCGCTGGGGCAGGCGCGGGCGGACATGGCGGACATGCGCACCATGGTGATCGTCGGGTCGAGCCGGACCCGCATCATCGAGCGGGCGCGCGGGCCGATCCTCTATACGCCGCGCGGCATCCCCGACGAGGCGGCGGGATGAGCGATCCAGTCGAGCACATCCTCGGGCCGATGGAACTCCTGCCGCTCGGGCAGCGGCGGCCGGTCGATCATCAGCACGCGCAGGCCCAGCGCGCGCGCGGCGTCCAGCTTGGCGGCTGCGCCCGTGCCACCGGCATTCTTGGCGACGATCAGGTCGATGCGATGATCGCGCAGCAGGCTTGTGTCGTCCGCCACCGTGAACGGGCCGCGATCCACGATCAGGGCATGATCGGGCAGGGGCGGCACTGCGTCCGGCACATCTACGAAGCGCAGCAGATAATGATGCTGGGGCTGGGCGGCGAAGTCCTCCACATGCATGCGCCCCAGGGCCAGCATGATCCGCTGAGGCGGCCCGTCGAGCGCCGCCACCGCCGCTGCCATGTCCGGCACCGCGTGCCAGCGATCGCCGGCGACGGGCGTCCAGGGGACACGGGTCAGCGCGGCATGGGCGATCCCCGCCCCATGCGCGGCCGCCACCGCATGGGCGCTCATCGTCGCTGCAAAGGGATGGGTGGCGTCGACCAGATGGGTGATGCCTTCCGTGCGCAGATGCGCGACCAGTCCCGCCACCCCGCCAAAGCCGCCGACCCGCACGGGCAGGGGTTGTGCCCGCGGGCTGGCCGTGCGTCCGGCATAGCTGAAGGTCGCACGGATGCCGCGCGCCGCCAGCAAGGCCGCCAGCGCGCTTGCCTCCGTCGTGCCGCCCAGCAGCAGGATGTTGGGCATGGATGACATGAATTCTCCCCCCTGGTTGACGATCGTCGGCATCAGCGAGGACGGGATGGACGGCCTGTCTGCGGCAAGCCGCGCGGCACTGGCGGCGGCGGACCTGGTCATGGGGCCGGCCCGGCACCTCGCGCTGCTGGGCGGGATTAGCGCGCTGATGGTCGAATGGCCAGTGCCCTTCGCGGACGGGATTGCGCGGCTGCTGGCGCATCGTGGGCGGCCGGTGGTGGTGCTGGCGTCGGGCGACCCCTTCTGGTTCGGCGCGGGGAGCAGCATCGCGCGCCATCTGGCGGCACATGAATGGTGCGCGCATCCCGCGCCCTCCACCTTCGGGCTGGCGGCGGCGCGGCTGGGCTGGGCGATACAGGATGTCGCGTGCCTTGGCCTGCATGCCGCGCCGCTGGATCGGTTGCGTCCGCACCTCGCGCCGGGCGCGCGGGCGCTGGTGCTGCTGCGCGACGGGGCGGCGGTGGCGGGGCTTGGCGCTTGGTTGTCGGCCAGGGGATTTGGCGCGTCGCGCCTGCATGTGCTGGAAAGCCTCGGCGGCCCGCGCGAACGGATCCGGTCGATCAAGGCGGGGGCGACGATACCGGCCGACATCGCCCATCCCGTGGCGGTCGGGCTGGAGGTTGCCGGTGACGGCCCCGTCCTGACCGTCGCCAGCGGTCGTCCCGACGCGCTGTTCGAGCATGACGGACAGATCACCAAGGCGCCGGTGCGCGCCCTGACCCTGTCGGCGCTGGCGCCCCGGCCGGGGGACTATCTGTGGGACATTGGCGCCGGGTCGGGATCGATCGCGATCGAATGGCTGCTGGCTCATCCGGCCAATCGCGCCTGCGCGGTGGAGGCCGATCCGGCCCGTGCGGATCGCGCCCGCGCCAATGCCCGTGCGCTGGGCGTGGATCGGCTGGAGCTGATGATCGGTCGCGCGCCGGACGTGCTGCCTGATGGTCCGATGCCGCAGGCGGTCTTCATCGGTGGCGGTTTGTCGCAGGCGCTGCTGGAACGGCTGGAGGCGCTGCTGCCACCCGGCACGCGGCTGGTCGCCAATGCGGTGACATTGGAGTCGGAGGCGCTGCTGGCGCTCTGGCACGGGCGGTGGGGCGGCAGCCTGCTGCGCATCGAACTGGCCGACGCCGCACCGCTCGGCAATCGCCATGGCTGGCGGTCGCGCTATCCGGTGGTGCAGTGGAGCGTCACGCTATGATCGTCGCGGGCTTCGGCTTCCGTGCCGGCGCGACCACCGCGTCCCTGCGGGCGGCGCTGGCGGCGGCCGGCGGCGGACGGGACGTCACCCATCTCGCCACGCTGGCGGACAAGGCCGGGGGACTGGCGGAACTGGCCGCGCAACTGGCCCTGCCGCTCATCCCCATTGCGGCCGATCGCCTCGCATCCTGGCCCACCATCAGCCGCTCGCCGGCCTCGCTGGCCGCGCGTGGCACCGGCAGCGTCGCCGAGGCCTGTGCCCTGGCCGGCGCGGGGGAAGGCGCCCGCCTGCGCGCCGCCCGCAGCCTTTCCCCCGATCGCATGGCGACCTGCGCCATCGCTCAAGGAGCATCATCATGACCGTCCATTTCATCGGCGCCGGCCCTGGCGCGCCCGACCTTCTGACCCTGCGCGGCCGCGATCTGATCGCGGCCAGCCCGATATGCCTCTATGCCGGATCGCTGGTCCCGGCGGAGGTGCTGGGCCATTGCCCGCCCGGCGCGCGCATCGTCAATACCGCGCCCATGGACCTGGACGCCATCATGGCGGAGATCGCCGCCGCCCACGCCGCCGGGCAGGATGTGGCGCGGCTCCATTCCGGCGACCTGTCGGTCTGGTCGGCCATGGGCGAGCAGATCCGCCGCCTCCGGGCGCTGGACATCCCCTTCACCGTGACCCCCGGCGTGCCCGCCTTCGCTGCGGCGGCCGCGGCGCTGGAGGTGGAGCTGACGCTGCCTGAACTGGCCCAGTCGCTCGTCCTGACGCGCACGCCGGGGCGGGCCAGCACCATGCCCCCGGCCGAGAGCCTGACCAATTTCGCGGTGACGGGCGCGACCCTGGCCATCCATCTGTCGATCCACAATCTGGCGCAGGTGGTGGCGGATCTCACCCCTGCCTATGGGGAATCCTGCCCGGTCGCGGTCGTGTGGCGGGCAAGCTGGCTCGACCAGCGGATCGTGCGGGCGACCCTCTCGTCGATCGAGGCGGCGGTCGCGGGCAGCATGGAGCGCACCGCCATCATCCTGGTCGGCCCGGCGCTGGACGCGGCGGATTTTGCCGAAAGCAGCCTCTACGCGCAGGGCTATGACCGGCGTTTCCGGCCCCAGCATGCCGGATCGCGCTACGCCGGGTCGTCCGAGTGACGGTGCCGGGCCTGCTCGTTTCGGCGCCCGCATCGGGCACCGGCAAGACGACCGTCACGCTCGGCCTGCTCCGCGCGCTGCGCGACGCGGGCGTGATGGTGCAGCCGTTCAAATGCGGGCCGGACTATATCGACCCGGCCTTCCATCGCGTTGCCTGTGGCCGGCCGTCCTTCAACCTCGACAGCTGGGCGATGGACGGCGCGCTGCTGGACCGGGTGGCGGCCGAGGCCGGCGATGCCGACATGATCGTGGCCGAAGGGGCGATGGGCCTGTTCGACGGGGTGGCAGGTCGGGGCGCGGCCGGCCATGGCACCGCCGCCGACGTGGCGCACCGCATGGGCTGGCCGGTGCTGCTGGTGCTCGACATATCCGGACAGGCGCAATCCTGTGCGGCGACGGCGCTCGGCTTTGCGCGCTTCGATCCCGATGTGACGATTGCGGGCGTCATCCTCAATCGCGTGGCGAGCCCGCGCCATGAACGGCTGGCGCGGGCAGGGCTGGCGGCGGCGGGTATCACTGTGTTCGGTGCCTTGCCCCGGCACGCCGACCTCAGCCTGCCCGAACGGCATCTGGGGCTGGTGCAGGCCGGCGAGCAGCAGGGGCTCGATCAGGCGCTGGAGCGCCATGGCGCACTCATGCGGGAGCGGGTCGATCTCGCCGCGGTTCGGGACGCGGCCCGCTCGGACGGCGTCACGGCCCGCGGGCGTCTGCCCGATCCCCCGGCGCAACGGATCGCGGTGGCGCAGGACGTGGCTTTCTCCTTCCTCTACCCGCATCTTCTGGAGGGCTGGCGACAGGCCGGGGCGCAGATCATGCCCTTCTCCCCGCTGGCCGATGAGGCGCCAGCGGAGGATGCCGACCTGATCTGGCTGCCCGGCGGCTATCCCGAACTCCACGCCGGGACCATCGCCGGCGCGCAGCACTTCCTGACGGGTCTGCGCCGCCATGCCGAGGATCGGCCGGTCCATGGCGAATGCGGCGGCTATATGGTGCTGGGGGATGCGCTGATCGACCGGGACGGCACCGCCCATCGCATGGCCGGGCTGCTCGGCCTTGTCACTAGCCATGCGGATCGCCGCCTGCATCTGGGCTATCGGCGGGCGGAGCTGCTGGCGCCTGTCGCGGGGCTGCGCGCCGGCACCATGCTGCGCGGCCATGAGTTCCATTATTCGACCATCCTGGGCCAAGATGACGCGTCCCTGATGCGGGTGACCGATGCCGACGGTGCTGCGGTCGCGGAAACCGGCTCGCGGCGCGGCTGGGCCAGCGGTTCCTTCTTCCACATGATTGCGAGCGCATGATGATCGACCTGCACCTCATCGGTATCGGCACCGGCAATCCGGATCATCTGACGGCCCAGGCGGTACGGGCGATGAACAGCGCCGACCTCATCCTCCTGCCGCGCAAGGGCAGCGCCAAGTCCGACCTTGTCGACCTGCGCCGCACCATCTGTGCGGCCGTGCTGACGCGGGCGGTGCGCGTGGTGGAGTTCGACCTGCCCGTGCGCGATGCGCGGGGCGACTATATGGGCGGCGTCCATGACTGGCACGATGCCATCACCCGGGCCTGGGCCGGACAGATCGCGCGCCACCTGCCCGATGGCGGCCGCCTTGCCCTGCTGGTCTGGGGCGACCCCTCCCTTTATGACAGCAGCCTGCGGATCGCCGACCGGCTGGCGCAGAGGGGGCTGGCGATCCGGGTAAGCGTCGTGCCGGGCATCACCAGCCTGCAGGCGCTGACTGCGGCTCATGCCATCCCGCTCAATCGGCTGGGCGCGCCGGTCGTCATCACGACCGGGCGCCGGCTGCGCGACGATGGCTGGCCGGCGGACGGCGACAGCGTCGCCGTGATGCTGGATCAGGGCTGTGCCTTCGACGCGCTCGATCCCGCCGGCATCCATATCTGGTGGGGGGCCTATCTCGGCATGGCGCATCAACTCCTGATCGAAGGGCCGCTGGCGGTCGTGCGGGACAGGATCGCGGGGCTCCGCGCGCAGGAACGGGCCCGGCATGGCTGGATCATGGACATCTATCTGATGCGCAGGGGGGCGTGATCCTGGCGGCGGCGCGATGCGCGAAAGCGGGCCGGTGCTGCTAAATTCCGCGCTCCCCGCTTGTCGAAAGGGGCTGGTTTTCAGCGCCATCCGGCAATAATTTGCCCCGCAATTGCCGGGAGATGATTGCCTTGCCAGAGTTGAGCGCCACCAGGAAGCGGGTGCGACATGCAGAGCCGCCGATGGTGCGGCTCGTCCGTGCCGCCGAAACATTGTTCGCGGCGCGCGGCATCGATGCCGTGTCGATGCGCGAGATTGCCACGGCCGCCCGCTGTGGCGACACCAATGCCGTCACCTATTATTTCGGATCGAAGGACGGGCTGCTCGCCGCCGTCTTCGGCGCCCGTGTGGAGCAGATGGATCCGGTGCGCGGCCGGATGCTGGCACAGGCGGAAGCGAACGGCCATCTGCGCGATCCGATGGCATTGCTGGGCATATTGCTGTTGCCGCAGCTCGACCTGAAGGATGAAGCAGGCGCCCATCCCTATGCCCATTTCCTGCTGCATTTCGCGACCCAATATTGGTCGCTGACCTCCAGCCTGTTTGCGGCGGTTGAAGGCAGGGCGCAGAACCTGTTCCGGGTGATCGGCCATCTGCGCGCGCTGATGGAGGGGGTGCATCCCGACGTCGCGCGCAACCGCATCCTGCTGTGCAACATGATGCTGCAGAGCCTGCTGGTCCGCTGGGACCATATGCCGCCCGAGGATCGCACCGTGCCGCTGGAGGCGCATGTCCGCGACGTGATGATGAGCGCACGCGCCAGCCTGCTGGCCCCGCCGGGCGAAGCCGAACTGCCGGTGTCGGTGGAGGCCTGGCTGGCGCGCTATTGCTAGAGCATTTTGAAGTCAGCTGGCACAGCTGACGGCTCGCAAAATGCGGAAAGCAAAGGGCCCCTAGGGCAGGCTGATATCCACCTGCTCGATCGTCCCGGTGAAGCGGCTGCTGACCACATCATAGGCAGGATCGACCGGGCTGATACTGTCCTGGCCGACCTCGAAATCCTCGGTATGCGACACCACGAGCGCGAAGGTGCGGTCGATCCGGCCGCGCGCGACCTCCTTTCCATCCACCAGCAGCGTGGCGGTGGCGCCGCTAGTCGGCGCTTCCCGGTCCATGACAAAGCGCAGGCCGATATCGTGCTGCCCCGCCGTCAGGGGCGCGGTGCCGGCAATCCGGCTCATATGGGCCGGGGTCAGATTATAGGTGAAGCTGGGCCGCCCCTTGTCGAGGAACAGGCTATAGCCACCGAAGCGGCCGCCATGCACGGCGATGACGCCCCGGCCGCCATCGGCCGGCACGTTCACTTGCGCGCGGATGGTGAAGGAATGGCCGACCAGGCCCGGCGCCGCGCTTTCCGGAATAGGGCCGATCGGGCCATGATAGGTGAAGTGGGTGCGCCGGGCATTATGGTCGGGTCGGCCCTTCTGCCCGCCTTCGCTGCCATGGATCGGCAGGATGCCGGCGGTCGCCGCTTCAGCCCAGAACAGATCCTTGAGCGCGGCGAGCTTTTGCGGCTGGGCAGCGGCCAGGTCATGCGCTTCGCTGAAGTCCGAGCGGGTATCATATAGCTGCCAGACGCGCTGGTCGATCGGCACGGGCGGCGGCGGCGTGCGTTCCCACGGCGTCACCATCGGCGCGGTCGCGGCCACCCAGCCATCCTTGTAGACGCTCAGATTCTGCGCCATCGCGAACACCTGGGTCGTGCGGTGCGAGGGGGCGTCCTTGGCGGCGAAGCTGTAACCCATGCTGATCCCGGTGATGGGCTTTTGCGGTACGCCGTCCAGTATCTCGGGCGCCTTGACCCCGGCGGCCTCCAGCACGGTCGGCATGATGTCGCTGACATGGTGGAACTGGCTGCGCAGCCCGCCCGGATCCTGGATATGGCGCGGCCAGGACATGACCATGCCGTTGCGTGTGCCGCCGAAATGAGAGCCATAGCGCTTGGCCCAGGGGAAGGGAGCGTTGAGCGCCCAGCCCCATCCGCCGGGGATCAGATTATAGGCGTTGCGCGTGCCGATATCGTCGATATGGGCAAGGGCATAATCGGGATTTTCCTTCACCCCGCTCAGCGCCGACTGCTCGAACAGCTTGCCGTCGAAACTGCCTTCCGCGCTCGCGCCATTGTCACCCTGGATATAGATGATCAGCGTGTTGTCGATCTCGCCATTGTCGCGCAGCCGCTGGATGACGCGGCCGATCTGCGCGTCGGCATAGGCGAGCGACGCGGCATAAGCCTCCATATAGCGGGCATAGAGGCGCTTCTGATCGGCGGTCAGGCTGTCCCAGCGCGGCAATGTGTCGGGCCGGGGGGCATCGTCCGCCCCCTGCGGGATCACGCCCAGCCGCTTCTGCCGGGCGACCGTTTCCGCCCGCATCGCGTCCCAGCCGGCATCGAATTTGCCACGAAAGCGCGCCAGCCAATCCGCGGGCGGCTGGTTGGGGGCATGGGCGGTGCCGGTCGCATAATAGAGGAGAAAGGGCTTGTCCGGGGCGGCCGCATGCTGCTCGTCGATCCAGCGGATCGCATGATCGGCCAGGTCATGTTCCAGATGATAGGCGGGATCGGCTGGCGCCTGCACATGGGCGGTATTTTCGACCAGATTGGGTTCGGCCATGCTGCTGTCGGCGCCCAGGAAGCCGTAGAAATATTCGAAACCCAGGCCCGTGGGCCAGCGATCGAATGGTCCGGCGCGGCTCATTTCCCATTCCGGGGTGACATGCCCCTTGCCGATCATCGCTGTATTATAGCCATTTTCCTTCAGGATCTGGGCCATGGTGCCGGCGCTTTTGGGGATGACGCTGTTATAGCCATCATAGCCGGTCGCCCAGTTGGCGACATAGCCCATGCCGACCGCCTGCGGATCGCGCCCGGTCAGCAGCGAGGCGCGGGTCGGCGAACAGATGGCGGTGGTGTTGAACTGGTTATAGCGCAGCCCGGCCTGCCCGAGCGCATCGAAGGTCGGCGTCGGGATCGGGCCGCCAAAGGTGCTGCTGGCGCCAAAGCCGACATCGTCGGTCATGACGATCAGGATATTGGGAGCCCCCTTGGCGGCGTGGACCGGCTGAGGCCAACTGGGCGGCGAGGATTCCGCCGGCGTGCGGCCGTAGATTTTCGCGGCCGAAGCATCGGAGGTCTGGGCGACGGCAGGCGCTGAGAGCGCCATGAGCAGCGCGAGGGAGGATGTCGCGCTCAAGACCCTGCTGGACGGGCGATGGACGGGATGGGGCGAAGCATTTGGCAAGGCGACCTCCTTGGACAAAAAAGAGACGCCGGTTGCATTGGCAGCCGGCGCCCAGGGAGAGAGATACGGCGGCACCAGGCCGCCGTCCGGCTTTCAGAACTTGAAGCGGATGCCGCCCGTGAAGGCGCGGCCTACCGTGTCGTAAAGCGCGAAATTGGTGGCGATGTTGACGCCCGGAATGGTGCCGGGGATCAACGGCGGATCCTTGTCGAACAGATTGTTGACGGTGCCGAAGAATTCGACATGGCCATTGGCCACCGGCAGGCGGTAGCTGAGCGTCATGTCGGTATAGCCGACCGCCCCGATCGTCTGGCCAAGGCCGTTTTCCAGGCCGCCGGGAATGCCCAGTTTCACCTTGCCGATCAACTGCTGGTTGAGGAAGACGCCGACCCGGCCAATCTCATAATTGACGCTAAGCGTGCCACGCCAGCGCGGGCGGCCCTCCGGTGTGCTGCTGATCGTGCTGATCCCGGCATATTCCAGCACCGGCGCGGTCGACGACTGCTGGGTCTGATAGGTGTCGAGATAGCTGGCATAGAGGCGCAGGCCCAGATTGCCGCCGGCCAGTTCGGTCCGGTAGGACGCGTCGAAATCTATCCCGCTGGTTTCCAGATAGGCGATATTGGCGGGCGCCACCCGGATCTGGCTGGGGAAGGATGTCGGCGTGTCGCGGGTGACGAGCGCACATTCGGGCGCGGTGCCGCCGCTCTGGCTGCAATTGTTGACGATCTGGGTCAGGCTCAACGTGCCGATCGCATCCTTGATCTTGATCCGGTAATAATCGACCGACAGGCTGAGCCCCGGCAGGAAGGACGGCGTGATGACCGCGCCGAAGGTCAGCGTATCGGCCTTTTCCGGTTGCAGATCGGGGTTGCCGCCCGTCACCTGCGGCACATTGGCGGTGATGCCGCTGACCGGATCGACCAGCAGGCTGATCGCGCTCTGGTCGCCGGCAAACAGCTCGAACAGATTGGGCGCGCGGATATCGCGCGAGACCGACCCGCGCAGCAGCAGGTCGCTGATCGGCTTCCAGGTGGCGCCCAGCTTCCAGGTCTTGACTGATCCCGACGTGCTGTAATCGGTATAGCGGCCGGCCGCGTTCAGGCTCAGTTCCTGCGCAAAGGGCTGGTCCTTGAGCAGCGGCACCGCCAGTTCGCCGAACACCTCCTTGACGCTCAGGTCGCCCGACGCCTCGCCGACATTGGTCAGCCAATAATGATAAACCGACGAAGGCACGCCGCGCAGGCCGGCGAAATAGGCGCTGCGTTCCGCCGTCGTGTCGAGATCGGCGGGGTTGGCATTGCTGGTCAGGCGCAGGCTCTGGCGGCGATATTCCGCACCCAGCGCGACGTCGACCGGACCGGCGGGCAGGTCGAACAGGGCGCCCTGGATGCTGGCCGACATGGCGTTCTGCCAGATGCGGGCGCGGTAACGCGACGTACCCACGACATAGTCATAGCCAGGCTGACTGGCATAGGCGTCGCCGGTGGCCAGCAGATTGAAGGGCTGGCAATTGGCGTAGCGGGCCGCGATCGTCGGATCGGCGCTCAGGCTGGCCCGGCAGACGGTCTGGCCGCTGCCATTGCGCACGGCATCGGTCGCGGCATAGAAATGCTGCCAATCCCAGACGCCTTCCTGTGCGACCGAGAAATTGGAGTCGCCATGGTTGAAGGCGACATTCCATTTCCATTTGTCCGCCAGCGTCCCTTCGAACCCGGCATTGACCATCCAGTAATCGGTGCGTTCCGTCGTGTGGGGCCGGGGTGAATTGGCGCCATAGCGGGCGAGCGTGATCGACTGGCTGGTCGGGGTGAAGGCGGCCTGAAGTTCGGCCGGCAGATAGGGATTGCCGCTGTAGAGCGTGGCGGCGGTTGGCGGCACCAGGCTGTTGGCCAGCGAGGTGTAGGACAGGTCGCTGCGCGAGAAGCTGCCCTGGACATAGCCGGTCACGTCCGGCGTGAAGTCCCAGCTCGCCCGGCCAAAGGCCTGATAGGTGTGCAGCGGGGCGACCGCCTGCGTGTCAGGCGAGATCGCATAACCGTCTCCCCCGACAAAATAGCCCGGCGATCCGGTTGCCGTGCCGTTGCTGAACGGCACCAGCGCGCCATTGGCGTCGAACCGGTAATTGGTGAACGGCCCCGACGTGATCTTGCCATATTCCGATGCGGCGCTGAGCGTCACGCCGGACGCGATCATATAGGGATTGAGCGTGCCGCCGGGCGAACAGGCGGTGGGATCGGCCGCAGCATTGGGATTGGTGCAGCCGACCGTGCTGCCGACATAGCTGTAGGCGCCGCGCCCCAGCTTGCGGTCGCTGCGCAGCATGCCGTTATTCTTGAAAGTCTCGGCGCTCAGCAACAAATGGCCGCGATCGCCACCGAAGTCGAAACCGCCGGCGATACCGAAGCGATAGCCCTGATTGTCGCCACGCTGCGACGTCGAGCCCTGGGCGACGCCGGTCAGGCCGGTAAATTTCTTGTCGAGCACGAAATTGACGACGCCCGAGACCGCGTCGGAGCCATAGGCCGCCGAAGCGCCGCCGGTCACCACGTCCACCCGCTGGATCAGCAGGTTGGGGATGACATTGACGTCGACCGTACCGAGATAGGTGGTCGGCGCCACCCGCTGACCATCGAACAGGATCAGCGTGCGCAACGGCCCGACGCCACGCAGGTTCAGTACATTGCCGTGCGCCGCGGTGTTGGCGAAATTCATCGAGCTGCGCGACGGGCTGGACGAGTTCTGGAACTGCGGCAGCTTGTTGAGCGCGTCGGGAATGTTGGATGGGGTCGCCTTCACCAGCTCTTCGGTCGATGCGACGGTCACCGGCGTCGGCGCGGTATAGCCGTCGCGCACGATGCGGGTTCCGGTGACGACGATATCCTGGGCTGATGCCTGTCCGCTCTGGGCGTCCGTCGGCGGCGTGGCCTCCTGTGCGGCGGCCGCGCTCACCATCGTGAACAGGGCGGTACCCGTCAGGAATAATGAAGACGCTCGTCCTCGCATTGCACTTCTCCCCATCCTCTCGGTTTATTTTTATACGGTTGTGCAATTCTGATATTAACGCAGTTGATTGAAGTCAACGCAAATATGCGTGGAGGGTCATATTTTCGGATGGCGAGCGGTCTGGGCAGGGGGCGTGCGCATCACTGAGCCGCAACGCGGGGTTGCGACGACGAGGCTTTGATGGGCGAAGAGGGGTAAAAGGGGAGCGGCTTTGTGCCTGCGTGATGCAGCACAGCCGCATCCATTCGCGCGCGCCGGGACGCAGCACCTGCACCCCGGCGCGCGCTGCTTGTCAGAACGCGGTCTTCTCTTCCAGATGCCCTTCCACGTCAGCACGACTGATCCACAGGGTGCGGAACTTCTTGTCGGCCAGCAATTGCAATTGGTCGCTATTGTGCCGGGAACCGGGCTGGCTGCTATTGCCATAGCTCATCAGGCCGACGGCCTTCATCGGCGTGCCGAATTCGACCATGGAAACCCATGTCTCGCCATGGACGGGCGTGCGCTCGCCATTCTTCATCGGCCCCCAGGTGATGGTGCGAAACACGCCGGTATTGCCGAAGCCGCCATTGGCCGGCACGCTGACATCGCCGATATGAAAGCGCGAGACATCGCCGAACGGACGGTCGATCGCGCCGTATAGCTGCTTCGTCTTCGCCACCGCTTCCTTCAGCATGGCGACGGCCGCCGTCGGGTCTTTCAGGCCGCGTGGCGTTTTCAGCGGGTCGTCCAGCGTCCATTTGACGGCATAGTTGGACTGGTCGGTGAAATTCTTGGGCGCGAAGAGGCCGGCCCAGGTTTCGAACAGCAGCGCGGCGCGGCTGTCGGGTTCGAACCGATGGTCCCAGCCCTTGAGCAACGCCGTGGCTGCCTGCACCTCGGCATCGTTCGATCCGGCGGCTGCCGCCAGCAGGTCGGGCAACATCCGTTCCGCCATCAGCGAGGTGGTGGTCAGCTTGCGCGACACGAAATCGTCGAAGCTGATCTTGGGCGTCTGACTCATCAGCTTGACCGACATCTGTGCCCGCTGGCTCATCGGCCCGACCGGCGCGACATAGGCAGGGAAGCTCTTGGGATCGAGCGCGCGGGGCCAGGTCGCCAGCCATGGCGGATCATTGGCGTTCTGGACGAAGCCGGTGGCCGGATCGAGCAGCTTGGGCATGTCGTCATAGCTGTGGACATCCTTCCACAGCGTCGCCGAGGTATCGCCCGGCACCGGCGCCGACCAATATTTGAGGTCGCCGCTCGCATGCTTGGGCAGCAGGCCGTTGTCGAGATAGAGGATATGGCCGGCGCGGTCGGCATAGATGATGTTGAACATCACCACCTGCATCTTGCGCAGCGCCTTTTCGAACGCGCCCCAGTCGCGCGCCTTGCCCATCTCCAGATATTGCTCCAGCACGCCGGGCCGGTCGAGGCCGGCGACCTTGAGCGCGACCGTCGTCTTGCCGTCAGGCAGGGTGAAGACCGGGCCATGGACCGTGCTTTTCTGTTCGAAGCTGACGCTCTTCAGCGTGCCGTCCGCCTGCTTGACCTTGTAGCTCTTCGTCACCGTATCGAACGGCAGCGTCTTGCCGTCGAAGCGATAGCCATCGCCTTCTAGCACCAGCTTGTAGCTCGTGAAACCCTGCATCGTGTTGACGGTGTTGGTGAAGCCCAGATCATTGTTGAAGCCGAAGCGCAACACCGGCAGGCCGACCTGCGTCGCGCCGTAGATGGCCAGGCCCGGCGCGGTGATCTGTGCCTCATAATAAGTGAGCTGGCTCGGCGCCCAGGGCAGATGCGGGTTGGCGAGCAGCATCGCCTTGCCGCTGGCCGAGCGCGAAGGCGCGACCGCCCAGGCGTTCGACCCGCCGGCCTCGTTGATCGACGGATCGGTCAGCACCTTCCGGTCGGATGCGATATAGCCGAAATTCATCAGCCGCTGGGCATGGGCGATGATGTCGACGCCCCGGAGCGGTAGCACGACCTTCACTTCCGGCGCGATTCTGTCGGGATGGGCGGCGGCATAGGCATTCACCCCGGCTGCAAAGGCTTCGAGATTCTTCTGCATTTGCGGCGTCTGCTGTCTGAACCACTGGGCGGAGCGGGCCGGCACGTCATTGGCGACCAGCCATTTGTCCTGGCTCTCATATTTCTCGCCCCAATATTCGGCAGCGCGAGCGCGGCTTTCGCCATACATGCGCAACAGCAGGTTGCCGTGGCTCTGGGCCTGGGCATAGCCAAAGCCGTAGAAGCCGCCTTCCTCGGTCTTTGCGTAGATATGGGGCACGCCGAAACTGTCCCACAATATTTCGCCGCCGCCCCAACGGGTGGAGGGGGCCGCTACCGAGGCGGTCATCGCGGAGGAAGCAGCCAGGGCCGCCAGCCAGATCGTCATATGGCGCATCGCCATCATTCTCCCGTCAGTGCAGAAAATGCGCCGCCCCGTGCGGAGCGGCGCCTTGGTCGGTGATGGATCAGAAACTCAGGCCGACGCGGCCATAATAGAAGCCGCCGGTGAACCCGATCGGCGAGGTGCCGGCATAGAGCCCCTGGCCCAGCGTGGCGCTGACGTCGCTGGCCCGGTTCTTGTCGGGATAGACGTTGAAGATATTGTTCGCGCCGATCGCGATGTTGACCAGTGGCGTGACCTGCCAGCTGGCCTCCAGGTCGGTGATCCACTTGGCACCATAGCTGCGATCATTCGGATAGGTGGTGACGCCATTGCTGGTGACGCCGTTCTGATAGGATTTGAAGCCGCCGAAGCGCGTCAGGCGCGACGACAGGGTGAAGTCGCCCATGGTGGCGAGGTTGCTGATCGACAGCTTGGTGCGCGGCAGATTGTTGGTCATGTTGCTGCGACGCGCGCGATCGAACAGGACATAGTCGCTGCCCAGCGCGGCCAGTTCGGGCGGATTGTCGATGATGTGGGTGATCTTGGTCTTGTTGTAGTTGAAGCCCAGATTCCACTGCATGTTAACCGTGTCGAACAGGCCATGCTTGTAGGATGCGACGACGTCGATGCCGCGGGTACGGGTATCGATCGCGTTGGTATAATATTGCGCTGTCAGCGTCCGCGCCTCCGCTTCGGGTACGCCGCTGGCGATCAGGATGTTGGAGATTGCCGTGCCGGTCAGCGTGCTGGTGATGGTGATGCGGTCATCCACGTCGATCTGATAGGCATCGATCGTCAGGTTGAAATTGGGCAGCGGGGTCAGCACCACGCCAGCGGAGATGTTGAACGATGTTTCGGGCTGGAGCGGTTTGGCGCCCAGCGCGATCGCGGCCGGATCGTCGACGGCCAGAGTCTTGATCTGCAGCAACTGGTTGGGAACACCGTTGACGGTGCGGAACTGGTTGGTGGTTTGGGTATAGATTTGCTGGGCGACGGCGGGCGCCCGGAAGCCGGTATTGGCGGCCGCGCGAAAGGCGATCCAGTCGGTCGCGGCATAGCGCCCATTGACCTTCCAGATCAGCGTGTTGCCGCTGCCATCGTCATAATGTTCGAAGCGTGCGGCGGCGCCGATCGTGATATCCTTGTTGGGATCCCACGCCACGTCGGCATACAGCGAAACATTGTCGCGGGACATATAGGCCGCGTCGCCCGGCTGGAAGCCGGCCGAGCTTTGCGCGCCCGGCGTCATGCCCGACACGATCGCCGGGCCTACGGCATAGCTGGCCTCATCCCCGGCGAAGGTCTGGTAGCGTTCATGGCGCTGCTGCGCGCCTGCCGACACCTGCAGGTTGCCGCCACCCACATCATAGCCGCGGGTCACGTCGAGCGAGGTGACGAACTCCGAGGATTTGAGGGTGCCGATATAGAATTCGGTGGGGCTGAGCGTGCCCAGCGAGGGGTTGAGCGTGCCTTCCGACGACTGGCGGGCGCGATTGCGGCCATAGCCGGTGGAAAAGTCCCAGTCCCAGCCCGCGACTTCGCCCTTCGCGCCGACGGTGAGTTCGAAATCCTCCTCGTCGATCATGATATGGGGGCGATAGCCGTTGGGGTAGATGCCCATGACATTGTTGATGTCCTTGGGGTAGCGATAGCTGTACCACAGGTCCGACCGCCGCTGGCTGTAGGTGCCGAAGGCGTAGAGTTCGACGCCGCCCAGATCATATCCGGCATTGAGCGCAGTATTGATGCTGCGGGAGGGCATGACGCCATAGCTGGTGGTGACGATGCGTTCGGTGCCGACTGCGGCTGCGTCGCGCGGATCGAGCTGCCCGTTCACCAGCGGATAGAGGCAGGTGGTGGTGGCCGTGACCGAACAGTCGGCGAGCGGCAGCGCACGGTTCGACATTTCCTGCTTCTTGAGGTTGAGCGAGAGGTTGGCGAAACCGTTCTCGCCCAGCTTCATCCCGAAATTGAGGTCGGCCTGATAGAGTTCGCCATCGGACCGGTCGAAATTCTGGCCGGCGGTGAAATTGGCGGAGCCGCCGCTGCTGTCATCCTTCAGGATGATGTTGATGACGCCGGCGATGGCGTCCGACCCATATTGAGCGGCGGCACCGTCACGCAGCACTTCGATATGATCGACCGCGGCGGTCGGGATCATGTCCAGATCGGCCGGGACCGAGCCGTTGTAGAGCGTCGACACCGCGTTGATGAGCGAGGTCTTGTGGCGACGCTTGCCGTTGACCAGGATCAGTGCCTGGTCGGGATTGAGACCGCGCAGGCCGCCGGTCGCGATGACGGTGGAGGTGGCGCCGCCCGCTCGCACCGGCAGGTTGAAGGATGGCACCAGCGTGTTGAGCGCCTGGAACACGCCCGCCTTGCCGGTGCGGGTCAGATCCGCGCCGGAAATAACGTCGATCGGCGTCGGGCTGTCGGTGACGGTGCGGGCCTGGCCGCGCGACCCGGTCACGACGATTGCCGGGCCGGGGGCTTCCTCGGCCGCGGCGGTGCTGGCCTGCGGTACGGTGCTGGCCTGCATCGCGAAGGGAAGGGCGGTGACGCCCAGGCTCGCGACTTCGACGGCGCGGCTCTTGTGGGCCTGGGCGCTCAGCGACAAGGCAATGACATTGTTGTTCGACAGCGTGATCTTCAGCCCCGATCCGGCGATCAGCCGCTGCAACGCGACATCGGGCGCCATCTTGCCGTTGACCGACTGGGCATGCAGGCCGGCGACCTGGTCATAGGGAAAGAGAAGCTGGATGCCAGACTGCTTGGCGAAGAGCGTCAGCGCCGTCTGCATTGACTGGGCCGGAATCTTGAATTTCGCCGGCTCCGCGGCTGCCGCCGACTGGGTGCTGAGGGCAACAACTGTTGCGACCGCGCACAGAGAAACGTTCCGAAAATTACGCGACATCATATCCCCCGTGAAATGATTGGGCTGCGAAATTATTTGCCCTTCGGTGGTGGATACGGAGGCCGATCGCGTTTCTGCTAACGACGCTTAAAAATATCTCATTTTTATGACGAGGGGGCCTTCGCTATCGGTCTGGCACTGCCTCGACGCAGCGCCGGATCGGGCGCGCCGGAGGGGAGAATGATAAGCACAGGGGGACGAGCGTGGCTGTGGACGTGGACTCGATCAGGGCAAGGCTGGACTGGTTCAAGCAGGCCATCCTGCCCCATGAGGGCGCCTTGCGCTCCCGCCTGCGCCGGGTGGTGTCCCACCGCCAGGATGTGGATGACATCGTCGCCGAATGCATGACCCGCGCCTATGCGAATGGCGACATTCACCGCGCACAGAGCGGCAAGGCCTTCCTGTTCCAGATCGCGCGCAACCTGCTGATCGACGAGGCCCGGCGCGAGAAGATCGTATCGCTCGAACTGGTCGCCGAACTCGACGTGCTCCAGACCGACAATTCGACCGAGGAAGCGCTGCACGCGCGCGATGAGCTGCGCCATCTCCAGGCCATTCTCGACACGCTGCCGGCGCAATGCCGGCGGGCCTTCATCCTGCGCCGGGTCCATGAGAAATCGGTCAAGGAGATAGCAGAGGAGATGCAGCTATCCGTCTTTACAGTGGACAAGCATTTGACGCGCGCGGCTGTGAAGATAATGCAAGCCATCGGACAGTTTGAGGGTTCTGGATTTGGTTGGTCGCTACAGAAGCGCGGAGGACATGCAGGCGATCGAGGCCGAAGCGGCTCGTCTGTATCTTAAGGCGCGGGCGAGCGACGCCCCGGAAGACTGGAATGACGCCTATGTCTGGGTGGCGCTGGACCCTGCCCATGGTTTCGCCTTTGCCAAGGCGGAGGCCGGCTGGGAACTGACCGAGCGGCTCAATGAGCTGCCCGCCAGCCAGCAGGACGAACCTGCAGCGCCGGCAATCGCGCTGCCCGACGATCCCGCCCCGGAAGAACCAATTGCCGAAATCCGGCCGCGACTGGTCGGCCGGCGTGGCCTGCTCATCGGCCTGGCGACCGCAGCCGCCGCGATCGGCGTCGCCTCCACCGTCGCGCTGCGCCTGCTCGGCACGGTCGATCATTATCGCACAGCCCTGGGCGAGACCCGCACAGTGCAGCTTGCCGACGGCTCCCGCATCCATCTCAACACCAACAGCTCGGTCGAGGTCGCCCTGCGCGAGGACATCAGGCAGATCACCCTGCTGAAGGGCGAGGCGCAGTTCGATGTCGCGCATGACAAGAAACGGCCCTTCATCGTCAATGCCGACGGGACGCTGGTGCGCGCCGTGGGCACGATGTTCAACGTCCGCCTGCGCGCCGATGTCACCGAACTGACCGTGATCGAGGGGATCGTGGCGGTGCGCAACGGCGACTCCGCCGTCCGTCGGATCGAAAGCGGGCGCAGCGCCGCCGTGCGCAGCGGCAGCATCGCCGTCACCCATCTGGAACCGGCCAAGATCCGGCAGCGGACCGCCTGGCAGGCGGGCATGGTCGAGTTCGAGGGCGACACGCTCGTCCAGGCGGTCGAGGAGTTCAACCGCTATCGCCCCACCCCGCTGGTGATCGGCGATCCGGCGATCGCCAGCCTGCGGGTCGGCGGCGCCTTCCGCCTCGACCGGTCGCAGGATTTCGTCGACGCGCTCGAAAGCGGCTTCGGCATCCGCGCCGTTCCGGGCAGCGACAATTCGATAATTTTGGTGTCTGCCGAAGGCAGTTAGAGCCTGTCTGGGCATGCGCCTCTGGCGCATCCGCACCGGCCCGCACCCCCACCCGACCGCCCAGACATGGTATCCTGATGGGTGGTCGGGTGGGGGTGCGGGCCGGTGCCGCATCGAACATGCGCTCTTCCGCGCATTTCCCAATCAGGCAGTTAGCAGAACGCGCGCAGCCGTCCGTATCAACGGGGATGGAACATGTTGCGTCTCTCTCCCCAGCCAGTCTTTCCCGCCAGGATCGCCTGAAATCCATCCTTGGCGGATCGATCGGCAATCTGATCGAATGGTATGACTGGTATGTCTATTCCGCCTTCACCCTCTATTTCGCGCCGGTCTTCTTTCCGTCGGACGACAGCACCGCCCAGCTGCTGAATGCGGCGGCGATCTTCGCCGTCGGCTTCCTGATGCGGCCGATCGGTGCCTGGGCGATGGGCATCTATGCCGACCGCAGGGGGCGCAAGGCGGGTCTCACCCTGTCCGTCATGATGATGGCCGGCGGATCGCTGATGATCGCCGCCATCCCCGGCTACGCCAGCATCGGCGTCGCCGCGCCGGCCCTGCTGCTGCTCGCGCGCCTGATGCAGGGCCTTTCGATCGGCGGCGAATATGGCGCCAGCGCCACCTATCTGTCGGAAATGGCGCAGAGCGACCAGCGCGGTTTCTTCTCCAGCTTCCAATATGTGACGCTGATCGCGGGCCAGTTGCTGGCGCTCTGCGTCCTGCTGCTGCTCCAGCTTTTCCTCACCGAACATCAGCTCGAAAGCTGGGGCTGGCGCGTGCCGTTCGTGATCGGCGGGGTGATGGCGGTCGGCGTCTATCGCCTGCGCCGCGGCCTCAAGGAAACCGAAGCGTTCGAGGAAAGCGCGGCGGTCAGCGAACAGCCCCGCTCCAGCGGCCTCAATCTCATCCGCCGCCATCCGCGCGAAGTGCTGCTGGTCATGGCGCTCACCGCTGGCGGCACGCTCGCCTTCTATGCCTACAGCACCTATATGCAGAAATTCCTGGTCAACAGCGCCGGCTTCGGCCGCCAGACCGCGACCGCGATCATGGCGTCGGCGCTGTTCATCTACATGCCGCTGCAGCCCATGGCCGGCTGGCTGTCCGATCGCATCGGCCGCAAACCGCTGCTGATCGGCTTCGGGATCAGCGGCGTCCTGTTCACCACCGCGATCTTCACGGCGCTGGAACGCGTCACCTCCTCCTTCGGCGCCTTCCTGCTGGTGCTGGGCGGCCTGGTGATCGTCACCGGCTACACCTCGATCAATGCGATCGTGAAGGCAGAGCTGTTCCCGGCCAATATCCGGGCACTGGGCGTCGCGCTTCCCTATGCACTGGCCAACACCCTGTTTGGCGGCACCGCCGAATATGCCGCGCTCTGGATGAAGCATGCCGGGATGGAAGGCGGCTTCTACTGGTACGTCACCGCCATGATCGCGCTGTCGCTGATCGTCTATCTGCGCATGCCCGACACGCGCAAAACCAGCCAAATCTGACAGAAAGAGGGGAATATCCATGCCATCGCTGAACCGGACGCTTTGCCATATCCTGCCGCTGATGCTGCTGTGCCAGCCGGCAACGGCGCAGGATGCGGCACCGCCTGCCGAGCCACCCTTCACCTCCATACAGCCGGGCGATTTCGCCATCGCCGGATCCCTGTCCAACAGTTGGGCCGACTTCGACAATGATGGCGACCTCGATCTCGTTGTCTCGCTCAAGGGGGGCGATATCCGCCTCTATCGCAATGACAATGGCACGTTCGTGAACGTCGGGCCGGAACTGGGACTTCCCACATCCGGCCCGGAAATGCGCGGCGTCGCCTGGGGCGATTATGACGGCGACGGCTGGATCGACCTGCTGGGCGGGGCGACCATGCCGGGCGAACAGAGCCTTGTGTTCCGCAACGAAGGCGGCAGGAAGTTCACCAATGTCGCGCCCGAACTGGGGCTGACCATCCCCAACCGTTCCGCGCGCCAGACCAGTTGGGTCGACTATGACAATGACGGCGACCTCGACGTCTATGCTGCCAATCGCATCGGCCCCAACAGCCTCTATCGCAACGACAAGGGCAAGTTCGTGCAGGTCTTGGCCGGCACCGGCGTGTCGGATAGCCGGCCGACCGTGGGCGCCTGCTGGTTCGACTATAATCGCGACGGCTTTCTGGACGTCTTCCTGGCCAATCAGTCAGGCGCGGCCGATGCGCTGTGGCGCAACAATGGCGACGGCAGCTTCACCGATGTCGCGCCCGAACTGGGCCTGGACAATCCGGGCCGTTCCAAGGAGGAAGGCGGTGTCGGCTGCGCCGTTGGCGACTATGACAATGACGGCTATCTTGATCTGTTCGTGCCCAATTATGGCGTGAATGCGCTCTACCATAATAATGGCGACGGCACCTTCACCAACATCGCCAAGGAGATGGGGGTCGGCATCGACAATCATGCCGTCGGCGCGGTGTGGGGTGATTATGACAATGACGGCTATCTCGACCTCTATGTCACCTCCTATCATGGCCCGCGCGACCAGCAGCAGCCCAGGGACAGCCTCTTCCATAATGAAGCGGGCAAGGGCTTCCGCCAGGTTCTGGCCGAAACGTCGCAGCTCAATGTCGGCGACCATGGCGTGCAATGGGTCGATTATGACCGGGACGGTGCGCTCGATCTGTCGGTGATGCGTGGCTATACCAGCCAGGGCGGCCATTTCCTGTTCCACAATGATCTGGACCGGGCAGCGGCCAGGCGCAGCCTGTCGGTTACGCTGCTCGACGCGAAGGGGCGTTTCACCCGTATGGGGGCAGAAGTGCGCCTCTATGACAAGGCCGGCAAGATATTGGCCACGCGACAGCTGTCGACCGGCGACGGCTATAATTCGGAGAATGCGGCGCCTCTGCATTTCGGCCTGAAAACCATGGACGCGGTCAAGGTCGAAGTCACCTGGATGAGCCGCAAGGGGCGCAAGATCCAGACCTTGCCGAACGTCGATCCGGCGAAATATGCGGGTAAATCGCTCGTCATCAGGGAGCGGTAAGTCTCGCGAGATCGGGGGCTGCGGGCAGGGCATCCGCAGCCCCCGACGCTTTCAGGTCGCGTCGAACCGGGTGGCGCCCGCTGGCAGCGAGAAGCGCTTGAGCGTGCGCGCTTCCGCTTTGGGGGCGTAGATGGTCGACATGGCGATATAGTCGCCGGTCGCCTTTTCCCGTGTCAGCGTCAGCAGGATATAGCCCTTGGCGCGCTGGTCGCAAAAGGCGACCTCCGGGCTTGCCTGTTGCAGCAGGTCGCCGATCGGCATTTTCGGCAGCATGTCGCCGATCGACGGGCTGCTGATCGATGACGTGCCGAACTCGACGCCGATGGCATTGCCCTGTGCGTCGGCCAGTTGATTGGCCCAGAAGGCATGGCTGTCGCCCGCCAGCACCAGCGGATGGGTGCCGGCCCGGCGGATGCTCTGGTACAGCCGCTCGCGCGCGGCGGGATAACCGTCCCAGGCATCGAGGTTGAAGGGCAGGCCGGCGCGATAGCCCGCTTGCGCCAGTTCCACCTGCGCCCGCACCGACGGTTCCAGCGTCGCGATCATGGCCGCGGCCTTCTCTGTGCCGAACAGCTTGGCGAGGTCCGGGCCGTTGACCCGCGCCATCACCACCTGATTGCCCAATATCTGCCAGGGCGTGCCGGCCTTGACCGACGCGGCCAATTCCTTCTCCAGCCAGGCGCGCTGCGGCTCGCCCAGCATCTCGCGGTCCGGCCGGTTGCGTTCGGCCAGCACCGCCGCAACTTCCGATCGGCCCGGCGTCTCGCCCTTGAATCCGGCCTGTTCGCTGCGGGCGAGCAGGCGCGTCTCGACCATCAGCAGGGTGGCGAGATCGCCAAAGTCGAACCGGCGGTTGATCGCTTCCCAGGGATCATTGCCCTGCGGATCGCGGATCGGCATCCATTCGAAATAGGCCTGCATCGCGGCCGCCTTGCGCTTGGCCCAATCGCCCTCGGTCGCGGGCTGGTGATTTTCCGCGCCGCCGATCCAGCTGTCATTGGCGGTTTCATGATCGTCCCAGACGCAGATGAAGGCGGCACGGGCATGCGCCGCCTGCAGGCTCCTGTCGCCCTTGTAATGGGCGTGGCGGGTGCGATAGTCGGCCAGCGTCACGATCTCATGCGCGGGTTCCAGCCCGCGCCCGATCTTCTGGCCGATCTCCGCGCCATAGCCGTCGGCGCCATATTCATAGATATAGTCGCCCAGATGCACGATCGCATCGATCCGGTCGAGCGCGGCGATCGAGTCATAGGCGGTGAAGAAGCCGCCGGGGTAGAGCTGGCAGGAGACCACCGCCAGCACCGCATCGGCCGCGGCGCCTCTGGCCAGGGTGCGAAAGCGGCCGACCGGCGATGGCGTGCCGTCCGCCAGTTCGAACCAGTAATGATAGTCATGGCCGGCCTTGAGCGTGCGCGGCTCGACCTTGACCGTGAAGTCGCGAGCGGGGCGGGCCTGCGCCGCGCCGCTTTCGACCGGCTTGCCGCCGGCGCTTTCGGCGACATGCCAGCGCAGGGGGATCGCCGCCTGCTGCGCCGGGTCGACCGGGGTGACGCGGGTCCACAGGATCGCGCCGCGCTCGGTCGGGTCGCCGCTGGCCACGCCATGGACGAAGCTGGCGGCGGCTTGTGTCGCCGCCATGCCGATGCCGGGGAGGGCGGCACCCGAGCCGATCAGGCCCAGCGCCGCGCGACGGTCAAGCTTCATGCTGTCCTCGCTCATTGCGCACCGCCAAAGCGGAAGCTGGCCGACACGCCATAGAAGCGCGGTGCCCCGCCGATGAAGGTCGGCATGCCCAGGCTGTCGCCGGTATTGCCCGCATCCATGATATATTTCTTGTCGAAGGCGTTCTCGATGAAGCCCTCGATCCGCCAGGCGCCACCGGGCGCTTCATAGCCAAGCCGCGCATTGACCAGCGCATAGCTGCCCTGCCATTCGTCCTGGATATTGTCGGCGACCAGCGCAGCGGGCGGCTGCTGCAGGTCCGGGCGGTCATTGTCATCGTCGAAATAGGCCTTCGACTGCCAGGTGACGCTGGGCGTGAAGACGATGCGGCCGGGACCGGCGGGCAGGGACGCCTGCGCACCGAAGGACGCGCTATGGTCGGGCGACAGGCGGAAGTGGTTGCCGTCGCGCACCCCCGTCTTGAAGCGGCTGTGGTTATAGGCATAGGTCGCGAACAAGGTCAGCACGTCGCTCGGCACCCAGCGCAGCTGGCCCTCGAAGCCATAGCTTTCCGCCTTGCCGGCATTGGTCAGGACGAACTGCGTGCCCTGCTGCACCGTGGTCTGGAAATTATCATATTGGTAGAAGATGGCCGCGCCGTCGAGGAACAGGGTGCGGTTCATCAGCGCGGTCTTGGCGCCCAGTTCGAAACTGTCGACCGTTTCGGAGTCCAGCACGGAAAAGCGGGTGGCGCCCATCGGCGCGGACGGCGCGCTGGCGGCCAGCACTTGCGGGCGACGGCCACGGGCATAGGTGGCATAGAGGCTGGTGTCGGTGCCCGGCTTGTAGCGGGCGGTCAGCCGCCAGGAAAAGCCGCCATTGCGCAGCGTGTCGCTGTCGACCCCGCCATTGCCGGCGGTCGGCTGAGCGCCGAGGCCGAACATCGGCACCGGATCGGCGGCCGAGGTCGGGATGTTCGCCGCGCCGGGCACGGCCAGCGCCTGCAGCAGCGCGGTGCGCACCGCCGCCGGCTGGCTCAGCGCGCCGATCAGCCCGCCCAGGATCGACCGGCCATTGTCGACCGACGACATATAGGTGCTGCGCTTGTCGTCATGGGTGTAGCGCAGGCCGCCGCCAAGCTCGAACTGGTCGGACAGGCGCAGGGTCACGTCGCCGAACAGGTCGAAGGCACGGGTGCGCGCGCCATTGGTGGTGCTTTCGAGATGGTTGGACTTGAGGTTGGTGGCGATCGCCTGGGCCTGCGCGCTCGACAGCGCGACGCCATAGGCGCTGGCGACACCCTGCAGCAGCGCGCCGGTGAAGGCGGGGCTGGCGAGCAGGGCGGCCGGCACCGGATCACTCGCGGCGCGGCCGGGGATAGCACCGCCGCCGTTCAGCGCGCCGGCCAGCCGGGCGAGGGTGGCGCGCTCGTCAAACTGGGTGGGAACGCGCTGCGTGCCATTTTCCCAGAAATAGCTGCCGCCCAGGAATGCCGTGATCGGGCCGCTGTCATAGGTCAGGCGGAATTCCTGGCTGAACTGGCGGCCGCGCGCATCTTCCGCCGCGGTCAGCATCGGCAGGGAAATGCCGTCGGCATCGAAGATTTCCAGCGCGTCGAAGCGGCGGAAGGCAGTGGTGGAAGTGAGGTTGAACTGGTCGTTGAGCTTCAGCCTGGCGATGCCGGTGACGCCCCAGACCTGGCGATCAAGGCCCAGCCCCTTGCCACCCTCGAAGCCATCGGCCGCTGCCAGCGCGGCGCCGCTGTTGCGGCTGCGATCGCCGATCACCACGCCGGTGGCCGGATCGGTCGGATTATAGGCGATCGACTTGAAGCCGGTGCCGCTTGGTGTGTCCTTCTGATAATTGCCGATCAGGTCGAAGCTCAAATCGCCCTTCTCGCCATGGAAGCTGCCGCGCACCGCCTTGGTGTCGGCCGAGTTGAAGTCGGCGCCGCCCAGCAGGTTTTCGGTATAGCCGTCGCGCTTGCGGATGCGGCCGGCCAGGCGGATCGCCATGCCTTCGCCGATCGGCGCATTGACCATGCCCTCGGTCAGCCAGCTATTATAATTGCCATAGGAGACCCGGCCCGCTGCTTCGACATTGTCGAGCTGCGCCTTGTTCTGGATGATGTTGACCGCGCCGATCAGCGCGCCGCGACCATAGAGGGTCGATTGCGGCCCTTTGGCGATTTCGACCCGCTCGATATCGAACAGCTCGACATAGGAGCCGCGCGACTTGGAGATGGAAACGCCGTCCTGATAGACAGACACGCGCGGTTCGTTGCTGGCGGTGCCGCTATCCGACGTGATGCCGCGCATCACGAAGCCGGGATTGTTGGGCGACTGGTTCTGGACGTCGAAACCGGGCACGAAGCGCGACAGCGCGTCGAACTCATAAAGGCCCATACGGTCCATCTGTTCATTGCCGACGACGCTCAGCGCCATCGGCACGTCGATCGGGTCCTGTTCGCGCAGCTGCGCGGTGACGATGATCGAATCGGCCGACGCGGCATCGGGCGTTTCGGCATGGGCGGTTGCCGTAGCGAAAACGTGCAGGCTGATAGCGGCCAGAGCTAGAGAACGGAAGTGCATGATATTTCTCCCCTTTCGGCGCTCGGGTAGGAGGGGAGTATGAAGCGCGCATGACAGTGATGCGCAGCTTATATGACGGCGGCACTGGATGCGCTCTGCCGCCATCTGGCACCGACCCGGATCAGCCGGCAACTGGTCCGCCGCGGGGATATATAGGCGTCGCCCGGCTCAGGCCGCCGATGCAGGTCGCGTTAGCCGTTCCGCCAGGAAGTCCACGAACACGCGCAGCCGTGCCGGCACATTGGTGCCGCCCAGGAACACGGCATGGATCGTCTCGATATCGCCGGGATTATAGTCTTCCAGTAACGGCACCAGGTCGCCCGATGCCAGTTCCGGCTGGACGCTGAACCGGCCGACCCGCGTGATGCCGACGCCATCGGCCGCCAGCTGCCCCAGCGTTTCGCCATTATTCGCCTCGATCGTGCCGCGCACGCTCAGCGCATAGTCGCGCCCGTCCTTGCGGAAGGGCCAGACCGGTTCGGCGCGGCGAAAATTGAAGTTCAGGCAGTTATGGTCGTGCAGATCCTCCGGCACGACCGGCGTGCCATGGCGGGCGAGATAGGCGGGCGAGGCGACGATGACACGGCCATTCTCGCCCAGCTTGCGGGCGGTCAGCGGACTATCGGCCAGTGGCCCGAAGCGGATCGCGACATCCGCTTGCCCGCCGGCGATATCGACCAGCCGGTCGCTCAGGCTGATGTCGACCAATATATGCGGATAGAGCTGCGCAAATTCGCCGAGCAGCGGCACGATGCACAGCCGGCCATGGGAATGGGCGGCGCTGACCCGCAGCCGCCCGCGCGGCGCGCCGCGATCGGCGATCGTCTGTTCCGCCTCGTCCAGATCGGCCAGGATGCGGCGCGCGCTGGCCAGATAGGCCTGGCCCTCCGCCGTCAGCGTCAGCGCGCGGGTGGAGCGCAGCAATAGCCGCACCCCCAGCCGATCCTCGATCCGGTCGACCGCGCGGCTGACCGCCGACGGCGTCAGCCCGAGCAATCGCCCGGCGGCCGAAAAACTGCCCTCGGCCACCACGGTGGCAAAGGTTTCCAGCGCCCGCGCCCGATCGGCATGAAAGGGTATCTTTTCATCCATTGCAAAGATCCTTCGCCTTGCGGCCCTCTAAACGCGGAGAGTCCTGCCTTCCATTTATGCGTCCATCACGGAATGGAAAGGGATGAAGATGGAATATCGGCAATTGGGGGCATCAGGCCTGCGCGTGCCGGCGCTTAGTTTCGGCACCGGCACTTTCGGCGGCTCGGGGCCTTTGTTCGGCGCCTGGGGCCATAGTGACGCGCAGGAGGCCCGCCGGCTGCTCGACATCTGCCTCGACGCCGGCATCACCCTGTTCGACACTGCCGATGTCTATTCGAACGGCGCGTCCGAAGAGGTGCTGGGCGCGGCGATCAGGGGACGGCGCGATCAGCTTCTGATCTCGACCAAGCTCGGCCTGCCGACCGGCGATGGTCCCAATGACTGGGGCGTGTCGCGCGACCGGCTGATCGGCGGCATTGAAGCCGCGCTCCGTCGCCTTGGCACCGATCATATCGACCTGCTGCAACTGCACGCCCTCGACGCCTCGACCCCGGTCGAGGAATTGCTGGCGACGCTCGACAAGTTGGTCCGCGCCGGCAAGCTGCGCCATGTCGGCGTGTCCAACTATCCCGGCTGGCAGTTGATGAAGGCGCTGGACGTGGCGGATCGTCATGGCTGGCCGCGCTTCGTCGCACACCAGGTCTATTATTCGCTGATCGGCCGCGCCTATGAGGCCGATCTGATGCCGCTTGCCGCCGACCAGGGCGTGGGCGCACTGGTGTGGAGCCCGCTCGGCTGGGGCCGCCTGACCGGCAAGATCAGGCGCAGCAGCCCGATCCCGGAGGGCAGCCGCCTGCACCAGACCGCCGCCTTCGCGCCGCCGGTGGAGGAGGAGCATCTCTATCGCGTGGTCGACGCGCTGGACGAGATCGCGGCGGAAACCGGCAAGACGGTGCCGCAGGTCGCGCTCAACTGGCTGTTGCAGCGGCCGACCGTGTCGTCGGTCATCATCGGCGCCCGCAATGAGGAACAGTTGCGCCAGAATCTGGGTGCGGTGGGCTGGTCGCTGACCGCCGATCAGGTCGCCCGGCTCGACCGGGCCAGCTACCAGATGCCGGCCTATCCCCACGCCCCCTATCACCAACAGTCCGGTTTCGCCCGGCTGAACCCGCAGCTTGTCTGACGGGAGGAACATCATGAAGATCAATCCACCGCTGCTCGCGCTGGCGGCCGGTGCCTTTGGCATCGGCGTCACCGAATTCGCGCCGATGGGCCTGTTGCCTGTCATCGCCGCCGACCTTGGCGTCTCCATCCCCGCCGCCGGCCTGCTCATCAGCGCCTATGCGATCGGCGTCATGCTGGGCGCGCCGCTGATGACGCTAACCACCGGGCGCTTGCCGCGCCGCACCCTGCTGATCGGCCTCGCGGCCATCTTCACCATCGGCAATCTGATCGCGGCGCTCTCCACCAGCTATGCGATGCTGCTGTTCGCGCGCATCATCACCTCGCTCAACCATGGCGCCTTCTTCGGCGTCGGATCGATCGTCGCCGCCAGCCTGGTCCCGCCCCAGCGGCAGGCGGGCGCGGTCGCCGCCATGTTCATGGGGCTGACCATCGCCAATGTCGTCGGCGTGCCGCTGGCGACCTGGGCGGGGGAAGTCATGGGCTGGCGTGCGGCCTTCTGGGGCATTGCGGCGCTGGGAGTCCTCACCATCGCGGCATTGCGCCTGACCCTGCCCGACATGCCGGCCCCGACCGAGGGCGATGCACGGTCCGAACTGCGCGTGCTGATGCGCGGGCCGGTGCTCGCCGCGCTCGGCCTTACCGTGGTCGGCGCCAGCGCGATGTTCACCGTCTTCACCTATATCACCCCGATCCTGCGCGATCAGACCCATGGCTCGATCGGCTTCGTGACGGCGATGCTGGTCCTCTATGGCGTGGGCCTCACCATCGGCAACTGGCTGGGCGGACGCTTTGCCGACCGGTCGGTGGACAGGACGCTGATCGTGACGCTTGCTGCGCTGACGGCGATCCTCATCGCCTTCGCCTTTGCCATGCCCTTTGCCGGGCCGACGGCGGTGCTGATCTTCCTGTGGGGCATTGCCAGCTTCGCGCTGGTGCCGCCGCTGCAGGTGCGGGTGATGAGCGCCGCGGCCGACGCGCCCAACCTCGCATCCTCGATGAACATCGGCGCCTTCAACCTGGGCAATGCGATCGGCGCAGCCCTGGGCGGCGCTGTGATCGCCGCTGGGTTGAACCTGCCGTTCGTCGCGATCGCCGGGGCCGCTGCGTCCAGCCTCGGGCTGATTGCGCTGCTGCTCAGCCGCCGCAGCGGCGCGCCGCGTGCCGCCACCGCCTGACGCTCACAGATAGGCGACACGGGCCGGCACGGTCACGCGGATGGTCGTGCCGGTCCTGGTGGTGGAGATGATCTCCACCGCGCCATCCATCCGTTGCGCTCGTTCGCGCATGCCGACCATGCCATAATGGCCTTCGCGCGATCCGGCCGCCAGCACCGCTGCGGACAGGCCGATGCCATCATCGATGATCGCCAGCGACAGCCGGTCGGTGCCATGATGCAGCTCGACGATGATGGTCCGCGCCGCCGCATGGCGCAGGCTGTTGCTGATCGCCTCGCGCGCGATCCGCATCATCTCGTCGGCGACCGGGGCGCAGACCAGCCGCACGGTGCCGGCCTCCTCGACGCGCCAGTCCAGCCGGTCGCCGACCATCTCGTCCAACAGCGCGCGCAGACGGACCGCCATCGCCACCGGCTGCAATGCCTGTCGCAGCGAATGGACCCGCTCGCGACTGTCGACCAGCACATCCTCGGCCCGGTCGAGCGCGCCTTCCAGCTCGGTGCGGGCGCGTTCGCCGCGCGGCAGCAACTCGACCACCGCCTGGAAGCGCAGCATCAGCCCCTGGAACCCCTGCAACAGCGTGTCGTGCAGTTCCCGTGCGATCCGTTCGCGCTCGGTCAACTGTGCCTCGACCCGGCTGCGTGCCCGCTCGGTCACGACATGCAGGCGCCGGCGGTAGAGCAGCCAGCCGGCCAGCAGGATCAGGCTGATGCACAGGATGCGGAACCAGCGCGTCTGGTAGAAGGCGGGGGCGATCTCGAACGCGAGCGCTGCGCCCTGCCTGTTCCATACCCCGTCATTGTTGGCCGCTATCACATGGAAGCGATATTGGCCGGGCGCCAGATTGGTATAGAGCGCCTGCCGCTCCGTCCCGGCATCGAACCAGCCGGTGCCGCTGCCCTCCAGCCGATAGCGGAAACGGTTCTGCGCCGCATCGGTCAGGCTGAGGGCGCTATAGTCGATCTGCACCCGGCCGCTATGGGCGGGCAGGGCGATGCTGCCCGCGGTCAGCGGATAGGCCTTGCCATCGACCCGCAGCGACCGGATCGCCACGGGCGGCGGCACGCTATTGCGGGCCAGCCGGGCGGGATCGCTCCAGGCCAGACCCTGATTGGTGGCGAACCAGAGCTGGCCGTCGCGATCGAGGGCGATGTCGTTCGCCTCGAACAGGTTGGATCGCGCCCGATAATCGCCTTCCTGGCCGACCCGCTGGTAGAGGATGGGGCGATCGGGCTGGGCAAGGCCCTTGTCCAGCGCATCGCTGCGCATCCGCACGATACCGGTCGCGCCGTTGATCCAGGTCCAGCCATCGGCGGTGCGGGCGATGCCGGTAATCCCGGCCAGATAGGGATGGGTGCGTTCGCCCAATGACTGCAACCGGCCACCCTTCAGGCGCGCCAGCCCCTTCATCCCGCCGATCAGCCACTGGTCGCCATCGGCCCGCAGGGTCAGGATCGACCCGATCGGGCTGGTCCCGGCGGGCAGCAGCGCCGTCTCCTCGCCATCGCGAATGCGCAGCAGTCCGCGCCGGCTGCGCCCGGCGATCAGGCCGCCATGCCCATCGGCGCGCAACAGGGTGATGGTGCCGCCCGGCTGCCCCGCCGCGCCGCTCGCCGGCACCAGCCGCCCGCCGTCCAGCCGGTAGAGCCGGTCCATCCCGGTCCAGAACTGTCCGCGATCGTCGCGTGCGCAACTGACCGACAGCGGCCCTTCGACCGACGTCGTGCGGCGGACATCGCCGCGGTCGTCCAGGTCGAGCAAGAAGGCGCCTTCCAGGCTGATCGCCAGCAATTGCCGGTCGTCGCCGCACAGCACGCCAATGTCGGCGCGCGGAAAGATCAGCCGGGGCTGGCGCTGGCCCGGCCCGACGCGGTAGACGCCGCCGATACCGGCATAGAAGATATGGGCCGATCGGACCGGCGCGACGAAGCCGGTCACCAGCGCCTCCTCGCCCGCGCGGATCAGGCTGGCGGCGGCATAGCGTTCCACCCCGGTCTCGGTGCCGACCCAGATATTGCCTTCCCGGTCCTCCAGCGCGGCGAGCGACAGCGGCATGTGCCCGGCCGCGACCTCGACCTTGTCGCCGCCCGCAGGAAGCCGTGCCAGACCACCATTCTGGCCGGTGATCCAGGCCGTGCCCTGGCGATCGACATGGATATGGCGGGTGACATAGGGGGTGTTGACGGGATCGAGCCGGGCCGCGGCCTGCCCGCCGGAAATCGGCCGGATGCCGTTGTCGTCCGCCAGCCAAATCCGGCCCGCCCTGTCCTCGTCCAGCGCGGCGAAGGGGGCGACCTGCATCGCCAGCGGGGCGAAGCGCACGGCACCGGGCGCCAGCCGCAGCAGGTGCGGCGGCAGGGCTAAGTAAAGGCTGCCGTCCGACGCGGCCAGCATCGGCCCCATCATGCCGTCGGTCACGCCCTGCTGCGCGCCATAGCGGCGCCAGCGGCCATGCTGGTAACGCGATAGCAGCATCTTGCCGCGCGCTTCGGCCGCGACCCAGATCGATCCGTCGCGCGCCTCCACGATGCCGGCGACGCCGCCCTGCGCCGGCCAGGGATTGGCATCGCGCAGATGGCCGTCGCGATAGAGGGCGATGCCGCCGAAATCATGGCCGACCCAGATGTCGCCATTGCGCGCCGCCAGCAGGGCGGTGACCTGCAAGGATCGGCGCGGGTCGTCGCGATCGGCCAGCATGCGCTCGAACCGGATGCCGTCAAAGCGGTAGAGGCCTGTCGAAGATCCCAGCCACAGATAGCCGTCCTTGCCCTGCGCCAGCGCACGGACATTGCCCGGCGCCCCGTCCTTCAGCGTCCAGCGGCTGTGGCGCAACTGGCTGATCGACTGGCTCGGGTCCAGCGCCTGCCCCGGCTGGGCCAGCAGCATGGCCGCGATCGCCGTGATGATCGCCCGGCGCTTCATGATCTTCTGCTCGGTCGCGACATGGGGGCCTTGGGGCGGGAGGAACCGACAGCCGTAGCGCTGCGGGCCGATGCGATACAAGCCCCCCGTTAGAGGGGCGCTCGCCCCCTCCATCCGGGCTTTGGGAAATCGTGACGCAGCCGCATCATTCCCGCCATGCCGGATATCGCCAGTCTTAACACGCGCCCCAACCTGCCGCATCGGCTCGACGCCGCGCCGCTTCTGGACCTGCTGGCGCGGGCGCAGATGCTGCTGCATCGCGACCCCAACCGGGCGGACCTGTGCCTCGATCAACTGCGCGACCTGCTGCGGCAGGGCACGGATGCGGACGACGGCGCCGTCATGCTGGCCCGGCGTCCCGACAGCCATTGCTCGCCGCCGACCGGCGGGCTGGCCGGCTGGCAATTGCGCAAGGTGACCGCCTATGTCGAGACGCGGCTGGGCCGCACGCTGGTGACGGAGGAACTGGCGCTGGTGGCGAGCCTGAGCCCCGGTCATTTCTGCCGCGCGTTCAAGGTCAGCATGGGCGAAACGCCGCATGCCTATGTCATCCGCCAGCGCATCCGCCGGGCACAGCGGCTGATGCTGGAAACCGGCCACAGCCTGTCGGACATCGCCAGCGCCTGCGGCCTGACCGACCAGGCGCACCTGACCCGGCTGTTCAAGCGGCTGGTCGGCACCACGCCGCTGTCCTGGCGCCGGACCTGGCAGGGATCGCCATTGGCGGCACAGGCATGAACAGCAAAAGGCTGGAGGCGTTCACCGACGGGGTGATCGCGATCATCATCACCATCATGGTGCTGGAACTGAAGGTGCCGCGCGGCGGATCGCTCGCGGATCTTGCGCAATGCCTGCCGCTGCTTATCGCCTATCTGCTCAGCTTCGTGAATGTCGGCCTCTACTGGAACAATCACCATCATCTGTTCCAGCTCAACCCGCGCATCGACGGCCGGGTGCTGTGGGCCAATCTGTTCCTGCTCTTCTGGCTCAGCCTGGTCCCGTTCGTCATCCGCTGGCTGGACGAGAGCGCCTGGTCGACCGGCGCGACGGCGGCCTATGGCATGGTGCTGGGCGCGGCGGCGATCGGCTATTTCCTGACCGAACGGGCGATCATCGCCTGCAATGGCGCAGGCTCCAGGCTCGCCCGCGCGCTCGGCATGGACTGGAAGGGCTGGGGAACGCTGGCCATATATGGCGCGGCCATTCCCCTGAGCTTCGTCAGCCGCTGGCTGGCGGTCGCGCTCTATGTGCTGGTCGTCGCGCTCTGGTTCGTGCCCGACCGGCGGTTCGCGCGGGTCGCGCTGCCCTGATCTTCAGCCCCCGTGGGGCAGTGCGGCCGCCGGGTGGCGGACGCACAGCAGGGTGCCGACCAGCACGATCGCGCCCGATACCAGCAGCGGCAGCGCCAGCCCCATATGCACCACCATCAGCGCGCCGGCCGCCGCGCCCGCGAAGATGGCGACGATCGCCGCGATCCGCCGGCCAAGATTGGGATTGGCGCCGCCCGCTAGGCTGGAATCCGCCGCAATGCCGGTGACGGTCAGGGTCAGCACGGTGGTGGTGAGGTCGGGCACCTTCAACTGCCGGATGGTGGCGTTGCGAAAGCCCATCGCGATCGCGGTCAGGCCGATGATCGTGAACAGGCCGGCAGCGGGCTGGAGCGTGGGCACATGGAAGTTCAGCGCGACCACCGCCGCGATCCACAGCAATGCCGCCTCGATCAGCGCGGCGACCGTCAGCCAGTGGCGCAGCGGGCGTTTGCCCAAGCCCTGGCCGACCCGGCCGGCGATCAGCGCGCCGATGAAGAAGGTCAGCAGCGCGACCAGATAGGGCGCCACCCTGAAGCCCGGCGTCTGTGCCGCAGCGAAGCCCAGGAACACGACATTGCCGGTCATGTTGGCGGTGAACACCTTGCCCAGGCCCAGCACGCTGACCGCGTCGACCAGGCCGGTCGTCGCCGACAGCAGCAACAGCAGGCCGGGCAGGGGGGATGCGCTTTGGGACGCTGGCGGCATGATGATGCTCCTCACAGGATCTAGAAACGGAAATTGGCCTCAAGGCCGGTCATGGCGATGGTCTGGGCCGGGCCGGTCTCACGGATGAAGGCGCCCGGTGCGAAGAAGGACAGCGAAGTTGACAGTTCCAGCTCCGCCGTCGCCTGCCAGGCCAGCGTCGCCTCCACTTCCTTGCCGATGAAGCGGGCGCGGCTGTCGCCGGGGCCACGGATCAGGTTGCCGGGAATGTCGTAGACGCCGTCATGGCGGGCGTATCGCCAATAGGCCATGCCGGCGACGCTGGCGGAAAAGCCGTCACCCAGCGGCGCGCTGATCCGGGGATTGAGGCTGACGATGTTGGTCGGCCCGACGGGCGAGAGTTCGCCGAAATATTTGCCCTTGGGGAAGAGCGCGTTGAACGTGCCCAGCCTGTCATCTTCGCTGTCACGATCGCCGCTCACGATGTTGAAGCGGATCGTGGCGTCGGGCGACAGCGGCAGGCCGGGCAGGGTGCGGCCGACTTCGGTGCCGATCGTCCAGGCGGTAATGCGCTGCCCGTCATAATGGCCGAACTGATAGACGCCCTCGACATTCCAGTGCCAGTCGCCCCGCGCGCCATGCGAACGAAGGCCGAGACTGTGGCGCTCCTCCCGGCCGGTCAGCCCGCCGAAGCGCGCGGCGCGGTTGCGATAGCCCAGATAATAGAGGTCGAGATCCGGCAGCGTCGCATAGGCGCCCCACAGCCTGCGGGTGTCGGACGTGCGATCGTCGAAACTGTCGGAGCCGGGCTGTACCGGGTTCAGCAGGAACAGGTCGAGCGCGCGGCCCTCGCCCAGGGACAGGCTGCCGCGCACGCCGTCGAACGCCAGCGGGGTATTGGGACCATAGCGGGTGCCGACCAGCCTTTCGGTGCCGAGTGAAACCATCTGGCGGCCGGCGCGCAGGGTGACGGGTCCGGCGCCGACTTCGGCAAAGCCCTGGAGCAGGTCGAGCCGGCTCTGGTCGATCGGGCTGGCCGAGGGCGCAACGCCGACCGCATGGCTGATGATCGGCTGGACAAAGGCACGGGCATGGAGCCGGTCCGGCGCGCCGACATGCAGGTCGGCATAGGGCATGGCGCGCGCCCATAAATAGCTGTCGTCGGGCGCATCGGCCCCGCCCCAGAGATTGTCGACATAATTTTCGTTGCGCAGCCGCAGTTCGACGCCGGTGGACAGCCAGACATCGTCGCCCAGCGGGATATATTTGAACGGGCCCGTCCAGTGATGGCCGCGCTTTTGCGCGTCCGCCAGATCCGACCAATCCTCGTCATAGCGGGTGATCGACAGGGTCGGCGCCTGCCAGGCCTCCCGCGTCTGCGCGGCCAGCGGCGGGCAAGCGCAGAGCGAGAGGGCAAGGCAGACTGATTTTTTACACACGGCGCTGCGCCTGTTCGGCGACCAGCGCCGCCAGGATGAAGCCGCCGATCAGGCCCAGATGCTCGAAAAAGGCATTGGTGGCCATGAACCGCTCCTGCCCCATCGGCATCGTCCAGAAGGCGTTGGCGGTGAAGGCGGCCAGCAGGGTGAAGACGCCCAGCATCCCCGCGCCCAGCCAGGCCATGCGGCCGGTCAGGATCAGGATCGGCCCGATCAGTTCGATCGCGATGGTGAGCGCGGCCCAGAGCGCTGGCGGGTTCATGCCGAAATGCGCCTGCTCGGCAACCGCCGCCGGCCAGTCCGTCAGCTTGACGATGCCGCCCAGCAGATAGGCGCCGACCAGCAGCAGCCGGGCGATGAACCAGGTCGGCTTCCAGTCGAGGATCGCGTCAACGAAGCGGGGATCGCGGTCGGTGCGCATTTTACTTCGCCTCGGGCGCATGAACTTCGGCGATATAGCCGCCCGGGAAGCGCAGGATCGCGCTCTGGCGACCGGCGACGCTCTGCGGCGCGACCAATGTTTCGACGCCGGCGGTCTTCGCCTTGGCCAGCGTGGCGTCCATGTCGGCGACCTCATAACCGGTCATGTCGCGGCCATAGGGCCAGGGGAGTTGGCCGTCCGAGACGAAGACGGTCATCTTGCCATAGCCGCTCTCGATGGCGACGCGGCGGATGGCCTTGCCGGGCTGGCCGATTTCCTCGCCCTTGGCGGCGCGATCGTCGGAGACGATCCTGCCATGGGCAAAGCCGGTCCAGTCCCTGATGAACCGGTCAGCGACGTCGGCGGTCAGGTAGATGCGATTTTCCGGCACGGTGGCGAGCGCAGCATAGCTGGGCTTGGCGGTGTGCCAGTAAAGCTGCATGTTCACGCCACCAGCCCATTGCACCACCACGTCGCGGCCGATGGGATCGGGGAAGGTGGTGATGCGGCGCACCGCGCCATGCTTGAGCGCGGAGGCAACGGCCGCGTCCATGTCGCTCACCAGATAGCCGGTCCGCTCATCGCCGAACGGATAGGGGATCGGCGTCTTGAAGCCGAAGACCGAGACGGTGCCGGCCGGAGTCAGCGCCAGTTGCGACTTGGTCAGGCTGGGCGTCGGCGTCACCTGGAACTCGCCCTGCTTCGACGTCTTGCCGCCGAAGGTCGCGACGAAGCTGGTGACGAAGGCGTCGAACTGGCCTTCGGGCACATAGACATGGGTCGTGTCATATTGCGGGCCGACCGCATAATCGGCGCTGGCGGCGGGCTTTGCGATGGCGACCGGCATAGGCATCAGGATGGCGGCGGCGAATAGGAAGGCGAAGCGCTTCATGGACTATCTCCAGGCAGGAAGTCTTTCTCGTCATCCCCGCGAAGGCGGGGATCCATCTCCGGGCGTTGCGCCGTCGGGCTTGGTTGCGAGATGGATTCCCGCTTGCGCGGGAATGACAATGATTTGCGGTTATCGTCAGACGGCCCAGCAGCCGCAGCCGAGCGATCCCCAGAAGGTCTGGACATCGGCGGCCGGCACATCGGCGCCCAGCGCCGCGGCATGATCATGGCCATGGACGCCGCAGGCCGAATGGCAGGCACAGGCCGATGCCAGCTGCGCGCGCGCCTCACGGGTCTTGTGATAGCCGCCGAAGGTGGCGACCGGCGACCAGTCGGGCATGGGCTTTGGCAGATCGGGCGCGAGCGGGGCATAATCGCCCTCGCCATGGACCACCTTGCCGCCGAGCAGGGTCAGGACCGATCGGATATGGACGATCTGATCGTCCGGCACCGCAAAATAGTCGGCCGACAGCAAGGCGAGGTCGGCCAGTTGCCCGGCCTTGATCTGCCCCTTCTTGCCGATCTCGTTGGAGAACCATGTATTCTCGTGCGTCCACATCGCCAGCGCCTTTTCCCGGCTGACGCGATTGTCGCCGCGATAGAGGGCGAAGCCGCCGACGGTGCGGCCTGTCACCAGCCACGACAGAGATACCCACGGGTTATAGCTGGCGACGCGGGTGGCGTCGGTACCGGCGCCGACTGGGATGCCCGCCGCGATCATCCGGGCGATCGGCGGGGTGCGCTCGGCAGCCTTGGCGCCATAGCGCTCGACGAAATATTCGCCCTGATAGGCCATGCGATGCTGCACGGCGATGCCGCCGCCCAGCGCGGCGATCCGGTCGATATTGCGGTCGCTGATGGTTTCGGCATGGTCGAAGAACCAGTTGATGCCCTGCAAAGGGATATCCCGGTTCACCTTTTCATAGACGTCGAGCGCGCGGCCGATCGTCTCGTCATAGGTGGCGTGCAGGCGCCAGGGCCAGCGATGCTCGGCCAGCAGGCGGATGACCGGCTCCAGATCGCCCTCCATATTGGCCGGCATGTCCGGCCGGGGCTGGCGGAAATCCTCGAAGTCGGCGGCGGAATAGACCAGCATCTCGCCCGCGCCATTGTGGCGATAGCTGTCGTCGCCCTGGCCCGGCGTCACCTGTTTCACCCAGCCGGAGAAATCGGCCAGCTCTTCCTTGGGCTTCTGGGTGAAGAGATTATAGCTGATGCGGACGGTCAGTTGATCGTCCTGATGCAGCTTCTCGATGATCTCATAATCGTCTGGATAATTCTGGAAGCCGCCGCCTGCGTCGATCACGCCGGTGACGCCCAGCGCATTGACGTCGCGCATGAAGTGACGGGTCGAATTGAGCTGATAGTCCTGCGGCAGCTTTGGCCCCTTGGCCAGCGTCGAATAGAGGATGGTCGCATTGGGCTGGGCCAGCAGCAGGCCTGTCGGGTTGCCGGCCGCGTCGCGGACGATCTCGCCGCCCGGCGGATTGGGCGTGTCCTTGGTATAGCCCACGACGCGCAGCGCGGCGGCGTTGAGCAGCGCGCGATCATAGAGGTGCAGGATGAAGACCGGCGTGTCGGGCGCGACGGCATTCAGTTCGGCGATGGTCGGCAGGCGCTTTTCGGCGAACTGATGTTCGGTGAAGCCGCCTACCACGCGCACCCATTGCGGAGCAGGGGTACGGGCGACCTGGCTTTTAAGCATATCCATCGCCTCGGCCAGCGTCGGCACGCCATCCCAGCGCAGTTCCATGTTGAAATTCAGGCCGCCGCGAATGATGTGCATATGGCTATCGATCAGGCCGGGGATCAGGCGATGCCCCCTGGCATCGATCACCGTTGCGTCCGGCGCGGCGGCGCGCACCTCCGCCTCGCTGCCCACGGCCAGGAACTTGCCGTCGCGGATGGCGACCGCTTCCGCCACCGGATTGCTCCGGTTCAGCGTCGTCACCTTGGCATTGACGATGATCGTGTCGGTCATGGGGCGGTCCTTGGCTTGAGCAGGAAAGGGGGAGAGAAGGGCGGAGGCGGCCACCCCGGCCATGGCGTCGCGGCGGGTAATCACGCGTCGCCCTTTTGATTGTCGGCCCGATTGTTCGGGAGCGTGCCCAGTACATGGTCGCGGCATTCGTTGCGCACGAAGCGGGTCAGTTCATGGGCATCGGCCCAGCGCCTGGCGAGCGGCACGATCTGTTCGCCGACCAATATGCCCAGCAGGCCGATCAGGGCCACTACCGGGGGCGCGGGCGAGCGCACCCCCAGCAGCGAATAGACGATGCCGACCAGGAGACCGGCGCCGAGGGAGAGAAGATAGACTTTCATCGCCGGTCTCCTGCGTCTGTGATCAGGCCTGGATGAAGGCGAGGATGTCGGCGTTCAGCACGTCGGCATTCACCGTCAGCATGCCGTGCGAATAGCTCTCGTAAATCTTGAGGGTCGCATTCGGCAGGATCTGCGCCTGCAGCACTCCGGCATTCTTGTAGGGCACGACCTGGTCGTCATCGCCATGCAGCACCAGGGTCGGCACGGTGATCGCGGTCAGATCGTCGGTCTGGTCGGTTTCGGAGAAGGCCTTGATGCCTTCATAATGAGCCTTGGCGCTGCCCATCATGCCCTGGCGCCACCAATTGTCGATGACGGCCGGCTTCACGTCCGCACCGTCGCGGTTGAAGCCGTAGAAGGGGCCGGCGGCGACATCGTGGAAGAATTGCGCACGGTTGGCGGCGAGGCCGGCGCGCAGCCCGTCGAACACGTCCATGGGCAGGCCGCCGGGATAACGGTCGGTCTTCAGCATGATCGGCGGCACCGAACTGACCAGCACGGCCTTGGCCACGCGGCCTTCGGGCAGGCCATGGCGGGCGACATAAGCGGCCACTTCGCCGCCGCCGGTCGAATGACCGATATGGATGGCGTTCCTGAGGTCGAGATGGCGGGCGACGGCGGCGGCGTCGGCGGCATAATGGGCCATGTCATGGCCTTCGCTCACCTGGGCCGAGCGGCCATGGCCGCGACGGTCATGGGCGACGACGCGATAGCCCTTCGACAGGAAGAACAGCATCTGCGCGTCCCAGTCATCCGACGACAGCGGCCAGCCGTGGTGGAACATGATGGGCTGGGCGTCCTTTGGACCCCAATCCTTGAAGAAGATGTCGACGCCGTCATCCGTGGTCACGAAGCTCATGGGGATTTCCTTTGCTCGGGTGGGGAAAGGGGAGAGGGGAAGGGGCCGGCGGTGCATGGGGAGAGGGGGAGGCACCGCCGGCCCCTGGCGCAGGTCAGTGGCCGCCTTCGGAGGCGCCGAACATGGCCTTCGCATATTTGATGCCCAGGCCGTATGCGCCGCCAAATTCCTTGGCGATGCCGGTGGTGGACTCATAGGTTTCGGTGCGCGCCCAGTCGCGCTGCAGTTCCAGCATGTACTGGAGCGAGGTCATCGGCTTGGCGCCGAGCTGGATCATGCGCTGCACGGCGCGCTCATGCGCTTCCTCGCTGATGTCGCCACAGGCGTCGGCGATGAAATAGACGTCGAAGCCCTGGTCGATCGCGGAGGCGACCGGGCCGACGATGCAGACGCTGGTCCACAGGCCGGCGAAGATGATCCGCTCCTTGCCGATGCGGTTCACTTCCTCGATCACGGCGGCATCTTCCCAGGTGTTCATGCTGGTGCGGTCGAGCAGGGGCTGGCCGGGGAAGGCGTCGGTGATCTCGCTGAACATCGGCCCCGAAAAGCTTTTTTCGGCCACGGTGGTCAGGATGGTCGACACGCCGAACGACTTGGCGGCACGGCTGATCAGGGCGGCATTGTTGCGCAGCAGTTCCGGCGCGATCGACTTGGTGGCGAAGGCCATTTGCGACTGGAAGTCGATCAGGACCAAAGTGTGGTCGGTCGGCGAGATGAGGGACTTGCCCGGCGTCGGCGTGGCGGTGATCGTCATGGGTCGGCTCCTTGGTTTCGAGCAGTCGTCGCTGCTGTGAAGACAGTGTTAGCCGGCGTGCCTGATCCGAAATATCCAGATAAAATGCACCGGCTTGTTCTAAAAAATAGAAATGGTCAGTCACTGGCCTGACGCGCGCGATCATAGCTGTCCGTCGCCGCCCGATCTTGGATCAGGCTGACATGTTAGCGATCATTCCGATGCAAAGGGCGCGCTCGCGCGCCAGGTCGTCAGAGGTCGATCAGTCCGCGCTTGATCGCCAGCGTCACCGCATGGGTGCGATCGGTCGCGTCGAGCTTCGAGAAGATCGACTTCATATGGCCCTTCACCGTCTCTTCGCTGATATCGAGTCGCGCCGCGACCTGCTTGTTGCTGTTGCCCCAGGCGGCCAGCGAAAGCACCGCGATCTCGCGCTCGGTCAGCGGGTCTTCCAGCACGTGCAGGGCGATCGCGGTGGCGACGGTGGCGTCGAGATGCTTGCCGCCCAGATGCACTGACCGGATCGCGTCGAGCAGCTGCTTGCGCAGGCTGGCCTTGAGCAGATAGCCCATCGCCCCTGCACGCAGCGCCTTGATCGTGCGGCCATCGCCCGAATAGGTGGTCAGCACGATGATCCGGGCGTCGGGATGGATGGCCCGGATCGCGGCGATCGCGTCGAGCCCCGGCATTTCCGCCATCTGCAGGTCCATCAGCACGATGTCGGGGCGCAACCGCGCATATTCCTCCACCGCGCGCCGGCCATTGTCCGCCTCGCCGACGATCCGCATGTCGGCCTGGGTCGCCAGCATCGCCCGCACGCCCTCGCGCAGCAGCGCATGATCGTCCACCACCAGGATCGATATGGGGGTGATCGCAGGCTGCATGTCGTGGCTGTGGATCGGACCGGGCTGCATCGCACCAGAGTGGCGTGTTCCGCTTCCCAAGTCCATGCGATAGTCGCGCCTCATCGCGGCGCGGCCGGCCATTGCGCGATGATCGTGCCCAGCACGTCGGCGGCGCTGTCGGGCTGGTCGAAGGTCCAGTTCAGGCCGGCGAACCGGCCGGGAGCGGGACCGGGTGAGAGATAGGCGTCCAGCGCCGTCAGCACGCTGGCCATCATCGCGCGGGCGGCGGCGCGTTGCGCGACCTTCGTTGCCGCCGGATCGAGCAGCCGCAGCAGGCAGGCGATCGAACAACTGTCGAGCCGGAGCGCCGCGCGCATCGCCACGGCGGCCAGCCGGCCCAGCCGCTCGGCATCCAGATCGTCGATTTCCCCCATGCCCACGATCATCAGCGACCGGCAGCGCACCGGCGGCGGCGGGCTGGACAGGATCATCGTCTCGCCGAACCTGCCGTCGAAAAGGCCGCCCGCGCGCAGTTGCGACAAGGTGCCTGACAGGGCGGCGTCGAGCGCGCAGGCGCCAGGATCGATCCGGCTCGTGGCGGACAGGATCGGCATGCCGACGATCAGCAGATCGACATCGCTCGCGATCGGATCGACCGGCCCGGCGCGGAAGCGGACGGTGCGATATGTGCCGACGATCGGCGCATCCATGCTCGCCACCCTGTTGATCCTCCCGCCATGACGCAGCCATGCGGGTCGGCGTCTCCTTGGGGCAGGCTAGAGGGGCATATTGCCCGCGTCGTGGCCAGGGCGCGCGGGATTTGGACAATCATGCGGAATTGCCGTGGTAGGAAGGGGGGGCGTGCATCCAGGCATCCCGGCTGCCAACGGCTTTGGTGGTTAACTTCTGTGGGAAGATCGGGAATGTCGGGCGCTTTCGGCGCGGCTCTTCATCAGCGGCTGGATGCGCGTGCCGAACGCTTCCACCCCTTTCAGGAAATCGTCGAAGGTCAGGAGCACGCCGCCGGTATTGGGCACCTGCGCCATTTCGTCCAGCATCCGTGCCACACTGGCATAGCTGCCGACCAAAGTGCCCATATTGATGTTCACGGCCCCTTCGGGCGCGGCCAGCTGGCGCACATTGGTGTCGGTGTTGACGGTGTCCTTCGCGCCCTGGTCGGCCAGCCAGGCGATCGCGTCGATATCGACGCCGTCATTATAGCTCTGCCACTTGGCCATGGCCTCCTCGTCCGTCTCCGCCGCGATCACCATGACCAGCACGAACACCGACACGGCGCGGCCGGTCTGCGCCGTGAATTTCGCAAGGCGGTCATTGTTGAAGGCGAAGGCGGTCGGCGTGTTGACGCCCTTGCCCAGGCAAAAGGCATAGTCCGCCCATTTGGCCGAGAAGGCCAGGCCCGCGTCGGATGATCCGGCACAGATGATCTTCATGTCGGCCTGCGGCTGGGGGCGGACCAGACAGTCGTCCATCTGATAATATTGCCCCTTGAAGTCCGATCGGCCGGTCTCCCACAATTCCCGCAGCACGCGGGCATATTCGTCGAGCACATCATAGCGGTTGCGGAAATGCTCGTCGCCCGGCCAAAGCCCCATCTGCGTATATTCGGGCGGCTGCCAGCCGGTGATGAGGTTCAGCCCGAAGCGGCCATGGCTGATGGAGTCGATGGTGTTGGCCATGCGCGCGGCGAAGGCGGGCGGGATGATGAGGGTGGGGCAGGTGGCGAAGATCTTGATCCGGTCCGTCACCGCCGCAAGGCCGGCCATCAGCGTGAAGCTTTCGAGGCCATATTCCCAGAATTGCGTCTTGCCGCCGAAACCGCGCAGCTTGATCATCGAAAGCAGGAAGTCGAGGCCATATTTCTCGGCGCGCTGGGCGATTTCCTTGTTGAGGTCGAAGCTCGGCAGATATTGCGGGGCGTTCTCGCTGATCAGCCAGCCATTATTGTTGATGGGGATGAAAACGCCGACCTGCATGGATTTCAACTCCTGAGGAATTCGAGGACGAGGCGATGGAAAGCATCCGGGTCGGTCACGTTGCAGGCGTGGCCACCCCAGTCGAAGCTGGCGGTCTTGGCCCATGCGATCGGCGCCGCGACATCGAGGGCGCTGGCATGGGGGACGAGGAAATCGTCGCGGGTGGCGATGGCCAGGACCCTGGGCACGGCCGTCAGGTCGAGCAGGTGCGGGCTATAGGCCTGCACGGCGGCGATCCGCTTTTCCATCGTGGCCGCGCCGGGGAAGGTAGCGAGATGATGCGCCAGTTCAGCCTTCAGCGCATCGTCATGAGCCGTGATCCAGTCCGGCGGGAACAGGAACAGCGGTTGCGCCCGCAGGAACGCCTCGACGCCGGCATGGCGCAACAGGGCCAGCCGCGTTTCGAAGCAGCGGCGGGTATGGGGTGACAGTGTCCGCCAGCCGTTGATGACGATTAGGCTGTCGAGCCGTGTGGTGGCGATCGCCAGTTCCATGCCGATCGCGCCGCCCAGCGCATGGCCGATGAAATGCGCGCTGCCGATGCCCAGAGCATCCATCAGGACGACGACGTCTCCCGCCATATCCTCGACCGAGGTGGTTTCGGGCAATGTCCGGTCGCTGCGGCCGGTGCCGCGATGGTCATAGGCGATGACGTGGAAATGCTCGGCAAGCGCCGGGATGTTCGGCGCCCAATAGCTGGCCGATCCGCCAAGCCCGCTCGACAGGATCAGCGGCGGGGCGTCCGCGCGCCCGTGGATTTCATAATAGAGGCCGGCGGCCTCAGCCAAGATGCGCGACCGAGGCGATCTCGACCAGGCAATCGGGTTTCACCAGCTCGCACTTGATGCAGTAGCGCGCCGGCTTGTCGCCGGGAAAATATTCGGCATAGACGGCGTTGAAGGCCGCGTAATCGTCCAGATCCTTGAGGAAGATATGGTTCATGGCGATGTCCGCCATGGTGCCGCCGGCCGCCTCGACCGTGATCCTGATGACGTCCAGCACATGGCGGGTCTGCGCGGCGGCGTCGCCGACATGCAGCACCGTGCCGCCTTCGCCCAGTGCTAGCACGCCCGAGACATAGATCGTATTCCCGGCCCTTGCGCCCGCCGAATAAGGGGCGATCGGGGTCGGGAACTGGGGCGGATTGATCGGTTCGAAGGGCATCAGATCTCCTTGGGCGGAAGCTGGCCGACGGCGGTGCGGAAATCGGCGACATTGCTCACCCAGCCGAAGAATTTCTCGACATTGTAGAGGCTCGCCTCGCGGATGAAATCCGGCCCCAGATGATGCACCGCATCTTCCAGCAGCACGCCGAAATATTCGAGATGGAAGCCGTCGCGCAGGGTCGATTCCACGCAGACATTGGTGGCGATGCCGGTGAAGACCAGGGTACGGATGCCGCGTGCGCGCAGAACGCTATCCAGTTGCGAGTTGAAGAAGGCGGAATAGCGCGGCTTGTGGACGCGCAGATCGTTCTCGTGCGGCGCCAGCGCCTCCACCAGTTCATAGTCCCAGCCGCCGCGCGCCAGGAATTTGCCCGCCAGGTCCGGCCGCGCCCGCATCGTCTTGAGCGCATTGGACTTGTGCCAGTTGGGCGACAGCGGCGTGCCGGCCTCGGCATAGCCGCTGTCCCAGCCATTCTGCAGGAAGATCACCGGCATGCCCGCGGCCCGCGCCACATCGACGACCTCCGCGATCCGGGGGATCACACCCGCCGCCGGGCTGACGTCGAAGCCGGCCTCGTCGACATAGCCGCCCTTGCTGGCATAGGCATTCTGCATGTCGACGACGATCAGCGCCGTCGTCGCGGCATCGATCCGGATTGCTTCGGGGCGCGCGGGCAGCACCACGCAGGGACCGGAACGGGACGGGGCGGGATCGACGATGGCTTCGCTCACCGGCGCAGGATTGAGCAGATGCACCCAATGGTCAAGCGCGGCCGTCATGGCGCGGTTGATCCCGTGCAATGACGGCCGTCGTAACATAGGAGGGGGCGGCATAGAGGCCGCGAGGATCTTCGGCCAGTGCCTGCCTCTTTCCATGACGCTGACGCGGCTGGCATGGCGCCATCGGGCTTGTTCCTGCTTGTCGCATCGATGTCGCTTGGTCTTGCGGCCAGCGTCGCGCAGCAACTGGTTCCATTGGCTGCGCATCTGTCCCCGCCGGAAAAGCGCAGTGCATCGGTCAGCACGGTGATGTCCGGATTGCTGGTCGGCATCCTGCTCAGCCCTACCCTCGCGGGGTGATCGCGGCCCATTGGGGCTGGCGCGGATATTGCCGCGGTTGCCGCATAGGGACGGCCTGTCCTATCCCGTGCTGGCGGCGCCGCTGGCCGACTGCTTCCCGCAGGAAGATTGACCGGCGCATGGGGTTCTGCGCATCCTTTTCGGCCGCAGCGATGATCGAGGGGAATGCTTTGGACCGTTGGCAAGCCATGAAGATATTCGTTCGCGTGGCGGAAACCGGCGGTTTTGCCGAAGCCGCGCGGCAGCTGCATCTGAGCCCGCCGGCGGTCACGCGGGCGATCTCCGCGCTGGAGGAGGAGATCGGCGTGCGCCTGCTCACGCGGACCACGCGATCGGTGAAGCTGACGGAGGCAGGGCGTGGCTACCTCGACGATTGCCGCCGCATCCTGGCCGACATGGCGGATGCAGACGCGGCGGCGGCGGGCGCCCATGGCAATCCCACCGGCACGCTGATCGTCACGGGATCGGTGATCTTTGGCCAGATGTACGTGCTGCCGATCCTGCTCGACTATCTGGATCGCTTTCCCGCGGTGACCGGGCGCAGCCTGTTCGTCGACCGGCTTGTCAACATCGTCGAGGAGGGCATCGATGTCGCCATCCGGATCGGTCATCTGCCGGATTCGGGCCTCAGCGCCATTCGGGTCGGGACGGTGCGGCGGGTCATCTGTGGCGCGCCGGCCTATTTCGAGCAGCATGTCATGCCCCGGACCCCGGCCGACCTTGTCCATCATCGCATCATCGGCCCGACCGGGGCATGGGCCTCGCCCGAATGGCATTTTGGGCCGGAGGGCCGGAGCAGCGTCACGGTCCACCCCCAACTTTTCTGCAACACCAATGAAGCGGCGATCGCCGCCGCCGAGCAGGGCTGGGGGCTGACCCGCGTGCTGTCCTACCAGGTCGAGCCGGCACTGGCGGCCGGGCGGCTGGTCACGGTTCTGGACGAGCAGATGGAAAAGCCGCTGCCGATCCATGTCATCCACGCCGAAGGGCGGCGGGCGGCGGCCAAGGTGCGCAGCTTCGTCGATCTGGCGGTCGATCGGCTGCGGGCCAATCCTCTGTTCCAGCAGGCATGACCATTATTCCATCATAAGGAATAATGACTTCCAGATTTCCCGAATTATCAGGAATGAGGACAAGGATTATCTCTGTCTCCAGAAGCTGAAGCCCTTGCTCAGCGACCCCAACAGGGTGGAGGACATGATGAAGAAACTGGTCATTTCGACGCTGCTGGCGACCGCCGGCATCGCTGCCTCGGCCGAGGCGATCGCCGCGCCTGCCAGCGTCGTCGCCACGCAGGCTGCGGCCGCCACCGTCCATTATCGCAGCGCCACGATCGATGGCGTCAAGATGTTCTACCGCGAAGCCGGCCCCGCCGATGGCCCGGTGGTATTGCTGCTCCACGGCTTCCCGACATCGTCGCACATGTTCCGCAACCTGATCCCGCTGCTCGCCGACCGTTATCATGTGATCGCGCCCGACTATCCGGGCTTTGGCCAGAGCGACGCGCCCGACCATCGCCAGTTCACCTACAGCTTTGCCCATTATGCCGACATGGTCGACACGCTGATGGGCAAGATCGGCGCCCGGCGCTACGCCATGTATGTCATGGATTATGGCGCCCCGGTCGGTTACCGCCTCGCCCTCAAACATCCCGAGCGGGTCAGCGGCCTCATCGTCCAGAATGGCAATGCCTATGAGGAAGGGCTGGGCGCCTTCTGGGTTCCGATCAAGACCTATTGGCAGAGCGGGTCGGCCAAGGATCGCGAGGCGCAGGCCTGGCTCGTCGGCCTCGACGCCACCAAATTCCAATATACCGATGGCGTGCGCGACCTGTCGCGGATCAGCCCCGACAATTGGGTGCAGGACCAGGCCTTGCTCGACCGGCCGGGCAACAAGGATATCCAGCTCGACCTGTTCTACGACTATCGCACCAATGTGCCGCTCTACCCGGCGTTCCAGGCCTTTTTCCGCGAACGCAAACCGCCGACGCTGATTGTCTGGGGCAAGAATGACAAGATCTTCCCCGAACCCGGCGCGCATCCCTACAAGCGTGACCTGCCCGACGCGGAGATGCATATTCTCGACACCGGCCATTTCGCCCTGGAAGACAAGCCGGATGAAATGGCGCCGCTGATCCGCGACTTCCTCGATCGCAAGGTCGCGGCGCGCTGAAACCCCGGTGGGGCCATGGTGATGCATGGCCCCGCAACGGACGGATGATGGGAGATAGACCATGTCCTACGGTTTTCTGGATATCGCCACGACGCCGAGCGTCCGCGCGGCGCAGGCGGAGATGGGCGCGGACGCCCATTGGGCGGCGTTCAGCGGCAATCGCGCCTTTGACCGCTTCACCGACAATGAAGCCCATTTCCTGGCAGCCCGCGACAGTTTCTACATGGCCACCGTGTCGGAGGATGGCTGGCCCTATGTCCAGCATCGCGGCGGCCCGGCCGGCTTCCTCAAGCTGGTCGACGACCGGACGCTGGCCTTTGCCGATTATCGCGGCAACCGCCAATATATCAGCACCGGCAACCTGGCCGCAAACGACCGGGCCTGCCTGATCCTGATGGACTATCCCCGCCGCGCCCGGCTGAAAATCTATGTCCATGTCGAGAAGCTGGCGCTCGATGCCGATCCGGCGCTCACCGATCTTGTCATGGACAAGGATTACAAGGCGCGGGCGGAACGCATCTTCCGGCTGCGGCTGGAGGCGTTCGACTGGAATTGTCCGCAGCATATCACGCCGCGCTTCACCGAGCGCGAGATCGAACAGGCGGTCCAGCCGCTGCATGAACGGATGGCGCAACTGGAAGCCGAGAACCGGGCGTTGCAGGATCGCGTTGCCAAGATGGGAGACGCATGATGGACAATGTGAGACCGCCGCTACCACCCTTCACCCTGGAGAGCGCGACACAGAAGGTGCGCCTGGCCGAGGATGGTTGGAACAGCCGCGATCCGGCCAGGGTGGCCATGGCCTATACGCCGCTCAGCCAGTGGCGGAACCGGGCCGAGTTCGTCAATGGCCGCTCCGCGATCATCGCCTTCCTGACGCGCAAATGGCAGCGCGAACTGGATTATCGGCTGATCAAGGAATTATGGGCCTTTGCCGACAACCGCATCGCGGTGCGCTTCGCCTATGAATGGCATGACGACAGCGGCAACTGGTTCCGCTCCTATGGCAACGAGAATTGGGAGTTTGACGAGAGCGGCCTGATGCAGCGGCGGCTCGCCTGCATCAATGATGCGCCGATCAATGCGCCGGAGCGGAAATTCCACTGGACGCAGGGGCGACGGCCCGACGATCATCCAGGGTTGAGCGAGCTAGGGATGTAGGATTGGCCTGCAGCAATCGCATCTTCCTTGGGGTGCGCCATTTTTACACGGCATTTCAGATGCTTAGGAAAATCTGGAGCGGGTGAGGGGAATCGAACCCCCGTCGTCAGCTTGGGAAGCTGCTGCTCTACCATTGAGCTACACCCGCGTCTGGAGTGGCCATGGCATGGCCATGGGGCGCGGTCAACGGGGCTTGATGGACGCGCGCGAAATTAGCCGACCTGGCGTTTCGCCAGCTTGCGGGCGAGGGTGCGGCGGTGCATCCCCAGGCGCCGGGCGGTTTCGGAGATGTTGAAGTCGCAATCCTTCAGCACTTCATGGATATGTTCCCATTCCAGCGTCTTGATCGATGTCGGGCGCGGCGCGAGCGGCGCGGCGGGGTCGCCGCCCGAGCGGGCGAAGGCGGCCTCGATATCGTCGGTGTTGGACGGTTTCGCCAGATAGTTGGTCGCGCCGAGCTTGATCGCCTCGACCGCGGTGGCAATGCTGGCAAAGCCGGTCAGCACCACGATCAGCATGTCGGGATCATGGGCGTGCAGCGTCTGGACGCAGACCAGGCCCGATTCCGGGCCGAGCTTGAGGTCGACCACGGCATAGCCGGGGCGGTTGCCCTTGAGCACCTCCTCCAGCGCGCCATGGCTGGCGGCGGTCAGTACCTCATAGCCGCGCCGCTCGAACGAACGTTTGAGGGTCTTTGCAAAGGCCTCGTCATCCTCGACGATCACCAGCAGCCGTTCAGCTGTCATCTTCGCTGTCACTTCCCTCTTCCAGTGCGACCGTATCGAGCGGCAGGCGCAGCAGGATCAGCGCGCCGCCATCGGCGCCATTGCTGGCCGATACGCTGCCGCCCAGCTTGCGCACGACATTGACCACAAGGAAGAGGCCTAGGCCATGGCCTTCCTTGCCCTTGCTGGAGCGGTAGGGCTTGCCGAAATCCTCCAGCATCGCCTGCGAAAAGCCGCTGCCATTGTCGCGCACGGCGATGTTGAGCGAGGCGCTGTCGCGTCCGACCAGCAGGTCGATATAGGTCGCCCCGGCCTCGCGCGCATTGTCGAGCAGATTGCCGACCGCCTGGCGGATCACCGGGTCGGCGATGATGCGCGGATAGTCATGCGGGCCGAAGTCGCAGCGCAGCGGCATGCCCGGATTGGCGCGGCGCCATTCGGCGGCGATCCCCTCGATGAAGTCGCGCACATTGGTGACGGCCGGTGCCTCGCCGCGCGCCTCGCCCGAGGAAAGGAGAATGCCGGTGACGATCGCCTTGCAGCGCAGAACTGCGCTCTGCATCTCGCCCACTTCCTCTATCAGGGCGGGATGCTCGGTGATTTCGGGCATGCGGCGCCAGTCGCCCAGCACCACGGCGAGCTGGGCGAGGGGGGTGCCCAGTTCATGCGCGGCGCCCGAAGCGAGCAGGCCCATGCGGACGATATGTTCTTCCTCCGCCGCATGCTGACGCATGCTGGCCAGATAGGCTTCGCGCGCCTGAAGGTTGCGGTTGATCCGGGTGATGAACAGCACCAGCAGCACCGCGATCATGGTGAAGCAGATCCAGGTGCCGATGATGTGCAGGTCGAACAGTCGGCCCGCCAGCCGGTCGCTCAGGTCGAGCGGGCGATAGTCGAGTGCCAGCAGGCCGGCGCACAGCGCAGACACGGCGGTGATGCCCCAGGCGCTCGCCCGGTCGAGCAGCAGCACGCCGAGCGCGACCTGGAGCAGATAGAGCGAGACGAAGGGATTGGTCGCGCCGCCCGACAGATAGAGCTGGGCGGTCAGCAGCAGTACGTCGAACAGCAGCGATACCGACAATTCGGCGCGGGTGATGTCGGTCCGGGGGCGCAGCGCCGCAAAGCTGGCGGCGTTGACCAGCACGGCGACGGCGGCGACCAGCAGCATCGGGGCGAGGGGCAGGCGCACCCCCATCAGGAACTGGACGATCAGGATCGTCACTAGTTGCCCGGCGATCGCGATCCAGCGCAGCTGGATCAGCAGCGCCATATTCTTGCGACCGGCGGCATCGGCAGGCCACTGGCTGGGCAGCCAGCGGCGCCTGACGGCTTGGGTCTCGCTCATTCCGTGCTGTCTTCTGGATCCCGACGCATGAGGAAGATGTAGGCGCCTGCGACCATCGCCGCCAGTATGAACCAGGTGATGGCATATTGGAGATGGTTGTTGGGGAAGCGGACGACGGTCAGGCCGCCGACCGGCGCGGTGTCGGGCGCGCAATTGGCGCCGGCATCGACGAAATAGTCCGCGACCGGCGGGGCGACATGCTGCGCGGCGGCGATCGCGGCGACATCGCGCGAATACCAGCGGCCGGCGGCGGGATCATTGCTGCGCAGGAAACCGCCCTTGGGCTCGGTCAGGCGCAGCAGGCCGACGATCTGGACCTTGCCTAGAGGCCGGCTGTAGCGGGTGCGATTGTCCTGCGGCACGAAGCCGCGATTGACCATCAGGGTGAAGCCGGCGTCGGTCACCAGCGGCGTCATCACCCAGAAACCGGGGCCGCGCACGGTGACGGCCTGGGTCAGCACCGCCTTGTCATGCAGGAAATGGCCGGATGCGGTGACGCGGCGATATTCGTCGTCGCCGGTGGCGCTGCGGGGGGCGGGGACGGGCGCGGCATGGATGCGGGCGTCGACCCGTGCGATCAGGTCGCGCTTCCAGGCGAGGCGATAGACTTGCCAGCTGCCGAGCGCGCAAAGACCGGAAAACAGGATGAGGGCGATCAGCGTCAGGCCGATCGTAAAGCGCGGGGAGCGCCGGCGGCGCCCCCCGATCTTCGCGGATGTCACGGCATCTCGCTCATATTGTGCATCGCCGACATGTCGGCGTGCGGCATCATGTTCGCGTTGAGGTGGAACATGACCCACATCGAACCCGACAGCACGATGACGACCAGGACGATGGTCAGCATCATCGCCATGAACGACCAGCCGCCTTCGACGCGGGTGTTCATGTGCAGGAAGTAGATCATGTGGACGATCACCTGCACCGCGGCGAAGGCCATGATGACGATGCCGGTCAGCTGGGGATTGCCCAGCACGCCGGACATCACCAGCCAGAAGGGAATGGCCGTCAGGATCACCGACAGGCCAAAGCCGATCATGTAGCTGCCGAAGCTGCCATGCGATCCTTCTTCATGATGGTCATCGTGATGATCGTGCCCATGTCCGTGGGCGTCGTGGCTATGGACAGCGTCGCTCACCGCAGGACTCCCATCAGATAGACAAAGGTGAAGACGCCGATCCAGATGACGTCGAGGAAGTGCCAGAACATCGACAGGCACATCAGGCGACGCTTGTTGGCCGGGATCAGACCCTTCTTGGCCACCTGCACCATCAGCGTGATCAGCCAGATCGAACCGAAGGTGACGTGCAGGCCGTGGGTGCCGACCAGGGTGAAGAAGGCCGACAGGAAGGCCGAACGCCACGGACCCGCGCCCTCATGGATGAGGTGCGAGAATTCGTAGAGTTCGATGAACAGGAACGCCCCGCCGAACAGGAGGGTGACGAACAGCCAGCCCTGGGTGGCGCTGATCCGGTTCTTTTCCATCGCCAGCATGGCGAAGCCGTAGGTGATCGACGAGAAGAGCAGCATCGCGGTGTTGAGCGCGATGAGCGGCAGGTCGAACAGATCCTTCGGGCCGGGGCCGCCGGCGAAGCTGCCGCCGAGCACGGCATAGGTGGCGAACAGGATGGCGAAGATGAGGCAGTCGCTCATCAGGTACATCCAGAAGCCCAGCATGGTGCTGTGGCCTTCGTGGAGGTGCGGCTCCTCGGGCAAATGATATGCCCGAGGTTCCGTGGTTGCAGTTGCGCTGCTCATGTCAGTCAGACTCCAGCGGCGAGGATTCGCGTGCGCTCTTCCTCGGTGCGCGTCACATCCTCGACGGGGATGTAGAAGTCGCGCTTGTAGTTGAAGGTGTGGCCGATGGCGACCGCGACGATGCCGATGAAGCTGAGGCCCGCGAGCCACCAGATGTACCAGATCAGCGCGAAGCCGCAGAGCGTCGACAGGGCGGCAAGGATGACGCCGGCGCCGGTGCTGCTGGGCATGTGGATCGCCTGATAGCCGGTCAGCGGACGCTGATAGCCATTCTTCTTCATGTCCGCCCAGCTGTCGGCGTCATAGACGACCGGCGTGAAGGCGAAATTATACTCCGGCGGGGGCGAGCTGGTCGCCCACTCCAGGGTACGGCCATCCCACGGATCGCCTTCGACCTTCAGTTCGTCGCGCTTCCAGATGGAGATGGCGAACTGAAGCAGCATCGCGCCGATGCCGGCCGCGACGATGGCGGCGCCGATCGCGGCGATGACGAAGTAGATCTGCAGCGACGGATCGTCGAACACGCGCATGCGACGCGTCACGCCCATCAGGCCCATGATGTACAGCGGGGTGAAGGCGAGCCAGAAGCCGACCTGCCAGCACCAGAAGCTGACCTTGCCCCAGAACACGTTCAGCTTGAAGCCGAAGGCCTTGGGCCACCAGTAGTTGTTCGCTGCGAACAGGCCGAACAGCACGCCGCCGATGATCACGTTATGGAAGTGCGCGATCAGGAACAGCGAGTTGTGCAGCACGAAGTCCGCCGGCGGAACGGCGAGCAGGACGCCGGTCATGCCGCCGACCGTGAAGGTCAGCATGAAGGCGACGGTCCACATCATCGGCAGCTCGAAACGGATCTTGCCGCGATACATGGTGAAGAGCCAGTTGAAGAGCTTCGCACCCGTCGGGATCGAGATGATCATCGTCGTGATGCCGAAGAAGCTGTTGACGCTGGCACCCGAGCCCATGGTGAAGAAGTGGTGCAGCCACACGAGGTAGGAGAGCACCATGATGCAGCAGGTCGCGTAGACCATCGAGGTGTAGCCGAACAGGCGCTTGCCCGAGAAGGTCGAGGTGACTTCCGAGAAGACGCCGAACAGCGGCAGGATGAGGATGTAGACTTCCGGGTGACCCCAGATCCAGATCAGGTTCACGTACATCATCGGGTTGCCGCCGAAGTCGTTCGTGAAGAAGTTGGTGCCGGCATAGCGGTCGAGCGACAGCAGGACCAAAGTGGCGGTCAGGATCGGGAAGGAAGCGACGATCAGGATGTTCGCGCAGAGCGAGGTCCAGGTGAACACCGGCATCTTCATGAGGGACATGCCCGGCGCGCGCATCTTCACGATGGTCGCGATCAGGTTGATGCCCGACAATGTCGTGCCGACGCCTGCCACCTGCAGGGCCCAGATATAATAGTCGACACCCGTGGCCGGGCTATAGTCGATCCCCGAAAGCGGCGGATAGGCGAGCCAGCCGGTCTGGGCGAATTCGCCCAGGAACAGCGAGGCCATCACCAGCACCGCGCCGCCCGTGGTCATCCAGAACGAGAAATTGTTCAGGAAGGGGAAGCTGACGTCGCGGGCACCGATCTGCAGCGGGACGATATAGTTCATCAAACCGGTGATGAACGGCATCGCCACGAAGAAGATCATGATCACGCCGTGGGCCGTGAACACCTGGTCATAGTGATGGGCGTTGAGGTAACCCTCGGACCCGTTGAAGGCGAGCGCCTGCTGGAGGCGCATCATGACGGCGTCGGCAAAGCCGCGCAGGAACATGATGAGGCCGAGCACCATGTACATGATGCCGATCTTCTTGTGGTCCACGCTGGTGAACCATTCCTTCCAGAGATAGCCCCAGAGCTTGAAATAGGTCAGCGCCGCAACGACGGCCGCGCCGCCCAGCACCACCGCGCAGAATGTCGCGACGACGATGGGTTCATGCCATGGGAACGCGTCCCATGTCAGACGACCGAAGATCATCTGTGCTGTTGTGAGTGTACCGGTCATGTCTCTTACCGATGCTGCGCGTGCGCGTCAGCGCCGCTGTGAGAGGAGTGATCGGCCGGGGCCTTTTCGGCGCCGGGCGCATCGGGGGCGGTTTCCTTGCCCTCGTTGCGATCGGTCTGGTCGATCACATGGCTGTTGGGGAAGTCGTACTGGAGGCCTTCGGTCTCCTTGGCCGACTCCTTGCCCGCGCCGCCCATCTGGTTGATGTGCATCAGCTCGCCCATGCAACGCTGGCCGGGCTTGGGGCAGAGATTGAAGACCGCGTCGAACAGCTTGGCATCGGCGGCCGAGAAATAGGCGACGGGCGCCTTTTCGCTGGGCTTGGCCAGGTTCAGATAGACATTGCGGTCGAGCGACGCATTGCTGGCCTTCACCTTGGCGACCCAGGCGTCAAAGCCGGCCTGGTCCAGCGCCTTGTAGCCGAAGCGCATGTGGGTGAAGCCCGCGCCCGAATAGTTGGCGGAGAAGCCGGTGCCGGTGACCGGCTTGTTGGCGACGGCGTGGAGCTGCGTCTTCATGCCGGGCATCGCGTAGATCTGGCCGGCGAGTTCAGGGATGTAGAAGCTGTTCATCACGGTCGAGGCAGTGATGTCGAAACGGACCGGAACATTGGTCGGCAGCGCCATTTCATTGACGGTGGCGATACCCTGTTCGGGATAGATGAAGAGCCATTTCCAGTCGAGCGCCACGACCTGGACGACCAGCGGCTTGACCTTGGGATCGATCGCGGTCTGCGCGTCGATGCGGTCGAGCGGACGATAGGGGTCCAGCTTGTGGGTGCTCACCCAGGTCAGCGCGCCCAGGCAGATGATGATGAGGAGCGGGGCCGACCAGATCAGCAGCTCCAGCTTGGTGGAATGATCCCAGTCGGGGTCATATTCCTTTTCGACCGCCTTGTTCGCGGCGCGGTAACGCCAGGCGAAATAGACGACCAGTGCCATGACGGGGATGACAATGAGGAGCATCAGCGCGGTCGAGATCAGGATCAGATCGCGCTGCTGCACCGCAATGTCGCCCGACGGGTTCATCACGACCCAGTTGCAGCCCGCCAGCGGCGCCGCAAGGATCGCGGAGGACCAGCGCAGAAGCCGGCTCCAGTTGGGTGAGAGAGGGTGTGACATGGCGCGCGGTTACCGATTCCGCACGCCATGCGATAGTGGGCAATTTGTCCAATTATGTGCGGACGCAAAAAATGTTTCACATGTGGGATACTGCTTAGACTCTGTGGGTTTTCTGTTATGTTGCCATTCTCTGGCCGTCGGGAGACCCAAAACAGGCACCGTCGGCCCAGCCAGGGAGCGGATGCCTATGACTTCACAGGCCATTGCCTTCACCTCCAGTTCGCTTGAGGATGATGCGCGCAAAATCAATGCACGCGACCACAGCATTGCACCGGGAGACATCTCCATTGGTGTGATCATTGGCCGCACCTCCGAATTTTTCGACTTCTTCGTTTACGCCATTGCTTCGGTTATCGTTTTTCCGAACCTGGTCTTTCCCTATGTCGATGCCCTGACGGGCACGCTCTATTCCTTCGCGATCTTCGCCGTCGCCTTCATCACGCGTCCGATCGGGTCGCTGATCTTCATGGCGATCGACCGGCGCTATGGCCGCGGGACCAAATTGACGGCGGCCCTGTTCCTGCTGGGCGGGTCGACCGCGGCGATCGCCTTTATGCCCGGTTATGCGACGATTGGCCACTATGCCGCTGTCGTTCTGGTGATCCTGCGCGCGGCGCAGGGCATTGCGCTGGGCGGGACATGGGATGGCCTGGCGTCGCTGCTGTCGCTCAATGCGCCGCCGCACCAGCGTGGCTGGTATGCGATGGTGCCGCAGCTCGGCGCGCCGCTGGCGCTGTTGGTGGCGAGCGGTCTGTTCGCCTTCTTCCTGCTGACGCTGTCGGAAGCGGACTTCCTCGACTGGGGTTGGCGCTATCCCTTCTTCGTCGCCTTCGCGATCAACGTCGTGGCGCTGTTCGCCCGGCTGCGCATCGTGGTGACGCATGAGTTCGAGCGTTTGTTCGAGCAGAAGGATCTGGTGCCGTCGCAGGTTCTGCCGACGGTCAAGGCGGAAGGGCGCAACATCATCATCGGTGCGTTCGCGCCGCTGGCGAGCTTTGCCCTGTTCCACATGGTCACGGTGTTTCCGCTGAGCTGGGTGGTGCTGTTCACCGATCAGCCGATCGATCGCTTCCTGGTGATCGAGATGATCGGCGCGTCGGTCGGCCTGCTGGCGATCGTGGTGTCGGGCTTCATCGCCGACCAGATTGGTCGTCGCTCGCTGCTCGGCTGGTCGGCCCTGGGCATCGCGATCTTCGCGGTGGTGGCGCCGCTGCTGCTTAATGGCGGGGATCTGGGCGAGGTTGCCTTCATGATCCTAGGCTTCATGCTGCTGGGCCTGGCGTTCGGCCAGTCGTCGGGCGTGGTCGCCTCCAACTTCGCGACCGAGGCGCGCTATACCAGTTCGGCGCTGACGTCGGATCTGGCCTGGCTGGTCGGTGCCGGCTTCGCGCCGCTGCTGGCGCTGCTGCTGTCGGTGAAGTTCGGTCTGGCCGCATCGGGCATCTACCTGCTGTCGGGCGCGGTTGCGACGATGGTGGCGCTCTACGTCAACAAGGAGCTGGCGGCGCGGGATCGCTGACCCTGGCCGACGGCCTTGCAAAATGGGAAGCGTGATCGGCCCGGCCGGTCACGCTTTTTTTGTCGCTGCGACCCGTGCCTTCATCCGGGCGAGGCCCTTGTGGTCGAACCAGCCGATCGGGCCGGGGCGGGGGCGCCAGCGCGGCAGCCAGTCGGGATAGAGGCTGACCAGTTCGCGCGGCAGGCCGGCGGGACCGACCCGGCTCATGATGTCGGAGACGATGCGGTTCTGATAATAGCGGACCGAATAGTTGATCAGCCGCTTGTAGTGCATCCGCCAGGTCAGCGGCCGGGTGAGGCCGACCGGTTCGCAGGCGAAGCCCGCACCCTCGCAGGCCAGCACCCGCTCCAATTGCCAGTCGGCATCGCTTGCCAGATCGGTATGCGCCCAGGAGGCGACCAGCCCGTCATCGCCGACCAGATCGTCGGGCAGGCGCAGGCCACTCGCCCGGATGGCGGCGACGAAGCGGCCGGACAGGGCATAGAGATCGCCGAAGATGCCGCGCTCGATCCGCAGGTTGCGGCGATAGGTTTCCACTTCGCGGCCATTGACCGGCATGCCGGCGGCGGCGTTGGCCTGGGGATGGGTGGCAAGGTCTGCCACCAGCGCGTCGATCGATCCGGGCGCGATCTGGGCATCGCCGTCGAGGAAGATGACGGCATCCTCCGTGCCGGTGAGCAGGTGGTGGACGAAATGGTTCCAGGTGCGCGACTTGCCGCCGGCGGCGATGTCATGGACGATCACATGGGCGCGGTCGGCGGCGGCGGCGCGGGCACGCGCCACGGTGCGGTCGGTGGTGCCGTTCACCAGCACATGGAAGATCGTGTCCGGGCGGTCGAGCGGCAGCGAGCCGAGACAGCCGGCGATCCGGCGTTCCTCCTGATGGGCGAAGATGGCGACGGCGACGGCCATGGCGGGATCAGCGGAAGTCCCAGCCCTGCTGGCCATGCTCGACCGCATCCGGGCCATCGGATTCGGCCTGGGGCGTGGCGCGCAGCGGCACCAGGATAGAGACGATCAGCGCGGCGATGGCGGTGCCGACCAGCGCCCACAGCGCAATCACGACCAGACCGATCGCCTGGGCGAGCAGGCTGGCGGTGGCGGTGATGCCGGCGTCGAACCCGACCCCGCCGAGCAGCGGCAGGACGAACAAAGGCAGCAACAGTGCGCCGGTCGCGCCGCCTAGGCCATGGACGGCAAAGATATGGGCGGGATCGTCGATCCAGGCGCTGGCGAAACCGGCGCCGATGCGGGCGATGATCGCGGCGGCGAGGCCGACCAGCATCGCCCCGCCGGTGCCGACCAGGGCGGCCGATGCGGAAATGGCGGCGAGGCCGGCAATGGCGCCGGATAGCAGGCCGGTGGCGCTGGCATGGGCGCCGAGCAGCCGGTCGACCAGCGCCCAGCCGAGGCTGGCGGCGCAGGCGGCGAAGAAGAGGTTGAGGATGGCGGTGGCGGCATCGTCGGTGGCGCCCAGCGCCCAGCCGCCGACCGCACCGGCATAGCCGACCCAGAAGAGCGCACCGCCGGCGATGGCGAGGATATGGGCATGGCCGCCACCCTGGGCATCGCGGGGGCGTCCGGCGACGAGGGCGAGGGCAAGGGCGGAGAAGCCGGCCAGGACATGGACGACCAAGCCACCGGCAAAATCCATCGCGCCAAGCTGTGCCAGCCAGCCGCCGCCCCACATCCAGTGGGTGATCGGGGCGAAGACCAGCAGCAGCCAGAGCGGCGCGAAGGCGGCAACCCAGCCAAGGCGGGCGCGGCCGGCGATCGCGCCGACGGATATCGCCCCAGCCAGCACGGCAAAGCCCATCTGGAACAGGACGAAGGCGGATTCGGGCACGGTGAGGCCGTCGCGCAGCGGGGCGAGATTGGCGAGCAGCAGATTGCTGCCGCCGCCCAGCCATTCGCTGCCCGGCGCATAGGCAAGGCTGTAGCCGGCAAGGCCCCAGCCGAGCAGGATCGTCGCGCCGGCGACCAGCGTCTGGGCCATGGCGGCAAGCCCGTGACGGACATTGGCGAGCCCCGCATGACGCAGCATCAGGCCCGGCAGCGCGGCGAGCAGCAGCAACAGGGCGCAGGCGATCATCCAGCCGGTGTCGCCGCTGTCGGGCGCTGCCACCTGGGCCGTGGCTGGCTGGGCCAGCAACAGGGCGGCAAGGACGGGCAGGGCAAGGGCTGGGCGCATGGAGGAAGGTCCGGTTGGGGTCAGGTCGCCCTGACTAGCGCGGGCAGGGTAAAGACTTCCATAAGCATGGCAATGTTCCGGCAGGTTGATCCGCCGCCGTGCCGTTCAAAAGCCCTCGGTGCCGCACTGGATGCGGCCGGTGCCTTGATTTTCGACGGTGCAGATCGGCCGGCCGGCGACGCTGACATCGCCCGATCCGGTCGAGCGGATGCTGACCGGGCCGTTGGCGGTGAGGGCGACATTGCCCGAGCCGTCGTTGAGGATCGCGGCCTGGCGCGCGACCAGATGGTCGGCGACGATCGCGCCGGGGCCGCTGATGCGCAGATTGGCGACGCCGGCGGTGCCGGCGAGCGTGGTGCGGCCGCCGCCGGCGAGCGTGACCTGGAGATTGTCGAGCTGGAGCGAGGCGACGCTGACATCGCCATTGCCGCCCTGGACGATCTCGCCATTGAGGCCCTTCATCGCGCTGACCGCGACGGCGCCGCCGCCGGTCAGGACCACGCGGTTCACTTCGCCGGTGGAGAGGCGGATGGTGGCGGGGCCAAGACCCTTTTCACCCGGTTCGGGCCGCTCCATCGAGATGATGGCGAGCCGGCCCGAGACATCGACGCGCAGCCGGTCGAGCGCGCGCTGGTCCCCCTCCGCCCGTGCCGAGACGCCGGTGCCGGTGGTGATGATGACCGTGACCGGGGCGTCGACGCGGATCTGGTCGAAGCTGGTGATGGTATAGCCGCGGGTGGCGGCGCCGGCGGGGGAAACCCCGGCCAGTGCCGCTGCCGCTGCCAGCATCAGGGGCCGCAATGCGCCTCGCCCGGTCCCATCGTGTTTGTCGTGCATTGCGCCTTGCCCTTCACCTTGACGTCGCCGGTGCCCATGATCTTGATAGCGACCGGACCGTCGGAGGCAAAGTCCATGTCGCCGGTGCCCATGACTTCGGCGGCGGCACGGCCGAGCTTCAGCCCGGCGGCATCGATGTCGCCGGTGCCGGTGATCGACAATTCGCCCTGATCGGCGGTGCCGGCGAGGGTGATGCTGCCCGATCCGGTGATTTCCGCCTTGAGGCTGCCAAGCTTCACCTGGCCGATGTCGAGATCGCCCGAGCCGGTGAGCGAGAGGGCGAGTTCGGTCCCTTCCGCCTTGTCGAGGGTGAAGTCGCCCGAGCCGGTGACGTCGATCGCGCGGATCGCGGGCAGGGTGACATGGATGGTCGCGCCCTTGCCGCCGTCGACCTTGTTCCACATGCCTTCGGACTTGCGGCCGATCTGGAGCGTGTCGGCCTTGGTCCGGATGTCGAGCAGGGCGACCGACTTGGGATCGCCATCGGCGGTGACCGAGAATTTGGGGCCGATGGTGACGACGACATTGTCAGGTCCGGTCACGTCGACGCGGCTGAACTGGCTGAGCTTTGCCCAGTCCTGCGGGGTGCTGGCGGCGGCCGGGGATTCGCCGTTGCCACCGCCGGACTGATGATCGTTGCCGCGCGAGCAGGCGCTGGTGGCAAGGCCGACGGCGAGCAGAGTGGCGAGGGTCAGGTGACGGGGCAGGTGATGGGACAGGGGCAGGCGCGGCATCATTATCTCCATGCTGTATTATCTTTACAATACACTCTTGCCGTGGCGGTTCCAAGCCCCCTTGTTCGTCGGGCAGGATAAGGCATGATATCTGCAGGATAAAAGAAGGGTATTCCACCGATGCGCAAGCTGTTTTCCGCCCTGCCGCTGGTCGCGATGATGGGAGCGGCGGCCAGCGCCGCGCCGGCTGAAGATGATCTGGCGGCGCGCGGCGCGACATGGTGGCGCCATGTCCAGATATTGGCGGCGGACGACATGCAGGGGCGCGGCACCGGCACGCCGGGCTATGACAAGGCGGCCGACTATGTGATCGGCCAGTTTCAGGCATTGGGGCTGAAACCCGCCGGGGTCGAGGGCTACAAGCAGCCGATCGCCTTCGTCGAGCAGACGGTGCTGTCGGGCGAGAGCAGGGCGAGCCTGGTCGGGGCGAGTGGCGAGACGGCGCTGGCGGTGCCGGGCGACATCATCTTTTCCGGTAGCGGCGGCCCGGTGCCCGGCGCGATCGACGCGCCGATGGTGTTTGCCGGCTATGGCCTGCATCTGCCCGAAGTGGGCCATGACGATTTTGCCGGGCTGGACCTGAAGGGCAAGATCGTGGTGGTCGTTTCGGGCGGGCCGGCGGAGATCAGCGGCGCGCTCAAATCCCATGCCCGATCGGAACGGGGCCACTGGCTGGCGGCGCAGGGGGCGGTCGGCATGATCAGCCTGGTGACGCCGGGGCAGGTCGAGATTCCCTGGGACCGGCGCAAGGCGCTGGCGAGCGCGCCGGCGGTCTATTATGAGGATGTGGCAATGCGCGACACGCAGACGCCCTTCCTCAATGCCCAGTTCGACCCGGCCCGGTCGGCCGACCTGTTCGCCGGCAGCGGCCAGGATTTCGCGGCGATCGCGGCGGCCGCCGACGCGTCGAAGCCGGTCGCCAGCTTCCCGCTGACGCTGCGGCTCAAGGCCGCGGTCGCGGCCAGGCGGGTGGCCTTGTCCTCGCCCAATCTGGTGGCGGTGATGCCGGGCAGCGATCCCAAGCTGGCCAAGGACTATGTCGTGCTGTCGGCGCATCTGGACGGCTATGGCGTCGGCACGCCGATCAAGGGCGACGCCATCTATAATGGCGCGCTGGACAATGCGTCGGGCGTCGCCAGCCTGATCGAGATCGCCAAGGCGTTGAAGGCGAGCAAGGTGAAGCCGAAACGATCCATCCTGTTCACCATCGTCACCGGCGAGGAAAAGGGCCTGCTGGGATCGCGCTATTTCGCGCGGCGGCCGACCGTGCCGAGCAAGAGCATCGTCGCCGACCTCAATTTCGACATGGCGCTGCCGATCTTCAAGCTGACCAGCGTGACCCCGGTCGGCTATGACCAGAGCAGCCTGGGCCAGGATGCGGCGGCGGTGAGCGAGGCGATGGGCCTGCCGATCACGCCCGATCCCTTCCCCGACCGCAACGTCTTCATCCGGTCCGACCAATATGCCTTTATCCGCGAGGGGATACCGGCGCTGTTCTTCAAATATGGCTTCAAGGCCGGGACGCCGGAAGCGACGGTGGAGAAGGCGTGGCGCGCGAACATCTATCATTCGCCCTTCGACGACTCGAACCAGCCGGTGATGCCGGCCGAGACGGCGAAGCTGAACGATTATGTGACCGCGGTGACGCTGCGGGTCGCCAATGCGGACACGCGGCCGAGCTGGAACAGCGACAGCTTCTTCAAGCGGTTCGTGAAATAGGCGGTTCGTGAAATAGGGCGCAGGGCGAGCGGCGGAGACGATCATGAACCAGGCCAGGCGCGTGCTGACCGGATGCGGGCTGGTGCTGGGGGCGGCGGGCTTTTTCCTGCTGGGCATAGGGGTGTCGCAGCGCGCGGCGCATCGGCAGGAGGCGCCGCCTTCTGCCGTGTCGCCGGGCGGGGCTGCATCGGTGCCGTCGGGCCGACGGATATTCTCTCCCTCGATCGCGGGAGACCCCTATGTTTTGCAGCAATGGAAGGAGGCCGTCGAGAAGATGGAGCGGCGCTGTCGCGAGGCGGGGGAATTTTGCGCCGAAGCCAAGGCTGCTAGGGAACAGATGGACGAAATACGATAATCGATTGGTTATGGATATGGCTTTGCTGGCGGGTGCGCCTTCGCGATGCCGGCTTCATCCAATGACGATGTCGCTGGCGTAAAGCTGGATGCCGACGTTGAACTGAATTTGGGCAATCAGCGTGGCGGGGGCCGCGCCGCTGCCATCGGGATCGAAGAACAGCATCCTGCTGTTCTGCGCATAGAGGAATCGATCATTGGCATCGATTGCCACGCCGTTGGCATTGCTGGAAAAATTGCTGTCGTCCACGCTGGTCAGGCCACCCACGGCGCGGCCGGCCACGACCAGCCGATCCATGCCCTGTTCGAAATCGCGGACGGTATCGCCGCCTTCGGCCGGGTCGCGCCAGACAAAGCGATCCTTGCCGGCGCCGCCGAGCAGGCGATCGGCGCCGAGGCCGCCATAGATCCTGTCATTGCCCGCGCCGCCGGCGACGGCATCGTCCCCGGCGCCTCCGTCCACTATGTCGCGGCCTTCACCGCCATCGAGTTGGTCATTGCCGCTGCCGCCATAGAGCCGGTCGTCGCCCCATTCGCCCCACAGGATATCGGCGCCATCATCGCCGAACATTATGTCCGCGTCCGACCCGCCATAGAGTATGTCATCGCCGGCATCGCCATGGATGCGATCATCGCCGTTGCCACCCGAGAGCGTATCGCGATCATCGCCGCCATATAGGCGATCGGCACCGTCGGCGCCGACAATGTCGTCCGCGCCGGCGCCGCCAAGGATGAGATCCGTGCCCGCGCCGCCATCCAGACTGTCGCCGCCGCCCCGGCCGAACAGCACGTCGTCGCCGCCATCGCCCCTGAAATCGTCGTGCATGTCGCCGCCGATCAGCCTGTCCCTGCCATCGCCGGCCCGAATGATCGCCTCGCGTGGGCCGAGCAGGACATAATCGTCGCCCGTGCCCAGATAGGCGATCAGCACTTCGATGCCGTGGATCGTGACCAGGGTGCGCGGGGCTGTGCCGTCGCCCGCATCGGCGGTGATGCGTTCGAAATTGGGCAGGATCTTCAGCTTCTGCGTCATTTCGCTGAGGTAGAGATAAGCGAGGTCGGTGCCCTCGCCACCGTCGATCCGGCTGCCGAACACGTCCGAATAGCGGCTGGCAATGCCGAGATGGATGCGGTCTCCACCCGATCCGCCGAGCAGCACGTCCCGGCCGCCGCGGCCATAGAGAATGTCATTGCCGCCGCGCCCGACGATCCGGTCGCGACCGGTGGTGCCGCTCAGAATATTGTTATTCTTGGTTCCATAGCGATTGGCCATGACGGTCGATCCTTCTCCCGTCCCCTATTGGCGCGAGACCGATGACGGGACGGCGGATTTGTACGCGCGATATTATATCGATCCGCCGGGCTTGGAAAGCATGGCGGCCAATTGCGCAGGGCTTGTTTTATGGTACTGGCGTGGCTAGCGCCGGGGCCTGCAATTGCCGACGCGGGCGCCGGTGATCGACATGAGAAATTCCATGTCGCCATCCATGGAGGCGCCCTAGTCGCGACTGGCCCGGCAGGGAATGGTTGCCGGGCCTGCTGGTCAGCCGAGCGCCTTGGTCACGACACCAATGGCCTGATCGATGGCCTGCGCCCGATCGCAGTTGGCGGCGCATTTCCCCTTCTGATATTCCAGCTTCTGGAGCAGGTCGCGCGCCGCATCAGGATTGCCGAGGCGGATTTCGGCCAGCGCCAGGCCCGACATGGCGCCGGGATGGCCGCTGCGCCCATGGGGCAATGCCCGTTCGAAATAGCGCCGTGCGCCTTCGAGATTGTTGAGCGCCAGCGCCGTTACCCCTTTCAGGAAGCGCGCCTCAAGATCGTTCGATCCGCTCATGATCCTGTCCAGCGCCTTGTCGGCCTGGGCATAATGGCCTTGCTGCATCAAATGGCGGACCTGGCCATATTGCGGCGATCGAAAATCCCCATAGACGCTCGAATCGACGTTGTAGAGATTGTCCCAGCTGGGACGGAGCCCTTCGTAAGAGCGGGACTGATCGGGCGACTGGGCTGTCGCCGGGGCGGCGAGTACGGAAGCGATTACCGGGAAAAGAAACGCGAAACGCATCGGGGCACTCCTTCGCTAGACGAAAGGAGGTTATGGCGACAGCAGGGGTCTGTCAATTTTGGTTTCAATTCGGAACTGTTGCCGGCAATCCGGGCCGATTGTTCGATATCGGATGCCTTCTCCAGCCACATGGCTATCGGCTCGACACCGAGCCGCGCTCAGCGCCGGGGCCTGCAATTGCCGACGCGGGTGCCGGTGATCGACATGAGAAATTCTGCGTCGCCACCCATGGGGCTGCCCAGATCGCGGGCGGGCGCGCTGTTGACCTCGAACAGGCGGATGTTGCGTTTTATCTCGACACTGCGCGGGCCGATTGCGCCTTCCAGCTTGCCCTGCATCCGCACCCCCGGCCCGAGCCAGCAGCGCTGATTGCCGTGTATGACGGCGCCGTCGCCGTCCAGTTTCCATTGCCGGCAATAGCTGGACGTGCCGGGGCCGGCGAAACTGTCGTCCAGCATGGTTTCGATCGTCGCGTCGATCGTGCCGTCGGGGATGCAGAGGTTCCAGGTGCGGATCGGCAGGGTGCGGGCGCTGAAATCGCGGATCACGGTCTGGTGCTGGCTGAACGCCCATTGGCCCGCGAGGATCGGGTTGGGGCGGCCGGTGACGACGATCGGCGGCACCTTTGGCGGGGCCGGGGACAGGGGTGGGGTGGCTGGAGGCGGGCCGGCCATGGCGGCGACTGCGGCCGGCGCGGGCGGGGGCAGGGGCGCGACCTCATCCTCGAAACTGGCGATCTTGGCGTTGATGCAGGCCTTGCCACCGGCCGGATCGCTGACGCCTTCGCGCACGCAGGCGCTGAGCATCGCGCACATGATCCGGTCGATCCGGGCGTCGCCGCTGGAGCGGGTGATGACGCATTGGCGCAGGTCGGTGCCCAAGGCGGCATAATCGATCTTCACCTGGCGCATCTTGCGGGCGATGACGACGATCTCATCGTCGGCGGGGGAGGCGGCGGCCGGTGCGGGCGGATGGTCCTGCGACCGGGCCGGGATGGCCGCCAGCAGGGCGAGCGACAGGCCGCAGCGCAGCGGGAATGAGGGGAATGCCCAATGCCCTGCCATGAACCCTCCCGCCATGGGGCGTCACGCGTGCGCGTCCCATGGCGAAGAATAGGCGAAAAGCCGGGGCGCGGCCAGAGGAGGCGGCATTGCGCCTGTATCGCGGAGAGGGCGCAGCGCGTTAGTCGCAGCGGGGTGGGCTTTCGCACCGTCCAGCCCACCCCCTAACCCCCTCCCGCCTGCGGGAGGGGGAACATGTCCCCACTTGGTCGAAACCTGCCAATCTCCATGGGCGTCATCCCGGATCAAGTGCGGGATGACGGAACGGCGAGGGCAGCTTTTCTGAGCGGCGATCGACCAAACCGATGACAGTGCATGGCCGGAGCCTGTCCGGGGCGGGCATAATGTCCCATGGTCATCCCCCTGTTCCCGACATAGGAGGGGGCGTTCGATTGCCGTCGCGGCAATCCTGATGAACATGGTTTCTTGTTGGCCGGGATGTGTTCAAGATCATGGACTGGTTTCCTGTTGTTTTCATCCTGTTCAAGGTCGTCGTGCTGGGGGCGGGCATGTTCTTTGCCGTCCGATGGCATTATGAGCAGGACAGGAAGGCGCAGAAGGGGGCGGTGCTGAGCGCGGTCGGCAAGATCAGCCTGGCCCTGCTGCTGGCGCTGGTGGGCCTCCTGTCCCTCACCTTCATGCTGGCGCGGATGCTGGGCATGGATATGGTGCTGTGATTTCGGTGCTGTGATTGTGGTCCGCATCGTGCGTCGCGCGTTCGGATCATCGTTGCGCTGACGGGCGGCCTGTGCCGGATGGGCGCCTGTTCCGGAGGGGGGTCAGCCGCGCAGGCGGTCGAGGCGGTGCTTCAGCTTCCTCTGCAGCAATTCCCAGTTGGTCACGCCCTGGATCACGCCGCCATTGGCGACGATCATCTGTTGCAGCCGATAGGTGTCGACATCCTGGATGTCGACCCGGTCGCGGTCGATCACGGCCAGGGCGGCGGCGGTGCCGGCCGCTTCGCCCAGCGCCATCGAGGTCGGCTCCATGCGGATGGTGGAGAAGGCCTGGTGGGTCGCCGCGACGCAGAAGGGCACCATGAGGTTGGTGCACTGGTCGCGATGCGGCACCATCAGTTCGAAGGGCAGCGGCGAGCGCTGATATTTGCCGCCGGCGGGCAGCATGAAATGGCCTTCGTTGACGATGCCCCATTGCCCCCGTTCGTCCCGGACCGCGATGCGGCTGGCGGCGTGGCTGTGCTGCCAGTAGGAGGCCATGGCGACGATCGAGGGGAGGCGCGGGGGCACGCCGTCGATATCCGACACGTCCCGGCCCGACCAGGCAAGGCCATTGTCCAGCCGGCGCGCCTCGCGCACATAGAGCTGGGGCGACCAGCCGGGCGTGTCGGCGGGATGGCAATCGGTGTGGCGGCCGCGCACCAGGCCCCAGTTGCGCACATCGCGTTGCAGCCCGGCGGGAATGCGGGGATCGCGGCTATGGGCCATGGCGTGGAACCAGCCGCGAATATAATTTTCATGCGCCTTCCATATGCGTTCGCGCGCATCATAGTCGGCCGCCGGATAGGCGCGGTTGAGGCCGACCGCGTCGAGCGACATGGTGCCGCGATTGTTGATGTCGTAGATGCCCGGCGCGACCTCGTCCGCCTTCACCAGATCGCGGGCAAAATGCCAGTCGCGACCATAGACCTGGCCGGCGCGCCGGCGCCGGTCGAAATCGCGGAACAGCAGTTCATAGTCGGCCTCGCGATAGCCATCGGGCGCGGTGGCGGGCAGGTCGAGCCGCAGTTCGGGCCGATCGGTCATGGTCAGGCGGAAGCAATAGGCCTGCACGCCATCGTCGGCAGCGCCGACCGGCCGGTTCGGCGCGGGATCGACCCCGGCGATCAGGCGGCCCGACGGCTGGTCGAAGAAAGGGTCGATCGGCAGGATATTGTCCTTCTGCGGCGGATCGGTCCGGGTCAGCAGCTCATAGCGTGACCCGCGATAGCCATTATAGGGATTGGCCCAGTCGGCGGCTTCGCGCCCGACCCTGGTGCTGATGCCGGCGCGGGCCATCAGGTCGCCTTCATAGGAGGCGTCGATGAAGATGCGGCCATGGGCGCGGACGCCCGAACGGGTGATGATCTCGCGGATGGCGCGATCGGTCCGGTCGACGGTCTCGACCCCGTCCGACCAGAGGACCGGCACCCCGGCGGCGTCGAGCAGGTCGCGGAAATAGGGGGCGGCAACGGCCGGGTCGAAGGCGTAGCGATTGCCCGGCATGCCGCCGGACGCCGCCAGCGCGGCCATGGTGGTGCGGGCATAGCCACCGACCGCATCGATATCGCGTATGTCGGTCCAGCTGAGCCCGCCGGCCAGCATGCCGCCGGGCTGGATTTCGCGCCAGCCGCCGATCAGCACCGCCGACGCGCCCAGATTGGCGGCGCTGACCGCAGCGATGACGCCGGCGGGGGTGGCGCCATAGACGACGACATCGGCATCGGCCCAGGCTTCCCCGGCGAGCGCGGTGCGGCGCGGATGGATGAGGGCGGCCGGCTTGCCGCTGGCCTGATGGCAGCTGACCAGGCCGGCTGCACCCGCTGCGCCCGCCATCGTCGCCAGAAACGCGCGTCTGTCCATGACCGCCCCCATCCCGGATTGCCCCTGCAAAGGCTTTCCGATTTGCGGGGGCGTGGAAATTCCGGTCGAACACCTAATGGATTGCGCGGTCAGGGCCGGGCAGGACAGAAGTGGACAGTTGCAATATGCGACTGGTCTGGCAGGATCGGTGCTCCACCACCAGAACAACAGGAGTGGGTGCATGATCATCTATGGCGCGCGGCCGTCGCCCTTTGTGCGCAAGGTCATTGTCTTTGCAGCGGAAAAGGGGATCGCGGTCGAGGTGCGGCCGGCCGGGTTCGGCAAGGGCGGCGCAGAGTTCGAGCGGGCGTCCCCCTTCGGCAAGATCCCGGCCCTGGTCGATGGCGATTTCGCGATCAGCGATTCGACCGCGATCATAACCTATATGGATGCGCTGCATCCCGATCCGAACCTGATCCCGACCGAGGCGAAGGCGCGGGCGCGGACGATATGGTATGAGGAATTTGCCGACACCATCGCCCAGCCGGTGGGCGTCGACATCTTCTTCAACCGGGTGGTCGGCAAGCTGCTCGACATGCCGCATGATCCGGCCCGCGCCGACCGGGCTGAGGCGGAGAAGATGCCGGGCATCTATGATTATCTGGAGGCGGTTCTGCCCGAGAGCGGCTGGCTGGTGGAGGATCGCTTCACTTTGGCCGACATTGCGGTGGCCTGTCCGCTGATCAATGTCTGCTATTGCAGCAGCGGGTTGAAGGACGGCCGCTGGCCCAGGGTGAAGGCCTGGCTCGACGAGCTGCGGGCGCGGCCGAGCTTTGCCGGGGCGATGGCGCTGGAGGCGCGGATGCTGGGCAAGGCGGAATAACCCATATGGAACATTATGCTTGACATCGTCACGCTGATCAGGCAGAGAAGAGGAAAGTCGATAATTGCGACTCGCCGGCGTCGGTCGGTGGTGGTGCGATGGATCGGCTGCGCTGTGGAAGGCGGGGGCTTCGAGGGCGGCTTTTCGGGCTGTGCCTTGGGGCTGTGCCTTGGGGCTGTGCCTTGGGGCTGTGCCTTGGGGCTGTGCCTTCCAGGTCGGTCTTTGCGGGCTGGTGCTTGAAGGTACGGGGCTTTTGGGAAGCCGGCGCCGCGATGCGATGCTGACAGATATTGCCATCAGGTGAGGCGAAAGGGGCTGGTCCGGTTGGGCCGGCCCCTTTTGCGTTGGGCGAGCGCGCGGGTCTGAGGCTGGCGCTGGCGCTGGCGCTGGCGGGGCGGTGTGCGGGGGAACTATCGCATGGCGAGGTGGCGCGGGGCTGCTGCCGATGGCGGCGTGCGGCGCGTGGTCGCGCGGCGGGGCGATGGTTCGGGACAATCGGGGGAGAGGGCGATGGGCGCGCGAAAGGGGGCGGCCGGGCGGTCGGGCCGGGTGGTGCAGCGGCAGGCGGCGGGCGAGGGTGTGCGGACGCAGGTGCGCAAGGCGCGGCGGGATGCGTGGAGCAAGGCGGTGCGCGGCCGTTTCCTGGCGGAGCTGGCCGAGACCTGCAATGTCAGCGAGGCGGCGCGGACGGTGGGGAAGAGTCGGCAGGCGGCCTATGGGCTGAAGCAGCGCGACGCGGAATTTGCGCGCGACTGGGATGCGGCGATCGAGCAGGGCTATGGCGAGATCGAGGCGATGCTGATCCGGCTGGCGCTGCATGGCTGCGAGAGCGAGGAAATCGTCGAGGATGGCGAGGGTGCGGTGAAGACCCGCAAGGTCAAGCGCGCGCCCAATCCGTCGCTGGGGCTGCAATTGCTGAAGCTGCATGCGGCCCAGGTCGCGGCGCGCCGGGCGGCGCGGGGCGATGCGACCGGACCGGGCAGTCCCGCAGCGATCGCCAGCGTCGAGCGGGTGCTGGCAGAGATACGCCGGCGCCGCGCGGCGGCGGGGACGTGAGGGGGAGGCTGCGTGGGTTGCAGAGGCGTGGCGGGGCGCTAGAGCAGTCGATCCGGTTGCGTCGGCTCGACTGCCCTATGCTCCTGTTTCGACGCCTTTTCGGAGTCGTCAGGTGATTCCACCTGATTGGAAAACGCTCTATTGTTCCCCCATGGGCGATCAGGCGATGCTGACGAAAATCAATGGGTTGATGTTGGCGGACGCATTTGCGCCGGCGCATCGCTCCATGGCGCTGTCGGCCGGGGAGGCTGTGGTTCGGGCGCTGGCAAGTCGACAATGGACGGAGCGATTTGCGGTCCAGACTCAAGAACAGGGCGTGCTGATTCCGGCACGCCTCTATTTCGCGACTGACCGGCTGCGATTGAGCAAGGGCGATCCGGCCTGGGGTTACGCGCGCGCGTTGCAGACGCGCAGCAGCGATGGCTTCCTGCGCCAGGCCGCTGCGCGCGATCTGATCGGCGATTTTCAGCCCTGGGCTACCCCGTTCATCGTCGCGCTGATCGGCGAGTATATCGTGGAGATACTGGAAGACATAGCGGCCGGTCTCACGCCGGAAATGACGTTGGCGCTGGCCGCTTTTATTGCTGAAAATCCAGCCTATTGGCGGACCACGAAGCGCCGCGTGATGAGCTATTGGGACGCATATTATCGACATGGTGGCTATGACATGCCGGTCATGCATGTGACCCTGATGGAAGAGGCAAGCTGTTGGAGCCGGGTGAAGCGCCACATGCTGCGCTATTGGAATGTCGGCCATCGACATGATCGCGGCAATGTGATGCACCGCAGCTATCGACGGGACGAATATATCGGTTTCAAGCTGATCGATCGCTTCGACCTGGCCGTGACTGGCCAGGCCTGACGAAGGAGGCGATTGGCGTTCTGGCGGTGAGGCCCGTTGCGGGCTGTCGTCAGCCACGCTTTCGCAAGCGAGAATGATGCGCCCTGGCTCAAGCCTGTCCGAAGCCTGCGGAAAGGGAGGCAAGAAGGTTGCGCGACAATGCGCGAACGGGGGCGCCGATAGCCCGTGGATCGGGCGGCCTCGGTCAGTTGGCCGGCTCGTCCGCTGCCATAGCGGGTGTCGTCGGCGCGGCGGGTTGATCCATGAGCAGATGGTCGGGCGTGGGCGCCGGTGCGGGGCGGTCGTAGCGCTCGACCGTGTCCCAGACTTCATAGAGCGGCCGTTGATCGGTGTCGGCAACCGCGCGATTGCGTGGCAAATCAAGACGATACTTCATATCAAGGCGCTTAGGTCGTCGATGCGGCAGGTCGATGACATTAAGGTGAACAGAGAGTTTTCGGCGATGAACAGAGTGGTTGGGCGATGGTGGGTTGTCGGACGACGATCGTGCCGGGTGCATGGCGGCAAGGGATTGTTTCTTCCTGGAAGTGTAAGCCTGCTTCCGGTCGCTTCGCGCCGGGCAGCTATCGGGAAGCCTGGCGCCATTTGATCCCGCGAGCGACGGTCATGGGTGGGAAGCGGATAGGCAGCAATCAGGGGCTCCCCCCCCCAAAGCGGACACTTAATCAAGCGAAGCCAGCACCTTTGAGATTTCCTCAGCCGTCCATAGGTCGCTCCGCTCTTCTATGAAGCGATTGCTGTCGTCTTCGAGGAAGGAGACAGCGTCACGGGTCGCCTCATCCTCAAACTCGATGTCGTCGCTCGCTACAAGGCAATCAGCAACATAGACTGCGGCGTCGGAAGACAATTGCTGACTTGCAACCGCATTCAGGAACCGGCGCGCAGCAAAGCGAGTCATCACAAAAAGCGGCCCATCCGAAATCAGAATGAAACCATGCCTTGTCTGCCGGAGGTCAGCATAGAAATCGGCGACCTCATCGGCGATTTCTTCCATGAACGCCTTCGGAGTGAGGTTGCCGGAAAGGAAAGCGACGAGGGAAGCGTGCTGCATTGCTACCCAATGGAGCGACGAGCGAATGTCCGCAACCGGGAAACTCGCGGAGCATCTCCAGGGTCCGCTATTGGTCGCTTCCTGCCGGGCAGCTTTTCCGCCCACGAACGGACCGACCGCTATCGGATGTGCCTAGCGCGGATCGGTGCGATGAGCGTCTATCAGGGGTGGTTAGGCGACGGTCTGCTTTGAAATATACAATGTCGAAAAGAGACGATAACCGTGGGCTAGAATTGATCAGCGGGGATGCAATGCTTGCGCGAAAATCACTCTCAACAATTCTCCTAATGGCCGTATTCGCGACATCCTCTTGTGAAGACGACGTGGGAGATAACCGCACTCCGAATTCAAAATACAGAAAGTTGAGCGATCAAGAGATGGAACGTATATTAATTGGAAATAATATAAAGAAATATCCAATTTTTTGGAACCATGATAATGGAATAAGCTTTTTCCAAGGAGGAAAAGCTGTAGTTCACGGATATTCAGATGAAAATGCATCGTATCTGATCAAAAATGGATATTTTTGCTTGGAAATGCGCATGCAGAATATTAAAATATGCAGTTATCTTATCACAAATGGAAAGAACGTTTTTGAAGTTTCAACAGACAAAATTCCGAGTGTGTATCTATTGAAGATTTGCCCACTCAATCAATTACACGGCTCCAGACGCAGCTGCAATTTCTCCGTTCCCCATGCATTGTCGGCGGCAACTTAAGTTTCTTGTCATCTACAAAGGTCAACATGAAATTTCGTCTGACTTGGCTTCTTTTCCTTTTTTCCGCTCGCAACTGGTCGTTTCTGGCCCGGCAACTTCCCCGCCCAGGAGCGGACCGACCGCTGTCGGGTGTGCTTGGCGCCGCTCGGCGCGATGAGCATCTAACAGGGGTGGGTAGCGGACGGGCGGCTTCCGGCATTGGAGGGCCAAACACCGGACATTAACTAGATGGCACCAATGTGCTTCCTAGTTTTACTGGGGGTCGGTATGAAGCACATGTGGCGGCGTAGCCGAAATGTTGAGTTATGCTATTATTGTGGATTGATCCGTTCGGCTGAAAACGATGCTCAAGTTTGTCGTTTCCCATCGGCAAACGATGCTGAGTTACCAGCAATGAGGTCACCTTCATATATCGATGATGCGAGCTCGAAGGCTGCAGAATCCTTGAAAACATATTTAGCGGTTCGAGGGGACAAAGATGGTGAAATCGCTCGGACCATCGTCCGCTTGAAAGTTGATGAGCGACGTCGGACACTGCTAGATGTTCTAGCACTTTTTGATGAAAATATCGAAGTTCAAGCAAGAAGATTAAATACTACCAGCCACATGCTTGAGACCACTTCGGCTTGGGTGCTGCGTGTCAGAAGAACGGCAATTGCCGATCTTCTATCAGCAATGTCCGCTTCGAAGCGCAAATGATTTACCATGAAACGGCAAAAAATGGTCGTCAGCCGTCAAAGCCCGACATCGTCATTGCTGGCGTAGCGAAGCAAGGGTGGGAGATCGTCGAGGCTCGCCCTTCGCACCGTCGGCTTTTGCTGGTGCACGGTTCTTCTGGTAGGATCGGCGCGAGGCTTTGGAGATCGGGCGATGCTGGTTGGGCTGATCCTGTTGGCGGCGGTGGGGGCGATGATCGCGCTGTCGGTGCGCGCCGATCGGCGGTTCCGGGCGATCGACCGGTTGCCGATGCAATGGACGCTGACCGGGGCGGTGAGCTGGCATGCGCCGCGGACCGTGGCGCTGGCCTTCACCCCCGTGCTGGGGACGATGCTGATCCTGGTCATTGGCGCGATGGCTTTGTGGGTGCCGCCGCGCGCCGGGCAGGAGGGGCTGGTGATCCCGGTGCTGCTGGCGATCGCGGCGGGCATGGTGGCGATCCATGCGCTGCATATCTGGATGATCGGGCGCTGGGCGAAGGCGCGGCACTGAACGGGCATTGGGGCTGAGGAGGCGAGGATGCGGCGTGTGACCCGGAGCAGGATGGCGCTGATGCTGATGGCGCCGATGGTGATGATGCTGCCCGCTGGCGCGCGGGGCGCGCCGCCGACAAGCTGGGCCAAGGCGGGCGTGTCGCTGGCCGACTATGCCGGCGATGCAGGGGCCTGCGCGGAGGCGACGCGGGACAGCGCGGTGACGGTACGGCCGGAGACGGCGCAGGCGCTGGATGCACTGAGCATGGTCGACCTGACGATGATCCTGCGGACCTATGGTGGCGATAGCGATGCCAGCCCGCTGATGGCGGCGGCGAATATCGGCATGCATCATGACGACGCCAATGTGGCGCGGCGGACGGCGAATTTCGGCGCGAAATATCAGGCGATGACGCGCAGCGACGTGCGCGCGCAGTTGCAGGCGGCGCTGGACCAGTGCCTGGTCGATCGCGGCTATGTGCGGATCATGCTGACGCAGGACCAGGTGCGCGGGCTGGCGAAGCTGAAGCGCGGGACCGCCGAGCGCACCGCCTATCTGCACGCGATCGACAGCGATCCGGCGGTGATCGCGGCGCAGCGGATGGTGGAAGAATGACGATGCGGATCGGGATCGTCCTGGCCAGCCTGGCCTTGTGCGGGGCCTTGTTTTGGAGCGGATCGGTGCTGGTCGCGCTGATGATGGAATGGCTGGTCGCGTATCCGTGGGTGGCGAAGGCGATGGCGGCGTTGCCGATGCTGGTGCTGCCGCTGATGGCGGTGACGATCGTGCATTGGCGCCGCGATGCGGCGGACGCCGGCTGAACGGAAGGCGGCGGGCTGGCAAAGCGCCAATGTGGGACGGCGGAACGCACCGCCTATCTGCATGTGATCAACAACGATCCGGCGGTGATGGCGGCGCATCGGATGATGGAGGAATGAAGGCGCGCGGTGTGCCGCTCACTATATTATGCGGTGGACAATATAGAACGTGCAGTTTTCAATGATGACAATATTTGTTTCTTAATGTTTCATACATGGATTGGCTATAGCCGCCTCTGCGGGGTAAAGATCTGTGGGGGTTTTGGTGATCGGCAATATTGTCGTTCGCGTGCGCAGCGTGTGCGCGGCATGTCTCCGCGATTTTCGGCATTCATGGCCGGTCATTCTGCTTGCGATGCTGATGACGATCCTGCTGGCGGCTGCCGCGACGGTGCAGTCCTTCCATGTCGACATCGTGGATCTGGCGCCGCTCTATGTTGCAATCATCATATTCTTGGCCAGCGGACTTTATATTCTTCGCCGCACGCCATCCGGGAATGCTGCCATGGCAGCGCGGGAAGGGAGCGGTCAGCGGCTGGGCCATATATTGGTGCTTACCGGGCTGTTCTACTTCATGGCAGCGACAGCTGCGCTGGGCTGTGCGGCGCTGGCGCGAACGGCATTGCCCTATGCGGATACGATGCTGGCCGCAGCGGACCGTGCGCTATATTTCGACTGGCTGGCGATGATGGCGTGGTTTCAGGCCAGTCCGCGGATCGCGACCTTGCTGATCCACGCCTATGCCGCGATCAACTGGCAACCGCAGTTGGCGATATTGCTGCTTTGCGGGCTGGGGCATCCAGCGCTGGCCTATCGGTTCATGACCGCCTGGGGCATGTGTTTGTTGCTGACGATAGTGATGTTCCCCTTCTTTCCGGCGGTGGCTGCATTCCATCATTATAATGTCGATCCGGCGCAGATGCCGGGTGCGACCGCCTGGGCTTCCTGGCATTTGGAGGCGTTGATGGAGGAACTGCGGTCCGGGGCCAAGGCCACGCTGGATAGCGATGCGCTGACGGGGATCATCACCATGCCGAGTTTTCATGCGGCATCGGCGATCCTTCTGATATTTGCCTTCTGGCCCTTCCCCTGGCTGCGCTGGCCGTTTGTGCTGCTGAACATGGTGATGTTCGCATCGGCCGTGCCGGTCGGCGGCCATTATCTGGTGGATACGCTGGGCGGTCTGATGCTGGCCCTCATCGCCATTGGGACGGCGATTGCCATGCATGGCCGAGGCGAGGATATCCGTCTGGACTGGAAAACGATCGGGCATCAGGTCCGGCGACGGGAAGCGGGGCTGGCATCTGCCTGACGATGGCGGGCCGGCCTGTCGAGGATGAACGATCAGATGATTTTACCTGACGGGAAAAGCCTCTAAGAGACTGGTCAGATGAAGAAACTGATCCTGCTCGCTGCCGTTTCGGCCCTTGCAACCCCAGTGCTGGCGGCACCCGCCGCGCCGGCCGCGCCCGATGCTGCGCGGTTGAAGGCGACGGTGGAGAGGCTGGTCAGTTTCGGCACGCGCCATACGCTGTCGAGCGCGACCGACCCCAGGCGCGGGATCGGTGCGGCGCGGGCCTGGGGCAAGGCCGAGTTCGAGAGGATCGGCAAGGGCTGTGGCGGCTGTCTGAGCGTCGAGACGGTTGCCGATCGCTTCACCGGGCCGCGCGCGCCCGACGGGGTCGAGGTGGTCGATGTGCTGGCGATCCAGAAGGGGAGCGGTGACCCGAACGAGGTGGTGATTGTCGCGGGCCATATCGACAGCCGCGTGACCGATGTCATGAACATCACCAGCGATGCGCCGGGCGCCAATGACAATGCGTCGGGCACGGCGCTGGTGATCGAGGCGGCGCGGGTGCTGGCCGGGCAGAAATTCAACGGCACGATCGTCTATGCGCTGCTGTCGGGCGAGGAGCAGGGGCTGTGGGGCGGCAAGCTGCTTGCCAGCACGGCCAAGGCGCGCGGCTGGCATGTGCGGGCGATGCTGAACAATGATATTGTCGGCAACACGGTGGGCCAGAATGGCCAGGTGGTAGCCGACCGGGTGCGGGTGTTTTCCGAAGGCATTCGCGCGGGCGACGACGCCAAGGCGAACCTGACGCGCCGGGCGATCGGCGGCGAGGATGACGGCCCGTCGCGGGCGCTGGCCAAGGCGATCGACGGCATTGCGCAGGCCGACCCGAAGATCGGGCTGGAGGTGCTGGCGGTGCGGCGGTTCGACCGGTTCGGGCGCGGCGGCGACCATTCGCCCTTCCTGGACCTGGGCTTCCCGGCGGTGCGCTTTTCGGTGGGGATCGAGAATTATGACCGGCAGCATCAGGACCTGCGCACCGAAAATGGCCGGGTCTATGGCGACACGGTCGAGGGCATGGACTTTCCCTATCTGGCGAAGGTGACGGCGCTCAATGTCGCGACCTTGCGGCGACTGGCCGATGCGCCCGCGGCGCCGGCGACGGTGTCGCTCGATGGCGCGCTGTCGATGGACACGCGGGTCTTCTGGGACGCGGTGCCGGGGGCGACGGCTTACAAGGTCTATTGGCGGCGCGCGGACAAGCAGGACTGGAGCGACAGCCGGGTCGTGACTGGCGCGACGCAGACGGTGCTGAAGGATATCGTGGTCGACGATCATTTCATTGGCGTCGCGGCGGTGGCCAAGGACGGGGCGGAGAGCCTGGTGACCTTTGGCGGGATGGCGCCGCGTAAGTAGGATTTTTGTGGTTCGCGCGGAGGCGCGGAGATTTTCGGAGAAGGCCGCCTGCGGGCGGCCTTTTTTGTTGCATGCCGTTTGTGGGGCGGGCGGATCCATCTCCTCAGACTGGTGCTGGAGGCACGGTCAGGAGATGGGTTCCCGCTTTCGCGGGAATGACGACGAAGGGGGCATTACCTCTCTCCGAGCCTCCGCGTGAACCGGGGGGAAGGGCGCGCGATCATGGCAATGGGAGGGGGCGGGGATGCGGATGGCCGATTGCGACTGGGTCGAGCAGGCGGCGGCCTGGCCCGAACTGGGGCGCTGGCTGAGCGACGATGCCGCCGAGCGGCTGGGGCAGGACTGGCATTTTCTGGCGCGGCTGGCGCAACTCGCCCCGGCGGGCGACTGGCGCATCTGGCTGATGATGGCGGGGCGCGGTTTCGGCAAGACGCGGGCCGGGGCGGAATGGGTGCGCGCCATTGCCGAGCGCGATCCCGAGGCGCGGATCGCGCTGGTCGGTGCGACCCTGGGCGAGGCGCGCAGCGTGATGGTGGAGGGGGCGAGCGGCCTGCTGGCGGTGGCGCCCTGGTGGGCAAGGCCGGCCTATGCCCCGGCGCTGCGCACGCTGACCTGGCCCAATGGCGCGCAGGCGCGCCTGTTCGGCGCGGCGGAGCCGGAGAGCCTGCGCGGGCCGCAGTTCAGCCATGGCTGGGCCGACGAGATCGGCAAATGGCCGGGCGGGCAGGCGGCCTGGGACAATATGATGATGGCGATGCGGCTGGGGCATGATCCGCGCGTGGTGGCGACGACGACGCCGCGCCCGGTGCCGCTGGTGCGGGCGCTGGTGGCAAGAGATGGCGCCGATGTGGTGCTGACGCGGGGGCGGACGGCGGACAATGCGGCGCATCTGGCGGCCGGCTTCGTCGATGATGTGACGCGGCTTTATGGTGGCACGCGGCTGGGGCGGCAGGAACTGGATGGCGAGCTGATCGAGGAGGCGGAAGGGGCGCTATGGACCCGCGCGGCGCTGGAGGCGTGCCGGGTGCGGCATGTGCCGGGCGCGCTGGCGCGGGTGGTGGTGGCGGTCGATCCGCCGGCAACGGCCGGCGGCGATGCGTGCGGCATCGTCGTGGTCGCCCTGGGCGGGGACGGGCGCGGCTATGTGATCGCGGACGCCAGCGTGGCGGGCTGCTCGCCCGAAGGCTGGGCGCGGGCGGTGGCGCAGGCGGCGCGGGGCCATGGCGCCGACCGGGTGGTGGCCGAGGCCAATAATGGCGGCGACATGGTGGCGAGCGTGCTGCGCGCGGCGCAGGAGACGCTGCCGCTGCGGCTGGTCCATGCCAGCCGGGGCAAGGCGGCGCGGGCCGAGCCGGTGGCGGCGCTCTATGAGGCCGGGCGGGTGGCGCATCGCGGGGCTTTCCCGGAGCTGGAGGACCAGATGTGCGGGCTGCTGGCGGGGGGCGGTTATGTCGGGCCAGGGCGGTCGCCCGATCGGGCGGATGCGCTGGTCTGGGGGCTGAGCGAACTGATGCTGGGGACAAAGGGCGAGGCGCGGGTCAGGGGGCTTTGAGGGGGGAGGCGGTGCGTGCTGCGTGATTGATTTTCGCGCGGAGACGCTGAGGCGCGGAGAATGGAGGAAAGGGGTGGGGCGCGGACAGTCAGCTTTCAAGAACTAAACTTGGAAAAGCAGACTAAGGCTTTTGCTGCACTGCCAGTCGGTGAAGCAGCGCGGCAAGCGCCAAAGCTTCTTCGTCGCTCATTTCTACGGGGTCGCCGTGCGGATCACACGTCTTGATGTGAATGCCGCCATCGATCCACACGGAAATTCCTTCCATAGGTTCGTAAACCTGAACCACAGAGCCTCCTACTGTAAGCATTCGTCAAATTAGCGTCCGCTTGTGGTCAACGCAATTGGGGCGGTTAAAGGCCATCTCTGGTCGCTTCGAGACCATCCTCCCCTGCAAGGGGAGGATTTTGCCGCCGCTTATGGTCGCTTTCAGGCCATCCTCTCCACGCCGGGGCGGAATAGGCCATGGATGCGCGGAACAATATTTGGTTTCAATGTGAGACCTTTATTCCTGGGGCGGTGGGCGCTACATCTGAGCGTCATGGGCCGGGTTTAGGCTGGCGCCGTTGCAATATAAGGATTTCTCATGCTGATCGACCGTCTGAACTGGCGCTATGCCACCAAGAAGATGAACCCGGACAAGCTGGTGGCCGAGGACAAGGTGGAGCGCATCCTGGAGGCGGTGCGGCTGGCGCCGACGTCGAGCGGGTTGCAGCAGTTCGAGGTGATCGTCGTCACCAACAAGGATATCCGCGCCAAGATCCGGGCGATCGCCTGGGACCAGGCGCAGGTGACCGACGCGTCGCATCTGGTCGTCTTTGCCGCCTGGGACAATTATACCGCCGACCGGATCAACGGCATGTTCGACCTGGTCAATGACGAGCGCGGTTTCCGCAACGAGGGCTGGGAAGCCTATCGCCAGATGCTGCTGAACACCTATCCGCAGCGCGACGCGCAGACCAATTTCGAACATGCCGCGCGCCAGGCCTATGTCGGCCTTGGCATCGCACTGACCGCCGCCGCCTTTGAAGAGGTGGACGCGACGCCGATGGAGGGCTTTGACCCGGCCGCGCTCGACGAGATACTGGACCTGCGGGCGCGCGGGCTGCGCTCGGTGGTGATGATGCCGCTGGGCTATCGCGCGGACGAGGGCGACTGGCTGGTCAATCTGAAGAAGGTGCGCCGCCCGGCCGCCGACTTCATCTCGCGCATCGATTGATGGCGCCCGGATAGGGATTAACCGCAATAGGCGGCGGTCCGTCACGGCCCCTATATGGGGCTGTGAACAAGGAGGATGGGCGCCGGAACAAGGCGCTCACCTGCTTCGTTTCGCACCGATCAGGAGTGACGGACATGAAGATGGTCAGGATGATCGCGGCGGTGGCCGCTGTTACGATGGTCGCAACCCCGGTGCTGGCGGCAAGCCTGAACAGCAAGGATCGGGCGCGGGTGGCGCGGGCCGATCCGCGCGACCGCGACGATGTGCGCTATTGTCTGCTCCAGGGCAAGAAGGGCCGCGACAAGGGCACCGCGATCGGCGCGGGCGTGGGCGCGGGCGCGAGCATCATCGCCGGCGGCGGCGTGGGCGAGACGGTGCTGGCCGGCGCCGGTGGCGCGGCGGCGGGGCGGCTGATCGGCAAGGGATCGGGCACCAATTCCCGCTGCGACGAGGTGCTGCGGCGGAACAAATGATCCGGGCGTGAGGCCGGACGAAAGGGGCGCGGATTTCCGCGCCCTTTTTCGTGGATATGGTCAGAGACCGGCGGCCAGCGCGCGCAGGGCGGCGTGGGGCGAGGCGGCCAGTTGGTCGCGCATCATGGCGCGGAAGGCGGGGGTGGCGCTGGTCGCGGCGGTCTGCATCCAGTGGGTGGCGGCGGCGATGTCGCCGGCCTCGGCGCGCAGCCGGCCATGGTTGAACTGGCCGCGAAAATCGCCACCCTCCGCCGCGATGCGATAGCATTCGTCCGCGCGGTCCATGTCGCGGGGGAGGAGGCGGCCTTCCTCATGAAAGGCGCCGAGGAAATTGATCGACTTGGCATGGCCGAGGGCGGCAGCCTTCTGGAACCAGTCGAGCGCCGCCTGTTCATCCTGGGCCACGCCCGCGCCGAGGCCGAGCGCGCTGCCCCAATTATACATGCCCCAGTCGAGGCCAGCTTCGGCTGCGCGGCGATAGCAGGCGGCGGCCGCGACCGGATCGACCGGCGTGCCCCAGCCCTTTTCATGGCAGCGGCCGACCATGTTGATCGCCATCACATGGCCCGAGGCGGCGGCGAGGCCGAACTGGCGGAAGGCTTCGGCCGGGTCGGCGGCGATGCCCTGACCGTCGAGCAGCAGCTGGCCATAATAGGCCTGGGCGTCGGGCAGGCCGGCATCGGCACCCGCGCGGATCAGCGCGGCGGCGGCTTCCGGCGAGGCGGCGAGTTGTTCGCGCATCTGGTCGGCGGTCTGGGACAGGAGGGGCGAGGGGGCGGTCATCAGGGCAGGTCTCTGGCTTGGATATTGCGACTGATTAGCAGGGCTGGGCGGCGCTGGAAACAGGGTGGCAATATTTTGGGGGGATCCACTGCCCCTCTCCAAGTTTCGGTAGGCGGCTGGGCGCCGCTTTCCAGCTTTTGGCAGGCGGCTGGCGCCGCCAACCTTCCCTATCCTCTCCCCGGCGGGGCGAGGATTTTTTGCATAGGGGGATACTCCGATGAAATGGTTCGGGATGAAGGCGGCGTCGGGAGAAGCCGGACAGGAGGGGCGGGGGCGGCCGGTGCTGGCGCGGGCCTGGGGATCGGGGGCGGTGGCGCTGGGGGAATGGCCGGCCAGCTATGAGGCGCAACTGCGCGCCGGGGTGATCGGCAATCCGGTGGCGCAGCGGGCGATGCGGCTGGTGTCCGAAGGGGCCGGGGCGTGCGCGTTGAAGGTCGGCGGGGTGGATGGTGCGGCGGCGGCGCGGGTCAGGGGGCTGGTGGCGCGGGCGTCGGCGGGGCAGGGGCTGATCGAGACGCTGGCGAGCCATGTGCTGCTGCATGGCAATGGCTATGTGCAGGTGATTGCGGGCGCGGACGGGATGCCGGCCGAGCTGTTCGCGCTGCGGCCCGAGCGGGTGAGCGTGGAGGCGGATGCGCGCGGCTGGCCGGCGGCCTATCTCTATCGCGTGGGCGAGAGCGTGACCCGGCTGTCGCCCGAGGATGGCGCGGGGCGGACCAGCCTGCTCCATATCCGCGCGCTCCATCCGCTCGACGATCATTATGGCCTGGGCTGTGTCGGTGCGGCGGCGGGGGCGGTGGCGATCCACAATACCGCCACGGTGTGGAACAAGGCGCTGCTCGACAATGCGGCGCGCCCTTCGGGGGCGATGGTCTATGCGCCGGGCGACGGATCGGTGCTGAGCCCGGAACAGTTTGAGCGGGTGCGGCGCGAGATGGAGGCGGCGTTCAGCGGCGCGGTCAATGCCGGGCGGCCGATGCTGCTGGAGGGCGGGCTAGACTGGCGGGCGATGAGCCTGTCGCCGGCCGAGATGGACTTTGTCGGATTGAAGGCCGCGGCGGCGCGCGAGATATCGCTGGCGTTCGGCGTGCCGCCGATGCTGATGGGGCTGCCGGGCGACAATGCGTATGCCAATTATCGCGAGGCGAACAAGGCGCTGTGGCGGCAGACAATCCTGCCGCTGGTCGGCAAGATCGGCGCGGGACTGGCGCAGGGATTGCAGGGCTGGTGGCCAGGGCTGAGCCTGGCGCCGGATCTGGACGCGGTGCCGGCGCTGTCGGACGAGCGCGCGGCCCTGTGGGAGCGGGTGGCGGGGGCGGACTTCCTGACCGCCGAGGAGAAGAAGGCGATGCTGGGCATTTGAGGTTCGCGCGGAGACGCGGAGGCGCGGAGGCGCGGAGATTTTTGTGCTGCCGCCTGCGGCGGCTCTCTTCTCCGCGTCTTCGCGGCTCCGCGTGAACCTGTCTGCTTTCTAATGGCGGCAATGGCCCTGCGCGGTCCAGCGGCCGCCGCTGTCGAGGCAGCGATCCTGGGCGAGCCAGTCGCTTTGCCAAAGGCAGAGGGCGGCGGCGATCAGGACCAGCAGCCCGCCGAGCAGCGCCCGCTTCACACCCACTTCACAGGGGCCGGGCGAGGCTGTCGAGACGGCAGAAGCCGTTGTCCATGTTCCAGCTGCCGCCCTGCAACAGGCAGTCGCCGGCGCGGAACAGGCCGAAATGCCAGGCGATGAGGCCGAGCGCGAGGATGACGAGGGCGATCAGCAATTTGCGAGGGGTGCGCTTCATGCGGGCCCAGATAGGGGCGCGCGGCGCCCAAGGGAAGGCGGAACCATGAAAGAGGAGATGCTGGCGCGGCTGGTGGCGCAGGCCGAGGGCGCACCGATGGATATCGTCATGATCCGGGCGCTGATCGAAGAGGCGAGCGAACTGGGCGCCGGGCGGGCGCTGGCGCGGCTGGGGCTGGAGGATCGGCGGGCCGAGGCCGACATGCGGGAATTGCGCGAGCTGCTGCGCGCCTGGCGCGACGCGAAGAAGGCGGCGCGCGGGGCGGCGATCGGTTGGGCAGTGCGGATCGTGATGGCGCTGGTGCTGCTGGGCATGGCGGTGAAGATGGGCCTCATCGGGCTGGTGAAGGGATGAGCGGGCGGGGAGAAGCGGGCGCGCTGCGCTTTGCCGGCTATGCCGCGATCTTCGACCGGGTGGACCGGGGCGGCGATGTGGTGCGGCCGGGCGCGTTCGGCGCGGTGACGGCGGCGCATGTCCCCTTGCTGTGGCAGCATCGGCCCGGCGCGCCGATCGGCCGGATCGAGATGGCGCGCGAGGACAAACGCGGCCTGCGGGTGATCGGCCGCGTGTCGCGGGCGAGTGCGGCCGGGCGCGAGGCGGCGGCGATGCTGGCGGCCGGCGCGGTCGATGGGCTGAGCTTTGGCTATCGGGTGAAGGCGGCGCGGGGCAGGGGGCCGCGCGAATTGCTGGCGCTGGAGCTGGTGGAGGTGAGCCTGGTGACGCACCCGATGCAGCCGCTGGCGCGGGTGATCGGGGTGGAGGGGGGCAATAATATCTGATAGCCAAACCGAATGGGGGAACTTCCGCGCTACTGGTCTGTCGTACCGCGAAAATATGGGCGTCCGGAAGTGCCGGGGCGTTACAAGGAAAATCTGGCGGCGATACAGGGGATGGTCACGTCGGCAATGCTGCTGGCGGTTGGCATCCATGGGCTGTTCAGCGATGCATCTGGTGAGGTGTTGGGATGGACCTTGGGTGGCGGACTCTTCTGTGGTGCGGTCGGTTTCTGGAATTGGCGTCGCGAACGACGGAAGAGATTGTCCGCTGAAGCTGAGCTGGCGCGTTATGAAGCCATGATTGCGCAGCCTCTGGAAGAGGACTGGGAATCCGAGCTTCGCTGAATCACACACCCAGCCATTCCAGGCCGCCGGGCAGCGGGTCGGCGCTGTAGTCGAGTTGCAGGACGCGGCGGTGGCGCGGGTTGGTGGCGGCGTCGGAGGCGTGGAGGATCGGCGTGGCGTAGAGCCAGATGTCGCCCCGCGCCGCGAGGCAGGGCTGGATGCCGCAGCTTGCGACGAGGGCGGCGACATCGGTTTCGGCGACGCGGCCATGATGGTGGGAGCCGGGTGCGATCAGCAGCGGGGCATTGTCGGCATCGACGGGATCGAGATGGAGGCGCAGCGTGACCATCGCGTCGAGCAGCGGCTGGGGCGGGGCGACATGCTGGATGCCGGCCTTCAACGTCCAGGGGCCGAATCCCGCTATGTCGATGCGCCGGCGCACGGCGATGGTGCGGTCCTGATGCCAGCCCAGCGCCCAGTTGGTGGCGGCGCTCTTGTCGAACAGGATGGCGCGGACCGGGCGGCTGGCTGCGCCCTGATGCGCGGCGGCGTGGCGGCCGATCGCGCCGGTCGGGCCGAGCAACGGACCAAGCGCGGGCAGGCTGGCGAGGCGCAGGCCCGGCTGGTCGGGCGGCAGATGAGCCAGGGCAGCTTCGATCGTGGCGAGATCGGCGGCGGACAGCGCGGCGGGAAGGTGCTGGGCGCCGTGGGTGGCGAGGGTGAGGGGCATAATATGTTCTTTCCCAAGATATGTGACGGGAGCAAGGCCTTCCCCTCATCCAACTTCGCCTAGGCGGCTTTGCCGCCAAGGCTTCATATCCTTCTCCCACAAGGGGAGAAGGAAAAAGGGCGGTCCCATTGGGGCCGCCCTTTTTCGTTTTGGCAAGCGGGAGATGGTTATGACGGAAGTGGTGACGGACGGGCTGGAGGGCGCTTTCGAGGCGGTGGCGCAGGGCGAGCGGATCGCGGCGCTGGAGGCGCAGCTGGGGGCGATGCGGGTGCAGATGGGGCGGCCGGCGCTCGATGGGGTGAAGGGCGGCGAGGTCGACCCGGCGCGCGGCGCCTTTGTCGAGCGCTATCTGCGGCAGGGACTGGAAGCCGGGGTCGAGCTGAAGAGCTTTTCCGGCGCCAGCGGGGCGGCGGGCGGCTATGCGGTGCCGCGCGAGATCGACCAGTTGATCGGTTCGACCTTGAAGGCGATCTCGCCGATCCGCGGCATCGCCAATGTCGTGCGGACCGGGACGGCGGGCTATCGCAAGCTGGTGACGGCGGGCGGCATCGTGTCGGGCTGGGCGAGCGAGACCGGGGCGCGGGCCGAGACGGGCACGCCGAGCTTCAACGAGATCGCGCCGCCATCGGGCGAGCTTTATGCCAATCCGGCGGCGAGCCAGGCGATGCTGGACGACGCGCAGTTCGATGTCGAAGGCTGGCTGGCGGGCGAGATTGCCCGCGAGTTCGCGGTGGCCGAGGGGGCGGCCTTCGTCAACGGCAATGGCACCAACAAGCCCAAGGGCTTCCTGACCTATACCACCACCAGCGAGGCGGACAGCGTGCGTGCGTTCGGATCGCTGCAATATGTGGCGTCGGGGGCGGCCGGGGGCTTTGCCGCGTCGAACCCGCAGGACAAGCTCATTGACCTGGTCCAGAGCCTGCGCGCGCCCTATCGCCAGGGGGCGAGCTTCGTGATGAACTCGGCGACGCTGGCGGCGATCCGAAAGATGAAGACCAGCGATGGCGCCTTCATCTGGCAGCCGGGGCTGGCGGCCGGGCAGCCCGCGACCCTGCTCGGCTATCCGGTGGTCGAGGCGGAGGACATGCCCGACATTGCCGCGAACAGCCTGTCGATCGCCTTCGGCAATTTCCAGGCCGGCTATGTCATCGCCGAACGCAGCGACACCAGCATCCTGCGCGATCCGTTCAGCAACAAGCCGTTCGTCCATTTCTACGCGGTCAAGCGGATCGGCGGCGCGGTGGCCAATTCGGAGGCGATCAAGTTGATGAAGTTTGCCGCCTCGTAACGGGTGGGAGGGGGAGGGCGTGTTCCTTCCCCCATTTTGCATTTGAGGGCTGTTGTTTGGGGGGAGGGCGCAGATGCTGACGGAAACGGAGAGCGACGCGGGGCTGGCGGCGTCGATGGCGGAGCTGAAGGCCTATCTGCGGATCGAAAGCGATGGCGAGGATGCGGTGCTGGCGGGACTGCTGCGGAGCGCGGGCGCGCTGTGCGAGCAATTTGTCGGCCAGTGGCTGATCCGGCGCGGCGCGCGCGAGACGGTGCCGGCGGACGGGCGCTGGCACAGGCTGGCGGCGCGGCCGGTGGTGGCGGTCGGTGCGGTTGCGGCGGTGGACGATGCGGGGGCGGTCACGCCGCTGCCGGTCGAGGCCTATGCGATCGACATCGATGCGTCGGGCGATGGCTGGGTGCGGGCGGTGCGGCCGGGGAACCGGCTGGCGGTGGACTATCAGGCGGGGATGGCGACGGACCTGAATGGCGTCGCCGAGCCGCTGCGCCAGGGGATCATGCGGCTGGCGGCCGAGCATTTCGTCGCGCGCGGTGACGAGGGGGCTGCCCCACCGGCCGTCGTGAGCGCGCTGTGGCGGCCGTGGCGGCGGATGCGCCTCTCATGACGGGCGATGTCATGCGGGTGACACTGACGCGGCGGATGGAGGAACGGGTGGCGCGGCGGCGCGCAGCGATTGCGCAGGCGCTGGACGCGCAGGGCGTGGCGGCGGCGATCGAGGGCGAGGCGGTGCGGGCGTCGGCGCCGGGGCTGAAGGCGCGCTGGATGGCGGACCTCAGCCTGCGCGAGGCGGGAAGGAGCAGGACATGAGCGCGGAGGTGGCGATACGCAGCGCGGTGATCGCGGCGCTGAAGGCCGACAGCGGCCTGATGGACCGGCTGAACGGCCTGTTCGACGGCGCGCCGGTGCGGGCGAGCGCGCCCTATGGCGTGGTCGGCGAATGCCTGGGCAGCGACTGGGGCGCGAAGGATGTCGAGGGGCGCGAGCTGCGCCTGTCGATCAGCCTGCATGACATGGCGGAGACGGCCGGAAGGCTGGGCGAGCTGCTGGCGCGGATCGACCCGGTCATCCGCCTGGCGCAGGCGAGTGGCTGGCGGATCGTCACCGCCAGCCTGTTGCGGTCGCGGATCGCCCGGACGGGCGCGCGCGGCGAAGGCGGCTGGCTGGCGGTGGCGGATTACCGCATTCGCGTGGTGCGCGAGGCTATCGGCGCCTGATCAGGTGCCGGGCTTATTATATTCCTCATATTCGCCGATGATCTTGTCGACATATTCGGACACCTGATCGTCGGCATCGGCCTGCGCATCCTTGTCCGACATGCCGTCGGCCTTGTCCTGCGCGAGGATCGCGGCGCGGAAGGCCGCCTCCTTGTCGGCGCAGGTCGTCTTCAACTGACCCTGAAATTCGCCGAGCGGCACCTTCTTGTCGAGCGAGGGCTGGACCTGGGCCGAGAGGCAGCCGGCAAAAGCCTTGCGGGCGGCGCCGATGGCGTCGGCCGACGGCGCGGCCGCGAGCATCATCACAAGGGGAGCAACCACGAGCATCAGACCTCTCCTTTAATCCGCGTTTTAGAACGCTTTGTCTGACGGGAGAATGCGCCATGGGCGTCGAAAAAGGAAGTGCGTTTCTGTTGAAGGTGGGAAATGGCAACGTCCCGGCAACATATGAGACGGTGGCCGGGATGCGCACCACCCAGCTGTCGGTGAATGGCGAGGCGGTCAACATCACCAGCAAGGATTCGGGTGGCTGGCGCGAGCTGCTGTCGGGCGCGGGGGTGCGGTCGGTCAGCGTGTCGGCGGCCGGCATCTTCACCGGATCGGCGGCCGAAATCCGGGTGCGCAACCATGCGCTGGCCGGCACGATCGAAGATTATGAGCTGAGTTTCGAGAGCGGCGAGCGGATGCGCGGCCGCTTCCTGGTGACGCGGCTCGACTATGCCGGCGACTATAATGGCGAGCGCAACTATGCGCTGAGCCTGGAAAGCAGCGGCGCGGTGGTGAGCGAATGAGCGGCGGGGCGGTGAACCCCGTGCGGGGGGAAGCGGCGCTGGACCTAGGCGGCGAGACGCTGGCGCTGCGGCCGAGCTTTGCCGCTTTGGTGGCGGCGGAGGAGGAACTGGGGCCGCTGTTCGCGCTGGTCGAGCGGGCGGCGGACGGCAAGCTGACGCTGGCCGAACTGGTCGGGCTGTTCTGGCATTGCCTGGTCGAGCGTGAGGGGCTGAGCCGAGAGGCGCTGGGCGAGGCGCTGCTGGCGGCGGGCCTCGCGCGGGCGACGCCGGTGCTGAAGGCGATATTGCAACAGATATTGGCGGGGCGATGACGCGCTTTGCGGATGGGGCGGGGCGGCTGGCGGGGATCGCCGGCTGGCTGCTGGGGTGGCGGCCGGACGAGTTCTGGCGCGCCACCCCGGCGGAACTGCGCGCCGTGCTGGCGGCGATGCGCGGCGATGACGCGCCGGTCGACGGGGTGGATGCGGGTGCGCTGGCGCGGCTGATGCAGGCGATGCCGGACTGACTTCAAGTGCAGAAGATCCGTTCGCTTCGAGCCTGTCGAGAAGCGGCTGGCGCGGCTTTTCCTGTTTCTCGACTTCGCTCGAAACGAACGGAGGTTGGGGCGGTGCGTAGGCTGATGTTGGCCTTGCCGGATGGCCCCCACCCCAAACCCCTCCCCTGAAGGGGCGGGGCTTTTCCAAGGAGAAGGGGCCGAGGAATGGACGAGGAAATCGAGACATTGGTGGTGCGGGTGCGGGCCGATACGCAGGGGCTGGCGCGCGATGTCGACGCGATGCGCGCGGGGCTGGAAGGGCCGCTGGGCGATGGCGCCGACCGGGCGGGGCGGCGGATCGAGCAGGGGCTGTTGCGCGCGGTGCGGACGGGCAAGTTCGGCTTCGAGGATCTGCGGCGGATCGCCCTGTCGGTGCTGGACGAGATTGCGGCGAGTTCGCTGCGATCGGCCGTGGGCGGTGGCAGCGGGGGCGGGCTGGTGCAACTGGGGGCGTCGCTGCTGACCAGCGCGCTGGGTCTGCCGGGGCGGGCGACCGGCGGGCCGGTGGCGCCGGGACGTGCCTATATGGTGGGCGAACGCGGTCCGGAACTCTTCGTGCCGACAGCGAGCGGCCAGGTGGTGCCGGGCGGTGGCGGCGGGCGCGACGTGCGCGTGAACATCGCGGTGCAAGGGCGTGGGAACGAGAGCGAGGCGCGGCTGCTGGCGCGGAGCGCGCGGCAGGTGGCGCGGGCGGTGCGGGGGGCGCTGCAATGAGCGGGATCGATTATTGGCTGGCCGATGGAGGCCCGGCACATGGGCGGGGGCAGGAGAGCCGCTTCATCAAGCGGTTCGATCCGATGTGGTGGACGGTGAATTTCCCCCGGCCGATGATGGCGAGCGTGGTGACGACCGGGCCTGACAGTCTACGGGTAGATGCGGTCTTCTATGGCTCCGGTGATCTGGCGGGGCTGATTTGGGACGCGGCGGACCAGTGGAGCCATCCGCTGCTGGCCTATGAGACGGCGCGGGATTTCCGCCAGTGCGTGCTGCGTTTCCGCTGGCGCAGTGGCGGACTGCGGCGGCTGGACGAGACGCATGGGCCGACGCTGACGATCGAGGGGCGCGATGCCGATGGTGCCCCGCGCGCCTGGTATGTGCGGCTGTGGAACTATGCCAGCGGCGGGCCGGAAGATGCCGAGATCGTGCTGGATTTTGCCGCGCTGGAGGGCGGGTTCCGCTTGCCCGACGATAGCGATCCGGTCTGGGCCGGCGATGTCGACCGGATGTTCATATCGCTGGTGCCGCCCGCTTATGATGCGGGCGATAGCGGCTTTGCCGCGCCGGTCGAGGGCTGGGCGGAGCTGAGCGACATCGCCTGCGACGGGGCGGGATCGGTGCTGGCGGTGGGTGACGTCATGCTGCCGGAACATGGGCTCAGCATGGCGACCGGCTATGACGATAGTTTCAACCAGACGCCCGAGCGGCTGATCGCGGCGATCCATGCGCTGGGTTATCGCGGGGCGATCAACCATTATGTCGGGATGAGCCATTATTTCCGGCTCGAATGGCTGGGCACGGGTCTTTATGTCAGCCTGGCCGGCGGGGTGCTGAACGCGCCCTGTGCCGCCTGGCATGCGGACTTTGCGCGGCGGGCCAAGGCGATGGGGCTGGGGATCATCTGGTCGCTATCCTATGAATTGTTCGACGCCCATTGCTGGAACGACTGGAAGCAAAGGGCGGAGAATGGCGACCCGGCGCTGACCGGCTGGTCGCCGCCATCGACCTTGCTGTCGCCGGCCCATGGCGGGGCGATGGGCTATTTGCAGGCGGTGGCGGGCGCCTTTGTTTCCATTGGCCTGGACGCGGAGATTCCGATCCTGTTTCAGGTCGGCGAACCCTGGTGGTGGGTGATGCCGGCGGATGGGCGGATCTGCATCTATGACGATGCGGCGCGGGCGGCGCTGGGCGGGAGCCCGGTGTCGATCGCCGATGTGCGCGGCCCGCTGAGCGCGGCGCAATGCGATCTGCTGGATGAGGCGGGGGCGCTGCTGGCGGCGTCGACGGCGGGGCTGTGCGGGGCGGTGAAGGCGCTGGCGCCCGGCGCGGTGACGCATCTTCTGGCCTATCTGCCGACCGTGCTGGACCCGTTGGCGCCCGAGGCCAAGCGGGCGAACATGCCGGTTGGCTGGGCGGCGCCGGCGTTCGATGTGCTGCAACTGGAAGATTATGACTGGGTGACGCAAGGGCGGCCGCGGATGACCGAGCGGGGTATCGAGATGGCGACCGCGCGGCTGGGCTATCCGGTCACCGAGCAGCATTATTTTTCCGGCTTCGTGCTGTTGCCCGAGCAGGCCGACCAGTGGCGCGCGATCGCGGCGTCGGCCCAGGCGTCGGTCGGGCGCGGCACGGCGGCGACCTATATCTGGGCGCTGCCTCAGGTCGCGCGGGACGGCTTTACCTGTTTCAGACTGGATGGGGAGGATGCGATGCAGGCCTTTGACGATGTGCGCTTTCCGATCGCGATCGGGCGAGAGGCGAGTGTGGCGCCGGCCTTTTCGACGCAGGTGGCCGAAAGCCCGTCGGGGCATGAGCGGCGCAGCAGCGACTGGGCCGACGCCCGCCTGTCCTTCGACGCCGGGCCGGGGGTGCGGTCCGACGCGGACATTGCCGACCTGATCGCCTTCTTCCGGGCAAGGCGCGGCGCGGCGCGCGGCTTTCGCTTCACCGATCCCTATGACGACCGGAGCGGGCCGCCGGGCATGGCGCCGGGGCCGCTGGACCAGCGGCTGGGCAGCGGCGACGGGGTGACGACCGACTTTCCGTTGATGCGTCATTATGGCGGCGGCGCGGACGCGCAGGCGCGGCGCATCACCCGGCCGGTGGCCGGCACGATCCGGGTGGCGATCGACGGAGTGGAGCAGGCCGATGGCTGGCAGCATGTCGGGCTGGGGGTGATCGCGTTCGATGCGGCGCCGGCCGAAGGCGCGCTGATCACCGCCGGCTATCGCTTCGACGTGCCGGTGCGCTTTGCCGAGGATCGGCTGGAGATTAATCGGGCGACCTTCGCTGCGGGGGAAGCAGTGTCGGTGCCGCTGGTGGAGATACGCGAATGAGCGGGGGATTGGAGGAGGCGCTTTGCACGCTGGCCTTTTGCTGGCGGCTGCTGGCGCGCGGGACGATCGGCGCGGTGGCGCGCAAGGGCGGGGCGTTCAGCGCCGAACTGGTGGGCGCGGCGGCGGCGATGCTGGCCGAGCCGGTGGCGCCATCGACATCACCTGATTGCCGCGCGATGCTGGGCGACCGGCAATGCCGGGTGGCAATGGCCGGACGGCGGCAGATCGTGGCGGTGACGGGCGTGGCGGACATGGTGGTGGACGCGGCCGGGCTGGAGCCGGGCATCTATGCCTATGGCATGATCCGCTGGCTGACCGGCGCCAATGCCGGGATCGTCCAGGCGGTGGTCGACAATGATGCAGGCACGCTGCGGCTGGCCGATCCGCCGCCCTTTGGCGTGGAGCCGGGGACGCTGGCGCTGTTGACGCAGGGGTGCGACCGGCAGTTGGTGAGCTGCGCGGCGCGCTTTGGCAATGCGGTCAATTTCCGGGGCGAACCCTATCTGCCGGGCACCGACCTGTTGACCCGCTATCCCGGCGGATGAGCGGGTCAAGGAGCGGAGCAGCGATCGCGGCGGCGGCGCGGGCGCTGGTGGGCGTGCCGTTCCGGCTGCAGGGGCGCGATCCGGCGCTGGGGCTGGACTGTGTCGGGCTGGTCGGGGCGGCGATGCGGGCGGCGGGATACGCACCCATGATGCCGGGCGATTATGGGCTGCGCTTTGGCGATGACCGGCGGGCGGACGACTGGGCGCAGGCGGCGGGTTTGCGGCCGGTGAGGGCCGGGGCGGTGGGCGACATGATGTTGGTGCGGCCGGGCGCGCTGCACCAGCATCTGCTGATCCTGGTGCCGGGCGGCTTCGTCCATGCCCATGCCGGGCTGCGGCGGGTGGTGGAGACGCCGGGTGCGCCGCCCTGGCCGATACTGCGCATCTGGCGGGCGTGAAGGGGAGGGAAAGCTATGGCGACGATGGTGCTGACCGCGGTGGGGACGGCGCTGGGCGGGCCGATCGGCGGCGCGATCGGCGGGCTGATCGGCAATGTGCTGGACCGGGAAGTGCTGTTCAAGGCGAAGGGGCGGGAAGGCGCGCGGCTGAGCGACCTGCAGTTGCAGACGTCGAGCTATGGCACGCAGATGCCCCGGCTGTTCGGCAGGATGCGGGTGGCGGGCACGGTGATCTGGGCGACCGACCTGCGCGAGATCCGCACGAAAAGCGGCGGTGGCAAGGGGCAGGGGAGCAGCACGAGCTACAGCTATTCGGCGAGTTTTGCGGTGGCGCTGTCGGCGCGGGGCGTGCGATCGATCGGGCGGGTCTGGGCCGACGGCAATCTGCTGCGCGGGGCGGCGGGCGATTTCAAGACGCAGGTGGGTGCGTTCCGCCTGCATGACGGGGGCGAGGATCAGGCGCCCGACCCGCTGATCGCGTCGGCGCAAGGACCGGGCATGACGCCGGCGCATCGCGGCATCGCCTATGTGGTGTTCGAGGATCTGCTGCTGTCCGATTATGGCAATCGCATCCCGTCGCTGACCTTCGAGGTGGAAGCGGATGCGGGTGCGGTGACGATCGATGCGATCGTCGGCGCGCTGAGCGAGGGGCAGATGGGGTGCGCGGCGGCCGAGGAGGTCGAGGGTTTTGTCGCGAGCGGCGCGGATCTGGGTGAGGCGATCGCGCCGCTGGTCGAGGCCTATGGGCTGGGGCTGTGTGGCGATGGGGCGCAACTGGTGGGGGAGGCCGGGCCGGCGGTGGCGCTGCTGGAGCCGGCGACGCGGTGCAGCCGGATCAATGGCCGGGCGATCGATCCGGTCGAGCGATCGGGCGCGGGCGCGGACAGCGTCGCACTGGCGCTGTCGGTGCGGCATCATGATCCGGCGCGCGACTATCAGGCCGGGGTGCAGCGGGTGACGCGGCCGGGGCCGGGGCGGATCGAGCGCGGGATCGAACTGCCGGCGGTGCTGAGCGGCGGGGCGGCGCGATCGCTGGCGCGGCAAAGGCTGGACGGCATCTGGGCCGGGCGCGACCGGATGATGGTGCGCGGCGACTGGCGGGCGCTGGAACTGGAGCCGGGGATGATCGTGGCGCTGGCCGATGCGCCGGGGCTGTGGCGGATCGAGGAGCGGGAATGGGAGGCGATGGCGGTGCGGCTGGCGCTGCGGCGGCTGGCGGGGACGAGCGGGCATGCGCCGGGCAGCGTGTCGTCCGGCCAGATCGTGCGGCAGGTGGATGCGCCGCATGGTCCCACCCGGCTGATGCTGGCGGACCTGCCGCGCCTGACCGAGGGGGTGGCGAACGGGCCGCAACTGGTGGCGGCGGCAAGCGGCGGGCCGGGCTGGCGCAGCGCGGCGCTCTATGCGCTGGATGCGGGCGGGACCGCCGAGCCGATCGGACGAACGGCGCCGCGCGCGGTGATGGGGCAGATCGACGCCGCCTTGCCGCCGGGCAGCACGCTGCTGCTCGACATGGTGAACAGCCTGTCGGTGACATTGCTGGCCGAGGATATGGAACTGGCGGGCGCGGACGGCGCGGCCTTGGCACAGGGGCGCAATCTGTGCCTGGTGGGGAAGGAAATGGTCCAGTTCGGCCGGGCAGTGCGGACCGGGCCGGCCAGTTATCGGCTGGAGACGCTGCGGCGTGGGCTGCGCGGCACGGAATGGGCGATGGCGGGGCAGGCGGCCGGCACGCCCTTCCTGCTGATCGAGGCGGACCGGCTGGTCGATCCGCTGGCGGCGGCGGCCATCGAGGGGGATATCGGCGCGGCGATGCGGCTGCTGGCGATCGGCATCGGCGACGTGGAACCCGCGACGGCGGAAATCATGATCAGTGGCGCGGCGCTGGTGCCGCCGGCGCCGGTGCATCTGAACGCGGCGCCGGACGGGGCGGGTGGATGGCGGATCGGCTGGACCCGGCGCAGCCGGGCGGGATGGCGATGGAGCAGTGGTGGCGACGTGCCGCTGGCCGAGGAAAGCGAGCGCTATGAGCTGCGGGTGCTGGACGGGGCGCGGCTGGTGCGGCGGGCCGAAGTGGGGGAGCCGGGCTGGACCTATGCTGCGGCGATGATCGCGGCGGACGGCGTGAGCGGGCCGCGGACCATGGAAGTGCGGCAGGTCGGCACGCGGGCGCTCGGCCGGCCGGGGACGATCGAGATGCTGCTGTAAGGAGGCGAGGATGACGAACGAGACGAGCGATCGCTGGGCGCTGCCGCTGCTCCATGCCGGGCAGGCGCAGAAGGAAATCATGCATAATGAGGCGCTGGCGCGGATCGACATGCTGTTGCACGGGGTGGCGGAAAGCGCCGACCTGGCGGCGGCGCCGACGGCCCCGGTTGCCGGGCAATGCTGGATCGTGGCGGCCGGCGCGAGCGGCGCCTGGGCCGGGCGGGAGGCGCATGTTGCCGGCTGGACCGAAGGCGGCTGGCGCTTCGTTGCGCCGAAGGCCGGATTGCGGCTGGCGGTGGCGGATCGCGGCCATGCCATGGTGCATGACGGTACGGCATGGCGGGATGATGCGGTGCGCAGCGAAGGATTTTATGTCGCCGGCCAGCAAATTGTCGGCGCGCGCCAGCCCGCGATCGCCGGGCCAACCGGTGGAACGACCGTCGATAGCGAGAGTCGTGGCGCAATTGCCGCGATATTGGCGGCTTTGCAGGGTCATGGCCTGATCTCCATGTAATTCTGGAGTATCGGCGATCTTTTCATGGAGAGGGGTAGGTATTAGCTTGGAGGCGAGCCTGGGGGATGTCCCTACTGCGTTATTTTTGCAACGGTTTCACGAATTGTGGACTTGCCATGAAACCTTCTTGCCGATACATGGTTTCAGCAGTCCTTCGTGACACTTTTGAAAGGGGAATTCAAATGCGGAAGCTTGCCCTCGCGGCTGCGCTTGCGACCAGTGCCCTGGCCACCCCGGCCTTGGCGCGCGACAACAGCTGGTATGTCGGCGTCGACGCCGGCGTAATGATCGTTGAAGATCAGGACATCACCTTCACCCCCGGTAACGGTACCGCAGCCAGCAACACCGTGGCGGCTGACTACCATAAGGGTTATGATTTCGACGCCAATATCGGCTACGACTTCGGCGGCTTCCGCCTCGAAGCCGAAGCTGCCTACAAGCGCGCCAAGGTCGACCTCGACGATAGCGGCTTCGGCGGTGCGGCCTCGGCCCTCTCGTTCATGCTGAACGGCCTGCTCGACTTCGGTCCCGATGACGGCCTGCAGGGCTTCGTCGGCGGCGGTGTCGGCGTGTCGCGTGGCAAGCTGGCCAATGACCTGGTGAACGACAGCGACACCGGTTTCGCCTGGCAGGCGATCGCCGGCGTGCGTTACCCGGTCACCAACAATGTCGACGTCTCGCTGAAGTATCGCTTCTTCAACCAGGACGACATCAAGCTGATCCCGGCCTACACCACCATCGGTGGCCCCGCCGGTTCGGAAGCCAGCACCAAGCTGCGTACGCACAGCCTGCTGCTCGGCCTGACCTACAACTTCGGCGCTCCGGCTGAGCCTGCTCCGCCGCCCCCGCCGCCTCCGCCGCCCCCGCCGCCCCCGCCGCCGCCTCCGCCGCCCCCGCCGGCGCCGGAATGCTCGCCTGGGCCGTACATTGTCTTCTTCGAATGGGACAAGTCGGACATCACGCCTGACGCCGCCACCATTCTGGACAACGCGGTTTCGGCCTACAGCGCTTGCGGCAACGCCCAGGTCATGCTGGCCGGTCACGCTGACCGTTCGGGTGCAGCCTCGTACAACGTCGGTCTGTCGCAGCGTCGCGCTGACGCCGCCAAGGCCTATCTCGCCTCGAAGGGTATCCCTGACGGCGTGATGACCACCCAGGCCTTCGGTGAATCGAAGCCGCGCGTCGACACCGCGGACGGCGTTCGCGAAGTCCAGAACCGTCGCGTGGAAATCAGCTACGGTCCGGGTTCGGGTCAGTAAGAAATTTCCGTCCTTCGGGATGGAATATGAAGAGGGGCCGGTCGCAAGATCGGCCCCTTTTTCTTGTCCTGCGTCGCGCGCACTGGGCTGTCGGGCGCTGACCTGTCGTGCGTTGGAGTCTGTCGCGATCCGGGGGGAACGGATATCTGTCCGGCATGTCATGTGCTGGGCAGCGTAGACGATCGGCGCATGGGCGGTTGATCATGTCTGCGCTCATGGCCGGCCAGCTATTTGCCGGGGCGAACCGATAACGCAGCGATCTGGATTGCTACCGGGCTGGGGCCTGACATGCGACACATCGCGATCTCAGGCTATTGCCTCCGGACGGCTCTTTGGGGCGGTGAAGGAGGGGCGTCAGCATGGATGCCATGCTATCTCCCTGCTTTTATTGCGAACGATATGCAGAAGGGTCATGACAAACCGGATCGGATCGGCAACAAAGACGCGTCTGCCGCGTTCGCGCAGTTGTTTCCGTGATCGGGAGTTTGCCATGAAGACCGCCGCCCTGTTCCTTGCCCTGCCTCTGCTCGCTGCCGTGACGGCCTGTGCCGCGACCAGCCAGAGCGCGCCCGCCGCGCCGACCGCCAAGGCCAAGCTGGCCGCTGGCGATGGCAGCGCGCGCGGCACCGCCGTGGTGACCCAGGCAGGCGATGGCCTGCATGTCGTGGTCAAGGCGCAGGGGCTGACGCCGGGCATCCACGCGGTGCATATCCACACTACCGGCGTCTGCACGGGGCCGGACTTCACCAGCGCGGGTGGCCATTGGAACCCGACCAGCCACCAGCATGGCAAGGATAATCCGCAGGGCATGCATATGGGCGACATGCCCAACATGCAGGCCAAGCCCGACGGCAGCGGCGAGATCGAATATGTGGTGCCGGGCGGCACGATCAGCGACGGCGCGACGCCGCTGCTGGATGCCGATGGCGCGGCCATCGTGATCCATGCCCAGGCCGATGACTATAAGAGCGACCCGACCGGTAATGCGGGCGGCCGCGTTGCCTGTGGCGTGCTGAGCGCGGGCTAAATCTGGTTCCCGGCGCGCGCGTCAATCGTCGTGCGTGCCGGGATAGCCTTCTGCGCGATAGGTTTCGACCGCATGATAGCTGGAGCCGGCATGGCCGAGGCGGCTTTCATAGAGGCTGAATTCGTCCACGGTGAAGGCGGGCGATGCAAGGCCGGCGTGCAGCGCCAGGAAGGGCGCGATGTCGCCGCCGTGCCGGCTGAAGCGGGCGAGGGTGATGTGCGGCAGATAGGCGCGGGCTTCGGGTGCAATGCCGGCCGATGTGCAGGCGCGATCCACCTTGGCATGAAGATGGGCGAGCGGGTCGCGCGGCTGTACCCCGGCCCATAAGGTGTCGACCACGCCGCGCCGGTCGAAATAGCCGGTGCCGGCGAGCGCGATGGCGAATGGCTGGAAGCGGACGCCGGCGAGCGCATCGGCGATATCGTCCGCCAGATGGCGATCCACTTCCCCGATGAAACGCAGGGTCAGGTGCAACTGGCCATCATCCTGCCAGCGCGCGCCTGGGCTGCCGGCCATCTGGGCCAGAAGCTGGCTGCGGATCGTGGCGGGCGGACGGATGGCGACGAACAGGCGGTGCATGAGCGGTAGATAGGGAGAAAGGTGGCGTGCGGATAGGGGCGGGGTGGCGCGGGAGAATGGGCGCAATGTCGGCGTCGCGCTTTGACGGCTGACGACCATCTATTGCCGCTCATAGGTCGATTTTTTGATGCCACTAGCGGACATTCGTTCGCTGGGTAATATCGATGGATGGATGACGGCAGATACCGGGGGGGTGGAACGCGGGGTGGCAAGTGGGGCTGCGGCATGTCGTTGCTCATCACCCTCCCGATCTTCACCATCCTCTTAATGGTGGAGGGCTTGGGTGACTGCGCACCTGATATTCCATGCGGTAAGGGCTTTTGGTCGCACGTCATGCTGCCATCCGCTGCGGTTGCGCTCATCACAGGGCTAGCGGTTCGGTGGCTGGTAAATCGGCTAATCCGGAAAGGTGGATGACGACCAGAAATAGACCTTGGGCTGACTCTGATTTACTATGAATAGCAGACGTCAATCAGCAAGTTTGCAGGCTCCATTGCTCCGGCCCGGTCCATGAGATTTGCGTGAAAGAACCGCGGCATAGCCCTCGGTCCCGGAGGTCGTTAATAACTTCGCTAGGCGACCAACCTGGCCCCGCGCTGAAAGCTAACTCCATGTCGCGAAGCTTTGCTGCGAGGGCAGCAAATTCCTCAAATGCCATTGGCCCTGAGCAACGAAATTCGAATCCGGCACCGTCAGCGATCTTCCCGAAGCCCAACCCTAGAAGACGATCAGCAAAAACGGGAGTCGCCCCTTGAATGGTCACCCGTTTGAAGTCGAAGGATGCAACGTAAGGCGGCAGGGTATCATTGAGTAGCCCCTAGATTTCTGGACGCCTTCTATCCTAATTTTGAGGACAGGAGACGACGATGGGGAGGCCCAATTTCAGCGATGAGTTCAAGCGTGATGCGGTGGCCCAGATCACCGAGCGCGGGTATCCGGTAGCGGAGGTTTCCGAGCGGCTCGGCGTCAGTCAGCATTCGCTGTAGGCATGGAAGCGGCAACTGGCGAAGGTGGTGTCTGGCGATGCCGGCAAGGATGCTGAGATCCGCCAGTTGAAGCGCGAGCTGGCTCGGGTGACCGAGGAGCGCGACATCATAAAAAAAGCCACCGCGTATTTCGCCAGGGATGCAAAGTGAGATACGCATTTGTTGCCGAGCATCGTGACCAGTTCGGGGTTCGATCGATGTGTCGGTGCCTGCGCATCCAACCCAGCGGCTTCTATGCCTGGCAGAAGAACCCGCTGAGCCAACGGGTCCGGGAAGATGTTCGGCAGACGAAGTTGATCCGGCAAGTCTGGAACGACAGCGGCAAAGTCTATGGCTACCGCAAGTTGCACGACGACCTACTGGATCAGGGCGAGACCTGCTGCCCGAACCGTGTTGCCCGGTTGATCAGGCTGGCAGGTATCAAGGCGCAGATCGGCTACAAGCGTCGGCCGGGGAGCTATGGCGGCAAGCCATCCCTGGCGGTCGACAATACTCTGGACCGGCAGTTCGACGTCGCTGCCCCCGATCGGGCCTGGGTGACAGACATCACCTACATCCGCACCCTGGAGGGCTTTGCCTATCTGGCTGTCGTGATCGATCTTTATTCCCGCCGCGTGGTGGGCTGGTCGATGCAGAGCAGGCAGACCACCGATGCGGTGCTGCAAGCGCTGCACATGGCGGTCTGGCGGCGCAAGCCGAAGCAGCGGGTGCTGATCCACTCGGATCAGGGCTCGCAGTTCACCAGCATGGACTGGGCGGCCTTCATCCGGGCTCACAATCTTGAGCATTCGATGAGCCGGCGCGGCAACTGTCATGACAACGCCGTCGCCGAGAGCTTTTTCTCCTCGCTCAAGCGAGAGCGCATCCGGCGCCGGACCTGCAAAACACGCGAGGAAGCCCGGCAGGACGTGTTCGATTACATCGAGATGTTCTACAACCCGGTGCGCAAGCAGGTCAGGAACGGGATGCTGTCCCCCGCACAGTTCGAACGGCAGCAGATTTTGAAAGCAGAAGGCGTCTAGAAAACTAGGGGCTACTCAATCGGGCGACTGCGCCGCTTCCTGCCGCGCAAAACCAACCTCGACGCCATCGATCAGGCAAGCATTCTCGCTGCCGCCCACCAATATAACCATACGCCCAGGAAATGCCTCGACTTCAAAACGCCCGCCGAGGCATTCTCTCAATGTCAGTCACATGTTGCACTTCAAACGTAAGTCCACACCCCAGCCTTCGCTGGGGTGACGAAATAGGGGAGTGTCCGCTAGCCGCTCATCTTGGTCTTTTGATGGCTGGTGCACTCGTGCAGGCGGCTTGGGGCCGGATGTCTCGACAGGCTCGAAACGAACGGCTGTTGCTATTTTTGTCGACTTCCTATTAACTCCGACAAATGATGAGGATGACATGGAAGGCCAGCCGCCGCGATATGCTCGCGGGTGGTGTGGCGGGGCTTGCGGCTGCTGGCGCAGTGCGGGCGGGGGCGGCTCCGGCGGAAGCGGGAAAAGCGATGCTGGCGCCGCGTCCGCCGATGGGATGGAATAGCTGGAACAGCTTTGCCACCACCATTACCGAGGCGCAGGCGCGCGAGACCGCCGGGATCATGGCGGAAAAGCTGCTGCCCTTCGGCTATGACATCTTCACCGTGGACATTCAGTGGTATGAGCCCGAGGCGTCGAGCTATACCTACAACGCCAAGCCCCGGCCGGCGATGGACGGCTATGGCCGGATGATCCCGGCGCCCAACCGTTTTCCCTCCAGCGCCGGGGGCAAGGGCTTCACCCAGCTTGCCAAGGACGTGCATGCGCTGGGCATGAAATTCGGCATCCATGTGATGCGCGGCATTCCGCGTGCGGCGGTGGAACAGAATTTGCCGATTTTGGGGACGAAATATCGCGCGGCGGACATTGCCGACAGGAAGAGCATCTGTAGCTGGAACCCGGACATGTATGGCGTCGACATGACGCGGCCGGGCGCGCAGGCCTATTATGACAGCATCTTCCGCCTCTATGCCGACTGGGGCGTCGATTTCGTCAAGATGGACGATATGAGCCGACCCTATGACGCCCATGCGGCGGAGATCGAGGCGGCGCACAAGGCGATCGTTGCGACCGGGCGGCCGATCATCCTGAGCCTTTCACCGGGCGAGACGCCGGTGATGCGCGGCGACCATGTCCGCAAATATGCGCAGATGTGGCGCATTTCCGACGATTTCTGGGATGACTGGGCGATGTTGGATGCGCAGTTCACCAGGCTGGAAAATTGGACGCCCTATCGTGGGCCGGGATCATGGCCGGACGCGGACATGCTGCCGTTGGGGCGGCTGGCGCTGGGCGAGCGCGATACCCGCTTCACGCCGGATGAGCAGCGGACGCTGATGACCCTGTGGGCGATCGCGCGGTCGCCGCTGATCATGGGCGGCGATCTGCGGCATCTGGATGCAGCGACGCTGGCGCTGCTGACCAACAAGGAGGTGATCGCGGTCAATCAGGCGAGTTACGACAACCAGCCCCATTATATCGAGGATGGCGGGCGCATCTGGTCGGCGAAGGCGGAAGGGAGCGCGGACCGTTATGTCGCCTTGTTCAACGTCAGCGACAAGCCACGCGAGGTCTGGATCAGGCTGCGCGATCTGGGGCTGAACGCTCCGGTGGCGGTGCGCGACCTGTGGGCCGGGCAGGCCCTGGGGCAGCAGGCGGACCGGATATCGGTGACGCTGCCGCCGCATGGGGCGGGACTGTATCGGCTGAGCGCTGCATAAGTATCTCCCCTCCCTTTCAAGGGAGGGGATCAAGGGGTGGGTGCCTCCGAAGGAGGCTCGCTACGCTCGCTACCCACCCCCGGCCCCTCCCTTGAAAGGGAGGGGAGGATGTTGCGTTACTTCCGGACCGCCGCGCTCTTGTCGCGGATGGCCTTGAATTCGGAGCCGGCCTTCCATTCGGGCCAGCGGGCCGAGAAGGCGAGGTCGCGGCCGATGTCATACATCAGGTCCACGTCCTGCGCGGCGCCATCCAGCTTCCAGCTGTCGTCGACCGCGTCGCAGGCCTGGTGATAGCATTTGCCGGTATAGGCATCGATCCAGGCCTGGCCGGCGGCGCGGCCGCCATCGACCATGTCGGATGCGCCGGCGAGGCCCATCATCAGCAGCACGGGCACGCCGCGCTTGGCCATGGAGAAATGGTCGGCACGGTAGAAGAGGCCGCGTTCGGGCAGGCTTTCCTGGGTGATGACGCGACCCTGCTTGGCCGCGAACTTGGCGAGATCGTCCTCGAGGACGTTCTGGCCCTTGCCGATCAGGATCACGTCCTTGGCCTTGCCGGCGGTCTGGAGCACGTCGATGGTGAGGTTCGCGACCGTCTTGTCGAGCGGGTAGAGCGGGTTCTGGGCGTAAAATTCCGATCCCAGCAGGCCGCGCTCCTCCGCCGTCCAGGCGGCAAAGACGATCGAGCGGTCGGGGGCGGGGCCGGCCTTGAAGATGCGGGCGATTTCGAACAGGCCGGCCATGCCGAGCGCGTCGTCATTGGCGCCGGCACGATAGATGCGGCCCTGCGCGTCGGGCGCGCCCTTGCCATAGGCGTCCCAATGGGCGCCATACATGACGGTTTCGTCCGGGCGCTTGGCGCCGGGGATGCGGGCGATGACATTGGCGCTCTTTACCACTTCCTGGGTGACCGGGAAGGCGGCGGAGAAGCTGGCCCCCTTGAGTTCGACCGGCTTGAATTTCGCTGAGCGGGCCTGCTTGCGCAGCGCGGCCAGATCCTGACCGGCACCGGCGAACAGCGCCTTGGCCGCCTCGCCCTCGACCCAGCCCTGCACCTGCAGGCTGGTCAGCTTGTCGGCCGGGCGGACGAGGTCGTAATTCTCGCCGCCGGGGCTGACGACGACGTTCCAGCCATAGCCGGCGCCCGGCGTGTCATGGACGATCAGCGCGCCGATCGCGCCGTGGCGGGCGGCTTCCTCGAACTTGTAGGTCCAGCGGCCATAATAGGTCATGGTCTTGCCGCCGAACTTGCCGAACGGGTCTTCGCCCTTCGCGGCTTCAAAGTCCGGGTCGTTGATCAGGAAGACGGCGATCTTGCCTTTCAGGTCCACGCCTTTGAAATCGTCCCAGCCGCGTTCCGGGGCGGAGACGCCATAGCCGACGAAGACCATCGGCGCGTTGGCGACGGCGACCTTGTCCTTGGGCTGGAGGGTGGAGAGATAAACCTGTTTGCCGAAGGTCCAGGGGGTGGCGGCGCCATTTTGCGCGACCGACAGGCTTTCCGACTGGCCAAGGCGGGTGTGGAGCAGCGGCACGGTCTGCACCCACTGGCCGTCCGGGCCACCCGGCTCCAGCCCCAGCTGCTCGAAGCGGGCGACGAGATAGCCGATCGTCCGTTCCTCCCCCACGGTGCCGGGCGCGCGGCCTTCGAACAGGTCGGATGCCATGGTGCGGACCGACTGTTCCAGCTTGGCCGGATCGGTTTTCGCCGGGTCGGTCTGGGCATTGGCGGGGAAGGACAGGGTGGCAAGGCCGAGGGCCAGGAGGGGGAGGGCGTGTTTCATCCCCGTGCCTTAACCCCCGCACGGGGCGGGGGGAAGGGTCTGTTCAGAACTCGATATCCAGTTCCTCGATATCGTCGGGTTCGGCGCGGGCGGCATCGATCCATTCGCGCATCAGCGGCCAGCCGTTGATCGTGTCGCAATAGGCCGCGGACCTGGGCGAGAGTGGGACGGCATAGGTGAGGAAGCGCTGTGCCACCGGCGCGAACATGGCGTCGGCCACGGTCGGCTTTTCGCCGAACAGCCAGGGGCCGCCATAGGCGTCCAGGCATTCGGTCCAGATCGTCTCGATCCGCTCGATATCGGGCTTGGCGCCCGAGAAGATCGGGAAGCGGTCATGGCGGACTTTCAGGTTCATCGGCAGGGCAGAGCGCAGATTGGCGAAGCCCGAATGAATTTCGCCCGAGACCGACCGGCAATGGGCGCGGATGATGCGTTCGGCCGGATACATGCCGACCTGGGGATAGAGTTCGTGCAGATATTCCGCGATTGCGAGCGTGTCCCAGACGCTCGCGCCTTCATGGGTGAGGCGCGGCACCAGCACCGATGGCGACAAGAGCAATAGTTCGGCGCGATTTTCCGGATCATCGATGGCGATGATCCTTTCCTCCACCTTCAGCCCGGCAAGCCGGCACAAGAGCCAGCCGCGCAGCGACCAGGAGGAATAGTTCTTGCTGGATAGAGTGAGTTCCGCGACGGCCATCCATGCTCTCCCGATACACGGTTCCCGGCCCCCAAACGCAAAATCGCAGGGGCGGTTCCCTGGCAGACATGCCGAATGTTATTTTCCATCATTCATGATGCAGTGCAACATGAAAAGCATGTATAGCGTTTAAGGGAAGAACCGAGTCGTCTCCCCCAGGTTGAACAAGGTTGTTTTGGTAATATGCGAATGCTTTACGACGGTTACCAGGCCATGGAAGACATGCTGGCCCCGGCCCGCTTCGGGGCGCAGATGGCGCTGGCGATGCGCGACCATATGGGTCCGGTCGCCGACTGGCCGATGCCGCGCCGCATGTTCGCGCTGATGGATGTGTTCCAGGGCGCGCGTATGACCCACAAGCGCCCCGCCTATGGTATTGACCGCGTCCAGACCGGCAATGCCGAGGTCGAGGTGCGCGAGGAGATCGTGCTCGACCTGCCGTTCGGCGACCTGCTGCATTTCGTGAAGGACGATGTCGAGACCGCCCAGCCCAAGGTGCTGGTGGTGGCGCCGATGTCGGGGCATTTCGCAACCCTGCTGCGCAGCACGGTAGCGACGCTGTTGCAGGACCATGACGTCTATATCACCGACTGGAAGAATGCCCGCGACGTGCCGGTCGAGGCCGGGCGTTTCGGTTTCGACGAATATGTCGATTATGTGATCCAGTTTTTGCAGGATATCGGCCCCGGCGCCCATCTGGTGTCAGTGTGCCAGCCCTGTGTGCCGGCACTCGCCGCCGTGGCGCTGATGTCCGAGGATGAGGATGCGGCGACGCCCAGGTCGATGACCCTGATGGGCGGGCCGATCGATCCGCGCGCGGCGCCGACGGTGGTCAACGAACTGGCGAACGAGAAGCCGATCGAATGGTTCGAGGAGAATCTGATCTCGACCGTGCCGTTCCGCTATGCCGGGCGCGGGCGCGAGGTCTATCCCGGATTCCTGCAATTGTCCGCCTTCATGTCGATGAACATGGAGCGGCACGGGTCGCAGCATCGCGAACTCTATCAGTTGCTGGCCGACGGCAAGACGATCGAGGCCGATAAGATCAAGACTTTCTACCAGGAATATTTCGCGGTCCTCGACATGACCAAGGAATTCTACCTGGAAACGGTCGACATGGTGTTCCAGCGCATGCTGCTGGCCAAGGGGGAATTGACGGTCCATGGCCGGGCGGTGAACCCCGGCGCGATCCGCAAGACCGCGCTGCTGACGGTCGAGGGCGAAAAGGACGATGTCTGCGCGGTTGGCCAGACGTCGGCGGCCCATGGCCTCTGCACCGGCTTGCGGCCGCATCTGAAGCGCCACCATCTGCAGCCGGGCGTTGGCCATTATGGCGTCTTTTCCGGCAGCAAATGGGAAAAGCAGGTCTATCCCCAGGTGCGCAACATGATCCTGGCGATGAACTGACATCACCGAGAATGAATGTGAAAAAAAGGGGCCGCTTCCTGTGGACGAAGCGGCCCCTTTTCGTTGGGTTGATCAGGCGGCTGCGCGATTGAGATAAGGCAGGCGGCTGGCGAGCGCCGGCGGCAGGCCGGTGACGATCGTGGCGCGGGCGCGGTGCCAGAAGGCCGAGAGCAGCAGCAGCGTGCCGCCGATCACCAGCGCGGTGAGCGCAGCGGACAGTTCGACCGCGCCGACCTTCTGGAAAAGGCTGTAGAGCGCATAGAGGACATAGGCGAGGCTGGAGACCAGCAGTGCGCGACGGTCGATCGCCAGCGCCACCAGGCCGAAGGCGAGATAGAGCAGGATAACCAGGAAGGCCTGTCCCGCATCGACCAGCCCATGGGTGATGCCCAGCAACTGGAACAGCGAATGGGCGATCATCGGTGCGGCGGTCAGGTGCAGCCAGAAGGCGACGTCAGAGCGGCGGCTGGTGCGGCCCGGATCGCTCATGTCCCAGCGCATGGCGAGGGTGAAGATGGCGATGCCGGCGATCAGAAGCAGGATGAAGGGCAGGGTGTGGCTGAACGGGATCAGCCACATGGCAAGGCCGCCAACGATCGCGGCCGCGCCGGCTGCGCCGGCTGCGACGGTGATCGGCACCATGAAGCGGCGCCAGTGAAACCAGGCGGCGATCGCGGCGCTGAGGCCGGCGAGCGAGGCGACCAGACCCGCGCCGTCATTCTGCGCGTCCGGGATCATCAGTCCGATCAGCAGCGCTGCGGTGAAGGCGATGCCGCCGACAAAGGCGAGCAGCAGCAGGATCGAAGGCAGCGCCATGCGCAGGCGTCGCGTGAAATATTCGGCCAGGCCCCAGGCGGTGCCGGCGACGAACAGGCCGGAGACGAAGGAAGGCTGGTGCGGGGTGGTGATGCCGAGGTGAACCTCGTTGCCGAGTCCCGCGACCGCAACCAGCAGGATCACCGAGGCGATGGCGACGAAAATATCGTTGAAGCCGGTCAGCAGGCGAAAATGTTCCTCGTCCACCGAACTGGCGCGTAGCCGGGCGACATGGTCGCGCAGCGCCTGGGCGCTGGCGGGCGTCAGCGCGCCGGCCGCTACGGCATCTTGCAGATCGCTCTCGCTATACATTCTGGGGCACTCCTTGTCGGGCCTGGATCGGGATCATAGCATCACTGTATTGCTTGAGCAATACGGTTGATTTTGGCCTTTTTCCGGGCACGGAGCGATGATAGCGCGGTTCGAACAGATAAAGGAGAGACCCCGATCATGACCCTGCCGGCTTCGCTTCAAGGCCGTTTGTCCCTGCCGCTGATCGGGTCGCCGATGTTCATCATCTCGCAGCCGGAACTGGTGATTGCCCAATGCCGTGCCGGCATCGTCGGCGCCTTTCCGTCGCTCAATGCGCGACCGTCCGGCACGTTCGAGGCCTGGTTGCAGCAACTGGGTGCGGAACTGACCGATCAGGATGCGCCCTTCGCCGTCAATCTGATCGTCCACCGCACCAATGCGCGGCTGGAAGAGGATCTGGCGCTGTGCGTCAAATATAAGGTGCCGATCGTCATTACCTCGCTGGGCGCGCAGGAGAAGGTGAATGAGGCGATCCACAGCTATGGCGGCATCGTGCTGCACGACGTCATCAACAATGTCTTTGCCAGGAAGGCGATCGAAAAGGGCGCCGATGGCCTGATCGCGGTGGCGGCGGGGGCGGGCGGTCATGCCGGCACGCTGTCGCCCTTTGCCCTGATCCAGGAAATCCGCGAATGGTTCGACGGGCCGCTGGCGCTGTCGGGCGCGATCGCGACCGGCCGGTCGATCGCGGCGGCGCGGATGATGGGCGCGGACCTTGGCTATATGGGGTCGCCCTTCATCGCCACGACCGAGGCGAATGCGCTCGACGCCTACAAGGACATGATCGTCGACAGCGCGTCGGCCGACATCGTCTATTCCGACGTCTTCACCGGGGTGCTGGGCAATTATCTGCGTCCCAGCATCGTCGCGTCGGGGCTGGACCCGGACAAGCTGCCCAAGGCGGCCGACATGGATTTCGCCAGCCTGGCCGGCGACAAGAAGGCGTGGCGCGACGTGTGGGGCGCGGGCCAGGGTATCGGCGCGATCAAGGCGGTGCAGCCGGCGGGCGCCTTCATCGCCCAGCTGAAGGCGGAATATCAGGCGGCGGTTTCAGGCTTCATTGCCTGAGGGCGTACCTCATTCCGCCAGGAAGACGCGCAGTTCCTTGACGAACATCTCGAACTGGTCGTGATGCAGCCAGTGGCCGGCATGGGGAAATTCCACCAGCCGGGCCTGCTGGAAATGGGCGATGCGACCATCCTTGACCGGGTTTGACGCCCAACTGTCGAGGCCGAGGCACAGCAGCGTCGGGCAGGTGATGCGGCGCCAGAAGTCGGGCAGATTTTCGTCTGTGCCGGCCTGGGGGGCGGCGCCGTGCAGATAGGGATCGAACTTCCAGCTATAGCTGCCATCCTCGTTGCGGTTCACGCCGTGGAGGGTGAGGTGCAGCGCCTGTTCGACCGACAGATGGTCGTTGCGTTCGCGCATGCGGGCGACCGCGGCCTCGATCGTGGCATAATGGCGCGGCGAGCGGCGGGCATTGGTGCGACGGGTGTCGATCCAGCCCTTCCATGTCTCTTCGGTACTGCGTTTTGCCTGTTCGGCGATGCGGTCGGGCGACAGGCCCAGCCCCTCGATCGCGACCACGCGCGCGACGCTTTCGGGGTAGAGGCCGGTGTAGCGCAGGCTGATCGATCCGCCGAGCGAATGGCCGACGATGGTGACCGGCCGGCGATCGAGCAATTCGACCAGTTGGGCCAGGTCATAGACATAATTGGCCATCATGTAGGAGCCGTCCGACGACCAGCCGCTGTCGCCATGGCCGCGCAGGTCGGGGCAGATGACATGATAATCGCGGGCGAGCGCACGGGCGGTCCAGTCCCAGCTGCGTGCATGGTCGAAACCGCCATGGACCAGGATCAGCGGCGGCGCCGACGGATTGCCCCAGTCGAGATAGTGAAGCCGCGTCCGCAGGGATGTGAAGAAATGCGATGTCGGCGTCGGCTGTGTGGCTTTGTTCATGCGATCCTGTGGAGTTGCTGGCGGTCAGGATGCAATTGCCATCGGCCATGCGCATGACGATGGCAAGACATAAGGCCAAGAAAATATGTGAAATTCTGTCACATATTGTCGAGTAAGACTTCAGGGGTGGCTGTCCGTGCCGATGGGAACCAGTCGGCGGAGAGCGCTGTCGTGGCGGATGCGATGCACCATCATCGCCAGTTCCGCCTGGCGGAAAGGCTTGTCGAGGCGCAGGCGACGGCTGGCATCGGCGGGCAGTTCGGCATAGCCGGTGATGATGAGCACGGGCAGATCTGGATAGGCCTGCTCGATCGCGTCGGCCAGTTGCGCGCCGGTCATGCCGGGCATGGCATGATCGGTGACGACCAGATCGATGCGACCCTGCTCCAGCATGTGCAGCGCTTCCCGTCCCGATCCGGCCTGGAACACGGTATGGCCCATCGTTTCCAGCATGCCGGCGGTATTGGTCAGCACCAGTTCGTCGTCGTCGACCGCCAGGATGACCAGCGGTTCGGTTTCCAGCTCGTCCGGTTCGCACGGGATAGCCGTCGGCTCGTTGCTGGCGTCAGTCAGGGCGACGGGTAGCCAGATGGACACGCTGGTCCCCTTGCCGGGCTGGCTTGCGATGGTCATCGCGCCACCGCATTGCTGGGTGAAGCCGTGGATCATCGACAGGCCAAGGCCGGTTCCCTTGCCGACCCCCTTGGTGGTGAAGAAGGGTTCGCGGGCGCGGGCCAGCGTCGCCTCGTCCATGCCTTCGCCTTCGTCCGTCACAGTCAGGCGGATGAAGCTGCCCGCTGCGAGATCGGGCTGGTCGCCCAGCGCCAGCGTAATCTCGCTGCCCTCGATCAACAGGCGACCCCCGTCAGGCATGGCGTCGCGCGCATTGACCGCCAGATTGATCAGCGCCAGCTCCAGTTGGGCCGGGTCGGCATGAGCCGGGCGCAGCGACAGCGGGAAGCGCGTCTCGATCGCGACGCTGCTGCCGATGGTGGTCTTGAGCAGATCGGCCATGCCATGGATCAGGCCGATGCAGTCGACCTGTTCCAGCTTGAGTTCCTGCTTGCGGGCAAAGGCGAGCATCCGCTGGGTCAGGGTGGCGCCGCGATCGGCGGCGGTCATGGCATTGTCGAGATAGCGGCTGATGTCGGCGCCGGCCGCAAGACGCTGCCGCGCGAGATCGAGGCTGCCGACGATCACGGCCAGAAGATTGTTGAAATCATGGGCGACACCGCCGGTCAGCTTGCCGATGGCGTCCATCTTCTGGCTCTGGAAGATCGCCTCGCGCGCCTGCTCCAGCGCCTGAGCCGCCTGACGCCGTTCGGTAAGATCGCGGGTGATCTTGGCAAAGCCCAGCAGTTCGCCGGCCGGATCGCGGATCGGATCGATCACGACGCTGGCCCAGAAACGGGTGCCGTCCTTGCGGATGCGCCAGCCCTCCGCCTCGAACCGGCCTTCGCGCTGGGCGGTGTCGAGCGCACGGGAGGGGAGGCCGGCCATGCGGTCTTCCTCCGAATAGAAGCGGGCGAAATTCTGGCCCATAATCTCTTCGGCGCTATAGCCCTTGAACCGTTCGGCGCCGCTGTTCCAGCTGGTGATCGTGCCGACCGGGTCGATCATGTAGATGGCATAGTCGGTGACGCTCTGCACCAGCAGGCGGAAGCGCTCCTCGCTGCGGCGCAGTTCCTCCTGCGCGGCGCGACGTTCGGTCAGGTCGCGGGTAACCTTGGCAAAGCCGAGCAGGTGGCCGGCGGGGTCGCGGATCGGATCGATCACCACATTGGCCCAGAAGCGGGTGCCATCCTTGCGCAGGCGCCAGCCTTCCGCCTCGAACCGCCCTTCGACCTCGGCGGTGCGCAGGACGGCGGCGGGCACATGGGCGGCGCGGTCCTCCTCCATATAGAAAGCGGAGAAATGCTGGCCGATAATCTCGTCGGCGCTGTAACCCTTGATGCGCTGTGCCCCGCTATTCCAGCTAACGACGAAGCCGGCCGGATCGAGCATGAAGATCGCATAGTCGGTGACGCTCTGGACCAGCAATTCGAACCGGTTGACCGGCTGGCCTGTCTCTGTCGTCCCCATTTCCGCCCCTGACATTTTCGATCCTGTATCTTTGCCTGTGGCAAACGCGGCACGACGCAATCTGTTCCGCCATATGGGACGGGATTGCAACGGCTTGACTTCATGGGGCAGGGCCCGCACGACGCTCCTTCAATCAGAGAGGATCACATGGCAAGCGACGCGACTATCACCGTCATCGGCGAGGCAATGCTGGAACTGAGCCGGGGCAGCGGCGATGGCTGGAACCTGCGCTATGGTGGCGATGTCATCAACACCGCGATCCACCTGGCGCGGGCCGGTGACAAGGTGCGCTTTGCCAGCGCGATCGGCGCCGATCCGATGAGCGAGGATCTGCGCAAGGCTTGGGAAGCCGAGGGCGTCGATACCGGCCTGCTGATCGGCGCTCCAGGCCGGACCACCGGTCTCTATGCGATCGAGACGGATGAGACCGGCGAGCGCAGCTTCCATTATTGGCGCGGCGAAGCGGCGGCGCGGGCGATGTTCGACCTGCCCGAAAGCGGCGCGATGGTTGATGCCGCCGCCCAGTCGGACCTGCTCTATTTTTCGCTCATCACCCTGGCCATCCTGCCCGATGCCGGCCGCGAGGCGTTGCTGGCGCTGTGCGAACGGGTGAAGGCAGGGGGCGGCCGGATCGCCTTCGACGGCAATTACCGGCCGCGCCTGTGGAGCGACGCCGCGACCGCGCGGGCCTGGCGCGACCGGGCGATCGCACTGTGCGACATCGGGTTGCCGACCCTGGCGGACGAAGTGGAAATGGGCGAGGCGGATGATGCTGCCGACGCCGCGGCCCGCTGGGGTGCCGCTGAGGGCCGCGAGATCGTGGTCAAGCTGGGCGCCGAAGGCTGTCTGGTCGGTGGCGCGCTGGTGCCGCCGCCGGCGCGCGTCGATGTTGTGGATTCGAGCGGTGCGGGCGATGCCTTCAATGGCGGCTATCTGCATGCGCGGCTGGCCGGCGTGGAGCCGGCTGAGGCGGCGCTGTCCGGGCACCGGCTGGCCGGCTGGAATATCGGCCGTCGCGGGGCGATTCCGGCGCGCGATGCTGATGCGCCCTATGGCCAGAAGGTGCCGGCCTGAGCCGGGAGCGATCGCACGGGACGTGGCCTGTGGTCACGCCCTGTGCTAGCGCGCTGACATGACGATCGGGGATGCCGCATCGGCGGGCGGGCGCGACGAAGGATCGGGCCGCCGCCGCCAGATATTGGAAATCGCCGCGCAACTGTTTGCGCGCAAGGGCTATCGCGGCACGTCGATGCGCGACATTGGCGAGCAGGCCGGGGTGCTGGGCGGATCGCTTTACCACCATATCAAGTCGAAGGACGCGCTGTTCGTCGAACTGCATAATGGCGCGTTGGATGCGGCCGAGGCACGGATCGCGGCGGCGGTGGCGACACAGGCCGATCCCTGGGCGCGGCTGGAGGCGGCCTGCGCCAGCCTGCTGGATATCCAGCTGGCGGCGGATTCGCTGACCATGCCGATGATGAATGATTTTCGGGCCGTGCCGGATGGCGTGCGCGACCAGCTTGTCGCGCGCCGCGACCGGTTCGAGCAATTGTTCCGGGATCTGGTGGCGGCGCTGCCGCTGCCCGCCGACATCGACCGTTCGCTCTATCGCACGCTACTGCTCAGCCAGCTCAATTCGGCGGCCGACTGGTATCGCGATGGCCGGTTGACGCGGGCGCAGATCGCCGCGCAGATCGTCGCCATTTTTCGCCACGATCGGTTATAGTCAGGGCATCAGCGGCGCGCGTCCCAGCGGCAAGGATGCCGTGTGCGTTTGACTGTAACAGATGTTTGGTATAGCTGATCCGCAGCAATATTGGAGAGGTTCGATGTACAGCTATGTTCCGCCGATCGACGATTATCGCTTCCTGCTGAGCGAGGTGCTGGGCTTCGACCAGGCGATGGCGGAGCTGAACAAGGATGTCGACGCCGACCTGGCCGTGACCGTGCTGGACGAGGCTGGGCGCATGTGCGCCGAGCGCTTGGCGCCGCTCAACCGCGAAGGCGACGAGCATGGCAGCCAGTTGATCGATGGCGCGGTGCGGACGCCGCCCGGCTTTGCCCAGGCCTATCGCGACTTTGCCGATGCCGGCTGGGCGGCGCTGTCGGCCGATCCCGACCATGGCGGGCAGGGGCTGCCCTTCATCCTGCAACTGTGGTTGGACGAGATGCTGTCGGCCGCGAACCTGTCCTTCGGCCTGTTCCCCGGCCTGACTCGTGGCGCGTGCGAGGCGATCGCCGCCCATGCCAGCGAGGAACTGAAGACGACCTATTTGTCGCGCATGGTGAGCGGCGAATGGACCGGCGCGATGGCGCTGACCGAAAGCAGTGCGGGCACCGACCTCGCTTTGCTGAAGACCAAGGCCGAGCCGCAGGGCGATGGCAGCTATGCGGTGACCGGCACGAAGATCTTCATCTCGTCGGGCGACCATGATTTTGGCGGCAATATCGTCCATCTGGTGCTGGCGCGCCTGCCCGATGCGCCGGCCGGGGTGAAGGGGATTAGCCTGTTCCTGGTGCCCAAATTTCTGCCCGGCGCGGATGGCGCCTTCGATCAGCGCAACAGCATGTCGGTCGGCGCGCTGGAAAAGAAGATGGGCATCCATGCCCAGCCGACCTGCGTCATGAATTATGACGGCGCGACCGGCTGGCTGGTGGGTGAGGCGCATCGCGGCCTGGCCGCCATGTTCACGATGATGAATGCCGAGCGGCTGATGGTCGGCATCCAGGGGTTGGGCATTGCTGGCGCTGCCTATCAGCAGGCGGCGGGCTATGCCAAGGAACGGCTGCAGGGCCGCAGCGCGGATAATCAGCGCGCCCCGGTGGCCATCATCGAACATGCCGATGTCCGCCGGATGCTGCTCAATATCCGCAGTTTCGTGGAGGCCGGGCGCGCGCTGGCGGGCTGGACCGCGCTGCAGCATGACCGGTCGCAGCACCACGCCGACGCCGGCGAGCGCGCCAAGGCCGATGCGCTGGTCGCGCTGCTGACGCCGGTGGTGAAGGCGTCCTTCACCGATTTCGGGTTCGAAAGCGCGGTGCAGGCGCAACAGGTCTTTGGCGGCCATGGCTACATCCGCGAATGGGGCATGGAACAATATGTGCGCGATGCGCGCATCGCCCAGATCTATGAAGGCACCAATGGCGTGCAGGCGGCGGACCTGGTCGGGCGCAAGCTGCCGATGGCGGGCGGCGCGGTGGTCGAAGGCTATTTTGCCCTGATCGCGGCCGATGTGGAAGCGGCCGGTGGGAGCGTGATCGCGCGCAGCACCTGCACGGCGCTCGACGCGCTGCGCACGGCGACGGCGGCCCTGCAGGGCGCGGACACGGATGCAGCCGGCGCGGCGGCAGTCGATTATCTGCGCCTGTTCGCGCTGGTCTCGATGGGCTGGATGTGGACCCGCATGGCGCAGGCGGCCGCGCAGGGCAACAGCCCGCTGCATCAGGCGAAGCTGAAGCTGGCCGACTATTTCGCGCTGCGCGTTTTGCCGCAGGCGCAGGGCCTCGCCGCCACGATCGCCGCCGGTGAAGCGTCGATCATGGCGTTGGAGATCGACGCCTTCTAATCGCGCACCATCAACACGTCGCAGGGCGCGCCTTCGAGCAATTCGGAGGCGCGGCTGCCGATCAGCGCATGGACGAAGCCGCTGCGACCATGGGCGCCCAGCACCAGCAGGTCGATATCGCGTTGTGCGATCAGGGTCGGCAGCACCTCGCCGGCGCGACCCTCGATCAGTTCGACCTGGAAGGGGCGGGCTTGGCCGGCCAGTTCCGGACGAGCGGCAAATTCGGCGCTTTCCCGTTCCGCTTCCGACCGGGCGAAGGCCAAGGTCTGGTCGGGATCGAGGCGGGAGGGGAAGCCGCCATCATAGACATGGACCAGATCGAGCCGCGCCTTGGGAAACAGCATCGCGGTCATCTGCACGGCATGGAGCGAACAATCGGAAAAGTCGGTCGCGATCAGGATGCGCCGATAGGGGTGGCGCGGCCGTTCCTTGACCACCAGCACCGGCACGGGCGAACGCCGGACCAGATAGTCGACCGCCGTGCCCAGGATGAAGTCGCCGACATGATTGTGGCGGGCCGGGCCGACGACGATCACCGCGCTGCCCCGCTCCTTGCCCAGTTCCGCGATGGTTTCGGGCGCGCGGCCCTGGATCAGCACTGGTTCGACCGGCGCGGCGACGCCCTCGGTCAGCTTGGCGATGACCCGTTTGGCGCGATCGGAGGCGCGGGCGACATGGGCGGCATCGCCCTTGTCCAGCGCATGGGCGACCAGCAGCGTGCCGCCCAGGTCGGTCGCCAGTTCGACGGCCCGGTCAAAGGCCCGGTCGCTGCGGGCGGTCAGATCGGTGGCGATGAGGATGGTTGGCGGCACGAACATCTCCCTCTTGTGTCGGGCGGTGGCTAAGCGCTTGCAAGACAAAGCCTATCATCCTCACGCCGCGCTTGCCACTCCGGGTAGACCCTGGCTCGGCAGGGGGGCGATGGCCGACACCGGCACCTGTCGGTCGGTCAGCGTGAGTGGCGCGGGGCGGTGCGAAATCAGGATAAGGCCAGTGCCGGTCCGGTCGAGCCAGATGCGCAGCCGACTGATCAACAGCGCCTCGGTCGCGGCGTCCAGCCCCTCGGTCGGCTCGTCCAGCAACAGCCAGGGACGACCGGTCAGCAGCGCGCGTGTCAGCGACAGCCGCTTGCGTTCGCCGCCTGACAAGGTGCCGCCGGCTTCACCCAGCCGATAGTCGATGCCACCGGGCAGGCTGGCGATGCGCTGGTCGAGACAGGCGACATGCAGCGCATCGGCCATATCGGCCGCATCGATGCCGGGCCGGGCGAGGCGCAGATTGTCGGCGATGCTGCCGGCCAGCATCGGCGCGTCCTGGGGCGAGAGGGCGAACTGGTCGCGCAGCGCCGCCCCGGAGCAGGCTGCCAGCGGATGGCCGCCAAGCGCGACATCGGCCGTAACCGGACGCAGCCCGGCCAAACCCTCCGCAAGCAGGCTCTTGCCCGAACCGGAGCGGCCAGTAACGGCGACGCGCGCACCGGGGCGCAATTCGATGTTGTCCAATCGAATGGCTTGGGGCGTCGCGGTGGATGGCGCAGGCGCATCGTCCAGCGGCAGTGCATCAAGCGCGGCCAGCCGGGCAAGGCCGGCATCGACGCTGGCCTGGCGGAAGGCGGTGCGCGACAGTCCGGCCATCGCCTCCACCGCGCCGGCGCTGGCCAGCAAGGCGAGCGCGACCAGCGGCGCGGGGGCATCGGCGCCGAGCAGCACCAGCATGACTGCGAGCGCGCTATAGGCCGCGAGCAGCGCCGCCTGCACGCCTTCGCCGATGAACAGGCGGGCGCGGGCCCGGTCGAGCCGGTTCGTGAGCGGTGCCAGTTCGGCCATCACGCGATCCCCCAGCCCATAGGCCGCGATTTCCGCGCGGGCGCTCGCCAGTTCGACATAGCGCGCGCGCAGGGCGCCGAGCGCATCGGCGGCCTGCTGCGCGGGGCCTTCGGTCAGGCGACGGGCAAGGCAGCGCAGCAAGAACGGCAGCGCCGCGAGCATGGCCGCCAGCAGCAGGGCCGACAGCCAGCCGCCGCTCGCCGCCAGCATCACGCCGGCCAGCGCCGCCATCAATCCGGCGATCCGGCTGGGGCGGCGCACCACCAGATCCTCCAGCGCGTCAATGTCGCCGGTCAGCCGCGCGGCGGCGTCGCCGCTGGACAGGGGCAGGGCGGTGCGGCTGTCCTGCGCGGCGAGGCGCGCGAACAGGCTGGCGCGCAGGCCGCCCATGGCTTCGAGCGCGGCGCGGTGCGACCAGAGCCGCTCGCCATAGCGCGAGACTGTGCGCAATATGGCGAGCAGCCGGATCGCCGCGCTGGGCACCAGATAGTTGAACGCCTGCACGGCGAGGGTGCCGGCCGCGCCGGCCATGGCGGCGGCGGTCAGGAACCAGCCGGCCAGCGCCAGCAACGCGATGCCGGCCAGCGCCGCGATGACGGCGCACAGCGTCGCCCGGCGCAGCAGCGTGGCGGAGCCTGTCGCCTTGTCGAGCGCGATCCGGATCGGGTTCACAGCATCACCTCCATCCGCGCGGCGGCGGTCAGGCGATGATCGTGGGTGGCGACCAGGATCGCGCGCTCGGCCGACAAGGCGACCAGCAGGGCGATGATGTCGGCGGCGCTCTCCGCATCCAGATCGGCGGTGGGTTCGTCGCAGAGCAGAACGGGCCGTTCGGACAGGATGGCGCGGGCGAGGCCGATGCGCCGCCGTTCGCCGCCCGACAGGCCAGCCCCCTGATGATCGATGGCAAGGTCCAGCCCTTCGGGCCGCGCGGCCAGCATCGGCGTCAAGCCGACACGCGCGGCAACCTGCGCGATCTCGGCTCGGTCGGCATCAGGGCGGGCGAGGGCGATATTGTCGGCCAGGCTGCCGGGCAGCAGCAGCGGCCGCTGGGCCGCCCAGGCGATGCGCGCGGGATCGACCAGAGACAGCTCGCCCGAGGCCGGGTCAATCTGTCCGGCGATCGCGGCGAGCATGCTGGTCTTGCCGCTGCCGGTCGGGCCGGTGAGGGCGATCAGGTCATGCGGCTTGAGTGTCAGGCTGACCGGACCGATCCCCGAACCGATGCCGATCCGCAAATCCCTGAGATAGAGGCCATCGAACGGCGCGCTGGCCGGATGCGGCGTGGTGTCCACGTCTGGCAGGGCGGCGGCGATCGCCTTGTCCGCCGCTTCGCCCATCTGCTTGTCATGATAGGCCGCGGCCAGCCGGCGCATCGGCAGATAGAATTCCGGTGCCAGCGCCAGCGCGAACAGCGCGGCGCGCAGGTCCAGTGCTTCGGGCGCGGGGAAGGGTAGCAGGCCAAGCAGCGCAAAACCGCAATAGACCGCGACCAGTGCCACCGAGAGCGCCGCGAAAAATTCCAGCACGGCCCCCGACAGGAAGGCGACGCGCAGCACCGCGCCGGTGCGGGTCGCCACCTCCTGCGCGGCGCCCGCCACCTGCCGGCTGATCCGCGCCTGCGCACCATGGTGACGGATCAGCGGCAGCGTGCGCAGCCGGTCGACGAACAGGCCCGACAATTCGGCCAAGGCCGCCAGTTGCCGCTCCGCCGCCGCGCGCGCGGCGGTACCGGCCAGCACCATGCCGAAGGCGAAGGGGATCAAGGTTGCCAGCATGATCGCGGCCGAGACCCAGCTTGCGGTCGCGACGATCGCCGCCACCAGCAGCGGCCCCAGCACCGCCGCCTTGCGGATCGGCAGGAAGCGGGCGCCATGCGCCTCGATCGCGGCGAGATGGTCGATCGCCAGCGTGGCATTCTCGCCCGCCAGCAACGGACGGGCCAGCCGTCCGCCCAGCAGCCGGGGCAGCAGCGTCGATCGCCGCGCGGCGACGATGCGCTGGGCCGACCGGATCGCCTGGACATGGGCCAGCATCAGCCCGGCCGCACGCACCAGCCCGCCCGCCAATAGCAACAGCGGCGACAGCCAGCCGATCGCGACGCCATCGGCCAGCGCACTGACACCCTGCGCCAGTCCCGCCGCGAAAAGAGCGGCGCCGATGATGTCGATGACCCAACCCATGCCTGCGGTTTTCCCTAGCTAGACCTTGCGTCCCGTTCATTTAGGTTTGGCGGCAGAATATAATTTGATCTGTCTCAATGATGTAGCGCCGTCACGTCCATATTTCGCCAGCCAACTTGGTTCAGGGAAGAAAGGGGGTCGCGATGATAAGCATGGCCGTCGTTGAATTATCCAGGCTGCAATTCGCTCTCACAGCTTTATACCATTTCCTGTTCGTGCCCCTGACGCTGGGCCTTTCCTTCATGCTCGTCATCATGGAAAGCGTCTATGTCATGACGGACCGCCCGATCTGGCGGGATATCACCCGCTTCTGGGGCAAGCTGTTCGGGATCAACTTCGTCCTTGGCGTGGCCACCGGCCTCACCATGGAGTTCGAATTCGGCACCAACTGGGCCTATTATTCGCACTATGTCGGCGACATTTTCGGCGCGCCGCTGGCGATCGAGGGCCTGATGGCCTTCTTCCTGGAGGCGACCTTCGTCGGCCTCATGTTCTTTGGCTGGGATCGCCTGTCGAAGCGCGGCCATCTGCTCACCACCTTCATGGTGGCGCTGGGGTCGAACCTGTCGGCGCTGTGGATCCTCGTCGCCAATGGCTGGATGCAGCATCCCTCCGGCGCGACCTTCAACCCGCAGACGATGCGGATGGAGGTGACCGACTTCATGGCGGTGATCTTCAATCCGGTCGCCCAGGCGAAGTTCGTCCACACCGTCAGCGCCGGCTATGTCTGCGCCAGCGTCTTCGTGCTGGGCGTGTCGGCCTTCTATCTGCTCAAGGGCAAGCATGTCGCCATTGCCAAGCGCTCCTTCACCGTCGCGGCCGCCTTTGGCCTTGCCGCGTCGCTGTCGGTCGTCGTGCTGGGTGACGAGAGCGGCTATGCGCTGACCGAGAACCAGAAGATGAAGCTCGCCGCGATTGAGGGCATGTGGCAGACCGAGCCTGCACCGGCCGGCCTGACCCTGTTCGGCCTGCCGTCCAACAGCGGGCGCGAGACCACTCATGAGATCAAGGTGCCCTATGTGCTGGGCCTCATCTCCACCCGCAGCCTGACCGGCGAAGTCACCGGCATCAACCAGCTGGTCGACACCGCCAAGGTGCGGATTGCCGCCGGCATCATCGCCTATGATGCGGTCGAGACACTGAAGGTCGATCGCAACGACCTGGTCGCGCGCGAGGCGTTCGAGCGCAACAAGGCGGATCTGGGCTATGCCCTGCTGCTGAAGCGCTTCATCGCCGATCCGCGCCAGGCCGATGCCGCGACGATCGAGAAGGCGGCCTGGAGTACCGTGCCCAATGTGCCGGCGATCTTCTGGATGTTCCGCATCATGGCGGGGCTGGGCTTTGCCTTCATCGCCTTCTTCGCGACCGCCTTTGCCTTCTCGTCGATGCGGCGGTTCGATGCGCGCTGGTTCCTCAAACTGGCCCTGTTCATGATGCCGATGCCCTGGATCGCGATCGAGGTCGGTTGGGCCGTGGCGGAAATCGGGCGCCAGCCATGGGCGGTGGACGGCGTGCTGCCGACCTTCCTCGCCGCCTCCAGCCTGACGGTGCCGCAATTGTGGACCACCATCATCGGCTTCACCCTGCTCTACGGTATCCTGGCGGTGATCGAGGTGAAGCTGATGCTCGCCACCATTGCCAAGGGGCCGGAACGCTATGTCCCCTGGCGGCCTGACAGCCCCGCCGAGCCGGCGCCCGATTTTCGCGCCGTGCCCGCCGAATGACGCCCGCCAACCGGAGTTAGGACAATGACCATTCCGCTCGATTATGAAACGCTGCGCGTCATCTGGTGGCTGCTGCTGGGCGTGCTGCTGATCGGCTTCGCCCTCACCGACGGCTTCGACCTGGGATCGGCGGCCTTGCTGCCCTTTGCCGGCCGGACCGCCGAGGAACGGCGCATGATCATCAACAGCGTCGGCGCCACCTGGGAAGGGAACCAGGTCTGGTTCATCCTGGGCGGCGGCGCCATCTTTGCCGCCTGGCCCTTCGTCTATGCCGTCAGCTTTTCCGGCTTCTATCTCGCCATGTTCCTGGTGCTGTCGGCGCTGATTCTGCGACCCGTCGGCTTCAAATATCGCTCGAAGAAACCGGACGCTCGCTGGCGTGCCGGCTGGGACTGGGCGCTGTTCGTCGGCGGCCTGGTGCCCGCGCTCGTCTTTGGCGTCGCGGTCGGCAATGTGCTGGTCGGCGCGCCCTTCCGCCTCGATGGCGATCTGCGCATGTTCTATGAAGGATCGCTGCTGGGCCTGTTCACGCCCTTCACCCTGCTGACCGGCCTGCTGTCGGTCGCGATGCTGGTGCTGCATGGCGCCGGCTGGCTCAGCCTCAAGACGCAGGGGCCGGTGCTGCAGCGCGTGCGCCTCTATGGTCAGGGCGCAGCGATCCTGTCGATCCTGCTGTTCGCCATCGGCGGGCTGTTCGTCGCCTGGAGCGGAATGGGCTATCGCGTCGATGGCGTGATCGATCCCAATGGCCCGTCCAACCCGCATCTGGGTGGCGCGGTCGCGGCGGCGGGCGCCTGGCTCGACAATTATGCGGCGCATCCCTGGATGCTGCTGGCGCCGATCCTGGGCTTTGTTGGACCAGTGCTGGCATTGCTGGGCATTCGTGGCCGGCGCGACACGCTGGTCTTCACCGGCTCGTCGATCGCCAATGTCGGCATCATCAGCACCGTCGGCCTGTCGATGTTCCCCTTCATCCTGCCCAGCTCGATCGATCCGGGTTCCAGCCTGACCGCATGGAATGCCTCGTCCAGCCACGGCACCTTGTTCACCATGCTGATCTGCACCGTCATCTTCCTGCCGATCGTGCTGGCCTACACCGCCTGGGCCTACAAGGTGATGTTCGGCCGGGTGACCGACCGGGAAATCCGCCTCAACCCCGACTTTTACTAAGGATCCGACCTATGTGGTATTTTGCCTGGATATTGGGCGTCGGCCTGGCCGTCGGCTTCGGCATCCTCAACGGCGTCTGGCACGAGTTCCATTCGGAACCCGGCGAATATTGAGCTCACAGATAGCGCCCCGGCGGTTTGACACGGCCGGGGCGTCACGCCACCCCATCGCGGCCAGAAGAACGCAGGGGAAGGGCATGGACGAAGAGGCCGCAACCGCTCGCATCGCGCGCCGCCATGCCCAGATATTGGGCGATGCGCCCCGCATCGAAGCGCTGAGCATCGACGAATATAGCGCCGATCTCGACCCGCTGATCCGGCAGATGATCGCCATCAACCAGAGCATCGACGCGCGCGAGGCGGACCTGCTGACCGACGTGACCGATGCGCAAGCACAGGGGCAGGGCGACATGTCCGCCGTGCTGGCGCGCCTGCCCGAAATCATCCGTACCATGATGCGCCATCCCGTGCTGTTCGCCCGCCAGACCGATGTCGGCGTCACGCTGCTGACGCAGGGCAAGCTTTCCGCGCGCGATCGGGAACTGGCGATCCTGCGCGTCGCCTGGCTCTGTCAGGCGCCTTATGAATGGGGCGAGCATGTGATGATCGCGCGCCATGCCGGCATCGCTCGGGAAGAGGTGGAGCGGATCGTGACCGGCTCGGCCGATCCGGGTTGGAACGACCATGACCGGGCGATCCTGCGCGCCGCCGAGGAACTGCATGGCGACGCCATGATCGCCGACGCAACCTGGGCCGTGCTGGCTGCGCGTCTGGACGAGGCGCAATTGATCGAACTGACGGTCCTGATCGGCCAATATCAGGCCGTGGCCTATTATCAGAACAGCCTCAAGCTGCGCCTGCACGGCGGCAACAAGGGGCTGTCCGCCCGATAGGCCCGGCCGTCAGATCGGTTCAGTTGGCCGGTTCAGCCGATCCGTTCACTCGGCATGTTTCGGGGCGGGACTGTCCACCCTGACGAAGCCGTGCGGGGTCTGGACCCACTGGCCGGCCTTCTTGCTGGTCGGCGTGAAGGCGACGCGGGCTTGGGGGCTGCTAGCGCTACGAATTGGCTTCATGGCTGGATACTCCCTGTTCCTTTTCATTCTATCCAAAATCACGCTGAACGAACCTCGGGAATAGTACGGGGATCGTCTATTTTCGGGATATTTTGTCGGATTGGATATTATTGCAGCCTTGAAATGCAAATTCACAAGTGCCCCTTTTGTTCCTAAGGAAAATCGCAAAATTGGCATGGTTTGAGTGCATCGCTGGTGTGATTGGTTTGTCCAAATTGGTCATGCCAACTTGTGAGGTTACAGTCGCCGGGTTAGCCTCCCTCAAAATCGAGGGAGGATGCCGTGATGAAGGGCCGCATGTTGATGCTGGGAAGCCTGTCCCTGCTGGCAATGACGGGCGTGATGCTGGGCGCTGCCACGCCTCCCGTCGACCCGGGCCGCTTTGCTCAGGTCGTAAAGGTCGATGACCAGTATCAGGCCTATAATGTCGAGATGGTGGAGGTGGTCGGCGGCCGTTTCTGGGCGCCCTATCCCAAGCCGGGCGAGGCGCCGCCCCAGCCGGCGGCCGGCGGCAGCGGCGGCGTCGATATCGCGGCCGTCATGTTCCGCAAGCGCGAGCCGATCGACCTGACCGGTGACACGCGGCTGCGCAATCTCGCCCGCGCGCTCGGGCCGACCTATGTGCGCGTGAGTGGCGGCTGGGCCAATGCCGTCTATTTCCATGACAGCGATACGCCGCCGCCCGCCACGCCGCCCAAGGGCTATCAGAGCGTCCTGACCCGTGCCCAATGGGCCGGCGTCGTCGACTTCGTGAAGACCGTCGGCGGCAAGCTGGTCGTGTCCTTTCCGGTAAGCGACGGCGCGCGCGACGCGTCGGGTCTGTGGGATCCCGATCAGGCGCGCCGGCTCAACGCCTATACCAAGAAGTTGGGCGGCCATATCTACGCCGCCGAACTCATCAACGAACCCAATGCGGGGTCTATGGTCGGCCTGCCCAAGGGCTATGACGCGGCCGCCTTCGCCCGCGACACGGCCGTCTTCCGCGCCTTCCGCGATGCCGATGCGCCGCAGATGAAGATCGTCGGGCCGGGCAGCACGGGGGAGGCCGGCTTCGTCATCATGCCGCGCAATATCGGCGTGGTGCCGACCGATGCGCTGATGAGCGCCGAGCCGCGCCCCAGGGTCGATATCTTCTCCTATCATTTCTACGGCACCGTCTCGAAACGCTGCGCCGCGATGGACAAGAGCGCGGGGATCAGCCCGGACCGGGCGCTGGACGAGGACTGGCTGGCGCGCGCCGACAGCACGGCGACCTATTACAAGGAACGGCAGCTACGTTTCGCGCCCGGCACCGATATCTGGATCACGGAAACGGCGCAGGCGGCCTGCGGCGGCGACGCCTGGGCAGCGACCTGGCGCGACAGTTTCCGCTATGTCGATCAGTTGGGGCGGCAGGCGAAGCAGGGCGTGACCGTGGTCTTCCACAATACGCTGGCGGCCAGCGACTATGCGCTGATCGACGAGGCGACGATGATGCCGCGGCCGAGCTATTGGGCGGCGGTCCTATGGGCGCGGCTGATGGGCAATGTCGTGCTGGATGCGGGGCAGAACGCGGGCAAGCTGCATCTCTACAGCCAGTGTCTGCGCGGGACACCGGGCGGCGTCGCGCTGGTCGCGATCAATCTCGATACCGCCAATCCCGCCAGCCTGTCGCTCGCCGGTAAGGCGACCCGCTACACCCTGACCGCCGACAATCTGGACGCGGGCAGCGTGAAGCTCAACGGCCGGACGCTGGCGGTGGGGCAGGACGGGGTCTTGCCCAATCTCGAGGGCGTCGCCGCGCACGGCCTGCAGTCGCTACCAGCGGCGAGCATCAGCTATCTCGCCTATCCCGATGCCCGCAACCCGGCCTGTCCCTGACGCCTGGTACGGCGCCGGGCGGGCCGGGAAGGGGCTGTCCGGCGCATCAGGCCAGGGCCAGGGCAAAGGCGCCCATATGGGCGATGATGGCGCAGCACATGATGGCGATCGCGCCCTTGGTGCTCAGAAAATCGGTCATGGTCGGTCTCCTTGGCCGGTCGGGGCGGATGATCCATTCATCGGCCCGCCGGTATGAGAGGGAGCGATGGCAGGCCGCGATTGACGGGCAAGCGGCTTTTCGTCACGCAGGGAGAACAGAAGAAAAAGCGCGGAAAACCGGGCCATTCGCGGTTCGCGTTTCGCGAATGGAGAGGGGGATTGCGTGAAACGTCTCCGCCGTGTGCTGCTCGAACTCTGGGCGATGCTGCCGGTCGCGGCGGTGGTCGGCTTTCTTGGCCCCTTTGGCACCTATTTGTCGGGCGACTTCCTGCTGCGTGCCGGGCGTTGGTGGATCATGCTGATGGGCGCCTATATCCTCGCGCGGCCGACGCTGATCGCCTGGCGGGCGATTGCGCGGGCGACGCGGTTGCCGCGCGGGTCTCTGGTCTTCTGGGGCATGGTCGCCTCCAGCTTTCCCATGGCGCTGATCTGGCGGCTGGTCGGGCGGGACGAGGTGCGACTGCTGGGTGGCTATGCAGGTCTCCTGCCCTTCACCTTGCTCTGTTGCCTGCTGGTGATGACCATCGCCTGGTGGGCGGAGCGGGCGGACGCGCATCTGCTGCGCTATTATGATGAGCATATGGGGCCGACCACGGTCTTCGCGTCGGTGCGGGAAGAGGCCGTGCCGATGGACGCACCAGCGAAAGAGGCGGATGTTCGCCTCCATCGCCGGCTGAGCCCCGCCTTCGCCGGTCCCATAGTCGCGCTGGAGAGCGAGGATCATTATGTCCGCGTCCATGGGCAGCGCGGCAGCGAGCTCATCCTGATGCGGCTGCGCGACGCCATCGCGGAGATGGACGATGTGCCCGGCGCGCAGACCCATCGCAGCTGGTGGGTCGCCAGGGCGGCGATCGCGGATGGCGCGGGCCTGGGCAAGAGCCGGGAAATCCCCCTGACCAACGGTCTGTCCGCGCCGATCGCGCGCGATTCCGTCGATCGGCTGCGTCAGTCCGGTTTCCTGCCGGACTGACGCGGCAGGATCAGAGGATCAGGTTCAGCGCGACGATGATCAGAATCGTCGCCAGGATCGTGCGGAGCACCGCTTCGCGCACATGCGAGGCGAGCAGGCTGCCGACGATGATGCCGGGGATCGACCCGATCAGCAGCGATGCCAGCAGCGACATGTCGACCGTGCCCAGCCACCAATGGCCGATGCCCGCCACCAGCGTCAGCGGCACGGCATGGGCGACGTCGCTGCCGACGATCCGGGCGAGCGGCGTGCGCGGATAGAGGATCAGCAGCGCCGTCGCGCCGATCGCGCCGGCCCCGACCGAAGTGATGGTCACCGCCACGCCCACGACCACGCCCAGCAATATGGTGAGGTTGCGGGTGGTGGCGGGACTGCGATCCTGGCCATGGGTGCGCGACCAGGCCGTGATCCGATCGCGGAACAGCAGCACCAGACCGGTGAGGAACAGCATCACGCCCAGCGTCACCTTGATCGTATCGACCACGGCGGCCGACGGCGGCCCCATTGCCTTGAGCGCCATCAGCGCGCCGATCGCGGCTGGCATCGACCCCAGCGCCAGCCAGCCGACGATCGCCCAGTCGACCGACCGCTTCCAGCCATGGACCAGGCTGCCCACGCTCTTGGTGACGCAGGCATAGAGAAGGTCGGTGCCGACGGCCGCAGCCGGGTGGAAATTGAACAGCAGCACCAGGATCGGCGTCATCAGCGATCCGCCGCCAACGCCGGTCAGCCCGACCAGCGTGCCGACGATGAAGCCCGTCAGGGAATAGAGCGGATTGATCGTCACGGCCGCTCCTGCGGTGCATGACGACAGGCGGTGCGACCCATCATGGCGTCACCTAAGGGCGTTTGCGCTGCCCATGCAAGTCCTTGCACTCGATCCATATCCCTGCGTCCCCCTTATGTTTCGCGGTGGGACATAGCGGACGCCATGGCGGGGTGAAACCCGCCCCTTGCTTGAGGGGGGTGATAGCTTTGCTATGGACGGCGCGCGCCACATATCGCTCCCGCGGCTGTCTGGCCTGCGTTCGAGCGCCTAGCGTGCCGGGATAAGCGACAGGAGCAGGATATGGTGGAACGGGCACGGGTGGCGGTGGTGACTGGCGCGAGTTCGGGCATCGGCAAGGCGATCGCCAAGGCCATGGCGCGGCAGGACTGGCGGGTGATCGGCACCGGCCGCGATCTCAAACGGCTTGCGGTTGCAGAGGCGGAGATAGCGGCGGATGCGGCCGGCGCGCCGGTCACCATGCTGCGCGCCGACCTGTCGCTGCTCGGCGGCGCGGCCCAACTGGCGCAGGATATCGCTGCGCTGACCGACCGGGTCGACCTGCTGTTCAACAATGCCGGCGGCATGACCGATAAGCTGGTGATGACGGACGAGGGGGCTGGAGGCGAATTTCGCCGGCAATCATCTGGGGCCGTTCCTGCTGACCCAGCGCCTGCTGCCGCTGTTGCGCAAGGCGGCGCAGGATCAGCCGGCGGGCGCCGTGCGCATCCTCAACACCGCCTCCGACGCCAGCGAGATGATCCCGGCGATCAACCTGGACGACATGCAGAATCTGGAACGGTTCAGCCCCGGCATGGCCTATTGCACCGGCAAGCTCGCCAATGTGCTGTTCGCCCGCGCGCTGGCGGATCGGCTGGCGGGGGAGGGGATCGTCGCCCATGCGGTCCATCCCGGCGCGGTCGACTCGAACTTCTTTTCGCATGCGCCGGCCGATACGCAGGCGCGCTCGCGCGGGCTCGACAAGGCGAGCGAGGTGGAGGGAGCGGACACGCTGGTCTGGCTGGCGACTGCCCCCGAAGGGGCGGCCAGCAATGGCGGCTATTGGTATCGCCGCGCACCGCGCACGCCCAACAAGCTGGTTGAGGATGCAGCGATCGTCGATCGCTTCTGGCAGGAAAGCGAAAAGCTGATCGCGGCGCATGGGGGCTGAGGATGCAAGGCGCCCCGGACCGGCAATCCCCATCGCCGGTCCGGGGCAGTCCCTCCCCCAGGGAACTTATTCCGGCACCTTCACCTGCGCCAGGCGGGGCGAAAGCAGGTGGATCGCCAGCAGGGCGATGAAATAGGCGCTGCCTGCGACCGCGAAGAGCGGCGCATAGCTGCCGATGCTGTCGAGGATATAGCCGGCATATTTGGCCATCAGCATGCCGCCGATCGCGCCGGCCGTGCCGCCGATGCCGACCACCGATCCGACCGCCGCGCGTGGGAACATGTCCGACGGCAGGGTGTAGAGATTGGCGGAAAAGGCCTGATGCGCGGCGGTGGCGATGCCGATCACGAGGACGGCGACCCACAGATTGTCGATCGACTGGGCAAAGAAGACCGGAGTCACTGCCGCAGCGCAGACCAGCATGGTCAGCTTGCGCGCGGCGTTGACGCTGTGCCCGGCCTTCATCAGCCGTCCCGACAGCCAGCCACCGGCCACGCTGCCAAGGTCCGACAGCAGATAGATGGCGACCAGCGGCGGGCCGAAGCTGATGAGGTCGAGGCCATAGCGCTCGCCCAGATAGCCCGGCAGCCAGAAGAGGAAGAACCACCAGATCGGGTCGATGCAGAATTTGCCGATGGCAAAGGCCCAGCATTCGCGGACGGTGATCAGGCGACGCCAGCCGATCGGCGTGACCGGGTCGGCCGGATCCTGCTGGATATAGGCAAGTTCGGCGGCGCCGACGCGCGGATGTTCCTGGGGCCGGCGATAGAAGATCAGCCAGGCGGCGAGCCAGACGACGCCGAATATGCCGGTCGCGATGAAGGCGAAGCGCCAGCCATATTGGATGGTCAGCCATGGCACCAGCAGCGGCGTGATGATCGCGCCGACATTGGCGCCGGCGTTGAACAGGCCGATCGCGAAGGCGCGCTCCTTCTGCGGGAACCATTCGGCCACCGCCTTGATGCCCGCGGGAAAATTGCCGGATTCGCCGACGCCCAGGCCAAAGCGGGCGAAGGCGAACTGGGTCACGCTATGCACGCCGCCATGGGCGACATGGGCGATCGTCCAGATGATGATCGCGACGGTATAGCCCAGCCGCGCGCCGATCGCGTCGACTAACCGGCCAAAGCCCAGATAGCCGATCGCATAGGCCGTCTGGAACCAGAAGACGATATTGGCATAGTCGGTTTCCGACCAGTGCATCTCGGCCGCCAAAGTGGGCTTCAGCACGCCGATCATCTGCCGGTCGACATAGTTGATCGCGGTGGCGGCGAACAACAGCCCGACGATTACCCAGCGATAGCGCCCGACCCTCTGGGTTGCTCCGGCGACGGCCTCGTTCATTCTCTTCCTCTCCTCTTGCCCTGCGGCCTTGTCAGGCGGCCGCTTGGGGGCGGATGACGCAATGTGCGGTGCCGAGCGGTCCGAAGTCCGCAACCACCGTCTGTCCGACGCGCACTTCATGCACGCCGGTGACGGCGCCTGTCGATATCCATGCGCCCGGTTGCAGCCTTATGCCGCGCGCCGCGAGATTTTCGAGCAGGAAACGCACGGAGCCGATCGGCCCGTCGGGAAAGCTGACGGCGCGGCCGGTGCCGGCGACGACGCCATCGATACTGAGGCTGATGTCGATCTCGGCGAAGGCCAGGTTCTGCCAGTCGGGCACCGCCGCGCCGATCAGCAGGCCGTTATTATTGCCGAAATCCGAAACGGTCACGGCCGGGCCATGCTCGTTGATGCCGGTGAAGGGCGAACTGGCGATTTCCAGGCCGATATGCACGGCGTCGACCAGCGCGGCGGCTTCTTCCAGCGTGAAACTGGTCTGGGCCGGATCGGGCGCCTGGCCGATGCGCAGCAGGAATTCCGCCTCCGCCGCACCAAAGCCCTGGGCAAAGACCAGCCCGGTGGCATCGGGGGTCAGGGCATGGATGGTCGGGGTGAAGATCGGTCCGGCCAGCCGATCGGCGCCGAAACGCTCGACCAGCGGGGCGGGCACGCGGCCGACCTTCCAGCCGCCGACCGGCGCATCGACCAGCGCCAGTGCCTCCGCCTGGATTGCATAGCCGTCGGCCAGGCTGGGCGGGATCGGGCCGGGATAGTCGGAAAAGCCCGTCGCCTGCTGTCGGGCGGTGACGAAGGCGCGCGCAATGGCGGCAGGGGAAGCGGCGGTCACGATGATCCTCTCGGCTGGTTCTACCTCTCGGGATGCCTGCAAGAGTAACCGGTGTCAATAGATTTGCCGAGCGACACATATTGCGCTGGTTGCGGGCCATAAGCGCGCTATAAAAGGGCCATGACAAAGACACCTAGGGACGAGGGCGCCACCGCCAAGCTGACGATCAACGACATTGCCCGCATGGCCGGCGTGTCGAAGAAGACGGTCAGCCGCGTCATCAACCGATCGCCGCTGCTGAACCAGGAAACCCGCGGCAAGGTGGAGGAAATCATCCGCCAGACCGGCTATGTCCCCAATCCGCAGGCGCGCGCGCTGGCGCTGGGGCGCAATTTCCTGATCGGCCTGATCTACGACAATCCCAATGCCCAGATGGTGCTGAGCATGCAGAAGGGGATATTGGAAGCGCTGCACGGCACCGAGTTTGAACTGGTGGTACGCCCGGTGGACAGGGGCGCGGCGATGGTGATGGAGGATATCCATAATTTCGTGACGCGCCAGCGCCTGTTCGGCGTTGTGGTGCTGCCGCCGCTCTCCGAAAATGACAGTCTTTCCAAGCTGTTCGACGATGCTGGCTGTCGCTATGTGCGCATGGGTTCGGCCCTGCTCGACGATCCTGAACATATGGTCGCCTCCAATGACCGGGACGCGGTGGCCGATGCGGTGCGCTATCTGATCGCGCAGGGGCATCGGCGGATCGGCCTGATCGCCGGGCCGCATGGCTTCCGTTCCGCCAAGGAGCGGCGCGAGGGCTTTGAAATGGCGCTGGCGGAAGCCGGCATCAGTCTGCCGCGCAGCCTGGTTGCGGACGGACAATATACTTTTGAATCAGGGGTTTCGGCGTCCGAAAACCTGTTCGATCTGACTTCGCCGCCCACCGCGATCTTTGCCAGCAATGACGAGATGGCGGCCGGCGTTCTCTATGCCGCCCGGCTGCGCGGGATTGAAGTGCCGGAGCAATTGTCGATCATCGGCTTCGACGATACGCCGCTCACCACCCGCGTCTGGCCGCCGCTGACCACGGTGCGCTGGCCGATCGCCGCCATGGGCCGCGCCGCCGCGCTCAAGCTGATCGGCACCGCCATCGGCGAGGAGGCGGAAGTCAGCGAGCCCTCGCTGTTCAGTTCGACTCTGATCCGGCGCAGTTCGGTGGCGCCTGCTTCGGGCTGATCCACGCCAGGGTTGACACCGGTTTCCAAATTTGCTTCCCAAGGGAGAAATTTTAGACAAACGGGCGAGGATATCATGTTCGACAAGACCTATTATGCGACCCACCCCGACATGATGGAGTGCGTGTCGAACGAGGAGCTGCGGGATCGCTATCTGATCGGCGGGCTGTTCCGTGACGGCGAATGCGTGCTGAACTATACCCATGCCGAGCGTTTCGTGATCGGCGGCGTGGCGGTGGCCGATGCCCCGGTGAAGCTGCCGGCGCAGACCGAGCCGGCCTCGGCGGCGGGCCATCCCTTCCTGGAGCGGCGCGAACTGGCGATCGTCAATGTCTCGGGCGTGGAAGGCACCGTGACCGTGGACGGCGAAGTCTTCACGCTGGGCAACAAGGATTGCCTCTATGTGACGATGGGCGCGAAGGACGTGGAGTTCGCCGGCGCCGGCGCGCGTTTCTATCTCGCCTCCTGCCCGGCCCACAAGGCGTTCACCACGCGCAAGCTGGGCATCGCCGACGCCAATGCGCTGGAGCGCGGCAGTCTGGAAGAATCCAACGAGCGCACCATCTTCCAGCTCGTCATCCCCGGCATCTGCGACAGCGCACAGCTGGTGATGGGCCTGACCGTGCTCAAGCCCGGTTCGGTGTGGAACACCATGCCCCCGCACATCCATGAGCGCCGCAGCGAAATCTACTTCTATTTCGAGCTGGATGGCGATGCCGACCGCGTCTTCCACTATATGGGCGAGGGCGACGCGATGCGTCACATCGTCATGGCCAATGAGGAAGCCGTGATCTCACCGCCCTGGTCGATCCATATGGGATCGGGCACCAAGGCCTATGCCTTCATCTGGGCGATGGCCGGCGAGAACCAGGACTATACCGACATGAACGTGCTGGATATCTGCCAGCTGGCCTGACGGTTTTTCGCCCCTTCCGCTCTGGCGGGAGGGGCCAGGGAGTCCTGACATGAGCACTATCTTCGATCTTGGCGGCAAGGTCGCCATCGTCACCGGCGCCAATACCGGCATTGGCCAGGCGATCGCGCTGTCGCTGGCTGCAGCGGGCGCCGACATTGCGGCGGTCGGCCGCACCCCGGCGGGAGAGACCGTCGAGAAGGTTCGCGCGCTCGGCCGCAAGGCCGAGATCGTCTCGGCCGATCTTTCCAGCATCGAACCGGTGCAGCGCGTTGTCGACGAGACGATCGCAAAACTGGGCGGGCTCGACATCCTGATCAACAATGCCGGCATCATCCGCCGCGCCGACAGCGTCGACTTCACCGAGGAAGACTGGGACGCGGTGATCGACACCAATTTGAAGTCCACCTTCTTCCTCGCCCAGGCGGCCGGGCGGCATATGCTGGCACAGGGCAGCGGCAAGATCGTCAACATCGCCTCGCTGCTCTCCTTCCAGGGCGGCATCCGGGTGCCGAGCTATACCGCGTCCAAGAGTGGCGTCGCCGGCCTCACCAAGCTGCTGGCGAACGAATGGGCGGCCAGGGGCGTCAACGTCAACGCGATCGCGCCGGGCTATATCGCGACCAACAACACCGCTGCGCTGCAGGCCGACGAGACCCGCAACCGCCAGATCCAGGAACGCATCCCGGCCGGCCGCTGGGGCGACCCAAGCGACATTGGCGGCGCCGCCGTGTTCCTGGCCTCGCCGGCGGCAAACTATATCCATGGCCATGTCCTCGCCGTCGATGGCGGCTGGCTGGCCCGCTGAACTGAATGACCTCCGTTCGCGATTCCAACGCGAACGGAGGAAAATCCAAGAGGAGGGCTCAGCCTCCCGACCCAGCACAGGAGGACGGATGCCCGATATCGACCGGCGGAGCGCGTTGACCGGGGCTGCGGCCCTGTTGGGCGCCAGTCTCGCTCGCCCGGCCCATGCCGCCACCGCCAGCATCGTGACGACCCGCAAGGGCCGGGTTGCCGGCACCCGCGAGGGCGGCCTCCATGTCTTTCGCGGCCTGCGCTATGGTCAGGATACCGCGCCCCGCCGCTTTCAGGCGCCGCTTGCGCCCGACGACTGGACCGGCACGGCCGATGCCGGCGCCTTCGCGCCGTCCTGCCCGCAACAGGGCAAGCAGGAGCCGGAGAGCGAGGATTGTCTGTTCCTCAATATCTGGACCCCCGGCCCGGACCCGCGTGCCAAGCGGCCGGTGATGCTCTACATCCATGGCGGCGCCTATTCCAACGGTAGCGTGGTTGATCCGCTGACCCATGGCGATCGGCTGGCGGCGCAGGGCGATGTCGTGGTCGTGACGGTCAACCACCGGCTCAACATTTTCGGCTATCTCTATCTCGCCCGGCTCGATCCGCGCTTCGCCGACAGCGGCAATGCAGGCCAGCTCGACCTCATCCTCGCGCTGCAATGGGTGCGCGACAATATCGCGGCCTTTGGCGGCGATCCCGGCAATATCTTGGTCTTCGGCCAGTCGGGCGGCGGCGCCAAGATCGCGACGATGATGGCGATGCCCGCCGCCGCCGGCCTGTTCCATCGCGCCATCACCATGAGCGGGCAGCAGGTGACGGCGTCGGGCCCGCTCAACGCGACGAAGCGGGCGCAGGCCTATCTCGCCCGACTGGGCGTAGAGGCCGATGACCTGTCATCTTTGCTGTCAATTTCGACCGCGCAACTGGTGGAGGGGCTGGCAGCGCAAGACCCGATCCTGGGCGGCGGTCTCTACATGGGCCCGGTGCTCGACATGACGCATCTTGCGCGCCACCCCTTCTGGCCCGATGCGCCGCCCCAGTCGCAGGCGATCCCGATGATGCTGGGCAACACCCATGACGAGACCCGCGCCTTCATCGATCTCCATGGCCCCAAGCTCCAGGGGCTCGAATGGTCCAACCTCGCCGCCCGGATCGCGCCGGAACTGCGCATGGACCTCTCGCCCGAATGGATCGTCGCCCAATATCGCGCGCGCTATCCCGACTGGTCGGCGGAGCGCATCTTCTATGCCGCGACCACGGCTGGGCGCAGCTGGCCGGGTCAGGTGCTTGAGGCGGAGGCGCGGGCCCGCGCCGATGCGCCGACCTGGGTCTATCAGGTGGATTTCGCCTCGCCGACCCAGCCCGAACGCGGCGCGCCGCACACCATGGATATCGCGCTCGCCTTCGGCACGCTCGATGCGCCGGGCAGCTTCACCGGCACGGGCGCAGGTGCCCAGGCTGCGTCGCGCGCGCTGATGCAGCGTTTCCTGGCCTTCGCTCGGCGCGGTGATCCCAATGGCAGCGGAATGGCGCCCTGGCCGCAATATCGGCTGGACCGGCGCCAGACGATGATCGTCGATCTCGACAGCCATGTGGAAAGCGATCCGCGCGGCTGGGAGCGGGAACTCTTCGCTCGCGTCCCCTATATCCAGCCCGGCAGTTGAACGCCGTTCGTTGCCGGGCCGCAACCAAAAGGGGGTGGGCGCGTTGAGTCCGCCCATGCAGTTGGAGGAACCGCATGGATACGCAGGATGTGGATTATGTCTCGGAACGCGGCGAGCTGCATTTTCTCGCTGCCCTTGTCGATGAACTGATGCGCCGGCTGATGCTGTCGGGTGTGCTCAGCCAGGCCGAACTCAACGCGATCGAGGCCGATGTCGCCAAGCGCATCGGCAATGTGCCGCGCGCCTGGTAACATGTCGGGTCAGTGAGCCACCGGATAGCTGATGATCAGCGCCAGCGGTTCCTTGCCGATCTGCCGGATGCCGACCTTGGCATCCTTGTAGAGATAGGCGGCCATGCCCGGTGTCAGCGGCTTTTCCACGCCGTCGGATGTCACCACGCCTTCGCCCGACAGGACATAATAGACCTCGTCATGGGCGATTAGATGGACGCCGATCGCCGCGCCGACATGCAGTACGCGCTTGCGGAATTCCATGCTGCGCGGCTGCGGCACGGCGTCGCTGATGCGATAGGCGGTCGACATGCCGATCTCGCCATGGGGCGGCGGCTCGTCGCGCATCACCTCGCGCTCGTCGACGACCACCATCGGCGGGGCAGCAGCGGCCGCCAGCAACAGCATCAGGCTCATGGCTTTGGCTCCTGTCGCATCATCTTGTCGCGGTCCGACAGATGTTCGGTTGTCTCGTCCTTCTGGCCGGGATAGCGGCCCGATTTCGGCTCCATCGTGTCGAGGTTCCAGTCGCCCTCGACAAAGGGCGCGCGGGTCGGCGCGAACTTGGGATAGCCGCCCACCTGCTTCTCATTGTCGATGATCTCGCCGCGCCCTTCGGCGACGAAGAACAGCACCCGCAGATCATCGGCATCCCGGTCCCAGGGGCGGGCGCCCGCGCGCCATAGCACATGGGTCTCGACATCGCGCACCGGTAGAACGTCCAGCCCCTGCCACCAGGTCGGCGGCGTCTGCGTCTCGATCAGCCTGGCCTTGGTCTCGCCATAGCGGCCGAACATCGGCAATGGCTTGCCGAACTTGTCGACGGCCAGATTGTCCTTGCCATAATATTCCAGGTCGCCGTCGCCGCCCAAGGTCAGGAAGGGCAGGCCGGTCGCCGTCGATACGCCGCCGCGCATGACATTGCCGACCGCCGCCAGCTTGCCATTCTGATAGGGATGTTCGCCCCATTCCAGCGCCATCAGGTTGTAATGCACGCCGCGCTCGCCCGGATCGTAGATGATGTTGTTGACCACGGCGGCATGGACGCCGCCCTTCAGCAGCGGGTTGCGCTCGACATTATGGGCGTAGATGTTGCGATAAATCAGGATGTTGGTCGCATTGTCGTGGATCAACGTGCCCTTGCTATGCTCGCCCTTGGGATGGCTGGCATTGGCCAGCCCCTCGGCCGCCAGATTATAGGAAAAGGTTATGTTGTGCGCCGTGTTGGCGCGCCATTCGTCGGGCGTCTTGCCGTTGAAGCGCGGGCCGGATGCCGACATATTCTCGTCGATTGCCCAGGTGAAGCTGCAATGGTCGACGATGATGTCATGGCCGCCGACCACCGACATGGCATCCGCCTCCCATCCGCTCAGCAGCGGCTGGTCGTCCACCCCGGTGCGCACGCGGATATGGCGCATGATCACGTCATGGGTGGCGATGTCGATGCCCGACCGGATCAGGGTGATGCCGGGGGAGGGGGCGGTCTGGCCGGCAATGGTCAGATAGGGTTCGCGGATGGTGATGGTCTGGCGCGCCATGTCGATGACGCCGCCGACCTCGAACACGACGATGCGCGGGCCCTTTGCTTCCAGCGCCGCCTTCAGGCTGCCGGGGCCATCGGCCGCCAGCGTGGTCACGCGGATGATGCGGCCGCCCCGGCCGCCGGGCGTGGTCGATGCCCAGCCGACGGCGTCCGGAAACGCGGCCTGTGCGTTGGATGTGCTGGTCCGGGCCGGGGTGGCGGATAGAGTTGCGGGCAGGGGGATCAGGGCAAGGCCGGCAAGCGGCAGGGCGATCAGTCTGGCGGCTATTTTCATGCTTCCGAAAGCTCCTCTCCTGGCCAGACTTGCACCGTGACGGCGATGATGCAAGCAATTTGACACCGGTGTCGAATCTGTTTGCAGTCATTGTGGCAACGAGGCGAAGGCGCGGGCTGCGCTCCGCCATTATGCGCCATGTGGCCCATATTGCGGTGCAAAATGGCTCGATATGGACGCTTTTTCGACAGGAGGGCGCGGAAAATCGCCGCGAGCGCTGACTCGGCCGCTTCAGACATAATTGCCGCAATGATCATTGACATTGATCCGCAGTCGGGTCACAAGTTTCTGACACCGGTGTCTTCAAGGGGACAACATCGGGCCGCACCCCCAAAGAGGCGTGGCGGAAATATGGAGGGATGTTTCTATGATTGCGTTCGTACAGGCTTCGTCCGCCCGGAAATGGCTGTCCGCAGCCTCGACCCTGGCATGCGCCATCGCCTGCGTTTCCGCCGCTCAGGCCCAAAATGCCCAGGCCCAGTCCGTGCAGGGCGACGCCACGGTTGCGCCGGATCAGGGGCAGGCGGGTGCCGCAGCCCAGGAATCCGACATCATCGTCACCGGTTTCCGCCAGTCGCTGGGCGCGGCGATCAACCTCAAGCGTCAGTCGGTCAGTTCGGTCGACGCGATCGTGGCGGAGGATATCGCCAAGTTCCCCGACCAGAATCTCGCCGAATCCCTGCAGCGTATCCCCGGCATCTCGATCCAGCGTGACGGCGGCGAAGGGCGCGCGATCACCGTGCGCGGCCTAGGCGCGCAGTTCACCCGCGTGCGCGTCAACGGGCTGGAAACGGTCGCCACCTCGACCGATGGTGCCAGCTCGAACCGCGATCGCTCCTTCGATTTCAACGTCTTCGCGTCCGAGCTGTTCAGCTCGCTGGTCGTCCACAAGACCGCCGAAGCCTCGCTGGACGAAGGCTCGCTTGGCGCCGTGGTCGATCTCAACACCGGCAATCCGCTCGGTGGCAAGGAGGGGCTGACCCTCGTCGGTTCGGCGACCGCTTCCTACAATGACCTGGCCAAGAATTGGGGGCCGCGTCTGGCCGGCATCGCATCCTGGAAATCGGCCGACGGCCGCTTCGGCGTCGCCCTGTCGGCCGCCTATTCGACGCTCGATACCAAGGAACTGGGCAATAACAGCGTGCGCTGGGCCCAGGCCCGCTTCGACAATGTCGATGGCACGGCCTGCTTCACCCAGCCCAATTCGGGCGGTTCCTATATCCCAAGCGCAGCCTGTAACGATGCCGCGCTGTCCTTCCACCCGCGCATCCCGCGCTATGGCGAGGTGCGCCATGATCGCGAGCGGCTGGGCCTGACCGGATCGGTCCAGTTCGCGCCGACCGACGCGACCAAGATCTCGATCGACGGCCTCTATTCGCGCTTCAAGGAAACCCGCGAGGAGAAGTGGGGCGAAGTGCTGCTGCGCTCCAACGAGCGGTCGATCAATGTCGTCAATCCGGTCTATGACGATAATGGCAACATGATCTCGGCCACGCTCAACGATGCCTGGGTCCGCACCGAACATTATCTGCGCAAGTCCAGCACCGAATTTTATCAGGTCGGCGGCACCTGGGACCAGGATGTGACGGACAAGTTCCGCTTCACCCTGCTGGGCGGCCTGTCCAAGTCCAACGCCGACATTCCGGTCGAAACCACGGTGGTCTTCGATGATCGCGACGCCCAGGGCTATAGCTATGACTATAGCGACATGAAGCATCCCAAGCTGACCTTCGGCACCAGCGTGACCGATCCGGCCAATTTCCAGCTCGCCGAAATCCGCGACCGTCCGTCCAACACCACCAACCGCTTCAAGACCGCGCAGTTGCGCACCGAATGGGACGCGGCGGAGGGGCTGACCGTGAAGGTCGGTTCGATGTGGCGCCGGTTCGACTTCAAGACCGTCGGCTATCAGCGCGATACCGCCGTCTGCGGCAATGGCGGCAAGGATCTGGTGCTGGGCACCATCACCTGCTCGCCGACCAGCCTGTTCGGCCCGAGCGCGGTCTATGGCTTCCAGGCCACGCCGGAATTGAGCGAACTCTTCACCCTGGGCAAGGCGGGCCAGCCGTCAGGCACCACCACCCAGTGGCTGATCCCCAATCTGGACGCGGCGACCGCCTATACCAAACTCTATGACCGCGCGCTGGCGCTCGACGTCGGCAACAACCGGTCGGTGCGCGAGGAAGTGACCGGCGGCTATTTCCAGTTCGATGCCAAGGGCGACCTGTTCGGCCTCGAATATGCGCTGAACGCGGGCATGCGCTATGCCAAGACCGACCAGCGCTCGACCGGCCTCAATGGCGGCATCCCGGTGACGATCAAGCGCAGCTATGAGGATTGGCTGCCGGCCGCCAACCTGGCCCTGTTCCCGACCGACAAGCTGGTCATTCGCGCGGCGGTGGCCGATGTGATGACCCGCCCGACGCTGGGCAGCCTGACGCCGGGTGGTTCGGCCGACGGCTTCCAGTATCGCGTCAGCTACGGCAACCCCTATCTCAATCCCTATCGCGCGACCGCCTATGACCTCGCGGTCGAATGGTATTACGCGCCCCAGTCGCTCTTCTCGGTCGCCCTGTTCAAGAAGGATGTGCAGAGTTTCCCGGTCGCCGCGACCATTTCCAACGCGACCTTCGCGGAAACCGGCCTGCCGGCTTCGGTGCTGGTCAGTTCCTCGCCCGCCGCGCTCAATCCGGCGCTGCAGGCGGAACCGATCTGGACCATCGCGACCACCGTCAACGGCACCGGCGCTTCGCTGAAGGGGGCGGAAATCGCGCTGCAACTGCCCTTCACCTTCCTGCCGGGGATCTTCAAGCATTTCGGCATCCTGGCCAACGCGACCTTCATCGACTCCAACGCCACCTATAATGTGTCGGGGCCGGCGGTCGTGCCGGGTGGCGGCCTGGTCAATGTCGCGCGGGAGAACACGTTGTTCGGTGTGTCGAAGCGGGCCTATAACGGCACCCTCTATTATGACGACAACCGCTTCAGCGCGCGCGTCTCGGCCAGCTATCGCGGGCCTTATAGCGACCAGAACAGCGGCACCGGCAACGTCTTCGAAGGCTATAATTCGACCGTCAATGTCGATGCCTCGGTCCGTTACAAGGCGACCGACTGGCTGGAATTCACTCTCGACGGCATCAACCTGACCGATGAATATCGCGGCCGCTACACCGACCTCGATGCCAATCGCAACTATGAGTACAACCATTTCGGCCGCACCTTCCAGTTCGGCGCGCGCGTGAAAATGTAATCCTCCCTTCGGGTCGCGCCGTCACGGGCCAGCCGCCTTCTGCACGAGGTGGCTGGCCCTTTTTCTTGGGCCGGCGGTGGGGCAGGGGCGGTGCCGGGCAGACGACAGCAATAGTCCATTCATATAATGACATTGACTCGCGTTAGCGTTCTCAAATATGGCGCCGCCAAGAATATTTGGGGGATTATATGGTGCGGTCGTCTTTCTTCTTTTCCGGGGCGGCGATCGTCGCACTGGCCGGTGCTGCCCTGGCCAGCCCAGCGCTGGCGGGGCAGGCGCCGGATGCCGATATGGACCAGGCTCGCGCCGACATCATCGTCACCGGCGAAAAGAGCGCCCGCACCCTGCAGCAGACCCCGACCAGCATCGCCGTTGTCACGCCCGAGACGATCGAGCGCGAGGCGCTGATCACCATCCAGGACGTCTATAACCGCACCGCCAACCTGTCCGAAACCTATGGTTCGTCGGGCTTCACCATCCGCGGCATCAGCAACAGCGGCGTCGGCGCGGGCGGGCAGGCAGACGCCGCCAGCGTCTATGTCGATGGCGCGCCGGTGCCCAAATGGGCGCTTTATGGCGGCCCGACCGACCTGTGGGATGTGCAGCAGGTGGAAGTGCTGCGTGGCCCGCAATCGACCATCCAGGGCCTCAATGCGCTGGCCGGCGGCATCGTCATCACCAGCAAGGATCCCTCGCTGACCCGCTGGGGCGGTGACGCGCGCGTGCTGTGGAGCGAATATGATGATCGCACCTTCTCCGCCGCGATCGGCGGGCCGATCATCAAGGATGAACTGGGCATCCGCCTGTCGGCCGAGCGCCGCAACGATCGCGGCCTCATCTACAATGTCACCCGCGACGAATATAGCGACGCGCTGGAATCGCTCAATCTGCGCGGCAAGATCAAATGGACGCCCCAGGCCATTCCGGGGCTGGAGGCAGTCGCCAGCTATAATCGCGTCCGGCGCGACGGCGGCTATCTCTACGAATATGCCCGCACCGACGTGCCCAATTATTTCAATCACCGTATCGCCACGGGCGACCAGCCCAGCCGGGGCAAGATCGACAGCGACCTTGCCGTCTTCAACATCAGCTATCCGCTGGCCCAGGGGCTGAAACTGTCGAGCGTCACCTCCTGGAACCGCTCGCGCGTCCATTCGGTGATCGATACCGACGGCACGCCGCAGGATATCCAGGCGATCGACAATCGCTATAATTACCGCACCCTGACCCAGGAAATGCGCCTCAACTATGATGGCGAACGGCTGAGCGGCCTGCTCGGCGCCTGGTATTATCGCCGCACCGGCAGCATCGACCAGAATAGCCGAGTGAACATCGATACGCCGACCGCCACCATCGCCGCCCTGCTGCGCGCCAATGGCGCGACTGCGGCGCAGGCGACTTTCCTCAGCAATGCCTATGCGGCACAACTGCCGGTCATCCCGGTCGCCTATTCGGCCGACCAGCCCGAAAAGGTGGAGACGATGGCGCTGTTCGGCGACGCCCGTTTCAAGCTGACCGACCGGCTGACCCTGATCGGCGGCTTCCGCTACGATCATGAGCGCAACCGCTATGCTGCGCAAACCGTGGCGACCTTCAACGGCACGCTGCCGGATGCCAATTTCCTCGGCGCGGCCTATGCCCCGATCATTTCGCTGATCAACCAGGGCGTTCTGGGGCTGGTCGATGATGCTTCTTCGCCGCTGGCGTCCAACAGCCGCAGCTTCAACGCCTTCCTGCCCAAGGCCGGGATCAGCATGGACTGGACGCCGGACCTCACCACCGCCTTCACCGTCCAGCGCGCCTATCGCTCGGGCGGCTCCAGCCAGAACCCGGCCCGCGCCCTGCTGGTCGCCTATGACCCGGAATATAGCTGGAATTATGAAGGCTCGCTGCGCTCCAAATGGCTCGACGGGCGCCTGACGCTCAATGCCAATGCCTTCTACATGACGTGGAAGGACCAGCAGGTCACCGCCTATTTCGGCCAGAATGCCTATGATTACAACACGGTGAACGCGGCAGGATCGCATCTTTACGGGTTCGAGGTGGAAGCGAATGCCACTATCGCGCGCGGCATTGATCTCTATGGCTCGGTCGGCCATGTCCGCACCAAATTCACCGACTTCGTCCTGCCCGCCGGGGCGACCAGCACGGTTGATCTTACCGACACCCAATTCCCCTATGCGCCGCGCTGGACCCTGTCGGGCGGCGTCAATGCGCAGTTCGGGCCGGGCTTCGTCGCCAATCTCAACGCCAATTACCGGTCGTCGGTCTTCACCGGCGTCGGTCAGGATCAGGGCCAGTACAAGGTCGGCGGCCGCACGGTCGTCAATGGCAAGATCGGTTATGAGACCGATCATTGGTCGCTGTTCGTCTTCGCCCGCAACATCCTCAACGAGGATTATATGCAGTACCAATATGCCGCGATTCATCAGGCGATCCTGGGCGAACCCCAGACCGTCGGCGTCGGCGCGAGCGTCCATTGGTGATCACGCTCGCCAGCCTGCTGCTCATCGCCGGCGGCGCCCTGGGCGCTGCCCTGTTGCGCCGCTCCTGGGTGCGGCGGGACCGCTCCGTGCTTGGCCTGCTGCTGGCGGGATGGGGCGTATTGATCGGCCTGCTGGTCGCTGCCTTCCTGCTGATCGGGCCGGTCAAGGGGCTGGCCTTGGGACTGGCGATGGAGGGGATCGGCGCGCTCGCCATCATCTGGTTCGGCCGGGTCCGGCGCAAGGCGGCACGGGTGCGCGATGGCGATGTCGCGCCCGAGCCGCTGGAGGAACCGGGCCGCTTCTGGCGCGGGGTGCTCCGCGCCTTGCTCGCCGGGCCGCTCGGCATGACGGCGGCGATGGGGGTCGCCTTTTGCGTTACGGTCTATCTGCCCGGTGATCCGCGCACCCGGATCGTGCTCGGCGGCCTGTTGCTTCCGATCCTCTGGGGGCTGGCCATGACCTGGACCCTGGCGGACCGTCGCCTGCTCCGCGCGACCGCCGTGCTGGTCGGCACCAGCATCATCGGCTTCGGCCTCGCCGCCTTGGGAGGGGCCGCATGAACGACCAGAGCGTCCAGACCAACAGCCGGGCAAAGAAATGGCGTTGGCCCTTGTCGCCCGAAACGGTGCGATCTGTGCTCAGCAGCCATTCGGTGCTGGGCCTCGCCTTTGCCGCGATCATCTATATCGTCTGCCTGACCGGCACGGTCGCGGTGTTCGCACCCGATCTGGAGCGATGGGAAGTGCCGGCGACGCCGGTGGTGACCAGCCTGTCGGATGCCTCTGCCGCCCGCGCCATCGCCGAAGCGGCCAGACGCGCGCCGGCCGACACCACCCTCTATCTGTCGCTGCCCACTGCGAAACAGGATGGCGCCAGCCTCACGGCCTTCAGCGCGACCTATGAACATAAATGGGGCGTGGCGGCCGATGGTGCGCTGTCCGATCTCGAAGCGGTCTGGACCGAATTCCTGATCCACCTCCATATCAACCTGCATCTGCCGCGCAGTTGGGGGCAGTTCATCGTCGGCCTGACCGGCGTGGCGCTGCTCTCCTCTTTGGTGTCGGGCATATTGGCGCATCCGCGCGTCCTGCGCGATGCCTTCCATCTGCGGTTGGGCGGTTCGCGCCGGCTGCAGGAGGCGGATCTGCACAATCGCCTCGGCATCTGGGCCTTGCCCTTTCACTTCACCCTGGCGCTAACCGGCGCGCTGCTGGGCCTCAGCACCATCATCGTCGCGATGCTGGCCATGCTGCTCTATCGCGGCGACATGGGGAAGGTCTATGAACTCTTCCTCGATCCGCCGCCCAAGGTTGATGCGCGCGCCATGCCCATTCCCGATATCGCCCGGCTGATCGCCGATGCCCGCGCCCGCGCGCCGGCGGCCGTTGCTGACAATATCATGGTCGAACGGCCCGGCCGCGCCGACATGCGCATCTCGATCCACAGCGGCCGGTCGCACTTGCTGACACAGCAGGATGAGGTGCAATATGATGCGCGCGGGCAACTGCTCCATCAGGAACAGCCGCAGGATCTGGTCGCCGGCACCCGGATGCTGAGCGGCATCGGCCAGCTGCATTTCGGCTGGTTCGGCGGGCTGCCCGTGCGGATCGCCTATGGCCTGCTCGGCATTGCGCTGTGCATCGTTACCTCCAGCGGCGTGACCATCTGGCTGGCCCGCCGCCGCGATCGCGGCCGGCCCGTGCCGCAATGGGAACGGATCTGGGCGGCGATCTGCTGGGGCCAGCCGGTCATCCTCGTCCTCACCGCCGTTCTGGCCTTCGCCCTGCCGCAAGCGCCGCTGCCGCTGGTCTGGCTGGGCCTCACCATCCTGTCGGTGCTGGCCGCAGGTATGGCGAAGGCGCTGCCCGGTCCGCGTCTGTCTCGCGGTCTGCAATGGGCGCTGGTCGCTGGCCTGCTGGCGGTGGCGCTGCTTCACGGCGCCCCACTGCTGGCGGGCAGGCAGGGGCTGCTGGTCGACCTGCTGCTGCTTGCCGGTGGCATCGGCCTGCTGCTCGCGCTGCTGCGCAGCCGCGCGCCAGCCAAGGCCTAGGGCCGGGGCTTGTCGTTCCCCTCCCGCTGGCGGGAGGGGAAGCGAGACTGGCGCGCGCAGCGCGCCAATCGCAGCGGGGTGAGCTTTCGCGCAACTGCCCCGGCTTTCCTACTCGCCCCTTCTCTGATTTACCCTTGGGGATGCAAGAGCCGCCCCATCTCCTCGCCAGACCACCCGCCTGTCGCGTGGCTGTCGCTTCACTGTCGCCTTGGTGTCGCGTCGAAGGCGCGCGGGCGTGACCCGTTTCCCCCGCCACTGTCGCGTCACAGGCGCATGACCGGCGCGTCGTGGGTGCATCACAGGCGCATTGGCCCGAAATAGCCCGCACGACACTGTGAACTTCGACTGTCGCGTCCCGTGTCGGCCCCAATCGGCCTAGAGTGCGCGAAAACGGAAGTCGGTGAAGCGCGCTTCACCCGCACCGGCAGAATAGAGGCCGGGGCGCAGCATCAGGAAGCCGCCGCGCACATTATGGTGATAGCCCGACACTTCCATCCCCCGGTCGAAGCGTGTCCAGCTCCTGCCGTCATCGCCGCTGATGTGAAAGCGGATGATGTGCCGGTCGTTGGTGACGCGCATCCGCATCCGGCGGCCATGGGGATTGGCGGGGCGGCCGCGCTCTATACCATATTGATGGGTGACGAACCGCTCCTGGTCGAAGCCCAGCCCGCAATACAACTGTTCGTCATAGAAGAGGAGAAGGCCGGCGACGCCACCCGGCGCGATCTCGATCGTGCATTCGAACTGATAGGCCTGGTCGCCGGCCACCAGCAGCAGTGGCGACGAACTGGACGGCGCGGTGCCGCTGGCCTTCAGGATCAGCGATCCGTTCTCGACCCGCGCCCGCTGCGCCTCCTGCGGCGCCGGTTTGAAGAAATTCCAGCGCGATCCCAGGTGCAGCGAACTGAAATCATCCGACAGCGTCTGGCCATGCGGCCCGGCCTGGCCGCCCCTCGGCTTGGCGATCGGTTGCGACAGGTCGCCGCCGGTCATGCGGAACCAGCCATCCGCCGTCCATTCGACCGGGTCGAGCAACGTCTGCCGCCCCAATGTCCAATAGCCATTTTCATAGCCATGATAGACCGACCACCAGCTGCCATCCGGTCCCTCGACCAGGGTGGCATGGCCGCGCGACCACCATTTTTCGGCGCGGTCGACGGTGCGCACGATCGGGTTGGCCGGGCAATTTTCCCACGGTCCATGGATCGACCGCGACCGGGCGGCGATCACCATATGGCCGGTCGGTGGCCCGGCGGTGCCGCCAACGGCGGTCACCAGATAGAACCAGTCCTTATGGCGCAAAATCTTGGGGCCTTCGGGCGAGAAACCCTCGACATCCCAGTCGTCGGGATAGTGCCAGGGGTCATAGACATGTTCGGGCTGGCCGACGGTCGCCAGGCCATCGTCGGTCAGGCGCACCCGGTCGCCGCCCGACAGGAACAGCCAGCGCGATCCATCCTCGCCCACCGCATGGCCCGGATCGATATGGTTGGGCAGATGCAGGTCGATCGGATCGCTCCACGGCCCCTCGATCCGGTCGGCCCAGATCACATAGCTGGTGTTGGGAGACGCCTTGACCGGGATGTAGAGATAATAGCGGCCCTTGTGCTTGCACAGTTCAGGCGCCCAGACCGATCCGATATTCTTGTGCAGCGCCGGGCCGACCGGCCGCCAGTTCACCAGGTCGCGCGAATGCCAGATGATGAGGCCCGGATAGGAATCGAAGGTCGAGAAGGTCATGTAATAATCCGCGCCATCCTTCAGGATGGTGGGATCGGGATGGTCGCCCGCGATCAGCGGATTGAGGAAGCGGCCGTCGCCCAGGTCGGCGACGCGCTGATTGTCGAAGCCGCGCCGCCAGTCGGGCGCGGGGGCAGGCGTGGCCGGTGGGGCAGGGGGCGCCGCCCGCGCCTCGCTCAAACCACCCGCCAGCGCCGCCGAAGCCGTCGCCAGCAATGCGTCCCGTCGGCTGACTGCCATGACCCTCTCCCGATTATTGATACCGGTTACCTAAGGGCCATGGCCTGATGCTGTCAAATGGCGCGGACCTCTTCTTCGTAAAGCTCCAGCGGCAGTCCGTCGGGGTCGGCGAAGAAGGTGAAGCGCCGGTCGGTATATTCGTCCATCCGCACGGGCTCGCACGCCACGCCATGGCTTTCGAGCCGGGCGACCTCCGCATCCAGGTCGCTGACGGCAAAGGCAAGGTGGCGCAGGCCACAGGCTTCCGGGCGCGAGGGGCGCGGTGGCGGATTGGGGAAGGAGAAAAGCTCGATCTGCGCGCCGCCGACGGCCAGATCGCATTTCCAGCTGTCCCGCTCGGCGCGATAGACCTCGTTGAGCACGGCAAAGCCGAGAATGTCGACATAGAAATAGCGGGACCGGGCATAGTCGGACCCGATGATGGCGATATGATGGATGGCGTGCATCGCCCAGCGCTATCGCGGGATGCATCCACCGCGCAATGGCTATCCGGCGATCAGTGCCTGAAGATCGAGCAGCGCCCGGCCGAAGGACAGGCCCTGCGGCCCGGCGACGAAGCGGGGTTCCCACTCCGGCCCGAACTTGTCCTTGTAGGCACGCAGCCCCTCAAAGCCATAGAGCGCATTGCCATGCTGGTAGAGCAGGGCGCCCAGCTTCGACCAGAGCGGGGCGAGGCGACGAGCTTCGAGGCCGGACAAGGGCGCAAGTCCCAGGTTGAACCAGCGATAGCCCTGTTCCTTGCCCCACAGCATCAGGTGGATGAAGAGGAAATCCATCGTGCCATAAGGGGCGTCCTCGTCATGGCGCATCAGGTCGACCGACAGTTCGGATCGGTCGGCCGCGGCCCAGATATTGGCGAAGGCGACGATCTTGCCCTCCTGCCGCACCACGGCGCAGTCGAACCGCGCCATATAGGCGCGATCGAACCGGCCGACGCTGAAGCATTTTTCCTTGTGCCCCTTGGCCTGGAGCCAATGGGCCGAAATCTCGGCCAGCCGGTCCATTTCCTTGTCCAGCATGGCGGCGGGGATGATCTCGAAACTGGCACCCTCCCGCGCCGCGCGCCGCTCGGCATAGCGCAGCGGCTTGGCATCCGGGCCGTCCAGCGTAAAACCGGCCAGATCGACATGCGCCTCCTCGCCATATTTGACGATCTGCAGACCCAGTTCGATCGCCAGCGGCAGCATGTCCTGACTGATCTGGTAGAGCAGCAGCCGCCCCTGCGCGGCGTCGGCCTGTTCGCGCAGCCGCCAGAGCAGGTCGGCCCATTCGCTCCGGGTGCCGATCGGATCGCCCATGACGATCCAGCTATGCCCCCTGATCTGGTACATCAGGCAACAGGTGCCGCCATCCGACACCAGGAAGCGCTTGTCGCCGATATAGGCAAGATTGGCGTCGGTGCGTTCGGCCAGCGCCAGCGCAGCCTCCGGCGGGACGGCGGCATTGCTGGCCAAGGCGGGAATGGTCGCGGCCGGGCGCAGCAGGCGCCAGAGCGCCACGCCGATCAGCAGGACGGCAACGGCCAGGCTGGCGCGCAGGAAACGCGAGGCATCGGCGCGGGCGGCAAAATGCCACCAGAGGTCGTTCTGATATTCGACATGCTTGTAGGCGAAGAAGCCGATCCAGACCGACAGGGCCAGAACCACCGCGACCGTCGCCAGCCAGCCAGGGGTGAAGGCGTCGGCGATGAGCTGGGTCCGACGATAGAAGGCCGGGCGCGCCCATTGCAGCAGCGCGGCGATCAGCAGCATCGCCGCCGCTTCCTCATAATCCAGCCCCTTGAGCAGCGAGAAGATTGCGCCGGCCAGCAGCAGGATGCGGGTCAGCCAGAAGGCCCCGTCCAGCCGCCGATAGAGGCCGGCCGACAGGATCAGCAGCGCCGCGCCGACCAGGCTGCCGGCCATGTGGGAGGCTTCGAGGAAGGGGAGGGGTACGACGCTGTTGAGGGCCGCGACCCGGTGCGGGATGGCCGGGAGCGAACCCGATACCAGCAGGATGGCGCCGCCCAGGAAGACGAGCGCTGCCGTCATGATCGGTGCCAGGCCGGTCGTGACGGCCTGCAGGCCGCGCAGGGTACGCCGCAACGGCTGCCGCCAGCGCCAGCCCTCCTGCGCAACGATGATGCCGACCGCGATCAGCAGCGGCAGGATATAATAGACCAGTCGATAGGCGAGCAGCGCGGCGACCAGTTGCGGCCGGTCCACGCCGGGCAGGGCGGCGAGCATCACCAGTTCGAACACGCCGACGCCGCCGGGCACATGGGTCAGCAGCACGGCGACGATGGCGAGCGCATAGCCCAGGAAGAAGGCAGGCCAGGCGTGCAGGCCGACGCCGGGCACCAGGACGAACAGCGCAGCGCTGGCCGCGGCGAGATCGATCACACCGATGCCGATCTGCCAGAATATGCGCGAGGCAGGCGGCAGCGGCAGCGACATGCGGCCAAAATGCAGCATCCGTCCCTGCCGGCCGGCAAAGAGGATCAGGCCGATGATGGCCGTGAGGGTCAGGCTGCCCGCTAAACGCAGCATTGGCGCGGACAGGCGGACATCGCCCATCGACAGCGTCTCCGGCCGCCAGACCAGCATGGCCGCCGCCAGCGTCAGGACGCCGCCCCAGAAGGTGGCGCCAGCGATCGCGACCACCCGCGCTACATCGGCAACACCCAGCCCCGCCGCGCTGTAGATGCGGTAGCGCGCCGATCCGCCGGTCAGCAGCGACAGGCCCAGATTATGGCTGAGCGTATAGCTGGTGAAGGAAGCGAGCGCCGCCGTGCCATAGGGCAAGGGGCGGCCGATCGAGCGCAGCGCCAGCACGTCGTAGAAGGTAAGCGTGACATAGCTGATCCCGGTCAGCAGCAGGGCGGGGATCAGGGCTGTCGGGCCAAGTGCATGAAAGGCCGCGCGGATGTCGCGCACATGCACATCGTGCAGCAGATGGTAGAGCGCGACGAAGCCGAGCGCGGCGAGCAGCACCACAAGCCCGACCGACAAGGGCGTCTGGTAACGGCGCAAATATGTCATGGCCCCCATCTGTCGCTACCCCGTCTTGACCCGGTGCCAGAGCTGGCTGCGGCAGAAAAGCCCACCCAGGATGCAGCCGGAAATCTTCAGCTGGTCCGGCCCCTGCTGGTCGATGGTGGAATAGAAGGTGCGGCCCATGTCGGGCACATAGACCCGCCCGGCCCAATGGCCCGGTCCCTTGGGGCGATAATCCTGCAACAGGGTGGTGCCGACCAGATGCGGGATGCCGGCATCGCTGGCATCGGCCAGCGCCTCGGCATTGGCGTGGCTGACCCAGCCGCACAATCTGTCCTGACAGGCGCCGGTCGTGACCGTGACGCTGCCGCGCGGATTGATCCAGGAACCCAGCACCGGATCGGCCGCCATCGCCGGAACGGCGATGATCAGGCTGATGCCGGCAAGGAACAGGCGCAGGGCGTGATGCATGGGTCAGGTCTTCCGGATCAATCCCTGCCGGGCGAAGGCCGCGTGCAGGACATGGTAGAGCGCATCGACATCATGGTGCAATGGATGCCCGCCCGGCAGCGCGACGGTCTGCACATTGGGCTGGTGCAGCAATGGGCACAGGCTAGCCGCTTCCTCCTGTCCATGGACGCAGAGCAAAGGCGCCCAGTCGAGCTTGCGCGCGGTCGGCAGGGCGTCCGCCTCCGTCATGGCAAAGGTGAACATCTCACCGGGTGAAGCGCGATATTCGACCGTGGCGCCTGGCACGACCAGTGCGACCATGGCGATGGCATGGCGTTGCGCGGGGGGCAGCGCGGCAAGGCCGACATGCGCCATGTCGGCGCCGAAGGACTGGCCGATCAGGATGACCGGCGCGGCGGGATCGATGCCGTGGGCCAGGGCCTGGGCCTGGCTGATCAGTGCGGTGGCCTCTGCCGGACTGCGGGTCTTGCGAAAATAGGTCAGCGAATTGACGCCGACGGTCGGCAGGCCGTCTCGCGTCAGGCGTGCCATGATGCCCGGCCCCATGCCGACCTTCATGCCCATGTCACCCGACAGGATGATCGCGACCGGGGTGCCATGGCCCGGCCGATAGCCCTGTGGGCGGGAGAGGGAAAAGGGGTCGCCACCCAGATAGCCGAGCCATTGGAAGGCCGCTGCCAGCAGAGCGAGGATCAGGATGGGCAGGATATATCGGATGCTCTTGCCGCTGCGCGCCATCATGCCGTCTCCTCGATAGACCCGAGCGCCCGGCACGTCGGGAGGAGACCGACGTGCCGGGCTGTGAGCGGTCGGAACAAGACCCACGCGTTCCGACCGTTCGGCCAGCTGGTCCAAGCTGGCCTGTTTCGTGCCACCCAAGGGGGAGGGGAGGTGGCACGACCGATATGGTCCATGACGGCCTGCGGTAGCGTGGCTGGAAGATGAACTTTTAGAGAGGCGGCCGATCAGATCCGGCGGGCGACTGCGCCGGCGGCCCAGCCCATGCCGACGGCCAGGGCGATGGCGGTCAGGCCATAGAGGAACGACCAGCGTTCGGCCGCGACGGCCATGAACTGTTCGAAGCCCGATTTGCGAATATGGATGTCGCGCACGGCCGCTGCCACGACGCGGCCATCCTGCACCAGGAAGGTTTCGGCGGTATAATCGCCCACGATCACACGGGCCGAAAGCGGCAGACGGGCGCGATAGAGCACGCCGTCGCTGATCTCCACTGTGCCGGGGCGTTCAACGAACAGGCCGTTGCGCTGGCGCAGATCGACCAGGCCAGCCTGGAATCGGTCCAGCTCCGCGCTGTCGTTGAGCGATGAGGGGGAGAGTTGCAGCTTGTCGACGCCCAGTTCGTAAATCGCCGCCGTGCGTTCATCGACGATCTGGGCGATCGGTCGGGAGGAGGCCATGGCGTAGAAGCTGGGCGCAGAGCGAAAGCGGGCGCGGTCGGCATTGACCCAGATGCCGGCGACCTTCTGCTTCTCGCGCATGGTGATCGACTGTTCGGGGCCCTTCAGCACGACGACGATGTCCGCCGGCTTGTCCGGACGCCGACCGTCGGGATAGACGATCGCGCCGAACAGCAGCAGGTCCGCGCCGGTGAAGCTGTACTGGATCTCGACCTCGCGCTGCGACACATCGGGCACCAGTTGCGGTTCGTCCGCGGCACTCAGCAGCAGCGCCAGGGCCGGCAGGATGAGGCGGGATATCCTCATTTCACGTCGATCGTGAAGATTTCGTCGGGCCGCCAGCCCAGCCCCAGCGCCATGCGCGCGGCGACCAGCAGCACGATCGCGGCGAGCAGGATGCGCAGATATTCGGGGCGGATCGTCATCGACAGCCGGGTGCCGACCTGCGCGCCGGTGACGCTGCCGATCAGCAGCAGCATGGCCAGCACCAGATCGACCGCCTTGGTCGTCATCGCGTGCATCATCGTCGTCGCCATGGTGACGAACAGGATCTGAAACAGCGACGTGCCGACCACCGACTGGGTGTTCATGCCGAGCAGATAGAGCATCGCCGGCACCAGGATGAAGCCGCCACCCACGCCCAGCAACATGGTCAGGATGCCGGTTGCCATGCCCAGCAGCAGCGGCGCCAGCGGCGAGATATAGAGGCCCGAGCGATAGAAGCGCCAGCGCATCGGCAGTGCGGCGACCAGCGGATGGTGGCGGCGCTTGCGCGCCTGCATGCGCTTGCCTGTCTTGAGCGCGATCAGTGCCTGGATCGACTCCTTCGCCATCAGCGATCCGATGCCGCCCAGCATCAGCACATAGAGAATGCCGATCACCGTATCGATCTGCCCCAGCGACTGGAGCAGGCGGAAGATGAGGACGCCAAGGCCCGCGCCGACCACGCCGCCGGCGATCAGTACGCCGCCCATGCGGAAATCGACGGTGCCACGGGACATATGGGTAACGACGCCCGATACGCTGGCGCCGGTCACTTGGCTGGCGGCAGAGGCGGCCGCGACCGTGGGTGGGATGCCATAGAAGATCAGCAACGGCGTGGTGAGGAAGCCGCCACCCACGCCGAACATGCCCGACAACAGGCCGACGACGCCACCCAGTCCGATGATGACCAGGGCGTTCACCGACAGATTGGCGATGGGCAGGTATAGATCCATGCCCCATCGGGTTAGAGACAAAAGACTCCGAGCGAAAGCCGGGAGATGGCCGGCAGGTTAAAAATCGGCGGCGAGTGTGACCGCCAAGCCGGAAGCCGGTTTGGCTTGACCGGCGACACGTTCACGCCATTCGATCCCGATGCGTGCGGCGATCGCTGGAAGGGGCAGACGAAACTGGATTTCGGGGCCGATATCCAGTCGTTCGACATCGGGTTGCGCACCACCAGAAAGGCTGAGGCCAACGCGCAGAGGGCTGTCCTTGACCGGCGCGAGCAGCGAGAATTTTCCGTCGATGAAAAGGTCGCGCTTGTGCAGCCCGACCATGCCGGTCTGCGCATAAAGGCTGGCCTCGATCGGTCCTGCCACGGGTTTGGGGCCAAAACCGCCGACGAGCAGCAGCGCGAAGGCGTCGCGCGCCTGGGTATCGAGCGCGATCCGTCGTTCGACGGCGAGGCTGACGGCAATATGGCGTACTGGCTGATAGGACAGGCCGATCGCGGTTTCGGGCGCTTCTGGCGACTGGAGGGCCGTCGTGGCCCGACCATAAGCGGCAAGGCGCCCCGAGGATCGGGGCATCAGGTCGAAGTCGATCCGTGCCCCGGCCTGCGACCCGCCGAGGCGCCCCACCGTGGCGAGGTCTGCCGAAGAACCACCGCCGGAGCGCCAGAGCAGCCAGACGCTGCCTTGCCAGCGATCATGACCGACGGGCGATATGGTCGATACCGAAATGGCAAGCGGTTCCATGGCTTTGGGCCGGGCTAGGGGAGGTCTTTGTCTGGAGGCGCCAGAGTTCAACGACCATGCGTTCGATAGTGGCGCGATGGCATAAGCGGTCCGGACTGGCTTGAAGGGCGAACTCGCACGGATGGGTTGCCACTTATTGCCAGAATAAATTGCTGTCTCTGCTCTGTGGATGATCGGGATCATGCGCTCCTGACGAGTGGGGGAGCCGATCCGACTGCCTTTTGCCGGGGTTGGTACTGTCGCTGGTAGTGGTGCTGTCGACGCGATCGTGCCGAACAGGCGCATGCCGGTCCAGCCGATGCACAGCATGAAAAAGAAGCGCACCGGCCGTCCATCGGCCGATGATCCGATCATGCCTGCTCCTCCATGTCGGGGAAGCGATGTTGCGTCTTGTCCCACACCAGCGGCTTGCCCAGCAGCGACTGGACATAGAGGATCACGGCGCGCCGGGCGGCCAGGATAGCGATCGCGTTGCCGACGAACATGCGCGGCACGGCCGCCAGTCCATGCCGCCAGCCATAGGCATGGCCTGCAAAGACTGCGCGCATTGTGATGCGCCATGCCATGAGCCAGAGATTGAGCGTCAGCAAGCTGTCGATCAGCGGCGTCGACGGGCGCATTTGCGGCGGCAGGAATGGGCGCGCCAGTTCCAATATGCTCCAGAGCAGCAGCGTGGCGTAGGCGGCGACGATGATCAGGGCCGCAAGGGTGGCGCGTCGGTCCCTGATCCGCATCCACCATTCGGCCGGGCCACCCTGCCAGCCCATCCGATCCCATCCGGCAAGCGAAATGCCGATGATCCAGCGTGCCTTCTGGCGGATGGCGGCCGGGGCGCTGTCGGGAAAATATTCGCGGGTCGCGACAAGACGGCCCTGTGCATCACGGATGCGCAGGAAGATGCCCCGGCCGCCCATGTCGGCGATCCGCAACCCCGCTTCATAATCTTCGGTCAATGACCCCGGATCGAATGGCCCCGCGCCAGCATGAGGGGCGAGAGCGGCCAATATATTTCTTTCAAAGGCGCAGGCGACGCCAGCAGAGGGAATGGATGCACCAAGAAATTCCCTCACTGTCAGGGACTTCCCATGGGCTTCCGCAAACTCATCACAATAATGATTGGCGATGGCACGGGAAAGCCAGGTGCCGCGACCCGGTAGTGGCAGTACCGGCAATTGCACCAGCGCGAACCGGTCGATCATATGATCGAACAGCCGGATTTCATCGGGATGCACGACGTCTTCGGCATCATGCATGACGACGGCCTTGAACCGGATGCCGTTTCGACCTTCCTCCGCCAGCATGCTGCGCCAGTTGATGTTCAGGCAATCGGCCTTGGTAGTCGGGCCGGGGCGGTCATTCAGGCACAATATGATATGGGGTTGATCGATGGCGGCTGATGCGATCGCGTCGATCGTCGCCGGATCATTGGGATAGGCGCCGACGAATATGCGATAATCGGCATCGCCCCAGCAATGTACGGCATGGCGCAACATTGCGCCTATGACGTCCGCTTCCTGCCAGGCGGGAATGAAGATGGCGATACGGCCGGGCGTCGATGAAGGTGGCAATGTCGCCATCGTCATGCGGAGGCGTCGCGGGTACCGGACCGCCCGCCACCCGCGACGCATCAAGAACAGAAGGTCGATCGCCAGATCATCCAGCCCGCCCAAGGCGAAGCCGATGACTGCGAACAACAATATCTCATAATGCAGCGCCTGTAGCGCGCCAAAGAGCATGTCCCCCACGATCCCGGATTTCCCCTGTCCCGATCGCCATGCGGCAGGGCGAATTTATGTCATGAGAACAGCGGTCTTCCAAGTATTTTGGAGAAAGTCTGTCAACATTGGCCGGCGGATCTGGGTTGGACCTGAGCGGAAATTTCCCTAAGGGGGAAGAATGGCAATACCGGCAAGCACTTATGGAGAAAAGACGTGACCGAACGGCCCGTGTCCGCCCTCAGGAATTTCCTGAAGGGAGAAGCAGGCAGTGGCGTCTTGCTGATGATTTCGGCCGCGATCGCGATGATCATGGCGAATCTTCCAGGTGCTGCCGGTCATGTCTATCATGACATCTTCCATATGGTGACGGGGCCGGTGCTTGCTCCTGCACTCGGTCCCATGACGATCCATTTGTGGGTCAATGACGGACTGATGGCGATCTTCTTCCTGCTCGTCGGGTTGGAGATCAAACGTGAGTTCGTCGATGGCGGCCTGTCCACTTGGGAGAGGCGGCGCCTCCCTTTCATCGCGGCGGGGGCGGGCATGATCGCGCCGGCGCTGGTCTATCTGGCCGTTACGGCTGGGGAGCCTGCCCTGGCGCGCGGCTGGGCGATCCCGGCGGCCACCGATATTGCCTTTGCGATCGGGGTTCTGGCGCTGCTGGGATCGCGGGCTCCCGCATCGATCAAGCTGTTCCTGACCGCGGTTGCGATCGTCGACGATATGGGCGCGGTCGCGATCATTGCGCTGGCCTATAGCCAGGGGCTGGATGTCATGGCTTTGGCCGGCGCCTTTGTCGTCCTGCTGGTCATGTTCGGGATGAACCGTGTCGGTGTACGGGCCTTGGCACCTTATCTCATCGGCTTCTTGCTGCTCTGGTATCTGATGCTGCTGTCGGGCGTCCATGCCACGATCGCGGGCGTGCTCGCCGCCATCACCATCCCGGTCAATCGCACGCCGGGTGCGCCGGATGCGGTGGACAGTCCGCTCCATCGCCTGGAACATCTGATCCATCCTTGGAGCGCCTATCTGATCGTGCCGCTCTTCGGCTTCGCCAATGCCGGCATCACGCTGAATGGCGAGGCGATCGGCGCTTTGCTCAGCCCCTTGCCGATCGGCGTGGCGCTGGGGCTGCTGCTTGGCAAGCAACTGGGGGTGTTCGGCAGCATCTGGCTGGCGCAGAAGCTGGGCATCGCGGCGCGGCCTTCGGGGGCGACCTGGGTGCAGATTTACGGCATGGCGTTACTGTGCGGCATTGGCTTCACCATGAGCCTATTCATTGGCGCCCTCGCCTTTCCGGGGCAGCCATTGCTGGTCGAGGAGGCCAAGATCGGCATCCTTGGCGGATCCTTGCTGTCCGCGCTGTGCGGTTATGCGGTCCTCCGTTTCGCGCCAACGCCGCGATCGGTCGAGCGGGGCGCAGGGTGAGGGGAATCGCGTAGCATTAACCTTCATGCTACTATCGCCCTGCCGTTGCCGCGACTCGCTTCGCGTCAGCGCGCCGACCGCACTTTCGAAAAATACGGGAGGAGGGCGAACCGATGGAGACGGACGTCAACTATCTGCTGCATCGCCAGCAGATGTCGCTGATAAACGCGCAGGCAACAGCATCGCCCGAGGGGCGCGCTGCCTATGAAGGGCTGGCACGCGGTTATATCGATCAGGTAGAAGCCTATCGCAGGCGCAATGAGCAGCAGGAGAGGCTGATCATTCCGGCGCATTGATCCTCCGACCGTTGCGCCATCGCGCTATCGACGGGAAATCAGGCGATCGATCACGTCCTGATGCGGGCCATCGGCACCGCATTCGCGTTCCAGTATCTTCTTGATCTTCTCCAGTTCGGCTTCGGTCAGATGTTCGATGCCGATGAAGTCGTTGCGCGCGGTCTCGATCGAACGGATCAGTTCGTCGAGCTTGGCCTGGATCGCGGCGCCATCGCGGTTCTGGGCATTCTGGATCAGGAAGACCATCAGGAAGGTGACGATGGTCGTGCCGGTATTGATCACCAGTTGCCAAGTGTCGGAATAGTGGAAGAGCGGACCAGTCACGCCCCAGATCAATACCACGCCGACCGCCAGGATGAAGGCGAGCGGCTGGCCGGTCCAACTGGCGATCCGTGCCGACAGGGCGGAAAATAACCGATCCATGCAAACTCCTTCGGGCGTCCTGCGCATTTAGGCTCTGTTCAGCCATCTGCTGCCATGGCCATGTCCATGGCAACCATATCTTTTCGTGCAACGATCGGCGCGCTCGCCGGCTCCCTTCTGCTGGCCTCCTGCGCCAGTGTTTCTCCCGAATCACGTGTGCGTGCCGGGTTGATCGACGCCGGTCTTTCACCGCGAATGGCCGGCTGCATGGCCGAACGCATGGTCGATCGGCTCAGCCTGGTGCAGTTGCGACGGCTTCAGTCGATCGCATCGCTCCACAAGTCGCACATGGGCAAGATGAGCATGGACGAACTCCTCTATAAGGTCCGTGCGCTGGAGGATCCGGAGATATTCCTCGTGACCAGCAAGGCCGCTATCCACTGCTCCTTCTGACGCCGATTTCACAATAAAGCAGGGTCGGGCTTCGCAAGGGTTTTGCAATTTTGCAAAGTCGTTTTGCGAAATGGCTCTGGCCCTGCTTCTTCGCCTGTGCTTAACCCGCCTCAACAGTTTTCCTGTGAACAAAGGACGGGCTAGCCCATGAACATTCACGAATATCAGGCGAAGGAACTGCTCGCCAAGTATGGCGCGCCGATCGCCGCCGGTCACGCTGCCTTCACTGTCGAGGAAGCCGTCGAGGCCGCCAAGAAGCTGCCCGGACCGCTCTATGTCGTGAAGTCGCAGATCCACGCCGGTGGCCGCGGCAAGGGCAAGTTCAAGGAACTGGCCCCCGAAGCCAAGGGCGGCGTCCGCCTGGCCTTCAACCTGGACGAGGTTAAGGCGCACGCCACCGACATGCTGGGCAACACGCTGGTCACCATCCAGACCGGCGAAGCGGGCAAGCAGGTCAACCGTCTGTACATCACCGACGGTGCCGACATCGCCAAGGAATTCTACCTGGCGCTGCTGGTCGATCGCGCCACCAGCCGCATCGCCTTCGTCGTTTCGACCGAAGGCGGCATGGACATTGAAGAGGTCGCCCACTCGACCCCCGAAAAGATCCACAGCTTCTCGGTTGATCCGGCCACCGGCTTCCAGCCGCACCACGGCCGCGCCGTTGCTGCTGCCCTGGGCCTGACCGGTGATCTCGCCAAGCAGGCTTCGAAGGTTGCTTCGTCGCTCTACGCCGCGTTCCTCGACACCGACGCCGAGCAGATCGAAGTCAACCCGCTGGCGCTGACCGAGCAGGGCAACCTCCTCGTCCTCGACGCCAAGGTCGGTTTCGACGGCAACGCCATGTTCCGTCACAAGGACATCGCCGAACTGCGCGACCTGACCGAGGAAGATGCAGCCGAAGTCGAAGCGTCGAAGTACGACCTCGCCTACATCAAGCTGGACGGCAACATCGGCTGCATGGTGAACGGCGCTGGCCTCGCCATGGCGACCATGGACATCATCAAGCTGAATGGCGAATTCCCCGCCAACTTCCTGGACGTGGGTGGCGGCGCCACCACCGAAAAGGTGACCGCCGCGTTCAAGATCATCCTGAAGGACCCGGCCGTTAAGGGCATTCTGGTCAACATCTTCGGCGGCATCATGAAGTGCGACATCATTGCCAATGGCATCGTCGAGGCTGCCAAGGAAGTGAACCTGTCGGTTCCGCTGGTTGTCCGCCTGGAAGGCACCAACGTCCAGCAGGGCAAGGACATTCTGGCCAATTCGGGTCTGCCGATCGTCCCCGCGGACGATCTGGGCGATGCGGCCAAGAAGATCGTGGCAGAAGTGAGGAAGGCGGCCTGAGCCCCCTAATCACCTGAGAAGATACGCCATAGGGCGTGGGTGACCTGGAAACGGGTCGCCCACGTCCGTGTTCGCGTTGGCGGGCGATGGCGTGAAAATGGAGGATGTTGAAATGAAGATCCTTGTGCCCGTGAAGCGGGTTATCGACTATAACGTAAAGCCGCGCGTGAAGGCGGATGGCACGGGCGTGGACCTGGCCAACGTCAAGATGAGCATGAACCCGTTCGACGAGATCGCCGTCGAAGAAGCCATTCGCCTGAAGGAAAAGGGCGCGGCGACCGAGGTCGTGGCGGTATCGATCGGCGTCGCCAAGGCGCAGGAAACGCTGCGCACGGCGCTGGCGATGGGCGCTGACCGCGCTATCCTGATCCAGACCGATGATGAGGTCGAACCGCTGGGCGTCGCCAAGTTGCTCGCCAAGGTGCAGGAAGAGGAAGGCGCTGGCCTGATCATCCTGGGCAAGCAGGCGATCGACGATGATAGCAACCAGACCGGCCAGATGCTCGCCGCGCTACTGAACCTGCCGCAGGGCACATTTGCCAGCAAGGTTGAGGTCGAGGGCGACAAGGTCAACGTCACCCGCGAAGTCGATGGCGGTCTGGAGACGGTGAAGCTCAACACTCCGGCGATCATCACCACCGACCTGCGCCTCAACGAGCCGCGCTATGCGTCGCTGCCGAACATCATGAAGGCCAAGTCCAAGCCGCTGGCTAACAAGACCCCGGCTGATTATGGCGTCGACATCGCCGCCCGTCTGGAGACGCTCAAGGTCTCCGAACCGCCCAAGCGCTCGGCCGGCATCAAGGTTGCCGATGTCGATGAACTGGTGGCCAAGCTCAAGGCTCTGGGAGTTGCAGCATGACGAAGACGCTCGTTTGGGTTGAACATGAGGGCGGCGCCGTCAAGGACGCGACCCTTTCCGCCGTGACCGCTGCAGCCAAGCTGGGCGAAGTCCATCTGCTGGTCGCAGGCCAGGGCGTCGACGGCGTTGCCGCCGAAGCCGCCAAGATCGCCGGCGTGGGCAAGGTCCATGTCGCCGATGACGCGGCCTTTGGCCATGCTCTGGCAGAGAATGTCGCGCCGCTGATCGTCGAACTGATGGGCCATCATGATGCGTTCGTCGCGCCGGCCACCAGCAACGGCAAGAATATCGCGCCGCGCGTCGCCGCCCTGCTGGACGTGATGCAGATCAGCGACATCCTGTCGGTCGAAAGCGAAGATACCTTCACCCGCCCGATCTATGCCGGCAATGCGATCGCCACCGTCAAGTCGAAGGACGCCAAGAAGGTCATCACCGTTCGCGGCACGGCCTTTGAAAAGGCGGCCAAGGACGGCGGCAATGGCGCGGTGGAAGCCGTGGCCTCGACCGGCGACAAGGGCATTTCCGCCTTCGTCGGCGCCGAGATCGCCAAGCTGGAACGCCCCGAGCTGACCAGCGCCAAGATCATCGTGTCGGGTGGCCGCGCGCTGAAGGACGGTCCGACCTTCGAAGAATATATCATGCCGCTGGCCGACAAGCTGGGCGCGGCCGTTGGTGCCTCGCGCGCGGCGGTCGACGCGGGCTATGTCCCCAACGACTATCAGGTCGGCCAGACCGGCAAGATCGTCGCGCCGGAAGTCTATATCGCCGTCGGCATTTCCGGTGCGATCCAGCACCTCGCCGGCATGAAGGACAGCAAGACCATCGTCGCCATCAACAAGGACGAGGATGCGCCGATCTTCCAGGTGGCCGACATCGGCCTGGTCGGTGATCTGTTCAAGGTGGTGCCGGAACTGACCGGCAAGCTGTAAGCCGAATTGGCTTGAGTAGGAAAGGGCGTGGGGAACGATCCCCACGCCCTTTTTTGTCATTCGCAGTTGATGTCGTTCTTGTCGATGGCTCGGCCGGCGAGCGCGCCGCCGGCGCCGCCCAGGATGGTGCCGAGCGTCTTGGAGCCGCCGGGAGCGATGACATTGCCGAGCACGCCGCCGGCAAGGGCGCCGACGATGGTGCCGGTGGTGCCGTCATCGCGCTTGCAATAATAGCGGCCGTCGCGGTCGCGGTAGATCTGGTCATTGTCGCCGAGATGGCGGCGCGGCGGGCGGCGATCGCGGTCGCGGTCACGGCCGCCGGGCGGGCGATTGTAGCCGCCGGGGCGGTCATAGCCATAGCCGCCGCCATAATTGTCCGAGGCGCAGGCGCCGAGCGGGAGCATGGCAAGGGCGGCAAGCGCCATTATGGGGGTACGCACGGGATAGTCTCCTCTTCTTTTCCCTGTCGGGAGGAGAACCCGCAAGCGGCGCGAAGGTTGCGCCAAGATACTGATCAGAAACGCGAAACCGCCCGCCGCTGCCATCGAGAGGGGAGTGCGGCAGCGAGCGGACGGCATCAACGGCGCGTCGAGGAGGCGCGCCGCCGAGAGGATGGGGCTTAATGCGCCAGGGGCGAGGCGCCGCTGGCCGTGGCCGGGGTGACGACCGGGGCCGGGCTGTCCTGGATGCGCTGGTCCTCCCGCTTGGCCTTGGCTTCGCTGTAGCGGGCGACGAGGTCGTCCTTGAACTCGGTCAGCTTGCCGTCGTCATAGAGCTTCTTGCCGACATAGCCGGCGATGGCGCCGAAAATCAGGGTGCGGATCATGGGGAACTCCTTGGTTGCCAGTCGGGGAAAAGAACCGGCGTCGGCGACAAGGGTTCCGAGCATGATTGCGTCCGCGACGGGCCTTGCTAGTCTTGCGACGGACGGTGGCGGGGGCTGCCGTGACTAGGGGGTGGCAATGTCGGCATTCGATCTGGTGTTCGCGGTGTTCGGGTTGCTGCTGGGGCTGGCGATCGCCGAGGTGCTGGGCGGCTTTGCCCGTGCGCTGAAGCTCAAGCGGACCGCCAAGCCGGTGCGGATCGGCTGGCTGACGCCGCTGCTGGGGCTGTTCGTGCTGCTGGACCTCACCAGCTTTTGGGGCAGCGCCTATATCATGCGGGACCAGATGGATGCGAGCTATCTGACGCTGGTCGTGGTGCTCGCGATCGTGGGCGTCTATCATCTTGCCGCGTCGCTGATCTTTCCCGACGAGCCGGAGCAATGGCCCGATTTCGACGACTGGTATGACCGGCAGAAGCGGATGGTGATCGGCGGGCTGCTGCTGGCCAATGTCGCGGTCACGATCGGCCAGGGCGTGCTGGAAGAGGTGAGGCCGGTGGCCGATGCCCCCGCCGGGCCGCTCGCCCCCTATGCCGCGCCGATCCTGCTGGGCGGGCTGGTGGGGTTGCTGACCCTGCTGGTCGCGCTGCTGCGGGTGCGGAGCCGCCGCGCGAACATGGCGATGCTGATCGCGGCGAACCTGATCCTGCTCGGCGCCAGCATTGCCGAGGATTATATCTGACCGGGCCGGATAAATCGGGACCAAGCGCCACCGCGCGGCGGCGCCCGGCCTGATCGGCCGATTATTCGGCGTGGGCGATGTTCACCGCGGCCATCTTGCCGCGCTTGTCCTGCTCCAGGTCATAGGTGACGCGGTCCTTCTCGCGCAGGGTGGCGAGGCCGGCGCGCTCGACGGCGCTGATGTGGACGAACGCGTCCTGGCCGCCATTGTCGGGCTCGATGAAGCCATAGCCCTTGTCGGCGTTGAAGAACTTCACGGTTCCGGTGATGCTGCTCATGATATTTCCTTCTTTCATGCGGCGGACCCATGGCGGGCACGCCGGGTCGCTAGAGGGGCAGGGAAAGAGGGAGATAGGTGCCGCAAAGCGCCGAAGACCGTCGATTTGCGACTATAGCAGCGCCCTTGTACGGCATTGCGGGCCTCCTGGCAAATCACTGGCCGTTTCGGCGGGGTCTGCCGCCGCGTCCTCCTCTTCCTCCTCGTCTTCCTCATCCTCGCTCAGCAGCTCGTAACCGGCGGCTTCCAGGACGGCGATTTCCTCGTCACTGCCCGGCGCGAAGCCGAAACGGGCGTCGCGGGCGCGGGTGGCGGCTTCCTCATAGGGGCGGGCCTCCGCTTCCAACTCCGCGGCATAGGCGGCCTCCTCGGCTTGCGTCAGGGTGCGGTCATAATCGTCGATATCGTAATAATCCCCGCTCTGGTCGCCGGTGAAGTCGGGCGGGGCGGGGTAATCGGTGCGCAATTGCTCGCGATCCTCATCCCACCAGACGCCGCGCAAACGGGTCGCGGCCTCCTCCGGCGGCAGGTCGGCGCGGTGGATATGGCGGCGAAGTTCACACCGTTCATTCCGGTCGGAAAAGGGCGAGATTCCGGGCTGCACGGGCGCGCGCTTGGCACCGGGCTGGAGCGCCAGCCGAGCGGCGATGAACAGCGCGACCGAGGCAGCGGGGGCGAGGGCGGTTGCCGCCTCCGGCGCGACGGGTTCGGGCGTCTCGGGCTGGTCGCCGCTGAGCAAGCGGGCGTCCGCCATGTCGCGGGCCATGCGCTCCATGCCGGTGCGCGGCAGGCCGATCAATTCGGATTCCTTGTCGGCTTCTTCGGCCGGGCAGATCAGGTCGAGATAGGCGGTGAAATCCTGCGCGACGACGCGGGCGAGCGCGGCGTCCGACCCTTCGGGCGGGCTGTCGGCCATGCGATCGAGCCGCGCGAGCATCGACATGGCGAGGCGATTGTCATGCCGGTGCGCGGCGGACCTCGTAATTGTCGGGATCCTTGCGGATGACCTCCTCGCTGCCCATGATCGCGCGCGACAGGAGATCGTCGGCAAGGCGGGCGCGGGCGATCAGGATCGCGGCGTCCCAGCCGAGGCGAAAGGCGGCGCCGTCATGGCGGATGCGCAGCGTATAGGCCGAGCGCGCGGTGATGCGCACCCCTTCGCAGGCGAGCATGATGACGCCGGTGGCGGCGAGTATCTCCAGGAAGCGCCGCTGGCGCGCCGGGCTCCAGCCATCGACCCGCCGTTGCGGATCGGGCGTGGGGATGGTGTCCGGCAGGGGCGGCGTGATCGGCGGAAATGCGCAGGACATGGCAAGGCCCTTTCAGGGAAAGAGGACGCGTTGCCGGGAGGGTAGGCAGAAAGACGGGGTGTAGGACAGCGGAATAGGAATTGGCCACCAATGCGCCCATAGGGGCCTGCAAAGCGCGCCTTTCTGCGTTCCGGTGCTCACGTACTTTGAGTACGCTGCGCTCCGGTACTCGAAAGATCACACTTTTCGGCTCCGTCTGGACGCTCTGGAGGCCAATTCCTGCGTAGCGGTTGCCACGGCGATCAGGAACATTGCTGGCCTTTGCGCCGGTCGATGATCGCCTGCATCCTGCGCATTACCTCTTCGTGCGGGATGCGCGGCTTGTCGCTGGTGAGGGTGGCTTCGACCTTGGCCCGGAACCATATATCATAGGCGACCGGGTCTTCCGGCCCGCGCAGGTCGGGCGGGACCAGATCGTCGTCGGAGAAGGCGTCATCCTCGGGCATCGTCGCACTATAGCAGGGCGGCGGCTTGTCTGATAGCTTGTCGGTCATGACGCTGGCAGGCTTTCCCCGTATCGCCGTCGATCCCGCCATTTGCGGCGGGCGGCCGATCGTGGCCGGAACACGGTTGCGGGTGAGCGATATATTGGAGATGCTGGCCGGTGGCGCGAGCGTGGGCGAGATTGCCTCCGATTTTCCCTATCTCAGCGAGGATGATGTGCGTGCGGCGCTGGCTTATGCCGCTGCCATGGCCGATCACCCTGTGGTGCTCGCTGCCGAATGAATTCCTGATCGAAGCGCAACTGCCACCGGCCCTGTGCCGGTGGTTCCGCGATCATTGGTCCGCCTGCATGCTTATCTAAGCATTGAGTGGTTCCCCACTTAAAGGCGTATTCCGGTCTGAAACCATGCCAGTCAAACGCGCTAAGCGCGTAGACGCGCTCGAACTTTGCTCTGTTGGGCAAAGGCAGCTTCAATCTTGGAGCAGGTATCGTCGATAGCTTCCTGAAGGGCTTCGTTAACTTCGGGGTGCTTGCGAGCGGTGCGATCACGCAAATCTTTCAGGCCTGCGAGCATGTCCATCGTGCAGCTAAGATCGTTCATCGCTCATCCCTCCATGATTCGCTCTGCGCGCTTACGTTCGAAGAACCGAGAGTTCAACTCAGCCGGGAAATAATGTTTCCGTTTTACCCATACAAAGCCCTCGGAACGGGATATCACCGCGACGTCAATCGGCCCTCCGACCGTTTCCATACCTCGGGATACACGCCGTTTAATTGACGTTAAATTTACGAGCGCTTCGGCCATGCGCGCCATCTCTGGTTTCGGCATGAACTCAACCATGTCTTCAATCTCCTCCTGAGATTGTTGACGAATGGCTTCAAAGCTATCGTTCGTTAGTCCGTCGAAAAATGCCTTCTCCGCTTCTTCTGCATCTCGAGTCAGGCTCGCTTCATCCTCCTCGCTCATTTCCAACTTTTCAAGGATTTTCTTCCTGATATTAGGCACCGCAGTTCGGCAGAAACTTGCGACATTCCGTCGGATGCCCTCATCTAGGCCATACAGGAAACGCTCCACCATTTCTTTCTGTGCAAATGGTATCACCTTAGCTTTATCACCGGAGCGATCTATGTCGACTTCATCGCTCTTCCAGTATTTTAGACGGTCTCCCACAACTCCGTAAACTTCATACGGCACAAGAGTCGGAAATAAATCATCTTTGCCAAAGCCAGCGACGATGACGCCCGTATGAGTAGGCCCTGTGCCTTTTTTTACTAAAATTAGTTGGCAAACATCAAGAATTGCAGAGTTTTTATATCGTCATTCGTATCGTCAAAAACGTCGGATATGTACGATGCGACAGTGTCTATATCGATTTGAGATAGAGAGAATTCTCCCTCTCCTACGAACATGGCATCGGGAACTCGGGATAGAGCTGAACGTAAAACTTCAATTTGTTCTTTGAGGAGAGATAGGCGTAGATCTTCGACTTTTTTACGAAAATCATCTCCGCCATTGTTTTCAACATTGAAAATTCTATTTAAAAATGCGTCGTTGGCCCGTTCCTTTGCGCGCTCTAACCAAGGTCTAATGGCCATTATTATGTAAGTTGATTTTATCGCCGCGGGCGCTTGTGTTCCCCATTCTGCTAGATATCTTAAAAATGCTTCTGCCGCAGACGTAACTCGATCAAATTTGGGGCAGTCATCTCGATATTTTTTTACTAATACAGCGATAGGAATTTGCATGAAATTCATATCGCCATTCACCATGACGCCTATTGGATCGCATAGCGATAATTCGAACAATTTGTCTGCGGAATCATATGTTTTCTGTTGGTCGCTACCAGCAGATATGGTGACGGCACTATCTGCAGCTAGAGCAACCGCAGATTTGTTCAAGATTGCGACCTCGGCTGTCATGTAATCCCCCCTTTTACGGGTAAGGAATATGTATTGAATTATAGAAAACGCAAGATATTACTCCGCCGCCACAGTCTCCAGCCCCAACAACGGCGCCAGATAGTGTCCGGTAAAGCTGCGCTTCTCCTTCACCACCTGTTCCGGCGTGCCCTGTGCGACGACTTCGCCGCCTTTCACGCCGCCTTCCGGTCCCATGTCGATGATATAATCCGCCGTCTTGATGACATCCAGATTATGCTCGATCACCACGACGCTGTTGCCCTGTTCGACCAGGGCGTGGAGGACTTCCAGCAGCTTGCGGACATCCTCGAAATGCAGGCCGGTGGTGGGTTCGTCTAGGATATACAATGTGTTGCCGGTGGCGCGGCGCGACAATTCCTTGGCGAGCTTGACGCGCTGGGCCTCGCCGCCCGACAGGGTGGTGGCCTGCTGGCCGACCTTGATATAGCCAAGGCCCACTTCGGCGAGCATCGCCATCTTGTCGCGGATCGGCGGCACGGCCTTGAAGAATTCGACCGCATCCTCGACCGTCATGTCGAGTACGTCGGCGATGCTCATCCCCTTGAACTTGACCTCCAGCGTCTCGCGATTGTAGCGGGCGCCGTGGCAGACGTCGCAGGTGACATAGACGTCGGGGAGGAAGTGCATCTCGATCTTGAGCACGCCGTCGCCCTGGCAGGCTTCGCAGCGGCCGCCCTTGACGTTGAAGGAGAAGCGGCCCGGCTTGTAGCCGCGCGCCTGTGCTTCGGGCAGGCCGGCGAACCAGTCGCGGATATTGGTGAAGGCGCCGGTGTAGGTGGCCGGGTTGGAGCGCGGGGTGCGGCCGATCGGCGACTGGTCGATGTCGATCACCTTGTCGCAATTTTCGAGGCCGGTGATCTTGTCATGCGGGCCGGCGACGATGCGGGCACCGTTGAGGGTGCGGGCGCTGGCGGCATAGAGGGTGTCGATGGTGAAGCTGGACTTGCCCGATCCCGACACGCCGGTGATGCAGGTGAAGGTGCCGAGCGGGATCGACGCGGTGACGCCGGTGAGGTTGTTGGCGCGGGCATTGTGGACGGTGAGCTTCTTGCCCGAGCCCTTGCGGCGCTTGGCCGGGACTTCGATGCGGCGGGTGCCGTTGAGATAGTCCGCGGTCAGGCTGTCCTTGTGCGCCAAGAGTTCGGGCAGGGTGCCCTGGGCGACGATGGTGCCGCCATGGACGCCGGCGCCCGGCCCCATGTCGACAATATAGTCGGCGGCGCGGATCGCATCCTCGTCATGCTCGACGACGATGACGCTGTTGCCGAGGTCGCGCAGGCGCTTGAGGGTGACGAGCAGCCGGTCATTGTCGCGCTGGTGCAGGCCGATCGAGGGTTCGTCGAGGACGTAGAGGACGCCCGAGAGGCCCGAGCCGATCTGGCTGGCGAGGCGGATGCGCTGGCTTTCGCCGCCCGACAGGGTGCCTGACGTGCGGTCGAGGTTCAGATAGTCGAGGCCGACATTGTTGAGGAAGCCGAGGCGCTCGACAATTTCCTTGAGGATGGCGCGGGCGATCTGGTTCTGCTGCTCATTGAGCGCGTCGGGCATCGCGGTGAAGAAGGCGAGCGCGTCCACCACCGAGCGGCGGGTGGAGACGGAGATGTCCTCGCCGGCGATCTTGACCGCGAGCGCCTCGGGCTTGAGGCGCGCGCCGTGGCAGGTCTCGCAGGGCATGGCGGTCTGGTACTTGCTTAGTTCCTCGCGCATCCAGGCGCTTTCGGTCTGGAGCAGGCGGCGGTTGAGGTTGCCGATCACGCCCTCGAACGGCTTCTTGACCTCATAGCTCTTCTTGCCGTCGACGAAGCGCAGGGTGACGGGCTTGCCGCCGGTGCCGTGGAGGATGATGAGCTTCACTTCGCCCGGCAGCTCGGCCCAGGGGGTGTCGAGGCTGAAGCCGAATTCCTTGGCGAGGGAGCCCAAGACCTGCATATAGTAGGGGCTGGGCGGGTTGGACTTGGCCCAGGGGACGACGGCGCCCTTCTTGAGCGAAAGGGCTTCGTTGGGGACGACCAGTTCGGGGTCGAACTCCTGCCGCTCGCCCAGGCCGTCGCAGGCCGGGCAGGCGCCCATGGGGGCGTTGAAGGAGAAGAGGCGCGGTTCTATCTCGGGAATGGTGAAGCCGCTGACCGGGCAGGCGAATTTCTCGGAAAAGACGATGCGGTTGGCGGGGATGCCGGCATTCTTCATCTTGCCCGCGGACTGGGCTTCATCCTCGCGGCCGGGGACGACGCCCTCGGCCAGGTCGACGAAGGCGAGACCGTCGGCGAGTTTGAGCGCCTGCTCGAAACTGTCGGCGAGGCGGGTGGCCATGTCGGCATTGACCGCCAGGCGATCGACCACGACCTCGATGTCATGCTTGTATTTCTTGTCGAGGGCGGGGGCATCTTCGATCAGATACAACTCGCCGTCGATGCGGACGCGGGTGTAGCCCGCCTTCTGCCACTCGGCCAGTTCCTTGCGATATTCGCCCTTGCGGCCGCGCACCACGGGGGCGAGCAGGTAGAAACGGGTGCCTTCGGGCAGGAGCATGACGCGGTCGACCATCTGGCTGACGGTCTGGGCGCTGATCGGCTCGCCGGTGGCGGGCGAATAGGGGATGCCGACGCGCGCCCAGAGCAGGCGCATATAGTCGTATATCTCGGTGACGGTCGCGACCGTGGAGCGCGGGTTGCGGCTGGTGGTCTTCTGCTCGATCGAGATGGCGGGGGAGAGGCCCTCGATATGCTCGACATCGGGCTTCTGCATCATCTCCAGGAACTGGCGCGCATAGGCGGAGAGCGACTCCACATAGCGGCGCTGCCCCTCGGCATAGATGGTGTCGAAGGCGAGGGAGGATTTGCCCGAGCCCGACAGGCCGGTGATGACGATCAGGCTGTCGCGGGGCAGATCGACATCCACGCCCTTGAGATTATGCTCGCGCGCGCCGCGTACGGAGATGTGGGTCAGACTCATGGGGGCGTTGTTCCAGATTTGTTCCGTGGGGGCAAGGGGGCGTTGCCCGGCGGGAGGCAAGATAGGAAGGGGGAGCGGCCAGGGGAAGATGGCTGGGCGTGGACGATGGCGCGCTGCGCCGGCCGGAGGGCGTTTCTGGTTCGGCTGCGGGCGCGTCTCGGCCTGTCTCGGGGTTTCCATGGATGGCCGCGGCTATGGGATCGCACGTAGAAACGGGGCATGACCTATTGGTGGCTCCATTGGCATGCGGGCGTCCTGAGCGTGGCGGGCAGCGTCGCGGGCATGACATTGCCGACGACGGGGGCCATGGCCCAGAGCGAGACGCCCGCGGGGCGGATCATCTTCCTGGGCTGGACCGAGGGCAAGGACCATTCGGTGTGGCTGTCCGGCGTCGATCCGGGCGAGTTTTTCGTCGTCTTTCCCGAGACCGGGGAGCGGGTGGACAGTTGGACCCAGCCCGATACCGGACTGCACCTGACGGTATCGCCCATCGTGCGGGAAAATGGCGGCACCCATAATCTGTTCGCCCATATTCGCACCGAATATGCGGAATATGACAATTTCGTCGATTCCGCCGACCAGCATCCGGGTGGCATCAATTTCCCCGATCACTGGAACCGGCCCGACCCGGAACTGCCCGATCTGATCACGCCGGAATTGCGGCCGAACCCGGATACGGTGACGCCGGGCCTGCGCCCCTTGCCGGATACGGTAACGCCGGGGTTGCGCCCCAATCCGGATTTGATCACGCCCGGCCTGCGGCCCTTGCCCGAGACCGTGACGCCGGAACTGCGCCCGAACCCCGATACAGTGACGCCGGGGCTGCGGCCTGATCCGGATACGGTGACGCCGGAGCTGCGCCCGAACCCCGACACGGTAACGCCGGGTCTGCGGCCTGATCCGGATACGGTGACGCCCGAACTGCACCCCGATCCCGAAATCGTCACGCCCGAACTGCGGCCGGTGCCCGTTCCCATCACGCCGGAGGCGCGACCAGACCCCGATACGGTGACACCGGAAGTCCGCCCGGACCCTGATACGCCAACACCCGAAATACGGCCTGACCCGGATACGGTGACGCCGGGTCTGCGACCTGATCCGGATACGGTGACGCCGGGCTTGCGTCCTGATCCGGACACGGTGACGCCGGGGCTGCGTCCTGACCCGGACACGGTGACGCCGGGCTTGCGTCCTGATCCGGACACGGTGACGCCGGGCTTGCGGCCTGATCCGGATACGGTGACACCGGGCTTGCGTCCTGACCCGGACACGGTGACGCCGGGCCTGCGCCCTGATCCTGACACGGTGACGCCGGGCTTGCGGCCTGATCCGGATACGGTGACGCCGGGTCTGCGTCCTGATCCGGATACGGTGACGCCGGGTCTGCGTCCTGACCCGGACACGGTGACGCCGGGTCTGCGGCCTGATCCGGATACGGTGACGCCGGGGCTGCGTCCTGATCCGGATACGGTGACGCCGGGTCTGCGTCCTGATCCTGATACGGTGACGCCGGGCTTGCGTCCTGATCCTGACACGGTGACACCGGGACTGCGACCTGATCCGAATACGGTGACGCCGGGCCTGCGGCCTGACCCGGACACGGTGACGCCGGGTCTGCGTCCTGATCCGGACACGGTGACGCCGGGCTTGCGGCCTGATCCGGACACGGTGACGCCGGGTCTGCGTCCTGATCCGGACACGGTGACGCCGGGTCTGCGGCCTGACCCGGATACGGTGACACCGGGCCTGCGGCCTGATCCCGATACGGTGACGCCGGGGCTGCGGCCTGATCCGGATACGGTAACGCCGGGTCTGCGGCCTGACCCGGATACGGTGACGCCGGGCTTGCGGCCTGATCCGGATACGGTGACGCCGGGTTTGCGGCCTGATCCGGACACGGTGACGCCGGGTCTGCGTCCTGGTCCGGGAACGGTGACGCCAGGGTTGCAGCCCGACCCGGACACGGTGACACCGGGCTTGCGGCCTGATCCGGATACGGTGACGCCGGGCCTGCGCCCTGATCCGGATACGGTGACGCCGGGTCTGCGGCCTGACCCGGATACGGTGACGCCGGGTCTGCGGCCTGACCCGGATACGGTGACGCCGGGCTTGCGACCTGATCCGGATACGGTGACGCCGGGCCTGCGCCCTGATCCGGATACGGTGACGCCGGGTCTGCGGCCTGACCCGGATACGGTGACGCCGGGTCTGCGGCCTGACCCGGATACGGTGACGCCGGGCTTGCGACCTGACCCGGATACGGTGACGCCGGGCCTGCGTCCTGATCCGGATACGGTGACGCCGGGTCTGCGGCCTGACCCGGATACGGTGACGCCGGGACTGCGGCCCGATCCTGACACGGTGACGCCGGGTCTGCGGCCTGACCCGGATACGGTGACGCCGGGACTGCGGCCCGATCCTGACACGGTGACGCCGGGTCTGCGGCCTGATCCGGATACGGTGACGCCGGGCTTGCGTCCTGGCCCGGACGTGGGCGGGCCGACCGTGCGGCCGTTGCAGCGGCCGCGCCCCGAGACGCTGCCGCCGATCGCGCCGACCGGTGTCGCGCCGGGCCGCGATGAGCGGCGCCCAATGCTGATGACTGCCGATGAAGTCTGCCGGGCCGGGCGTGAAGGCCGGCTGCGGGGCGATCCGCAACTGGTCGAGAAGGCCTGCCGGATTGCGGCCAATGCCCGCCGGCGCTGGACCGCCTGGGGGGAATGGAGCTATTCGACGCTGAAGGATGACCGTTCCGGCGCCCGGACCAGGGGCAGCGCTAACCAGTATAATATTGGCCTCGATCGCTGGATCGACAAGCGCACCGTTGCCGGCCTGGCCATCCAGTTCGGCAATTCGGATTATAAATCCTTCAATGGCGGCATGCGCCAGCAGGCCGATTCCATCACGGTGAAGCCATACATGGTGCATCGGATGGCAGATTCGGACGTGGTGCTGGATGCCAGCATCGGCTTCAATTTCGGCGAATATGAACAGCATGTGCTGATGCTGTCGGGCAAGCATGACAGCTTCACCCTGTCGGGCACGGTCGGGATGAGCGCGCAGCGCCCGCTGGGCAGCTTCCTGCTGCGGCCCCGCCTGTCGTGGAGCTATGCCAGCATCTGGCACGATAATTATGTGCTGCAGGGGCAGGTGGGCAATATCGACCTGCGCGTGCTGCAGGGCGATGCGCGCTATGATTATGGCGCGGTGGCGACGTCGCTGGAGATCAGCCGGCCATTCCGATCGGATGACATGGTCATCACCCCCTATGTCGAGGGTGGCGTCGATTTTGCCTATCTGCGCCCCAATGGCGGCCGTGTCCTGGGGCCGGACCTGCGCCTGATCGCGACCACGCCGGCGACCGGATCGGTCCGGTTCGGCACGCGTATCCAGTTGCGCGGCAATGTCGCGCTGATCGGATCGGGCGAATATTACGGGATCGGATCGGGCGGCCTGTCGAGCTGGCAGTGGCGGGGGAATCTGTCCTTCCGCTTCTAGCGCGGCGGGACGGGGGCGAGCGGAGCGCAGGCGAGGGGGCGGACTGACTGTCGCGCCGCTGATGGCGCGTATCGGCGCAAAAACACTGGTCAAGCCTGTTCGGGTGCGGCACAGGCGAGGGGCATGAGCCTGCCCGATCCTTCCACCTTCATTGCCGAGGGCGCTTCCGCTGCGGTCTATCGGCTGGAGGGGGGCAAGGTGCTCAAGCTGTTTCACGACGGCGTCGATGCCGGGATCATCGCCCGCGAACATGCGACGGCGCAGGCGATCCAGGCGACCGGGCTGCCCGTGCCGCGCGTGTTCGGGCGCGCGGAGGCTGGCGGGCGGCAGGGCATCATCTATAGCGAGATAGAGGGGCCGAACCTGCTCCATCATATCGTCCGCCATCCCCATCGGATCGGCTGGGCGATGGGCGCGATGGCGGCGTTGCAGCGGGCCATCCATGGGCATGACCTGCCCGCGCTGCGCAGCCGCAAGGCGATATTGGCCGAGGATATCGAGATGGCGCCGATCGGCGATCGGCTGCGTGCGGCGGCGATCGACCGGCTGGATCAGTTGATCGAGGGTGACCGGCTGTCGCATGGCGACCTGCATCCGGCCAATCTGATCGTCAGCGGCGACGGGCTGGCGGTGATCGACTGGTCCAAGGCGGCGCGATCGGCCCCGGCGGCCGATGTGGTGCGCAGCGAGATGCTGATGCGGTTCGGGCCGGGGCAGTCGGGCGGCCGGCTGGAGGGCATGCTGCGCGATGCGACGACGGCCTATTATGTCGGGCGCTATCGCAAGCTGGCGGGGATGGAGCCGGATGCGCTCAATGCCTGGCGGGGGCTGGTGGGGCTGGCCTGGCTGCGGCATCGGCTGCCGGGGCGGGACGCGGCCTTTGCCGCCTATCTGACCGATGCGTTGCGCCGCGCCGGACTGCCGCCGCTGGAAGGCTGATGTCGTTGGTGGATGGCGGTGGGCGGTTCGTCCGCGTCCGATGCCGCCCGGCGGATGCTGTGCCCCGGTTATCGAAGCGGCGTGCGCAGCATCGGTCCTGTCGCTATTCTGACATCGAAACAGGCCAGAGAGCAGCGCGTTAAGCGACGGTTCACGGCCGATGGTGCCGTGTTGACGGTAACAGTTGAGACAAGATCTGGAGTGCCCGACAGCATCCGGATACGCCCCCGGCATTCCCTTGCGCCGGGGGCGTTTTCATGTCCGCTTTCCTTGAATCTCCGTAATTTCCCTTAGGGAATAGGCTGTCGTTTCGCAGACGAATGCCATTCGTCCGGTCGTTCGTCCCCGCAAATCCGCTCTTGGTCGATGGATCGGTCGTTGGCCGATGACGAGGGGTGCCGGTCGAAGCGGACGGGCGGCGAGAGGGCCGGGCGCGTACACAGGATGGGCGAACGGGATATGGCGCAACGCCCCCACAAGACCCCCGCCGAACCGTTCGCATCCGGCGCGTCGACGCCCCCTGACGACGCAGGCCGGATGCCATGACAGTTTTGAGGAGACACGCCATGTTCGCCACCGCCAAGATCATCACTGCCCTGAGTGCTGCCGCCGCCCTGCTGGCCGGTTCCGGCATCGCTTCGGCCGAGGAGTTCACGTCCAACGGCCGCACCACCGAGGTCCGCTTCGGTGACCTGGACCTCACGCGCCACGCCGACCAGCAGGAACTGCGCACCCGCATCTCCCGTGCGGCCAGCCGGGTCTGCTTCAGCACCGACATCAACACCATGAGCGCGTGCCGCGCGGCGGCGATCGCCCAGGTCGAGGCGCCGATCGCGACCGCCATCGCCCGCGCCCAGACCAACGAACGCTATGCCGATGCCAAGGATGCCCGGCCTGTCGTCGGCAACTGACGCCCATCATCCCGCCAAGGGAGGGAGAGGGCCTGGCGCGAGCCGGGCCCTTTTTTGCGTGGGAAAAGGCCCGTCGCCCCGGCCATTCTCGGTATTTCTCCCGATGGCGGAGCCCCGGATTTGCGACGATCAGAAGGGACAGGTTCAAGGGGAAATTGGTCATGCGCGCGCGTCTTCCCGGCACTTCGCCCGTCATCATGGCAATGCTGATGGCCGGGGGGCTGTGTGTGCCCGATGTCTGGGCGCAGAGCACGGAATCGCTCTACGAACCGCTCGGCCATCATAGCGGCGGCGACGTGCATGCGGTGGACGAGACGCCGAGCTATGTCGTCCCCGATTTCGCGCCGGCCAAGCCCGCCGACCCGAACAAGGAACTGCCCTTCTTCAAGATCCGCCTAGGCCTGTCGCTGATCGGCGACTGGACCGATTTCAGCCAGGACGCGGTCAATGAAAGCCAGATCGGCCGGCAGGAGAATGAGTTTCAGGTGCGATCGGCGCGGCTCAGCCTGATCGGATCGGTCGGTGGCGACTATCGGGTGAGCTATCAGGTCAGCGGCGAATATAAGGGGTTCGACACCAACCCCGAGCAGAAATGGAAGCTGACCGACGCGTCGCTGACCTTTCCGCTGGGCAGCCGCACCAAGATGACGCTGGGCAAGACCAAGGAGACATTCTCGTACGAAATGGTCGGGGATTCGGCGAACCTGCCGCATAGCGAGCGCGTGCTGACGCCCTTTTTCACGTCGCGCAATTTCGGCGTCCGCTTCGTCCAGGTGCTGGGCGCGAACAAGGCGGCGACCTTTTCGGCGGGGGCCTACAAGGATAGCTGGGATTTCGGCAGCTCGACCGATCGTGGCTGGGACTATTCGGCGCGCATGACCGGGCTGATCTGGGACGTGCCGGACCGCAACGAGTTCCTGCATGTCGGCGTGGCCTATCGCCATGCGGCGGCGGACGGCACGATCCGCTATAGCGGCCGGGCGGAAACCAATGTCGGCGATGTCGCGATCGACACCGGGAAATTCGCGGCGCAGAGCAGCGACGGCTTTGCCGGCGAGGCGCTGCTGAATGTCGGGCCGGTGTCGTTCCTGGGCGAATATATATTGAACCGGACCAATTCGCGCGAATTTCGCGATCCGGTCTTCCATGGCTGGTATGTCACCGGCAGCTGGATATTGACCGGTGAGACCCGGCCCTATGACCGCAATGTCGGCTACGCCCGGCGCGTCATCCCCAAGGGCCGCTGGGGCGCGCCCGAACTGGTGGCGCGCTATTCGGAAATGGACCTGGACGATAATGGCATCGAGGGTGGCCGCTTCAAGAAGACGATGTTGGGGCTCAATTGGTGGGCGACGACGCGCTGGAAATTCGGCGCGACCTGGGGCCATACCTGGCTCGACCGGTTCGGCGAGCGCGGCGAGAGCGACACGGTGCTGACCCGTATCCAGTGGATCTATTGAGCGCGGAAGAGCGTGTCTGTTTTGGAAAATGCGCGGAAGGGCGCATTTTCAGTTCGGCACCGGCCCGCACCCCCACCCGACCGCCCAGGCATTCTACCCTGATGGGTGGTCGGGTGGAGGTGCGGACCCGTCAGGACATTCCTAAAAGAACACTCAGCGCCTGATTAGCGTCCCGTCATCGCCCGCGCATTGGCGAGATAGGTGCGGCCGATGCGGATTTCATTGCCGTCGGCCAGCGCCGCGAACCAGACGCCGCTGCCGTCGTGGCGCAGTCGCGCGATATGCGGGCGGCGGACGATGTGCGAGCGGTGCAGGCGGACGAACGCCTGCGGATCGAGCCGTTCCTCCAGCGAACTGATGGTCTGGTGCAGCAAATAGCTATGGGCGCCGACATGGAGGCGCATATAGTCGCGCTCCGCCTCGATCCGGTCGATCTGGTCGGCGGCGATGCGGACCAGTTCGGAGCGGTGCGGCACCCAGAATTCCTCAGCCCATTCGGGCGCAGGTTCGGCCGGGGCGAGGGGGGCGTCCTCCTCGCCATCGCGGCTGCGCAGCGCCTGTTCGACCCGGTCGACCGCACGGGTCAGGCGGTCATGGGCGACGGGCTTGAGCAGATAATCGACCGCGGCAAGATCGAACGCCTCGACCGCGAAGCTTTCGAAGGCGGTGACGAAGATGATCGCCGGGCGGATGCCCATCTGGCTGATCGCGCGGGCGACGCCGATGCCGTCGAGCAGCGGCATGGCGATGTCGAGCAGCAGCAGGTCGGGCTTGAGCCCTTCGACCAGGCGCAACGCCGCCTCGCCATCATTGGCGGTGCCGACCAGCGCGATGCGCGGTTCGCGCGCGCACAACATCTGCAATCGCTCGACCGCGAGCGGCTCATCATCGACGATCATGGTGCGGATGGACATGGGCGTCAGCACCCCCGGCGGTTGAGCGGAAGGAAGAGATTGACGGCAAAGCCGCCATCGGCCTGTGGACCATAGTCGATCCGGCCCTGATCGCCAAAGCGGGCGGACAGGCGGTCCCGCACATTGGCGAGGCCGATGCCACTGCCGCCATCGCCGGGGCTGGGCGGCTTGTCGCCATTGTCGGCGACGGTGAGGTGCAGCAGGCCATGCTCCTCGCGCGCGCGGATGGTGATGGCGACCGGGCTGGAGGTGCGCGAGACGCCATATTTGATCGCATTTTCGACCAAGGGCTGGAGGATCAGGCCCGGCACGCAGGCGGTCAGCAGGTCGGCGGGAATGTCGATCCGGGTGGCCAGCCGGTCGGGGAAGCGCACCGCCTCGATATCCAGATAGAGTTTCTGGAGATGGACTTCCTCTTCCAGTTGCACGTCATCGAGCGGATCGCCGGTGAGGCTGGTGCGGTAGAAATTGGAGAGCGACATGATCATCTGTTCGGCCTCGTCGCGCCGGTCCTTCATCACCAGGGACGAGAGCGAGTTCAGCGTGTTGAACAGGAAATGCGGGTTCACCTGATAGCGCAGCGAGCGCAGTTCGGCCTGCTGCGCGGCGCGTTCGAGGCGCGCGGCGCGGCGTTCGGTGCGATGCGCCTCGCTGGCATAGGAGAGGCCGAGATAGAGGCCGGCCCAGGCAGACAGGAAGAAATAGCGGCTGACGGCGTCATCGACGATATAGATCAGCGCATGGGACTGGGCCTCATATTTCTGCTGGTCCATGTCGGGAAACATGCCCATCGGGTCATAGATGTTGAAGACATAATAGTTGGCAACCGCCATCGCGAGCGCGAAGGGCGCGGCGAGCGAAAAGGCGGCGACGATGCGGACCGCCAGCGGCTTTGCATCGAACCGGCGTATCGCCAGATAGAGAATCCAGGTCACGATGATGCCGATCAATGTCACCACGGCGCGGCGGGCGGCCATTTCGCCCTGATAGTCGAAGCCCACAACCAGGGCCCGCACGCTGATGAGGATCGCGTAGAAGAACCAGAAGCCGATGATGGAATAGAGGGCGGCGGTCGGCGAAACGCCGCGCGGCCCCTCTTCGGTGGGAAGTGTCATGGATGATATCTACGCCAGCTTGCCGGCGCTGTCGCCCCCTGCGCGCGATGCTGGTCGAAGCGGCTTGGCGGTTGGTCGAAGCGGCGGCGTGGGGCACTGGCGGGGAACCGGCGCTGGCTCCTGTCGGTTGATCCAGCAGGAGAAAAGGAGACGCGCAGATGAGCGATACGAAGCGCGAGAGCGAGAAGAAGCTGGACGAGGCGCTGGAAGACAGCATGGACGCGTCGGACCCGCCCGCGACCAGCCGGCCGGACGATGACGGCGAACCGGTGCCGTCTTCGGGGTTTCCCGAAAAGCCCCGGCCCGAAAAGCCCGAGCGCTGACCGATAGCGGACCGCGAAAATCCATGTTATTCCAGTCGGGCAAGCGCGGCCCCGACCGCCATCAGGCGGCAGGCCGGCTTCCCGCGCGAGAGGAGCAGACGACGATGCCGACTTCCACCACCCCCGCGATCGAACGCATTGCCCGCGTGCTGGCCGGGCGCCAGCTCAGCCTGAATGGCGGCGGCCAGGATCCCCATGCGGCGGGCGCGGTGGATGCGGCCTGGCCCGACCATGTCGACGATGCCTATGCGATATTGCACACGCTGCGCGAGCCCGATGCCGACATGGCGCGGGCCGGCGACGTGGCGGTGTGGCGCAGCATGATCGGCGCGGTGCTGGAGCGGCGTGCGGGCTGAACCGGCGACACGCGAAATATTAACCCGGTCATGGCAGGGAGCGCGCAGGAGACTGCGCCATGTACCATATCGAATTTCGCCATGATCTGAACCTGCTGGACATCAAATGGTCCAAGCTGTTCACTGCGGAGGAAGTCGCGGCCTATGCCCGCGAGTGCAAGGCCCGCTTCCTGGCCGAGGGGTTCAAGCCGGGCTATCTGCTGCGCATGGACATGAGCGCCAGCAGCGCCCAGCCGCAGGAGGCGGTCGCGTCCTTCCGCGCGAATCTGGGCGATTTTCCCAAGGCCCGGCGGATCGCCATCATCACCGGCAGCGCGATCACCCGGTTGCAGGTGAAGCGCGAAATGACGCAGCCCTATCTGCGGATCTTCGATGATGCGACGGCGGGGCTGGCCTGGCTGCTGGCACCCGAAGCGGTTGAAGCGGAGGCATAATCCTCCATCCGTCGCATTTCACAAAAATATCATGTTGCACTGCAAAACGAAATCTGGTCCCTTGTGACAATCGGTGGGACAGGTGCCCGTTAAGCCTTTGCTAACCATGTGAGGCGCATGTTCTGCTGATCGACTTCAAGTCGGAGGGCATGAGCAATGGGCACGAGTGCAAGACCGGCGGACGGGGCCATTACCCTGGCGGAATTGCGGGAATTCGCCAGTTTCCCGTCGGCCACGCAAAGATATATTCGCAGATCGCTGGACATCGGGCTGCATCGCCGCGACGCGATGAAGCTATGGTCGCGCGACATGGTCGAGGAAGCCAGCATCCGCGCCCAGGCGCGCATCTATGGCCGGCTGGACGAGATCAAGGCGCATGTTCCCGACGATAGCGGGCTGGACCAGGTGGAGCCGTTCATGGCGCCGCTGGTGACGGTGTCCGCCTTCGACCTGGGGCAGGACCGTCTGGCGAGCTTCTCGGCCTATCGCTTCCTCTATGAGCGGCTGCTGGGGGCGGGGGCGCGGCCCTGGCTGCCGGGCGCCTTCTGCGCGGCGGCGAGCCTGCCGCATCTTCACCCGGAAAAGCGCCGGCTGCTGTTGCAGTCGATCAGCGAGGCGGCCGCCACGGCGGTCGGCTGGTCCAACCGCGAGCCGACCTTCTACCCCGAATGGGTCGAGAAGGTGGACCTGTCCAAGGCCAACTGATCCGGCCTGATCCTGCCGGCGCCCCTGGGGAGGGCGCGGGCGGGATGACGGCTTGGTTGCTGGTCTGGCGCCGTTCGGCCTGTCCTTCCTCCGCCTTCTTCACGGCGCCGCGCGCATGAACCGCGCGGCGCTCGACCGTCCTCCATCATCTCTTGCTCTCGAAGAACAGGAAAATCACAGCCTTCACCGGGTGGGATTTGGGTGGGAAGCTGGCCACCTGTTTCACAGCGTCATCCCCGCGCAGGCGGGGATCCATCTCACCAGCTTCGGACCAGATGCGAGGTCAGGAGATGGATTCCCGCCTGCGCGGGAATGACGGATTTGGGTGGTTTCCTGCCATTCCACTAACGTCATGCTGAACTTGTTTCAGCATCTATCAGGCCCAACAAGCCATTGGTCTGCTGGGAGGAATGGACCCTGAAACAAGTTCAGGGTGACGATGATGGTGAGGACAGCTTATGGTCGCAAACCTGCCAATCGTCACGGGCGTCATCCTGAAGGAGGTCAGGATCCATTGTGCACTACGCCAGATAGGGAGTGCTGAATGGATCCCGGATCAAGTCCGGGATGACGGATATGCCAAGGTCAGCTTTTGGGAGAAGCCGTCGAGTAAGTGGAGGGCGCTCTTTCTGGGCGTGAGCCATCAAGGCTTCATGGCGGGAGACGGGGGGGGGCGTCCCGCTGCAAAAGGCCAGAGGCGGGGCCTGGAGATCACGAAGGTCAGGCTGATCGACATGCGCTCGCGGATCGGTGCTGGATGCGGCTCGGCATGGTTCCGGTCCTGGCCGGCAGGCGGATTGTGCAGGCAAAGAAAAAGGGGCTGCGCGGCGGCAGCCCCTCCATGATCCCGATCGGGCCGGTCCTCAGCGGATCGGCGAGTCCGGCGACAGGCGCATGTCGAGATAATTGTCGACCGACTTCATCAGCTGGTCCAGCTCATGCTCGAAGAAGTGGTTGGCCCCCTTGATCTCGTCATGATGGATGGTGATGCCCTTCTGGGTGCGCAGCTTGTCGACCAGCTTCTGCACCGCGCTGGCGGTCACCACTTCGTCCGCCGTGCCCTGGACGATGATGCCCGACGAGGGGCAGGGCGCCAGGAACGAGAAATCATACATGTTGGCCGGCGGCGCGACCGAGATGAAGCCGCGGATTTCCGGGCGGCGCATCAGCAGCTGCATGCCGATCCAGGCGCCAAAGGAGAAACCGGCGATCCAGGTGGTCTGCGCTTCGGGGTGGAAGCTCTGCACCCAGTCGAGCGCCGCTGCGGCATCGCTGAGTTCGCCAATGCCATTGTCGAACGTGCCCTGGCTGCGGCCGACGCCACGGAAGTTGAAGCGCAGCACGGCAAAGCCACGCTTCACGAAGGTCTTGTAGAGTGCCTGGGTGATGCGGTCGTTCATCGTGCCGCCGCCCTGCGGATGCGGGTGCAGGATCATGGCGACCGGCGCGCGCGGGCGGGGCGGGGGGCTGAAGCGGCCTTCGAGGCGACCTTCGGGTCCGGGGAAAATGACGTCGGGCATGGCACCTGTTATGGTCTGGGCTGCCACGGGGCAGCGGGGAAAGGGTCCGTGCGCGCGCCGGGGCTTGGCCATATGGCCTTCACGCTGGCGCAGCGCGGCAATCCGCCTATATAGATGCCGCCGCCATTTCCGCAATCAATGAGTAGTTCCGCTTGGCCGCCGACCGCCTTTATCTCGATCATGCCGCGACCACCCCGATGCTGCCGCAGGCGCAGGCCGCGATGGTCGCCGCGATGGCGGGCTGGGCCAACCCGTCCAGCCCGCACAGCGACGGGCGCGCGGCGCGGGCGATGCTGGAGGATGCGCGGCGGCGGATCGCGGCGGCGCTGGGATGGGATGGCCATGTCCTGTTCACCTCCGGCGCGAGCGAGGCGATCGCCATCGCGCTGACCCGCGCCAAGGCGGCGCGAATCGTCACCTCGCTGGTCGAGCATGATGCGGTGCTGCGCGTGACCAAGGATGCCGAGCGGCTGGCGGTGGATGGCGATGGCCGGGTGCTGTTGCCGGAACTGGCGGCGGGCAGTCTGGTCGCGATCCAGCATGTGAACAACGAGACGGGCGTGATCCAGCCGCTGACGGATTTCCGGCGCGCGGGGTTGCTGCTGTTTGCCGATTGCGCCCAGAGTGCGGGCAAGCTGGCCCTGCCCGAGGCCGACATGATCGCGATCAGCGCGCACAAGTTCGGCGGGCCGCCGGGGATCGGCGCGCTGCTGATCCGCGACCTGGCGCTGGTCGAGCCCAGCGGCGGGCAGGAACAGGGCTATCGCGCCGGCACCGAAAATCTGCCGGCGATCATGGCGATGGCGGCGGCGCTGGAGGCACGGGGCGAATGGATGCCGGTGGCCGCCGCGCTGCGGGCACGGCTGGACGCCGGGATCGAGGCGGCGGGCGGGCAGATCGTCGCGCGCGACGCGCCGCGTTTGCCGGCGATCGCTAGCTATCGCATGCCCGGCCTGTCGGCGCGGGCGCAGCTGATCCAGTTCGACCTTGCCGGCATGTCCGTGTCGGCGGGCAGCGCCTGTTCGTCCGGATCGCTCAAGACCAGCCATGTGCTGGGCGCGATGGGCTGGGACGCGGCGGCGGCGGGCGAAGTGGTGCGGGTGAGTTTCGGCCCGCAGACCAGCGCGGGCGATGTCGATCGCTTCCTAGCCACATGGACCGCCATGGCGGAGCGGGCGGGCCGGTGATCTATCTCGACTATCAGGCGACGACGCCGCTGGCGCCCGAAGCTTTCGAGACGATGGTGCCGCTGCTGCGCGACCAGTTCGCCAATCCGCACAGCGCGCATCGCGCCGGGCGCATGGTCGCCGCGCAGGTGGAACTGGCGCGCGATGCGATCGGCCAGTTGCTGCCGCCGGGCGGAAAGCTGCTCTTCACCTCCGGCGCGACCGAGGCGCTGAACATCGCGATCCAGGGCGCGCCGGCGGGCGGCATCGTCACCATCGCGACCGAACATGCCGCCGTGCTGGATACGGTGGCGGCGATGCGGCGGATGGGGCGGGCGGTGACAGTCCTGCCGGTGGATGGCGACGGGCTGGTCGATCTGGCTGCGGCGGCGCGGGCGATCGTGTCGGGGGTGGCGCTGGTCGTCGCGATGCTGGTCAATAACGAGATCGGCGTGATCCAGCCGGTCGGCGCGCTGGCGGAACTGGCCCATGGCGCGGGCGCGCTGTTCCTGTGCGACGCGGTGCAGGGCTATGGCCGTGTGCCGATCCCCGACCCGTGCGACATGGTGGCGATCAGCGCGCACAAGATCCATGGGCCAAAAGGCATCGGCGCGCTGTGGCTGCGCGACGGGGTGAAGATCGACCCGCTGATCCATGGCGGCGGGCAGGAAGGCGGGCTGCGGTCGGGCACCTTGTCGCCCGCCTTGTGCGCGGGCTTTGGCGTGGCGGCGCGCCTGATGCGGGAGCAGGCGGAGGCCGATCAAGCGCATTTGGCGGCGCTGTCTGCGCAGGCGCGCGCGCTGTTTGCCGACTGGACGCTGAACGGCAGCGCCGACGCGCGTTATCCCGGCAATCTCAACATTCGTCGCGCCGGGATCGACGGCGCGCGATTGTTGTCCGATTGCCGCAATGTGTCTTTTTCGCTCGGCAGCGCTTGCGCGAGCGGGGCCGGGCGGCCTAGCCATGTGCTGCGCGCCTTGGGTCTTTCAGACAGTCAGGCGCGCGGATCGGTGCGGATCGGCTTTGGCCGATACACGACACCGGCCGAACTGGAGGAGGCTGCGAAGGTGATTAACGGGGCGGCGACCGCACAAGCGGCGCCGTGAGCAGGGAGCATCGCATAGCATGACCATGGTCACCTTCATCAGCGCCGACGGCGAAAATCGACTGGAGGTCGATGCGCCTGCCGGGTCCGTCCTGCTGGAGGTTGCACAGGCGGCGGGTCAGCCGCTGGAAGGAACATGCGAAGGGCAGATGGCCTGTTCGACCTGTCATGTCATCGTCGATGCCGCCGATTTCGACCGCCTGCCGCGCGCGAGCGAGGATGAGGAGGATATGCTGGACCTGGCCGCTGCGGCGACCCGCACCAGCCGCCTGGCCTGCCAGATCATTCTGTCCGAGCAACTGGACGCGCTGACTGTCCGTATCCCTGGCGAATTCAACAATATGCAAGGTATGTAAGCCATGGCGCTGCGCAAATCCCTCTCGCTCGCGGCGCTGACCGCCTGTCTCGTCGTGGCCTTGCCGCTGTCGGCCGCGCCCAAGAAGAAGGCGCCGGCCAAGAAGGCCGAAGAGGTGCCGACCCTGCCGACATTGATGCCGCCCGCACCACGCTATCTGGTGCCGCAATCCGCGCTCACCTCCGTCCGCAATCCCAAGGAGATCGAGGAGGAGACAGGCGGGCGCATGGGCATCGCGCTGGTCGATCGCGACGGTGCGCTGATCCTGGGCTTCAACCGCGATGATCGCTTTGCCATGTGCTCGACCTTCAAGGCGCCGCTGGCCGCTGCCGTGCTGATCGGTGCGCAGGGCGGCAAGTTCGGGCTGGAGGGGGAGATACCCTTCACCAAGGACGATATTCTCGATTACGCGCCGGTGGTGAAGAAGAACAAGAAGCGCGGCCGCATGTCGATGGCCGAGCTGGCCGAGGCGGCGGTCGAGGTGAGCGACAACAGTGCCGCCAACCTGTTGCTGCCGATGCTGGGCGGGCCGGAGGGGCTGACCTCCTTCATCCGCGCCCATGGCGACAAGATCACGCGGCTCGATCGCATCGAGCCGGACCTCAACGAGAATGTCGCCGGCGATCCGCGCGACACGACCAGTCCGGCGGCGATGGCGGGGCTGATGGGACGGTTGTTGTTCCGCGACATGGCTGCGGCCGATGCCGACAGGCTGCGCGGCTGGCTCAATGCCAGCACCACCGGCGACAAAAGGATCAAGGCGGGCCTGCCCGAAGGCTGGACGTCGGGCAGCAAGACCGGCAGTTGCGGCACCGCCTATAATGACGTCGCGCTGGTGAAGTCGCCGGCCGGCGAGGAATATATATTGGCCATCTATCTCGACCGGCCGACCGTGGACGACAAGAAGGCCGAGGCGGCGATCGCCGAGGCCGCCCATTCGGCGCTGGAATTCGTCAGCAAGGCGCAGAAGAGCGGGCTGAACTAGGCTTATGGCATGGCAAGGGCATGGAAGCCCTTGCCTTCCTGTCATGAGTTCGCCATATGCCCGGCCGGGAGTCGGGCGGACGTAGTCGTCGCCAACCTGGTCAGGTCCTGACGGAAGCAGCCACAACGATTTTTCTGCGGGTCGTTCCGGCTCCCACCTTTCCACGCAGCCTTGTCACCATTGGGGTCCCTTCGGGATCGTGGCCCAGCGCACGGCGACGGCGCGCAAAGCGCTTCCACCGCCAACGATCAGGCTTTAGGAAACAGGCATGTCCGATTCCCCTCAGCCCTATCGCGTGCTTGCGCGCAAATATCGTCCGCGCAACTTTCGCGAGCTGATCGGGCAGGACGCCATGGTCCAGACGCTGGGCAATGCGATCCGGCGCGGCCGCCTCGCCCATGCCTTTCTGATGACCGGCGTGCGCGGGGTCGGCAAGACGTCGACCGCGCGGCTGATCGCCAAGGCGCTGAACTGCATCGGCCCGGATGGGCAGGGCGGGCCGACGATCGACCCGTGCGGCGTGTGCGAACCCTGCATGGCGATCGCCGAGGGCCGGCATATCGACGTGGTCGAGATGGACGCCGCCAGCCATACCGGCGTCGACGACGTGCGCGAGATCATCGAGGCGGTGCGCTATGCCGCCGTGTCGGCGCGCTACAAGATCTACATCATCGACGAAGTCCATATGCTTTCGAAGAACGCGTTCAACGCGCTTCTGAAGACTTTGGAGGAGCCGCCGGCCCATGTGAAATTCCTGTTCGCCACGACCGAGGTGAACAAGGTGCCGGTGACGGTGCTGTCGCGCTGCCAGCGGTTCGACCTGCGCCGCATCCCGGCCGAGATGCTGGCCGGCCATTTCGCCCATGTGGTCGAGGCCGAACAGGTCGCGGCCGAGCCGGATGCGCTATCGCTGATCGCGCAGGCGGCCGAAGGCTCCGCGCGTGACGGCCTGTCGATCCTGGACCAGGCGATCGCCCATGCCGAAATGGGCGAGGGCGAGCCGATGGTTACGGCCGCGCAGGTGCGCGAGATGCTGGGCCTGTCGGATCGCGGCTCGACGCGCCGGCTGCTCGGCCTGCTGCTGGAAGGCGATACCGCCGCGCTGCTGGGCGGGGTGCGCGATCAATATGCGCTGGGGGTCGAGCCGCTGTCGCTGATGCGCGGCCTGCTGGAGCTGGTGCATGCGGTCACGCTGGTGAAGGCCGGGCGCGACATTGCAACGCCGGGCCAGTCCGACGAGGAGCGCGGCGCGCTGGCCGACTGGGCATCGCAGATCGGCTTCGGCCCGCTGCATCGGCTGTGGCAGCTGATGCTCAAGGGCCATGACGAGGTGGCGACCGCCGCCCTGCCGATCGAGGCGTGCGAGATGGCGCTGCTGCGCGTGATGCATGCCGCGACCATGCCCGATCCCAGCGACCTTGCCCGGATGCTGCAGGGCGGGGTGCCGATGACCGCGCCGGCGCTGCCGGGCCAGGCGCCCGCCGCCGCCGCGCCCGCGCCGGAACCCGCGTCCAGCCTGCCTGCCACATTCGAGGATCTGATCGAGGCCTTCTGGCAGAAGAGCAAGGGGCATCTGGCGCAGGAAATGCATGATTGCGTGGGGATCATCCGCTATGATCCGCCAATGCTGGAGTATCGCGGCACGGCCAGCCTGTCGCCCGACTTTGCCACCCGGATCATCCCGGCGCTGCGCGAGGTGACCGGCGTTGCCTGGACGGTGACGCAGGGCGAGGGGGAGGCCAAGCCGACCCTGCTGGCCAATGAACAGCGCCAGCTGGCCGACAGCCGCGCCGCAATTTTGGAAACCCCGGTGGTCAAGGCGGCAATGGACGCCTTCCCCGATGCCGAGCTGGTCCATTCGGATGAGCCGGAACAATGGAGTGCTGAAGCATGAAGGATCTGAACGAAATATTGGGGATGGCCAGCCGCGTGCAGGAAGAGCTGCAGCGCGCGCAGGACAATCTCGACAAGCTGGAAGTCGAGGGCGCGGCCGGTGGCGGCCTGGTCAAGGTGAAGGCATCGGCCAAGGGCCGCATCCTGGGCGTGTCGATCGACGACAGCCTGCTGGCGCCGTCGGAAAAGCAGATGCTGGAAGACCTTATCACCGCCGCGTTCAACGATGCGCGCAAGAAGGCGGACGAGGTCAGCAACACCGAAATGGGCAAGATGACCGCCGGCCTGCCGCTGCCGCCGGGCTTCAAGCTGCCGTTCTGAGCCGGCGCGCATTGCCGTTCCAGGGCTGCCGCTGGCGGATAAGCCCTTGTTCATCGTTGCAGCAATATGGTGATCGCTGATTGATTGACGCGACGGGCATCCCCATAAAGGCGATGAACCGCATGACGGGCCGCAAGTCCGGCCCTGGAGAGTGAATGACTACGCAATATCCCCTTCTGCCGCTGCGCGACATCGTCGTCTTCCCGCAGATGATCGTCCCGCTCTTCGTCGGTCGCGACAAGAGCGTCGCCGCGCTGGAAGCGGCGATGGAGGGCAATAAGGAAATCTTCCTGGTGTCCCAGCTCGACCCGGCCGAGGATGATCCGGGCAAGGACGCGCTGTATGACACCGGCGTGGTGTCGGTGGTGCTGCAACTGCTTAAGCTGCCGGACGGCACGGTGCGCGTGCTGGTCGAGGGCAAGCATCGTGCCCAGCTGGCCGATCTGGCGCCGGCCGAGGCGGGCTATCTGGTCGCCGAGGTCGCGCCGGTCGAGGAGATCGTCGCCGAAGGTCCGGAAGCCTCTGCGCTGATGCGCTCGGTGGCCGAGCAGTTCGAGAATTACGCCAAGCTCAACAAGAAGCTGCCGGCCGAAACGCCGGTGCAGCTGCGCGAGATCGACGATGCCGGTCGCCTGGCCGATTCCGTTGCCGCCAACATCAACGTCAAGGTCGCCGACAAGCAGTCGCTGCTGGTCGAGCCCGATCCGGTCAAGCGGCTGGAGATGGTCTTTGCCTTCATGGAAGGCGAGCTGGGCGTGCTGCAGGTCGAGAAGAAGATCCGTGGCCGCGTGAAGCGCCAGATGGAAAAGACCCAGCGCGAATATTATCTGAACGAGCAGCTCAAGGCGATCCAGCGCGAGCTGGGCAATGGCGAGGGCGAGGAAGGCGACGAGCTTGCCGAACTGGCCGACAAGATCGCCAAGGCGAAGCTGAGCAAGGAAGCGCGCGCCAAGGCGACCGCCGAGCTGAAGAAGCTCAAGGGCATGCAGCCCATGTCGGCCGAAGCGACGGTGGTGCGCAACTATCTCGACGTGCTGCTGGGCCTGCCCTGGGGCAAGAAGGGCCGGGTCAAGACCGACCTCAAGAAGGCGCAGGCGATCCTGGACGAGGATCATTTCGCGCTGGAAAAGGTCAAGGACCGGATCATCGAATATCTGGCGGTGCAGGCGCGCACCAACAAGCTGAAGGGGCCGATCCTGTGCCTCGTCGGCCCGCCGGGCGTCGGCAAGACCTCGTTGGGCCGTTCGATCGCCAAGGCGACGGGCCGTGAGTTCGTGCGCCAGTCGCTGGGCGGCGTGCGCGACGAAGCCGAGATCCGTGGCCATCGCCGCACCTATATCGGCTCGCTGCCGGGCAAGGTCGTGTCGAACCTGAAGAAGGCGGGCACCATGAACCCGCTGTTCCTGCTCGACGAGATTGACAAGCTGGGCCAGGATTTCCGCGGCGATCCGGCATCGGCGCTGCTGGAAGTGCTGGACCCCGAACAGAACAGCAAGTTCCAGGATCATTATCTGGAGATCGACGTCGACCTGTCCGACGTGATGTTCGTGACGACGGCCAACTCGCTGAACCTGCCGCAGCCGCTGCTCGACCGCATGGAGATCATCCGGCTCGAAGGCTATACCGAGGACGAGAAGGTCGAGATCGCCCAGCGCCATCTGGTGCCCAAGCAGATCGACGCCCATGGCCTGAAGAATGGCGAGTTCGAGGTGACCGAGGCCGCGGTGCGCGACCTGATCCGTTACTATACCCGTGAAGCCGGCGTCCGCACGCTGGAGCGGGAAGTGGCGCGTCTGGCCCGCAAGGCGCTGCGCAAGATCCTGGAAGGCGCGTTCGACAAGGTCGAGATCACGCCCGAAAACCTGGCCGACTATGCCGGCGTGCGGAAATTCCGTCACGGCGTGGGTGAGGAAGAGAATCAGATCGGCGCCGTCACCGGCCTGGCCTGGACCGAGGTCGGCGGTGAACTGCTGACGATCGAGGCGGTGACCGTGCCCGGCAAGGGCCTCATCAAGACGACCGGCAAGCTGGGCGAAGTGATGAACGAATCGGTGCAGGCCGCCTTCTCCTATGTGAAGGCGCGCTCGCCCGGCTATGGCATCAAGCCGAGCCTGTTCAACCGCAAGGACATCCATATCCACCTGCCCGAGGGCGCGGTGCCCAAGGATGGTCCGTCGGCCGGTATCGGCATGGTCACGACCATCGTGTCGACCCTGACCGGCATTCCCGTCCACAAGGATGTGGCGATGACCGGCGAGGTGACGCTGCGCGGCCGGGTGCTGCCGATCGGCGGCCTCAAGGAGAAGCTGCTGGCGGCGCTGCGTGGTGGCATCAAGACGGTGCTGATCCCGCAGGAAAACGAGAAAGACCTAGCGGAAATTCCGGCCAACATTCGTGAGGGGCTGGAGATTGTTCCGGTGTCCCATGTCGACGAGGTGCTGGCGCGCGCGCTGGTGTCCAAGCCCGAAGCGATCACCTGGACCGAGGAAGATGATCTGGCGGCGCAGCCCAGCGCCGGTCAGGGTCGCGACGGCGATCCCGCTATCCGTCACTAAAAGCCCGGTTTTCGGCGCGTTTATGCCCATGGGGGCAAAAACGCGCCGGAGCCGGCTTTTTTGACGCTTTCCCTTTGACACCACTTGAAAGCTGGGCCTTATTGCCCCGCCTACGCCGCGATTCCTTGACTATCCAACATCTATAAAGGGGGTTCCCAAGGCATGAACAAGCAGGATCTTATCAGCGCGGTCGCTGAAAGCAGCGGTCTCAGCAAGAGCGACGCCAGCAAGGCGGTCGAGGGCGTGTTCGACGCCATCACCGGCGCGCTGAAGAAGGGCGACGAAGTGCGCCTGGTTGGTTTTGGCACTTTCTCCGTGTCGCAGCGCAAGGCTTCGACCGGTCGCAACCCGCGCACCGGCGAGACGATGACGATCAAGGCGTCGTCGCAGCCGAAGTTCAAGGCCGGCAAGGGCCTGAAGGATTCGGTCAACTAAGGATGCAGGCGCGCCCGATCGGGCGCGTTTACGTCTGATGATCTGCCGGCGTCGCGGTCGGAAGTAGGTTTGCGGGAGAGTAGCGCTGCGGCAGGGGAAACCCGCCCGGCGCATGCATGTCGAAAGGAAGGGGTAGGGGCCGGGGGCCTCTGCCCCTTTTTTCATGGCCTTGTGCGGCGGATCGCGGCGATGACCGGTCCGCTGCCCTCGACCTGCTCCGCCTGCGGGGGTAGGAGGGGGCATGAGAGCGATCAGACGGGGTATCGGGACTTCGGGGGCGGCCTTGGCGCTGCTAGGGACATTGTCGGCCTGTGGCGGGGGGAATTTCCGTCCGGTGAGCGACATGCCGGTGCGCATCGGCAAGCCCTATACGGTGCGCGGCACCACCTATGTGCCGGCCGACCAGCCGGGCTATGACCTGGTCGGCTATGCCAGCTGGTATGGATCGGAATCGGGCAATCGCACTGCCAATGGCGAGCGCTTCCGGCCCAGCTGGATCACGGCGGCACATACCAGCCTGCCCTTGCCCGCCTATGTCGAGGTGACGGCGCTGGATACCGGGCGCACGATCCTGGTGCGGATCAACGATCGTGGCCCCTTTTCTCGTGGGCGGATCATCGACCTGTCGCGCGGCGCGGCGGAGGAACTGGGGATTCGCGGGCAGGGCCATGCGGCGGTCCGGGTTCGTGCCGTCGATCCCCCGGAAAAGGATCGCAAGAAGCTGCGCAAGGGCAAGCCGGCGGAGGGTCGGCCGCGCGTCGGGGCGGACGAACTGGCCGTGCTGCGCGCCCGTCTGGCGGCGTCCGGCAATGATGCGGGGCGATAATTTTCATCCTTTGACATAAGCTGCTTGACGGGGGAGGGGCGGCCGCATATGTGGCCCTTCTCGCGGGGCAACAGCCCCTGTGGCGATCGTAGCTCAGTTGGTTAGAGCGCCGGTTTGTGGTACCGGAGGTCGCGGGTTCGGATCCCGTCGATCGCCCCATTTCCTTCGGGAATGCGCGAAATGAAACCCCGTCCTGCCTCGGCAGGATGGGGTTTTCGCGTTTCTGGCTTCGATCATTTTCCTGGCGCGTGGCGGCGGCTTTCCGCTGCCCTGGGCGCAACAAGAAAGGGCGCCCCTTGCGGGACGCCCTTCCTCTGCCGACTAACGCCTATGGGGCGTTGAGACCCAGGTTTAGAAGCTGGCCTTGATCATGCCGCCGATGATGCGCGGTTCGTTGATCATGCCGGTCAGGTTGTTGAAGTCGATCGCGCTGACGGCGCGGATCTGGTTGGTGATGTTGCGGGCGAAGGCCGCGATCTCATAACCATGGTTCGACTTGTAACCGACCTTGAGGCCGCCCTCCAGCGACGAACGGCCGCGGAATTCGGCTGCCGAGTAGAGGAAATAGTTGATTTTGCTACGATAGGCCCAGTCGGTATAGGCGAAGACTTCGCCCGCGTCACCGACCGGGATGGCATAGCGCAGGGTCGCATTGGCGATGTAGCGCGGCGCCTGGGGCAGGTCATTGCCGTCCAGATAGCTGTAGGTGGTGCCGCCATCGACGAAGGTGTTGCCGGTGGGCGTACACATGCCCGAGCCGCAGACCGCCACGAAGGCGTTCTTGTCGCGGATTTCGGTGAAGTTGTAGCTGCCGCCCACGGTCAGGTTCAGGTGATCGAGCGGCTGCGCCTCCAGATTGCCTTCCAGGCCATAGCCGACCGCCTTGTTCACGTTGATCAGGCGGGCCGAGTTGCCGACGCCGCCGACAGCCGTCAGCTGCAGATCGTCGGTGTTCCAGTAATAGGCGGACAGGTCGAAGCGGACCATGTTGGCGATCGCGCCCTTGATGCCGCCTTCATAGGAGATGGTGGTCTGCTTCTTGGCGACCGAGGGGACGCTGAAGAAGGTCACGCGATCCTGGATTGCCGGGCCCTGATAGCCGGTGGCGACGCGGCCATAGAGGTTGACGTCGGGGCTGAGCGCATAGGTGGCGCTGACGTCCCAGGACAGGTTGCTGCCCTGCGCGGTGTTGCTGAGCGGCAGGTCGACGCCGATCAGCTGCGACGAGATGCTGCTGGCTGCGAGCGCCGGATCGAGCGTGATCGTGTCGCGCTTGTCGTCGTGCGAATAACGCACGCCGGCACGCAGCGTCAGGGCCGACGTCACCTTGGCTTCGCCCGAGGCGAACAGGCCGATATTCTCGTTGGTGTTGTTGTGCAGGATCGCACTCACCCGGTTGCCCGCGAGATCATAGGCATATTCGTTATATTTCAGGCGCTGGTGGAAGAAGTAGGTGCCCGCCTGCAGGCGGATGCCGTTCATGTCGTCCGTCGCGAAGCGGAATTCCTGGCTGAATTCCTCCGGCTTGGTCACGCCGCCGGTGTTGGAGTCGAACGAGCCGACGCCGAGCTGGCCGGCGGTGCAGCCGGTATAGGGGTAGCAGCCGCCACCATCGATGTCGCCGGTGCTTTCGACGCTGGCCTTCTCATAGCCGGTGGTCGAGAAGAAGGTGCCCAGGCCGTCGACATGGAGTTGCATGCGCAGATTGCCGCCGCCCTGCTTCATCGACTGGCTGGTATAGCCGTCCAGGTTCACATGATCCTTGTCGAAGCCGTCGACGAAATGGTTGCTGCCCTGCTTGAAGATGTTGGCGCGGAACACGCGCGGGCTGCCGTCCAGGTCACGATAATGACCGCTCAGAACCGCCTTGAAGTCGCCGGCTTCATAAGCCAGCTGCACGCGGCCGGCCATGTCGCGATAGCCTTCCAGCTCGCTGGCGGCGTTGCCGCCTTCATTGTCGTTCTTGACCCAGTCGTCGCGGCGCTGGAGCAGGCCCGACACGCGGAAGCTGAGGCCGTCGGCGATCGGGCCGCCGATCGCGGCTTCGGCATTGACGGTGTTGTAGGTTGCCCGGGAGGCGCTGGCATAGCCGGTGAAATGATCGGTCGGCGCGGCCGAGGTCATCTTGACGACGCCCGCCGGGGTGTTGCGGCCGAACAGCGTGCCCTGCGGGCCGCGCAGCACTTCAACGCTGGCAAGATCGAACACCGGGAAGCTCTTGAGCATCGGATTTTCGAGCGCGACATCGTCGAGCACGACCGAGACCGGCTGGGCGGCGTTGGGATCGAAATCGGTGTTGCCAAGGCCGCGGATGTAGAAGCGCGGGAAGGTGCGGCCGAACGAGCTTTCGACCTGAAGGCTGGGCGTGCGCGCGGCGAGGAAGCGAACGTCGAGGCCGCTGCTGTTGAGCGCGTCGAGCTTTTCGCCGCCGATGGCGGTCACGGCGACCGGCACGTCCTTGGCATTTTCAGCCCGGCGCGACGCGGTGACGACGATTTCACCCAGGCCTTCGCCCGATGCGGCGGGCGCTTCGGTCTGGGCGTGGGCGGCACCGATCGGCGCCAGAGCGGTGAGAGCGACGGCGAGCGCGCCGCGCGAAATGCTGGTGAAGATATGCGAAGATGTCATATTTGGCCCCCTTGATTGGCCTGGCATCCGTTTCCCTGCTGGTGTCCGCTGTTGCGGATCGCGCGCGACGCTATGCGCGCGCGGGCCTGGGAGCAAGCAAGACTGTCGCCATTCTGTAGCATCCGTGCAACAGATTTGCCAAAATGCGACAGTCTGACCCCATGGCGCTGTCAGGCCGTGCCCCAATGCAAAGCGCCGAAGGGACTTCGCACGGGCCGCATTGCCGATTATAGCGCGCGGATGGATGACGCACGCGACCGGGGGCTGACCCTCAACCCCAAATATGACGATCATGGCCTTATCACTGCGGTGGTGACCCATGTCACCTCCGGGGAAGTGCTGATGGTGGCGCATATGAATGCGCAGGCGCTGGCGCTGACGGTCGAGACCGGCCTGGCCCATTTCTGGTCGCGCAGCCGCCAATCACTGTGGAAGAAGGGCGAAAGCTCCGGCCATATGCTTGGCGTGCGCGACATCCGGATCGACTGTGACCAGGATGCCGTCTGGGTGCTGGCCGAGCCGGCGGGGCCGACCTGCCACACCGGCGCGCGGTCCTGCTTCTTCCGCCGGATCGGACCCGATGGGCTGAGCGCGGTCGATGAACCGGGTGTCGATGCGGCGCACTAGCCTTTTCCTTGCATGTCTTCTTGCCGGGTGTCAGCAGGCCGCGACGCCGGGCGCAGCCGCGCCCGATCGCGCCGGGGCTGCAGCTTCGGGGCTGGAGCGCGCGGCGATCGCGACCGGCGCCATTGCCGACGCGTCGCGGATCGCGCCGGTCGGGCTGTTCCAGCGGCGGCATGAGGCGGGGCGGGATTCGCTCTGCGTCCTTCCCGCCAAGTCGGGCGACTATCGTTTCGGGCTGGAGGCGATCTTCGGCACCGAACAGAGCTGCCATGGCGCGGGTACGGCGCGGCGGGCCGGCGACAAGCTGATCCTGAGCTTTTCCGGCGGCAGGAAGTGCATCATCGTCGCCCAATATGATGGCGACCAGGTGGCGCTGCCCGGCGTGGTCGACATGGCCTGTGACCGGCTGTGCGACGGGCGCGGCAATCTGGAAGGGGTGACCTTCCCGCGCATCGCCAATGATGCGGGCGCGGCCCTGCGTGCGCGCGATCGCGAGGATGAACCGCTGTGCGAGGCGGACTGAACGGGACGGACTGAACAGGGCCGGCATTTTGGCCGGCCCCATCAGGTTGATCAGCGATAGCCGGCTGCGGCGAGCAGGGCGACCAGATCCATCCGCTTGACCTTGAGCGATTCCGGCGCCGACACGTCGATCCATTCGTCGGGCGAGTGACCCCGGCCGCCGGTCGCCGCGCGCGGGATGGTGATGGCCGGGATGCCCAGGCTCATCGGCACATTGGCGTCGGTCGAGCTGAAGCTCATCCGCGCGGTGACGCCTTCGGCGGCATAGGCGGCGGCGGTCTGGCGGACCAGCGCCGTATCGGCGGCAGTGCTGCCGGCCGGACGATCGCCCACCACCTTCTTGTCGACGCGGATCGGGCCTTCCTTGATCGAGCGGGCGCCATTTTCGGTCGCGACGGCCTTGTCCACCGTGGCGAGGAACGCCTGTTCCAGCTTGGCCAGTTCGGCAGCACTTTCCGATCGCATGTCGACCTGCAGCCAGACTTCCTGCGGGATGGCGTTGACCGAGGAGCCGCCGCCCACGACGCTGGCGCTGTAGGTCGTCTTGGGCGACTGGGGCACCGGGATCTTGTAGAGGTCGATGATCGCCTGGCTCATCGCCGTCATCGGATTGACCAGGCCAAAGGCGCCGAAGCTGTGGCCGCCGGGGCCGGTGAAGGTCAGGCGATAGCGCTTCGATCCGACGCCGCCATTGATCAGGCCATCGACCGAGCCATCGTCGATCGAGAAGAAGCTGGCGATGCGGTCCTTATATTTGCCCTTGTGGAAGAGCTGCTTCATGCCGCGCAGATCGCCCAGGCCTTCTTCGCCGACATCGCCGACGAACAATATGTCCATCGGCGCGCTGATGTTGGCGCCAACGATCGCCTTGATGAGGCTCAATTGGGTGGCGAGGCCGGCGACATCGTCCCCGACACCGGGCGCGTGGAGCTTGTTGCCCTCGCGCCGGACCGTGACCGGCGTGCCTTCGGGAAAGACGGTGTCGAGATGGGCGGACACGACGATCAGCTTGCCGCCCGGCTTGCCGCTGCCACGGCGCAGGCCCAGCACATTGCCGCCCTCGTCAATCTCCACATCGGTAAGGCCGGCGGCGCGGAACATGTCGGCATAGGCCTTGGCCCGCGCCTCTTCCTTGAAGGGGGGCGCCGGAATCTGGGTCAGGGTGACGATATTGTCGACCCACTGGTCATGTTCGGCCTCCAGCGCGGCGAAGGCGGCCTTGACCGCCGGGCGCGCGCGGATCGCGGCAATGGCGCGGGCATCGGCCGGTGCGGTTGCGCTGGTGGGCATGGCGGCACTGGCCGGAACCGATAGGGCCGTGCTGGCCAATATTATACAGAGCGCGAACCGCTTCATTCTGGACCCCTTTTATGATGGGCGCACCGGCGTGGGCGCCGGGGTCCGTCTAGCCGGGGAGGCAGGCGCGCATCAATGGCCGATATAGCGGCCGGGGCGGTGGTTGACGAACAGCACGGCGTTGATCGCGGCGGCCGACAGGACGGACAGGCCAAAACGCTCGGCATTGAGGATCGGCAGCGAGGCGAGCAGGATCAGCACGTCGCAGGCCATCTGGGTGCGGCCGGCATTCCAGCCGCGCGATTTCTGCAGGATCAGCGCGACCACGCCGACACCGCCCACGCCAGCGCCATGGCGCGCGATGGCCAGGATGCCGAAGCCGATGATCGAGCCGCCGAACAGCGCGGCAAAGAAGGGGCTGATCCGGGCGATCTCCATCGCATAGGGCATGGCAAGGCCGACCCCCATGATCGCGATATTGGCGAACAGGGTCTTGAGGCCGAAGGCCATGCCCATCGCCCGCCCGGCGAACAGGAAGAAGGGGATGTTGATCAGCAGGAACAAAGTCGCGGGCGACAGATGGATCAGATAGGACAGCAGCAGCGCGATGCCGGCCATGCCGCCGGTCACCAGCTTTGCCTGTTTCAGCAGCATCAGCCCCATGGCGATGAAGGCGCAGCCGATGGCGATCGCATAGAAATCCTCGGCAGGACTATGCGGCCGCGCGACATGGGCGGGCGGAACGGGCAGGGCAGGCGACGGCGCCGGGGGCGTCGGGTCGATCGAGGTCATGGCATGTCCGAAAAGCGTGAGCGCCCCGTGCCATCCTCTCTTGTCGTCTTTGTCCGCGCCCATAGTCGCAGACGGGCAGTCTGAAAAGGGGCGTTAACCGGCGTCGACCTGTTTCGGGCCGAACTGGTCGATCGCTTCGAACAGGCGTGTGAGCGCGATCCGTTCCTCCGCGTGGATTTCCGGGCGCCAGACTTCGAACAGCAGGACGACGCGGGTGTCTTTGCCCCGGTTCCAGGCCTCATGTTCGATGCTGTCGTCGAAGATCAGCATTTCGCCCGGTACCCAGGCGCGGGTTTCGGCGCCGACCCGCAACGCGCAATTGTCGGCCACGATCAGCGGCAGGTGACAGATCAGGCGGGTGTTGAGCAGGCCATGATGGGGCTGGATATGGGTGCCGGGCTTGAGCAGCGACCAGAGCGCCATGGGCGAACGGCCGGTGATCATCGGGCGATCGGCATGGTCGAGCGCGGCCATGACGGCGGGGCAGCGGGCGGCATGGTCCGCCACGATCTCGCCCTGTTGCCAGAAATAATAGGCGCCCCAGGAGGGATCGTCGCGCAGCGGGTTGTTGGGCGCCGGGCGATCGGTGGGCGTCTGGACATAGGGCGCGAAATCGGGGGCGCCGGCACGGACGTCGTTGAGTTCGGCGATGATGGCGTCGGTTGCCGCCTCTATTGCTGGCACCCAGGCAAATTCGTCGCGCTCGTAAAAGGCGCGCTGCGGCAGGCCGGGGAAATAGAACATGCTGGGTTGTTGCAGATAGAGTTCGCTCTTGCCCAGCAACAGGTCGGTCGCCTGCGCAATCCGGGGCAGGGCGGGCAGGTCGGCGATGGCGGCGCTCAGATGATCCTCGAACTTGCGGCCGGACTGGGCGATGCTGGCCTGCGCCTGTTGCAGCAGCGGTTGCAGCGCGGGGGGCGCGCCGGTGGCCGCCGCCTGCGCCAGAGCACCGCGGAACCAGATCGATGCACCGCGCTCGTCGCCGCGCCGGATCAGATTCTGGCCCATTGCCAGCATGGCGGGCAGGTTGCGCATATCCTGTTGCAGGATGCGGTTGAGCGCGGCCTGTTCGCCGTCCAGATCACCCAGCCGATTGCAGGCCTGGGCCAGCAGCATGGCCGGGGGATCGGCCATTTCGTAGAGGGTGGCGCGCGCCACTGCCGCGTCGCCGCGGCGCAATGCGGCGATCGCCGCGTCCTGTAAGGTCTGTTCGCGTGCCCGATCCGTCATCCGCCCGCCTTAGCCAGCGGAACGGATGGAAGGAAGCGGCTTATTCGCAGGGCACCAGCGCGGGCTGGGTGCTGCGCCGTGCGGTGGCGATGGCGACCAGATAGATGGCCAGGCCGCCCAGCGACAAGGCGCAGCCAATCCAGCCGGTCGACACCAGGCCATAGCCCGCCGCGATCGACAGGCCGCCGAGCCAGGGGCCGAGCGCATTGGCGATGTTGAAGGCGCTGTGGTGCAGTGCGGCGGCCAGCGTCTGGGCGTCGCCCGCAACGTCCATCAGTCGCGCCTGCAACGGCGTGCCCATGCCGCCGCCAATACCGATCAGGAAGACGATGAGGCTGAGGCTCCAGATATTGCCGGCCATGAAGGGGAAGAGTGCCAGCGCAACCGCGCTCCAAACGAGGATGCCGATGACGGTACGGTTGAGCGCGCGATCGGCGAGCCAGGCGACGGCGAGATTGCCGACCGTCATGCCCAGGCCAAAGACGATCAGGATCAGCGGCACCAGGGTTTCGGACACATGGGTCACTTCGATCATGGTCGAGGCGACATAGGTGTAGACCGCGAACAGGCCGCCAAAGCCAATCGCGCCGGTCAGCAGGGTCAGCCAGACCTGCGACTTGCCGAGCGCGCTCAGCTCGCGCATCGGGCTGGCCTTCGGATCACCGGCGTCGCGCGGGGCGTAGAGGGCAACGAGGCTCATGGTCAGCACGGCGAGCGCGCAGACCACGAAGAAGCCCGAGCGCCAGCCCAGTATCTGGCCCATCCAGTTGGCGACCGGAACGCCCAGCACCGTGGCGATGGTGAGGCCCGACATCACCTTGGCGATCGCCAAGGTGCGCTTCTCGATCGGCACCAGGCTGGCCGCGACCAGGGCGGCGACGCCGAAATAGGCGCCATGGGGCAGGCCCGAAAGGAAGCGGAACAGCAGCATCCAGTGATAGCTGGGCGACAGCGCCGACAGGCCGTTGCCGACCGCGAACATCGCCATCAACGCGATCAGCAGCGTGCGGCGCGGCAGGCGCGCGGCAAAGGCGGCAATCAGCGGCGCGCCGACCACTACGCCCAACGCATAGGCGCTGATCGCATGGCCGGCGGTCGGCAGGTCGATGTGGAGGTCGCGCGCGAAGAAGGGCAGCAGGCTCATGGAGGCGAATTCGGTCGTGCCGATCGCAAAGGCGCCCACGGACAGCGCGAAAAGGACGAGCGCGGGGTGCGCCTTGTGGGACTGGCTGCCCATGACAAGCTCCATGCTGCAATGCAAAATGACGGAAGTCCGCCAGATGGGCCGAGTGACAGCGATGGTCAAGGCTGCATACGTATGAGATTCTTGCAACTGGCAACGCATCTGGTGCAACGCGGCATCGAATGACGCTTTTCCAATTAATCGTATATGGTATTCATTGAACATGAGCAGGATTGAGATGAACGGGCAGGGCGCCGTGCTGGCGGGGGCGGGCGCCGTGCTGGCGTCGCTGCTGTCGATGAACATGGGCGCGGCCTTTGCCAAGACGCTATTCCCGATCGTCGGTGCCTATGGCATTGCGGCGCTGCGCATCTTCCTGGCGGCGATCCTGCTGATGCTGTTCCGGCGGCCATGGCGCCGACCGATCCCGGCCGATGTGCGCTGGCCGCTGTTGATCTATGGCGCGACCCTCGCGCTGATGAACCTGCTTATCTATCAGGCGTTCGCCCGCATTCCGCTGGGCATCGCCATGGCCATCGAGGTGACGGGGCCGCTGGCGATCGTGCTGTTCGGGTCGCGCCGGCCGCGTGATTTCCTGTGGCTGGGGGCGGCGGTGATCGGCCTGCTGCTGCTCTTGCCGCTGCGCAGCGACGCCGCGCTTGATCCTTTGGGTGTCATCTTCGCTGTCGGGGCGGCGGCCTGCTGGGCGCTGTATATCCTGACCGGCAAGCGGGTGTCGGGCGCGCTGCGCGGCGATGCGGTCGCCTGGGGCATGCTGGCGGCGGCGATCCTGGTGCTGCCGGTCGGGCTGACCCATGCCGGCGCGTCGCTCTTTTCGCCCTGGGTGCTGACGGTCGGGCTGGCGATCGCCCTGTTGTCGAGCGCCTTGCCCTATTCGCTGGAGATGGAGGCGATGCGGCGCCTGCCCGCGCCGGTGTTCGGCCTGTTGCTGAGCGCGGCGCCGGCGATCGGCGCACTGGCGGGCTTCGTCGTGCTGGGTGAGCGGCTGACGGCGCTGCAGGGCGTGGCGATATTCTGCATCATCGCGGCATCAGGCGGCAGCGCGCTGACGGTGCGTCATGCACCCGCAATCGAGGATGCGCCGCAATAGGGGGGCCGGTCAGCCGCTGACGACGGCCTTGCTGGTGTCCAGCATCTTGCCGTTGGTGATTATGACCATGTCGCCGACCTTGGTGACGCCGAACAGCTTCTGCGCAAATTCCTTGGGCACGCCGATGCAGCCATGGGTGGCATAGCCCCATTTGACGTCGCTGCCGTGGATGGCGACGCCGTCGCTGGTCAGCCGCTGCATATAGGGCATGGGCGCGTTGTTGTAGGTGCTGGAATAATGGTCGGCGTCCTTCTGCATGATCGGGAAGGCGCCCAAGGGGCTCTGCTTGTCGGTCGCGCCATAGAGGATGACGGCGGCGCCGATTTCATAGCCGTCGCGGAAGACGGAAAGGGTCTGGGCTTTCAGGTCGACGGTGATGATGACCGGCCCCTTGGCCGGTGCGCCTTCCTCGTCCCAGGCATAGTCGCCATGCTCGAAAGGCCCCTCGATCTTGAGCACGCGCTTGACCGCCAGCGCATGGGGATCGACCTTCATGCCCTGGTCGCTGCGCCGTTCGACCAGCGGCAGCGGCTTGGGCGCGGCGGCGGCCTCGGCCGGTTTGGCCTGGGTCGCGTTGCCGGCGTTCCGATCAATCTTGTCGGTCAGCAGCAGCGCACCGCCGCCCAGGACGGCGCCGATCAGCAGTTTCGGGCCAAGGCTGCGAGCCAATGTGCCGATGACGCCTGCCATGATCTTCCTCGCTTCATCCTTTGCCGGTCAAGCTAACAGCCTAACCGGCAAAGGTTAAGGTCAGCCTTCGCGCGCCACTTCGGCGGCGGCGATGGCGGTCAGGTTGAGGATGCCGCGCGCGGTGACGCCGGGCGTCAGCACATGGATCGGCTGGGCGGTGCCGATCAGCATCGGCCCGACCGTGGGCGAGCTGGACGAGGCGCCGAGCGCCGTCAGCGTGATATTGGCCGCGTCGAGGTTCGGCATCACCAGCAGGTTGGCCGGCCCCTCGAACCGGGAGTCGGGGATCAGCCGTTCGCGCAGCGCCTGGCTGAGCGCGGCGTCGGCGTGCATTTCGCCATCGACCGCCAGCTCCGGTGCGGCCTGGCGCACCAGGTCGAGCGCGGCCCGCATCTTGCGGGCGCTGGGGCTGTTGGACGCACCGAAATTGGAGTGCGACAGCAGCGCGACGCGCGGCTTCAGGCCGAAATGCTGCAACTCGGTCGACGCCAGCAGCGTCATTTCCGCAATCTGGTCGGGCGTCGGGTCCGGCACCATATGGGTGTCGGTGATGAACAGCGCGCCCGCGTCCAGGATCAGGCCCGACAGCGCATAGATGCGGCTGTGGTTGGGCGCGCGATCGATGATGCGCAGCACATGTTCGACCTGGCCCCAATATTCGGAACGGCCACCGACCAGCGCGGCGTCGACCCGGCCGGTGCGCAGCAGCATGGCGGCGGTGACGGTCGGGCGGCGATAGACATGGCGCAGGATTTCGTCTGGCGGCACGCCCTTGCGCGCGGCGATGGCGCGATAGGCCTCGACCAGTTCGCGCATGATGTCATGATCCGTCTCGGGATCGATCACCTCGACATCACGGTCGAGCTGGAAGCTGAGGCCCATGTCGGCCAGCTTCTGTTCCAGCAGGCGGCGGCGCGCGACGATGGTCGGCTTGACGATGCCTTCGTCCAGACCGTCCTGGATCGCGCGCAGCACGCGCTCATCCTCGCCCTCGCCATAGACGATGCGGCACTGGCTGCCGCGCGCGGCATGGAAGACCGGCAGCATCAGCTGACCCGAGCGGGTGTTCTGGTGCGACAGGGCGCGCTTATATTCTTCGAGGTCCAGCGTCTTGGTGGCGACGCCGCTGTCCATCGCCGCCTTGGCCACGGCACCGGCAATCTCGCCGATCAGGCGCGGATCGAACGGGGTCGGGATGATGTAATCGGCGCCGAACACCAGCTTGCGACCGCCATAGGCCTGCGCCACGCTGTCATGTGCGGGCATGCGGGCCAGGGCGGCGATCGCGTCGGCCGCGGCGACCTTCATGGCCTCGTTGATCTGGGTCGCGCCACAATCCAGCGCGCCGCGGAAGATATAGGGGAAGCACAGGACATTGTTGACCTGGTTCGGATAGTCCGACCGGCCGGTGGCGATGATCGCGTCCGGGCGCACTTCGCGCGCGGCTTCCGGGCGGATTTCCGGCTCCGGATTGGCGAGCGCGAAGATCAGCGGATTGGGCGCCATCAGCGGCAGCCATTCCGGCTTCAGCACGCCCGGCGCCGACAGGCCCAGGAACAGGTTGGCGCCTGGCAGCACGTCGGGCAGGGTGCGCGCGTTGGTGTCGCGGGCATAGCGCGCCATGTTGGGCAGCATGCCTTCGCGGCCCGAATGGATGACGCCGTCCTTGTCGGTCATCGTCACATTGTCGATCGGCAGGCCCATCGAGACGAGCAGGTCGACGCAGGCGAGCGCGGCGGCGCCGGCGCCCGAAGTGACCAGCTTTGCGTCAGCCAGGGTCTTGCCCTGCAGAACCAGCGCGTTGCGCACGGCCGCGGCGACGACGATGGCGGTGCCATGCTGATCGTCATGGAAGACCGGAATGTTCATCCGTTCCTTCAGGCGCCGTTCGATCTCGAAACATTCGGGCGCCTTGATGTCTTCCAGATTGATGCCGCCAAAGGTCGGCTCCAGCAGGGCGACGGCTTCGACGAACTTGTCCGTGTCGGTGGTGTCGACTTCGATGTCGAACACATCGATGTCGGCGAACTTCTTGAAGAGGACAGCCTTGCCTTCCATCACCGGCTTCGACGCCAGCGCGCCGATCGCGCCGAGGCCGAGGACGGCGGTGCCGTTGGAGATGACCGCGACCAGATTGCCACGCGCGGTATAGTCCAGCGCCTTGGCGGGATCGGCAGCGATCTCCTCGCAAGGGGCGGCCACCCCCGGCGAATAGGCCAGCGCCAGATCGCGCTGATTCACCATGCGCTTGGTCGGCTCGATCGCGAGCTTACCGGGCTGGGGAAGGCGGTGATAGTCTAGGGCGGCGCGGCGGGTGTTATCGTCCATGCGATGCGCCTTAGAGACTGTGTTCCGCTAGGGCAAGCCAGTGCGGTCCGTCCGCGACTCCCACGGCGGCGCAAGGGCATATTGCGCAGCAAGAAAGTCGACGAAGGCGGTGATGGCCAGCGGCGGATTGGCCTGTGGCAGTTGCACGGCATAGAGGGCGACGTCGCTCGACCCTTCATGATCGGGCAGGATCTGGCGCACGTCGCCCTGCGCCAGCGCGTCGCTGATGTCCCACAGCGAGCGCAGCGCGATGCCGCTGCCCGACAGCGCCAGTTCGCGCACGACTTCGCTGCTGTTGGTGCGGATATGGCTGTGGCCGTCGATCGCGACCGGCCCCTTGGGACCGATCAGCCGCCAGGGCAGTTGGCCGTCGGCGGCGAGCAGGCGGTGCTGCTTGAGGTCGGCGATGCGGCGCGGCGTGCCGAAGCGCTCAAGATAGGCGGGCGCGGCGCACATGATGCGGCGATTGGGCGCCAGCCGCCGGGCGGTGAGGCCGGCACCCGGATCTGCGGCGATACGGATGGCCAGGTCCGCCCGGCTTTCGATCAGGTCGACATAATCGTCCGACAGGTCGAGCCGCAGGTCGACGCGAGGATGGTCGTCCAGGAAAGGCTGAAGATAGGGGGCAAGATGCATGCGGCCGAAGGAGGTCGGGGCGGTGATTCGCAGCGGGCCGGATGCGATCGCCGACACGCCCGATACGCGACGTTCGGCTTCGTCGAGGGAGGCGAGGATCGCGCGCAGGTCGCCATGGAGCCGCTCGCCCGCCGGGGTCAGCGCCAGCCGGCGGGTGGTGCGGTGGATCAGCCGGGCGCCGAGCCTGTCCTCCAGCCGGGCCAGCCGCTTGGACATCATCGCCGGCGATATGTGGAGCCGCCGTCCAGCGGCCGCCAGCCCGCCTTCATCGACGATGCTCACGAACAATTCATGGTCCGGGTCCATCATATTCGTTCACCACAGGAAAGTCTCTATTCGAATAATAGCGTCTACACGGCATAATTGGAAAGGCGTAAAAGGACGGCATAGCAAGGAGTGGATTGCATGACCGACCGTATGACCGACCGCGCCGGCCTGAAGGTCGCCGCAACGCTGGCCGACTTCATCGAACAGCGCGCGCTGCCGGGCACGGGCATCGATGCCGACGCCTTCTGGGCGGGCACTGCCAACATATTGGCGCGCTTCACCCCCGATAATGCGGCGCTGCTGCGCACGCGCGACGACCTGCAGACGCAGATCGATGCCTGGCATCAGGTGCGCCGGGGACAGGCGCACAACGCCGCTGCCTATCAGGCCTTCCTGCGCGAGATCGGCTATCTGGTCGAGGAACCGGCGCCGTTCGGGATCGGCAGCGAGAATGTCGATGCCGAAGTCGCCCGCATGGCCGGGCCGCAACTGGTCGTCCCGATCCTCAACGCCCGTTTCCTGCTGAACGCCGCCAATGCGCGCTGGGGCAGCCTGTATGATGCGCTCTATGGCACCGATGCCATTGCGGGCGCGGCTTCGGGCAAGGGTTATGATGCGGCGCGCGGGGCGCAGGTCATCGCCTGGGCCAAGGCGTTTCTGGACGATGCCGTTCCGCTGGCAATGGGAAGCTGGGCCGATCTGGCGGGCGAGGAAATCGTCCTGGCCGATCCGGCGCAGTTCGTCGGCACGAGTGCGAAGGGCAGGTTGTTCCGCCATAATGGCCTGCATATCGAGGTCGTCTTCGACCCGGCCCATCCGATCGGCGCGACCGATCCGGCCGGCATATCCGACGTCATCCTGGAATCCGCGCTGACCACCATCTGCGATCTGGAGGACTCGGTCGCGGCGGTCGATGCGGCGGACAAGGTCACCGCCTATGCCAACTGGCTGGGGCTGATGCAGGGCGACCTGACCGAGACGTTCGAGAAGGGCGGGAAGTCGATGACCCGCGCGCTCAATCCCGATCGCGCTTATGTTGCACCCGATGGCAGCGCCTTCACGCTGCCGGGCCGCAGCCTGTTGTTCGTCCGCAATGTCGGTCATCTGATGACCACGCCGGCGATCGCGCTGCCCGATGGGCAGGACGCGCCCGAGGGGATCATCGACGGCATCGTCACCAGCCTGATCGCGCTGCATGATCTGGCCAAGGCGGATGGCAACAGCCGCGCGGGCAGCGTCTATATCGTCAAGCCCAAGATGCACGGGCCGCAGGAAGCGGCCTTCACCAACCGCCTGTTCGACGCGATCGAGGACATGCTGGGCATGGCGCGCCACACGATCAAGGTCGGCGTCATGGACGAGGAGCGGCGCACATCGGCCAATCTGGCAGCCTGCATCCATGCCGTCCGCGACCGGATCGTCTTCATCAATACCGGCTTCCTCGACCGCACCGGGGACGAGATGCACACGTCGATGCAGGCCGGGCCGATGATCCGCAAGGGCGAGATGAAGGCGAGCGACTGGATCACGGCCTATGAGGATCGCAATGTCCAGATCGGCCTGGCCTGTGGACTGTCGGGCCGCGCGCAGATCGGCAAGGGCATGTGGGCGGCGCCCGATCGCATGGCCGACATGCTGGAGCAGAAGATCGGCCATCCGATGAGCGGCGCCAACACCGCCTGGGTTCCGTCCCCGACGGCGGCGACGTTGCACGCGACCCATTATCACCGCATCGACGTCTTTGCCCGTCAGGAAGAACGCAAGGCCGAGGGCATCGCGTCGCTCGACAAGTTGCTGACCATTCCCGTCGCGGTCGGCCGCAATTTCTCCGAACAAGAGATCGCGCAGGAACTGGACAATAATGCGCAGGGCATATTGGGCTATGTCGTCCGCTGGATCGACCAGGGTGTCGGCTGTTCCAAGGTTCCCGATATCCATGATGTTGGCCTGATGGAGGATCGCGCGACCTTGCGCATTTCTTCGCAGCATATGGCCAACTGGCTGCTGCACGGCGTCTGCACGGGGAGCCAAGTCGATGCCGCGCTGGTTCGCATGGCGGCCAAGGTTGATGCGCAGAATGAAGCCGATCCGCTCTATCAGCCGATGAGCGGGCGGGAGGGCGAAAGCCTGGCCTTCCAGGCGGCGCGCGCGCTGGTGTTCGAGGGTGTCGCGCAGCCCAATGGCTATACCGAGCCGCTGCTGCACGCCTATCGCGCCCGCGCCAAGGCGGAGGAAGTCCTCGAGATAGCGTAAACTTCGCTGTCACTCTTTCCCATGCTGCGTTAGCCCTGATTGGGTCGCAGCATGGGAGAGGCGCCATGACCATCATCGTCCATCATCTGAACAATAGTCGTTCGCAGCGCATCCTGTGGCTGCTAGAGGAACTGGGCGAGGCTTATGACGTGCGCCGCTATGAGCGGGACCGCAAGACGATGCGGGCGCCCGCCGCCCTGCGCGCCGTCCATCCGCTCGGCCGGTCGCCGGTGGTGGAGGTGGATGGCCATCGGCTGATCGAGACCGGGGCGATCATGGAATATCTGGTCGCTCGGGCCGGTGGTCGGTTCGGCGCGCCGACCGATGCAGAGGGCGCGATCCGCTGGCGCCAGTTTCTCCATTATGCCGAAGGATCGATGATGCCGCCGCTGCTGGCCCTGCTGGTGGTCGGCAAGCTGGGCCTGCTCGGCCGGCCGGCACGGCCAACGGTGCAGGGGATGCTGGACGATCATCTCGACTGGCTGGAAAGCGAACTGGCAAGCCGCCCCTATTTTGCCGGGCCGGACTTCTCCGCCGCCGACATGATGATGAGCTTCCCGATCGAGGCGTCGCGGGCGCGCGGCGGGCTTGACGAATCGCGTCCGCATCTGATCGGGTGGCTGGAGAGAATACAGGCGCGGCCCGCCTATCAGGCTGCGCTTCGCACCGGGGGACATTATGCTTACGCCTGATCGCCGCACCTTGCTTCGCTATGCCGCTGCCGGGGTCGCCACCGCGCTGGTCAGTCCGCGCCTGTTCGCGCAGGAAAAGGCGGGTGAGGCGCTCCAGTCGATCACGGGCGATATCACGCCGATCGGCAAGGCCGAGCGTGCCGACCGGCTGGCGCGGGCGCAGAAGATGATGCAGGCACAGGGCATCGACGCGCTGCTGGTCGAGCCGGGCGCGAGCCTTATCTATTACAGCGGCATCCGCTGGTGGCGTTCCGAGCGGCTGACCGCGCTGGTCATTCCGGCCAGCGGCACGCCTCTGGTCGTCTGCCCCTTTTTCGAGAAGCCCTCGATCGACGAATCGCTCGCCATTCCGGCCGAGGTCCGCGTCTGGCAGGAGCATGAAAGCCCCTATGCGTCGATCGCCGATTATCTGAAGGCGCGGGGCCTGGACAAGGGGCGGATCGGCATCGAGGAGACGGTCCGCTATTTCGCGGTCGATGGGCTGAAGGCCGCGCTGCCCGCCGCGACTTTGGTGAAAGACCCGGTGACCCGCGCCATCCGCATGCGCAAGACGGCGGCCGAGATCGCGCTGATGCAGAAGGCGGCGGATGTCACCATGGGCGCCTATCGCTGGACCCATCCGCAGGTGAAGGCGGGCATGACCCCTGCCGATATCGGCGCGCTGATGACGGCCGCGACCAGTGCGCTGGGCGGCAAGGGCGAGTTCAACCTGATCCTGCTCGGCGAAGCGGCCGCCTATCCGCATGGTTCCGGGAAGCCGCAGTCGGTGCGCGCGGGCGAGGTGGTGCTGATGGATTGCGGCTGCACGGTCGAGGATTATCAGTCCGACATCAGTCGCACCTTCGTCTACGGCGCGGCACCCACGGCGCAGCAGCGCAAGCTGTGGGACGAAGTGGCGCAGGGGCAGCAGGTCGCGATCCGGGCGGCGAAGCTGGGCGTGGCGGCCGGTACGGTCGACGATGCGGTCCGCGCTTATTATGAGAAACTGGGCTACGGCCCCGGTTACAAGCTGCCCGGCCTGTCTCACCGCACGGGCCATGGCATCGGCATGGAGGGGCATGAGCCGGTCAACCTCGTCCATGGCGAAACGACGAAGCTGGACGTCGGCATGTGCTTTTCCAACGAACCGGGCCTCTACCTGCCCGGCACGATGGGCGTGCGCATGGAGGATTGCTTCCACATGACCGCACAGGGGCCGCAATGGTTCTCCAGACCGCCGATGTCGATCGAAGAGCCGATGGGGTAATTCCTCCCCGGAACGGGGAGGGGGACCGCGCCCGCAGGGCGTGGTGGAGGGGCAGGCGCCATGAGCGCTTTGCGTGACTGAAAGTCTCCGACTGCCCGTCGGTGCCCCTCCGTCGGCGCTTCGCGCCGCCACCTCCCCGTGCCGGGGAGGAATAGACCAAATCCCCCGCTTGTGCGGCGGGCCGCTTCCCACTAAATCGCGCGCATGACCTCGACCAACGACATTCGCCGCAGCTTCCTCGATTATTTCGGGGCCAATGGCCACACCATCGTTCCGTCCGCGCCGCTGGTGCCGCACAACGACCCGACGCTGATGTTCGTGAACGCCGGCATGGTGCCGTTCAAGAATGTCTTCACCGGTCTGGAAACGCGCCCCTACAAGACCGCGACGTCGAGCCAGAAGTCGGTCCGCGCCGGCGGCAAGCACAACGATCTGGACAATGTCGGCTATACCGCGCGCCACCACACCTTCTTTGAAATGCTGGGCAATTTCAGCTTCGGCGACTATTTCAAGGAACAGGCGATCCATCACGCCTGGACCCTGCTGACCAAGGAATGGGGCCTGCCCGCGGAAAAGCTGACCACGACCGTCTACCACACGGACGACGAGGCGTTCGACCTGTGGAAGAAGATTGCCGGCCTGCCCGATCACAAGATCATCCGCATCCCGACCAAGGATAATTTCTGGGCGATGGGCGACAGCGGCCCGTGCGGTCCCTGCTCGGAAATCTTCTACGACCATGGCGATCATATCTGGGGTGGCCCTCCCGGATCGCCGGAAGAGGATGGCGACCGCTTCGTCGAGATCTGGAACCTGGTCTTCATGCAATATGAGCAGGAAGCCAACGAGATCGTTTCGGAACTGCCCAAGCCCTCGATCGACACCGGCATGGGGCTGGAGCGCATCGCCGCGGTGATGCAGGGCGTCCATAACAATTATGACATCGACACGTTCAAGGCGCTGATCGCCGAGAGCGGGGCGCTGACCCGCACCGCGACCGACGGCGAGTTCCAGGCCAGCCACCGCGTCATCGCCGACCATCTGCGCTCGACCAGCTTCCTGATCGCCGACGGCGTGCTGCCGGCGAATGAAGGCCGTGGCTATGTGCTGCGCCGGATCATGCGCCGCGCCATGCGCCATGCGCACATCATCGGTGCCAAGGATCCGCTGATGTATCGCCTGGTGTCGAGCCTGGTGTCGGAAATGGGCGGTGCCTATCCCGAACTGGTCCGCGCCCAGCCGCTGATCGAGGAAACGCTGCTGCGCGAGGAAACCCGGTTCCGCAAGACGCTGGAAAACGGCCTCAAGCTGCTGGACGAGGCGACCGCCGATCTGGCCGAGGGCGCGACCCTGCCCGGCGAGACCGCGTTCAAGCTCTATGACACCTATGGCTTCCCCTATGACCTGACCGAGGATGCGCTGCGCACCCAGGGCCTGTCTGTCGACCGGGCTGGCTTCGACGCCGCCATGGCCGAGCAGAAGGCCGCGGCGCGCGCCGCCTGGAAGGGATCGGGCGAGAAGGCGTCGGACGAGATCTGGTACGACATCGCCGAAACGCTCGGCAGCACCGAGTTCATCGGCTACGCCTCGACCAAGGGCGAGGGCGAAGTGCTGGCCATCATCAAGGATGGCGCGCGCGTCGATGCGGCGTCGGTCGGCGACAAGGTGACGATCATCACCAACCAGACGCCCTTCTATGGCGAGAGCGGCGGCCAGAATGGCGACGCCGGCACGATCACCACGCTGGGCGGCCTGGTGGCCGAGGTGGCCGACACGTCCAAGCCGCTTGGCCGCCTGCATGCCCATCAGGCGACGATCAGCGCGGGCAGCGTCAAGGTCGGCGATACCGTCAACCTGACGGTGGATGTCGAGCGTCGCGATCGCATTCGCGCCAATCACAGCGCCACTCACCTGCTCCATGCCGCGCTGCGCAAGGAACTGGGCGGCCATGTCACCCAGAAGGGCAGCATGGTCGCGGCCGACCGCCTGCGCTTCGACTTCTCGCATCCCGAGGCACTGACCCAGGCGCAGATCGCCAAGGTCGAGGCCGATGTGAACGCGCAGATCCGTCATAATGACGAGGTCATGACCCGGCTGATGACCCCGGACGACGCGATCGCCGCTGGCGCGATGGCGCTGTTCGGCGAGAAATATGGCGACGAGGTTCGCGTCCTCTCGATGGGTAAGGGCGACGACCACAGCTATTCGGTCGAACTGTGCGGCGGCACCCATGTTCGCGCGCTGGGCGACATCGCCTTGTTCAAGATCGTGTCGGAAAGCGCCGTGTCTTCGGGCGTGCGCCGGATTGAGGCGCTGACCGGCGAGGCGGCGCGCCTGTGGCTGGTCGAGCGTGACGAGAAGCTGCGCCAGACCGCAGCCGCGCTCAAGACCACGCCGGAAGAGGTGCCCGCGCGCATCGCCGCGCTGGTCGAGCAGAGCCGCAAGCTGGAACGGGAACTGGCCGAAGCCAAGAAGGCGCTTGCGCTGGGCGGTGGCGGTTCGGCCAAGCCGGCCGGTCCCGAGAAGGTCGGCAGCGTCGACTTCCTGGGCCAGGTGATCGACGGCCTCGACCCCAAGGAACTGCGCGGCATTGTCGACGGCAACAAGAAGACGCTTGGCAGCGGCGTGTCGGCCGTACTGGCTGTGGTCGATGGCCGCGCGACCATTGCCGTGGGCGTGACCGACGACCTGACCGGTAGCTTCAGCGCGGTCGATCTGGTCCGTGCGGGCGTCGAGGCGCTGGGCGGCAAGGGCGGCGGCGGCCGTGCCGACATGGCCCAGGGCGGCGGCCCCGATGGCGACAAGGCGCAGGCCGCGATCGACGCGGTCAAGGCCGCACTCGCCAGCGTTCCGGCCTGACAGGATGGGGAGGCGCGCCGCCGGTGCGCCTTTCGTCCCTATGCTGCGCCTGATCCTTGCATCCTGTCTGCTCGCCCTGCCGATGACGGCGCGGGCGAGCGAGGCGGTGACCATCACCTCGCCCGAGCCGTTGCCGGCCGCGCATGATCGCGCGCGTCTGTTCCTGGGCGGCAGCATCGACATGGGCAAGGCGACCGACTGGCAGCGCGACATGATTGCGGCGCTGGCCGACGAAAAGGTGACGATCCTGAACCCGCGCCGGGCGGACTGGAACCCGGCCTGGAAGCCCGAAGCGAGCGATCCCCATTTCCGTGGCCAGGTGGAATGGGAACTGGCCGCACTGGACAGCGCCGACATCATCATCCTCTATCTGGCGCCGGGCACGCAGAGCCCGGTCAGCCTGCTGGAAATGGGGCTGCATGCGCGCGGCGGGAAACTGGTCGTGCTGTGTCCCGACGGCTTCTGGCGCAAGGGCAATGTCGACATCACTGCCGCCCGCTATAGCGTGGAACAGGTGTCGACGATCGAGGAACTGACCGCCGTGGTCCGCCGGCGCATCGGCGCGGTCAACAAGGCGCTGCCCGCAGCCAATTGACCCGACCCTGCATGGCTGACAAGTTGCGATGCAGGGGGATATATGGCCAGCATTGCAAGCACATCGTCGCAGCCCAAGGGGATTGCGCCCGACCGTTATGAACGCGTACTGGCGGTGGCGTCCGTCATCCTGCTCGCCGTGGTGCTGACCGCGATCGGGCGGGGGCATGGGCAGTGGGGGCAGGTGCCGGGCCTCGTCTGGTTCCATCTGCTGACGATCCTGGTCGCGTTGGCGCTGACGCCGGTGATGCTGTTGCGGCAGCGCGGCGACGGGCGGCATCGCTGGCTGGGCTGGGTGTGGAGCGGCGCGCTGTTCCTGACCGCGCTTGACAGTTTCCTGCTGCACGGGCCGGGCAGTCGGTTCAGCATCATCCATATCCTGTCGATCTTCACCCTGATCCAGGTGCCGATCATCGTGCTGTCTGCGCGGCGCCATGACCTCAAGCGCCACCGTCGGTCGGTGCGCGGCATGGTGACGGGCGCGCTGCTGATCGCCGGCTTCTTCACCTTCCCGTTCGACCGGATGCTGGGCCACTGGCTGTTTGGCTGAATCTCCGTTTGAGAAAGCCGGTACCAGCCCGCGCCCCCGCCCAACCACCCGACAGGATGACACTGGATCGGGCGGTTGGGCGGGGGCGCGGGCTGGTACCGTAGCGAAAAATCGCCCTTTCGCGATTTTTGAAACAGGCTCTAAGAGGCTGCCATGGATCTGACAGCGTTGATCGACGATATCGTGGCCGCCATGGCCAGGGAGACGGAGCGGGGCACTGTTGCCAGCTATATTCCCGAACTGGCGAAGGTGGATGCCGGCCAGTTCGGGATCGCAATCGCTACTGCCGACGGGCGGCTGCTGACCGGCGGCGACGCTGACACCGGCTTTTCGATCCAGTCCATTTCCAAGGTGTTCGCGCTGACGCTGGCGCTGGGCAAGGTCGGCGACCAGTTGTGGGATCGGGTCGGGCGTGAGCCGTCGGGCAATGCCTTCAACTCCATTGTCCAGCTGGAGCAGGAACATGGCATCCCGCGCAATCCCTTCATCAATGCCGGGGCGATCGTGGTCGCCGACGTCAATCTGGGCGGGCATCAGCCGCGCGTGGCGATCGGCGAGATGCTGCGCTTCGTCCGCTATCTGGCCGGCGACGACGCGATCCGCATCAATGAGGAGGTTGCCGCGTCGGAAACGGCGACCGGCTATCGCAACATGGCGCTCGCCAATTATATGCGCGCCTTCAACAATGTCCGTCATCCGGTCGATCTGGTGCTGGGCAGCTATTTCCATCAATGCGCGATCGAGATGAGCTGCCGGCAACTGGCGCTGGCGGGCCGTTACCTGATGCTCGACGGACGCCACCCCGAGGGCGGACGGGTCGTGTCGCCCAGCCGGGCACGGCGCATCAATGCGCTGATGTTGACCTGCGGCCATTATGATGCGTCGGGCGATTTTGCGTTCCGGGTCGGCATCCCCGGCAAGTCGGGCGTGGGCGGTGGCATATTGGCGATCGTGCCCGGCCGCGCGGCGATCGCGGTCTGGTCGCCCGGTCTTAACGCCAGCGGCAACAGCGCGCTGGGCACCAAAGCGCTGGAGATGCTGGCGCGGCGGACCGGCTGGTCGGTGTTCAGCCCGCCCGAAGTGCATCAGGGCTGACGCGGCGACGCGACAGTCGAAGTTCACAGTGTCGTCAGCATAGATTTGGGCCATTTGCACCGGAAACGCGCCTGCCACGCGCCACCGACGCGACAGTGACGTGACAATCGGGGCACGGCCACGCGCCTTCGACGCGACAGTGAAGCGACAGCCAGGCGACAGCGACGCAACAGTCACTGCCGATCAGTCGCGATGTAGTGAGTGCGTTCCATCGGCAAGGATAGAACAGAGACAGGCGCAATAGGAAAGCCCTAGCGCCTCAGGGCACTTCGTCCTGACGCAGGCGGCGCAGGCGGGGGGCGGATTGTAGCTGGGCGGCTTCCTTGATGCCGACGCGCAGATCCTCGCGCGCCTGGTGGATCGAGGCGATCACCGGCCCCATGGCGACGCCGAGGTCGACCAGCGCGGTTTCGGCCAGTTGCAGCGAGCTTTCGAGCGTTTCGGGCACGGCGTCGCTGGCCCCGGCCTTATAGAGTTGCGCGGCATGATCGGCGTCGCGGGCGCGGGCGATGATCGGCAGGTCAGGCACCCAGCCACGCACCCGCTTGGTGACGCGCACCGACAGGACCGGATCGTCCATCGTCAGGATGAGCGCGCGGGCATGACCAAGGCGCAGGCGGTCGAGCATTTCCGCCCGCGCGACGTCACCGAAGAGGATCGGATAGCCCAGGCGGCGGGCCTCGGCGACGACATCGGGATCGGATTCGACGACGATGAAGCGCTGGCCATGGGTCTTGAGCAGGTCGCAGACCATCTGGCCGACCCGGCCGAAACCGATGACGACGGCCGCCGCCTCGGTCTGGTCCGGTTCGGTCTCGACCCGTTCCTCGCCAATGGCATTTTCCAGCCGCTGGGCGATGTCATGGCCGAAGCGCGCGAGCAGCGGCGTGATGGTGAGGCCGATGGCGGTGACGATCTGCCAGAAGGCGGCGGTAGAAGGCAGGATCAGCTTCGCCGCGGCAGCCGCCGATAGCACAATCAGCGTGGTTTCCGACGGGCTGGACATCAGCACGCCGACTTCCAGCGCAACGCCCTTGCGCACGCCCGAGAAATAGAGAAGCAGGCCGGTGACCAATGTCTTGGCGACGACGACGCCCAGCACGGCCAGCAGCAGGCTGGGCCAGTTGGCGAGGATGACGCGCAGGTCGAGGCTCATGCCCACGGTGATGAGGAAGACGCCGAGCGCGAGGCCCTTGAACGGCGCGGTCATCACCTCGACCTCGCCATGATAGTCGGTCTCTGCGATCAGCAGGCCCGCGAGCAGGGCGCCGACGATCGGCGACAGGCCAGCGATGGAGGTGGCAAGGCTGGAGAGGATGACGACCAGCAGGCTGGCGGCGAGGAAGACTTCCGGGCTCTTGGTGCGCGCTGCCTGGCGGAAGATATGGGGCAGGAAGATGCGGCCGAATACCAGCATCACCGCGATGGTGAGGCCGCCCTTGAGCAGGGTGGTCGCCAGTTCGTTCCAGGCGGCGTCGGGGCTCGTCGCGACCGATGGCGCCAGCGCGCCGAGCATGAAGATGATCGGCACCAGCGCCAGATCCTCGAACAGCAGCATCGAGAAGGCGGAGCGGCCTACGGCGCTCTGGGTGCCGACCATCGGTAGCACCACGGCGGTGGAGGACAGGGCAAGGGCAAGGCCGAGACCGATCGCGCCGGCGGTCGGCTGTCCCAGCAGATAGAGGCCCATGGCAATGAGCGCGGCGCTGCCCAGCAATTCGGTCGCGCCGACGCCGAACACCTGCGCGCGCATGCTCCACAATCGCCGGAAGCTCAGTTCCAGACCTATGGAGAAGAGCAATAATATGACGCCCAGTTCGGCAAATGGCTCAATCGCCGCCCGATTGGAGATGGTGACATGATAGAGCCAGGGATATTGGCCGACCAGCGAGCCAAGTCCTGCCGGACCGACGGCAAGTCCCACCAGGATGAAACCGATGACGGGACTGATGCGGAAGCGGGCGAAACCGGGAATGACCAATCCCGCTGCGCCCAGGATGACGAGGGAGTCGCTGAAGCTCTGGGGATTGATTGCATCGGTCATGGGGCATCATTGCGGGTGACGCACGGAAATGCCAGCCTTTTGCCAAAAGAATTCCGGGCAAATCGCCAGCGCAGGCGGGGGCGGTGCGATGTGACATTTGCGTTACCGGCCTGTAATTTTCCGGACATCCCGACGCAAAACCGGCGGCGCTAGAAGGGCGGTCGGATTTGCTATGGACGAATGGTGATGGGAATGATGGCTGCGCCGCTGCAAGATGCGCCGATCAGTGCCGGGGATATCCTGATCTGGGCAAGGGTCGAACAGGCCCTGGCCGGCAAGAATGCGGCCCTTGCGGCGCAGATCAATGCCCGCGCATGCGGCCGCAGCATGAGCCCCACCGCCGATGTCGAGATTGCGTCCGAACTGGCACGGATGGAAGAGGGGCAACTGGTCAGGCTGTGGCTGGGCGCCGACGATCCCGAACATCCGACCCGCCGGGAAATGCTGGCGCTCGATCGCCTGGCGCTGATCAGCGCCGATTTCTGATTGTCGAGAAAAGCCGCCTGGTGCGGACGATGGGACTTGAACCCATATTCCCAGGGGGAGGCGGATTTTAAGTCCGCTGCGTCTACCGATTTCGCCACGTCCGCGCTGCGCCTTCCCCTGAAGGCTCAGGCGCGGCAGGTCAAGGGGCTGATCAGTCGGCGGCCTTGCCGTTCAGCCGTTCGCGCATTTCCTTGCCCGGCTTGAAATAGGGCACGCGCTTGGCCGAGACCGGCACCTGTTCGCCAGTGCGGGGATTGCGGCCGGTGCGGGCATCGCGGGCGCGGGTGGTGAAGGCGCCGAAGCCGCGCAGTTCGACCCGGCCGCCGCTCGACAGGCGATCGACAATCTCGCGGAAGAAAAGATCGACGATCCTTTCCACTTCCTGCAGGCTGAGGCCCGGATTTTCTTCGCCGAGTTTCTGGATCAGTTCAGAACGGATCATAGTTCCTCCAGCACCCCTAATTTCCCCTGCCGACATTTATAAACAATTGGAAAGCTGTTGACAATCGGGGAGCAACGAAATCGTTTCGATAGGGCAAGGAAGTGGTGGAAGGGCATGAAAAAGCCCGCCGGAACATGGGTTCCGGCGGGCTTTTCTTTGCCTGTTGGCAGGAAGGAAGGGATTAGCCTTCGTTCTTGGCCTTGAGCGCTTCGCCCAGGATGTCGCCCAGCGACGCGCCGCTGTCCGACGAGCCATACTGTGCAACAGCCTGCTTTTCTTCGGCAATCTGCATCGCCTTGACCGAGAAGGTCGGCTTCTTGGCGCGGTCGAAACCGGTCACCATGGCGTCGAACTTCTGACCGATCTGGAAGCGTTCCGAACGCTGTTCGTCGCGGTCGCGGCCCAGGTCGCTGCGCTTGATGAAGCCGGTGGCGCCATCTTCGCCAGCCTGGACTTCCAGGCCGCCGTCGCGAACTTCCAGAACGGTCACGGTGACGATCGCGTTCTTGTTCAGGCCAGCAGCAGCGGCGGTGGTGCCGCCAGCGGCCGGACCGCCACGCTCAAGCTGCTTCATGCCGAGGCTGATGCGCTCCTTCTCGACGTCGATGTCGAGAACGACGGCCTGAACCGTCTCGCCCTTGCGGTGCAGCGCCAGCGCGTCTTCGCCCGAGATGCCCCAGGCGATGTCCGACATATGGACCATGCCGTCGACGTCGCCGTCCAGGCCGATGAACAGGCCGAATTCGGTCGCGTTCTTGACTTCGCCTTCGACGGTCGAACCGATCGGGTGACGTTCTGCGAACGAATCCCACGGGTTCGACTGGGCCTGCTTGAGGCCGAGCGAGATGCGGCGCTTCTCGGGATCGACTTCGAGAACGATGACTTCCACTTCCTGGCTCGTCGAAACGATCTTGCCGGGGTGGACGTTCTTCTTGGTCCAGGACATTTCCGAAACATGGACCAGGCCTTCGATGCCCGGCTCCAGTTCGACGAACGCACCATATTCGGTGATGTTCGTGACGCGGCCCGACAGCTTTGCACCGACCGGGTACTTGGCGGCGGCGCCTTCCCACGGATCATTTTCCAGCTGCTTCATGCCGAGGCTGATGCGCTGGGTTTCGCGGTTGATGCGGATGATCTGGACACGGACGGTATCGCCGATGTTGATCATCTCGTTCGGGTGGTTGATGCGCTTGTACGACAGGTCGGTGACGTGCAGCAGGCCATCGATACCGCCCAGGTCAACGAACGCACCATAGTCGGTGATGTTCTTGACGACGCCTTCGATGATCTGGCCTTCGGCCAGGGTCTGGATCAGGCCCGAGCGCTGTTCGGCGCGGGTTTCTTCCAGGATGGCGCGACGCGACACGACGATGTTGCCACGACGGCGATCCATCTTGAGGATCTGGAAGGGCTGCGGGATGTCCATGAGCGGGGTGACGTCGCGAACCGGGCGGATGTCGACCTGCGAGCCGGGCAGGAAGGCGACGGCGCCGTCGAGGTCGACGGTGAAGCCACCCTTGACGCGGCCGAAGATGACGCCTTCGACGCGGGCGCTTTCGGTGAACTCGGCTTCGAGCTTGTCCCAGGCGGCTTCGCGGCGAGCGCGGTCGCGCGACAGCATGGCTTCGCCATGGGCGTTTTCGACGCGGTCGACATAGACTTCGACTTCGTCGCCGACCTTGAGGTCAGCCTTCTGGCCGGGAGCGGCGAATTCGCGCAGCGGCACGCGGCCTTCCGACTTCAGGCCGACGTCGATCAGCGCCATGTCGTTTTCGATGCCGGTGACGGTGCCCTTTACGACGCGGCCTTCAAAGCCGCCGTCTTCGCCACCGAGAGAATCATTGAGAAGCGCGGCGAAATCGTCGCGCGAGGGGAATGCCGTAGAGGCCATGGTTGGTCCTTCACTCATCATTGCTGGCCAATCGGTTGTGTCCGATGGTCTTTGGCCAAACCACGCATGCGGCCGAATACCGCCTGCGTATCCAAGGAGTTGGGCGTTGGAACGCCAAGCCTGGAAAAGCGAAAAGGGCGCCCGGAATTTCCGCGCGCCTTATCGGGTCACACGGCTACGGGCGACCTTCAAGCTGGGCGTCCACAAGCGCGATGGCCCGCTGGACGGCGGCGTCTATAGTCAAATTGCTGGTATCTAGCAAGTCAGCGCCGTCGGCCACCTTGAGCGGGGCATGGTCGCGGCTCATATCGCGGGTGTCACGCGCCTGGATGTCGGCGATCAGGCTGTCCATGTCGGGCGCGCCGCCATGGGCCTGGGCATCCTTGAAACGGCGTTCGGCGCGGACATGGACGCTGGCGGTGACGAAGATCTTGGCATCGGCGTCCGGCGCGATGACGGTGCCGATGTCGCGCCCGTCGAGGATGGCGCCGCCCGGCTGGGTGGCGAAGTCGCGCTGGCGCTGGACCAGCGCGTCGCGCACGCTCTGATGCACCGACACGCGCGAGGCGAGGCTGCCGACCGCTTCGCTGCGCAGCGCCGGATCGGCCAGGATGGCGTCGTCAAAGCCGCAGGCGGCCAGCGCGTCGGCCTGATGATCCGGGTCGCCGCCCTTTTTCAGCACGGAGAGGCCCACGGCGCGATAGAGCAGGCCGGTGTCGAGCACCGGCAGGCTGTAATGGCGGCCCAGCGCCTTGGCGATCGTGCCCTTGCCCGATGCGGCGGGGCCGTCGACGGCGATGATCATGCGATGGCTCCCAGCGTCTGGAGCAGGGCGGTGAAGGTCGGGAAGCTGGTCGCGACCGGGCGCATGTCGTCGATGGTGACCCCATCGCGCGAAACCAGGCCGGCGACGGCGAAGCTCATGGCGATGCGGTGATCGAGCCTGGTGGCGATCGGGCCGCCGCCGGGCAGGGGCTGGCCGCCGCTGCCTTCGATGATGATGCCGTCCTCCAGTTCCTCGACCGTGACACCGATCGCGCGCAGGCCGGTGGCCATGGTGGCGATGCGGTCCGATTCCTTGACGCGCAGTTCGTCGAGGCCGCGGAAGATGCTGCGGCCATGCGCGAAGGCTGCCGCGACGAAGGCGACGGGATATTCGTCGATCATGCTGGGCGCGCGGGCGGGATCGGGCTCGACGCCGTTCAGGGCAGAGGCGGTGACGACCAGGTCGCCGACCGGCTCGCCGCCGACCTCGCGGGCATTGATGATCTCGATCGACCCGCCCATTTCGCGCAGCAGGTCGATGAGGCCCGCGCGGGTGGCATTGAGGCCGACATTGGCGATCGTCACCTGCGACCCCGGCACCAGCAGTGCCGCGACCATCGGGAAGGCGGCCGACGAGGGGTCGCCGGGCACGACGATATTCTGCGGCTTGAGTTCGGCCTCGCCCTTGAGCGTGATGATGCGGGTGCCGTCGGCCTGGACCTCGACCTCAAGGTCGGCGCCGAAGCCCTTGAGCATGCGTTCGCTATGGTCGCGGGTCGGGATCGGCTCGACCACGCGGGTGATGCCGGGGGTGTTGAGGCCAGCGAGCAGGATTGCCGACTTCACCTGGGCCGAGGCGACCGGCAGGGTGTAGTCGAGTGGCACGGCCGGGCAGGCGCCGGTCATGGTCAGCGGCAAGCGATCACCGGGGCTGGTGGTGAAGCTGGCGCCGACGCGGGAGAGCGGTTCGGTGACGCGCGCCATCGGGCGCTTGCTGAGGGACGCGTCGCCCACGAAGGTGGCGGTGATGCCATGGCTGGCGACCAGGCCCATCAGCAGGCGGGTCGATGTGCCGCTATTGCCCATGTCGAGCGCTTCCTGCGGCTGGAGCAGGCCGCCGACGCCGACGCCATGAATATGCCAGATGCCGTCATCGTCACGGCGGATGTCGGCGCCCATGGCGCGCCCACCGCCGCCATCGGCGGCGGATACTTTGGTAATTTTCGCGCCCATGGCGCGAAGGGCGGCCGCGGTGGCCAGCACATCCTCGCCTTCCAGCAGGCCTTCGACCCGGCTTTCGCCCACGGCCAGGGCGGACAGCATCAGCGAACGGTGGGAAATGCTCTTGTCGCCCGGAACCGCGACGCTGCCGGACAGGGCAGGGGCGGCGGTGAAGGTCATCGGGCTGGGTTGGTCATTATGGCTGGTCACGGGGTATCCATCATCTTGGAACCGAAAAAATGCGCCCGGCTTTTGACAGCGCGGTTTCGCTATGGCAAGGCGCCCGACGTTTCGTGGCCGACTTCTGTCGTGCCGCGTGATTTCTGTTTGAGCATCGAAGAAGGAACAGGCCGGACATGGTGAAGGCTGAATGGGGCACGAAGCGGACCTGCCCGAAATGCGCGACTCGCTTCTATGACCTGGGCAAGGACGACCCGGTGACCTGCATCAACTGCGGCGCCGCCTGGGAGCCCGAACCGGTGCTGAAGTCGAAGCAGCCGCTGCCCTATGAAGAGGCCGCGCCCAAGAAGGTCGTGGAAACGGCCGATGGTGAGCTGGAGACGGCGGACGATGATCTGGACATCGATCTGGACGTCGATGATGATGGCGATTCGCCGGATAATGACGTCGATCTGGGCGGCGATGACGACCTGGGCGTCGATGCCGGCAACGATGACGGCGACGACGACAATTAAGTGAAAATTCTGCTTGCCAACGGGATCGCCTGATCCTAGAGGCAGCGACCTCCGAGGCGCCGGACCCAACGGCGCCTCAAGATGGTACGGGGCCTTAGCTCAGCTGGGAGAGCGCCTGCATGGCATGCAGGAGGTCAGCGGTTCGATCCCGCTAGGCTCCACCAATTTTTTCGGCCGACGGCTTGTGCCGGACATGGTTTGATCCATCGGGACGCGGTTCGCACCGTATCAGGATGGGGCCTTAGCTCAGCTGGGAGAGCGCCTGCATGGCATGCAGGAGGTCAGCGGTTCGATCCCGCTAGGCTCCACCAATTTTTTCGGCCGACGGCTTTTGCCGGACATGGTCTGATCCATCGGGACGCGGTTTGCGCCGTATCAGGATGGGGCCTTAGCTCAGCTGGGAGAGCGCCTGCATGGCATGCAGGAGGTCAGCGGTTCGATCCCGCTAGGCTCCACCATTTTTCTTCACATAGCATCATGCACACGCGCCCCATGGGATTGCGTTGATGGCCTTCGGATTCGGTCGGGCTGGCTGCGGTGTCGTTGCCGATTGGCGGCAAATTTCACTACATTCGCAATAACGATGTCGGGCTTTGACGGCTGACGACCAATTCCAGACCTGTTCCCCCTCCCGCAGGCGGGAGGGGGTTAGGGGGTGGGCTGGGCGTCGCACAAGCCCACCCCGCTGCGACTAATGCGCTTCGCGCATAAGTCTCGCAGCCCCTCCCGCGTGCGGGAGGGGAATGGCGGAAAACCACCCTCTTAGGCCATTCCTGCCTTCGCGAATGAGGACGGGGCAACGCCGTTCAGGCCAGCGTGATGAAGCTGTCCATCACCCGCTTGCGGCCGGCGGTTTCGAAGTCGATTTCCAGCTTGTTGCCCTCGATCGCGGCGATCGTGCCATAGCCGAATTTCTGGTGGAAGACGCGCTGGCCGACGGACACATCGTCGCGGCCCTTGTTGCCGAGCGACACGGCGGAGGTGCGGGCTTCGACGATTCGCACGGGTTCGCGACTGAACTGGCCGCTGGTCTGGGCGCGTTGCCAGCCGGGGCCGCGCGACGAGCCGCGCGCGACATTGGCGAAGGGATCGTCCCGTTCGGACCAGTTGGCGCGCCAGAGCGAGGCGCCGCCGGACATGCTGCTTTCCTCGTCCACATGTTCGGGTGGCAATTCTCCGACGAAGCGGGAGGGGATGCTACTGGTCCACTGGCCATAGATGCGGCGGTTGGCGGCATGAAGGATGGTACAGCGTTTGCGCGCACGGGTGATCGCCACATAGGCGAGGCGCCGTTCCTCCTCCAGGCTGTTGAGCCCGCCTTCGTCGAGTGCGCGCTGCGAGGGGAAGATGCCTTCCTCCCAGCCGGCGAGGAAGACATTGTCGAATTCCAGCCCCTTGGCGGCGTGGATGGTCATGATGGTGAGCTTCTGCTCATCCTGCTGCGCCTCATTGTCCATGACCAGGCTGACATGTTCGAGGAAGGCGCCCAGCGTCTCATATTCCTCCATCGCGCGGGTGAGTTCGCTCAGATTTTCGAGCCGCCCGGCGCTCTCGGTCGAACGTTCGGCCTGGAGCGTGGCGGTATAGCCGCTTTCGTCCAGGATCTGGCGCGCCAGTTCGGCATGGGGCAGTTGTGCGGCGCGATCGCGCCAGCGGGCGAAGTCGCCGATGAAGGCGCCGAGCGAACGGCGCGCCTGGGGTGTCAGTTCGTCGGTGTCGAGGATGCGGGCGGCGGCAAGGGCGAGGGGAATGCCCTCCGCGCGCGCCAGCCGGTGCAGCTTCTCGACCGCCTTGTCGCCCAGGCCGCGCTTCGGCACGTTGACGATGCGTTCGAAGGCCAGGTCGTCGGCCGGCTGGTTGACGAGGCGCAGATAGGCGAGCGCGTCGCGGATTTCGGCGCGCTCATAGAAGCGGAAGCCACCGACGATGCGATAGGGCAGGCCGATCTGGATGAAGCGGTCTTCGAATTCGCGGGTCTGGTGCTGGGCGCGGACGAGGATCGCGACCTCGTCCAGCGAGCCGCCGGCGCGGGCGATCGCCTCGATCTCGTCGCCAACGCGGCGGGCTTCTTCCGGCCCGTCCCACACGCCCAGCACGCGCACCTTTTCGCCGACGTCGATGTCGGTCCACAATGTCTTGCCCAGGCGATTGCCATTTTCCGCGATCACCCCGGAGGCGGCGCCCAGGATATGCGGGGTGGAGCGGTAATTCTGTTCCAGCCGGACGATGACCGCGCCCGGAAAATCCTTTTCGAACCGCAGGATATTGGCGACTTCTGCACCGCGCCATGAATAGATGGACTGATCGTCGTCGCCGACGCAGCAGATATTCTTGCGGGTCTGGGCGAGGAGGCGGAGCCAGAGATACTGGCTGGAGTTGGTGTCCTGATACTCGTCCACCATGATATATTTGAAGCGCTGCTGATATTGTTCCAGCACGTCGCGGTGGCGCTTCAAGATGGTGAGAGAGTGGAGCAGCAAGTCACCGAAATCGCAGGCATTCACCTCGCGCAAACGGGCCTGATAGGCGGCATAGAGCTTTTGCCCCTTGCCATGGGCATAGCCCTCCGCCTCGCCAGCGCCGACTTCCTCCGGGGTGAGGCCCTTATTCTTCCACTGGTCGATCAGACCGGCGAGTTGGCGGGCGGGCCAGCGCTTCTCGTCAATCCCCTCCGCCTGGATCAGCTGCTTCATCAGGCGCAACTGGTCATCGGTGTCGAGGATGGTGAAATTGGACTGAAGGCCCACCAGTTCAGCATGGCGGCGCAGCATCTTGGCCGCGATCGCGTGGAAGGTGCCGAGCCAGGGCATGCCCTCGACCGCCGGGCCGATCATCCGGCCGACGCGCTCGCGCATTTCCCGTGCCGCCTTGTTGGTGAAGGTCACGGCCAGGATTTCCGATGGCCAGGCGCGCTGGGTCGCGACCAGATGGGCGAGGCGGGCGGTGAGCGCCGCGGTCTTGCCCGTGCCCGCGCCGGCCAGCACCAACACCGGCCCCTCCGTAGTCAGCACAGCTTCGCGCTGCGGTTCGTTGAGGCCCTTCAGATAGGGCGGGTCATTGGGAGAGGGGGCAGGCACGGTCATGGGCGATCAACTAGGGATGGGCGGTTGCGGGGGCAAGGGCGGATGGCCTTGCGGCGGGAGGCAATCTATGAGAACAAAAAGAGAATCACGCAAGATGCGAATGGAGCAAGATGATGGTGACGGGGCGGTGCCAGTGCGGGGCGATCCATTATGCGGCGGAGGGCGAGCCGGTTTACAGCGCGCTGTGCCATTGCAGCGATTGTCGGATGAGCGCGGGCGCGCCGATGGTCGGCTGGGCGCTGTTCCCGCATGACAAGGTGACGATAGAGGGCGATCCGGTCACCTATCAGTCGTCGGATAATGCGACCCGCCATTTCTGCGGCACCTGCGGCACCGGGCTGTTCTACACCAACCCGACGGTGTTTCCCGGTATGATCGACATCCAGAGCGCGACGTTGGACGACCAGAGCGCCTTTCCGCCGGCGGTGCATGTCCAATATGCCGAGGCGGCGCCGTGGATGGCGGCGGCGCATGACCTGACCCGGTTCGATCGATACCCGTCGGACTGAGCGCGCGGTCGGCGTCAGCGGCGGCACGGTTCGTCGCTGACGCGGAACAGGCATGCGGGGCGGCCGGTTTTTCCTTTGCTCGGGGCAAGGAGTAGAAGGATCAACCCGATGAAGATCATCATGATCGCCGGCTTTGCCGCTTTGTCGATGGCGGCGCTGCCCGGTCAGGCCGGGGCGCAGGCGATGTCGCCGCCGGCCCAGAACCAGGATCCCAATGCGGCCCAGCCGACCGGCGCGGTGCCGGCCGAGACGGGCATGGTGCCGGCGCCGGCGGACGTGCCGCGCGATCCGGCTGCGCCTGTGGGCACGGCGGCCAATCCTGTGACGGTGGGCGGCAACATGACGCCGCCGCCGACCGAGGCGAAGGCTTATCCGGTCTGCGGCAAGGGCGTGCAGGACGGTTGCGTCAATCCGGGCGAGGCGAAGAAGAGGATGCGCAGGCCGGGCTGACATCCGGATTGGGATCGGCGGCGGCAGGGGTGGGCAGGGCGGCGATGAGCGCCGCGAGGCCAGTCCGGTCGCGCGCCGCGTCGGCCAGGCTATAGCCGTCCAGCACCGTCAGGAAAGCACCGACCGCCTGCGCCAATATGCCTGACAAGCCGCAGGCCGGGCGGATCGCACAGGATGCGCAATCGGCCATCGCCATGTCCGGCTCGCTATGGCGTACGACCGCGCCGATGCGGATATCGACAGGATCGGCGGCAAGGGCGAAGCCGCCGCCCCGACCGCGCTGGGTGCGGATGAAGCCACCCTGGCCCAGGCCATGCACCACCTTCATCAGATGATTGCGCGACAGGCCATAGGCATCGGCAATTTCCGGGATCGTCGCCCGTCCGCCCGGCACGGCGGCGAGATGGATCAGCACGCGCAGCGCATAGTCGGTGTGGCGGGTCAATTGCATCGCGCCCTCCTATCCTGCGGGCAGAGCGTCATAAACATATATTCAATTTACATCTTAAAAGATGCATATTAAATGAACCTTATTGAGTCCCCGATAAGGAGCCTGTCATGCGCGAAAATCTGTCCCCTGAAACCATCGCCATCGTGAAAGCGACCGGCCCGGCGCTGCGCCGTCATGGCGTCGAGATCACCACCCGCATGTATGCGCGGCTGTTCGAGGATGCGTCGATCAAGGACATGTTCGATCAGGCCGCCCAAGCCAGCGGCGAGCAGCCGCGCCGGCTCGCGGCGGCGATCCTGGGCTTTGCCGAGAATGTCGACAAGTTGCAGGCGCTGGACGGCGCGATTGCGCGCATGGTGCAGCGCCATGTCGATACCGGCGTGCAGCCGGACCATTACCCCAAGGTAGCGGCCGCGCTGTTGCCGGCGATCCGCGAGGTGCTGGGCGAAGAAGTGGCGACCGATGAAGTGCTGGCCGCCTGGGCGGAGGCCTATGGCTTCCTGGCCGATATCCTGATCGGCAAGGAACAGGCGGCCTACGCAGAGGCCGCCTGATATTCCGCCTGAGCGTTACGCGGCGGGTGCGCTGTCCTCTGCGCGGAGCAGGGTGAGGCGCGCCTTGCCGACGTCGCGCACGGCGTCGACGATGAAGCCCTTGACCGCCACGTCTTCGCGCCGATCGGTTTCGATGCTGATCCAGGTGGCGGGGCTGGTCCAGCCCAGGCGCGCCAGCTTGTCGAGTGCGACCTGGCCCGCGCCGGTGTCATAGGGCGGGTCCATGAAGATGAGGTCGAGCGGCGTCTTCGTCGGGCCGAGCGACAGCACGCTGGTCTGGCGGATGTCTGGGCGCAGGCCGAGCTTGTCGCCATTGGCGCGGATCGCGTCGATCGCCGCCTTGTCCTGCTCGACGAACAGGCAGGAGCCGGCGCCGCGCGACAGGGCTTCAAAGCCCAGCGCACCCGAGCCGGCGAAGAAGTCGCCCACGGCCAGCCCCTCGAACGATCCCAGCCGGCTCGCCAGCATCGAAAAGAGCGTTTCGCGGGTGCGGTCGCCGGTGGGACGGGTGGCGTCGCCCTTGGGCGCGACCAGCGGACGGCCGCGCCATTGGCCCGAGATGATCCTCATTTCTGTGCTTTCTTCAGGCTGCTGCGGAAGGCGACCAGGTCATGCTGGCGCACTTCCTCGACCGCGCCGCCAGGCAGTTCGCCCAGCTCGAACGGGCCGTAGCTGGTGCGGATCAGGCGATTGACCTTGAGTTCGAAATGTTCGAGCACGCGGCGGACTTCGCGGTTCTTGCCCTCGGTCAGGGTCATTTCGATCCACTGGTTGCGGCCGGTGCGCCGTTCCAGATTGGCCTCGATCGGACCATATTGGATGCCGTCAATCTCGATGCCGTCGAACAGATCCTCCAACTGCTGCTGGCTGACCTCGCCAAAGGCGCGGGCGCGATAGGTACGCGGCACGCCGGTCGAGGGCAATTCCATCTCGCGCTTGAACTCGCCATCGGTGGTGAGCAGCAACAGTCCCTCGGTATTCATGTCGAGGCGGCCGATCGGCATCAGGCGCGGCAGGTCGTCGGGGAGGATGTCGTAGATGGTCGGCCGTCCGGCGGGGTCGCGCTCGGTGGTGAGGAAGCCGGTCGGCTTGTGGAACAGGAACAGGCGTGCGGGGGCGGGCGCGGCGACCGGATCGCCGTCCACGGTGACGCCATGGAGCGAGGTCAGCAGCGTCGCGGGGGTGTCGATCGTGACGCCGTCCCTGGCGATACGGCCTTCCTCGATCATCCGCTCGATCTCGCGGCGCGAGGCGATGCCGGCGCGGGCGAGCAGCTTGGCGATGCGCTGTGGTTCGCCCTTGCCGCTGGTTTCCGCGGCGGCGCGGGCCGGGTGCGGGTTGGCGACATGGGGCGCAGCCGGCTTCTTGTTGCCGGGACGGCGCGGCGGATAGGATGTGCCGGGCGTGCGGATTCCGGGGCGCGGGCGAGCCGGACGGTCACCGAAAGCGGGGCGGGCGGCGCGTTCGCCAAAGGGCGCGCGGGCGGGGCGTTCGGCGCGATCCGGCTGGGCGGCGCGATCGGGGCGGCCACGGGCCGGGCGTTCGCTGCGTTCACCGCGCGCTTCGCCGAAGCGGCCACGGCCTTCGCCGGTGGCGTTGCGATCGGGACGCGCGCCACGGGCGGGCCGTTCGCCACGGCCTTCTTCGCGGTTTCCGGCAAAACGACCAGCACGGCCTTCACCCGAAGCGCTGCGATCGGGGCGGGCGCCGCGACCTTCGCCGCGTTCACCACGACCGTCGCCGAAGCGATTGCCGCGGGCTTCGCCGGGGCCATTGCGATCGGGGCGTTCGCCACGCGGGGCGGGGCGGCCCGGACGGCCTTCGCTGCGGCTGTCAAAACGACCTTCGTTGCGACCATCCGATCGGGCGTCCGATCGGGCGGGGCCACGGCCCGTGCCGCGATCGGCGCCGCCACGCGATCCGGGGCCGGAGGGACGCTTGGGACCGCCCGGACCTGACCGGCGCGGCGGACCAGATTTTTTTGGCGGTTCCACTTGATGCATTCCTTTTCGTGACGGGTGGCCATCCCCATATCAGGGCGGCATGTGCAATATGATGAACGGTGCCATAGCGCCGTCCATGTGAACGGCAAAGCCCCGGCCGGGCGCAACCCGGCGCCGGGGCGCGGCGTTGGTCGGTTGCATGGCGGAAACGGGGCAGGACAGCAAATGTTTTTCGGGCGAATCAGAGGGGACGACACCGCCAGGGACGGGGCCAGAGACGGGGCAGGGGCGCCGCGCAACGCCATCCGCAGCGTGCTGGTGGTGGAGGATGAACCGCTCGTCGCCTTCGACCATGAGCATATCCTGTCCCAGGCAGGCTATCGTATCGCCGCCACCGTCGACAGTCACACTCATGCTGCCCGCGTGATCGATGCCGGATCGGTCGATCTGGTCGTCACCGACATCAATCTGCGCGGTGGGCGCTGCGGCATAGAGGTCGCGCGCCATGCCCATGCGCGCCAATTGCCGGTGCTGTTCGTCACCGGTGCCTGTCCCGCTGATGCGCGATCGCTGGCGGTCGGCTGTCTCGCCAAGCCCTTCGCCCCGCGCGACCTGCTGGCGGCGATCGCGGTGGTCGATGCGGTGCTGGCCGGTCGCGCGCCACCACGCAAGCCGCGCGGCATGAAGCTGTTTGCCGAGATCGCCTGACGCTGGGCTGATCCGGGGCAGGCGGTCGGCCGTGCCGCTTGCCTCTGCTGCATTTGCTCATATGGTGGCGCCCGTAGTGAACGGGCGCGGGGAATATGTGTGATAGATATCGCCGAGGGTAAACGGAACTGGCGGGATGTCATGCGTCCCTATTTCGGGAAAATGCCGTTCGTGGCCTTGTTGATCGGCATATCGAGCGGGTTTCCGCTTATGCTGCTGCTTGGCACGATGGGCTATTGGCTATCCAAAGTGGGTATCCAGAAGTCTACGATCGGTTTCGCTATCGGCCTGACGACACCCTATACGCTCAAATGGCTCTGGGCGCCGTTGGTCGATAAACTCCCGCTTCCGATCCTTACGCGGCTTTTCGGTCAGCGGCGCGCCTGGCTGTTTTTCATTCAGTTGCTGCTGTTCGGCGCGATCTGGATGCTGGGGAGCAGCGATCCTGCCAATCATCTTGGCTATTTCGCCTTTTGCGCGATCCTCGTCTCCTTCCTGGGCGCGACACAGGATATCGTGATCGACGCCTATCGCATCGAGATATTGAGCGATGAAGAGATGCCTTATGGCACGGCGACCAACCAGTTCGGTTATCGGCTTGGCGCCTTCTTTTCCGGGGTCGGGACGATCTTCCTCTATTCACCGCAGACAGGACTCGGCCTTGGCTGGCCGCTTGCATATGGTCTGACCGCCTTGCTGGTGCTGCCGGGCGCGCTTGGCGCGCTCTGGGCGGGGCCGGGCACTTATGTCGATCGCCATGGGGAAATGGCCGGGAAGCAGTTCGGCGCATGGCTAAAGGAAACCGTGCTCAATCCCTTTATCGAATTTCTGGGGCGCAGGGGATCGGTTCTGATCCTGCTGTTCGTGCTGCTCTACAAAATAGGCGACGCGATGGGGCAGGGCATGCTCAATCCGATGATCGTCGATCTTGGGTTCACCGATGCTGAGTTTATCGCCATCAACAAGGTCGTCGGTTTCTGGGGCCTGATCGTCGGCACGGCCTTGGCTGCGCCTTTCATCGCATGGCTCGGCATGGGGCGCGCCCTGTTTATATCGGGGCTGATGATGATGCTCAGCAATTTGACGTTCGTCATCGTTGCGATGCACGGTCATTCGAATTTGTGGCTGACCATAGCGGTGGCGACGGAGCAGGTGACGAGCGGTATCGGTTTGACGGTGTTCGTCACCTATCTGTCCGGCCTTTCCAGCCTTGCCTACACCGCAACCCAATTCGCATTATTGTCATCGTTCGCTGCTGTAGGTCGCACTTGGCTGGCTGCGCCGGCAGGGATCATCGCTGAGAATGTGGGATGGGTCGGATTCTGGCTGACGACGGTCGTCGCGGCATTGCCCGGCATGCTGTTGCTCTGGCTGATCTGGCATAAGGGCTTTGTCGTGGACAGCGTTCGTCAGCCCAGCACGACGGACGACTGAGGTGACGAATAGGTCGAACAATCAGGACTTTTGCATCGCATGATCTTCCTCGTCGCGTCCATCTGTATCCAGATCATCTGTGCGGTCGATGTCGTGCGCAGCGGCCGCAACCAGATCTGGATGCTGTTCATCTTCCTTTTCTCGCTGGCGGGCTGCTTTGCCTATCTGATGCTGGAGGTGCTGCCGGCCTATTGGGGCAATCGCCATCTGCGCACCGCGCGCAGCCAGGTGGTCGGCAAGGTTGATCCCGAACGCGGTCTGCGCAAGGCGCGGGCTGATCTGGATCTGGCGGAGACCGCCGCCAACCGGATTGCGCTGGGCGATGCGCTGCTGGACCTGGGCCGCTTTGCCGAGGCGGAGGCGGCCTATCGCAAGGGGCTGGCGCTGGGACCGGGGCAGGACGCGACGACGCAGGTCAAGCTGGCGCAGACCATGTTCGAACTGGGACGCAGCCGCGAGGGGTTGGCGGAGCTGGACGATGTGCCCGACGTCGGCCGGGGCAGCGAATGGGATCGGCGCGCGCTGCTGCGGGCGCGGATGCTGGCCGATATCGGTGAGGATGCGCAGGCGCGCCTGCTGTTCGAGGATGTGATGAGCCGCTATGCCGGCGAGGAGGCGCGCTGCCATTATGCCGCCTTCCTGCTGGAGCAGGGTGACCGGCTGCGCGCGCGGCAGATATTGGAGGAGGTCGAGCAGCGGGCCAGGCGGCTCGACCGCACCCAGCGTGCCGCCCAGGCCGACATGTATCGCTGGGCCGGCGAGCGGCTGGCGGAGTTGCGGAAGGCGGCGGCTTAAGAGGCGGCGTAGAGGTCCAGCGGCCGGCCAAGGTCGCTATGCGCCTGCGCCACCGCCTGCAGGCAGGTGAGCGCGCCCAGCGCATCGTCATTGCCCAGCAGTCCCGAGACATTGTCGAAGGCGGTATGCGGATCGCGCAGCGCATCGCCCACCGCCTGCATGATCGCCGCCTCGTCCGCGGTCATCCGCGCGCAGCAACAGGGCGCGACCAATATCTTGCGGCTGGCGGCGCGCGCCAGTTCCAGCATCATCGCGCGCATCAGCACCAGGGGCCGGCGATAGCTTTTGCCGAAGGCGCCCAGCATCGCATTGGCGGCATGGGCATCATTGACCCCCGCCGTCGCCATGCGGCGCATGACGAACAGGAACAGCCGATTGCCATAGCCGCCCGGAATGGGCCGGGGCAGTTCGACGGGGTAGCTTTCTCCATATGCCATGCGGGTGCGCCTTTGTGTGACTCGGGGACACACAAGCTACGCTATTGCGAGGCATTCGCAAGTCTAAATCAGTCGGGTAATTGTCCGTTCAACCGCAAAATCTCTCCGGCCATATAGAGCGAGCCGGCGATCAGGATGATGGGTGCCGCATCCTGGGCTTGGGCGGCATCCTGCGCGATGGCGGCGATCGCCGCTTCCGGACCGTCATGGGCGGTGCAGCCTATGCCCCAGCGGGCGGCGACGGCGGCAAAGCGTTCGGGCGGATGATGATCATGCCCCGGCACCGGCAGCGCATGGATATGGGCGATGCGGCCGCCGAACGGGGCGAGATAGGCGTCCATATCCTTGTTGGCGAGCATGCCGATGACGAGCTGGATCTGGCGGCTATGCAGCCGGTCGGCGGTGAAGAAGGCGCTGATCGCCTGGCCGGCGGCTTCGTTATGGCCGCCGTCAAGCCAGGCTTCCGCCGCGTCGGGCAGGGCGGCGAGCAACGGCCCGCGCTCCAGCCGTTGCAGCCGGGCGGGCCAGTGCGCCCAGAGCGGCGCGGCCTTCAGCGCCGCCTCGCTGACCGGCACGGCCTGCTGATGGCGGAGCATGGCGATGGCCAGCGCGACATTCTGGACCTGATGGGCGCCGGGCAGGCGCGGCATCGGCACGTCGACATGGCCCTGTTCGTCGCGATAATGGACCCGGTCGCGATAGACGGCGGCGTCCCAGGCGGTGCCCATGGCGAGCCATCGGGTGCCGGCGCGATCCGCGGCGTCCTGCATCACCGGGGCGAGGGCGGCGTCATAACGCTGCGTCACCAGCGGTGCGCCAGGCTTGGCGATGCCGGCCTTTTCCGCGGCGATCATGGGCAGCGTGTCACCCAGGAAGGCCTGATGATCGATGCCGAGCTGGGCGATGCCGCAGACGACCGGATCGACGATGACGTTGGTGGCATCGAGCCGCCCGCCAAGGCCGACCTCTATGATGCAGGCGTCGGCATCATGTTCGGCAAAGGCGAGGAAGGCAGCGGCGGTCGTCACCTCGAAGAAGCTGGCGCCGATCCCCTCGGCCACATCCAGCACGCGGGCGAGATAGGCGGCGAGCATGGCATCGTCGATCAGCTTGCCGGCGATGCGGATGCGTTCGTTGAAGCGGACCAGATGAGGCGAGGTGAAGACATGGACGGTCTTGCCGTCCGCCTCCAGCGCGGCGCGCAGGAAGGCGCAGGTCGACCCCTTGCCATTGGTGCCGGCGACATGGAAGACCGGCGGCAGGCGAAGGTGCGGATCGTCCAGCCGCTCGAGCAGCCGGGTGATCCGCTCCAATCCCAATATGTCGGCGCCGGGGGACAGCGACCAGAGCCGGTCAAGCTGGGCCTGGACCTGCGGGTCGTCCGAAACGGCATGGTCGGCCATGGCGCGCTGATCCCCCTATCGCGCTTTTGAGGCTCAGGCGGCGGCGCGCGGCGTCAGATAGCCGATCACGCGGGCCAGGGTGTCGCGCAGTTCGCTGCGATGGACCACCATGTCGAGCATGCCATGGTCGAGCAGATATTCGGCGCGCTGGAAGCCTTCGGGCAGCTTTTCGCGGATGGTGCTTTCGATGACGCGCTGGCCGGCGAAGCCGATCAGGGCATTGGGCTCCGAAATCTGGATATCGCCCAGCATCGCATAGCTGGCGGTGACGCCGCCGGTGGTCGGATCGGTCAGCACGACGATATAGGGCAGGCCGGCCGCGTGCAGCTTCTGGATCGCCACGGTGGAGCGCGGCATCTGCATCAGCGAGAGGATGCCTTCCTGCATGCGTGCGCCGCCGGCAGCGGTGAAGATGACATAGGGGCATTTATGCGCGATCGCGTCGTTGATGCCCTGGATGAAGGCCGCACCCACGCCCATGCCCATGGAGCCGCCCATGAAGGCGAAATTCTGCACGCCCATGACCAGCGGCACGTCGTCGATCGCGCCGCGCGCGTTGATGAGCGCATCCTGGTCGCCGGTGGAGGCGCGGGCGGCCTTGATCCGGTCCGGATAGCGCTTGCTATCGCGGAACTTGAGCGGATCCTCCGGCACGCCGGGCGTCGGCAGCAGGATGAAGCCGGCGTCGAGGATCTGCTCGAACCGTTCCGACGGGCCGATGCGGCCATGATGGTCGCAGCGCGGGCAGACCGAGAGATTTTCCTCCCATTCCTTGATGAAAACCATTTCCTTGCACGACGGGCACTGATGCCAGAGCGTTTCGGCGGTGGTTTCCTTCTTGGTGAAGGGCAGGGCGTTACGAACGCGGTTGATCCAGCTCATGCTGCGGTCTCCCGGATAGAAGTGGTGAGGGCGCCGCTGAGCGACGCGACGAATTCCTGGACGAAGGGGCCGGCGGCATCGCCGTGCGAGCCGACGATGTCGACGATCGCCGAACCGACCACCACGCCATCGGCAACGCGGCCGATGGCGGCCGCCTGTTCGGGCGTGCGCACGCCGAAGCCGACCGCGATCGGCAGGTCAGTGGCGGCCTTCAGCCGATCGACCGCCATTTCGATATTGGCCTGTGCCGCCTGCTGCTTGCCGGTGATGCCGGCGACGGCGACATGGTAGAGGAAGCCGCTGGCGCCGTTCAGCACGGCGGGCAGGCGGGCGGCGTCCGTGGTCGGGGTCGCAAGGCGGACGAGGTGGACGCCGACGGTGCGCAGGGCGGGGCCGAGTTCGGCATCTTCCTCCGGCGGGATATCGACGCAGATCACGCCGTCGACACCGGCGGCCTGGCACTGGTCGGCGAACCATGCGGACCCGCGCGCCAGCATCGGATTGGCATAGCCCATCAGGATCAGCGGCGTTTCCGGGTGGCGCGCGCGGAAATCGGCGGCCAGCGCGAACACGTCCTTGGTCTTGGTGCCGGAACCCAGGCTGCGCAGGTTGGCCAGTTCGATCGCCGGGCCATCAGCCATCGGATCGGTGAAGGGCATGCCGAGTTCGATGATGTCGGCGCCGCCCGCGACCAGCGCATCGAGGATGGCAGGCGTGGCGGCGACGTCCGGGTCACCGGCGGTCACGAAGGTGATGAGGGCCGCGCGGCCCTGTGCCTTGCAGGCGGCGAAGCGGGTGGCGAGACGATCCCCAGTCATAGCGGCGCTCACATCTCCACTCCCAGCGCGTCGGCGACGGTGAAGATATCCTTGTCCCCCCGACCCGACAGATTGACGACGATGATCTTGTCCGCGTCCAGCGTCGGCGCGACCTGTTCGGCGGCGGCCACGGCATGGGCGGATTCGAGTGCGGGGATGATGCCTTCCAGGCGCGAGAGGGTCTGGAAGCTTTCCAGTGCCTCGTCATCCTTGATCGGCAGATATTTCACCCGACCGATTTCGTGCAGCCAGCTATGTTCCGGGCCGATGCCGGGATAGTCGAGGCCAGCCGAAATGCTGTGTGCTTCGGTGATCTGGCCGTCCTCGTCCTGAAGCAGATAGGTGCGGTTGCCGTGCAGGATGCCCGATGCGCCGCCAGCCAGCGAGGCTGCATGCTTCTTGTCGAGGCCCTCGCCGGCCGCTTCCACGCCGATCATCGCGACTTCGGGATCGTCCAGGAAGGGGTGGAACATGCCGATGGCGTTGGAGCCACCACCCACCGGGGCGATCAGCATGTCGGGCAGACGGCCTTCGGCCTCCATGATCTGCGAGCGGATTTCCTTGCCGATGATCGACTGGAAATCGCGCACCAGTTCCGGATAGGGGTGCGGACCGGCGGCGGTGCCGATGATGTAGAAGGTGTCATGAACGTTCGACACCCAGTAGCGCAGGGCGTCGTTCATCGAATCCTTGAGCGTCGAGGAGCCGGAATGGACCGGGATCACCTCTGCGCCGAGCAGCTTCATGCGGAAGACGTTGGGCTTCTGCCGCTCGACATCCTTGGCTCCCATGAAGATCTTGCATTCCATGCCGAACAGGGCGGCGACGGTCGCGGTGGCGACGCCATGCTGGCCAGCGCCGGTTTCGGCGATGACCTTCTTCTTGCCCATGCGGCGGGCGAGCAGGGCCTGGCCGATGCAATTGTTGATCTTGTGCGCGCCGGTGTGGTTCAGTTCCTCGCGCTTCAGGTAGATCTTGGCACCCTTGCCCGGTTCGGCCTTGGCGCGCAGCGCTTCGGTCAGCCGTTCGGCATAATAAAGCGGGTTGGGGCGGCCGACATAGGAGCGCAGCAACTCGGCATATTCGGCGTGAAATTCGGGATCGGCCTTGGCCGCCTTGTAGACCTTTTCCAGCTCCAGGATCAGCGGCATCAGGGTTTCGGCGACATAGCGGCCGCCAAAGGCGCCGAAATGGCCATTGTCGTCGGGCTGGCTGCGAAGGCTGTTAGGCAGGGTGATGGTGTCGGTCATGAATATCTTTCCGGGGACAAATGATGGGCGTTCGCTTGTGGTCAGGAAGCGATCAGCGCCATCGTCCTTCGATGCGCATGGCAGGGGCGTTCAGCGTCAACATGCCGACACCGCTTTGCAGAAGGCCATGATCTTGTCCACACTCTTGATGCCCGGTGCATCCTCGACGCCCGAAGAAACGTCGATCAGCGGCGTGTCGGTCAGGCGGATCGCATCGCACACATTGTCGATGCCAAGGCCACCCGAAAGCCCCCAGGGCGCGGGCATGGCGACGCCGCGCAGCAAGGTCCAGTCGAAGCGCAGGCCCATGCCGCCGGGCAGCGCCGCACCATCGGGCGTCTTCGCGTCGAACAGCAGCCGGTCGACCGTGCCGGCATAGGCCTGGGCCGCGTCGATATCGGCGCGGGTCTTGACCGAAATCGCCTTCCACACCGGCAGGCCGAAACGCTGACGGATGGCGGCGACCCGTTCCGGGCTTTCCTTGCCATGGAGCTGCAGGGTCGTGATCGCACCCGTGCCGGTCAGCCGCGCCAGTTGTTCATCATCGGCATCGACGACCACGGCGACGCGATCGACATGGGCCGGCACGGCCGCAGCGAGCGCGCGCATCTGGTCGGGCTCGACATGGCGCGGGCTTTTGGGGAAATGGACGAAGCCGACATGGCTCGCCCCGGCGCGCACGGCGGCGCCCACCGTCTCCGGCGTCGACAGGCCGCAGATCTTGATCGCGATTCGGGACATGAGCGGGCCTTTAGACCGTAAGGGAAGGGAAGTCACATCCTGGTGGGAGTAGGCATATGGCCATCGCGGGTCAGGTCCATGTCATGCAGCGCCAGCCATTCGTCGGCATGGGTGATGCAGGCCTGGCCAAGAAAGGCGTCCGCGGCCGCGATGATCGCCTCGTCATCCAGAATTGCCGGGTCGAGCGGGGCATGCCAGTGAAGGTCGAAGTGGGCGCCCGCTGTTCGTGCTAGATAGAAGGGAGTGAGACGGGCGCCGGTCTTGCGCGCCAGGCGCAGGGCAATCGACAAATTGCCCGACGGCGGCAGCGGTCGGCCGAAGCGCGGAAACCAGACCTGCTGCTCGCGCCGTTCGTCGACCAGAATATAGAGCATCGCCCGGTTCTTGGCCAAATGGCGCATGATCTCACGCGCGGCGCCGCCGCTACCCGTGATCGCTTCCCCCATATAGCTTTGTCGCGCACGCTTGAGCTGAGCGGCGACGCGCGGATCCTCCGGCGGGTCGTAGACCCCCAGCGGCGGCCGGTCGGTCGCGTCCTTGAGGTGGGCAGCCATCAGATCCCAATTGCCCATATGGGTGGTGAGGAAGATCATGGGACCGGGCATGTCGAGCACCGTCCGATAGCCCGCGGCATCGATCACCCGGACATGGCGGGGACTTACCAGTCGGTCGATATTGGCGAGTTCGGCCAACGTGCGGCCAATGTTGAACCAGCGCCTCGTCAGGATCGCCTCCCGATCGGCTTCCGGCAGATCGGGCCGCAACAGCGCCAGATTGGCGCGTGCACGGGCATCGCGGAGTTTCATGCGGGGGCGGGCAAGCCGAACGGACAACCAGCCACCAAGCCAGGATGCCAGGCTGGCAGGGAGGTGGCGGAGCAGGGTGAAGAGAAAGGGGTTGGAGAGCATGGTCCTGACCGTCATACAGGACCGGTTGAGGCGGTAAAGAGCCGCGAAGGGGGCTGGTGGTGACGATGATGCTGGCGCTGTGGCTGCTGCTCCAGGCGCTGAGCCTGATGGGCGTGGTCAATTATTGGCGTCATCTGCCGGCGGACCGGCAGGAGGAAGCGCCCGACGGCGCGGCCATGATCATGTCGGTGCGCGATGACTGGGAAGGTGGCAGCGAACTTGTCACCCGGTTGAAGGCGCAGAGTGCGTCGTTCCGACTGCTGCTCGCGACCTCCGGGGCATGCGCGGCGGCGGAGGCGCTGGCTGCCGCCGAGCCGGATTGGGTGCAGATCGTGCGCGCCGGCGTGGCGCGCGACGAGGGGCAGAAGGTCCACAAGCTGCGGGCGGCTCTCAAGGCGCTGCGCGACGCGGATCGTTACCTGATCTTCATCGATGCGGATATCGAGCCGCCCGCGCGGCTGGCCGGGCGGCTGCTCTTCCCACTGGTGCGGGGCAAGGCGGATATCGTGACAGGCTATAGGCTGCTGCTGCCGGCCGGGCTGGGCATGCCGGCGCTGGTAGGCGCGGTCGAACTGCAACTGGCGACGCTGCCGCGTGCAGCCAGTTCCACCATGCCCTGGGGCGGGGCAATGGCGATGACGCGCGCCGCCGCCGAGCGGATCGATATCGATGCGGCGCTGGCCGGGCGCCTGTCCGACGACATGGCGATCGGACTGGCTGGATGGCGCGCGAAGCTGCGGATGCGGCCGGTGCGCGACCTGCTGGTGGCGAGCCCGCTGGACGGAAGTTTGAGCGCGCTCTGGAATTTTGGCGTGCGTCAATATCGGCATATCCTCACCAACAGCCCGCGCATGTGGGCGGTGGCGACCGGCGCGGTCGCGCTGCAATCGGTGTTCTGGCTGTGGGCGCTGGGCTGGGGCGGCTGGCCAGCGATCGCGATCGGCTATGGCGCGGCCTGGGGCCGGGCGGCGGCGCGGCGGCGGATATTGGCGGCCGTGCTGGAGCCAGAGCAGGCGGCGCGGGCGCGACGATCGCTCTGGTGGGATGTGGTTGCGCCGTTCGCCGTCTGCTGGGCGCATCTGGCCGTGCAGCTACAGGCTGCCACATCCAATCGCATCATTTGGGGCGGCTGGACCTATCGCGTCGTGCGTGGCCGGGTGGTGGAGATGGGGCGGGGGTAGTTTCCTTCCTCCCCGAGGCTGGCTCGGGGAGGAAGGGGCATGGATCAGAACCCTGCCGGAAACAAATGATTGCCGGCGTCGTCGAGCCGGAGGATCACCTTGCCGGCGACGGCGTTGATCGGCAGGTCGCCATAGAGATGGGGGAAGAGCGCGCCGCCGCGCGACACTTCCCATTTGATCGCCTCGCCAAAGGGGGCGAGGTCGATCATCAGCATCACCAGCCGATCCTGTCCCGCGAAATGCTTGGCCGCCGTTTCGGCCGCCTGATCGCGCGTGGACATGTGGATATAGCCGTCCTGCAGGTCGATCGGCGCGCCCTTGAACACGCCGTCTGCCTTGAACTGGTCATATTGCTCGGCAGTCAGGATCTTGTAGGCGAACAGCTCGCTCACGCCTCACCACCCTCGCTGCCGATTTCCGGGGCGGCTTCAGGTGCGCCCTCGACGGTGCCTTCGGCCGCTGCCTCCGCATTGTCATCTTCGCCGTCCTCGATCCGGGCGGTGGAAACGACATGCTCGTCCTTGGCGACGTTGAACAGGCGCACGCCGGCAGAATTGCGGCCGATCACGCGCATCGACGACAGGCCCATGCGGATCAGCTTGGCCTGATCGGTCACGAGCATCAGATGATCCTCATGCGCGACCGGGAAGCTGCCGACGACCAGGCCGTTGCGGGCGATATTGTCGATATTGGTGATGCCCTGGCCACCGCGACCGGTGCGGCGATAATCATAGGCCGAGCTGATCTTGCCATAGCCATTGGCGCAGACGGTCAGGATGAACTGTTCCGCCTGGGCAAAGGCGGCCATGCGTTCGGCGCTGTTGATCGCCGGGGTCGCCTCATTCTCCTTCCAGGGGGCGGCGCGCAGATAGTCGTCGCGTTCCTCGGTGGTCGCGTCGAAGCCCTTGAGGATCGAGAGCGAGATGACCTCGTCGCCGTCCTTGAGCGTCATGCCGCGCACGCCGGTCGAGGTGCGGCTCTGGAATTCGCGCACGTCGGTGGCGGCGAAGCGGATCGCGCGGCCCTGGCGGGTGGCGAGCAGCACGTCATCCTCTTCGGTCAGCAGGGCGACGCCGATCAGGCGATCGTCGCTGCCTTCGTCGAAGCGCATGGCGAGCTTGCCGTTGCTGGGCACATTGGCGAAGGCGTCCATGCTGTTGCGGCGCACGGTGCCGTTCGCGGTGGCGAACATGACGTGCAGTTCCTTCCAGCTTTCCTCGTCCTCGGGCAGGGGCAGCACGGTCTGGATGGTTTCGCCCGGTGCCAGCGGCAGCAGGTTGATCATCGGCCGGCCACGGGTGGCGGGGCCACCCTCGGGCAGGCGCCAGACCTTGAGGCGATAGACCTTGCCGGCGGTCGAGAAGAACAGCACCGGCGTGTGCGTCGAGGTGACGAACAATTCGGTGACGGCGTCCTCATCCTTGGTCGCCATGCCCGAACGGCCCTTGCCGCCACGGCCCTGGGCGCGGAAGCTTTCGAGCGGGGTGCGCTTGATATAGCCCTGCACGGTGACGGTGACGACCATCTCCTCGCGCTCGATCAGATCCTCGTCATCAATGCCGTCGGCGGCAGGGGCGATGACCGACACGCGCGGCGTGGCGAATTCGCTCTCGATCGCCTCAAACTCTTCGCGCATCACGGCGTAGAGCTTCACCCGGTCGCCCAGGATGGCGAGATATTCGGCGATGGCTTCGGCCAGTTCGGCCAGTTCCTTGCCGATTTCGTCACGGCCGAGCGCGGTCAGGCGGTGGAGGCGCAGGTCGAGGATGGCGCGGACCTGCACGTCGCTGAGCTTGTAGCTCTCGCCGCTGACTTCGGTTTCGATCGCCTCGACCAGGGCGAGATAGGGCGCGATCTCGCCGATCGGCCATTCGCGCGCCAGCAGCGATTCGCGGGCGGCGGCCGGGCTGGCCGAACCGCGGATGATCTTCACCACCTCGTCGAGATTGGTGACCGCGACGACCAGGCCGAGCAAGATATGGGCGCGGTCGCGCGCCTTGTTCAGCTCGAACTTGGTGCGACGGGTGATGACCTCTTCGCGGAACTTGACGAAGGCTTCGATGATCTCGCGCAGGCCCAGCAGTTCCGGGCGGCCGCCACGGATCGCCAGCATGTTGGCGGGGAAGCTCGACTGGGCCGGGGTGTTGCGCCACAGCTGGTTGAGGACGACGTCCGGGGTGGCGTCGCGCTTCAGGTCCATGACGATGCGCACGCCTTCGCGGCTCGATTCGTCACGAATGTCGCTAATGCCCTCGATCCGCTTGTCCTTGGCGGCTTCGGCGATCTTTTCGACCAGGCCGCTCTTGCCGACCTGATAGGGGATGGAGGTAAGGACGATCGAGCGACGGTCGCCGCGGCCTTCCTCCACTTCGTGCCGGGCGCGCATCAGGATCGAGCCGCGGCCGGTATGATAGGCGTTGCGGGCGCCCGACTGGCCCAGGATCAGCGGCGCGGTCGGGAAGTCCGGGCCGGGGACGATCTGGATCAGTTCGTCGGTCGAGATTGCCGGGTTTTCGATATAGGCAAGGCAGGCGCGCAGCACTTCGCCCAGATTATGTGGCGGGATGTTGGTCGCCATGCCGACGGCGATGCCGCCGGCGCCGTTGACCAGCAGGTTCGGGAAGCGGGCGGGCAGCACCTGCGGCTCGCTTTCCGACGCGTCATAATTGGGGGTGAAGTCGACGGTGTCCTTGTCGAGATCTTCCAGCAGCGCGGTCGCGACCTTGGCCAGGCGCGCTTCGGTGTAACGCATGGCGGCTGGCGGATCGGGGTCCATCGAACCGAAGTTCCCCTGACCATCGATCAGCGGCACGCGCATCGACCAGTCCTGGGTCATGCGGGCCAGGGCGTCGTAGATCGAGCTGTCGCCATGGGGGTGATATTTACCCATGACTTCACCGACCAGACGGGCGGACTTGCGATAGGGGCGGTTGTAGACGAAGCCCGATTCCTGGGCCGAGAAGAGAATGCGGCGATGCACCGGCTTCAGGCCGTCGCGCACGTCCGGCAGGGCGCGGGAGACGATCACGGACATGGCATAGTCGAGATAGCTCGACTTCATCTCATCAACGATGCTGATGGGGCTGATGTCCGAAGGGTCGGCGAGGACGGTCTCGTCGGTCAAGGCGATTCTCTTTTTGGATGGGTGTGATGCGTTGCCACTGCACTAGCCGAGCGAAACAAATCTGTCACCCCTCGCGCGCGCCCGCGCGCCCGCATGTGCAGCCAAGGCGGTGATTGGCGGGCGCGAAGAAAAGCGGAACGAAGCGGCAGCATGACAGTTGCAAAATGCGCGGATATAGGCTTGTTCAAAGCCCGTTCACGCGCCGACCCCTAATCGGCGTTCAACCCGGATGTCGCCTGTGGTCCCCCTGTCAGGCGCGAAAAGGAGATGAGGATCATGCGTTTTGTTACCCCGCTGTCGCTCGCGCTGGCTCTGGCGCTGACCGGCGGCGCCGTTTCGGCTCCCGCCTCCGCCGCGAAGAAGGAAGAAAAGCCGGCCGGCCGCAAGCTGAACGTGTCGCCCGAAGTGCTCAAGTCGCTCCAAGCGGCCCAGAAGGCGTCCGATGCCCAGGATTTCGCCGGTGCCAAGACGGCGCTGACCGAGGCCGATGGCAAGGCGGCGTCGAACGACGACAAGTACCAGATCGGCGCGATCAAGCTGAACACCGGCATCCAGAGCAAGGATGACGCGCTGAAGATGGAAGGCCTCAACCAGATGCTCGACAGCGGCCTGACGCCGCCCGAGCAGACCGGCCAGTTCAACATGGTGGCGGCCGATGCGGCTCTCGCCCAGAAGAATTACGACGTCGCGATTTCGCGTGGCCAGGCGGCGCTGGCTGCCGGCTACAAGGCGGAACAGGTCAACCCGACCATCGCCCAGGCCTATTTCGGCAAGGCCGGCACCGGCAATGCCTCGGCCGAGCCGGCGCGTGGCTTCAACCAGCAGGGCCTCGCTGCGCTGAAGGCGGCGGCTGACGCGACCAAGGCGTCGGGCCAGCCCGTGCCGGCGCAATGGTATCAGATCGGCGTCAGCCGTGCGGCTGCCGCGCGCCTGCCGGAAGTCACCGATTGGGCCAAGTGGGCCTATGCCGCCAATCCGAGCGGTGAAAATCTGCGCACGCTGATCCGTCTGTTCCAGCAGGCGAACCCGAACATCACCAACCGCGAAAATCTGGACGTGCTGCGCCTGATGTCGGCGGCCAAGGGGCTGGTGGTCGCTGCGGACTTCACCGAACTGGCCGAAATGGCGTCGAAGACGGGCATTTATGGCGAGGTCAAGTCGACGATCGACGCCGGCCGCGCCAAGGGCGTGCTGAACGCCAGCCAGGCGGGCGACATCTATCAGGCCGCCGTGGGTCGCATTCCGGGCGACAAGTCGTCGCTGGGCGCCGCCGAAGCGGATGCCGGCAAGGCTGCCAACGGCAAGGTCGCGGCTGCGACCGGCGACGCCTATCTAGGCTATGGCGACTATGCCAAGGCGGCGGCGATGTTCGAACTGGCCAAGCAGAAGGGTGGCGTCGACGCCGACGAGATCAACACCCGCCTGGGCATTGCCAAGACCATGGGTGGCGACAATGCCGGCGCCAAGTCGGCGTTCGAGGCAGTCCAGGGCGGTGCGCGCAAGCAGATCGCCGATCTGTGGCTGACCTATCTGGGCACCAAGGCCTGAATCTAGTATAAGGCGCGCAGATCGTCGCTGGTTCGGCGGTCTGTGCGCCTATATTTTTTTGAATGACCGGCCGGGGGCCGGGATATTGCAGTGGGGGAGGCCTGTCATGGCCAAGCGGAATCCTGTTTTTCTGACTATCGGACTGCCGGTCGTGCTGGCCGGCGCCATGCTGGCGACGCCGGCTGCGGCCAAGAAGAAGATCGTGGTGGCAGGTCCGCCGATCGAGATGTCGGACGCCTTCCGCGCCGATGTGCAGGCCGCAGAAACCGCGATCAAGGCGCGTGACGCATCGACCGCCAATCTGCGCATCGCCGCGCTCAATCCGACCACCGACATGGAGGCCTATGCCGCGGCGGGCCTGCGTTTCGAGGTGGCGGTGCTGCGCCGGGACATCCAGGCTCAGCGGATCGCGCTGACCGACATGTTCAAGACCAGTTCGGTGCCCAAGGCGGACGCGCCGCGCCTGCGCTTCATCGCCGGCTATCTGTCCTACATGGTCGCGAACTATACCGATGCGGTGGCGCAGCTCGATTATGCCAAGACGCTGGGCTATTCGGGCATCGACGCCACCATGCTGCGCGCCGACATCGCGATGCGCAAGAACAAGTCCAAGGAAGCCCGCACCTATGTGCAGGAGGCGCTGGCGCAGCAGAAGGCATCGGGTCAGCCGATCCCGGCCGCCTGGTATGACCGCGCCATCTCCATGGCCTATCAGGCCAATGACTGGGATGAGGTGAGCAGCCTCTATCGCGAGCGGCTGGAAGTCTATCCGTCGACCCCCGAATGGCGTTCGGCGCTGACCAACTATCTGGCCGGCCAGGAAAGCGACCCGCAGGTCCAGCTGGACCTCTATCGCCTGCAGGCCGCCAATGGCGCGATGGCGAGCGAGCGCGATTACCAGACCTATGCCCAGCTGGCCGAGAAGACCGGCAATTTTGCCGAAGCCAAGGCGATCATCGAGGCGGGCCGTTCGGCCGGCAAGCTGACCACCAGCCAGGCGACCACGGCGCAGCTGCTGAAGGCGGTGACGCCCAAGGCGACCAAGGATATCGCCGCCATGCCCGCGCTGGCGAAGAAGGCGGCGGCGGCGAGCGATGGCAAGGCGGCGCTGAATGCGGCCGACGGCTATTTCTCGCTCGGTCAATATCCGCAGGCGGTGGAGCAGTATCGGCTGGCGCTGAGCAAGGGCGGGGTCGATCAGGGCCATGCCAATGCGCGCCTGGGCATCGCGCTGGCCCGTTCGGGCGATCTGGCCGGTGGCAAGACTACGCTGGCCCAGGTGACCAGCGGCAACTGGAGCAATGTCGCCGGCTTCTGGTCGGTGTGGGTCGATCTGCAGCATCGCAAATCGGCGCAGCAGGGCACGGCGCAGACCGCCAGCTGATCGCGGCGCGACATGACAGGAAAAAGGGCCGGTCCCCCCGTGGGGCCGGCCCTTTTCGTTGCGCTTGTGTGCCGGCTGTCGCGAGCTGGCCGGGTCAGACCGGCAGCGGGACGCCCGGCAGATTCTTCGACGTGCGGATCGTCAGCGACGTCTTGACGCTCACCACATTGGGTGCCGGTGTCAGCTTCGACGTCAGGAATTGCTGGAAGCTCTGCAGGTCGCGCGCGACCACCTTCAGGATGAAGTCGATCTCGCCGTTCAGCATATGGCATTCGCGCACTTCGGGCAGGGCGTCGACATGGTCCTGGAACGCCTTGAGATCGGCCTCGGCCTGGCTCTTGAGGCTGACCATCGCGAACACGGTGATGGTGTAGCCCAGCATCGCCGGATCGACCACGGCGTGATAGGCGGTGATGGCGCCGGCTTCCTCCAGCGCACGGACACGGCGCAGGCACGGCGGTGCCGTCAGCCCGACCTTCCGCGCCAGATCCACATTGGTCATCCTGCCATTGTCCTGCAATTCGCCCAGGATCTGCAGGTCGATGTCGTCGATATTGGGCCCCGCCATCAGATTGATTATTTCCTTACCTGTTACTGCGGGCGCATCATAATAATATTTCAGCGCAATGCAATTGTCCCACTATGCGACGCTCATATTGTGCGTCGAAATCACGCTTTCGCTTTGGGTAAGGACTGCTTATCGGTTAGGATGTAACGAACAGCGATGCGGGCATGCCGCCTGTTACCGCTTGAATATGGGGACTTTGGTTGCGCTTCAACGACATCATGCAAACCGTGCTGGCTGCCGACGATCGCAGCGGCGTGGGCGCGGTGACGCTGTGGCGGCAATGCGTCGACCTGTTGGCGCAGCATGATCGTTATGATCGTCCCCCCATGGACGCACCCGATCGCGAGGCTCTGCTCGGTCGATTGGCGCAGTTGCGGCCGCAACTGTCTGAAATGCAGCGAATCGCGACCGTTGTCGAACTGGGCGGCCGGCTGCGGTCGGCCAGCCTGATCCGCTTCTTTGCCGGTGACCGTCCGGCGATCGCCGGCGCGGCCATGGCACGCGCGCGCCTGTCCGATCCGCTGTGGGCCGCACTGCTGCCGCACCTCAGCCCCACGGCGCGCGGTGTGCTGCGCGGCCGTCGCGACATCGGCCCCGAAACGCGGCAGGGGCTCGAAGCGTTCGGCCCGACCGACCTGGTGCTGACCAGCGGCACGAGCGTCCGCGAAGCCGACATGCTGCTGACCGCGGACATGGCGCTCGCGGCCGAGCCCGTGGTCGAGCCGGAAGTTGCGCCGCAGCCGGTGGCCGAACCCGGCCCCGACCAGATCCGCAACCTGGTCGACCGCATTGCGCGCTTCACCAGCACCCGGCGTCCGCCCGAAGAGGCACCGCCGCAGGACATCATCGTCGCGCCGGTGACGCAGCCCGCGCTGCGCGCCGAACAGCCGCATTTCTTTGCGTTCGAGACGGATTCGACCGGCGTGCTGGTCTGGGTGGACCAGGGACCGCGTGCCGCGCTGGTCGGCCTGTCGCTCGGCGAAATCGCGCTGGAAGGGGCGAGCGGTCCCGATGGCCATGTCGCCGGCGCCTTCCAGCGCCGCAGCGGCTTCCAGAATGGCCGCTTCACCATCATCGGCGGAATGATGGCAGGCGAATGGCGCCTGTCGGCAACCCCCTTCTTCGATCCGCGGTCCGGTCGATTCCAGGGCTATCGCGGCCAGGCACGGCGCCCCTATCTGCACGAAGTGGCGACGACGCCGTCCGGACCGGTGACGATCGCCGGCCTGTCGGCGGATTCGCTGCGCCAGCTGGTGCATGAACTGCGCACGCCGCTGAACGCGATCCTGGGCTTTGCCGAGATTATCGAACAGGAATTGTTCGGCCCGGCCGGCGTCGAATATCGCGAGATGGCCGGCAATATCGCGGTCGATGCGCGCCATCTGCTGGCAGCGTTCGACGATCTGGATCTGGCGGCCAAAGTATCGCGCGGCGACGGCATCGGTGCGCCGCAGACGATCGATCCGGCGTTGCTGGTGATGCAGGTCGCGGCTCGTTTCCGCGACCAGGATGGCCGGGCGGTGACGCCGATCGACATCGCCGTGTCGCAGGATCTGCCGCAGATCAGCATCGATCCGGTGCAGGGCGAGCGCATGGTGCAACATCTGCTGCGCACGCTGATTTCGGTCGCGCCCGAGGGCGAGGCGGTGACCGGGGCCTGCTGGTTTCAGCCCGATGGCGCGTCGGGCAAGGTCGTGCTGGCGATCGATCGGCCCTCGACGCTGAGCGGCATGGACGAGGCGCATCTGCTCGATCCGGGCTATACGCCGGAGGGCGACTGGGCGGATGGGCCGTTGCTGGGGCTGGGCTTCTCGCTGCGTCTGATCCGCAGCCTGGCGGCCGGCTGCGGCGGCAGCCTGGATGTCGGCCCGGACCGTTTCCTGCTGCGCATCCCGGTCGACGGGATGGAAGAGGATGTCGTTGGCAATGGCTGATTTTCGGGCTGGTCGGGCGCGGGCTTGACCGGAACGAAACCCTATCGCAACCATTGCGGGATAGGGAAGGGCGATGCAATCAGCTCATCATCATGACGGCAATCTGCTTCGGGCGCCGCTGCCCGAGGACATGATTGCGCTTCCGGCCGCGTTCGGCACCCGTTTCATGCTGTTCGTCGATACCGAGGAGGAGTTCGACTGGAACGCCCCCTTCCGCCGGGAAGGCCATGGCGTGACGGCGCTGGCCGGCATGGCGCGCGGTCAGGCCTATTTTGCGGCGGCCGGGGTGAAGCCCGTCTATGTGACCGACTATCCGGTGGTGGACAGCGATGCGGCCGCCGGGATGATGGGGGCGTGGGTGGCAGCGGGCGAGGCCGATGTCGGCGCGCATCTCCACCCCTGGGTCAATCCGCCCCATGTGGAGGATGTGAACGCCGCCAATTCCTATGTTGGTTCGCTGCCCGAGGCGGTGGAGGCAGCCAAGCTGGAGGCGCTGTGCCGGCGGATCGAGGATCGCTTCGGTCAGCGGCCGATCGCCTATCGGGCGGGGCGCTATGGCGTCGGCCCCAACAGTGCGCGGCTGCTGGAGGCGGCGGGCTTTCGCCTCGATACATCGGTGCGCAGTCGGTTCGATTACAGCCATCAGCATGGCCCCGATTTCCATGGCCTGCCGCAAAATCCCTATTGGGCGGGGCCGACCCGCAGCCTGGTCGAATTACCGCTGTCGACGGCGATCACCGGCCTGTTGCGGGGCGGCGGCGAGGGGCTTTATCGCGCGACGCAGGCGATGGGGCGGCTGGCCGGCGCACTTTCGCGGGCGCGGATGCTCTCGCGCGTGCCGCTGACGCCCGAAGGCATCACCGCAGCCGAAGCGACGGCGGCGATCGATGCGCTGATCGAGGAAGGCGTGCGCGTCCTCAATTTCAGTTTCCATTCGCCCACACTGGAGCCGGGCCACACGCCCTATGTCCGTGACGAGGCCGATCGCACCGCCTTTTACGGCTGGTGGGATAGGGTGCTGAGCCATCTGGCGCGGCGCGGCGTGGCGGCGATCAGCCTGGATCAGTTGCTGGATGCCATTCCCGCGCGTGCGAAGGCTTGCCAAGCCGCCTGATGCTCCTTATCGCCGCGTTCAAGGTGGGGCCTGTAGCTCAATGGTTAGAGCTGGCCGCTCATAACGGCTAGGTTGCGGGTTCGAGTCCTGCCGGGCCCACCAACTCTCGATTTCATGATGATCATATGATATCGTAAATCTCCTTTAATCAGAGGTTTACGATCCGATCTTCATCCAGAATGTAGCAAGACGTTTCAGGGCATCTCGCGAATCTGGGGGTATCGGTGGGGGTATCGAAACCACATTTGGGGGTATCGATGACTCTGACTTTTGCCATGGCCCGCAATGCGGCCGCGACCGGGAAAAACTACAAGCTAGTCGATGAAAAGGGCCTATTCCTTTACGTTACGAAGGCTGGTGCGAAATCCTGGCGATTCAAATACCGATTCGGTGAAAAGGAAAAGCTGCTCACCTTCGGCCTGTTTCCCGAAGTCGGCCTCGCCGAGGCGCGTGACCGACAATCGCAGGCGCGTGCGATGCTACGTGATGGTCTGGATCCGGCAGTCGAACTTGAGCGCCGCCGGCTGATGGCGCTTGCTGCTGCCGATGCCACATTTCAGGCTAAGACGGAGGAATGGCTCGATGACAAGCGGCCCCTATGGTCGGCGGCCAATGCCTTCAGGGTCCGGTCGAGGCTCGAGAAGGACATTTTTCCTGTTTTTGGACATTTGCCGGTCAGCCAGTTGAGCAGTGAGCTTGTGCTGCTTGCCCTCAGGCGGATCGAACAGCGCGGCGCGATTGAAACCGCCAAGCGCGTTCGCGGTTATGTGCTTGGCGTGCTCAAGCGCGCCCGGGCGGAAGGTCTCGTCTCTACCGAGCTTGTCGTGAGCGTCGAAATCATCCGCGATGCGCTGCGGCCTTCTCCGCCCGGTATAAAGCAGCCGGCCCTTACGCGAGTGCCTCAACTGATAGAGTTCCAGCGGCGTGTCGACCTGTCTACCGGCAGCGCGCAGACCCGGCTTGCGTCGCGTCTACTGGCGCTCAGCGCCGTTCGAGTCGGGGTCTTGCGAACCGCTCGTTGGGAAGAGATTGAGGGTATCGACTGGAGCGACCCGGATCGCCCTTGTCCCGCGGCACTGTGGCGTATTCCTGCAGCCCGGATGAAACTGGCTGTGGAGGATAAGGCTAATCCGATTTTTGGCCATGACGTCCCGCTCTCCCGGCAGGCAGTCGCAACGCTTCACGCTATTCGTGCGCTAACCGGTCAGTTCGCCCTTCTCTTCCCAAGCAGCAGGACATGGCGGGAGCCGATGAGTGATGCTGCGATCAGCACCCTGTATAAGCGACTATGGGGTGGCGTTTATAAGGGACGCATGGTCCCGCATGGTTGGCGTTCTGCATTCTCGACTGTGATGAACGAGAGAGCCGCAGAACTGGAGCGTGACGGGGATCGAATGATCATTGATCTTGTCCTTGCCCATGTCCCCAAAGGCACATCGGCATCGGAGTGGGCGTATAATAGGGCCCGCTATTTCAAACCCCGCCGGGAAATGCTGCAAAGCTGGGCGGACCTGATCATGGACGGCCTGCAGCACCCCAACGCTATTATCGGGCTCGACACCAGCATAGCTGGCCCGGAACGATCTGCTTCGAACGTGTTGCAATTCCGGCGTTAACCGATCTGATCAGACGCTTTTGACAGAAGGCTTGTCGCGATTTGCTTACTCTGCCCCATTGTGCGCGAATTTTCACATTCTAGCCTAGTGCCGGAGATGAAACTCGACAATTTTGAAAGCCCAGATCGTCGTCCATGACGAGTGCGGAAAGGTCACCATCGATGATGAGCACGGAGCCTGGCGCTTCATAACGCCGACCCAGTGAGGAGGGCTGCGACTGCAGGATGAGCCTGCGTGCCCCAATCGTGACCACCACATGGTCCTTGCCGAGTTCAGCCTGGAAGCTGCGGCCACGATCGCACCGGAAGGACATCCGCTCATTCTGGGAGGCATGAGCGGTCAATGGCGCTGCAGCGATGAAGATTGCCATTGCGGCAAAGCAGGATTTGAAGAGTGACGCTGTCAAAGATCGATCCATGCACATGTCAACATTCGCATTTTCGCAGCGTTCCGAAAAATTACAGCGGCGCTGCAAAAGAGCCGAAGAGCATGGCCGGGAGACGATGCGGGAACCGCGCTAGGCCCCAGCTGTTCGATAAGCTGGCCGGTGCGTAAGACCCGCGGGCCGGTCCGATTTTTCGGCGAGAGGGCGTGTTCATGGGCGAAATTGACAAGGTTGAACATAATGAAGGCGAAAGCCGTTATGAATTGAATGTCGATAGTCAGGTCGCGATTGCAGACTATGAGCGACGTGATGGGGCTTTGCTATTCACTCACACGCAGGTGCCGGCCGCGCTAGAAGGGCAGGGTATTGGCTCCAAGCTTATTGGCGGTGCTCTACAGGATGCCCGGTCGAAAGGACTCAAGGTCGTACCCTTGTGCGCATTCGTCGCTGCTTATTTAGAGCGTCATCCTGAAGAGCAGGATTTGCTGGCGGTTGACGCCCCGGGTTGAGGGAGCGAACGCACGCCCGACCGCAACGGCGCCACCGGCTCGCACGAGCCAGATTCCCGCGCTAGCCCGTCAGTCGGTCGGGATGCCGCTGCAAAAAGCTGTTGAAGGAAACTTGGTACACCGATGGTCACGGCCACTGGTCACCGGTGTCGAGACAATTTGCGTCCCTCTGCTCCAGCGGCAGGCGATTTCCTGCTGCGCCGTCAGGCTCCTGCCGGCATTCCCGCATCCTGATCGGGCGGAAGAGCTATAGGCGTTGCGGCGCAGATTGTGCGCAGCGCCTGTTTCAATCCCTCTTCCACCGTGGGGTGATAGAAAGGCATGTTCAGCAACTGTGTGGCGGTGAGGCCACCCTGAACAGCCCAGGCCAGCATATGCGCGAGATGCTCTCCTGCAGGCGCGATCAGGTCGGCGCCTATAAGCCTGCCATCTGGCGCCGCGGCGTACAGCGTAAGAACGCCACGATTTTGTCCATCAACGCGGGCACGCCCCTGGTCAGAGAAATCCGCAGTTCCCGTGACCGCGCCGTCTTCCTCAGCCTTGCCTATCCTCGCAAGCACCGGCTCGGTGAATGTGATAGCGAAGGGGGGATTGCGATCTACCGGGATTGGCGCGGGAAACGCCGCGGCGTTGCGCCCGGCGATGGCGCCGTCGTGCGAGGCTTCGTGAAGTAGCGGCAAGTCCCCCGCTGCATCGCCTGCAAGGAAAACTGCGCTTTCCCCGCAGCGCATCGTTGCTCGATCATGCCTGGGAACCCCATTGTCATCCAGTTCGAGCTGCACGCTTTCGAGTTGGAGGCCATCAAGCTGAGGCTTTCGTCCCACAGCTACCAGCACCTTGTCGAAGAAGGCCTCACCTTCACTCGAGCCAGTCCAGCTCAGCTTTGCCCCATCCTCATCCCGGTGTGGGGTCACATCGACGCCAAGGCGCACCGTCATCTTGTCGTCAAGAATTGCACGCAATTGCGCATGGACCTTTGCGCAACGTATTTTTGCCATGCGCTCGCCCCTGTCGAACAGCGTGACCTCAACACCAAGCTGTGCAAATGCCTGGGCCAGCTCAAGTCCGATGGCGCCTGAACCGATAACTGCGAGGCGTTCTGGCAGATCATCTAGTTCGAATATGGTGTCGCTCGTAAGCGCGGCATCACCTAACACCGAGAATTGCGTCGGCAATATGGGTGCAGAGCCAGTCGCAATGACGATTGTGCGTGCTTCAACCACGCGTCCGTCATCGAGCTGGAGGCGGCCAGCTCCAATAAAACTGGCGCGAGCGCGGACGGCAACTCGCTCAGATAGGTCTTGGATAGACTCGCGCGTCAGGCGAGCAAACCTGTCACGTTCCGCACGTACGCGCCGCAGTACAGCAGGCCCATCAATCTTGATGCCTTCTACCACAATGCCAAAAAGCTTCGCACGCCTGATGCGCTCGGCTTCCCGGCTTGCGGCGATAATCAATTTGGAGGGCATGCAACCAACCTGTGCGCAGGTCGTCCCGCCAAATTCAGGGTCGATGAGCAGCGTCGAGGCTCCATTCTTGCGGGCGGCACGCTCCGCTGCAAGACCCGCTGTGCCACCGCCGATCACTGCCACGTCGCAGCAAAGCGTGGTCGTCATGCGCCGCGTCCAGCAATCTTGATCGACTTGACGTTGACAAACTCCTTGAGCCCCTCGGGCCCATGCTCGCGACCATAGCCCGACATCTTGACGCCGCCGAACGGCAGATCCGGCGAGGCAACGTCGAAACTGTTGATGAATATCATTCCGGTATCGAAATGTTTTGCGGCCAGTTCGCGCGCGCGATCTACGTCGCGGCTGAAGATACCGCCACCAAGCCCGTAGCGGCTGTCATTTGCAATTCGCATCGCATCCTCATCATCCTTGGCGCGGATAATCGAGGCCACTGGCCCGAATAGTTCATCATCATAGGCGGGCTGCCCCGGCGCAACATCGACGAGAACTGTAGCAGGATAGAACCAGCCAATACGCTCAGGCACTTCTCCGCCGACCAGAAGGCGGGCGCCCTTTTCCACGCTGTCTGCCACCTGTTGATGCAGCTTGTCGCGCTGTGCCTTGCTAACCAGTGGCCCGAGCTTTGTCGCCTCTTCCCTGGGATCCCCCATTTGGATGGCTCGGAACTTTTCGACATATGCGTCGACAAAAGCATCGTGATTTTGTTCAGTGACGATGAACCGCTTGGCGTTAACGCAGGTCTGACCATTATTGTAGATGCGGCCCGCCACGCAGGTTTCCACAGCGAGATCAATGTCGGCATCGTCGAGGACAAGGTAAGCGTCGTTGGATCCAAGTTCCAGCACGGTCTTTTTGACGAGCGCGCCAGCTTTGGCTGCAACTGACTTGCCGGCGCGATCGCTTCCGGTCAGGGTGACGGCGCGAACCAGATCATTCTCGATCACCTTGTCGGACTGGTCGTGGGAAATGATCAGGACCGTAAAAAGGCCTTTGGGAAGCCCAGCGCGCTCATACAGATCACGCAGGAACAATCCGCTGCCGGTGCAACTCTCCGCATGTTTGAGGAGCACGCCATTGCCCGCCATCAGGCTCGCAATCGAGTAACGCACCGCCTGATAGGCCGGGAAATTCCAAGGCTGAATACCGTAGACGACGCCGATCGGCGCATGGGTGACATAGGCAGTGGCTCCGTCTGCCGAACGCTCCTGGTCGGCCAGAACGTTCGGACCATTTGCCGCCGTATAGTCGCAAATGGCTGCGACCAGATCGACCTCGCTTCGGCTGTCGCCGATCAGCTTACCCACTTCCTGCGTCATCAGAGCCGAAAACTCTTCCTTTGCGTCGCGCAGGGCCTGTCCGATCGCAGCAATAATCGCGGCGCGATCTTCCAGGCTGCGCAAACGCCATTCAAGGAATGAATTGTGACAAGCGGAGATGGCACGAGCCATCTCATCATCGGACATATAGTCGTAAGTGGCGATCAACTCTTCTGTCAGTGGATTTATGGTACGGGCGGTGTTGGCGCTCATGGGGCATGTCCTTGCAATGAAGTGAGGGTCGCGCGGCGTTCAGCCGTAGCGCGTGCGATGTTGTTGGAGCGTCGACCAGATGCCTGCGAGAGCTGCAGTGACCTCAGTTCGCCAACCATCGGTCGGCAGATGGCGCACGGCCGAATGGGCAGCGCATACATAGGGAGCTCCGTACCACCTCTCTGCCAACTCTTGTGCCCACGCGATGAACGCGTCGGCAGCGCCAGGGCGGTGTTGCAATGCCTTTCCCAGCATTGGATGAAAATGCAGCCGTGACTGGGGGAATATGCGGCCGAGCGCACCCGGTGCTGCCAGGACCATCAGCGTGTCATCGACATGAACGATGCCGCTTTGGCGATGTCGTACGAGGACAGAGGCAGCATGGACGCGTTCGTCGTTTGTCACCAGATCGAGGCCGGCTGGGATGGAGAATTCGAGATCATTGAACTGAGCCTGCGTTTCAGCATCTTCAATCACAGCCTGTTCCCAAGGTAGTTCAGGCGCCTTCTCATGATGCCGGCGCGTGCCGAACAGCCGGGCATGCGGCGCGAGATCATGGGCTGCAGCGCAATGAAGCGTGTGAAATGGGTGGACGTTGATGATCGTGTCAATCGCCGCGCCGTTATCGGTCAGGCCCAGAACTTTCTCTCGATCGGATCCTGCAACGCCGTAGCTGTCGATCAGAATGAAGCTTCCGTCGCGCTTGCGCACGAGCGATGTTTGCGTGCCGATGTCGAATATCTTGGCGATCTTGAAAGAGCCACGGATGTTCCAGAAATTCTCGTGAAGCTGCTGCATCTATAATGGGATCCACGGGAGAAAAGGCGAGCGTCTGTCTCGCAATGCCGTCATAAAACGCGGCAATTATGTTGGTTCCAGTGGACGTCGATTGGAGCAGACCAAGCGACTTTAGAACGGGTTAGGCGTCTAACGGGCAACCTTGTTCAGTTGGTCGAAAGTTAAGTGCCCAGCTCACCTGTCGACGGCGCCGGGGAGAGGAAAGTGATAGTCCGTGCATCCTGCCCATGCATCCTAAAGGTTGGGAGGCAGACGCAGGCAATCGAATATGGACATGTGATCATCGCCGATGGGACATGCATGCATGCGGCTCCGCGCGCTCCAACCCACTGCTTCGCCAACAAGACTTAAGGGGGCCAAAAGAAGCTGCCCGCCTATCAGACTGGGTAGGTCACACCGTAATGTCGAAGAGATGACACAACCATCCTAGCTTCACTTCTAGTCCGAATTTATCGCATCAACCCAACGATCGCCGCAAACAGAACACCGCAAAGAATGCCAAGCGCCAATGCAGCATCAAACTCTAAGACAGATTGGGCGCGCGTAGGCGGCTCGGTGTCAGGGCGGTTCAACGTTCAAGTCTCCAATCTTTGGGTGGCGGAGGAAACGAACCCTGTTCCAGATTGGTTGCGCAAAATATTCCGAGCGGGATGGGGCTACCGTCGAGTGTACGCGAATGTCGTAGCGTCTCCCGGGCAAATGCGTCGGCAAATGACGGACGCCGCTGTACTCGCCGGGCGTCACAGAGGGGGGTAGCTGGGATGGTCGAACGGGTGTTTGAGCCTCTGTTTTCGAGAGTAACTCCATAATGATGATGAATGGGGCAAAATTGTCGTTGGGAGACTCTTTCTACCAATGACGGACCCGGCCGGTATCGACGTGAACGAAATTGCTTTCGGGATAATAGCCTACACCACCTGCGCGCAGCGAGAGAGTTGCTTTGTGGAGATTGGCGAGGCGCACATTCTTGAGCCTTATGTCGACGGCTTTGCCAAGCATATGCTGGCTCTTGGATGCGACGCCGGACGAGCTGCGGTGCAGCCTGCCATTTGTCTTTGGCGAACGGTAACCCGATATCAGTGTAAAATGGGCGCGTTTGTCTGCGCCGGTCGCTGCCTGGAGGTGGACGAGCGTGTCGAGGAGGCTCGTATCCATCCTGATCGTCTCGCCCGTCCGCCAGTCACGCATGAAGTGATTAAGCTCGGCGATGCCATCCCTGCGGAAGCGTCCGCCGGAAAAATAGCAGATATCGATATGCTCCGAATTATGCAGGTTGCGAAAGGCGAGCCGTCGTTCCGGAATGGATGCCCATGAAGCTTCAGGAAATAGCTGCGCCATACCGCAGGCTGCGGCGCCGAACAGCACCGACCGTCGATCGAATATCATAAATGTCGTTGGTCCCGAACATGTTTCAGGGAGATAAAGGCCGCTCGCAAGCGTTGCCTATGTCCCTGTCATATAAGGTGTTTCTGACGACATGAAAAGATCGGTTCCATGGCAATTTCGGATTTTGGCCTCAATTGGTCTCATTTTTGCAGCTTCAGCGCAGGCATCCGCGCTTGCCAGAGACCAAACGGACGCTCCAGCCCATTTCCCGGCAGGCATCGATCCGGTCATTTTTCAGGCCCAGGTCCAGCTTGATCGAGCGGGCTTTGCGCCGGGCATCATCGATGGAAGAAAAGGCCGCTTTTTCGTGATGGCCCTCAAAGGATTTCAGGAAGCGCGCGGGCTGGAGCAAAGCGGCGTGCTTGATGCCGCAAGCCGCAAGGCATTGGCGGGAGAGAGGGCGCCAACGCTCATTCGCATGGTCCTGAAAGCGGAAGCACTGGAGGCCTCTTTTACGCCAGACATCCCCTCAAGGATCGTCGATCAGGCGACGCTCCCATTTCTTGGCTATCGCAACCTGGTGGAGAAGCTCTCTGAGCGTTTCCATACAAGCAGCGACATCCTCATTCGGCTCAATCCGGGTCTCAAAGCCCCCAGAGCCGGGATGGAATTGCTGTTGCCCGGACTCCTACCATCTGATCGAACCTATGAGCCGGGCCTGCCGGCAAGATTGCGGGATGTTCTGGCGGATCTCAATATTAGCGCGAGCCAGCCGCGCGCAGCCAAAATCGTCGTCAGTAAATCGCAGAGCGTGCTCAGAGTCTACGACGCACAGGACCGGCTAATTGCGCAGTTCCCGGCGACGACAGGCAGCGATCACGATCCTCTGCCACTGGGGAAATGGATGATCCGGACCATCGCCTTCATGCCCACCTATCATTACAACCCCGATCTCTTCTGGGACGCAGACAGTAGTGACCAGAAGGCGCAGCTCAGTGAGGGGCCGAATAACCCTGTGGGGGTCGTTTGGATCGATCTCAACAAACCGCATTACGGCATTCACGGAACTCCCGAACCAACCCTCATCGGCCGTTCGCAAAGTCATGGCTGCATTCGCCTGAGCAATTGGGACGCTGCCCGTCTCGCCCAGATGCTGCGCGCCGATACTCCTTCTGAATTTGTTGCGTGACCGGCGTCGCCTAGTTCTTGGCGCTCGATCAGTAGCATGACAGCGCGCCTGCGCCGGAGCCGCGACCGAGGTCACGCGTTGTAGGAAAGAGATTGTGAGGAGAAATGCGTGCCTAAATCCCTTGTCGCCCTTCCGATGGTCGCCATCGCCCTGACCCTGGCGGCCTGCAGCAGCCAGTCGGGCAGCGGAAACCGGGCCGACACGGCGTCGGCGCAGCGGCAAGCGCAGTGGAACGAGGACGCAATCCATGATCTCAAGCAGGCCATTGACAGTCGCGCCGCGCATGGCCTCGACCATCTATCCTTCGGCGTTGAAGGAGAGCCAGCAACAAGCGCCGGTCAGGACGCGCTTACCCAAAGTGCCTTGCGCTATGCCAGGGCATTGGCTGGCGGCGCGAGCGATCCAAAAAAGCTCTATGAGGTCTACACGCTCGGCGCCTTCAGGCCGGATCTTCAACGCGGGCTGAAAGACGCGCTGGCATCGGGCAAGCTGCGCGGCTGGCTCGAGGGCCTTGCGCCGCAGGAGGAAGACTATCGCAATCTTTCCAGGGCCTATCTGGCGCTTGGGAAGGAGCGAAGCGGTGCCGCAAAACCCATCCCCGACGCAGGAAAGCCGATCGATCCCGGAACATCCGACAGTCGCATGCCCGCGATCGAACGGCAGCTGGTGGCGTCGGGCTATCTGGACCGGGCTGGCAATGCCGGCATTCACTACGCCGAGCCGCTAGTGCGCGCCGTCAAGCATATGCAGGTCGATTATGGCATCAAGCCCGACGGCGTGATCGGCGAAAAGGCCCTTGAAATCCTCAACCTGTCGGATCCCGATCGGGCGCGGGAAATCGCCGTTGCCATGGAGAGGATGCGGTGGCTCGACCGGGCGCCGCCCGGAACGCGGATCGACGTCAACCTCGCCGCCGCACGCCTCACTTATTGGCGCGACGGGAAGATTGCCGATACGCGCAAGGCGGTGGTGGGCGAACCTGACACCAAAACGCCCCAGCTGGGATCGCCCATCTATCGGCTGGTCGCCAATCCGACCTGGACGGTTCCTCGGTCGATCCAGAACAAGGAGATCGCAGGCAAGGGCGCTGGCTACATGAAGCGCAACAACATGGTCTGGAAGGATGGCTGGATCGTGCAGCAGCCAGGTCCGAAAAACTCGCTGGGGCTGGTCAAGTTCGACATGAAGAACGACCATGAAATTTATCTTCACGATACGCCGGCCAAGCAGTTGTTCGCCGAGGTTCAGCGCCAGCGCAGCCATGGCTGCATCCGGGTCGAGGATGCGGTGGGTTTTGCCGAGAAGATCGCCCGGGACGAAGGCATTCTGGATCAATGGAACAAGGTGCGTGCGACGGGCGAGGAAGGCTTTGTCGAACTGCCGCGGGAAATCCCGGTTCGCCTGCTTTATTCAACAATATTGTTCGACAATAAAGGGGCGCCGGTGATCCGGGCAGACCCTTATGGTTGGAATGAGCGAGTGGCAAAGGCGCTTGGCTTTGGCCAGCGTAAGGGTTCCCGCCTTCGGGCCGGCGGCGATGATGTCGGGCCCTGATGAGCGCGTGATGAGCTGGCGGGGACCTCGCTACGAGTGCGGAAGAGCCTGTGCAAGCCGTCAGAATTCAAGATCAAAAAGTCCCCACTATGTAAAGTGGGGACATATTTTAGAAAATATTATCTACGTTTCACTATGAATATCGCAAAAGATATCGTTCTGAAATTCGTAGCATGGATCTGGCACTATTTTTCGCCATTATCCCTGACGCCGACGGTCGGAACTTCGATTTGCTCCTTCTTGGTGCCGACCACGACTTCCTTGGAATCTACATCAACCTTCGGGAGTTCGCCGCCCTTGACGCTGACTTCCGGCATATCCCCTCCCTTTACGTCCGCAGACCAGAAGCCGGTCGCGAACAGGATGCCCGCGATCACTAGGGCGGCTATCACAAGAATTGCGATGGTGCGTCCCGGCCCCTTCTTTTCGATCACCACATGATCATTATACCTGTTGTCAACCATCCCGTCCTCCTAAATGTTGGTAGCATTGGGAACGAGGCCGGACAGAATCTGTTCCGATTGAGAAATATTCTTAATTGGAAACATGAAAATTTGCGACCCGTATTGGCAGACACACTCACTCGGTATGGAGTGGACTTAAGCCCACATGACGCTAGTGGTCTCAGCGCTAATCAAATTTCTCTTTTTACCGACCGAATTTTCCAGCCCAGTGGATCGCGTTCGTAAGGATGCGGCGATAATTTGGATCGTCGTAGCTTTCCGGCAAATGTCCGAGCGCCGAGTAGACGACACGCCCCTTTGTGGCAGGATTGGTCCAAATCACCGGATGCGATCCCATCATCAGCTTGGCGCCAGGATGGTAGCTCGCCTCGTCGATCCGGGCGAGTATCGTCATGCCCTGCATTTTCGGGTTCGCATCGAAGGAGTACCATTCATCGACGGGCGCCCAAGGCATGGTCACGCCAGCCATGACGGGATGCCGTGGTTGGTCGACGATGACTTGCGCGGATTGAAACTGATCCGTGCCTCCGGGATGTCCGATGAATTTGGTGCCGATGATCGTCCCGGTATACCAGGGCGCCTTGTGGCTGTTGTCTCCGGCCGCGTGCAGCGCCACCACGCCTCCGCCGCGCGCGACGAACCTCGCAAAGGCTGATCGCTGCGCTTCGGTCAGGAAATCCCCGCTCGCGCTGTTGAGAATGATGACGGAAAAATGCCGCAGTTGTTCGTCGTTGAAGATTGCCGCATTTTCGGTGGTGTAGCTGGCATGTCCCAGATTGGCGGCAATATCAGCCAGGACCATGTTTGAATGAGGTATATGCTCGATATGCCGCCAGCCATTGGTCTTGGACAGGATGAGCACCGCCTGTTTCAGGTTTTTCGGAAGGGTCGGGGCGGCAGTGTCATAAGTGGGGGCAGGCAGATGAGGGTTGGGCGCTGCCTGTGCCATGGTCAACAGCGCGATGGTCGCGAATATTCTGTACATCATCTCTCCTTTGGCGCGCTGGCCCATGACGTTGCTTGTCGCACGCCCGGAAGCGTCATCGATGGCTGGACTGGCCCCTTTGCCCACGGTGGAAGGAGCAAAATGCGGCAGGTAAAACGAATTGGCCCCAGCGTGCCGGGTCAGATCACCCCAGCCTGCATCTGCTTGACCGCGTGATCGGCGGCTCGGGCGGTCATCGCCATGAAAGTCAGCGATGGATTGACGCAGGACACAGAGGCCATTTGCGCCCCATCGGTGATGAACAAATTGGCGGCGTCATGCGCCTGATTCCATTTGTTCAGGACCGACGTGGCGGGATCATGCCCCATTCGGGCGCCGCCCATTTCATGGATCGCCTCACCGGGCACATGCTTGCCGCGACCGCCGGTCACGTTCGTAAGCCCCGCCTTGCGCAGCATCAGCATGCCCTGTTCCAGCGCATCGTCCATCATCCTGATTTCATTGTCTCGGAAACGGACGTCGAAGCGCAATAGCGGCGTGCCGAAGCGATCGGTCTTGCTGTGGTTCAGCATGACGCGATTGTCCTCGTAGGGCAGGCATTCCCCAAAGGCGCCCATGGTAAAGCGCCACGGCCCATATTCGCGCATCCCGTGCTTCATGGACAGGCCAAAGCCTTCAGGCGCGGACGCCTGACGGCCGGCGCCACCCTGGAAGCCGTAGCCGCGCTTGAAGGGCAAATCCTCCGCTTCCAGATTGCGGAAGCGCGGCACATAGACGCCGCCGGGCCGCCGGCCATATTCGACAAATTCGCTCATGCCCGGAATGTCGCCCGACACGCCGACACGGAAGATATGATCCATCACCGCGCTGCCGAGCGCACCGTTGGAATGGAAATAGCTGCGTTCGCTGCCTGCTGGACGGGAGTTGAGCAGGATGTGGAGCGAACTCATCGCTGATGCGCACAGAAAGACCATGCGGGCCTGAACGACCTCCACCTGGCCAGTATTGGCGTCGACCATCCGAACGCCGGTGACGCGCTTTCGGGTCGGGTCATATTCCAGGTTCGTGACCCAGTTGTCCGCACGCAGCGTCAGCCGACCCGTAGCGCGGGCGGCGGGCAGGGTAACGGCCTGCGTCGAGAAATAGGCGCCGAAACTGCAGCCGCGGTCGCATTGTGCCCGCTTCTGACAGCGGGTGCGATTCTGCTCGGGCTTATCTTCTGTGATGTTGCTGAGGCGGGCGTTGATCAGCTTGCGTCCGGGAAATTCGCTTTCCAGCCGTTCCTTCAGCCATTTTTCGGCGACGTTCATCGGAAAGGGCGGCATGAATTCACTGTCGGGAAGATAAGGCAGATTTTCCCGAGCACCCGAAACGCCGATATAATTTTCGACATAGCTGTACCAGGGCGCGACATCGTCATAGCGGATGGGCCAGTCGGTCCCCACGCCCTCCTTCTTGTTGGCCTCGAAATCGGCTTGGCTCCAGCGGAAGCTCCAGCGCCCCCAGGTCAGCGACTTGCCGCCGACCACTGACGGACGAACCCAGTTGAACTTGTTGGGCGCGTCATAGTCGTAGGGGTTGAGCCGGTCGTTGATGAAGAAGGGCTGGGTGGCGGGCGAGACCCAGCCGTTGAGCGCGAAATAATCGCTCTTTGCAAGCGCGGCCGGCATCCTGCCACGCGCGGGAATGTCATAGGCCGACTTACCGTCGAAGGGATAATCTTCCCCATGTTCGACCATGCGACCGCGATCGACCATAAGGACGCGCAGCCCCTTTTCCGTAAGTTCCTTTGCGGCCCAGCCACCGCTGACGCCCGAACCAATGACGATAGCGTCGAAACGATCTGTTGCTGCCATGATTTTGCCCTTCCGATGAGCGTGTCGGAAATGAATGGATCGAGGATCGAAGGCGATTGCCCGCCCTATGAGGAGAAGATCCGCTTGACCTTCGCATAGGGATAGGCCCCGTCATATTCGCCGGGGATGGGCAGATATTCGCGTTCCTGCGTGATGCCGATTTCGGACGTGTAATAGCCGGTGATGACAAGCTGGCGGAACGCCTCGAAAAAGGGAGCGCCACCTGACAGTTCGCCGTTCATCGCAAGGGTCAGCAATGCGTCCTGCTGCGCGGCCGAGGCTTTTACGGCCGGCTTTTTATAATCGGCCATGCTGCGGGCATCGGTCGCGGCCAAACCGTCAAAGATCGTGGCCCGCTCATCGGTGATCGCCCAGTCGCCCAGCATATGTTCGATATATTCGGGCACGCCTGCGGCGATTGCGCCGGGCGTATCGGATGTCGGCAGGATGCGTTCGCTCAGCGCCGTGACCAGCGCTCTTTGTGCGGGCGTGAATATGATCTCGGGTGCGCCAGTATTGATGACCGGGTTCGGCTGGTAGGCGATGGCCCGTGCAAGCGGGGCGAAGATGTTCGCGCCCAGCACGCCGACGATGGACGCGAGCGCCGCTCTGCGGTCCATTAACGCCCACCATCATGAAGGTCGCCGGCCGGGCGGGATATCTCAAGATGAGATATCGATACTGAAGCCGCAGAGGTGAAAAGCGGTAGCGCTAACATTTTAGCGCAATTCATAGACGCACAAGAGTGTCTCTTGGTCATTTTCCTCGCCCATTTATATTTTTAGTCTCGCAAAATATGCACGAAAGGACATAGTAGTCAATGGGGTCAGCCGCGATGACATATGATGTGGTTAGCGCTATCAATGTTGTCGCGGCTCGCCGGAAGATTTTCAGGGTAAGCGGTATGTGATCGATGCGGGCCTGTGCTCAGCCGCCGAAGCTCTAGGTTGATGCGAGATGACTGTTTCGAGGGAACAGGTGCAGGCGTCGGAAGGTTGGCGGTTCTTTGGAGGGCTGCATGAGATATAGTGACCGTATGACGTTGTTCGCGCGCCTCGGTTTCGCTGCACGCGGTCTTGTGTACATCATCATTGGATGGCTTGCGCTCGACGTCGCATTGCACGGTGGCGAAACAACCGACAATCAGGGTGCTTTAGGCACTTTGGCTGACGCACCGCTTGGTCATGTCCTATTGTCGTTTTGTGCGGTTGGATTTGCTGGATATGCGGTCTGGCGGCTTACAGAGGCAGTCATCGACCCTGAGCGCCGCAGTCGAACCGTGAAAGGACAGTTTGAAAGACTTGGCTATGGCTTAAGTGGTGTGTCTCATATCATGCTGGCGACCGCCGCAGGCAAAATCGCTCTTGCGCAAGCGAGCAGAGAGCATGGAAGTCCTGGAGATGAAAGCGCGCAAGGTTGGTCGGCATGGCTTCTGGAGCAACCGGGAGGTGTGTTCATGCTTATTCTGGTCGGCGTCCTCCTGCTCATCGTCGCGATTGCCCAAGCGCTCAAGGCGTATAAGGCGCGGTTTGACGATCTCAGCGGCGACGTGCCGGCTCCCGACTATGTTCGGTGGATAGGACGTATTGGATATGCAGCCCGTGCGCTGGTGTTCTCCCTCATCGGCTGGTTCATTATATCTGCGGCGTTGAACCATGACCCCGATCGCGCCGGGGGGCTTGGGGAGGCGCTGCGGCAGCTACGGGCGCAGGATGAAGGGACGCTTATTTTAAGCGTGGTCGCTTGCGGGCTGGGGCTGTTTGGGTTGTTCAGTCTGATCGAGGCGCGATATCGAAGAATGAAGGTAGTAACGCCCCAATTTCTGCGGTGACGCCGCGCAAGATGCAAAATGAGTTTGGGGATCAGCTTACAAATATCCGCCTGGTGCTGCTTTAGATGGGTCCGAAGATCTTGAGCCTTCGCGCTATAGTGGCGTCTTGAGTTGCTCGGATGGAAATGCTGTCCTCATCAGACGTCATGAACTTGGGGGGCAGGCATAGAGTGCAATATGCTATCCATGAGGCAGGCGTCCTTCGCAGTAGGACGCATTAAGCGAGGTTATGTGCGGGTCGTCGGTGCGATGATATCGTCTCATATTTATGCTGAAAATCAGCGCCATAGCAGGCGGCCTATCACCGCGCCTTTCTGCTTTCGGCGAGCTTGAGCGCGGCGAACAACATAAGGCCTGCCGCAGCCAGTCCAGCACTTCCTCGGCCAGCGATTATAATGATCGAATCTGCCGCCGGACGCGCAAATGCAGCAAGTGCGATCCCGAGAACGAACAGCAGTGCGCTGATCGCCCAGAGGCAATGAACAATCCGCTTTTCCATTCTAATTTCCTCTGTATTATGTGCATCATACACATATGCCCGTCTTTGTTCAATGATCACGAACGATGGGGATCATGGCCTACAAGAATACGCCCAACATGGTTTGCATGCACATGAAGTCCGAAATGACGCACGTATCGAGAAACCGCGGCATTGATGTCGTTCGCGTGCTTATGACATTGCTGGTCATATTTCACCATGCCGCGATTGGTTACGGAGGATCTGGTGGCTGGTTTTGGAGGGAGCAACCCAACGCTTCAAGCAGCCTGCTTGTCATGTTCAATGCAATCAATCAGTCCTACTTCATGGGCGTTTTCTTTCTGCTCGCAGGTTATTACACGCCAAAATCCTACGTGCGCAAAGGGACGGCGAAATTCTTGATGGATCGTCTGCTACGCTTGGGGTTGCCGTTGCTTACGTTCTTTTTCATCCTCTATCCATTCACGGTCGCTATTGCCCAGGCCGGGCAGGGGCGTCCACTCATCAAGTTGTGGTGGGATTTGATCATAGCCGGAAAATTCGGACCAGGGCCGCTCTGGTTTGCTATTGCCCTGCTCATATTCGCTATGTGCTATGCGATTTGGCAGACTTGCCGTCGCCGCGCGGGATGGTCTGCCGTGTCAGTGGATGCTCTGCCTGCGATGCCCGCTTTGGCGTTGATCGCCTTGGGCCTTGGCCTGCTCTCGTTCATCGTACGACTGGTCATGCCGGTCGGTAGGGAATTCCTATGGCTTCAGCTTGGCTATTTCAGCTGCTACGCTTTCTTTTACATTGCAGGTTGCGCAGCGGCACGGAGCGGGCTTCTTGAGCGTATCACATTGCGCGATGCTGCGGGCTGGCTGATTGTTTCGATTCTCGCAATCTCCACGTTGCCGCTCATGCTAATGATACGTGGGCGGTTGGGGGGATTTGAGGGAGGATGGAACATCAATGCATTCTATTACGCAATTTGGGATCCAGCGGTCGCGTTCGGGGTGATCCTGGGTTTGCTGGCTGTTGCGCAGCGATGGGGGAGGAATTCCACGCAAATTGTGTCGAGGCTCGGATCGACGGCTTTTGGCGCATTCATCCTGCATCCGCCCGTCCTGGTTGCGCTAAGCGTTCTGGCCATGCCGTGGGCAGCGGCGCCAGTGCTGAAATTCATTGTCATCGGCTGCGCAGCGTGCGTTGCCTCGTTCGCGTTATCAGCAGCTATAAAAAGTTTGCCAGGTGTCAGCAAAATTATCTGACCGATAATTTATATTGATATGTAAATACATCTCTTACTTATGATGAACCAGGTAATCAAATTAAAATAATTAAGCTTAGTAAGATCGTAAATTTGTTACAAACTTGCAATCATAATTGCTATTTACATTTGTGCGACGTGAATAGCTTTAATTGCCATTATTTATTTTGTTACATATTGGTGGGAGGGTTTTTTGAATAACTGATATGAGATTTCGTGCCGGTAAGATTTTGGAGAAGGTGCTACATGCCGCACAGCGCATGCCATCGTTCATAATGCAGGTAGACGAGCAGTCTGAGCATCATCCAATTATCAGCGACATGGCGCCAGCTTGCCCTGAAGCAAGCCGGCGCGAGACGAACGGTATGCAGCCTAGATTTGCGCCAGCCCGCCATCAGTGAATAGCTCGCTTCCGGTCATGAAGCTGCTGTCAGATGAGGCCAGGAAGGCGGCGGCCGCCGCCACTTCGGATGGATCACCAACATGACCGATCGGGGTGGTTGCCCCCATTTCGATCATTGCCTCCCTGCCGACGACCTCGGCCGCCAGCTCGGTCAGCGTTGGCCCAGGCGATAGCACATTGACGCGGATTCCCGTGCCCCGCAGATCCTGCGCCCAACTGCGCGCAAGATTGCGCACGGCAGCCTTGGAGGCGCTGTAAATACTGAAGGCCGGTGTCCCCATCACACCCGTGGTTGACCCGGTCAGAATGATCGAGCCGCCTGTGTCCATGAGCTTCAGTCCCTTTTGCACTGTGAAGATCGTGCCCTTCACGTTGACGTCGAAGGTTTCGGCATAATGGTCGGCAGTAATGTCCGTCAGCGGCACCAGCGCGCCGGTTCCTGCATTGGCAAAGAGAATGTCTAACGATCCGCGTTCTGCCTTCACCGTCTCGAACAAGCGATCGAGATCGGCAGGATCGGCAACCGAACCCGCCACTGCGCGGGCATTTGCACCTAGTTCGCTTAGGGCAGCATCGAGTTTTTCCTGTCGACGCCCGAAAATGTAGACGAACGCGCCCTCCGCAATGAAACGCCTGGCCGAAGCCAGACCAATGCCCGTACCGCCACCTGTTATGATGGCGGTCTTGCCTTGCAGTCTATTCATGGATGCCTCCAAATCTAAGGTTGCACGTAGCTGGAGGCGCATATACCTATCGGCAAGTATGCACCTTTTGGTAAGTATCGAAAATGTCTGAAGAGCCCAAATCCCTGGCTGTCTCTCCAATGCTCGGAGGGGGCTGTTCGGCCGGAACCGTCGCTCCCAATTTCACTTGCGGCCTCGACGCAACGCTCAAAGTCATTGCCGGCAAATGGAAGCCATTGATCCTCTATTTCCTGCTCCAGGGCCCCAATCGCTACGGCGCGCTCAAACGCGCGATCCGCGACGTGAGCGACAAGGTGCTGATCCAGCAGTTGAAGGAACTGGAGGCAGATGGGATCCTGCTGCGCACCGATTACAAGGAAGTGCCGCCGCGCGTGGACTATACGCTGACGCCCCTCGGCCAAAGCCTCGCTCAGGCGCTCGAGCCTTTATGCAGCTGGGGCACCGAGAATATGGTGGAAATGCAGAGGATCTTCGCCGAACGCGAAGGTTGGCAGCGTAGATAGACCCGATGCGTTTTGGCCCTCTGGGCGCTGGCCATGCGCCGAGCAAGGAGTCGATATGGCGAGAATTTTCATCACTGGCAGTTCGACCGGCCTTGGGCTGGCCGCTGCGCAGTCGTTGCTTGCCGGCGGACATGATGTCGTTCTCCACGCCCGCAATGCCGAACGGGCTGCGGCTCTGGCAGCGCAAATGCCGCAAGCTTTGGCAATAGTGACCGGCGATCTCAGCCTGCTGTCGGAAACACGAGATTTGGCCGATGCGGTGAATGCAATCGGTCGCATGGACGCAGTGATCCACAATGCCGCACTATATGGCGCGAGTGGCAGCGGTCGGACGGCGGAAGGCCACAGTGTTATGACCGCGGTCAATCTGCTGGCGCCTTATGTCCTGACCGCCTGCATCGAACGGCCCGAGCGCCTTGTCTACATGAGCAGCGGGCTTCACCGGGGCGGCAATGCCGGTCTGGATGATCTCGACTGGACCCGGCGTCGCTGGCACCCGGAACAGGCCTACGCCGATAGCAAGCTTCAAATCGTCGCGTTTGCTATGGCGATGACACGGCGATGGCCTGACGTGCTGAGTAACGCCGTCGATCCAGGCTGGGTGCGCACACGCATGGGCGGCGCGTCCGCGCCGGTCGACATCGCGACCGGACAGGCGACGCAGAGCTGGCTCGCCGCAAGCAACGATAAGGCAGCGCAGACCAGCGGCGGCTATTGGCATGCCATGCGACGCGAAGAGCCGGCAGTTCCCGCAGCCAGCGCCGATCATGGAGATTGCCTGCTCACGGCGCTGCAAGCGCTCACTGGCGTGTCGATCGGGCAAAATGGGTGATGCTCGGGCGAAGGATTTTTCAGTCCAATGCTCTGGCACTTCTACGCAAGCCGTTGGTCGGCTTGCACGAATAACCGCATTGCGCTGCGTCAAGCGACATGCGCCTTAGGCGAATGGCTGGGCTGGAGCTTGAGCTGCCCATCCAAACGAGAATCTACCATTTTCAAATGCGCGACCCATGCTTTCCTTGCCCCGCCTCTTGAACGACAAAACCGTTCGATCCATCTGTCGCCCGCAATTCTAGGATGCGAGCCAGAGAGACGATGACAATGGACACCGTTACCGCCCCTGAAACACGGGCCTTCGAGGCAGATGTTTCCAAGCTCCTGCACATGATGGTCCACTCGGTCTATTCCGACCGTGAGGTTTTCCTGCGCGAACTGATATCCAATGCCGCGGACGCTTGCGAAAAGCTGCGCTATGAGGCGATTTCCAGCCCGATACTGCTTGGGGATGATCCTCAATTGCGCATCACGCTTAGGCTGGACAAGGAAGCCGGCACTCTCGTGATCGAGGATAATGGCATCGGCATGACTGCTGCGGATATGGGTGAAACACTGGGCACTATTGCTCGGTCGGGCACCAAGGCCTTCATGGACAAGCTTGCTGCGGACAAGAATGGCGAAGGGCAGCAACTGATCGGCCAGTTTGGCGTCGGCTTTTATTCTGCATTCATGGTGGCGGGTAAGGTCGAGGTTATTTCTCGCCGGGCGGGAGAGCCTGATGCAGCCATCTGGTCCTCCGATGGGTTGGGCACTTACACGATTGCGCCGGCCGAACCTGGCGCCGCGCCTGCACGCGGAACGCGCGTCACGTTGCACCTGCTCGACGATGCCAAAGTTTACACCGAGCGCTTCACCGTGGAGCGGGTTGTCAAGGCGCAATCAGGCCATGTCCCCATTCCGATCTTTCTTAAGGAAGCCGGCAGCGAAGATGAGCCAAAGCAGGTCGCCGATGGCCTGGCGCTGTGGACCAAGGCGAAGTCCGACATCAGCGAGGAAGATTATGCTGACTTCTATCGAAGTGTCGCAGGTCAGTTCGACAAGCCGGCGCTGACGCTGCATTATCGTGCTGAAGGGCGTCATGAATATTCGGTTCTGACCTTCATCCCCGAAACCAAGCCGTTCGATCTATTCGACGCGGACCGCAAGGGCCGCATCAAGCTCTATGTGCGCCGCGTATTCATCACGGACGAAGCGGAAATATTACCGCGATACCTACGTTTCGTTCGCGGTTTGGTCGATTCCGCCGATCTGCCTCTCAACATGTCGCGCGAGATGATCCAAGACAGCCCGGTTCTGTCTGCCATCCAAAAGGGTGTGGGCAACCGCATACTTTCCGACCTGGAGAAACTTTCAGTAAGTGAACCTGAGCGATATGCCGCGATCTGGGAAAATTTCGGACCGGTCTTAAAGGAAGGCCTTTACGAAGATTTTGATCGCCGCGAAACATTGTTGGGTCTGGCTCGGTTCAAGAGTACGACTTCCGACGGCGCATGGCGTTCGCTTGAGGACTATGTCAGTGCCCTGAAAGAAAATCAGACAGCGATTTACTATGCGACCGGCCATGATCTGGATCGGATCGCGCAGTCCCCGCAGCTCGAGGGTTTCAGGGCGCGCGGCATCGAGGTTCTGCTCCTCCCCGATCAGGTCGATAGTTTCTGGACGACGATGGGCGTCGATTATGAGGGCAAGCCCTTCAAGTCCGTCACGCAGGGGGCTGCTGACCTGAGTCTTATCCCCTTGGCCGACGGGAACGCCACCGCTGCCGCGCCCAGCGATGAAGCCAATAGTTTTATCGCTTTTGCAAAGGAGGCTCTGGCAGATCAGGTGTCAGATGTGCGCATTTCGGACCGATTGACGAGCAGCGCCGTCTGCATTGTCGCCGCAGACAATGCCATGGACCTTCAACTGGAAAAGATGTTGGCTTCGGCCGGCCGTGCGCCGGAGCGAGCTAAGCCCATTCTGGAGGTCAACGCCGGTCATGCGCTCATCACGAAGCTGGGACAGGCCAATAGCGATGAAGAAGGACGAAGGGATCTGGCTTTCCTTCTGCTTGATGAGGCCCGAATTGCTGAAGGCGAAGCACCGACTGATCCGCGCGCGTTTGCCGAGCGGCTGGAGCGTTTGATGGCGAAGGCCTTGGGGTGATGTTGATGGGGAGCCTGAGGGCTCCCCTTCTTCAAGTTAAGGAGGCCGCGCAGATTCCGCTCAAGCCTGACGCTCAAAACCAGAGTCCGGATCGTTGGAGTGCGGGCCTTGCGTTTTTCAGGCCGTTTGCGGCCTATTCAATCCGTTCGCTGGCCGACCATCGGATGGCCGCTCCATGGGGTGGGGGGGGCATTCTGCCTCTGTTGAGCGGCCGACGAGGCAAATTTTGAATCATCGCGCTAATGAGCCAGCAACCGCTCCTTTACCTCCCTCGCCATCCTGTCGGAGTGAAGCGGCACCATCATTGGCACGCCAAACATCGTAGGCAAAAGGGAAGTCCCCTTTCGATCACTATCATTGGCGTGGCGATCGTGATTGGTTCTTTCGGTGGAGTGGGCAGCTCTCGGCTGCCTTCCTCCTCATCGAGCCCCCCTATTGCTGAAGAGGATTCTCGGCGACCGCAGGGCTCGGTAGCTTCTCAGTCGTACATAAGTGCTGCCGATGTGGGTGATCAGCAGTCATCGTCGCCTGCCGGCAGGACCGACCCGCAAAGGCGGTTTACCGCTTCAACTGATAGCCGATCTTCCTGGTCCTGTCGCAGATGCACCCAAGCAAGAGCGGATGGGGCTGCACCTGTTTATGCTGGTCAGCCAGGGTATGGCCCTCATCTGGATAGGGACGGTGATGGCATAGGCTGCGAGCCTTATCGGGGGCGTTAGCCAGCTTGCCAGAAGTCACAAAAAGAGAACCACAACAATCCATCTCATATTGATGATATCTTTCAGAAATTCATCGGTACTAGGGTGACATTCGGAATAGATGATCATAGATAGAGCATTCCGATAAATCTAAACGGGACGCATAGAAATGACTGAGCAGGCCGATAACAACGAGCTTATGATCACGCTCACCGCCGATATTGTTGCTGCGCATGTTAGCAATAATTCGGTATCGGTCGGTGACGTATCCAACCTTATCGCTAACGTGCATCGCGCGCTTGCGGGACTGTCTGTCCCTGCTGAGCCGACGCCGGAACCGTTGCTGCCCGCCGTTTCCATTCGTTCGTCTGTGAAGGCGGATTACATCGTCTGTCTTGAAGATGGCAGGAAGCTGAAGATGCTGAAGCGCCATCTGATGACCCATTACCAGATGACTCCAGACGATTATCGCGCCAAGTGGGGCCTTCCTTCCGATTATCCGATGACCGCACCCAATTATGCTGCCCAGCGAAAAGAGCTTGCTCACAAGATTGGCCTGGGGCGAAAGCCGGGCCAGGGCAAGAAGGCTGCAACGTCTAAGGTTGCTGCTCCCAAGGGGCGTGCCAAGAGGGCCACCGAGGTAGCTGCTGCTGAATAATAAAACCGGAGCATGCCGCTTGGGGAGCCTCCATGCTCTTCGAGCGGCAAGGCGCCGATGCGCGCGCCGCTGATTGTCGCTCGTCAGACAGGGAAGTTGGCGAAAACGGGTGGGGAAGATGCCATCGCGAAGTGGCAAACCTTTATAGCCTATCTCGATCAGGCTGTCCGTATAGCCGATAGCGGACGCATTAATGCGCCGCCTTTGCAAAATTGCAATTAAATCCGCCTTGCTGGTGGTCCTGTCAGTTTGATGCCTCGCCCGGAGTGTTCGCGATGCGATAGCGGGCTGGTAAGGCGGCTCTACAACAAGCTGCGCATTGTCGCTAACTCAGCACGCAGTTCCGGCTCTCTAAGTGCTGCCGGTCCGCTACACCCGAATATATCCGCAAAATTCCCGGCTAGTTCGCTTAGGTGGATGCTGCCCAACATAAGGATTAGACGATAACAGCGGAACCTCAACCGGTGTCGTGCGCTCCTCTGGTCTCTACAAGGGAGCAAGTTATGATCACGGGAATCATCGGTGCGCTCGTAGGATCCAAGCTGGACCAGCAGGACGGCGACAGCGGCGCGAAGGGAGCCGTCATCGGCTATTTCATGCCTCGAATTGTCGGTACGGTGGTAAAGGTCGGTCTGCTGGCCGCCGTTGGGTACGGCGTTGTGAAAGCTTTTCAAGGTGTCGCAGGAAATGGTGCAAAATACCGATAACTTGGCAACAGTGTATCGCTCAGCCATTCGTTGGCACGCGTTACCGATGCGCCGAATGTGAAATATGCAAGGTGGTGGTCATGGAACAGGATTACGCGCATGGCCGCCGAGATGGTTTACGGCTGGCACTGTCGATCCTAGCGGCAGAGGAGGCAAAATGGGCAGTTCTGCTGGGCGAGAGCCGATCGTGGCGAACCAACGTGACGCGGGAGGTGCGACACAAGACATTGCAGGTCGCACAACAGCGGCTGCGTACTGCGCTAAACCGCCTGACGCCCAAATCCGACCAAGCCCTGGATCCTGAGGTAGCATCGGCACTCGAGAAGATCGGGCTCTGATCCTGATCCTGTCATGACCCACCACAAGCTGAAGCGTCTCTTGAAAATCGGCATTGGTCGCGGACGCCGATTTATCTGGCGCAGAAGATGGACGCGGGATTGGGAGCAGGTAAAATTTGTTCCGGCGCTGCCGCAGGCAAGACGGCACTGGCAATTGCGGAGGTGACCACATTGAACCCGGCGCCCATCCTTCCCTAGGCCAATGACATCTGACATTGCCCTTGAGCGGATAGCGGATGCGCGAAGGACGATTTTGCAGTTGCTCGCCCGCCGCACAGACCAAGCGACAATCTGTCCAAGCGAGGTCGCACGAATGATTGCCGGTAAAGTGAGCGCTGATCCGGAAGGCCCCTCGTGGCGTCAAGTGATGCCGGTCATCCACGCCGCAATCGATCAGCTAGTGGCGGAGGGGGTGGTCGAGTTGAGTTGGAAAAGAAAGGTCATGGCGTCGCGCTATGGTCCCTACCGGATCGGCCGTATTCAATCTACAAGGTGAAGTCTGCTCAGCGGATGAGGCCCGCGGCACGGAGTGCATCGTGGATGACTTTTTCTACGCCTGCATTCCCTGATATATTCGGTCGTGAGAGTTCGGAGGGCAACGCGTCCAACCGGCTTCCCTTTGATACCGGCACACTCGGAGTGCCCTTAAGAGCTTCTCCATCCGATTGCGCGAAATTGGGCTCCGAGCCTGCCTTTAACAGGCCCCAGGACGATGCGATCCGGCGAGTGGATGAGATGCCCGCTTCGAGCATATGCGGCATTGCCATTCCGCAAGCATCCTGCCCAGTTGTGGAGAGTGGCGTTCCGTGGCCCATATTGGAAATGCGATAATCCTCGATAAGCGGGCGTCCGGCTGCATCGTTCCAGGAGCGCCGGCGGTGTCCGGCTATCTGCTCTGAAACATTTGGTGCCGCCTCCAGACCGTGGACCGAGCGCCACTGAGCAAGAATTGCCTCCGCATTGGAACTGTGGACCGTCGCATCGGCGCTGCCATGCCATATCGAAATGCGTGGCCAGGGTCCGTTATGGTCTGACGCGCGACGGACTCGATCACCTAGATCCTCCGCTTCGAAAGCTCCACATCCCCGCATGGCTTCAAGCGCCTGCTGGATATTCGACGCCAATCCGTACGGCAGGCCGGCGATGATCGCGCCGCCTGCAAACAGTTCCGGGTAGCTGGCAAGCATGACAGAGGCCATTGCGCCCCCTGCGGAAAGACCTGTCACGAATATGCGCGACGGGTCGACACCATGGCTATGTACCATCGCCATGATCATCTGTCGGATGGACAGCGCCTCGCCAAGATCGCGGCCATTGTCAGTGGGTGAGAACCAGTTGAAACAGAGATTAGGGTTGTTTGCGCGCTGCTGCTCTGGAAACAGCAGAATGAAACCGTGCTCATCTGCTAACTGAGACCAGCCCGCGCCGCGATCATAGCCTCCGGCAGTTTGCGTGCAGCCATGCAATACCGCGACGAGCGCAGGCTTCTCAGCAATCTGCTCTGGCACATAGATTTTCGCCTTCAATGCGCCTGGGTTTGTCCCAAAAGCATCGAGGTCTGCCAAGCGATTTGGACCATCGAATGATGTCGGGGGCGAGTGGCTGGCGCGCATGGCTGCCAGTCGGGCGATTGTAGCGGATAATTTGGACACGCAAAAAACTCCTATCCTACAACAGCAGCCGTCCACCCTCGATAATTTGCTTATGCTGCACTGCACAATATGGGGGTGGTTCGGCCAGCCCGCAAGGCGCGATGCTGTGATCTTCATGATATCGAGAGAAATATATCTGTCGGGAATTCATGGAGGCGCGTCATGCGACATAAGTGTAAGCGCTGTGCTCAGGCCACGGCGGTCCAAGGCATGAGTTCACCGACGGCATTGGCGGGATGACCTGCGGCGAGCCTGGAGAGGGTCTCGGCGAGCCAGGCATGCGGGTTGATGCCTGAGATCTTGCAGTTCTCGATCAGCGTGGCGATGACCGCCCAGTTGTCGCCGCCTTCGTCAGAGCCTGCGAAGAGGGCGTTCTTGCGATTGAGGGCCAGCGGACGGATTGATCGCTCGACGGTGTTGGAATCCAGCTCGATGAGGCCGTCGTCGAGGAACAGCGACAGCCCGGACCAGCGAGTGAGCGCGTAGCGGATGGCATCGGCGAGCTTGCTCTTGGCGCTAACCTGACGAAGTCGTGCCTCGAGGTAGATGTGCAGGTCATCCACGATGACGCGCCCCTGTTCGGCGCGCACGGTGCGGCGCTGCTCCGCCGAGGTGCCGCGAACCTCTTCCTCGATCGCGTAGAGCATTGCGATCCGGCGCAGCACCTCGGTCGCGACCGGCGAACTGTCGGCCAGTTCGTAGAACTTGCGCCGCACGTGCGCCCAGCAGAAGGCCAAGCTCACTTGCTGCCGGCGTTTGGCCAGAGCAGCGTAGCCGCCAAAGCCATCGACCTGCAGGATGCCGACGAAGTCACCGAGATGGGCTTCGGCCCGCTCACCCTTGCGGTCAGCGGCATAGACGTAGGCCATCATCGGCGGATCTTCGCCGCCCCATGGTCGATCGTCGCGAGCATAGGCCCAGAGCTGGCCCGTCTTGGTCCGACCACGCCCTGGATCGAGCACCGGCGCCGTGGTTTCATCGGCGAACAGCCGCCCGGATCGTCGCAATCGCTCGAGAATGTGATCGCGCAAGGGACGCAGATACCAGGCTGCCCGGCCGACCCAGTCCGCCAGGGTCGAGCGGTCGAGTTGGACACCTTGCCGGGCGTAGATCTGGGCCTGCCGGTATAGCGGAAGGTGATCGGCGTACTTGGCGACAAGCACCTGCGCGATCAGCGCCTCGGTGGGGATGCCGCCCTCGACGATCCGCGCCGGAGCCGGTGCCTGGACGATCGCGCCCTCGCATGACCGGCAGCCATAGCGCGGACGGCGCGTGACCAGGACGCGGAAGGTGGTGGGCACCACGTCAAGACGCTCAGCCACGTCTTCACCGATCTGGTGGAGCGCGCCGCCGCAGCAGGGGCAGGCCTTGTCCTCGACATCGACGACCTGCTCGATCCGCTCGAGATGGGCCGGCAACGAGCCGCGGTTGACCTTGCGCGGGCGATCCGCCGATGCCCGGCTCGCCTTGTCCACGGCGTGCTGGGCTTGGGCCAAGGCCATCTCGACCTCTTCCAGGGCAAGCTCGAACTGATCGGGATCGAGTTGCTCGGAACGGCGGCCAAACCGGTGCCGCTGCAGGGCCTCGATGATCGCCTTCAGGCGTTCAACCTCGGCCTGGAAAACCTTCAGAACATCAAGCTCGCGGGCCTGCTCGAGGACGAGCGCGCGGAGCGCTTCGACGTCGGTGGGGAGGTCCGCTTCCATGAGCATGGAAGGAGTGAATCAGTAGGAGGGGCCATCGTCAACCGGCAATCTGCGGGGCGATCGGGCGGCGTCCGCCATGCACACGGCGCCAGTCCAGACCCTCGAGCAAGGCGCCCAACTGCGCCGCCGTCAGGCGTATCACGCCGTCCTGGATGGCCGGCCACTTGAACCCGCTGGATTCCAGCCTCTTGGCCATCAGACACAGCCCTGTGCCATCCCACCAGACGAGCTTGATCCGATCACTGCGCTTGGCCCGGAACACGTAGATTACGCCAGAATAAGGATCACCGCCGTACTCGACACCGACCAGCGCGGCCAACGCGTCGGGTCCCTTGCGGAAATCGACCGGGCGTGTGGCCACCATGACCTTGGCACCTGCGCCGGGTCCGATCATCGGGTAACCCGGAGCGCTTCGATCACCGCGGCAATCACCCCGGCATCGGCGCCGCGGCTGATCTTCACCGCAACGCCGTCGATCTCCAGTTCCACTGCGCTCGCCTTCGAGCGCCGTCGCTTCTTTGGCCGCTGGATCGCAGGCGGGAACTCCTCCGCGGCAACGGCATCGACGACGGCGGGAACAAAAGCCGGCACGGCCGCGCCCTGGCTCTCCAACTGCTTGCGGAGCTGTCGGCGCCAGGTGAACAGCTGGGACGGGCTCATGCCATGCCGCCGCGCAACCGAGCAGACCGTCTCCTGTCCGGAAAAGCTCTCGGCCAGGATCGAAGCCTTGACCTCCGGCGGCCAATCCCGCCGCCGCCCCGCACCAGTGAACACTTCGAAGCGGGTTACCCGGCTAGTGCCACCATCATCACATGGCATCGTCATAGCACCAGCGCCCTCCATCCGATCAGGGCGCTGAGACTCGGCGCTGTACTTCAGCCCCGCAAGGTGGGGTCGCGGCCCCGCTTACACATAAGTCACAAAGCGCTTGAGATATGAGCGAGCGGGAGCCTGACACGGTCCGCGACCCCGCGACCCCGCGACCCCGCGACCCCGCGCACCAAGCACCGACTATGCAAACTCTGTCTCGTATGGTGGGGAGGTGGCTTTGGTGCCAATCCACGCCTACGCAGGGGGACCGCTAATCGCTTGTTTCAAATGTCAGCCGCCTGTTCAACGTGGTTATCCTGCTAGCTTTGATTTGATGTCCAGTTTGCCGGTTCAACCTTTGCGCCTATCATCTCGGCTCGTGTCGGTACACGAAGCTGGACAAGCTTATCTCCTTGGCGCTGCACGATGCCGAGACGCTCAAACGCTCCGAGCCAGCCCTCCATCGGCCACTGCTTCCAGCGCGTATGGAAGCGCCGTGCATTTCGCACAATATCATCGAGATGCTGCAGCGGTGGATCGTAACTGTCGTGATATTGGTGGCAGGCTATGGCCTGCCCGACAAAAAGCAGCTTTAGGCCAGTTGCCGCCGCTCTGAACCCGAAATCTGTGTCTTCAGCGCCGTAGCCGATAAATTCTTCGTCGAACCCACACAGCGCTTGGAACGTCTTGCGCCGCAGCGCGAAGGCTAGCGACCAGAACAGCCCGGCATTTGCCTCTTCTCTTACGCCTTTGTCCGGAAATGAGCGCACCGGATGGGCCCGACCGCGCTTCAGCAATTCTGTCTCGGTCCAGGAGCTGCGGGCATCATCTGGGCCAAGATAACGGATATCCGCGCATAGAAGAGCATCATGTTCGCTCAGGGTATCAGCCAGGAGCCCGATGCACTGTCGCATGGGGATGCAATCGACATCCAGAAATACGAGCTTGTCATTACTGGCCAGCGAAGCTGCTCGATTTCGGGCTGCTGCCAGCGGAAGGCCTTTGGCCTCGAATTGGTCGATATGCACGCGGAACTGAGCTGGTGGCAATGTGACCGGATCATCGCTCATATCAATGACAATCAGTTCATCGGGTTGACGATCACTCCGCTGCAAGCCCTCTACAAGCTGCGCCAGATGCAGGCTACGGTTGCGAACGATAGTGAGGACGGAAATGCCCATTATCGGCGGTTCCACAGGTCGAGTCGGTATTTGTTCTGCCGTTCGGCCAGCTCCACCTCGAAATCCGAACCTAGTTCGGTCCAAAGAGCCTCGACCGCCTCGTCGCCGCTGTGAGGGTAATCAGTCTCTTCGGTATAGTGGACAAGGATTATTCGGCCGCCGGAAACAACCTGATCGCGCAACCATTCACTTGCCCGATCCAAATCTACAAGGTCCCAATAATAGGCGACCTCGGACAGAATGATGAGGTCGTAGCCTTCGCCATCCGGTGTCTCGCGCGGGAACGCCATCTGTGCGAGCGTTACGCCAGGACGGTCGCCCACCCGTTCTCGCGCCTTCGTGAGCGCCTTAATGCTGATATCAATTGCCAGCAAGCTATCGCAAATTGGAGTCAAATGGCTGGTGAGAACACCATGTGCACAGCCGATCTCAAGCGCACGGGCATATCGGCGGTCCGCCAGGACATCATGGGTATGGGCGAATTTGGCAGCTTCATAGTGGCTGGATGCCAGATCCCACGGATCATCATTTGAGGCGAATATATCATCAAAATATTCGGCGTTGAGGCTCGTGACATTCATTGTCGATCCCTTCTCAATGTCAGTATGTCCCGGGCGGGCATGCGCAGCATTTCGCGCGGGAGCCTGAAGCCATTGCCCATTATCGGCGACATCTGGCTGCGATGCGCCAAAAGCGCGTGTCGCCTGCGTCCAACGGGCATGGCTGGCGTCGCAATCCGTCGGGCAAAGGGTGGCGGATCGCTCCACACATGAAACGCGAATAACGTAACTGGCCGCTTTGCCCGGCGCGTAGCCGCCTTCGCAAGTCGATAGGCGGCGACATGGTCGCAATGCGTCTCGCTGTAGTCGGACACAGCAATCGCATCGATCCGGCTCCGGCGGATGAAAGCCGCAAGTCGATCAGCGTCTCGGCTGAAAGCTTGGCTGTCGATAGGATGGGGGTGGGCGTCGCGCCACCCCATCCAAATCGCCGGGGCGGCGGCAGCATTTAATCTGCCAATGGCGTGCCGGGCTTCCTTGCGTCGGGTGATCGCTATGCGCGGCGTACCTTCGGGATGCGATCCCGCGCCGTTGGTTAGGAAGACGATAGCGCCTAATCGATCGCGGGCGGCGCAATGCGCTATCAGCGCGCCCGCCCCTAGCGTTTCATCATCAGGGTGGGGTGCCAATATGAGCCAACGCGCCTGCGACCAGCGGCTGCGCAAAAGAGTCTCAGCGTTCACCACAAGCGTTCGCCCTCAACCCAGATATCATGGTCGAGAAGCGCCTTGGCGGCCTCGTCGCGGGCATGATCTGGACCTGCCTGCCGAAGATAGAGAGATAGGTCGCGGACGATTTTGTCAGCACGTTGCCCGTCAAGGGCACTTTGTGTGCCGAGGATCCTCGCGGCGGCCTCCATCACAATGAACCCGGCATCCTCGACGACACCGCGTGTCATCCGAGCCACGGCTACGGCATCGTCATGACCAGATGCGAAACGATGTGCGGCTTCCGCCACCCAGAAGCCAGCGGTTCGCACGGCAACGGTGGCATCGGCGAACCGCGCGCGCTGGACAGGATCTTCGCGCGCCGCGTCGCGCATGGAGCGCCGAATTTCTGTGACGAGCGCTTCAATTCCGCCAAGCTGTGCAGCGCAAAAACGCCAGGCCCCGGCGGTAAAACGGGGATCCCGATCATAGTCACCTGGCTTGCCCAGCAGCATGTCAGGTTCAACCTTTACATCGTCCAGCACATAGCGTCCGCTCACGCTCGCGCGCATGCCCCGGACCCGCCATCCTGATAGGTCGGCGCGGACTTTCTCATTAGCGCGAACAATGACGAGCCGACGGTGCTCGCCTTCACTCGCGGCCGTTACAAGCGCGTAATCCAGCCCTCCGGCCCCGCTGGCAAATATCTTCTCGCCAAATAGTGATGGGACAGCCTCTCGCGTCAATTGCACGCCGGGAGATGGCTCGGTCGCCCAAACTCCGAACCATGCTCCGCGATCGAGGGCTTTTGCCAGCCAGTGTAACTGATCGGGCACCCCAAAGCACTCGAACAGGGACATAGCGTTAACATGACCTTCGTAGAGCCGAGCAATGCTGAGATCGCCGCGACCTATTTCGCGCAAGGCTCTCGCCATCGCGCGGCAGCGCGCGGCTTCGTCTTCGAAAGGGAGGCCCCCGCATATTTGGGGGGCAAACCAGCGATGGTGACCGCCTTCGATAAGGGCCGACATGCTCTCGCTGGGGAAGTTGGGTGCCGCGTCATAGCGCGCGCCGAACATTGCCAGTCGATCGACAATGTCGATCGTTCCGGGGACCTGACCTTGGATATCGGGGATCACGTAGCACGGCTCCTGTCTGCCACCGATGCGCCGGCAAGGTCGTCCAACCAGCGGGCGACGGGTTCCGCTCCACCTGTGTCCATCAGGCAGTCAGGCCAACATCTAGCGCGCTTGATCGCCTGATTGATCATTCCTGGCCATTTGCCGGCTGGCGGCCATTCAAAGCATGCGATCGCGCCGCCTACAGCCGCAAGCTTTCCCGCCTTCGATACCTGTTCGTCAAAGGGGCGTGGTTCCGGCACACAGATGAAAGGACGACGCGCCCTCAATACCGCGCTGACAACGCCGTCTCCCCCACCGCCGATAACGACCGCTGAAGCTGCGATCTGCGCATCGGCATCATCGACCCATCCGCGTAATTCTAGATTGTCTGGAAAGAATGCAGGCACCGTGCAGGGACCAATAATGCGAAACTTGCGCTCGGGGGTCGCGAGAGCAATTTCGGCCCATCTATTCCCGTCAGAAATGCCGCCCCCGCGCCCGAGGACAATTAGTACGATGCCATCGCACTCAATTGCCTGGCTGCACGCTGATCGGACGACGCCAGGGGCATAGAAGGTTTTTTTGCGAACCCAGCTGGGAATTTCATCATCGTCCAGGGCTTCGTGGAAGGGGGCAAGTAGAGCAGTTGCTCCGCGGAAAGCTTCAAGATGCGCAGCATCAAGTCTTCTACCGTTCAAACGGACATAGACAGTGGGCACAGATGCGAGACGGGCAAGCATCGCCACCTCGGCCGATACGTCTACTACCATCAGACGCGGGCGCGCCTGCGCGATCCAGGCTGCTATCAATGCGGTGCGCTGCCGGATCCCCTCATGGTCCAGCGGCGCATAATGGAGAGACGAAGGCCGCTCGGAACCGTCGATACCCCAGAACTCATCATCGAGACGGTCATCAGGCAGGTCGAGGCAGGGAAGGCCCTCAGTCCGTGCCGTCAGCCCGGTCCCCAGCAACGTGACGCCCCCGAGCGACCGACAAAGCGCGATAGCGCGTTGACGGTGACCGTCTCCATGATGATGGACATAATAGCCGATCGGGCGGCTCATGAGATAGCGGCCGGCTCTGGAAGCGGCATGTCACAGGGCAATGGGGGGAGGGCGCGTTCCGCATCTACAAAAGCTGCTGCGCTCATTTCGCGCCTGGCCTTAAACCGCCATCGTGCGCGCGCCTCCCAATGCGATAGAGCCGGAACGAAAGGTGTGTCCCCCCTCTGTGTGCAGCCCAGCCACCGCCGCATGTCAGCCGACATGCCGCCATCGGCGCGCCCCGCGGTACGGGATGATGCCCGCGTCCATACGGCATTGGGGTGAATTAGTTTGCCGCCCACTTCGATCGCTGCTTCGACCAGGGCACGGTCCTCGCCTGTGCGAAGGAGTGGCACGCGGCCTGCGCGGATGTAAAGATCTGACGATAGCGCGAGGCTCGCGCCCGTATGATCGCCATGCCGGGGCGGCATGTCCCAATCAACCGGATCGATCGCATCCTCGATCGCGCGCACCGTACCCCAATAGGCGTCAAAGCGACGACGCAGCGAAAATATCTCCGGTGATTGGGCGGCTTCCAACTCATCCAGCTCGATCCGGCCGCCAATGATCCGATCCAGAGTGAAATGCGCAAGGATGGCGTCCACCCAGTCTACCGGGGGCCGGCAGTCAGCATCAGTGGAAATCAGTAAGCCGCGCGGGCCCACTAATTCGGCGCCAAAATCCATCGCGGCGCGACGAGCAGACCCGACGTGGGCAAAGACGGGGGCGAACTTTCGCTGGATCATTTTGAGCGGGAAGCGTGCGTTGAAGCGCTGCGCGGCATCGAGAGCGACGGTGTATGTGGCATCGCTACTGTTATTGACGCAGATTGCGACAGCGAAGGGCGTCCGCGTTCCCTGCAAGGCTAAGGCTTCGATTAGGCGGCCGATATGCTCTGCCTCGTTGCGCGCCGGCACGCAGATACAGACCTGCGTCATGCGACATCCGCGACAGGCAGGAGCCCAATATCCGACTCGTTCGGGATCGCGACCTGCGCCATTGCAAGGCGTCGATACAAAGCCTCATACTCGTCGACCATGCGCCGCGAGCAGCAATATCGCTCGGCATATGCTCTGCAAGCGCTCCGCTCGAGCGCCGAGGCGGCAAGTGCTGCCGATGCGAGAGAGGAAACATTGTCCGGCTCGGCGAGAACGCCGCAGTCAGGCTTCAGGAGCGATGGTACGCCACCACGCGCGAATGCGGCGACAGGGGTCCCACAGGCAAGCGCTTCAGCCACGACCAGACCGTAAGGTTCTTCCCAGCGCGGCGTGCAAAGGGCGGCGACAGCACCGCCTACAAGCTTCGACAACTCGATGTGAGAAAGATGCCCGACATATTCGATATCACCTCCCAATCGGGGTGCGATGAGCTTTTCGAAATAGCCTTGGTTCGAGATCGGGCCGGCGATCTTCAAGGGCAACCCCGCTAGCCGCGAAGCGTTGATCGCATAGTCCAGCCCTTTTTCAGGAACAATCCGGCCATACCAAACGAGATAAGGCTCGCGGTTGGCGATGGGCTGATAGGGAAAGTGCCTGAGGTCGATACCATTGGGAATGACATACTCGGCATTCGCTACATGGCGCCACATCGCGGCTGTGGCTTCAGAGACCGCTACATAGGTCATCGATCCGCGATTGAGCCTGATCCCGCTCTCCAGCCAACAGAAGGGCGGTGTATGGAGGGTTGTCAAGACAGGAACCGCCAGCGTGTCGGACATGCTGACCGGAAGATAGTGCAGGGAATTGTTGTGTATGATGTCAAACGAGCGTGTCCGCAATGCGGTCATGAGGCCCAGATAAGCGTGATGTTCGCGAAAGAAGGCGACATCATTTGCCTCAGCAGTACCTGTCTCGAGAAGTGAGGTTTCCTCACAGATTGCTTCTAGTCCCAGGCTTGGGTCGGATCGCGTCGAGGCAAAAAGGGTGACATCATGGCCACGTTCCCGAAGCGACCGGGCGAGGATATGCGTATGCATTTCCAGACCGCCGGCGAATGGCTCGCCAATAGCATATTTCAAATGGGCTATGATCGCGATACGCACTCCACACTCTCCCGGCGACGATGCGCTAGGAATGCGATCGGCAGCTGTTCAACCCACATGTTTTGATAAATTTCCTCAGATTTAGCTGCAAATGACAGGAAATCGTTATAATCTGGATCAATTTATAAACTGGATCAGTATTGATAGGTGGGTGTAGCATAATTTGATTATCGCAAATATTTATATGCAAATTTCGAAATATATCTTTATTCGAATTGATATATTCGATCGTGGACCGTGTTGCGTAGAGGAAAAGAGTAATATTTGTGGAATATAGCAAAGTTTATATTTGAGTTGGGTCAGTTTTTTGAGGGCTGGCAGTTTGTATGGAACTTTGCGTCCATGCCCATCTTGATTATGAGCTGGCTGGTCCGACGGACCTGCTCTCGCAGATCGAGGCCGCTGATACTCCTGAGCAGGCGATCGAATGGAGGGATCCCATCCTTCTCCGGGCCGAGCATGTCGCTTGTCTCCCTGCGCAGGATCGCAATGAGAGGCGGATATGGTTGCGTACGCCCGGCAAGATGGTCAACGACTATCGAACCATGATAACCAGGCGGTCATTTCGCTTCAACCGGCGCACGAATTGATTATTCCATAGACCTATCTTCCCGCAGAGAAGTTGGCTCTCTCCATGCCCCCGTCAAAGTAAGCTGGAAGCAAGGGGCATGCCGACAAAGCCCGCGCCGAGCCCATGCTAAAGCTTGGGCGAGCTTTCTATGAGTATAACCAACTCTCGCGGCATCGAAGGTGAAGATATCCGTCGCGGTCGCGGCAAGGGGGGAAACGGCGAAGTCTTCTTTCTCTCACGTTATCTTTGCCGAATCGGGATCACTGGCTTCGACGGATTCCCAATTGGCGAAGCGCGAGTCAGTTTTCCCTTCTGCTATAATACTGGCCTGACTGGGCTAATTTTTATCGTTCGTTGATTGCGCCGGGGTATGAAGGCGAGGACGTGGCACAATCCTCTATGCTCAAACGTCTGGACGATCGGCTGAACACCAATCGACGCAATGCACAGTTCAGGCGGCAACTGCACCTGCAAAGCTCAAGAGAAGCATTTCGCGCGCAGCCTTGAGGCATAGCTCGAATGTCGGACCACCGATGTGGCTCTGCGAGCCATCGAGATGTCGGACGCTTATTTCCCACAGGCTGTCCGACCGGATCGCGCATCGGCGCATCTCACCGTCGACAAATGAGATTGGCTCCTGGATATGTTCGCGATGCAGCAAATATCGCTCCACGCTTATTGCGCTTTCTCGGTGCGCATTATGCCAGAGCCGGAAATTTTCGGTGTTCAGCGACAGCCATTCCAATATCCGGCAATCTGACATCCCAGTCTCCAGGAAACGCAACAATCTTAAAAGGGCGGCTGCACGGAGACGCGTTCAAGCTACCAATGTTCCGAACAAAAGTCGGAACTTAACCTGGCTCAGTATGAAAGCTGCGCGGTTCCCCCAGAAATGTTCCGGACATGATCGATTTCCTCGATTCACCCTGTGAAAGCCTGCACCGCGGAGCCTGGGCGCTCAGGGAGAGGAATATGTGCGGCGAAAAGTCGCGTATAGACGTTATGAAATTATGCTCATGCTGCCCGACTTCGCACTCGCTTCCTTGAATGAGCGCGGCTACCCGGTCGAGGTGGGGCGGATATTTGAGGGGGTCAGGCCGAGACATATCTGTTCCGCCTGCTCACGCCATGAAGATCGCAACCTACAACCTCAATGGCATCAACGGGCGGCTTGCGCTGCTTTTGCGCTGGCTCGCCCTTGCCGAGCCGGACGTGGTATGTCTGCAGGAGTTCAAGGCGTCTGATGAGCGCTTTCCCGAGCGCGCCATCCTCGACCTTGGCTATGAAGCGATTTGGCTGGGGCAGAAAAGCTGGCATGGTGTGGCGATATTGAGCCGGGTTGGCGAGATTCACGACACGCGCCGGGGGCTTCCGCGCGAACCGGAGGATGTGCAGAGCCGCTACATCGAGGCCGCAGTAGACGGTGTGCTGATCGTCGGCCTCTATCTCCCGAACGGCAACCCAAGACCCGGTGCCAAATTCGATTATAAGTTGCGCTGGTCCGACTGGCTGCATGATCATCTTTCGACGGTTGTGGCCCTTGATCCTCCGGTGGTGGTTGCTGGCCCCTTCAACGTTATGCCGACCATTTCGACGTCTATGTACCTGATCGCTGGCGCGACGATGCGCTGTTTGCCCCCCGAAGTTCGCGAGGCTTATGCGCGGCTGCTTGAGCTGGGGTGGACCGATGCGTTCCGCGATCTTCACCCTGACGAGCGCATCTACACCTTCGGGAAATATTGGCGCAATTCGTTCGAGCACAACGCAGGCCTTCGGATCGATCACGACCTTTTGAACGACGAGGCGGTGACGAGGCTGATATCGGCGGAGGTCGATCGCCGTACACGCGGGTGGGGACAGGACCAGCGACCATGCGCCGGTTATCATCAAATTGCCTGACAAGACGAAACGTAAACGAATGCGCTAATCAATCCCTTCGGGGAGGCTAGCATACCATTGTGCATAGGGGCCTGTGCGTGCGAGATGGCGGTTAAGGTCGGGCGTGCCATCGTCCCACCAGACCGGGCCACGTTCCCCGAGCGCCACCTTGGCTTGATGAACCGCTTCATGCGCGATTGTCTCGGCTATATGATCGGCCGTGCGCCTGGCCGCGCCGACGGCACGGCGGGCGTCCATCAGTTCCTTCACCAAGCGCTGACGCTCGTCAGGCTCTAGAGCAGGGTTACTCAAGCGCCAGAGCCGCCCGCGCACCGCGAAGTAGCGTCCATCCGGCGTGACGGGGTAGGGGCGACTGCTCACGCTGTGCGAACCTTTTCAGACATGCTTCGGAAGGTGATCGACCAGCGCGGCACCTCGATAGGTGCGATACTATGTTCCCAAATGTGACGCACTTCACCAGACAAATGATAGATGGAACGCCGCGGCAGCGAGACTTTGGCGCGGTCGAACCCGGCACTCGTTCGGCGGCGCAGACGCAGCACGGCTTCATTGCCAAGCGAAATGCCCACGACATGCTCGAATACTGGCCTGTCCTTATGCCAGCCAATGCCGGCGCCCGGATCATAGCGGATCAGCAGAGCCTGAGCGAGATCGTCCGCAGCAAGCCCGACAACAGAAGCGGTGCGGCTTCGCACTTCGAGAAGCCAGTCCGGCATTGGTTCGGACGGCGCGAAGCGCATATGCTCGAAATCATAGTTCCAGCCGTAGCTGTAGGTCAGGCGCTTGCCTGTCCATCGCTGGAAACGGAACGGGGTTAAGTTACAGCCATTGATCTTAGAGGCTGTGTCAGAACGCTGACGTAACGGTGGACGGCCGAGTTTCGATATGATTCCGAGGGGTTGCGACACCAACCTTGGAAGCCATCATGTGGAACCCGACCGCCCGCGCACATCATAGCCGCGCACAGCTTCGCTATGGAAGCGATCTTACCGATGCAGAATGGCATTTGATTGAGCCGTATTTGCCCGCGCCGTGCCAATGCGGACGGCGACGGCGTTGGCCGATGCGGGAGATCATCGAGGCCATTTTCTATTTGCTGCGGGCAGGTTGTCCTTGGCGGCTTTTGCCTGACAGCTTTCCGCCATGGCGCACGGTCTACCGCTGGTTCTGCACTCTGCGTGACGATGGGACATTCGAAAGTCTCAACCACCATCTTGTCCAGATCGACCGTGTCCGAACGGGGCGAGAACCGATGCCGTCAGCGGCGGCCATCGACAGCCAGAGCGTCAAGACCACTGAAGCGGGTGGTCCGCGCGGCTATGACGCAGGGAAAAAGATCATGGGCCGCAAGCGCCACGCCATGGTCGATACCGATGGTCGTGCGCTCGAACTGCTGGTTCATGGCGCTGACGTGCAGGACCGAGACGGCGCAGTGCCTTTGCTCCGGCAGTCACGCCAGCGGCACCCCTTGGTCGAGCATGCCTATGCCGACAGCGCCTACAACAGCGATCGCGTCCGGGAAGCCACATCCGTCACGATAGAGATCGTTCGGAAATTCGCCGACCAGACCGGGTTCGTCGTCCATCCCAGACGATGGGTGGTCGAACGAACCTTCTCATGGCTCAATCGAAATCGACGCTTGGCAAAGGACTTCGAGCGAACCATCAAATCCGCAACTGCACTCCTATATGCCGCTGCTGCCGTCGTCCTCATCAGGCGCATCGCTCGTTACGCATGAGATTCAAGACAGGCTCTTATCGATTAGCTCAGCTTCCTGTACTTTGGTCAGCATATCGTCACGCATCGCAAGACCAGGAACCACGGGCATGTCGAACAGATCTAGCGTCGTCTTCATCCAAGCCATCGCATGTTGGTGCAGCAGGCGGGCGGGCCCATGCTTCGGATTGCGATATAGGATCGATTATCGCCGATTACAGCAGCACAGCCATTTGCGACAGGCCATCTCAGCTCAGCAAATGCCGAGCCATCCCATCGAGGGCCGCGTTCATCTCCTCGGCCCCTGGGATTTGTTGATCAGGGCGGGCCACGTCGCAGGAGGCGACCTCGTCGCCAACGATCTCGAGCTAACCGATATATCTGCAATTGCTCTAATTTATGCCGCCGCTGCCATCGTTCTCATCAGGTGTATCGCTGGTTACGCATGAGGCTCAAGGACATTCTCTTAAAGGTGCCCGCCGAAAAACCTAATCCGCTCGTTTGGGGATGCGGAAACGTTGACTTGTGCCAAAGACCCGTTGTTCGGCGAACATGCAGCTGCCGGGCTGCAACGCGCCTAATACTTACGCTCGTCGGGGCATCGCATCTCGCTAGATCCGGCCATTCACTCTTGTTGACAAGAGCAAATTGACAAAATCGCCTTTCCCGTACTGGCCGCTTCTACTAAGCTCGCCCATATTACGTCAAGAGCCTAACAAAAACCGCAAAACCATCTTTGGGAGAATCAACTATTAAATCAAATTTTAACTAAGCGGTGAGGAAAGTGGGGGCATGTCAGTCCGAAAATTTAAACCGGGAACAATCTGACTTTTCCGCCGCTTTCGTAGAGGAGCGAGGATTGAAACGACCCTTCAGCACCCTCGTAACTTTTAGAAGGCGCCACGCGGGATGCTGTCGACTGTCATCAAATCATTTTCTAGATCGACTCCAAGTCTCGCTGGCGCTCAGTATCGAGCGTATTCGCGACAGATGCCGATGATGTATCCCATCCTGCTTTCGAGCACTTGGATCGTCGCGTACGTTCATACAGATATCGCGCCTTTGTGGCTGACCGTCGCAATTCCCTCACTTTTTACCGCTGCCTGCGTCTTTCGAATGTTTCACTGGTTGAAGGCATACGAGACGATACCATCACCTGAAGAAGCAGCCAGGGCATTCAGGGCGACAATGCTACTGGCGCCGATAATTGCTTCATCCTTTACCGTTTGGTCTTTTCTTCTTTTCTCATACGGTACGCCATACACCAAATCCTATCTAGCTTTTTATATGGCTAATACCGTAGTTGTGTGCATCTTCTGCTTGATGCATGTCCGTGAGGCAGCACTGATCGTGACCTTGATCGTCAACGGCGCATTTATTGGATTCTTCGCTTGGGCCGGGCAACCAACTTTCCTTGCCATGGCGCTTAATACTGCACTCGTCTCGATCGGCATGTTGGTCGTTTTATCGATAAACTATGATGATTTTGCAAGGAGGATAGCGGCCGAAGCCGATGCATCGGCAAAGCAAGCAGAGCAAGCCCGATTGATGCGAATGATCGATGATATGCCAGTCGCGGTCATGACCGTTGACCCGATCGATTTCAAGATTACCTATCTCAACGACGCCTCTCGCCAACTTTTGAGGCGCATTGAGCATCTTCTTCCCATCGACGCTGAAGCCATGATTGGAGCTAGCATAGACATATTTCACCTAGTCCCTGACCGACAGCGCCGGCTCCTCTCGGATCCGACGCGCTTACCGCATCGCATCCGCATAAATCTCGGAAACGAAGTACTGGACCTGAACGCTTCCGCCATACACGCCGATGATGGCAATTATCTGGGGCCGATGCTGACTTGGGCGATCGTCACCAGCGAAGTGGAAGCAGAAAAAAAGATCCGCTATCTTGCCCATCATGACGCTCTGACCGGTCTGGCGAACAGGGTCACTCTCAACGACGCGCTGCTAAAGCTCACGTCGGATGCGCTAACCCCGGGGGCGTTGCTGCTGATTGACCTGGATGGTTTCAAAGGAATCAATGACACGCTCGGGCACAAATTTGGCGACGAACTCCTTGTCGCTGTTGCCAAGCGCCTTTCTGAACCCTGTGACCGCTACTCCGCCGTCATTGCTAGGCAGGGAGGCGACGAATTCGCGATCGTGCTGACCAATGTTTCGGCTTTGCAATGCGACACAATTACAAGCGACATTCTAACGCGCCTTTCAGAGCCTTTCGTTCTCGAGCGGAAGCGCGTTGCGCAGATTGGCGCATCAATTGGTGTTGCGCTCTTCCCGGAGCATGCGAGGTCGGCGGAAGAGGTGATGGTTCGCGCCGATATGGCACTTTACGTCGCGAAGGCTGCTAGAAAAGGGGGCGTGCGCTACTTCACCGCGGAGATGCAGGACGAGTTTGTTGCAGCCAACCGCCTGGAGAATGAACTGCGCATTGCTCTTTCGTCGGGAAAAGGATTGAGCATATTCTATCAGCCGATTATCGACTTGCGGCATCGTAAAGTCGTTTCCAGAGAGGCCTTGGCACGATGGTATCACGACGAGTTGGGCTGGGTGTCCCCCGCCACGTTCATTGTGGCCGCCGAGCGCAGCGACTTAATCCTCAAACTGGGCCACCACGTGCTCCATGAAGCGTGCCGTGAGGCCATGTCATGGGATGGAGGCGAGACGGTGGCGGTTAATATTTCCGCTTCGCAGATGGGGCGGTCGGAATTGCTATCAGTCGTCCGTTCGGCCCTTGATCAGTCTGGATTGCCTCCCGAAAGGCTCGAACTCGAAATCACCGAAACAGCGCTTTTGAGAAACGAGGCAGCATCCGTCGCAGAGCTGGAGCAGATCCGGGCACTTGGCGTTCGCATTTCCCTGGATGACTTTGGCACCGGCTATTCTTCACTGGCGCATCTTCGAATCTTTCCTTTTGACAAAATCAAGATAGACGGCAGTTTCGTGCGCGACGCGCTCGACCGCGCCGATTGCGCGTCGATCGTTGCGGCTGTGATCGACCTGGGGAATAGACTGGGCGTGGCTACGGTGGCGGAAGGGGTGGAAACCTTGGCGCACTTTAATTTGATGCAGGATTTGGGGTGCCATCAGGTCCAGGGATATCTCTTGGGGCGGCCTTCCGCTTCACCATATGACGACATTCTTAACCCTGATCTCGTAACGTCATCGTAAACAATACCCAGTTTACAAGCTTTTATAAATCGGGGGACAGTTCGCCTTAAACGGGTGCTCCGGAGAATGAACTCCACACGGTCGTTGAATTGCAGCACACTGCTTTCAATACGCCGATAGCGCCCCTATCGGCGATCAATGAGAGCTGGTAGCTTTGAGGCGGTCGATGACGCTGAAGCTGGGTGGTTGGGCGGCGGGCTGGCTGAGTGCAGCTCCAGCCACGGTTAACTAATGAACCTTGGAACGCTCGCTATAAAACGGTGGCCAGATTTTTAATAAATCAAAGGTGAACCCTTAATTTGACGATCGCGGCGATCGGCCATGCGCTGGGCTATTTCAGCCTCTTTGCGCCAGCTGAGCGCTGCTGCCAGCGCGACCGCCCGGACATTTGGAAGGTCGGTCGCATCTGCTCTATCTTGATTTAGTTGAGCCTGATCCCAGCAAAAATTGACGTCTTGAATCATGGGAGCTCCTTTGGTGCGCCAGAACAACCACTCTGCGGCCTTTTCGTTCCAGAAGACTTAAACATTCATTCATCCTAACGCAGTCAATTGGGACGTAGCGAGGAATTATTATTAGGGACTGCAGGAGCTGATGGCTTGCTACTGCTTCCGTTAGTGTCAGGCATTGGGCGCTTCCGCGGCATAAGTCGCGCAATGATTTGCAGGGCGTTCCGCGCGGTGTCTCAGATGCAAAGGGCTGGCGCTCAGCATTTTCAACTATCATGTTTAGCGGGCGGGGAGCCAAAGGCAGGCTCCTTACTGGCTGCTCGTCGACATGATCTTGGCGCGTAGTCTTACGACATGTCGGGTGCGGAATGTACCGATAACCGCGCCCGCTTCATGGAGCCGAGACGTGAGGCCGGGCAGAGGTGGGGCGGGGGGCGTCACCTGTGAGGACTGAGCTTTACTTCCTCCAGCTCGGCACGCCGATCGCCCACCGCGAGGCCGCCATTGCGCCTCCCGACGCTGAGGGAGTCTCTTACCTTTATGGGTGAAATCAAACAGCTATATGACGTGAAACTGCGCCGCATGATCTTGCCTATGCTGCTTAGTGCCCAACGTTCACATTGTTGGTGTCAACGATGAGGGCGTGTAGCGCGGCTAATTCGTCGTCGGACATCGCAGCGCGAGCGCTCCGAGGGGCGCGCGCAGATAAACCTTTCCATAGCGTCCCGACGGCTGACCCGCGAGCTATTTGGCACCTACGCAGGTTGTCGGGGGGGCGGGGTACACTGGCAGAACCTCAACGTGTATAGGACACTGGCCGGCTACCTTCCATGACGCCTATTTTGTTGCGCCTTGCCAGAAGATTGCAGTGAAGGGGCGGGGAAGCGACACTAGGCCGTGCGTGTGCTGGATCACCGAAGTCGTGACCAAGAAGTCGTTGACGCGTAATCCGAACCTGATCGCGTCCTATCAAATGACGGATCCGGTAAATAGAGCGAAACTCTACGTCCGGATTCGCTGGCGCAAAAAGTCGAAGCGTTCGACGCATGATCGTTTAACAAAAATAGGGCAATCAAGAGGAGGATTTTAGGCTTTCTGCCTGCTGATTCAATTTCTTAGCTTTGGCTTTGGCTGCGTCGCGAATGGATTCCGCCTGTTGTTCCAGTTTGTCAGCTTCCGCATCCGCCTGCGCTTCAATGGCGCGTCCCTGGTCTTCTAGCGCATCAGCACGGGAATCGAGGGCTTTCGCTGCGGCCCGATCTACACGATCTGCTGCTCGACCAGCACGCTCGGCAGGGCTATCTCCCTGATAAGGGACGCCAGAAGCATTGGCTGCGGCCTCATCCTTTGCTGCCCCCGCCTTTTCCTTTGGTCCGTCGCAAGCGGCAATCGTGCAGAACGCTGCGGCTGTCATGAGCATTGTCGTCGTTTTCATGCTGCACCAACCCTTGGGAGAAACGCTCGTTCCTCAGTGTAGGAGACATTTTGTGGGATTCACGACTGCCGTTTTACGGATCCAGAAGACTGGCCCCTTAGCGCTTCATGGGCATTCTGCTTACCTAGCGAATCTGTTGGCTGGAACCCGCTGAGACTCAATCAAGATTGGGCTCGACCGACACCGATTGTGCAATCAGCCGCGCATTGCCGAATGTGGTAAGGAACGCAATATCCGCTGCATCCCTGCCAACCCCAATTTTTACCATCGCAGCTTCCTTCGCCATTCCCGTCGGATCCACGAGGTGCCACTCACCGCCTAGGAATATCTCTGCCACCGCATGGAAGTCCGGAGGATTTACGCCCAACGCGTAGACGCTTGCGATTCTGGCAGGGACGCCTGCCGCACGCGCCAGGCAGATCATAAGGTGGGCGTAGTCGCGACAAATTCCCTGCCGCGAGATGAATGTGTCGCCCGCTGTCGTCATGACGTTGCTTGAACCTGGCACATAGCTCAGATGGCCGTGTACCCAATCCCGCATCGCCATTATGAGCTCGCCGCCTTCAATCTTGCCGAATTCGGCATCTACGAACGTTTGAAACCGATCGGACTCGCAATAGCGCGACGACAGAAGGTAGGGCACGGTCTCGCCTGGGAGCTGATGCGGTGGCACTTTGGGAAGCGTTCTGCAATCAGCTAGCAGTCGATTGACGGTCACGGATGCCCGATAGTCGACGACCATCTTGCCCGAAAGGCGCAGCCAGATGCGCTCACCTATGCAGTCCTGAGCAGGTACACGCGCGACGTGCTCGGCATTAGGCAGAATTAAGTCTGACCGCTCTACGGTCTGCTCGGGTATGGCAGCTGCTTCGAGTTGCAGAAGTATGTCGGTGGGTTCGTCCAGTTCATAGTCGAGATGGGCATGGATATTCATTTTCATGATGGATGCACCTTTGAAGACGAAATGGCAGACTAGATTGCCATCGGGGATTCGATCCAACGTATGGATCTCGTAGTGTCGGCGCGATTTAGATAAATAGCGGAAAGTATATATGAAGCTGGCTATAAAATTGCCGGTTCGATTCCTTCATTACAGTATCGTTAGATACGTGCTATTCAAGATAGCTAGGGTGTTGGCGATCCTACAGTCGGTCAAGCAGTTCGGCTTTGCTGACAGCATATTCCTCGGCTGTGATAATCTTTTTTTCGTAAAGGTCAGACAGACCTTCTATTTTGGCGAAGATAGCTGCGTGATCATCTTCTATCCGAGCTCGGGACGGTCGATCCTGCGCCGGAACTGCGGTGGAGACCTCACTGCCCGGTTCCTCCCGAACGACGTCACTCTCCTTCGAAACCGGTTCCGGCGGGCTTTGCTGGGGGTCAATTTGGTGGACCCGCTGGAGGCTAGACAATGGTACCGGACCATGTTGGCTCGTCAGGGTCAGGCTCTGACCGCTTCCCTGCTGCTGGGCGAGTCCGGAAATCACATGGGTTTGCGTGTCGTAAATGGTCATATGACCGTCCGTGACAATTGCTAGCCGCCGGCTTGCCGGAAAAACGGCATAGTGCATCTGGTTCTGCGATCCGGTGGTGGATGGCGTGCCGAGGTCTTCGGGCCAACGAGAAGACGTGCTGGAATTGGTAGAAAGGGTGGGTGGTCTAGCAGGCTCTATCAACATAGGTTCCTGGATGGCAGCACGGGCCAAGTTATCGGCGAGAGCGCTGATTTTCGCCTTTAAGCTATTGTTGAACATGTCGCCGATCATGAGCATGCCCCCTGTCAACCATTGGCCCATGCCTCCAAGATCTGGATGATTGAACTGTGCCTGGTGGCCATTGCCCTCAATGATCGCCAAAAGCAGAGCGGATGTCGCATCAACGCTTACGCCGTGTTTTGCAGCAGCCTCAGCTACCAAACGCTCGCCTGCTTCTGTCAGCCGGCGAGGCAATGGAGCACCTTTTTGTTGAGTCTGGGAATCCATGCGGCTTGGACGAATGATATGCTCATCGGTTCCTTTTTGGCGTCGACGCCCGCAATGAAGCGCAGTGCGCGATGACGCGGCTTGGCCGCAACATCTGGAAGAAATGGAGCGAATATGACCAACGCAGCCTGGTCGAGACCAAACTGTACGGCTTCGAGTTGCTGAGGCAGCGCGTTTCCGCGCGCACCTTCAAGCGTCAAGTTACTTTGCTCGAGGCGCGCTGCGATCCTCAATCGCTTCTTCGAGATAGGACGCCAAATACCGCTAGGCTCGCATAATAATTATAAGTATTCTGGGATCCGTATCCATCGATAACTATGCAACAAAGCCCCTCGCATGCAGACAAATCTGGAAGTATGGACATCCAAGTTTTTTCTGGCAGACCACGATGGCAGTTATAGCTTTCGCCAGAATAGAAATCAGCCGCTCTCCCACGGGCCAATGGCGCCCATTCCAAAAATCGGTGATCGAATGTCGATCTGTTCCAATACACACTGCTGGGCAACATCGGGATGCCAGGCGGTCATAGGCGCACCAGCGTCTTCGGGCAATCTTAGCTGGCGCCCCATCTAGGTTCGATTATGAACGCCGGCTCGAAACCGCAGCGGACAAGGACTTGATGGCTCGCAGAAGTGCCATGGCGAGCAGGCGGCGCGCTATAGACCGTCAAATACGGCTTGCATAATTGCCGTTCAAGACATACGACTACATCTGTAGTCGGAGGAATAAATATGCGGTTTCGGAAATCGATTGGAGCGATACTGGCCTTGCCGCTTGTCGCGGCTGCACCATCTCCTGGACCCGCGGAATCGCCCCATAAGCTTGCTCCTTTGACTGTTGCGGTTCGCCCTTCGCGGTTGCCTCAGTCGGCAGTCCCAGTTCAGCGCTTTCTCCTCACCGCGAATGCCGAGGCGCGGGCGTTCATGCGCGAGCAAATGGCTACGAAGCATATTCCAGGAGCGCAAATTGCGGTAGTACAGCACGGGCACATAATACTCTTGGAAGCTTTTGGAATTGCGAACCTTGAGCATCGGGTGGCAGTTACAGAGGATACGGTGTTTCCGATCAATTCGGCAACGAAATCCTTCACGGGCGTCGCGGCGATGCAGTTGGTCGAAACGGGAAAGCTAGACCTTGATGCGCCAATTTCGCGCTATCTCGAAGATCTACCCGCCACATGGCAAAACATACGTGTCCGTCAGCTTCTCGCCCACACCTCGGGCCTGCCTGATATCATAGGACGCACCGGACTAATTGGCGATGGCACCGAGGAAGGCGCTTGGACCACGGTCAAGGCTTTGCCAATTGAATCTGCGCCCGGTACACGTTTCGAATACAACCAGACCAACTACGCACTGCTAGCGCGGATCATCGACACGCTGAGCGGCATGTCGTTCGCTGAGTATTTCTCTGCGCATCAGTTCAAGCCGGCCGGCATGATGCATGTTCACTTCGGCGATGGCTTCGACATCGTTCCGGACGCTGCAACGCCCTACAGCTTCTATGGATCGGGTCATGGAGGTGCCGTAACGAAAGAGCTTGGCCGTTGGCGGGACGATCTGCCGCACTTTACGCGAACCGGTGCCGGACTTAACGCCTCCGCACGCGAGATTGCGCGCTGGGTCATCGCTCTTCAAACAGGCAAGCTTTTGGCGAAGCCTGAGAGTTTGAAGCGCCTTTGGACGGCAGACACGCTCAACAACGGAGATCGCAACGAGTGGGCGATGGGCTGGCCAATCGTCCGCGCCGCGCCGCATCCGATAGTCGGTGGAATTGGCGGAGGTCGGGCGGCCTTCTTCATCTACCCAGAGGATGATCTCGCAATTATAGTGCTGACCAACCTTGTCGGTAGCGATCCGCAACAGTTCATCGACAAGATCGCAGCTTTCTACGTTCCTGCGATTGCGACCGCTGCAGCATACGATTGAGAAGATTTAAGATGTTTGGGTGTTAGAAGCGGCCTTTTTCGGGTCGCGCTACAATGGCTGTCGACGCGGCATACGCTGCCGGCAACCATCGACCCAATCCCGTCGTTCGAGCGCGAAATTCCAACTCCTGGCTGCCGACCGTCCGCTTTTGCGATTTTCATGACCGGTGCGTGACCACCTCAGTCGAGGCCTTGGCTCCTCGCAGAGAACCCAGAATTTTCGGCTGGCTGCCGCCTGCTCAACCCTGGTGGGTAAGGTGCACGAGCGGATAGGCTCGACCCTGGCCATCAACCGGTGACCAACCGGTACGCCGGAAGCCCATCCGTTCGTAAAATTCTAAAGCCTGGCCATTCTGTTCGTTCACATCCGTGGTCATCGCCGGATGAAGCTCAAGCCCGTGCCTCACCAATGCGGCACCTACGCCCGTTCCGCGCACGGCCGGATCCACGAACAGTGCTTCCATATGTGCATTGGCAATCAGCATGAATGCGAGGGGGCGATCCTCGGCATCGACCGCGAATATAAGCGGCGCTTGTGGCAGGAAACTGGACACGAGTTCGTCCAGCGCGAGCCGATCCTCATAACTTAGAAAATCATGCGTGGCGTCGACCGCCGCGCGCCAGATTTCAATAGCGCGTTCCCCTTCACCCGAGCGCGATGGCCTTATCGTTATCATCCCCATTGAGATGCCAGAGAACCATCGAGCCGCCAAGCAGACTTCGATTCTGCCTTCCCGCAATGAAAAGCGCGAAGCCATCCGTCAGGCATGCATATCCACTTGGGCATAAATGTGCGCCGGCGGACTTAGTAGCAAAGCGCGGGGAGCAACAGGGATGTCCTGGACCAGGCAGCTCTTACTCCCGGTAGAAACCATCACGCCACCTTCGCAGCCCAACCTGCTCGAAGGCTAAATTTCGAAGCCCAGCTGCGTTCCATCCGCTATCCCGCCCAGCTTTTCAAGCGAGCCGTGCGCCTCGCGTGATCGCCTGCGCTTTCAGCGGTTCGACGCGTCATCCTGAAGCGCAGGATGACGCAAGGCTTAAGATGGCACCCGTCTGACCTGAGCAGTCCTCCTGTTGAGCGATCTCCATCAGATGCTATTCTGACGAAGCGACGACTCAGCAGGAGGCGGCTATGCCCACAGCCGACGACGTGAATTATCTGTTGCGGAGGGCGCGACAGGAAGCCCGCACAGCTAGAGAGGCCATGGCCCGCGGCGATCATTTGATGATGATATATGCCCATCGCGAATTGGCGGTGAGATATGAAGCAAGAGCGTCAGTGCTCCAGCGTGGTCTTGTAGTTATCTGATCTGTCGCCAGGCGCCGATCAAAGAATTTCGAAGGCCAGGATGGCTGCCATGGTAGTTAACGCGATGGCATGAATCAGCCAGTCAAGCGGAGCCAACGGATCAGCATCCCATTCACGCCATTCGCTAATCACCGAACCCCTCCCTGGGTGACCCCAGCGCTCCTGATTTCGGGGGGAAATGAGGGGGTAGCACTGGGATCGCTCCCTTAATATTGGAAAAAGATGCACCGTCAACATGGTGCCAACGTCCAGCAGTTGCACTCAAGCCGTATCATGGCAGCTCCGACATGCCAGTCGGGCAGCCCATTTACACGTCCTTCCTGCGCAATGCTGCTTGCCTGGGCCGGCATCATCTAGTGCAGCCGGTCCGACCCTTTCCCGTCGTTTGCCGCAGGCTTTCGATCCCTACTCGCGAACGACCGGCGGTTGTTCGATGGCGACGCTCCGGCAGGCTCGGATCGGTCAGCAACAGTTCGATTGAATTAGAGGATCGACAGACTTTACGACGCGGAATTCAGGGAACGACCGTTCAGTATGGGAAAAGCCGATCAGGGATCAGTCATTCATATGCAGGCCTGCTATTTCGACCCCCTTTATGGCGATGAGTATCCCCTTGAGACACCGCGCTGGTGCTCGGACAGACAGACGCCGCTCCTGGTGACGCCCGGCGCCGGCATCTCTCGTGACGATATAGTTTCGGGCGCACGATCCCTCTGGCGCTATCGCGCCACTTTGCCGGTGGATATCCCAAACCCCATCAGCATGGGTGAAGGCTGCACGCCAATGCTGCAGCAATACTGGGGCGATCAACGGCCCTATTTCAAGCTGGAGTGGTTCAATCCCACGGGCAGCTTCAAGGATCGGGGCGCCTCGGTCATGTTATCCTTCCTGCGGCAACTGGGCATTACGGCCGTACATGAGGACAGCTCCGGCAATGGCGGCTCGGCCGTCGCCGGTTTCGGCGCTTGCGGTGGTCTTGATGTAAAGATCATAGCTCCGGCCCACACTTCCCCTGCCAAGCTCGCCCAGGTTCGTGCTTATGGGGCGAAACTCGAACTCGTCGATGGCCCGCGGGAGGCTGCAGCAGCCCGAGCGATCATGCAGGCGACCCAGACCTTCTACGCCAGTCATAATTGGCATCCCTTCTTTCTTGAGGGAGCCAAGTCGATCGCCTACGAAATCTGGGAAGATTTTGGCTTTAGTGTGCCCGACAATATCATCATGCCAGCGGGCGCGGGAAGCAATCTGCTCGGATGCGCTTTCGGCTTTCGCGAACTGCTCAAGGCCGGTCAGATTGCAAGATTGCCGCGCCTGTTCGTCGCGCAGCCGCTCAACTGCTCGCCGATTGATGCAAGCTTTGCGGCCGGTGTCGATACGGCGGTCGCGCGTCCAGTGACAAAGACGATCGCCGAAGGCACCGCCATCACTCATCCCCTGCGTTTACGGCAGATGATCTTTGCAATGCGGGAGAGCGGCGGCGGAACCGTGACACTGACTGAGGCTGAGATCATTGATGCTCTGCGTCGGTTGGCTCGACAGGGAATTTTTACCGAACCAACCAGCGCCACGGCAGCAGCAGCGCTCGACAAGTTATTGGAGAGGGGGAGCATCCGCGAGAATGAGCAAACAGTTGTGATTATCACCGGGACCGGCATGAAAGCCGCGTCTGCCATCGCCGAAGTGATGGAAGGTCAATGTTTCTAAGCCTTATGAGCAGCCCCCGGACCTTTTCACAGCGCCAGAGCAGGCTCGACGTAGAAATAGACCTTTCTATCTGCACTTCGGAGTGCGACCATTTGTCGCCATTCAGCGGCAATTGCTCGTTCCTAGGTGCGGTCGATCCGCTAACCGGTAGGTCGTGACCAGATTATCTCGTGCAGCCGTGCCCCCGCGATGTCCGGGTTTGGCAGGATTTGGCATTTAGCCGGTTTGCGTGATCATCTGACCAGACGCCGATCAAGCCAGGCGATTGTATTGCGAGATGCAATCCACGAAAGCGCGGACCTTTGGGACGCGATAGCGGCTAGCTGGCCAAAGCATGGTCACGACGCCTGTCTGCTCAACGTCACCGTCCAGGACGGGAACCAGCGCACCGCGTCTTAGCGCATCGCGCACAAGGAACTCTGGAAAACATCCGATCCCGGTCCCAACGAGCGTGAGGTCCAGCAGGGCATCGATGATGCTCGCGGTCAGGCTCGCAGGGATGCGCAAATCCGAAGCCGATGGTAAGATCCAGGGTATGAGCCGTCCAGTCGAAAAGCGTTGCCGCAGGCAGACATGTTTTGGGAGATCATCCGCCGAAGTCGGCATGCCGCGTTTGGCAATATAGGTTGGTGATGCGACGAGCTGCCAACGAAACTGGCCCAACGGCTTATGCAGAAGTCTGGAATCTCCCGTGGCCCCCGTGCGGATGACAACATCGAACCCCTCTTCGACTACATCGACGATCCGGTCGCTGTAATCGAGATCGAGCTCCACCAGGGGATAGGTCTCGACGAAAATCGCCAAAGCGTCTGTCAGCAATTCCCCTGTAACCGGCAGGCTGACCCTGAGGCGGCCGCGTGGCGTGCCCGACGCCTCCGCCAATTCGGCCTCTCCCGCCTGAAGCTCATCCAGCATCCGCCGCGCACGGACAAGAAAAAGCGCACCTGCCTCTGTCAGCGAGATTGTGCGGGTGGTGCGATGAAAGAGCGTCGCGGCGAGCTGGCTCTCCAGCCGAGCGATTGTTTTCCCGATCGCTGATGACGAAACCCCGAGCGCTTGCCCTGCGCCCTTGAAGCTCCGCGCCTCCGCCGCCGCGACAAACGCGCGAAGAGATATGAGGCTGTCTACCGGCTCACCCATTAAATCCATAACCTCTGCAATGATCGGAATTGCAGCCTATCAATCTTCACTGAAACTTGCACTAGATAGCCAAGCCTATCCGCAACGCTTTAAAGGATTGGCTATGTCCGACCTGTTCTCACCATTTGATCTCGCTGGCACGAAGCTCTCAAATCGCATCGTCATGGCGCCAATGACCCGCTCGCGCGCGCCCGATGACATCGCCACCGACACGATCGCCCTCTATTACGCCCAGCGCGCGACGGCCGGCCTCATCGTGAGCGAGGGCACGCCGATCTCGCGCGAGGGTCAGGGCTATCTCTTCAACCCCGGCATCTTCTCCGCTAAGCAGATTGCAGGCTGGCGGCTGACGACCCAGTCCGTCCATGCTTTGGGCGGCCGGATCTTCGCCCAGCTCTGGCATGTCGGGCGCGTTTCCCATCCTTCGATACAGGAGAATGGCGCAACGCCTGTGAGTGCCAGTTCGAAGATCGCCAACGGTGCCACGGCATTTGGTTATGACGAAGACGGCAAGCCGGGATTCGTCGCCACGCCGGTGCCGCGCCCGCTAGCCACCGAGGAAATTGCCCGCGTGGTGGCTGACTTCGCCGACGCAGCCGCCAATGCGGTGGACGCCGGTTTTGATGGCGTCGAGATCCACAGCGCCAACGGTTACCTCTTCGAGCAATTCCTCAACCCGACGGTCAACGATCGCACCGATCGCTACGCCTCCGACACGATGGAGAACCGTCTACGTTTCGTCCTGGAGGTGGTCGACGCTGTGATCGCGCAGATCGGCGTGGCGCGGGTCGGCATCCGCCTCTCGCCGTTCGGCAAGCTGTTCGATATGGCCCATCACGACGAGATCGAGCAAACCTACGCGGCGCTGATGCAGGCGCTCGGCGAGCGCAGGCTCACCTACATTCACATCATGGACCAGTCCGGCTTCTTCTACGACGAAGGCTCGGCCGTGCCCGTGTCTGACCGCATCCATGCTCTCATTCGGGATGCTCGGCGGCATCTGCCGGCGACGGCGATCATCCTGGCCGGTGGCATGACGCGCGAACGCGCCGAAGGCCTGATCGATGATGGCACGATAGATCTGGCTGCCTTCGGCCAGCCCTTCATCTCCAATCCTGATCTGGTCGCACGCCTGCAAAACGGCTGGCCACTGACGGCGCCCGACCGCGATACCTATTATGGTGGCGGAGCCGAGGGCTTCATCGACTATCCGGCCTTCGAGGCAGCTTGAACGAAGAGCCGGCCGGGCCAATCCCGGCCGGCAATGGCTTGCGCGACTACAGATGCCATCAAATCCAATCGTCGCCCTCCGTGGGGACGGTATCGGACACGCAAGACGCTGAATCAGGATCGGCCGGAGCTAAAAGATCGGTTAGAAGGACCAGAGGCTTTCGACGGGAATGGCTATTTGCTCCATAAGCTGACGTTGGCGTGTGCCATTGCAAACGGCGGCTTTCTCCCAACCATCACCCTCCGCAGTCGACCCTTTGTTGCCGTTCAGACGCCAAATTCTGATGCCCAGGTGCGGTCCGTCCGCTTTCCCGGCAGGTCGCGACCAGTTCAAGTCGTTCGAGTCCGCTGACCCAGACGTCCGAACCTGTCCGAAGCTGCCGTATGGTTAGGCCAATCTACTCTATCCTCGCCCTTGAGAATCCGGCCGCATCCTCAGATTTTCCGAAAATCATCTCAATTCATCGCGTCATCGAACCAAGCCGGTCGTGCATCGCTCGCGACAAGCCAGACCAGATAGTCGCGTCGGGACTGGATCAGCTTGTGGTAACAAGCGTATGCCTTGTCGAGAAAGTCGGTAATCTCGGCCAGCGTGGCCGGCTTCGGCTCAAGTATCTTCAGGGATCGGTTGCCCTTCTTGTCCTTGCTGACGCTGACCTCCAGCTTGCCCCGCGCCGTGCGAACGATTTTCCCATCGTCGTCCTCTACCCACGGATCGTGGATGAAGCGATTGCGCTGCTCATGCAACTTACCTTCTATCTCGCTCAGCACCGCGTCTAGCTCTTTGAACCAATCGCTGTCGGGCTGATGGATGAACGCCGTCCGTCGCAGAATGTCGATCTGGCCGCGAAACGGCGTCATGCTCAAAACTGTCGTTCTGACGGTCGTATTGCGCTCGCCGATGAGCGCAACGCTATCGAGCAAATCCCGTGTGGCATCTTCGACCAGGCCCCACACGATGACCACAAAGCCGAGGTGTCGTGCCAGTTCGCCGAACTCGCTGTTTTGCAGCACGGAGTCCGATTGATAGAACTTGGGTAGCTTCGCCATCGTCAGACTGCCTTCGCCGCCGCCTCGCGAAACCGATCCAAATTCGCGACGATGCTCTGGCCTTCGATATAGGTGTTGCGGGCTTGATCGATCCAAGCCTGAATGTCGCTCAGCCCCTTCTGGTCGCCCGCTTCCAGCTTCCCGTCATTGTCCTTGAGGTTGCTCAGGATTTTTCCAAGCTGGCTGGTATGGAGAGTAATGGTGCCGCCCTCGATGCGGATGGCGTGATGGGCGACGGTGTTGCGGTTTGCATTCGCCTTCTCGGCACGCTCGACCCAATTCGTGATGCCGTTCTTCCAATCCTTGCTGGGGATCGTCTTCGCCCGCTTTTTCAGCAGTTCCGCTTTCGGCCTGGCATCCAACTGCGCGACGATAGGTTCGATCATGGCATGTTCAGGAAGCGCGAACATGCCGACCAATGCCTTGTTCAACTGCGCATCTATCAGGCTGGCCCACAGGATCAGTTCACCTATGGCCGCGCAGAACTCCTTCATCGCGGCTTCGTCAACATCGGGCAGATCAGGCTTGTCGGTCACTTCTGTCAGTTCTCCGGTGGTAGTCGATTAACTCAAAGCCCTGCAAACCGCCGCTCCACGATTCATGTTCTTCGATACCTGCGGCTGCCAGAAGGCTTTTCCAGATCGCCTCAACGTCTTCGTATGCCTCGTCAATGAACGCCTCACTGATGATCTTCACCCACTCAGGTTCATAGTCGCGAAGCATCTTCTTGAACGCGCTGTCAGTGCCCTCGGCGATCCATTCTCTCGGCTCGGCCTTGTGGGCTTTCGGATGCGCGAGCATGTTGCGGAGGTCGACCAGTTTCGCTGTCGTGACGTATGGGCGCTTATTCCAGTCGATCTCAATGCCGGTGATTTTGCGGATAGCTTTGATCTTCTCCCGCACTGTCTCGTGTTCAAAGTCCTTCCACTCGTCAGGCTTCCCGTCGAGCAGCTTCGCCCCAATGAAGTTCACATATCCCTCAAGCGAGAACGCGATCATGGTGACGCACGCCATCATGTCGAGGAATATGCCGTCCGTCCGCTCCTTCTCCGCGAAAGCCCTCTTGATGCGCTCGCGGAAGAACCATGCCGCGTTCGACAGATCGTTGTGCGGATAATCCACCCAATCGTTCGTGATCTTAGCGCGGATGCGTGGCTGTTTATCCGTCATTTGCTTCCGAACGCTTTGGCGATGAGCCAGAAGATCGGAAGAAAATGCTCGTCCTCAAGGTGCGTGAACACGAAGCCGTCGCCGAGCGTCATTTCGATGCGGTGCTCCATGTTCTGACAGGTGCCCTCTGCCGGATTTTCCTTCCGGTCACGGGTTGCGATGACCTTCTTCAATTTGAGATCGATCCGAACGGCGTAGAGCGCGCATTTCGGATCATCGTTCTCATACGTCACGGCCTCATCGGAGAATTTCGCGTCGAAAACGTCCAGACTTGGTTCGCCCACGTAGCCGTTCAGAAAGTCATAGCTGACCTCGTAGCATTTGCCCTCGTTCTGCCAGCAGGTGATTTTCGTCGCGCCAGGCACCATCGGCGATCCGCCATCTAGCCGCTGCCAGCGCCCGGTCGCCGTTACGAGTGTCTGAACCCGACCGACGTAATTGGACACGGCGATCTTCGGAGGTTCGTATGTTGCGATCACAGCCCATTCGCGAGCGCCTTCGAATAAGAACAGCATCACGAAGAAGCCGATCTTCCACCAATTCCATCGCCGCTTCACCTTCGACGCTTCATCCACAGTCGATGCGTTCAAGGCCGCCCCCTTAATTTCCATTCAATCCCATCTCGCGCGTTTGCAGCTTGGCTTTCCAAAGCCCCTCGGTTGCGATGATTTCCTCCATCGACGCCGCCGAGCCGCACACCTCCAAAATGGAAACCTGATAATCCGACTTGTCTCGGCTCTTGAGGACGACATTACCGCCGTTTCCGTCGCGGACATAGGTGAGCCACCGGCCTAAGAACCCTTCCTCGCCATAGGCCGATCCCACATACTGCTCTTTCGTGCGTGGGCATGTCAGGAGGTAAATTCCCTTTGCCGCGCCCAGCGTCGTCAGCCAAGACGAAGGAAGCGCCTCGATGGTCGAGAGGTTGGCGATGAAGCGGGTGTAGCCGGGAAATTCCTCTTCCCGGAATGTGCGGGTTATCTCCAAAATGGGTTTCGGCTGATCCGCGGCCTTCTGCGCCCATGTGCGCGTGCCCGGTCCCCAATCGATGAAGATGCGGCCTATGTCGGGTTCGGAAATGCCGACGAGCGTGGAGCGGTAAAGGTCTAGACCCGTGACATCGTGCAACCGGAACGGATCGATCATCCCCTCGGGGCATTCGCCGATCCGCTCGATCTCATACAGGCCGACGAACATATTCGACTGCGCGGGCGTGACAATGAACGCCGCCCAATATGGCGATGTCAGCCGGGAGCGGTTTTGGCTCGATTGGATGTTCTGATAGGCGATAAAGCTGGGGTGATCGTCGCGCCAGAGCGAATAGAGCGTGCGGCCCTTCACCGCGCCATTCTGGTGGCGCAGCAACCGCACCTGTCGTGGGTCGATGCCGTATCCGTCGAGTATCGCGTTGAATGTCAGCCCCATGTCCGCGATAATAGCCGCGCTCCGGTTGAATGCGATGACGAATCTGCGCGGTCAGGAAGAGGACGAATATCTGGACAAGGTGACGAAGCTGAGTGAATGCCTCAATGGTGACGATCCAGATGAGCTTATCCGTCAAATCGCGCGCGAAGAAGCTGACAAGCGCCGCTAGCTTTTCTCGGGCCAGTCCTGTTCACAGCGGCCCTATGGTGGGCGCTATGGCAATATGGGACGGAACCCGTCGCTCGCGGCTGAGCTCTGGGACGGCAGGCAAGTCCCACGATCCGGCGTTCGCTCTCGGCGAAACCGACCCTTCTTAGCCGTTCAGGGACGAATTTTCGATTCCCAGGTGCGGACGGGCCGCTTTCCCATTTTGGATTCCATATTAACGCGTGGCCGACGCGATATAGGTTCTGGCTCACCACTGCGTTCCCGCCATAGGAGGGAGCGGCCCTGGCCCCTTCCGGCCCAGAGACTCCAGAAGATCGATCTCGATCGTCCGACACATCGTCGACAGCGGCACGTCATGGACGGTGTTGGCAAACGGGTCCGTCAGATCCTGCCCGATCCGCAACGCAGCCAGGAAGATCAACCCGATCAGGGTCGATCCGATCGGTGTGTAGAGATCCAGCGTCTCCACCAGCGAGATTGGCAGCAACACGCAAAAAAGCCGCGTGAAGAAGTTCGGCATGAATTCGAAGCCGTTGGGCAGCGGCGTGTTCTTGATACGCTCCATGCCACCTTGCGCATTGGCAATATCGATCATCACTCGTTCGAACAGGGACTGCTGGATGGTGTCGATCTTCCCGTCAGCCCGCGCTCCAGACACGATGCGGGACATATCCTCGAGCAGTGCGTTGGGGCGGTTCGTACGCTCAGCAGCGACTTCGGCCGCCTCGGTGCCCGCCAGCCGCTCAATATCCTCTGTCGGATCCTGCCCCCGCAACCGGCACCGCATCGCGTGCGCGAAGGAGATCTGCCGCAGCACAATGGCCTCCGCTTCCGGGCCAGCCGGCAATACATTGCGGCACAACCGGGCCATGCTGCGCGACGCGTTGATCAAGGCGCCCCATAAGGTTCGCGCCTCCCACCAGCGGGCGTAAGCGGCGTTAGTCCGGAAACCGAGAAACAGGGCGATGGCCGTGCCGAACAGGGCGACCGGCAGCGCTGGCTCCTTGATCGGCATGTTTCGGTGGAAGATGGTGACCGCCACATCCCAGGCGAACAGGATGGTCAGTGGCTTCCAGATTTCGAGGACTATCTGCTGCAGGCGGGGACGCGCTCCGACGATCATCGCGGTGCTCCATTATGTATGATGTGAGAGGCGTAGCGCCCAATCCTTAAATTCAGGAGATGAGCGCGGATGCAGGCTGGCGAGCGCCTGTTCGGTTCAGGATGTCGAAGTTGCCCTCGGCAAAGAACCCTACATGCACCAGGTTGGGCGATAGGTTGTTCCAAGACCATTCGTACAAGCTGCCATGCTGAGGACGTAATTCCCCCCGCTGAGCGCCTGAAGCAATCGTATCGGCAAGAATGGAGCCCTGGTGCCCATCTTCCAGGCGAAGGCGATAGCGGACCTTCGCCCCGCGGCTGTCGCTCACGAACCGTACGGTCCCCTCGCCCGCCACATAGACTGCTACCCGCTGCGTTTCGCCCGGCCGGATCGTGAAGTGCATACGCTTCGCGGCGGGAGGATCATTGGGCGGTGCGTGCAGTACGCCGGACACCACCCACACTCCCACGACAGCGAGCGCGACGCATATCAGTATGCCTGCTCCGACGAAGATGGCGTCGAATCGTCCGATCCTCACGTCGCGTCTCGATGGTGGCCCGCGCCCTGCTCAGGCACGGACCGGATCCCGATATGCCAAAAGCCGCAGCGCGTTGATGACCACCAACAGAGTCGATCCTTCATGAAGGGCGACAGCCGGTCCGATGCCAAGACCCAGGATGGTCGCCGGTACGAGGAAGGCGACGACACCCAGGCTGACGAAAACATTCTGCCTGATAACCCAGCGCGTGCTCCGGCTGAGGCCCACCGCAAACGGCAGGTGCGACAGATTGTCGGCCATGAGCGCCACATCGGCTGTCTCCAAAGCAACATCTGAGCCGGCTGCGCCCATGGCGATACCCACGGTTGCGGTCGCCATAGCTGGTGCATCGTTCACGCCGTCGCCGACCATGGCGACCTTGGTCTCGGCCCGCAGCTTCTTGATGGCCTCGACCTTGTCTTCAGGCATGAGATCGCCCCAGGCTTCATCGATCCCGACCTGCTTGCCTATGGCATCAGCCACACGCTGGTGATCGCCCGAGATCATGATCATCCGCTTGATGCCGATCTCGCGCAGGCGTTCCAGCGCCGCGCGGGCTGCTTCGCGCGGCGTATCCAGAAGACCGATAGCCCCCATATCCCGCGAGCCGCTGCGCACGACCATGCTGGTCTGTCCTGCCTCCCGGAGCGTCTTGATCGCAGCATCCATCTCGGCGGACAGCGGGGCGATGCCGTCGCTGCCGAACATCTCGGCCTTGCCAATGAGAACTTCGTCCTCACCGACAAGAGCCGAGATGCCGCGACCCGTGAGGCTTTTCAGATTTTCAGCCTCCGGAACTGGATGATCGCCAATATGCTCGCGCCCATCGCGCGCAATTGCCTGGGCCAAGGGATGGTCGCTGAGGCTTTCGACAGCCACCGCCAGCGCCATCAGCTCTTCCCTGGTGACGCCAGGCGCCGGGATGATCTGCTGGATGCGCGGCTCGCCCATCGTCAGCGTGCCGGTCTTGTCGAATGCGATAGCGTCGAGCGAACCGAGCAGTTCGAGTGGGGCACCGCCCTTCACCAGGACGCCGCCACGCGCCGCACGAGCAACACCCGACAGCACGGCGCTCGGCGTCGCAATGGCCAACGCGCAAGGGCTGGCGGCCACAAGGACGGCCATCGCCCTATAGAAACTGTCGCGGAAAGGCTCGTCGACGACCACCCATGCGAACAGCAGCAGGAATGCCAAAGCCAGGACAGCAGGCACGAAGAAGCGCTCGAAACGATCTGTGAACCGCTGTGTTGGCGATTTCTGCGTTTCCGCTTCGCTGACCATCTTCACGACCTTGGCCAGCGTACTTTCGCTCGACAGCCGCGTGACCTCGATTTCGATCAGGCCACTACCGTTAATTGTGCCGGCGAAGACCCGGCTGGCTGCCGCGACACGGTCGGGATTGGTCCGGGCTGCCTCAGCGCTTTCCACAGGCTCCTTGTCGACCGGGATGCTTTCACCAGTGACAGGCGCCTGATTGACGGCGGAGTTGCCCTTAATGACGAAGCCATCGGCCGCAATACGCTCATCCGGCTTGATGATGACAACGTCGCCAAGGACCAGTTCCTCTACCGGTACGACGCTAGAGCCACCGTCCATCCGTCGAACGGTAGCCGTCCGCGGCGCCAGTTCGGCCAGCGCTTCGATTGCACGCTTGGCGCGCCCCATGGCGTAGTGCTCGAGCGCATGCCCAAGACTGAAGAGGAACAGCAGCAAGGCACCTTCGGCCCAAGCCCCCAGAGCGGCCGCGCCTGCTGCTGCCACCAGCATCAGCGTGTCGATCTCGAAGCGCTTCTGGCGCAGATTTTCGATGGCCTCGCGCACGGTGTAGAAGCCGCCGAAGACATAGGCCGCGATGAAGAGAGCGAACGAAACCCAGGTGGGTGCCGTCAGGAACGTCTCGATGAGATAGCCCACCCCCAGCGCGCCGCCGCAGGCCAGAGCGAAGATCAGCTCGGTGTTGGGTCCAAGCAGTCCGCCGTGCCCATGATCATGGTCGTGCTTCTCGCCAGCCGAGTGATCGTGATCCTTGTCGTGGTCATGTGCCACGGGCTTCTTTCCAGGAGCCGCGAGTGCCTTGGGTGTTACACCGGCATCGCGAAGCGCCGTAAGAATTCCATCCTCCGACGTGATCGTGCGATCAAACTCAACCCGCACCGTCCCGGGAAGAATGGCCTCGGCTTCGAACACGCCTGGCAGCGCGCGCAGCATTTCGCCAATAGACCTGGCACGCCTCTGATGACCGATGCCGTCGACCTCCCACACCACATGGCCGATACGCTCTGCGATCTGCGTTCCCGCCGCCTTCGCCAGCTCCCGGATACGCGGAAGAGAGATCGCGTCCGGATCATAGTGGATGCACAGCTGCGGCAGTGTACCGGCCGGCTCCTTCGTTACATGCACTTCAGCGACGCCGGGACGGCTTTCAATCAAGGATATCAGGCGCGAAACACAACCGTCAGCTGTGTCGGTGACTTCAGGGAGTAGCAAGGGGACATCGAGGCGGAGTTTTTCAATCATGACCATCATCCTGGTTGGGGCACGCAATCTTCGGTAAAAGCAGTCGCCATCAGGGTGGATGCAGGCGTCCCTGCTTGCTGATCGTCCGAGTTCTCCTGCAGATCAGCGGTTTCTGATCGGCGCGTACGAGCTTCAACGTGTCGACGCCGGTCAGGCTGACATTGAGCTTATCGCCGACATAGGTAAGGCCCGTGTCGGGCGCGGTGAGACGGATCGGCTTCTGGTCCGGCAGGATCGCCAGATCGAGGGTCAGTCCATCGACCAGGAAATCGCCGTCCAGCTGCGTTCCATCTTCGCATGCGTAAAGATGCTCCCCGACGAGCGTAGGGATGGAATTGCGATCATGGCGACTTTCATCACCGCCGCCATTCTGCTGGCATCCCATCAAGCTGAGCATCAAGACTCCTCCAGTCAGGGAGAGACGGCTCAAACGATATTGTTTCAGGCGCATGTTTTTTCCCGGATCTCGAGGGTAAACTGTCGTCATAGGCGGCAAGGGAAGCCGCCCATGACGCGGGCCGTTCTCGCACACAGGGGTAGATGCGGCGGCCAAACTGGTCATCAGTCGAAGAGTTCGCGCAGGAAGCCCTTGCGGCGACCGTGATGGCCGCCCCGAGATCTGTGGCTCTCGCCACGATCGCTTCCATGCTTTGAGCCGAACACACCGAGCGTGCCTTCACGCCGTTCGACCGGCTCAGTTTCGCTGATGCTGCGTTCGATGATCTTGTCGAGTTCGCCGCGGTCGAGCCAAACGCCACGACACTGTGGGCAATAGTCGATTTCGATGCCCTGCCGCTCGCTTATGAGCAGGTCGACTTTGCAGACCGGACAGGGGAGCCCGTTCGAAGGTGTACGGATCGTCATGTCAGATCTCCTTGGTTTCTCGGGCGTCGTTGATCGATGCTCTCGGTGCGCTAGCCATCGCGCCTCTCCTTGCCCTTGGTTACTTTGAGAGCGCGGCGCTTGTGACGATTGGCTGGTGCAACCGAACGGACCGTTCGCTTCGTTGCGGCCATGAACCTTGCGTCCTGAATCTTCATCTGACGGCGAAGCCCCCCGGCTAATGGGCGTGCCAATAATCCGAGGATGCCCTTGCACTCGAAACTGTGCCGGACGTGCAGGCCAGTCTCGTCCTCGAAAATTTCATATCCCTCTTCGATGCTGAAAAGCAGAAACGTCGCCGCTTTCCAGCGGATAGTATCTGGATTCTCATTGGCCACGATTACGGCTTCAAGCGACGCTTGCTTGCCCATCAAGGTCCAGGTCATATCGATCTTGTTCCCAAGCTCGACGACCCCCGGACCAAAGCGATAGTGCGGATGCCACGCCTCATATCGATTGAGGTCGGCCAACAGCGTCCACGCCCGCAAACGCGAGATCTGAGGACTGAATATGGTTTCCTCTCTCATCGGTCTGATCCTTTCCTACGATCAGGAAGAGGCGGGAGGGCAGTTACTGCCCTCCCGTCACATCAGTGCTGCGGTTGAGCAGACGGGGAGACCTCGACCTCTGGATCATCCTCCTCGACCATCGTCGTGCGGCCGTATCGCGCATAGAGCGTCGGCAAGACGAACAGGGTCAGGAGCGTCGCAGAGATCAGGCCACCGATCACGACAGTCGCCAGCGGCTTCTGGACTTCGGCGCCAGCGCCACTGCCCAGGGCCATCGGCACGAAGCCGAGGCTTGCAACCAGCGCCGTCATGACCACCGGCCTCAGACGCTGAAGCGCACCTACCCGAGCGGCTTCGGCACGGTCCATGCCGGTTCGCATGAGATCCTGAATGGAGGACACCATGACGAGGCCGTTCAGGACCGCGATGCCGGACAGAGCGATGAAACCGACCGCCGCGGAGATGGAGAAGTCCATGCCCCGCAGGAAGAGGGCCAGAACGCCACCTACCAGAGCCAGCGGAACGCCGGTGAACACGATGGCGGCATCACGGACTGACCCCAGAGCGCCATAGAGCAGCAGCAGGATCAGAACGAAGCAGGCCGGGATCACCAGTTGCAGACGTTCCTGAGCCGAAGCCAGATTTTCGAACTGGCCACCCCATTCGAGATAGCTGCCAGGCGGAAGACGCACTTCCTTACCAATGGCAGCCTGCGCATCCGCCACCACGCCGCCGACGTCACGGCCACGCACGTTCGCCTGGACAACGACGCGACGCTTGCCGTTCTCACGACTAATCTGGTTGGGACCGTCAACGACGCGGATATCCGCCACGCTGGCCAACGGAACGAACTGCCCGCCCGGCGTCGGCACCTGAACCTGGCTCAGCAGCGATATGTCGGCGCGCTGCGCTTCGGAAAGACGGATCACCACCGGGAAACGGCGGTCGCCTTCGAAGATCATGCCCGACTGCTGGCCGCCCAGCGTCGCGTTCACGATGTCCTGCACGTCCTGAGCAGTAACGCCGAGGCGGGCCATGGCATCGCGATTGACGCGGATGTCGAGCATCGGAAGGCCTGTGGTCTGCTCGACCTTCACGTCGGCAGCTCCCTGCGTCCGGCGCAGGACTCTGGCGATCTTCTCCGCCGTCGCGTTCATCGAGTTGAAGTCGTCGCCGAAGACCTTGACCGCGATATCGCCGCGCACGCCGGCGATGAGCTCGTTGAAGCGCATCTGGATCGGCTGGGTGATCTCGTACGCATTGCCCGGGAATTTGGCGAGTTCCCCCTCGATTCGAGAGATGAGTTCCTCCTTCTCCAGGCTGGGGTCCGGCCATTCCTTCCGGTCCTTGAGGATGACGAACATGTCCGTGGCGTTGGGCGGCATCGGATCGGATGCCAGTTCGGCCGTACCCGTCTTGGAGAAGACGAACTTCACCTCCGGCTGCTTCGACATCATCTGCTCGATCGGCACCTGCATCGCCTGGCTCTGCTGCACCGACGTTGCCGGAATACGCAGAGCCTGAATCAGAAGGTCGCCTTCATCGAGCTGCGGCAGGAAAACCTGCCCCAGAGACATGAAGGCCAGGATCGCGAGAACGAAGCCGCCGACGCCAGCGCCGACGGTGATCATGGGCCGCTTCATCGCCCGGTCGAGACCGGGTTGGTAGCGGGCCTTGAGCCAGCTCATGATCCGTCCTTCCTTCTCCTCGATCCGCTTGGACAGCCACAGGGCGATCGCGGCGGGAACAAAGGTCAGGGAGAGGATGAAGGCGCAGACCAGCGCGATGATGACGGTGAGCGCCATCGGCACGAAGGTCTTACCCTCAACACCGGTCAGGGTGAGGAGCGGCACGTAGACAAGAATGATGATCGCTTGACCATAGACCGACGGCTTGATCATTTCCCGAGCAGCGGAAGCGACCGTGTCCAGCCGCTCCTTCACGGTGAGTAGACGCCCTTCGTGATGCTGGTGCTCCGCCATGCGTCGCAGGGCATTTTCGACGATGATGACGGCGCCATCGACGATGAGGCCGAAGTCGAGAGCGCCAAGGCTCATGAGGTTTGCCGATACACCGGCACGCAACATGCCAGAGCCGGTCAGCATCATGGTCACCGGGATGATGACGGCGGCAATCAGCGCGGCGCGGAAGTTGCCGAGCAGCAGGAACAGCACCACGATGACGAGGATAGCGCCTTCGCCCAGATTTTTGGCGACCGTTTTGATGGTCGAGTTCACCAGCGCCGTACGGTTCAGCACAGGCTGGACGATTACGTCCGGCGGCAGCGAGGCGTTGATCTCCTCTAGCCGGTTGGCGACCGCCGTCGCGACGGTACGGCTATTCTCGCCAATCCGCATAATGGCGGTGCCGACGACGACCTCGGTTCCGTTTTCAGATGCCGACCCCATGCGAATAGCCTGCCCGGTACGAACGGACGCGACTTGCCCAAGAGTGATGGGTACACCTTCCCGGGTGGCCACCACGATCTTGGAAAGTTCGTCGGCGTTACGGACAAGAGCGTCTGCACGGACTGCCAGACCTTCGCCATTGCGATTGACGAAGCCGCCACCGACGCTGGTGTTGTTGCGTTCAAGGGCCGTGCTGAGCTGAGTCAGCGTGATCCCCATCGAAGCCAGGCGCTGCACATCGGGCACGACGAGGAACTGCTTGGCATAGCCGCCGATCGAGTCGACGCCGGCCAAGCCCTGCGTGTTCTTCAGCAGGGGCGAAACGATCCAGTCCTGCGCAGTACGCAGGTAGGTCGCCTTATCGGTGTCGTTGGTCAGCCGTTCGCCTTCCGGCGTGATGTAGCTGCCATCGGGCTGCATGCCGGGTTCACCCGGTTGATGCTTATCGTCCTTGCGATGCTCCAGACGGACGGTCCACATATAGACTTCGCCGAGGCCAGTGGCGATCGGCCCCATTTCGGGCGTCACGCCATTAGGCAGGTTCTCGGACACGCCTGTCAGACGCTCGCCGACCTGCTGGCGGGCGAAAAAGATATCCGTCTGATCAGAGAAAACGGCCGTCACCTGCGCGAAGCCGTTGCGGCTTAGCGAACGGCTATATTCGAGGCCCGGAATGCCGGCGAGTGCGGTCTCGATCGGGAACGCCACCTGCTTTTCGACCAGTTCGGGCGACAGCGCGGGCGCACGGACGTTGATCTGCACCTGGTTATTGGTGATGTCCGGCACTGCGTCGATCGGCAGGCGAGACAGAGCGGCGGCGCCGATCACAACGGCTATGGCGGTCAGCAGCAGGACGAGCCAGCGCTTGTGCACCGCCCAGGTTACGATTGGGGCGATCATCGGCTCAGTCCTCCGCAGCTTCGCTCTTGCCGAGTTCGGCCTTGAGCGTGAAGCTGTTGACGGTGGCGATCTCCTCGGTGCCCTTCAGGCCCGATTTGATGATCACGCTGTCGCCGGCACTGTCGCCCAATTGGACGGCCGTTGCCTGGAACCCGGTCTTGGTCCGCACGAACACGACCGACCGGCCCTCTTCCGTCTGCACCGCAGTGAGCGGCAAGCGGATCGCGCCATCGCCGCCGCTGCCGGTGAGCGCGACCGATGCCGTCACCGGCTCGCCGACGCGCCAAAGGCCATCCCGATTGTCGAGTGTCGCGATGACGGGGACGAGGCGCGTATTCGCGTCGAGCGCAGGCGACACGAACGTCACCTTCGCGGTCGCCTGTCGACCCGCTGCCTTGATGTTCACCGTAGCGCCGGGGCGGACGCGCCCGGCATCCTGCGGCTGAAGATTGAGCGAAAGCGACACGCTCGACAGGTTGGCGACGCGGAACAGTTCGGCGTCTGCCGCGACCGTCTGCCCCAACACAACGCTGCGGCCGATGACCTGACCCGACATGGGCGCCACGATGCCGATGCGATTGAGGCCGCCGCCACCGGTGCCAGCGGCGGAAACCTGCTGCTGCGCCAGACGAAGGGCGATGCGCGCCTCCGTCGCCGCGGTGCGGGCAGCGATGAGATCCTGTTCAGGCGAGACACGCTGCGAGAACAGACGCTGTTCGCGGGCGAGATTGCTGTTCGCCAGAGATAGCCGCGCGCGAGCGGCTTCGGTCTCGGCGTTGAGCGAAGCAGCCTCACGGCTCTCGATCACGGCCAGCGTCTGGCCGCGACCGATCGACTGTCCAAGGTTGCGGGTGAGCGAAACCAAGCGGCCACTGATCGCTGCGGACACGACCTGCGTGCCCTGCGGATCACCGTCGATGGTCGCGGGCAGCTCAATCGTGCCCGATCCGCCCATCATCGGCCGAGCCGTCTGAATGCCAGCCGATGCGATCTGATCAGCCGAGAGCGTGATCTTGCCCTCTTCGGCTTTATCCCCTGCCTTTGCTTCAGCAGCCGGCGCTGCCTCGTTGGTCGGGTTCTCCTCGGCACCGCTTCCGCAAGCGGCGAGCGCCAGCATCAGGGACAAGGGCAAAGTGGCGTAGATGATCTTCTTGGATGTCATGGATCAATTCCCCTGTTCCGGCGCAGGCGCTGTCAGGCGCTCCAGTTGCGCGCGGGCATTCTGATAAGAGGCAAGTGCGTCGATGGCGGCGAGGCGTGTCTGCGCGAGCGTGCGTTCAGCATCGAGCAGGTCGAGCTGGCCAAACTTGCCTTCGCGATAGCCGATGCGAGCAATACGAGCCGCTTCCTGGGCCGCCTCAAGGGCTGGACCAGTAGCCGTCTGTGCAGTGACTGCGGCATTCGATGCCGATGTCTGCGCGTCGGTGATGGCCTGCTCGACATCGAGCGCCGTCATGCGCTTCTGGGCTTCCACCTGATTGCGCTGCGCGCGAGCCTGCGCGACAGCAGCCTTGCCCGAATTGAAGATCGGGATAGGCATAGTGACCGTGAAAATCAGGGCCGTGTCGCTGGTGGCTGACAGCCTGCGTAAACCGGGGCCAGCTTCGAGATTGGGGACTCGTTGAGAATTGGCGAGTCGAACATTGGCATCAGCTACGGCAAGGTCCGCGTCTGCGGCAGCCAGGGCCAGCGTACCTACCGCGCTCGGTGGTACTTCGGGCCCATAACCGCGTGGTAAGCGCTCCAACCAGGCCGTATCGAGCGGACCGCCCATCGGTTGCCCGACCCTACGCTCCAGATTGGCGCGGCTGGCCTGCGCCAGCCGGATGGTCCGAACCAGTTCGGCATCGGCGTTGATCTTCGCCACATTGGCGCGCTGCTCCTCTATCGGAGAGGCCCGCCCGGCCTTAACCCGTACGCTCGCGGCATTCGCGGCGTCGCCAGCGATGCGCGACTGATCACGTGCCGTCTGGACACGCCGTTCGGCAGCCGCCGCTTCGATATACAGCTGCGTGACCTGTAGCCTGATGTCCGCCTGCGTGATTGCCGAGACCAGCAAAGCCTTGTCGGTCTGCGCGTTGGCGACCGCGATGCGTGCGGACCGCTTGCCACCCAGTTCGATGGGAACAGCCATGCTGACCGTCGACTCGGCGCTACCAACGCCGCGATACGGTCCGCTTCCTGCGATATTCTCCACCTGCGTCTGCACGGTGGGATTAGGACGAAGGCCAGCGACGGTACGTGCGGCGCGGGCGGCTTCGACATTGGCCTGCGCGGCTTCAGCCGCCGGGGCGCTACCACCTGCTGCGGCAACCGCCTGATCAAGCGTATAGGGTGATGCCCCCGCTACCGCAGCGGGCATCTCCTGTGCCTGCGCCACAGCGACGCAGGACACGGCAGCCAATAAGGCTGCAATGGATCGGAACATGAATAGGAATCCTGAACACGAGTCATGGACGACCGCCGGCCCGAATTCAGGCGCAACGGTCCACTATGGCTCTGTCAGGCTATGGGTGGGCGCAGGTCCGGGCCGGTTGCCCAGCGCTTGGATGGGATCGGCGCAGGAATGAACACAGGCGCATTCACCGCAGAGGGGAGCAGATCATCGCTGGCCGAAGCCGGCACAAATGCCGGAGCCCCCTGACAACCACCATGATGGTGCGGCATGCCCTTGTCGGCATCACCCTGCGTCTGGTCCGCATCGCCATCACTATGCACGTAACCGGAGCATTCGATGGTGGGCGCCTGAGCGTTAGGAACTTCCTGAGCATGCACCATCGTCGTCGTCAGCATAGACAACGAAATCAGGCAGAGCAGGAAACGTCCTAAGCAGTGCATGGCGCGTTGCATAGTTGACTTCCCGCCTCGTGTCACTCGATAAAGTCTTTTATCGGAATTTTCGACTGATTGAGGATGTTACATCAGATCATCACGCTGAAAAGAAAGCATGATATGCTGTATCACGGCAATGATATGATGATCATATTGCGGTTTTGGGGAATGTTATTGTAAAAATACATAACAATTTAGATGAAATTAGCAAATATCATTAATGCTCATAATTAAATCTCAGCAATTAAATTGATTAAAAGTAGAACAATTGCGATACGTCGAGATTTGATCGTTACGCAGCGGTGATCAAAGGGCCGGTGAAAGGTACAGCCAGTCTTCCGGAGCGCGTTGGTGGTCACGACCCATTCAAGTCGCTCAGTCGTCGTTTCACACCCACGAAGTGCGGACTGTCCGCAATCCAGCAGCGAGAACCCCTTGGACCGTATTTCGATACCTGTCTGGTGGAATTTGACGGGAGCACATCATTTGGTGCGTCGCGATTGCCGGCAAAACCTGAGCGGGACGCATGTGGTCAATTGACGCTGCGCCACTGTGCGGGCGTCACGCCCTCCCAGTTTCGGAATGCGCGATAGAAGGAACTGGTGTCCTGATAGCCGAGCAGGAAGGCGATTTCGTCGATCCCATTGGCGCCGCTCGCCAACATCTGTTGGCCGATTTCATGCCGTGCTTGGTCAAGCAGGCGGCGAAACGTCGTACCGCTGCTTGCTATGCGGCGCTGGAGGGTGCGCTCGCTTGTGCCGAGTTCACGGGCAATTTCCTCAACGTCCGGCTTGCCGCTGGCTAGACGGCGCTTGATCACGACCTTTACCTGATCCTCGATAGAGCTTTGCGCCTCCATCTCAGCCAGCGAATTTGCCAGGGCGGGTGCCAGAACGGCGAGCATTTCGGGATTATATGCGGCGAATGGGCGATCTAGATCAGCGGACGACAGGACGATGAGATCTCGCGATCGTCCACACAGCACGGGCGCGCCTATATATTCGGTCAGGGCCCCATGAACTGGTCCCTTGCGCGTCAGTTCGACGCGGAGTGGCATGATATGCACCCCGGTTCCCCGTCGTCCCAGTTCGAGAATGGCAGCCAGCGTCACGTCGACGATCGCGTAAGGCTGGTCATCAACAGCGATCGCCCAGTCGAAACTGACCACGCATTCCGTTCCTTCCTCGACAAACTTCATTTCCTCGGGCGCGCAAAGCCGCTTGTAGCGCGCGAGGCGAGCCAGCGCGTCCCGATAGTCGCGAGCGAAGAAAGCCGACATGGTGGCAGGCGGATGGCCGGCAACATCGGTGGCGAGTGACATGGTGATGCCGATCGCCGGATCGCCTGAAAGCGTTTCCACCGCACGCCACAATGCGCAGTACTGCTCCACCGTCAGCCAGGCATCTTCAGCAAGGTGGAGCGCTGCGGGCAGGCGCGCCTGCCGCAGGATCGCCTCGGGCTGCATTCCGGCCCGGCTTGCCGCCCGCCAGAATGCGGGCGGAAGCCTGCACCGGTCAGCGTGTCTCCTGCTCATCGTCGCGGCTCCCTACATCTGGCTCTTTATAAGACGATCGAACATGCGGTCGCCCAGCCATTTACGCACTCCGATCATCAGCCTGGCGTACTTGCCCGCGGCATAGCGCGTGCGCGGCCGCTGCAAGCTGATGGCCTTGCCGACGACATCGGCGATCACCTCCGGATCAGTGCCCAGGCCATGGCCGTAGGACGTCTCCATGGAACGCGCCACGCGGCGGGTAACCTCTGCGTATGCGCCTTTTCCGGAGCGCTCCAGCAATCCCTGCGAGGCGGCATCTCCGAACCCAGTCTCGATGAGGCCCGGCTCGATCACGACAACGCGGATGCCGAAAGGCTCGAGCTCGAGACGAAGGCTGTCCGACCATCCTTCCAGCGCATGCTTGGTTGCGTGATACCATGCACCGAGCACCGTGTAGATCTTGCCGCCCATCGAGGTGACGTTGACGATGGTGCCAGCTCCCCGGGCACGCATCGCGGGCAGCAGCAATTGGGTTAGCCTGGCTGCACCGAACAGGTTCACTTCGAACTGGTAGCGAGCCTCCTCCATCGTAATCTCTTCAACGGGCCCATAGAGACCGAAACCAGCGTTGTTGACGAGCACATCGACGCCGCCCGCCTGTTCGGAAATGGCCGCAGCGGCAGCAACAATGTCCTCTTCCCTGGAAATGTCCATGCGGAGCACCACCGCGCCCAGCTGGGCCAAGTCCTTCATCTTGTCTGCATTCCTGGCCGCGACAAAGACATGGTAGCCGTCGGCGATCAGGCGCTTGGCGATGGAGTTGCCCATGCCGGAAGAAGCTCCGGTGACCAAGGCTGTCTTGCGGTTGGGAATAGGCACGGAATCACCTCATAGTTTGGATGCACCATAATTGGGTGCGATAAGGCATATCTAGATGTCGCAAGGCGCCACCACAGTCGCGAATGGCGCCAAGGTTGGTGCGGATTGCGCCAATCTCAGGGTAAATAGAAAGGCACGGAAAGCAGTACTCGCGTGTCGATATTAACGTTGAGCACCGGGCCGCGATTCCCACCGAGAGCACTTAGCAGCCTTCCTGAACCGACCCATCCCAAGCCCTCAGCGCGAAAAATCGGCTTCCATGAGCTGAAATGCAGCTACTTGAACATCAGCCGTCAGACTGGCCGACTACAGATCGATATCAGTGCGGTTTGCAGGCGGGGTTCTCAGCCTCAGGAATGGCCAGAAAGCTAATAGTGCGCGGCGCGAAACTTGCGACGGGCGATCGCTCCGCTACACCAACTAGCGCGGGAAGTCTGCCGCTTGCGTCGAGTTTCAACACCTGTCCGTTCAGCTTCACGCCCATTGAGGGCATGTCTGGCCCAGAAAGGGTATAGCGAAAGCGCTTGCCGGGCAGCGTGATCGACATGGTATTGGCTGCGTCATTATTGATGACGAGCAGCGCTACGCCGCCGACCCGACCAGCTTGGCAATGGGCATAGACATGGAGACCGGACTGGCGCGCAATTCCCGCGTCGAGGACGATCGTTCCCATCAGCCTGTGCCAGAGCAGAGCAGCCCAGTAATTGGCTTTGGGGCTGAAGTCCTCCGGATCAAGCAGGCTGTAGCTGCCAGCGGCGAGCGTATTGTGAATCGAGACCTGCACACCTTGCTTTGCCAACAGGCCAAGCTGGTCGAGATAGCGGAAGCTGTCGATAAAGCTTCCGCCCCAGGGATTGCCGCCGCAAGCCGAATCTGCGCCTTCGGTCATCCAGATCGGCTTGCCTGGCGCATAGCGGTCACGCAGCGCTGCATAATAGGCATGGGTTGTGCCAGTGCGGCCCAGCCATTGTTCGGATAGAGCATCCTCCAGCCTTGTTTGCGGCATGTGTGATGCTTTGCAGCGGGCAGATGCAGCGCCATAATGATGATAGGAGAAGGCATCGATGTCTGAACCACCGCTTGCCAGCAACTCAGCGCTGGGTATCGATCCGGGAATGCTGGGCGGCATGCCCCATGGCTCAGGTGTTTCCGTCGCGGAGCCGGGGCCCAGAATCAGCATGCCGGGCGCGGCTCTTTTCGCGAAAACGCGGAAGGATTTGAAGTCTCGGCCGTAAGCGGCAGCATCGTATCCCTTGGGTGCACCGCTGATACCCGCGATCGACGGCTCGTTCATGAATTCGGCGGCGCTGATCATGCCCCCGATCGCGTGGGTGTAGGCGAGCCAGTGCTCAGCCATGTCGGGCGTCCAAGCCCCCCTAGGATCTCGGACGCCCGAGCTGATAGCGAAAGAGGTCATGATCTTTGCATCCGTCGCCTTGGCGAACGCGATCACGCCGCGCCACTGTTGGCGAGTGAGAACGCCCTTGAAGCCGTCGGGCGTTTTTGCGGGCGGCGTTTCGCTGTCCGCGAAATAAATGCTGTTGGCCCAGGTTCCCGCTACGCGGACGTAGGCCGGACCGAGCGCTCGGGCTAAGAGGCGGAGGCGGGCATTGGCAAGGTCGATCGGCGGGCGGTATTCGAACTGGGTCGTGTCTATGCCCAACTGGGCATCGTTAGAGGTGAGCAATGCGCTGGCGGTCGAATCATAGGGCTTCCAGAAGGCGCCGCCTGTCACCTCGATCATCTCGACATTGTAGGATTGGAAGCGAGGATCGATCGTGCCGATCCGGCGCAAGCGTGCCGGTTCGGCGGCTGCGCGAAGATTGCTCGCTGGCTGTTGGGCAAGCGCGGGCGCCATGACAAAGGATGATAGCAACAGCGCGCCAATACAAAAGCAACAAACCCGCCGATAACTGGCGCGTGTAGCGTAACCGGCGTGCATCAATCCGTCTCCCAATCTGCGGCCTTGGTCGCATCCTGTTCAACCTAAGGTCAAATAGGGAATTTTGGTCGCACCATAGGTATGGCCTATGGTCACAACGCTCGCCGGGCGGATTTAGATGGGGCTGCCGGTTGTTGAGGCATCGCTCGGTGGCAGCCTACCTGCGCATGACGACCCATGCCGGACTCTCAGCAGCCAATTTTCACTCCCTAGGTGCGGAAGGTCCGCTTTCTCGGCGGCTGACGACCAAAGCCACCCGTCCGTGCGATTCTCTGAGGAGGCAGAAATGACGATTCCGCCCAAGAGCGTCATCGCGAAGCGTAACGCAAAGCGCGTCATTCCCCCTGCAGACGACATGCCGCCTCGCGAAGAGAAGTGTGCCTTCGACGGCGAATACATCGATGACGGGACCATCGGGGGCATGTATGGCTGCGATGCGCCGAACATCGTGAAGCTGCTAAAGGCGAAGAGGGCCATAGGCGCCTGATGGTTCTAGCTCCCGACCTCACCCTTCTCGCCGCTTGTCGATGCCAGACGCTCATTCACAACTATCTGGTGCTCAAAAGTCCGATGTCGGCGGGGAACGATTGCCAGACATCAAATCGTGCGGCACGATCCTAGGGAAATGACGAAGGCCCGTGACAATCACTACGTCCCCCAATGGTATCAGCGCTGCTTTCTCGAACCCGACCGCGAGAAGCTGGCCTACCTGCATCTCAATCCCGAGATGCACCGACAGAGTGACGGCTCGCTGAAGCCCGGGCGGACCCGCTTTGATTCATATACGAGCCAGTGCTTCCATAAGGACGATCTATACACCACCTCCTATTTTGGCTTCGACATCAACGACGAGATCGAGCGGAAGCTGTTCGGCGGGATCGACGGCAAAGGTCCGAAGGCTCTGGAAGCGTTCAGGGCGGACGACCTGGAGGCTAGGATCGAGGAGTTCGAGAACTTCTTCGAGGTCATGGACGCTCAGAAGCTGCGAACGCCGAAAGGGCTCGAATGGCTCCGCCGCCACTATCCCGCGCTCGATCAGAACGAGCTGATGATGGAAATGCAGGGGGTCCGGATGATGCACTGCACGCTCTGGAGCGAATGTGTCCGGGAGATCGTATCCGCCGAGGACGCCGGCGTGAAATTCATCATCAGCGACCACCCCGTCACTGTCTACAACTACGCGGTCCAGCCGAGCGATCCGCAATGCGCCTTTCCGGAAGATCCGCAGATATCCTGGAAGGCGACCCAGACGATCTTTCCGCTCGACCGAAACTCCTGCCTCATCCTCACCAACCTCGAACACGCGCAGGACCCGCAGCTGAGCGACCCTTGTCGCAAGCGCACCAATGCCCGCAGCTTCGGCAATAGCCTCATCAACGCCGAAGCCTTCATCCGCAGCCGCAAGCTATCGGACGCCGAGGTGATCCGGATCAACCATGTGATCAAGTCGCGTGCCAACGAGCATGTCGCCGCAGGCCGGCGCGAGTGGCTCCATCCGGAGACGGAGGTCGATACCGACTGGAAAGGAATCCAGGAGACGCTGCTCCCGCCCTCCGATCAGCTCTTCTCGTTCGGCGGCGAGATCTACATCGGCTACGAAGGCGGCGGCGTGGACTATCAGGACCAGTTCGGACGGTCGGACCCGCGCCCGCCGATACTGGATCGGCCGGCAGCAGAACTGCCGCAGTCGAAAAAGGAATTCTGCGGCTGCGGCTCTCCGCACAGCTATCGGGATTGCTGCCTGTCGCGCCCGGTCGACCTGCGTCCCTCGTGGAGCGAGCGAGGTATCCGCGAGCGCAACATCCTGCACGCGCAGGCCATTCTCAACATCACCGGCCTCGCCGAGCACCGCGACTGGCGCAGGGCCCGCGAAGAGATGACCGACGACAAGATCGCCAAGATTTACCAGGTGTTCGCATGGCTCTGGCCGAGAGACACCGACCTCATCTCTCTGCTGCCGAAGCCGGACGGGCGGCTCCGCAGTCTGTTCACGGGGCTGATAGATCCTCGCATGATCACCGAGTTCGCCATCGGGGCGCCGAACTACTTCGGCGAGATCCTGATCCAGAACCCGTTCCTGCATGCGCGATGCGTACAGCCTAAGTCGAACCCAACGAAGAACCCGGCGGCGTTCCGCCAGCAGGTGCTGAAAGACGTCGCCCTACTGCTCGACATGATGCCTCTGATCGACGCCGGCATCGTGACGCTTTTTCCCGATCCCTGCATCTTCGATCCGCATCTGCGCAGCGAGATGTGGCGGATGGCCGACGAGAGGACGAAGCTCCAGCCGAAACCCGTCGCCGACATCCGCAGCAGGTGGCTGCCCGAGGACGACTTCCATCACTCCATCCTAAGCGCGTCCGAGGACATGCAGCGAAGCATGCTCAGGAGGTGGAGTCCTGATCTGTCTCCCGAGGACGTCGACCGGATGGTAGAGGCGATCCGATTGGACAGGGTCCTCGATCCCCTGGCACCGCTCCGCTCGGACGACGCGGGTTCCGTCATTCCGGATGGAGGGCTGCTGATGCTGCAGCACATGGCGCCGAACCTAAAACTTTCACTCTATCTCGCGCAGGCGACAGGCTCGATCATCGTGACGGACAGCCCCCATAGATGGAAGGAGCTAAGAGGCATGTCCCGACAACTGGCGGGAGAGCCGCCGCAGCTCGTTCCCGAGTTCCGGACCGCGGTGCGGGGAGCCGAGCACCATTTCCTCGGCTCCCAGGAAGCGGTGGAGCGGGCGCACGCCACGGGCGCGAGCCAAGCCTATCGCAGCCTCGTCCACGACGTTGTTCGGCATCTCACCGCCAAGGACCGCAAGCCGAAGCCGAACTGGGCTTCCCAGCTGAAGGGACGGTTCGCGCGTGCCCACGCCGGGATGGGCGTGGAGATCCGTAAGCACGACGCGCCCTCGCTTCCCGCCAGGATCGAATGCATCGCTCCGTCCGGCGGCATCCGCGACAACACCATCAACCGGCTGCTGCTCATGTCGAACGTCGACCATCATGCCGATCACGTTCCGATGGCCTTCTTCATCCAGAGGCCGGATCCCACCTTCTATCGCAGAAGCCACGTCGAGAGCCTCAGCCGAGATTGATACCAGCGGCATGGACCAGCATGGGATGAGACGATTGCCAGATTCCGCCGATCCGACCCTTTGTCGCCATTCAGCGACTAAATTTCGCTCCCCAGCACCGGACTGTCCTCTGTGGATGGCTCCCGCGTTGCAAGTATAAAGTGATGATCTGACGTTCCGTCGGGTGCAGTCGTCTGTCCGGCCTGTTGATGCAGTCGGTGTAGACTGCTGGCCATGATGACGTCCTCGAACAAGGTCCGATCGGCTTTGCAGGCTATGACGGCCCTTGGGTTGCGACGTCAAATATCCAAGCGAGACCGACTGCACAAAAATCTTCCGATCTAGCGTTTGTCGCGAAGCTTAGCGATGGTTTATCACAGCGCTGGAAGCCGCGATCTGCACCTGGAACACCCGGCGAAAGAGAAGCGGCTTGAGTTTCAGCTGCAGTGGAGAAAACAGCCCTGGACGCGGCCGAGCGATGAGCGGCAGTCGTGTGCTTCCCGTATAAGAGGAGCTGTGATATGTTCCCTATATGTTTTCAGCACTGCAACGGGAATTAGCGCGCATGCCCCAGCGCGCTGACTTTGTCATGGAGACGGTCAAAGTAGGGGAAGAGGGGCGCGTCTCGGTCAAGATGCTACCTGACCCTCGCCGCTACACGCATATGGAGAGGGACGGCGACACCCTCTATATCGACAAATATCTCGGACATGCGGTTTCGCTCAATGACATGGTCGCCGGTTTTTCAGGCGTTCCGATTTACGAGCTTTCACCCAGCATCGATTCAACAAGCGAATACGCGCAGTCCCGCCATGCGGCACTGAGCAAAGAAATGGACTCCGGCGAATATACGCCGCCTGCCGAAAGCGCAGCTTCGCACCGCGAATTGGATATGGGCGGTCAAGAACGGCTGATCGGCTTTCTTTCGGTAGATATTTGCGGAGCAACGGCCTTGAGGCGGCGCGATGCCGCCGCGTTCGACCGTGCCTATGACCTGTTCACCCGCGAGCTAGGTACGGTTGTTGGGCAGTTTAATGGATCGATCCTCAAGACCAAGGGCGACGGTTTCATCGCCTTCATCGATCATCCGTCCTTCACGCGCGTATCTGACAACGTGGTCGATATGGGTCTGACCCTTCTTGCTGTCCTTCATCAATCGCTCAATCCCGCGCTCGAGAAATGTGGGATCGAACCCATCAGTATCCGCGTCGGCGCTGATTTTGGAGAAGCCAGGATCAAGACGATGTCGGTGCCTGCCACGGGTTTTGTCTGCCAGGAAGTTGTGAGCGATGCCCTCAATCGGGCAGTCAAGATCGAGGAAGCCTGCAAACCCAATGAGCTTTTGATCGGGCGCTGCCTCTATCAGCTTATCCATGTCGGATGGCTCGAACGCGCAACGGAAGTTCCGTTTGAAGGCGCTCAGGTCGGTATGCCCGGCTATCAAACCTATCGGATCATATAATGCCCAGCCCATCTTCAGATGAACTCACGGCACCATATTATCGCGCGCAGATCGACCGGATCGTAAAGACGCTCAACAAGATCACGACCCGTCCTACTGGCATCGGAGCAGGCTATGCCATTCCCGATCCCGAAGATATCGCGATCCATGATGGCCGGAGGATTGAAGCGATAGTCCTCTTTTTGGATATCTGCAAATTCTCGCAGCGCTCCTGCGAAACCATGGAGGAGCAAGCCTCCATCATGCAGGTGCTCTCGCTCTTTTTCACTGAGATGATCCACGTTATCGAGGATCATGGCGGTGTGGTCGAGAAGAACACGGGTGACGGCCTCATGGCCTATTTTGCCCGTAACGATCTTGCGGGCATATCCATTCAACAACGGGCCGTATCCTGCGCGCTCACCATGTTCGCGGCGGCGGACCTGATTAATCCGGTCCTGCAACGCGCAGGAATTCCGCCGCTCGATTTTCGCATTTGCATGGATCACGGCTTCATCACCGTGGCGAAGGTGGGAGCCGCGCGCCGCTTCAACGGGATCGTGGCCGTTGGCACGACGGCCAACATCGCATCCAAGATGCTCTCCGTTGCCAAGGCAAACACCATCTTGCTCGGAGATCAAATGTTGCGCGGTCTTCCGGCCTATTGGCTGCAAAATTGGGTCAAGCTGGAAACCGAAGACACCGGCTGGCACTATCAGCAATCACAAGCCCCATACCCCTTTTGGCGTTATATAGGACGCTGGAAAGCAAGATGTCCCGCACGGCATCCTTGCCAAGCAGATACGAGCGGGAAACTCTGAAGCTCGGTGATAAACGTCAGCACGGTCGCGACCGTCAAAATCTCCCGTGTGATCCTGCTCAGCCCGCCCTTGCGAATTTTAGCCGAGACGACTTCAAACATCGTTACAAACGCAAACGTGACGAGCCATACGACGGTCGTTTTTAGATTGGCGAGCGACCACCAACCGAACTTGCCCACCACATAGATTTCGCCGGACGCATAAATAGCCGCGAATGTGAGTGGCAGCACAATGATGGGGTTGAAAAACGCACGTAGAACGCCCGCTAGCCCTTGGCGCGTATCGCGCCCTACGAGGACGACAGCCAGAAAAACGCCAAACCAAAATACAGCGGCGATTTCCCGATTAGTGATGGATGTCCAAATATCGCTCATGGACCTATCGCACATGATTACGAGATATTCTGCAAGGTTAGTCCGAGGATAGCCGCGTACTTTCGGCCGGACTCTCGTGAATCGGGCCGCTGCGTCGTCTCGTCGAGAAGCGCATCTTCCGTGTTGGGCGAGTTTGGACATCGCCGCACAACCATCCTCGGATGTCCGGTTTTTCGATTTGTCTCTCCGAACCGGAAAGTCGGTTAGAGTCCCAGCCGTTACCTCCAAACCTGCCGTAGGCCGCGCCGGGAATGTCCGCTTCGCTCGCCCTGACGATCAAGACCGGACAGAGCGCGATGTCCCATCCCTTGCCGTTAGCAGCCCCACTGAAACCCGTCCCAAACTGATAAAAGTAACCCCGCCGGAGAAATCTCTCGGCAGGACCATAGTTCAGGGAGGTGCTGCTCCGAGGGGGAGGGGAGCGACAGGCTTGATGTGATGGGCATCGATGATTCTTATAATGACGGCGTGTTTTGCCGCTTGTCGGCATCCTCGACCGTCCAGAACATGGGATTGCGCATCCAGTCGTTGATGGCGGATTCTCGCCATCCCATGCAGCGCGTGGCGATACGGACCTGCTTGGGAAAGGTTCCGGCCTGGACCTTGCGATAGAGTGTCGCCCGGCTGAGCCCGGTCCGGTCGAGGACCGTATTGAGCCGAATGATGCGATCGGGTGGCTGAGAGATCATGGTCGTTTTCCATCTCTTGAGTGGTGACATGAGCGCGCCTGATCCCGAGGATTATTGGGCGGTTGCCGCGCGTCAACCGCCTGAGAATGGGCCGATCCGGCCTTGTCGAACCCCGGCAAGCCGAGGCGCACCCAGGCGCAAAAACGGCCATCAAAATAATTTGATGATGTCTGGCTGATGCCTCGCCGGCTCTGCCGGCTGAGACGCTTTGGGATGGTTGATCGGGTGTTCGCGGTGCGCGCGGCGGGCCGCACGCATGGCATCTGATTCGGGGTTCTGGGCGTCCCTGCGTGCCGCCATGCGGTCATCGCGCATTCGCGCGATGGCGTTGGCCTCCGGCATCGGACGGGCAAAGGCGGGCGTCGCTTGTCCCTAGCCCCGCCTCGGCGTCCTGCAACCCCGGCTGCGCCGAGGTCCTCCATGTCCATTGCGGCCCTGCGGGTGCAGGCCGCCGCTCCCGGCGGCGCTGATGGACCGCTCCTGCCACCCGCCTTCGCCCTTCCGGCGCCGGTTGCGGTGTGAAGAAGGAGTTAGGAACATGGGTAACATTGAGCGCCAGAGCATCTATGGCGAAGTCACATCCCGGATCATCGCGGAACTGGAGGCTGGGCATCTTCCCTGGGTGAAGCCATGGGACAGCAGCGCCTGTCCCTGCACCATGCCGCACAATGCCGTCACCGTGCGGCGCTATTCAGGCATCAACATCCTGATCCTGTGGGCCACCGTGATCGAGCGTGGCTTTACCGGACAGCGCTGGCTCACCTACCGGCAAGCTGAAGCGGCTGGGGGCCATGTCCGCAAGGGCGAGAAGGGGAGCGTCATTTGCTATGCGGATCGGTTCATTCCCAAGGCCGAGGAAGAACGGGCGGGCCAAGAGGATCGCGAGGCAAGGACGATTGCGTTCCTCAAGCGCTTTACCGTCTTCAACGTCGACCAGTGCGAGGGGCTGCCCGAAGACTTGTCTCATGTGCCCGATTTGCCCGGGCCGCTGGTGTCGATCGCGGAGGCCGACAGCCTGATCCGAAACAGCGGGGCGGACTTTCGCATCGGCGGCGGCGAAGCCTATTATTCTCCGTCTAGTGACTATGTCGCCGTGCCGCCGCAGGCTGCCTTTCATGAGCCGATCAACTGGTTTCGCACGGCACTTCACGAGATGGGGCATTGGACGGGCCATCGCAGCCGGTTGGCGCGCGATCAGTCGGGCGGGTTCGGTTCAACGCTCTATGCAAAAGAGGAACTGGTCGCCGAGATGGCCAGCGCTTTTGCCTGCGCGTCGCTGGGGATCGTGCCCACCGTCCGGCATAGCGACTATATCGGCTCCTGGCTTGCCGTCCTGCGCGAGGATGAGCGGGCGATCTTCAAGGCGGCAAGCGCGGCCAGCAAGGCGGCCGATTATCTGCTGGGCATGGAAGGGGCAGCGGCATGACCGACAAGCTTCCCCTGCGCGTCTTCCTGCGGCGCGGGCGCCGGTCGCTCCGCCGCATGACCGTCCTTCAGCGCACCATCTTCTTCGATATCCGCATGGAGGATCTCAGCTATGCCCAGCTTGCCGAACGGCACGGCATCAGCGCCGAACAGGCCGAGGCCGAATTTGCCGCCGCGCTGCGCATATTCCTGCGGACCTTGTACGAGCCCGAGCCCTGGTGGCGACGGCTTTCCCATCGTCTATGATCAACCCGCCGCGCCCGATGGCTTGCCATCGGGCGATCGGTCCGACAGGGTGGCTATGCCATGCGTAACGATCTCGATCATCTTCCCGCCGACAAGCAGCGCGAACTGGCGCGCGTCGTGCAGATCATCTTCGAGGAATTCGAGGACGGGCTCGCGCTCGCCACCCAGGCATGGCGCAAGAAGGGCCGCATCCAGAAGATCATCCTCTATGGCAGCTATGCCCGTGGCAGCTGGGTAGACGAGCCGCACACCGCCAAGGGCTATAAATCGGACTATGATCTGCTGATCATCGTCAACGACCAGCGGCTGACCGATCGCGTCAAATATTGGCTTGGAGTCGATGAGCGGCTGATGCGCGAATATGGCATCACCGCCACGCTCAAGACCCCGGTCAATTTCATCGTCCATACCCTCCAGGAAGTGAATGATGGCCTCGCCCATGGCCGCTATTTCTTCATGGATGTGGCGAAGGACGGCATCGCCCTTTACGAGAGCGACGACAGGGAACTGCACACGCCAAAGCCCAAGACGCCGGACAAGGCGCTGGCCATGGCGCAGGAATATTTTGACGAGTGGTTTCCGAGCGCCTCAGACTTCCATGACGGATACACCGACGCTCAAGCGCGTGGGAAATTCAAGAAGGCGGCGTTTGACCTCCACCAGGCGGCCGAACGCCTCTATCACTGCGTCCTTCTGGTCTGCTGCTCCTATACGCCACACGTTCACAATCTCGCTTTCCTGCGCACACAGGCGGAGCGGATCGACCGGCGGCTGGCCTATGTTTGGCCGAGCGAGCGCCATATCGATCGGGCGCGGTTCGAGAAGCTGAAGGAAGCCTATGTGAAGGCCCGCTATTCCAAGCATTACAAGATCAGTGAAGAGGAACTCAGCTGGCTTGGCAAACAGGTCGAGGAGCTTGGCCGCGTCGTGCATGAAGTGTGCGCTGAACGCATTGCTGAATTGAAGCGGACTGCCGGCGTTATCGCCTGATCATTCAGGCTTTCCAGCCAATACATCGCTCGCAAACATGCGCTGCCCCCGCCGGCGCCAAAGCAAAAGCAGCTGTTCGCGCTCATCGGTGCACAAGCGCGCCGCCGCTTCACCAAACAGCCCGAGCATCACCGCGCGATCATCATCGGTGAGTGTGACCAGCTCAGTCTTCACAACCAGACCGCCAAGCTCGATCAGATGCCGGGTGCGCTCGCGCCGCTTCATCTGCCAGTCCCGCCGATCATGCCGCGCCTGGCTCAGCTGCAGGCGATGGCGCGCGACCGTCACCCGGCGCAGTGCTGCCCGGCTGGTCGCCAGCGCCCGGCCCAGCATCATGCCGCTGTCCTGAAAAGAAGGTCGCGCCCCGCCTGCGCCACGCCTCCCGCCTAGGGGCTTCGGTTGTACTGGCAGCGGCAAGCAATGCGCCGGCCAGTTCCTCTGCGCTCAGCCCATCGGCCCCGGTCGCCATCACCAGTTCACCCAGCTGGCTCTGCTTGCGGGCTTTAAGTTGTCGTGCCTTGTCGGTGAGAGCCTTGAGCTCTGCGTCATAGTCCCGTGGTCTGCGCATGGAATATGGCCTCGCTGTTGGTGTCAGACCCCCGGCGTTATCGACCGTCTCGATCAGTCACAATGCGCTGGAATTTCCTGGGATCTCGTCATCCCGAAACTGATGAAATCTTTTGAGGGCGCGCTTATACGTCGTGCCGACGTGCTGCTTGAGGTGTAAATGGTAGGCCGTCATGGCGATCTACCATCTCTCGGTCAAAGTCATCTCGCGCGCCGCCGGCCGCTCGGCGGTCGCCTCGGCCGCCTATCGCTCAGGCTCCTCGCTGTTCGATATGCTGTTCGGGCGCGATCATGACTTTTCGAACAAGGCCGGCGTCGTCCACAGCGAAGTGATGCTGCCCGATGGCGCGCCAGAGCAATGGCGCGATCGCGAGCAGCTGTGGAATGATGTCGAGGCCGCCGAGATCCGCAAGGACGCGCAGCTGGCGCGTGAAGTGGAGTTCGCCATCCCCCGAGAAATGTCGCAGGCTGAGGGCATCGCCCTGGCGCGCGACTTCGTCCAGCGCGAGTTCGTCGATGTCGGCATGGTCGCCGATCTCAATGTCCATTGGGATATCGGCGCCGATGGACTGGCCAAGCCCCATGCCCATGTGATGCTGACCTTGCGCGAAGTGACGCCAGAGGGATTTGGCGCCAAGGTTCGCGACTGGAACAGCACGCAGCTTCTCAGCCATTGGCGCGAGGCCTGGGCGGAGCATGTCAATGAGCGCCTGGCTGCTCTAGATATCGATGCACGCATCGATCATCGCAGCCTGGAAGCCCAGGGCATTGATCTCGAGCCCCAGCACAAGATCGGCCCGGCCGCGGCGCGCATGGGGGAAGCGGGCCAAGTCAGCGAGCGGATCGAAGAGCATCATGAGATCGCCCGGTCCAATGGCGAGAAGATCCTCGCCAATCCGGGCATTGCGCTCGATGGCATCACCCACAATCAGGCGACCTTCACCACTCGTGATCTTGCCATGTTCGTTCACCGCCATAGCGAGGGGAAGGAACAATTTGATCGGGTCATGGCGGCGGTCAAAGCCTCGCCCGATCTGGTGGCGCTGGGCAAGGATGGGCGAGGGGAGGCGCGGTTCACCTCACGGTCCATGCTGGAGACCGAACAGCGGCTGGAAAAGGCCACCGCCACGCTCGACGCGCGGCGCCATCATGGGCTGGCCGATCGCCATGTCGAACGGGCGCTGGCACAGGCCAGCGCAGGCGGGCTCGACCTCTCGGCCGAACAGCGCGGCGCGCTCGAGCATGTGACCAGCGCCAAGGGGCTGAGCAATGTCATCGGCTATGCCGGCACCGGCAAGAGCGCGATGCTGGGCGTGGCGCGCGATGCCTGGGAGCGGGCCGGCTATGATGTGCGCGGTGCTGCGCTCTCGGGCATCGCTGCGGAAAATCTGGAAAGCGGGTCGGGCATAGCCTCGCGCACGATCGCAAGCCTGGAGCATCAATGGGCGCAGGATCGCGAGCGTCTGACCGACAGGTCGATCCTGGTGGTCGACGAGGCAGGGATGATCGGCACGCGTCAGATGGAGAGAGTGTTCCAGGAAGCGGAGGCGCATGGTGCCAAGGTCGTGTTGGTCGGCGATCCCCAGCAGCTGCAGGCGATCGAGGCCGGTGCCTCGTTCCGCGCCATTGCCGAGCGCCATGGCAGCGTCGAGATCAGCTCGATCCGCCGGCAGGCGCACGACTGGCAGCGCGAGGCCACCAGGGCGCTGGCGACCGGTCGCACCCATGAGGCGATCGCCGCCTATGGCGACCATGGTCATGTCCATGCCGCCGAGACGCGCGAGGATGCGCGGCGTGACCTCATCGAGCGGTGGGACCGCGATCGCATCGCCGACCCACAAGCCAGCCGCATCATCCTTACCCACACCAATGACGAGGTGCGCAGCCTCAACGAGGCGGCGCGTGAGCAACTGCAGCGGGCTGGGGAACTGGGCAGGGATGTCAGCCTCACTGTCGAGCGCGGCGCGCGAAGCTTTGCCGACGGAGACAGGATCATGTTCCTCAAGAATGAGCGCAGCCTTGGGGTGAAGAACGGAACGCTCGGCACCATCGCCCATGTCGACAAGGCGCACATGCGGGTATCGCTCGATGATGGGCGCCAAGTGGGTTTCGACACCAAACATTATGCCCATATCGATCATGGCTATGCCGCCACCATCCACAAGGCGCAGGGCATGACGGTGGACAAGGTGCATGTGCTGGCAACCCCAGGGCTCGATCGCCATGCCAGCTATGTCGCGCTCTCGCGTCACCGCGAAACCGTCAATCTTCATTATGGCAAGGATGACTTTGCCAATCAGGGAAAGCTCGTGCGCACGCTCGAGCGCGAGCGTGGCAAGGATATGGCATCGGACTATGGGCGCGGGCCGGAGCCGGCGAGCCTGGCGCAGCCCCAACCCGAGCCACAGCCACCGCAGCAGGCCCAGCCCCAGCCACCGCATCAACCCCAGGCCGAGCCCCCGCTTCAGCCAAAGCGCAGTATCTTCGCCGGGCTGAAGCTCAATGCCGCGCCGCTGGACCAGCGACCGGCCATGCCCTCGTTCGACAAGGCGGTTCAGGACTATGCCAGGGCCTTGCAGCAAGAGCAGGCCATGCGCGCCCAGGGCTATGAGCCGCTGATCGAGCAGCAACAGGCTGCCCAGCGGGCGCGCGACGCGCTCGATGCGCTGCGCCCCCAGGCATCGCAGGATCTGAGCGCTGCCTTTGGTAAGGACCGCGGGCTCGTCCATGAAGCGGCCGCCGGGCATAGTGGCAATGCCATCAGGCAGATGCAGGTGGAGCGGGACATGCGTGTCGCTGGCCAGCAGCGCGCAGATCGCTTCATTGCCGATTGGCAAAGCAGCGACAGCCAGCGTCAGGCGCTCAGCCGCAGTGGCGACCATAGCGCAAGCGGGAAGGTGCGCGAAGCGATGGCGGGCATGGCCAAGGGGCTGGAGCGCGATCCACAGCTGGAGTCGCTGCTGCGCAATCGCACCAAAGAGCTCGGTCTGTCCTCCCAAAGCGGCCAATCGCTGTCGCAGGATCTCCAGCGGCATCTCGGACGCTCGCTAGGCCGTGGCCTTGGGCTTTAGGACCTGATCGTGCCCGGACAAGCCACGCCATCAGGATGATGACGATTCATCTTAAGGTGGCGCGGAGCAAACTGACGGAAGAAGCAGTTATTGGTTAGCTTATGTTCACATGAAATTCCATATGCTGACGTCGGTACGTAATTGTTCGATGATGTGTGCCGCTAGATGTAACTTGATATTGAAACTTTTGATACCAGCACACTACCGTGTACAGTCGTTAGATTCAAAGACGTGTCGGCTATGCGCGCGTTGATAAGCTGAGATAGCGTAGCTTCTCCATTGTTTACAAATAATTCTACGGACGAAATGTCGATAAATAAGCTAACGTCTACTACACCTTCCGAAAAATCGCATGGCAGACTTCGATCTAGGCGCCACGCCTCGCTGTCAGGCGCTTCAGGGCCACTGGTCACGCGTCTGATAAATGCCCTATTATTACCTAGCTCAAAGCAGATCTGAGTGGAGTAACCGGAACCTCCGCGGACGGATAGCCACACTATTGATGGCCAAGCCGATCCGATCCGGTTGAGCGTGAGGTCGATCCGCCCCGCAACCATTCTAGCATTGTCGGGCCAGATATAATCATAACCATCTGCAATCGTCTGATCAGAGCCCTGGGCAGTAAGCGCGAATATCTTGTTCTGTGCTGGTAGAGGGGTGCTAGAAAGCCGCGGTGCATTGTTGATCAGTCGTAAGCGCAATTCGCGAACAATGCTGAGTTGACCTCGATAATCGTGGGTTGCTGGTAGTTGGTTTGCATATGCCCAGTTGTTCATCCATCCCATTGAGTATGCACAAGCAATGGGATCGGCAGCTTGAGGGTCATTCCATATAACGGCCGCGTAAAAATCACCTCCGCCATCTAGCCATTGGCCGTCGGAAGCGCTGGCCGTGAAGGTCGTGCCATCGAATTCGCCTACCCAATACCAGGTTCCACCCGTGAAGCCGGAAGCCGTCCCATCTCCGCCTACCAGCAAAACCCATTTATCTGCCGAAGTTGTGCCATCTGGATTGTAGAGATGCAGTTTGAAGAGATGCGAGCATTCCATCACGCCACCGACGACCGTTGACAGAAAACCGCTGGAATACGTCCATCGCTTGAGATCTGGCGAAGTGTAGATGCCGATCTTGCCTTCCTCTGACAGCGTCATAATCCAATTGCCGCTGGTCTCATGCCAGAAAACAGTGGGGTCGCGAAACTGCCTGTTGCCTGGGAAATTGGGTAGCACGATGTCGTGAAAGGTGAAGCTGGCACCCTCATCAAGAGAGTACCAGAGTGCGCAGGACTGGTTTTGCCCGGCGGCATTGTCTGCGGGCATTGTAACGAGCGCGATCAGTGCGCCGGGGCCGAATCCGGCAGTATTGGTGACATCGACAACCGCGCTCCCGGTCCAGATGTCTCCAAAGGATGTTGTGCGGCGTGGGATCGATATACCTTGATCCTGCCAAGTGACGAGGTCTGTTGAGGTCCAGCGGCGCCATTCAGTGCCATCGGTGGGATAGGTTGGATTGAAGAGCGCCCAAATTGTCCAGCGATCTCCCATTCGCACAGGGCGCTGTGGGTCGTTGATCCAGCCTCCTGCCGGGGCCGCGATATGATATCGTGGTCGTTCGCTAATCGGGGTTGCCGTTGGTAAACCAGTAGAATCGGGGGTTCCACTCGATACAGGCATTGCGCCAATTGCAGGTTCTGCTTCGCTGCCGCAGGATGAAAGCATTGGAAAGGCGGCGAGCATTTCCAATGTTTGTCTGCGTGAATAAAAGGGGGTAATCGCCACCGGCCTACTCCTCTCTCAAACTTTTTTGTTTTTTGATTGTCGCTGGCATGCACGCTCGTGGTGCATCGCAAGGATGTTTTGATTGCATTCAGGTGGAGGGAGAGGCTCGCGATATCTGCGTGCCGGTCAGATAACTGCGTCTGACGGAATGCACCTTCATCACCCTCTCCATCCTGTGCGGCGTCATGCTTTCCATGATCGAGGCAACTAAATCTATATATGTGATTTAGTTGCCTCAAGATCGCTGGCAGGATTGGATGGTTGACGCTTTTTTTTGATTTAACTTTTTGAAATTACGTATATTATGCGGAGAGGCGCCTTTTTGTTTTTGGGTGTTCAGCCCCTCAGCAGTGATGTGACTTCCTCCTTGTCACCCAGAATCACCCCAATGCGCTGATGAAGTTTTGACGGCAGGACTTCCATCAGTCGCTGTTCGCCGTCGATGGCTGCGCCGCCTGCCTGCTCTACCAGAAAGGCCATCGGATTTGCCTCGTACATCAGGCGTAGTCTGGCCGTACCATCCGGGCGGGCATCTTTAGGATAAAGGAAGATACCCCCTCTTTTCAGGATGCGGTGTACATCGGCCACCATCGAGGCCGTCCAGCGCATGTTATAGTCCTTGCCCAAAGGCCCTTCCGCCCCCTGAATTCGTTCGTCGACATAGCGTATGATTTGCGGCGACCATTGGCGGCGACGCGCCATGTTTATGGCAAATTCGCGATTGCCCTTGGGCATCTGCATGGGGCCGTCGGTCATCCGCCATGAGCCGATTTCACGATCGAGAGTGAATTCATAGACGCCAGATCCAATTGTCAGAACCAGCAGCGTTTGTGGTCCATATATGGCATAGCCGGCTGCGACCTGATGTATGCCGGCTTGCAGAAAGTCCTGCTCTGTTACCTCGCGCCCTGAAGCATTTTCGGGTGCCTTGAGTACGGAGAAGATCGTTCCGACGCTCAGGTCGACATCAATGTTGCTTGAGCCGTCGATCGGATCGAACAGCAGCAGATATTCGCCTTTGGGATAGCGGTTGGGGATAGGGTAGAGGGTCTCCATCTCCTCGGAAGCCATGGCTGCCAGATGGCCACCCCATTCATTGGCATCGAGCAATAGCTCGTTGGCAATGACATCGAGCTTTTTCTGAACCTCTCCCTGAACATTCTCGCTGCCCAGGCTACCAAGAACTTCACCCAGTGCGCCCTTGGATACCGCGTGACTGATCGTCTTGCAGGCGCGTGCGACCGTTTCGATGAGCAGGCGCAATTCTCCTGGCAAAGCCTGGGCCTGGCGTTGCTGCTCGATCAGGAAACGGCTGAGGGAGATGGCTTGCATGGTAGGCCTTTGCATTGAGGGGGAGGGGGCTTAATCAGCTATTCGTGCAGCGACGTCTGCGCCGTGGGCATATCGCGCTGCTTCATAGATATCGTCGGCGCCGGGGCTCACGCCCGTGTAAAGAATAAATTGCTCCACCGCTTGCAGGACGATGACCTCTCCGCCGGAAATCACGCTCTTTCGAGCAGCTCTGGCTGCGCGGACGAAAGGGGTGTCGACCGGTTGGGCAACGACGTCGAAAGCGGTGCTGCAGGCCGCGATCTGCTCTGCGCGGAACGCCAAGGCGTCTCGGTCCTTGCCCTCCATACCCAATGGCGTGACATTGATCAGCAGTGGTGCGCTATCCGGCGGTAGATCAGCCTGCCAGCAAAAGCCATATTGGTCTGCGATCGCCTGCCCGGCCATTTTGTTGCGCGCGATGATCGTGCCGTTGGCGAAGCCAGCATCTCTAAGCGCGGCCGCGACGGCTTTCGCCATTCCACCACTTCCTCGGAGTAGAAAAGGTACCGGTTTTTCGATGCGCTTCTCGAGAAGCTGGCGAACCGCAACATAATCAGTGTTGTAGCCAGTCAGCCGGCCATCATCATTGACGATGGTGTTGACGCTGTCGATTGCACGGGCTGAGCTTTCAAGATCATCGATCAGAGGAATGACCGCTTCCTTGAACGGCATGGAAATGGCGCAGCCGCGCACATTCAACGCGCGGATGCCGCCGATCGCAGCTGCCAGATCCTGTGTACTGAAACTTTTATAGACATAGTCCAGCCCCAGAATCTCATAGAGGCAATTGTGGAAGCGGGATCCGGCGTTACCAGGGCGACCTGACAGCGACATGCACAATCTGGTGTCCCTGCCGATTGGCGGTTTCATATCCTCATACCCCATTCTGGCTTGCTGATTTTTCACGACGGATCGTAGATCCGCGGATGATGAGACGCCCGCTCAGAACCACCTTACGAGCGGCGGCGTTCGGATGGTCGAGACGGTCGAGCAGCATGGCCATGGCGGTGCGCCCGATCTCCTCCACGGGTTGTTCGATAACGCTCAGTCCATCAGCTGCAAATTCCGTCCAGCTGTCATTGTCGAACCCAGCCAATGCGAAGTCGCCGGGAACGCTCAGGCCCAGCGCATGTGCGGCTCGCAATACCGACATCAGCATCAGGCCATTGCTCGCAATGATCGCTTCGGGCCGATCAGGCGTTTGCAGGAGAGCGCTGACCAGCCTCTCCGCTTCACCCTCTCCATGCGGCACAGACAGGGATCGCGTAGGGATGCCGATCATTTGGGCTGCCTGCTCAAACCCGGCGCGTCGTTCGGCACCCGTGGTGCTGGCTGCGCCGAACAGGCCGGCAATGGACCTGAACCCTTGCGCATGCAGATGGGCAACCAGTGTGCGAGCCATCGCATCATTGTCGAGCACGACGCAGTCCGTGGTCGTCGCTGCTACGCGATCGATCAGGATGATGGGATGCTCTGCCTTTGTCTGCGATGCCTTCTTGGCGCCTTGCCGAGTGGGTGCCAGGATCACCCCTGTCACCCGTTCCTCCTGCATCAACTGGAGATACATCGCCTCTTTGGCGGGATCTTCATCCGTATTGCACAATATAACCCGCAGGCCGCGTTCATAGGCGATATCCTCGACCGTGCGAGACACTGCCGTGAAAAAGGGGTTGCGGATATCTGCAACGATGAGGCCGATCGTGTTGCTGTGGCGCGAACGGAGCCGACGGGCCGCGAGGTTGGGCCGGTAGCCTGTTGTCCTGACCGCTGCGAGCACCCTGTCGCGCATGGCTGGATCAACCGCACGCCCCGAAAGTACCCGGGAGACGGTGGCAGGCGATACTTCGGCCACTCGCGCTACGTCCTTGATTCCGACCGTCATGGGAAAATCGTTTTCCTCATCCTCTCTTAATTCTGCCCGAGATATGGCCGATCGCAGGGGGTAAATGCAAGTGTATTGACAGAATCATGAGAAAACGTTTTCTTGAGAGGAGAGAGGATACTGAAGAGCCATGACTGCCGACCCCCTAAGTGTGCTTCGCCATGAAGATCTGATCCGCATCGATGCGCAGGCGTCCGACAAGGAGGCCGCCATCCTCCAGGCCGGCCAGATATTGGTCGCCGCTGGCTGCGTTTCGCCCGGCTATGAACAGAGCATGGTTCGGCGGGAGGCGGTGGCAAACACCTATCTGGGGTCGGGCGTCGCCATTCCCCATGGCCTGGGTGAGGACAAAGGGCTGGTGCGCCACGACGGGATCGTGGTCCTGCAACTGCGCGAAGGGATTGAGTGGAATCCCGGGCAGCGCGCCCATCTCATTGTCGGTATCGCCGCCAGTTCCGACAGTCATATCGCGATCCTGCGCCGCCTCACCCGCCTGATTCAGGATGAGGCGCGCCTGGCGGCCCTTCTCGCCACCGACGATCCGGCGGCTATTGCCGCTGCCCTCCATGAAGACGCCAACCCCAGCGAGGCCCGGCCTGCTGCCGAGGATCTGGCCGAACGGATCGAATGGACGGTCGACTATCCTGCTGGTCTGCATGCCCGGCCCGCCTCAGCCTGGGCGGAAGCAGCCAAGAGCCTGGCTACGCCCATACGCATCCGCCACGACGGAGACATGGCCGATCCGCGCAGTATCGTCTCGCTGCTGCAACTGGGGCTGAAGGCAGGCGAACGCGCCACCATTTCGGCGAGCGACAGGAACACGCTGGACCAGTTCATGCGGACCGTCACCAACCTCACGGTTCGTGAGAACGCCGATGCCGCCCGTGCCGCCGAAAAGGCGAAGGCGCCGGTGCGCGGCTGGAAACCGGCCGGCAATCCCGCGATGATCGCCGGGGTCGCCGCCAGCCCCGGCCTCGCCATTGGTCCCGTCCACATCCTGGCCTCGGCGGAACTGGACGTGCCCGACCAGCCGGTCGATCTGGTCGCGGGCGGCGCGCTGCTGAACGATGCGCTGGTGCGCACCCGGGCGCAGATGAAGGCGCTGGTCGATGACACCACCCGCCGTCTGGGTGCGGGGGATGCCGCGATCTTCGCGGCGCAGGCCGGGTTGCTGGACGATACTGACCTTATCACGCTTACCTGTCAGTTGATGGTGGAGGGCCATGGCGTCGCCTGGTCCTGGCATCAGGCGATCGATCGCATGGCAGGACAGCTTTCGGCACTGGGTAATCCGGTGCTGGCTGCACGCGCCGCCGATTTGCACGATGTCGGCCGGCGCGTGCTAGCCCAGATTGATCCGGCGCTCAGCGCAGGGACATTGGCCGACCTGCCCGATCAGCCCTGTGTGCTGGTGGCGACGGACCTGTCGCCATCGGATACGGCGACGCTCGACACGCGCCGCGTGGCGGGTATCGCCACCGCATTGGGTGGGCCGACGTCGCACAGCGCGATCCTGGCACGTACGCTCGGCCTGCCGTCGGTCGTGGCAGGCGGGGCCGATCTGCTGACGCAGGCGGCCGGCACGACCGCCATCGTCGATGGCGATAGCGGCCGTATCTGGCTCGATCCCTCGGCGCAGGACATTGCCTCCGCCCGCGCCTGGATCGAGGAGATCGCGGCGCGACGCGCCGCCGAAGAGGCGGAGCGCGCTCTGCCGGCACGGACCAGCGACGGACATGATCTGGCGATCGGCGCCAATGTGAACCGCCCGGATCAGGTGGCCTTCGCGATGGCACAGGGCGGCGAGGGGGTCGGGCTGATGCGCACCGAATTCCTGTTCCTCGAACGCGGCGACAGCCCGAGCGAGGAGGAACAATGCGCCATTTATCGCGGGATGATCGACGCGCTGGGTGATCGGCCGCTGATCGTCCGTGCGCTGGACATTGGCGGCGACAAACAGGTGCCGCATCTCGACCTGCCGAAGGAGGAGAATCCCTTCCTGGGGGTGCGTGGCGCTCGCCTGTTGCTGCGTCGGCCCGACCTGCTGGAACCGCAACTCCGCGCCCTGTATCGCGCGGCGAAGCTGGGCGGCGATCTGTCGATCATGTTCCCGATGATCACATCCGCGGCCGAACTGGTGATCCTGCGGGAACGTTGTGAAGCGATCCGGGCGGAACTGGCTGCACCGGCCGTTCCCATCGGCATCATGATCGAAGTCCCCGCCGCCGCTGTTCAGGCCCATGCGCTGGCGGAGCACGCGGACTTCTTCTCGATCGGAACCAATGACCTGACGCAATATGCACTCGCCATCGACCGTCAGAATCCGGAACTGGCGAGCGAGGCCGACAGCCTGCACCCGGCCGTTCTGCGCCTGATCGCCATGACCGTGGAGGGCGCGCGCCGGCATGACCGCTGGGTCGGCGTGTGCGGCGGCATTGCCGGCGATCCGTTCGGCGCGGCGTTGCTGGCGGGCCTCGGGGTCCATGAATTGTCCATGACCCCGCGCGACATTCCTGCCGTAAAGGCACGGCTCCGCGCCAGCAGCCTTGGCGATCTTCAGGGGCTCGCCGCTCGTGCGCTCGACGCGACAAGCGCCGCCGATGTGCGCGCGCTGGATGGGGAGGGGGCATGATGGCCGTCTTCACCGTCACGCTCAATCCGGCGATCGACCAGACGGTCATGCTCGACCGTCTCGTTCCCGGGGAGGTGCATCGCGCGCGTTCCGTGCGGCAGGATGCCGGCGGCAAGGGGATCAACGCAGCCAGTTGCCTGGCCGACTGGGATGTGCCCGTCACCGTCATGGGCCTGTTGGGCGGCGCCAATGTGGCGCCCTTCGATGCGCTTTTTGCCGAAAAGTCGATCATCGACCGCTGCCAGCGCCATGGCGGTAGCACGCGCGTCAATCTGAAGCTGGTCGATGTCCATGGCACGACCGACATCAACATGAATGGCGCCCCGGCAACCGAAGCGCGCATCGATGCCGTCATTGCGGCGCTGGATGAACAGGTTGGGGCCGGCGATCTCGTCATCCTCTCGGGCAGCCTGCCGCCCGGCTGTCCGACCGATATCTATGCCTCCCTTACCGCCATGCTGCGGGCGCGGGGCGCTCTCGTCCTGCTCGACAGCAGCGGCCCGGCGTTTCGCCATGCACTCGCCGGCCCGGTTCTGCCGACCATCCTGAAACCCAATCTGCATGAACTGGCCGAATGGCATGATGGTCCGGTCGATGCGCCGCATCAGATCGCCGACGTCGCGCGCGGTTTGCTGGACCGGGGCGTCGACCTGATCGCCGTGTCGATGGGCGCGCAGGGCGCACTGTTCCTGACCGGCTCGGAAATGCTGCGCGCGCGCCTGACCGCGCACAGTGTGGAAAGCACGGTCGGTGCAGGCGATGCCATGGTTGCCGGTCTGGCCGCCGCCCTGATCGAAGGCGCGGGGCTGGATCGTATCGCGCGTCTATCCACCGCCTTTGCCGTCGGCAAGCTGGGCCGTGCCGGACCGCATCTGCCGACAAGGGACGAGATCGAAGCCCTGGCGGCCAGCGTGGAGACGGATATTCTGATGGGAGAGACGCAATGAGCAGGATTTTCGCGGTGGTGGATGCCGGCGAAGCCGGTGTCGCCGGCGTCCTGGTCGGCGAAGCGCTGCGCAAGGCCGCAAAGGCCAGTGGCCAGGCCATCGAAATCGAATTGCGGACCGCACAGGGGATCGTCAATCCCTTGCCGGGCGACGCGGACGGCGATCTGCTGCTGATCGCACCGGAAGGCGCCGACGCCCCGTCGGAAAACCGCCCGCATCGCCGCCTGACGCTGGAGGCGGTTCTGGCCGATCCCGTCGCCGCGCTGCACGGGGGCAAGGTAGCGGGCGTGTCGAGCGCCGTGCCGCGCATCGTCGCCATCACCTCCTGCCCGACCGGCATCGCCCACACCTTCATGGCGGCCGAGGGGCTGACCGAAGGCGCGCGCCAGCTTGGCTATGCCATTCGGGTCGAGACGCAGGGGTCGGTCGGCGCGGGCAACGCGCTGACGGCCGAGGAAATCGCTGCCGCCGACATCGTGCTGATCGCCGCCGATCGAGAGGTCGATCGCAGCCGCTTTGCCGGCAAGCGCGTCTTCGCCGGCAATACCAAGCCCGCCATCACCGGTGGCGCGAAGCTGATCGAGCGGGCGCTGGCGGAAGCGACCATACAGGGTGGCGAGGGGAGCGCATCGCAACCGGCCGACTCTGCCGCCGCGACATCGGGCGCGAAGCGCGCCGGCCCCTATAAGCATCTGATGACCGGCGTGTCCTTCATGCTGCCCTTCGTGGTGGCGGGTGGCCTGCTGATCGCGCTCGCCTTCGCGCTGGGCGGTATTCACGCCAATGATGCGGCAGCGAAGGGCACGTTGGCCTATGCCCTGTTCGAAATCGGCGCCAAGGGCGGATTCGTGCTGATGGTGCCGGCGCTGGCGGGCTATATCGCCTATTCGGTTGCGGACCGCCCCGGCATTGCACCGGGCATGATCGGCGGCATGCTGGCCGCCAATCTGGGCGCGGGCTTCCTCGGCGGCATCGTCGCCGGCTTCATCGCGGGCTATGGCGTCGACTGGCTCAATCGCCTGATTCAGCTGCCCAAGAATTTGCAGGGATTGAAGCCGGTCCTCATCCTGCCGCTGCTCGGCACGCTGCTGACCGGTCTGCTGATGCTCTATGCCGTGGGCACGCCGGTTGCCGCGGCGCTGGCTTTCCTGACCGATTGGCTGCGCAGCATGCAGGGGTCGAGTGCGCTGATGCTGGGCTTGATCCTGGGCGCGATGTCGGCATTCGACATGGGCGGGCCGGTCAACAAGGCGGGCTATGCCTTCTCGGTCGGCCTGATCGCCAGTCAGGTCTATACACCGATGGCGGCCACCATGGCAGCTGGCATGACGCCGCCGCTCGCCGTTGCGCTCGCCACTCGACTGTTCCGCAATCGCTTCACGCCTGAAGAGCGCGAAGCCGGCGCGGCCGCCGCGGTCCTCGGCCTGGCATTCATCACCGAAGGGGCAATCCCCTTTGCCGCGCGCGATCCGCTGCGGGTCATTCCGGCGCTGATGGCCGGTTCGGCTGTGACCGGGGCCATCTCCATGGCGATGGGCGTGGAGCTAAAGGTGCCGCATGGTGGGCTGTTCGTGCTGCCGATCCCCGGCGCGGTTACCCATGTCGGCGTCTATGCGCTGGCCATTCTGGCCGGCACGCTGGTGAGCGCGCTGCTGGTCGGGCTGGTCAAGCGTCCCATAGCAAAAATCAAGGCCTGACGCCCCGAACGCGTCACGATAATCGGAGAGGCTATTCATGTATTTCAGGAAGATGGGTGCCGCCTGCATGGCCGGCGCCATGGCCTGTACCGCGCCCGTCGCGCTGGCACAGGATCAGGCGGTTGCCGATGTCGATCCGCCATCGGTCCAATCGGACGCGCCGGCCCAATGGCAACCGCTGGCAGGGAAGGGGGTGACATTGTCGCTCAGCTATACCGGCGAGGCGGCGACCAATGTCTCGGGCGGGCTTCGCCGCGACGCGGCCCATGCCGGGCAGGTCTATGTCGGCGCCGATCTAGATCTTGACCGGATGATCGGGATCGATGGCGCGACGCTTCATTTTGCCGTCACCAATCGCCATGGCAAGAATCTGGCCGCCATGGCGATCGGCAATAATACGTCAGTGCAGGAAATCTATGGCACCCAGAATACCCATCTCGCGATATTGACCTGGCAGCAGAGCTTCCTGGACGGGCGACTGGATATCGAGGCTGGGCGCAGCCAGGCGAATATCCATTTCCTCAACTCGCCGATCTATTGCCATTTTCAGACCAATTCGGCCTGCGGCAACCCGACCTTCGTCTTCAAGAACAGCAATTTCACTTATTTCCCGGCATCCAGTTGGATGGCCCATGCCAAGCTGCATGTGACGCCGCAGATCATGCTGCATACCGGCGTTTACGAAGTGAACCCGGACCGCAAGCGCGCAAGCGACCATGGTTTCAATTTCAGCACGAAGAATGCGACCGGGGTGATCATACCCTGGGAATTAAGCTTTAGCCGGGATTCCGCCGATGATCGGCTGCCGAGCCATTATATTCTGGGCGGTTGGTTTGATCGTGGCGACTATGCCGATCCGCTGCGGGATGATCAGGGTGGCATCGCAATTTTGACCGGGCGGCCGGCGGCGACGCGGAATGGGCGGTCGGGCCTCTATGCTCGCTTCGATCAGCAGTTGACCCGTCCCGATCCCGCCTCGCCGCGGGGGCTGAGCATCTTTGGCGTGGCGATGACCAACCTGTCCGGCCAGGTCGAGGAAAGCCGTTATCTTGGCATGGGGATCGTACAGACCGGCACCTTCGCCGGGCGCGATCAGGACACGATCGGCTTCGCCATCAACGATCAGCGTTTCAGCGACTTGGCGATGCAGCGGATGAGCGCCGCGCGGGTTGCGGCGGGCGGGCGCGCCGATATTCGTCGCCATCAATATATGATGGAGCTGGCCTATGGATTTCAGGTCAACCCGGCAATCCGTCTGTCGCCCAACCTGCAATATATTCTGCATACTGACCAGACCGGGGCCCCCGATCGCACGCGGAACATCCGGAATGCCTTCATCCTGGGGTTCAAATTCACCGTAGATGCGATGCAACTATTGTTCCGCTAATGCCATCATGATTGCATTGATCTGCAATCATCATTTTTCTGATCGTGTGTTTTAGCCGCCGATAGGCTAAATTGGAATGTGACGGGCGCGGCTTTGCAATTCCAAAGATGAGAACATCTGGTTTAGACGAATTGAGGATTATACTTCCGTCAAGGAGGCGACGGCATCGACTTTGAGCAAGGAAATCAGGTTTGGTGCGTAGGTAGAGAATAGCGGAAGCAGGCCAGCGCCCATCGCAGGAGCCTTTTCCCCATTCTCGCCAATCTTCAGCTCTGGACAGAAAAAATCGCGGGGGGCGGTCTTTTGGATAGTATTTTTGACGCGTTCTGAAAGGGTGCGTAGCTGGGCATGTGATAGTCCGCCCCCGATGACCACGGCATCAAGGTCTAGGAGACTGTTCGCGCTAATAATTACGAATGCCAGCGCCTCAGCGCAGCGTTTCAGCCAAGCTTCCCAAGCCGGATTATGTTCGTCCTGCCCGCTGGTTATCATCTGGTACAGGGAGGCGGCGTGTAGCAGGAAGTCCGTGCTGGTGCCTTGAGGAATTGGCATTGAGGCAAGAGCCCCAGCATTGCCGTTTTTGCCGCGCTTGATCTCTCCATTCAGGATAAGGCCACCGCCAACGAAACTTCCGATATGGACATAGAGGAAATTGGTCAGACCTGCGGCTGATCCCGACATGAGTTCGGCAAGAGCGCCTGCATTGCCGTCATTTTCGAAGATGACCGGGCCATCCAATTCCTTCTGGAAAAACTCTTCGAGCTCTGGTGCTGCCCAGGCAGCGGCCTGCTGAGCCGCGATGCCCGCCTCTTCGCGCCATTCGCCGATGAACCAGGGCATGGCGATGCCGAAACCCAGAAAGCCTTCGCGCTGTTCTTCCCTTAGCTGCGGCATATGTTTTTGCGCAAAGCGTTGGATATGCTCCACAGCACTGGTGGGGCTGGGATAGGATGTGGTCGTGCTTTCGCAGGCGATGATGCGGCCATCAAAATCGAGCATGGTGCAAACCAGCCGGTCGCGGCCGATTTCAGCTCCGATGGTGCAACCACTGCCTCCGTTGATCCGGTAGATAATCGACGGCTGTCCCATGCCTCCTGTGCGCTTTCCGGCCTTTATCAGTCGCCCTTCCTCAGCAAGGCTTTCGACAATTCGGACAGCGGCCTGCGGTGAGAGGCCGGTTATCCGGGAAAGGTCGGCTTTGGAGGCACCGTTGAGCCGTCGTATCGTCGCGAGAATGAGGCGCTCATTATACCGCCGGACGCCCACCGCATTGCTGCCACGCTTATTCACCTTCGACTCCGCTCATTTTACCGGCAGCAAGATGATGCGCGATAGGGGCGGTAGTTTTGGAACAGCATTGCTGCAATTGGCAAGGGCGAGTGACGGCAAGAGCTGCTTGACAGACTAAATCACATTGATAGATCTAGTCTGTCAGGTAGCGGATTCGAACTTGAGACTATGGCAGAGCGGACAGCATAGTTCCTTGTCACTTGGCTTCATTCGGACCTGCGGGCGCGCAGCGGCTGAGAACCTCTCCTTTCTTCGATTGCGAGCGCCTGACCAACCCGACAAAGCTCGTCCAAACCGGACGGGAAGTGCCCAGTTTCCAGACTGCACGCTGGAAATGTAAGGGGGGAGGAGAGGGGCTTTCAGCCCAGATCCTCCCCCATTTTTTTGGGATGTACGGGGCCCTCTCACAATCGCAAAGAATGTGATTGACAGACTAAATCACATTTGTAGATTTAATGGAGTCGCAAGGGCGGCTTGCAAGCACGAATACGTGCTGCAGAACAGGGAAGAGGATGATCGTGAAGGCCGATCCACATAATTTGTTCCGCAGATTGCATGGCGCCTCGAAGGTCTCCTGCTTCTGGTCGTGTGTGGAGCAGGCGGCGCGCCACGCTCGCAGTCAATTCTTCCTCCTTAAAGCTTCCTCCTCGGCCCTGTTGGGTGCGGAACAGCTTGTCGTGCGAGTAAAACATGCAGAATGACAATCTTCTTCTGGGCGGTATCGAAGCGGGGGGGACGAAATTCCTCTGCGGCATCGCCGACCGCAATGGGCGCATCATCCGGCAGCAACGGATCGCCACTACGCTCCCTGCAGATACGCTGGGTGCGGCCACCGCATTCTTCGAGCAGGCCGAACTCGACCTGGGACGGTTGTCCGCTTTTTCGATCGGCAGCTTTGGTCCCCTGTCTCTCAATCCAGTCGCGCAGGATTATGGTTCGATCACATCGACGCCCAAGGCGGGGTGGCAGGATGTCGACCTGCTTGGTCATTTTGCCCGGACGATCGATGCGCCGATGGCGCTCGATACCGATGTCAACTGTGCGGCAGTCGGCGAAAAGCTGTTCGGCAGCGGGCAGGGGCTCGACACCTTCTGTTATGTGACGGTTGGAACCGGCATTGGCGTGGGTCTGCTGATCGATGGTGCGCCTCATGGCGGCGCTAATCATCCCGAGGCGGGGCATATCCGACTGCCGCGTGCTGCGGGCGATGAGCTTTTTGCGGGCATTTGTCCTTTTCATGGCGATTGCCTTGAAGGTCTGGCTTGCGGCCCAGCAATGCGCGCCCGCTGGGGTGTTCCAGCTGAGCAACTTCCCCCAGATCATCCTGGCTGGGAGATTGAAGCGGACTATCTTGCCGGCCTGTGCGCGACATTGACCTACATCGTGCGCCCCGACCGTATCATCATCGGCGGTGGCGTCATGGAGTCTCCCGGCATGTACCAGCGCGTACGGCGCGCTCTGAACGGTAAACTTGCCGGCTATGACGCCAGCATGCGCGCCCTCGAAATGGACGACTATATCGCCGCGCCCACGGCGGGCGCATCGGCGGGACTGACCGGCGCGCTCGCGCTCGCCTATCGGACCGCGACACGCCAGTGGCCGATGCACTGGTCTGTCGAACTTCCGTCATCTTCCAATCAATCCTCTCTCTCAGGAGCTGCACTTGCATAGTCCTTCCCTATCGGATCACGCGGCTCACAGGATGGCAGCGCCGAGCGACGCTCGGGTGACCGGTGCAATCGTCCTGAGCGCGGCCGGCGCGGCGCTTGGTGGCCTCTTGTTCGGTTTTGATACTGCCGTGATTTCTGGCACGACCTCGGCGCTGCAGGCGCGGTTTGGCCTGAGCGATGGCATGCTGGGCTTTACGGTTGCATCCGCTCTGATCGGTACCGTACTCGGCTCGCTGGTGGCGGGCGCGCCGGCTGACCGGTTCGGTCGGCGTGCGGTCATGCTTGCAGTTGCGATCTGCTATGTTGTGTCGTCGCTCGGTACGGGCCTGGCGGGCAGCTGGGGCACGCTCCTGGCCTTTCGGTTCCTGGGAGGTCTGGCGATTGGCGCTGCCTCGGTGGTTACGCCGATCTATATTGCCGAAGTTTCTCCAGCGCGTTTCAGAGGGCGGCTTGTTGCGCTGAACCAGCTCAACATCGTGATGGGCATTTTGATTGCTTTTCTATCCAATTACCTGATCGCCAATCTCGCCCCTGAACAAACCGCGTGGCGGTGGATGTTCGGCATCGTCACCCTTCCATCAGCACTGTTCCTTGGCGTTAGTCTCCTATTGCCGGAAAGCCCGCGCTGGCTGGCGATTCATGGGCGGGGGCCGCAGGCGCTGGGCGTCATGAAAAGGCTGGGATTTCTCGATCCGACGGATGAACTTCGTCATATCCAGGAGTCCGAGGCCCGTCTTGATCGATCCATCGCACCGGGCCTGTTTCAGGCCGCCTATGCTCGCCCGGTCGCCTGCGCCATCGCAATTGCCATGTTCAACCAGCTCTCCGGTATCAACGCGCTGCTTTATTACGCGCCGCGTGTCTTTGAACTGGCCGGTGCAGGCTCTGACAGCGCGCTGCTGCAGTCTATCGCCATTGGCGGCACCAATCTGGTTTTTACCATCTTGGCGCTGTTTCTGATCGATCGCTTCGGTCGCAAGCCACTCCTGTACACCGGGTCGATCCTATGTGCCGTAGCCCTGCTTCTCGTGGGCTATCAGCTGGAAAGCTCTGATCCCGACGGCACGTTGATCCTTGTTGGTCTGTTGGGTTTCATCGCCGCCTTTGCCGTGTCGCAAGGCGCTGTCATCTGGGTGTTCATTTCCGAGGTTTTTCCCAGCGCGGTGCGCGGCAAGGGGCAGGCGCTTGGCAGCACGACCCATTGGGTCATGGCTGCTGCGATCACCTGGGCCTTTCCCGTATTTGCAGCCCGGGTCGGTGGTTGGGTCTTTGCCTTCTTTGGCGCGATGATGCTGCTCCAGTTCATCTGGACCTGGAAAGCGATGCCCGAAACCAACGGTGTCGCGCTCGAAGACATGGATCTTGGGAGTGCGCAGGCATGATCAGGACGCTTTTCTTGATGACCGCTACAGCTCTGATGGTTCCGGCCGCGGCCCAGGCGCAGCGAGCCGATCCTCGCCCGGCATATCATTTCGCACCCAAGCGCAACTGGATGAATGACCCTAACGGTCTGGTCTATTTCGAAGGCGAATATCATCTCTTCTATCAATATAATCCTCACGGTGACCGGTGGGGACATATGAGTTGGGGTCATGCCGTCAGCCGGGATCTTGTGACCTGGGAGGAGTTGCCGGTCGCAATCCCCGAAACCGCCGACGTCATGGCATTTTCCGGCAGCGCAGCGATCGACTGGAAGAATAGCAGCGGCCTGGGACGCAACGGCAAGCCGCCGATGATCGCGGTCTATACCGGTCATAATCCCAAAGCCAAGCTGCAGTCGCAATATCTTGCCTACAGCAATGACCGCGGACGAACATGGACCGTACATGGCGAGGTGCTGAGTGTCGGGTCGCCGGAATTTCGGGATCCCAAGATCTTCTGGCATGAACCGACAAAGTCATGGGTCATGGTCGCTGTCATGGCGACCGAGAATCGCGCCGTCATCTTCACGTCACCCAATCTCAGGCAATGGACCTTTGCCAGCAGTTTCGGTCCGGCGGGCGGCCGAGGACGAAATTGGGAATGCCCCGATCTCAATCTCCTTCCCGTCGAAGGCGGAAAACCCGGAGAGCAGCGCTGGGTGCTCAGCGTCAATCTGGGCGACCAGGCTGTGGGCGGAGGTTCGGGCGGCCAATATTTCGTGGGCGACTTTGATGGTCGTCGCTTCACGCCTGTCGAAGGGTGGGGCGGGGAACCGGTCTGGACGGATTATGGCGCCGATTTCTACGCGGCGGTCGCCTGGAATGATCTTCCCAAGGACGACCCTCGCCGCATCTGGATCGGATGGGCCAATGACTGGCGTTATGCCGAGGCGATACCCACCTATCCCGCCCGCGGCATCATGACTGTACCGCGCAGCATTTCCCTGAGGAAATCCGCCGAGGGCTATCGGCTGACGCAGCGGCCGGTGCAGGAACTGGAACAGTTGCGAGGCGGCAAACAGGCCGTGCGTCAATTGTCGCTGGGCGAAGAACCCGTTCCGCTCCCCGTCGAGGGTGGTGCCATTGATCTTCAGGCCAATCTTTCATTGGGACAAAGCGAGCAGGTGGCGATCACGCTGACCGATGGCGAGGGTTATCAGATGGTGATCGGCGTCAATCCGACGGTAAACGAGGTCTTCATCGATCGTTCGCGCTCTGGCCCACATTTCCACGACGGGTTTGCAAACCGTCATGTGGCGCCGGTTGACCTGAGTAAGGGCAGGGTGTCTCTTCGCCTGCTTGTGGATGAATCGATCGTCGAGCTGTTCATCAACGATGGTGAGCAGACGATCACTGATCGCTTCTTTCGCGGTTCAGGAACCCTGCGCTGGAGCGCTTCTGCGCGCGGCGCACCTGCAATCATGGATATCACTGCATGGCCGATCAGGCCGGAGGTGTCCCGCTGACGATCACGCCACACGAGAGCTGAACAGCTCGATCACCATCGGATGATTTTGAATTTCCGCTGCATGGACAGTCGGAACGCAGCTTCGCGCGGCCTGCATAGCAATAAACAAAGGGAGGATAATCATGAATTTCAAGGCAGTGGCACTACTTGGATCAACGTCGCTCGCATCGCTTCTGCTGGCTGCGCCGGCCATCGCGCAGGATGCAGGCGGTAACGCGGCTTCGGCAAAGAAGAAAGGCGAGGAGACGATCGATTCCGCGTCGGTTCCAGACATTGTCGTAACGGGCTATCGTGCCGCGCTGGGCTCTGCGCAGGACATGAAGCGCCAGTCCGATGCGATTGTCGATGCGATCGTGTCGGAGGATATCGGCAAGCTTCCTGACAATAATGCGGCTGAAGCGATCTCGCGCGTCGTGGGTGTGCAGGTGCTACGCTATAATGACGAGGCGGGTGTGGTGCTTGTCCGTGGACTTCCGGACGTGAACACGACCTTCAACGGACGGGAATTCTTCACGGCTGATGATCGTGTACTGCATCTGCAGGATTTCCCGGCTGGCGTGGCCGCAGGTTTGGAGGTCTACAAATCGGGCACGTCCGATCTCATCGAGCCAGGGCTTGCCGGCTTGATCAATTTGCGTGCGCGTCGGCCGTTCGACGTCAAGGACACGCAAATTGCCGGCGAAGTGCGCGGATCCTATAATGACCAGTCCAAGGCCTTCGACCCTTCCGCCAACCTCCTGTTGACCAAGCGCTGGGATACGCCGATCGGCGAGATCGGTGCGCTCGTCAATTTCAGCTATGTCCGGATGACCTACCGCAACGCCGATCGTTATGCCGATTCCGCTATCATCAGCCCGCTGGGCTTTGGTGCTGATGACCCCGCCGATGACATGACCGTTACGACGCCAGGCGTGGGCAATTTCCGCTTTCCTGCCAATGCCGGCAATTTCTACGAGAAGGGCGTTCGGCATCGGCCCGCGATCAATGGCGCGATCCAGTGGCGACCGACCCCCGATCTGGAAATCTATGCGGAAGGCCTTTGGCAGGCCTATCGGGGCAAGGTTCTTCGCGATGGTTTCAACGTCAATTTCGAGCGTCGCAGCATCGATGGCATCGCCCCGACACTGAGCAATGTGGTCCTAGTCGAAGGCGAGCCCCTCAAGGCGGCAAGCTTCACCAAGACCGGCGGCTATGTGCCCGAATTCTTCCGGTCCACCCAGGACGACCAGACCGACACCTATCAGGCGGCACTGGGATTCAAATGGAAGACCGACCGAGCCACCTTGTCGGGCGACTTCGCCTACACCTACAGCAAATATGAGGCGGACGAAGACAGCGTCGATGGCCAGCTCGCCAGCGCGCCGACGATCAATGTTGAATGGGACGTCAAGGGTTCGGCCATCTTCGATCTGGGTGACTTCGACAAGACGAACCCCGCCAACTATATCTGGCGCGGCTATTATCAGCGGCATTTCGTCACCAAGGGTGATGGCGTGCAGGGACGGCTCGACCTGGATCTCGATACCGATTTTGACTGGCTGCCCAAGATCCAGGTCGGCATTCGGGCGAGCGACCGCACTGCGCTCATGCAGAATAACAACCGCTACGCCTACACGGCTGGCCTGGGTCTCCCGCTCGCGAGCCTGCCGACAGGCGAGCTTGAACTCATCAATGATGGTTTCCGCGGCGATCCGCAGCGCTTCCAGAACTGGCTGGCACCGACCCGCGGTTCCATCCGGGACAATGTGGAAGCGCTGCGGCAGCTGGCCTATGCGTCTGTGCAGCAACTGACGATCATGTTCCCCAATGACGGTGGTATCCGCGACGCCGTGACCAAGTTCGCGACCGAGGAAATACCGTTCGATCCGCTCAATGGCTTCACTGCCAAGGAAAAAAGCTATGCCATGTACGGCCAGGGCAAATATGAGTTTGACCTTGGGGATGTCGCTGTCGACGGTACATTCGGCGTTCGCGTCGTCAACACCGATGGCCGCTATTCCGGCTTCTCACGGGTAAACGGCTCTGATGGCACATCCCAGATCGTCCCGCAGGTATCGCGCCAGAACTATCTTGATGTCCTGCCTTCGTTTCAGACCCGGATCCGATTGACGCCCGAATTCCAGGTGCGACTGGCCTATAACCAGACCCGGACGCGGCCGAGTTTCGGCCAACTCAACCCATCCCTCAACATTACCCGTAACAGCCCTGGTCCTGACGGCTCGCCGCCGCAATATGCCGCATTTGGCAACGGCGGTAATCCGAACCTCAAGCCGCTGACGTCGAAAAATTATGACGCGACGCTCGAATATTATTTCTCCAAAAATGGGTCGGCGACACTCGCAGTCTTCTACCGGGATCTCCAGGGCTTCATCAGCAACTACACCCGGGACGTGATGGACCCGGATTATGGCCGTATCCAGATCAACCGCCCGGAAAATGCCGGTAAGGGCGAAATCAAAGGGGCCGAAGCGTCCTTCCAGACCTTCTTCGATTTCCTGCCAGGGTTCCTGTCCGGCTTTGGCGTCCAGGCCAACGTCACCTATCTCGACGGCACCAATGCACTTCCAACGGTGCTGGGCGAAGGCGCTCGCCAGGTACGGATTACCGGCCTTTCGAAATGGGCTTATAATCTGACCGGATTCTACGAGAAGGGACCGGTATCTGCGCGTCTGTCCTACAATCACCGTTCGAGCTACATCAACAGCTACAACCGGAACTCGAACGAGGATCAATATGCCGGGGAAATTACCCGCGGCATTTCGCGCCTCGATTTCTCCGCCTCCTATGAAGCGATCAAGGGAATTACGATCGTCGGCAATGTGAGCAATATCCTGGGCAAGCCGTTCAACAATTATCGCTATTATAACGAAACTCAGTATTTTCCCCGCGATCTTAGGGTTGAGGGGCGTTATTTCAGCCTGGGTGTCAGGTCCAAAATGTAATCCAGGTGCATTGTTGTAGGGGGTGAGGTGCTTGTCTCACCCTCAAAACCACGAGAGCGGACTTCTGGAATCGATTCATCATCCGATCTATTAGGTTGACGTATTCAAAGACTATCCCACGCGGTTTTGAATGGGCCTATGCGCAGTCTTCAACAAAAGACTACGTGGCAGTCTGAAGCAAGTTCATGGGGAATTATGATTATTCTCGGCGACGAAGTTGAAGATGTTGTGACCGATATGGGTGGCTTGATGCGCATCCATCTTTTTCGCCCTGCTCGAGAGGGGCGGTTTCCTGCTCTACTATTTTTTTCGGAAATATATCAGGTCACGGCACCAATCAGAAGGATCGCTGCATTTTTAGCCGGACACGGGTTCCTGGTGGCCGTTCCGGAAGTCTATCATGAATATGAAAAGGCGGGCACGGTCCTGCCATATAATTCTGAAGGGACCGACAGAGGCAATACGCTCAAGTTTCTCAAGCCAGTCGGTGCCTTCGATGCAGATGCCCGTGCGGGTCTTGATTTCCTGACTGCTCATCCGTCGTCGACCGGACACGTCGGCACGATCGGTAAATGCCTTGGGGGCCATCTGGCCTTGCGTGCCGCATTGGATTCTCGAGTGAAGGCTGCAGCCTGTTTCTATCCAACGGACGTCCATAGCGGAACATTGGGGGAAGGACGAAGCGACGATACATTTGCCAGGTTGATCGAGCTACGCGCTGAGACGCTGTTCATATGGGGACGGCAGGATCCTCATATTCCATTTGAAGGGCGCGAAAGGATCCGCTCGCGGCTTGAGGCCGTCGGGGCGAACTATGAATGGCTGGAGTTCAATGCCGCCCATGCTTTCATGCGCGATGAAGGTCCTCGCTATGATCCTGCTCTGACTGTGCGCGCGCTCTTGGCATCGATCGCGCTATTCCAGCGAGCCTTGTGAATACGAATACGCGTTGAATGCCATGGGCCGGCTCTCATGTTAGCCATCAAATAGATTTTAGGAGCTGAGAAAAAGCTGTGGGTCGTCGCCGAACTGAAGATAATTCCGCGGGCCTTTCCAAGGCGCCTGCGATCACGCAGAATCCCGACATTCGTTATCTGGGACGCCTGCTGGGCGATGTCATTCGGGCCTATGGCGGGGAGAAACTCTACAAGCAGACCGAATATATCCGCTCCGCCTCGGTCGACCGTGCGCGCGGGCTGCAGGGTGCCGACCTGACCGACACGGGCCTGGATGCCCTCAATCTCGATGATACGCTCAACTTCACCCGCGGCTTCATGCTGTTCTCGATGCTCGCGAATCTGGCCGAGGATCGGCAGGGCGTGGCGGCAGAACCCGGCGCCGATGTCGCGTCGGCGGTAGCCAAGCTCGAATCGCATGGCATCGGCAAGGATGCGGTGCTGGAATTGCTGTCGCACAGCCTGATCGTGCCGGTGCTGACCGCCCACCCGACCGAGGTGCGGCGCAAGAGCATGATCGACCACAAGAATCGCATTGCCGACCTGATGCAGCTCAAGGATGCCGGACGGACCGAGACGGATGACGGCGAGAATCTGGACGAGGCGATCTTCCGCCAGATCGCGCTGTTGTGGCAGACGCGGCCGCTGCGCCGCGAAAAATTGTTCGTGCAGGACGAGATCGACAATGTCCTGACCTATTTCCGCGACATCTTTCTGCCGACGCTGCCGGCGCTTTATGGCCGGTGGGAGCGGGTGCTGGGTGCGCGACCGCACAGCTTCCTGCGGGTTGGCAACTGGATCGGCGGCGACCGTGACGGCAACCCGTTCGTCCAGGCGCCGCAGCTGCGATCGGCGCTGGGCCGGGGCTGCGAGGCGGCGCTGGCCTATTATATGGAATCGATCCATGCGCTGGGCGCGGAACTGTCGGTCTCGACCGAACTCGCCCATGTGCCCGAAGCGGTGCTGGCGCTGGCGGAGGCGAGCGGCGACGCATCGCCCAGCCGGCAGGACGAGCCCTATCGCCGGGCCATTTCGGGCATTTATGCGCGGCTGGCGACCAGCTATGTCCATCTGGTCGGCAAGGCGCCGCCGCGCCCGTCGGCGCTGAAGGGCGAGCCCTACGCCGCGCCGGGCGATTTCCGCCGCGATCTCGTCACCGTGGCGCAGGGGCTGGCGAGCGAGGGCGATGGCGCGCTGTCGACTGGCGGCGCGCTCGGCCGGCTGATCCGCGCGGTCGAAACCTTCGGCTTCCATCTCGCCACGCTTGACATGCGGCAGAATAGCGATGTGCATCAGCGCGTCGTCGCCGAACTGCTGAAGGTCGCCGGGGTCGAGGCGGATTATGCCGGGCTGGACGAATTTGCCCGCATCGCCCTGCTGCGCAAGGAACTGGCGACCAACCGGCCGCTCGGCACGCGCTTTTCGGAATATTCCGAGGAAACGGCGTCGGAGCTGGCGATCGTCCATGCCGCCGCTGAGGCGCACCGCACCTATGGGCCGCAGTGCATCACCCATTATATCATTTCCAAGGCCGAAAGCGTGTCCGACATGCTGGAGGTCAATATCCTGCTCAAGGAAGCGGGGCTGTGGCGCGCGCCGGAAAATGGCGACCCGGCCAAGGCGGCGATCATGTCGATCCCGCTGTTCGAGACGATCGGCGACCTTGAGGCCGCGCCCAAGATCATGACCGCCTATTTCGGCCTGCCCGAAATTGCCGGGGTGGTGCAGGCGCGCGGCCATCAGGAAGTGATGATCGGCTATTCCGACAGCAACAAGGATGGCGGCTACATCACCTCGACCTGGAGCCTCTACAAGGCGAGCCAGGCGCTGGAGCCGGTTTTCGCCGAGGCCGGGGCGGCGATGCAGCTGTTCCATGGTCGCGGCGGCGCGGTCGGGCGCGGTGGCGGTTCCGCCTTCAAGGCGATCCAGGCGCAGCCGCGCGGCAGCGTGCAGGGGCGCATCCGCATCACCGAACAGGGCGAGGTGATTGCCGCCAAGTTCGGCACGCGCGACGTGGCGATGACCAATCTGGAGGCGATGACCAGCGCGACCCTGCTCGCCAGCCTGGAACCCGAAGGCGTGTCGGCGAAGGATGCCGCCCGCTTTGCCGCGGCGATGGACGAGCTGTCGAAAAACGCCTTCACCGCCTATCGCGACCTGGTTTACGGCACCGAGGGGTTCAAGGAATTCTTCCGCCAGCTGACCCCGATCCAGGAAATCTCCGGCCTCAAGATCGGGTCGCGTCCGGCGAGCCGGACCAAGAGCACCGCGATCGAGGATCTGCGCGCCATTCCCTGGGTGTTCAGCTGGGCACAGGCCCGCGTCATGCTGCCGGGCTGGTATGGCTTTGGCCATGCGATCGCCGCGTTCGAGGACAAGGCGCTGCTGGCCGACATGGCGCAGCACTGGTCCTTCCTGCAGTCGGCGCTGGCCAATCTGGAGATGGTGCTGGCGAAGTCGGACCTGGGCATTGCGGCGCGATATTTGCCGCTGGTCGCGGACCAGGCCAAGGCGGAAACGCTGTTCGGGCGTATCCGCGAAGGCTGGTCGCTGACCCATGATGGGCTGCTGGCGGCCACCGGCCAGTCGCGCCTGCTGGAAAGGAGCCCGACGACCGAGACGTCGATCCGGCTGCGGCTTCCCTATATCGAGCCGCTCAATCTGCTGCAGGTTGAACTGCTCAAGCGCTATCGCGCTGGCGAGGATGATGCCCGGATCAAGGAAGGCATCGAACTGTCGATCAATGCGATCGCGACCGCGCTGCGCAACAGCGGCTGAGGTGATCAGATCTGTATCAAAACGCGAAAGTGGTCGGCGTCATGGTGGGTAACGGCGTGCAATCCCATCGAACCGAGTATATTCAGTTTGTGGTAGCTTGTGCGGATGACGAGGGTTTGCGAAGGACCCATAATCTTATGCCGCACAGCGCGGCGCGTTGACGGATGTCATCAGCACAAAGCCAACCATGCCTCAAAATATATCGCCCTGCAGCGGGAGCGTGAAAAATGGCGAACTGGCACCATGAACGTGATACACAGTTTAAGCTGCTGCTGCTGCGCAATCGCACGTAGGAGGTCGGTCTTTCCGTCCAAAGCGGCCGATCGCTGTCGCAGGATTTCCAGCATCATCTCGGCCGCTCGCTAGGCCGGGGCCTTTGGCTCTAGGCTCCAACCATGATCCAACAAGACCCCCAACAGGATGATCCCGTAGAAGCTTTTGATGCTGTGCGTCGGGAACTGAGCCTCCTGCGTCACGCGCTTGAAGGCCTTACAGCTGCGAGGGAGAAGATCCCCGATTACAGCGCGACATTGGCGCAAATCAACAAATCGCTCGGCGTGCATGCGCATAAGCTCGACATGATCCAGAGCCGTCCGGCGATGGAGATGACGCCTGAAGCGCTGGTGGAGCGGATCATCGCATCTGCGCAAATAGCGAGGGCGGAAGACAGAACGATGCTGCATGAAGCGCAAGACGGGTTTTCTCGGAAGGCCTCGCAGATAGACCGGATGATAGCGCGCGGACGCGGAGCGGCCGAGCAGGAGATTCAAGTAATATTATTCTGCCTGGGCGGGTTCCTGTCCGGCATTCTGCTTTGGACGACCCTGCCCGGCGCCGTAGCTCGATCCTTGCCAGAAAGCTGGCATGTGCCTGAAAGGATGGCTGCCCGCATGATGGGCATGAAGCAGATCGATGCCGGACGTCGAATGATTGTTACGGCACCGGAGCGAATCGATGAGAATGTTGTAAATGCTATTGGAGATAATGCTTCAGGAATCGCTCATCCTGCCACGGACTGATTGGCGAGACACAATATCAGACATCATGAACAGCCACCCCCCTTGCTCGGGTGAGAAGCGCTGCTGTCGTCTACAGACACAATGTCCCGGTCTTGCATGCTGGATGCTGACATCCGGTCAGTTCGCAGCATGCGTCTTCGCAAAACCCGTAAAATATGCGCGCAACGTAGGGTCTGAGATAGGGGCAACCAGGGCGTTGACCTGCTCTTCCAACGAACCGCTAACCGAACCGGCCGCATCTACAACCTGCTCGAAACCCATTGCCCACGACCCAAACGCCCTTGACCCGACCTCCTTGTCGTGGAGCTTAACAAGAGCAAAATGACGGGGATCATGCCTTATTCGCTCATATGTCGCGGCAATAGCTTCGTCGGCACCTTCAAGCACTTGAAGGAAGCGGCGTCCGCCTACAATCAGCAGGCCGGTGATCCCGACACGGGAATTTGCCTCGCGCGCTTTGAGGAGAAGGTCGTCAAGCTCGGGCGCATGCAAGATGGAACGGGCCGTGCTGATGTAGAGTAGGCGCTTCATATCATCTCCAATTTCGAGACGCCTCCTACACCCAGGAAAGCAAAGAGAGGATTAACGAAGCGTTTAATCTATGTTGGTTTCTGAAGGTTTTTCGTAACTTAACTGTCCGTTTGGCGGGCTGCATAGCTTGGTGCTCTACCTGATTGCGAAGTCGCGTCATCGCGCGCCACTTTATCCTGTGAACGCCGGTGGATAGTTCACGGGAGAGAAGAATGGAGGGCAAGAAAATGGACAAAGACCGTTTCGGCTACCTCGCCATATGGTCCAGCGTGCTTACCCTGCTTGCTGGTTGTGGCGGTTCCGTAACAAATCAGAGCGAACAGGTATCGGGCAGGGCGAGCGTCAGCAACACCGTTTCTAATGTTGCGAAGGCCAAGAAGGAGAGTGCACCGTATGCCCGGCCGGAAGAAGCGGCCAACGCAGGAGTAGCCGATGTTCCCCGCTCCGAAATGCGATATTGTCGGTTCGAGGTTGAAGGCAAGGTTCACGTCAACGAAAAATGCGAAGTCTATCCAATGGGAGACGGCGGTTACACTTTGAACGCGTGGAGCTCGGGCAAGCCCAAAAACTCACATTTTGCCGTTGTCATAGTCGACGGTGAAGGGAAGGGAGCCGCCAGCTGGAATGCGGATCCCGACGACGACAAGGCTATGGATTCTCTTGGAACCGTAACGTTCGAAGAAGGTTGCTGGGTCAATAAACGCACAAGAATTTGTGCGAGGTGATTGCAAGCCCGCGATATTCGCAAGTGGTATGGAAAATTCTGCGACGTTGAGATCGCCGACGGTTCAAGGCTTTCACTAAAATATTACGGAACATCTTGGAAAGCTGCATAATGCCGATCGCGACGTGTTTAGGAGAATGGGAGTGGATGCGGTCTTCGCAATTCATGCGGATATTCAGCACAATTTGATGCGCGTGGAGATGTCGGGGTTTTTCGATGAGGCAGACGTTCATCGCTTTTCGGCTAGGTATCGCGAAATGCTGCTGAAGCTCAGAGCACCTGGGCATCTGACTTTGGTAGATATCAGAAACATGAAAATTCAGCCTCAGGCGGTCGTGGAAGCGTTTTCCTCTCTACTTGCGTCGGCAGATGTGCGCTCGCGACGCCTTGCTTTCGTTTGTAATTCTACCCTGGCTCGCCTTCAGGCGCAGCGATTGACCGATCGCCAGGGCGTCAAATTCTTTGATAATGAGGCCGACGCGGAAACTTGGATCCTAAAGTAAAAAGCTTGGCCTGAAATCCCGCGTTTACGCTCGTTTCGTCCAGGCGGTTGCGCGAGCGTAGGAAGTTGGGGTCATCGGGAACGGTTTACGATCTCGGTTTAGGCCCAGATCTACATCCTGCGCGGCGCAACTTAGCCACTTTCCTAGCGTTGAAGGGAGCGAAAGAAGGAGAGTAGCATGCCAGTCGATACGCACAAACTGAAACAGCATATGTGGGACAAGCTCGAGAAAGGGCCATTTCTCATGGTCGGTCTGGCGGATGGTCGAAGCCATTCGGAGCCTCTAACCGCGCAATTGGACAAGGATCAGGTCGACACAATCTGGTTCTTCATCGGCAAGGACAATCGTTTGGCAACCGGCGGGCCAGCGATGGCGCAATTCGTCTCCAAGGGACAAGATTTCTTTGCGTGCCTGTCTGGCAATGTCACCGTCGATAATGATCCGGCCATGATCGACAAGCTCTGGTCTAAAACCGTCGAGGCATGGTTTCCGGGAGGCAAAAATGATCCCAACCTCGCGCTCCTTCGCTTCGACATCGATGACGCGGAATTGTGGGAAACGGACATGTCGCTCAGCGGGAAACTGAAAATGCTTTTTGGCGGCACGATCGAGGGTAGCGAGGAGGGGAGCCACGCAGTGGTTCCAAATACCGTCGTCTAACGCCGTTGACGTGTCAGCACAGTGGCGAACCAAAATTTCCATTCGCCACGATCCAGCTGCTACTGATCGAATTGGCGCAACGACTAGCAGGATCGGGTCGTCGATCGGACAGTTGTAAGGCTTCTAACAAGGAGAGCATCATGAGCACTGAGAAAACCGTTTCGACGCTGAACAGCCTTATTCAGGTTACCCTGGACAGCATGAAGGGCTATCAGGATGCGGCGAAGGATGCGGAAAGCACGCAGTTCGCTACCATGTTCGCCGAGTTCGCGCGCGACCGCAGTGCCGCCGCTACTGAACTGCAGGCCGAGGTGCGTCGCCTCGGCGGCGATCCGGAGAGCGATAGCAGCTTCCTGGCGGCAGCTCACCGCACATTCATGGATTTGAAGCAGGCTATCACAGGTAAGGATGACAAGGCGATCATCCAGGAAGTCGAGCGAGGCGAAGACCACATCAAAGCCAAGTATGAAGATGCCTTGGGGCACGCCGATCTTGATCCGGCGTCGCGTCAGGTCGTCGAGCGCGCTTTTCATTCCGTGCGTCAAGGGCACGATAAGATGAGCCAGCTCAAGCACAGCCTGGCCTGAAATATCGATAAGGGGCCGTCCCTCACGTTCGGCCCCTTATCCAAACACGCGTAGATTTCACGCCGCAATGTTCAAATTATAAGAAAATCCGATTTCAGTAATAGCCGGTCTCATAGTATATTTTTGGATGGCTGATACATCGCTAAAAAATTGTATACTATTTTGTACTGGGGGTATCCGCGGGGGTATCCTTCATGGATATTTTTATAAAATCGTTGTTTTTCAAAGTGTTAAACGTCGTTCTAAGTAGATGCCGGGCCCACCATTGTCTCCAAGCTGTTGAAAGGCCTGGAATTCGTTGAAAGATAAGGACTTTTTGCGGACGTCTGTTACATCTGTAACAGTTATCGAAGTATCCAGTCCTATTTCGCTAATGGCGGCGCAGTTTCTTATTTTCGGCGGATCGTGCCCGATAAAAAGCGCGCCACCCTCGGTAAGCATGAAATCATGCTGTTCCTGTGGGCTAAGGATAAAGAGGAAGCCAAACGGCTCATCTCGAAGAAATCCTTAAATCCGACGCGCTGTTTGCCAGTGAAAGTCGAGCATGAACGGGGTGCTCTACAAGCAACGCAGCCGCATCGAGCGCATGCGCGGCCACCGCAAGATCAACTGCGCCACCGCCAGATACTGGCTCAAATTTGTCCAGGACGCCGGGCATCATGAGTCTATGCGCGACACCGAAGGTGATAAATCAGTCAGCGCAAACGCAAGGTAGGGCCGCGCAACCCGCAACAATGCGGACCGGATTGCACCGCGCCATTGCGCCTTCCGGCAGCGTCACCGAAAAGCCTCTGCGCAACGGATCGGGCGCGCCGGGATAATAGTCCGTGCTGACCGCCTGGGCGCCGCTGTCCATGGCCGCCTGTGCCTTGCGATGATCGCCGACACGTGCCTCCACCGTATTGGCATCGGTCCGCGTGCGCACGATGACGCCCTGCTTCACCCATGCGCTGATCTTGGCGCCATCGACCAGCGGATCCTGCACGATCTGGATCGCGGATTCGGGCTGATCGTCGGGATACCAGCCGAACATCGCCCGCCCCGCCAGCGAAGGATGGCCATCGCGATAGACGTTGGAGACCGCATCGCGCACGTCGAGCATGATGTAGATGCGGCCTCGCGCGGCATCCAGGCTGGGCCATCCATGGGTGCGCACCGCATCGCGCAGCGTCCTGGCCTTGCCGCGCACCTCATCGGGCGTGATGAGCCGCTTGCCCGGCAGGACGGATCGGATTTCGGCATCGAGCGCATCCAGCAGCCCCTTGTCGTCCAGTCCGATCGGATTGCTGATCCCCGGTCGGTTCGACGGCGTGTCGGTCGCATTGATGGTGATCATGATCGGCAGGTGATCGGAGTGCGCGCGTGACCAGCGATCGACCTCGGCCAGGCATTGGACGAGCGCCGGGCAGGTGCTGAGATAGTCGACATCGGGAATGTGGAACGTCTTGAAACCGGGCTTCAGCATCGCCTGGCGGTCGAACCCGGTCTGTTCGCCGGCGTCCCGCGCCCATTGCTCGCCCTTGGGATCGGCATAGCGACCGCCCTGCGGGTCGGCGAAGATGTCGAGTTCAAGCTGGCGAACGCCGGCATCCAGCTGCTGGGTGAGTGGCAGATGATAATAGTCCAGCCCATCGGCGAGCCGCGGCTCGATCGCCCTGATCCTGGCCATGACCGCCGCGGGTATCCGCGCCTTGAAGCTGTTATGCGATCCCACCACCTGGATATCGTTCATGGCCCGGGGGGCCGCCGCGCCGACCAGGGTCAGCGCGGCGGTGGCAAGAGCGATGGCAGGGGCGATGGCAGGGGCGATGGCTGGTCCGATCCCGCGCATCAGAATTCGGTCCGGATGCCGAACAGGAAGGTGCGGCCATAATATTGGATCTCGTTGAACCGCTCCTTGATGCCATTGTAGGAATAGGCCCTAGCCCCGGCGAGGTTGATCGCCTCCAGGCTGACCAGCGTCTTGGGCAGCACCCGGATGGACAGGTTGCCATCGAGCGATCCGAACGGCGCCACATAGGATTCTGTCTGGGTCGTGCTGCCATTGCCGGACAGATATTCGCCGCGCCATACATAGGACAGGCGTGCCGAAATCGGTCCCTTGTCGTAGAAACCGACAAGATTGTAGCTGTCCTTCGACAGGCCGATCAACTGATCGACGATCGGACGCGCACCGGCGGTATAGTTCGATTCCACTTCTGTATGGGTGTAGGACGCCTGGAACCCCAGGCCATCGAACGGGGCCGGCAGGAAATCGAACACCTGATTATAAGCCGCCTCGATGCCATAGACCTTGGCCGTGCCGCCATTGACCTGGGTGCTCAGCAGCACCGTGCCACGCCCCGGAATCTCGGTGTTGACGTTCTGCGCGGTGATATAATCATCCATCTTCTTGTAGAAGAGCGCGCCGGTCAGCGACGCATTGGGACGGAAATACCATTCCAGCGAACCGTCGAACTGCGTCGCCAGGAACGGCTTGAGGTCCGGGTTGCCGCCGCTCGCGGTCGGGGCATCGGTCGACACGCTGATCTGCGGCGCAGTCTGGGTCATGTTCGGGCGGGTCAGCACCCGGCTGGCCGCCAGACGGCCGATCAGGCTGGGCGTCAGTTCGGCGCGCAGGTTGAAGCTGGGCAGCCAGTTGTTGAACGTCTTGGGGAAGCTCGCCGGGGTCGGCGTGGTGCCCAGTGTCAGCGTGCCGCTCGCCACCTGGTCGGTGTGGACATAGCGCAGGCCGACATTGCCGGTGATGCCCACGCTGCCGAGATCGAAACCATAATCCGCGCGGACATAGCCACCAAGGATCTTTTCCGTGACGACATAGGAAGCGCGCATGTCGCCCGCCGTCAGCGGCGCGTTGGCGATCGCATCGGTGAACAGCGTGTCATAGAAGGCGCTGGTGATGGGCGTTGCCCAGTTGCGCGGGAAATTGCCCGGAATGTTCGAGAAGGCATCATCGAAGGGCAGTGCTTCATAGCCGCCCGGCACGACCTGCGAGATTGGCGGGTTGCCGGTGATGTTCACGGTGAAGTCGCGGCGCCAATAGTCGCGCTTGCGCCAATGATATTCGCCACCGGCCTGGATCTTGGTGATGAAGCCGTTGAGGTCGCGGCCCACGTCAAGGCGGGCATAAGTGTCCCAGTCCTTGCTGTTCTTGGGGGCGATGTTGAACGGATAATAGATGTAATTGGCCGGATTGCTGACGTCGACCGGCGTGCTGAGCGTCGGCGCGACCTTGTACCCGCCCGACGCGTCATAGGTCAGCGGCGCGATGATCTGCATGCGGCTGCGCACCGTGCCTTCGGCATAGCTGGGGTGGAAGCTATGGGCATAGGACCAGTTGGCATTGGCCGAAACATGCCAGTCGCCCGGATTCCACACCTGCTTCAGACCGACATTGATCAGGTCGTGGCGGTTGAGGCTATATTCGCGCGAGGCCATGAAGCGGACATTGTTGATCGTCGCCTTGGTGACCGTATTGCCGTCCAGCGTCACCGACCCCGGCACCAGATAGGTGCCCGGATCGTCGGGATAGATGTCGAGGCCGAACTCGTCATATTCGACGTCCAGCCGCGTCAGCGACACGTCCAGCGTCGTTTCCAGTTCGTCCGAAGGGCGCCACTGGGCCGAGATCAGGCCTGAAAGACGCTTGCGGTCTTCGGTTTCGATCGTGGGACGGGTGCGGGTCGGCGTGTAATAACCGGCAGGCAGATATTCGGCGCCCGCAACCGGATTGGCAGGCTGCACGAATTTGTTCAGGTTCCAGCCGGTATTGTAGAAACGGTCGTTGCGCACCGACTTGGCCCAATATTGGGCGCCAACCATGAAGCCGAACTGACCGTCCCTGGTCTTGAAGCTGGTCAGCACGGTGGCGTTCGGTCGCACCTTGTCGGTCATGCTGGTGTAGGTGCCGCGCAGATTGACCGTGGTCTTGTTACCCACGTCCAGCGGGTGGAAGGTCTTGACGTCGATATTGCCGCCCAGCGCCCCCTCGGTCATGTCGGCGGTCGGCGTCTTCACGACGTCGATCTGCGACACGAATTCGGCCGGCAGCATCTCGAAACGGAACTGGCGTCCGGCTGCACCGCCATTTTCGATGAGGTCGTTGATCGCGACGGTGCGGCCGTTCACCAGCGTGCTTTGGAATTGCGGGCCAAGGCCACGGACGCTGACATAAAGGCCTTCGCCGCGCGGACGGGTGATCGCGACACCGGTGATAAGCTGCAGCGCTTCGGCGACATTCTGGGTCGGGAACTTGCCGATGTCGGTGGATGCGATGGAATCGACGCCATAGGCGGCCTTGCGCTTCGTCTCGGTCGCGGCTGCCAGGCTGCGGGCATAGGTGCCGGTGACGACGATTGCGCTATCGTCCTGACCATCGGCAGGTACAGCCTGATCGGCGGCCGGTGCGACGCTCTGCGCCTGGACCGGCGACGACAGGGCCAGCGCAAAAATGGCGAGCGGAAGCGGCGCGCAAAGCATGCGCGATGAACGTGACATGTGGTGGTTCTCCCCAAGGCTCCAAGGCCGACGGGGCGCGGTTAGGCCGTTGTTATTGCAATATTGTGGCGCGTATATTTCATCTTGAATTTTCCGCCGCTCGATCGTTCCTGTCTTGGAAACCTGTCAGGAACGACCAGATGCTGCCGATCCACGCTCGTTTGCGCCTACGATCAGTCGACCGTCGGCTATTGCACTGGTTGCGTGAAAGGTCGGACAAGATCCGATCCTATCGGTTCGTTGTGGGAAAACGGCGCGGCAATCGGGTTGTGCTCATTAGGCGGCGTGACAGCGCGTCGTGGATGGTGTCAGGCAGCCTCGATTTTCAGGGGCGCGCGCTCGGGTTCCAGGCTAGGGCTCATGGTAGGCCTTCCCCATAGATAGCCTTGCGCTTCATCGCATCCTTCGGTGCGAAGGAGCCGAAGCTGATCCTCGGTTTCCAGTCCTTCGGCCAAAACTGGCACTTCAAGGCTATGTCCCAGCGCAAGGACCGCACGAATGATCGCCCGAGCCTGATGGCTGGTTTCCGAATCCAGCAGGAAGGAACGGTCGATCTTGATCTTGTCGAAAGGGAAGGAGTTGAGCGTATCGAGCGACGAATAGCCGGTGCCGAAATCGTCCATCGCGATGGAAACGCCAATCGCCTTGATTTGACGCAGAATATGCAGGGCACGGGCCTTGTCACTGACAAGGGCGGTTTCGGGTATCTCCAGTTCCAATCGATGCGCCGGCAACCCGCTCTCCAGAAGTGCCGATGTGACAATCTGGATGAGATCGACATGCATGAGTTGTACCGGCGACAGGTTGACCGCCACACGCCAGGGTTCAGGCCAGTTGGCGGCATCACGGCACGCCTGACGCAGAACCCATTCGCCAATGGCCAGAATTTCCCCGCTTTCCTCGGCAATCGGGATGAATTCCGCCGGAGAGATCCAGCCATCGCGTGGATGCTGCCAGCGCAACAGCGCCTCATATCCGACCACGGCCTCGGTGGAGACCAATTTCTGGACCTGATATGCCAAACTGAACTCGTTGCGTGCGACAGCCTCGCGTAGATCATTGGCGAGCGTGCGGCGGGCGCGCGCGGCCTCGTCCATGCCCTGTTCGTAGAAGCAGACCTGACGACCAATAGTCGCTTTTGCCCGGTACATGGCGAGATCGGCATTGTTTACCAATGGCTCTCGGCGGGAGCCGTCCGTTGGGAAAATGGCGATGCCAAGGCTTGCGCCAGGATGGATGGAGAGGCCATCCATTTCGATCTTCTCGACCAGGCAGCGTTCCAGGCGGGAGATGAAATTGTCCAGGGCATCGTCATTTTCAAACGATTTGAACGCGGCAAACTCATCGCCGCCGAAGCGGGCGACGACCTCGCCTCGACCCAATTGGCCTAGCATGCGTCGAGCCAGTTCCTGCAGGACTGCATCGCCCGTTGAATGGCCATGCACATCGTTCACTTCCTTGAAGCGATCAAGGTCGATGCCGATCACGGCGACCTTTCCGCCATTTCGACTTGCCTGGCTGAGCGCGAGATCGAGACTGTCATTATAGCTCGATCTGTTCGGCAGACCCGTCAGTTCGTCATGCAGTGCCATGTGTTCGATGCGTTGCTCCGCCCGACGACGATCCGTGATATCGTCGAAGGTGGACACCCAGCCACCATCTGGCAGCGCATGATGGGCAATGGAGAAGGTCGAGCCATCCGCAAAATCAGCAATCAGAACGCCGCCATCCGGATTTTCGATACAGGCCCGGTGTCGGGCCAGAGTTTCTTCCAGTGCCTCTACTGCGACCGCGCCTCCGGTGCGCTTTGCTACCGCAATCCGAACAAGTTCCTCGAAAGCGGTTCCAGGCGGGCATTGCTCGTGAGAGACGTCGAACAGCGTGCTCACCCTGTCATTTGCCAATGTCAGGTGCCCATTTTGGTCGAAGAGGCAGAGGCCTTGATGCATGTTGGACAGGGCGACGTCGAGTTTTGATCGCGTCTCCTCCAACCGCAATTGATCTTCCCTCATTCGGGTCATATCGCGCGTGATCTTGGCGAAGCCACGGAAGAGTCCTGTTTCGTCAAAGACGGACTCGATCGTCACATGAGCCCAAAATCGGCTGCCGTCTTTGCGATAGCGCCAGCCTTCCGCATTGAATTTACCATCTTGCCGCGCTGTTTCTATGCCGCGTCTCGGCAGGCCCGCCGATCGATCCTCTTCGGAGTAGAAGGAGGACAGTTCCAACCCCATGGCTTCGGTGCTGCTATAGCCCTTCAGGCGCTGTGCGCCGGCATTCCATGAAGCGACGCGACCGTCCCGGTCCAGCATATAGATTGCGCAATCGCTGATGCCTTGGACAAGAACCTTGAACTCGCGCTCGCTAGCCCCGACGGCAGCATGCAGTCGTGCGCTCGACAGTGCCGCCATGATGCTGACGGTCAGGACGCCCAATGCAACAATGGCGACGGCCAAGCCCATTTGCGGAGTGGAAAGAAGAAGCCCTCCGCTTTCCTCAAGACGGTTGGGGCGCAGGGATAGCGCAGCCATGCCGGCAAAATGGAGCGACAATATGCCGCTGAGTATGGACAAGGCCGCGAGCACCCCGGTCGCGTATCCACGCCGGTCGAGGGCGAAATGAAAGGCAAGCGGTGCTGGAGCGGCTATGAGCAGGATGGATGCGATCACCATCGGTTGCGACCACCGGAAATCGGCATCGATCCTGATGGCGTAGATGCCCAGATAATGCATCGAGGCGATACCCAGTCCAACCACTAGGCCCGCCAGAATGCGGGCGTTGAGGGCAGAGGATCGCAAGGCAATCATATGTGCCAGGGTGAGCGCGCTCACGACCGTCAGAAGCGACAATATTGTGGGAACGAGCGTATAGCCGAGTATTATGCCCGGGTCATATCCCATCATGGCGGTGAAGTGCGTCGACCATACCCCGAAGCCGCCAACGCCTCCCGACGCGATTGCCCAGCGTATATGATCGATATTTTTCGTATCCCGGGCGCGCCGCAGAAACAGGACAATCGCTATCGCGGATATGGCGCAAATTAGCCCTGCAGCCGCGACGAGGCGAAGATCGTGATCGTCTCGGATGCAGAAATAGATATCGAACATGAGGCTGGATCCCTTAACCACACCCCTCTGGCATGCGCGCCTTTAGTCGAAGTTAATGACCCGAAAAATTATGTATTTTGCAGATCCTGTCGCGTCACAAGTTCTTGATCGCATGCGGATATCTGGAAAAGACAGCGATGTTATTTTCCGCTGCGGGAAGGCGTGGGGGAATTCCGGTCATCTTTTAACGCCCCTTTACGGCCATTCAGTCACCGATTTTCCGGTCCAGGTCGCGGCCAACTCGCTATGCTGCTCTGGATGCCCGGCACTGGCCGCAAGGAGAATGGCTGCGTTCCGCCGATTGAGTGTCAGCCCCATGTCGTTTGAGAATAGCGGCAGACGAACCGTTCGCGCCCATAACAGGCGCATCGAACCGCAGGCTGTCCGATTTCGAAAGACAGGGGGGGGGGGGAGGCGGAGGGCGCATTCCGCAGTCGGGAATGCGCCCATCATCGAGGTTCAGTGGGCCGGATCGAACGCAATGGCTTCGAGTGCGGCCTTGACCTCCTGCGACAGATCCAGCTCCACTGCTGCCAAATTCTCGGTCAGATGCGCGACATTGGACGTGCCGGGGATCAACAGCATGTTCGGTGCGCGCGCCAACAGCCATGCAAGCGCCAGCTGCATCGACGTAGCGCCTAGGCGATCCGCCAAATGGGCCAATGCCTGCGATTGGATGGGCGAAAAGCCTCCGAGCGGAAAAAATGGGACATAGGCGATGCCCTGGCTCGTGAAGCTGTCGATCAGCGCGTCATCCGCGCGGTGCGCCAGGTTATACTGGTTCTGGACGCACGCGATCGGGACGATGCGCTGGGCCTCCGCAACCTGGCTCTCTGTCACGTTGCTGAGGCCGATATGTCGAACCAGTCCTTTCTCGCGCAGCTGTGCAAGGGCGACGATCTGCGCCTCGATCGACCCTTCCGACGGCGCGTGGATGTCGCCCATAATGCGCATGTTGACCAGGTCGAGAGTGTCGCGGCCAAGGTTTCGCAGATTGTCTTCGACGCCCTGCTGCAATTCGGCGGCACTTTGTGCCGGCAGCCATGAGGCGTCCTTGCCGCGGATCGCGCCCACCTTGGTCACGATCAGGAGATCGTCGCTATAGGGATGAAGCGCATCGCGGATGATCTGGTTGGTCACATGAGGGCCGTAGAAATCGCTTGTGTCGATATGGTTCACGCCCGCCGCAACTGCCGCGCGCAGAACCGCGACGGCGGCATCGCGATCCTTGGGCGGGCCAAAGACGCCAGGCCCAGCCAGTTGCATCGCGCCATAGCCCATGCGGTTCACGAGATGATCGCCCAGCTTGAAGGTGCCGGCTTTGCGAAGATCCATCATGTCCTGTCTCCTCATTTGGAGACCGCGATATGGGCTTGTGGCCAGCGAACGATAAGTCGTAGTAATCAGAACAGGCTGTACGGATAATCGAACAATGGCGACGGAACTCGATGATCTTGCCACCTTCGTGGAAGTAGTGCGGGCAGGAGGCTTCCGAGATGCAGCCCGTATTTCGGGCACCTCGGCATCTGGGATGAGCGACGCGCTCAGGCGGCTGGAAGCCCGGCTAGGCGTTCGTCTCCTCCACCGCACGACGCGCAGCATGGCCCTGACCGAAGCGGGCGCGCGGCTATTCGAGCGGCTGTCGCCGGCCCTTTCGGAAATCCGCGACGCGCTCGATGTCGTCAACATCTTCCGTGACAGACCCGCTGGAACATTGCGCCTGAATGTTCCAGCTAATGTCGCCCGCACCGTGCTCCCATCGATCCTCCCATCATTCCTTCGGGTCTATCCCGATATTCGAGTGGAGGTGACGGTGGAGGATGGGTTTGTCGACATATTGAAATCCGGTGCGGATGCCGGGATCCGTTATGAGGAGCGGCTTGAACAGGACATGATCGCGATCCCCATCGGCCCAGCGACGCAGCGGTTGGTTACGGCTGGATCTTCAGCCTATTTCGATCATCATGGGCGCCCCTCGCACCCACAGCAACTGTTGGGCCATAATTGCCTGCGCGGCCGTTTTTCCGGCGGGGCCATGCCGGGATGGGAATTCGAGAGAGAGGGGGAAATTCTCGTTGTCGATCCGACCGGGCCGCTGGTGGTGCAGCCTGGTCTGGCGGGCGAATTGCTGATCGATTCTGCCGTGGCTGGCCTTGGAATTGTGCATCTGTTCGAGGATTGGCTTAAACCGTATATCGCGAGTGGGGCGCTCGAATCCGTTCTCGACGACTGGTGCCAGACCTTCTCTGGTCCCCGGCTCTATTATTCCGGGCGCCGTTATTTGCCGGCGCCCTTGCGGGCTTTCGTGGACTTTGTTCGCTTGCAGCGATGGTAAATGGGGCCGCGTCAGAGCGGCTCCCGTGTTCGTACGCCGGCTGCGATTATCGACCAAAACCCTGCAGGCCCTCGTCCCTTGGAAAGCGGCAACCTGCCCAGAGAGGCGTGGACCTCGCGTTCGCTTGCTGACTTTCCGGTGGCGATGGCAAGATTTCAGGCACCACGAAAATAATCACCGTTGCGGAAAATTTCGGCCATCGCTTCGCACGGTGGTAGATTTAACTATCTTGAATATCTCTAATTTTCTCGGGTCTTTGACTAGTGGATTGATTTTGACATGTGCATCCCCCGTCGGCGGGGATGGGGCTGCAAATGTCAAAATCTTTTCGGACCACTAGATGCGCCGATACCGGAAATACCAGACCTCATGGCCCAGGCGCCGGGCCTTGGCCTCATAGCGGGTTTCGGGCCAGCCGCCTGGACGGGTCAGGAAATCCTTGGGATCGCTTGCCAGCCAATCGAATTCGGGATGGCCGTTCATCACCATCAGCGCCCAGCGCAGATAGACCGGATGATCGGTGCCGAAGCGGAACTCGCCGCCGGGCTTGAGCTTCTTCGCGATCATGTCGACCGGGCCGGGGTTCATCATCCGCCGCTTGGCATGGCGCGCCTTGGGCCAGGGATCGGGATGGAGCAGATAGACGAAGCTGAGCGATCCGTCGGGGATGCGGCTGAGAACGTCGAGCGCATCGCCCATGTGCAGGCGGACATTGCCGAGCGCACCGTCGCGAATATGGCCGAGCGCCTGGACCACGCCGTTCAGGAACGGCTCGCAGCCGATGAAGCCATGGTCGGGCAGCATGTCGGCGCGATAGGCCATATGCTCGCCGCCGCCGAAGCCGATCTCGAAATGGAGCGGGCGGTCATAGCCGAACAGGTCGGCAGCGGTGACGTCGCCTTCGGCCGGCACCGATACGGCGGGCAGCAGCGTGTCGACCAGTTCCTGCTGGCCCTTGCGAAGCTTGGGCCCGGACTGGCGGCCATAAAGGCGGTTGAGGGTGGTCGGGTCGCCCGATTTATGCGCGGTCATGGGCGGCTGACTAGCGGGGGCAGGCCGATGGAGCAAGCGGCCTGCGCCCTATCAGTTGGCAACGGCGTCCGGCGACAGGCTGATCTGGCTTTGCTTGCCATAGATGCTGGTGGTCGACAGCGACTTTTCCGACTGGACGATCTCGATCGCCTGGACCGGCGGTGGCGCGCTGGCATAGCTGGGATATTGCAGCCATTGGTCAAGCTTGCGGACGGTGACCGTCCAGGGGGCGCTACTTTCATCCTTGCCGCCCAGCAAGGCGGTCAGCGTGTCTCGGGCGATGACCAGCATGGTGCCCGAATCGCCGAGCGGGATGGCATAGCTGCCCTCATTCGTCTCGCCCTGATAGATGGGGAGGCGGCCCTGTATTCGATCGGGGTGGACGCAATAGGCCGGGGCGCCCGGGGCTTCTCTATTCTTCGCCGCCTTTTCCCTGACGCTGCGGTCGATATTGCCCATCATCGCGCCGGCAATGACGGACGCGCCGTCCTTTGTCACCTTGTCCGCAGGCGCGCCGAAGACAAGCGGTTGGGGGCAGGGTTTGAGCGGAACGGCCGCCGCGAGCGGCGGTAGCGCGCGGGGCCAGCCAATCTGGGCTATCATCCGATCCAACAGGGCATCAAGCTGGGACGCATCATGGACGGGCGAGGTGACGCGCAACTTTACCACCCATTCCCCGAGCGCGATGACGGCAACGCCGCTGCTACGGCCGATCTGGGTGATAGTGAAGCTCTGGCGCAGTCCGGCTGGCACTGAACTGCCCGGAAGGGCAAAGGCCACAGGATCGCCCAGGGCTGCGGGGCGCCCGAATTTGTCGTTGGTCGCGATCATGGTGGCCGCGACATCGAACCAGATGGCGGTGGCCGGCATGGCGGCATGATAGACATAGACATTTACATGGGTGCGACTGATCGGATCGTCATAGGCGATCGATGTATCGAGGAGCGCGCCGTTGCTCAGATCCTCGACCGCACTGCGAGCAAAACCGTCAATCTTCGACGGGAAGGCAATACCGGACGGCTTGTGTGTCCAGCTTTTGACGGTCTTTACGGCGATGGGGCTTGGCTGGGCCTGCGCGGATGGGGCAAGGGGCAGGGCTGTTGCCATCGCAAAGCCGCCAACTATCCGCAACCACATGAATATCTGCCCCCTCCCGCTATGCATGCAGGCAAGGTAGCGGGAAGGGGGCAGAGCACAAGGGCCATGGGATGCCGAACAGGGGAGAGCGGCAGGATGGCCCTTGAAGCTGGCTAGCCGTGGTGCGACCCGAAGGCTGGCCGGGAGGCAAGGCCCGACCGGTCTGTCCAGTTCGTCAGGTCACTTGCACTTGGCGAAGCGACCCTTGGCGTCCTTGCAGGGGCCCTTTTTGGGGGCCGCCTTTGGCGGACATTTGACGAACTTGCCCTTCGCATCCTTGCAGGGAGCTGCCAGTGCAGGAGCGGCACTGCCAACCAGAAATGCAAGGCTGATGAAGGCGGTAGCAAGAGGACGGGTCATGGCGTTGCCCTGGGTGGAGGGTGCCGGGCTCGACAGGGGTGCGAGCCCGACGCCCTCTCTATGCGCGGTTCCGCGGGCGCAGGCCAATGAACTTTTCGTCATGTTCCGGACAGGATGGCTCAGCCACGGTCGGCATCGGCCGCTGCATTGAACAGGTCGAGCATGGCGCCCAGCCGGGCGGCCTCCTCCTGTGTCAGCCCTTCGTCCCGGTCGAACAATGCGGCAAGCTTTTGCCCGCCGGCGCGGACCGCATCGGGATCGACGCGGGCGAGCAGTTCGGGAATGCCGGCAATCGCGCCATCGGGATCATGGCGCAGCAGCTTGGCCTGCTCGCGCACCAGCGTGCGGAACAGCGGCAGGGTCATGCCCGCGGGCAGCATGTCGATATGCAGCCGGCGCGCCTCCTCGAACCGGCGGGCGTCGGTCTGCTCGCGGGTGCGCAGCACATGAAAGATCGCCCGCAACTGCGCTTCCAGCAGGCCGCCTTCATGTAGTTCGGCGCTGAGATGCGCCAATTCCTCGGCAACAAAGGCGCGATGTTCCGGGGTGTCGCCGGGGTGATGGCGGGGCGGGCGGCCATCCTGCGGGGCGACGCCCATGGCGGCCTGAACCAGCGGCGCGCCATAGATCGTATCGAAGCTGAGTGCCTGGAGCCTGTCGCGGGCATCCCGATAGGCGTCGAGCGCGCCCGCCATCATGGTCGACACCATGGTCTGGCCGGCCAGGAAGCCATTGTCGGGCGCGACCGGGCGCCGATTGTCGCGCACGACCCCGGCCCAGCCCTCGATCAGTTGCGCCATGGGATGGTCGCTCGACCAGTTGTAGGACAGGCGCATCGGGTGCCATTGCGCCAGCCAGTCGGCCAGTTGCGGGCTGGCCATCGCCTGCACCATCGGCTGGGCGAAGCGGCAATAGAGTTCCAGATTGGCTTCCGACGCACGGCGGGCGGCAACGAAGCGCCGTTCGCTGTCGAAATCCTGCTGCACGATCGCCTGGACATCGGCGATGCCGCGCCGCTGGATCGCGAGATATTGGCCGTCATCATCGACCGCGCCGGGCAGGGCGCCATCGGGATCCTGTTGCACCGTCGCCTGATAGAGGCCGGCGGGCAGCACGTCGATCAGGTCGATGGCGCTGACAAATTCGCGATGCTCCTTGCGCCCGACGCTGGCCGATACGAAAATGCCGAGATGGCCGATACTGTCATGGGTGGCATAGATGATGGTCTGATCATGGCTGACGATCTCCGCATCGTTGCGATAGAGATCGGTGATCCAGCCCAAGGCCTGCGGCGGCGGGGTGATATTGTCGCCATGCGAGCAGAAGACCAGGATCGGCGAACGGATGTTGCGCAGATCGATGCGGATGCCGTCCGAGGTCAGCAACTGCGCCGTGGCGAGGCGATTGCCGATGAAGAGATTGTCGACGATATACTGCATCTCGACATCGTTGAGATAGACATAGCCGCCCCAATATTTCTCGAAGCCGAGATAGCGGGGGGCTTCGGTATCGACCTTGGAATAAAGGGTGTAATCCTTTTTCCAGAGCGTGTTGGCGGGATCGAGATTTTCGAAATTCTGCACCAGCCAGGCGCCGTCGAAGCGGCCCGCGCCCATGTCGCCGGTCATCGCCGTCGCCCAACTGCCGCCCATCAGGCCGCCGCCATAGCGCATGACATTGTCGCCCGCCCAATAGGAGAGCGGGGCGCCGGCGACGATGATCGGGCCGAACAGCTCGGGCCAGACCGCGGCGGTCATCAATATCTGCCAGCCGGCCTGGCAATTGCCGATCACCACCGGCTTGCCATCGGCGGAGGGGTGGAGTTCGCCGACATGGGCGACGAAGGCGGCCTCCGCCCGCATCACATCCTCCACCGTCTGGCCCGGAACCGGATTGGGGGTGAAGCCGATGAAATAACAGGGGTGGCCTTCGCGCAGGGCGGCGCCGATCTCGCTGTCGGGCTTGAAGCCGCCAATGCCGGGGCCATGACCGGCGCGCGGATCGACGACGATGACCGGGCGCTTGGCGGGGTCGACCGGCAGGCCCTCTGGCGGGGTGATGCGGACCAGGCCATAATTGACCGGGCGAGGCAGATCGGCGCCGGACAGGATAATCTCGCCGTCGAAATTCAGCACGTGGGGCACGCGTTCGGCCAGATGCGCCTTATACTGGTCGCCGCGCTGGCGCTTGACGTCGGCGAACAGGACGGCGCGTTGCAACGCGTCGACGCCATAGTCGAAGGCCTGACCGAACCAGTCGAGCGGCGGCCAGAGCGGGATGGAAGCGGTGGATGTTGTGGGTTCGCTGGTCGTCTTGGGCATGGCTGGCCTTCCGAAACGCGTTCAGACGTCGCGGCGGACCCCCATTCCTGACCGCACTGCATCATAACCCCGAGTCATGACAATGCGATGGAAAATCGTCTTATTTCGACAGGCCGGTAACAACTTGTGACGGACATGCGAAAAGGGCGCGGAAAGCATAGCTCTCCGCGCCCCTTGCTATTGGTCGTCAGACCGCAGGCCTCAGGCCAGCTTCGCCTTGAGCGCGTCGACCAGATCGGTCTTTTCCCAGGGGAAATAGTCGCCGTCGGGCGTGCGGCCGAAATGGCCGTAGGCGGCGGTCTTCTGGTAGATCGGCTTGTTGAGGCCGAGATGGGTGCGGATGCCCTTGGGCGTCAGGCGCACCAGGGTCGGCAGCACGGCTTCGATCGCCGAGGCTTCGACAGTGCCGGTGCCGTGCAGATCGACATAGAGCGAGAGCGGCTCGGCAACGCCGATGGCGTAGCTGAGCTGGATCGTGCAGCGACGGGCAAGGCCGGCGGCGACGATGTTCTTCGCCAGGTAGCGGGTGATATAGGCGGCCGAACGGTCGACCTTGGTCGGATCCTTGCCGCTGAACGCGCCGCCGCCATGGGGCGAAGCGCCGCCATAGGTGTCGACGATGATCTTGCGGCCGGTAAGGCCGGCGTCGCCGTCGGGGCCGCCGATCTCGAACAGGCCGGTCGGGTTGACATAGATGGCTTCGTCGCCCGGCAGCCAGCCTTCGGGCAGGACATCGGCCATCACGCCCTTGACGTAGGCGCGCAGTTCGGCGCGGCTGTCGTCATTGTCCATGCCGGCGGCATGCTGGGTCGACACGACCAGCGCGGTCGCGCGGACCGGCTTTTCGTCGATATATTCGAGCGTCACCTGGCTCTTGGCGTCGGGTTCCAGGAAGGGAACGACCTTGCCATGGCGGTCGGCCGCCATGCGTTCCAGGATCTTGTGCGAATAATAGAGGGTGGCGGGCATGAGGTCGGGGGTTTCGTCCGACGCATAGCCGAACATGATGCCCTGGTCGCCGGCGCCTTCGTCCTTGTTGCCGCTTTCATCGACGCCCTGCGCGATGTGCGCGGACTGGCCGTGCAGGTTGTTCTCGAAGCGGAAGGTCTCCCAGTGGAAGCCGTCCTGCTCGTAACCGATGCGCTTCACGGTCGCGCGGACGGTCGCTTCGATTTCTTCCTTGGCGCCCGGTGCCCATTCGCCATTCTCATAGACGCCCTTGCAGCGGATTTCGCCGGCCAGCACGACGAGCTGGGTCGTGGTCAGGGTTTCGCACGCGATGCGGGCTTCGGGATCCTTGGACAGGAACAGGTCGACGATCGAGTCGGAAATCTGGTCCGCGACCTTGTCGGGGTGGCCTTCGGAAACGGATTCCGAGGTGAAGAGGAATTGGTTACGCATGAGACTCCCGTAAGACATGGGCGGACGAAAGGATATAAAGAAAACTTTATGTGGTTATTAGCTTTTGCCTTTGCGCAAGGCAATAGCCGTGCCGATCAACAGGATCAGGAAGGCGAGGGGCGCCCAATTGCCGATCCGTGCGAATAGCGTGGCGGGCAGCGGTGGCGGCAGGCGGCTGTCGAGATAGCCGGCGCGATGGCTGGAGAGGGCGTGGAGAATATGACCGCGCGCATCGACGATGGCGGACACGCCGGTGGGCGTGGCGCGGATGATCGGCAGTCCTTCTTCCAGCGCGCGCAGCCGCGCCTGGGCCAAATGCTGGGCCGGCCCCCAGCTGCCGAACCAGGCGTCGTTGGACGGGTTGAACAGGAAATCGGGGCGATGGGCGCGGTCGACCACCTGGCCTGAAAAGATGATCTCGTAACAGATCTGCACGCCCATCTTGAGTGCGGGGCGGCCAAGGGTGGCGGGCAGGGTCAGGCTCTGCGGGCCGGGGCCGGGCCAGAAATCGACGTCGCCCGGCACCAGTCGCGACAGGCCGATCGGCTGGAGGATGCTGCGCATCGGCAGATATTCGCCATAGGGGACGAGGTGCGCCTTGTCATAGCGGGCGGCAAGCTGGGCATCGGGGGTGACGACGAACAGGCTGTTGTTGGCACCGGCCAGTTCGGCCGTGCCATAAGGCCCCTTGTCCTTGAAATAGACCTTGGTCGCGCCGGTCATCAGCAGGTCGCCCGGCCCCATCAGGTCGGCGAGGCGCCAGCGCCATTCGGGTTCCATGTCGAGATAGGCGGGGATCGCCGCTTCGGGCCAGAAGATCAGGCGCGGGGCAGGGCGGGGCTTGCCCGAAAGGGTGGCGAGGGTACGGAAATGCGCCTGTTCCAGCTCGGCCGAATATTTCTCGTCCTGGCCGATATTGGGCTGGACCACGCGGATCAGCGGCGCGCCGGCGGGCGTCGTCGGCGCGGGCGAGAATTGGCCCCAGAGCGCGAGGGCGACGAGCGGCACGGCGATGGCGGCGGCAGGGCGATACTGGCGGCGCGCGGCCAGCAGGCTGGCGCCGGCAGCGAGCAGCACCAGCGCGCCCAGGCCATAGGTGCCGATCAGCGTCGCGGCGATGGCGGCGCCGGTCGGCAGCAGGGTGACGCCCAGCGGGTTCCAGGCAAAGCCGGTGAAGATGGTGGCGCGCGCATATTCGCTGGCGATCCAGCAGCCGGCGAACAGCAGTAGGAAGGCGGGGCCGGTGAAGGCGAAACGGCGCCCGGCCCACCATGCGCCCAAGGTCGCGAGACCGGGATAGACGGCGAGATAGAGCGAGAGCAGGACCACCGCGCCATAGCCGAACCAGTGCGGCATCGCGTCCTGATAGGTGAAGGCGTGGGCGATCCAGTTAAGGCCCAGGGTGAAGTGGCCGACCCCGAACAGCCAGCCGCGCAGGAAAGCTGCGCGGCGGTCAGGCGCGCGCTTGATCAGCAGGATGAGCAGCGCAAAGCAGCCGATGGTGACCGGCCAGAGTTTCAGCGGCTCGAAACCGGTCGCCGAGAGGAAGCCGGCGAGCAGGGCAGCAAGCCGGGGATGGCGCGCGAGCAGGGCGTTCATTTGCGGCGGATCAGGAGATGGTAGCCATGGTGGCGTTGGAGCAGCGGTCGCTCTTCTGCCCGCCGCCCGACAGCATCGATGCCGCGACGAAACCGCCGACCACCAGCACCAGGAACAGGGCCGACAGCGGTGCCAGATATTTCTCGATGAACGCCTTGATCGGGCGGCCGAATTTCCAGAACAGGAAGCCGACGATCATGAACTGGAAGGCGCGGGACAGGATGCTGGCCCACAGGAAGGTGAAGAGCGACAGGCCGATGAAGCCGGCGGTGATGGTGATCAGCTTGAACGGGATCGGGGTTGCGCCCTTGATCAGGATGATCTCCGCGCCATAGTCGCGCAGATAGCAGGCCGCGACCGGGAATTTTGCCGACAGGCCAAGCAGATGCAGGATCTGCGCGCCGACCGCCTGATAGAGGAAGTGACCGATGCCATAGCCCAGGAGGCCACCCAGCACCGAGGCGATGGTGCAGATGAGGCCATAGCGGATCGCCTTTTCCGGCCGCGCCAGGCACATGAGGCCCAGCAGCGGATGCGGCGGGATCGGAAAGAAGCTGGATTCCATGAAACTGAAGGCAAAAAGCCAACGTTCGGCGTGCGGGTGAGCGGCCTTGGCCAGCATCCACTGATAGAGCTTGGTGAGCATCGCGAGCGGGCCTAGCTCAGTTGCACGGGAGCCGCCAGCGCTTTTGCCAGGACGACCATTTCCAGCGGCGGATCGAGTGGCACGGGGAAGGGGCGCTTCTCGTCGGTCAGCACATAGCCGCGCCGCTGATAATAGGCGATCAACTCGGGGCGCCGGTCGATCACCGTCATCTCGATCATGGTCGCGCCGAAATCGCGCGCAGCCTGATCCTCCGCCGCAGCGATCATGCGGCGGCCAAGCCCGGCGGCCTGAAGCTGCGGATCGATACAGAGCAGGCCGAGATAGGCGACGCCCTCCTCGCGCTTCGTGATCTGGACGCAGCCGATCGGCATGCCCTTGTCGTCGATCGCGACCAGCAGCCGGTCGGTCGGGCTGGCGAGGATCTCCTGCAATTCCTCGATATCGGTGCGGGCGTCGGTCAGCAGGTCGGACTCGAATGTCCAGCCGGCCCGCGCCTCGTCGCCGCGATAGGCGCGCTCGATCACGCGGTGGAGCAGGGGCAGGTCGGCGGGGGCGGCAAGGCAGATATCCATGGCCCCGCCTTTAGCGGGGCGGCGATGGCTGCAAAAGCCCTGAAGAATGGATGCGGCGATGCTTGATCGGGACGCTGCGGCCGCGATAGGATCGGCGTCAAAGAGGAGAGTGACATGCAGGACATGGGCGAGGGCAGTTGCCCCTTCAGCTTCAACATGGACCCGGCCAGCTTCAAGGTCGGCGATTCGGTCAGCTATCGCGTGACCGGCAGTCTGGAGGGATTTCCCTTTGCCGGGGTGCTGCTGGAAGTGCATGACGATCATGTGGTGCTGACGTCCGATGTCGACGACAAGGCCAGCCGGATGCGGGCCACGCGCGAGAGCCGGCCGGTGGTGCGCGAAGAGGATGTCTGCTGACGGGCAGGGCGTCGGCCGGCCAATCCAACCACATTACCGATTTGTCAGCCGCCACGGCGTTGACTGTCCGGCGCCGTCTGGGCATGACGCGCAACGCATAGAGACCGGTCGGCACGCTTGATAATTTCGCATATTCCCTGGGACAAGTTGCGGCAGCGGGCCGGCGGCCTGGCGTTCGCGCTGGTGCTGAACGCGATCCTGCTGCTGGCGCTGCTGACGATGGCGCCGCATATCGATCCCAAGAAGGTCGAGGATCGCAATCCGGTGAGCTTCGATATTGAGCCGGCCAAGCAGGCGAACAAGGAAAAGTCCAAGGCGCAGAAGGCGGAAAAGCGCGAGCGTGATACCGCCGCGCCCAAGCAGAAGAGCGAACCGGTGGTGACGCCCCCCCGGCCGGTCGAGACGCCGAGCGTGCAGCCGCCATCGCCTTTCCCCTTCATCACGCTCGACAGCCGCCAGATGGCCGCGGCGGACATCGGCAAGATGGAAAAGAAGACGGCGGGCGTCGGCGACAGCGGCACCGGCAATGCCAAGGCGATCGTGGGGCCGGGCGAGGGGCCGGGCGGCGTGCAACTGTTCGAGGCTGAATGGTATCGCCGGCCGACCCACGCCGAATTGTCGACCTATCTGCCCGCCAATGCGCCGGCGCAGGGCTATGGCCTGGTCGCGTGCAAGACGATCGACCATTATCATGTCGAAAATTGCCAGATGATCAGCGAATATCCGACCGGATCGGGCTTTGGCCGCGCGGTGCGCCTGGCCGCCTGGCAATTCCTGGTGCGCCCGCCCCGCGTCGACGGCAAGCCCCAGGTCGGCGCCTGGGTCCGCATCCGCATCGATTATACCCGAACGGTTATCGGTGGCAGCGCCGGCGCGGACGACGACGGACGCTGAGGCGCGGTAGGTCGGGTATCGAGCAGAAGCGGACATGTTCAAACTCCTCCCCAAGCTTGTCTTGGGGAGGTGGCAGGCGCGTAGCGCCTGACGGAGGGGAAGGTGCCTATTAACGCTGCGCTATTGGGCCTGTGCCCCTCCACCATTTGCTGCGCAAATGGTCCCCCTCCCCGGTCCGGGGAGGAATGTCTTGTTTCCACCCCATCGCCCCAAGGGCAGGACAATCGGTCCGGCTTGATCCCCTTCCGGTCGCGGCCTACACCCGCGGCATGACTATTGCCTCCTATCCGGCGCTGCGCATGCGCCGTACCCGTGCCACCGCCTGGAGCCGGGCGATGCATGCCGAAAACCGCCTGTCGCCCAGCGATTTCATCTGGCCCCTGTTCGTGACCGAAGGGGACGGCGTCGAGGAACCGATCGTGGCGCTGCCCGGCGTGTCGCGCTGGTCGGTCGACCTGATGGTGGCCCGAGCCAAGGAAGCGCGCGACGCCGGCATTCCCTGTCTGGCGCTGTTCCCCAATACCCAGGCCGACCGTCGCAGCGACGATGGCGCCGAGGCGCTGAACCCCGATAACCTGATGTGTCGGGCGATCCGCGCGATCAAGGATGCAGTGCCCGATATCGGCGTGCTGACCGACGTGGCGCTCGACCCCTATACCGCCCATGGCCAGGACGGGCTGCTCGACGAGACCGGCTATGTCGTCAATGATGCGACGATCGACGTGCTGATCGGCCAGTCGCTGAATCAGGCAGCGGCGGGCGCCGACATCATCGCGCCGAGCGACATGATGGACGGCCGGATCGGTGCGATCCGCGAGGCGCTGGAGGAAACCGGCCACGCCAATGTCCAGATCATGGCCTATGCCGCCAAATATGCCAGTGCCTTCTATGGTCCGTTCCGTGACGCGGTGGGATCGCGCGGGCTGCTGAAGGGCGACAAGAAAAATTACCAGATGGACCCGGCCAATGGCGAGGAGGCGCTGCGCGAGGTCGCGCTGGACCTGGCCGAGGGCGCGGATAGCGTGATGGTGAAGCCGGGCCTGCCCTATCTGGATATCGTCGCGCGGGTGCGCGATCGTTTCTCCGTCCCGGTCTTCGCCTATCAGGTATCGGGCGAATATGCGATGATCGAACATGGCGCCGCTGCCGGCTCGGGCGATCGCGATGCGCTGATCCTGGAAACGCTGATGGCGTTCAAGCGGGCCGGCTGTTCGGGCGTGCTGACCTATCATGCGCTGCACGCGGCGCGGCTGCTGAATGGTTGAGGCGCAGATGACCGATCATCCCGCCGACCATCCTGATGTTTCGATCATCCCGCTGAACGGCAAGGCGCCGCTGATCCACCCCAGCGCCTTCATCGCGCCGGGATGCCGGATCATCGGCGACGTCGAGATCGGCGCGGATGCCAGCATCTGGTATAATTGCGTGATCCGGGGCGATGTGAACCATATCCGCATCGGCGCGCGCACCAATATCCAGGACGGCACGGTCGTCCATTGCGACAGCCCCGGCGACGGCCGTCCGGGCTATCCGGCGGAGGGCTATCCCACCATCATCGGCGAGGATGTGCTGATCGGCCATATGGCGATGGTCCATGGCTGCGTGCTGGAGGACCGTGCGTTCGTGGGGCTGGGCGCGATCGTGATGAGCGGCTGCACCGTGGAGAGCGACGCGATGCTGGCGGCCGGCGCGCTGCTCTCGCCCGGCAAGACGGTGTTGCACCGGCAGCTCTGGGCCGGGCGCCCGGCCAAATATATGCGCGACCTGACCGACGAGGCGATCATCACCATGCGCGAGGGCGTCGACCATTATGTCCATAATGGCAAGGCGCATAAGGGCGCAGTGCGCCAGATGGGCTGAAAACCGGCGCATTTCCGGTTTCTGGCGATCCGTCGTCGTCAACCAATTGTCCGACATTATTTTGCGAAAATTGCGTGAATTAGCAATTAATCAAGTTTTTGCGCGGAATGGCAGTCCCGACATTTCATTCGGGATTATCCATGAAATTCCGCAATTTATTTCTGAGGCATGACGGTAGTGTCAGTGTCGTCGCTGCCCTGTCGCTGATCGGCGTCATCGGCATGGAGGGTCTCGCTGTCGATCTCAATCGCGGCTATGAGCGGCGGATCGCGACCCAGCGCGTGGCCGACATGGCGGCGCTGGCCGCAGCCGTCGCCTACAAGGCGGACGGATCGCAGGCGATATTGCGGCCCACCGCGGTCGATCTGGTCACCGCCCATGGCATCACCGACGCGACGATCGACGTCGCGCTGCTGGCCGACACGTCCGAAGCCGGCGCCAAGGCGGTGCGCGTGGAACTGACGACGCCGCTGCCGCTCAGCCTCAGCCGCATATTGGGCGCTGCGGCAACCATGCCCGTAAAGGTCAGCGCGATGGCGCGCCTGGCAGGCAGCGCATCGGCCACGCCCTGCATATTGGGCCTCGCCTCGTCGGGCAATGCGGTCGAGACACAGGGTGGCGCGACAATCAACGCGACTGACTGTTCGGTGGTCGGCGCCGGATCGGTCAACAATGGTGGGTCGGGCATCACGGCCAAGGAAATCGTCTCGGGCGCGGCCGACATCATCAACAATTATGGCACATTGTCGGCCGATCTGCTGCGCTATGCCGGCAGCTTTTCCAATCCCAGCTGGAACGGCAATGTCCCGGCGGCGGACAAGCGGATCAACCAGTCGACCGCGATTAGCGACCCGCTCGCCAATTCGATGGATCTCGCCACCGCGCGGCAATTGCTCGGCACCTTCCGCACGCCGCGGACCATTGCCAATCCGGTGACGCCGGCCTGCGCCGACATATGGACTTTCGGCAATTCGCCCTCGGCCGGTGCAGCCCCCTTCCGTCAGGGCAACAGCGCCAAATTCACCGTGCCCGCCGGCAATTACTGCCTGTCGCGGATCACGATCGACGGTGGCATCACTGTCACCTTCCAGGCTGGCTCCACCGTCACCGTCGCCAATGGCGTGTCGGTTGGTGGCGGTTCGACTGTCAATTTCGGTGACAATGTCTGGCGGATCAATGGCGGCTTCAACAGTGGATCGAGCGGCGTCACCTTCGGCAATGGCGAAGTGTCGATCGGCGCCGGCACGGTCAGCTTTGCGGGCACCAACCGGATCGGCACCGGCCCTGTCTCGATTGCGGCGAACATCACGCTGTCGGGCGGCACGTCCCTGGCAGTGGGCGCGGGTAGTCACGGCTTCAAGGGGATCAGCGTCGGCGGCGGTAGCTGGATGACGCTGGGCGATGGCGATCTGGACGTCGCCGGCCAGATCAGGATCGATGGCGATTCCACCCTGATCGCGGGCACCGGCAACTACACCCTGGCCAATGCCGGCAGCGACGCCATCACGCTGAGCGGTAGCGGCCGCTTCTTCATGGGCGACGGGCTGTTCAGCGCCAATGGCAATATCGTGACGGCCGGTGGCAGCCGCCTGGTCTTCGGCAAGACCGCCAATCACCTGATCAACGGCAATCTGTCGATCGCCGGATCGGTGCTGTTCGGCGCCGGGCGCTACACGGTGAGCGGCGGCCTGACCAACGGCACCGGTGGCACCACCTGGCCCTATACGTCGCCGATCACCAACCAGAGCTGGGGCCAGACGCTGGAGGGCGTGTCGGTATCCGGCTATGACATGGCCGGCGTCAATGTCAGCTTCATCCTGGGCGGGACCATCAACCTGGCCGGTGGCGCCAAGACCAAGCTGATCGCCCCCACCAGCACCGTCGAAGGGGCGGCCATCGCCGACATATTGGTCGACAGCCTGACATCGCAGGCGACCAACTGGGGCGCAGGGTCGCAGAATGTCTTTTCCGGCGTCGTCCATCTGCCCAATTCGGCCGTGACCATGTCGGGCGGCAATAACAGCCTGTCAGCGGGCCAATGCTTCACCCTGATCGCCTATCGCGTCACCGCAAGCGGCGGCGCCAATGCCGGCACCGCCTGCAAGTCGATCAGCGATCTGGTCGGCGGCAGCGGCGGCGATGTGGAGCTGGTGGCATGATCGGTGGCTTGCGAACGCTGCGTCGCTCGGAACGGGGCGTGGCCACCGTCGAGTTCGCGCTGTGGCTGACCCTGTTCTTCACGATCAGCCTGGTCGCGATCGACATTGCCCAGTTCACCATCCAGCGCGGGCGGCTGGCCGAAGCGGTCAGCGGTGCATCGCTGTCGGCCTTCAAGACACGCGACGCGGTGCAGTTCCAGTCCATTCCCGCCTATGTCCAGGCGATGGCGGCGGCGCCGGGGCAAAGCCCGATCACCGTCACCGTCGGCTGCAATGGCGGGACGGGCAATTGCACGAACAGTTCCCGCGTCTGCGCCTGCCTCAGCCAGACGGGCAGCTTCATTCCGACCAACAGTTGCGGCCAGAGCTGTGGCAGCGGCGCGAGCGCGAACAGCCGGTCGGGCTATTATCTCGACATCGTCGCGAGCTACAAGTTCAACCCGCAATTCGTCCCGGCCTCGCTCGCGGAAAAGGCGGTCATCACCCAGAAGACGACGGTGCGCCTGCAATGACCCGATGGCTGAACCCTATCCGATCGAACCAGACGGGCGCGGTCGCGGTCGAATTTGCCCTGCTGGCGCCGGTCTTCTTCGCCTGCCTGTTCGGCGTGATCGAACTGGGACGGCTGGCCTGGACCAAGCAGGCGCTGCGCGAGGCTGCCTACAGCACGGCGCGCTGCCATATGGTCAATGACAGCGCGTGCGGCACCACGCAGCAGCAGATCAGCTATGCCGTGGCGCGGGCCAAGGCGAACGGCATCGTCATTGCTGCGGCCAATGTCAGCATTCAGGCCAATGTGGCGTGTCGCGGTGTCGGCCAGGCCAGCATGGTCGAGATCAACAAGCCGTTCAGCTCGCCGATCAGCCAGCTCGTGCCGCTGCCGACGACGGTGTCGGCGAAATCCTGCCTGCCGGGGCTTGCGGGCTGACAGATGGGCTAATGCCCAATGCTCCGGTCAGGGCTGGGGCAGGCGGTTCTTCAGCGCGTCGATGCGGTCATTCTGGCTGTCGACCATCGACAGGACGCTGGCGCGTGCCGCGTCGATATCCGCGACGCCGCCCTTTTCCGATCCATCGGCGACCGCGTTGGAGCGTTCGATGAACAGGGTGTCGAGGCTGGCGAGGGCGGAGACGCTGTCGTTGCGGGCGGATTCGGCGGCGCTGATCGCAACCTGCGCCGCGACCCAGGCGTCGCTTGATACCGATGCCCGACCGGCGCTGTTTACGGCGCGATCGGCGCTGGCATAGGCCTTGTCGAAATTGGCGCCGCCGCTCTGCGCCTGGCTGGTGAGCTGGCTGATCTGGGCCTTGAGCTTCTCGTCGGCCGGCACGGGAAGCGGGGCGGCGGGCGCCTCGGCCATCGGTGCGCTTTCGACCGGGCGCTTGGCAAGCGAGGGATAGCTTTCATGCGCGCCGGCGCAGCCCGACAGGATCAGGGCGATGGTGGGAAGGAAGCGGCGCGTGATCATGATCTGCATCTAGGGCGGGACCGGAAGGCGCGCAATGGGGGTTTGTCCGGTCCCGCGCGATAGATTTAGCGCGGCAGGGCGGCGGCTTCGCGCGCCAGTGCCTCGATCACTGCGGGATCGATCGGCCCCTTGGGCACGACCCAGCTGCCGCCGACGCATTTGATGAAGGGCTGGGCCAGCCATTCGGGTGCGCTCTGGGCGGTGATGCCGCCGGTCGGGCAGAAGCGCGCGGTGTGCAGCGGCGCGGCCAGCGCCTTGAGCGCCGGAAGACCACCCGAGGTTTCCGCCGGGAAGAATTTGAAGTGGGACAGGCCCATGTCCATGCCGCGCATGATGTCGCCGGCCGTGGCGGTGCCCGGCAGGAAGGGGATGTTGGCGGCGATCGCGGCCTTGCCCAGCGGTTCGGTGAGGCCGGGGCTGACGATGAAGCGGGCGCCCGCTTCCATCGCGGCGTCGAGCTGGGCCGGGTTCAGCACCGTGCCGGCGCCGACGACCGCGCCCTCGACCTTGGCCATCTCGCGGATGACGTCAAGCGCGGCGGGGGTACGCAGCGTGACTTCGAGGGCGGGCAGGCCACCCTTCACCAGCGCCTGGGCAATGGGGAGCGCATCCTCGACCCGATCGACCACCAGCACCGGGATCACCGGGGCCAGTTCCATCACCTGTTCGACGGTCAAGCTCATGCATTCTTCTCCCTAAAGGCCGCGGCAGCGCCGAACAGGCCGATTTCTTCATGGATCGCGCAGCGGATCGGCACGGTGGCCATCAGGCTCTCGAACCGGCCCTTGGCCTTGAAGCGGGCGTGGAAGCCGCTTTGTTCGAGAAAATCCTTCATCCGCTGGGTGAGGCCGCCGGCCAGTACCACCGCATGGGGGCCGTGCGCCAGTGCCAGATCGCCCGCGACCGAGCCATAGCAGAGGCAGAAGCGGTCAAGCGCGCGGCGGGCGAACTCGTCGCTGCCGTCGAGCGCGGCCTGCCACAATTCGGGGTCTTCCATCAGCATGACCCGGTCATGGCCGATGGTGGCGAGCGCCTTGTAGATATAGTTGAGGCCCGGACCCGACACGATCCGCTCGGTCGAGACGCGCAGGAACTTGTCGCGCAGATAGTCGAGGATCTTCACCTCGATCTGGTCGAGTGGGGCGAAGTCGAGATGGCCGCCCTCGGTCGCGATGACATGGGGATGGCCATCATCATAGGCGATCATCGCGACGCCAAGGCCGGTGCCGGGACCGACCACGGTGACGCCGCCGTCGCGCGGAAAGGGGCGATCCTCGCCGAACAGCAAAGGCAGATTTTCGTCGGGCAGGCGCGAGACGGCATGGGCCACCGCCTCGAAATCATTGACCAGGCGCACGGTGCGCAGGCCCAGATCCTCCGCCAGCGTGTCGGCGCGGATCACCCAGTTGCTGTTGGTCAGCTTGATGACCTCGCGGCCGATGGCGGTGGCAAAGGCGATCGAGGCGGCGTCGGGCAGCGGGGTGTCGCTATCCTTGCTTTCGTCTTCGACGAACGCGCCCCAGCAGGCCTGGAGGCTGGGATAGTCGGCGACCTTGTATTTGCGGACGGTGCCGAGTGTCGGCACGCCTTTGTCGTCGAGCGAAGCGCGAGTGAAGCGCGCATTGGTGCCGCCAATGTCAGCGGCGATGATGTCGGTCATTTGTCTCTCTCTCCGGACATTCGCGCCAGCGCATCCGAGTGCGCCGGCACGAATGGCTGTGCTTATATCGCGAGTTCGGCGTCCATCGCGGCGAGGATCGGGGAAGCGCCCTGTTCGGCAAGGTCGCTATGGTGGCGGAACAGCGCGAACAGTTCGCGGCCGGTGTCATAGGGCGGCGGCGGCGCGGCGGGAATGTCGCGCGCGTCCCAGGTGGCGGCATCGACCAGCGCCTCGACCTGGCCGCTTTCCGCGCAGACGCGGACGAGATCGCCATCGCGTAGCTTGCCGATCGGGCCACCACCCAGCGCCTCGGGCGACAGATGGATGGCGGCGGGCACCTTGCCCGACGCGCCCGACATGCGGCCGTCGGTCAACAGCGCGACCTTGAAGCCGCGATCCTGTAGCACGCCCAGCGCCGGGGTCAGCTTGTGCAGTTCGGGCATGCCGTTGGCACGCGGGCCCTGGAAGCGGACGACGACGACGACGTCGCGTTCCAGCTCGCCCGCCTTGAAGGCGCGCAGCACATCGTCCTGATCGTGGAAGATCGCGGCCGGCGCCTCGATCGTCCAGCGTTCCTTGTCGACCGCGCTGACCTTCATCACGCAGCGGCCAAGATTGCCCTGGAGCAGCTTCATGCCGCCATCGGCCTGGAACGGGTTGGAGGCCGGACGCAGCATCGCCTCGTCGCGGCTGGCGGGGACGTCCTGCCAGACCAGCGCATCATCCTGCAGCACCGGTTCCTTGCCATAGTCGGTCAGATCCTGGCGCGCGACAGTCATGATGTCGCGGTGGAGCAGGCCGGCGTCGAGCAGTTCGCGGATGATGACGGCCATGCCGCCCGCCGCGTGGAAATGGTTCACGTCGCCCGATCCATTGGGATAGACGCGCGCCAGCAGCGGCACCACGTCCGACAGTTCGGCAAAGTCGGTCCAGTCGATATGGATGCCGGCCGCGCGCGCGATGGCGGGCAGGTGGATCGCATGGTTGGTCGATCCGCCGGTGGCCATCAGGCCGATGATCGCGTTGACGATCGCCTTTTCATCAATGCAGTGGCCGAGCGGGCGATAGTCATTGCCGTCCCAGCCGATGTCGGCGATGCGATGGGTGGCGGCGCGGGTCAGTTCGCTGCGCAGCTTGGTGCCGGGATTGACGAAGGCGGCGCCGGGCATGTGCAGGCCCATGACTTCCATCATCATCTGGTTGCTATTGGCGGTGCCGTAGAAGGTGCAGGTGCCCGCGCCATGATAGGAGGCGCTTTCGCTTTCCAGCAGTTCCTCGCGGCCCACCTTGCCCTCGGCATAGAGCTGGCGGATGCGGACCTTTTCCTTGTTGGCGAGGCCCGAGGGCATCGGCCCGGCCGGGATCAGGATGGTCGGCAGATGGCCGAAACGCAGTGCGCCGATCAGCAGGCCGGGCACGATCTTGTCGCAGATGCCGAGCATCAGATTGCCCTCGAACATCGCATGGCTGAGCGACACGGCGGTCGACAGGGCGATGGTGTCGCGGCTGAACAGGGAGAGGTCCATGCCGGCCTGGCCCTGGGTCACGCCGTCGCACATGGCGGGCACGCCGCCCGCCACCTGCGCCGTGGCGCCGATCTCGCGTGCGGCGATCTTGATCTGCTCGGGGTAGCGGCCATAGGGCTGATGGGCCGAGAGCATGTCATTATAGGCGGTGATGATACCGATGTTCATCGCCCGGCCGGTGCGGATGACAGCCTTGTCCTCGCCGCTGGCGGCAAAGCCATGGGCGAGATTGCCGCAGGACAGCTGGGCACGGTTGGTGCCCGCATCGCGGCCCCGCTCGATCAGGTCGAGATATTTGAGGCGCGTCGCCGCACTGCGCTCGGTGATGCGTTCTGTGACCTTGGCGATCACGGGGTGAAGATCAGTCATGCCAGCTGGCTCCGTCGCGTTCGATTAGGGCAATGGCCGAGGACGGCCCCCAGTTCCCGGAGGAATAGGTCGACACCTTCATGTGCGCCTCCTTCCATCCGTCGATGATGGAATCGATCCAGGCCCATTGGGCTTCCACCTCGTCGCGGCGGACGAACAAGGTCTGGTCGCCGGCGAGCAGGTCGAGGATCAGTCGTTCATAGGCGATGCGGCGACGCTGGCCGGCAAAGGCGGCGGTTAGCGACACGTCGAGCGTCACTTCCTCCAGTTGCACCTGCCGCTCCAGTCCCGGCCGCTTCGACATGATGGTCAGTCGGATATATTCTTCCGGTTGCAGGCGGATCACCAGCGTGTTCGGTTCCAGCCCGGAGCCCCCACCCGAATGTTGCCCGTCACGGCCGAAGATCGAATGGCGCACCGGCTTGAACTGGATCATGATTTCCGACTGGCGCGCGGGCAGCCGCTTGCCGGTGCGCAGGTAGAAGGGCACACCCTGCCAGCGCCAATTGTCGATATGCGCCTTCAGCGCGACGAAGGTTTCGGTGTCGGACGGCTGGCCCAGTTCGTCGGCATAGCCGGTGACGATCTGGCCGCCGACGGCGCCCGGCGTATATTGGCCACGCACGCTGTGGGTCTTGACCGTTTCCGCGGTCATCGGGCGCAGCGAGCGCAGCGCCTTCACCTTCTCGTCGCGCACGGCCGTGGGGTCCATGCGGGCGGGCGGCTCCATCGTTAGGATGGAAAGGATCTGGAGGATATGGTTCTGCACCATGTCGCGTAGCGCGCCGACGCCGTCATAGTAGGAGACGCGGCCTTCGAGGCCGACGGTTTCGGCGACGGTGATCTGGACATGGTCGATTGCGGTGGCGTTCCACAGCGGTTCGAACATGACATTGCCGAAGCGGAGCGCCAGCAGGTTCTGAACGGTTTCCTTGCCCAGATAATGGTCGACGCGGAAAATCTGCTCTTCAGCGAACAGGTGGCCGATGCTGTCGTTCACGACCTTGGAGGAAGCGAGATCCTTGCCGATCGGCTTTTCCATCGCGATCCGCGTCCTGGGCGTCAGCAGGCCGGCGTCGGCCAGCCCCTGTGCGGTCGGGCCGAACAGCGAGGGCGGGGTGGAGAGATAGACGGAAATGCCGCGTTCCAGGCGTCCATCGACGCGCTCGGCCAGCTCTGCGAAATGGGCGCCGTTGCTGGAATCGACCGGCTGATAGAGGATCATCGCGCGGAAACGCGCGGCGATGTCGGCATCATAGCGGTCGGCCGGCAGGAACTGCTTGAGCGCCGCGCAGACTTCCTCGCGAAAGGCTTCGTCATCCATTTCGGTGCGGGCCGAAGCGATGATCAGGAAGTCGTCGGGCAGCAGGCCGTCCGACAGAAGATTGTAGAGCGATGGGAAAATCATGCGCCGGGCAAGATCGCCGGTGGCACCGAACAACAGGAACGTGGCAGACGGTTCGGTCAAAGGACAGTCCTTCTCCGTTAGTTATCTATGTCTGCACGATGCGGCTCTTATACCGGCCGTGCTTCGTTACGCAAGCAGGCTATAGGCAGGAAAATGATGCTGCAACTGCGAACGACTCGCGGGAAGGCGGGGCGGTCTATGGTGTCGGTCAGCAGGCGGTGCGCAGGCTCCGGCGCCAATCGAGGATATGCGCCCCGGCCAGCAGGGCGCTGCCGCCGACGGTCCAGATCGCTTCGCTCAATGGGGTGCGGACCAGCAGCGCGCCCACGGCCATCAGGGACAAGCCGGCCAGGCCGATGCCGAGCGGCAGCGCGGCGCGGTGGCGGCGCCAGCCCTGCAACAGAGCGAACAGGCTGGTCGGCACGGCGATGGCGAGCATCAGCAGGTGGAAGGATTCGCCCGGATCGATCCGCGCGGCGATGGTCGGCAGCAAGGCGAAGAGCAGTGGCAGGCCCAGGCAATGGACGGTGCAGAGCGCGGAGGCGCAGATGGCGAAGCCGTCGAGCCAGGAGCGGGGGCGGCCGGCCGGATCGCGTTCCGGCGCTTCGCAATGAGGCATGATTTTTCCTGAATGATATAATGTTACATTTTCTCCGGCCATATCGATATGGGGGCATGGGAAGTCAAGGGCAGGGGGCGGAAGGCGTTGCCGGGGCGGTTGGTTGACGGCGCGGAAAGCTCTTTTGTTTCAACGCTGTCTTGCCGTGTTGCGGTGCGCGGCTTATCCCGTCTGCGGTCTTTGGGGGGAATAGTGATGAAGCATGGGGTTGCGCGCCTGGCGTTGCTGGCGGGTGGGCTGGCGATGTTGGCGGCTTGCGGCGGTGGCGGGTCCGACAGCGCGGGCAGTGCGCCGCCGACGGCGACGCCCACGCCCACGCCCACGCCGACCGCCACCTGTTCGCTGCGCGAACGGCAGGATTGGGCGGCGGCGACGCTCAAGGAATGGTATCTTTTCCCCGAAACCCTGCCGTCCGCGCTCAGCCCGGCCGGCTATGCCAGTGTCGACAGCTATATCGACGCGTTGACGCAGGGCGCGCGGTCGCAGCGGCGGGATCGCTATTTCACCTATCTCACCTCCATCAAGGCGGAGAATGCCTATTATCAGTCGGGGTCGAGTGCCGGCTTTGGCCTGCGCTTCGCGACCGACAGCGGGGCCACCCGCCTGTTCGTCATCGAATCGTTCGAGAACGGCCCGGCACTGGCCGCTGGCATCGATCGCGGCGCGGAGATATTGGAGATCGGCACCAGCATCACGAATATGCGCAGCGTGTCGTCGCTGTTCGCATCAGGCGGTGCCGATGCCGTGGCCGATGCGATGGGGCCGGACAGTGCCGGCACGACGCGGCTGCTGCGCATCGCCGATGCGACCAGCACCCGGACCGTATCGGTGACCAAGCGCGACTTCGACCTGATGCCGGTATCGAACCGCTATGGCGCGCGGGTGATCGACGATGGCGGCCGCCGTGTCGGCTATGTCAATCTGCGCACCTTCATCCTGTCGGCGGAACAGCCGCTGCGCGACGCCTTCTCCAATTTCAAGGCACAGGGCGTGACCGACATCATCCTCGACCTGCGCTATAATGGCGGCGGCCTCGTCTCGACCGCCAAGGTGCTGGGCGATCTGCTCGGCGGCAACCGGGCGCGCACCGACATCTTCATGCGCATGACCTATCGCCCGGAAAAGAGCGGCCAGAACCAGACCCATTATTTCGAGCCGCAGGCGCAGTCCGTCGCGCCCACCCGCATCGCCTTCATCGGCAGCGGCGGCACGGCGTCGGCCAGCGAAGGCGTCATCAACGCCTTCATCCCCTATCTGGGCGCGCAGGCCGGGCTGATCGGCGCCAACACCTATGGCAAGCCGGTCGGGCAGATCGCGATCGATCGCGAAGCCTGTGACGACCGGTTGCGCGTGGTGGCCTTCGCCACCCAGAACAGCGCGGGCAATGCCGATTATTATGACGGGCTGGCGAGCAGCGTGAAGGCCAGTTGCCAGGCCTGGGACGATATCAGCTATCCGCTGGGCGACCCGCGCGAGGCGGCGACCCGGCAGGCGCTGGACTTCATCGCCGGGCGCAGCTGCACGCCGATCGGCGGCGCGGTGGCGACGCTCAGCCGCAAGGCGGTGACGTCGCCGGTGTCCGCCCCGCGCGAATTGCTGGCGCCGCAGCGGCCCAATCCGGCCCAGCGCGAGGTGCCGGGCCTGTTCTGACCGGCCGGCCGATCAGGCGGCAGCGCTGACTTCTCTCAGCGCTGCTTCTTGGTGATGGTCGCGGTGAAATCGGGATCCTTGTTCGCCACCCAGTCGACGAACTTGCGGATCGGCGGATGGAGCAGCAGGCCCTCCACGTCCATGCCGTGGCGCTGCAATTCGGAATTGGTGAAATTGGCGATCAGCGTCTGCTGGCAGATGCCGTGCATCGGCACGACGTCGCGGCCGCCCCGGCTCTTGGGAACGGGATGATGCCACACGATGGTTGTGCCCGTTGGCCGGCCGCACAGCCAGCAGAGCGGCGGGGGCGGCGCTTCCTCTTCCTCGCGATGCACATCTTCATAGGGGCCATGTTTGGAATATTTGCGGGCCATGTCTCTGCCTGGATTGAAGGAAACTTTGGCCGCTCCCTATCGCAGCCGGCGCGGCAGCGCCACGGGGATCGTCATGGCTGCTTGACTCATTTCGATATCTAGCTAATTATCTCATCATGAGCCAGGTCTTCCGCGCCTTGTCCGATCCGACCCGTCGCCGGGTGCTGCAATTGCTGCGCCAGGGGCCGATGAGCGCGGGTGAACTGAGCGACCAGTTCGATGTCTCCAAACCGACCATGTCGGCGCATTTCGCGGTGCTGAAGGAGGCCGACCTGGTCCATGCGGAAAAGGCCGGCAAGTCGGTCATATATCATCTCAAGCTGTCGGTGCTGGAAGAGGCGCTGCTGGGCTTTGCCCAGTCGTTCGGCATCGGCGTGGAGGCGCCGGATCAGCAACGGGAGAAGGCAGGATGGACAGGGAATTGAAGGCGGGCCTCCTCTGGGGCGGCGGCATCCTGCTGCTGGCGCTGGCCGCCAGCCAGGGGCGCAAGCTCGACTGGCTGGACAATGACATGGTCACGCGGCTGGTGATCGGCGCTAACGGGTTGATGATCGCCTGGTATGGCAATCGCATGCCCAAGGCTTTCCTGCCTGACGCCTGCGCGCGGCAGGTGGCGCGGGTCGGCGGCTGGTCGATGGCGCTCAGCGGCATTATCTATGCCGGCTTCTGGGCGTTCGCGCCGATACCGGTGGCGGTCGTCGGCGGCTGCGTCGCGGTGGGGGCGGGGATGGCCGTGACGATCGGCTATGGCCTCACTCTGCGCGCCCGGTTGCGGGCTCGCCGCTAGGCCCTTGTTTCGCCTGCCTGGCGGCTTTGTTGCGGGAGTGATTTGGGGGCTTTGCAGCCGGTTCATGACCTGCTAGGTGCCCCCTTCCACGATCAGATGCGGGCGTGGTGAAACTGGTAGACGCGCCGGACTCAAAATCCGGTTCCGCAAGGAGTGTCGGTTCGATTCCGACCGCCCGCACCATCTTTGATTGGCCTCAGGCGCCGGCGCGGGCATCCGCCCGCTTGGCGTTCCTCGCATAAGCTCGGACGGCCGCCATAATCATTCTGGCGTCCTTGCGGACCCTTTCGGGTCCGTTAGCTCATTTCTTTTTTCAGCGGCTCGGCTGGGCCTGGAACCAGGGGATCATCCGGGCGATCGCATCCTCGACCCGGTCGGTCGAGACGGCGAAGCTGAAGCGGATGAAGCGATGGCCGTCGACCGGATCGAAATCGATGCCGGGCGCGGTGGCGACGCCGGTCTCGCGCAGCAGCTTCTGGCAGAAAGCCAGGCTGTCATTCGTCAGATGGCTGATATCGGCATAGATATAGAAGGCGCCATCGGGCGGCGCGATGCTGGCGAGACCGAGCGCGGGCAGGGCGTCGAGCAGCAATTGCCGGTTGCGGCGATAGGTGTCGACATGCCCCTCAAGCTCATCGGTGCAGTCGAAGGCGGCGAGGCCCGCCTGCTGCGCCAGTACCGGCGGCGTCAGGAACAGATTGCCCATCCGCGCCCGCGCCGCGCCGATCAGGTCGGCGGGCACGACGATCCAGCCCAGCCGCCAGCCGGCCATGCTGAAATATTTGGAGAAGCTGTTCACGATCACCGCGTCGGGCGCAAATTCCAGCATCGAATGCGCGGGTTCGCCGAAGCTGAGGCCATGATAGATTTCGTCGGAGATGATGCGGATGCCGCGTGTCGCGCACACTTTGGCGATCGCCGCGAGTTCATAGGCCGGGATGATCGTGCCGGTCGGGTTGGCCGGGCTGGCGAGGATCAGGCCGTCCGGCGCTGGCTCGATCGCGGCTAGCGCGTCGGCGCTGATCTGATAGCGTTCGGTCGGACCGCAGGCGATCTCGACCGGCTCCAGATAGAGCGCCTTCAACGTGTTGCGATAGGCGACATAGCCCGGCCGAGCGGTGGCGACGCGGGCACCGGGCGCGAACAGGCTGGTCAATGCCAGCACCAGACCGGGCGATGCGCCGCAGGTCAGCAGCACCTGTTCGGGATCGACGGCGACATTGTGCCGGTCGGCATAGAGGCGGGCGATCCGTTCCTTGAGCGCCGGGCTTTCCCAATAGCCCATCGGGTCGGTATCGAGCACTTCATGCGCCAGCGCGATGGCGGCGGCAGGCGCACCGGTCGAGGGCTGGCCGAATTCCATGTGCAGGATGGAGCGGCCCGCAGCCTTGAGGGCATGGGCCTCCCGGCTGATAGCGATGGCGTGGAAGGGATCGATCTGGGCAATCATGCGGGGTGCCTATTCTGTGCGGGCAACCATGTCCATGGCCGCTACGTTCTGTCTGGCATGAACCAGGCGCTGCTCACCGCCCTGCAATATTATGGTGCCGGGGCCGCCACCCTCGCGGCGCTGGTGGTGTCGCTGAACCTGGGGCGGCGGATCACCGGCTGGGCCTTCGTCCTGTTCGTCACCAGTTCGATCGCGCTGATCGCCTGGGGCTTTCTCGACAAGGACAGCGAGGGCATCGGCTGGCAGAATGTCGCGCTATTGGCGATCAATGCGGTCGGCGTGTGGCGCTATCTGATCTCGAAACATGCGGTGCGCGACCGATAATCCTCCCCTGCAAGGGGAGGTGGCGCGCGCGAAGCGCGTGACGGAGGGGTATCGCCCTACCGCAAACGGGATACCCCTCCACCATTTGCTGCGCAAATGGTCCCCCTCCCCTTGCAGGGGAGGATGTTTTTAGGTTTCGGCGATCCACACTTCGACCGGCACCTTGTCCTGCAGCAGGGCAAGGCGGATCGGTAGCTCTTCGACCGGCCCGCCGGCCAGCGCCTGGTCATAGACCGCCTTCTTGCCCGCGCCGCCGATCTGCAGGAAGATGTGGCGGCTCTGCAGGATCGCGTGGGCGGTCAGCGACAGGCGCTGGTGCGGTGCGACCGGCGGGGTGGCGGCGATGGTGTAGGTTTGGCTGGAAAGCCCCTCGGCCAGTTCCTTGCCCTCCGGGAAGAGCGAGGCGGTATGGCCGTCATCGCCCATGCCGAGCAGGATGATGTCGAACGGCCAGGGCAGGGCGGCAAAGTCCACCTCGACCGCGCTCTGGCCGGCATAGGCGTCGGCGGCGCTGTTCTTCATCGGCACGAAGCGGGCGGCGGCGGCCGGTCCCTGGAGCAGGGTTTCGCGCACCAGCCGTTCGTTGCTGTCGGCGCTGAGCGGATCGACCCAGCGTTCGTCGACCAAAGTGACGATAAGCTTGGTCCAGTCGAGCGGCACTTTCGACAGCGCTTCCAGCACCGGGCGGGGCGAGCGGCCACCCGAGACGGCCAGCGTCGCGACATCGCGCTGGGCGATCGCATCCGACAACAGGGTGGCGATGCGGGCGGCGATGTCGGTGGCAGCTTCGGCGCCGGTGGCAAAGATATGTTCGGTCGGCATGGCTCTCACTCGACGATTTCGGGAAGGGTGCAGATGTCGATCCATTGCGCCCCGGTCAAGGCGGCAAGCCGTTCGGGCGTCAGTTCGACCGAGGCGGTGCGCGATCCCGCCGCCGGAAACACGGTGTTAAACGCCTGCAGCGAGACATCGCAATAGACGGGCAGGGCGTTGGCGAGGCCAAAGGGGCAGACTCCGCCGACCGGGTGGCCGGTAATCTCCTCCACCTCATGTGCGCCCAGCATGCGCGGCTTGGCGCCTAGCACTGCCTTCGCCTTGCCATTGGACAGGCGGGCGTCGCCGCGGGCGCAGACCAGCACGACCGTTTCGCCGACGCGCAGCGACAGCGTCTTGGCGATGCGCGCGGGTTCGACGCCCAGCGCGGCGGCCGCCTCGATCACCGTTGCAGTGCTGACGCCCTGGTCGATGATCGCCACATCGGGCGCCTGCGCGGCGAAGAAGGCGCTAACGCTGGCTTCGCTCATGCCTTTTGCCTCATGCCTTTTGGATGTCGCTCAGCTTGCGTTCCCAGGCGAGCGCATGGTCGACGATCTGGCCGAGGTCGGCATAGCGCGGCTGCCAGGGAAATTCCGCCATCAGCGCGCTATTGTCGGAAATCAGCGCATCGGGATCGCCCGCACGGCGCCCTTCCAGCCGGCGCTCGATCGTCATGTTCGTGACCCGGTCGACCGCGTCCAGCACTTCGAGCACGGAGAAGCCCCGGCCATAGCCGCAATTGAGCATGTAATTGCGATCGGGGTGGGCGATCAGCGCTTCGAGCGCCAGCACATGGGCGGCGGCGAGATCGCTGACATGGATATAGTCGCGCACGCCGGTGCCGTCGGGCGTGGCGAAATCGGTGCCGAAGACGCTGACATGGCTGCGCTTGCCCAGCGCCGCCTCTACCGCGACCTTGATCAGGTGGGTGGCGCCCGCCGTCGACTGGCCGGTGCGGCCCTGCGGATCGGCGCCGGCGACATTGAAATAGCGCAGTGCGCAGAAGTTCATGGCGTGAGCGGCCGCCACGTCGCGCAGCATATATTCGGTCATCAGCTTCGACATGCCATAGGGATTGATCGGCCGCTGCGGCGTCGTTTCCCTGACCGGGCTTTCCTCCGGTATGCCATAGGTGGCGGCGGTCGAGGAGAAGATGAAATGGGGGACGCCGACGGCGACCACGCTCTCCAGCAGGTCGCGGGTCTTGGCGCTGTTGTTGTTATAATATTTGAGCGGGTTCTCGACCGATTCCGGCACGACCACCGATCCGGCGAAATGCATGATCGCCTGGACGCCATGTTCGCGCAGCGTCGCCTGTACCAGCGCCTGGTCGGCAATGTCGCCCTGCACGAAGGGGACGTCCTGCGGCACGGCCCAGCGGAAGCCGGTGACCAGATTGTCGATCACCACCACGCCATAGCCGGCATCCTTCAGCGCCAGCACCGCATGGCTGCCGATATAGCCGGCGCCGCCCGTGACCAGAACCGTTGGCTTGCTCATAAAGAAAAGGTCTCCCCGAATATGTCCGGGGAGACCTAATACAGAAGCGTTACGATTTACAAATCGCTCATGCTGCAGCGCGAGACGGAACGGGGCGATAGAAGGTCGCGCCGTTTGCAGCCATTTCCCGCAGCTGCGCCGTGGGGGCGAAGCGCGGGCCATGGGCGGCGGCCAGCCGGTCCAGCACGGCCACGACATGGGCGATGCCGACCGTGTCCATATGGCTGAACGGACCGCCGGTATAGGGCGCGAAGCCCCAGCCGAAGATCGCGCCGATGTCGCCATCTTCCGGCGTTTCCAGCACGCCTTCCTCGAAGCAGCGGGCGCATTCGATCAGCTGGCGATAGAGGAGGCGTTCCTTGACTTCCTCGACATCCGGCTGGGCGTCAGCGCGCGGGAACAGATCGCCGAGCACCGGCGAGAGATGCTTCTTGCCGCCTTCGGGATAGTCGTACCAGCCCTTGCCATTCTTGCGGCCCAGGCGATCGGCCTCGACCATCTTGAGCATGATGTCGTCCGACCCCTGGGGAACATAGGCGTCGCCCAGTTCCTTCCTGGCGGCGGTCATGATCTTGACGCCCAGTTCGATCGACACTTCGTCGCTGACCGCCAGCGGGCCGGTCGGCATGCCGAGCTGCTTGCCGGCATTTTCGATCAGCGCCGGGTTGATGCCTTCGCCGACCAGCTCCGCGCCTTCCTGCACATAGGTGCCGAAGCTGCGCGAGGTGTAGAAGCCGCGGCTGTCATGGACGACGATCGGGGTCTTCTTGATCTGGGCCACGAAGTCGAGCGCCTTGGCGATCGCGGCCGGGCCGGTCTTCTCGCCCAGGATGATTTCGACCAGCGGCATCTTCTCGACCGGCGAGAAGAAGTGGACGCCGATGAAATTCTCGGGCCTGGACCAGGCATTGGCGAGCTTGGTGATCGGCAGGGTCGAGGTGTTGGAACCGAAGATGGTGTCGGCGCCCAGCACGGCTTCGACCTGCTTGGTCACTTCCGCCTTGATCGCGACATCCTCGAACACCGCCTCGATCACGAAGTCGGCGCCGGCGAGCGCGGCATAGTCGGTGGTCGGGGTGACGCGGGCCAGGGTGGCGGCCATCTTCTCGGGCGTCATGCCACGGCCCAGGCGCTTGGCCAGCACCGCCTCGACATGGGCCTTGCCCTTCTCGGCATAGGCCTGGTCGCGGTCGAACAGCACCACGTCCATCCCGGCCTGCGCCGCGACGGTGGCGATGCCCGCGCCCATCATGCCGGCACCCAGCATGGCGAGCTTGGTCGTCGGCGCCTTGGGCTCGTCCTTGGGGCGGCGCGCGCCGCGCTCGGCCGCCTGCTTGTTGACGAACAGGGTGCGGATCATGTTCGACGCCTGCGGATCGGCGGCGACCTTGGCGAAATATTTGCTCTCGATCCGGATCGCCCGGTCCATCGGCAGGGTGATGCCCTCATAGACCGCCGACAGCAGGGCGATCGGCGCGTTCATGTTGCGCTGGGTCTGCTTGAGCGTCATCGGCAGGGCGCCGGCCATGGTCTGGACGAAGGCGGGGTTGAAGCCGCCGGCGCCGCCCGGAACCTTGAAGCCCTTGACGTCCCAGGGCTGGGTATTGGCGGTCGGATTAGCCTTGACCCATTCCTTCGCCGCCGCAGCTGCCGTGCCCTGCGGGACCACGCCGTCGACGACCTTCAGCATCGCGGCTTCGGCGGGGCGGAACAGCTTGCCCTGCAGCATGTACATCAGCGACGCCTGCACGCCCATGATGCGCGGCAGGCGCTGAGAGCCGCCGCCGCCGGGGAACAGGCCGATCAGGATTTCGGGGAGGCCGAGCTGGGTCTTGGGGCTGTCGCCGACGAAGCGGCGATGGCAGGCCAGCGCCAGTTCGAAGCCGCCGCCGACGCAGGTGCCCTCGATCGCGCAGGCGACCGGCTTGCCGGCAGTTTCCAGGCGACGAAACAGCTGGTTCAGCACGAACACATTGTCGAAGATCGCGGTGGGGGCAGGGCGCTGTCCATCGGCGCTGGCCAGCATCGACCCGAAATATTTCAGGTCCATGCCGGCCATGAAGCCGCTGTCCTTGCCCGATGCGATGACCGCGCCCTTGATGCCCTCTTCCGACGCGATGCGGGTGATGGCGGCGTCAAGGTCGGCCAGGAAGTCGGGGCCGATGACGTTCATCGACTGGCCAGGCACGTCGATCGTCAGGGTGGCGATGCCGTCGGCATCGATGTCGAAGCGGATGGTTTCCATGTGTGTCTCTCCTTGCGTCCGCCGCTTACACGCGCTCGATGATGATGCCGGTGCCCATGCCCGCGCCGACGCACAGGTTGATGAGCGCGGTGCCCTTGCCCGAGCGTTCCAGCTCGTCGAGCGCGGTGCCCAGCACCATGGCGCCGGTGGCGCCCAGCGGATGGCCCATGGCGATCGCGCCGCCATTGACGTTGATCTTCGAGTGGTCGAGGTTCATCGCCTGCATGTAGCGCAGCACGACCGAGGCGAAGGCTTCGTTCAGTTCCCACAGGTCGATGTCGGCGGTGGTCATGCCGGCACGGGCCAGCAGCTTGCCGGCGACAAATTCCGGGCCGGTCAGCATGATCAGCGGTTCGGACCCGATCGAGGCCATCGCTTTGATCTTCGCGCGCGGCTTCAGGCCGTATTTCTCGCCGATTTCCTTGTTGCCGACGAGCACGGCGGCGGCGCCGTCGACGATGCCGCTGCTGTTGCCGGCGTGATGGACATGGTTGACCTTTTCCAGCTCGGGATAGCGCAGCAGGGCGACGGTATCGAAGCCGGGCATGTCTTCGCCCAGCGCCTGGAAGCTGGGCTTCAGGCTGCCGAGCGACTGCATCGTCGCGTCGGGGCGCATATGTTCGTCATGGTCGAGCGCGATGCCGGCGATCACGTCGCGGACCGGCACGATCGACTTCTTGAAACGGCCTTCGTCCCAGGCGACCTTGGCGCGGCGCTGGCTCTCGACGGCATAGGCGTCGACATCGTCGCGGCTGATGCCGAACTTGGTGGCGATCACGTCGGCGCCGATGCCCTGGGGCGCGAAATAGGTCTTGTAGGCGACCGCCGGGTCCATTGCCCAGGCGCCACCGTCCGATGCCATCGGCACGCGGCTCATCGATTCGACGCCGCCGCCGATCGCGAACATCGCTTCGCCCGAATAGACCTTGGCCGCGGCCATGTTGACCGCTTCCAGGCCCGATGCGCAGAAACGGTTGATCTGCACGCCCGGCACGGTCTGGGCATAATCGGCGTTGAGCACGGCGACGCGCGCGATGTCCGCGCCCTGTTCGCCCACGGGGCTGACGCAGCCCAGGATCACGTCGTCGACGTCTGCGGTGTCGATCTGGGTGCGGTCGCGCACCGCTTCGAGCATCTGCGTCGCGAGCTGGATGGGGGTGATGTCGTGGAGCGAACCGTCGCTCTTGCCCCGGCCACGGGGCGTGCGGACGGCGTCGTAGATATAGGCTTCCATGGTTCCTTTTCCCTCTCCGTTGGCGGCTTTTGGCGCACCGGAAGTGGCCCTGAATGTATTTACGTTTACGTAAAGTGCAAGCCTGAAATGGTCGGTTTCCGCCGACATGGCCTTGCCGTAAGGTCAGGTGCGGGCCTGATGTGGGGCGCGATTGCAGCGGGACAAGCGCCAGGTGAAGATTGCGGTTCTTTCCGACATCCATGGCAATATCGACGCGCTCGACGCCGTGCTGGCGGATATGGCTGCGCGCAATGTCGAACTATGTGTCAATCTCGGTGACATCCTGTCGGGGCCGTTGTTTCCCTGCGAGACCGCCGATCGGCTGATGGCGATGGATCTGCCGACGATCCGGGGCAACCATGAGCGGCAATTGCTGACGCTGGCGCCCGACCGGATGGGTGCGTCGGACCGGGCGACCCATGATCTGCTGGCGCCGCGCCATCGCGACTGGATCGCCGCCTTGCCCGAGACGCTGTGGCTGACGGATGAGATATTGATGGTCCATGGCACGCCGGACAGCGACATCGATTATTGGCTGGAGACGGTCGAACCGAACGGGCTGCACGCGGCGACCGAGGCGGAGGTCGAGGCGCGGGCAGGGGGCGTCGTCGCGCCGTTGATCCTGTGCGGCCATACCCATGTGCCGCGCATCCATCGTCGCGCCGATGGCGGGCTGATCGTCAATCCAGGCAGCGTCGGCCTGCCGGCCTATGAGGATGATCGGCCCTGGCCGCACAAGGTGGAGACCGGATCGCCCGAAGCCCGTTATGCACTGGTCGAGCGGATGGCCGACGGCTGGCATGCGGAGATCGTCCTGGTCGCCTATGATGCCGAACGCGCGGCCGCCACGGCCGATGCTCGCAGCCGGCCCGACTGGGCACGCGCACTGCGTACCGGACGGATGTGAACCAAAGGCCGAGTCGCGGGTTTGACCGACGTTCCTAAATCCGCTTGATGGTTTTCGTGCCTGACACCGAGTCCCCCCAGCCTTCCTCGCCTTTTGCCATTCCCATCTTCCGCGCGATCTGGATCGCGAGCCTGGCGTCCAATTTCGGCGGGCTGATCCAGTCGGTCGGTGCGGCCTGGATGATGACCTCGCTGTCCGCTTCGCCGGTGCTGGTGGCACTGGTGCCGGCGTCCACGACGCTGCCGATCATGCTGTTCTCGCTCTGGGCCGGCGCGGTCGCCGACAATCTGGATCGGCGCAAGGTGATGATGGCCTGTCAGCTGTTCATGCTGCTGGTGTCGACTGCCCTTGCGCTGGTCGCCTGGCTCGGCGCGCTGACGCCCTGGACGCTGTTGGGCTTCACCTTCCTGATCGGCTGCGCGACGGCGGTGAACGGCCCGGCCTGGCAAGCATCGGTCGGCGACATGGTGCCGCGCAGCGTGCTGCCCAGTGCCGTCGCTATGAACAGCATGGGGTTCAATCTTGCCCGTAGTACCGGCCCGGCGCTGGGCGGCGTGATCGTCGCGGCGGCGGGCGCGGCGGCGGCGTTCCTGGCCAATGCAGTCAGCTATATCGGCCTGGTCGCGGTGCTGGCGCGCTGGCGGCCGGAATTGCCGCCCAAACTGCTGCCGCGCGAGCGGCTGGGCGTCGCGATGTGGGCCGGTGTCAGCTATGTCTCGATGTCGCCCAAGATCCAGCTCGTGCTACTGCGCGGCGGCGCCTTCGGCATCGGTGCCAGTGCGGTGTCGGCGCTGATGCCGCTGGTGGCGCGCGATGTGCTGGGCGGCGGCGCGCTGACCTTCGGCCTTACCAGCGGTGCCTTCGGCGTCGGCGCGGTGGCCGGGGCGCTGTCCACCCGGCGGCTGCGCGCGCGCTTCTCGATCGAGGCAATCGTGCGGTCCGCCGCCCTGTCGCTTGCGGCGGGAACGGCGATCACGGCCATGTCGGGCTATCTGGCGCTGGCGCTGCTCGGCTATCTGCTCGCCGGGGCGGGCTGGGTCATGGCGCTGTCGACCTTCAACGTGTCGGTCCAGATGTCGGCGCCGCGCTGGGTGGTCGCCCGCGCCGTCGCCATCTATCAGATGACCGCGTTCGGCGGCATGGCGATCGGCGCCTGGCTGTTCGGCAATCTGGCCGAGGATCATGGCGTGGTCGAGGCGCTCTATGCCTCCGCCGCGGTGCAACTGGTCGCTGCGCTGATCGGCTTCGTTCGTCCGCTGCCGCAGATCGGCGATGACAATCTCGATCTCCAGAATCGCTGGCGCGAGCCGGAGACGGCCGTGCCGGTCGAGCCGCGCAGCGGCCCGGTGGTCATCACCATCGAATATCGCATTCCGGTGGGGTCGGTCGTCCCCTTCCTCAGCGCGATGAGCGAGCGCCGCCGCATTCGCAAGCGCGATGGCGCGCATGGCTGGTCGCTGATGCGCGATCTGGGCGATCCGGAACTCTGGGTCGAACGCTATCATGTGTCGACCTGGCTCGACTATGTCCGCCATAACCAGCGGCGCACCATCGCCGACATCACCAACAGCGATACGATTCACGCGCTGCACAGTGGCGGCAAGCCGCCGGTTGTGCATCGCATGCTGGAACGCCAGACCGGCTCGCTGCCGCTCAGTCGTGCCCCTGATCCGCGGGAAATGGGCGACGGTCTGACCGATCCGACGCGATCGACCTGAAGCGGGGCAAGGCAAAGCGGCTTCGCCTGCCCCTTTTGTGCCTCAGGTGGGTGTCACCGGGGGGCGGCCAAGATCCTCCGGCGTATCGATGTCGTGCAGCACATTGCCGATCGTCTCGATCTGGATGCCGTGGCTCAGCAGTGCGCGGGCGCCCTGATCCCCTTTAAGTGCCAGCAGTTCGGGGAAATGCTTGCGGCCGATGAAGGCGGGCGGGGAGGAAGAGAAGCCGTCGGTGCTGGCGACGACCGATCTTATGTCCTCGGCCGCCATGCAGAGATGGTTATAATGGGTCTGCGGCACGTCGGGCATGTCGGCCAGGCAGATCAGAATGCCGCGCACCTTGCGCTTGTCCATCACATGTTCGACCGCGAGCCGGATGCTGCTCGACAGGCCTTCCTCGGGACGCTCGTTGACGATGATATCGAAGCCGCGCCGGTCGAGCTTGCGGTGCAGCACCGGTGCAAATTCGATGGGCCGCACGACGGCGACCAGTTCGGCAAAGGCCATGGAGGCGATGGTTTCCAGCGTGTGCGCGGCAACCGGCTTGCCGCGCAGGTCGGCCATCAGCTTGTCTTCCTCGCCGAAGCGGGTCGACATGCCGGCTGCCAGAAGGACGGCGGCGATGCGTTCAGTGCGCATGATCTTGCGATTGTAATGACATGTTTCTGTGGTGCGTTCCCGTTAAGCTGTGATTTGCCACCACAGCGATGTTGTGTCCAGCCGGGGCAAAAAGGCTGGTCAGACGGCCACGCAGTCGCCATATGCCGGGGCCAACAATTATGGAGTGGCCCAGTTCATGGCATATGATCCCGATGCGGAAACCGTAGGCGAAGGCTCGAAGGAGCCGGTCCCGGCCGAAGTGTCGGAGGCGATCCGCACCCTCATCCGCTGGTCGGGCGATGCGCCTGAGCGCGAGGGGCTGGTGGAAACGCCCGAGCGGGTGGCGCGCGCCTGGCGCGAATATTGCCGGGGCTATAATGATGATCCGGCCTATCATCTCTCGCGCATCTTTCATGAGGTGGGCGGCTATGACGATGTCGTGCTGCTGAAGGACATCCCGTTCCAGTCGCATTGCGAACATCATATGGCGCCGATCGTCGGGCGCGCGCACATTGCCTATCTGCCGGGCGACTATGTGGTCGGCATTTCCAAGCTGGCCCGCGTGCTGCACGCCTATGCCAACCGGCTGCAGGTGCAGGAACGGCTGACCTCCGAAGTCGCCAACTGCATCTGGGAAAATCTCAAGCCCCAGGGCGTCGCCGTGGTGATCGAGGCGACCCATGGCTGCATGACAGGCCGCGGCGTGCGCACCCCCAATGTCATCATGAAGACCAGCCGCATGCTCGGCGTCTTCCGCGACGATGAAAAGTCGCGCGAGGAAGTGCTGAAGCTCATCGCCTCGTGAATGATGTGACCGGAGAGGGGGAGGGCGCCGAGCCCGCCTATCGCCCGATCGGCGGCGCGAAGAAGGATGCCGGGCCGACCGGCCCCTTGCCGCTGGCCTCGCGCCGGCTGGCGCTCGTGACCGGCGGCCATCGCCGGCTGGGCGGCATCATTTCGGCGGCGCTGGCGCAGGCCGGCTATTCGCTCGCCATCCATGGCAGCCATGACACGCGGCTGGACTCTCATCTGGCGATCGCGCTGGAGGAGAACGGCGCCGAGTGGGAGGGTTTCGTCGTCGACTTTGCCGATCCCGAAGCGGCCGAGGAACTGGTCGCGCAGGTTGCCGAACGCTTCGGCCGCCCGCCCGACCTGCTGGTCAACAGTGCTGCAATCTTCGGCCAGGACCGGATCGACAGCGTCACCGCCGACGATCTGATGCGCCATTATGCGGTCAATTGCGCCGCGCCCGCGATGTTGACCAAGGCGTTCGCGACCGTTCCGGCCGGGACCGGCGATCGCTGCATCGTCAATATCCTCGACCAGCGGATCGACCATCCCCATGGCGATCAGCTGGCCTATACGCTGTCCAAGCTGGCGCTGGCCGGCCTGACGAAGACGGCGGCCAGCAGCCTGGCGCCGCAGGTGCGGGTCAATGCGGTGGCGCCCGGCCTTACCATCGCCACGCCCGACTATGATGCGGAGCAGATGGCGCGGCTGGAGCAGTTGATGCCGCTCGGCCGGCTGCCGCAGGCGGAGCAGATCGCGCAGGCCGTGCTTTATCTCGCCGGGGCGACGGCGGTGACGGGCCAGACCCTCTATGTCGATGGCGGCGCCCATATGCGCAGCTATGATCAGGATTTCATGCATCTTTGCCGATAGGATCGGCAAAATCGCCGCGCCGCAAAGGCTGGCGATCCGTTTTTGGCCGACATAGATCGGCGCTGACAGCTTAGGGAGACGGCAATGGCATATGAAACGATCCTGGTGGAACAGCAGGGCGCGGTGACGCTCATCACGCTCAACCGGCCACAGGCGCTCAACGCGCTCAACAGCCAGGTGCTCGCGGATCTGGGCGCGGCCTTTGCCGCCTATGATGCCGACCCGACCCAGCATTGTGCGGTGCTGACCGGCAGCGAAAAGGCCTTTGCCGCCGGCGCCGACATCAAGGAGATGGTCGACAAGGAAGCGGCCGATTTCTTCCTGCAGGATTTCTTCTCCGACTGGCAGACCAAGGTCGTCGCCACCCGCAAGCCGTGGATCGCGGCGGTTGCCGGCTTTGCGCTGGGCGGCGGCTGCGAACTGGCGATGATGGCCGACTTCATCCTGGCAGCCGACACCGCCAAGTTCGGCCAGCCCGAGGTGAAGCTGGGCGTGGCGCCGGGCATGGGCGGGTCGCAACGGCTGACCCGCGCGGTCGGCAAGGCCAAGGCGATGGAAATGTGCCTGACTGGCCGGATGATGGGCGCCGAGGAGGCCGAGCGCGCCGGTCTGGTCGCAAGGATCGTACCGGCCGCTGAACTGCTGGACGGCGCGCTCAAGACGGCCGCCGCGATCGCCGCGATGCCGCCGATGGCGGCGATGGTGAACAAGGAAATGGTCAATATCGCGTTCGAGACCAATCTGGCCCAGGGCATTTTGACCGAGCGCCGCCTGTTCCAGATCCTGACCGCGACGCAGGACAAGAAGGAAGGCATGACCGCCTTCGTCGAGAAGCGTCCGGGCGTCTGGAAGGGGCGATAAGGCCTTCAGGAACGATCCTCTCCGACGAAGAGAGGACAGGCGATTTTGCGATCCTCCCCAGGCCAGGCCTGGGGAGGATTTTTTGTGCGCGCGTGCGAGGAAGCGGGCATTGATTGCGAAATCTCAATGCTTTGACGCGCCTCGTTCCGCTTGAGAAATCATCATAAGCGCGTGGTGGATTTTCCCGAAGGGCTCGTTTCAGATGACAAATGGATGACATGGCTGCGCTCGTTCCAAGCGGCGATCGACAGGCCAGGGTCCGGGGAGGAACGGCGCGATAGCCCGAAGGGGCGGGCGCTCCTGATTGGCGCGAACTGCCCTTTTGCAGGGCCTACAGGGAGCCTCTATGCCTTCGATTACGTCTGTTCGTCGCGTGTCTCGCGCTGCGCTGCTGCTTGCCTGCTGCGCGGGTGCCTTATCCACTGCCGCCTTTGCGCAGGAGGCTGCTTCAACGGACGAAAATGACAGCATCACGGTGACCGGTCGTCGTATCTCGCAATCGTCGGAAGCGATCGGCGAAGACAAGATCAACAATGTCGTCGCCGTCACGCGCGAGGCGCTGCTGTCGGCGCCGTCGGGTATTTCGGGCCTGAAGATGCTGGAGCAGCTGCCCGGCTTCAACGTCCAGACCGACGGTGCGCTGGGCCTTTATGAATTTGGCAACAGCGTCCAGACCCGCGCCTTCAACCTCGACCAGATCGGCTTCGTGGTCGACGGCATTCCGACCGGCCGCAGCGACGCCTTCGGTGGCAGCCCTGTCTTCCGCTATGTCGACAATGAAAATCTGGGCGTGGTGGAAGCCTCCGTCGGCGCCGCCGATGTCGGCCTGCCCAGCTATTCCAGCCTCGGCCCGGTGGTGCAGTATAACAGCATCGCCCCACAGGAGGAGATGGGCCTGTTCGTGTCGCAGAGCTTTGGCGACAATAATATGAAGCGCACCTTCATCCGCGCCAGCACTGGCCGGGTGGGGCCGTTCAAGGCCTATGTCAGCCGCACCAAGCTGGACAGCGACCTGTGGCGCGGTCCCGGTTCGGTCGATCGCGAACATTGGGAAGGCCAGATCCATGCCGATCTGGGCGGCGACAGCTGGGCGCGCTTCAAGTTCGTGTCGAACGACTTCTTCGATTATGACTCGCCGACGATCACCCGCGCCCAGTATAATTGCACCGCCACCAGCGTGGTCGGCGCCTGCGGCCGCGACTTCGCCTATATCGAGAATGTGCCCAATACCACGACCGGCTTCGCGCCGACGGCGGCGGGCGTCTATTATTCCAATTCCAACTACACCAATGTCTACAACCTCGCGATCAACGTGCGGAAGGACAAGCTTTATGGCGGCACCTTCCACCTGGGTATCGCCGACGGCATGTGGGCGGAATCGACCCTCTATTATGAGGACAAGAATGGCTATGGCGTCTCGCCCGACAGCTATTCCAACTCGCTGACCCGCTACACGGCGCAGGCGGCCGCCGGCCTGGACGTGACCGCGCCCAAGGGCGTGCAATATGGCCGGTCGGGCGTCGGCGGCGATCGCTATGGCGTGACCACCAAGCTGCACTGGGAAAGCGGCAACAATGTCGTGGAAGGCGGCATCTGGGCCGAGGTCGACAAATATCACCGTACCCAGGCGCGCTACAACACGATGGACGGCGCCCCCGACGGCGAGCCCAATCTGGACGAACTGGTCTATCTGCGCCGCGACTATCGGTCCAAGCGCGACACGCTGCAGATATTCCTGAAGGATACGCTCAAGCTGATGGATGACCGGCTGGTTCTGGATGCCGGCTTCAAGGGGCTGATGCTGGACTACAGCCTGGGCGGTTATCGCGACTTCGACGACTATTATCGCGTCGTGGGCGGCACGGCGGTCGCAGGCTGGGGGCCGCAGTATAATACGGCCCATTATCGCGACATGTTCCTCCCGATGGCGGGCCTGCTGTTCAAGATCAATGAGCGCAGCCAGGTCTTCGCCTCCTATGCCGAGACGATGGCGCTGCCCAAGGGCATGGATGACATTTATGCCGTGACGCGTACCGGCACGTCGGCGCTGGTGCCCCAGCCCAAGGCGGAACGCGCGCAGAATATGGAAATCGGCTTCCGCACCAACCAGGGGCAGCTCTACGCCTCGATCGCGGGCTATTACACCAAGTTCAAGAACCGCATCCAGTCGATCACCACTTTCCAGGAAGGCGGCGGCAGCACCACCGAAACCTTCTACCAGAATGTCGGCCGGGTCGAATCCTACGGCGTGGAAGCCAGCGGCACCTACAAGCCGGCCTTCCTCAACGGCCTGGCCTATGCCAACGCCAACGTCACCTACAACAACGCCAAGTTCCAGGACGATATCGTCGCGTCGGTCACCTATGCGACCTCCGGCAAATATATCCCGGACAGCGCCAAGTGGATTGTCAGTGGTGGCGTCACGATCGAGCCGGCAAGCTGGCTGGTTGCGAACATCAGCGGCAAATATACCTCGAAGCGCTGGTCCACCTTCACCAACACGGCAGGCTCCAGCGTACCGGCCTACACCGTGTTCAGCGGCTATGTGGATATTGGCGACGGCTGGAGCTTCGGCCCGGTGAAGAGCATCAAGGCGCGCTTCAACGTCGACAATATCTTCGACAAGGACACGCTGTCCTACATCTCCTCCTCGGTGACGGGCGACGGTGCCTTCCGGCCGCTGTCCCCACGCACCTTCCAGTTCACCATTTCGGGCGAAATCTGATGCGGAATGCTTATCTGATGGGGGCAGCGCTGGTCGCGCTGCTCCCGATTGCGGCGCAGGCCCAGCCAAAAACAGTGTCGAAACAGGTCTATCAGCTACACCAGAAGCTGATCACGCTCGACAGCCATCTCGATACCCCGGCCTCGCTCGACCTGCCGGACTGGTCGATCGACGAGGAGCATGGCGTCCATAGCGACTATACCCAGGTCGACCTGCCGCGGATGAAGAAGGGCGGCCTGGATGGCGGCTTTTGGGCGATCTACACCGGGCAGGGGCCGCTGACGATCGAGGGCTTCCGCAAGGCGCGCGATTTCGCGCTGCTGCGCGGCATGTCGATCCGATCGATGGTGGCGGCCGACCCCGACAATTTCACGCTGGCGCTGGAGGCGAAGGACGCCGCGCCGATCGCCGCGGCGGGCAAGCGTATTGTCTATATGTCGATCGAAAATGCCTATCCGCTGGGCGAGGATGTCTCGCTGATCAAGACATTCTACGACATGGGCGTGCGCGTGTCGGGCTTTGCCCATTTCGCGCATAACCAGTTCGCCGACAGCTCGACCGATCCGTCGAAGAAGCCGCGCTATGGCGGCCTCAGCCCGCTCGGCAAGGAATTGCTGAAGGAGATGAACCGGCTCGGCATCGTGCCCGACGCCTCGCACAGCTCAGATCAGGTGCTGGACGATCTGCTGGCGCTGTCGACCACGCCGGTGCTGCTGACCCATTCAGGCTGCAAGGCCGTCTATGACCATCCGCGCAATATCGATGACGAACATCTGAAGGCGCTGGCGGCCAAGGGCGGCGTGATCCAGATGAACGCCTATGGCGCCTATCTGCGCGCGTCCAAGCCCAATCCCGAGCGGCAGAAGGCGCTCATGGCGCTTTACAGTCAGATGCGGGAGGGCGCCAAGGTTTCGCCCGAGGCGCGGGCCGCGATGCTCGCCAAGCGGCAGGAGATCGACCGACTCTATCCCGACACCGACCGGCCGACCTTCGACGATTTCATGGCGCATATGCTGCATGCGCTGAAGGTCGTCGGCCCCGATCATGTCGGCATCGGCCTGGATTGGGACGGCGGCGGCGGGGTCGTCGGCATGGAGGATGTGGTCGATCTGCCCAAGATCACCGACGCCCTGCTGAAGGCCGGCTATAGCGAGGCTGACGTACAGAAAATCTGGTCCGGCAATGTGCTGCGCGTGCTGGCCGCGGCCGAGGCGGGCAAGCAGAAATAAGGACTTGTGCCGGACCGGCCGTTGCTGGTCCGGCATGAAATCTTGTTAAGCCAATCGACGGGGGCGTTCCGGCCCGCTAAGGGGAGTCGGCACCAGAAAGGAGCGGTCGCATTTCGCCCATGCAGCACAAGCCGAAGCGCAGCCGGGCAATCGCCCTGCCGAACAGCGAGTTTCGCGCCCGCGCCACCGAATATCTCGATTTCCTCGCCGCCTGGGTGAAGAAGCCCCGGCAGACCGCCTCGGTCGTGCCCAGCAGTCGCTATCTGGCGCGACTGATGGTGGCCGACATCGATCCGCAGGGCGGCCGCGTGCTGGAACTGGGCGGGGGCACGGGCGTCTTCACCCGCGCCATCCTGGAAACCGGGCTTGCCGCCGACCAGCTGGAGGTGGTGGAGATAAATCCCGCTTTCGCGCGTGGGCTGCGGCGTCATTTTCCCCATTTATCGATCCTAGAGACGCCGGCGCAGATCGTCTCGGTTGCGGCCGCCGGTGGCCCCGGCGACTATCAGACCGTGGTCAGCGGGCTGCCGCTGCTGGCGATGGACCGGGCGATGCATATCGACATATTGTCGGAAGCCTTCCGCATGCTGAAGCCGGGCGGCAGCCTGGTGCAGTTCACCTATTCGACACGGCCGCCGGTCAGCCGTGCGGTGCTGGACCAGCTGGGCCTGGAGGTTGTGCGCGCCGGCCATACGGTGCGCAATTTCCCGCCAGCGACGGTCTTCCGCTTCACCCGACGGGGCGAATGACCGGGGCAAGAGAAAAGGGCCGCATCGGATGATGCGGCCCTTCCTTTTTCTGCCTCAGTAGAAGGCGCCGTAGACCACATCGACCACGCGGCGCGACCGGACCTCGACCAGCAGCAGGTCGGGGCCATAGCGCACCCAGCGATAGCCATAGGGCGGCGCGCCCAGGCCCAGGCGCCAATAGTCATTGTAATAATAATAGCTGGAGAAGAAGACCGCCGGCAGGAACAGGCCGACCGTCCAGCGGCGATAGCGATAGCCATGGGGATAGCGGAAGGCGGGGCCGGGGATCGGCCGGAAATTGGGAGGACGGCCGGCACCGGGGCGATGCGGCTGGCCTGGCCGTGGTGGCTGGACGCCGGGACCACCGGGACGCGGCGGCTGGGGCGACGGGCCACCCGGTCGGGGTGGTTGAACTGCCGGTCCACCTGGCTGACCCGGACCGGGCGAAGGCTGTCCTGGGCGGGGCGGTTGCGGTCGAGAAGCACCGGGCCGGGACGGCTGTGTCGACGGACCGCCGGGGCGGGAAGGCTGCACCGATCCGCCGGGGCGTGAGGGGGCGGGGGCAGGGCGCGTGGACGGAGATGGTCGGGCGCCGCCATTGCCGGATGGCGGCCTGTTGCCCTGCTGGGCGATGGCGATATCGGGAACGACGATCAACGCGATCGACAGATAGAGAACTGCCTTTTTCATAGCCTTCTCCACATGGTGGGGGGGCAAGCCTATGCCCGCTCATTACCGGCTTCAATCTTTTTCCAATATGTTGCCCTGCTTCGCTATTTCCCGCACTGCCGGTTGCATGGCGCCGTCCGCCCCCTATCTTGCCCGCACAAGGAAAGGGGGCGCTGCCGCATGGCATCCATCATCGAAATCAAGGGCCTGACGAAAAGCTATGCGTCGGGCTTTCAGGCGCTCAAGGGCGTCGACCTGAATATCGAGGAGGGCGAGATTTTCGCGCTGCTCGGCCCCAATGGCGCGGGCAAGACGACGATGATCTCGATCATCTGCGCCAATGTCCGACCCAGCGGTGGTACCGTCACGGTCGCCGGCCATGACATCATCCACGACTATCGCGGCGCGCGATCGGCGATCGGGCTGGTGCCGCAGGAGCTGAATACCGACCAGTTCGAGCGGGTGATCGATACCGTCACCTTCAGCCGTGGCCTGTTCGGCAAGCCGCGCAACGATGCCTATGTCGAAAAGATACTGCGCGACCTGTCGCTGTGGGACAAGCGCAACAACAAGATCCGCGAACTGTCCGGCGGCATGAAGCGGCGCGTGATGATCGCCAAGGCGCTGAGCCATGAACCGCGCGTGCTGTTCCTCGACGAGCCGACCGCCGGCGTCGACGTGGAACTGCGCCGCGACATGTGGAAGCTGATCGGCGAACTGCGCCAGACCGGCGTCACCATCATCCTGACCACCCATTATATCGAGGAGGCCGAGGAAATGGCCGACCGGGTGGGCGTGATCAACCATGGCGAACTGATGCTGGTCGAGGACAAGACCGCGCTGATGGAGAAGCTAGGCAAGAAGACGCTGTCGATCATGCTGGCCGAACCGATCGAGGCGCTGCCGCCCGAACTGGCGGAATGGGATGTCGCGCTGAAGGCGGAGGGGCAGGAGATCGAATATCTGTTCGACACACGGGCCGAACGCACCGGCGTTTCCTCGCTGTTGCGCAAGCTGGGCGATCTGGGCATCGGCTACAAGGATCTCAACACGCGGCAGAGCAGCCTGGAGGATATTTTCGTGAGCCTGGTCCATCAGGAGAAAGCGGCATGAACGGCCCCAATCTGCGCGCGGTCGCCGCCATCTACAAGTTCGAGCTGCACCGGTTCCGGCGCACCTGGCTGACCGGCCTGCTGGTGCCGGTCATCACCACCTCTCTCTATTTCATCGTGTTCGGCGGGGCGATCGGATCACGCATGACGCAGATTGACGGCATTCCCTATGCCGCCTTCATCGTGCCGGGCCTCATCATGATGTCGATGTTCACGGAGAGCATCTTCAACGCCAGCTTTGGCATCTACATGCCCAAATTCACCGGCACCATCTATGAGCTGCTATCGGCGCCGGTGTCGGCGATGGAGACGGTGATCGCCTATGTGGGCGCAGCGGCAACCAAGGCGCTGATCGTCGGCTTCATCATCTTTGCCACCGCCCATCTGTTCGTCGATTTGCCGGTCGCCCATCCCTTTGCCATGGTCGGCTTCATGCTGCTGATCGCGGTGAGCTTCTGCCTGTTCGGCTTCATCCTGGGCATCTGGGCGCAGGGGTTCGAGCAGTTGCAGGTGATCCCGCTGCTGATCATCACGCCGATGACCTTCCTGGGCGGGGCCTTCTACTCGATCCACATGCTGGCCGAGCCGTGGCGCACCATCACCCTGTTCAACCCGATCGTCTATTTGATCTCGGGCTTCCGCTGGACCTTCTTCGGCAAGGGTGATGTCGGGATCGAGTTCAGCCTTTTGTTCGTGGGGGGCATGCTGGCGGTATGCCTCGGCATCATCGCCTGGGTGTTCCGCACCGGCTATCGGCTGAAGAAGTAACGATAAAAGAAAAGGGCGGCCAATGGCCGCCCTTCTTAATTCGGGTCGATGCGATGCCAGTGCCGGTCAGGCGGCGGCGCTCTGCGGATCGACCGCGAACAGGGTCACGCCCTTATATTTGTCGTCGCCCTGGTCATAGAGGCCGTGCATCGCCTCGAACGTCTCGTCGAGGATCTCGACGTCGCTCAGGCCCGCCAGCTTGAACGTGCCCAGCTTCAGCTCGCGCGGCGGGCGGCCGTCGCGGTCCGTGGTCACGGCGTCCATGAACATCTCGTCATGGCGCGTGTAGAGGATGTGCGGGGCCAACGTGACGACCATCTTGTTATAGGTCGCCTTGAGGCACTTCTGAAGCGCGATCGCTTCGAAGATAGGGGTCGGAGAGTCCATGATGGGCCGCCCATATCAAGAAACACGGCCCCGTTTCAATTGCTTTGTGCGTCGCACCATGTGCCTGCCGTGCAACCGGCCGGATTTTCACGACGAATTGTGCGGCCGTTTTCCTAGCGCAGAACCAGCCCGAGCCGGTCGCGCAGCGACCAGCGCGCGATCAGCAGGATCGCCACCGTGCCGAGGCCCGCAGCCAGGCCGAACCAGATGCCCACGCCATGCAGCCCCATCGGGAAAGCGAGCAGGGCGCCGACGCCGATACCGATGATCCAGTAGCCGAAAAGGGCGAAGATCATTGGCACCTTGGTATCCTGGATGCCGCGCAGCACGCCGGCGCCGACGGCCTGGGCAGCATCGACCAGCTGGAACAGCGCGGCGACCGCCAGGAAGCTGACCGCCAGATTGGCGGTGGCGAGATTGGCCGGATCATGGACGTCGAGGAAGATCGACACCAGCGGTCGCGGGATCAGGACCAGCATCAGCGCAGCCGCCATGGCGAAGCCGGTGCCGACGATCAGCGCCAGCCAGCCGGCCCGGCCGATCGCGGCGGGATCGGATCGGCCATAGGCGACGCCGACGCGCACGGTCGCGGCCTGACCAATGCCCATCGGCACCATGAAGACCAGCGAGGCGATCTGGATCGCCACGGCATGGGCGGCGAGCGATTCCCGGTCGATCAGCCCCATCAGGAAGGCCGAGGCATTGAATACCGTGACTTCCAGCCCCAGCGTGATCGCGATCGGCAGGCCCAGCGTCCACACCGCCCGCTGCCGGTCGCGATCACGTGTCCAGAAGCGGCCCATCAGCCGATAGCGGCGGAAGCGGCGATCGACCAGGATGACGGTCAGCAGGCCCAGGAACAGGAAGGTGGAAGAGAGGGTGCTGGCGATGCCGGCGCCCAGTAGGCCAAGCGCGGGCAGGCCGAGATGGCCGAAGATCAGCGCCCAGCCGACCAGCACGTTGAACGGGATGGCGAGCAGCATGATGATGAGGCCCCAGAGCGGGCGCTCCAGTGCCGAGATGAAGTTGCGCAGCGTGGTGAAGCAGAGGAAGGGCAGCAGCGCCCATTGCATGCCGCGCATCAGATGGCCGGCTTCGCGCGCCAGGTCGGGTTCCTGGCCCATGGCGCGCAATATCGCCTCGCAATGCCACAGGATCAGCCAGGCGGGCAGCACGAAGAAGGCGGCGGCGCGCAGCGTCTGGTGGACGGTGCGGCGCACGTCGCGCACCGAATGGCGACGACGGCCGCGCTCGCTGGCGATCAGCGGCGCGGCGGCGGTGACGAGGCCAAGGCCGAAGATCAGCAGCGCGTTGAAGAGATTGATCGCCAGCGCCCCGGCGGCGACCGCTTCCGCGCCCAATCGACCGACGAGCAGCAGGTCTGTTGCGGCGATTCCCGACCAGGCGACATTGCCCGCGATCATGGGAATGGCGAGCGTGACGAGCGCGCGCGCCTCGATGCGCCAGGGGGAAGATTGGGTCACTTGGAAAGTCCGGAGCGAGGGAAGCGCCGGCAAAGGCGCGGGCGCTCCCCTTAATCGCCTCAGTGCTTCTTGAACAGATGCAGCACGGCAACGATGATGCTGCCGATCACCAGGCCGACAATGCCCGCGCCGATCGCATTCACCAGCCAGTCGATCACCGGACCGATCGCGGGCACCGCATGGGCTGCACCCTCGGCCAGATGATGGATCGTGCCGGGGATCAGATCCCAATGAAATTCGTGCAGGCCATGGACAATCAGGCCGCCGCCGACCCACAGCATCGCCGCCGTGCCGACCACGCCCAGCACGCTCATCACGACCGGCATCGCCTTTACCAGGCCGCGGCCGATGGCGCGCGTCGCCGCGCCGCTGCGCTGGGCGAGGTGCAGGCCGATATCGTCCATCTTCACGATGAAGCCGACGACGCCATAGACGCCGGCGGTGATTGCGATGGCAACGACGACCAGGATGATCGCCTGTTCCCAGATCGGCTCGCTGGCGACAGTGCCAAGAGCGATGGCCATGATCTCGCCCGACAGGATGAAGTCGGTGCGGATCGCGCTGGAGACCTTCTGGTCCTCCAATTCCTTGGAGGTGAGGGTTGCGGCGGCATCCGCCACCTCGTCATGGCCGCCCTGGATCGCCTCCAGCAGCTTCTCCGCCGCCTCGAAGCACAGGAAGGCGCCGCCCAGCATGAGCAGCGGCGGCAGCAGCCAGGGGGCAAAGGCGCTGAGCGCCAGTGCCGCCGGCAGCAGGAACAGCAATTTGTTGCGCAGGGATCCGCGCGCGATCTTCCAGATGATCGGCAGTTCGCGGTCGGGCGACAGGCCCATGACATAGTTGGGTGTCACGGCAGTATCGTCGATGACGACGCCGGCAGCCTTGGTGCCGGCCTTGCCGGCGGCAGCGGCGACATCATCCAGCGACGTGGCCGCCATCTTGGCGATACCGGCAACATCGTCGAGTAGCGCGATCAGACCCGAAGGCATGGTTGAATAATTCCCCTGTTGAAACGGATGGATATCATCCGTGCGCGCTTCTTAATGCGCGGGCAGGGTGGGGGCAATGGAGCGATGATTGCCGGTTCGTGACCGGGCGTCGGCGATATCAGTAATTGCCGGGCGGATCGCTGGCGGGAAAGGATTCGTCGGACTGTTCATCGACCATGTCCCAATCGCTGTCGTCCGCCTGCGGTCCGGCGTCGCGGACGATGCCGGACGAGCCGACCGGGCCGCGATCGTCCGGATCAACGGCCGCGGCACCATCATTCTTGCCGGCCCGTTCCTTCAGGCTCTTCCAGGCAACGGCGCCCAGGCCGGTCAGAAAGGCCAGCTTCAACAATCCCTTCATGGTGTCTCCTTCGACGCGCTGTGGAGATGGACCCACTTGGCGGCGTCCTGGTCGATAGCCTCGGGCGATAGGCGAATTTCGCCCTCTTCGTCCGCGCTGCCGGCATGATCCTCGTCGGCGCCGGTCATGCCGGGCGGAAAGATGGTCCAGCGCTGTTGCAGGGCGGTATCGATCATCGCCTGCCAGGCGGTCACGTCGCCCGTCTCGCGCATGGCGGGATCGGGCTCCTTGAGCATCGCCAATATGCTGGCGGCATCCTCGACCCAATAGGGCCAGTTATGCGTTGCCCCGGCGGCGAGATGCCGGGCGAGGCGCTCAAGCAGGCTACGTTGCTCCATGATGTCCGGAACGTTCATGGCGACTCTCCGTTCCTCATTTTCTCGCCATGCAACTTAATGGCAATCCTCGGGAAACGCCCCTCGGTATTTGAACCGATATGGGACGAAAAAAGGAGGCAGACATGCCCAGAGGCGACAAGGATCGTTACACTGGCAAGCAGAAGCGCAAGGCTGCGCATATTGCGCAAAGCTATGAAGAGCGTGGTATATCGCATGACGAAGCGGAGGCGCGGGCCTGGGCGACCGTGAACAAGGATTCGGGCGGGGGCAACCTGTCGGGATCGGGGCGGGGCAAGCCCGACAGCCATGCCGCCGAACGGCGCAAGGCGGCCGATCGATCGGCCGCGGCGAAGAAGGGGTGGGAAACGCGCCGTCGCCGGGCGCAGGGCTGAAATCAGGGCGAGAAGATATCGCCGTTGCTGAAATGGGCGGCGAGATGATCGATCCAGGCGCGCACCAGCGGCGGCAGCCCGGTGCGGGTGGTGAAGACGAGGTGGACGATCCCCTCCTGCGCCTGCCATTCCGGGAACGGCAGCGCCAAGGCGCCCGAGCGAGACGATCTGGACATGGCCCTTGGGATGGAGCGTCAGGAAATCGGGCAATGGGGCGGTGACGGCGGTGCGGCACTGGTCATAGACCGACAGGCCAAGCTCGGTGAGCGTTCGATCAGCCGCCCAAGGCAACAAAAAAGCCGCCCGGTGACGGACGGCTTTCTCGTTTGTCAGAGCGAAGAGGCTCAGGCTTCTTCGGCCGGGGCTTCTTCCGCCTCGACGGCGATTTCGCCCGGCTCGGCGTTCGGATCGTAATCCTCGGTGAAGCCGGCTTCGTCCTTCTCGAACAGGTCGGCCATCACGTCGACGCCCTGCGCCTGCAGTTCGGCTTCTTCCGGCGAGCGGGCAACGTTCACCGTGATGGTGACGGCCACTTCCGGGTGCAGCGCGACCTTGACGTCGAAGACGCCCAGGGTCTTGATCGGACGCTCCAGCACGACCATCGCCTTGGAGACGTTGGTCACGCCATCGGCGTGCAGCGCGTCGACGACGTCACGGACGGCGACCGAGCCGTACAGGTGGCCGGCGTTCGACGACTGGCGGATCAGGACGATCTGCTTGCCGTTGACGCCTTCGGCAGCCTTTTCGGCGTCCGAACGACGAGCGGCGTTGTCGGCTTCGATCTTCGCGCGGTTGGCTTCGAACACAGCCTTGTTGGCGGCGTTCGAACGAAGAGCCTTCTTGTTGGGCAGCAGGAAGTTACGAGCGTAACCGTCCTTCACGGTGACGACGTCGCCGATCGCGCCCAGCTTTTCGATGCGCTCAAGGAGAATGATTTCCATGGGTCTTTCTCCCTTACTTCACGATGTAGGGCAGCAGGCCCAGGTGACGGGCGCGCTTGATGGCCTGGGCCAGCTCACGCTGCTTCTTGGCGGACACCGCGGTGATGCGGCTGGGGACGATCTTGCCGCGCTCGGACACGAAGCCCTGCAGCAGACGGACGTCCTTGTAATCGATCTTCGGCGCATCCTTGGCGGCGAAGGGGCAGCTCTTGCGGCGGCGGAAAAACGGGCGTGCCATGTTTCAGATCTCCTTATTCGGCAGCCGGGGCTTCTTCGCGCTCACGGCGCGGGCCACGGTCACCACGGGGGGCACGGTCGCCGCGTTCGGCGCGTTCCTGCTTGCGCATCATCACCGACGGACCGGCTTCCAGCTCTTCGACCTTGATGGTCATGTAGCGGATGATGTCTTCGTTGATCTGGGTCTGACGCTCCAGCTCGGCAATCACGTTGCCCGGTGCGTCGATGTTCAGCATGACGTAGTGCGCCTTGCGGTTCTTGGCGATCTTGTACGCGAGCGAACGCAGGCCCCAGGTCTCGACCTTGGTCACCTTGCCTTCATTTTCCTCGACGATCTTGGTGGCGGTTTCCGCCAGAGCGTCCACCTGCGCCTGTGCCAGATCCTGGCGCGCAAGGAACACATGCTCGTAAAGAGCCATGGGTATTGCCTCATCTGTTGGCCGATCGCTGACGCCCACCCCATGTGGAACGCCCCTCCGGCTGTCGTCTCAAGCATTCGAAATCGTCCGACGTCCGAATCCGGGGCCGAGCGAAGGCGCGCCTATGACGGAAAAGCGGGGGAAAGGCAAGCGGCATCGGTGCAGCCATGGGCGGCAGCGGCTCTGCTTGCAGTCAGGCTTCACCTGTCTCTATCCTGCCCTTCAGAAAAAGAGAAGGAGAGACGGATGGCGGTCGCGATCGCGGCACTGGCGCTGATCTTGCTGATGCTGGCGGCCTATCGCGGCATGAGCGTCATATTGATGGCGCCCTTGCTCGCCATGCTGGCGGTGTTCCTGACCGATCCGGCGGCAGTGCCCACCGCCTTTTCCGGCCTGTTCATGGACAAGGTCGCCACCTTCCTGAAGCTCTATTTTCCGGTCTTCCTGCTCGGCGCGTTGTTCGGCAAGCTGGTCGAGATATCGGGTTTTTCCCGCGCGATCGTGACGGCGGTGATCGGTTTCGTCGGTGCGGGGCGAGCGATCCCGGCGATCATGATCGTGACGGCGCTGCTGACCTATGGCGGGGTCTCGGTCTTCGTGGCGGTGTTCGCCGTCTATCCCTTCGCCGCCGAGATGTTTCGCCGCGCCGATATTCCCAAGCGACTGGTGCCGGCTACCATCGGCCTTGGCGCGCTGACCTTCACCATGGATGCGCTGCCGGGCACGCCGCAGATCCAGAATGTCATTCCGGCCAGCTTCTTTGGCACCACTGCCTGGGCGGCGCCGGTGCTGGGCGTGATCGGATCGGTGGTGATCGCGGCCGCGGGCCTGGTCTATCTCAACTGGCGGCGCCGGGCGATGGCGGCCGCGGGGGAGGGCTATGGCGCGCCCGAAACGCTGGTCAACGAACCCGATCGGCAGGAAGAGGCGGTGACCGTCCACCCGCTGGTCGCCCTGCTGCCACTGTTGGTGGTGGGGCTGGGCAATCTGGCGCTGACCCTGCTGATCCCGCGCATCACCGGTGGGGCGGAGACGGTGAGCATTCGGCTGGCGGGGCTGCCCGAGCCGGTGACAGCGAAGGTGACACAGCAAGCGGCGCTGTGGGCGGTGGAGGGGGCGCTGCTGATGGGCATCGCCACCATCCTGATCTTTGCTTTCCTGGTCGTGGCGCGGCGCTTTGCGGAAGGGGCGAAGGCGGCGGTCGGTGGCGCCTTGCTGGCGGGGATGAACACGGCGGTCGAATATGGCTTTGGCGGGGTGATCGCGGCGCTGCCCGGCTTCCTGGTCGTCAAGGACGCGCTGAAGGCGGTGCCCAACCCGCTGATCAACGAAGCCATTACGGTGACGACCCTGGCCGGCATTACCGGGTCGGCGTCGGGCGGCCTGTCGATCGCGCTGGCGGCGATGGCGGACCAGTTCGTGGCGGCGGGCGATGCGGCGGGTATCCCAAGAGAGGTGCTGCACAGGGTTGCGTCGATGGCATCGGGGGGCATGGACAGCCTGCCGCATAATGGCGCGGTCATCACCCTGCTGGCGGTGACGGGCCTCACCCATCGCCAGGCCTATAAGGACATATTCGCGCTGACGCTCATCAAGACGATGACCGTCTTCGTCGTGATCGCCGTCTATTATCTGACCGGCCTCGTCTGAACGCGAAAGCGCCCCGGAGCGGGGGCTCCAGGGCGCTTTTCAGGAGGACGGGCGCTTAGCGGATGGCGCCGGCGACGACCGCGCCGATGATCCCGCTGGTGATCGCGACCAGCACCGCGTCATTGCCCGAGCGGACCCAGTGATAACCGCGCGGCGGGGCCGACAGGCGATAGCCGCGATAATTGTCGACGACCCGGTAATTGGTCGCGTAGCGGCGATCGAAGCGCTGGCCCTTGGCCCAGTGGCGATCGTTGCGCACCACCGTCTTCTTCTGGACGACGGTGCGGTGCGGACCTTCCTTCACGACCCGGACGGTCTCGCGATGGGGCGCGGCCTGGGCCTGGGCGGTGACGATCGGGCTGGCGGCAACGGCGGTGGCGGTCAGGGCCAGAATGATCTTCTTGAACATGTCTTCACTCCTCTTGTTTCAATCGAGGGCGCCGCTTCCGGCGTCGAAGACAGAGATAGGCCGCGCTTGTCGCAAGCCTGTCCCAAGGGTGGGGCAGTTTTGTCGGAAATTGTATCAAATCGCGATTTAAGCTGAATATCGGTTCAGAAATTGCGCTTTTTCAATGCCTTGTTCGACTCACAGCATCAGCGAGATGGCATTGCCGAAATTGTGCAGCAGGATCGGCAGCAGCAGGCTGCCGGTGCGCAGGCGCAGCCAGACGGCCAGCAGCGAGGGGATGGCGGTGAGCGCCATCACCATCGGGTCAAAGCTGAAATGGCCGCCCGAATAGCCGAACGCATGGGCCAGGCCGAACAGGCCGCAGGACAGCAGGGTGCCCCAGCCCCAGTCGACGCCCAGGAAACGGACCCGCCGGGTGAAGGCGCGATCGAGCGCGAAGAGCAGGATGCCGCGATAAAAGGGTTCTTCCTCCAGTCCCGGCATGGTGAGCTGGAAGGCGATTTCCTCCGCGCTGCTCGGATCGTCGGGGAAATAGAGCGCGAGCGCGGTGAAGAAGGCGCAATAGAGGAGAGCCACGGGCAGGGCCGCGGTCAGGCTGCCGCGCGCCTGGCACAGCGTCAGGCCGACCCGCTTCCAGCCAAATGCCGGCAGGGCGGCGACCAGCAGCGTGAGCGCAAGGGCCAGCAGCTTGCCCTGCCAGTTCCAGTCGGCGGCGGGGATGAGATCGGGGATATGGCGATAGGCGCGGGTCAGCAGCGCGTCATTGGCAGCGACCAGGGCGGCGGCAACCAGCAGCCAGCCGGGCCGAAAGCCGCGCCGATCGATCAGGCCGATCGCACCGCCTGCGGCCAGCAGCAGCGCCAGCGTGCCGAGCAGGCCGATGACGCCGTTCATGCGCGCCGCTCCGGCGCGCGGCGGTTCAGTCGGTGGAGGCGGGCAGAGGGACGGCGGGCAGGGGCGTGGCGGTGACGGTCATGCGGGCGAGCAGGATGGGATGATCCTTGCCCTCCAGCACTTGCGCCGTCTGCGGTGCCTGCGCGTCGGCAAAGGGGGTGAGGCTGACCCCGAACAGCAGCGCACTGCTGATGAGGCTGGCGGCGATCATCTTCATGGAGGCATTCCTTCCATGGCACCGGAGCGGCGCCATGGAAGGAGGGATTAGGCAGAAGATGTCGCAGCATTATCCCGGATAACCGCCCTTTTGTCGGAAAATGTATCAGCCTATTCGTGTCGCAGCGCGTCGATCGGATTGAGACTGGCCGCCCGGCGGGCGGGGAAATAGCCGAACACCACGCCGATCGCCGCCGAAAAGAGGAAGGCGATCAGATTGACCTGCGGGTCGAAGGTGAAGGGCACCTTCATCAGCGGCGCGATGCCGACCGATGCGATGAGGGCGATGACCAGGCCGATCAGGCCGCCCATGCACGACAGCACGATCGCCTCCACCAAAAACTGCATCAGCACTTCGCGCGCGACCGCGCCAATGGCGAGGCGGATGCCGATCTCGCGGGTGCGTTCCGTCACCGACACCAGCATGATGTTCATGATGCCGATGCCGCCGACCAGCAGGGATATGGCCGCGACCGCCGCGACGATCTGGGTCAGGATGGTGGTGGTGCCGGTCAGCGTGTCGCTGATCTGCTTGGTATCGAAGACGTTGAAATTATCCTCCGCGCCCGCCTTGATCTTGCGGCGCTCGCGCATCAGCTGCTCCAGGCTGTCCTGCACGGTCGCGCTGTCATAGGCGTCGTCGACCGCGACCATGATCTGGCTGATGTCGCGATCGCCGGTGAAGCGGCGCTGGACGAACTTGATCGGCATGACGACGACATCGTCCTGGTCGCCAAAGCCGCCCTGGCCGCGGGTCGCAAGCACGCCCACCACCTGACAGCTCACGCCCTTGATCCGCATCCGCTTGCCGATCGGGTCATTGCCCTGGAACAGGTTGGTGCGCACCGTATTGCCGATGATGCAGACCGATTTGCCGGCCTCTTCCTCGTCCGGCATGAACAGCCGGCCTTCCGACACATTCCAGGACTGGACCTGCGAATAGGCCGACGTCGTGCCATAGACGGTGGTCGACCAGTTATTGCCTTCATAGATGGCGGTGCCGCTCGACTGGACCACTGGCGCCACGGCGCGCACGCCGGTCAGCTGGTTCTCGATCGCGGTCAGGTCCGCTTCCTTGAAATTGGGCGGGCGCGGCCCGCCGCCGCCTCGGCCAAAGCCCTGACCGGGGCGCAATTGCAGCACGTTTGCGCCGAGCGAGCTGATCTGTTCGCGCACGGCGGCAGTCGCGCCATTGCCCAGCGTCACCATGGTGACGACGGCGGCAACGCCGATGATGATGCCGAGCGTCGTGAGGAAGCTGCGCATCTTGTGCCGGTTGATTGCCCGGAAGGCGAGGATGACGGTGGTGCCCAGCATCAGCCCACGGCTCCCTTCTGCGGTCCGCCCTGGCCCTTGTCGACCCGCTCCACCAGCCCATCCTTGAAATGGACGATGGTATGGGCAAATTCGGCCATGTCGGGTTCGTGCGTCACCATCAGCACGGTGATGCCGCTATTCTGGTTGAGGTCGGTCAGCAATTGCATGATCTCCACTGACCGTTCGGAATCGAGATTGCCGGTCGGTTCGTCCGCCAGCAGCACGTCGGGCTGGGTGACGATGGCGCGGGCGATGGCGACGCGCTGTTGCTGGCCGCCGGACAGTTCGGCTGGGGTATGGTCCCACCAGTCCTTCAGGCCCACCTTGTCGAGCGCGGCCATGCCCATGTCATAGCGGGTCTTCTTGTCCTCGCCGCGATAGAGCAGGGGGAGTTCGACATTCTCCAGCGCGCTGGTGCGGGCGAGCAGGTTGAAGCCCTGGAAGACGAAGCCGAGATAGCGGCGGCGCAGCAGCGCGCGCTGGTCGCGGTCCAGCGTTTCGACATGGCGGCCCTTGAACAGGAACTGCCCGCCCGATGGCACGTCGAGGCAGCCCAATATGTTCATCGTCGTCGACTTGCCCGAGCCCGAAGGCCCCATGACGGCGACGAAATCGCCCTGCTCGATGTCGAGGTCGATGCCCTTGAGTGCCTGAAAGGCGGTGGGGCCGCTGCCGAAGATCTTGGTGATCCCCCGCAGCGAGATGATGGGATCGGCGGCCATGGGGTCAGGTTCCGCTCTGCCGGCCGGTGCCCCGGCTCTCCGCGCCGCCGCTGCCCTGGGGGGGGGCGGGCGTCGGGGCGACCGGGGCGGTCTGGGGCGCGGCATCGCCCGAATTGCCAAGCGACTTGACGCTGGCGGGGCTGCCGTCGGCGGCGGGATTGCGCGGGCGATCCTTCGTGTCGCCAGCGGCGGGGTCTGCCTTCTGGTCCTCGGCGGGCTGCTGCGCGCCGGCGGCAAGCTGGCCGGTGATGACCTTCATGCCGGGCTTCAGGTCGCCGCCGGTGATGACGGTGCGCGATCCGTCGCTGGCGCCGACGGTCACCTGGATCGCCTTGGGATCGCCCTTTTCGTCGAGGACATAGAGGGTCTGGCTGCTACCCGCGCCGAAATTGACCTGGCGGTTGGCGCCGCTGCGGCGCATGCGGCCGGGGCCGGGCAGGACGCTGGTGATGCCGCCGCCCGATCCGGCGCCGCTGCTGGGCTTGAATCGGAGCGCGCTGTTGGGGACGAGCAACACATCATGCAGTTCCTGGGTCACGATGTCGGCGGTCGCGGTCATGCCCGGACGCAGGGTTTCGTCCGCATTATCGACCGACAGCACGGCGGTATAGGCGACGACCGTGCCGGTCGAGCTGCTGGTCGTGCTGGTCGAGGACGAGGAGGACGAGCTGCTGCTGGAGCTGTTCGATCCGACATTCACCCGCGTGACCTTTGCCGGGAAGGTGCGGCCGGGGAAGGCGTCGACGGCGAAATTGGCGGTCTGGCCTTCCTTGACCTGGCCGACATCGGCTTCGTCCACCGACACCTCGACCTCCATCTTGGTGAGATCCTCGGCGATGGTGAACAGCACCGGCGCGTTGAGCGAGGCGGCGACGGTCTGGCCCGGTTCGATGTCGCGCGACAGGACCACGCCGGTGACGGGCGAGACGATCTGGGCGATCGACAGGTTGGTCTGGGCGGTCGACAGCTGGGCGCGCGAGACATTCACCTGCGCCTGCGCCGAACGAAGATTGGCGAGCGCGCCATTATAGTCGGCGCGGGCCGAATCCAGTTCGGTCTTGGCCGGCACCTTGCCACCCGAAAGCTGATAGACGTTGAGCTGACGATCGAGCGTCGCCTTGGCCAGCGCGACCTGCGCCTGCGCCTGGGCGACGCCAGCCTGGGAGGAGGCGACCTGAGCCTGCGTCTGGTTGATCGTGTCGACCAGGCGGCGGGTGTCCAGTTCGGCGAGCTTCTGCCCCTTGGTCACGCGATCATTGACGTCGACATAGACGGCGGTGATCTTGCCCGACTGTTCGGACCCCACATCGACCTGGTTGATCGGCTTCAAATTGCCGGTCGCCGATACGCTGACCGTCAGGTCGCCCTGGCGCGCCTCGCGGGTGGCATAATTGGGCTTGTCATCGCCGGCAAAGCAGCGGGCAACAAGCAGGACCAGGATCAGCAGCACGACGCCGATAATTCCGCGCATCATCCACTTGCGATGCGGCTTTTCCGGCTTGGCGCCCAGAAAGTCGTTGAGATCCTGGTCGGGGCTGGCGTCATTGCTCATGGGGGCGGTCATCCATATTCTGCCAGCCGCCACCCAGCGCATTATAGAGCTGGGCGATGGCCAGGATCTCGTCCGATTGGGCGCTGGCAAGGCTGTTGCTGGCGTTCAGCAACGTGGTTTCGCTGCTGGACAGGGTCTGGAAGTCGATCAGGCCGGACTGATACTGGCTGCGCGCCAGGATCGCGGCATTGTTCGACGCTTCATAGGCGGTGGCGAACTCGACCTTGCGTCGGCGGGCGCTGTCGAGCGAGGCCATGCCATTTTCGACATCCTCCAGCGCGCCGAGGACGCTCTGCTTGTAGGCGGCGAAGGCGCCGTCGGTCGCCGCCTTCTGCGCGCGAACCTGCGAGGCGAGGCGGCCACCATCGAAGATGGTCTGGGCGACATTGGCAAAGACGCCGCCGGTGATGAGGTCGAACAGATCCTTGAAGGCGTTCGACGTGGTGCCGATGTTGCCGCTGATGCCGAGCGAGGGATAGAGCTGCGCCTGGGCGACGCCGATCCGCGCGGTGGCGGCGGCCAGCGCCCGTTCGGCCGAGCGCACATCGGGCCGCTGGCGCAACGTATCGGCCGGAATGCCGGTGGCGATGTCGGTGGCGGCGGTGGGGATCGGTGCCGGCGTTTCCAGCGCGCGCGTTGCGTCGCCCGGCGCCTGGCCGGTCAGCACGGCGATGCGGTTGAGGCTGCCCTTCAGGCTGGCTTCGAGCTGCGGGATGGTGGCGTTGGTCTGGGCGAGCTGGGCCCTGGCCTGCTGCTCGTCGAGCGAGGAGACCAGCCCGGCCTGCAGCCGCCAGCGGGCAATGTCGTAATTGTCCTGCTGCACCTTCTGCGTCTCGCGGGCGATGCGCAGCTGTTCCTGTGATGCGCGCGCCTGAACATAGTTGGTGACCAGTTCGGAAATGATGGTCATCCGCACATTGGCGAGGTCATAGCCGGACGCGGCAAGATCGGCCCGCGCGGCTTCGGCCGAGCGTGACAATTCGCCGAACAGGTCGATCTGCCAACTGGCATTGGCGCCGGCCGAATAGCTGCTGGACCAGTTGCTGGCGCCGGTGGAGATGACGTTGCCGCTGTCATCGACACGGGTGCCGCCGGCCTGGCTGCGGTAATTCTTGCCGCCGCTGGCCGATCCGTTCACCTGCGGCAGGAAGGCGGCATTGGCCTGGCGCAGGGATTCCCGCGCCTGCCGCAGCCGTGCCTGCGCCTGGACGATGTCCAGATTGCCGGCGATCGCCTGATCGATCAGGCCGGTCAGCGTCGGATCGTTGAGCCGCGTCCACCAGGTGGCGAGGGTGGCGTCGTCCAGTGCGGCGCCGCTGCCCTGGCTATAGCCGGCAGGCACGCCCAGCGCGGCGGATTGCGGCGCGTGATAGTTCGGGCCCGCCGCGCAGGCGGACAGGGCAAGCACCGATCCCGTGAGCCATGCAATGCGATATCGCACCTTTTCCTTGCACTCCGTCGTCGTTAAAGGGGCCAGCAATATTCCCCCGGAGAGACAGGGGGGCAGGTGTATCAGGTCGTTACGTGCCGAAAAGCAATGTACGCCTCAATGCCATATATGTCTCAAAGTGTAACGTGCGTGAATTCCCGTGTTTTTCCCAGGAAAGACACCAGTAGATCAGAGGATGGAAGATGAGGGCATTTCTTTTCCCGGGCCAGGGTAGCCAGTCGGTCGGCATGGGCAAGGCGCTGGCCGAGGCAAGCCCGGCGGCAAAGGAACTGTTCCAGGAAGTCGATGACGCCCTGTCGCAGCATCTGTTCCGCATCATGGTGGAAGGCCCCGAGAGCGACCTGACCCTGACCGAGAATGCCCAGCCCGCGATCATGGCCAACGCGCTCGCCACGCTGCGCGTGATGCAGAAGGAAGGCGGCTTCAGCCTGGCCGACAAGGGTGATTATGTCGCGGGTCACTCGCTGGGTGAATATAGTGCGCTCTGCGCGGTCGAGGCGTTCGACCTTGGCACCACCGCTCGCCTGCTCAAGCTGCGCGGTCAGGCGATGCAGGCCGCCGTGCCGGTGGGCGAGGGCGCGATGGCCGCGCTGTTGGGCGCCGACATCGAAAAGGCGCAGGCGCTGGCCGATGCCGCTGCCGAGGGCGAAGTCTGCACCGTCGCCAACGACAATGATCCCAGCCAGGTCGTCATTTCCGGCCACAAGGGCGCGATCGAGCGCGCCGTCGCGCTGGTCAAGGATTATGGCATCAAGCGCGGCGTGCTTCTGCCGGTGTCGGCGCCCTTCCACTGCCCGCTGATGCAGCCGGCCGCCGACGCGATGGCGGAAGCGCTGGCAAAGGCGACGATCAACGCGCCGCTGCTGCCGGTCTATGCCAATGTGCTGGCCGCGCCGATCAGCGACCCGACCGACATTCGCGACCGTCTGGTCGAGCAGGTCACCGGCCGTGTGCGCTGGCGCGAGTCGATCGGCGCGATGTGGGACGCGGGCGTCACCGATTTCGTCGAACTGGGCGGCAAGGTGCTCGGCCCGATGGTCAAGCGCATCGCGCCGGACGCCACCGTGCGCAGCGTGGTGACGATGGACGATATCGAGGCGGTGCTGGGCGCGCTGTGAGCGAGAGCCCGGTTCTTGCCAGCCGCGACGGGGCCGTCCTGACGGTCACGCTGAACCTGCCCGACCGGCGCAACCCCATCTCCGATCCGGCGATGGTGGATGCGCTGTGCGACGTGTTCGAGGCGGCGGACCGGGATGCGAGCATCTATGTCGCGATCCTGACCGGGGCGGGCAGCGCCTTCTCCTCGGGCGGCGATCTCAACGCGATGCGGCCGGATGCCGGCGGGCTGCGGGCCAGCCTGCCGGTGCAGACGCGGCGCAATTATCGCGCGGGCATCCAGCGCCTGCCCTTGCTGTTCCAGGCGATCGAGCTGCCGGTGATCGCGGCGGTCAACGGTCCGGCGATCGGCGCGGGGCTGGACCTGGCCTGCATGTGCGACCTGCGCATCGCGGGGCAAAGCGCGCGTTTCGCCGAAAGCTTCGTGAAGCTTGGCCTCGTCTCCGGTGATGGCGGGGCCTGGTTGCTGCCGCGCATCATCGGTTTTTCCAAGGCGTCGCAACTGTCGCTGACCGGCGAGACGATCGACGCGGGCGAGGCACTGCGGATCGGGCTGGTTGGCGATGTCGTGCCCGACGCGGACTTGATGACGGCGGCGCGGGCGCAGGCTGACGCCATCGCCGCCAATCCGCCGCACGCGACGCGGATGACCAAGCGGCTGCTGCGCGCGGCGCAGACGGCCGAACTATCACAGATACTGGAAATGGCGGGCGCCATGCAGGCGCTGGCCCACGCGACCGCGGATCATGACGAGGCGATCACCGCCTTCTTCGACCGCCGGCCGCCACACTTCAAGGGAGACTAAAATGTTCGATCTGACGGGAATGACCGCGCTGGTGACTGGCGCTTCGGGGGGCATCGGCTCTTCCATCGCCAAGGCGCTGGCCGCGCAGGGCGCCACCCTGGCGCTGTCGGGCAGCAATGAGGAGAAGCTCAAGGCCTTCGCCGCTGAGTTGGGCGGGGATCACAAGACTCTGGTCTGCAACCTGTCCGACCCGGCCGCCGTCGACGCGCTGGTGCCGCAGGCGGTGGAAGCGCTGGGTGGCAAGATCGACATCCTGGTCAATAATGCCGGCATCACCCGCGACAATCTGATCCTGCGCATGAAGGACGAGGAATGGTCGCAGGTGATTGCGGTCAATCTGGAAGCCGCCTTCCGCCTGTGCCGCGCGGCCGCCAAGCCGATGATGAAGGCGCGTTTTGGCCGCATCATCTCGATCACCTCGGTCGTGGGCGTCACCGGCAATCCGGGCCAGTCCAACTATTGCGCGTCGAAGGCCGGCATCATCGGCATGTCCAAGTCGCTGGGCCAGGAACTGGCGAGCCGCGGCATCACCGTGAACTGCGTGGCCCCCGGCTTCATCCGGTCGGCCATGACCGATGCGCTGAACGATGCGCAGAAGGGCACGATCCTGGCCAAGATCCCCGCTGGCGATCTGGGCGATGGCGACGATATCGGCGCAGCAGTCGCCTATCTGGCGAGCAAGGAAGCGGGCTATGTCAACGGCCAGACCCTGCACGTCAACGGCGGCATGGCGATGATCTGATTGAAGTCCCGGTCAGGCGATCTTCGTCCGGCCGGGCAGGCTATAAGCGAGCGCGCCGTCCAGCAGGATGGCGCGCCGCATCGCCAGCGCCAGCACCGCGATCGCGGCGATCAGGTTGACCGGCACATGGGTCCATTCCGACAGGGCTCGGCCGAACAGCGGCGCCATCCAGGCATAGGCCAGCCAGCTGCGTTCCCAGCCAAGCGCGCCGCGCTTGCCCATGTCGGCGGCGACGAAGGCGATCGCCATTCCCAGCAGCACATAGTCATAGTCGAGCACATAGGGCGTGCAGAGCAGGGCGGCGCTGAGCGCGGCGGCACCCCGCACTTCCATCGTCCCGCGGCGGGCGACCAGTGCGGCGATAGCGATGGCGATGGCTGTCACCAGGCCCTGCACCACATAGGCGGCCGGAATGCTGCCGCCCCATTGGCGGATCGCCGCAAAGGGGCTCTGGATCTTTTCCCAGCCGGTGGCGCCATTTTCGATGATGATATGCCGCGTCAGCGGCAGCGAATCGATGAAGGCCTGCCACACCGGCCAGCCCCAGATCAGCAATGTCAGCAGGCACAGGCCGGCCGAGGTCAGGCCCGCAGCCAGGAAGGCGCGGACATTGCCGCGCGCGATGATCAGCACCGGGATCAGCACCGCAAATTGCGGTTTGTAGACCAATGCGCCCAGCAGCATGCCGGCGATCCAGGGACGTCGGTCGAGCAGGGCCATGCCGCCGCCCAGCAGGCCGGCGGTCATGAACGCATTCTGGCCATGGCCCAGGCACACCATCACCACCGGCGCACCGAGCGCGATGAGCAGCGCGTCGCGCTGACCCGGCAGGACACGGCGGACGACCATCAGCGCGCCGGCCAGCGTCAGTCCCTGCCACAGCAGCAGGGCAGGGGTGTAGGGGATTTGCGCCAGCAACGTGGCCAGGATCAGGAAGGGCGGGGGATAGTGCCAGCCATAGAAAGGGATGGCGGGATCATGATGGATCGCCTTCTGCACTTCATGATGGGCGGGCCAGTTCCATGCCTGGGCGGCCTGGCCATGGTCGGCCATCCATCCCGCCGTCCAGACGTTTGAAAAGTCGGTGCCAAGCGGTCGGCCAAGCGAATCTACCGTGCCATGGGCCGTCGCGAACAGGTAGGCGAGGCCGATCAGCGTTGCTGCCAGCATCAGCCAGGCGGTCATTCTTGCCCGTTCCGGGGTGATGAACTGGTCGGGGCACAGGCGGCTTATCATGGCTATTTGCTGGCACAAGCGGCTGAAATTTTGGTAAACAACCCGTTGTTTCCGGGTTTTTTCCGGCTTTTTATTGCCGAAACGCACCTGTCACTCCATCTAGGGGCTTGGCGGGCTTCCCTCTTGCCTCTATCGGGGCTTGGCACTAGGGCAATGCCTTAACGGTTATTCAGAACCACCAACGATACCCAGTAAGAAGGACCACTCATGAGTGAGACCGCGGATCGCGTAAAGAAAATCGTCGTCGAGCATCTGGGCGTCGAAGCCGAGAAGGTGACCGAGGACGCCAGCTTCATCGACGATCTGGGCGCAGACAGCCTGGACATCGTTGAACTGGTGATGGCGTTCGAAGAAGAATTCGGCGTCGAAATCCCGGACGATGCGGCTGAGAAGATCGCCACCGTCAAGGACGCGATCGACTATATCGACAGCAAGGCCTAAGGGCTTCGCGGCCTGCCCCAGTGGCGGGCCGCCCTCCTTGCACAAGGATTGGCTCCTCCTGTCCGGTGATCCCGGAGCTTGGGGAGCCTTTTCGTATCTGGCCTGCCGTTCACAAGTGCGTGTGGAACGCCTAGATGAGCGGCACGGAACCAAAAATTGGAATTTCGGAGCAAGCATATGCGTCGCGTCGTCGTAACCGGCCTTGGCATGGTAAGCCCGCTTGGCGGGGATGTCGAAACCACCTGGAAGAACATCATCGCGTCGAAATCCGGCGCGGCGACGATCACCCGCTTCGACGCCACCGATTACAAGTGCCGCATCGCCTGCGAAGTGAAGCCGGCGGATCATGAATATGGCTATGACGCCTCGCTGGACGTCGACCACAAGATCCAGCGCCAGGTCGATCCGTTCATCGTCTATGGCATTTCCGCCGCCAGCCAGGCGCTGCGCGACGCGGGCCTGGACAATATGTCGGAAGAAGAGCGCCTGCGCGCCGGCTGCTCGATCGGTTCGGGCATCGGCGGCCTGCCGGGCATCGAAAGCGAATCGCTGGTGCTGGCCAACAAGGGCCCCAACCGGGTTTCGCCGCACTTCGTCCATGGTCGCCTGATCAACCTGATCTCGGGCCAGGTCTCGATCAAATACGGCCTGATGGGTCCGAACCATGCCGTCGTCACAGCCTGCTCGACCGGCGCCCACTCGATCGGCGACGCTGCGCGCATGATCGCGATGGACGATGCCGACGTGATGCTGGCGGGCGGCGCGGAAAGCGCGATCTGCCCGATCGGCATCGCCGGCTTCGCCCAGGCGCGTGCGCTCTCGACCGGCTTCAACGACACGCCGGAAAAGGCGTCGCGTCCCTATGACGTCAACCGTGACGGCTTCGTCATGGGCGAAGGCGCGGGCGTGGTCGTGCTGGAAGAATATGAGCGGGCCAAGGCGCGCGGCGCGAAAATCTATGCCGAAGTCATCGGCTATGGCCTGACCGGCGACGCCTATCATGTCACTGCGCCGCACCCGGAAGGCAATGGCGGTTTCCGTTCGATGCAGATGGCGCTCAAGCGTTCGGGCCTGTCGCTGGAAGATATCGACTATGTGAACGCGCATGGCACTTCGACCCCGCTGGGCGACGAGCTGGAACTGGGCGCGGTCAAGCGTCTGTTCGGCGATCATCTGGGCAGCATGTCGATGTCGTCGACCAAGTCGGCGATCGGCCACCTGCTGGGCGGCGCGGGCGCGGTGGAGAGCATCTTCTGCATCCTCGCCATGCGCGACCAGATCGTGCCGCCGACGCTCAACCTCGACGAGCCGAGCGAAAGCTGCAAGGGCGTGGACTTGGTCCCGCACGTCGCCAAGGAGCGCAAGGTGCGCGCGGTGCTGAACAACTCGTTCGGCTTCGGCGGCACCAACGCCTCGCTCATCATGAAGGCGATCTGATACGCCTGATCCTCCCCTAAAAAGGGGAGGATCATGTAAGCCATAGCCGGTTGGGCATTATTTGGGTCGGGCAGTTGGGATGATGGCAAGACGATCCGGCGCAAATCCGGTGCGGCGACTGGGCTGCATCATCCTTCTGATCGGCCTGGCCGTTGTCGCCTTTGTTGGTTTCCGCTTCGTTCATGGCTGGACCGAGACGGGGCCGGCCACCCAGAATATCAGCATCGTCGTACCGGAGGGATCGACCCTGTCCGATGCCGCGGTGCTGCTGAAATCGGCCGGCGCGGTGCGTTCGGCCGATGCCTTCCTGACCCGCGCGAAGGTCTTTGGCGGCGCCAAGCCGATCAAGGCCGGCGAGTTCGTGGTGCCCAAGGGCGCCAGCAACCGCGAGATATTGTCGATCCTGCAGGGCGGCAAGACGCTGACCCGGCTGGTTACCATCCCCGAAGGCATGCCGTCGATCCTGGTGCAGGAACGGCTGATGGCGAATGACGAGCTGACCGGCGAAGTCGCGGTGCCGCAAGAGGGCAGCGTGCTGCCCGACAGCTATGCCTTCGACAAGGGCGAGCCGCGCGCCGCCGTATTGAAGCGGATGCAGGCGGCGATGGACAAGGCGCTGGCGAAGCTCTGGGCCGAACGCGCGCCCAACACGATCGCCAAGTCGCCCCAGGAGGCGATCATCCTCGCCTCGATCGTCGAGAAGGAAACCGCGATCGCCAAGGAGCGGCCGATGGTCGCGGGCGTCTACAGCAACCGTCTGCGCAAGAATATGATGCTGCAGGCCGACCCGACGATCATCTATCCGATCACCAAGGGCAAGCCGCTCGGCCGCCGGATCAAGAAGTCTGAGATCGCCGACGTCAACGACTACAACACCTATGCCATGACCGGCCTGCCCAAGGGGCCGATCGCCAATCCGGGCCGCCTGTCGATCCTGGCGGTGCTGCATCCGGCCGAGACGAATGCGCTCTATTTCGTCGCGGACGGGAAGGGCGGCCATATCTTTGCCGACACCTATCAGCAGCATAATGAGAATGTGCGGAAGTGGTTCGAGATCCGCCGCGCGCGGGGCGAGCTGTAAAGCCCGGCTTGGCCGATATATAGCCGGGCTTGCCACATGGTCCGGCGCGCGCTAGGGACAGTGCAGCATCAAGAGTTGGGGCGACGCCCAACGCCAACCTGCCGTTCCGGGCAAGGTGGCACTCCCGATCCGGGAGGATGTGGCCGATCCGGCAACAAAGCGGACCTCAGCCACCGATCGTCGCCCCGCCAGGAAGGACTGACGAGACGTGCCGATCAAGATTGCCGACGACCTGCCCGCCCGCCGCACGCTGGAAGCCGAGGGCGTTGCCGTGATGGGCGAGGCGGATGCGGTGCGGCAGGATATCCGCCCGTTGCGGATCGCGCTGCTGAACCTGATGCCCAACAAGATCGATACCGAGACGCAGCTTGCGCGGCTGCTCGGCGCCTCGCCGTTGCAGGTGGAACTGACGCTGGTGCGGATCAGCGACCATGTGTCGCGCAACACCTCCGCCGATCATATGCAGTCCTTCTACCGCGCCTGGACCGATGTGCGCGACGAGCGGTTCGATGGCTTCCTGATCACCGGCGCGCCGGTCGAGCATCTGCCGTTCGAGGAGGTGAGCTACTGGCAGGAACTGCGCGCGATCTTCGACTGGACCCAGACCCATGTGCATCGTTCGCTCAGCATCTGCTGGGCGGCGCAGGCGGCGCTCCATCATTTCCACGGGGTCGAGAAACATGCGCTGGAGCGCAAGGCGTTCGGCGTGTTCCGCCATCGCAACCATGCTCCGGCCTCGCCCTATCTGCGGGGCTTTTCCGACGATTTCTCGATCCCCGTGTCGCGCTGGTCGGAAGTGAGGCGGGAATCGCTGCCGCTCGATCGCGGGCTGCAACTGCTGGCCGACAGCGCGGAGACCGGGCCTTGCCTGGTCCATGATCCGCGCCATGGCTTCCTGCACATGTTCAACCATGTCGAATATGACACGCGCACCCTGGGCGACGAATATGCGCGCGACGGCGGCCGCCAGATGCCGGCCCATTATTTCCCGGATGACGACCCGACCCGGCCGCCGGAAAATCGCTGGCGCAGCCATGCCCATCTGCTGTTCGGCAACTGGATCAACGACCTCTACCAGACCGCGCCGTTCGACGTGGACATGATCGGCCAGGAGATATTGCAGAGCGCGGCCTGATCGGCGCCGATCAGCGCAGCAGACCCTTGGCCGCCTGACTGCGGGCGTAGAGCCACTGGCCGATGCCGATCAGGACGATGACGGTCGGGAAGATCGCCGCGCCCGCGCCCTTCACCGCCAGCAGGTCGGTGTGAAGGAATGTGTATCCGAACTGGACGATCACCGCGAGCAGCGACAGCAGGAACAGCGGCACCGCGACGCGGCGGCGCAGCAGCAGGGCGATCGCGCCCAGCGTGCCAGCGCCCACCGCCACCGCATAGACGGCCCAGGCCCAGCCGGGCATCTGGGCAAAGACGCGTGCGGTGTCGGGATCGGTTTTGGCGAGTTCGCCGAGGTCGGCGCCATATTGCATGACGAAGGCGGCGACCCCCATCAGGTTCCATAGCAGCAGGATGACGGCGATGATGACGAAGGATGCCGGTGCGCGCATGATGCTTCCCCTCCTGGGCCGCGCCTGCTTGCCGGGCGCGGCATCTGTCATCATATAGCCTGTCCCGGCCGGGCGAAAGTCCGCCATCGCGTTGCAGGGAGGCGGTCCTGGCTGATCCGATCATTGTCACCGCGCTGCTGGGCGCCGCCGATTTCGCCTGGGCGGATGGCTTGCGCCGCGCCCATTTTCCGCCCGAACGCAATCAGGTGCCGGCGCATGTCACCCTGTTCCATCATCTGCCGCCTTCGCTGCTGCCGGAACTCAGGACGCGGATGAAACAGATATGTGCCGGCCCGGCGCCACGGGCGCGGCTGGGCGATGTGCTGCTATTGGGGCAGGGGGTCGCCTATCGCATCGACAGTCCCGATCTGGCGGCGTTGCGGGACGAATTGGCGGACGCCTTCACAGGCCTGCTGACGCCGCAGGACCAGGCCGGCTTTTGCCCGCATCTGACCGTGCAGAACAAGGTGGAGCCCAGGGTTGCGCGGGCGCTGGCCGACCGATTGCGCGCCGATTTCCATCCCCGCCCGATCGCAATCGCAGGCCTGGCCGCCTGGCACTATCGCGGCGGACCATGGGAACTGGCAAGCGAGACCCGGTTTCGCGGGTAGGGGGGATTTGGGTGGTTTTCCGCTATTCCCCTCCCGCACGCGGGAGGGGCTGCGAGACTTATGCGCGAAGCGCATTAGTCGCAGCGGGGTGGGCTTGTGCGACGTCCATCCCACCCCCCAACCCCCTCCCGCCTGCGGGGGGGGGGGAACAGGGCTGCTCTTGGTCGTCAGCCGTCAAAACCCGATACCTTCATTGCTTCGCTACGCCTGCAATGGCGGGGTTCGCTCGCTTCCCGGCCGTCTTTCCTACTCGGCATTTTTCTGGTCCACCCTGTGGGATGGAATTGGCCGCTCCCATTGCCCCGATATCGACCTTGCTGCAGCGTCCTGCCGCAACAAGTCTGTCGCGTCATGGTAGCCTGATCGTCGCTTCGCTGGCGCGTCGGTGTCGCTTCACAGGCGCGCGATTGTCGCGCTGCCGTCGCTTTCCGATGATCCTGTGCGTGGAAAATGGCGCAAAACGGGGCGACGACACTGTGAACTTCGTAGGAAAATCCGATTGTCGCGTCGTCGCCTACCGATCAGGCGAGGCCCACTTCCTTGAGCGGGATGCCGGCATCGGCCAGCTGCACGGGATCGAGATGGGCGCCCGACAGCACATGGGCGCGGCCCTGGACATAGTCCTTGACGGCATTGACGCAGTCGAGCGCGATCAGCTTGCCGCCCTTCAAATAGACGACCGAGAAGCTGCGGGTGGCGGGATCGCCGCGCAGTACCGTCTGGTCGAAACCGGTCGAGAGGCCCACGGTCTGGAGCTTGAGATCATATTGGTTCGACCAGAACCAGGGCACGGCGTCATAGGCTTCTTCCTTGCCAAGGATGTGGGCCACCGCGGTCTTGGCCTGGTCATTGGCGTTCTGGACGGATTCGAGGCGCATCTGCGCGCCGCCGGCAAAGCGGTTGGCATGGGACGCGCAATCGCCCACGGCATAGATGTCGGGCAGCGAGGTGCGGCAATATTCGTCGACGTCGACGCCATTGCCGCCGGCCGCGCCCGCCGCGATCAGCGGGCCGGTTTCGGGCACGATGCCGATGCCCACGATCACCATGTCGGTCTCGATCCGCTCGCCATCCTGCATCAGCACCGCGGTGGCCCGGCCGTCCTCGACCGCGATACAGTCCATCTTTGCGCCGGTGCGCAGATCGACGCCATGGGCGCGATGCTCCGCCTCGTAGAAGCGCGACAGATCCTCGCCCGCGACGCGGGCCAGCACCCGGTCGAGCGCTTCGAGCAGGACGACGGTCTTGCCGAACTTGGAGAGGACGGCGGCCGCCTCCAGCCCGATATAGCCGCCGCCGATGATGGTGACATGGCTGACGCTGTCGATCTTCGCCATCATCGCGTCGACATCGTCGCGGCGGCGCACGGCATGGACATTGGCGGCTTCGGCGCCGCTACAGGTGAGCATCCGGGGGCTGCCGCCGGTACACCAGATCAGCTTGTCATAGCCGATTTCCGCGTCGCCGACGGTGACGAACTTGCCGACCGGATCGACGCTCCTGACCCGCTTGCCCAGAAGCATGTCGATCTTGCGCTCGTCCCAGAAGGCGGCGGGGCGGATCAGGATACGGTCGAAGCTCTTGTCGCCGGCGAAATATTCCTTGGAGAGGGGCGGGCGCTCATAGGGCGGATCCTTCTCGTCGCCGATCATGCCGACCGAGCCTTCGAAACCGTGTTGCCGCAGCGAGATCGCCGCCTGCGCACCGGCATGGCCGGCCCCCACGATCAGAACGTCATAATAGCTCATCCGCCCGCTCATCCTCTTTTATCCGGGGCTTTGCTTGGCGGCATTTGGCGGTGCTGGCAAGCGCCGATGTGGCGGGGCGGGCAAGCGATGCCCGCCAACCATCGTCGGGGCGGTGCGCGCCGGTCAGGACATGGTCAGAACGCCCTCATAGGCGCGGTCTTCCAGCGCCTTGCCGGCGCCCATGGCGACGCACATCAGGGGCGTGTCGGCGATCCGCACGGGCAGGCCGGTGGCTTCGGACAGCGCCTCATCCAGCCGGCGCAGCAGCGCGCCGCCGCCGGTCAGGGTGATGCCCTCGTCAATGATGTCGGACGACAGTTCCGGCGCGGTCTGTTCCAGCGCGGTCATCACCGCCATCACGATCTGGCCGACCGGTTCGGACAGGGCGTCGCAGATTTCCGCTTCGCTGATGGTCATTTCGGCCGGGCGACCATTCACCAGGTCGCGGCCCTTGACGATGATCCGCTCGCCCTCGCCATCGGGCGGGGTGGCGCAGCCGATCGCGCATTTGACCCGTTCGGCGGTGGCTTCGCCGATCATCAGATTATGGACGCGGCGGATGTGCGAGGCGATCGCGTCGTCCAGCTTGTCGCCGCCGACGCGGGCCGAATTGCTGTAGGCGATGCCGTTGAGCGACAGCACGGCCACTTCGGTCGTGCCGCCGCCGATATCGACCACCATCGCGCCGCGCGGTTCGGTGACGGGCAGGCCGGCGCCGATCGCCGCGGCCATCGGCTCCTCGATCAACTGCACCCGCGCCGCGCCGGCGTTGGAAGCCGCATCGCGCAGCGCGCGCCGTTCGACCATGGTGGAGCCGGTCGGCACGCAGATCACGACATCATAGCGGCGGCCGAAACGTCCGCCGTCCTGCGCCTTCTCGACGAAATGCTTGATCATCTGTTCGGCCACGTCGATGTCGGCGATCACGCCGTCGCGCAGCGGGCGGATCGCCTGGATATTGGCCGGGGTCTTGCCCATCATCAGCTTGGCTTCATTGCCCACCACCTTGACCTTGCGGATGCCGCGAATGGTCTCGATCGCGATGACGGACGGTTCGTTCAGCACGATGCCCCGGTCGCGGGCGTGGATGACGGTATTCACGGTGCCAAGGTCGATCGCCATGTCGCAGGCGGTCGAGGAGAAGAAGCGGGGCATTTTCATGGGAAAGCGGCGATCTGCAAAGATTGTGAAACAATGGCTCCCTGTGCCGCCGCCCGGCGGCGATCAGAAGGGCGCTGCGCCAGTCCGTCCGTTTCCCGCGTCTGGCCGAGGGTGAAGGGACGGAAAAGCACGGTAAAGGGCGGTTCAGGCGGTCTTGCGGATCAGTCGGCGGCCCAACAGCACGCCGGCGATCCCGAGCAGGAACAGGGTCCAGCCCGGCGCTTCGGGCACCGGCGTGCCGCCCGAGCTGCTGCCGGTCGGCGGATCGATCGGCGGCGTATAGGTTCCGGTATAGGTGCCCAGATGCATCTCGCCATTCTGGGTCAGGTTGCCGAACACGGCCGATCCCTGAATATAGTTGGCGGTGGTCGCATCGGCCCAGGGCGCGAGCAGCGATCCGCCCCAGCTGTTGGTGAGGTCGAGCGACTGGGCGTCGCCGAAATTCCAGATCACATGTTCGCCCAGACTGGCGGTGCCGCCCAGGAAATTGTCGTTGAGGCTGACCGCGCTGCCGCTGACATTGACGATCGCGGTGTCGGCGCCGTTCAGGTTGAAGGCGATCTCGCCCACCTTGTCGAGATCGGCGGCGCTGATCGAGAAGACGGCCAGGCCGTTGGCGTCTGGGCTGGCGTTGAAGGTGGCGCGGTTGCCGCTGATCACCATGTCGCTGTTGGCGGCCAGGCCCGACAGGTTGGTCGACAATTGTTTCATGCTGCCGGCCAGCACCGTGCCCTGCGTCGCCAGGCTGGATGCGAAGCCGGGGTCGGACGTGGCCAGGCCGGACTGGACGCTGTTCTGGTTGATATTGGTGTTGCTGATGGTGCCGCCGACCTTCACCGTCTGGGCCGCGCCATTGAGGTTGAAGCCGCTTTCGACATTACCGCCGACCAGTGCGCCCGACCCGTTGTTCAAATTCTTGATGCCGCCGGTGACATTGCCGACCACGGTGAGGCCCGCCTGGCCCGTGGCGGACGTGGCGGGGGTGCTGATCTGGTAGCTGGAGGAGGTGCCGGTAAGGTCGCCGCCAACGAAGGTGCGGCCCTCCACTTCGGAAGAGGAACTGAGGTCGCCCAGCACGATCAGATTCCATTCGCGCAGCGCGTCGGTGCCGGTGACGGGTGAGGCATGAGCGGGGGCGGCAGCCAGCAGCGCCAGCGACGCCGAAACCATGAAACCGGTCTTTTTCATAATAGATAACGCCAAGTCTTCGCATGTCGTCACAATGGATTGCGTGACGCGTGGCGAAGTCCCCCCTTCCGCTCCCTGGATTGTCGGCCCCGACTCCGGCGCCGGGGCGCCAAGGACAGGGTGGGCGCGCCATAATCCTGTCGGACCGGCGCGGCAATATTTTATTAACTATTGCGCGAAGATCGTGGCGGCTCGTCTTGGCGAGGGAAGACGCGGACTTTTCAGGCCAGGGTCAGGTAAAGTTCCGCCTCGATCAGCCACTCGCTGCCAATCTGCCGCCATTTGGCGGTGTAGGCGCCCGAGGCAATGAGGATGCCGGACGATGCGGCGGCGCCCTGCCACTGGCCATGTTCGAAGGCGATCGGTTCGACGGGCGAGACGAGGATCGTGTCGGGCGTGCGGGTGTAGATGCTGCGATCGGGCGCGGCAAATTCGCGCTTCCAGGCCATCAGCTGCGCCTTGCGCCCGGCGATGACGCCGCTGTCGGTGCCGGTCACCATCACCACATCCTGCGCCAGGATCGGCCCGATGGCGGCCAGGTCGGCATCGGCGAGCGCCCGGTTGAAGCTGGCGCGGCGCAGGCGGATGGCAAGATCGGCGGTGGCGGTCATGGCGCTTCCCTTAGCAGGCAGCGCTGCCATCGCCATGCCCGTCAGGTCAAAAAAAAGAACGCCCGCAGCGGGCTGCGGGCGTTCCGTTCGCCAGACCGGGCCATGTCGAGGAGGGCATGGCCGGCCTGGCGGGGAGAGGGGGTTAGAGCTTGTAGCCCAGGGTCAGCACCCAGGAGCGGCCTTCGCCCGGATTGGCCCAGCCATTGTTGCGGATGCTGGTATAATATTTTTCGTTGGTGAAGTTCTGGACGTTGAGCTGCGCCGTCAGCTTCTCGTCGAAGGTGTAGGACAGCATCGCCCGGTGAACGAGATAATCGTCCGCCTTATACATGGTCGCGGCACTCGAATTGCTGAGATACCAGCTGCCCTGATAGGTCAGGCCATAGCCCAGCTGCAGCCCGAAGGGCAGGGTGTAGGTGGTGAACAGGCTGCCCGAATGCTTGGGCGTGTTGGTCAGCGGATTGCCGGCCTGCACGTCCACGACGCCCTGGTCCTTCTGATAGTCGGAGATGCTCTGGATCACCTTCGTATCGAGATAGGTGTAGTTGGCGAAGACGGTCCAGGCTTCGGTGATGTTGCCCGACGCGCCCAGGGTGACGCCGTTGACGCGGTTGCGGCCGTCATTGACCGGCAGCGTGCCGATCAGCGGATCATTGCTGGCGACGCGATAATTGGTGCGTTCGTTGCGGAACAGCGCGGCGGTCAGCTGCAGGCCGCCGTCGAACAGGTCGATCTTGCCGCCGACTTCATAATTGACCGCCTGTTCGGGTTTGGCTTCGCAGGCATTGTTGCTGCCGCCCGAGCCGACGATCACCAGGCCGCAGCCCGACCGCACGCTGGTCGCGGTCGGCGTCTTGCTGTTGGCATAGGCGACATAGAGGCTGGCATTGTCGGCTGGCTTGTAGACCAGGCCGATGCGGTAGGAGAAGAGATCGTCGGTCGCATTCTGCTGCGCGCCGGTGGTGTAGGCGCCGCCGGCGGCCGGCGTGGCGATCGTGTCGGAGCGGAAGCGGGCGCGGTTATGTTCCCAGCGGACGCCGCCATTCAGTTCGAGCCCATCGACGATCTTGGCCGCAGCAAAGGCATAGGTCGCGATGTTGAACAGGTCGCCCATCTGGTGGCCGGACCGGATCTTGTTGACCGAGCCGGTATAGATGCCGTTCGGATCGCTGATGCTGATCGGATCGAGCGTGGGGTTCGGCGTGGCGCCGTTGGCGTTGCGCAGGACGTTGCCATTGTCCAGCGTGTAATCTTCCTGCAGCATCGAGGTGCCGATGACCAGCGTATGGCCGCCCGGAATATTGAAGGTCAGGTCGAGCTGATTGTAGAGCGTCTGGTTGACCGAGTCCCGGAAGCCGCCACGCGGGCCGCTGGGATAATACATGCCCGGCACCTGGCCGGCGGCGCAGGCCGCACCGGTCGGCAGCGTGCCGTTGGCGAGGCAATAGGCGCCCTGTGGCGGGTTGACGACCAGATTCTGCTCGACGCGCTGCCAGCGCGACAGGTTGCGGACCGACAGCAGGTCGCTGAAACGATGGTCGAAGATCGCCGTCGCCTGGTCGATCGTCTGATCCTGCTTGTCGAGATTCTTGTAGCCATAATAGCCGCTATAGGGGGCGCCGGGCAGCGGCCCGTCATAGATCGCATTCTTGTAATAGGGCACGCCGTAGAGCGGCGTATTCTCGTCTTCCTGATGGGTGTAGAGCAGGGTCAGCGAGGTCGGCCCTTCCACGCCCAGCTTGACCGAGGGGGCCACGCCCCAGCGCTTGTAGCTGTCGACATCGCGCCGGGCGACGTCATTTTCATGATACATGGCGTTGAGGCGCACGGCGATTTGCTCGTTGACGCGGACATTGCTGTCGATGGTCGCGCGATAATAGTCGGACGTGCCGATGCCGCCCTGAACCAGCGTTTCGCTGTCGGCCTTGGGACGCTTGGTGACCAGGTTGATATTGCCGCCGATCGCGCCCGAACCACCATAGACGGAGTTGGCGCCGTTGGTGACCTCGATCTGCTCCAGGTTGAACGGGTCGGTGCGGCTATATTGGGCGCTGTCGCGCACGCCATCGATGCTGATGTCGGTGTTGGCGCTCTGGCCACGCAGGTTGATGCTGTCGCCATAGCCGCCGCCGCCTTCGCCCGCGCCGAAGGTGATGCCCGGAACGGTCGACAGCACGTCGCGCAGGGTGAGGAGGTTCTGCTTCTGGATGGTCTGGTTGCCGATCACCGTGATGGTCTGCGGCGTGTCGAGCAGGGGGCGAACATATTTGGGCGATTCGGGCTTTTCCACCTTGATGGAACTGTCGTCGATCGCCGTGTCGGTGACCGTGACGCCACCCAGTGCCTGGCCCTGGCCATTATCCTGCGCGTGCGCGCCGGATGCGAAGGCCATTGCGCCGACGCAGCTCAGTGCGAGGAAGGATGGAGTGTTTCCATATTTCGCCATTGTTTCAGAACCCCTTTCGATTGTTGCAGGGGCTGCTATTGCGACCTATTCGCATTGTCAATGCTATTGCGAGTGGATATCTATTCGACGATGCTTTTTTGCTAAATGATGTAAAAGTCGCACAGTCGGCAAAGTGGCTAAATGGCCGATGCATGGATCATGACGGTGCCATCAGCGGCGCGTGCCTGTGGCGGCACCCGAACGCATCGCTTTGTGGTGTGCGATGCTGCTTCACACGCGGTCGAATGCGCACAAGGTGGCCAAAACCTGCCGATTTTGGCGGTCGGCCTCGAAATGGGCGAGGGCTGGGTCATGATCGGCGATCGCGTCGATGATGCGCAGGCGACCGTGGCGCCATATGCCGAGGTCGAACATGTCGGCCCCGGTGCCGTCGCGCTCCACATCGCGCGCGCTCCCCAGCGCAACACGGGTCAACAGCTCGAACAGGGGCTGGCTGACCATTTTGAACAATATGTCCTGCAGTTGGCCTTCCAACTGGCCGAGCCTGTCCATGCTGTCGCATGCATCGATCTGATTGCGCAGGTCGCGCAATTCCCTGTGAAGGGCCTGGTCGTCACATCGCGCGGCAGCGGCGCAGAGCCTGTTGAACAGCAGCGAGGTGATGTCGAGTATCTCGCGCCAGGAGCCCGGCTCGCCGCATAGATAAGCGCTCAGCATCCGTTCCAGATCGGCCATTTGCGGTCGTCGGCCATAATAGCCGCCGCCCGGACCGCGCCGGACCTCCAGCAAGCCCTCATGCTCCAGGATGCGTGCAGCCTGCTGGACCGTGACGATGCCGACTTCAAGCTCGCGGGCAAGGGTTTGCAGTGAACCAATCTGTTCGCCGGCCGATGCAGCGAGGATGCGCCGGCGCAGGGTGTCGGCGGTATGGCGGACGATCTGCCGCTTGCCGATCGCCGGTTCGGTCAGGTCATTTTGCTGGATGAGGCTCATATGAATTAATGTGCATGTTGATTGATATTTCGCAAGGGCGATACTGAGCGCGATCGCCTTGATGATCTAATAATATGCACATTAATATCAATTCTAAGAGTCGCCGCCCGGTCCTGGAGCGGTGCCGCTGCGCTTGCCGCGCCGGAAGGAGAGAGCCATGGCGTTCAGGGATCCCGTGATCGACGCATTGCCGCGTCACCCCATCATCATTGGCGGAAAGCGCGAAGTGCCCACCGGCCAGGCGCGCCACGCCCATGTCTATCCCGGCACCGGCAAGGTGACGCAGGAACTGGCGTTGGCAGATGCAGAGGATGTCGACCGGGCCACGGCCGCCGCGCGCAAGGCTTTCCCCGCATGGCGCGCGATGCCCGGCGACAAGAGGCGCGACCTCATGTTCCGCATCGCCGCCCTGCTGGAGGCCAAGTCGGCGGATTTCGCGCCGAGCCTGATCGCCGAAAATGGATCGGTGGCGATGGTGGCGCCCTATATGGGTTATGATGCCGCCCAGAAATTCCGCTATTTCGGCGGCTGGTGCGATAAGCTGCACGGTCGCACCATCCCGATGTGGGGCGCGCCGGCCCATGATTATGTCAGCTATGATCCCTATGGCGTGATCGGCATCATCGTGCCGTGGAACGGACCGCTGTTCGCTGCGACCATGGTGCTGGCGCCGGTGCTGGCAGCGGGCAATTGCGTGGTGATCAAGGCACCGGAACTTGCCCCCTACAGCGTCATGCAACTGGTCGAACTGCTGCATGAGGCGGGCCTGCCGGATGGCGTCGTCAACCTGGTCACGGGCGGCGCCGATGTCGGCGCGGCGATGGTCAGCCATCCCGGCATCGACAAGATCGAGTTCATCGGATCGGGCGCGACCGCGCGCCATGTGCTGACCAATGCGGCCCAGTCGCTCAAGCCCGTCGGCCTGGAACTGGGCGGCAAGTCGGCCGTGGTCGTGTTCGATGATGCCGACCTGATGCTCGCGGCGAAGAAGGGGCTGACCGGGGCGATTTCCTCCAATGGGCAGGGCTGCATCAACGGTACACGCCTGCTGGTCCAGCGCGGTATTTATGACCGTTATCTCGACCTGATCGGGGCGATGGCGGGCCATGTGCAGTCGGGCGATCCGTTTGATCCCGCGACGGTGCTGGGGCCGGTGATCAGCCAGACTGCGCTCGATCGGATCAGCGGGATGGTGGCGCGGGGCGTCGCCGATGGCGGCCGCATCATCGCGGGTGGGCAGCGGCTGGACGGCGATTTTGCCGATGGCTTCTACCTGCCGGTGACGATCCTCGCGGATGTGCCGGACCAGTGCGAGATCGCCCGGAATGAGGTGTTTGGCCCGGTCCTGGTCGTGACGCCGTTCGAGGATGAGGAAGAGGCGATCGCGCTCGCCAACGGCACCGACTATGGTCTGGGTGCCTATGTCCACACGCAGAATTTGCGCCGCGCCCATCATCTGGCGCGCGAGCTGCAGGCCGGCATGATCCATGTGAATGGTGCAGGTGAGGCGATGCAGCCCAATTGCCCGTTCGGCGGCTTCAAGAAGAGCGGTCATGGCCGGCTGGGCGGGGTCGAGGGGTTGCATGAGTTTCTCCAGCCCAAGAATATCTGGATGAGCATGGCCGCGCCGGAGGGTGGGCAATGAGCCTGTGTGATCCGGCAGTGCGCAACGCGCTCGGCAGTCGCCTCCAGTCTGAACTGACCGGGCGGGATGATCCCGCGCCGCAATCGCCGGTGGCGGAGAGCTGGCGCGATTTCATCTATGCCGAAATCTGGTCTCGTCCGGGGCTGGATCGGCGCGCACGTTTCCTGATCGCGCTGGCTTCCGCGGCCGGCGCGGATGCGCCCGCCGACCGGCTGGACGGCTATGTCCGTGGGGCGTTGACGACCGGCGCGCTGACCCAGGGCGAATTGCGCGAGGCAGCGCTGCATGTCGCGGTCTATTCCGGCTGGGACAAGGGGGGGACGATTGATGCGGCGATCGATCGGGTCGAAGCAGAGCAGGGGCTGGCGCCGGCTGTGCTGGCACCGATCCGGGCCGAACCCTGGGATGCGCAGCAACGCATGGAGCAGGGCTTTGCCGAATTTCGCGCGGTGATGACCTTTCACGGCCCGCGCGTCGGCAATGGCCTGCCCTATCTGCAGGATGGCATATTGAACTTCGTGTTCGGCGAAATGTGGTGTCGGCCGGGCCTCGATCAGCGGTCGCGCCGCTTCCTCACGCTGGTGGGCGTCGCAGATTCCGCTGCCACCGTGCCGATCGCCAGCCATTTCCATGCTGCGATGGCGAGCGGCAATTGCACCGCCGCCGAACTCAACGAGTTCGTCCTCCAATATGCGGTCCATGCCGGCTGGCCCAAGGCGTCGGTGATCCAGGGCGTGGTGCTGGAAATGGCCGGCAAGGTCGCCAAGGGCCTGGTTTGGAACCAGAAAGAGGGGGGCAAGCAATGAGCATCGCGATCGACATGCGCGGCAAGGTGGCGCTGGTGACTGGGGCAGCTTCGGGCCTTGGCCGCGCGACGGCGATGAAACTGGCACAGGCCGGCGCTGGGCTGTGGCTGGTGGACGTCAATGCGGAAGGGGTGGCCGAAACGCTGAGCCTGCTTCCTGAGGGCGAGCATCAGACCGCGATGGTCGATCTGGCCGATCCTGACGCTTGCCGGGCCACCGTCGATGCGGCTGTCGCCCATTTCAGCCAGCTCGATGCGCTTTGCAATGTCGCTGGCCTCATCTATCTCGCCAATTCGCCCGACATGCCCCGGCTGCTTTGGGACAAGACGCTGGCGGTCAACCTTACCGCGCCCTTCCTGCTGTCACAGGCGGCAATCCCGCATCTGCTGAAGGTCAATGGCGCGATCGTGAATGTCGTCTCTTCGGCCGCCTTCATCGGCGAGGCCTATGCCGCCGCCTATTGCGCGTCGAAAGCCGGCCTTCTCAACCTCACCAAGGCCATGGCGATGGAGTATCAGAAGCAGCCGATCCGCATCAACGCCGTTGCGCCCGGTGGCATGATGACCAATATCGCCACCAATTTCCGGCCGCCCGAAGGTTGCGACTTCGAATTGCTCAAGCGTTTTTCCGGGATGCGCGGCACGGTCGAGGTCGATGATGTCGCCGACATGGTCGCCTTGCTCGCCTCGCCGGCCGGGCGTGGCTTCCATGGCAATTGCATCTCGATCGATGCCGGGATCACCGCAGGATGAGCGGGATGGAACGGATCGGTTTCATCGGCCTTGGCAGCCAGGGCGGCCCCATGGCTGAACGGATCGCTGCCGCTGGCTATCCGCTCATGCTCTGGGCCCGCCGTGCGGATGCGCTGGCGCCCTTCGTCGAAAAGGGCGCCACGGCAGCGCCGGACATCGCGACATTGGGTGCGACCTGCGATCATGTCGGCATCTGCGTCGTCGATGACGCCGGCGTGGCGGAGATCGTCGGACAATTGCTGCCCGCGATGCGACCGGGCAGCCGGATCGTCATCCATTCGACGATATTGCCCGACCATTGCGTCGCACTGGCCGAGCGCTGCGCGGAACGGGGCATCGCCTTCCTCGATGCGCCGGTCAGTGGCGGTGGCCCCGCCGCGGCGACCGGCACCTTGACCCTGATGTGTGGCGGTGCGGTCGATGTCTTCGAGGCCGCCCGGCCGGTGCTGGAAAGCTTTGGCGGCCTGATCGTGCGGATGGGCGATGTCGGCGCCGGGCAACGGGCGAAGATCGTCAACAACGCGCTGATGGCGGCCAATATGGGACTGGCCCATGCCGCGATGGAGGCGGGCAGAGCGCTGGACCTGGATGGCGCAGCCCTGCGCAACCTCATCAAGGCGAGCAGCGGCCGCAGCTTCGGCTTCGAGGTCTATGCCCGCCTGCCGACGCCGGGCGCCTTTGCCCATGGCGCGCCGCTGCTGCGCAAGGATGTCGGTCTGCTGATGCACAGCCTGCCCGGTGACGCCGGTGCCGAAGCCCTGTCCCGCGCCGCGATGCCCTTCCTATCCGCCGTCTGCGGCGACTGACCTTTTCAGGAGATCCAATCATGTCCTTCACCCTCGATCAGTTCCGCCTCGACGGCAAAGTCGCGATCGTCACCGGTGCCGGCGGACGCGGCAATTCCATTGGCCGGGCCTATGCGCTGGGGCTGGCGGCGGCCGGTGCCGCAGTCGTCGTTGCTGACCTCAATGGCGAAGGCGCGCAGGCGGTGGCCGACGAGATTGTGGCCGGTGGCGGCCGCGCCATTGCCGTCAAGGTCGATGTGGCTGATGAGGCATCGACGCTGGCCATGGCGACGACGGCGAGTGATGCCTTTGGCGGCGTCGACATCCTCATCAACAATGCCGCGCTGATGGTCGACATCAGTTACGACAATATTGAGGCCGTCAGCCTCGACGCCTGGAACCGGGCCTTTGCGGTCAATCTCAATGGTGCGCTGCTCTGTGCCCGCGCGGTGATCCCTTCGATGCGGGCGCGTGGTGGCGGACGGATCATCAACCAGACGTCGGGCGGTGCCTTTCCGGCAACCGGTCTCTACGGCATTTCCAAGCTGGCGCTGGTGGGGCTGACGACCACGCTCGCCAAGCAATTTGGCAAGGACAATATCACCAGCAACGCGATCGCGCCCGGCAATGTCACTTCGGACGCCGGCAAGATGCTGGTGCCCGATGATTCCCCGTTCATCCAGTTCCTGCAGATGAGTTGCGCCCTGCGTCCGCGCGGCGAGCCGGATGAACTGGTCGGCACGGCGCTGCTTCTTTGCTCGGACGCTGGGCGATGGATTACCGGCCAGACGATCCATGTCGATGGCGGATGGGTGTTGCGGCCTTGAACAGGGGCGGGGCGTCATGGCACAAATCGCGATCAGGCCAGATGCCCGTTGCCGGATCAGCGTCCGCGATTCCTGTTCGCAAGATTGTCGGCATTTTGTCGGAATTGCCGAATAATCTGCGGATTATTTCCAAAATCGTCAAATGTTACGAAACACATTCGGCCGCCCCCTTGATACCGTTTCCTCCAGAAAAGAACAGAAATGTGGCGAGGAAAACAAATAAAAACAGGGGGTTTTTATGTTGTCATCTCACAAGGGTCGCCTTTTCAAGCTGTTGCAGGCCGGCAGTGCATTATCCTGCATGGTCGCCATGGCTGGCGGCGTCGCACAGGCCCAGGAACAGGATCAGGGCGAAATCGTCGTTACCGCGCTCAAGCGCAACACCCGCGTTCAGGACACGCCGATCGCCATTACCGCAGTCACCGGCGCCAGCCTGGAAGCAGCCGGCACCAGCAGCTTTACCGAACTGACCCGCGATACGCCCAGCCTGCGCATCGTCGATGGCGGCCCCGGCAATCGCCGCGTCATCCTGCGCGGCGTCACGGCAGCCGGTGAACCGACGGTCGGCGTCTATTATGACGAAGCACCCGTATCCGGATCGGTCGGCACCACCAGCGATGCGGCCGGCGCCACGCCCGATTTCCGCATCTTCGACGTGGAGCGCGCCGAAGTGCTGCGCGGCCCCCAGGGCACGCTCTACGGTTCCGGTTCGATGGGCGGCACGCTGCGCATCATCTTCAACAAGCCCAAGACCGACAAGATCGAGGCGGCCTTTGCCAGCACCATGTCGGCGGTCGAGGGCGGATCGATGGGCGCCTCCTTCGACGGGATGCTGAACGTCCCGCTGATCGAGGACAAGCTGGCCATCCGCATCGTCGGCAACGCCACCCAGGTCGCGGGCTATGTCGACAACAGCTATTATGGCTACAAGAATATCAACGATCCCTACACCTATGGCGGGCGCATCATGCTGCGCTTCACGCCGACCGAGGCGCTGACGCTGGACCTGAGCGCCAATTACGAGAAGGCGGCCGGTGAATCGCCGCGCTGGTATGCCGAAACCGGCAAGCGCTGGACCACCGACGCGCGATCGGAATCGGGCAATTACGACACCAACCGCATCTACAATGCGACGCTCAACTATGATTTCGGCCCGGTCGCGCTGACCGCCATCACCACTTACACCGACCGCGACCGCATCGTCGTCGGCGATGTCAGCGATACGTTCAACGGCCGCGACACCGCGGCCCGCTGCCAGACCTATCGCGGCAATGGTGCGGCCTGCTCCGCCGACGTGCTGGCCGATTATCTGTCGGATACCCGCGCCCTGCTGTCGTCCAGCCTGTATCAGCCGCAATCGGTCAAGAACTGGCTCAACGAAATCCGCCTGAGTTCGACCGGGGATGGCCCGCTCAACTGGACCGTCGGCCTGTTCAGCGAGGACCGCAAGACGGTGGTGCGCTCGACCCTGCTCAAGGCCGATCCGGACACCGGCTTCCTCTACGATCCGGACGATATCGCCAATCTCGCCTATGATCGCACCATCAACGACAAGCTGAAGCAGAAGGCGGTCTTCGCCGAAATCTCCTACAAGCTGTTCGACAAGCTGACGCTGACCGCAGGCGCGCGCTATTATGATTATAAGAAGACGGTCGGCGGCCGGATCGACATGGGCCAGGAACATTATGCGTCGGTCGTGACGCCCTATACCGAAGCCAAGTCGTCCGAGGACGGCGTGCTCACCAAGTTCAACATCTCCTATCAGGCGACCCCCGATGTGATGGTCTATGCCCAGGCCGCGCAGGGCTTCCGGCCCGGCGGCGTCAACCAGGTGATCGGCCTGTCGGCGGCGCTGGCCGCCTACACATCGGACAGCCTGTGGAACTATGAGCTGGGCTTCAAGAGCAAGATCCTGCCGCGCACCTATCTCAACATGGCGACCTACCAGATCGACTGGAGCAACATGCAGGTGTCGGCCCGTACGGCGGGTACCGGCTCGGTCTTCGGCCTCATCTCCAACGTCGGCGCGGCCCGCATTCGCGGCGTCGAGGCGGAATTCTCCACCGAGATTGCCGGCATCAGCTTCAGCGCCAACGGTTCCTACACCGATGCCAAGCTCACTGAGGACCAGGTCAGCACCATCGTCGTGGCATCGGGTCGCAAGGGCGACCGGATCGCCAATGTGCCGAAATGGAATTTTGGCGGATCGGCCGAATATAAGCATATGCTGACCGATGCGATGGATGCCGTCATTCGCACCGACGTCACCTATAATGGCAGTTCCTACAGCACGATCAGCCCGACCGACACCTATCGGCGCCGGCTGGATGATTATACGCTGACCAACCTGCGCCTGGGCGTTCAGGCCAGCGACAACAACTGGGGCGCCCATTTCTTCGTGAACAATCTGTTCAATGAACTGGCGGTGGTCAGCTCCAGTTCCAGCAGCAACACCGGCGGCAAGACGGTGGTGTTTACCGCGCCGCCGCGCACCTACGGCATCAACCTCACCAAGAAGTTCTGATCGCCTGGCACGGGGGCGGCCTGTCGGTCGCCTCCCTTTTCGGGGGCCTTATGGCGGCCCCATGATCGACACAGGGGGATGATATGTTCAAGCGACACATGTGTTTCGCCGGCCTTTCACTGCTCGCGCTGGCTGCCGGAGGGGCGATCGCCCAGCCTGCCAAGGCGCCCGTGGAAGCGGTCAAGCCCCGCGCCGGCGCCAATCCCGCACCAGCACGTGCTGCCGGCGAAGGCGCCGGCCCGTTCCGCAAGATGGTGATCCGCGGCGTCACCCTGATCGACGGCAGCGGTGCGCCGCCGCGCGGCCCGGTCGACATCGTCATCGAAAATGACGTCATCGCCGACATCTTGCCGGCCGGAACGCCCGGTCTGCCATTCAAGCAGGGACGCGCGCCGACTGACGCCGATTATGAACTGGACGCGACCGGCATGTTCGTGACGCCCGGCTTCATCGACATGCATGTCCATGGATCCACCGACGACAAGGCGCCGGACCTGTCCTATTCCTACAAGCTGTGGCTCGCCCATGGCGTCACAACGGTGCGCGGCGTCGACCTCGCCCCCATGGAAGTGTCGCTGAGCGAACGGGCACGCTCCGCCCGTAACGAGATCGTCGCGCCCCGCATCTTCGCCTATCAGCGTCCTGGCCAGGGCAAGGGCTGGACCGGTGGCCGCACCAATACGCCCGAAAAGGCCCGCGCCTGGGTGCAATGGGCGGCCAAGCAGGGGATCGACGGCATCAAGCTGCTGGACGACCCGGACCAGCCGCCCGAAGTGATGGCCGCCATCATGGATGAGGCGAAGAAGCTGAAACTGGGCACCACGGCGCATCTGTCCCAGATCGGCGTGGGGCGCATGAATGCCGAACAAGCCGGCGATGCGGGCCTTGGCACCGTCACCCATTTCTACGGCCATTTCGAATCCCTGCTGAAGAATGGCCCGGTCCAGAACTGGCCGGTCGACTATAATTATGCCGACGAGCAGGATCGGTTCGGCAATGTCGCCAATCTGGCGGAAGAAAGCGTCGAGCCGGGATCGGACCGCTGGTGGGCCTATCTGGAGCATCAGAAGGCCAATCATGTCACCTTCGACCCCACCATGACCATCTATGCTGCCGGCCGCGACCTGATGCTGGCGCGCAATGCCGACTGGCACGACAAATATACCATGCCGCAGCTGTGGAATTTTTACATGTCCTCGCGCGAGAACCACGGCTCCTATTTCTATGACTGGACCACCGCGATCGAGGTCAAGTGGCGGAATTTCTACCACAAATATATGCGCCGGATTAACGACTACAAGAATATCGGCGGGCGCGTGACCACCGGTTCGGACTCCGGCTTCATCTTCAAGCCCTATGGCTTTGGCTATGTCCAGGAACTGGAACTGCTGCAGGAAGCCGGCTTCAATCCGTCGCAGGTGATCCAGTCGGCGACGCTGAACGTCGCGCTGACGCTCTATGATCCCAGGGGCGAAGTGCCGCCGATCGGCACGGTTCGCGTCGGCAAGCTGGCGGACCTTGTCATCCTCAAGGAAAATCCGCTGCAGAATTTCAAGACGCTCTACGGCACCGGCACGCTGCGCCTCAACGAACAGACCCAGCGGCTCGAACGAGTGGGCGGCGTCAGCTACACGATCAAGGACGGCATCGTCTATGACGCGAAGAAATTGCTGGCGGATGTCGCGGACATGGTCGTTGCGGAAAAGCGGCGCATGGGCATGCCGGAACAGGGGCTGTCCCACCCGTAACGGGACGGGGCGTTATAATTCAACAGGGACGGGAAAAGAATGAAGAACAAGATGCTGATCCGGTCGGGCCTTGCTGCGCTCGCCCTCATGACGGTCGCCAGCGCCTCTCATGCGCATGATCCGGACGAATGGTATGTCGGTGGCGCGGCCGGCATCGTCAATGGCAAGAAGCCGACCTTCGTGCCCGCGCCGGCGCGCGGCAGCGCTGACAATGTCGGCCCCTTCCGCAAACTCGTGATCCGTGGCGCGACCCTGATCGACGGCACCGGCGCGCCGCCGCGCGGCCCCTATGACATCGTGGTGGAAGGCAACAAGATCACCGCCATCACCCAGGCCGGCTGGCCCGGCCTGCCGCAGGCGAAGGGGCGTGCGCCGACCGACGCCGATTATGAGATCGACGCGACCGGCATGTATGTGATGCCCGGCTTCAACGACATGCATGTCCACACCCCCGCCAGCGACAAGGCGCCGGATATGAGCTATGCCTACAAGCTGTGGCTGGCCCATGGCGTGACCACGGTGCGCGGCGTGCCGCTGGCTGATCCGGTCGTCGCCAGTTCGGAAAAGAACCGCTCCGCCGCCAACGAGATCGCGGCGCCGCGCATCTTCAACTACCAGACGCTGGGTGCCGGCTGGGACGGCGGGCCGATCGACAGCCCGGACAAGGCGCGCGCCTGGGTCAAATGGGCTGCCGCGCACAATATCGACGGCATCAAATTCTTCAATCGGCCCGAGGAGACGCCGCAGATCATCGCCGCCGCCATTGACGAGGCGCACAAGAACAGGATGGGCACCACGGCCCATCTGTCACAGACCGGCGTCGCCAATTTCAACGCCTATGACGCGGCCGAGGCGGGGCTGGATACCGTCACCCATTATTATGGCCATTTCGAATCCCTGTTGAAGGACGGAACGATCCAGCGCTTTCCGTCCGACTATGACTATAACAATGAACAGCATCGCTTCGGCGAGGTGGCGGAAATCTGGAACCAGACGGTTGAACCGGAATCCGAACGCTGGTGGGATTATCTGAAGCATCAGAAGGAGAAGCATGTCACCTTCGACCCGACGATGAACATCTATGCGGCATCCCGCGACCTGATGCGGGCGCGCAATGCCGACTGGCAGAATCTCTACACCACGCCGCAGCTCTGGGCCTATTTCCAGTCGACCCGCGACAATCACGGCTCCTATTTCTACGACTGGGGCACCGAGAACGAGTTTGCGTGGAAGAAATTCTACAACAACTATTTCAAGCTGGTGAACGACTATAAGAATATCGGCGGCCGGGTGACGGTCGGCACCGATTCCGGCTTCATCTACAAAGTCTATGGCTTCGCCTATATCGAGGAACTGGAACTGCTGCGCGAAGCCGGCTTCTCGCCGCTGGAGATCATGCGCTCGGCTACCATGTGGGGTTCGCAGACCCTCTACGAGCCCAAGGGCATGGCGCCGCCGACCGGCGTGCTGCGCGTCGGCATGCTGGCCGACATGGTCATCACCAAGGAAAACCCGCTGGCCAATCTCAAGACCCTCTATGGCACCGGTCATTCGCGCCTGAACCCGGAAACCAACAAGCAGGAAATGGTCGGCGGCGTCAGCTACACGATCAAGGACGGCATCGTCTATGATGCCAAGAAGCTGCTGGCCGAAGTGGCCGAGATGGTGAAGGCGGAAAAGGCGCGTACCGGCCAGGCCGGCGCCGGCCCGGCCAATCCCAACGCCATGTAAGCTTCAGATGTAAGGTCCAGGCAACGGCGCCCGAACAGGGGCGCCGTTGCCGCCATCACAGCGGTAGCGCCGTGGTCGACTTGACCTCTTCCAGCACCGCATAGGTCCGCGTCTCGCGCACACCCGGCATGTCGACCAGTTCCTCGGCCAGGAATTTCCGATAGGCGGCCATGTCCTTCATCCGCACCTTGATCAGATAGTCGAAACCGCCGGCCACCATATGGCATTCCAATATGTCCCGCTGCCGCCGCGTCGCTTCGGCAAACTGGCGGAAGATGTCGCCGGTGGTGCGGTTGAGCAGCACTTCGATGAAGATCAGCAGCGGCCGCTGGTTCAGATGCGGATCGAGCAGCGCGACATAGGAAGAGATATAGCCATTGTCGCGCAGCTTGCGCGTCCGGTCGAAACAGGCCGATGGCGAGAGGTTGCAATGCTTGGCCAGATCCTGGTTGGTTATGCGACCATCGGTCTGAAGCTTGTTCAATATCTTCCGGTCAGTTTCGTCCAGGTTCATCGAAACCCCCAAAACGCTAGCAGTTGGCCAAACCTCAACGATATCTGTGCAAGTCGCGGAAAATGCTGGGCTGCGATCCCATGGGCTCATGCCGGGGATAACGTATCGCTGTGGGAAACCCTCAGCGGCATCGCACGTCCCCTCGCGGGATTAGCGCCCAACTTGCCAGCGAGGCAGGAGTGTACTAAATGGTACACAATGTCGCAGCCGTCAGGGCTGGGCGACTCGATCGGCCTGTGGACCCGTGGGCACCGCTCTCCGACGACCATAAGAGATGAAGGAGGTGCCGCGTGTCAGGCACGAAAATGCACGGCCAGCCGCTCGTTCGCGGTTGGCTGCTTCTGTTGGGGGCGGTGATCCTTGCCGCTGGCCTCTTTTTCGCCATTGGCGGCGGCAAGCTCGTCAGCCTGGGCGGCAGTCCCTATTTCCTGATCGCCGGCATCGCGCTGGTCCTTGCGGGCGGCCTCATTGGCCTGCGCAAGACCAGTGGCGGCCTGCTCTTTGGCGCTACCTTCCTGCTGACCATTTGCTGGGCGTTGTGGGAAGTCGGCTTCAGCTTCTGGCCGCTCATTTCCCGCCTGCTGGCGATGGGGGGCGGCGCGACCGTCGTTGCGCTGTCTTATCCGCTGCTGCGGCGCGGCGACGGTTCTGCGCCCGCCTGGCGGCCTGCATTGCTGATGGCAACGCTGGTCGGCCTGGGTTCGGCGGCCGGTGCCGCCGGCATGTTCATGGTTCATCCGACCGTGCCCTTTGCCGGGCAGGTGGCTTCGCTGGTGCCGGTCGATCCGGCGCGCGAGCAGAAGGACTGGACCGCCTATGGCAATACGCCAGGTGGCAGCCGCTTCGTCGCGCTCGACCAGATCACCCGCGACAATGTGAACAAGCTCAAGGTCGCCTGGACCTATCGCACTGGCGACGTCGCGCAGAGCGACGGCAATGGCGCCGAGGACCAGAATACCCCGCTGCAGATCGGCGACACCCTGTTCATCTGCACCCCGCATAACAATGTCATCGCCCTCGACGCCGATACCGGCCGCGAAAAGTGGAAGACGCTGATCAATGCCAAGGCCTCGGTCTGGATGCGCTGCCGGGGCCTGGCCTATTTCGACGCCCATGCGCCGATCCAGCAGCCGAGCCTGCCGGGCGCAACGCCGGTGACGGCAGCGACCGTGCCGGCCGGCGCCGCTTGCCAGCGTCGCATCCTGATGAACACCATCAATGCCGAACTGATTGCGCTCGATGCCGACACTGGCAAATTCTGCCCTGATTTCGGCACCAATGGCCGGGTCGACCTGAAGGCTGGCCTGGGCAATGCGCCCGATCCCCAATATCAGCTGACCTCCGCGCCGACGCTGGCGGGCACGACCGTCGTGGTTGGTGGCCGTGTGGCTGACAATGTACAGGTCGATATGCCGGGCGGCGTGATGCGCGGCTTCGACGTCATAACGGGCAAGCTGCGCTGGGCCTTCGATCCGGGCAATCCGGCGATCACCGGCGCGCCGGCGGCAGGCAAGACCTATGCCCGGTCGACCCCCAATGTCTGGGCCGCCATGTCCTATGATCCCGCGTCCAACACCGTGTTCATGCCGGTCGGCAGCGCCTCGGTCGATCTCTATGGCGTCACCCGCAGCGCGCTCGATCATAAATATGGCGCGTCGATGCTGGCGCTCGATGCCACCACCGGCCGTGAGAAATGGCATTTCCAGACCGTCCATAACGACCTTTGGGACTTCGACCTGCCGATGCAGCCGAGCTTCGTCGACTTCCCCATCGATGCCGCCCGCAAGGTGCCTGCGCTCGTCTTCGGCACCAAGGCGGGGCAGGTCTATGTGCTCGATCGCGCCACCGGCAAGCCGCTGACGGACGTCAAGGAAGTGCCGGTCAAGCCGGCAAATATTCCGGGCGAGCCTTATTCGCTGACCCAACCCAAGTCGCTGGGCATGCCGCAGATCGGCGTGGGGCCACTGACCGAGGCGGACATGTGGGGCGCCACCCCGTTCGACCAGCTGCTCTGCCGCATCGCCTTCAAGGGCATGCGCTATGAAGGGCTTTACACCGCGCCGGGCACCGACAAGTCGCTGAGCTTCCCCGGATCGCTGGGCGGCATGAACTGGGGCGGCATCTCGACCGATCCGACCAGCGGCACCATCTTCGTCAACGACATGCGCCTTGGCCTGTGGGTGCAGATGTTCCCGCAGACCGCAGCGCAGAAGGGCCAGTCGGGCAGCGCGGGCGAGGCGGTCAATACCGGCATGGGCAGCGTTCCGCTGAAGGGCACGCCCTATTCGGTGGTGAAGGACCGCTTCCTGTCGGCACTGGGCATTCCCTGTCAGGCGCCGCCCTATGGCACGCTGACCGCGATCGACCTCAAGAGCCGCGCGATCAAATGGCAGGTGCCGGTGGGCACGGTGCGCGACACCGGGCCGATGGGCATCCGCATGGGCCTGCCGATCCCGATCGGCATGCCGACGCTGGGCGGTACGCTGGCGACGCAGGGCGGCCTGGTCTTCATCGCCGGCACGCAGGATTTCTACCTGCGCGCCTTCAATGCGGCGACCGGCGCGGAAGTCTGGAAGGCCCGCCTGCCGGTCGGCAGCCAGGGCGGCCCGATGAGCTACAAGTCGCCCAGAAGCGGCAAGCAATATGTGGTCGTGACGGCGGGCGGCGCGCGCCAGTCGCCTGATCGGGGCGATTATGTGATCGCCTACACGCTGCGCTGAACCATGGGCGGGGCGGCCCGGCGCCGCTCCGCCTGTTTGTCGTCATCATTCATGTCACCGCGCGCAGATGTGCCGCGCGGAAGGGAGGGGCTTTGGCCCAACATCTTCACCATCATGCCCGCCTGACCGTGGCGATATTGCTGACCCTGCTGCCGGTTGCGGGCGCCCATGCGCAGGAGACCGCGCCGGAAAAGCCGGTGGCGGCCCCGCGCGAGACGCTGACCGGCGACTGGGGCGGGCTGCGCACGCGGCTGAAGCAGGCGGGCGTTACGGTGCGCGCGGACTATGTCGGCGAAGCCCTTGCCGCGGTCGATGGCGGCCAGCGGCAGGGCAGCGCCTATACCCAGCAATTGCGCGCCAGCCTCGATTTCGACATGGACCGGATTGTCGGCCTCTCCGGCGGCATCGTGCATGTCACCATCAACGACCGGCGCGGCGTCGGCCTCTCTTCCGACATTGTCGGCAATCGCCTGCCGATCCAGGAGGCGGCCGGCGGCAATTATACCCGCCTGTCGGAGCTCAGCTACGAACAGAATATCGACAATGGCCGGCTCAACCTGCGCCTGGGCTATTTCGCCATGGGCAATGATCTGGGCGGGATGATCCTGGGCTGCAATTTCGTCAATGCGGCCTTCTGTGCCCATCCGCTGTCGGAATCGGGCAATAGCGGCTGGTATAATTATCCCAATGCCCGCTGGGGCGCGGCGGTGCGTTATCGCATCCGGCCGGATCTGGCGCTGCGCACCGGCGTCTATCAGGTCAATCCGCGGCTCAACGATCCCGACAATGCCTTCCGCCCCTTTGCCGGCGGCACGACCGGCGTGCTGTTGCCGCTGGAGCTGGAATATGATCCCGGCATCGCGCCGGGCAGCCATGTGCTGCCGGGCCATTACAAGATCGGCGCCTATTATGACACGTCACGCGCCGCCCGGCGCGGCGAGCAGGGCAGGCTGCGTGGCCGCTATGGCGTCTATGCGCTGGCCGACCAGATGATCCTGCGCGAAGGGACGGGTAATCGCGGCCTCTCCATCTTCGCCCAGTTCACCGCCAATCCGGAGGCGTCGGCCCAGATCACCCACTGGTATGCCGCCGGGCTGGTCAAGACCGGCACCTTTGCAGGGCGGGACGCCGACAGCATCTCGATCGGCATCGTCCATGCGCAGGTCAATCCGCGCCTGCGCCGCGCCGAGGCCGATGCGCAGGCTATTCCCGGCGGCTATGCCGCGCTGCCGGTGGGCGAGACCGCGATCGAAATGAGCTATGGCATCCAGCTGCGGCGCTGGCTCAGCATCCGGCCGGACGTCCAATATATTCTCGATCCCGGCGCCTTTTCCTATCGCCGTACCAATGATGCGCTGGCGCTGGGCGGCCAGGTCAAGATGCAGTTCTGATCCGGTCCATGGTCCCGGCCCAGCCTTCAGCCTTCTGCCCGGCAGTAGCGCAGCACATTGTCGATCACCTGCGCGCGCCGCCGCTCGGCGGCCGCTTCGCTGGTCATGTCGACGCCGAAGATCGCGTGGAAACTGTGGCGGTTGGACACGAAGTAGAAGGCCAGGGCGCTGATCGTCATGTGCAGGTCGACGGCGTCCAGCCCGGCGCGGAAGCTGCCATCGGCAATGCCGCGATCGATCAGCGCCTGGGTCTTGGGCAGGACGATCTCATTATGCCCTTCCGAAATCTCGCCGACATGCGGGCCGCCCCGGATATTCTCGTCCATCACCAGCCGCACCAGTTCGGGATGGTTGAAATGATAGTCGAAGGTGAGGGCGGTCAGCCGCTCCAGCGCGGCAAGCGGTGGCAGGTCGCCCAGTTCGGCCTCAAGCTCGGCCGATCTGATGCCGCGATAGGCTTCGGTCAGGACCGCGCGATAGAGCCCGTCCTTGCTGCCGAAATGATAATAGATCATCCGCTTGGACGTCGCGGTCGCGGCCGCAATCTCGTCCACCCGCGCGCCGGCATAGCCTTTTTCCGCGAAATGCTGGGTCGCGATCGCGACGATGTCGCGCCGGTTGCGTTCGGTGAAATTCTGCTTGTCCACGCCTCGCTTTGCGATGCCGGGCGGCCTATTGCAATGCACAACCGGCGCGCCGGATCGCGATCCGCCGGTCTGTCGATCGAGGAGGAATGCGCTTGATCCCCGACAAGAAGACCCAGATCGTCATCGTCGGGGGCGGCGCCGCCGGCCTCGAACTCGCGCGCAAGCTTGGTGCGCGCTACGGGCGCAAGCGGCATGACATCATCCTGATCGATCGCAACCGCACCCATATCTGGAAGCCTCTGTTGCACGAGGTCGCGACCGGATCGCTCGACGCCAGCCTGGACGAGGTCGGCTATCGCAGCCACTGCCATCGCTGGGGCTATCGCTATCTCTATGGCACGTTGCAGGGCATCGATCGGGCCGCGCGGCGGGTCCATGTCGCCCCGGTGTTCGATCCCAAGGGGCGCGAGGTGGTGAGCGCCCATTCGGTGCGCTACGACTATCTGGTGCTGGCCTACGGATCGGTCACCAATGATTTCGGGACGCCGGGCGTTGCCGACAATTGCCTGTTCCTCGACAGCCGGGCCCAGGCCGACAGTTTCCGAGACCAGTTGCTCGACCATTGCCTGCGCGTGTCGCGCGCCATGTCGGCCGATCCCGCGTCGGATGCGCGGGTGCGGATCGCGATCGTCGGCGGTGGCGCCACCGGGGTCGAACTGGCCGCCGAACTCTACAATGCTGCCGATGCGCTGGGCTATTATGGGCTGGAGGTGTTTGATCGCCAGCGGCTCGACGTCACCCTGCTGGAGGCGGGACCACGCATCCTGCCGGCCTTGCCCGACCGACTGGCCGACGCCGCGCGCGAGGAACTGGAGGTGCTGGGCGTCAAGGTGCGCGCTGGCGTCGCCGTCACCGCCTCCACGCCTGAGGGGATGGAGACGAAGGATGGTGGCTTCGTCCCCGCCGATCTTCAGGTCTGGGCCGCCGGGGTCAAGGCGGCGGCGATCCGCGATGGCCTGGATGGGCTGGAACTGTCCCGCGCCGGTCAGGTGATCGTGCGCCCGACGCTACAGAGCCTGGCCGACGACCGCGTCTTCGCGATGGGCGATTGCGCCTCCTGCACGCCACAGGGCGCCGATCGGCCGATCCCGCCGCGCGCGCAGGCCGCGCACCAGATGGCCGACACGGTGTTCGCCAATCTCGGCCGGCTGATGGCCGATCGCCCGCTCAAGAGCTTCGTCTACAAGGATCATGGCTCGCTGGTGTCGCTCAGCCGCTATTCGACGGTCGGATCATTGATGGGCAAGCTGGTCGGCGGGCGCATGGCGGTGGAGGGGCGGCTGGCCCGCTTCGTCTATATGTCGCTCTATCGCATGCATCTGCTCGCCGTTCACGGCAACATACGCGGCCCCGCGCTGATCCTGGTCAGCCATATCAACCGCTTCGTGCGCCCGCGCCTCAAGCTGCATTGAGGCGCCGGGCGGCTGCGGCGGCAAGCGACAGGGCCATCACCACAGAATTGCTGTGATCAGGTTGAGACGGGTGGCGTCTGCGGCCTGGTCTGTCGCTTGAATGCGCCCCAAGGGCCATTTTCGATGTCTTGGAAATGGTAGCGGAGGAGGGACTTGAACCCCCGACACGCGGATTATGATTCCGCTGCTCTAACCAGCTGAGCTACTCCGCCCCATGGGCCTCGCAGGGGGTGTTTCCCTGCGGTGAGGCGGCGCTATACGCAGGGGATGGACGGTGGTCAACGGGGCGATTGCAAAAATCTGCATTCTTTTTTTAACGCCCTGCCAGAGGCCCCATCGCGCGCTCGTTTGCGCGCGTAGAAACGATCGGCACGACCTATTTCCGCAATCCTGACATCGCCGAAGGAACGCTTTTTCCGCTCCGCCATTTTTGTCTTGCAATCGCAACGATGCGGCGCACTATTGTTGCAATGCACAACCGGCCGAGGGCCGAGGGAGGAACGACAACTTGCCCTTCCATGAAATGTTTGAGCCTGATGGTTCGCTGCGCCCCTGTTACGACGAAGTGCAGAAATGGGTGGAGCGGACAGGCATAGCCGGGCTCAATCGTCGCATGGATGAGGCGGAAGCGATCTTCCGGCGCATCGGCATCACCTTCGCCGTCTATGGCGAGGGCGGCGACCCGGAACGACTGATCCCCTTCGACCTGCTGCCCCGCATCTTCACAGCGAATGAATGGCGCATCCTCGACAAGGGCATCCGCCAGCGCGCCCGCGCCCTCAATGCCTTCCTGCACGACGTCTATCATCGCGGGGAAATCGTGAAGGCGGGCATCATGCCGGCCGACATCATCTATCGCAACAGCGCCTATCTGGCCGAAATGGCCGACTTCACCCCGCCGGGGAAGGTCTATAGCCATATCGTCGGCATCGATATCGTGCGCACCGGGCCGGGCAGCTTCGAGGTGTTGGAGGATAATTGCCGCACCCCCTCGGGCGTGTCCTACATGCTCGAAAATCGCGAGATCATGACGCGCATGTTCCCCGAACTGTTCGCGCAGGGCATGGTTGCGCCGGTCGACGATTATCCCGCCGAACTGCTCAAGAGCCTGAAGGAAGTCGCGCCGCCTGCCTGCAAGGGCGATCCGGTGGTGGTGGTGCTGACGCCCGGCTCGCTCAACAGCGCCTATTATGAGCATAGCTTCCTTGCCGACCTGATGGGTGTGGAACTGGTCGAGCCGGCCGATCTGTTCGTCGACAATGACCGGGTCTGGATGAAGACGACGCTCGGCCCCAAGGCGGTCGACGTCATCTATCGCCGCATCGACGACGAATATATCGACCCGCTGGTCTTCCGCCCCGACAGCCTGCTCGGCGTCCCCGGCATCTTCAGCGTCTATCGCAATGGTGGCGTCACGCTGGCGTCGGCCCCCGGATCGGGCATCGCCGACGACAAGGCGGTCTATATCTATGTGCCCGAGATGATCCGCTTCTATCTGGGTGAGGAGCCGATCCTCGACAATATCCAGACCTGGCAATGCTCCAGGCCCGACGAAATGGCCTATGTGCTGGAGCATCTGCACGAACTGGTGGCCAAGGAAGTCCATGGATCGGGCGGCTATGGCATGCTGATCGGTCCCAAGGCGAGCAAGGCCGAGGTCGAGGCCTATGCCGAGCGGATCAAGGCCAATCCCGGCGAATTCATCGCCCAGCCGACGCTCGACCTGTCGACCGTGCCGACGCTCGGGCCGGCGAGCGTGGTCGGCCGTCATGCCGATTTCCGCCCCTATTGCCTGGTCGGCAAGCAGTTGCGGCTGGTCCCCGGTGGCCTGACCCGCGTGGCGCTGACCGAAGGGTCGCTGGTGGTCAATTCCAGCCAAGGCGGCGGGGTCAAGGATACTTGGGTGTTGCAGGATTGATGGGCGCGGCCGCTTCTCTTCTTTCGATTATCCCTGATGATGCAGGGCCGGGCGCAAGGACGTCGGCCCCCACGGTGAAAAGAGCCAAGACATGCTGAGCCGGACCGCCGAAAATCTCTTCTGGATGGCGCGCTATATGGAGCGCGCCGAAGCCACCGCCCGGCTGCTGTCGATGGGGCAGCGCATGGCGATCCTGCCGGGCGCGCATCATCGCGACGAATGGCGATCAGTCGTGCGCGCGACTGGGGCCGGGCATCAGTTCCCGGACGGCGTGCCGGTGACGGAAAGCGATGTCGTGTCCTTCCTGATGCTGGACGCCGACAATCCCAGCTCGATCCGCTCCTGCCTGCTCAAGGCCCGTGCCAATGCTAAGTCGGCGCGCACGATGCTGACCCAGGACATGTGGGAGGCGCTGAACGACGGCTGGCGCAAGCTCGACAGCTATGACGTGGCCGAGGCCAAGGCGCAGCTGCCGGCCCTGATCGACTGGGTGAAGACTCGTGTCATGACCTTCCGCGGCGCGGCCCATTCGGGCCAGCTGCGCAATGAGGGCCATGATTTCCTGCGCTGCGGGTCGGCGCTGGAGCGGGCGCAGATGACGCTGCGGCTGCTCGATGTGAAATATTATGTGCTGCTGCCCGAGACCGAGGTGATCGGCGGCAATCGCGACCATTATCAATGGACGTCGGTGCTCTATGCCCTGTCTGGTGCGCGCGCCTATCATCATGTCTATGGCGGCACCTATACGCCCTGGCAGATCACCGACTTCCTGATGCTCAACCGGCTGTTTCCGCGCAGCGTCGCCTATTGCTGCGATCAGCTCGCCTATCGGCTCAACCGGCTGGCCGGCTGGCACAATGCGCGCGGCACCTGTCATGACACGGTGAAGCAACTGGTGAGCGAATTGGAGGAACTGGACGCTGGCGAGATTTTCCGCCGCGGCCTGCATGAAACGGTGCAGTACAGCCTGATGATGAGCAACCGGCTCGGCGTCGAAATCGCCGAAACCTATCATTTCGGCTGAAGGGGGAGGGGAAGCGCGCCATGAAATTGCTCGTCCGTCACCAGACCGTCTATGGCTATCCCGCCTCGGCCGGCCGCGTCGCCATGCGGCTGAAGCTGGTGCCGGTCGATACGCCGGGCCAGAAGGTCCATGACTGGCAGGTCAGCATCAATGGCGAGGCGCTGACCAATTTCCGTCCCAATAGCTATGGCGAGATGGAGGCGGTGTGGGTCCGCCATGATAGCCTGAACGAGGCGGTGATCGTTGCCGAGGGGCTGGTCGAGACGCGCGAGACCCATGGTATTGGCGGCCTGCCGCAATGCCGGGTCGATGCCCGCTATTTCCTGCGCGACACGGCGCTGACCAGAGCGTCCGATGCGATCCGCGCCATGGTCGCCGCTCTTCCCGAGGGCGACGGGCCGCTGGCGCAACTCCATGCCCTGTCGGCCGCGATCAGCGACGCGGTCCAGTATCGATCGGGCGTGACCGGTGCCGACACGACCGCGGCGCAGGCCTTCGCGCTGGGTGCTGGCGTGTGCCAGGATCATGCCCAGATATTCCTTGCCGGCGCGCGCCTGCTGGGGGTGCCGGCCCGCTATGTCTCGGGCTATCTGCTCGCGGCCGAGGGCGATCTGCTGCACGAAACCCATGGCTGGGCCGAAGCGCTGGTGCCGGGGTTGGGTTGGGTCGGCTTCGATCCGTCCAATCGCGTCTGCGTCACCGAACGCTATCTGCGCCTGGCCAGTGGCCTGGATGCCGACGAAGCTGCCCCGATACGGGGCTCCGTTACGGTCGCGGGCGATATCAGCATTGACGCCGATGTCCGGATCGCGCAGGCGGAAGACGGAGTCGAGGAACGGCAATTGCAACGCCAGCAACAGCAGAGCACGCCCACGCCCCGCTCCTAGGGTAGAGATAAGCAGGACTTCGGGGCGATGACCTATTGTGTGGCGGTACGCGTGGACCAGGGGCTGGTCATGCTGTCGGACACCCGGACCAATGCGGGCATGGACAATATTGCCCGCTTCCGGAAAAGCTTCACCTATCATGTCGAGGGTGAACGGGCGATCACCTTGCTCTGTTCGGGCAATCTGTCGATCACCCAGGGGGTGAAGACGATGCTGTCGCGCGCGATCCGCGAGGCGGAGAGCGACCCCGAGGTTGAAACCATCCTTAATTGCGACACGATGCACCGCGCGGCGCAGCTGGTGGGCGACGCGATGCGCACCATGCAGGGCCGCTATCGTGAGAGCATCGCCATGGACGGATCGGCCGCCAGCGCCTCGATCATGATCGCGGGCCAGCGCAAGGGCGGCAAGCCGCGCCTCTATCTCATCTATTCGGCCGGCAATTTCATCGAGGCGACCGAGGACACGCCCTTCTTCCAGATCGGCGAGCATAAATATGGCAAGCCGATCCTCGACCGCATCATCCAGCGCGAGACGAGCCTGGAGGACGCGACCAAGGCAGTGCTGGTGTCGATGGATTCGACCCTGCGTTCCAACCTGTCGGTCGGCATGCCGCTCGACCTCACCGTGATCGAGACCGACACGTTCGACTTCCGCGTCCGCACCCGGATCGAGGCGGACAATGAGGAATTCGCCATGATTTCGCAGGGCTGGTCCGCCGCCCTGCGCAAGGGGTTCGAGGATCTGCCCAACGTCCTGGATTAAGGGGAGGGGGCCTAACCCGCCACCTCCATCAGCATGGTTGCGACCGCCTCCGGCTCGGTGATCATCAGGTCATGGCCGGTATCGATCTCGAAATTGCGATGCCCGTCCAACTGGCGGGCCCGGGCCTCGTCCGGGCTGTTCTGCAAGGCATGGGTGCAATTGATATTGGTGCGCGGCAGGCGAAAAGCGGCGTCGCCATTTTCCAGCCGTAGCGGCTGGCCGAAGCATTTCCACGGATGCGGCGTCAGCCGCGCCTCGGTCCAGGCGACATCGGCCGGATCAGTGATGCCGAAGAAGCCTGCCATGCCGGGAAAGGGCCACATGACCAGTTCGATCCCGTCGACGGTGCGGCCCATGGCACGGGTCGGCTCCATCTGCGCGGGGGCCACTATTTCCAGCGATTCCCCGTCCCTGGGGTGGGCGGCATCCAGATAGACCAGTTCGCGGATGCGCGCGGCCGCGCGATCGGCGACGCCGGTGATCACCATCCCGCCATAGCTGTGCCCGACCAGGATGACATCCTCCAGCCCCTCGAACGTCATCAGTGCCACCACATCTTGGATATGCGTGTCGAGATCGATGTCGGGGTTCAGCAGATGGGCGCGCTCGCCAAGGCCGCTCAGCGTCGGGCAGTGCACCTCATGCCCCGCCGTGCGCAGCCGCCGCGCGACCTTCTGATAGCACCAGCCGCCATGTCCCCCGCCATGCACCAGCACGAATGTCGCCATGCTCCGTCTCTCCCAATGACTATCGATCCGCCATTTGTGATACATAATGGATCATAGGGCAACGCGGCTTGTGCAACGCCGAGGCGATGCTGCGCCTCAACCTTTGGCCGTCCCAAGCAAATCTCCTGCCTAACTCCTGCTTGCGCGGGGGCTGGCAGGGCCTATCTCTGGCGGCCACACGAATCGCAGCTGGAATTATCGATGACCGCCACTCACTCCACCCGCATGCTCATTCTCGGTTCCGGCCCGGCCGGCCTGTCCGCCGCCATTTATGGCGCGCGCGCGGGTCTGGCGCCGATCGTGGTGCAGGGTATGCAGCCGGGCGGCCAGCTGACCATCACCACCGACGTCGAAAATTATCCCGGTTTCAAGGATGTGATCCAGGGCCCCTGGCTGATGGAACAGATGCAGGCCCAGGCCGAACATGTCGGCGCGCAGATGATGTATGACCAGATTGTCGACGTCGACCTCAGCGAGCGACCCTTCAAGCTGAAGGGCGACAGCGGCACCCTCTATGTCGCCGACACGCTGGTCATCTGCACCGGCGCCCAGGCCAAGTGGCTGGGCGTCGAGGGCGAGGAGCATCTGCAGGGCAAGGGCGTCAGCGCCTGCGCTACCTGCGACGGCTTCTTCTATCGCGGCAAGAAGGTCGTGGTCATCGGCGGCGGCAACACCGCGGTCGAGGAGGCACTCTACCTCACCAACCACAGCCATGACGTGACCCTGATCCACCGCCGCGATTCGCTGCGCGCGGAAAAGATCCTGCAGCAGCGCCTGCACGCCCATCCCAACATCAAGGTGCTGTGGAACAAGGCGGTCGACAAGTTCGTCGGCGGCGGCACGCCCGAAGGCCTGGTCGGCGTCGATCTGATCGACACCGTCACCGGCGAGAAGTCGCATGTGCCGACCGATGGCGGCTTCGTCGCGATCGGTCACCACCCCGCGACCGAATTGTTCGACGGCAAGCTGCCGCTCGATGAAGGCTATATCGTGGTGGAGAAGGGCACGACCCACACCGCCATTCCCGGCGTCTTCGCCGCCGGCGACGTCACCGACAAGATCTACCGCCAGGCGGTGACCGCAGCCGGCATGGGCTGCATGGCCGCCCTCGACGTCGAACGCTTCCTCGCTGAAGCCGACTTTGAGCAACTGGTCGACGCGTAAGAAAAAGGGCTGGGCCGGAAACGGCTCAGCCCGAACTTCTTTGGGAAAGGGCGGCTTTCAGCCCAGCTTGGCGCGCAGGAAGGCGACTAGCGTGCCGAAGGTCTCGAACGTGTCGCCGTCGATATCCTCATCCTCGATCAGGATGTCGAAGCGATCTTCCATTTCGGTGAGCAGGCCGGCGACGGCCATCGAGTCCAGCTCGGGCAGGGCGCCGAACAGCGGCGTGTCGGCGTCGAACGCATCGGCCCGCTCCTGCGACAGGCTCAGCACGTCGCGCAGAAGCGCCCGCACCAGGGTTTCGATATCGTCTGTCCGGTCGACCGGCTGAGTGGATTGCGCCCGCATGATGGCGGCTATCTAATGGCTCGCCGCCTATCCGACAAGCGCGGAAATGCAGGTGCGCGCGGCGGGAATCCAGCTGGATGCGCGGCGCGGATTGAACAGGTCGATCTGATGGAGTGGAATGCGCTCGTCCATCCACTCGCGCTTATAGTCATTGTCACCGGTGCCATAATCGATCGTCGCGACCCGATCATGGTCGATGGCATGGGCGAACATCGCATGGCTCAGCAAGGTGCCGGGCGATCCTTCGTCCTGGGCGCTGTCATGGGCCAGCTTGTGGATCAGCGCCGTGCCATGTTCCACCGTCCATAATTGGGTCGCCACGGCGCGGCCGTCCAGCCGGGCAAAGCCCAGCCGCAAGGTGCCGGCATCGCTTTCCCGCTGGGCCATGGCGCGCAGGAAGTTGAGGCCAGGCTCGGGTGCCTTCCAGCTATGCGCCTGGACATCGACATAATCCTGCCACAGCGTAACGGTCAGCTTGTCATGGATGCTGAGGTCGTAACGCTCCTGCCGGGCCTTGCGCCGCACCTGGTTGCGCAACCGGCCGGGGCGCTGCGCCCAATAGCTAGCGAAATCCCGGCCATCGACATGCAGCAGATATCGGCCGCCCATCGGCCGCTGCACCGCGAGCCAGCCGGCGCGGCGAAAGGCGCCGATCAGCGGGCCGGGCAGGGCAAGCGGATAGAGGTTGATCTGCGCCTGTTCGCGCAGCAGATGGCGGGCGATATTTTCCAGCAGCCGGGCCTGTTGCCGCGCGTCCGGCGCCCCCAGGAAAATCGGGCTCCAGGCGAAACTATACCAATTGGCAAGGGCAGTTAGGCGACGAGCTGAGGGCGCGAGAAGGAACAACCACGCCTCGCAGGCGTCCTCTATCTGTTGGAACACCCTGAGCGGGGTGTCGCCAAGGCAAAGGGGGTGCAATGTTTCAAACCAGTCCAGCCGGTCGAACAGGCTGTCGATATCGTCGCGGTCCATCCGGCCGCCGATCGCCAACCGCACTTCCGACAGCGTCCGATATTCCCTTGGGACCAGCAACCTATTATCTCCCGGCACCTTAGCTGCCCTTAGGACCTAATTCTGGACATGACGTTAAGCGACCCCCTGTTGGCTTCCAAGGCGCCAATCGACGATGCCGATGTGCAGCCGATAGACCATCTGCTGCTGCGTGGCGATCCGGAACGGCCGGCACTGGCGGGGCGATCGGGCGCGCAGGATTATGCCGAACTGGAACAGGCGCTTGGTCGTCTCGCCGGATGGCTGGCGGGCTTTGGCCTTGCGCCCGGCGCGCGGGTGGCGAGCTGGGTGGCCAAGGGGCCGGTCGCGGCGCTGATGCCGCTCGCCGCGCCGCGCGCGGGGCTTGTCCATGTCCCCATCAATCCGCTGCTCAAACATGCGCAGGTCGCCCATATCCTGGCCGACAGCGGCGCGGCGCTGCTGATCGGCACGGCCAGCCGCCTGTCGACGCTGGCACCCGGCGATATTCCGGCCGGCTGTCATCTCCATCGTGAGGATGATGCGGCGGCGGGGATGAGCGGCGGGGCGGCGCTGCCGCCGTCCGATGCCGCGCCCGATGCTCTGGCCGCCATCCTCTATACCAGCGGATCGACCGGCCGGCCCAAGGGGGTGATGCTCAGCCACGCCAATCTCTGGCTCGGTGCGGTGTCGGTGGCCCATTATCTGGGGCTGGCGCCGGAGGACCGGACGCTGTGCGTGCTGCCCTTCAGCTTCGACTATGGCCAGAACCAGCTACTTTCCACCTGGTATGCGGGCGGCTGCGCCTATCCGCTCGATTATCTGACCCCGCGCGACGTGGTGAAGGCGGTCGATCGCTGGGATATCACCACCCTGGCCGGGGTGCCGCCGCTCTGGGTACAACTCACCGAACTGGACTGGCCGGCGGAGATCGCAGCCAGGCTCCGGCGCCTGACGAACAGTGGCGGGGCATTGACCCGGCCGCTGGTCGCGCGGCTGCGTGCGCTGTTCCCGCAGGCCGATCTCTATCCCATGTATGGCCTGACCGAAGCCTTCCGCTCCACCTATCTGCCGCCCGCGCTGGTTGACAGTCACCCGGATTCGATGGGCGCGGCCATTCCCTTTGCCGAGATATTGGTGGTCCGTCCCGACGGCTCGCTGGCCGAGGATGACGAGCCGGGCGAACTGGTCCATGCTGGCCCGCTGGTGGCGCAGGGCTATTGGCAGGATGCGGCGCGCACGGCCGAGCGCTTCAAGTCGGCGCCATCCGCCTCGCGGCATGGCGGCACGGCCGTATGGTCCGGCGATACGGTCCGCCGCGACGCGGATGGGCTGCTCTATTTCGTCGGCCGCGACGATGCGATGATCAAGTCGGCCGGCAATCGCATCAGTCCCACCGAGATCGAGGAGGCGGCGGTCGCCGTTCCCGGCGTGGCGGAGGCTGTTGCCCTCGGTGTCAGGGATGAACGGCTGGGGCAGGCGGTGCTGCTGCTGCTGCGCGCCGCCGATCCCGAAATATCTGCGGCTGTTGCCGTCCACCTGAAGGCCGAACTGCCCAATTTCATGCAGCCGCGCGAGACGCTAGTGCTTGCACAGTTCCCGCGTAACCCCAATGGCAAGATCGATCGAGTCGCGCTGGCCAAGGAGTATGCGTCATGAAGCCCATGGGCCCCATTCCCGCCTGGTTCGCCGAGGAAGAAGGCATGCTGCTGATCGGCGGCTGCGGCGCGGCGAGCCTGGTCGACGAAGCGGGCGACACGCCGCTGTTCGTCTATGACATGGGGATAATCGAGGCGCAGGTCCGCCGCTTCCGCGAGGCGATCCCCAAGCGGATCGATCTTCATTATGCGATCAAGGCCAATCCTTATGCGCCGCTGCTCTCGCGGATGGCGGGGCTGGTCGACGGGTTCGACATCGCATCGGGCGGTGAACTGGCGATGGCGCTGGAGGCCGGCATGGACCCGGCGCGGATCAGCTTTGCCGGACCGGGCAAGCGCAATGACGAACTGGAAGCCGCCATCCATGCCGGCATCACCATCAACCTGGAGTCCGAGGGGGAGGGCGCGCGCGCGCTGACCGTGGCGGAGCGCCTGGGGAAGGTGCCGCGCCTCGCCGTGCGGGTGAACCCGGATTTCGACCTCAAAGGGTCCGGCATGCGCATGGGCGGCGGCGCCAAGCCCTTCGGCGTCGATGCCGAACGTGCGGCCGCGCTGGCGCGCGCGATGATCGATGCCGGCGCGGACTGGCGCGGCTGGCATATCTTCGCCGGGAGCCAGGCGCTTGATCCGATGGCGATCATCGAGACCCAGGCGGCGACCATCGACCTTGCCGCGCGCCTGTCCGATGCGGTCGGCGCTGCGCCGCCGCTCGTCAATCTGGGTGGCGGTTTCGGCATCCCCTATTTCCCCGGTGACGAGCGGCTGGACATTCGGCCGATCGGCGTCGCGCTCGACACTGCGCTCAACGCGCTGCCCGATATCCTGACCGACAGCGCATTCGCGATCGAGCTGGGCCGCTGGCTGGTGGGGGAGGCTGGCATCTATCTGACCCGTGTGGTCGATGTGAAGCAGAGCCAGGGCGAGACTTTCGTCGTCGTGGATGGCGGCTTGCATCATCAACTGGCCGCCAGCGGCAATTTCGGCACGGTCGTGCGGCGCAACTATCCGATCGCGGTGGCCAACCGCTTCGGGCGCGAGCCGACCACCCAGCCGGTCAATGTCGTGGGCTGCCTTTGCACGCCGATCGACCGGCTGGGCGAAAAGGTCGCGCTGCCGCCAGTCGATGTCGGCGATTTTATCGCGATCTTCCTTGCCGGTGCCTATGGCGCGTCGGCAAGTCCCGCGGCCTTTCTTGGCCACCCAAGTCCTCGTGAACTATTACTTGGCTAATCCATGTCCGACAGCAGGCCTAACCCTATCTTTACCCTTTTCCGGCATGACGAGGATGAAGCCATGGGCCTGCACGCGATCATTTTTTCCGGTCGCGCGTCGGCTATGATGGTATGAAGGGGTGAATTTTATGCGTTTCCAGCGGATTTCCAGGCTCCTGATCGGTGCATCGCTGCCTGCGGTGGCCCTGTCGGGTTGCGCTTCGACCAGCTCCGCGCCGCAGCTTCCCCCCGCATCCTTCGTCGCAACCCAGGAAGGGCCGGGCGAGGAATATATCATCGGTCCGCTCGATAATCTGACGATCTTCGTCTGGCGCAACCCGGAACTGGGCGCCAAGGTGCAGGTGCGTCCCGATGGCCGCATCACCACGCCGCTGATCACCGACATGCCGGCCGTCGGCAAGACGCCCAAGATGCTGTCGGACGACATCAAGCTGGCGTTGTCGCAATATATCGAAAATCCGCTGGTATCGGTGATCGTCGACAATTTCTCCGGCACCTACAGCCAGCAGGTGCGGATCGTCGGCGCGACCGAGAAGCCGGCCTCCATCCCCTATCGCGCGAACATGACGCTGCTTGACGCCATGATCTCTGTCGGTGGCCTCAGCGAATATGCGTCCGGCAATCGCGCCCGGCTGGTCCGCTTCGACAAGGCCAGCGGCAAGCAGAAGGAATATCAGGTCCGCATTGGCGACCTGCTCAAGAAGGGCGACACCAAGGCCAATGTCATGCTGGCGCCCGGCGACGTCATCATCATTCCCGAAAGCATGTTCTGATCATGGCGGGTCTGTACGACGAGCTGCTGGTCCTTCTCCACGGCATATGGAGCCGGCGCTGGATCGCGCTGGCCGTGGCCTGGGGCGTGTGCATGCTGGGCTGGCTGGGCGTGTCGCTCATCCCCAATGGCTATGAATCCAAGGCGCGGGTCTATGTGAACACCCAGTCGCTGCTGGAGGACAAGATCGGCATCACCCAGGTCCAGTCCCAGCAGGATCTCGACCGGGTGCGCCAGACGCTGCTGAGCGCGGAAAATCTGGAAAAGGTCGTGCGTGGCACGGATCTCGCCCAGACCATTTCCGGGCCGCGCGACGTGGCGGGCAAGATCACCACCTTGCGTGAGCATATCACCGTGCTGGCCCAGGCGGACCCCAGCATGATCGACATCAGCGCGACCTCGGCCGACAGCGGCCTGTCGGATGGCGCCAATGCCCGCATCGCCCAGCAGGTGGTGCAGAAGCTGATCGACATCTTCCAGGAAGAAAATCTGACCGGTGGTCGCACCGAAACCCGCCAGAGCCTGGCCTTCCTCGACCAGCAGATCGCCGGTCGCGGCAAGCAGCTCGAAGCCGCCGACAAGCGGCGCGTCGAATTCGCCCAGCGCTATGCCGGCGTGCTGCCGGGCGCCGGCACGATCAGCCAGCGCATGGATGCGGCCCGTCTGGAGATCAACAATATCGATGCCCAGTTGGTGCAGGCGCAGAGCGCGCTCAGCGCGATGAACGGCCAGCTCGCCGGCACCCCGGCGACCCTGCCGGGCGTGGCGGTCGGTGGCGGTGCATCCCCGCTGGCCCAGGCCCAGGCCGAACTCGCCGGCATGCGCGCACGCGGCTGGACCGCCAGCCATCCCGACGTGATCGCCGCCCAGCGGCAGGTCGACAATCTGCGTCGCCAGGGCGGCGCCAGTGGCGCGGCCGCTGCCGGCACACCCAATCCCGCCTATCTGTCGATCAAGTCGATGCAGGCCGAACGGGCCGCCACCGTGCAGGCGCTGTCGACCCGCAAGGCGCAGCTTCAGGCAGATCTCAACACCATGACCGCGCATCAGATCGATGAGCCGGGCGTGGCGTCCGAACAGGAAAAGCTGGATCGCGACTATGCCGCGCTCCAGACCCAATATGACAAGCTGCTCGCCGACCGCGAGGAAATCCGCCTGCGTGGCGACGTGAAGACCGAAACCGGCGCGGTGCAGTTCAGCGTGCTTCAGCCCGCCAGCCTGCCGACGGCGCCCGCTGCACCCAACCGGCCGCTGCTGTTGCTGGGTGTGCTGATCCTCGGCATCGGCGCCGGGATTGGCGTCGCTTTCGCGATCGGCCAGCTCAAAGGCACCTTCCCGACGGCCGCCCGTCTGGAACGGGCCGTGGGCATTCCGGTCGCCGGGTCGATCACCCAGGTCGCCAGCACGGCCCAGGTCGCTCTCGACAAGCAGCGGATGAAATGGTTTGCGGGCGCCAGCGGCGGCCTGGCTGCCCTGTGTCTGTTGTTGATCGCCGTCGAATTCATCCAGCGCGGTACGGCGTGAAGGAGCCTGATCCCATGAACCAGCATAGCCCCATCAAGGGCCGCGGCTCGCTGATCGAACGCGCCACCGAGATTTTCGATTTTCAGGCGGCCCTGCGTGGACGCGCAGCACCGGCCGTCGACGTGCCGGCCGATGCGCCGCCGCCGCCGCCGATGTTCGATCCCGCGCCGCCGGCGCCGGCCCCGGTCATGTCCGACGAGGCGCCGATCTTCCGCGCACAGGCCTGGACCAGCCCGGCCCAGCCGGTCGATCGCGACCGACTGACCGAAGCCGGTTTCCTGGTGCCCGGCGCGCCGGTCACCGCGATGAGCGAGGAGTTCCGCCTGCTCAAGCGCGGGCTGCTGACCCATCTTCAGGACAATCCGCGCGGCAACCGCATCCTCCTCTGTTCGCCCCATAGCGGCGAGGGGAAGACCTTCTGCGCGATCAACCTGGCGCTCAGCCTGGCGGCCGAACAGGATCGCGAGATTTTGCTGGTCGATGCCGATTTCGGCAATCCGGGCATCCCTGAAACGCTGGGCCTGCAGGCCGGGCCGGGGCTGATGGACGCGCTCGCCGATCCGCTGGTCGCGATCGAGGATTGCGTGCTGCGCACCGACATTCCCTCGCTGTCGGTCCTGCCGGCGGGCCAGCGCAGCCATGCCGACACCGAATATCTTGCCTCGGCGCGCACCGAAATGCTGCTGCAGCGGCTGACCGAGGGTCGGCCCGATCGCATCATCGTGTTCGATTCCCCGCCCTTGCTCGCGGCCTCGCCCGCCGCCGTGCTAGCCAGCCATGTCGCGGTCGCGCTGCTGGTGGTGCGCGCCGACAAGACATCGGAAAGCGCGCTGCGGGAGGCGGCCGCACTGCTGAAGGGCGGGGCGCAGGTCCAGTTGCTGCTCAACGCCGTCCGTTATATCGGCGGCGCCCGTCGCTTCGGTTCCTATTATGGCAAGGGGGAGGCGGGATGACCGCGCGCGCCCTGATTGCCGGCACCTCGCTGCTGGTGCTTGCCAGTGTCAGCGCCCCGGCGCTGGCTCAAGGTACGCCCGTGTCGACCAAGAAGGTCGATGTCACGCCTTATCTGGGCATCGATCAGGTGGTGATGGTGCCGCTCAAGGGCGACGGCGACGTGGTGACCTACACCAATCTCACCGCCGGCGTGACGGTGGAGGTCCAGACCCGTCGGCTCAATGCCGCGGCGGACGTCCAATATATGCACAGTTTCGGCTGGGGCCACGCGACCGATTCCGACGTGCTGAGCGGTATCGCCAATGCCGGCTACAAGCTGACCCCCGAACTCACCCTGCAGGCCGGCGGCATCGCCTCGCGCGTGCGGACCGACGGCTATTCGGGCGCTGCGGCGATCGACAACCGTTTTACCAGCCAGATCTGGGGCGGCTATATCGGGCCCAGTTACGCCACGAAGGTCGGCGATCTCGACATCAAGGCTTCCTATCGGCTGGGCTATGCCCGCGTCGATGATGATGTCGATGTGAATGTCCCCGGCGCCGCGATCGCCAACGGCTCCTTCGCACAAAGTTGGTCGCATGACCTGAACGGCTCCATCGGCTTTGCGCCGGGCACCATATTGCCGGTCGGCCTGACCGCCAGCGCCGGTTATAGCCGCGAGGATGCCAGCCAGCTCGACCAGCGGTTCGAGGATGTCTGGGGCCGGGTCGATGCGATCATGCCGGTTTCGCCCACGGTCGCGCTGCTCGGCGGCATCGGCTATGAGGATATAGAGATCAGCCAGCGCGCGCCCTTGCTGGACGAGGATGGCGTGCCGATCATTCGCAACGGCCGCTATGTCACCGACAAGAGTTCGCCGCGCGAACTTTATTATGATTTCGGCGACCTGATCTGGGATGTGGGCGTGCTGTGGCGGCCCAATCGCCGCACGTCGCTCAAGGCGACGGTGGGCGAACGCTATGGCGGCATGTCCTATCAGGGCCAGTTCACCTGGCAGGGACGCAACAGCAGCATCGGCATTGCCGTGTTCGATGGCATCGAAAGCTTTGGCCGGATGATCACGGCGGATGCTGCTGCCTTTACCGGCACCAACCTGATCGTGCCCCGCAATCCCTTCACCGGCGATCTCACCGGCTGCGCCTTCTCGCCGACCGGCGGGGGCGAATGCTTCAACGATGCGCTGGCCGGCATCACTGGCGCCAATTTCCGCTATCGCGGCGTCGCGGGCCAATATTCCACCCGACGCGGCCCGTGGGGCTTTGGCCTGGGCGGCGGCTATTCCAACCGCAAATTCATCACGCCGACCACCCAGAGCGTGCTGATCAGCGGCACCCGCGACCAGAATTGGTATGGCAATGGCACCGTCACCTATGCGTTCAACGACCGCGATTCCCTGGATACGGCGGTCTATATCAATTATTTCGATGCCAGCGGCGCCCGCGCCGATGTCTTGAACTATGGTGCCTTCACAAGCTATTTCAGAGGCTTGACCAGGAAACTTACGGCATCGGCTTCGCTAGGCGTCGATGCGGCGAAGGCGGATGATTTTGACACGCTGATCAACGCGATGGGCCAGGTCGGCCTGCGTTACAGCTTTTAAGGAAATTCGGGCTATAACGGCGTCTGTACGACGCCGGTCGGCCGGATGGAGACGACAGATGTACGATCAGTTCTATGGATTGCAGGGACGCCCGTTCCAGCTGACGCCGGACCCGCATTTCTATTTCGAGAGCACGACGCATCGCAAGGCACTGTCCTATCTGGGCTATGGTCTGGCGCAGGGCGAGGGCTTCATCGTCATCACCGGCGACATCGGCGCCGGCAAGACGACGCTGGTCGGCCATCTGATGAGCACGATCGACCCCGCGCGCCTGACCGCGACCAAGATCGTGTCGACCCAGGTCGAGGGCGACGACATGCTGCGCCTTGCCGCGCAGAGCTTCGGCCTGGCCACCGACGGCGTCGCCAAGGCGCAGATATTGCGCCAGATCGAATCCTATCTTCAGGGGCAGGCCCGCGCCGGCCGCCGCTCGCTGCTGATCGTGGACGAAGCGCAGAACCTGCCGGTTTCGGCGATCGAGGAACTGCGCATGCTGTCCAACTTCCAGTTGGGCGGCCAGTCGCTGCTGCAGATTTTCCTGCTCGGCCAGCCCGAATTTCGCGACCTTGTCCGCTCGCCCGAACTGGAGCAACTGCGCCAGCGCGTGATCGCGACCCATCATCTCGACCCGATGCTGCCGCAGGAGGTCGAACCCTATATCAGCCATCGCCTGACCTTGGTCGGCTGGACCGGCAATCCCTATTTCACCGACGATGCGCTCGACGCCATCTATGCCGCCACCGGCGGCGTGCCGCGTCGCATCAATGCGCTGGTCAGCCGCGTGCTGCTGCTGGGCGCGCTGGAGCAACTGACCGAGATTGACGGTCAGGCGGTCCAGGCAGTGATCGAGGATATGGGCGTGGACGAGGATGTCAGCGCCGAACCGATCGCGCCGTCCGTGCTGGATACCGCCGGCGAAACCGCGCCGGAACCGATCGCACCGGCCGAACCGGCCGCCGCTGCCCCCGCACCGCAGGCGGTCGCCTGGCAGGCGCCGGCGCAGCCCGATCTCGTATCGCCCGCCGTGCATGAGGAGATTGAGGCGCTGCGCGCCGAGATCGCTGCCCTGCGCGCGATGCAGAACCATGCCTCCTATGCCGCGCCGACGGTCGATCCCGAAGCCTTGAAGGGCTGTTTCGCCCTGATCGAGGAGCGTCTGTCGGGCCTCGAATTCCGCGTCGAGGAACAGGATGCGGCGCTGCGCCGCGTGCTGACCCTGCTGGTCGACTGGGTCGAGCGCGACGAACGCGCCGCCGATCCGGAGCGCAACGCCGCCTGATCGCGCCCGCGCGCACAACCGGGACAAGATCATGATGCACAATGCCCTGTCCGTCGATGTCGAGGACTGGTTCCAGGTCGGCGCCTTCGAGCGGACGATCGACCGTTCCGATTGGGAGGGGCTGACGCATCGCGTCGAGCGTAACACCGATGCGGTGCTGGACCTGTTCGCGCAGGCTGGCGTCACCGCGACCTTCTTCACGCTGGGCTGGGTCGCCGAACGCTATCCCGCGCTGATGCGTCGCATCGCCGAAGCCGGGCATGAAGTGGCCAGCCATGGCTATGACCATGCTCGCGTCTTCACCTTCACGCCCGAACAGTTTCGCGCCGACCTGCGCAAGTCCCGCGCGATCCTGGAGGATGCCAGTGGGCAGAAGGTGTCGGGCTATCGCGCGCCCAGCTTCTCGATCGATCCGCGCACGCCCTGGGCGCATCCGATCCTGGCGGAAGAAGGCTATGCCTATTCCAGCAGCGTCGCGCCGATCCGGCATGACCATTATGGCTGGCCCGATTCGCCGCGCTTCGCCTGGAAGCCGGTGGCCGGATCGGATCTGCTCGAACTGCCCGTCACCACGGCAAAGCTGGGCCAGCGCACGCTGGCGGCTGGGGGCGGGGGCTTTTTCCGCCTGCTGCCCTATGGCTTTTCGCGCTGGGCGATCCGCCAGGTGAATGGCCAGGCGCAGCGGCCCGCCATCATCTATTTCCACCCCTGGGAAATCGATCCGGATCAGCCGCGCGTCGCCGGTGCGCCACTGCGCTCGCGGGTGCGCCACTATACCAATCTGTCCGTCATGGCCGCCAAGCTGCGCCGCCTGACCCAGGATTTCGCCTGGACCCGCGTCGATGCGCTGGTCGCGCAGGAAGCGGCGCGCGCCGCATGATCGCGGGCAATCGGGCCGATCTGGCGATCACCACGCTGGACCTTGCCGATCCGGCGCAGGCGCAGGCGGCCGATGCCTATGTGCTGGCCCATGGCGCCAGCACGCCCTTCCATCGCCCGGCCTGGCTGATCGCGATCGAGCGGGCGACCGCGAACCGGGCGCTGATGCTCGCGGCGGTCGCGCCCTCGGGCCAGATTTGCGGCCTGCTGCCGCTCCAGCATGTGCGCAGCCGCCTGTTCGGCCAGGCGCTGGTATCCGCCGCCTTTGCCGTCGATGGTGGCATATTGGCTGATGATCCAGCCGTGATCGCCGCCCTGGCTGCTGCCGCCCGGAATGCGGCGCGGGCACGCGGCGATATGCCGGTCGAACTGCGCGGCGGTGCCGCGCCGGGGGAGGGGTGGCGCGTCTGTGAGGGCGAGCATGTCGCCTTCGTCCGCCCGCTTGCCGTCGATGACGAGGCCGAACTGCTCGCCATTCCGCGCAAGCATCGCGCCGAACTGCGCAAGGCGCTCGCCAATCCGGCGCTGACCGTCGATCATGGCCGCTCGGCGGCGCATCTGCGCGACCATTATCGCATCTATGCCGAATGCGTCCGCAACCTCGGCACCCCGGTCTTCCCCGCGCGCCTCTTCCGCGAGGTGATCGCCGCCTTTGGCGCGGATGCCGATATCAGCATCGTGCGCGATGGCGATCGCCCGGTCTCGGCCGTGCTGACCCTCTATCATGGCGATCGGGTCATGCCCTTCTGGGGGGGCGGCGGCGCCGATGCGCGCCGGCTGCGGTCCAACGAACTCATGTATTACCGGCTGATGGGCCATGGCCGCGCCCGCGGTGCTGGCCGGTTCGACTTTGGCCGGTCCAAGGTCGGCAGCGGCCAGGCCGCCTGGAAAAAGAGCTTTGGCTTCGATCCGCAGCCGCTCGTCTATTATGACTGGTCGCCCACCGGCCAGTTGCGCGACGTCAGCCCGACCAGTGCAAAATATCAGCGCCGGATCGAACTGTGGAAGAAATTGCCGCTGCCGGTCGCCAATCTGCTGGGGCCGATAATCAGTCGGGGTCTTGGCTGATTACCATATATTCAGCCCTTTGGGCCTATGCCGGTGCCAGGGGTACTGAGGGAATGAGCAGATGAATGCGATTGTCGATCTGAGCGTCATCGTCGGAGAGGCGCGCCTGTCCGATCCGGCTGTCGTGGCGGAAATCGATGCCTGGGTCTGCGCCCAGCCGGGCTCGACGCCCTTTCATCGACCGGCCTGGATCATGGGCGTGGAGGCCGGCACCGGCCAGAAGGCGATCATGCTGGTCGCCCGCACGCCCTCGGGCGAGATCAACGGCGTGCTGCCGCTCACCCATATCCGTTCGGCCCTGTTCGGCAAGGCGCTGGTCGGCAGCGGTTTCGCGGTCGATGGCGGCATTCTCGCAACCCATCGCAAGGCGATCGCCAAGCTGGCCGATGCCGCCTGGTATCAGGCGGAAAGGCTGGGTTGCGACACGCTGGAGCTGCGCGGCGGCGAAGCGCCCGGTGGCGCCTCATGGCAGAACAAGGCCGACGCCTATCTCGGTTTCTCGCGCGCTCTCGCGGCCGATGACGAAGCGGAACTGAAGGCCGTGCCCAAGCGCCACCGCGCGGAAATCCGCAAGGGCCTCGGCAACGACCTCCAGTTCGAGACCGGCCGCGACCAGCGGCTGCGCGACATCCATTATCGCCTCTATTGCCAGAGCGTCCATAATCTCGGCACGCCGGTCTTCCCGCGCGCGCTGTTCGATGCCATCCTCGACCGGTTCGGGGCGGATGCGGACATCGCCATGGTATCGAAGGACGGCAAGCCCCTGTCGGCGGTCATCAGCCTCTATCATGGCGGTGCCTGCATGCCCTATTGGCATGGCGCCGGGTTGGAGGCACGGGCGATGCGCTCCAACGAAGTCCTCTATTTCACCCTGATGCGCCAGGCCCGCGAACGCGGCCTCACCCATTTCGACTTCGGCCGGTCGAAGGTCGGCACCGGCCCCGCCGCCTGGAAGAAGACCTGGGGGTTCGAGGGCGATCCGCTCGGCTATCATCTGCGCACCGCGCCGGGCAAGGAGACGCGTGACGTCAACCCGCTCTCGCCGCAATATCGGCGCAAGGTGGAATTGTGGAAGAAGCTGCCGCTGCCCGTGGCCAACCTCATCGGCCCGCATATCGCGCGGGGCCTTGGATGACGGGCGAGCTTCTTTTCCTCTGCCATCGTATCCCGTTCCCGCCCGACCGGGGCGACAAGATCCGGTCCTATCATCTGCTTCAGCGGCTGGCGCAGATGGCACCGGTCCATGTCGGCTGCTTTGCCGATGATGATCGCGACATGGGCTTTGCTCCCGACATGGCGCAACTGACGGCCAGCCAGTGCGTGTTGATGCGCGACCGTTCGCGCATCGTCGCCGGCCTCTCGGGTCTGGCGCGCGGCCAGTCGCTGCTGGTGTCGCTGTTCGATCATCCGGGCCTGCATCGCTGGGTTGCGCAGGTCATGGCGGAACGGCCGATCCGCGCCGTCATTGCCTATTCGGCGCAGATGGCGCATTTCGTGCCCATGCTGCCGGCGGGGGTGCAGTTCCTGATGGATTTCGTCGATTTCGATTCGGCCAAATATGCCGCTTATGGCGCGCAGGGTTCCGGCCCGATGGGCTGGATCAACCGCCGCGAGGGCCGCGTGCTGCTCGATTTCGAGTGCAAGGTTTCGGCCCGCGCCGATATCTGCAGCTTCGTTAGCGAAGCCGAAGCGGCGCTGTTTCGCGATGCCTGCGGCCTTGGCGCCGACCGGATCGTCGCGCTCGAAAATGGCGTGGCGCTCGACTATTTCGACCCGGCGGCCGATTTCCCGGCCGTCGATAAGGGGGCGGGGCCGCTGATCGTTTTCACCGGTCAGATGGACTATCGCCCCAATGTCGAGGCGGTCGAGAGTTTTGCGCGCCAGGCGCTGCCCGCCATCCAGGCCGCACGACCCGATGCGCGCTTCGCCATAGTCGGCCGCAACCCGTCGAAGCCGGTGAAGGCGCTCGCCGATCTCCCCGGCGTCATCGTCACCGGCGGCGTGCCCGATGTGCGCGGCTGGCTGGCCGCCGCCGATCTGGTGGTGGCGCCGCTACGCATCGCACGGGGTATCCAGAACAAGGTGCTCGAGGCCATGGCGATGGCCCGTCCGGTCGTCGCCTCGCCTCAGGCCGCCGAAGGCATTGATGCGGTCGATGGCCGCGATTTCCTGGTCGCGGATGACCCGACGGCCGAAGCCCAGGCGGTCCTGTGGCTGCTCGCCGATCCGGCGCGAGGGACACAGCTTGGCCTCGCCGCCCGTCGCCGCGTCGAGGACCGCTATCGCTGGTCGGCGACGCTCGGCGGTCTGCCCGACCTGCTGCTCGGCGCGCCGGGCAAGGCCGATCCGCGGGCCGCATGACCGATCGCGCCCGTTCCCTTGCCGACATGCCGCGCATGGGCCTTGCCGGCTGGCGTGGCCATCTGACCGCGCTCGGCGTGGTCGCGGCTGCCATATTGACGCTCTTCTTCGACGATCTCTATTCGATGGTCTCGATCTGGTGGAACGCTTCCACCTTCGGCCATTGCCTCTTCATCCCGATCCTCATCGCCTGGCTGGTGCAGCAGCGTCTGCCCGGCTTGCGCCAGCTGGAGCCGATCGCCTGGCCGCCGGGCCTGATCTGGCTGGGCCTTGGCGCCTTCGCCTGGCTGCTCGGCGCGGCGGCGGGCGTCGCGATGGTCCGCCATGGCGCGCTGGTCCTGATGCTCCAGGGCGCGGTGATCGCGCTGCTCGGGCCGATGGTGGCGCGCGCCTTGCTCTTCCCGCTCTTCTACGCCTTCTTCATGGTCCCCTTCGGCGAGGAGATCGTGCCGCATCTCCAGTTGGTGACGGCGCACCTGTCAATGATGTTCCTGACGCTGGCCGGCGTGCCCGCCCATATGGAGGGCATCTTCATCACCACCCCGACCGGCTATTTCGAGGTGGCGGAGGCCTGTTCGGGCGCCAAATTCCTCATCGCCATGACCGCCTATGGCGCGCTGGTCTGCAATGTCTGCTTCCAGAGCTGGCCGCGTCGCATCCTGTTCATGGCCGGGGCGCTCACCTTGTCGGTGCTGGCCAATGGCGTGCGCGCCTTCGCCACCATATTGGTCGCCCATCTGACCACGGTCGATGCCGCCGTCGGTTTCGACCATGTCGTCTATGGCTGGGTGTTCTTCGCGATCATCATGATCATCGTGATGGCGACCGCCTGGCCGTTCTTCGATCGCAAGCCCGGCGATCCCTGGTTCGATCCCGCGCCGCTGCAGCGCCCTGTCCGGCGGCAGGCGCCGGCCGGCATGATGGCGGCCATCGCGCTCGGCATCATCGTTGCCGCGCCGCTCTGGCTGGCGGCCACCGCCGCCACCGCCCGTCCGCTGCCATCGCAAATCGATCTGCCGGCGGTGCCGGGCTGGACCCGCACCAGTGCCGCCCAGACCTACCCCTGGAAACCGCGCTTCGATGGCGCCGATCATTTCATCTCGGGCCGCTATGCCAATGCGCATGGACAGGTCGTGGACCTCGTCGTCGCCGCCTTTGACCGGCAGGAGGACAAGCGCGAACTGGTCGGTTTCGGCCAGGGTGCGGTCGATCCCGACAAGGAATGGACCTGGTCCTCGCCCGCACCGGCGCCCGCCGACGCACGCGGCGAGCAGATCACCGGTCCCGGCCCGCTCGTCCGCCATGTCGTCAGCTTCTATGTGGTGGGGCAGGGCGCGCCGACCGGCAGCAAGCCGGAAGTGAAGATCCAGACCATGCTCGCCCGCCTGCTGGGCCGCGATCCGCGCTCGGTCGCGATCCTCGTTTCCGCTGAAGAGCATCCGGGCCATTCCTCCGACGCGGCGATCGCCGCCTTCCTGCGCGATCTGGGCAATGTGAAGGAATTGGCTGACCGCAGCGCGGGCATAGGCTAGGACCGTAACAATGTGCGGAATTGCGGGCATCTTCCATCTCGAAACGGCCAAGCCGGTCGATCCTGCGCGGGTGCGCGCCATGCTGGACGTGATGCCGCATCGCGGCCCGGACGGCAGCGGCATCTGGACCGCGCCGGGCGTGGGCCTCGGCCATCTGCGCCTGTCGATCATCGACCTTGGCGGTGGCGCCCAGCCGATGCTGACCGAGGATGAAAGCCTGGTCGTCACCTTCAACGGCGAAATCTACAATTTCGCCGAGGTTCGTGCCGAACTGGAGGCGAAGGGCCATGTCTTCCGCACCGACAGCGATACCGAAGTCATCCTGCATGGCTATCGCCAATGGGGCGAGGAGTGCGTGCAACGCTTCAACGGCATGTTCGCCTTCGCCCTGTTCGACGCGCGCGCCCAGTCGCTCTGGCTGGTGCGCGACCGGCTGGGAGTGAAGCCGCTCCATTATGCCCTGTTGTCGGATGGCAGCCTGATCTTCGGATCGGAATTGAAAAGCCTGCTCGCGCACCCCTTGCTTCGCCGCGCGCCGGACCTGAGCGCGGTCGAGGATTATCTCGCCTATGGCTATGTCCCCGACGATGCCTGCATGGTCGCGGGCGTGCGCAAGCTCGGGGCGGGCGAGACTCTGCGCCTGGTGCGCGGTCGTCCGCTGGCCCATCCGCAACGCTATTGGGACATCAGCTTTGCCGATCGCAGCAAGGCCAGGCCCGAGGCGCTGGAGGAGGAACTGGTCGCCATGATGCGTCAGGCGGTGCGCTCCCGCATGGTGTCCGACGTGCCGCTCGGCGCCTTCCTGTCCGGCGGCGTCGACAGCAGCAGTGTCGTGGCGCTGATGGCGGAGGCGTCGAACCAGGCGGTCAAGACCTGCACCATCGGCTTTGATGTCGCCAGCCTGGACGAGACCGCTTATGCCGACCGGATTGCGCGGCGCTTCGCAACCGATCACCGCACGCGCATCGTATCACCCGATGATTATGGATTGGCCGACACGCTGGCCTTCCATTTCGACGAACCCTTTGCCGATGCCTCCGCGCTGCCCACCTACCGGGTGTGCGAACTGGCGCGCGAACAGGTGACGGTGGCGCTGTCGGGCGATGGCGCGGACGAGGCGTTCGCCGGCTATCGTCGCCATCGTTTCCAGATGCAGGGGGAAAGGCTGCGTGGCCTGATCCCCGCGTCGGTGCGCGAACCCTTGTTCGGTACGCTCGGCCGCTATTATCCCAAGGCCGATTGGGCGCCGCGCCCGCTGCGCGCCAAATCGACCTTCCTCGAACTGGCCGGCGACGGCGGGGAAGCCTATGCCGCCTCGGTCGGGGTCACGCCCCATGCCCTGCGCCAGCGTCTCTTCAGCCAGGACATGAAGAGCCGGCTGGGCGCCTATCGCGCTGAGGATCGCTATATCAAGGCGATGGCCAATGCCCCGGCGCGCGACCCGCTCGACCGCGCCCAATATGCCGATATCCGCATCTGGCTGCCCGGCGATATCCTGACCAAGAGCGACCGGATGAGCATGGCCGTCAGCCTGGAGGCGCGCGAACCGCTGCTCGACCATCGGCTGGTCGAATTTGCCGCGCGCCTGCCGGTCGCCCAGCGTATCCGCGGCAATAGCGGCAAGTACCTCATGAAGAAGGCGATGGAGTCCTTCCTGCCGCAGGATATTCTCTACCGCCCGAAAATGGGCTTCGTGACCCCGATCAGCGCCTGGTTCCGCGGCGCGCTGGCGGGGGAGGCGACAGCGGTCGCCGGCGGCTCGGCGCTGGCCCGCACCGGCTGGTTCGACACGAAGATGCTGGCGAAAATCGCGGCCGACCATAAGGCCGGTCTATCCGACCATGGCCGGCTGCTGTGGCAAATGGTGATGCTCGACAAGGCGCTCGGCCGGCTGTTCGGCGCGTGATCCCCTTGCAACCGGCCCCGCCCGGTGCCAACGGGACAGCATAATGATCATGCAGGGCGCCTCATTGACTGTCTCAAAGGAAATTGTGCGGCTGCGCCTCTATGCGCTGTGCCTGGCCGGCGACATGGCGGGGCTGTTCATCGCCTTCCTCCTCGCCAACTGGCTGGTCGTCGGCGCCTTTCTGGGCGAACCGGGCAAGCCCCATGGCCTGGTGATGTTCTCGATGGTCGCGCCGCTCTATGCGCTGCTCGCGGTGCAGGGTGGTGCCTATGGCATCAATACGCTGGATCGCGTGCGGCGCGGCATCTTCCGCGCGCTGCTGGCGCTGGCGCAGGCGGCGCTGCTGATGCTGCTGATCGTCTATCTGGGCAAGATCGCCGAACAGCTGTCCCGTCTGACCTTCCTCACCGGCCTGCTGCTGGGCGCGGCGACGCTGGCGCTGGTGCGCCTGGCGGTTGCGCGCCTGGCGGTTAGCCTGCTGGGCGATGTCCCGCACCTCACCGCCGTCATCATGGACGGGGTCGCGATCGAGACCGGCGCCCATATGGAGGTGATCCAGGCGGACGCCGCCAATCTCCATCCCGAACGCCATGATGCCGACATGGCCGCGCGCCTGGCTGCTGCGGTCGGAATGGCCGAGCGCGTGATTGTTGCCTGTCCGCTCGAACGGATGGACGATTGGTCCGCGGCCTTGAAATCGCTGTCGGCGCGGGGTGAAATCGTCGTCCCCGAACTGCTGCGCTTCGCACCTGCGCGGGTGGACGAGTTTGACGGCCAGCCGACGATCATCGTTGCCGGTGGCCCGCTGCAATTCCGCGATCGCCTGATCAAGCGGCTGTTCGACATCATCGTCGCTACCATCGCCACCATCGCGCTGTCGCCCGTCCTGATCGGCGCCGCGTTGGCGGTGAAGCTGACCAGCCCAGGCCCGATCCTATTCCGCCAGCCGCGCATCGGCAAGGATGGGCGGCCCTTCTCCATCTACAAGTTCCGATCGATGCGGACCGAGGCGAGCGACCACAAGGCCGCAACGCTGACGAAGCGCGACGATGATCGGGTGACCCGCGTCGGCGCCTTCCTGCGCAAGACCAGCATCGATGAACTGCCCCAGCTCTTCAATGTGCTGAACGGCGACATGAGCGTGGTCGGCCCGCGCCCCCACGCCGCCGCCGCCAAGGCGGGCGACAGCCTCTATTGGGAGGTCGATGCCCGCTATTGGGAACGGCATTGCATCAAGCCGGGCATGACCGGCCTTGCCCAGGTGCGCGGCCATCGCGGTGCGACCGATCATCATCAGGATCTGATCGACCGACTCCAGTCGGACCTGGAATATGTCAGCGACTGGTCGATCTGGCGCGACCTGCGCATCATCGTTGCGACGCTCGGCGTGCTGGTTCATCACAAGGCTTATTAACCGTGACCAACCTGCTGCTTGCCCCTGTCCTGCTGGCCTCGTTGGTCGCTGTCGCCTGGCCCTTCCTCTTTTATCCGCTGATCCTGCGGATGCTGCCAACCCGCGCGGAAACACCGGTCGCCGGCCCGGTGCCCAGCGCGTCGCTGCTTTTCTGCGCCTATAATGAGGCGGGTGCGATGCCGGAAAAGCTCGCCAATCTGGCGATGCTGAAAGGCCGGCATCCCACGCTCGAAATCCTCGCCTTTGACGATGGATCGTCCGACGAGACCGCCGCGCTGATCGCGGCGCAGGGCGATCTGGTCACTTTGCTGCGCGGGCCGGGTCGCAGCGGCAAGGCGCATGGCATGAAATTGCTGGCCGCCCGTGCGCGCGGCGATGTGCTGATCTTCACCGACGCCAATGTGCTGCTGGATGCCGACGCGATCGATAATCTGCTCGCCCGCTATGCCGATCCCGATATTGGCGGCGTGCTCGGCTCGCTCCATTATCTGGGCGAGGGCGACAGTGCGACCGCCGCCGTCGGCTCGCTCTACTGGCGGATCGAGGAACGGCTGAAGGACGAGGAGTCGCGCACCGGCAATGTGCTGGGCGCCGACGGCTCGATCTTCTCCATCCGCCGCAGCCTCTATCCCGAATTTCCCGACAGCGTGCTGGATGACCTCACCGTCTCGATGGCGGTGGTGTTCGCGGGCAAGCGGCTGGTAAAGGCGAAGGATGTGATTGCGCGCGAGCGGCTGGTAACGGGGCGCAAGGACGAATATCGGCGCAAGGTGCGGATCGCTGCCCGCGCCTGGCACACGCACAGCCATCTGCGCCCGCAACTGCGCCGCATGGCCGCGATCGACCGGTTCAAATATGCCTCGCGCAAGATCGTCCGCTGGTTCGGCGGCGCCTTCATCCTGACCGGTGCGATCGCGGCCGGCGCGCTGGCGCTGCGCCTGTCGCCCATGCTCTACATGGCCGGCGCGATCGGCATCGCGCTGCTCGCCTGGATCGGCCTGCGCTCGCGCGGCGGGCCGCTTGCCGCGCTGGTCGATATCATGATCGCCTACGCCGCCACCTTGCAGGGCGTGCTCAAGGCGATGAGCGGCCGCACCGTCACGATCTGGAACCCCGCCAAATCGCGCTGATCCCCCCTCGCCAAAACCGTGTCATATTGTATAGGCCGGAAGCTGATACCGAGCGGAGAATGGCGTGATTACTGTCCAGCGGGTGGCCAAGGCCGCCGGCAAGCATCTGACCAAATTGGGTCTCGACCTGCGCAAGGCACTGGGCGCTTCCGCCAATCGCGGCTGCCCGGCCTGCGGCATGACGGTCGTCGGCTTCTTCCGCTATGGCGACAATGGCGAATGGGGCTGTCCCAATTGCAACGCGTCGCCGCGCGAGCGGCTGATGAACTATCTCCTCATGAAGGGCGTGCTGACCGTGCCGACCGATGGCGCGATCCTGCACATGGCCCCCAATGAAGGGAGCCTGGTCAAGCGCTTCTCGGCGGCGGCCGACTATGTCCCGGCCGATCTCGATCCCGCGCGCTATACCGTGCCCGGCATGCACAAGGTCGACCTGATGGCGCTGTCCGACAGCGATCGCTACGACCTCTTCTATGCCAGCCATGTGATGGAGCATGTGCCCGACGACATGGCCGTGCTGCGCAATATCCTGCGCGCGCTCAAGCCCGGCGGCGAAGCCTGGCTGATCGTGCCGCTGTGGGACAAGCCGACCGAGGATGGCAGTTTCGACATCCCCCCGCGCGAGCGCGAGCGCCGCTTCGGCCAGTGGGACCATGTCCGCCAATATGGCCTCGACTTTGCCGATCGCATCCGCGCTGCCGGCTTCGAGTTGGAGGAAATCGACGCGCGCGACATCGACGCCGACACGCGCCATTTCTATGCGCTCGATGATCGGCTGTTCCGTGCGCGCAAGCCGCTGGGAACTGCGACGCAGTGAGCATGCTCGCGCGGATGGAGGCATCCGCCCGCATCCTCGCGCTGGTCAAGCTCGCCAATGTCGGGCTGGTGATGATCTGGGGCTTTGCCGTCACCTTCGTCTTCGTGCGGGTGCTGCCGCTGGCGGAGTTCCAGGCCTTCCTGCTGCTCGTCGCCTTCGGCAATTTCACCATCTCGGCGGAGTTCGGCCTCACCAGCATCATCTATGCGCGCCTGCGCCGCTTCTGGCTGGGCAATGATGAGGGGGCGGCCGATGGCGGCTTCCGGCTGGAGGAAATGGGTGTCCTCTTCCTCTTCCTCGGGCTGCTGATTGCCGGCGCGGTCGCTATCCTGCTCGGTGCGCTGGCGCTGGGCGGGCTGCATACCGCCATGCCGATGCTGTTCCTGCTCTTCTTCCTCACCGCCTGCCTCAACCTGCCGGCTTTGCTCGCCAAGCGGGCGCTGGCGGCGATCGATGGCAATTTCCTGTGGGAAGGGCTGGATTGCGCCCGCCGCCTGGTGACGATCGGCCTGCTCGCGGCGATCCTGTTCGGGCTCGATCCGCGCCTGTCGGTCGCGCTGCAACTGGCCGTCAGTGTTCTGGTGATCGGCTATGCCATCGTCCATGTCCACCGCCGCCTCAATATGCGCCGCAGCCACTGGTTCGCCTTCCGCGTCGGCGGCGGTCATGTGCGCCGCCATTATCTGCGCGATATCGGCGCGTCAGCTGCCTTCACCGTCTCCGACATCGTCGCCTATAACGCCCCCTATTTCACCATCGCCATGGCCACCAGCGATGCCCGGCCGATGCTGCTGTTCGACTTCTTCTTCAAGATGTCGCGCTCGCTCTCGATGCTGGTGCGCGCCATGGTGGAGGCGGCCCTGCCGCGCATCACCCGCGCTTATCATGCCGGCGAAGGCGCGCGGGTGCGCCAGCTCCTGACCCGTGCGCTTGGCGCTGCGCTCTTCTTCGCGCTCGCCGGTTCGGCGCTGCTGATGCTGATCGGCGGATGGCTGTTCGACAAGCTGTTCGACGGCCGCGCCGCGATCGACCAGGCTGACCTTGGCCTCACCGCGCTGGCACTGATCGCGCTCTCGGTGGTTTGCGTCTCGGTCTATGTCCAGGCCGCGCTCGGCCGCTTCGCCCATCTGCTCCAGCGCTCGCTGCCTTTCCTTGCCGGTTCGCTGCTCAGTGTACCGCTCGCCGGTGCGTTCTGGCCGGATCGCTTCGATCTCGGCTTCCTCGGCCTCTATGCCCTGACCCTGATGCTGGCGGCTGGCCTGCATCTCGTCTCGCTGCGCCGGCTGGTGCGCGCATGAAGATCGCCATGCTCGATCCGTCGCTCTTCACCGGGCGCTATGATGACGGGCTGTGCGCCGGCCTGGCGCAGGTCGGCGCGGCCGTGACCTTGCTCGGCCGGCCGATGCGCGCTACCGATGCGATCGTGCCGCAGGGCTATAGCTACGCGCCGCGCTTCTTCCGCCACAGCGAGGCCCTGCGCGATCGGTTGGGGGAGGGGCGTGCTTTCCGCCTCGTCAAGGCGGCCGAATATGGCCTGACCTGCGCGCTCGGCAATCTTGATGCGATGACCGGCGCGGACGTGACCCATGTCCAGTGGTTGCCGCTGGCGCCGGCCGACCGGCTGATGCTCGATCGGCTCAGGGGGCGCACCGCGCTCGTCCACACCGTCCATAATGCCGATGCCTATCATGCCGACAGCGGCCTGCAGGGGCGCGGCTATCGCGCGCTGCTTGATCGCTTCGATGCGCTGATCGTCCATGGCGACACGACGCGCGCGGCGCTGGTCGGGCAGGGCGTCGATCCCGCCCGCATCCATGTGATGCCGCATCCGCCGATGCGCCTTGCACCCGCCACCCCGGCGGACCTCGCCGCCATCCCCGAACCCGCCGCGCCCCGCATCCTCTTCTTCGGCACGATCCGCCCTTATAAGGGCGTCGACCTGTTGGTGGAGGCCTGCCTGTCGCTCTGGCGCGCGGGTCACCCCTTCGAACTGGTGCTGGCCGGCAAGCCCTTCATGGATGTCGCCCCGATCCTCGATCCGGTCCATGCCGCCGGTTTCGGCGACCACCTCATCACCGATTTTGGCTTCCTCACCGAGCCCCGGCTAGACGCGCATATGAGGAGGGCCGACCTGATGGTCTTTCCCTATCGCCATATCGATTCGAGCGGTGCCTTCCTGTCGGCGCTGCACCATGGCAAGGCGATGGTCACCTCCGACGCCGGCATGTTCGGTACCTTGCCGGACGGCGTCACCACGCGGGTTCCGGCCGGAAATGCGGTGGCGCTTGGCCAAGCCCTCTTGCCGCTGATCGAAAGCGCGGCCATCAGGCAGGCAGCGGGTGCGCGGGCGCGCGCCTATGGAGATATTATGGGCAATTGGAAGGACATGGCCTTGGCGACGATGGATATTTACCGCCAGGTGCTGCGCGCATGAGCCGTTATGTCCGCGAATTGTCCGACCGCGCGCTGGCCCTGCGCCTGGCACTGGCCGGCCGCGTCCATCAATATCCCGAAATCCAGGCGCTCAAGCGCTTCCTGTCCGCCTTCGCCATCGACTGCCTGTTCGACGTCGGCGCCAATCGCGGCCAATATGCGACCATGGCGCGCAAGGATGCGGGCTTTGCCGGCACCATCCTCTCCTTCGAGCCGAACCCGGACGTCTTCGCCGAACTGAGCAAGGCCGCCGCGTCCGACCGCAAATGGCATGTCTTCAACATGGCCCTGTCCGATTTCGACGGCGCCGCCAGCTTCAACATCATGGCCGCCGACCAGTTCAGCTCGCTGAAGGCGCCGTCGGGCGCACAGGACGCGATCTTCGCCGATCGCAACAAGGTGACCAGGACGGTGGAGATGCAGTGCCGCCGGCTCGACAGCCTGCTGCCCGAACTGCGCGCCGCCCATGGCTTCGCCCGGCCCTTCCTCAAGATGGATACGCAGGGCCATGACCTGTCGGTCTGCGAAGGGGCGGGGAGCGTCATCGCCGACATGGCCGGCATCCAGACGGAACTGGGCGTGCGTCCCATCTATGAAGGCGGCACCGGCTATCGCGCGATGATCGACTGGCTGGAGGCGCGGGCCTTCGTCCCCTCCGCCTTCTTCGCCAACAACAAGGGCCATTTCCCGCTGCTGGTCGAAATGGACGGCATCTTCGTCAACAAGGCGCTGCTGGACAGCTGATGCCAGGGGGAATGCCCTTCGTCAGCGCGCGGCGCCTGTTCCTCGCCGGGGCGATCGGCCTTGCCCTGTGGCTGGGCGCGACCTTTCTGTGGCACGTGACCTGGCGTCAGGGTGTCAGCCTCGCCGTCATCCTGTTCCTGGACCAGGATTTTCCGGCGCTGATGATCGGCCTGTTCCTGCTGGCGCTGGCCACGCCCTTTGCCGAAGGGATCGGCTTTCGCTTGCCGCAACCGCGCGCGCGCATCATCGTGCCGATCATCGTCCTGCTGGGGCTCGCCGCCTGGGCCGGCCATTATGCCCTGTTCCAGGATTATTCGGTTTCCCGTGATGAAGAGGTCGCGCGCTTTGCCGCCGCCTATATGCGCGAAGGCCTGTTCGCCCGACCGATCCCGGTCGAATGGGAACCCTATCGCCGGGCGATCATGCCCGAATTCTTCTCACCCTTCGGCGCCGCCGATTACTGGACCGCTGCCTATCTGCCGGTGAACAGCGCGATCCAGGCCTTGTTCTGGCAGATGGGCGACCCCAATCTCGCCGGCCCGGTCTTGCTGGTGCTCGGCCTCTTCTCGCTATGGCGGGTGGCGCTGCATCTCTTTCCCGACCGGCCCGATGCCGTCTGGGTGACGATGCTGCTCGGCCTCTCCTCGGCCCAGCTCTGGGTCACGGCGATGACCCCCTATGCCATGACCGGCCATTTCGCATTGAACATGGTCTGGCTGGCGCTGGTGCTGCGCGGCGGCGTTGCCGGCCATCTGTCGGCCGGCGTGGTCGCGCTGATCGCGGCGGGCCTGCATCAATGGCATTTCCCGCCCATCTTCATCGGCCCCTTCATCCTCTGGATGCTGCTGGCGCGGCGCTGGACCGTGGCCGCCTTCCACGCGCTGACCCTGGTCGCGATCGTCATCGTCTGGGCCAAGATCTGGCCCGGATTCCTGCTTCATGCGCTGGGCGCGCCGACCGATGTGCGCCCCTCCGCTGGCGTCGCCGACAAGGTAGGCAGCCTGTTCCAGCGCCTGGGCGATCGCTGGCAGCCGCTGGTCAATCTCAGCCGCTATGCCGCCTGGAACAATATATTGATGGTGCCGCTCGCGGGCCTGGGCGTGCTGGCCATGCGCTGGCGCGATGCGATCCGCGGGCGTGAGATCGCCCTGCCGCTGGCGCTGGGCTGCCTTGCCGGGTGCCTGCTGGCGCTGGCGCAGGGCTATGGCTGGGGCTTCCGCTATGCCCATGGCTTCATCGGCCCCTTCTGCCTGCTGGGCGGTCTTGGCTGGGCGCGCTTCCGGCCACAGGGGGCGATGCGGCCGATCTTCATCGGCTTCGTGGTGACGCTGCTGACCGCCGGCTTCCTGGTCTGGCGCACCCATGTCTTCGTTGAGCCCTATGCCGCCAGCCACCGGATGATCGACGCCTCGCGCGCCGACGTTGTGCTGGTCGATCCGCGCGGCGGCCTTTACGTCACCGATCTGGTGCGGGGGCGTAACGGCGTGCCGGGTAAGCCGATGGTGATGAACCTTGGCATGCTGACGCTCGATCAGGTGGATGAGCTGTGCAAGACCTATGTGGTTGAGCTGTTCGACCGCGCCGAATTCCGCCCGCTCGGCGTGCCGCTGGCGCGCTGGAACCTCGGGCGCATGGACACGCTGCGCGCCCATATGAAGCTGGCCGGTTGCGATCGCCCGGTCCAGCCGCCGTTGCCGGAGACGATCGACGACGCCATGAACGCCGCCGACAACGCGATGTGAGCGGCCGGTGAAGGGGCTATTGCCCCTTCACATAGACCCGCTTGCCGTTGATCCAGGTTTCCAGCACCTGCGTGCCGCGAATGTCGGTCGGGCTGGCCGTCTCGATATTGCGATCGATCAGCAGGAAGTCCGCCCGCTGCCCCGGCACCAGGCTGCCGAACTTCTTCTCGGCAAAGCCGGCAAAGGCCGCCTGCCGGGTAAAGCCGTCCAGGGCCGCCTCGAAGCTCACCTTCTGCTCGGGCATCCAGCCGCCGGCCGGCTCGCCCCTGGCGTCCTGTCGCGACATGGCGGCGGCAATGCCGGGGAAGGGATTGGGGCTTTCGACCGGCACGTCGGAACCGAATGCCAGCGGCACCTTATTGTCCAGCATCGCCTTCCAGGCATAGGCGCCCTTCAGCCGGGCCTCGCCCAGCCGCGCCGTCGCCATGCGCCAGTCCGACGTTTCATGCACCGGCTGCATCGACGCGATCGTGCCATAGCGGGCAAAGCGCGGCAGGTCGGCCGGATCGATGATCTGGGCATGTTCGACGCGCCAGCGCCGGTCGCCGCTATAGGTGTCCGACATTTCCTGGATCGCGTCGAGTATCTCGCCATTGGCGGCGTCGCCGATCGCGTGGACCGCAACCTGGAAATTGTCCATCGCCGCCCGGCTCATGATATTGCGCAACTGGGTCGACGGAATCATAGGCAGGCCGCGCTGGCCCGGCGCATCGCTATAATCCGCCTTCAGCCAGGCGCCGCGTGACCCCAGCGCGCCGTCCAGCAACAGCTTGATCCCGCCCATGCGCAGATGATCGTCATACAGCCAGGGCGTGGGTTCCGGCCCGGCGATCAGCACCATATTGTCGAGGCCATAGGCATAGGACATGATCCGCACGCGCAGCGCGCCGCGATCGGCCGACCGGCGGAAGGCCTGCCAATCCTCAATGCTGGTGCCCATGTCGGCAATGCCGGTGATACCCACCGCCAGCAGCGCGCGCTGCGCCTTTTCCAGCGCATTGTCGCGATCCTTGGGGGCAGGGGCGGGAACGACCTTCTGGATCAGGTCCATCGCCTTGTCGACGAAGACGCCCGCCGGCTTGCCCGCCGCCATCTCGATCCGCCCGCCAGCCGGCGCCTTGGTCGTTGCGCTGACGCCGGCCGCGCGGATCGCGGCGCTGTTGGCCCAGCCGGCATGGCCGTCGATCCGCTCCAGCCAGACCGGAATATCGCCCACGGCCGCATCCAGTTCGGCGGCGGTCGGGAACCGGCCCAGACCCCATGTCTCCTGGTTCCAGCCGGTGCCGATGATCCATTTGCGGCCGGTATTCTCCTGCGCATAGGCGCGGATCTTCGCTTGCGCCTCGGCCAGCGATTTCGTGTCGGACAGGTCCAGCGTGATCAGCGACAGGCCAAACCCCATGACATGGCCATGCGCGTCGATCAGGCCGGGGATCAGCGTCTTGCCGCCTGCGTCCAGCTTGAAGCTCGGGCCTTTCGGCCGCTCGGGCCAGGGCTGGCCGCGCTTGGGCTTCTTGGGCTTATATTCGGGCTCCTGATAGCGGCCCTGGATCAGCTTTTCGACCTTGCCCTCATCGTCGATCATCAGCGCGCCGAAATGGACGATCTTGCCATCCGGTCCGATGGCGATGCCGTTCACATTGTCGATCACGCCCGACGCATAAGCGGGCATCGGCAAAGCAAGCGCGGCGATCGCCGCCAGCATCATCTTCCTCATGCGCGGGTGATCCGCCGCACCAGCGCGCTGGTATCCTGCCGGTTGCCGCCCATCGCCTGCACGTCGGCGTAATATTGATCGACCATCGCCGTCACCGGCAGGGTCGCGCCATTGGCCCGCGCTTCCTCCAGTGCCAGCCCCAGATCCTTGCGCATCCAGTCCACCGCAAATCCGAAATCGAAACTGTCCTGCGCCATCGTCTTCCATCTATTGTCCATCTGCCAGCTTTGCGCTGCGCCCCCCGAAATCGCCTCGAACACCTTGTCCAGGTCCAGTTCCGCCGCCTGGGCAAAGCGCATCGCTTCGGCCAGGCCCTGCAGAACGCCGCCGATGCAGATCTGGTTCACCATCTTGGTCGTCTGGCCCGCACCCGCCTTGCCGACATGGACGATGCGTGCGGCATAGGCCTGCATCACGATCGTCGCGGCCGCCACTGCCGGGGCGGACCCGCCGCACATGATCGACAGCCGGCCATTTTCGGCGCCTGCCTGCCCGCCCGACACCGGCGCATCGACGCAGTGCAGGCCCAGGCTCTCGCCCTCGACGGACAATTGCCGGGCAATGCGCGCCGACACGGTCGTATGGTCGATGAACAGGCCGCCCGGCTTCATCGTGCGGAACGCGCCTTCGCGCCCCAGCGTGATCTGGCTCAGGTCATCGTCGGTGCCGACGCAGCTGATGACGATGTCGGCCTCCTCGGCGGCCTTGGCCGGACTGATCGCGACTTCGCCGCCATAGGCCTCGGCCCAGCTCTTGGCCTTGCCGATCGATCGATTGTAGACGGTCAGATGATGCCCCGCCTTGGCCAGATGCCCCGCGATCGGGCCGCCCATGACCCCCAGGCCGATAAACGCGATATTAGCCATACGCCTCGTACATTTCGTGCGTGCAACCAAGCCATAGGGCCAGTTTTCGGCAAGTGCCAGTTTCTTCACCGGCAATTTTGCGTTAGGGCGCTGCGCCATGAACACGCTGAGCAAGATAGAGGGCGCCCTGCCGCTGCCCGTCACCGTCGATGACATCCTTGCGGCCCGGACACGCATTTCCGGGTCGATCGTCAAGACGCCGACGCTCATTAGCCAGACCTTCTCGCAAATGCTTGGCTGCAACGTCTATCTGAAGTTCGAAAATCTCCAGTTCACCGCCGCCTACAAGGAACGCGGCGCGCTCAATCGTCTGCTGCAACTTGATGAAGCGGCCAAGGCCAAGGGCGTGATCGGCGCCTCGGCTGGCAACCATGCCCAGGGCCTTGCCTATCATGGCAAGCGCCTTGGCGTGCCCGTCACCATCGTCATGCCCACCACCACGCCGATCGTGAAGGTCACCCAGACCCAGGGCCATGGCGCCACCGTCGTCCAATATGGCGAGAAGTTCGACGACGCCTATGCCCATGCCCGCAAGCTGGAGGTGGAGCAGGGCCTGACCTTCATCCATCCGTTCGACGAGCCCGACATCATCGCCGGCCAGGGCACGGTCGGTCTGGAAATGCTGGAGGATGCGCCGCAAATCGACACGCTGATCATACCGATCGGCGGCGGCGGCCTCTTCTCGGGCATCGCCACCGCGGCGCGCGCGATGAAGCCGGACATCCGCCTGATCGGCGTGCAGGCGGAACTCTATCCGTCGATGTATGACTTCATAAAGGGCGCGGACCTCGCCTGCGATGGCGACACGCTGGCCGAGGGTATTGCGGTGAAGCAGCCGGGCGAACTCACCCGTCGCTTCGTCGAGCGTCTGGCCGACGATGTGCTGCTGGTCACCGAACGCCGGCTGGAGGAGGCGGTCAGCCTGTTGCTCCAGATCGAGAAGACGGTGGTGGAGGGCGCCGGCGCGGCCGGCCTGGCCGCGCTGCTCAGCTATCGCGAGCAGTTTGCCGGTCGCAATGTCGGCCTGATCCTGACCGGCGGCAATATCGACACCCGCCTGCTCGCCAATGTGCTGCTGCGCGATCTCGCACGCTCGGGCCGTCTCGCCCGCCTGCGCATCATCCTGCAGGATCGGCCCGGCGCGCTGTTTCATGTCGCCCGCATCTTCGACCAGGAAGCGGTCAACATCCTGGAGCTGTCGCACCAGCGCATCTTCACCAATCTGCCGGCCAAGGGGCTCAGCCTCGACGTCGAGTGCGAGACCCGCGATGGCGCCCATCTCCAGCGGCTGATCACGGCGCTGGGCGCGGCCGGTTATGAGGTCGCGCCGATCGAGGTTGCCTGATTTTGGGACATGCTTAACCATCGGTAAAAATTTCGTGGTAAATGACCTTTTCATGGTTGGGCCGGGACGGCATAGTCCGACCATGAAAAGGCACATTCGCATGACTGAATCGGGGGGAGAGGCATGAGCGCACCATTCCGCTTTCCGCGTTTCTTCGTGACGAACCCCAGCCCTTGCCCCTATCTGCCGGGCAAGAGCGAGCGGAAGGTCTTCACCGAACTCAACGGCGACAATGCCTCGGAACTCAATGATGCGCTTGGCCGCATCGGCTTCCGCCGCAGCCAGAATGTCGCCTATCGCCCCAGCTGCGCCGATTGCTCGGCCTGCGTGTCGGTCCGCGTCGTCGCGCAGGAGTTCAAGCCCAATGCGACGCAGCGCAAGCTGATCCGGCGCAACAGCGACCTCGTCGTCACCGCCTGCAAGCCCTGGTCGACCGAGGAGCAGTTCGAACTGCTCCAGCGCTATCTGCGCGCGCGGCATCCCGGTGGCGGCATGACCGAAATGGACGAGATGGACTTTGCCGACATGGTCGAACAGACCCCGGTCGAAAGCCATGTCGTCGAATATCGCCTGCCCGGCGAGGATGGCCGCCCCGGCAAGCTGGTCGGCGCCTGCCTGACCGATCGCCAGGGTGACGGCCTGTCGATGATCTACAGCTTCTTCGACACCGAACTGGAAGATCGTCCGGGCCTCGGCAACTTCATCATCATGGATCATATCCAGCGCGCTGCCCGCGCGGGCCTCGCCTATGTGTATCTGGGCTATTGGGTCGATGGCTCGCAGCGGATGCAGTACAAGATCCGCTATCGGCCGCTCGAAAAGCTCAGCCGTGCCGGCTGGGTCCGTTTTGATCCTGAGGAGCAGGCGCAGGCGATCCGGGTCGTCATGCCGCGGGACGAGCCGCCGCTGCCGGTCGAACTGGCCGCCATTCTGCGCCGCTGACGGCGCAGTTTCTGTAAATTACAGATTCCCGATCGTTCCGGTTACGTGCAGGCTTGTTTAAGCTTTTCCTGCATCATCGCTGCCATGAGGAACAGGGCGGCACGGCAATCGGGGATGGGCGATGGATCGTTTCGCTGATCGGCGCTTTGCCGATGGTGCCCGCGAGCTTGGCGGGCCTCCAGCCCATATGCCGTCCGGCGCCAGCGTCGCGCACAGGACATTATCGTCCAAGATCAAGCATGTACGCCCGCCCGTCATTCACTGGTTCGCGGATTATCGCGGTCGCCTGCTGACCTACTGGGTCGAGGGCGAGGTGCGGGGCGGGGGGCTTCGCATGGGGCTGATGCGCCATGGCTGGCGCAAGGGCTTTGATTCGGTCGATATCGGGATCATCATACGGGCCGCCGCCGCGTCGTCGCAGCCGGAACCGCTGGTCGTTCGCCTGCGTTGCGCAGATGGCGCAAGCCGCTGGTGCCTGCTCCGCATGACGCGGCAGGCAATGCCCGCAGGGGCATGGCGCTGGTATGGAACGGTCGAGGATATGCATGATCGTCGCGACAAACAGGCTGAACTGCTGGAAACCGCGCTGGCGGAAAGTCGCGAACATCATCGCTGGTCGGTAGAACTCAGCCCCCAGGTTCCCTGGACCGCCACCCCCGATGGCGCGATCGAGGAGGTCGGGCCGCGCTGGCGCGATCTGACCGGCAGCTCGCCCGAACAGGCGATGGGCGCCGGCTGGATCAACGCCCTGCATCCCGACGACATGGACCGGACCCTGGCGCTATGGCGCGAGCGGCTCCAGTCGGGCGATCCGGTCGATGTCGATTATCGCCTGCGCCTGCGCGACGGCAGCTATCGCTGGATGCGCGCCCGCGCGGCCGCACGGCGCGATGGCCGGGGCGCGATCATCCGCTGGTATGGCACGCTGGAGGATATCCATAATCAGAAGCTGGCGCAGCAGGCGGTGGCCGAGAGCGAGGAGCATTTCCGCCTCGCGGTGCAATCGGCGCGGCTCGGCATCTGGGACTATGACGCCCGTTCGGGCCAGCGCAGCTGGTCGGCGGAATTCCGGGCGATGCTGGGCCTGACGGCGGATGCGCCGGCGACCACCGAACTGGCCCTGTCGCTCGTCCATCCCGATGATCGCCACAAGCTCAAAGCGATGATGGACGGCGTCGCCGCCAATGTCCTGCCGCCCCATTTCGAGGCGACCCTGCGCGTCCATCGCGCCGACAATGGCGCACTGCGCTGGATCCGCAGCACCGGCTGGGCGACGCGCACGGAGGTTGGCCAGTTGCGCCGGATCATTGTTACCTTCCTCGACGTCACCGAACAGCGCGATGCGGAAGAACGTATCCGCTGGGCTGCCACCCACGATCCGATGACGCGGCTGCCCAACCGGACATTGTGGCAGGGCGTGCTGGAGGAACTGGCGGATCAGGCGCGCCCGACCGGCGCGGGCTTCGGCCTGATGCTGTTCGACATCGATGACCTCAAGCGGATCAACGATTCGCTTGGCCATGACGCGGGCGATGCGCTGCTCTGCGGCTTTGCCGAGCGGCTGGCCGCGGCGGCGCCGGCCGATGCGGTGGTCGGTCGCCTGGGTGGGGACGAGTTCGGCCTGATCGCCGCCTCGCTGGTGGATAGTGCGACGGTGCAGGCCTGCAGCCAGGCGATATTGGACAAGATGCGGGTGCCCTTCGCTTATCAGGGGCAGTTGCTCGAAGCCGGGGTCAGCGTCGGCGGCGCCGTGTTCGGCGAACATGGCGACGATGCGCATGAACTGTTCAAGGCGGCCGACCTGGCGCTTTATGCGTCGAAGGCGAGCGGTCGTAGCCGGCTCACCATGTTCCATTCCCAGTTGCGCGCCGACGCGCAGCAGCGCAGTTCGATGATCCATATGGCCCGCCAGGTGATCGCCGAGCGACTGGTCGAACCCTATTATCAGCCCAAGGTCGACATGCGCAGCGGGCAGGTGCTGGGCTATGAAGCGTTGCTGCGCTGGCAGCATCCCCGGCTCGGTGTCCAGGCGCCCGCCACCATTGCTGCCGCCTTCGAGCATGGCGAACTGGCCATCCGTCTGACCGACCTCATGCTCGACGCGGTGCTGCACGACATGGCGGCCTGGCTCGGGATGGGCTTCGATCCCGGCCGGGTGGCGGTCAATGCCTCGGCGGCGGATCTGCTGCAGGCCGATTTCGCCGATCATGTCCTCGCCCGGCTGGATCAGCATGGCGTGCCGGCTCAGAATTTCGAGATCGAAGTGACCGAGTCGGTCTTCCTCGGCCGCGGCGCCGATCAGGTCGCGCGCGCGCTTGATCGGTTCGCGCGCGGGGGGGTGCGTATCGCCCTCGACGATTTCGGCACCGGCTTCGCCTCGCTCAGCCATCTCAAGCAATATCCGGTCAATGTGCTGAAGATCGACCGCAGCTTCGTCAGCCATGTCGACAGCGATGCCGGCGACGCCGCCATCGTCGACGCCGTCATCAAGCTGGGCAGCAGCTTCCGCATGGAGGTGGTGGCCGAAGGCGTGGAGACCGCCGAACAGGCCGCTTTGCTGCTCCAGCATGGCTGCCATATCGCGCAGGGCTATCATTATGGCCGGCCGCAGCCTGCCGCGTCGGTGCTCGCCGCCCGCGGCGCGGCGCCTATCGCGCCGAAAAAGTGACCGCCTCTATCTTGTTGCCGTCGGGATCGCGCACGAAGGCGCCATAATAATGCTCGTCATATTGCGGCCGCACGCCCGGCGGCCCGGCATCGCTGCCGCCCAGCTCCAGCGCCAGCCGATGAAATCCATCGACCGCGTCGCGATCGGCCGCGACGAAGCAGATATGGATGCCGTTGCCCGCGCTCGCGGGCGCGCCATCGACCGGTGTCTCGACGCTGAACACCACGTCGGTCACGCCATAGTCGAGCGAATGGGGATGGTCGCGCAGGCTGCGATAGCCCAGCAGCGCCATCAGCGGGTCGTAGAAGGCCCGCGCCCGCGCCACATCATTGGTGCCCACCGATACATGATGCAGCATTGCTGCCACTCCCGTCATCTGATCTAGCCCGTCAACGCACTAACCCATGGTCGCGGTTCCGGACGGTTCAGCGCGGCGCGGCCTCGGTCGCATAGCGGGTGGTGGCCTGGGTCGTGCCGTCGGGATTGATGATGATGGTCGTCACCAGCGGCGGCGGATAATAGAAGCCGCCCGAAATATAGCCTCCCGGCGGCAGGCCGGGCACCGGCGGAGCGGCCGACACGACGGTCGTGGTCGCCGGCTGGTTCGACCAGTGCGTGCCGCTCGTCGCCGCCACCGGTGCTGCCGGAGCCGTTGGAGCCGCCGCAACCGTCGTCACCGCCGTCGCGCTCGGGCTGACGGCGCTGCTGGCATAGGCGGGCGCATCATAGTCCACGCCGGGGCGGCTGGACGGGGCAGGCTGCGCCGCGGGGCTATAGGTCACCATGTCGTCGGGCGCGCTATAGCCGGCCTCGCCACCGGAACTTGCGATGACGGCCGGCTGCGCCGCACCCTCTTCATAGCCGCCCTCATAGCGCGACCAGTCGATGCCGCTGCGCACGTCGCGCACCCGGCCATATTGGTCGGTCATCACCGCATCGTCATAATAGCGCGACCAGCCATAGCCGGTGGTCGGCGCCGGCAGGCCATAGACGCCATAATTGGCGATGAACAAGCGCGGATGGACCCAGTAGGCGGGCAGGGCGAAGCCCACGCGTGGCCGCTGATAGCTTTGCCAGCCGCCCGGCGCGGCCCAACCGGCATACCAGCGCCCGTCATAGCGCGGCCCCCAGCGATGGGCGGTGGCAGTCGTTGTCGTCGCCGTGGTGGTGGTGCGGACCACGCTGGTGCCGGACGTCGCTGGCGCCTGCGCGGCAACCGGCCCCGAAAGGCTGGCGATCAGCGCCATGGCGCTGCTGGCGAAGAATAAGCGCGCGGCCATCATCATGCTCCCTGTTCCTGCAGGGGCGTCAGGCCGCCCGCACGGTCATCATGCTAACGCGGAAATTAGCATGACGATCCGTGCAACGCCATGTTCGGCTTATGAAATCCTGTCCCGGAACGGGGCAGGGCGGCGATCAGCCGATGCGGCCGGCGATCCGCGCGACCAGTTCTTCCAGCCCCTGCTGGTCGGCACTGTCGAACCGGGCGGGGCGGGGGCTGTCCAGGTCCAGCACGCCGATCAGCCGGCCGTCATGCACCACCGGCACGACGATCTCGGACGCACTCGCCGCGTCGCAGGCGATATGGCCGGGGAAGGCATGGACATCGGCCACCAACTGCGTCTCGCGCGTCTGCGCGGCGGTGCCGCACACGCCGCGGCCCAGCGGGATGCGGATGCAGGCCGCCTTGCCCTGGAACGGGCCAAGCACCAGCTCGTCCTCGACCATGCGATAGAAGCCGGCCCAGTTGAGGTCGGGCAGGAACTGCCAGATCAGCGCCGACAGGTTCGCCATATTGGCGACCGCATCGGGCTCGTCACGGGTCAGCGCGTCGGCAGCGGACAGAAGATCGGCGTAAAGCGTCGCCTTGTCGGCGTCGGCAGCGGGGGCGAAATCATACATGGGCACGCATATAGGATGGCCCGCACCGCTCGGCCAGAGGTTAGGATGTAGGGACGGGATTATCGATCCATCGCCGCTTGAGAGGAGCCGGCAACAGCAGATCTGCATAGGATGTGCCCGTGTAGCAGCGTATCTGGACGACAAGGCCGGCAAGCAGGGCGATCGGCGCAATGAGGTTCCACGCCATCACCAGCAAGGGCGCGGCAAAGGCCATCCACAGGATGATCCGCTCGTTGCGATGAAGCGCGTGCCATTGGCCATAAAGCAGGATCGCGAAGCCAAGGCAGCAAACCGTCAGGTCATAGTTGAAGATATAGGGGGTGATCAGGGCCGTCGCGGTGGCCGTGATGAAGGCCAGTTGATGGACGGAGCAGTCACGCGCGCGCCAGACCAGGTAGAGCGCGCTGCCCGCAAACAGGGTCTGGGCCGTCAGCGGCAGCCAATAAGGCCCCTCGCGCAGCGCGACATAGGCCGATGTCATCATGAAGAAGTAGAATTTCTCGCCTTCGGCGGTCATGATCCGGGTCTGGAGGGCAGAGGTATCCGTCAACCAGGTGGGCCAGAGATCGAAGCCGAACGCCAAGCCGCTCAGCCCGATCAGCCCCAGGGTGACGGCGAGTGCCGCGCCTATCGCCCGGAAGGCCCTGCGATGGACCAGCGTCAGGGCAATCAGCAGGCCCAGATGGGGCTTGAGCGTCAGCAGCCCGGCGACAAGGCCCGCGCGGACCGGCGCATGGCGCAACTGGGCGAAGAACAGCAGCCACAGGCCGCCAATGACGAACCCATAATGGCCGACCCAGATATTGACGATCGCCGCTGGCGTCAGCAGCGCAAGCCAGGGGGACAGGCCGGCCGGTATGTAGGGACGGGCCGCCCAGGCAAAGAAGATGGCGCCAAGGCCCGTCCACAGGGCGAGCGCAACCGGATAGGGAAACAGCGCAAAGGGTATCGCCAGGAACAGGCTATGCGGAGGATAGGAGTAGTTCAGCATCTCCAGCGGGCCGAAAAGCCCGGCCTGCCAGTCCATATAGGCCTGAAAATCATAGAGACGCTCAAGCTGGCCGGTCAGTGCGAGCGTTCCGCCGGACCAGACATTCAGGAAATCGCGGCCGATCAGAAGTCGGGCTTCGGGCAGGTGCAGGCCGTCAAGCTGACGCAAATCCGAGAGGATCAGGAAGACGCCCAGGAGGGTGGCGGCAACCCACATGAACCAGTTCCAGGGGCGCGGTGGCAGAAGAATAGGGCGTTCGGCCGGCATGGCATCCTCGGGAAGCTGGGAACGCGTTCCTGCGTCCCATTCTCCCTAGCAAGGCAATGATGGTTAATTCGTAAATGGCCGCTAAATTCAGTCCATCCTGACCCGGCCGCGCCCCTGTTTCACGGCGGCGCGCTTGACCTTCCCGTCGACGCGGCGCTTCTGCGATGCCTTGGTCGGCTTGGTCGGGCGGCGCTTCTTGGGCACGATCGTCGCCTCGCGGATCAGCGCGAACAGCCGCTCGCGCACTTCCTGCCGGTTGAGCAGTTGCGACCGCGCGCCCTCGCTGCGCAGGATCAGTACGCCCTCGCGGGTCATGCGCGATCCGGCCAGGTCCGCCAGCCGCTGCTTCACTACATCGGGCAGCCCTGGCGAGGCGGCGACGTCGAAGCGCAGCATCACTGCGCTGTCGGTGGTGTTCACATGCTGGCCGCCCGGCCCCGACGCGCGCGCGAAGCTCTCGACGATCTCGTCGCTGTCGATCGCGATGGAGCGGGTGACGGGGATGGCGACCATGGCGCGGGGCCGGGGCTTACAGCCCGGCTTCCTCCAATATCTCGGGGCCGAAACCCGCATCGACGAAGCTCTGCGGCAGCGGCGCGGTCGCCTGCGCGGGCGGTTTGTTGTCGCCGCGCGGCACGCTCAGGAAGCGGCTGTGCAGCAGCATCGCGCCCTGTCCGTCGCCATAGACCGGGTCGCCGACGATGCCGAAGCCCAGCCCATGCTGGGCATGGACGCGGATCTGGTGGGTGCGGCCGGTCTCGGGCGTGAAGGCGATCAGCGCACGGCCGTCCTTCACCGCCAGCTTGCGCCAATGGGTGACGGCGGGCTTGCCGGCCTTCGCCGCGATCATGCGCCAGCCCTGGCTCGGCGTGCTCACCTTCTTGAGCGACAGGGCGATAGTGCCCTCATCTGCCTCGGGCACGCCCTCCAGCACCGCGACATAGCGCTTCTCGACCGTGCCGGCCTCAAACGCGGCGGCAAAGCGCTTGTGCGCCTTGGGATTGCGCGCGAGCAGCAGGCAGCCGCTGGTGTCGCGGTCCAGCCGGTGGACCGCCAGCGGCCAGCGCTGAAAGCCGAAGGTCAGCGAGGCGAGGTGGTTTTCAAGGCTGATCGATCCGTCGCGCGGCGCGTCGACCGGCAGGCCGGCCGGCTTGTCGAGGATGATGGCCTCGCCATCGATGAACAGCACTTTGTCGCTAAGCAGGGTCAAATATCAATCCGATCGGGAAATCTGGCGTCCGGGTAATCTGGTTGGGCGATTGACGCCCACGCCGCATCCTATAGGGCGTGGAGCCGATGGAGAATAGGGGCCTTGCCTATCAACATGCGCCGCAGCGGCTCGACTGGGTCGATGTCGCGCGCGGCATCGGCATCATCGCCGTGGTGGTCGGCCATGTCTGGACGCGCGGCGCCTTGCGCGACGCCATGTACAGCTTCCACATGCCGCTCTTCTTCCTGCTGTCGGGCATGCTCTCGCGCCCGCACCCTGTCGGCCCCTTCACCCGGCGCCAGTTGCTCGGCCAGTTGCGGCCCTATACGATCTTCCTCGCGCTGCTGATCCTGGCCGATCAGATCATCGAACCGGCCAAGGGCAATCTGCCGATTTTCCACCAATGGCCGCGCGATCTGCTGCCGATCCTGCTCGGCGGCTATTGGCTGCGCGGCCCCTATACCATCTTCTGGTTCGTGCCCTGCCTGATGCTGGCGCGCATCCTGTGCAACCTCGCGCTCAACCGCTGGCCCGATCCGCTCGACCGGCGCTGGCTGATCCTGATGCCGGGACTGCTAGTGCTGGCGGAGGGGCTGGGCTGGATGACGCCGGCCTCGCCGCTCGGCCTGCTGAGCGTGCCGATGGCGATGATCCTGCTCTGGGTCGGCGCGCTCTGGCCCCGACTGCACTGGCGCAATTTTTGGATAGCGCCACTCGGCCTGCTCGCGCTGGCGGGCCTTGCCGGCTGGCTACCGACGCTCAACATGAAGGCGGCCGACTATGGCTGGCCCTTGCTCTCGATCGGATCGGGCATCGCGACGTCGCTGCTGCTGTTCCGCCTCTCTGCACGGCTCGCGCCAGTCGCCACCCCGCTCGCCGCGCTTGGCCGGGCGTCACTGGTCATCATGTATCTGCACGTCGCGATCATCCATTATGGCACGCCCTATCTGGCCAGGCCCTGGCTGCTTGCGCTCGCGCTGCTGGCGCCCTTCGCCCTGTGGCACCTCATCCGCCTGTCCCCGCGCCTCAGCCGCTGGATGCTCTAGGGCAAGGGCGGCGCCGACGCTGGCCAGGATCGCCAGCCGGCCAGGAAAAAGGCGATGGCCGCCATGGCGCGCGCGCGCGTCCGGTCTGAAACGCCAGCCGGCTCGATCCCCTGCGCCGCCCGGTCCAGCGCCTCGCCGGCGACCAGCCGCACGAACATGTCCGCGCCCAGCCTGACCGTCTCTGCCGGCCGGGCGCCATCCTCGGCCAGGATGGCGGCGATCGCCGTGCTGGCGCGCTGGAACGGGCCATCGACGCTGAGCGCCAGCCCCGGCTGACGCGCAGCCTCGGCCACGATCATGCGATACAGCGCGATCGCATGGGGATTGAGCAGCCAGCCGAGCAATATCTCGCCCGCCGCCTGCAAGCGCTGTTCCAGCGGACCGGCCTCGACCCGCGCCAGATTGGGCATGCCCGACTGGTGGGCCAGGCGCTCGACCACCTCTACGAACAGGTCCGACTTGGTCCGGGCGCGGCGATAGAGGGTGCGCTTGGTCACCCCCGCGCGGCGGGCGATGGCCTCCATGCTGGCCCCCTGGAAACCGGCCTCGATGAAGGTCGCCAATGCCGCATCCAGCATCGTCGCTTCAATCTGTTCGGCCGCCTCGCGCGATGGCCGGCCGGTCGGCCGCGCCGATCCGTCGCTCCCTGATCCGTCAGCCCGCTGGCTGGTATCGGCGGCCATCCCTGCTTTCCTTCCATTCGGCTCCGGCATAAAAGGATACGGAGCCGGATACTTTGAGTTAAGTTTATTTCCCATCAGTCATGCCGTCGCCCGGCGGCGATAATCAAGGAGCAGTTGGAATGGCGTTGTTTCAGGATCGGGTCGCGATCGTCACCGGCGGTGCATCGGGCATTGGCGAAGCGGTGGTGAAGGATTTGCTGGCGGAAGGGGCGAAGGTCGTCATCGCCGATTTCGACGAAGCGGGGGCGCAGCGTCTCGCGCAATCCTGTGGCGAGGATCGGGCGCGCGCCTTCAAGGTCGATGTCAGCGATGCACAGGCGGTCAGCGCCAGTGTCGACTTCGCCGTCGAAACCTTCGGCGGACTGCATCTGGCGGTCAATAATGCCGGGATCGGCGCGCCGTCCACACCGCTGGCCGACATCGCCATCGATGACTGGCACCGGGTTGTCGGCGTCGATCTGCACAGCGTCTTCTACGGCATGAAATATCAGATCCCGGCGATGCTGAAATCCGGTGGCGGCGCGATCGTCAACATGGCCTCGATCCTGGGCGCGGTCGGCTGGGCCGGTTCCGCCGCCTATGTGACGTCCAAGCATGCGGTCGTCGGCATGACCAAGACCGCCGCGCTCGACTATGCCGGCCAGGGTATCAGGGTGAATGCCGTCGGGCCGGCCTTTGTCGAAACCCCGGCACTCGGCAAGACCATGACCGATGCGGAACGGGCCGTCCTCGCCGGCCTGCATGCGTTCGACAGGCTGGCCCGGCCGGAGGAGATCGCTGCCATGACCAGCTTCCTCCTGTCCGACCGCGCCTCCTTCATGACCGGAACCTATTATCCGGTCGATGGTGGCTATCTGGCGCGCTGACGGCGCGGGGCGTCAGCCCTGCTGGATCAGCGACAGCCGATGATCCTCGCCGGCGCGGGCGACCAGGGCATAGGCGGCCTGGGCGATCACCTGCGCCTGGCTCAGCGCGGCGGCATCCTCCTGCTGGGCGGGAGCGACCGGGTCGGCGACGGCCGATGCCGCTGGCGACGCATAATAGCCCGCGTCGGACAATTGCGTGTCCAGCGTGGTTTCCGGTGCCGCGACGGCCTGCGATCGCGGCGCTGGCGTGGGCGCGCTATAGGTCAGGGGTGACAGCGAAGCTGACAGGGCAACGCTATCGCTGACGACGGCGGCGGATTCGCTTGCGATCGCCGGCGCCGGCGCGGTCGCTGCGGCAGTTGGTGTCGTTTCGACCGCCGGCTGGACGCTGGCGACCGGCTCGCTGGCCGCAACCGGCGTGGTGGCCGCCGGTGTGCTCGCCTCTGTCACTTTCGCTGTCGTGCTGCCGCTATTCTGGTTCGCCTGCCGAACCTTTTCGGCAAATTCTTCCATCGCCTTCTTGAACTGGCCCCAGCCATTGCCCGAGCCGCCGATCGCACCAACCATCTTTGTGTCGCTCCCGGTCCCCGATGCTGCCATGGCGCGGCAGGGGCTGCGATTTTGACAAGGAACGGGCTTATCCGGCGATTAAGCATTCAATGCAGATGGCGCAGCTTGTCGGGGTTGCGCATGATGTAGATGGCGGTGACATGCCCGTCCTCGATATCGAGCGCGGTGGTCTGCAATTCGCCATCGGCCTCGCGGGTGACGAAGCCGGGCAGACCGTTGACCATGCAGGTGCGCAGCAGGGTCGACCCATATTTGCCGAACAGCACCGCCAGCGCCTTGTGCACCTGCATCACCTGGCCATGGCCGATCGCCGGGCGGATCGCGGCCGGGCGCTTGCCGCCGCCATCGCTGTGGAAGCTGACATCCTGCGCCAGCAGCGCGCCCAGAGCCCCCATGTCGCCGCTGCGCGACGCGGCGAAGAAGGCGCCGGCAATCTCCAGCCCGCGCTGCTTCTCGACTTGGAACCGGGGGCGGGCGTCGCGCACATGGGCGCGCGCGCGGGCGGCGAGCTGGCGACAGGCGGCGGCATCGCGCTGGATGGTCCTCGCCACCTCGTCAAAGGCGAGGCCGAACACATCATGCAACAGGAAGGCGGCCCGCTCCAGCGGCGACAGTCGCTCCAATGCCAGCATCAGCGGCAGGGTGACATCCTCTTCCTCATCAGCCTCTTCGACCACCGGCTCGGGCAGCCAGGGGCCGACATAGGTTTCGCGCTGCGCCCGCGCCGACTTCATCTGGTCCAGGCAGAGCCGGGTGACGATGCGGCGGAGAAAGGCTTCGGGCTCGCGCACCGCGTTGCGGTCGGTGCCCATCCAGCGAATGAAGGCATCCTGCACCACATCCTCGGCATCGGCGACCGATCCCAGCATGCGATAGGCTACCCGGATCAGCCGGGGACGCAGCGGGTCGAAGCTGTCGGCGGCGTCCATCTGCGTCCCCCCTTCCATCAGGCCGCTGCCTTCATCGGCATGTCGTACCAGAGGTTGAAGCCGACGGCGATGCGGTTCCAGCCATTGATGATGTTGATCATCAGGGTCAGCTTGACCTGTTCCTCCTCGGTGAATTCCCAGTTGAGCGCCTCCTTGGCGGCCTCGTGGGTGTGGCCCTTGGCGATTTCGGTCAGCGCCTCGGTCCAGCCCAGCGCAGCGCGCTCGCGGTCGGTGTAGCAGGGCGCCTCGCGCCAGGCGGTCAGCAGGTAGATGCGCTGTTCGGTCTCGCCCTTCTCGCGCGCTTCATAAGTATGCATGTTGATGCAGTTGGCGCAGCCATTGATCTGTGAGGACCGGATCTTCACCAGTTCGATCAGGCTCGGCTCCAGGCTGTCGGCGACGGCAGTGGACAAAGCGGTCCAGCTCTTCATCAGTTGCGGCGCGGCGGCATAGGGATTGATCTTGTCGGTCATGATATAGCTCCTTTGCTTGCTATTGCTGACATGACGAGACGGCCGCGCCCGATGTGACATGGGCTGCAACTTTTTTCGCGAGGGGCGAAAATATTTTGCCGATTCCGGCTCTGGACAGGGGGCAGGGGCAGGCGCTAGCGGCCGCGCCATATGTCTATCATTGCCACCATCATGAACACGGCCACCGGCCAGCCCATCCAGAAGATGAAGTTCGAGCGCATGCCCCAGCCCTGGGTGTCGCTAAACCTTGAAAATGGCGAACTGGTCACCGCCGACCGCGTCGTCGTCGGCAAGCCCGCACCAGGCAAGTTCATCACCCCGGTCGAAGTCTGGGTCACGCCCAAGACGCTGGGATAATAAAAAGAAAAAGGAGCTGGCGCGCAGTCCCGGCGTGCCAGCTCCCTACAACCTGATGGCGCACCCATGCGACCGAAGAACGCAGCCAGGCTGCGTTCCCCAGACGGCGCGGGCTGCGATTAACCGTGCAATTTGATCGCGGTTTCGGCGATCCGACGGCCCTGATAGCGGGCGCCGTCCAGCTCTTCCTCGCTCGGCTGGCGGCTGCCGTCGCCATCGGCCAGGGTGGTCGCGCCATAGGGCGAACCGCCGCGCACCTTGTCGACGCCCATCTGGCCGGCAAAGCCATAGTCCAGGCCGACGATCGTCATGCCGAAATGCAGCAGGTTGGTGATGATCGAGAAGAGGGTGACTTCCTGGCCGCCATGCTGCGATGCGGTCGAGGTGAAGGCACCACCGACCTTGCCGTTGAGCGCGCCACGCGCCCACAGGCCGCCGGCCTGATCGAGGAAGGCCGCCATCTGGCTCGACATGCGGCCAAAGCGGGTGCCGGTGCCGATGATGATCGCGTCATAATCCGCCAGTTCGGCGACGGTCGCGACCGGCGCGTCCTGGTCCAGCTTGAAATGGGCAGCCTTGGCGACTTCCAGCGGCGCGGTTTCGGGTACGCGCTTGATGTCGACCTGCGCGCCGGCGGCGGCTGCGCCTTCGGCCATGGCCTTGGCCATCGTTTCGATATGCCCGTAGGACGAATAATAGAGAACCAGAACCTTAGCCATTGTCACGTCTCCTCATCTGAAACTGAAAAGTTGAAAGGGTGGTCGCCCGCACAAGGGAGGGAGCATGCGGGCGACCGGGACCGGTCCGTCTAGGGGAGGGCAATGACGGACCGGTGCGTAAGCGTCATGTCTATTCGCTGTCGACCAGGACGATCTCGCTGTCCTCGACCGCGGTGATGGTGATGGGCGCGCCGCCGATGATGGCTGCGCCGTCCCGTGCCTCGAAGACCTGACCATCGATCTCGATCCGGCCCGTCGCCGGGACCAGATAGAGATGGCGACCTTCGCCGGCCTCATAAGTCACGCTGTCGCCGGCATTGATCGTGCCGCCCAGCAGCCGGGCGTCGGCCCGGATGCGCAGCGCTTCCTTGTCCTCGTCATGGCCGCTGGCCAGCACGACCAGCTTGCCGGAGCGATCGCCCTTCGGGAAGGGCTTGGCGCCCCAGCTGGGCGATCCGCCGACCGACCGGGGAATGACCCAGATCTGGAACAGGGTGGTGGTCTCGTCCTCCAGATTATATTCGGCGTGGCGGATGCCGGTGCCGGCCGACATCACCTGGACATCGCCCGCCTCGGTGCGGCCCTTGTTGCCCAGGCTGTCCTGGTGGGTGATCGCGCCGGTGCGGACATAGGTGATGATCTCCATGTCGCTGTGCGGGTGGGGCGGAAAGCCCGAGCGCGGACCGATCTCGTCGTCGTTCCATACCCGGATCGCGCCCCAGCCCATGCGGGCGGGATCATAGTAATTGGCGAAGGAAAAATGGTGCCGTGCGTTCAGCCAGCCATGGTCGGCATGGCCGAGCGACGCGAACGGGCGGCGCTCGATGCGGCTCGCGGTTGTCGTGCTCATGGGGTCTGCCTTTCGAATGCGAATGCCGGACGCTTCCGGCTTGCTTTCCGACAATCTAGCGATCAGGTTCGTTTCTTGAATAAGCAGTGTTGAAACGGATTGTTTCCCTATGCGATTACCGGATTTCGAGGCCTGGGCGATGTTCGCCGCCGTGGTCGAACATCGCAGCTTCACCGACGCGGCCAAGGCGCTCAGCGTTTCCAAGGCCACCGTGTCCAAGGCGGTGACCCGCCTGGAGCAGCATCTCGACACCAGCCTGTTCAGCCGCACCAGCCGCCGTCTGGCACTGACCGAGAGTGGCCGACGCCTCGCCGATCATGCCCAGCGCATCCTGGCCGAAGGGCAGGCGGCGGAGGAGGCCGCGCGCGACGAGACCGCCGAACTCTCCGGCACGGTGCGGCTGGGTGCGCCGATGAATTTCGGCCTGTTGCGGATCGCGCCGCTGATCGCGCAGTTCACCAAGGAAAATCCGCTGGTCGATGTCGACCTGCATCTGTCTGATGCGAAGATCGACATCGTCGAACTTGGCCTCGACGCCACCATCCGCATCGCCGACATGCCCGACAGTTCGCTGCGTGCGCGCCGGCTGGCGGACGTCCATATGCATGTCGTCGCCTCGCCCGCCTATCTGGCCGAGCGCGGCCGCCCGACCCATCCGTCCGACCTCGGCAGCCATGACTGCCTCTGCTATTCCAACGTCACCGCGCCCGATGTCTGGCGCTTCACCGGGCCGGGGCAGCAGAATGTCACGGTGCAGGTCCGCCCGCGCATCACCGTCAACAGCGGCGAGGCGATGATGCCCGCGCTGCGGCTGGGCGTCGGTATCGCCCGTCTGCCCGATTTCATCGTCGGCGACGCGATCCGTTCGGGCGAGCTGGAGGAGATATTGCTCGACTGGCGGCCGCCGCCCTTCGGCCTGCATCTGGTGACGCCGCCCTCGCGGCTGCGGCCGGCGCGGGTGGAGGCGCTGCTCGACTTCCTGACCCGCCACCATGGTTGCTGAGGCTGGTTTACGAAGTGCAAATTTCCGCCTTGTGATCGCCACGGATCGCCCGTGCGAAAGGCGGAACCAGGGCAGGACTTTGCTCGTTTCGTCCCGGAATCCAGCTTGACTCGATAGGGATCGTTACGGGGTCAACGCTTTGTAAATAGATTCGTTTTTATACGACTCGCGGATTCCTGCGGGTTAGCGAAAAATTAACCTTTGTCCTTCAGAAGTTTTTTGGTTAATGATTGCGAGCAGAAACCGTTCTGGTGGGGTGAACGGACCTGCGACACGAAGGGGCTTCCAATGCGCGTGCTGCTGATTGAGGACGAACCGACCACCGCCAAGGCGATCGAGCTTATGCTCACGACCGAGGGCTTCAATGTCTACACCACCGATCTCGGGGAAGAGGGCCTCGATCTCGGCAAGCTGTACGACTATGACATCATCTGTCTCGACCTGAACCTGCCCGACATGCACGGCTATGACGTGCTGAAAAAGCTGCGGGCGGCACGAGTGCAGACCCCGGTGCTGATCCTGTCGGGCGTTGCCGAAATGGACAGCAAGGTCCGCTCCTTCGGCTTCGGCGCCGACGATTATGTCACCAAGCCCTTCCATCGCGAGGAACTGATTGCGCGCATCCACGCCGTGGTCCGCCGCTCGAAGGGCCATTCGCAGTCGGTCATCCGCACCGGCAAGCTGGCCGTGAACCTCGACGCGAAGACCGTGGAAGTGGACGGCAACCGCGTCCATCTGACCGGCAAGGAATATGCGATGCTGGAGCTGCTCTCGCTCCGCAAGGGCACGACCCTCACCAAGGAGATGTTCCTCAACCATCTCTATGGCGGCATGGACGAGCCCGAACTCAAGATCATCGACGTATTCATCTGCAAGCTGCGCAAGAAGCTGGCGCTGGCCTGCGGTGGCGACAATTATATCGAGACCGTCTGGGGCCGCGGCTATGTGCTGCGCGATCCCGATGAGGTCGAGGCGCTCGAAGCGCGGGTTGCCTGATCGACCGCTGATTGCATGTCAGGGGGTGGAAAGGCCGGCGGTCCGATGGGATCGCCGGCCTTTTCCGTGTCCGCCATATTGTTACAAATTATGTAATTTCCGTAGAATTAAGCCGCTATTTACCATCGTTGCCTATGCCGGGCGTGAAGGAGTTTTATGTTCATGGGCCAGGCCATTCACCCCCACAGCCGCGATGCCGTCTGGGACGCCATCTGCCGTTCGCAGGCGGTGATCGAATTTGCGCCGGACGGCACGATCCTGTGGGCCAATGATCTGTTCCTGGCGACCATGGGCTATGCGCTGGGGGAGATTGTCGGCCGCCATCACCGCATCTTCTGCGACGAAGGTCAGGCGCTCTCGGCCGCCTATGCGGCGCTGTGGGACAAGCTGGCGCAGGGCGATTTCGATGCCGGCGAATATCGGCGCCTCGACAAGCATGGCCGCGACATCTGGCTGCAGGCCACCTATAATCCGGTCTTCAATGCCGAAGGCCGGGTCGAGCGCATCCTCAAGATCGCGACCGACACCACCCCGTCCAAGATCTTGCGGGCGGAACTCAAGAGCACGGTCGACGGGCTGGTCGACATTGTCGACACGATCAGCGGCATCGCTAACCAGACCAACCTGCTCGCCCTCAATGCCACGATCGAGGCAGCACGGGCCGGCGAGGCCGGGCGCGGCTTCGCGGTGGTCGCGGCCGAGGTCAAGAAACTGGCGGGTGACACGCGCGCGGCGACCGATCGCGCCCGCGCCATGGTGGTCGCGTCCAGCTGATCCCGTCAACCGATTGCGGACATGATGCGGCCGGCGATCCAATGGGGATCGCCGGCCGTTTCCGTCAGGCGACGGCTACGGGGTTATGGGGTCAATCCGTCGCCTGATCGGATGAGGAAGGGGACGCGGCCTCGCTCTGCGGCTGGCTGGTGCTGCCATGGGTCTCGCCACTGCCCGAAACCTGCCCGCTCGCGTCGATCGAGGCGGCGCTGCCGACGGCATTGGTCGCGTTGCCCGCGACATTGCCCGCCGCCGATCGTGCGCCGCTGGCCGTCGAACCGGCCCGATCGCGGGCAGAGGAAGCCGTGCTGCCTGCCCGGTCACGGGCCGATGCCACGGTGCTGCTCGCCCGATCACGCGCCGTCGCGACGCCGCTTTCCGCCCGATCCCGTGCGGCGCCGACCGTGTCGCTCGCCCGGCTGCGCGCCGTATCGGCCGCGCCGGTCACATCGCTGGTGCCCAGCGTATCGACCGCCAGATTGCCGCTGGCCGATCCCGATCCGCTGGCCGAGCGGCTCTTGCCATGACGGGTTGCCGATCCTTCGGCGCGACCATTGCCGTTGCCGCTGGCGCCGACCCGGCCGTTGTCGAGGTCGATGCTGCGATCCAGGCTGCCCGATCCGCCGAACGAACCGCCCAGCGCGCCGCCCAGGCCGCCGGTCATGCCGCCCAGTCCGCCGCCACCCAAGGCGCCGCCACCGCCCAGCAACTGGGCCGATGCGGGGGCCGTGGTGAGCGCCGCGAGGCAGGCGGTTGCGATGATAATCTGCGTCTTCATGGACCGTCTCCTTGGTCATCTTGATCCGATGACAGGACAACGGCGGGGCGTTTCGCTTTAATCCCGAACGTCTAAATTTTCTCGCAAGACATGGAAATTCAATCCATATTTCTGCAGGTGTCGCACAATATGCCGGCGCCATAGCCCTTGCCGCGGGCGGGTTTCGCCTCCCGCCGCAATGCCTCGACCGATCCGCCAGCCATCAGCCGCCCGGCCACGAGCGGCGCCGCAAAGGATGTGCCGCGCACCTTGTCCCGGCCGCCCGCCATGTCGGCGGCCATCATGTCCGCACCGGGCGCGGCGAAATCGACATGGGCCGCACGCCCGGCCTCGGGCAGCAACCGGTCCCGCCCGTCCACGCCGGTCACCGCAATCACCTGCGGGTAGGATGCGGGGTAGGCGGGCGGGGCGGCCGGGCCGTCATTGCCGACTGCCGCGATCAGCATCACCCCCTTGTCGCGCACCAGCCGGATCGCCCCGGCCAGCAAGGGATTGTCCGGCCCGACCAGGCTGATCGTCACCACCTTCGCGCCGCGCGCCGCCATCCAGCCCAGCGCGCGGACGATGGCAAAGCTGCTGCCGCCGGCCGGATCGTCGCCATAGACATCGGCGACCAGCAGCGGCGTGCCCGGCGCGGCGCCCTTCACGCTGCCATATCCGCCGATCAAGGATGCGACCGCCGTGCCATGGGCGCTGGCCCTTGGCGCGCCGGCGACGAAGCCGCGCTGCTCGATCGGGCCGGCCAGCGCCGGATGCGCGGCCACGCCGCCATCGATCAGCCCGGCTGCGCCGCGCCCGACCGACCCATGGCTTGCCAGCGCAGCCGATCGTCCCTCCGCAGCCGCGCCGCTCGGGAAATAGAGATTGTCGGCGCTGGCCTGCGCCTGCGGGGCGATCTTGCGCACGCTGCGCAGCGCCCGCGCCAGGCTCTGGCCGTCCGGCACGGTCAGGCGGGTGATCGCCATGTCGATCCCCTCCGCCTCGATCCGTTCCACGCCATAGCCGGCCGCCCGCAGTTTCTCGATCGCGGTCGCGTCCGCCCCGGTCAGCAGGATGATGCCGCGCCGCGCCGGCTCTCGCCGGTCGTCCAGTTCGACCGCGTCGCCATGCTGGCGCAGCAGCGCGTCGATCCGCGCCGCGCGCGCCGCTGCCAGCCGATCGGTCAGACGTGCCGGCGAGAGCTTGTCCAGTCCGCTCTGGTCAACGATGCCGCCCAGCCGGTCGAGCGTATCGGGCAAAACCTGGCCGACCCCGCCCAGCGCACCGCCCCCCAACGCACTGGCGGCTGGCGCCGGTAGCAATTGCGCCTGCGCACCCGGCGCTGCGAGCCACAATCCCGCGATCAGCAACGGGCGCGTCCATCTCATCTCTGTCTCTTCCCGCCGGTCATCGCCGGCCTTTTCAGCGTCAAAATCGTCCATCGTCAAAAAAAATCCGGTTGCTGGACTTTCTGAAGGATGAAACGGCCGGGCAGGGACGTTTCATCCCTGAAAGCAATTTGGAGAAACCATGTCGTTCGAGCGCGACCTGCTGGCGATCCTGCCCCGGCTGCGGCGTTTTGCCGCCAGCCTGTCGCATGATCGCGCCGATGGCGACGATCTGTGCCAGGCGGCACTGGAAAAGGGGCTGCGCGCCCGCGACCAGTGGCAACCGGGCACGCGGCTCGACAGCTGGATGTATCGGATCATGCGCAATCTTTGGATCGATGAGGGCCGCGCGCGCCAGCGGGCCGCCAGAACCTTCGCGCCGGAAGAGGCGGGGGCCGATGTCGGCTATGCCGGCGACAAGGCGGTGGAACAGGCCATGACCCTGTCCGACGTCGATCGGGCGATGCAGGCATTGCCGCCCGAACAGCGCGAGGCGATCGCGCTCGTGCTGGTGGAAGGGCTGTCCTACAAGGAGGCGGCTGCGATATTGAACATACCGATGGGCACGCTGACCTCGCGACTGGTGCGCGGTCGCGGCGCGCTCATCGAACTATTGGGGGAAGCGGCATGACCGACATTGACGAAGCCATGCTGATCGCCTGGGTGGATGGTGAACTGGACGAGGTGACGCGGCGGCGCGTCGACCGCGCCGTGGCGGACGATCCCGCGCTGGCCGCCCGCCTGGAGCAGCATCGGCGGCTGCGCGCACGGCTGGCCGGCCATTTCGCGCCGATCGCGCAGGAGGATGTGCCCGCGTCGATGCAGGCCATGCTGGCGCCGCCGACGGTGGTGCCGATCGCGCGACCCTCGCGGCGCTGGAGTTGGGCGATGGCCGGCGCGATCGCTGCCAGCCTGCTGCTGGGCCTTGGCATCGGCCATATGTCGGGCGGGCCGGCAGGGCCGATTGCGGTAAAGGACGGCGCGATGCTGGCACAGGGATCGCTCGCGACCGCGCTCGACAGCCAACTGGCCTCGGCCGGGGAGGATGGCCCGGTCCGTATCGGCCTTAGTTTCCGGCGCAAGGGCGGCGGCTGGTGCCGCAGCTTCGACGGCGCGGCCATGGCCGGCGTCGCCTGCCGCACCGATGCCGGCTGGCAATTGCTGCAGGCGGTGCCCGGCAAGGGCGAGGCGAGCGAATATCGCCAGGCCGCCTCGGCCGATCCGCGCCTCCTTTCCACCATAGACGGCCTGATCGACGGCGCTCCTGCCGATGCGCAGGGCGAGCGGGCGGCGCAGGCGGCCGGCTGGCGCTAACTGCCGCTTCGCTGTCGCCTGACTGTCGCTTCAGTGTCGCTTCACCGTCGCGTCACTGTCGCTTCGGTGGCGCGTCTGGGACGCGTGGCAGGCGCGCCAGGCCGCAAAAACGGCTGATTTCACGTCGCACGACACTGTGAACTTTCAACTGTCGCGTCAGAATTCCAGGTTCAGCCGGCCATAATAGAAGCCGCCGCTGATCCCATAGGGGGCATAGGCATTATAGAGGCTCCCGGCCGTCCGGTTTACGGGCTTCAATTTGTTGGGATAGGTGTTGAGCAGATTATTGGCGCCGACCGACAGCTTGACGCCCTTCGCCAGCCGGTAGCCGAGTTCGAGGTCGAGGATCGTCTTGGGGCTCAGCTTCTCGTCGACATAGCCCAGGGTGCAGCCGGCACTGCCAGCGGTGCAGGCGGCAAAATCCTCGGTATGATAGACGGCGGCGCTCGCCCGCTGATAGATTTTGCCATAGCGGGTGGCACGCAGGTTCAGGTTGAAATCGCCCTTTTCCCACAGGATGTTGCCGATCAGCTTGTCGCGCGGCGTGCCTTCGGAAAGGTCGCCCTGCTTGGCCCGGCCGATCAGCACCAGCCCGGATGCGGCGATCTCGTCGGGGACCGGGTCGATATGGGTGAAGATGGTCTTGTTGAAATTGGCCGACAGGCTGATCGTCGCGGTGCCAAGGTCGCCCAGCCCCGCCCGATAGGTGCTGACGATGTCGAGGCCGCGGGTGCGCGTGTCGGCCGCGTTGGAGAAGATGAGGCCACCGGCAATGCCCTGGATGCCGGCTGCCGCCAGCGCGTTCATGACCACCGGGCCGCTCAACGTTTCGGACAGCAGGATGCGGTCCCTGACCTTGATCTGATAGGCGTCGACCGTGACGTTGAAATTGGGGGCCGGGGTCAGGACGATGCCGGCGGAGAAGTTGGTCGACTTTTCCGGCTTCAGCGGCTGCGCCCCCAGCGCCCGCGCGGCAACCCCGTCAACCGGCAGCGCCTGTACCGGCAGCAACTGGTTCACGCCGTTGACGGTGACGTTGATCGTGGAGGAGGAGGCATAATGTTGCTGCTGCAGCGTCGGCGCGCGAAAGCCGGTGCTGGCGGTGCCGCGAATGGCAAAGCCGCGAAACGGCTCGATGCGCAGCGACGCCTTGCCGGTATCGGTGGTACCGAAGTCGGAATAATCCTCGTGCCGTCCGGCAAGGCCGAACTCCAGCCCTTCGGCGATCTGGCCTTCCAGATTGATATAGGCGCTCCAGTTGTCGCGGCTCCAGCTACCCGATCCTTCCGGCAGGAAGCCGGTGACGCCCTGCGACCCGACCCCGGTCCGCGTCGCCCCCGCGAGCCAGCTGCCGGCCGGCGAAACATAGCCGCCATCGATATAGGATTCCGGGTCGCCCGGACCGATCAGGAACTTGTTCTTCTTATATTCGGCGCCAACCGCGACCGACAGCGGCCCGGCGAGGCCGATGTCGAGCTCCTTGCTGAAGTCGAGATTGCTGGTCCATTCGTCGAAGCGGATCTTGCCGAGATAGAAATGGGTCGGGCTGGCCGGCCCCATGGAGGGGTTGAGCGAGGTGGTCTGTGCATATTTGACCTCGTCCTGCCCATAGCTGGTCGACAGGTCGACATGGATGCCGCCGCCAATCTCGCCGCGCAGGCCGCCGGCGACCTGAAAATCCTCGTCATAGACGTGGATGCGCGGGATATAGCCCTCGGGGTAGATTCCCAGGATATTGTTGAGCGCCGCCGGATTGCGATAGGTCAGCCAGCCGGCGGCATGCCGCTTGGAATAGGTGCCGAAGCTGTACAGCTCCATGTCGCCGCCAACCGGCATCATCGCGTCATAGCTGGCATTGCCGCCGATCACCTGCGGCTGGCCATATCTGGCGCGGATGCGGGCCGGATCGGCATTGCGCGCGTCGCCGGTGGGGTAGAAGGGATTGCTGGTGATTGGGCTGCTGTTGACCACCGTATTATCCTGCAGCACGCCTTCGCCCGACAGGTGGATATAGCCGCCGTCCGGCCCGATGGCGAAGCCCTTGTCGATCTGCCAGCGGCCCTGCCAGCCGCCATTGTCCGCGGTGTTGCCCATGGTCAGCGCCGCGCCGCCCTGGGTGTCGTTCTTCAGGATGATGTTGACGACACCGGCGATCGCGTCCGACCCATATTGGGCCGATGCGCCGTCGCGCAGCACCTCGATCCGCTGGATCGCATTGCCGGGGATCAGGTCCAGGTCCGGCGGCGACTGGCCATTCTGGACCGATCCGTTGATGAACAGGGTCGCGGTATTGTGCCGCCGCTTGCCGTTGACCAGCACCAGCAACTGGTCGCCGCCCAGGCCGCGCAGCGACAAAGTGCGCACCGCCCAGCTGGCGCCCGCGCCATTGTTCGACACATTGATCGACGGGACCAGCGTACCCAGCAGATCGCGCACCGATTGCTTGCCGCTCGCTTCCAGATCCTTTTCGCCCAGTACGTCGATCGGCGCCAGGCTTTCGGCGACGGTGCGGGTCGTCTGGCGGGTGCCGGTGACGATGATGGGCGCGGATTCCACTGCCGGCTCCGGCGCAGGCGCCATGGCAAGGCCATCCAGCGTCGCCGTGCCGCTGGCCTGCGCGAACTGGATCGCCAGCGGGCGGCGGCGCACCGCGCTGCGGTTGGGCGGGGTGATAAGGGCGATGACGCCGGCGCCGGCCGGTGATCGGCGCAATTCGGTGCCGGCCAGCAACTGGCTGAGCGCATCGTCGGTGCTCAGCCATCCCTCGACCCTCCGGCTGCGGATATTGGCGACTTCGTCATAGGGGAACAGGATGCGAATGCCGGCCTGCGCCGACAGCGCCCGCAGCGCGCCGCTCAGGGGCTGCGACGGGATGGAGAATTTGTGCCGCTGCGACAGGCTGGTGTCCGGCGCAGGGGCGGCAAGCAGTTGGGTCGGCGCAACAAGGCATGTGGCGAGCGAAAGCCTCGCCAGAACATGGCGTTTCTGCATGATATGTCCCCTGCTGATCGGCATTTTTGCCGTTGGTCATGGGAACGAAACATGGCGAGCGATCCGCCATGGACCGGCAACAAAAGCGCCAGGCCATGGCAGTTGCTCAGGAAGGGCTCAGGTCTCGCCGGTTTGAAGGAACCAGCGGTCCGCGCCTTCCAGGCCGATGGCGGTCAGCCGGCCGGAATAATAGGCCCCGGTATCGATGCCGATGCGATTGGCCAGATTTTCGACCTCGGGCGTGATGCTGTGGCCATGGACCACCATCTTGTCATGCCGCCCGCCATGGTTGAGGAAATCGCCGCGTATCCAGCGCAGATCGGACGGTCGCTGCTCGGCGATCGGCACCCTGGGGCGGATGCCGGCATGGACGAACAGATAGTCGCCGACCGTCAGATGATCGACGAAGCTGTCGAGGAAATCGACATCCGCGCGCGGAATATAGTTCATCATCCAGTGGGCGATCGCCCCATCATCCATGTCGGCGCTCAGCGAAAGCGGCAGGCCGTAGCTGGCAAGCGTTTCCATGCCGCCGATGCGCCGGAAGAAGCCGACCGCGCCCTGATCGCCGCGCGCAGCCATGACAAAAATCTCTTCATGATTGCCCTTGAGCAGCCGGATGTCGCTGCCCGATCCATGCAGCGCCCGGACCCGCTCGATCACCTGCGCCGAATGCGGCCCACGATCGATCAGGTCGCCGAGCAGGATGAGGCCCCGGCGCTTTCCAGGCCGCAGCGCATCGTCGGCGACCAGCATGCCGAGCAACTGGTCGAGCAGGTCGAGCCGACCATGAATGTCGCCGATCGCATAGACGCGCCAGTCATCCCCAACGCTGGGAGGCCGCCCGTCCTGGTCATCGGATCGGCGCAGGAATTTCAGCATCGGGAGGGCCATGTGCGCTTCATGGCCCGCGATGCTGCCACAGCGTCACAGCCGCGGCAATGTCACGCCCTGCTGTCCCATATATTTTCCGGCCCGGTCGGCATAGCTGACCTCGCAAGGCTCGTTGCCCTGCAGGAACAGGAACTGGCAGGCGCCTTCATTGGCGTAGATCTTGGCGGGCAGCGGCGTGGTATTGGAAAATTCCAGCGTCACATGGCCTTCCCAGCCCGGTTCCAGCGGCGTGACGTTCACGATGATGCCGCAGCGGGCATAGGTGGATTTGCCAAGGCAGATCACCAGCACGTCGCGCGGCACGCGGAAATATTCGACCGTGCGGGCAAGGGCGAAGCTGTTGGGCGGGATGATGCAGACGTCGGTCTTGCGGTCGACGAAGCTGTTGGCGGCGAAATCCTTGGGATCGACCACGGCGCTGTCGACATTGGTAAAGATCTTGAACTCGTCGGCGACGCGCGCGTCATAGCCATAGGAGGACAGGCCATAGCTGATGCAGCCGTCGCGGCGCTGATTCTCGACGAACGGCTCGATCATGCGGTTCGACTGGGCCTGCTTGCGGATCCAGCGGTCGGAAAGGATGGACATGGGTCTGTCAGCTCTTCTGTGCAGGGGTGATGCCAAGGTCGGCCGGGCCGAAGGCGTGGGGCAGCAGGTCGGCAACGCGATGTTCGACCAGGCCTTCGCCTTCGGGCGCGACGCAATAGATGGCCAGGGTGCGGCCGGCCATCTGTTCGGCTTCGTTGATGACCTGGCGGCATCGGCCACAGGGACTGACGATCGCCACGCCGCCGACGCTGCCGTCCGCCGCCATGCCGCCGCCGACGACCGCGATCTCGGTGACATCGGCCAGCCGGCCCTGCGCGTTGACGGTCGCCAGCGCAACGGTTTCGGCGCACAGCGACAGGCCGTAGCTCGCATTTTCGAAATTGCTGCCGGTGACGATGCTGCCATCGGTCAGGCGCACGGCGGCGCCCACGGCAAAGCGGCTGTAGGGCGCATGGGCATGGGCCAGCGCGCCGCGGGCTGCCGCGACCAGCGCGGCGATATTCTTGTCTTCTGCACTCATGGTGCCACCACATCCCATCTGATCGGTCCGTCGACGCCGTCGATATGCCGCATGTCGCTGGCTGTCCACATCACCCAGGGCCGTTTGGCATAATCGGGCGCGAAGAAATTGCCGTCGACCCACAAGGTCCGGTTGATGCCGCTGGCAATGTCATATTGGGCATCGAAATCGGCGCTGATGTTGAGCAGGGCGGGCTTGCCGGCATGGCTTTCGACCAGATTGACCAGCGTGTTGAGTTCCGACAATACCTGATCGCGGCCCGGCCGCGTGGCGCAGGACGGATCGAACCCCAGCCGGATGACCGGGGGCAGGGCGGCATTGTCGCGCGGCACGGTGGTCATGAACTGGGTCGCCTGATCGACGGCCTTGGCACACAGGCTATAGTCCAGCGCCGCGCCATAGCGCATGCCCGCGCCGCGTGCGCCGCGCCAGTTGGCGGCGAACAGCGGGTCGCGCAGGCTGGCGCCCCTGGCCGCGCGAATATAGGCGAAGTCCGCCCCCTGCGCCGCCAGCGTGCCCCATTCGACCAGGCCGGTGTCGGATGTCACCGATACGCCCTGGGTCGGATATTCGTCACGGTTCGGAGCCCATCCGCGTGCATAGATCCACAGTGCCGAACCCAGCACGATGATGATTGCCAGAACCGCCCCCAAGCGGACCAGCAAGCCCCCCAAAGTCAAACGCCCGATGATATTACCCCTTGATGTGCAGGACGCAGATAAGTGTGAACAGGCGGCGCGCGGTGTCGAAGTCGACCGCGATCTTCCCCTCCAGCCGCTCCTTCAGCATGTCCGCTGCGTCGTTGTGAATGCCCCGCCGGGCCATGTCGACGGTTTCGATCTGCGCTGGCGAGGCATTGCTGATCGCCTGATAATAGCTATCGCAGATCGCGAAATATTCGCGGATCGGCCGGCGGAAACGGCCCAGGCCCAAGATGATCGCCTCCAGCGAGCTGTCGTCCGCGCGATTGATCTCGATGACCAGGCGCCCTTCCTCGACCCGCAGCACCACCTTGTAGGGGCCGGCATAGCCGTCGGCATGGACGCGCTCCGGCGCGAAATGATTATCCTCCAGCAGGTCGAAAATGGCGATGCGCCGTTCCTGCTCGACATCCGCGTTGCGCCACAAGATGGTGCGCTCGTCGAGCTTGATGTCTATGATGCGCGGATCGGCCATGGCGGGTCTGCTGTCAGTGCGGCGGTGGGCCACGAAAAGCAAGCGGGACTTGTGGCGGGGGAGATGCGGTTGTTTCAACCTTCGCCCTTGCGCGACCCGCGTCGTGGCGCGATGAGGGCCCATGGTCGAACTCGTGAAACTCAATGCCGCTCCCGAAGAGGGCGGGCTGGAACTGCCGCGCAACGTCGAAGCGGAGGCTGCGCTGCTCGGCGCGCTGATGATTGACAACCGCATCGCGGAGGATGTGCAGCTCAAGCTGAAGCCCGAACATTTCTTCGAGCCACTGCATGGCCGTATCTATGAGGCGGTGATGCGCCTGATCGAGCGCGACATGATCGCCAATCCGGTGACGCTCAAGCCGATGCTGGAACAGGATCCGGCGCTCAAGGAGCTGGGCGGCGCGGCCTATCTGGCGCAGCTCACCGGCAGCGGTGCCGCGCTGCTGGGTGCGCGCGACTTCGCGACCCAGATCTATGACCTTGCCCTACTTCGTCAACTTGTGAACGTTGGTCGAGAACTGGTTGATAATGCTCTGGATACCAGCGAGGATGTCAATCCGCGCGAGCAGATCGAGCTGGCCGAAGTTGCGCTTTACAAAGTGTCGGAAGGCGAGGGCGAGAGCGGGTCGGTCAAGAGCTTCCTCTCCGCCTCCACCATGGCGGTACAGGTGGCTGAACGTGCGCTCAACAGCGGCGGCCATGTGTCGGGTATCACCACCGGCATCAACAGCCTCAACGAGAAGATCGGCGGTCTGCACAATTCCGACTTGATGATCCTGGCCGGTCGTCCGGGCATGGGCAAGACGTCGCTGGCGACCAATATCGCCTATAATGCGGCGTCGCGCTGGCTGCGTGACCATAATGACGGCATTCCGCCGGAAAAGAATATGGGTGCCAAGACCGCCTTCTTCAGCCTCGAAATGTCCGCCGACCAGCTCGCGACCCGCGTTCTTGCCGAACAGTCGGGGATCAGCGGCGAAGCGCTGCGTATGGGCAAGATCAGCCGGGCGGACTTCCAGAACCTGTCGCGCGCCGCGCGCGACCTGCAGGAACTGCCGCTGTTCATCGACGATACGCCGGGCCTGACGATCGCGGCGCTTCGGACCCGCGCTCGTCGTCTCAAGCGCCGTCATGATGTCGGCTTCATCGTCGTCGACTATCTCCAGCTGCTGCAGGGCAGCGGCAAGGCGGGCGATAGTCGCGTCAACGAAATTTCGGAAATTTCTCGTGGTTTGAAGACGTTGGCGAAGGAACTTCATGTGCCGGTGCTGGCGCTGTCGCAGCTCAGTCGTGCGGTGGAACAGCGCGAGGACAAGCGTCCGCAACTGTCCGACCTTCGCGAATCGGGCTCGATCGAGCAGGACGCGGACATGGTCTGGTTCGTGTTCCGCGAGGATTATTATGTCGCCGCCAAGGAGCCGGGCAACAAGGAAGGCCCCGAGCATCAGGAATGGGTGCAGGAGATGGAGCGCATCTACGGCCTGGCCGAAGTGATCGTCGCCAAGCAGCGTCACGGTTCGACCGGCCGTATCCGCATGAAGTTCGACGCGAAGATCACCCGCTTTTCGGATCTGGCCGAGGGCAGCTCCTACCTCGAAGACCTCGAATAAGAAGGCATGGCGGCGGATATATCCGCCGCCACCCGGTTCAGCCGGCGACGAACGCCTTGAACACGATGCACAGCCCGATCATGCTGGCGAGATAGGCGAGCGAGCGGACCACCGGCACGCCCAGGCCATAGAGCGGCAGGTAGAGCGCGCGCGACACCAGCCACAGCCAGCCACCGATCGCCGTCCATTCGCTGGTGCGGTCGGCCACCACCACGCCGAACAGGACGATGATCGCGATCGGGAAGGTTTCCAGGAAATTGGCCTGGGCGCGAACCAGTCGGCCACCTACCGGATCGAGCGGGGGCAGGTTTTCGTCCCGCGCCCCGGTATTCCATTTCAGGCCATATTGCTTCGTCTTGAGATGCGCCGCCGCGAAGATGTGGACCAGCAGCAGGACGCAGGCCCAGGCCAGGATCTTCAGTTCAACCGCCATCATGCCCTCCCTTGATCGCGGCGGCGCCATGCCATCCGCTTATTTGACGATAGGCAACCATATCGCGCTGGCGCCCGCCGCGCCATATTGGACGCTTTGGGTCGCTGGCTTGTAGTCGCCCGGCTTGGCGTCGAAGATCGAGGGCACATAGGTCTGCGGGTTGCGGTCATAGACCGGGAACAGGCTGGACTGGATCTGCACCATGATGCGGTGGCCCGGCTTGAACACATGGTTCACGTTCGGAAGGCCGAATTTGTAATTTTCCGCCTTGCCCGGCGTCAGCGCCTGCGGCTTGTCGAAGCCATGGGCGTAGCGGCCCCGGAAAATGTCGATGCCGATCGGCAGCTCGTAGCCGGCCATCACCGGATTGGCGGTGTTCTCTTCCGGATAGACGTCGATCAGCTTCACCACCCAGTCGCTGTCGGTGCCACTGGTGGCGGCGAACAGGTCGACCATCGGCTGGCCGGCGATATGGACGTCCTTGTCCAGCACCGGCGTTACATAGGTCAGCACATCGGGGCGGCCATCGACGAAACGCTGGTCCTTCACCAGCCAGGTGCGCCAGGCTTCATTCTGGTCCTGATGGATCGGGCGGGGCAGATAGGGCACCGGCTTGGCCGGATCGGAGACATAGGAGTCGCTGCCCACGGCTGCCGGCTTGGCCCAGGACAGGCTGTAGCTGGCGCCGAGATACAGCGGGGTTGGCGTGCCGCCCGGCCATTTGGCGCGAGTTTCCCATTTGTCGATGCCGGTCGCATAGGTGAGCGAGCCGGGCATGGTGTAGCCGGCGGGCGGATTGTCCTTGAGATAATGGTCGAGGAAGGGCTTCATCGTGCCGACGCGGAACTGGCGGCCGGTATCGCCCTCGAACTGCAGATCGCCGAGGCTCCGGCCCTCATAATTGACGCCGCTATGGCGCCATGGGCCGATCACCAGGCTGACCATGTCATTCTTCTTGTCCTGCGGTTCCAGCGCCTTGTAGACCGCTGGGGCGCCATAGCTGTCCTCCTGGTCCCACTGGCCCACGACCAGCATGGTCGGCACGGTCAGCGTGCGCTTGGCCAGCAGCTTGTCGACCGCCTGTTCCTGCCAATAGGCATCATAGGCCGGATGTTCGAGCAGCTTGCGCACCGAGGGAAATGCGTCGAGGCCATAGGCGCGAGCGAAGTCGCCGGCCGATCCGGCGTTCAGCATCGTCGTATATTCGTCGCCATTGCCCATCGGGATCGCGCCGCCGCCCTTCTTGGCGGTCTGCGACAGGCTGTAGCCGAAGCCGAAATTGCGGAAGGCGCCATTGTGGAACCAGTCGTCGCCCATCCAGCCATCGACCATCGGGCTCTGCGGTACGGCGGCCTTCAGCGCAGGGTGTGGATCGATCAGCGCCATCAGCGAGGTGAAGCCGGGATAGGAGGAGCCGGTGATCGCGACCTTGCCGTTGGTTTCCGGCACATTCTTCACCAGCCAGTCGATCGTGTCATAGGCGTCGGTGCTGTTGTCGACATCGGTCTTGTTGAGGGGGCCGCGCAGCGGCCGGGTCATGACATAGTCGCCCTCCGACCCGTGCAGGCCGCGCACGTCCTGATAGACGCGGATATAGCCGTCATTGACGAAATCTGCGTCCATGACCGGCAGGATCTCCTCGATCCTCTGGCTGCGGTTGCGGCTGGTCGCCTTGCCCGCATCATAGGGGGTGCGGGTCAGCAGGATGGGCCCGCGGCTCGTACCCTTGCGCATGACGATGACGGTGAACAGCTTCACCCCGTCGCGCATCGGGATCATCACTTCCTTGCGCACATAGTCCGCCTGTGGCCGGGCCGGATCATAGACATCGACCTTGTCCGGGGTCATCGGATCGGTCTGGGCGGCGATCGGCGCGGCGAGCGCGGCGATCATCAGGGCGGCAGCGGAAATCTGTGCGGCACGAAGCATGGCGATACCCCTTTGTTCTTTTGTAATCATGCAACGGGTCCGGCCTTGAGGAAAGGCCGGACCCGCTTGTCCTTTGTCAGGCCTGCGCGAGGCCGCGGGCGCGATCCTCGATCCGCTTTTCCAGGATCGACAGCGGCATCGCGCCTTCCTCAAGAACGGCGTGGAACTGCTTGATATCGAACTTGTCGCCCAGCAGCGCCTGCGCCTTTTCGCGGGCCTTGGTCCAGCTGCCATGGCCAACCTTGTAGCTGGTCGCCTGGCCCGGCTGGGTGCAGTAGCGCTCGACCTCGCGCTGGCAGCGGGGGCGGGCGAATCCGGTCTTCTCGACCATGTAATCGGTCGCCTGCTTGACGCTCCACTGCTTGGAATGGATGCCGGTGTCGACCACCAGGCGGGCGGCGCGGAACAGGAAGGACTGGAGGTAACCGGCGCGGTCGATCGGCGTCGCATAGCCGCCCAGTTCGTCGGCCAGTTGCTCGGCATAGAGCGCCCAGCCTTCGCTATAGGCGCTCATGAAGGCGACCTTGCGCAGCATTGGCACATCGCCAGCGGTCTGCGCGGTCGAGATCTGGAGGTGATGGCCGGGCACGCCTTCATGATAGGTGAGGGCGGGCAGGCCATATTTCGGCCAGTCGCCGACATCCTTCAGGTTGATGAAGTAGATGGCCGGGCGCGAACCGTCGAGCGCGGCGCGGTTATAATAGCCGTTGGAGGCGCCATCCTGGATCTCGACCGGCACCGCGCGGATTTCGAGCGGAGTGTTGGGGATGGTCGTGAACGCCTGGGGCAGCTTCGCCTTCATGGCGTCGAGGTCGCGGTTGAGCTGGGCGAGCAGGGCGGCGCGGCCGTCCGGGCTGTCGGCATAGAGCTGGGCCGGGTCGACATTGAGCGCGGCGAGCTTTTCTCCGACGCTGCCCTTGGTAAAGCCGGCGCCGTTCAGGATCACGTCCAGCTTGGCGCTGATGTCGGCGACCTGCTCCAGCCCCATGGCGTGGATCTGATCGGCGCTAAGGTCGGTGGTGGTCGCCTGCTTGAGCGCCGCTGCGTAGATTTCATCGCCGCGCGGGGTGCGCCATACGCCGTCACCGGCGGCGGTCTTGGGCTTCAACGCTTCGATCGCGGCGATCTGTTCGTCGAGCGCGGGATAGATCGACTTTTCGACGATCGCGGCGGCCTGCGCCTGCCAGTCGCCGGTCACGCCCTTGGCCGCGGCGCGCTTCACCAGCGACTGGACCAGGCTGCTGGTCGCGGCGGGCTGGCCGCGCAGCTTCTTCATCTGGCCAAGCGTCAGGTCGAGCGACCAGCCGGGGGCGAGATAGCCGCGGGCGGCCTCGTCCCGCTGCAGCGCGGTGTCGGTGCGCAGGTTGCGGGCGAAGGCATCGAGCCGGGCGACATAGGCCTCGCAATCACCGGCCGTGTTGATGGTGTGCGCGGTGTTGAGGAAATCGGGCGTCTGGAAATAGCTGCCGCCCTGCTGGAAGATGCGATAGGGGCGCTGGACGCTGTTGAGGCCGAATTTCGCCGGGGCGGCCGTCTGCTGGTCGAGCGAATAGAGGATGACCTCCAGGTTCAGGCGCTGCGCATCCGACAGGGCGGCGCCCTCATATCCCTTGAATTCCTTGATCGCCGCCTGGGTCGCGGCCAGCTTCTTCATCGTGCCGGACTTGCTGTTGTCGTCGAGCTGGCTCTTGGCGGCGGAGCGGGCGCCCTTGTCGAGGCCGAGGCTGGTGACCATGGCCGGCGACAGATCAAGCTGGCGCTCGAAGGCGGTGGCGAAGGCGGCCGACAGGCGGGCATCATCGGCGCCGGCCGCCTGGGCCAGGGCGCGTGGCGCGGCGGTGGCGAGCGCGACCGCGCCCGAGGAAAGCAGGAATTGACGACGATCCATGGGGCGACTCCCTTAAGTCCCGTTGGAAAGGGGGGAGTGTATTGCGCTGCTGACACGACAGGTCCAGCGCGCGCCCGCGCTTGTTACGCAATGTTACAATAAGATAGGGGACGGGCGCCCCGCAGGGCGCCCGGTGCAATCAGAAGGCGGGCAGGTTTGCCGGGTCTTCCGGATCGATGACGGGGATCGGCGTCACCGGCGAATGGATGCCGCATTCCACCTTGTCCCAGCCGCGCCAGCGACCGGCGCGCGGGTCTTCACCCGGCAGAACCTTGGACGTGCAGGGTTCGCAGCCGATCGACAGATAGCCCTGCGCCTCCAGCGGGTGACGCGGCAGTTGTTCGGCCTCGAAATAGGCTTCCAGATCGGTCTTGGTCCAGTCGCCCAGCGGATTGATCTTCAGCCGGCCATCCTCGACCTCGAAACGGGGCAGGTTCTGGCGCGTCACCGACTGGAATGCCTTGCGGCCCGAAATCCAGGCGTCCAGGCTCGCCTTGGCGCGCTTCATCGGCTCGACCTTGCGGATTTCGCAGCAGCCGTCGGGGTCATAGGACCAGCGCAGGCCGGTTTCGTCCTTCTTGGCCAGCACGGCAGCGTCGGGCGCGACCACGCTGCTGTTGGTGAAGCCCAGCCGCGCGATGAGTGTGTCGCGATAGTTGAGCGTTTCGGCGAACATCTTCTGCGTGTCGACGAAGATCACCGGGATGGCCTTGTCGGCCTTGGCCACCAGATCGAGCAGCACCGCGCTTTCCGTGCCGAAGGAGGAGACGACGCCGACATTGCCGGCGAGGCCTTCCGCGAACACGGTCTTGAGCATGGTCAGCGTATCGACGCCCTCGAAGCGCGCGTTGAGCGCATCGGCATCCCCCTGGGTAAAGACGGGGCGGGCATCGATCACATCGATCTGGCGGGCAGGTTCAGCCATCAATTTTCTCCGGATGCCGTTTCGCCCAGACGGGCTGACGGCCATCGATCGTCTTCTGATAGACGTCGGCATAGCGGGTGAGCGCGCGCTCCACGGCGGCGTCATCCAGGGCTTTGGCGGGGTGGAAACTGTCGAAGCCGCAGCGGCGCATGGCGTTGATCTGGTCGACCAGCACGTCGCCCACCGCGCGCAATTCGCCCTGATAGCCCGATTCCCGCAGGATGCGCGCGGCCGAATAGCCGCGCCCGTCGCCATAGGCCGGGAAGTTCACCTCAACCAGCGAGAGGCGATCGAGATGCGGCAGCAGTTCGCGCGCATCCTCGCCCGGCTCGATGCGGACGGCGGTGGCGTTGGACTGGCCGGTGAAGGATTCGACCGTGACAGCCGGCTCCTGCGCGGCTTCACCGTCGCGGAAGGAGAGGAACTCAACCATAGATCGCCTCCTTGAAGGGCTTCATGCCGATACGGCGATAGGTGTCGAGGAAGCGCTCCCCGTCGGTGCGTTCGGCGAGGTAGATGTCGGTGACCTTCTCGATCGCGTCGACCACGCCATCCTCGGAGAAACCGGGGCCGGTGATCTGGCCGAGCGAGGCGTCCTCCGCGCCCGAACCGCCGAGCAGCAGCTGGAAATTCTCCACGCCCTTCCGGTCGACGCCCAAAATGCCGATATGGCCGGCATGATGGTGGCCGCAGGCATTGATGCAGCCCGAAATCTTGAGCTTCAGCTCGCCCAGTTCCGCCTGACGCGCATTGTCGGCGAAGCGCTGCGCGATCTTCTGCGCCAGCGGGATCGAACGGGCATTGGCCAGCGCGCAATAGTCGAGGCCAGGGCAGGCGATGATATCGGTGATGAGGTCGAGATTGGCCTCGGCCAGTCCCGCTTCGTCCAGCTTTTGCCAGATGGCGTAGAGATCCGCCTTCTTCACATGCGGCAGGACCAGGTTCTGCGCATGGGTGACGCGCAGTTCGTCGAGGCTATACTGCTCGGCCAGCGACGCGACCAATTCGATCTGCTCGGCCGAAGCATCGCCGGGAATGCCGGTGAGCGGCTTCAGGCTGATATTGACGATCGCATAGCCGGGCTGCTTGTGGGCCGCGACCTGACGGTCGACCCACAGGGCGAAGGCCGGATCGGCACGGTCGATCTCTTCGCTCAGGCCCGTTTCATAGGCCGGGTTGGCGAAGAAGGCGCGGATGCGGTCCAGTTCCTCGGTCGGCGGGTTGAGGCCCAGTTCGCGCATATGGGCGAACTCTTCCTCGACCTGGCGCTTATATTCCTCGACGCCGATCTCATGGACCAGGATCTTGATCCGGGCCTTGTACTTGTTGTCGCGGCGACCGTAGCGATTATAGACGCGCAGGCAGGCCTCCAGATAGGAGACGATCTCCTCTTCGGCCACGAAATCGCGAATCTGCGGCGCGACCATCGGGGTGCGGCCCATGCCGCCACCGGCATAGACTTCGGCGCCGATGATGCCATCCTTCGACACCAGCTTCAGGCCGATATCGTGCAGGCGCATCGCCGCGCGATCGTCGTCGCTGGCAATCACGCAAATCTTGAACTTGCGCGGCAGGTAAGTGAATTCCGGGTGGAAGCTCGACCATTGGCGCAGCAGCTCGGCCCAGGGGCGGGGGTCCGCCACCTCGTCGGCGCTAACGCCGGCATATTGGTCGGAACTGATGTTGCGGATGCAGTTGCCGCTCGTCTGGATGGCGTGCATCTCCACCGTCGCCAGTTCGGCGAGGATGTCGGGCGCATCGGCCAGCTTGATCCAGTTATATTGCAGGTTCTGGCGCGTGGTGAAGTGGCCATAGCCCTTGTCGTACTTCGCCGCGATCTCGCCCAGCTTGCGCATCTGCTTGCCGCTGAGCGTGCCATAGGGGATGGCGACGCGCAGCATATAGGCGTGAAGCTGAAGATAGAGGCCGTTCATCAGCCGCAGCGGCTTGAACTGATCCTCGGTCAGCGCGCCGGTCAGGCGGCGCTGCACCTGGTCGCGAAATTCATCGACGCGGGCGTCGACGATGGACTGGTCGTAGCTGTCGTAGCGATACATGTCAGATCACCCAGTTGCCGGCGTCGGCGTCATTCGGTTTCAGGTTCAGGTCCGGACGGACCGTGGGGCCAAGCGCGCGAATGCGGTCCTTGATATGGGCCGGGCGCACGCCCTCGTCGGTGACGGTCGCGTCGATCACATAGGCGCCGACCACGCGCAGCGCCGCTTCCTCGGTGCGGGCGAGGTCGTCGCCCTGTTCGCTGACATCGGCGCTGTCGCCGACCTGGCGCGACCAGCCATCGCCGGCCCACCAGATGACATCACCGGTCACCAGATCATTGCCCGTCAGGATCTTCACGAACGCATCTCCGAAATACTCTCCCCTTTTGCCGCCCAGTCCGCCAGCACATCGCGTGCCAGGGCATGGGCTGCCACGTCGCCGACCACGATCAGGGCCGGGCTTTTGACTTCTTCACGCGCCACCATGTCGCCCAGATCGGCAAGCAGGGTGCGCAGGCTGCGCATATCGGCGCGCGTGCCATTTTCCAGCACCGCGACCGGGATCGCCGGTGACACGCCGTCGGCTATCAGCTTGTCGGCGATGTCGGCGGCAGTCGCGACGCCCATATAGATGACGAGCGTGCGGCCTTTTCCCGCAAGGCCCGACCAGTCCTGATCGGTAAGCCCCTTGCACTGGCCGGCAACGAAACTGACCGCGCTCGACGCCTCGCGATGGGTCAGTGGCAGTTGCGCCTGGGCGGCGGCGCCGATTGCGGCGCTGATCCCCGGCACAACCTCTACCGGGACGCCGGCGGCGCGGCAGGCATCCACTTCCTCGCCACCGCGGCCGAAGATGAAGGGATCGCCGCCCTTCAGGCGGACGACCGGCTCACCGGCGAGGGCGAAGCGGACCAGCAGGGCGTTGATCGCCTCCTGCGGCATGGAATGGCGGCTGCGCTGCTTGGCGACCGAGACCAGTTCGGTCTGCGGGCCGGCCAGCGCCAATATGTCGTCGGACACCAGCCCGTCATGCACGATCAGGCGCGCGTCGCGGATCAGGCGCACGGCCTTGATGGTCAGCAGTTCCGGGTCGCCCGGTCCCGCGCCCACCAGGTGGACGGTAGCAGGTGCAATGTCAGCCATGCTCGCCACATGGCGAAAGGGCAGCGGAGTTTCAATTCAGAATGGATATGGAGGGGCTTAGGAAAAGTTTTGTCCAGTAGCCGGGTTGTCAATCGCCCATGGCGCTGACGTCGATGTCCTTGAGGCCGATGCCGATGGTGGCGCGGGGCTGTTCGATCTCGGCGGATGCGACCGGATAGGCGCAATAATCGGCGGCATAATAGGCGCTGGGGCGGTGGTTGCCGGACACGCCGACGCCGCCGAACGGGGCGGTGCCGGATGCGCCATTGGTGGGCCGGTTCCAGTTGATCACGCCGGCGCGGACATTGCCCCAGAATTGCGCATATTGTTCGGGACTGCCGCCGACGAGCGAGGCGGACAGACCGTAGCGGCTGCTATTGGCTTCGGCGATGGCGGTTTCGAAATCGGGCACGCGCACGATCTGGAGCAGCGGGCCGAACAGTTCGACATCGGGCCGCTCCTGCATCGCGGTCACGTCGATGATCGCGGGCGTCAGGAAGGGCAGGCCCTTTTGCGGCCGGACCATATGCTTGATCGGCCGGCCGCCATGGCTCATCAGATAGAGGAAGCTTTCGGTTAGGCCATCGGCGGTCGGATTGTCGATAACCGGCCCCATATAGGGCTGCGGATCGGCATGGGGGTGATCGACGATCAGCCGGTCGGCAAGCTTCTTGACCTCCGCGATCAGGGCGTCGGCCATCGCGTCGCGCACGATCAGCCGGCTGGCGGCGGTGCAGCGCTGGCCGCTCGACAGGAAGGCGGACTGGATGACCAGCGCGGCGGCGGCGCCGATTTCCGGCGTGTCCCAGACGACCAGCGGATTGTTGCCACCCATTTCGAGCGCGAGGATCTTGCCCGGCTGGGTCGCGAACTGGCGGTTGATGGCGATGCCGGTCTGGGCCGATCCGGTGAACAATATGCCCGCGACATCGGCATGGGCGGCGAGTGCCTTGCCTTCCTCCGCGCCGCCGAGCAGCAACTGGACGGCATCGGTCGGGACGCCTGCCTCATGATAGAAGCGCACCAGCATCTCGCCGACCGCCGGGGTCTTTTCCGACGGTTTGAAGATGACGGCATTGCCCGCCAGCAGCGCGGGGATGATGTGGCCATTGGGCAGGTGGGCCGGAAAATTATAGGGGCCAAGCACCGCCATCACGCCATGGGGCTTGTGCCGCACCGACTGGCGGGCGCCCAGATTGGCCTCCAGCCGGCGCTGGCCGGTGCGTTCGGAATAGGCGGCGACCGATGTGTCGATCTTGGCCATGACCGCCGTCACCTCGGTCCGGGCGTCCCATAGCGGCTTTCCGGTTTCGCGGGCGATCAGGTCGGCCAGTTCCTCCTCATGGGCGCGCACGACATTGACGAAGCGGCGCAGCGTTTCGATGCGGAAGGCGACCGGCTGTGCGGCCCAACGCGGCCAGCCGGAGCGGGCGCGGGCGACGATATCGTCCACGTCGCCGCTTTCGCCCTGCCATAGCAGGGCGCCGGTCGCGGGTTCATGGGACGTCAGCGCGGCGGACATGGTGCAGGATATGACCGAAAATGGTTAACGAAGGAAGAGCGGGGCATGGAGGGCGCTCTTCTACGTTCGGCCAATAGGAAATGTTCCGCTTAACTTCCCATATTTCCCGCATATTTGGACATTTAAGAACCGAAGTTGGAAATTTTATGATGCTGGGCCGATCCGGCCGGGCTGGGCGCCCGTGCCGGATCGATCCTGTACCATCCTGCCCTCGAATAGGACAGCGCGGCCGCCCGGCAGCAGCGATCAGAAGCCGTAGCGGATCGACATTTCGGCGCTGCGCCGGGCTTCTTCGTTGCGGACCGCGGCAAGATCGGCCGGCGCCGTCCGATCGGTCAGGCGGTGGAGCAGGAACTGGCCGAAATTCCATTCGCCCAGATCCGACGCGGCGTTGATATGGCCGCTTTCGCCCGCGTCGGCGAACTGGCTGCCCCAGAATTGGGCCAGCCGCCGGGCGCTGGCAAAGTCGATATAGGGATCGTTGCGGCTGGCGACGACGATCGAGGGGAAGGGGAGTAGCCCCTTGGGCGTGGGGCCGAAGCCGACGAGGCGGCGGTCGACCGCGCCGCTGTCCACTTCCGGCGGCGCCACCAGCAGGGCGCCGGCCACCTTGTCCCGCAACTGTCCGGTTTCGAACGCTGCCCACCAGGCGACCGCATGGCAGCCAAGGCTGTGCGCGGCCAGGATCACCGGTCCGTCAACCTGGGCGATAGCATGGCCCAGATTGGTGATCCAGGCATTGCGATGGGGCGCGTCCCAGCTACCCAGTTCGACCCGATGGCAGTCGGGAAGCGCCTTTTCCCAAAGGCTTTGCCAATGGCCCGGACCGCTGTTCATCAGGCCGGGGACGGTCAGGATGGTGGGGGTCTGGTCGTCCGACAGGGTGTGAATCGTCATCTGCACCTCCAAATCTATGGGGCGATTTTATCACTACTGATTTGATTGATAATAAAGCTTTGCTGATGCGTGGCGAAGTTGGGATGGATTGTGTTGCGCGAAAAATACCAAATATAAAAATATGTTGCCGACTATTGGCGTAATTTTCGTGCAGAAAATGTGATTTGCGCGAACTGGAGCCCGATTTTCCGGGCTTTCGGCAAATTGGCACGGCCCCTGCAATGCTCCTGGCACGACCCGATCGGGGTCGCGGAACGAGATTTCAGGGAAGGAATTTGCTCATGAAGACCATCACCATCATCGCCGCTGCCGCCGCCATGACCGTTGCTGCCGCGCCGGCCTTCGCCCAGCCGGAAGGCAAGTTTGGCAACGCCAAGGTCAGCTATGAAGAAAAGACCGACCGCTACTGCTTCCGCGAAACGCGCGCCAATTCGCGCATCCCGCTGGTCGATTGCCGCAGCAAGCAGGACTGGGCCGACGCGGGCCTGACCATCAGCCGCAAGCCGGCCGTCCAGTTGGCCCAGCGCTGAGCGCCGGCACCACCGATCCATCAAAATCAGGGAAGGAATTTGCTCATGAAGACCATCGCCATCATCGCCGCCGCTGCTGCCATGACCGTTGCCGCCACGCCAGCCTTCGCCCAGCCCGTAGGCAAGTTTGGCAACGCCAAGGTCAGCTATGAAGAGAAAACCGACCGCTACTGCTTCCGCGAAGTGCAGCCGAGCACGCTGGTGCCGCGCGTCGATTGCCGCAGCAGGCAGGATTGGGCCGACGCTGGCCTGACCATCAGCCGCAAGTCGGCCGTCCAGCTTGCCCGGCGCTGAGGCGCAGTGCCTCCCGGCGAGAGGAAGCCGGGAGGCTGCCCGGATGGGGCGGATTTTGCGGCAGGTCGCGCCAGGCCCGCGATCAACGCCGGAACGGCCTCGCTGCGATGTCGTTGGTTCGACGGACGCGGCCCGCGCATGGTTATCACGGGGCGGCCTGCGACCGATGGAGCGTCCCGTCCCGCCTTCCGGGGCAAAGGCGGGACGCTTTTTCCGTGTTACGCTGCTGCGATCAGCGGTAATCGGCCGGACGGATCCGGCTTCTTTCTGAAAATTGCTGGCGGGTCTCGACCGTAAATCGACGCGACAGTCGAAGTTCACAGTGTCGTGAGGCTGATTCCGGCGAAATGCGCCGGTGATGCTCCTGCGACGCGCCGACGGCGCGCCTGTGAAGCGACACGCGCATCGAAATCGGAGCATCACCACGCCTCGGTGACGCGACAGTGGTGCGACAGTGAAGCGACGCCCATGCGCCAGCAGGCGGTTGCGGAGCGACCGCGAGATGGCGTGAAGATCGTGTGATTGATCCATTTCCAAGGGTAGATCAGAGAAAGGCGGAATAGGACAGGGTGGGAATGGCCATTTTCAGCCAATCCGATGCGGGATGTGCTTTCCGCAAAGTTGCCGTAAGCGGCTCCATTGCCCTGCAAGTATCGACCGGCCTGAGCGGTGGACTGCTCTCCTCTTGCTCATGTCTACCGCGCCTGACACGATGACTGCATGAGGATATGCTGCCTGCCGCTGATCGTGATTGCATTGGAAGCCTGCACACCGGCCGTAAGTGAATCGGCAGGACCATGCACAGAGAACTTCTGCCTCCCCGATGGGGCTAAGATCACCCGCACCCAAGAAGGGCCAGATTTTAACGTCCATGATGTCTCATGGATGGGCCAGAGGTTCGGCATCTATGAGGGCAATCATCCCCAAAAGGGGGATCAGGGCAGCCGCGCAGCCGTCAAGCTCCGCATTGACTCCAGGGCCCGCATTGGCGTCGCGGAGGGGCGTGGCAGCATCATCGTCGCCACCGGGAAAGGCTGGCCCGCCTTTTTGGACGTAATGGGGCCATGCAGGTCGGATAGGGACTGCACGCTCGTGAAGTTTGCCGAGGGACTGAGGGGACGGTGAAGTCTGAATGGGCCAGAAAGACTGGACGGTCGCGCATCGACCAGTTTTCGACGTTCGCATGGTTCCCCACTGATCTCAATTGCAGACGTTCTGGCAAAGCTGCAAACAGGCTCGATGGAACAGCCCATTCATGAGCCTAGATGCAACACATGCGGTCGCATTCTTGGCATAGATGCCGATCCCCTTTCCACGAACTGTGGCGGTGATTGTTGGGGATGCGTTGGCGAACTAGAGGCGGATGGATGGCCAGCGTCTGCGGAAAAGGTATCTGCTGAGGTAGCTTCTGGGCTTCGCGACCCTGATGGCTCAGTGAAGCCCTCGCAACGATAGGCCAAGATCGACCAGAAGCGGGCGTTTCCTACTCCCCTCCCTTCCAGGGAGGGGCCGGGGGTGGGTGCGCCGCGTAGCGGCGGTCTACGGTCGACAGGGCAGAAGCTCGCTACGCTCGCAACCCACCCCAACCCCTCCCTGGAAGGGAGGGGCTATGTCTTGCTCCCACCCATTTTCGTCATTCCCGCGAAGGCTGGGATCACTCTTTTCTTCAAGGGGAACATAGAAGAAGTGGGATGCCAGCCTTCGCTGGCATGACGGGTTTGAAGCACAGTCGCTGATCCACCAAATTCGACCACTCGATCAGGGGCGGGCAGCACTCGCTTGGTCGGGCTTTGGCCTTTCTCAGGGCAATGCCGGCGCACTCCCGTGCGCTTCGCCCATGCGGCGGATGGCGGTGACCTTGGCGTGGAGCGGGGACCAGTCGTCGGACTGGTCGATCGCGCTCCAGATCGCTTCCACCTCGTCGATATGCATGGAGCAGGGGGTCTCGTCCGACCAATAGGCGTGGTCGCGGGCGCCAGGGATGGGCGGGTGGTCGGCCAGCGTGTCGCGCAGTTCGGCCCAGATGGGTTCGCTGTAACGCGCCGGATTGCGGGGCGTGCCGCCGCGCCAGTCGTGGAAGAAGATATCGATCGGCGTCGCCGTGGTCATCATCGCGCGCACGGCGGTTTCGGTCATGGCGGCGGTATTCGCGCCTGGCCGGACGCCGAGGCGCCAGCAGAAACGGCGCTGCATCGCCTGCGCATAGAGGGCGGGGAAGCGTTCGAGCTGTTCGATCAGCGGCGGGGCTTCGGTAAGCGGGCGCAGCGAAACGGCGAACTGGGCGACGTCCCAGTGGATCGCCTCGGCCTGGCGGGCAAAGGCGTAGAGGCCGGCATGGTCGAAATAGGCGGCGGTGAAATTAGCGTCCCAGAGCGGCGTGAAGCGCCAAGGGCCATAGTCGAAGCTTTCGCCGGTGACATTGATATTGTCGCTGTTGAGCACGCCATGGACGAAGCCGGCAACCATGTAGCTGGCGGCCAGGTCGGCGGTGCGATCGACCACGCGGCCGAGCAACTGGGCGGGCGGATTGTCGCCGGGCTGTTCCCCATAGAGGTGGGTGAGGGCATAGTCGGTCAGCCGTTCGAGCAACCTATTATCCTCGATATAGGCGGCGCGCTGGAAGCTGCCGATGCGGATGTGCGAATGGCTGAGCCGGACCATCGCCGCGCCGCGCGTGGGGGATGGCTCGTCATTGCGCTCCAGCGCCTCGCCGGTCTCGATGATCGAGAAGGTCTTCGACGTGTTGACGCCCAGCGCCTCCAGCATCTCGGTCGCCAAAATCTCGCGCACGCCGCCCTTGAGCGTCAGGCGCCCGTCGCCAAAGCGGCTATAGGGGGTCTGGCCCGTTCCCTTGGTGCCAAGGTCGAGCAGGCGGCCGTCCGCGTCGCGCATCTGGGCGAAGAGGAAGCCGCGGCCGTCGCCGATATCGGGATTATAATGGCGGAACTGATGGCCATGGTAACGCAGGGCGAGCGGCTGGGGGAGGTTGTCGGGCAGGGGCGCGAAGCGGCCGAAATGGGCTATCCATTCGGCGTCGCTCAGATGATCAAGGCCGACCGATGCGGCGGCGCGGTCATTGCGGAACCGCAACAGGGTCTGCGGAAAGTCCGCAGCATGCACCGGATCGGCGATGTCGGGCATCAGCGCGGTGATTTCCGTGGCGGGGCTGTAATTGGCGGCTTGCGGCTTGTTGTCCATGCGGCGATATGGGGGAGCATGGGCGGAAGGATCAAGCTTGACCGGCTATAGTGACGCATATTGGTGGTCCCCGGATGGACTGCGGCTGCATTATCGCGACTATGCGGGCGGCGAGGACGGGCGGCCGCCCGTGCTGTGCCTGTCAGGGCTGACCCGTAATGCGCGCGATTTCGAGCCGCTGGCACAGCGGCTGGCGGGCGAGTGGCGGGTGATCTGCCCGGATATGCGGGGGCGCGCCGAAAGCGCCTATGCCAAGGATCCGATGAGCTATGTGCCGCTGACCTATTTGCAGGATATCGGCCGGTTGCTGGCGGACCTGGCAATCACCCGCTTCGTCGCGGTCGGCACGTCGCTGGGCGGGATCATCACCATGCTGATCGCCGCGACCCATCGCGAATGGCTGGCGGGCGCGGTGCTGAACGATGTCGGCCCGACGCTGGACGAGGCGGGGCTGGACCGGATTCGCGGCTATGTGGGTGTGGGTCAGTCGCACCCGAGCTGGGTCCATGCGGCCCGCGCGCTGGAGGAAGCGAACGGCGATGTCTATCCGGCCTATGGGCTGGAGCAGTGGCTGGCGATGGCCAAGCGCCTCTATCGGCTGAACAGCGGCGGGCGGATCGTGCTCGACTATGACATGCGCATCGCCGAACCGCTGCGCGCGCCGGGCGGCGAGGCGGGCGTCGACATGTGGCCGGTGATGACGGCGTTTCAGGGCATTCCGACCCTGTTGCTGCGTGGCGCCCGATCGGACCTGTTGAGCGCGTCGACGGCGGAGCGGATGGCGCGCGAGGTGGGGGCAAGCGCGGAACTGGTGACGGTGCCCGATGTCGGCCATGCGCCGGCACTGGACGAGCCGGAGGCGGCGGCCGGGATCGACCGTTTGCTGGAACGCGTGCTGCGTGGTTGATGGCGGCGGCGTGAGGCGGGGCGACCCGCCGCGCATCCTGCATATCCATGGCAGCTTCACCCTGGGCGGCAAGGAAGCCCGCGCGATCCGGCTGATGAACATCTGGGGCGACAAGGCGCGGCACAGCATCGTCAGCGCCGCGCCCGAGGCGCTTGCCGCCCGCAGCGCGATCGAGCCGCAGGTGCCGGTCGATTTTCCCCAAGCGCCGCCCTTTGCCGGGCGGCCGGGGCTGGCCCGGTTCCGCGCGATTGCGCAGTTCCTGTCCGGCTATGACCTGGTGCTGGGCTATAATTGGGGCGCGATGGACGGGGTGATGGCGCACCGGCTGTTCGCCCGGTCGATGCGCCTGCCGCCGCTGATCCATCATGAGGATGGCTTCAACGCCGATGAGGCGGCCGGGCTTAAACCGCAGCGCAATCTCTATCGGCGCATGGCGCTGGGGCGGGCGCAGGCGCTGGTCGTGCCCTCGGCCCGGCTGGAGCGGATCGCGCATCAGGCGTGGAAGCAGCCGGCCGGCAAGGTGCATCTGATCCGCAACGGCATCGATGTGGCGCGCTATGCGCAGGCGCCGGCACCGGATGCAATACCGGGGCTGGTGCGCACGCCGGGCAAGCTGCTGGTCGGTACGCTGGCGGGGCTGCGCGCGGTCAAGAATATCCCCCGGCTGGTGCGGGCGGTGGCGGTCCATCGCGAACGGCTGCAACTGGTGGTGGTGGGCGAGGGGCCGGAGCGCGATGCGATCCTGGCCGAGGCGGCGGCGCACGGGCTGGACGATATCAGCCTGGCCGGGTTCATGACCGACCCCTGGCGCTTCGTCGGCCTGTTCGACATTTTTGCCCTGTCGTCGGACAGCGAACAGTTCCCGATCTCGCTGGTGGAGGCGATGGCGGCCGGACTGCCGGTGGCGTCTACCGATGTCGGCGACGTCGCCAATATGGTGGCGCCGGCCAACCGGCCCTTTGTTGTGGCGGACGAACAGGGGCTGGCCGACGCGCTGGGGACGCTGGCCGCCGACCCGGAATTGCGCGCCGCATTGGGGGCGGCAAACCGGGCGCGGGCGCAGCGCGATTATGACGAAAAGACCATGGTCGACGCCTATGCCGCATTATATGGCGAGGCTCTGGCCAGCCCCCACATTTTGCGCTAGGGCGCCCTACAGTTCGTCATCCCTGACAAAAACTGTTATAGGACGACATTTCAACCGGTCTGGGGAGGCCGGTTCATTTCGCGGGAGAAGTCGTTGTTCAAGGGTTTGAAACCCATCGTCTATGGTGGCCGTGAAGTCTGGCCGCTGGTCGAAGGTGGCAAGGGTGTTGCTGTTTCCAACCATGCCAGTTCGGGCGCCTGGGCGGCTGCCGGGGGCATCGGCACGGTATCGGCGGTCAATGCCGACAGCTATGACTCCATGGGCAATATCATCCCGCAAATCTATCATGGCCGCACCCGCCGCGACCGCCATGAGGAACTGATCGCCTATGCCATCGACGGTGCCGTCGAGCAGGTGAAGCGCGCCTATGAGATTGCCGGCGGCAAGGGCGCGATCAACATCAACGTGCTGTGGGAAATGGGCGGTGCGCAGCGCGTGCTGCACGGCGTGCTGGAAAAGACCAAGGGCATGGTCGCCGGCGTCACCTGTGGCGCGGGCATGCCCTACAAGCTCAGCGAAATCGCTGCCTCCTACAATGTCAGCTATCTGCCGATCGTGTCGTCGGGCCGTGCCTTCCGCGCATTGTGGAAGCGCGCTTATTCCAAGGCATCGGAATGGCTGGGCGCGGTGGTCTATGAAGATCCCTGGCTGGCCGGTGGCCACAACGGCCTGTCCAACGCGGAAGATCCGCGCGCGCCGCAGGACCCCTATCCGCGCGTTCGCGACCTGCGCGCCACGATGCGCGAAGGCGGCATTTCCGACGATGTGCCGATCGTCATGGCCGGCGGCGTCTGGGCGCTCAAGGACTGGAACGACTGGATCGACAATCCCGAGCTGGGCGCGATCATGTTCCAGTTCGGCACCCGTCCGCTGCTGACCCAGGAAAGCCCGATCCCGCAGGATTGGAAGGACCGGCTGATGCAGTTGGAACCGGGCGACGTGCTGCTGCACAAATTCTCGCCCACCGGCTTCTACAGCTCGGCGATCCGCAATCCTTTCCTGCGTTCGCTCGAAGCGCGGTCGGACCGCCAGATCCCGTTCAGCACCGAACAGGCGGGCGATCACACCCATCAGCTCGACGCGGGCGTGAAGGGCAAGAATTTCTGGGTGACGGTCGGCGACCTGCTGCGCGCGCGCGAATGGGTAGGCCAGGGCTTCACCTCCGCGCTCAAGACGCCGGACAACACGCTCGTCTTCGTGACCGAGGAAGAGAAGGCGGAAATCCGCAAGGACCAGACCGACTGCATGGGCTGCCTGTCGCAGTGCAGCTTCTCCAGCTGGATGGACAGCGAAACCAACTCCACCGGTCGCCTGGCTGATCCGCGCAGCTTCTGCATCCAGAAGTCGCTGCAGGAATCGGTCCATGGCGGCGACCTGGACAAGAATCTGCTGTTCGCCGGCCATGCCGCCTATCGCTTCAAGCAGGACCCCTTCTATTCGAACGGGTTCGTGCCGACCGTGAAGCAGCTGGTCGACCGCATCCTGACCGGCGACTGATGGCGGCGGATATTCAGGGGCTGGCGGTGCTGCATTATGACACGCCGCATTTCGACGTGGTACGGCCGGGGCAGTTCGTGCTCTGCGCCGTATCGGGCGCGCGAATCGACCTCGACGATCTCAAATATTGGAGCGCCGAGTTTCAGGAAGCCTATCGCGGGCCGGAGGAGGCGACGGCTTCCTCCCTGCGCCACCGCGGTGCAGCATTTCGCTGAACCGCGGTAAGTGCCTGCTACCATTCGGCTTTTTGGCATCGTTCGATTAGTTGAATGATTGCTGTGCGCTGCAGCGAAAATTTCAAGATGTTGCGATTTCCATTCATCGCCCTGGCGGCACGTCTTGTCGTGAGATTGCTGTTCCCACGTCCATTTATCTGATGTATTCTTCCTCAACAGGCGGCGCAGATCGTCTTTTGGGTGAAGGATGTGTCAGATGTCTCGAATTGATGTCTTCGGCGATCGTATCTGTCTGGTGAGCAGCCTGCTGATCCTGGGCTGGTTCATTTACAACGTGTCCTTCTAAACAGGACGCGACCGGGAAAGGCAGGGCGATCCATTTGGCGATGCAAGTCGCTGGATGCGCTTTGTTTTTTTCGGATCCTGCTGGATTTTCCTCTCCTTTTGACAGCGGTATCGGCTGGCAATTGCTGCCGGAACCGATATGAACGCCGGGAATGCTTTTAACAGGGCGTCCTCGGGGCGTCCGTTCACGCCAGTCATGGGAGTTGCCCGCCGTGAAAACCCGCGCCGCCGTCGCTTTCGAAGCGAAGAAACCCCTCGAAATCGTCGAGGTCGATCTGGAAGGCCCCAAGGCGGGCGAAGTCCTGGTCGAGATCATGGCGACCGGCATCTGTCATACCGATGCCTATACGCTGGACGGGTTCGACAGCGAGGGCATCTTCCCCTCGATCCTGGGCCATGAGGGCGCGGGCATCGTCCGAGAAGTGGGTGCTGGCGTCACCAGTCTGGTGCCGGGCGCCCATGTCATCCCGCTCTACACCCCCGAATGCCGCCAGTGTAAGTCGTGCCTGAGCGGCAAGACGAACCTCTGCACCGCGATCCGCGCGACCCAGGGCAAGGGGCTGATGCCTGACGGCACGACCCGCTTTTCCTACAAGGGCCAGCCGATCTTTCATTATATGGGTTGTTCGACCTTCTCCAACTTCACCGTCCTGCCCGAGATCGCGCTGGCCAAGATCCGCGAGGACGCGCCGTTCCAGAGCAGCTGCTATATCGGCTGCGGCGTCACCACGGGCGTGGGCGCGGTGATCAACACCGCCAAGGTGCAGGTCGGCGACAATGTCGTGATCTTCGGCCTGGGCGGCATCGGTCTCAACGTCATCCAGGGCGCGCGCCTGGCCGGCGCGAACAAGATCATCGGCGTCGACATCAATCCCGATCGCGAGGAATGGGGCCGCAGGTTCGGCATGACCGAGTTCCTCAACTCCAAGGGGATGAGCCGCGAGGATGTGGTCGCCGCGATCGTCGCGATGACCGATGGCGGCGCGGACTACACGTTCGACGCCACCGGCAATACCGAAGTGATGCGCGTGGCGCTGGAAGCCTGTCATCGCGGCTGGGGCACCAGCATCATCATCGGCGTGGCCGAGGCCGGCAAGGAAATCAGCACCCGTCCGTTCCAGCTGGTCACGGGTCGCAACTGGCGTGGCACGGCCTTTGGCGGCGCCAAGGGCCGCACCGACGTGCCCAAGATCGTCGACATGTACATGACCGGAAAGATCGAGATCGACCCGATGATCACCCATGTCATGGGGCTGGAGGACATCAACAAGGGGTTCGACCTGATGCATGCGGGCGAGAGCATCCGCAGCGTCGTCGTCTTCTGAACCGATAACCCAACAGGAGAGTGACCATGTTCAGCCATGTGATGGTGGGATCGAATGATCTCGACGTTTCCCGCGCCTTTTATGATGCGCTGTTCGGTGTGGTCGGCGGCAAGCCGGCGATGCAGGACGACAAGGGACGGCTGATCTACATGCATGACGGCGCGCTGTTCATGGTCACAAAACCGATCGACGGGGAACCGGCCTGCCACGCCAATGGCGGCACGATCGGTTTCCGCATGACATCGACCGAGCAGGCCGATGCCTGGCATGCGGCCGGGGTCGCGGCGGGCGGCACGGCGTGCGAAGATCCGCCGGGCGTGCGCGAGGGCGGATTCGGCAAGCTCTATCTCGCCTATCTGCGCGATCCCGCCGGCAACAAGCTGTGCGGCCTGCATCGGATCGGCTGAGGAAGGAAGAGCCAAGTGGAGACGGTTTCGACTAACAGGGCCTTTGGCGGCATCCAGGGCGTCTATCGCCATGCTTCGCGCGAGACGGGGACGGAGATGACCTTCTCCGTCTTCGTGCCGCCGCATGCGCCGGGCGCGAAGCTGCCGGTGGTCTGGTATCTGTCCGGCCTTACCTGCACCCATGCCAATGTGACGGAAAAGGGCGAGTTTCGCCGGGCCTGCGCGGAACTGGGGCTGATCTTCGTCGCGCCCGATACCTCGCCGCGGGGCGAGGGCGTGGCCGACGATCCGGACGGCGCCTGGGACTTTGGCCTGGGCGCGGGCTTCTATGTCGATGCGACGCAGGCGCCCTATGCGGCCCATTATCGCATGTGGTCCTATGTGACGCAGGAATTGCCGGCGTTGATCGCGGACCAGTTTCCCGCCGACATGGATCGCCAGTCGATCATGGGACACAGCATGGGCGGCCATGGCGCGCTGACCGTCGGGCTGACCTATCCCGAGCGCTATCGTGCGGTCTCCGCCTTCGCGCCGATCGTGGCGCCGGGGCAGGTGCCCTGGGGCGAGAAGGCGCTGGGCGGCTATCTGGGCGAGGACCGCGCGGCGTGGCGCAAGCATGACGCTGTCGCGCTGATCGAGGATGGTGCGCGGATCGATGCGCTGCTGGTCGATCAGGGCGCGGGCGACAGCTTCCTGGAGGGGCAGTTACGCCCCGAATTGCTGCGCACGGCCTGCGACGCGGCGGGCATCGACCTGACGCTCCATCTGCGCGACGGCTATGACCATAGCTATTATTTCATCTCCAGCTTCATGGACGATCATCTGCGCTGGCACGCCGCGCGGCTGGGTTGATCGTGGGCCGTCTGGGCAAAGCCCGAATGGTCGCGGCACAAGATAAGCTATTTTGCCTTTCTCTATTTGATAGGTAGATAGGGTGCCGAGCGTTTCGCTCCGCGGCTTTTGAAGGATGTCAGCTTGCTCCGCGTCACCAACGGCTAAAGCGCACGGTACCCAAGCGACAACGCCCGGTTTCGTGTTCCTCCCGCACAAGGAGAAGACGATGACCCATAAGCAAGCCCGTGTCCGCCAGCAGCGACAGGACCAGACCCCGCAAATCCATATTCCCCATAGCAGCTGGTCGCGCGTCGAGCGCAACCGCAGCGCTGAGGCTGTGCTGGCGCCGGGCGATTTCTGGGCGCGGCTGGGGCTTTAACGGCCGTTGGCTTCGCGCTTGTCGAGAAGGCGCGTAATAGGGTTCTCGACAGGCTCGAACCGAACGGATGTTGGGCCGCTCGGCCTTTCTAGCGGAACACCACCGTCTTGCCGCCATTGCGCAGCACGCGCCGGTCGGCGAGCCAGCCAACGGCGCGGGCGAGAACCTGGGCCTCGATATCGCGGCCGATGCGGATCATGTCGTCGGCGGTGGCGCGATGGTCGACGCGCTCGACCGCCTGTTCGATGATCGGACCTTCGTCGAGGTCGGCGGTGACGAAATGGGCGGTCGCGCCGATCAGCTTGACGCCGCGCTCATGGGCGCGGTGATAGGGGCGGGCGCCCTTGAAGCCGGGCAGGAAGCTGTGATGGATGTTGACGCAGCGGCCTGCGAGCCGATCGACCAGATCTTCCGACAGCACCTGCATATAGCGGGCGAGGATCAGATATTCCGACCGGCTGCGGTCGAACAGGTCGAGCAGGGCGCTTTCCTGCGCGGCCTTGTCGCCATTGGGCGGCAACTCATGATAGGGGATGCCGTGCCATTCGGTGATGCGGCGCATGTCGGGATGGTTGGACACCACGCCCATGATGTCGACCGCCAGCGTGCCGGTCTGCCAGCGATGCAGCAGGTCGGCGAGGCAGTGCGACCCCTTCGACACGGCGATCAGCATGCGCGGGCGTTCGGCCGCTTCGGTGAGGCGCCAGTCCATGGCGAAGCGGGTGCCGATATCGGCAAATTCGTCGCGCAGGCCGGCGGTGTCGAAGCGCATGCCGGTGTCGGTCGCCTCGAACGCGACGCGCATGAAGAAGAGGCCGGCCTCGCGATCGGCATATTGCTGGCTGTCGGTGATGAAGCCGCCCCGTTCGGCGAGGAACTGGCTGACCGCCGCGACGATGCCGACACGATCGGCGCAGACCAGGGTCAGTATCCAGGACGGGATGGTCTTGTCGTTCACTCTGCGGCTCCCAGCAATTCTGCCGAGGCGTTGCCCCAAGCTGGGGCTGCGATCAAGCCTTGGCGCTGGTCATGGCGAAGATGCCGGTGGCGTTGCCGGTGTCGAAGGCGAGGTCCAGCCGGCCGGTATCCGGGTCGATATCGCGGCTGATGAATTCGTAGAAGGAGCCGGGCACGCTGCGCAGATCGCGGTCGGCGAAGAGGCGCTCGACGCTGTCGGCGCGGAAAGCGGTCTGGCGCACGCGGCCGGTGGCGGAGTTTTCAAGCTTGGGCTTCATCGGCCGGTCTTCCGCCTTGAGGCGATCGGCCAGCGCCGCGACATCGGGCACGCGATCGGTCGCATGGTTGAAGGCATTGCCCTCGGTCGCGATCCAGGCGGCTTCGTTGGAGCGGGAGAGGAGCAGCTCATAATCGGCAAAGGCCGGCGGTTCATGCTGGCGGTCGAAGGCCGAGACGATGACGGGCAGGGCGGTGGCGGCGTCATCGAAGCCGACCGGTTCGCCGGCGGCATAGCGGTCGAGCAGGGCGATGGTCGGGGCATCGAGCGGATCGCGCGAGGTGCCGAAGATGCGGGTCGCCGCTTCGCCAAATTCTGGATCGAACCGGTCGACATGCAGTTCGGACAGGAAGAATTGCGGGATCGCCTCGGGCGCGTCGACATGGACATAGGCGCGGCCGGTCATCCTGAGGCGATCGAGCGGATAGAGGGCGGCCATGCGATAGCCCAAGGGCAGGAAGATGCGGGTGAAGGCATCCTCGCCAGCGGGCAGGGCGCCGGTCGGCCCATCGGCAAAACGGATGGTGCGCAGCGCGCCATGGTCGAACATCACCCGGCCGCCGCGCGCCAGCGTGTCGGCGACATAGGCCGCGCCACTCGGCACCCGTTCGAGCAGGTCGTGGAACAAGATGACGTTCATCGCCATGGCAAAGGCGGCGCGGCTGACGGTCGGGCCGCTTTGCGCCAGCAGCGCGGGATCGATCGCCAATGCGTCCAGTGCGGCCTTGCCGGCGTCTTCGCCCAGCACCGACTGAACCAGGGCGACGATGCTTCCTTCATTCTGCGACGACATAAGAACGCTCCACGATGACAGCGCCCTTATCGCAGGATAGGGTGGGTCGCGCAAATAGGGAGCTGTCATCACTTGATGCGGAACGGGAATGGATAGGGCGCGCAAATGGCTGCCGCCGATGAGCGCGCTCAACAGTTTCGACGCGGCCGCGACCCATGGCAGCTTCTCGCGCGCCGGGGTGGAGGTGGGGCTGACCCAGAGCGCAGTCAGTCGCCAGATCGCGCTGCTGGAGGATTGGTTGCAGACGCCTCTGTTCGACCGGGTCGGGCGGCGGGTGCAACTGAACGAGGCGGGGCAGGCCTATGCCGAGGAGATCCGCCCGGCGCTCGATCGGATCCGGCGGGCGACCCGGCGGGTGGCGGCGCGGCGGGCGCAGGGGGCGCTGCGGATCGCGACCCTGCCCAGTTTCGGCATGCGCTGGCTGGCGCCGCGCCTGCCGGGCCTCAGCGCGCTGCATCCCGATCTGGTGGTGGATTTCGCATCGCGATCCGACCCGTTCGATTTCGCGCAGGAGGAGTTCGACGCGGCGATCCATTATGGCCTGCCGGAAGAATGGCCCGGCGTGGCGCAGGATTATCTGTTTCGCGAACAGATGGTGCCGGTCTGCGCGCCGGACTGGCTGGCGGCCAATGGGCTGCGGTCGCCGGCCGATCTGCTGGGCAAGCCGCTGCTGAGCCAGAGTTCGCGGCGCGACGCCTGGGCGCGCTGGTTCGTGGCAGCGGGCGTCGAGGCGGGGCCGTTGCCGCCGGGGCCGGCGTTCGAGCATTTCCTGATGCTGGCGCAGGCGGTGGTGGCGGGGGCGGGCGTGGCGCTGATCCCCAGCTTCCTGATCCAACCGGAGCTGGAGGCGGGCAGCCTGGTCATTCCGTTCGACCGACCGCTGTCCAGCGAGCAGGCCTATTATCTGGTCTATCCCACGGGGCTTGGCGGCCATCCGGGACTGGCACGGTTTCGCGCCTGGATGCTGACGAGCGCGGGCGCGGATTAGGCGCCCGCGCGGGCTTAGTTCTTCTTCGGCATGCAGTCCGCGCCGGCGGCCTTGATGCTGCTGCACAGGCGCGAGGCGTCGGCGCTGCTGGCGATCGGTCCGGCCTGAAGGCGGGTGATGCTGCCGGCCTTGACTAGATAGGGCTGATAGCCGGAGAGGCCGCTGACCTTGCGGGTCAACTGGCTCCACAACGCACGGGCGCGGCCTTCGTCGCCGAACGCGCCAAGCTGGACGCGCCAGTCGCCGCCGGCAGCCGGTGCCGGCATCCTAGACGGCGCGGGCTTGGGTGGCGCGGGCTTGGAGGGGGCTGGTTTGGCTGCCTCCGGTGCCGGCTTGGGCGCTGTCGGCTGCGGCTTGGCGACCGCGACCTGGGTCACGGGTGCGGGAACTGGCTTTGCTGGTGCCGGGGCGGGAGACGCCGGGCGGGGCTGGCTCGCTGTCGCCGGCAGGGTCAGGCTGGCGCTGGCCAGGCTCTTTTCCTGCGCCTCCATCGACGAGGCCAGGGCAAGGCCCTGCTTGCGCTGGTCGGCGGGGATATATTTGTCCATCTGCTGCAGGCTGGTGGTTGCCTGTGGCAGCCCGGAGGCGGAGGCGCGCGTCATCATCGCATAGGCGCGGACCCAGTCCTTGCCGACCATGTCGCCGTTGAACAGGGCGGTGCCGACAATATATTGCGCGCGGGTTTCGCCGCGGGCTGCGGCATGCTGGAGATAGGGCATGGCCCCGGCGCGATCGCCCTGCTGGAACATCAGCAGGCCCAGATTATCTTCGGCGCGGGCATGGCCCTGCGCCGTCGCCTTGCGATACCAGTCGACCGCACTGCTGAGATCGGCCGGAACGCCGCGGCCGAGCTTGTAGGCCTGACCCAGATTGAACTGCGCATCGGGATCGCCGGCATTGGCGAGCGGGCGCCATTCGGTGATCGCCTTGGCATAATCGCCCTGCTGCCAGGCATCGACGCCGGCCTTCACATCGGCAAGCGCCGGCAAGGCGGCCGTCAATAGCGTGCCGAACGCAACGGCTCCCCAGATAGGCTTCATATCCATGCTCCAGACCGGAAATATCGTCCGGCACTATCGTCAAACAAGGTTAACGTCTTCTTAGCATTGCCGGATCCATGATGTGAAATCGGGGATAGGTGATCCTCAACAAGGTTGCCAGACCAGTTAACCGAATTTTAGGCGGCGCCATGCCAAATCGTTTCGGAACTGGATTTACCTGGGGGAAGGCGCGTGCGCATATTGGCATTGGCATCGCAAAAAGGCGGATCGGGCAAGACGACCCTGTCCGGTCATCTGGCCGTACAGGCCCAGTTGGCCGGGGCCGGTCCGGTCGTCCTGATCGACATCGATCCCCAGGGTTCGCTGGCTGACTGGTGGAACGAGCGCGAGGCCGAGTATCCCGCCTTTGCCCAGACCACGGTTGCGCGGCTGGCCGCCGACCTCGAAATCCTGCGCCAGCAGGGGTTCAAGCTGGCCGTGATCGATACGCCGCCGGCGATCACCATGGCGATCCAGAGCGTGATTTCGGTCGCCGAACTGATCGTCGTGCCGACCCGCCCGAGCCCGCATGACCTGCGCGCCGTCGGTGCCACGGTCGACCTGTGCGAGCGCGCCGGCAAGCCGCTGATCTTCGTCGTCAATGCCGCGACGCCCAAGGCGCGCATCACCTCCGAAGCCGCTGTCGCTTTGTCGCAGCATGGCACGGTGGCGCCGGTGACGCTGCACCATCGCACCGATTTCGCCGCCTCGATGATCGACGGGCGCACGGTGATGGAGGTCGATCCCAAGGGCAAGTCGGCCGCCGAAGTAACGGGCCTGTGGAGCTATATCTCCGATCGCCTGGAAAAGAATTTCCGCCGCACGGTCTTTTCCGTGCCCCAGAACAGCGTCGGCACCGCCGCCGCTTCGCGTCCCGCCGGTGGTGGCTTCGGCCGCCGCGTCGTGCAGTAAGAAAAGGGGGCTATCATGGCTGAAGCCAAACCGATCGCTTCCCTGACGTCCGGCCTGCTGGCGCGCAAGGGTGCCGCCACGCCGGCGATGCGCCGCCCGATGCTGGGCTTTGGCCGTCCGAGCAATGGCGGCATGGTGTCCGACGATCTGGGCTGGAACGACATGGGTTTCGACGTGCCGATGCACGATGACGAGCCTGCCGCGCCGACCGCGCCCGTTGCCACCGGCCTGACGCCGATGACCACGGTGCTTGCGCCGGTTCCGGTGCCGGCGGTCGTGACCGAACGCGAGGAACTGGCCGAGCGCGTGGCGCAGGTCGTTCTGCCGGAGACGGTGGAAGCCGAGCCGGAACCGGCCGAGCTGGTGATGGCTGCCAAGCCGATGCGGGCAAAGCCGGCGCCGGTGCGCGCCGTGCCTCCCAAGGCGATGGCGGTCGACAACGCACGCAAGGCAGCCTTCACGCTGCGGCTGGATGCGGGCCGTCATCTCAAGCTGCGCCTGGCGGCGGCCGTGACCGGCCGGTCGGCGCAACAGGTTGTTACCGAAGCACTGGATGCTTTCCTCGAAGGGCTGCCCGAGATTGATCGGCTTGCCCAGCAATTGCCGCACTGACGCGGCGATCTTTGATTATAGGTGGGTAAGGTCATGAAACGAACGGCATTTGGCAAGGCGGCCGTTTCCTCCTTGATGGTGGCGACGACGATGGTCGGCTGCACCGGCGCGGCATTCCATCCGCGATCGGCGGCGGTCAAGCACGCCAATCCCGGCAAGCCGGCCGAGGCGGCGGAAAAGGCGCTGGCCGATCGCGACGGCGCAAAGGCCGTGCAGGCAGCGGAAGCGGCCGTGCAGGCGGCGCCCGACAATGCGCAATATCGCCAGTTGCTGGGCCGTGCCTATGTGCTGGATGGCCGCTTCGTTTCGGCCGAGACGGCGTTCACCGACGCGATGACGCTGGGTAACCGCGATTCGCGCACCATCGTCAGCCTGGCGCTGGTCGAGGTGGCACTGGGCAAGAATTATGCTGCGCGTGATCTGCTGGCGGCCAATACCGACAATGTGCCGGCGGGCGATTATGGCCTGGCGCTGGCGATGGCCGGTGATCCGACCGAAGGCGTCCGCATCCTGTCCGCCGCGATCCAGGATCCGTCGGCCAATGCGCGCACCCGCCAGAACCTGGCCTATGCTTATGCGCTGGCCGGTCGCTGGAAGGATGCGCGGCTGGTCGCCGGGCTGGATCTGGCGCCGCTTGCCGCCAATCAGCGTATCGCCCAATGGGCCGGCATGGCCGACCCGGCACTGGCGCCGCAGCGCGTCGCCGCGCTGATGGGCGTTACCGTCAACGGCGCCGATCAGGGCCAGCCGGCGGTGCTGGCGCTGGCGCCCGCTGCGCCGGATGCCGCACCGGTGGCGTTGGCCGCCGCGTCGACCGAGCCGGCACCGGTGCTGGACCTGCCGAGCGGTTCGCCGATCGAGATGGCGGCGGCCGAGCCGGCGCCTGCCGCGCCCGCGCTCAACACCCGGATCATCGAAACCGCCGTGCCGGCGTCCACGCCCGCACCCGCGGTCAAGGCTGCGCCCAAGCCGGCGCCGGTGCGCGTCGCCGCCAAGCGTGACTTCGTCGTCGAAGGCCCGGCGGCCAAGGCCAAGCCGGCCAAGGCTGCCCCGCTCGCCAGCCCGGCAGCGCGGATGCAGCGGGTCGCCTATATCAAGCCGGTGACGACGGGGGCGAGTGCCTGGGTCGTTCAGCTTGGCGCCTTCAATTCGCCGGCCGTCGCCAAGGAAAAATGGACCAGCATGGCGCGCGTCAATGGGCGCATCGCTGCCTTCCCGGTGCTGACCAGCCAGGCGACCGTCAATGGTCGGACCTTCCACCGGATCGCGATCAGCGGCTTTGGCAGCCGTGCGGATGCGCAGACTTTGTGCCAGTCGATCAAGGCACAGCGCGGCCAGTGCTTCGTGCGGGAAGGCGCACCGAACGCGACGCCGCAGCGCTGGGCTGTGGCATCGACGCGCGGTCGCCAATTCGCATCGCGCTGATCGCACGGCGCCTTCAGGCGTGACCATGACTTCATGCGGGCCGGGCCGAGAGGTTCCGGCCCGCAATGCATTTGTGCGCTGTGCGTGCCGCAATCGTGCGATGCGCTGAGTGTCGGATTGTCTGGAGCCAGCCCGGCCTTGCCAAGGGCTGAAATAGTGGCTCCCCGAGTAGGATTCGAACCTACGGCCATTCGATTAACAGTCGAATGCTCTACCGCTGAGCTATCGGGGAGCAGCCCCGCTTGCGCCGGGCAGGCCGCGCATATGCAGCGGCTTGTCTTAAATGGCAAGCGCTGCTTTTGCCATTCCTGAAAAAAATCTGTGCATATGCATGCGCTTGCTGAACGGGCGCATTTTCGTCCTTTCCCGCCGATTTTTCAGGCTTCGCCGATGTGGATGGCAAGCCAGATGGTCGGTGCGTCCGTATGGGTGACGCGGTGCGGGATGCCCGCGCGAATCAGCCGATGATCCCCCGGTTCCAGGCGATAGGTGCCGATCCCTTCCAGCAGCAGTTCGGCGGTCCCGGCTAGCACCAGCACCCATTCATCCCAATGCTGGACATAGGGGCGCTCCGGCGGTGTGCTGTGACCGTGGGATATGATCCGTTCGATCCGCACGCCCGGCATCGACACTATATCCTCGAACAGTTCCTCAGCCTCATGTCCGGACGGGATATCGAGCAGGTTGGTCGGCGCATCGACCGGCAATGCAGGAGGTGGGCATGTCATCGGCGCATGATGCCGATTGGCGGAAAATTGAGAATGGGGGTTTTTACCGGGGCGGCAGCCTGTGGGACGGGCGTGCGATCTCCGTTGTCGCCGCGCTTGTTGCTTGAAATCCTGCGCCTATCGTGCTGACCATGCGGCCTGGCCGTTCGGCCCAATGTCAGAACAGGGGTTTGATACCGTGACAATGATATCCCGTTTGCTGCTGTCGGCGGCAATGGTGGCGGGCGCGTGCGCCGCGCCGGCAATCGCGCAGCCCAAGCAGGTGCTGACCCACGAAACGCTGTGGATGATGAAGCGCGTCGGCGCGCCGGTGGCGAGCCCGGACGGCAAATGGGTGGTCTATGCGCTCAGCGAACCTTCCTATGAGAAGGATGGTGCGATCAGCGACCTGTGGATCGTGCCGGCCGACGGATCGGCCGCGCCGCGCCGCCTGACCGCGACCAAGGCGGGCGAGGGCGATCCGGCCTGGGCCCCCGACAGCCGCCGCATCGCCTTTTCCGCCAAGCGCGAGGGCGACGATGTCGCGCAAATCTATGTGCTGGACCTGGCCGGTGGTGAAGCTCGCCGCGTGACCAGCATCCCGACCGGTGCGGGCAAGCCGATCTGGCGGCCCGATGGCCAGGCGATCCTGTTCGAAAGCGCGGTCTATCCCGGCGCGATGGACGCCGCCGCCAACAAGAAGGCGGCCGAGGAACGCAAGGCGCGCAAATATAATATGCGCGTCTATGAGCATTTCCCGATCCGCTACTGGAACGACTGGCTGGATGACAAGCGACCGAGCCTGTGGGTCCAGCCGCTGGCCGAGGGCGCGCCGGCGCGCGACATATTGTCCGCCACCAAGCTGGCGCAGGCCGATGGCTTTGGCGGCAATGCCCAGAGCGACGGCGGCATGACGCTGGCGCCGGTCTGGAGCCCGGACGGCAAGGAAATCATCTTCACTGCCACTACCGAACGCTGGAATGCGGCCCATGCCCGCGTCAATTTCGGCCTCTATCGCATGCCGGCCGACGGCGGCGAGCCGGTGCTGGTGACGCCGACGCCGGGCGAATATGGCGATATGAAGTTCACGCCGGACGGCAAGAGCCTGATCTTCCAGTTCAACACGCAGGGGCAGGAGGTCTATGATCTGGCCAAGCTGCACCGGGTCGCCTGGCCGGCGGGCGGAGCCGCGACGCTGCTGACCGGCGGCTTCGATCGCGCGGTGGACAGCTATGCCGTGATGCCTGACAGCCGCAGCCTCTATCTGACCGTGCCGGACGCGGGGATGGAAAATCTCTATCGTGTGCCCGTGAGCGGCGGCACGCCCGAACTGGTGATCGCGCCCAAGGTTGGCGGCTATGCCGGGATCGACATTCCGTCGGATGCCAAGTCGACGCAGATCATCGCCAGCTATGGCAGTTCGGTGAACCCGGCGGAAATCGTGCGGATCGACCCGGCGGCCAAGCGGCACAAGAATCTGACCAACGTCAACACCGCGCTCGCCGCGACGATCGACTGGGCCAGCCCGGAACATTTCTGGTTCACCACCGACAAGGGCCGGCGCATCCACAACATGATCGTCACGCCCCCGGCATTCGACCCGGCGAAGAAATACCCGCTGATGGTGCTGATGCATGGCGGCCCGGCATCGTCCAACATGGACCAGATCGGCCTGCGCTGGAATTATCACCTGCTGGCCAGCGCCGGCTATGTCGTGCTGATGACCGACTATACCGGCTCGACCGGCTATGGTGAGGCCTTCTCGCGCGCGATCAAGCTCGATCCGCTGCGTGGCCCGGCGAACGAGATCAACCAGGCGGTGGATGAGGCCGGCAAGCGCTATGCCTTTATCGACACGGCCAATGCCTGCATCGGCGGCGCCAGCTATGGCGGCCATCTCGCCAACTGGATGGAGGCGACCACCACCCGCTACAAGTGCATCGTCAGCCATGCCGGTGAAGTCGACCTGTTGACCCAGTGGGGCACCAGCGACTTCAACTATGGCCGCGAAGTGGCGAGCGGCGGTCCGCCCTGGGGCGACAGCCCGGTGTGGCGTGACCAGAGCCCGATCACCTATGGCAAGGACTGGAAGACGCCGATGCTGCTGACCGCGGGTGAGCGCGATTTCCGCGTGCCGCTGGCGAACACGCTGGAAACCTGGTCGACCTTGCAGCGGATGCAGGTGCCCAGCCGCCTGCTGATCTTCCCCGATGCCTGGCACTGGATCACCAAGCCGGAGGATAGCCGCCAGTTCTACCGCGAGGTGCAGGGCTGGCTGGCCCATTATCTGAAGGGGGCGCCGGAAGTGAAGGGCGGCCCGATCGCCGCCCCCGAAGCGGCAAAGACGCAATAAGCAAAAAAAGGCCCGGTCGATGAACGACCGGGCCTTTTTCGATCAGTCCTTTTCGACCTGGCTGACGTCGCGCACCGCGCCGCGCGCGGCGTTGGTGGTCAGCGCCGCATAGGCGCGCAGCGCCGGCGAGACATTGCGCTTGCGGCCGAACGGCTTCCACGCCTTCTTGCCGCGGGCGACCATCTCCTCATGGCGCTTGGCCAGTTCGGCATCGTCGACCAGCAGCTGGATGCCGCGATTGGGAATGTCGATCAGGATCGGGTCGCCGGTCGCCACCAGCGCGATCAGGCCACCCTCGGCCGCCTCGGGTGAGACATGGCCGATCGACAGGCCAGACGTGCCGCCCGAAAAGCGCCCGTCGGTGATCAAGGCGCAGGCCTTGCCCAGCCCCTTCGACTTCAGATAGCTGGTCGGATAGAGCATTTCCTGCATGCCGGGGCCACCCTTGGGCCCTTCATAGCGGATGACGACCACGTCGTTCGCCTTGACTTCATTGCCCAGGATGCCGGCGACCGCCGCGTCCTGGCTTTCATAGACGCGCGCGGTGCCATGGAAGGTCAGGATGCTGTCGTCGACGCCGGCAGTCTTCACGATGCAGCCTTCGGGCGCCAGATTGCCGAACAGCACGGCCAGGCCGCCATCCTTTGAGAAGGGGTGTTCGGCGCTGCGGATCACGCCGGTCTGGCGATCCATGTCCAGTTCCTTCCAGCGGTTGTTCTGGCTGAAGGCCTGGGTGGTGCGCACGCCGCCCGGCGCGGCCTTGAAGAACTCCTGCACCGCCTCGCTGTTGGTGCGGCTGATGTCCCAGCGGTTGATCGCCTCGCCCATGGTGGTGGCGTGGACGGTCGGCAGGCTGGTGTCGAGCAGGCCGGCGCGTTCGAGCTGGCCCAGGATCGCCATGATGCCGCCGGCGCGGTGGACGTCCTCCATATGCACGTCCTGCTTGGCCGGGGCGACCTTGCACAGGCACGGCACGCGGCGCGACAGCCGGTCGATATCGGCCATCGAGAAATCGACGCCGCCCTCATGCGCGGCGGCGAGCAGATGCAGCACCGTGTTGGTCGATCCGCCCATCGCGATGTCGAGGCTCATCGCATTTTCGAACGCCGCATGGCAGGCGATGTTGCGGGGCAGGGCGGATGCGTCGTCCTGCTCATACCAGCGGCGGGCGAGGTCGACGATGGTATGGCCGGCCTCGCGGAACAGCTTCTCGCGATCGGCATGGGTGGCGAGGATCGAGCCATTGCCCGGCAGCGACAGGCCCAGCGCTTCGGTCAGGCAGTTCATCGAATTGGCGGTGAACATGCCCGAGCAGCTGCCACAGGTGGGGCAGGCGGCCTTCTCGATCGCGGCGACTTCCTCGTCGGTGTAATTTTCATCGGCGGCGACGACCATCGCATCGACCAGGTCGAGCGCCACGGTCTTGCCGCGAATGTCGGCCTTGCCGGCCTCCATCGGTCCACCGGAGACGAAGATCACCGGGATGTTGAGGCGCATCGCGGCCATCAGCATGCCCGGCGTGATCTTGTCGCAGTTGGAAATGCACAGCAGTGCGTCGGCGCAATGGGCATTGACCATATATTCGACGCTGTCGGCGATCAGATCGCGGCTGGGCAGCGAATAGAGCATGCCGTCATGGCCCATGGCGATGCCGTCATCGACCGCGATGGTGTTGAATTCCTTGGCGACGCCGCCGGCCGCCTCGATCTCGCGCGCGACCAGCTGGCCCAGATCCTTCAAATGGACATGGCCGGGCACGAACTGGGTGAATGAATTGGCAATGGCGATGATCGGCTTGCCGAAATCCTCGTCCTTCATGCCGGTGGCGCGCCAGAGGCCGCGCGCGCCCGCCATGTTACGGCCGTGGGTGCTGGTGCGTGAACGATAATGAGGCATTTTGCGCCGTTCCTGTAATCTTGTTTCCCTGCAATGGCTGCCCCCTACGCCTTTGCGCAAAGGTTGTGAAATATATTATTGAAGCGATATAAGGTCGCAAGGAGACTTTATTGCCATGGACCTTCGCCCGCTGCGTCATTTTCTGGCTGTTGCCGATACACTGCATTTCGGCCAGGCGGCGCAGCGCCTGGGCATGACCCAGCCGCCGCTCAGCCAGTCGATCTTGGCGCTGGAGCGGGAGCTGGGCGCGCCGCTCTTCACCCGGTCGAAGCGCAATGTCGCGCTGACCGCTTTTGGCCGGCAATGGCTGGAGCATGTCCGTCCGGCGGTGGAGGCGGTGAGCGCGCTGCCGGACATCGCCCGCCGCCTGCGCGACGGCAGCGCGGGCCAGATCGGCCTCAGCTTCGTGAGCACCGCCGACTATAGCCTGTTGCCGGCGCTCGTGCGCGATTATGCCGCCCGTTTCCCGGAGGTGGAGATCGCACTGACCGAGGCGACCAGCGACGTGCAGATTGCCGACCTGATCGACGGGGTGAATGATGCCGGCATATTGATCGCGCCCGATGGCGCGCTACCCGACGCGCTCGCCTATATGCCCTTGCTGCGCGAGCCGCTGGTGGTGGCGGTGCCCGACGGCTGGGTGGCGGACGATCAGGCGCAGGGCGATCCCTGGCTCGACCGGCCGCTGATCCTGTTTCCGCGCCGGGTGGCGCCGGCCTTCCACGATCTGGTGAGCGGCTATCTGGCCGGACGGGGGCAGCCGCTGCTGATCCGGCAGGAGGCGATCCAGATGCAGACGATCATCAGCCTGGTGTCGGCGGGCATGGGCATCGCGTTGGTGCCGGCGTCGCTGCGCAACCTCGCGCGGACCGGCGTGCGCTATCTCGACCTGCAGGATGCGCCGATCCTGGAAACCGGCCTTGCCTGGCGGCGGGACGATGACGGCGCAACGCTGGCGGGGCTGCTGGGCGTCGCCCGCGCCATGGCCTGAACAGAAAGAGACCCCGTCGCACAAGGGATGCGACGGGGCCGAGGTTCAGGGAGGTGTCACTCCAAGGGGGGAAAGAAGTGACAGCCACATCTTTAGGTCCGGTCCATGAACCTTATGTGAAGCAAGCAGAATTTTTCTGGGGGGGCGCTTTAGTGCTGAAATTCGCCACGCCGGGCTACCAGCGTTCGCCCTGGGTCGAGGCGACGACGGGGCGCTGGTAGGAGGCGTCTTCCCTGCTCCAGTGGGGCTTGAGGAAGCCCTTGACATTGGCGGAATAGACCCAGCTCGCATCGGTGTCGGCGGTCATCTCGATCGTGCAGCGACGGGTGAGCAGCCGCCATTCGCCGCCGCGCCGCTCCAACTGGTCGATATAGCGGCCAAAGGCGATCGTCGTGGTCTTGCCATCCTGCCAGAACAGGCCGCCGACCGTGTAGCTTTCGCAATAGGCGGTGTCGCCGTCGATCTCGCACAGATGGTTGGTGATATTATGGCTGGTCGACAGGAAGAATTTGCCATGGCCCATATTGGCCCGCGCTGCATAGTCGGGCGCGCGGGTGATGATGGGGCCATGTTCGTCCACGCCATCCTCCCACCAGCAACTGTTGATGATGTCGACATCCTGCCGGTCGCGTCCGCGGCATTCGCGCAGGATGCAATCGCGGATCGCCTGCCGGTCCTGCAGGTCGCGCACGGTGGCGCGCAGCGCGGCGACTTCCTGTTCGAGGTCCATCTACAGCTTTTCCCTTTCAGTCCTGCGGCACCAGTTGCACCTGCATCATCTCGCCATTCGGCCCCATCGGGCTGTCATGTTCCTCGACCAGGCAGACGGGGTTGCTGTTGCTGGCGAAGAGTTGCAGTTCGTCGGCCTTGCGGATGTCGAGCATCGCAGGGTCTGACAGGCCCTTCATCGCCGCCTGATAATCGGCCAGGCTGTTCCACCAGATTTCCATGATGCAGTCATAGCCGGGATCAATGACCTCACCGGTCAGCGGGTTGGGCTGAGGCGTGACATAGCGGCGGACATAGCGCTGGGCATTGGGCAGGGCGGGCTTGGCGCCCATCTTCTGCGACAGGCGCGAATGCTGGTTCTCATAATAGTCCATGAACTGGTCCATGGAGAGATCGTCACGCTTCCTGAGGAAGACGATCTGCTTGATCATGGCTCTCCTCCCGCGCTCAATATTGCCGTTCGCCGGTAGCGTCCGACGCCTTGAAGCCGTCGATCGGCTCGATCGCCTTCATCATCACCAGCGGGATCAGGCGGTCGGTCGACTGCTGATAGCCGGGATAGGCCGGGAAGACCTGACACATGAAGGCCCAGACCCGGTCGCGTTCCTCGCCCTCCGGCTCGCGCCAGGTTGCGCGGAAGGCCTGGGTCGCGACCTGGAAGTCGACCGTCTCGCTGTCGCGGATGTTGAGATACCAGGCGGGATGATGGTCGGCGCCGCCCTTGGACGCGACGATCACCACTTCGCCGCCGATATCGCCATAGATGAGGGTGGTGATGAAGGTCTTGCCGCTCTTGCGGCCGGTATAGCGGATCATGCAGTGGGTGGTGAAGCCATGGCCGCCGACGGCGGTGATGTCCATGATATGGCCCTGCGCCCCGCCCGATCGCAGATACATGTCGCGATGCTCGCTGATCCAGTCCTTGCGCGTGTCGCGGATGGCGGCGGAACTGTCGTCGCTCATGACGGCCTCCTCTCTGTCAACTTCAGTGTAAACCAGCCGGGCGCCCGAAGGACCTGAAAAGGGCGTCGCCATGGCGATGCTTGGCCGATCGGGTCAGCGGATAATCCGGTCATATTGCGGCAGCGGCGCGACGCCATAGCTTTGCCGATAGGAGGGGGGCTGGCGATCGCCCACGTCGCGCAGCCCATAATGTTCGGCGAGTTCCGCGCCGATCAGCGTCTGGCCGGCATGGTCCGCCAATGCCGGATCCTGCGACAGCGCCCAGATGACATGGCCGGTGAACTCGGGCGTTTCGACCATCTTTTCCAGATAGGCATATTTGGCCGGGTCCGACGCGATCAAGTGCAGCAGGCGTCCGGTGCGCAGCGCGCCCATCCAGATCGACAGGGCGGTGACGCCGGTATCGCGCAGGTCGACGGCCATGTCGGCCGCCATCTTGTCCTGGCTGACCTTGTGCGCGCCATAGCCGGGGCCATAGACATAATGGGAGGCGCCCGACCCCGATGTGAAGACGATCAGCCCCTGGCCGCGATCGACCATCATCGGTGCGGCATGATAGCTGGCGACATAGGAACTGCGGATGCCGACTGTGATGATGTCGGCCAGCTTCAGCGGCTTTTCCCAGAAGCGGCCCGGCAAAGTGAGTTCGTCATGGATGGCGGCGACATTATTGACCAATATGTCGATATGCCCCTGTTCGGCGCGCACCCGGTCGAACAGCGCGCGGGTCTGGTCGTCATCGCCATGGTCGACGCGCACGGCGATGCCCTGTCCGCCGGCGGCCGTCACGGCGGCGGCGGTTTCGTAGATGGTGCCGGGCAGCGGTGCGTCGCCGGCCTTTTCCGACCGGCCGGTGACATAGACGATGCAGCCATGCTGGCCGAGTGCGGTCGCTATGCCCTGGCCCGCGCCGCGACTGGCGCCGGTGACGACCGCGACCTTGGGTGTCTGGCTCATCCATTCTCTCCTTGGGGCGCTGGGCTAACCCAAGCAGTCTGTGTCTGGCCATGCAGATGTGGGAGATATCGCTTCGGCGTTAGGCTGGGCTGGGCGGATTGCCGACCAGCTCCAGTTCATGGCCGTCGGGGTCGTGGATCATCAATATGGCCGGCCCCTTGCCCGATGCGCGGATCGCACCGACCGGATAGCCCGCCGCCTGCATGCGCGATGCGACACCCGACAGGTCGGGCACGCGCAGCACGATCTTGGCGATGCCGCTGTCGGCCGGCGGCACCTTCTGCGCCTTGTCGTGCAGCAGGATCAGGGTCAGCCGGCCGGCCTTGCCATCGGCGCAGAGCATGACTTCGGTCACGGGCCCATGTTGCAGTGTGGTCGCGGGGACGAGGCCGAGCGCGACCTGATAGAAACGCAGCGCCTTGTCGAGATCGGCCACGGGCAGGCCGGGCGCCATCAGGGTCGCGCCGACCGGCGGCGGCGTCTGGGCATGAAGCGGGGCCGCGCCAACGGGCAGCAGCGCGAGCAGAAGGGCGATGTCGCGCATGGATCAGGCACTTTCGCTGGCGGTGGTGGCCGGGGCGTCGGTCGTCTTCCGGCGCTGCTTGATCTTGTCGAAATCCGCCTCGAACTTCGGGCGCATGGTCCCGCACAGCCGGTCCCAGATGGTCGTGTAGCCACCGAAATTACCGGTGAAATAGCGATGATGCTGATCGTGGAAGGTAGCGGAGATGAACCATTTGGTCGCCCAGCTACGGTTCCACCAGCGCGGCAGCATCTCATAGCCGGAATGGACATAGAGGCCCATGATGATGTTGGTCGGCACGATCAGCGCGACGGTCGCGTCATGGACGGTGAAGACGGTCAGGAACAGCGGCACGAAGCCGCCATTGATCAGCGATTCCAACGGGCTGACCGACAGGGTGGTGAGCAGGTTGGGGGATGTCGACTTGTGATGCAGCTTGTGGACCCAGCTATAGACCGGTTCCTTGTGCATCCAGCGGTGCAGCCAGTAGAAATAGGTGTCGAACAGGAAGAAGTAGAGCGCATATTCGAGCGCGATCATCCACCAGGCGGCGGGCGCCGGGTTGAAGCTGATCGCGCCTACTTCGACCAGCTTGGTCTTGATCGTGCCGAGCAGCAGGCCGGTGATGGCGAGGTTGATGACGGCAAAGCCGGCCTCGTTCCTGAAAATCTTCCACTTGAAGCCGCGCGGCTGGATCTTGCGCGCCTTGAAATAGCCGCTGATGATGCCGGCGCCGATCCCGGTCGCGACAAACAGGCCAAGCCATAGCGAGAGAAGATGCTCGCCCTTTCCCAGATATTCCAGCACGCCGGTCCTTCCCGTAGCAGACAGAAGGGCCTGCTATCACGGGATGGGCTGGGGAATTTGTCGGCGTTGACACATAGGCTGGAAATGCGGGCGGGTGCTCAGCCGCGATTGGCGTTGATCCCGTCCAGCACGAAATCGGCGATCGCAGCGTCGATGCTGGCATCGTCCGCCAGGCCCGCCGGATAGAGCCAGTCGCGAAACAGCCGATTGGCGAGCACCGCGGCAAAGGCGGCGCGGACCATCAGGCGTGGATCGACGCGCGGCGTACCCTCGATCCGGGCCGACTGGACGGCGGCGCCCTGCTCGAAATAGGCGGCCAGGCTCTCGATCGGATTGCCGCTGTCCCCCGCCGGGCCTCCGGCCAGCATCATCGCCCGCAGCAGCGCTTCGTGCTCGGTGACGAAGCGTTGCAGTTCGGCGATGTAGAGGCGCGCGGTGTCAGCCCGGCTGGCATCGTCCTGCGGCACCGGATGATCCGCATTGAAGCGTTCGAGATGCTGGCTGAGCGGGCGGAACACCGCTTCCTGGAACAGGGCGGCCTTGGACGCGAAGCTGCGAAACAGTTGCGCCTCGGTCGTGTCGGCAGCGCGGGCAATGGCGGCGGTGGTCGCGCCGGCATAGCCATGGCGGCGAAATTCCTCCTGTGCCGCCTGGATCAGCCGGCTGGCGACCTCCGCCGAGGATCGGCGCGGCCGCCGGGCCAGCTTGCTGATGGCCTGGTCTGGGCCGCCGTCGTTCATGTGCGCAGGCGCGCTTCGGACAGGTCAAGCTCACGGGTGAGCTTGCGCCCGACCTCGCTGCCGATCTTGCGGCTGCGCAGCAGGGTGAGGAGAGCGGCGCGTTCCGCCGCGACGCCGACCATGCGGAAATCGCGGAACAGGGCGCCCTGCGCGCGCAGGCTGTCGGCTTCGGCTGCGCCCAGGGCCTCTATCCGCTCGCGATACAGATCCATCACGCGGGCGCCAGCCTCGGCATAGCGTTCGGCATGGCCATGGGTTTCGGCCAGTTCATGCTGATGCCGCTCGATCGCCTGGATCGCTGCCTCGGCGGTGACGATGCGGGCGGCGTCCTCTTCCGCGGCCTTGCTGGCTTCGGCCGGCATGTCGAGATTTTTGAGCAGCAGCGGCAGTGCGACACTGGCCAGGATCAGCGACAGGATGATCACCCCGGCGGCGAGGAAGATGGCAAGGTCGCGCGCCGGAAAGGGCGTGCCGTCGTTGAGCGCAAGCGGCAGGGTGAGCACACCGGCAAGGGTGATGGCACCACGCACACCGGCGAACGATGTCGCCGCCACCAGCCGCCAGTTGGGCCGGCGCGGACCATCGACGCCGCGATACTGGTTGCGCAGGATGGTGAAGCGCAGCGACAGCCACACCCACAGGAAGCGCAGCGCAGCAAGGCCGACGACGATCGCGACCGTGTAGAGCGCCAGCCAGCCGGGTTCGCTATGGCCGGTCAGCGCCACCGTGCGCTTCGCTTCGGCGAGGATGCCGGGCAATTGTTCGCCCAGCAGCACGAAGATGATGCCGTTGAGCGTGAACTGGATCGTGTCCCACACCGAATTGCGGCGCATCCGGGTTTCGGCCATCGCCTCGCGCGAGATTTCGGCGAAGGTCATCGTGACGCCGGCGGCGACGGCGGCGAGAATGCCGGAGGCATGGACATGTTCGGCCAGGATATAGGAGCCGAAGGGGATCAGCAGGCTGACCAGGATCTGCGACCCGGTTTCCTCGCCCCAGCGGCGCGTGACCCAGGCCTTGGCGCGCGACACGACGAGCGTGACGCCGACGCCGATCGCGATGCCGGCAAAGGCCAGCCAGAGGAAATTGAGCGCGGCATCGCCGGCGGAGAAGCTGCCGGTCAGCGCTGCGGCAATGGCAAAGCGCAGGCAGACCAGGCCGGATGCGTCGTTGAGCAGCGATTCCCCTTCTAGGATGTGCATCATGCGCTTGGGAATGGGCACGCGCGCGGCGATGGCGGACACGGCGATCGGATCGGTCGGCGAGACCACGGCGGCGAGGGCGAAGGCGACGGCGAGCGGCATCGCCGGGATCATCCAGTTGATGAAGAAGCCCATGCCGATGACGGTGGTCAGCACCAGCCCCAGCGCCAGTTCGACCACGGTCGAGGCGTCCTTGAGCAGTTCATCCTTGGGAATGCGCCAGCCGTCGAGGAACAGCAGAGGCGGCAGGAACAAGAGAAGGAATATTTCGGGATCGAGCGCGACCCTGTGCGATGTCGACAGGCCGATGATCGCGCCAAGGGCGATCTGGACCAGAGGTGTCGGGATGGAAATCGGCATCATGCGCGACAAGGCGCCACTGACGACGACAGCCAGCAACAGGAATAATACGACCGAAATGACGTCCAAATCTTCGCTCCAACTTATATGTGGGGCGACCCTAGGCGGACGGATTGCCGATGGGCAAGCGCCAGGCGCGAATTTTCCTTCGATTTCAGCACCGCAACGCGGCTGTCATGCAGCGGACCTAGAGGGTTAACATTATTTGCCGTTCGGGGACGATTCGATGAATGCAAGCGTGGCAATTGGCGGGGCACGCCGGCCCGAGATGGACAAGGGGCTGGGCATGGCCGGCTCGATCGGCTTTGGCGCTGCCATCATCGCCGCGCTGATCTATGTCGTCTATAGCGTCTATAGCGATGCGACGGCGGTGGGCGTGGCACCGACCGCCTATCTGCCCTTCCTGCTGCTGTTCCTGGCGCTGCTGATCGCGCTCGGCTTCGAATTCGTGAACGGCTTCCATGACACCGCCAATGCGGTCGCGACGGTGATCTACACCAATGCGATGCCGGCCAATATCGCGGTGGTCTGGTCCGGTTTCTTCAATTTCCTTGGCGTGCTGCTATCGACCGGCGCAGTTGCGTTCGGCATCGTGTCCCTGCTGCCGGTCGAACTGATCCTGCAGGTCGGGTCCAGCGCGGGTTTCGCCATGGTGTTCGCGTTGCTGATCGCGGCGATCATGTGGAACCTCGCCACCTGGTGGCTGGGCATCCCGTCGTCCAGTTCGCATACGCTGATCGGATCGATCATCGGCGTTGGCGTTGCCAATGCGCTGTTGCACGGCAAGAGCGGCACGTCGGGCGTCGACTGGAGCAAGGCGACCGAGATCGGCCAGGCGCTGCTCTTTTCGCCGCTGATCGGCTTTGGCCTGGCGGCGCTGCTGTTCGTGGCGATGAAAGTCCTTGTCCGCAACAAGGCGCTCTATCGCGAGCCGCAAAATGGCATGCCGCCGCCATTGTGGATCCGTGCGTTGCTGATCTTCACCTGCACCGGCGTCAGCTTCGCCCATGGTTCCAATGACGGACAGAAGGGCATGGGCCTCATCATGCTGATCCTGATCGGCACGGTGCCGACCGCCTATGCGCTCAACCGCGCGGTGCCGGCGCGCTACACCACCGAATTCCACGCTAATTCGATTGCCGCCACGGCGGCGCTAGGCCAGCGCGCGCCCGCCATGATGCAGCCGGCCGAGGCGCGGGCGCAGGTCACGCGCTATATCGCCGACAAGCGCTTTGCCGACACGACCATGCCGGCGCTGTCGGTGCTGATCGCCGATGTCGATCGGCAGGTGATGAATTATGGATCGCTGGCGCAGGTGCCGGCCGCTGCCGTGTCCAACATCCGCAACGACATGTATCTGGCCTCCGAAGCGATCAAGCGGCTGGGCAAGGAGAAGGCGGCGGGGCTTTCCGAAGCGAAGATGACGGCGCTGACGACCTACAAGGGTTCGCTTGATGCGGGCACCCGCTTCATCCCGACCTGGGTGAAGATCGCCGTCGCCTTTGCGCTGGGGCTGGGCACTATGGTCGGCTGGCGGCGGATCGTGGTCACGGTGGGTGAGAAGATCGGCAAGACGCACCTCACCTATGCACAGGGGGCATCGGCCGAACTGGTGGCGATGGCGACGATCTTCGGCGCGGACCATATGGGCCTGCCGGTTTCGACCACCCATGTCCTGTCGTCGGGCGTGGCCGGCACGATGGCGGCCAATGGATCGGGTCTGCAGATGGCGACGGTACGCAACCTGCTGATGGCCTGGGTGCTGACATTGCCCTGTTCGATCCTGCTCGCAGGGCTGCTATATATGGTCTTCGCGCAGATCTTCTGATCGACAGGAGCGGCATATCGGCGACCGGAACGCCCCGCTGATCCCCATCATATTACCGGTTCCGGGCATGGGGCCGGGGCTGATCTGGGGGCTGGACTTCGCGCCTGACGCGATCAGGCCGGTCGATCATTGCGATGGCGGGACGACGGGCGGTTTTCGCTGGCTGCACCTGAACCTGGCCGACCATGGCACGCGGCAATGGATCGAGGGGGCGGCGATGCTGCCCGAGGCGGTGCGCGAACTGATCCTGTCGCCCGATACGCATCAGCGGGCGCTGGTCGATGGCGACACGGTCGGCTGCGTCCTGCATGATTTCGAGCGGGATTTCGATGTGGCCGATACTGCGCGGGTTGGGGCACTGCGCATGGCGTTGACGCCGACATTGATGCTGACCACCCGGCTGCATCCGCTGCGCTGCGCCGACATCGCGCGCCATCGGCTGGAGCGGACGAAGGGTGTGATCGGCGGGGCGCAGGCGCTGGACCTGCTGGTCGGCGCCATTGCCGAAAATATTGCCGATATCAGCCGCAGCCTGTCGGCGGACATCCAGCGCGCCGAGGATGCCTTTCTGGAGGGGCATCATCCGCCCCAGCCGCGCGACCTGGTCGGTATTCGCCGCCGGCTCGCACAACTGCATCGCCTGCTTGCCGGCGCGCGGGGCGTGTTCCAGCGGCTGGAACGGGACGAGGAACTGCCGGACGCTCTGCTGCCCACGGTCGAGAAACTGACCCAGCGGTTGCAGGCGCTGGACGCCGACATATTGGAAGGGCAGGCGCAATTGCGGTTGCTGCGCGATGAACTGGATATCCAGGCGGCGCAACGGACCAACCAGAATCTCTATATCCTGTCGATCATCACTGCGTTGATGCTGCCGGCGACGCTGGTCACGGGGCTGTTCGGCATGAACACCGGGGGCATGCCCTTTGCTAATGCGGCCCATGGCACATTGACCGCGACATTGGTGGCGGCCGGGGCGGCTGGTGTGAGCTATTGCCTGCTGCGCTGGATGGGGTTCATGCGGCGCTGAACCGCGATCCATCGCGCCGGCGATCTCGGGCCGGGGCCTCTCCTAAAATCAAATGATAGTGAATACTATCTATATGCTGCCCGCCAGTGGCAGAGGAGAGGCATGCCATCATGATCATCGAACCCGACATCCTGGCCTATCTGACTGATCTGGAGAGTGCGGTCGCCAATCTTGGCGACACCTGGCGCCCCGACGATCCGGCCTATCGCGCCGACGTCTATCGCCAGACGATGACCAGCCTGTCCTATGCCTATTTCGCCTATTTCCATGCCACGCCGGAGCATCCCGATTGGGCCCCCTTGTGGAACCCGGTCTATACGCTCCAGCCCAATCCGGACGATATCTACCTCCAGTCGCCGATCCGCGGGGATCTGACCTACCGCATCGCCGGCAATCGGGGCAGTTGCAAGATATTGAGCTTCACCACCCAAAGGGCCTTGTCCGGGACGGTCGATGAAATGCCCCGACCCAATGGCCATCATGAGGTGGACGACAGCGATCTGGGGCTGGAGCCGGGGGAGCATTTCGAACTGATCCTGAGCGCCCAGCGCCCAGCAGGCTATGCTGGCAAATGGGCGCCGATCGATCCCCAGGCGGGCGGGCTGATGGTGCGCTATCGCAGCTATGACTGGCTGAACGAGGTCGATCCGCAACTGACGATCGAATGTCTGGATCCGGTGCCGCCCAAGCCGCGCCTTTCGCCGGAGGAGATTGTCGCGCGCATCCGGGAAATGGCAAAATTCCCTGGTCGCAAGACGCGGCTTTATTATCCGATGCAGAATGGCGTGAAGGAGCGGGTTGGTTTCAACCGGTTCGAGCCGGTGCGGATGCCCGGCGCGCTTGCCAAGCAGGTCTATTGGCCGGCCTGCTTCCAGTTCGACGCCGATGAGGCGCTGATCATCGAGACCGATATTCCCGCCCGTGCGCCCTACTGGAATATCCAGCTTAACGACCCCTATTTCAACGCGCTGGAATATGTCTATCGCCTGTCCAGCAGCAACGGCCATTATGCGAAGCTGAGCCGTGACGGCAAATATCGGGCCGTCATCGCGCTGGAAGACCCCGGCGTGCCCAACTGGCTCGATCCTGCCGGCTATCGCGAAGGTGGCATCTATGGCCGCTGGTATGATTGCGACAGCGCGCCGGTGCCGACCATCACGCGGGTGAAGCTGAACGCGTTGCGCACCCATTTGCCCGCCGACACGCCGATCGTTACGCCGCAGCAGCGCGCCGAGGAGTTGCGGCTGCGGGTGCGGGCCTGCCAGCGTCGGCGGCGCTGGTGAAAGGGAGGGGATTGCCAATGATATCGAACGGTTATGAACCGCCGCTACGCTTCGCCGCCGCGCTCGATCAGCTGCACGATCTGGTGATGGCCGAAACCAGCCATGATGATTTTGGCCCTGACGATTATCTGCCGGGGCTTCGCGTGCTGCTCCGGTCGATGGATTATGATCCGCGCTTTACCGCGGCGGGGCGGCGCACCGCCTGGGGCCATGTGGTGGGTGTTCTGCGCGGCCGGGCAAGTGCGATCGCGGCGATGAAGGCGCATCCGGGCTTCGATGCCCGGCCGATCCTGAGCCCTGTCGTCATCACCGGCGTGCCACGCACCGGGACCACGGCGCTGCATCGGTTGATGGCGGTCGATCCGCGCTTCCAGGGGTTGCAAAGCTGGCTGCTCGATACGCCGCGTCCGCGTCCACCGGTCGAAAGCTGGCAGGACGATGCCGATTTCTGCCGTTCGGTCGCCTTGCTGGAGCGGCGCTATGTCGATGCACCAGCCAAGCGGGCCGCGCATCATGTCGCGGCCGAGGAAGTGCATGAATGCTGCATGCTGCTGCGCCAGTCCTTTGTCTCCAACCTGTGGAGCTGCGGCTGGTCGGCGGCGAGCTATGATGCCTGGTGGTGCGCGCAGAGCGAGGCGGCGGGCTATGACCATTATCGCCGCTGTGTGCAGTTGATCGGTGCCAACGACCCGGACAAGCGCTGGCTGCTCAAAAATCCCGGCCATATCGAAAATCTTGACCTGCTCTTTGCCGTCTTTCCCGATGCAAAGGTGATCCAGACCCATCGCGATCCGGCCAAGGCCTTGCCTTCGCTCGTGTCGCTGCTGATGGCGGGGCATGGGGCGATGGAGGAAGGGCGGGCGGCCGAGCGCGGCGCGCTGATGCTGGCACGCGAAACGGCCAAATGGTCCCATGCCGTGCGCAAGGCGGAAAAGGTGGCGGAACGCCATCCGGGCCAATTGCTCGATATCGTCCATGGCGATTTCCATGCGCAGCCCATGGCCGTGCTGGAGCGAATCTATGCCTTTATCGGCATGGAGATGCCCGATGCGACGCGCATGGCCATGGCACAGCGGATCGCGGACAAGCCCGAGATGCAGCATGGCGTTCATCGCTATTCGATCGCTGACTATGGCATGAGTGCGCAAGAGGTGCGGTCGGCGTTCGGCGATTATGTGGCGCGCTTCGACCTGGCGGAGGCAGGGCGATGAAGGCGGCCATCTATCCGGGCGATGGCCAGCCGATCGTCATCGCCCACCTGCCCGATCCGCGACCGGCCATGAGGGAATTGCTGATCCGCGTCCACCGCTGCGGCATCTGTGGCACCGACCTGTCGATGACCAGGGGCGGCATATGGGATTATGGCCGCGGCGTGCAGATCGGCCATGAATATGCCGGCGAAGTGGTGGACGTCGGCGCGGGTGTCGATCGCTTTCGGGCTGGCGACCGGGTCGCGGTCATGCCCTCGATCGGCTGCGGCCAGTGCAGTCCCTGCCAGGAACATGGCAATCCGGTATTGTGCGGCGCAAAGCCGGGCGGCGCGATGCGGGGCTTTGCCGAATTTGCGGTGGTGCCGGCCGATGCGGCGGTGCGCCTGCCCGAAACCCTGTCCCTGGCCGATGGCGCGCTGATCGAGCCGCTGGCCGTCAGCCTGTATGGCGCGCGCTTTGCCGATATCCGCCCCAGCGACCCGGTGCTGGTGCTTGGCGGCGGCACGGTTGCGCTCTATGCCATCTACTGGGCGCGGCGATTGGGGGCGGGGCGGATCGTGGTCCTGTCGCGATCCGCCCGGCGGCGCGATCTGGCGATCGCCATGGGTGCCGATGCCTTCTTTTCTTTCGGCGACGAGGAAAAGGGGCAGGTGATCGAAGCGCTGGGCGGCGCGCCCCGGATCGTGTTCGAGGCTGTCGGGGTGGACGGGATGCTGGGGCGGGCGGTGAACCATGTCGCGCCATTCGGGCGGATCGTGTCGCTGGGCTTCTGCACGGCGCCGGATGCGGTCATTCCGGCGCTGGCATCCTATAAATGCGCCAACCTGCAATTTGCCGTCGGCTACCGCATGGCGGAATTCCTGCACATCGCCGACCAGATGGACAAGGGGCATGTCGACCCCAAGGCGATCATCAGCAACGCGATCGCGCTGGATCAGCTGCCGGCAATGATGGCGACGCTGCGCGGGACCAATGAAGAGACCAAGGTGCATGTCCGTTGTGGCTAGACCTGGACGGCGACTGCCTTTCGCCCGTCGCCGCCGAAGACGCGCAGATAGCGATCGATCTCGGTCGGATCACCGGTCGCCTTGGCGGGATTGTCCGACAGCTTGACCGCCGGGCGGCCATTGGCGTCCACCACCTTGCACACCAGTGAGATCGGGTCGAGCCCGTCGGTTTCGAACGGGGCGCAGCCGCGAAAATCATTGGTGAGATTGGTGCCCCAGCCAAAGCTCATCCGCACGCGGCCATGGAAATGGCGATAGGTCGCCTCGATACTGTCGACGTCCATGCCATCGGAAAAGATCAGCAGCTTGCTGCGCGGATCGCGCCCCTTTTCCTGCCACCAGCGGATGATCTGCTCACCCGCCTCGATCGGTGGCGCGCTGTCGGGGCGGAAACCGGTCCAGTCGGCCACCCAGTCCGGCGCGTCCTTCAGGAAGGCGGCGGTGCCGAACGCGTCGGGCAGGGCGATGCGCAGATTGCCGCCATAATGGGCCTGCCATTGTTCCAGAACCGCATAGGGCGCGCGGGCCAGTGCTGCATCGTCCGGCGCCAGTGCCGCCAGCACCATAGGCAGTTCATGCGCATTGGTGCCGATCGCCTCCAGGTCGGCATCCATCGCCAGCAGCACGTTGGATGAGCCAATGAAGCGGTCGCCGAGCCCTTCCTTGAGGGCCTCGACGCACCAGCGCTGCCACAGGAAGCCGTGGCGACGGCGCGTGCCGAAGTCGGAGATGACGAGATCGGGCAGCGCGCTCAGGCGCTCGACCTTCTCCCACAATTTCGCCTTGGCACGGGCGTAAAGCACGTCGAGCGCGAAGCGGCCACGCCCCTTCATCGCCGCGCGCGATCGCAATTCGTTGATGATGGCGAGCGCCGGAATCTCCCACATCATCGTCTCGATCCAGAGCCCGTGGAAGCGCAGCTCATATTGGCCATCGACCTGGCGCAGCTCATATTCCGGCAGTCGGAAGTCGGCGAGCCAGGCGATGAAATCCGGGCTGAACATCTGGGTCCGGCCATAGAAGCTGTTGCCCGCCAGCCAGATCAGTTCCTTCTTGCCGAACCGTAGGGAGCGGGCGTGGTCGAGCTGGGCGCGCAGTTCGCCTTCATCGATGATGTCGGCCAGGCGTACCCGATCGGTGCGGTTGATCAGCTTGAAGGTGGTCTGGACGTCGGGATGCTGCTGCCGGATCATCTGCAGCATCAGCAGCTTGTAGAAATCGGTGTCGAGCAGGCTGCGGACGATCGGGTCAAGCCGCCAATTATGGTTGTAGGTGCGGGTGGCGATATCGGTGAAGACCATGAAGAACCTGATGGACAGCAAAATTGACAGGGGCGTGCTGCACCGTTCCCCATGGAGATCATGATGGCAAGGCTGATGAAGGGATTATCGGCCGATGAAGTTCGGGGCGCGCTTGTCTCGCGTTGCGGCCAGTCCCTCGCGATGATCGGCGGTAGTGGCGAGCAAGGGCTGGACCATGAACTCGCGGTCGAGGAACTGGTCGAAGGATAGCGTGGTCGCCTCGAACAATTGTTTGCTCATCGCCTGTGCGACTGGCGGTCCCTTCGCAAGGCGGGTGGCCAGGTCGATCGCCGCGTCTCGAACCGGTCGTTCCGCCTCGATCGAGAGGATGAAGCCGAGGTGCAAGGCTTCATCGGCGGTCAGCGTCCGGCCGCTATAGACGATTTCCTTCGCGCGCATCGGGCCGACCAGCCGGGTCAATTGCCAGATGGCGCCGGCGTCGGGCGCATAGCCGATCCGGCCGAACAACTGTGCGAAGCTGGCGTTCGGGCTGGCGAGGATCAGATCGCAGGCGAGTGCTAGGCTCCAGCCGGCGCCGACGCAGACGCCGTCGACCGCTGCGATGACCGGCTTGGGCATGGCCATGATGGCGCGGATCATGCGGTGGAGCGCGCGCATCCGTTTGAGGAAAGCGGCACTGTCGGCGGCGCCCATTTCGCCGGTATCGGCGCCCGAGCAGAAATGACGCCCTGCGCCGGTCAGGACGACCGCCCGAACCCCGTCATCCTGCGCCAGATTGTCGAACAGCGTGGCGATCTCGCCGCGCATCGCCATGGTGAAGGCATTGCGCCGGTCGGGGCGATCGAGCGTCACGATCGCCACTGCGCCGTCATGCTCCAGCCGCAGGCTCATGGCGCTGGCTTCCAGCCGAAGGACTGGCTGCTTTCCCGCTGCCATTTGTCGAACCAGGGGGCGAGCTGGCGGGCGCGGAAGTCCGGGGCGGCGGCGATATGCTGGCCGATGACCAGCGGGTTGGTGCGACCGTCCTGGGTGGCGGGCCATGGCGGCAGGCCGGGGCCGTCGGGATCGCCGCTCCGCACATAGTTGAGCATCCAGCCCGACATGGTCCTGGCGAGCGCCCGGCTTTCCGTATCGGCCGAGGGAGACTGGCCGAGCCAGAACAGACGGTCGGCGCAATGGTCCGCGCCGGGCTTCGAACTGGGCTGGTCGGGCGGCACGAAATCGAACTGATAGGCGCGTGTCGGCAGGCCGGCGCGGGCCGCCAACTGGGTCATGCCGAGCGCCGCCGAGGTGAACAGGAAGTCGGTCTGCACCTGGCGCAGCAATTCCGCCTCGTCGGACAGGCCATAGCTGGCGGATACGGCCGACAGATCGATGCCGAAGCGGCGTGCCATCTCCGCCCGGCCAAAGCCCATCAGGCCAAAGACGCTGGCTTCGTTGCTGGTCGATCCGCTGATCAGCGGGACATGCGCGATCTGGCCCTTTGCGAACAGGGTGGAAAGGGGAGCGGGTAGCCAGCTGCCATCGACGGTTGCGCCAAAGTCCGGCGCGCCGCTGTCACCGGCCAGCACCTGCGCGACACTGAGCCTGCGCAGGGCAGCGAGCGATGGCGCGCCATCGCCGGTCACGCCGGTGCGCTGGGCAAAGGCCAGTCCCTGTTCCTGCGCCTGGGGCAGAGGGCGGTTGGCGTTGAACAGGCCGCCGGCCGAATGGGCGCTGGCGCGCGCGAACAGGCCCCTGGCCATCGGCGTCGCCATCAGCGCATTGATGCTGGAGCCGCCCGCCGAACAGCCGATGATGGTCACATTGTCGGGATCGCCGCCGAAGCGGGCGATGTTCTGCCTGACCCAGCGCAGCGCCGCGACCTGATCCATCAGCCAGAAATTGGCGGTCGCCTTGGGCGCTTCGGCGGTCAGGGCGGGATGGGCGAAGAAGCCGAGCCGCCCGATGCGGTAATTGGGGGCGACAAGGACGACACCCTGCTTGACCAGCGGCGGCATACCGTTGCGGAACGGCTCCCGACCCGAGCCGACGAAATAGGCGCCGCCATGGACGACGAACAGCACCGGCAATTTGCGGGCGCCAAGGTCAGGGGAGGCGACGTTGAGGGTCAGGCAATTTTCATCCTGGGGGAAGGCTGCGTCATCTTTGCGCTGTGGCTGGGGGCAATCAGCCGCAAAGCCCGTGGCGTCACGCTCGGTCTTCCAGGCGCGGACCGGTTGCGGTGCGCGCCAGCGATTGGCGCCGACCGGGGGCGCGGCATAGGGGATGCCGCCAAAGAAGCGGACATCGTCGCGCACCACGCCGCGGATCGGACCGGACGCGGTGGACAATCGGGGCGGTGCCGAAGAAGGGGCGGCATTTCCAAGGCTTGCCCATAAAGCGACGGCCGTAGCCGCGCAGGCGACAGGACGCTGCACCATCTCCATCATCCCCTCATCAATTTTGCTCTATGGTGCATAATAATGTTGGAGAGGATTATCGCTGTCAAGCGCGCAGGCGCGTTGACAGGGTCATGAATCTGCACCAAGGTGCAATATAAAGAGGCGCGAACAGGGGCGCACGGAGAAGGATGAGAACATGAAGGGAAGAGTGTCGACGGCCGTGGCGATCCTGGCCCTGGCAAGCGGGCTGGTCGCCTGCGGCGCGGACAGCGCAGCGCCGGGCGGTCCGACCGCCAACTGGTCCAGCTTTGGCGGCGACGACAAGGAGCAGCATTATAGCGCGCTCGACCAGATCAGCGCCGACAATGTCGGCAAGCTCGGCCTCGCCTGGTCCTACGACATCGATACCTATGACAGCTATACCCAGCCGCTGGCGATAGATGGCGTCCTCTATTTTGCGGTCGGCCTGTCGGTCGTCCATGCGCTCGACGCAAAGACCGGCAAGCTGTTGTGGCAATATGATCCCGACGTCGCGAGCCAGCCGGAGGCGAAATGGCGGATGCGCGCCGGCTGGGGCACGCGCGGCATCGCCTACAAGGACGGGCTGATCTATACCGCCACGCGCGAAGGCCGGCTGATCGCGGTCGACGCCAAGACCGGCAAGCCGCGCTGGTCGGTCCAGACGCTCGACGAGGCGGAAAACGGCTATATCACCGGCCCGCCATGGGTGGCCGGCGACAAGATCGTGGTCGGCTTTGGCGGCGCGGATTACAGCCCGACCCGCGGCTATGTGACCGCCTATGATGCCAAGACCGGCAAGAAGGCGTGGCGCTGGTTCGTGGTGCCGGGCGATCCGGCCAAGGGCTTCGAGAACAAGGCGATGGAGGCGGCGGCCAAGACCTGGACCGGCGAATGGTGGAAGTTCGGCGGGGGCGGCACGGTGTGGCACGCCATGGCCTATGACGCCAAATATGACCGCATCTACCTTGGTACCGGCAATGGCTGGCCGTGGAACCAGAAGATCCGTTCGCCCGGCGGCGGCGACAATCTTTATCTCGCCTCGATCGTGGCGATCGACGTGAAGACCGGCGAATATGCCTGGCACTATCAGGTGAACCCGGAAAACAGCCACGATTTCAACGATGCGATGGATATCGAGCTGGCCGATATCGAGATTGGCGGCAAGATGAGGTCGGTGCTGATGCATGCGCCCAAGAACGGCTTCTTCTATGCGCTGGACCGCGAGACCGGGAAGTTCATTTCGGCCGGCGAGTTCGCCAAGCAGAATTGGGCCAAGCGGATCGATCTGGTCACCGGCCGGCCCGAGATCAATCCCGAGGCGCAATATCCGAACGGCAAGCCGTTCATGATGTATCCCTTCCCCAATGGCGCGCATGGCGTCCAGGCGATGGCGTTCAGTCCCAAGACGAACCTTAGCTATATTCCGGTGATGGAGGGCGGCCGCGTGTTCGTCGATCCGGCCAATGTGAAGGACTGGACCTACAAGCCGGGGATGATGGTCAATACCGGGCTGGGCGCGCCGCCCGCCAATCTGGTGCCGCCCGCTGCGGTGAGCAAGCTGGTCGCCTTCGACGTCGCCAACAACAAGGTCGCCTGGTCGGTGCCGCAGCCCGGCGTGTTCAACGGTGGCATCATGGCGACCGGTGGCGGCCTGCTGTTCCAGGGCACCAATGACGGCAATTTCAACGCCTATTCCGCGACCGACGGGCGCAAGCTCTGGTCCTTCCCGGCGCAGAACGGCATATTGTCCGCGCCGATCAGCTACACGGTCGGCGGCAAGCAATATGTGTCGGTGATCACCGGGTTCCGCAGCAGCTTCCCCAACGTGCCCAACTGGGATTATCGCCAGCAGCAGCGTCGGGTGCTGACCTTTGCGATCGGCGGCACCAAGGCGCTGCCCAAGTTCGAGCCGGTGGACGAGCCGATCCAGGATGATCCGGCCTTCACCGTCGACGCTGCCAAGGCCAAGGTCGGCGGCGGCATCTACAATAGCAGCTGCGTCATCTGTCATGGCGCGGGCATGATGGCGGGCGGCGCCGCGCCGGACCTGCGCAAGTCGGCGGTGCCGCTGGACGCGGAGACGTTCAAGTCGGTGGTGCATGACGGGGCGCTGATGGCGCGCGGCATGGGCGCCTTCGAGCAGTTGAGCGACGCCGATCTGGAAGGGCTGCGCCACTATATCCGCCAGCGCGCGCGGGAAACCGCGCCCAAGGCAAACTGACCTCCCATGGCATCCGTCCCCTTGTGGCGGATGCTGCTTCGCCCCGCTTCCTTTCATCGGGAGGCGGGGCTCCTTGTCTGCGCCGAGCGGGGGCTTGCACAAAGTCCAACCGTGCGGCATCAAATTTGCACGTTCATGCAATTGCGTTATGATCGTCGGTTACGTGCCCCCGCCGGGCGCGCCTCGGGGAGGATGAGCGAATTTGACGACGGACAAGGACATGGCTGACCTCAAGGAAAATGGCGATCGGCCGCAGACCTATTCCAGTCCGGCGATCATCGAACGCCGTCGCCGGATATTGGAGGAAACGCGCAAGGTGATCGCCGAACAGGGGATCGCGGCGCTGAGCATGAACGAGATCGGCCAGCGCGCGGGTGTCGCCAAGCGGACGCTCTACAACGCCTTCCAGACCCGCGAGCGCATGATCGCCACCGCGATCCAGGAATATTTCGACGAATATGTCAGCCGCATCGTCTATTCGAGCCCGCCCGGCACGATGCAGCATAATCTGGAGCGGATGATCTCGGTCGTCCAGCGCAACCGGAAGATCCGCAACTATATCAAGGCGATCATGGCGCTCTATTTCAGTTCGGATGTCGACCGCGACATCTGGACCGCGATGCACTCGCCGGCCATCCATCATAACAAGCAGTGGATCGAGGCGCTCGACGCCACGAAGCAGCTGCAGCCCTGGGTGCAGGTCGACAAGTTGGTCGATGATCTGGTGCGCTTCGAATATGCGACCATCAACGATTGGGCGCAGGGTCGCATACCCGATGACGAGGTGATCGTCCGGCTGGTCAGCAGCTATCTGTCCTGCCTGCTCGGCTCGCTGAAGGGCGCGGCGCGCAAGGAAGTCGAAGCGCTGATCAAGGACATTGCCGAGCGCGGCATGGACGCGCTGCCGATGTCGCCCAAGACCAAGACGAAAGTGGCTTGAATCTGCACCATGATGCAAATTTTCTTGCATCATGGTGCGCGCCTCGTCTAGGCATGCCCCAGGCCCGACATGGGCATCAGCATGGGAGAGTGAGATGAGCGCGCCGAGCGAAGACCCCGAACTGTTGTTCGAGCTGCGCGCGGATGGCGTGGCCGTCATCACCCTCAACCGGCCGCGCGCGAAGAACACCGTCTCCTTCACCATGTGGGAGCAGTTTTCCGCTGCACTCGACCGGCTGGAAAATGCGACGCCGGCGCGGATGCTGCTGCTGTGCGGCGCGGAAGGCTATTTCAGCAATGGCGGCGACGTGAAGCTGCCGCCGGCGCGGGGCGAGGGTGCGCTGCGGCTAGCAGCGCGGCTGGAGATGGGGCAGCGGATCATCCGCCGGCTGCGCGCGCTGCCGATCCCGACCGTAGCGGCGGTGGAGGGCGGCGCCTATGGCGTGTCCTGGAGCCTGGCGATGGCCTGCGACATGATTTTCGCTGCTGACAATGCGCGGTTCGGTGCGCCATTCCTGGATTTCGGGCTGGTACCCGATGGCGGCGCGGCCTGGTTCCTGACCCGGCAACTGGGGCGGGCACGCGCGGCCGAGATCATCTTTTCGGGGCGGACATTGGAGGCGGCCGAGGCATTGAGCCTGGGGTTGGTCAGCCGGCTGGTCCCGCCGGGCGAGGCGGTCGCGCAGGCGCTGGCGCTGGGCGCGACGATTGGCGGCGGCAACGCCCATGCGGTCGAACTGACCAAGCGGCTGCTGGATCAGGCGGAAAGCGGCGACCTGTCGGCCAATCATGCGCTGGAACTGGTCTATTGCCATACCTGCCAGGCGGGGGAGGAGGTGCCCCGCGCCCGCGAGGCGTTCAAGGCACGCGCAGCGGCGAAGGCTGCCGCGAAGGGCGCAACTGGGGCGAAGGAATAAGTCATGCAGTTCGACATGCGCAGCCTGCCGATGGCGACCCGCTACAAGATCGTCAATTCGACCATCACCCCGCGTCCGATCGCGTGGATCACCACCCGGTCCGAAGCGGGCGTGGTCAATGCCGCGCCCTACAGCTTCTTCAACTGCGTCGGCACCGAGCCGCCGCTGGTGGCGCTCGGCCTGCTCAAGGAGCCGGTATCGCGCGGCCTGAAGAACACGGCGACCAATATCATCGCCACCGGCGAGTTCGTCGTGAACCTGGTGTGCGAGGATGATGCCGAGAAGATGAACCATTGCAGCGTCGATGCGCCGGCCGATGTCAGCGAGATCGACTATGCCGGGATCGAGACCGCGCCGTCGGTGCTGGTGGCACCGCCGCTGATTGCCAGTAGCCCGGTCAGCTTCGAATGCCGCAAGGTCGCGGCGATGGACATCGGCACGATGCAGACGGTGATCATCGGCGAGATATTGATGGCGCATATCCGCGACGAGTTCATCACCGATCGCGAGCGGGTCTATTTCGACACGCCGGCGATGAAATTGATCGGCCGCACCCATGGCAGCGGCTGGTATGTGCGCAACGGCGACAGTTTTCAGATGGACCGGCCACGCTATGATCCGGCACGGCTGACGAGCAAGGAATGAATTTGAACCTATAGTGCAATATTACTTGCGCTGCCGGGAAAAAGCGTGTCTGTTTCAAGGGAAAGGTCGGAGGCGCGATTCCGCGCACTACCGCCCAGATCCGAACAAGAGGCGGCGCAGACCGCCAAACAGGAGTGCGTGATGCCCGGCCCTCTGGACCATCTTGTCGTTATCGAGCTGTCGACCGAAATGCCGGTCGCGATTGCGGGCATGCTGCTAGCCGACCATGGCGCCGACGTGCTGAAGGTCGAGCCCAGGGGCGGCGCCTATTTCGCCCATGAACTGACCCGCAAGAGCTGGGACCGCTCCAAGCGCAGCGTCGAATTGGACGTGGCTGATGCGGACGACCGGGCGGCGCTGCGCGGGCTGCTGAGCGGTGCGGACATCTTCATTCATGCGCTGGAGGAAGGGGAGGCGAAGGCGCTTGGCCTGGACGGCGAGAGCCTGGCGCGCGATTATCCGGAGCTGATCGTGTCGGCGCTGACCGCCTATGGCGCGGACACACCCTTTGCCGACCGGCCGCGCGGCGAGGGGCTGGCGGCGGCGCTGCTGGGCACGATGATCGACAAGTCCAGCCCGTTCCGCGAAGGGCCTGTCTATCTGGGGCATCCCGCGCTTCATTATGGTCAGGCGTTTCTGGGCGTGATCGGTGCATTGACGGCGATCCGGGCGCGGCGAACGAGTGGCAAGGGGCAGAGGGTGGAATCCTCGCTGCTCGACGCGATGCTGGCCCAGTCGCCGATGAACAACTGGTGGCAGGAAGAGGGGATTTCCTACATCAAGGCGGGGGATTCCGGCGCGGTCGACCGGTTTGGCCGGACCCGGCTGGTGACCGGCATGTTCGAATGCGGGGACGGCCTGTTCCTGCAGATCCATACCGGCGGCCAGGGCGGCTTCAAGGCGGCGATGGACCAGCTGGGCTTTGGCGACCGGGTGTCGGTGGTCAAGGGCGCGGCGGAAATGTCGGTGCCATTGAGCGATGATGAATATCATATCGCCCGCGTCGAGATTTTCGATGCGTTCAAGGCGCGCCCGCGCGCCGAATGGATCGCGCTGTTCCAGGCGGCCGATGTGGCGGCGCTGCCGGTGCTGGAACCGGCCGAAGTACTGCTGGACGAGCAGGTGGAATTTGTCGGCCAGCGGATTGCGCTGCCGGACGCGGAATTCGGCACCATCTATCAGGCCGCACCCGCCGTGCGGTTCGATCGCACGCCCTGCGCCGCGCCGCGCCCAGCGCCTGCGATCGGCGCCGACAATGATGCACTGACCGATCTGATCGCGCGCAAGCGGGGCGAACTGGCGGCGGCGGGCAAGCCGATCGACCGGCCGCTTGAAGGCATCAAGGTGGTGGACTTCTCGTCCTTCTTCGCGGTCGGCTTTGGCGGGCGGCTGCTGTCGGACCTGGGCGCCGACGTCATCAAGGTCGAGACGCCCGATGGCGACCAGATGCGGCCGCTGCCCGACTGTTTCGACGCGGCGCAGCGCGGCAAGCGCGATATCGTGCTGAACCTGAAGCAGCCCGAGGCGCTGGAGGCGGCGCTGAAGCTGGTGGCTGAGGCCGATGTCGTCACCCATAATCTGCGCCCCGGCAAGGCCGACAAGCTGGGCATCGGCTATGAGGCGCTGTCGAAGATCAATCCGCGCCTGCTCTATGTCTATCTGCCCGGCTATGGCTCCAGGGGCCCCAAGTCGCTGCTGAAAAGCTTTGCGCCGTTGGTGTCGGGCTGGACCGGCCTGCTCTACGAAGGCGGCGGCGCGGGCAATCCGCCGACCCGGTCGGTATTCGGCAATGAGGATTATAATAACGGCTTCCTGGGTGCGGCGGGCATATTGATGGGGCTGGAGCGGCGCGCGATCAGCGGCGTCGGTGACTATATGGAGATACCCCAGCTCCATTCGAGCCTGTGGACCACGTCCGAGCATTTCCTGGATGCCGACAAGCAGGTCGTCTATGGCTTCCGTCTCGACAAGGATCAGGCGGGCTATAATGCGCTCGACCGGCTCTATCGCACCAGCGACGGCTGGCTCTGCATTGCCTGCCGGCAGGACGATCGCTTCGCGGCGCTGGCGCGGGCGGTGGGGCAGGCTGGGCTGATCGACGATCCGCGCTTTGCCTCGCCAAAGGAACGGTCGCTGCATGACGCGGCGCTGCTCGCGGCGCTGGCGCCCTGGTTTGCCGACAAGACAAGCGCGGAGGCCTTCGCCCTGCTCGATGCGGCGGGTGTACCGTGCGAGATACCGGCGGCCAAGAGCTGGGTGCGCGAGGCGCTGTGGCAGGACTGGGCGGTGACCAGCAACCGGGTGATCGAGAATTTCGATTCCATGTATGGCCATGTCCGCCAGTTCGGCAGCTTCATCCATCTGAGCGACACGCCGGGCCATGCGCGCAAGTCCGCGCCGCGACTGGGCGAGCATACGCGGCAGATATTGGCCGAGATCGGCTATGCGCCGGACGCGATCGACGCGCTGATCAACAGCGGCAAGGCGATGCAGGCGGCGGACGTGACCGGCCGCATCCAGTCGCGCGTCTCGGCCGCCTGAACCAACAGCCAATAATCGGGAAGAGGAACCCAAAGGGTGCAGTTGAACCTTCGTTACGACATGAACCGGCCGGATTTCGGCGCGCCGCATCCCGTGCTTTACCGCACTGCGATCGAGCAGGCGCAATGGGCCGACAAGCTGGGATTCACGCAGGTGTTCCTGGCCGAGCATCATGGCGCGGAGGGCGGCTATTGCCCGTCCTCCATGGTGCAGGCGGCGTCGATTCTGGGCGCGACGGACACTATCGTCGCGCATCTGTCGGCACTGGTCGTCACCATGCACGATCCGCTGCGGCTGGCCGAGGATCTGGCGGTGCTGGACAATATCGCGCCCGGCCGGGTGTGGCTGACCGCCGGCATGGGCTATCGCCCGCATGAGTTCGAGATGTTCGGCAAGGACATCAGCAAGCGGCTGGCGATCATGAACGAGGCGATGGCCACGCTGAAGCAGGCCTGGACCGGCGAGCCGTTCGAGTTTCGCGAGCGCACCGTGCGGGTGACGCCGGCCCCGGCAACGCCGGGCGGGCCGAAAATCTACATGGGCGGGTCGACCGACAAGTCGGCGATCCGCGCAGCCAAGGGCGGCTATCAATATTTCCCCGGCCATCCCGACCTGTTCACCCTCTACAAGGAAGAGCGGGAAAAGGCCGGCTTCCCGCCGCCCGAGGAACTGCGCAAGCCGGCGGCGAGCTTCCTCTATGTCTCCGACGATCCGGACCGCGACTGGCCGCTGGTGGCGCCGCATGTCGCCTATGCGACCAACGCCTATGCCGAATGGGCCAAGGAGCGCGGCACCGGCCAGACCCGCTACCAGCCCGCCGAGACGATCGAGGGGCTGAAGGCGATGCCGAACATCAAGGTGCTGACGCCCGACGCATGTTTCGAATATCTCAAAGGCCTGGGCCGGGGCACCGCCGTCACCTTCCACGCGCTACTGGGCGGGCTAGACCCCGAAGTGTCGTGGCGCAGCCTGCGCCTGTTCGAGACGGACGTGCTGCCGCGCCTGCGCGCCGAGCCGGGCCTGCTGGAAAATCCGGGAGAATGAGCATGGAAGAACGCAATCGTCGCGGCACGCTGGCCGCCATGCTGGCGCTGCCGATCGGCATGGCCGCCGCCGCCGAAGCATCGGCCGCCGCGCCCAGGGGAAAGGGGAGCGGCATGGACATGGCCCAGCGGCTGGACATCATCGAGTCCAAGCAGGCGATCACCGAACTCCTCTATGCCTATGCGCGGGCCAATGACCGGGCGGACGAGGCGCTGCTGCGATCGCTGTTCTGGCCGGAATCGACGCACAAGCATGGCAAGTTCGAGGGCAAGTCGTCCGATTTCGTCGGCTTCGCGTTCAAGATCGTGTCGACGCTGAAATATGCCTGCCACCACATCACCAATGTCTCGGTCGAGGTGAAGGGGGACAAGGCATTTTCCGAATGCTATTATTTCGCGCAGCATCGGCGAGACCGCAAGGACGGCGGGGGCGAGGAGGATGTCTTCTTCCAGGGTCGCTATCTCGACGATCTGGAGCGGCGGAACGGAGTGTGGAAGATCATCCGTCGCCGGGGCCTGTCCGACTATACCTCGCCGCCCGAACCGGCGCAGACGCCCTATGCCGACTGGCCGGCGGGACAGCATAGCGAGAAATATCCGAGCGACGATTATTACAAGATGCGCCAGCAGTTTCTGGGTAGCTGATCCGTGCGGGCGCTGATGTGCGAGGCGCATGGCGCGCCCGAGCAACTGGCGTTCCGCGATGTGCCCGTGCCCCAGCCCGGGCCGGGCGAGATCAGGCTGGCGGTGCGGGCGGCGAGCGTCAATTTCCCCGACGCGCTGATGATCCAGAATCTCTACCAGACCAAGCCGCCCTTGCCCTTCATCCCCGGCGGCGAAGCGGCTGGGGTGGTGGAAGCGATCGGCGAGGGCGTCAGCGGTTTTCGGGTCGGCGACCGGGTGGCGGCGATCCCGTTCCAGGGCGCCTTTGCCGAGCAGGCGGTGGCGCCGGCTTTCCGCACCAGCATCATTCCCGATGCGATGGGCTTCGACGTCGCGGCCGGTTTCACCATGGTCTATGCGACGGCGCTGCACGGGCTGCGCCAACGCGGGCGGTTGCAGGCCGGCGAGACGCTGCTGGTGCTGGGCGCCGCGGGCGGCGTCGGGCTGGCGGCGGTGGAGATCGGCAAGCGCATGGGTGCGCGGGTGATCGCGGCGGCGTCCAGCGCGGAGAAGCTGGATCTGGCGCGGGCGCATGGCGCCGACGAGACGGTGAATTATGCTGAGGTCGACATCAAGCAGGCGGTGAAGGCGCTGGCCGGAGAGCGCGGCATTGATGTGATCTTCGACCCGGTCGGTGGCGATCTGGCCGAGCCGGCCTTTCGCACCATGGGCTGGGACGGGCGCTATCTGGTGGTCGGCTTTGCCGCCGGGACCATTCCCGCGATCCCATTGAACCTGCCGCTGGTGAAGACGGCGTCGATCGTCGGCGTGACATGGGGGATGCACAGCCGGCGCGAGCCGGACATCCATGCGGCCAATATGGCGCAGCTTTATGATTGGTATGAACAGGGCGGGCTGCGGCCGGCGATCGGCGCGCGCTTCGGCTTTGACGAGAGCCGGGAAGCGATCCGCTGGATCATGGATCGCAAGGCGCAGGGCAAGGTGGTGATCGAGATGGCCTGATCGCGAGAGCGGAAGGACATGAGATCACCCCATGCCGTCATTGCGAGCGCAGCGAAGCAATCCACCGGCGCGAGATGGATTGCTTCGCTGCGCTCGCAATGACGAATCTCTTTTATCCCGTCGGCCAGTTGGCGAGCGGGGCGCCGGCGATGGCGGTGCGGGCCTGGACGATCATGCCCTTGCCGCGCGAGACAACATAGAGGGTGCGGCGGTCCGGCCCGCCCCAGCAGAGATTGGTCGGCATCGCGATCTTTTCGCCGGCGGGATCGTGGAGAATGTCGACTTGGCGGCCCTGCGGCGTCAGCGCGACCAGCCGGTTGGAAAAGGGCAGGGTGATCCAGAGATTGTCGGCCATGTCGAAGGCGATGCCGTCGCAATAGCCCAGCGCCGCTTTTTCCTGCGGCGGCAGTGCCAGGATCGCCTTGACCGTCTGGTCGGGGACGACGGTGCCGAGTTGCGGGCCGAAATCCTGCGGGTCGGCAAGGGTGCCGTCGGCGTTGCGGCGCCAGCGGCGGATGCGCCCTTCGGCGGTCAGCGAGGCATAGAGATGGCGTTCGTCCCGGTCGAGGCAGAGGCCGTTGACCCCGCGCAGGTCGCGCGCAACGATCGCGGCGCTGCCGTTCGGCCGGATCATGTAGATGAAGCCGGCCGGCGTGGTAGTGCCGATATTGGCGACCGGCCCCCAACTGCTGTGGGTGCAATAGATACTGCCATCGCGCGCGGTGGCGGGGCCGTTGGAGGCGACGAGTTGGCGTCCCTCCAGTTCCGAGACAAGCGTTTCGACCGTGCCGGTTTCGAGGGTGATGCGCTGGAGCGGGCCGGGCTGCTGCTTGAGCAGGCCCATATTCGCGACGATCACGCGGCCCTGCGTATCGACGGCGACGCCATTGGCAGCGAGCGGGGCGCCGACCTGCCGCAGCGGCTGGCCCGGCGCCAGAATACCGATCGCGCCGCCGCTGTTGGACAGGAACAGGCGGCCGTCGGGGGCGCTGGCGACGCCCTCGGCATGGTCGAGGCCGTCGATGACCAGGCTGAAATTCGCCGGGGTCAGGGGTGCCGGGACCGTGGAGGCACGCGGCGTGCTGGCGCGGGTGCAGCCGGCGAGCGCGAGTGCCGCGCCGCCGAACAGGGCCGTGCGCCGGTTGACCTCCATCTCAGCGCACCGGCGCGAAGCCGGCGATGCGGTGATCGCCCGCTTCGACCGGGCGGAAGCGCAGGCGCATGTCGCAGGCCGGTTCCACGCCTTCATCATCGACCAATATGCCCGCGATCCGCACGCCCGGCGCATCGTCGGGCTCGAACAGGATGACGGTGTAGGGGACTTCAGCCTTGTGGTCGCCGGGCAGCAGGCTGCGGATCACGGTGGTGAAGCTATAGGCCTTGCCCTCGGCCGAGACCGGGCGCCATTCCAGCACGGAATCGGGCTTTCCGGGGATGACTTCTGGTGGATACCAGACCCATTCGCCAGTTTCGGCGTCGGCGGTGATGCGCAGTTCGCCGGCATCGAGGCCGTCATAGAAGCCCTGGAACAGCGGGTCTTCCAGATGGACGGGATAGATGGGAACGCCCATGGTCAGTTCCTCGCAAGGATGGTGGTGGAATGATTATTGCCGCCCAGGCCCGCGACCGCGCAGAGGCGGGCATCGGGCACCTGGCGGTCGCCCTCCTGCCCGCGCAGCTGGCGCACGGCTTCGATCAGCAGGTTGATGCCGGGGACATAGCCACCCGACATATGTCCGCCGCTGGTATTGACCGGCATCCGGCCACCCGGTTTCGCATGGCCGGCGGCGTAGAAGCGTGCGCCCTCGCCGCGATCGCACAGGCCCAGCATCTCGGTCTGGACGATCGCCGAGATGGAGAAGCCGTCATAGACCTGGGCTAGGTCCAGATCCTTGGGGTCAACGCCGGCCATGGCATAGGCCTGCGCGGCCGAGTCCCAGCCGGGATAATCGAAGGTGCAGGGCTTCTGCGTGAACAGCACGCCATGGGGGTAATTATTGTAGCCGATGCCGACGCCCTGCACCGCTATCACCGGATGGGGCAGGTCGCGGGCAGCCTCCACCGCGCTCACCACATAGGCGCCGCCGCCATCGGTGGTGAGGCAGCAGTCGGCGACCCGCAGCGGGGTCGAGATCATCGGCGTCTGGCGATAGGCGTCGAGGTCCATCGGATCGCGCTTCTGCGCGCTGGAGGTCAGCGCCGCCCAGGCACGGTAGGTCATCGATACCGAGGCCAGTTCCTCCTCGCTCATGCTGAATTCATGGGCATAGCGATTGGCCATGGTCGCGAAATAGGTGGGCTGGCCGAAGAAGCCGGCGGGCATTTCCAGCCCGGCCTTCTGCGGCTCGCGCGCGTGGAAGCCATAGACGCCGCCCGGCTTGGTCGAGCGAATGGCATAGGGGACGAGGACATGGCGGGCGAGCCCGGCCTCGATCGCCAGCTGCGCCAGCCGCAGCGCGTCACCGGTGGTGGCGGTGCCGCCCGCCGTGTCGGCAACGGCAGTGAAGCGCCGGGTGGCGGCGCCGATCGCATGGGCGACCTCCTCCGACGGGTGGCCGACATATTTGTTGCTGACATGGCCGTCGATATCGGCGGGGGTAAGGCCCGCATCGGCGATCGCGGCCAGGCTGGCGCGGGTCATCATCTGCATCACCGTTTCCTCGCCCTTGCGCAGGAACGCGGTTTCGCCAATGCCGGTGATGGCGATTTTATTGCCCTTCATCATGCGTCCTTGAACCCCTTGCCCTGTGCCACAAGTCGCTCGATCAGCGGCGACGGGGTGAAGGCGGCGCCATGCGCGGCCTCCAGCGCCTTCAATCGGTCGAGGACGGTGGGAAGCCCCTGGAGATCGGCCCAGAACATCGGGCCGCCGCGATATTTGGGCCAGCCATAGCCGGTGATCCAGACGATATCGACGTCGGACGCGCGCGAGGCGATGCCTTCGTCTAGGATGCGGGCGCCTTCATTCACCATGGCGAAGAGGATGCGGTCCTGGATTTCCGCGTCGCTGACATCGCGGCGGACGATGCCCTGCTTCGCGGCGAAATCCTCGATCACCTGCATCGCGACCGGCGAGGGGGTCTGTTTGCGGTTCTCGTCATAATCGTAGAAGCCGCCCTTCGTCTTCTGCCCATGGCGGCCCATTTCGTTGAGGATTTCGCGGACATTGGCGGAGCTGGTCGTCTTGGGGTTCCAGCCGACATCGAGCCCGACCAGGTCGCGCATCTGGAAATGGCCCATGGCAAAGCCGAAGTCATAGAGCACCTTGTCGACCGCCCAGGGCGTGGCCCCTTCAAGGATAAGCTGGTCCGCTTGCGTATTGCGGGCGGCGAGGATGCGGTTGCCGACGAAACCATAGCCATTGCCGACCAGCACGCCGATCTTGCCGATCGTCTTGGCGAGCTTCATGGCGGTGGCGATGATTTCCGGCTTCGTGTCTTTGGTGCGGACCACCTCCAGCAGCTTCATGACATTGGCGGGCGAGAAGAAATGGAGGCCGACGACGCTGTCGGGCCGGCTGGTGGCGGCGGCGATGTCGTCAATGTCGAGATAGGAGGTGTTGGTGGCGAGGATGGCGCCCGGTTTGGCGATCTTGTCCAGTTTGCCGAAAACCTCGCGCTTGACGTCGATCTGCTCGAACACCGCTTCGATGATGAGGTCACAATCGGCCAGATCCTCCATCGCGATCGATCCGGTGAGCAGGCCCATGCGGGTGTCGACATCCTCGGGCTTCATCTTGCCCTTCTTGGCCGTCGTCTCATAATTGCCGCGGATGATGCGCAGGCCGCGGAACAGCGCGTCCTCATTGGTTTCGACCAGGGTGACGGGGATGCCGGCATTGGCGAAGTTCATCGCGATGCCGCCGCCCATGGTGCCGGCGCCGATGACGCCGACCTTGGCGATCGGCAGGATGACGGTGTCGGCGGGCAGGCTGTCGACCTTGGCGGCCTGACGCTCGGCGAAGAAGACATGGCGCTGGGCGGCGGACTGGCTGTCGGCCTGCAGTTCGTTGAACAATTGGCGCTCGAAGATCATGCCCTCGTCAAAGGGCAGGTCCAGGGAGGCCTCGACGCAGCGGATGATCGCTTCGGGAGCGTTGAAGCCGCGGAATTTGCGGGCATTGGCCTTGCGGAAATCGGCGAAGATTTCGGGCTTGCCGCGCGCTTCGTCCAGCTTCTCGGTGCGGTCGCGGACCTTGAGCAGCGGGCGGCCTTCATCGAGCATGCGCTGGGCAAGGGCGATGGCGTCGGCGCGCAACTGGCCTTCGGCGGCGAGTTCGTCGATCAGGCCCATCTCTTTGGCCGCCTTAGCCGAGACCGGGCTGCCGGCGGTCATGAGGTCCAGCGCCTTTTCGACGCCGACGATGCGGGGCAGGCGCTGGGTGCCGCCGGCGCCGGGCAGCAGGCCCAGATTGACTTCAGGCAGGCCGCATTTGGCCGAGGGGACGGCGATGCGATAATGGGCGACGAGCGCGAGTTCGAGGCCCCCGCCCAGCGCCGTGCCATGGATGGCGGCGATCACCGGCTTGGTGGCATTCTCCACCACCAGTTGCAGGTTGCGCAGCGTGGGTTCGACCGGCGGCTTGCCAAATTCGGTGATGTCTGCGCCGGCAAAGAAGGTGCGGCCTTCGCAGATCAGCACCATGGCGCCGACCGCCGGATCGCCGATGGCGGTTTCGACCGCGCTGGCGACGCCCTGGCGCACGGCGTTGGAGAGGGCGTTCACCGGCGGCGAGTTGACCATGATGACCGCGATGGAGCCTTCCACCGCATAGGTGACGACGTCATTGACCTTCATTCAAGCCTCTGTGCGTTTGGGCGCCCGGCTGGCCGGCGGATTGCGCGGCCAGCACCTGACGGGCGCGTTGGCGGAAATAATGCTGGAGCCCGGCGATCTCGTCGTCGGTCAGTTCCTGGAAGCGCGGCATGCCCCGTTCGCGCAGGATGCCGTTGTGCAGCACATCCTTCATGCTGGCGGTGTCGAGCGGGACGCCCGACTGGAGCAGGTCCGGCGCAGCGCCGCCCGACACGGCGTTGGCGCCATGGCAAATGGAGCAGCGCTGGCCAAAGACGGTGGCGCCGATAGCGGCCCTGGCCGGATCGACGGCGAAGGCGGGATCATCGATCACCGGCATGTCGACGGGATCGACTTTCGGCAGCGCCGCCTTGCCATCGAGGGCGAAGGTCAGGACGCGCCATTGCTGGGTGCGGTAATTCCATTCGCGCGGCAGGCCGATCGCGCTGGGGAAGCGGGAGCCGGCGATGACCGTCACATATTGCCGGCCGCGGGCGCGATAGCTGATCGGCTGGGCCATCACCGCGGTCTGGGCATCGAACGACCAGAGCGGCTTGCCGCTGGTGGCAGCATAGGCGACGAACTTGCCGCTGGCATTGCCCTGGAACAGCAGGTTGCCGGCCGTGGTCGCGGTGCCGCCGCCGCCGCGCAGGCCGGGCATGGGAATGCGCCAGGCCTCGCTCTGCGTCACCGGGTTCCAGGCGAGCAGGAAGCTGGTGGCGGGGCGATCGGGCGTGACGCCGGGCGGCGGCGCGCCGGTGCCGACGCTGATGCGCTGGCCATCGAGATGCTTCCAGCCCGCGAGCGGCTCGGCCGGGTCGATATAGACCCGGCCCTGATCCATCGTCGGGATATAGACGAGGCCGCTGCCCGGATTGAAGGACATCGCCTCGATATTATGGGCGCCGAAGGGCGAGGGATAGACGATCGCCGCCTTGCCGCCGGGATAGCGGGCAGCGGGGTTCTCGATCGGCCGGCCGCTCTTAACGTCGATGCCGCTGGCCCAGTTGACCGGGACGATGTTGCGGGCGGAGATCAGCTTTCCGGTGGCGCGGTCGATGACGTAGAAGAAGCCGTTCTTGGGCGCGTGCATGAGCACGTCGCGTTCCTGTCCGTCGATCTTCAGCTGGGCGAGTTCCATGTCCATCGCCGAGTTGAAGTCCCAGGTCTCGCCCGGATTGGTCTGATAGTGCCAGACATATTCGCCGGTGTCGGCATCGAGCGCAACGATCGAGCAGAGGAAGAGATTGTCGCCGCCGCCCGGACTGCGGATCTTCTGGTTCCAGGGCGAGCCATTGCCGACGCCGATATAGATGCGGTTATATTTTGGGTCATAGGCCATGGCGTTCCAGGCGGTGCCGCCGCCGCCATATTTCCACCATTCGCCGGTCCAGGTCTTGGCGGCCATCGCCATCGCTTTGTTCTCGAAGCCGAGCTTCGGGTCACCGGGCACGGTATGGAAGCGCCAGAGCTGCTTGCCGGTCTTCTGGTCATAGGCGGTGACATAGCCGCGGATCGGGGCGAAATCGGCGCCGCCATGGCCGATCAAGACCTTGCCGTTGAACACCCAGGGCGCGCCGCTGATATAGCGTTCGTCATCCTTGCCGATGGTCTGGGTCGACCAGAGCCTGTGGCCGGTGCGGGCATTGATGGCGATCAGCCGGCCGTCGATCGTGCCGACATAGACGGCGCCATTGTCATAGGCGATGCCGCGACTGCCCCAGGCGCCGCGCATCTTCTGGTCGGCGACCTTCCAGCTTTGCGGATCATAGGTCCAGAGTTCATGGCCGGTGGCAGCGTCGACCGCGTGGACGACGCTGTAGCCCGAGGCATAGTATAGGATGCCGTCGACCGCGATCGGCGCGGTCAGGCTGGAGCCGCCGCCGTCGATATCCTGATACCAGGCGAGGCCGAGCTGGCCGACATTATGGTCGTTGATGTCCTTCAGCGGGCTATAATGATTTTCATCGATGCCGCCATAGCCGGGCCAGTCGGTGCCATCGCGCCGGGCCTGGCCCGAGGGCGCGCAGGCGGCGAGCAAGGCCAGAAACGGCAGAGTGAGGGACGCAAGACGCATGAAGATCAGCCCCCGATCGTCCGGTCGGACGGCCAGAAACGCTGGCGCAGCGCCTTCTTGTTGACCTTGCCCATGATGGTGCGGCCGATGTCATCGACCATCTCGTAGCCGCGCGGGCATTTATAGCCGGCAAGGCTGGCGCGGCAGAAGGCGTTGAGCTCGTCGGCGCTCGGCGGATCGGCCGGATCGCGCGGGATCACCAGCGCGCGGGCTTCCTCGCCCATTTCCGCATTGGGGGCGGCGACCACGGCGATGTCGGCCACCTTGGGATGGCGCAGCAGCACATGTTCGGATTCCGCCGGATAGATGTTGACCCCGCCCGACACGATCATGTCGGACACGCGATCGGTGATGAAGAGATAGCCCGCATCATCAACATAGCCCATTTCGCCCAGGGTGAAGATGCCGGGCGCGATATGGGCGGCGGCGGTCTTTTCCGGGTCGCCGCGATAGACGATGCCATGGCCGCTGGTGTCGCGGAAATAGACCTGGCCAACTTCGTTGGCGCCCAGCACCGCGCCGTCGTCGCCATAGATGACGGTTTCGAACGGGGCCAAGGCGCGGCCGACCGATCCGGGGCGTTCCAGCCATTCGGGCGAAGTGATGAAGGTGGTGGAGCCGGCCTCGGTGCCGCCATAAGCCTCCACCAGCACCGGGCCGAACCAGTCGATCATCGCCTGCTTGACGGCGCGCGGGCAGGCCGCGCCGGTATGGGCGAGGCGCTGGATGCTGGAAATGTCGTATTTCGCGCGTATCTCTTCCGGCAGGGCGAGCATGCGCTGGAAATGGGTGGGGACCATGACCGATCCGGCGACCCGATATTTCTCGATCAGCGCCAGCGCCCTTTCCGCGTCGAAATGCTCGACCGTGATGAGGCTCATGCCGCCGAACACGTTGCGCGCCATGCCGAGCGGGCCGGTATGGTAGAGCGGGCCGACGGCGATGCCGGGCGAGGGGGTGATGCGGGCGCGCACCGTTTCCGCCAGTGCCTGCACCGTGGCGACGCGCGGGAAATATTGCGGCGGGGTCTCGGTCGCCTTGGGCCGGCCGGTGGTGCCGGATGTATAATGGAGATGGGGCAGCGGCGCGACATCGGGATCAGGCTCGGCGGTCGAGGCGGCGGCGAGCCACGCTTCCCAATGGATCATGCCCTCACGATCGGGGCAGCGCCAGCCGATGACGGTGGCGACGCCCGCCTCGGCCGCGGCGGCGAGGCCGGCCTCCATCGTTTCCGGACCGACCAGCAGCGCGACGGCGCCGCTGTCCTTCAAGATATAGGCGGCCTCCGACGGGGTGAGATGGAAGCTGACCGGGACGCTGGAAATGCCGGCCTCCAGACAGGCGACATAGGCGATCACGGTTTCGGCGCTGTTGGGCGCGAAGACGGCGACCCGGCGTTCGTGCAGGTCGAGGCCGTTCAAGGCGTTGGCAGCGCGGTTCAGCAGGTCATCCAGTTGCAGCCAGTCGAGCGAGACGCGCTCGTCGGTCAGCGCCATGTCGGTGCGACGGTCGGGCGCGACAGCCTGGAGGGTGAGAGACATGCAGCGTCCTTTCAGGCGGCCGGCGCGTGGACGGCACGCGCGGCGATGGTGGGGGCGAGATAGCGCAGGGCCATGCGGAAGGAGAGGAGGGCGACGACCGAGCAGACGGTGACGACCACCGCCAGCGACTGGCCCAGCGCGGCTTCCGACCGGAAGACATATTGAGTGAGCGCGGCGACGATCGCCGGGCCGGCGCCCAGGCCCAATATGGTGAAGACGAACAGGAAGAAGGCCAGCATCCGCGCGCGGATCGTCGCCGGCGCGATCAGCCCCATGATCGAGGAGACATAGACCATGAAGGGCACGGTGATGAACTGCGCCACGCAGTAGCAGACCAGGAAGACATAGACGTTGGTGGCGAAGAACATATAGGCGATCACCGGCAGGAAGCCGAGGATCAGCCAGCTGTAGAAACGCAGATGGGCGTCCTTCATGCCGCGCGTGAAGAGCCGGTCGACGATCCAGCCGTTGATCACCAGCGACACGGCCGACACGATGTTCATCAGGCTCAACGCCACGCCATATTGCACCGGCTTCCAGCCGAAATGCCGTTCGATATAGGCGGGCACCCAGTTGGTCATCGAATAGCCGCACATGGCAAGGCAGGATGTGCCGACCAGCATCAGCGCCAGCAGCCGCCAGTTCTGGCGCACGAATCCGGCGATCGCGCCCTTTTCCGCGACCGGGCGCGCGGCCCTGGTCGCGCCGCGGCGGCCCGGTTCGGGGAAGGTGAAGACCAGCAGGGCGATGAGCAGGCCGGGCACGCCGACCATCATCATCACCAGCTGCCAGGGCTGGGCCGGGCCATGGAAGGGAATATGGATGCCGCTATGCGCGGCGGCGAAGGCGATGGCGACGCCGCCCAGGGCAAATGCTGTTGCTGAGCCGACCTTGCCCGCCATCTGGAAGGTGGAGGTGGCGCGGGTCAGCAGGCGCGGCGGGAAGGCGTCGGCGATCAGCGAATAGGCGGCGGGCAGCAGCGCCGCCTCCCCCACGCCGACGAAGATGCGGCCGACCAGCAGCGCCTCATAGCTTTGCGCGAAGCCGCAGGCGGTGGTGGCGACGGCCCAGAGCGCGACGCCGCCGAAGATGATCCAGCGGCGCGAATAACGGTCCGCCGCCCAACCGAGCGGCAGGCCGAAAATGGCATAGAAGATGGCGAAGGAGGTCGAGGTGATCATGCTGACCTGGACATCGCTGAGCAGCAGATGCGCCTTGATCGGCGTGACCAGCATCGACACGATCAGCCGGTCGACCCAGGACAGGACATAGAGGCCGAACAGCACCGCCACCATCCACCAGGCGGTGCCCAGTTGCTGGGTATCGCCGCCGTCCGGGGCTTTCTCCTGGCTGGTCATTAGCATGATCCTTCCCTCCGCCCTCTTTTGTGGCTCAGCGTTGCGGCAATGCGTTGAGTTCGGCGATCTTGAGCTTGCCGAGCTGGGCCATGTGGACTTCGTCCGGCCCGTCGGCGAGGCGCAGGTAGCGCGCGTTCATGAAGGCGGCGGCAGGCGGGAAGTCGCTGGCCATGCCGATGCCGCCGAACACCTGCATCGCCCGGTCGGCGACCGTCTGGGTCATGCGCGGGGCGACGATCTTGATCGCGGCGATCAGATCCTTGGCGACCTTGTTGCCATGACGGTCCATCGCGTCGGCGGCCTTGAGCGTCAGTAGCCGGGCCTGCTCGATTTCGCAGAAGGACAAAGCGATATCCTGGCGGATGCTGCCCTGGTCGGCGAGCTTGCGGCCGAAGGCGACCCGGCTGTCGACGCGGCGGGCCATATATTCGAGCGCGCGCTGGGCCTGGCCGATGAGGCGCATGCAATGGTGGATGCGGCCCGGCCCCAGGCGGCCCTGCGCGATTTCGAACCCGCGTCCTTCGCCCAGGATCAGATTTTCCCTGGGCACGCGCACATCCTTGAAGACCATTTCGGCATGGCCGCCGGGCGAATGGACGGCGTTCATCACGTCGAGCGGGCGGACGATCTCTATCCCCGGCGTGTCGGCCGGGATCAGGATCTGCGAATGCTGCTGGTGGCGCGGCCGGTCCGCATTGGGGGTGCGACCGAGCAGGATATAGACTTTGGTCAGCGGATCGAGCGCGCCCGAAATCCACCATTTGCGGCCGTTGATGACATAATCGTCGCCATCGGCGACGATCGTCGTTTCGACATTGGTGGCGTCGGACGAGGCAACGCCCGGCTCGGTCATGACATAGCAGGAGCGGATATCGCCGGCGAGCAGGGGCTTGAGCCACTTCTCCTGCTGCTCGGGCGTGCCGTAGCGGGCGAGCACTTCCATATTGCCGGTGTCGGGCGCGGAGCAGTTATAATATTCGGACGATCCGATCACCCGGCCCATCAGTTCGGCCAGCGGCGCATATTCGAGGTTGGTGAGGCCGGGGCTCCATGCCCCATATTCATGCGGCAGGAACAGGTTCCACAGGCCCGCTTCCTTCGCCTTGGCCTTGATCGTCTCGGTGCCCGGCCAGCGCTGCCACAGATGGGCGGGATCATGGTGGAAATGATCCCGTTCCTTCTCGATCGGATAGACATGGGCGTCCATGAAATCGGTGAGCTGCGCCCGCAGCGCCTGCACCTTGTCGGAATATTCGAAATCCATGCGATCGGTCCTTTTGGGAAATGGGGCGAAGGCGGGCAGGGGATCAGGTCAGCGTCAGGCCGCCGTCCACGATCAGCGTCTGCCCGCAGATGTAAGTGGAGAGGGGGGAGGCGAGGAACAGGGCGACGCCGGCCATTTCCTCCACCGAGCCGAAGCGGCCGAGCGGGATGCGCGACAGCGCGCGGTCGCGCCGTTCGTCATTGTCCATCGTCACCTTGGTCATCTTGGTATCGACCAGGCTGGGGGCGATGCCGTTGACGCGGATGCCCTCGCCCGCCCAGGCGATGGCGAGCGCCCGGACCAGATTGACCGCGCCGGCCTTGGACGCGGCATAGGCGGGGTTGCCGAAGGTCGCCTTGAACCCGCCGATCGAGCTGACGACGATGACGGCGCCCTTCGTGGCGGCCAGCGCATCCTTGAAGCGGTTGGAGATGTGGAGGATGGAGTCGAGATTGACCGCCATCACCTTGTTCCAGCCGTCGACCTCGAACTCCTGGCGGCGATAGAGGACGGCGCCCTGCGAATGGATGAGGACGTCCAGCGCATCGAACGGCGCGGGCGCGGCGGCGATCGCGGCGGGATCGCTGACATCGACCTGGGTATAGCCGATGCCGTCGAGGTTCGAGCCTTCCTCGCCGGCATAGTCGACGGCGCTGGCGCGCGTGCCCCAGACATGGACGCGGGCGCCGCGCTTCAGGAAGGCCTGGGCCATGCCATTGCCGATGCCGCTCGATCCGCCGACCACCAGCACCGTCTTTGCGGTGAAGTCCAGTTCATTGCCCAAGGGGGAACATCCTTCCTGCATGTCAGCGGATCAGCGCCTGGGCGCGGTCGAAAAGGTGGATGGCGCGGCTGTGCAGCCGATCGCCGGTGTCGCGTGGGGCCTTGCCGGCGCAGGCGCGGGCATGGGTGCCTTCCAGCAAGATGCCGAGCTTGTAGCAGGCGAGGACATGATACCAGTCGACCGCCGACAGATCGCGCGCGGAGCCGGCGCCATAGCGCGCGACCAGCTCGGCGGCCGTCGGGAAACCCTCCCACGGCGTGATCGACACGGTGCTGGCGCCGCTGCCGTCGGGCCAGGTGGCGAGCACCCAGCCCAGGTCCAGCAGCGGATCGCCGATCGTCGCCAGTTCCCAGTCGATGATCGCGGCAAGATCGCCGCTGTCGGGGCGGTACATGACATTGGCGAGATGATAGTCGCCATGCATGATGCCGGGCGTGAAATCGGCCGGGCGGTGCCGTTCCAGCCAGGCGGCGATGGCGTCGACCGAGGGCAGCGCCTGCGGCCCGGTCCAGTCGGAAAATTCGCCATAGCCGGCAAGCTGGCTGCGCCAGCGATCGACCTGGCGGCCGAGGAAATTGTCGGGCCGGCCGAAATCGGCGAGGCCGAGCGCCTGATGATCGAGCGCGCCCAATGCGGCGATGCCGTCGACCAGGGCCAGGCCCATGGCGTGGCGCATCGTGGGCGAACCGGCATGGGGCATGGGCAGCTTGCCGACCGGATTGAAGCCATCGACCGGCTCCATCAGGTAGAAGGCGACGCCCAGCACGCTTTCGTCGCCGCAATCGGCGATCAGCGCGGGATGGGGGACATTGGTGCCGGCGATGGCGCGCAGCAGTCGCGCCTCGCGCCGCATGGTTTCATTGCTGTTGGGGCGGGGGTGTGCCGGCGGGCGACGGAAGATATAATCGCGGCCGTCGCGGGTCAGGCGCAGCAGGATATTCTGCGTCCCCCCGGCAAGCGGCGTCACGTTGTCGATCGGACCGGAGCCAAGCCCCTGATCCGTCATCCACGCCGCCAGCGACTCGATGTCGACCGCTGATTCCACTTAGGCATCCCTCGCTTTTTTCGACTGTTAGCCGTCGATTAGGTCAATTGGATAATGCACTTGACGAACCATCATTGCAATGAGAAATTGCACTCATGGTCAGACTTCAACTCGCCAAGGCCGAAGATGCCACCCGCGGATCCGCTGCCGAGCAGATCAAGCAGGTGGCGTTGCGCCTGTTCGCCGAAAAGGGCGTCGATGGCGTGACCGTGCGCGAGATTGCGGCGGCGGCGGGGCAGAAGAATCACGGTGCCGTCAGTTACTATTTCGGGTCGAAGGAGGCGCTGGTCCGGGCGCTGGTGATGGATGGGGCGATGGCGCTGGAGCGGGAGCGCAATGCGGCGCTCGACGGGCTGGAGGCGCAGGGCGGGCCGCGCACGATCCGCGAAGTGGTGGAGATATTGGTGCGGCCGGTGCTGGCGCTGCCCGATAGCCATTATGTCCAGTTCATCGTCATCTTTGCCATGACCCATCGCGACATGATGCTGGATGCGATCGATCCGGCCTGGAACAATGCCTATGGCCGGTGCCTCGATCATCTGCGGGGCATGATGGCGGATTTGCCGGTGGCGCTGCAGAACCAGCGCTTCGTGTTCATGGGGGCGTATCTGAGCGCCGTGCTGTCGGCCCGGCAGCGCGCGCTGGCCGACGAGAGCCGGGCGCATCCGATGTGGGGCAGCGAGGCGAGCGTCGAGCATTTCCTGCAGACGCTGGTGGCGTTGCTGGAAGCGCCAGCGGACCTGCCGGCGGCGATGCTCAGGCAATTGGGACAACGCGGCGGCGCTATTCCGGATCGACCCGGCCCTGTCGGTTGAACCGGGGCGCAATCACAATCAGAACATAGAAGACGAAACAAGCGGAGCGGGATGATGGCAGTTACGGAAAGGATCGGCGAAGCAGAGCACGCGCGCACGGCAGAGCTGCTGGCGATGCCGCTGGCCGAACTGATGGCGCAGGCGGCGGCGCTGCGCGACGAAGGCCATGGCCGGGTGCAGAGCTGGTCGCGCAAGATCTTCATCCCGCTGACCCAGCTATGCCGCAATCTCTGTCATTATTGCACCTTCTCCCAGCCGCCCCGGCCGGGCGAGAATGCCTATATGACGCGCGAGGAAGTGCTGGCGGTGGCACGCGCCGGCAAGGCGGCGGGCTGCACCGAAGCGCTGTTCACGTTGGGCGACAAGCCGGAATTGCGCTTCGCCGCCGCGCGCGAGGAACTCGCGCGGCGGGGCCATGACAGCACCCTGTCCTATCTGGCGGAAATGGCGGCGCTGGTGCGCGACGAGACCGGGCTGCTGCCGCACATCAATGCCGGGGTCATGACCCGCGAGGAAATGGCCGGTCTGCGCCGGGTGTCGGTGTCACAGGGGCTGATGCTGGAGTCGGTGTCCGACCGGCTGTGCCGCAAGGGCGGCGCCCATTATCGATCGCCCGACAAGGAACCGGCGGCGCGGCTGGAGACGATCCGGCTGGCGGGGGAACTCGCCATCCCCTTCACCACCGGCATCCTGATCGGCATCGGCGAGACGCGCGAGGAACGGATTGAGGCACTGGAAGCGATCCGCGACCTGCAGGATGGCTATGGCCATATCCAGGAAGTGATCGTCCAGAATTTCCGGGCCAAGGAACGCACGGTGATGGCCAATGCGCCCGAGCCGGACATGGATGATCTGCTGTGGACGATCGCGGTGGCGCGGCTGATCCTGGGGCCGGAGATGAATATCCAGGCGCCGCCCAACCTGTCGGCGGCGGACTTCTCCCGTCTGATGGCGGCGGGGATCAATGACTGGGGCGGGGTGTCGCCGGTGACGCCCGACCATGTGAACCCGGAAGCGCCTTGGCCGGCGGTCGAACGGCTGCGCGCGGCGACGGAAGGCGAGGGACGGATGCTGGTGGCGCGGCTGCCCGTCTATCCCGCCTATGCGCAGGATAATGACCGCTGGCAGGACCAGGCGATGGTTCGCCATGTGCTGGCCCATGCCGATGCGATGGGCTTTGCGCGCGAGGATGACTGGTCGCCGGGCATCGCGCTGGAGCCGCGGGTGACGCGCCCGTCGGCGCTGCCGGTCGATCCCGCGATCGGGGCGATCGTCGACCGGGCGATGGCCGGCGCTCTGCTGGCAGAAGCCGAGATCGAGACGCTGTTCACCGCGCGCGAGAGCGACCTGGAGCATGTCTGCGCCAGTGCGGACGCGCTGCGGATGCAGGAGATGGGCGACACAATCAGCTATGTCGTCAACCGCAACATCAACTATACCAATATCTGCGCCTATAAGTGCAGCTTCTGCGCCTTTTCCAAGGGCGACAAGGCGGAGGCGCTGCGCGGCAAGCCCTATGATCTGGATCTGGAGGAAGTGGTCCGCCGCACCCGCGAGGCGTGGGAGCGGGGCGGCACCGAAGTCTGCCTGCAGGGTGGCATCCACCCCCATTATACCGGCGACACCTATCTGAACCTGGCCCGCGCGGTGAAGGCGGCGGTGCCCGAGATGCACATCCACGCCTTTTCCCCGCTGGAAGTGTGGCAGGGGGCGGCGACGCTGGGCCTGCCGGTCGAGGATTTCCTGCGCCGGCTGAAGGCGGTGGGCCTCGACACGCTGCCCGGCACGGCGGCCGAGATACTGGATGACGAGGTGCGGGCGATCATCTGCCCGGACAAGCTGGACACGGCGCAATGGCTGGAGGTGATCGAGACCGCGCATCGCGTCGGCTTCACCACCACCGCGACGATCATGTTCGGCCATGTCGATACGCCGCGCCACTGGGCAAGGCACCTGATCCGCATCCGTGACCTGCAGCGGCGGACCGGCGGCTTCACCGAATTCGTGCCCTTGCCCTTCGTCCATATGGAGGCGCCGATGGGCGTGCGCGGCCAGTCGCGCCATGGCCCGACCTTCCGCGAGGTACGGCTGATGCATGCGGTCGTGCGGCTGGCGCTGCACCCGCACATCCGGTCGATCCAGACCAGCTGGGTCAAGCTGGGGCCGGAAGGGGTGAAGGCCTGCCTGGAGGGCGGCGCCAATGACCTGGGCGGCACGCTGATGAACGAGAGCATCTCGCGCGCGGCCGGCACCCAGCATGGCCAGGAAATGCCGCCCGCCGCGATGGAGGCGCTGATCCGGTCGATCGACCGCACCCCCCGGCAGCGCAGCACCGCCTATGGCGGCGTGAGCGAAGACATACATGCACGCGGAATGACCGCGGCGGAACTGACACCCATGGTCCTGACGCCCCCGCGCAAGCGGCGGCGCGAGGCCGATACGAACCAGGAGAGGTTTGAATATGCAGAATGACGCTTTGGCGACGGTCGCCGTGCTTGGCGGGACCGGCAAGGAAGGTGGCGGCCTGGCGCTGCGCTGGGCGCACAAGGGGCACAAGGTCATCATCGGCAGCCGCACCGCCGAGCGGGCGCAGGAAGCGGCCGATGCGATGAACGCGACGCTGGGCGGCGGTTCGGTCGTCGGCGTCGCCAATCCCGATGCAGCGGCGCAGGCCGACATCATCGTGCTGGCAGTGCCCTATGCCGCGCAGCAATCGACGGTGAAGGATGTCGCCGATGCGCTGGCGGGCAAGATATTGATCGACGTGACCGTGCCGCTGGTGCCGCCCAAGGTCAGCCGGGTGCAGTTGCCCGACGGCGGATCGGCGGTCGAAGCGGTGCAGAAGATGCTGGGCGAGGGCGTTCGCGTCGTGTCCGCCTTCCAGAATATCAGCGCGCATCACCTGACCAAGCTGGACGAGGAGATTGAGTGCGACGTGCTGGTCTGCGCCGACGACAGCGAGGCGGCGGACCAGGTGGTCGCACTGGCGCAGGAAATCGGCCTGCGCGCCTGGAATGCCGGGCCGCTGTGCAATTCGGTTGTTGCAGAAGGACTTACGTCGGTCTTGATTGCGCTCAATCGGCGGTACAAGGTACCCGGATCGGGTATTCGCATCACCGGAGTGTAAGCTGCATCCATGATAGTCGCACCGGTCGCCGTCACATTATCGGCCCTGAACGGGGTTCCCATGGTTGCGCCGGGCGACGATCTGTCGGCCATGCTGCTGTCGGCCTGTCATGCCAATGGTCTGTCGCTGCAGGATGGCGACATCGTCGTGCTGGCGCAGAAGATCATATCCAAGGCGGAGGGACGCGCGGTGCCGCTGGCCGGTGTATCGCCCTCGGCCGAGGCGATCGATCTGGCAGCGCAATGCCACAAGGATCCCCGGCTGGTCGAACTGATCCTGTCGGAGAGCGCGAAATTGATGCGGGTCCGGCCGGGCGTGCTGATCGTGCGCCATCGGCTGGGTCTGGTGCTGGCCAATGCCGGGATCGACCAGTCCAATATCGCGCAGGATGGGGATGGCGTCGCGCTGCTGCTGCCGCTCGATCCCGATGGCAGCGCTGCGGCGCTGCGGCGAGCGGTGCATGATGCGCTGGGCATCGATATCGCAGTGGTCATCATCGACAGTCTGGGCCGGGCCTGGCGGAAGGGCACCTGTGGCGTGGCGATCGGCGTCGCGGGCATGAGCGGCCTGCTCGACCTGCGCGGCGAGCCGGACCTGCATGGCCGGCCGTTGCAGACCAGCGAACTGGGCCTGGCCGACGAGGTGGCGGCCGCCGCCTCGCTGATCATGGGGCAGGCCGGCGAAGGCCGGCCGATCGTCGTGGCGCGGGGCATTGCGCGAGGCCGCAATGAGGGCAGCGCGGCCGAACTGATCCGCGAACCGGCAATGGACCTGTTCCCATGAGCGTGCTGGCCCTGGCCGGGGGCGTTGGCGGCGCCAAGCTGGCCAATGGCCTGGCCGGCGTCGTGCCGCCCGGCGCACTGACCATTGCCGTCAACACCGGCGACGATTTCGTCCATATGGGGCTGCATATCTCGCCCGACATCGACAGCGTCACCTATGCGCTCGCCGGCATGAACGATAGTGTGCGTGGCTGGGGCGTGGCCGATGAAAGCTGGGCCTTCATGGACGCGACAAGGCGGCTGGGCGGCGAAAGCTGGTTCAACCTGGGCGATCGGGATCTGGCGACCCATGTGCTGCGTACCGCCTTGCTGCGCGAGGGCACGCTGTCTTCGGTCACGGCCGACATCGCCGCGCGACTGGGCATCGGGCCGGCGATCGTGCCGATGAGCGACGATCCGGTCCGGTCGATGATCGACACCGACCAGGGCGAAATGGCCTTCCAGGATTATTTCGTGCGCCATCAATGCGGGCCGCGCTTCAAATCGATCCGGTTCGACGGGGCGGCGGCCGCGCGGCCGAGCGCCGGTCTGGTGGCGGCGCTGGATGATCCCGCGCTGGAGGCGATCATCCTCTGCCCGTCCAACCCGATACTGTCGATCGACCCGATTTTGGCGGTGCCGGGTGTGCGGGACAGATTGATGGCGCGGCGCGTGCCGTGCGTCGCGCTCTCGCCCTTCATCGCGGGGCAGGCGGTCAAGGGGCCGGCGGCCAAGATCATGACCGAACTGGGCCTGCCGACGACGCCGGCGACGATCGCCCGCCATTATGACGGGCTGATCGACGGGCTGATGGTGGACGGTGCCGATGCACAGGGCTGGTCCGACGATGGGCTGGCGGTGCGCAGTACCGACATATTGATGCGCAATGTCGATCAGCAGGGGGCATTGGCCGCTCAGATGATCGATTTTGCGGCGACGTTGCGGCGCGCGGCGCCATGACCCTGTCCATCCTGATCCCGGCCAAGAGCTTCGCGCAGGGCAAGAGCCGGCTGGCGGAGGTTCTGGGGCCACGGGATCGGGCGGCGCTGTGCCGGCAATTATTGGGGCATGTGCTGGCAGTGGCGCGCGATGCTGGGCTGGATGCAACCACCTATGTCGTCAGCGCCTGCCCGGAGGTGCGCGGTTTCGCGACCGAGCGGGGCGCGAGGGTTCTGGCCGAGCGGGAGCCGGGGCATGTGCCGGCGCTGATGGTGGCGATGCAGGCGTTGCCGGTCGATCGCCCGGTGCTGATCCTGAGCGCGGACCTGCCGATGCTGGCGGCCGCGGACCTGCGCGCGATGGTGCAGGAACCCGCCGATGTGGTGATCGCTACCGACCGAGAGGGGCAGGGAACGAATGCGCTGTTGCTGAAGCGGCCTGGCCTCATCCCGCTGCGCTTCGGGCCGGGCAGTTGTGCCGCCCATGTCGGGGAGGCGGGACGAGCCGGACATCGCGTATCGATCCTCCGGCGGCCCGGTCTCGCCGACGATGTCGACCTGCCCGAGCACCTCCAAATATTTTCCGTTGGTGCATAATTGCCTTGGTCCTGCCGAACGGGCGGGGTAAGGCAATAAAATTGCATCTAGGTATATAATTGGAGGAGTCGGATGGCGGAGGCATATATTGCGGCCGTGGCGCGCAGCGCCGGTGGCAAGCGGGGCGGCAGGCTGGCGGGGGTGCATCCTGCGGATCTGGCCGGGCGCGTGCTGGCGGGACTGGTGGGCCGCAGCGAGATCGATCCGGCCGCGATCGAGGATGTCATCATGGGCTGCGCCTGTCCCGGCGGCGAGCAGGGCGCGAACATCGCCCGTAACGCCGTGCTGGCCAGCGGCCTGCCCGAATCCGTGCCCGGCACCCATGTCGACCGCCAGTGCGGATCGTCGCAACAAGCGCTGCATTTCGCCGCCGCGACGGTGATGGCCGGGGTGCAGGACGTGGTGATCGCCGCCGGTGTCGAGAGCATGACGCGCGTGCCGATGGGCCTGCCCTGGACGCTGGCGGCCAAACATGGCTTTGGCACCTATCGCAGTCCGGGGATCGAGACGCGCTATCCCGACACGCCGTTCAGCCAGTTTGGCGGGGCCGAGATGATGGCCCGCAAATATGGTTTCGATCGTGCCGCGCTCGACGCCTATGCGCTGGAGAGCCATCATCGCGCGGCGGCGGCGACGCAGGCCGGCAAGTTCGACGCGGAGATCGTGCCGCTGGAGGTCGAGACCGCCGAGGGTGAAAAGCTGGTCCACAAGGTGGATGAGGGCATTCGCTTCGACGCCAGCCTGGAGAAGATTGCCAGCGTCAAGCTGTTGACCGAGGGCGGGGTGATATCCGCCGCCAATGCCAGCCAGATCTGCGATGGCGCCGCGGCGCTGCTGATCGTCAATGAGCGGGGCCTCAAGACCCATGGCCTGACGCCGCTGGCGCGGGTGCATGAGATGACCGTGCTTGGGCATGATCCGGTCATCATGCTGGAGGCGCCGATCCCGGCGACCGAGCGGGCGCTGGCACGGGCGGGCATGACGCTGGGCGAGATCGATCTCTATGAAGTGAATGAGGCGTTCGCGCCGGTGCCGCTGGCCTGGGCCAAGGCGCTGGGCGCCGATCCGGCGCGGCTCAATGTGCATGGCGGGGCGATTTCGCTGGGCCATCCGCTGGGCGGATCGGGCGCCAAGCTGATGGCGACGCTGGTCAGTGCGCTGCATGATCGTGGCGCGCGCTATGGCCTCCAGACCATGTGCGAGGCCGGCGGCATGGCCAATGTGACGATCGTGGAACGGCTCTGAGGGGAATGGATCGGCCCTTCCCCGGTGGCGGGGAAGGGCCGATCCCTCAATTGGCTTCGTCGAGCAGGCGGCGGGCGATGACCTGGGCCTGGATTTCGCCGGCGCCCTCGAAAATGTTGAGGATGCGCGCGTCGGCCAGCAGGCGGCTGACCTGATATTCGGTGGCGAAGCCGTTGCCGCCATGGATCTGCAGCGCATTGTCGGCGGCCGCCCAGGCGACCCGCGCGCCGATCAGCTTGGCCATGCCGGCTTCCAGATCGCACCGCTTGTCTTCATCCTTGCGCCGGGCGGCGAAATAGGTGAGCTGGCGCGCGCCCATGATCTCCGCCGCCATCATCGCCAGCTTGTTGGCGACGCGCGGGAAGTCGAAGATCGGCCGGCCGAACTGCTTGCGGTCAAGTGCGTAGGAAAGGCCGATGTCGAGCGCCGCCTGAGCGACACCGATGGCGCGGGCGGCGGTCTGGATACGGGCGCTTTCGAAGGTCGCCATCAACTGCTTGAAGCCCTGGCCCTCGATCCCGCCGAGCAGATTGGCGGCAGGTACACGGAAATCGTCGAAGCCGATCTCATATTCCTTCATGCCGCGATAGCCGATCACCTCGATCTCGCCGCCGCTCATGCCGGGCGTGGGGAAGGGGGCGTCGACGGTGCCGCGCTGCTTGGGCGCGATCAGCATCGACAGGCCGCTATAGTTGCGGGTGTCGGGATCGGTGCGGACCAGCAGGGTCATCACGTCGGCGCGGGCCGCATGGGTGATCCAGGTCTTGTTCCCGCTAACTCGATATTCGCCATCGGCAAGCGTCGCGCGGGTGCGCAGTGCGCCAAGGTCGGACCCGGTATCAGGCTCGGTGAAGACGGCGGTCGGCAGGATCGCGGCATTGGCGATCTGCGGCAGCCAATGGGCCTTCTGCTCGGCGGTGCCGCCGGTCAGGATCAGTTCGGCGGCAATTTCCGACCGGGTGGCGAGGCTGCCGACGCCGATCCAGCCGCGCGACAATTCTTCCGACACGACGCACATCGCGGTCTTGCCCATGCCAAGGCCGCCAAATTCCTCCGGAATGGTCATGCCGAACACGCCCATCTCGCCCAGTTCCTGGACCAGCGGCAGCGGGATCAGCTCGTCCTTGAGATGCCATTCATGGGCGAAGGGCGCGACCTTCTCGTTCGACAAAGCGAAAAACTGATCGCGCACCATGTCGAACATCTCGTCGAGGCCGCAATTTTCCAGGGTCGCCCGGCCGCGTGCATCGACCAGATGGCCGGCAATGGCGCTCTTCACCGCCTGGCCACCGCCGCTGCGGATGAGGGTGCGCAGGGCCGGTGCGTCGAGCGCGGAAAGATCGTCGGTCAGGTCGGTAGGGCGGATTACCTCGCCCTGGTTCATCGGGATGCCGCCCAGCATCTGCGCGCCATATTCGGCGAAGAGCAACTGGGCGAGCAGTGCCTCGATCTCGCCGAAGCTGCCCTGGGCGTCGAGACTGGCGGCCCAGCTGGCGACTTCGCGCAGCATTTCGGCATAGGCGGCGAACCAGCCAAAGCCGTGGACGACATGCTGCTCGACATCGGCGAGGACGCGATCGACCTTGCCGTCCGCGTTACTGATCCGCGCCTTCACATGCGGACGGGCCGCCGCGACGAAGGCGTGGGCGGCATCGGCCGCACCCGATAGCAGTGCCGGCAGATCGGGCAGGACCAGGATATTCTTGTCCATCTCCATGGTCGCGCTCATCCTTCCCCCGCCTGCTTCTTGTTGGCCGATGCCATTGCCTTGGCATCCAGTCCGCCGACCAGATTGCCGGTCATCAGCTGATTATGGGCATGGGCGAGATGGTGCATGTGGAACACGCTATCCATCACCTGCCGCTTGCCGCGCGCATCCTCGACGAAGTTGAACGCCTGCTTGGTCAGCGCCAGACCGAACCGTTCATGCTGGGCGATCTCGGCGGCGATCTTGGCCACTTCCTCGCGCAGCGTTTCGCGCGGGAAAATCTCGTTCACCATGCCGAAATTATAGGCGCGCTGGGCCGGCATGCGGCGGCCGAGCAGCAGCAGTTCGCGTGCGACGCGGGTCGGCAGTTCGAAGGCATGGGCGAAATATTCGACCCCCGGCTGGGCCATGCGCTGCACCGGATCCTGGAAGAAGGCGTCTTCCGACGCGATGATGAGGTCGCAGACCCAGGCCAGCATCAGCCCGCCGGCGATGCAGGCGCCCTGCACCATGGCGATCATCGGCTTGGGGATGTCGGCCCAGCGCCGGCACAGGCCCAGATAGCCGTCCTGTTCCAGCACATATTGGCGCTCTGCGCCGCCCTTGTTCAGATGGTCCCACCACATGCTGGTGCGCGTGCGCGGCATGTGGCTGTCCTTGTCCGGGGTGCCGATGTCATGGCCGGCGGAGAAATGCTTGCCCTCACCACCGAGCACGATCACCTTGACCTTGTCATCCTCGACCGCGCGCTTGAAGGCATCGTCGAGCTGGCCGAGCAGCCGGTAATTCTGGGCATTGCCATATTGGGGGCGGTTCAGCATCACCCAGGCGACGCCGTCCACCACATTGTAGGTCACGAATTCGGGCTGCGCTTCTTCGGACATCGTCCTTCTCCCTCAGCGCGGCGGCATGCGCAGGCCACCGTCGAGCCGCACATATTCGCCGTTCCAATAGTCATTCTCGATCATCGCCAGCGCCATCGCGGCAAACTCCTCGGGCTTGCCGAAACGCTTGGGGAAGGGAACGGTGGCCGACAGCGCATCGCGCACCTTGTCGCTGGCCCGCGCCATCAGCGGCGTGTCGAAAATGCCGGGCAGGATCGCGTTGACGCGGATGCCTTCGCCCATCAGGTCGCGCGCCATCGGCAGGGTCAGGCTGACGATGCCGCCCTTCGACGCCGAATAGGCCGCCTGGCCGATCTGGCCGTCGACCGCTGCCGCGCTGGAGGTGTTGATGATGACGCCGCGTGCCTTGTCCTCCAGTGGATCGAGGCTCAGCATGCCGGCGGCCGACTTGGCGCAGCAGCGGAAGGTGCCGATCAGGTTGATCTGGATGATCCGTTCGAACTGGTCGGTCGGGAAGGCCTTGATCTCGCCGGTCTCGCGGTCGCGGCTGGCGGTCTTGATGACATTGCCGGTGCCAGCGCAATTGACCAGGATACGCTCCTGGCCATGCGCGGCGCGTGCCTTGGCAAAGCCGGCATCGACCGAGGCCTCGTCGGTGACATCGACCTTGCAGAAGGTGCCACCGATGTCCGCTGCGACCTTTGTCCCGGTTTCCTCGTTGAAGTCGAACAGCGCCACCTTGGCGCCCTGCGCCGCGATGGCGCGGGCCGTCGCCTCGCCCAGACCCGATGCCCCGCCGGTGACGATGGCGGCTACCCCCTGGTCGATCTTCATGCCTGTGTCCTCTCCTTCACGGGGCGTTGGGCGATCGCGCCGTCGCTCGTCAGCGCGTCGAGCGCGCCGTCGTCGAGGCCGAGCCATTCCCCCAATATTTCGCGGCTATGTTCGCCCACGCGCGGCGGGCAGTGACGATAATCGGCCGGCGTCGCCGACAGTTTGCCGGGATAGGCGACGGTCGGTATCTCGACCCCATCCTCTTCCCGGCGATAGCGATGGACGGTCTGGCGGGCGTCGATGAAGGAATCCTCGAACACATCCTGGATGCTGTTGACCGGGCCGGCGGGGACGCCGGCGGCGACGAAGCGCGCCATCAGGTCGTCGCGGGCGAAGGGGCGGACGATCTCCTGCACCTTCGCCTCGATCGCGTCGCGGTTGATGAGGCGCTGGGCGCTGGTAGCGTAGAGCGGATCGGTGCCCAGTTCCGCATGGCCCATTTCCGTGCAGAAGGCGCGGAACTGGCGATCATTGCCGATCGCGATGATCATCATGCCGTCGGCGACCTCGAATGTCTTGTAGGGGACGACGGTGGGATGGCGATTGCCCAGGCGTCCGGGCACGATGCCGCCGACCAGCCAGTTCATCCCCTGATTGGCGAGCATCGCGATCTGGGTATCGAGCAGCGACACGTCGATCTGCTGCCCTTCGCCCGTGCGTTCGGCATGGCGCAGGGCGGCGAGGATCGAGACGGTCGCGAACATGCCGGTCGACAGGTCAGCCATGGCGACGCCGGCGCGCAGCGGGCCGCCATCCTCTTCGCCGGTGATGCTCATGAAGCCGCCCATGCCCTGGGCAACGAAATCATAGCCGCCCCGGTCGGCATAGGGGCCGGTCTGGCCGAAGCCGGTGATCGAGCAATAGACGAGGCGCGGGTTGATCGCTTTCAGGCTGGCATAGTCGAGGCTGTATTTACGCAGGCCCCCGACCTTGAAATTCTCGACCAATATGTCGGCTTCCGCCGCCAGCCGGCGGATCAGATCGGCGCCCTGCGGCGTCGCCAGATTGATCGCGGCGGAGCGCTTGTTGCGATTGCAGGAGAGATAATAGGCGCTGGTGCCGATTTCCGGCTGGCCATCGGCGCCGGTCAGGAAGGGCGGGCCCCAGGCGCGGGTATCGTCGCCATGGCCGGGCAGTTCGATCTTGATGACGTCGGCACCGAAGTCGGCGAGTATCTGGGTCGACCATGGCCCCGCGAGCACGCGCGACAGGTCGAGAACCTTGATCCCTTCAAGGGCGCGGCCGCTCATCGGCTGCCCGCCTTGTCCGTCATGACCGCTGTCATCGCCATCCGCTCCTGTCCCTGTCTATCTGCTGCATCGGTTGATGATTCTGATAGCGGGTGCAGGAATGGAGGGCAAGAATTATTGCACTATGGGATACTTTTGGTGCTATTTCTTGGTGGCGCCGGCGAGATAGGCGAGCAGGTTGGCGCGATCGGCCGGGTTGGGCAGGCCGGCAAAGACCATGCGGCTGCCGGGGACGGCGGCGCTGGGCTTGGCAAGGAAGCCGTCCAGCGACTTGGCATCCCACCGGATCTTGGCCTTCTGCATCGCCGGAGAATAAGTGAAGCCGGGGACGGTACCCGACGTGCGCCCGAACACGCCCGAGAGTGAAGGGCCGAGCTTCTTCACGCCCGGATCGACCGAATGGCAGACGGCACAGCGGGCGAAGACCGCTTTGCCCTTGGTCGCGTCTCCCGCCTGGGCCAGCGCCGGGCCGGTGGCTGCGACCGCCATAGCGAACATCATCACGCGCGAAACATGCTTCATCGACATCCTGATTCCTCTTCCCTTCTTCTCTGGCTAAAATCTATACCAGTGTGCATAAATAAACCAATAGCCGTCTGAGTCTGAACGGCGGTTGAAGCGGGAAGGATGCGGAAATGGCCGATGGCGGACCCATGGCGAACCATCGGTTCGGGTCGGGCGGCATGGCGCTGGCGTTGCTGGTGAACATCATGTTCGCACTCAACGTGATCGCGATGAAGGTGGTGGTGGACGCGACCGCGCCGCTATTGTCGGTGGCGCTGCGGATGGGAACGGTCTTCCTGATCTGTGCGCCGGCGCTGCGTCCGCTGCCGGGGCGGACGGGCTGGCTGATGCTCTACGGCTTCCTCAATGGCGGGCTGTTCCTGCTGCTGCTGAACCTGGCTTTGTTCATGGCGACCAATGTCGGGGCGCTGGCGATCGCCGGGCAATTGAGCGTGCCCTTCTCGCTGCTGCTGGGCGCGCTGCTGCTGGGCGAGCGGCTCAACCGGCGCAAGATCGTCGGCGTGCTGCTGGCCTTTGCCGGGGTCGTGGCGCTGGTGTTCGATCCGCATATCTTGGCGGAGGTGCCTGCGGTGCTGGTGATGGCCAGCGCGGCGATGGTGTGGGGCGGCGCGACCTTGGTGCAGCGCAAGCTGACCGGGGTGAGCGTGATGAACGGCCAGGCGTGGAACGGCCTGATGGGCGCGGCGGTGCTGGCACCCTTTGCCCTGATTTTCGAGCGGCCGGCGATCGCGGGGCTGGCCGATGTCGGCTGGGTGCCGACCGGCTGGTTCGCCTTTTCCTGTCTGGGCGCGACGGTGCTGGGGCAGGGGACGCTCGCCTGGCTGCTGCAGCGCTATCCGATCTCGACCATCATGCCGTTGATGCTGGCGTCGCCGGTGATGTCGACGGTCTTCGCCTCGCTCTATTTCGGTACGCCGATCACCGTCGGCATGATTGCGGGTGGGAGCGTGGCGCTGCTGGGCGTGACGATCATCGCCTTCTCTCCCGATCGCCGGCCGGTCGACTGACCAACAAAAAAATGGGCCGGCGTCGCATGCCTCGACGCCGGCCCAGGGGGCTTCCGAAAGGCGGTGGTCAGACCGCCCGTTCGAAGATGGCGGCCAGGCCCTGACCGCCGCCAATGCACATGGTTTCCAGGCCATAGCGGCCGTCGCGCCGCTGCAGTTCGCGCAGCAGATTGGCGAGGATGCGTCCGCCGGTCGCGCCGATCGGATGGCCGAGCGAAATGCCCGATCCATTGACGTTGAGCTTGTCGCGATCGTCCCAGTTCCAGCCCTTGAGGCAGGCCAGCACCTGCGGCGCAAAGGCTTCGTTGAGTTCCACCAGATCGATGTCGTTCCAGCCAAGGCCATTGCGGGCGAACAACTTTTCGACCGCCGGCACCGGACCGATGCCCATGCGCGAGGGATCGCAGCCTGCCGCCGCCCAGCTGTGCAGCCAGGCCATAGGTTCAAGGCCCAGTTCATCGAGCTTGTCCTCCGCGACCACCAGGCAGGCGGCGGCGGCATCATTCTGCTGACTGGCATTGCCGGCGGTGACCACGCCGTCCTTCTCGATCGGCTTCAACAGGGCGAGCGATTCCGGCGTGGCGTCGGCTCGAATGCCCTCATCCATGGCGAAGATCAGCGGATCGCCCTTGCGCTGCGGCACGGCGACCGGGACCAGTTCGTCGTCGAACTTGCCGGCGGCCCAGGCCGCGGCGGCGCGCTGATGGCTCATCGCGGCATATTCGTCGCAGGCTTCGCGGCTGATGTCATAATCCTTGGCGAGATTGTTCGCCGTTTCGATCATGCCGCTGATGATGCCATAGCGGGCGATCGGCTGCGACATGACGCGGCCGCGGGTCAGGCGGTCATGGAACTGGGTCGATCCGGAACGGGCACCCCAGCGATGGTCCATCGAATAATATTCGACATTGGACATGCTCTCGACCCCGCCGGCGACGACGATGTCGGCGGCGCCGGTCTGGATCCGCATGGCCGCGTCGATCACCGCCTGAAGCCCCGAACCGCAGCGCCGGTCGAGCTGCACGCCGGGGATGCTCTCGGGCAGGCCGGCGGCCAGCGCCGACCAGCGACCGATGCAGGGCGCCTCACCATTGCCATAGCCCTGGGAGAAGACGACATCGTCGATCCGTTCGGGATCGATCCTGGTCCGCTCCATCAAGGCCTTGATGATGACCGCGCCCAGATCGCCGGCGCTGAAGGATTTCAGAGAACCGCCATATTTGCCGACGGCGGTACGGATCGGGGCGACGATGGCGGCTCTGCGCATGCGATGTCCTTTGCGGGAATAAGAAGGGATCAGGCGGCCGCTTCGGCCTGGCGGATCATCTGCTTGGCGATGATGGTCTGCTGAATCTGGCTGGTGCCCTCATAGATGCGCAGCAGCCGGACATCGCGATAGAAGCGCTCGACCTTATATTCGGCCATATAGCCGGCACCGCCATAGATCTGGACGGCGCGGTCGGCGATGCGGCCGACGGCTTCGGAGGCGTAATATTTGAGCGCGGCGCATTCCAGACTGACCGGCTCGCCGGCGTCGAACTTGGCGGCGACCGACTGCATCAGTGCCTCAGTGGTCAGCATGTCGACCTTCATGTCGGCAAGCATTGCCTGGACCAGCTGGAAATCGGCGATGCGCTGGCCGAACTGCTTGCGTTCCATCGCATATTGCAGGGCCATGTCGATCAGCCGCTGGCACATGCCGAGCGCGACGGCGGCGATATGGATGCGGCCGCGATCCAGCACCTTCATCGCGGTCTTGAAGCCGCGACCGGGTACGCCGCCGATGATGTTGGCGGCCGGCACGACGACATCGTCCAGAATGACATCGGTGGTGATAGACCCCTTCTGCCCCATTTTCTTGTCCGGCTTGCCGAAGCTGATGCCGGGGGTGCCGGCGGGCAGGATGAAGGCGGAGATGCCGGCCGCGCCCTTCACGTCCGGTTCGGTCCGGGCCATCAGGGTGAAGACGCTGGCGCGGGGCGCGTTGGTGATGAAGCGCTTGGTGCCGGTGATGCGATAAGTGTCGCCGTCGCGGATGGCGACGGTGCGCAGCGAACCGGCGTCGGACCCGGCCTCCGGCTCGGTCAGGCCGAAACTGGCGATCGCCTCACCGGTGGCGAATTTGGGTAGCCATTCGCGTTTCTGTTCTTCGGTCCCGTCCATGACGATGCCCTGGCTGCCGATGCCGACGGTGGTGCCGATGACCGAGCGGAAGACGACCGACGCGCGGGTGATCTCGCGGATGATCGCCGCTTCCTCCGCCATGGTGCAGCCGATGCCGCCAAACTCCTCCGGCACCGACAGGCCGAACAGGCCCATGTCGCGCATCTGCTGGATGATGCTCTCGGGAACCGCATCCGCTTCCTCGACGGCGTCCTCGGCCGGGATCAGCTTTTCGCTGACGAAGCGACGGACGGTGGTGCGGAACAGGTCGAACGTCTCGGCGTCCATGAAAAATCTCCTCTCAATATCCGATGTCGGCGACCATCGCGTCGCTGCCGTCGCAGCGGATCGCGCGGCAGCGGCCGGCTTCATCCTCGCGCAGCAATACGGGCTGGCCGGCGAAGACCGGCGCGACCGCGCGGAAGGTGAAGCGGGTCGGGCTGCGGCCACCGCGCCGGGCATGGCCGAACAATCTGGCGGCGGTGAAGGGGCCGTGGATCACCAGGCCTGGATAGCCCTCCTCGCCGGTCGCATAGGGCAGGTCATAATGGATGCGATGGCTGTTGAAGGTGACGGCCGAGAAGCGGAACAGGTCGACGCTTTTCGGCGCCCAGTTCACATCATCGGGGACGTCGTCAAAGGCGGCGGGGACGATCGCGGGCGTCGGTGTCCCGGTGTCGCGATAGACGATGGTCTGCACCTCGCTCACCCGTTCGCGATCGGCCTGGACGATGCTGTGGCCGACCTTCACGAGGACAAGCTCGCCACTGCGGCCACTCTTGTGGGCGATGTCCAGCACGGTCGAGGTGCGGGTCGCTTCCCAGTCGAGCATCAGGGGCGCATGGAACTGCATCTCGGCGGCCGCGAACATACGGCGCGGCAGGCTGATGGGCGGCAGGAAGCCGCCGCGTTTGGGATGGCCGTCCGGGCCGATCTGGTCGGCGGCGGCCACCGGCAGGAAAAAGGCCCAATGGGCCAGCGAGGGCTGAACCGCCTCGACATCGAGGGGTTCGCCGATGGCGGCGGCGAAGCGGCGCAGCGCTTCCCGGTCGAGCATTTCGGTCCGGCTCTCTGTCCTGCCGACCCATGTCTGCCAATGGGCGATATCGGATGGGGAAAGGGTCATGCGACCAGTCCTTCGTCATGGAGGCGGCCGATCGCGCCGCTGTCGAGTCCCAGCAGCTCGCTCAATATCTGGTCGCTATGTTCGCCAAGGCGTGGGGCCGTACCGACGGCACCGCGCGCCTCGCCGGCCAGCGTGCCCGCCGGGCCGGATGTGGGGTAGGTGAGGCCGCTGGGATGGGCGATCGTCTCGAACAGGGGATTGGCGGTGAACAGCCGTTCGTCCTGTGTCACCGCCTGATGCAGCGACTGATATTCGCCCCAGGTGACGCCGCCCGCGTCGAAGGCGGGCTTTAGCGTGTCGCTGCTGCGCGCGGCGAAGGCGGCTTCGAACAGCGGGAAAAGCCGGGCGCGGTGGGTGAAGCGGGCGCCTTCATCCCTGGCGAAGTTGGCACCCGTTTCGCCCTCGATCGCGGCGATCGCTTCGCCAAGGTCCAGCGTCTTGAGAAGGCCGGTCCATTGGCGCGGGGTGATGGCGACGACGATCAGCCGCTTGCCGTCGGCGGTCAGGAAATCCCGGCCGAAGGCGCCGAACAGGTCATTGCCCATGCGCGGCCGGTCGCCGGCCGACAGCACTTCGGCCACGGAGCCGAGATGCGACAGGGTGGAGGCGGCGAGGTCCGACAGGGGCACGCGGATTTCCGCGCCCTGGCCGGTCGCGCGCCGGCGCAACAGGGCGGACGTCATGGCGAAGGCGGCATAGGCGCCGCCGAGCAGATCCCAGGCCGGCAGGACATGGTTGACCGGGCGGTCATCGTCGGCCGGGCCGGTCATCATCGGCACGCCGGCGGCGGCGTTGATCGTGTAATCGACCGCCGGCGATCCATCGGCCCAGCCCATGACGCGGACGCTGATGATGTCGGCGCGGCGCGCGGCCAGCGCCTCATGGCTGAGGAAGCCCTTGACCGGATAATTGGTGAGGAACAGGCCGGCATTGTCGCCCGGTGCGGTGGCGATGGCGACCGCCAGTTCGCGCCCTTCGGGCCGGCCAAGGTCGATCGCGATCGATTTCTTGCCCTTGTTGAGGCCCTCCCAATAGAGGCTGGCGCCGGACGGTGCGACCGGCCAGCGGCGATAGTCCGGGCCGCCGCCGATGGCGTCGAAGCGGATCACCTCCGCCCCCATCTGCGCCAGGTGCAGGCCGCAGGACGGGCCGGCGATGAAGGCGGCACCTTCGACCACGCGCAGGCCCTTGAGCATGTCGTACATGGAATTCCCCTAGCCCAGCCTGACCATGGTGCGGCCGATATTGGCGCCCGAGAACAAGCCCCAGAAGGCGTCGAGCGCCTTGTCGATGCCGTCATAGACGGTTTCGGCGGAGGCCATCTGACCGGCCTGGTTCCAGGCGGTCATGCGCTCCAGCATCTCCGCCTCCAGATCCATATGGTCGAGCGCGATATAGCCCTGCATGCGGATGCGCTTGGTCATCAGCATGGTGAGGTTGCGCGGCACGGTCGGTGCGTCGGTGACATTATATTGCGAGATCATGCCGCAGATGGCGAAGCGCGCGAAATCATTGGCGAGCGACAGGGCGGCCTGCAGATGATCGCCGCCGACATTGTCGAAATAGACGTCGATGCCGCTGGCGCCGATCGCCTTGACTTCGCGGGCGAGGGCCTTGGTCAGGTTCGGCTCCGCCTTGTAGTCGATCGCGGCGTCGACCTTGAGCACATCGCGCAGGAAGGCGGTCTTGTCCGGGCCGCCGGCCGATCCGATCACCTTGCACCCCATGTTGCGGGCGATCTGGCAGGCGATCGACCCGACCGCGCCGGACGCGGCCGACACGAACACGGTATCGCCCGGCTGCAACTCCGCAATGCGGATGAGGCCGGCATAGGCGGTGAGGCCGGTCATGCCGGCGAAGCAGAGATAGGCCTGGGGCGGCAGTGCCTGGCGATCGCGATGCTGGAGCGCGGCGCCGGGTGCGTTGAACGCCTCGCGCCAGCCAAGCCGGGAAAAGACCAGGTCGCCGGGCGCGAAGGCCGGATCGTTGGAGGCGATCACTTCGCCGATCGCCGGTCCCTCCATCGCCGCATCGAGGGCGAAGGGCGGGACATAGCTTTTGGCGTCGCTCATCCGTCCGCGCATCGCCGGGTCGACCGCCATCCAGAGATTGCGGACCTGAACCTCGCCGGGGCCGGGTGGCGGCAGAGCCTGTTCGACGGTGGCGAAATCCTCCGCCACGGGGGCGCCGACCGGGCGGCGCTTCAACTGTATTTCGCGCGATCGCATGGTCATCGGCCCCTCAATAGCCATTGAGCCGCGCCCAGCGCTCGCGGTGCCAGGCGGTGCTGCCATGGCATTGCTCGGCGACGCGGGCGCGCTTGAGATAAAGGCCGGCATCATGTTCATGGGTCATGCCGATGCCGCCATGCAGCTGGACCATCTGCGAGGAGATGCGGTGCAGCGTCTCGCCGGCGGTCGCCTTGGCAAGCGAGGCGAGGGCGGGGAGCGCCGGATCATCGGCATCGATCGCCGCCAGCGCGGTTTCGACCGCCGATCGCGTCAGTTGCAGTTCGCCGAACAGTTCGGCCGCGCGATGCTGCAGCGCCTGGAAGGAGCCGATGATCGCGCCGAACTGGACGCGGGTCTTGAGATAATCGAGCGTGATGTCGAACGCTTGGGTCGCGCTACCCAGCATTTCGGCGGCGATGCCGATCGCGGCCCGGTCGCGGATCGCGTCGATCAGGTCGGCGGCCTTGCCGACTTCGCCGAGCACATCGTTGTCGGCGACATTGACAGCCTCAAGCCGATAGAAGGCCGGGCGACGGGCGTCGACCTGATCGAGCGCCTGCCGCTCCAGCCCGGCGCTGTCGGTCGGTACCAGGAACAGGGTCAGGCCATCGCGATCGCCCGGCGCGCCGCTGGTGCGCGCGGCGACGATGGCGAGGTCGGCGATCATGCCGTCCTGCACCGGGCGCTTGGTGCCTGACAGCTTCCAGCCATCGCCTGAGGCTGTGGCCGCCAACGCGGTGTGATCGGGTGCATGATGCGGCCCTTCGTCGAGCGCCAGCGTGCCGATCAGCGATCCGTCGGCGATGCCAGGTAGCCAGCGTGCCTGCTGATTCTGCGTTCCCGCGAGGCGCAGCGCGGATGCAGCGACCAGCGCGGAGCTGATGAGCGGTGAGGCGGCCAGCGTGCGGCCCAGTTCCTCGATCACCAGGCCAAGGCTCAGATAACCGAAATCGGCGCCGCCATGGGCTTCCGGCACGATAATGCCGCACCAGCCCATCTGCGCCATTTCGGCCCAGGCGTCGGCATCATAGCCGTCCGATCCGCTGCGGCCGCCGCCGCCATGATCGTACAGGCCGCGCAGCGCGGTCACGGGCAGGCGGTCGCGCACCCATTCCGACGCCATGTCCTTCAGCATCGTCTGTTCTTCGTTCAGCACCGCCACGGCGCGTCCTCCCGCATCCTGTCTTTTCTCTCGTCCTCGCCCATGCTCAGCCCGGCAGGCCCAGCGTGCGCTTGGCGGTGATATTGTTCTGCACCTCGTAGCTGCCGCCGTAGATGGAGAAGGCCTTGCTGTGCAGCCAGGCGCGCGTCGCCTCCTTCTCGGCTGCGCTATAGGGATCGCCGGCCCAGCCTAGGCCATCGGCGCCCATGATCTCGACCAGCAGCTCGGCCCGTTCCTGGATGATGCCGGACCACAAATTCTTGAGCGCGGACACGCCATGGCTGGGGCCGCCATTCTTGGCTTCGGCTGCGAGCCGGCGGACCGTCGCCATATAGGCTTCGTGCCGCATCGCATTGCGCACCAGCCGGGCGCGCAGGTCCGGGCTGTCGATCCGCCCAAGCGCGTCCGTGCCCAGATAGTCATGGGCCAGCGGGGCGAGGGGCGTGATGTCGGCCTTCACCTCCGACAGGCTGTTGCGTTCGAACTGCAGCAGCCGCTTGGCGATGGTCCAGCCTTGGTTGACCTCGCCCACCAGATTGCCCTTGGGCACCTTCACATCGTTGAAGAAGACCTCGCAGAAATGGGTCGATCCGCTGATGAGGACGATCGGCCGGGCCTCGATCCCTTCGGATTGCATGTCGACCAGCAGGAAGCTGATGCCGCCCTGTTTGCGCTCCGTGTCGGTGCGGACGAGGACGAAGCACCAGTCGGCCTGGTCGGCGCCCGATGTCCAGATCTTCTGCCCGCTGACCAGCCAGTGGTCGCCCAAGTCGATGCATTTGGTCTGGAGCGCGGCCAGGTCCGATCCCGCGCCGGGTTCGGAAAAGCCCTGGCACCAGCGCCGTTCATGGCTGGCGATGAAGGGCAGATGCTCCAGCTTCTGCGCTTCGTCGCCATATTCCAGCAGCGTGGGGCCAAGCATCATCGTGCCATAGCTGCGGATCGGGTTGAAACCGCCGATCGCGGCCAGTTCCTCGCCGATGATCTTGCCATGGGCTTCGGTGAGGCCGGCGCCGCCATAGCGCGGCGCCCATGTGGGCACGCCCCATCCCTTGTCGGTCATGCGCTGGCGCCAGAGCTGATAATCGTCATTGGCCGCGGCGGCATGGGCGTCGCCCTGGAAGAGCAGGCCGGGCACATTGGTCAGCGAGGGCGGAAAATTCGCCTTCAGCCAGGCGCGTGCCTCCTGCCGGAATTCTTCTCTATCGATGGGCTCCATTTCCGCCATCCACTCACATCCCTGTTCTGCTCGAAAGGCGAACGCGCCGTCCGGGTGTCACCCGTCGGGCTGCTCGCGGCTTTCGGATGGCCGCTTGCGATCCATGTCCGATTCCTTAGGTCAATATTGCACAGGTGGCTAGTTATATTTTGCACTCAAGGATAATTTTCATCCGCAACGGAAATCGCGAATTTTGCGTAATGTGGCGGAAAAGCGTGGAAATGCGGTGGGGCCCGTGCGCCGCGCGCGGGAAAATATCGTAACGACGATTGCCCGATTGACAGCCGGTTGCCTGTTCATAAACTATACCATAATGCAAAATTGATAAGGCCGGTCCGTCTTGGCGCGAGAACTGGCTACCGCTGCAGGAGAGCGTAGTATGGAAACCATGGCCGCCCGTCCGATCCCGGCGCATGTGCCGCCCGACATGATCGGCAATTTCAGCCTGTTCAACTCGCCGGGGCTGGAGCCGACCCCCAATGGCGATCCGCAGGCGGCGAGCGCGGTGGTGCATGATGGCCCGCGTATCTTCTATTCGCCGGTCAATACCCGCGACGGCAAGGGCACATGGGTCATCACGCGCGCGCAGGACCAGCGACGGGTGTTGCAGGATCCCGAAACCTTCTCCAGCCACCGCAGCATCTTTGCCTCGGCACTGGGCGAAAGCTGGCCGATGATCCCGCTGGAGCTGGACCCGCCAGACCATGGCAAGTTCCGCTCGCTGCTCAACCCGCTGCTGTCGCCCAAGCGGGTGATGGCGCTGGAAACGGCGGTGCGCGAAAGGGCGAGCGTGCTGATCGACCGGATCGCGTCGTCGGGCACCAGTTGCGACGTGATGACCGATTTCGCCTTCCCCTTCGCGGTCAATATCTTCCTGCGCTTCCTGGGTCTGTCGGACGATCGGCTGGACGAATTTGTCGGCTGGGCCAATGACCTGTTGCATGGCGACAATGTGAAGCGGCCGGCGGCGGCGCGCACCATCGTCGCCTTCATCGACGAACTTTCGGCCGATCGGCGTCGGCAGCCGGTCGATGATTTCTTGTCCTTCCTGGTGCAGTCGCGGATCGACGACCGGCCGCTGACCGACATGGAGATCAGGGGCACGGGCGTGCTGCTGTTCATCGCCGGGCTGGACACGGTGGCGGCCGCGATCGGCTTTGACCTCAATTATCTGGCGCGGCATCAGGCGGACCAGCAATGGCTGCGCGACGATCCCAAGCGGATCGTGCTGGCGGCGGAGGAATTGCTGCGCGCCTATCCGACGGTGCAGATGATCCGGGTCGCGACGAAGGACGTGGATTTCGAGGGCGCGCCGATCCGCAAGGGCGATTATGTGTCCTGCGCGACGATGATCGCCAATCGCGATCCGCTGGAATTTGCCGATCCCGCGCGCATCGACCTGGCGCGCGAGGATAATCGCCACACCGCCTTTGCCTATGGGCCGCATCGTTGCCTGGGGTCGCATCTGGCGCGGCGCGAGATCGTCGTGGGGCTGGAGGAATGGCTGAAGCGCATCCCGACCTTCCGCATCAAATCCGGCACCGCGCCGGTCACCTATGGCGGCCATGTGTTCGGGATCGAAAATCTCATCCTCGACTGGTCGCAGGAGGATGCGGCATGAAGATCATCGTGCATCGCGAGAAATGCCAGGGCCATGCCCGCTGCTGGGCGATGGCGCCCGACATCTTCGAACTGGATGACGAGGGCTATATCATGCCCGGCGACATCGATGTGCCGGAAGAGCAGGAAAGGCTGGCCTGGATGGGCGCCAAATCCTGCCCCGAACGCGCGCTCGACATCCAGAAATGAGAGGCTCCCTGCTGGCCCTTGGCGGCCTTGTCGCGCTGGCATCCGGCCCGGCGATGGCGGCGGAGTTGCGCCCCGACCAGATCGCCTTTCGCGATATCTATCGCGAACTGGTGGAGACCGATACCAGCGCCCCGACCGGCAGTTGCACCGTCGCGGCAGGCCGGATGCTCGATCGGCTGCGCAAGGCCGGGTTCGGGCCGGATCGCGCCGAGGTCTTCGTGCCGGAGGGGCATGAGAAGGATGGCGGCCTGATCGCCCGGATCGAGGGGAGTGATCCGCGCGCGGCGCCGATGCTGCTGGTCGATCATATCGATGTGGTCGCCGCCCGGCGCGAGGATTGGCCGCGCGATCCGTTCCGCCTGACCGAGGAGAAGGGCTATTTCATCGGGCGCGGGGTGATCGACGACAAGGCGCTGTCGGCGATCTGGATCGACAGCCTGATCCGGATGCAGGCGGCGGGCTTTCGTCCCCGGCGCACGATCAAGGTGGCGCTGACCTGTGGCGAGGAAAGCAGCGATGCGGTGAACGGCGTCGACTGGCTGCTGCGCAACCGACGCGATGCGGTGCAGGCGGGCTTTGCCCTGAACGAGGGCGGCTATGGCATCAGTGACAAGGATGGCCGGCCGATCGCCCTCTATCTGGCGGTGGGCGAGAAATATGCGCAGAGCTTCACGATCGAGGCGCGCAACAGCGGTGGCCATAGCAGCCGGCCGCGTCCCGACAATGCGATCTATGAGCTGGCCGATGCGCTGGCGGCGGTGCGGCGGCTGTCATTCCCGATCCAGCTCAACCCGACCAATCGCGGCTATTTCACCCGCATGGGGCCGATCGTCGGCGGCGCGATGGGGCAGGCGATGGAGCGGCTGGGGCAGGGGCAGGACGACGCCGCAACGGTCGCGACGGTGACGGGCGACGTCACCTATAATGCGATGCTGCGCACCACCTGCGTCGCGACGCAGGTGGAGGCGGGCCATGCCGAAAACGCGCTGCCGCAGCGGGCACAGGCGACGATCCAGTGCCGTCTGTTTCCGGGCGACAGGGTGGAGGATGTCGAGGCGCGGCTGCGCGCGGCGCTGCCGTCCGGCATTGCCCTGACGCGCAAGGGCGACAAGGGGGCGCCGGCCGTGCCGCCGCCGCTCGATCCCCGGATCATGGGACCGGCCGAAAAACTGGCGCAGCGGCATTTCCCCTGCATTCCGGTGGTGCCCAACCTGCTGACCGCCGGCACCGATGGCCGCTATCTGAGTGCGGCGGGCATCCCGACCTATGGCGTGCCGGGCATCTTCCTCGATCCCGACGGCAATGGCGCGCATGGGGTGGACGAACGCATCCGGGTGAAGAGCGTCTATGATGGGCGCGACTATCTCTATGCGCTGATCCGCGCCTATGCCGAGGGGCGCTGACAAGCCCCTCGGTTGGCACCGCTCAGGTGCGGATCCACACGCCCTTGGTCTGAAGATAGGCGTCGATATGTTCGGCGCCGCCCTCCCGGCCGTAGCCGCTCATCTTGTAGCCGCCGAACGGGACCGAAGGGTCCATGGCGAAATAATGGTTCACCCAGATGGAGCCGGCGCGGATGCGCTTCACTGCCGTCATGGCCTTGCCGATGTCGCGGGTCCACACCCCGCCGGCGAGGCCGAAGCGGGTAGCGTTGGCGCGGCCGATCACCTCGTCCAGGCTGTCGAAGGGCAGGATGCAGGAGACAGGCCCGAAAATTTCCTCGCGGGCGATCCGCATGTCATCCTTCACATCGGCGAAGATGGTCGGCGCGACCCAATGGCCCTTGTCGAGCGCGCCGCCGGTGACGCGATGGCCGCCGGTGACGAGCCGGGCTCCCTCCTGCAGGCCAAGATCGAGATAGGAGGAGACGCGGGCGAACTGCTTGGCCGACACCAGCGGGCCGATCACGGTTTCGGGATCGAGGCTGGGACCGATCTTGAGATTGGCGGCGAAGGCAGCGATGCGCTGCACCATTTCCTCATAGACTGGCCGTTCGACGAACAGGCGGGTGCCGGCGGCGCAGACCTGACCCGAATTGTTGAACACGCCCATGGCCGCGGCCGGGGTGGCGGCGTCGAGATCGGCATCGGCAAAGATGATGTTGGGCGACTTGCCGCCCAGTTCCATCGTCACCTTCTTCACCGATCCGGCCGAAGCGGCGATGATCCGCTGGCCGGTCTCGCACGAGCCGGTGAAGGCGATCTTGTCGACGTCGGGATGGGCGGAGAGGGCCGCGCCGGTCTCGCCCGCGCCGGTGACGACATTGACGACGCCGGGGGGCACGCCGGCCTCCAGGCAGAGTTCGGCAAAGCGCAGCGGGCTGAGCGAGGCATCCTCCGCGGGCTTCAGCACGATGGTGCAGCCGGTGGCGAGCACCGGGCCGATCTTCCAGGCGGCGCTGAACAGCGGGCCGTTCCAGGGAATGATCGCGCCGACGACGCCGACCGGCTCCTTCAATGTGTAGGAGAGAAGGTCGACCGGGAAGCTGTTGGACAGGGTCTCGCCATGGATGGCGGTGGCGGCGCCGGCGAAATGGCGCAACGATCGCTGCAACATGCCGCGCAGCCCCATGGCGGCGGTGATCGGCCGGCCCATCTCGATCACGTCGAGCAGGGCGAGATCCTGGAACTCGGCATCGACCAGATCGGCGAGACGCAGCAGCACCGCCTGGCGCTCGGCCGGCTTGAAGCGGCTCCATGGCCCTTCGAAGGCGGCGCGCGCGGCGCGCACGGCGCGGTCGACATCCTCGGCGCCGGCCAGCGCCAGATCGGCGACCAGTTCCCCGGTGGATGCGCTGAAGCTCTGGAATGTCTTGCCCGACAGCGCGTCGACATGCTGGCCGTCGATCAGCAACTGCTTGGGCTTGCCGTCGATGAAGGCGGGGCGGCGGGTTTCGATCATCTTTATGTCCTTTCGGAAACAGCCGGTCAGACCGGATCGCCTTCATGGGCGCAGCGCATCGAGGCGCGGCCGAGGGCGAAGAGAAGGGCGGCGGGCAGCAGCACGCAGAAGACGCTGGTGATGAGCGAGAGGCCCACCTTCATCTCGTCGCCCCACAGCTTGTCGGTGACCAGACCGATGAAGGCCGGGCCGCCGGCCATGGCGATGAGGCCGGATGCCAGCACATAGAGCGCCGAGACGCGGCCGCGCAGATAGGCCGGGGTGACGACCTGGATGGTGGCCGGCCCCATGCTGGCGGTGGAGAGGATCAGCGCCATGAAGCACCAGTAGCAGGCGACCGTGACCCAGGGGCTGGCGACCAGGAAGGCGGCGATGCCGAAGGGAGCGGCGGCCAGCACGGTCATCAGGCACCAGAAGAGATGCGCGTCCTTGCGCCCCCGGCGATAGAGGCGATCGACGGTCCAGCCATGGAGCGGGATCAGCGCCGCGGCGGCGATCTGGGCGATGCCGATCACCGGGCCGATCTGCGCCGGCTGCCAGCCATGGACGCGAGCGAGATAGACTGGCGTCCAGAGCTGGAAGCCGATGGTGGCGGCATAGGCGAGGCCGAAGCCGACGAAGGCGGCGGTGTAGAGCGGCTTGTGCCGGCGGATATAGGCCCATGCCTCGCCATAGCCCGCGCCCGCGCTCACGGCCTTGCGGCGGGGCGGTTCGCGGAACAGGAAGACGAGGAAGGCGAGCAGGATGCCGGGCGCGCCGGTCATGATGAACACCTGCTGCCAGGGCTGGAGCGTGCCGAAGAGTGGCCATGTGGCGGGGCCGGCTTTCATCGCCGCGCCGACGATCGGGCCGCCCAGCAGGAAGACGATGCCCGCGCCCATGACGCCGCCCATGATGAAGACCGACATGGCGAGCGAGACGCGGTGCGGGGGGAAGCTGTCGCCGACGACCGAATAGCTGCCGGTGCCAAAGCCCGACTCGCCCGCGCCCACCCCGGCGCGCGCCATGGCAAGGCCGATGAAGCTGCCGGCAAGGCCGCAGGAGGCGGCGGCGATGCTCCAGACCGTGACCGACAGATAGAGGACGATGCGGCGGCTGAAGCGGTCGAGCGCCATGCCGAGCGGAATGGCGCACAGGCAGAAGAGGACGGCGAAGGCCGGCCCCTGGAGCAGGCTGATCTGGAGGTCGGAGAGACCCAGATCCTGTTTGATCGGGCCGACCATCAGCGCCATGATGTTCCGGTCGGTCAGCGACAGGATATAGAGCAGGAACAGGATCGCGACCGTCAGCCAGCCCATGAAGGGGCTGGGATAGTCGGCGGTGGCCGGGGCAGGGGGCGGCGGCGCGAGGCTGTCGATCGGCGCTGAGGGTGACGGCGAAGCTGACAGGGACAAGGCAGGTTCGCTCATCGACGGAACGCCTTGATTATCTCCGATTCTCTGTTGCGCAGGCTCGACACCGACCTTCTCCATCCTGATCGCCGTGCCTGGTCCGCGGAGCGGCACGATCTGTTGCCGGCATAACGCACATTTTTGCACCGTAGGTCAATATATGATGCGCCGCTTTTCGCGGCTTTATCCCCTGTCCCTAATAAGAAGGCCGGATTTCCGTTGCGGCAAGGGGGCAAATTCTTTTCGATCAAACATTTACCACTGGTGCAAAATTAGTTGACATCCACCGCTGGAGCGATAGAAATAAAAATGCACACCGGGATAATAATGACAGGTGTGGGCCAACGAGCCGACACATTGCGTCCAGGGAGAGGAAAGACCAATGTCCAAGCACAAGATTTTTGCGTCGTCGCTGGCGATCGGCGCCAGCATCGTCGCGATGGCGGGCAGCGCGCTGGCACAGGATGCCGCGGCGCCCGCACCGGCACCGGAGCAAGCTGCCGAGCAGGGCAGTACCGCACCGGTCAGCACATCCGACATCGTCGTTACCGGGTCGCGCATCGTGCGCGACGGCTATACCGCGCCGACGCCGGTGACGGTCGCGACGACCGAGGAATTGTCGCGCACGACACCGTCGAGCATTCCGGATGCGCTCAACAAGCTGCCGCAATTCTCCAATTCGCTCAGCCCTTCCAAGTCGGCGTCGAACTTCTCGAATGCGCCAATCCACGGCAATGTGCTCAACCTGCGCGGCCTGGGTACGCCCAGCGCCAATCCCAAGGGACCGCTGCGCACGCTGATCCTGTTCGACGGCATGCGTGTGTCGCCGACCGAATATATCGGCACGATCGACACCAATGTGCTGCCGCAGCTGCTGATGCAGCGGGTCGACGTGGTGACCGGCGGCGCCTCGGCCCAATGGGGGTCTGACGCGGTCGCGGGTGTCGTCAACTTCGTGCTCGACAAGAAATTCACCGGCATCAAGGGCGTCGCCCAGGCGGGCATTTCCGACGAGGGCGACAATGCCAATCAGCGCCTCGGCCTGGCGGTAGGCCAGGATTTTGCCGGCGGACGCGGCCATATCCTGCTGAGCGGCGAATATTCCAACAATGAAGGCATGCTGCGCAGCGATCGCGACTATGCGACCAAGGGCTATAGCTATGTCGGCAGCGTCGTGGGCTGCACCAAGCTGGCGAGCGAGCCGGCGTCGGTCTGTGCGCCGGGCGGCGCGCGCAACCCCTATACGATCGGGTCGAACATCCTGATTTCGGCGCTAGCCCCCAATGGCCGCATCACCGCCTCCAGCGTGGCGGGCAACCCCTATGTCGGGCAGGTCATCAACAATGACGGCACGACGCGCCCGTTCAACACCGGCACGGCGGTCGGCACGACCGGCTTCCAGTCGGGGGGCGACGGTTACCAGATCCCGACCACCGGCGCGGCGGTCATCCCGCTGACCACCTATCAGGCCTTCGGGCGGCTGAGCTATGATCTGACCGACGATATCAACGCCTTCGTCCAGGGTAGCTGGTCACGCTCGGACCTGGAATATTCGACCCAGGTGAATGCGCTGGTTCCCGCGTCGCAGGGCGTCACCATCTACAAGGGCAATCCCTATCTGTCGTCCGCGCTGAATTCGGCGCTGACGTCCGCGACGGACAGCTACACGGTCGGCCAATATGATGCCGGCCAGCCGACAGCCATCGCCAAGGAACGCACCGACTACTGGATGGTCAATGCGGGCTTCACTGGCAAGCTGGGCGGGCTCGACTGGAGCGCCACCTACTCGCATGGCGACTCCAAGCACATCCTGGCCAATTCCGGCCTCTATGACAGCAAGAAGCTCTATGCGGCGGCCGATGCGGTGGTCGATCCGAGCACCGGCCAGATCACCTGCCACGTGCTGCTCGATCCGACCTATGCCAGCCAATATGCGGGCTGCAAGCCGATCGACGTGCTGCATGGCGATCCGTCCAAGTCGACGCCCGAAGGCTATGCCTATGCCACCGGCACATCGCGCTACCGCGCGAGCATCCGGCAGGACAGCTTTGCGGTGAACCTGAGTGGCAGCCTGTTCGACCTGCCGGCCGGGCCGGTCGACTTCGCGGTCGGCGCGGAATATCGCAAGCAGACGCTGAACCTCACCAGCAATGCCGATCCCTCGCTGCTCGACACGGCGGCCGAGCGCAGCGCCTATTTCGCCGGCCTGCGCGGGGTGCCGGCCACCACCAACTTCTACTGGCTGACCAATGTCGGCACGGCGCATGGCAGCCTGAACGTCAAGGAAGCCTATGCCGAACTGGCGGTGCCGATCCTGAAGGACAAGCCCTTCTTCCGGGAACTGAGCATCAACGGCGCGGGCCGCATCACCGACTATTCGACGTCGGGTACGGTCGAAACCTGGAAGGTCGGCGCAACTTGGAAGCCGGTCGACGACCTGCTGCTGCGTGCCACCCTGTCGCGCGACATCCGTGCGCCCAACCTGTTCGAACTCTATTCAGGGGCGCAGAGCGGCATCGGCATCGTCAACGATCTGCAGACGGCCGATGGCAGCTATGGCAGCGGCCTCAACCAGAATGTGAACACGGTCACCAGCGGCAACGCCAATCTGAAGCCGGAAAAGGCCAAGACGCTGACGATCGGCGGCGTGCTGACGCCGTCCTTCTTCCCCGGCTTCTCGCTGTCGGTCGACTATTACAAGATCAAGGTCACGGGCCTGATCGACACGCTCTCGTCACAGCAGATCATCACCAACTGCTATAATGCGGGCGGGTCGGGCGTGGCCGAATGCGGCCTGATCGATCGGGCGACGCCGACCAGCCTGCCCTCGCTGGTGCATATCGTGCCGGCCAACATCGCCTTCCTGAAGACCGCCGGCATCGATTTCGACGCCAGCTATCGCACGGCTGTGGGCGACGGGGCGCTCAGCCTGCGCCTCTACATGAACTATCTCGACAAGTTCGATGCCCAGCAATATGCGGGCGCGCCGATCGCCCATTATGCGGGCGTCAGCGTGGTCGGCAGCAACCCGGCCGGCTTCCCGCGCTGGCGCGGCAATTTCTCGATCGACTACAGCAACGGGCCGTTCGGCATCACCCTGTCCGAACAATATATTCACAAGATGCGGCTGGATATTCCCGGCGGGCCGGTGCCGATCCAGTTCGTCGACGATAAGGTGAAGGCGGTCTGGTATACCGACCTGGCCATGCGCTTCACCGTACCCCAGGGGAATGGCAATTTCGAGCTGTTCGCCAACGTCAACAACCTGTTCGACAAGCAGCCGCCGATCATTCCGGGCACCGTGCCGGGCGTGAACCTGCCCACCAATATCGCGGTCTACGACTTTATCGGCCGGGCCTTCACGGCGGGCGTCCGCTTCAAATTCTGATAAAAGCCGAAGAGCCATTCGGGGCAAGCCGCTGGAGGCCGGATCATCCGGTTTTCAGCGGCTTTTTTCGTATCGATGGGGTGAGCTAGCCGGCCTGGAGATACTGGCGCCAAATAGCCGCAAAAAGCGCCCGATGGCGGATTTCCGGTCGTCCCCTTTCACTGTCCTGTTCGGTGCCTTTGATGCTTGGGTTGAGCGGGACATGCTGCCTAGTATTGAGGGCGGGACGCTGGACCGGGGGGATATGGTGGCGGTCGTCACTGCCCTGCATCGCTGGGAAGCGGACGGCACATGGGGGCAGGCACATGCTCGCTGACGGTCGCTGTCAGTAGCAGCATAGGGTTGCACGGGACTTACGCCGTCTTAGCCTGCGCCGAGGGTCAGCGGACGGTCCCTCGATAATCGAACATCTGCAGCAGCGGGGGATGGACACTCCTTTTCGTCCTGACGCTGCTATGAGCTACATTTCGTTACGCCAGAGCGCTCGTGCGATAAAGAAGGTTTGAAGGACAGCGACCACGCCGAAGCCCCCAAAGAATATCAGTGTTGGCGCTGTATGAGTAAAAATCGTTCCCATAAAAATGGTCGCAGCGAAGGCGATCCAACACGGAATGCCAATAAACATTGTGAGCCGCTTCACCCAGCGCGGCTGCACCTTCCACTGAAAGCTATACCAACCCATGTCGCCAATATGCACGGACACCTGCGCCGCGCAATGCTTTCCCGCACTCTTACAATGCCCTTACACAATGCTTACGAGCGGCGTATAAGAACTAACCTTGCAGGGCGTAAGCTGCTGTGTTTGCTAGGAAGGGGGTGGTGGACGCACTTGGGCTCGAACCAAGGACCCGCTGATTAAGAGTCAGCTGCTCTACCAACTGAGCTATGCGTCCACACTGGCCTATAAGCGATCCGCTGGGGGATCGAACCTGCATCAGGCCGATGCAGGATTTGGTGGACGCACTTGGGCTCGAACCAAGGACCCGCTGATTAAGAGTCAGCTGCTCTACCAACTGAGCTATGCGTCCATTCCGTTGCCGGTCAGTCTTGGTGGCTGATCGCTTCGGTGTGGGCGGGCTGTTAGCAGGCACATTTGATTCTGCAAACAGTAAATTGCGTTATCGCACAATTTTTTCTCGATCGACCGCTCAGGCCCAGTTGCCGATGCGCGTGGTGCGCTTGGTCGAGCGGTCGATCGACATGATGATGCCCACGCACAGCATGACGGTCAGCATCGACGAACCGCCATAGGACATGAAGGGCAGGGGGATGCCGACCACGGGCGCAAGGCCCATGACCATCATCAGGTTGATCGCCATGTAGAAGAAGATGGTGGTGGTGAGGCCTGCCGCGACTAGGCGCGCGAACTTGTCGGGCGTGCGCAGCGACACGCGGATGCCCCAGCGGAACAGCAGCATGAAGGCGCCGATCAGGAACACGCCACCGGCCATGCCCCATTCCTCCGCCATGGTGGCGAAGACGAAGTCGGTATGGCCTTCGGGCAGATATTGGAGATGGCTCTGCGTGCCCTGCAGGAAGCCCTTGCCCCAGATGCCGCCCGATCCGATCGCGATCTTCGACTGGCTGATATGGTAGCCTGCGCCCAGCGGATCGCTTTCCGGGTCCATGAAGATCAGGACGCGCTTTTTCTGATAGTCATGCAGGAAGCTGAAGGCGATCGGGATGATCGCGGCGACGGTGAGGCCGGAACCGATGAACAGGCGCAGCGGCAGGCCGGCGAGGAACATGACGGTGATACCGCCGGCCAGGATCATCGTGGCAGTGCCCAAATCCGGCTGTACCAGCACCAGTGCCCAGGGAACGCCGATCAGCACCAGAGCGGGCCAGATGGCGTTCCAGCGGCGGATTTCCCCCACTGGCAGCATCGCATAGAAGCGGGCGACCGCGAGCACGATGATCGGCTTCATGAATTCCGACGGTTGCAGCTGCATGAAGCCCAGGTTGATCCAGCGCTGGCTGCCGCCGGCGACGCCGCCGATCAGTTCCACCAGCACCAGCGACACCAGCACCGCGCCATAGGCGGGGAAGGCAAAGCGGGCGAACAGCTCCAGCGGGATGCGGCTGAGCACCAGCGCCATGACGGCGAAGATGACGAAGCGCACCCCCTGATTGATGGCCCAGGGGGTGATGCTGCCGCCCGCGGCGCTGTAGAGCACGAGCGTCCCGAACAGGGCGATGGCGGCAAGCAGGCCCAGCACGCGCCAGGGAAATTCGGTGACGGACTGGGGTATGATGCTCATTACGGGTTTCCAGGGCCGGGGGGCGCGGGCAGGTCGTCGCCATCATCGGGCTCAGCCGATGACGGGGCCGGTGATGGCGGGCTGGCGGCGGGCGTGCTGGCGGTCGGCGCGGTCGCATTTGCCGCCTCGCTGCCATTGGCGGAGGCGCCCGGTGGCGGCGCCTGTCCCTTCTCGATCGCCTTGGCCAGGCGGAAGGCGGCCATCTGCCGGGCCTGGCGTTCGGCCGGGGTGCCGCCCCAGCCCTTTTCCAGCGTGACCAGCTTCTCCATCGCCTTCTGCGGATCGAACAGATAGGACATGGTATCGCTGGCGATCATCGGCGCATCTTCGTTGCGGATGGTGTGGCCGCCATGTTCGATGATGCAGGCGATGGCGTAACGGGGATTGTCGAACGGTGCGAAGCCCTGGAACAGGGCGTGGTCGCGCAGCTTGAAGGGCAGGCCGGCATTGCCGCGCACGCCGCCAGCGCGCTCCGCCATGGTGATGCGACGCACCTGCGCGGTGCCGGTCTTGCCGGCGATCAGCACATTGGGAATGCTCATCCGCGCCGCGCCGCCGGTGCCGCCGCCATTGACCACCGCGCTCATCGCGTCGCGGATCGTCACCAGATGCTCCTCGGGCACGCCGACCAGTGCCGGCTCGGGCCGGGCCGCGCCATGCAGGAAATTGGGCATCAATTGCCGTCCGGTCGCCAGCCGCGCCGCCATCACCGCCATCTGCAGCGGGTTGATGAGCATATAGCCCTGGCCGATGGTCGCGTTGACGGTGTCGTACACCTGCCATTTCTGGTTATATTTCTTGAGCTTCCACGCCGGGTCTGGGACCGTGCCATAGCTTTGGCTGGGGAAGGGCAGGTCGAAACGCTGGCCCATGCCGACGCGCCGGGCCATGCTGGCGATCCGGTCCATGCCGATCCGCTGGGCCATCTGGTAGAAATAGATGTCGCAGCTCTGGGCGATCGCGCCGCGCATGTTGAGCGGGCCATGGCCGCGCTTCTTGTGGCAGTGGAACAATGTGTTGCCGACGCGGATCGCGCCGCCGCAACTGACCGTCTCGGCCGGCGATACGCCCGCCTCCAGCAATGCCAGTGCCACCATCGGCTTGACCGTCGATCCGGGCGGGTAGAGGCCCTGCAGCACCTTGTTGCGCAGCGGGACATGGTCGTCCTTCGACAGCATTTCCCATTCCAGATGGCTGATGCCGTCGGAAAAGCTGTTGGGGTCGAAGCTGGGCATCGACGCGCAGGCGAGCACGTCGCCATTGTGGCAGTCGATCACCACCACCGCGCCGCTCTGGGTGGCGAGGCGCCGGCCGGCATATTCCTGCAGGCCAGCGTCGATCGTCAGCTTGATCGGATTGCCGGGCGTGTCCGGGCGGGTGGTGAGTTCGCGCACGATCTTGCCGCGCGCGGTGACTTCCACCCGCTTGGCGCCGGGCTTGCCGGTCAGATGCTCGTCATAGGCGCGCTCCAGCCCGTCCTTGCCGACCTTGAAGCCCGGCGTGATGAGCAGCGGATCCTTGCGCTTCTTATAGTCTTCCGCGGTCGCCGCGCCGACATAGCCGAGCAGATGGCCGACCGTGGCGCCGGCCGGATAATGGCGCGAAAAGCCCTGGCTCGGCGCGACGCCGGGCAGGTCGGTCAGGCGGACGGAGACGGCAGCGAACTGGTCATAGGTCAGCTTGTCGGCGACCTGGACCGGGCGGAAGCCGGCCGACTTGTCCAGTTCCTCCTTGATCCGCTCGACATCGTCGGGCTGGAGCGAGAGGAGTTGCGCCAGATGGCCCACCGTCGCTTCGGCATCGACGATCCGCTGCGGGATCAGGTCGACGCGGAAATCGGTGCGGTTATTGGCCAGCGGCCGACCGTTGCGATCGACGATCCAGCCGCGCCGGGGCGGGATCAGCGTCAGGTTGACGCGATTGCTTTCCGACAGGAGCTGATATTTCTCGTTCTCGGCAATGCTGATCCAGCCCATGCGGCCGACCAGCAGCGCGCCGATTGCGCCCTGCAGCCCGCCGACCACCATGGCCCGGCGGCTGAAGGTGAAACTCTGGGTGGCTTCGGTGACGATCTTGCGCTTGGGCGTCGGGAATTTCATGCCATCACGCGCCAGCGGTCGATCCGGGCGCATTGCCGGACGACGAAGGGAAAGAGCAATATCGTCCAGAGCATTTGGGGCGCGACCAGCAACAGTTTCACAGGACCTCCGCCGGTAATTCGCGCAAAGAAGACGCCGCCGGCCAGGCAGAAGATAATCGCCATGGTCGCGATTAACCAGTCCTGACGATAGCTGCGCCAGACGAGCCGATGCTCGATCGCGTCGATGCCGATCAGCATCACGGTCCACAGGAACATGGCCGAGCCGATCGGCTGGCCGCTCATCATGTCGTCGAACAGGCCGAGCGGCAGGCCGACCCAGGCGCGCCACAATTCCGGGCGCAGCAGCCGCCAGGCCAGCAGGACCAGCAGGCCGAAGGGCGGCATCGCCGGCGACTGGGCAATGACGGGCAGGATCGTCAGCATCGACCCCAGCATCACGGTCACCACCGGCGTTCCCGCCAGGCGCCAGCGCGACGGATGGCGGCCCAGGCGGGGAACCGGCGGCAGATTGCGATCGATCATGGCGTCGCGGCGTTCCCGGCGGCCAGGCCATTGGGGTCGCTGGTCGCGGCCACGCCCGGATCGGGGCGAGTCACGATCTGCTCGAAGGCGCGCTCCACCACCACGGCATCGACCTTGGTCGGGTTGGCGAGCGGCACGCCATAGGCGATCTCGCCCTGGACGCGGACGACCACGGCGACCGGGATATTGGGCTGGAAGATGCCGCCAATGCCCGACGTCACCAGCAGGTCACCCGGCTTGAACGGATTGCGACCGGCCGCCAGTGCGCGGATCTCCAGCGATCCGTCGCCGCCGCCGGTGGAAATGGCGGGGACATTGTCGTTGGCGCGGCGCACCGGCACGATATTGCTCGTGTCGGTCAGCAGCAGCACTTCGGCGGTGTTGGGCGTGGTGGTATGGACGCGGCCGATCAGCCCCTCGGCCGCGCGCACCGGCATGCCCGGACGCACACCCTGCCAGCTGCCGGCATTGAGCCGGGCGAAGCGACGCGCGCTGCTGGCGGACGAACTGATGAGGCGCGCCGACAGCAGCGCGCTGCTGTCGACATCGACCAGCTTCAACAGCTTCTTGAGCCGCGCATTTTCCTGCGCGATGCCCTTCGCCTCGATGATCCGGTTGCGATCGGCCTCGACCTGACGGCGCAGGCCGACATTCTGGGAACCGGCGCGCCAATAGGCGGCCAGAACCTCGTCGATCGAGCTGACGCCGCTCACCGTCCGCTTCATGCCGGTGGACAGGGGGCGGGTGATTTCCGCCGTCCCTGTCCGGATCGCGGCAAAGCCGGTCGGATCGAAGATGGCGACAACGATCAGCAGCAGCGCGATCGCTGCCCCGGCCATTGCCACCACATAGCTGGCGAAGAGGCTATATTGCGCCTTCCGGTTATGACCGGGGCGTCGGCTGGGTGGCCGCGCCATCGTCTATGTCCCCCGGATCAGGCAGTCTGCAACACGCCCCGGAAGATCGGATCCTCCATCGCGCGGCCGGTGCCGATCGCGACGCAGGTCAGCGGATCTTCCGCGATGGTGACCGGCAGGCCGGTCTCGTCGCGCAGTTCATCGTCCAGCCCCTTGAGCAGCGCGCCGCCGCCGGTCAGGACGATGCCCTGATCGACAATGTCGGCCGCCAGTTCGGGCGCGGTGTTTTCCAGGGCGATGCGCACGCCTTCGACGATCGTGCTGATCGGCTCGGCCAGTGCGTCGGCGATCTGGCCCTGGTTGATGCTGATTTCCTTGGGCACGCCGTTGACGAGGTCGCGACCCTTGATGTGGATCGTCTCGCCGACGCCGTCTTCGGGCGGCTGGGCGACGCCGAACTGCTTCTTGATGCGTTCGGCAGTGGCTTCGCCGATCAGCAGATTATGGTGGCGACGCACGAAGCTGACGATCGCTTCGTCCATCTTGTCGCCGCCGACGCGGACCGAGGTGGTGTAGGCCAGGCCGCGCAGCGACAGCACCGCGACTTCGGTGGTGCCGCCGCCAATGTCGACAACCATCGAGCCGATCGGTTCGGTCACCGGCATGTCGGCGCCGATCGCGGCGGCCATCGGTTCCTCGATCAGGAACACCTGGCTGGCGCCGGCATTGCTGGCGGCGTCGCGGATGGCGCGGCGCTCGACGCTGGTCGAACCCGACGGCACGCAGATCACGATCTCGGGCGCGCGCCAGGGGCTGTGCTTGCCGCCATGCACCTTGTTGATGAAATGCTTGATCATCTGCTCGGCCACGTCGATGTCGGCGATGACGCCGTCGCGCAGCGGGCGGATCGCCTCGATCGAATCCGGGGTCTTGCCCATCATCAGCTTGGCATCGTCGCCGACCGCCTTGACGCGCTTGACGCCGTTCAGCGTCTCGACCGCGACCACGGAAGGTTCATTGAGGACGATGCCGCGGCCACGGACATAGACCACGGTGTTGGCGGTACCCAGGTCGATGGCCATGTCCTGGGAGGAAAATTTGAAGAGGCGCGAGAAGATCGACATGCTTCATCCTGTTTCGCCCGGTTGCGCCGGGACGGCAGTGTTCGTGTCCGCGCTCCGTCCCGCCCAAATCTATGCTGGAATATTTTTGGGGTCGCGGCTCGCGGAAAGCGCTCGCTTGGGCTAGTCACTAATCAATGTCAATACGCCGTCTGCCCGAACATCTGGTCAATCGCATTGCCGCAGGCGAAGTGGTCGAAAGACCCGCCAGCGCGCTCAAGGAAATCGTCGAAAACGCGCTGGATGCCGGCGCGACGCGCATCGCCGTGCGCCTGTCGAGCGGTGGGCTCGACCGGATCGAGGTCAGCGATGACGGCTGTGGCATGGATTCGCAGGACATGGCCCTGGCGCTGGAGCGCCATGCCACCTCCAAGATGCCCGACGATGCGATCGAGAATGTCGCGACGCTGGGGTTCCGGGGCGAGGCGCTGCCCTCGATCGCCTCGGTCGCGCGCCTGTCGATCGACAGCCGGCCGCGTGGCGCCGACGGCTGGAACCGCACCGTCGACAATGGCGTGCTGGTGGCCGAAGGGCCGGCCGCGCTGCCGCCGGGCACCCGCGTCACCGTCGACCAGCTCTTTGCCAGGGTGCCCGCGCGGCGCAAATTCCTGCGCTCGGCCAAGTCGGAATATGCTGCCTGCCTCGACGTCATGCGTCGCCTCGCCATGGCCCATCCGTCGGTCGCCTTCTCGGTCGAGCATGATGGCCGCCGGGTGCTGGGCGTGCAGGCGGGCGAGGCGCGCGAGGAGCGGGTCGCCGCGCTCACCGACCGGCAGCTGGCCGACAATCATGTGATCGTCAGCCTGGAGCGGGACGGGGTGCAGCTTTCCGGCGTCGCCTCGCTGCCGACCTACAATCGGGGCGTGGGCGATCATCAATATCTGTTCGTCAATGGCCGCCCGGTCCGCGACCGGCTGCTGATCGGCGCGCTGCGCGGCGCCTATGCCGACATGCTGGCGCGCGATCGCCATCCGGTCGTCGCCCTGTTCCTCGACGTCCCGCCGCTGGAGGTGGACGTCAATGTCCACCCCGCCAAGACCGAGGTGCGTTTCCGCGACCCGGCGCTGATTCGCGGCATGATCGTCTCGGGCCTGCGCCGTGCCCTTGACGCAGAGGGTTTCCGCGCCGTCCAGCATGCCGATCCGGCCGCGCTCAACGCCTGGAGGCCCGAACCGCTGTCGCCCACACCGATCGGCGCCATGCCGATCTTCGAGGCGGCGGCCACGCCCTATGCGCCGCCCAGCTACAGCCAGTTCGCGCCATCCTCGCCCGCCGGCTATCAGGGGGTAGGGGATCGACGGCCGAATTTCCTGACCCCGCCGCCCCAGGCGCGGGCCGAACCCGCCGCCGCGCCCGCCCCCGAAGGGCACAGCTTCCCGCTGGGCGTCGCCCGCGGTCAGGTCGCGCGCACCTATATCGTCGCCGAGGCCGAGGATGGGCTGGTCATCGTCGACCAACATGCCGCGCATGAGCGGCTGACCCTGGAACGGATGCGCCGGGCGATGGAGGGGCAGGGCGTGGCGTCGCAGGCGCTGCTGCTGCCCGAGGTGGTCGAACTGGACGAGCCGGCCTGCGACCGGCTGGAGGCGCGGGTCGCCGAACTCAAGGAATTCGGCCTGGAACTGGAGCGCTTCGGTCCCTCGGCCATGCTGGTGCGCGCCACCCCGGCGATGCTGGGGCAGGGCGATGTGCAGGGGCTGGTCTCCGACCTGGCCGACGATCTTGCCGCCTATGACAGCGCCTTGTCGCTCAAGGAACGGCTCGATCTGGTCGCCGCGACCATGGCCTGCCACGGCTCGGTCCGCGCCGGTCGTATCCTGAGCGTCGCGGAAATGAACGCCCTGCTGCGCGAAATGGAGGTGACCCCGCGATCTGGCCAATGCAACCATGGCCGGCCCACCTGGGTGAAGCTCGGCCATGGCGATATCGAGAAATTGTTCGGGCGGAAGTGACGGCCTGGCGTCAGTGCCAGGCTGTCCCCAGTAATGCCAGCCATCCGCGCGCATCCGCCTGGTTTGCGGGCCTGGGCGCGCCATAGCCGCGGCATTCCAGGCAGTCGGCGCGCACGCCCGCGCCGCTCACCAGCCCGCGCACATCGGCGACGGCCTGCAGCGCCCAGCGCTGTTGCAGCTTTGCTTCGCGGCCGATCAGGTCGCGCGGGGCGCCGGCATCATCCTTCTCGCGGTCGGCGATCGACTGGATGAACTCGGCGAACTTGTCCGGCTGCTTCTCGATCCAGTAGGGCTTGGCCTTGGCCGGATCGATCTTGGCGCGGCGGGCCGCCTCGGCGATCGCGTCGTTGAGGTCGCCGAACCGGTCAATGAGGCCGATCTGGCGGGCGGTGCCGCCATCCCAGACGCGGCCCTGGGCGATGGTGTCGATCTGCGCCGGCGTCTTGTGCCGGGCCTGCGCAACCAGGCCGACGAAGCGACGATAGATATCCTCGACCCCCATCTGCATGATCTGGTCGAATTGCGGCGTGGTGCCGCCGGCAATGTCGGGCTGGCCCGACAAGGGCGTGGTGCGCACGCCGTCGGTGGTGATGCCCATCTTGGCCAGCGTGCCCTCGAAGCTCGGGATGATGCCGAACACGCCGATCGATCCGGTGATGGTGTCGGGTTCGGCAAAGACGATGTCGGCCGGGGTCGAGACCCAATAGCCGCCGCTCGCCGCGACATTGCCCATCGACACGACGATCGGCAGGCCGCCGGACTTGGCCTCCATGATGGCGCGGCGGATCTTCTCCGACGCCTGCACCGATCCGCCCGGCGAATCGACGCGCACGACCAAGGCCTTCAAGTCCTTCTCGTCCAGGGCCTTCAACAGCAGGTCGGAAATCGTGTCGCCCGCCGCAGTGCCGGGGCCGGCCTCGCCATCGACAATATCGCCGGCCACGGTCAGCACGCCGATCTGCCCGTCATTGGCGGGCTTCCTGGCCTTTACATAGGCGGCATAGTCGATCGCGGCATAATCGGTCTCGTCCTTGTCGGACGGATCGCCGGCAACCTTGGCGACGCGCTCTTCAAAGGCTTCCTGATCGCCCAGATGATCGACCAGCCCGGCGGTCAGCGCAGCCTTGGCCATGTCACCGCCGGCGGCGCTGGCGGCGGCGGCGGGATCGGCGGCATAGGCCGCGACCTTGGCCTTCGGGCGCGCCTTGGTCACGTCATCCTGCCAGTTCTGCCACAGCGCGCCAGCCAGTTCCTGATTGGCCTGCTTGGCCGCGGGCGACTGGTCGGCGCGGATATAGGGTTCGACGAAGCTCTTGTAGGTGCCGACGCGATAGACATGGGTGTTGACGCCCAGTTTGTCGATCAGCCCCTTGTAATAGAGGCCGGAGCCGCCGCGCCCGGCGATGGCGACGCCACCCATCGGATCGACCCAGGCTTCGCTGGCATGGGCCGCGAGCTGATAGCTGTCGTCGCTATAGAGGGTGGCAAAGGCGAAGACCGGCTTCTTGGCGGCGCGCACCGCGTCCAGCGCCTTGCCGACGCGGGCGATCGCGACCTGGCCGCCGCCGGTGAAATCGTCGAGGTCGAGCACAACCGCCTTCACCTTGTCGTCGGTGCGGGCGGCGTCGAGCGCGGTCAATATGTCGGACAGGCGATATTCCTTCGCCTGGTCGCCCGAGCCCGACAGGATGGCGGTGGCGCTGACCTCGGCCGGCTGTTCGACGATGCTGCCGTCAAGGTCGAGCAGCAGCGCGCCGCTGCCGATCGGCTTGGCCGGCTTGGGCGAGAAGGACAGGGCGGCATAGAGCAGCCCGAAGAAGAGCAGGAGGAACAGGAGCACCAGTCCGTCCTTGATCGCGACCAGGATGCGCCACGCGCCCTTCACAAATGCCAAATCGCCGTTCCTTTTCCGTTGGTCGTCCCGAGCTATCGCATCGCCGGTTTGACTGCAATGTGGGCTTGTCCTGACCCGCGACAAGCTTGCGCCCATAATTTTGCCCGCTATGGCAGGCGCATCTTTCGCCCCTATCGTGCAGGAGACACGCCCGATGCCCACGCTCGTCCTCATCCGCCATGGTCAGTCGACCTGGAACCTGGAAAACCGCTTCACCGGCTGGTGGGATGTGGACGTGACCGAAAAGGGCGTGGAAGAGGCACGCGCCGCCGGTCGCCTGCTCAAGGAAAAGGGGCTGGATTTCGACCAATGCTATACCTCGGTCCAGAGCCGCGCGATCAAGACGTTGAACCTGGTGCTGGAGGAAATGGGGCGGCTGTGGCTGCCGGTCGAGAAGGACTGGCGCCTGAATGAACGCCATTATGGCGGCCTGACCGGCCTCAACAAGGCCGAGACCGCGGCCAAGCATGGCGATGCGCAGGTGAAGATTTGGCGCCGCAGCTTCGACGTTCCGCCGCCGGTACTGGAAGCCGGCAGCGAGTTCGACCTGTCGAAGGACCGCCGCTATGACGGCATCGCCATCCCGTCGACCGAAAGCCTGAAGGACACGATCGCCCGCGTGCTGCCCTATTGGGAATCGGTCATCGCGCCCGACCTGAAGGCTGGCAAGCGCGTCGTCATCTCCGCCCATGGCAATTCGCTGCGCGCGCTGGTCAAGCATCTGTCGAACATCCCCGACGACGAGATCACCGAACTGGAAATCCCGACCGGCCAGCCGATCGTCTATGAACTGGCCGACGATCTGACCGCGACCGATCGCTATTATCTGTCGGAACGCTGATCCTCCCCGGCACGGGGAGGGGGACCGCGCCGCGAAGCGGCGTGGTGGAGGGGCACGCGCCCTCTTGCGCTTCTCTTCTTCCCCTGTGTCAGGCGGCACCTGCCCCTCCGTCAGGCCTTTGGCCTGCCACCTCCCCTGAAGGGGAGGAATAGCATTGCCCCTTGGCGGCCCGGCCGCTAAGGGGCTTTGCTTTCCGGGCAGGCCGGTGGGCCGCTCCATCAGGGGAAGCGATTTATGAGCGGGGCAGTGGAAGTCGGCATCATCATGGGCTCGCGCTCCGACTGGGAGACGATGCGTCATGCCGCCGAGACGCTGGAAGCGCTGGGCGTCGCCCATGAGTGCAAGGTCGTGTCCGCCCATCGCACCCCGCAGCGCCTCTATGATTATGCCACCAGCGCCGCTGGCCGCGGCCTCAAGGTCATCATCGCCGGTGCCGGTGGTGCCGCCCATCTGCCCGGCATGGCCGCATCGATGACCCGCCTACCGGTGCTGGGCGTGCCGGTGGAGTCCAAGGCATTGAAGGGCATGGATTCGCTGCTCTCCATCGTCCAGATGCCCGGTGGCATCCCGGTCGGCACGCTGGCCATCGGCAAGCCCGGCGCGATCAATGCCGGCCTGCTTGCCGCGTCGATCCTGGCGACGCATGACGATGCACTGGCCGAGCGGCTGGATGCCTGGCGCGCGCGCCAGACCGACGCCGTCGCCGAAACCGTCGAGGACTGATCCCGATCATGACGACCATTGCCCCCGGCGCCACCATCGGCATCCTTGGCGGCGGCCAGCTTGGCCGGATGATCGCCATGGCCGCGGCCCAGCTTGGCTATCGCACCCATATCTACGCGCCCGAGGAAAGCGGCCCCGCCGCCGATGTCTCGCCGAGCTGGACCCAGGGCGCCTATGAGGATGCCGCCGCGCTCGCCGCCTTTGCCGAGGGCGTCGATGTCGTCACCTATGAGTTCGAGAATATCGATCCGTCGGCGGTCGAGGTGCTGGCGAGCCATGGGCTGGTCCGTCCCGGCGCCGGTGCGCTGCGCGTCGCGCAGGATCGTCTGGCCGAAAAGCGCTTCGTCGCCGATCTGGGCGGCCTGACCGCGCCGTTCGCGCCGGTCGACAGCCTGGACGATCTGGAAACCGCGATCGAGACGATCGGCAGTCGCGCGATCCTCAAGACCAACCGCATGGGCTATGACGGCAAGGGCCAGGCCCGGATCAACGAGCCGGGCGACGCGGTCGGCGCCTGGAACGCGATCGGTCGCCAGCCCGCGATCCTCGAAGGCTTCGTGACCTTCGATCGGGAATATTCGGTGATCCTGGTGCGCGGCGCCGATGGCGCGGTGCGCTTCTGGGATTCGGCCGCCAACGTCCATGTCGACGGCATCCTCGCCACTTCGACCGTGCCGGCCGGATCGCTGATCGAGGGGCAGTTGCCCGCCGCCCGCGCGCTCGCCAAGCAGGTTGCCGATGCGCTCGACTATGTCGGCGTGCTGACGCTGGAATTCTTCGCCAGCGCCGACGGCCCGGTGTTCAACGAAATGGCGCCGCGCGTCCATAATAGCGGCCACTGGACGACTGAGGGCGCGCTCACCAGTCAGTTCGAAAACCATGTCCGCGCGATCTGTGGCCTGCCGCTCGGCGACACGGGGCTGGCCGCCCGGCAGGTCGAGATGCGCAACCTGATCGGCGACGATGCGACGGAATGGCTGGCGATCCTGTCCGACCCGGAAAATCACCTTCACCTCTATGGCAAGCATGAGGCGCGTCCGGGCCGCAAGATGGGGCATGTGACGCGGTTGTCGCTTTAATCTATTCACGTCGTCATCCCCGCGAAGGCGGGGATCCATCTCACGCGTTCGCCCCATCGGCTTGGTTCGGTGATGGATTCCCGCCTGCGCGGGAATGACGAAATTTTTTGGCGGAGGAAGCGCGATCATGAGCGAGCAGCCGGACATCGTCCTGATCCTGGCCCGCGCCGACAATGGTGTGATCGGCCGGGATGGCGACCTACCCTGGCGGCTGCCGGCCGACCTCAAGCATTTCAAGGCGCTGACCGCCGGCCATCCGATGCTGATGGGGCGCAAGACGTTCGACAGCCTGCCCGGCCTGCTGCCCGGCCGTCGCCATATCGTGCTGACCCGCGATCCGGAATGGACGGGCGAGGGGGCGGAGGTCGCCCATGATGTCGACGCGGCGATCGCGCTGGCCGCTGCGCCGGTGCTGATGGTGATCGGCGGCGCGGAAATCTATCGGCTGTTCCTCGATCGGGCCGACCGGATCGAACTGACCGAGGTGCATGTTGACGCCGAAGGCGAGACCCATATCGCCTATCCCGATCCGGCGGACTGGCGCGAAACGGCGCGTGCGGATCATCCCGCGCTGGACGGGCGGCCGGCCTACAGCTTCGTGACCTTCGCACGGGTCTGAAAGCGGGGCGTGATCCATTGCCACGCCCTGTGTGTCACCCTATAGCCCCGGCCATGGAGCGGCTTACCAGCAATGCCCCGATCCCTGCGCATCTGCGCGGCGGCGTCATGGCGCTTGGCAATTTCGACGGCTTTCATGCCGGCCATCAGGCGGTGGTCGGCCGCGCGATCGCGCGTGCGCGGGCGGAGGGGCGGCCGGCGATCGTCGCCACCTTCGATCCGCATCCCATGCGCCTGTTCCAGCCCGATACGCCGCCCTTTCGCCTGACCACGCTGGACCAGCGCCAGGCGCTGTTCGCGGCTGCCGGCGCCGACGCGATGCTGGTGTTCGACTTCACCCGTGAACTCGCCGCGCTCGACCCGGCCGGCTATGTCCGGTTGCTGGTGGAGCAACTGGGCGTCGCCGCCGTCGTCACGGGCGAGGATTTCACCTTCGGCAAGGGCCGCAGCGGCACGATCGCCAGCTTCGCCGAACTGGGTCTGCCGGCCGAAGCGGTCGCACCGGTCATGGACGCGGAGGGAGTTATCAGCTCCAGCCGCATCCGCGCCGCATTGCAGGCCGGCGATTGCGCCACCGCCACCCGCCTGTTGACGCGCCCCTTCACGATCCAGGGCATGGTCCAGCATGGCGACAAGCTCGGCCGCACCATCGGCTTCCCGACCGCCAATATCGACCTTGGCCCTTATCTGCGCCCGGCCTTCGGCATCTATGCCGTGCGCGGGCTGCTGGCCGATGGCCGGGTGCTGGATGGCGCCGCCAATCTCGGCATCCGCCCGACCTTCGATCCGCCCAAGCTGCTGCTGGAGCCGCATTTCTTCGATTTCGCCGAAAGCCTCTACGACCAGAGCATCGAGGTGCAGTTGATCCACTATCTTCGGCCGGAGGCGAAATATGACGGCCTCGACCCGCTGATCGCGCAGATCGCACGCGACTGCGACGACGCACGGCAAATCCTTGCGGGAACGCCTTACCTCGCGTAGGGCGACGCTTCCACTTTTCCCGTTCGTGTCGAGCGAAGTCGAGACACGCGGCCGAGCGGAGCCGAGGCCCGGTTAGAGCCCTCGCTTCCCTCGGGCCGGCCCTTCGACTTCGCTCAGGGCGAACGGATTCATAAACTTGCACGGACATTCGATGACCGACCAGCCCGATTACAAATCCACCGTCTTCCTTCCCGTCACCGACTTCCCGATGAAGGCCGGCCTCGCGCAGAAGGAACCGGCGATTGCCGCGCGCTGGGCGGCGATGGACCTTTACGGCAAGCTGCGCGAGAAGCGCGCCGGCCGCGAGCGCTTCATCCTGCATGATGGCCCGCCCTACGCCAATGGCGACATCCATATGGGCCATGCGATGAACAAGGTGCTCAAGGACATCATCGTCCGCAGCCAATCGCTGCTGGGCAAGGATGCGCCCTATGTGCCCGGCTGGGACTGTCACGGCCTTCCGATCGAATGGAAGATCGAGGAGGAATATCGCAAGAAGAAGATGAACAAGGACGAGGTGCCCGCGTCCGAGTTCCGCGCCCAGTGCCGCGCCTATGCCGACAAATGGGTGGATGTGCAGAAGGAGCAGTTCAAGCGCCTGGGCGTGATGGGCGACTGGGCCGATCCCTATCTGACCATGAAGTTCGACGCCGAGGCGACGATCGTCGGTGAACTGCTGAAATTCGCGGAAAGCGGCCAGCTTTATCGCGGCGCCAAGCCCGTCATGTGGTCCCCGGTCGAAAAGACCGCGCTGGCCGAGGCGGAAGTGGAATATGAGGACATCACGTCCACCCAGATCGACGTGGCGTTCGAGATCGTGGAAGCGCCGAACGCGCCGGAACTGGTCGGCGCGCATGCGGTGATCTGGACGACGACGCCCTGGACGATCCCGGTCAACCAGGCTTTGGCCTATGGGCCTGAGATTAAATATCTCGGGGTTAAACTAAGCCACGAGGATCAGCGCATTTTCTTGGTCGCTGAAAATTTGGTTTCGGATTTCAAGAAACGACTGAATCCCGTCGACTTCGCAGAAACCGGCGGGACTGCAGGAATTTTTTGGGAAGGCACTGGCAAAGACCTCGCTGGCGCCGTCGCGCGTCACCCGATGCACGCGCTTGGCGGCTTTTTCGCTAAGCCTCGCCCGTTGCTCTCGGGCGATTTCGTCACGACCGACGCGGGTACCGGCCTCGTCCATATGGCGCCCGATCATGGCGAGGACGACTTCGCCCTGTGCAAGGCGAACGGCCTGAACCCCGTCTTCGCGGTCGAGGGGGACGGGAAGTATCGCGCCGACTGGCTGTGGCTGGGCGGGCAAGGGTCGGTCATCAACCCCAAATTCGTCGGCAAGGATGGCCCGATCTGCACCGATCTGCGCGAAGCGGGCGCGCTGCTCGCCGCGTCGGACGATTTCAAGCACAGCTATCCGCATAGCTGGCGCTCCAAGGCGAAGATCATCTTCCGCTGCACCCCGCAATGGTTCATCCCGATGGACAAGCCGCAGGAAGGCGTGGTGGCCGATGTCGATGGCGGCGTGATGCCGACGCCGATCGTCACCGGCAACGGCCCGACCCTGCGCGAGATCGCGCTCGACGCGATCGAGCATACGCGCTGGGTGCCCGAGCGTTCGACCAACCGCATCCGTTCGATGGTGGAAGGTCGCCCCGACTGGGTGATCAGCCGCCAGCGCGCCTGGGGTGTGCCGATCGCGCTCTATGTTCATCGCAAGACTGGCGACTATCTTGTTGATCCGGCAGTCAATGCCCGCATCATTGAGGCGTTCAAAGGCGCCGGTGCGGATGCCTGGTTCGGCGCCGATCATCAGGCGCTGCTCGGCCCCGATTATGACCTTAACGACTATGAAGTCGTGAACGACATTCTCGACGTCTGGTTCGATAGCGGCTCGACCCACAGTTTCGTGGTCGAGGGCCGCTATGGCGAGGGCACCCGCGCTGACCTCTATATCGAAGGGTCGGACCAGCATCGTGGCTGGTTCCAGTCGTCGCTGCTGGAAAGCTGCGGCACCCGTGGCCAGGCCCCCTACAAGGCGGTGCTGACCCATGGCTTCGCGCTCGACGGATCGGGCAAGAAGATGTCCAAAAGCCTTGGCAATGTCGTCGATCCGCTCAAGATCATGGCCGAAAGCGGCGCCGATATCCTGCGCGTCTGGGTCGCAAGCACCGACTATTTCGATGACGTCCGCATCGGCAAGGAAGTGCTGGCCGGTTCGTCCGACGCCTATCGCAAGCTGCGCAACACCTTCCGCTACATGCTCGGCGCCCTGTCCGACTATGATGAGAGCGAGGCGGTGTCCTATGCCGAGATGCCGGAGCTGGAGCGCTATATGCTCCATCGCCTGGCACAGCTCGACGCGGAACTGCGCGCGGTGGTCGACAAGGCGGCGAAGAGCGAGAATTGGCTGGAATTCAGCCGCTACACCCGCGCGATCTTCGATTTCGCGAACAGTGACCTCAGCGCCTTCTTCTTCGATATCCGCAAGGACTGCCTCTATTGCGATGCGAAGTCGGACCCCAAGCGTCGCGCCTATCGCACCTTGCTGGATACGTTGTTCCACGCGCTGGTCCGCTATGTCGCGCCGATCATCCCCTTCACCGCTGAGGAAGTATGGCAGAGCCGCTTCCCAAGTGACGAGGATAGCGTCCATTTCCTGGAATGGCCGGAGGTCGACCATCGCTGGATCAACCAGCATCTGAACGACAAGTGGGCGGAGCTGCGCGACCAGCGCGAGCAGGTCAACGAGGCGATCGAACCCTTCCGCCGCGAGAAGGTGATCCGCTCCAGCCTGGAGGCCGATGTCACCATGGGCGAATTGCTGCCCAGCGACGGTGTGAACTTCGCCGAAATCGCCATCGTCGCCCGGATCGAGATGGGCGTGGGCGACGGCATCATCGTCAAGCCCAGCGAGTGGCACAAATGCGGCCGTTGCTGGCGCCTGCTGCCCGAGGTCGAGGAAGATGGCACGCTGTGCAACCGCTGTGACGAGGTATTGAAGGCATGAGTGCCATCAATCACCGCCCGCTGGGGCTGACGGTCGCGATCGTCACCCTCGCGCTCGACCAACTGGTCAAATATACCGTCACCTATCCGCTCGCGCTGAAGAGCCGGGCGGATGCGGGGATCGAGATATTGCCCTTCTTCCGCCTGCGCTGGCTGGAAAATCCCGGCGTCTCGATGGGTTTCTTCCATGCCGACAATAACACGACGCGCTGGATGCTGGTCGGCATGACCATGTTGATCGCCGGCTTCGTGGGCGTGTGGATGTGGCGCGAAAAGGCGCGGTCGGACGTCGCGGCGCTCGGCCTGGTGCTGGGCGGCGCAATCGGCAATATCGTTGACCGGATGCGGCTGGGCTATGTCGTCGACTATGCCGACCTGCATTTCGGCGAATGGCGCCCCTTCCTGATTTTCAACCTGGCCGACGCGGCCATCACGTTCGGCGTGCTGATCCTGCTTGCGCGGGCGCTGCTGCTGCGCGAGAAGGGCGCAAAGACGGAGACCCTGAAGTAATGCGTAAACTGATCCTCGCCGCCGGCCTTGTTGCAACCCTGTCGGCGTGCGGCGGCGGCGGTAACGGCCTGCTCAATCGTGGCCGTCCCGACGAGTTCGCTGTGACGCGCCAGGCGCCGCTGGTCGTGCCGCCCGATTTCGCGCTGGTCCCGCCCGCGCCGGGCACTCCGGCCGCTGCCACGGTCGATTCGAGCCGCGCCGCACAGGAAGCGCTGTTCGGCGGTCCGGCCCCGCGCAGCGCATCGGAAAGCGCGGCGCTGAACTCGGCCGGTCGTGGCACCGCCGCCGCTGGCATCCGCTCGCAGGCGGGTGATCCGGGCACCGAAGTGGTCGACAAGGGCGCCACCACCCGCGACATCATCGCTGCGCCGGAAGGCGACGGCCAGGACGCCCGCGCCGCCACCGGCACGCAGACGACCCCGCCGCAGCAATAATCTAGGAGGAAGGGGGCGCCTGATCGTCCCCTTCCGCAAAGGCCTTGAGCCGGGCGAGCGTGCCATCCCATTGCGCGCCGACCCGGCCGAGCCAGTCCTGCGCCGCCGCAACCGCCTCCCGGCGCAGCGCGAAATGCACTTCCCGCCCTTGCTTGCGTCTGCGCACCAGTCCGGCGCCGTGCAGCACATCCAGATGCTTGGCCACCGCCTGACGGCTGATCGGCAGGCCTTCGCCCAGTTGCACAATCGAGCGCCCATTGCCGTCGCCCAACCGCGCGATGAGCCCCAGGCGCGTGGTATCGCCCAGTGCGGCGAAAATCTCAGCCGGTGACATGGTCGCGGATATTCTTCACCTGTTCCGCCCAGCCGCCGTCATTGTCGCGCATGACATTGGTCCGGCGCGGTTCGGGCACCGCATCGAACCCGCTTTCGGTGACGGTCAGGCGGGTGCCGCCGTTGATCGGCTCCAGCACGAACTCCACCAGCGTCCATTCAGGCACCGGCACGCCGCTCTCCATCAGCGCCTTGTCGCCGCCGGTCGCGGGCCACTCATAGGCAAAACGGGTCATCGGCTCGATCGCCACGACCCGCGCCTGCCAGCGATACGCCTCATAGCCCGGATAGGTCATGTGTCCGGTCGAGGGCTGGCCGATGGCGAAGGGCTGGTCGAGCGCGACGCGGAACCAGGTGCCGAATTGCGCATGGTCGGTCAGGGCGTCCCATACCCGCTCCACTGGTGCGGCGATGTCGATCGTCTTGATGATGCTGTCGGTCATGATAGGCAACCTCCTGATTGCCTATATGCGCCTCAAGACGGGGATATGCAACTATATGGTTGCTCTATGGCGGTCCGCCAGCGTAGCGGATCGAGGCTCGTCCGGTCGCCCGCACGGGCAGATACAGGCCCTGGCCATGGGCGCTGATCTGGCCGATTTCCGTGCTGTCCAAATTGGTGCGGATACGGAAATGCGGCGTTTTGCGTTCGCCGATGGCCCGCCGGATCTTGCCCTTCAACTCCTCCAGATCATGGGTGAAATTCTGGCTGAGCGCGCCAGCGATGGCGGCGGAAAAGGCGGGGCTTCCCGCCAGCGCGATCAGGATGTCGCCGCCAATCCCGTCGCTGGTGCCGGTCACCTGCAGATCCTCGAAATGGACCAGTGCCGAATTGGGCTGGTTGACCGGGCGGGCGGTCAGCCAGACGGTGCCATGGGTGTCTCCTACCTTGCCGCTTGCCGGACGCGCCGCGAGCGTGACGCCTACCGCAATGCAGTTGCCCGTTGTGCCATAGGCGGTCAGCTTGTCGAAGCGCGCGATGATAGGGCCTAGCTTTGGCAAATCGAACGGGCGCGCGGCGCGCTTGTGCAGGGCGCGCAGGATGACCGGCTCCAGCTGCGCATAATCGGCCCGCACCGGCAGGAAGAAATGCAGCGCGTCATTGATCGGCGCACGCGCGGGCGGTGGCAGTCCGGTTGGCTGCGGATCGACCGGCCGGTCGCCGACCACGGTTTCGGTCAGCGCCTCTATTCCCAGTCGGAAGCGCAGTTGCGCGCCGCTGTTGCCATAGCCGTCGAACAGGAAGCGTTGCGGCGTGATGCGCATCCACACCGGCGGATCATGGTCGTTGAGCGAAAGGCTGGTGAAGGCCGCGCGCCATAGGCGCTCGATCTTGCTGCGCAGGTCGAGCTTGGCCAGTTCGCGCGGCAATTGTCGTTCGAGGTCGCGCAGGACCGGCGCGATCTTGCGGTCGACCTTGTCGGCGAAGGTGATGCGCTGGCCGAGGAAATCGATGCCGGGCGTCTGCGTCCAGTCATAGCTGAGCTTCAGCGTGCCGTGAGGGCGCCACTGGTCATCGATGCCGAGCTGAAGCCGGGCATGGGCCATGGCGTCGCCGGTGGCGGTCTCGCCCTTCAGCAATCCGGCAATGTCACGCGCGCTGAACTGCGCATGGATCGGGATGTCGGCGATCAGGTCGCGCCCATTGCCGCGCAGGCGGATTGCGCCGCGCGTAACTTCACCGATGATATGGCAGTCGATCGGCGGCGTCACCCTGATCTGCTTGCCGAGCAATTTGACCCGCTTGGGCTGGACGCAGCGCGTGCCTGGCCGGTCGATGCGCCAGAGTTGGCGCGGCATGGCCCGCTCGATCGCCTGGGCAATCAGGGCGCGGTCGATTTCCACCGGGACACTGATGATCGAAGATGCGCTGGTCGCCGGCACCGGATCATTGGCGCGCGGCGGCGGCTCCACCGCCTGTTTCTGCGAACAGGCGGCGAGCAGCGGCAGGAGCAGCAGCCAGCGATGATGTCGACCCGGCAATGCTCTGCCCAACCGCCTTCTCCCGGACATGGTCCAGCGGAAGGCAGGCTAGGGCAGTTGGGTGAGGAGGTCCAGCGCGGACCTTCAGGCCCGCGCTTCCTCCACGCCGGCGCTGTTGTGGCGCAGCGCCGTCAGCACCGTGTCGACGATCGCATCGGCATCCAGCCGCGCGTCGGCATATTGCTGTTCGGGCTTGTCCTGATCCTGGAAGATGTCGGGCAGGCGCATGGTGCGGATCTTGAGGCCGTTGTCGGTCAGGCCAAGGTCGCTCGCCAGGGTGAGGACATGGGCGCCCAGACCGCCGATCGATCCTTCCTCGATCGTCACCGCCACCTCATGGGTGGTCAGCATCCGGCGGATCAGCGCCTCGTCCAGCGGCTTGGCGAAGCGGAGATCGACGACGGATGCCGACAGGCCCTTGGCCTCCAGCGTGTCGGCGGCCTTCATCGCTTCTTCTAGTCGGGTGCCGAGCGACAGGATCGCGACCTGGCGCCCTTCGCGCACGACGCGGCCCTTGCCGATCTCAAGCGCTTCGGGAACTTTCGGCATGGCGACGCCGGTGCCGTTGCCGCGCGGGTAGCGCACGGCGATCGGCCCACTGTCATGCACGGCGCAGGTATGGACCATGTGCGTCAGTTCCGCCTCGTCGGCCGCGGCCATCACGACGAAATTGGGCAGGCTGGCGAGATAGGTGACGTCGAAGCTGCCGGCATGGGTGGAGCCGTCGGCACCGACCAGACCGGCGCGGTCGATGGCGAAGCGCACGGGCAGGTTCTGGATGGCGACATCATGCACCACCTGGTCATAGGCGCGCTGCAGGAAGGTGGAGTAAATGGCGCAGAAGGGGCGCATGCCCTCTGCCGCGAGGCCGGCGGCGAAGGTGACGGCATGCTGTTCGGCGATGCCGACGTCGAAGATGCGGTCGGGGAAGGCCAGTTCGAACTTGTCGAGCCCCGTGCCCGACGGCATGGCGGCGGTGATCGCGCAGACGCGCGGATCGCGCTGCGCTTCGGCGATCAGCGCCTGGGCGAAGACATTGGTGTAGCTGGGCGGACCCGGAGGCGCCTTGGCCTGGGTGCCGGTGATGACGTCGAACTTCTGCACGCCATGATATTTGTCGGCGGCCGCTTCGGCCGGGCCATAGCCCTTGCCCTTCTGGGTCACGACATGGATCAGGCACGGCCCTTCGGCCGCATCGCGGACATTTTCCAGCACCGGGATCAGATGTTCGAGATTATGGCCGTCGATCGGGCCGACATAATAGAAGCCCAGTTCCTCGAACAGGGTGCCGCCAGTCGCCATGCCGCGCGCGAACTCGTCAGTCTTCTTGGCCGCCTTGTGCAGCGGGCGGGGCAGCTTGCGCGCCAGCTTCTTGGCCATGTCGCGCAGGCCCAGAAACTCGCGGCTCGACACCAGCCGGGCGAGATAGGCGGACAGGCCACCGACCGGGGGCGCGATCGACATGTCATTGTCGTTGAGGATGACGACCAGCCGGTTGCCCGCCTCGCGCGCGTTGTTCATCGCCTCATAGGCCATGCCGGCCGACATGGCGCCGTCGCCGATCACGGCGATGCCCTTGCCCGGCTTGTCCTGCATCTTGTTGGCGACGGCAAAGCCGAGCGCCGCGCTGATCGAGGTCGAGCTGTGCGCCGCGCCGAACGGGTCATATTCGGATTCGGCGCGCTTGGTGAAACCGCTGAGGCCGCCGCCCTGCCGCAGGGTGCGGATGCGATCGCGCCGGCCGGTCAGTATCTTGTGCGGATAGCATTGATGGCCCACGTCCCAGACCAGCTTGTCGTTGGGCGTGTCGAACACATAATGGATGGCGGTGGTCAGTTCCACGACACCCAGGCCCGACCCCAGATGGCCGCCGGTCACGCCGACGGCGGCGATGGTTTCGGCGCGCAGTTCATCGGCCAGCTGGCGGAGCTGGTCGGGCTGCAGCTTGCGCAGGTCGGCGGGGATCTTGACGGTGTCGAGCAACGGCGTGAACGGATTGGACATGGGGAACTGCCTACTCGCTTTCCTGCGCCAAGTCGAACCCTGACGTCATGCAGGGGGGCGCCAAATCTTCAATCAGGGAAACGGCGCGGGTGAAACGACTGTCCCAATCCCCGCCGACCGAAGCCCAGGTAACGCCGCTGTCGATCAGCACGTTCCGGCTGATATCGGCAAATCGCGCCCGCACCGGATCGTCGCCATAGAGGCGCGTGCCATCGTCGATCCAGGCGACATCGGGTTCCAGCAGCAGATAGAGGTCGGCCTTCGGGTAAGCGAGCAGCGCGTCGGGCACATAGCCGATCATCATCTCGGCCCAGGCCGCCGTCATCAGCGCGTCGGTGTCAGCGAACAGGCGACGGTTCGCCAGTCGCTGGCCGGCGGTGATCGTCGCGGACTGGGCGGCGCCGATCAGCAGCAGGTCAGCCTCGTCCATATCGACACTGTGAACTTCGGCCTGGGCGCGGCCATATTCGGGCACCCAGATCGTGTCGAAATGCCGGGCGAGCCGTTCGGCCAGTATCGACTTGCCGGTGCTTTCGACGCCATGCAGTACGATCGTCCGGGTGAAATGCGCGCGGATCGGCGGCGCGATCCAGCGCCAATGGCTCCAGGGATCGGCACGCACGGCGCTGGCGGACAGGCCACCCAGTCCGTTCTGGTCCGCACCCAATATGCGGGCACCTAGCGGCACGAAGCGGCCGCCGACTTCCTGCGCCAGCCGCAGCCCATAGGCTTCGCCCGCGAATAGCAGGTCGATCGGCTCGGGATGGGCCTGGGCCACGATGGCCCGCCAGATCGGCCAGAAGTCGGCGGAGTCTTCAGGCGCCTGCGGCACGACCGCATCATGGCCGATGACCCGGCATCCCGGCGCCAGTTCGCGCATCCATTGCAGCCGCAGCGGTCCTGGGATCGGATCGTCCGGCAGCCAGCAGACCAGGATGGTGAGTTCGTCCACCATCGCCCGCGCACTGTCGATCAGCATCTGGTGCCCGGCATGGGGCGGCATGAACTTGCCGAGCAGGAAGCCGCGGGTCATGCCGGCGCCCGGTCCATCGTGCGGCGCCAGGCGATTAGGCCCCATAGCGCGATGAAGAAGAAGATGGCGTAGAGGATCGACGTCGCGATCAGGCCGCGGCTCCAGAACAGGCCGGTGGCAAGGGCATCGACCGCCACCCACAGCACCCAGCTTTCCACCTTGCGCTGCGACTGCAATATCTGCGCGGCGACGCTCATGCCGGCGATCATGGCGTCGGCGAAGGGCGCGGCGGCATCGGTGAAGCGGGCCATGCCCATGCCCCAGGCCAGGCTGGCGAGCGCCGTGCCCGCGATCCAGGCGAGGCGGGCCGGAACGCTAAGGCGCGCCACCGCTATGCCGCCGTCGGCCACCTTCTCGCTATGCACCCAGTTCCACCAGCCATAGGCGTTGATCACCAGGAAGAAGATTTGCAGCAGTGCGTCGCTGTAGAGCTTCGCCTCGAAGAAGACGAAGAAATAGAGCGCGACCATGGCAATGCCGAACGGATAGTTCCACAGCGAACGGCGCGCCACCAGCACGACATTGATCAGGCCGAGCGCCGCTGCGACCCATTCGATGATGGTCATGAACCGCCCGTCAGTGGCAGGCGCTGCAGGTGCCGCGCACTTCGATCACCGGACGCACCGGCGCAAAGCCGGCCTTTTCCGCCACCGACCGCAGCGATCCGGTGATGGGATCATTGTCGATATGCGTCACCTGGCCGCAACTGTCGCAGACCAGGAAGATGCAGTCATGATGGCAACCGGGATGCGCGTTGGCGATATAGGCGTTCGCGCTTTCCACCCGCATCGCGATATTGTTCGCCACGAACAGGTCGAGGATGCGGTAGACGCTGTTGGGCGCGACCCGCTTGCCGCGCGCCTTGGACACAGTGTCGGCGATATCATAGGCCGATGCCGGCTTTTCTTCGGCCGCCAGTGCGTCGAAGATGGCGGCGCGCATCGGCGTCCACTGCTCATCCTTCGCCTCCAGCGTAGCCTGCGCCGCGTCGGCCAGCTTCTTGCCGGTGGGTTCCTGATGATGATGGTGCGAATGATCTGCCATGGCGATTATCTAGGCGTGTCCAACTGCGGCGGCAAGTGGCTGGCTCAGCCGCGCTGCCAATAGGCAAGGGCCGCCCAGAGCCAGCCGCCGATCATCATCGCGCCGCCGATCGGTGTCACCGCGCCCAGCCAGCGCGGGCAGCCCAGCGCCATGGCATAGAGGCTGACGGCAAAGATCGCCGCGCCGATCAGCAGCAACAGGGCGCCGCCGCGCGTAATGCCCATGATCGTCAGGACGGCGACGGCATGGATCAGCTGATAGAGGCCGCCGGTGCGCAGCCACTCCGCTGCCTGCGGGCTGGCGGCGCCATGGGCACCAAAGGCACCGGCAGCAATGGCAAGCGCTGCCGACAGGGCGGCCAGAATGGCGATCATGCTTCTTCTCCATCTCCGCGCGCGCGCAGGCGCATGCCCCGGCCGGGGCGGTACATCAGATCCTTGGCCGCCAGCAGATTGCCATGCTCGATCTGCAGGGCGAGGCGCTGGCCGTCATTCTCGCGATATTGACGCTCGACTTCCTCGACCTCTTCCGGCGGCACGCCCAGCGTCTGCATCGCCTGCACGCCCATGCAGATGGCCGATTCGAACACTTCCCGCACCACGCCGGCCAGTTCGATATCCTGCATCGCCAGGATCTGGCGACGATCGAACACGCGCGCCATCAGCGCGGCCTGGGGGAAGGCCTCGGCAATGGGCTGCAAGACGCGCCCGTCCAGCGAGGGATCGTCAATGCAGAAGGCGATCAGCCGGGCTTCGTCGGCACCGGCGCGGCGGAGCAGGTCGATCCGCGTGCCGTCGCCATAATAGACCTTCATGTCGAAGCGGCTCGACACCTCGATCTGGGCAGGCTTCTTGTCGATCAGCACCACGCCGAAGCCATGGCCCATCAGCATCTGGGCCACGGTCTGGCCGAACCGGCCATAGCCCACGATGATGGCGCTGCCGCGCGGCGCATCCTCCGGCCCCGGCAGGTCGTCGCGATCCTTGGGCTGGGCGAATTCGAAGCGGCGGGCAAACAGCATCAGGAAGGGCGTGGTCGCCATCGAGAAGGTGACGATCGCGCTGAACAGGCTCGCCGCCTGCGGTGCGATCAGATAGGCATTCTGCGCCTGGGCGAAGAGGACGAAGCCGAATTCACCGCCTTGGGAGAGCAGCATGCCGGCGCTCAGCGCCTGTTGCCAGGCCATGCCGAACAGCCGGGCGAGCAGGGCTATGATCGCGGTCTTGGCGGCCACCAGCATCGCCGCCATGCCGATGACGAACAGGGGATTGGCGGCGACGGCGCGCAGGTCCAGCACCATGCCGACGGCCAGGAAGAAGAGGCCGAGCAGGATCGAGCGGAACGGCTCCACGTCGGATTCGATCTCATGGCGATAGGGGGAGTCGGCCAGCATCACGCCGGCGACGAAGGCGCCAAGCGCGGTCGAGAGGTGCAGGCTGTGCATCACCGATGCGGCGGCCAGCACGGTGAACAGGCCGACTGCAACGAACAGTTCGCGCTCGCCCTGCCGGCCGACCAGGTTGAGCAACGGCCGCAGGATGAAGCGGCCGGCCAGCACCAGCCCGGCGATCGCGGCGACAGTATAGCCGGCCAACACCCATCCGGGCGGGCCGCCGGCATCGGCCGGATTGCGGGAGAGGGCGGCGACGATGGTGATCAGCGGAACGATCGAGAGATCCTGGAACAGCAGGATCGAGAAGACCTTCTCGCCAAAGGGCGAATTGATGCGGCCGCTGCTCTTGAGGCTGGGCAGCACCTGTGCGGTCGAGGAGAGGGCGAGCGGCAGGCCAAGCGCGATCGCCGCCCCCCAGGTGAAGCCGGTCGAGTAGAAGATGATGGCGATGAGGGCGAGGCCGCACAGCACGACCTGCGCCAGGCCAAGCGCGAAGATGTCGCGCTTCAGTCGCCACAGGCGCGCGGGATGAAGTTCGAGGCCGACGAGGAACAGCAGCAGAACGATGCCGATTTCGGCAATCGCCAGCTTCGATTCTGCGCCGCCGACGAGACCCAGCCCTTGCGGGCCGACGAGCGCGCCGGCGACCAGATATCCCAGCACCGCACCCAGGCCGAAGCGGCGGAACAGCAGGACGAAGGCCACGGCGACGCCGAGCAGGATCACGCCCTCGGACAGGAGGACGTCGGTGGCCGACATGGCGGTTTCGGCGACCGGCATCAGGCGTCCGCCATCCGCGCGGCTTCGGCAATCGCTTCGAAACCAAGCCGGATCGAGGGGTGGCGCGCGGGATAGCCGCGGGCCGGCGCCAGCACTGCAAGGCCGGGCCAGAAATCCAGATCCTCGCTCTCGCCCGCCAGATAGGCAGCCAGCTTGTCGCGCGCCTCTGCCAGTTCGTCAGCAGTGAGGCCGATCGCCTGGGCCGCCATCAGCGCGGCGGAGGCCTGGCCCAGCGCGCAGGCCTTCACGTCCAGGCCCATTTCGGCGAGCCTGCCGTCGGCCATGCGGACATCGGCGGTGATGCGCGAGCCGCAGGTCGGCGATCGCTTTTCCACGCTGGCCTGCGGATCGGCCAGCCGCTGGTGGTGCGGGATGCTCGCGGCGAGGCGAAGAATGTCGTTATTGTAGAGGGATGCGCTCATTATCCCTCCATGTAGGACAGTTATCGCCGCGGGAGAAGGCGGCAAAATGGCCTAGGGACCGCGATAGCGCAGCGCGTCCACCAATATGCTGAACGCAGCGGCGGGCTGGCGGCGACTGGGATAATAGAGATGATAGCCGGCAAAGGGCGGGCACCAGTCCTCCAGCACTGGGATCAGCCGGCCTTCATCGATATCCGCGCGCACCTGGTCCTCCATCACGAAGGCAAGGCCGAAGCCGGCGAGGGCGGCGCGGCGGATCATCTCGATGCTGTTGAAGGCCAGTTGCCCCTCCACCCGCACCCGGATTTCATGGCCGTCCTTTTCCAGTTCCCAGGCATAAAGGCCGCCGGCGCTGCGCAGGCGCAGATTGATGCAGTCATGAGCGGCCAGATCCTGCGGCGTGCGCGGCACCGGGCGGCTGGCGAAATAGGCGGGCGCGCCGACCACGATCATGCGCAGGTCCGGGCCGATGCGCACGGCGACCATATCCTTGGCGATCGCCTCGCCCAGCCGCACGCCAGCATCGAAGCGTTCCTTGACGATGTCGACGAAACCGGAATCGATGCTCAATTCGACATGGATGTCGGGATAGCGCGGCAGCAGCCGTTGCAATGCTGGCCAGACGACCGTGTTGCTGGCATGTTCGGCGGCGGTGATGCGGATGGTGCCGGCCGGTCGTTCGCGCAGGTCACCGAGCGAAGCCAGTTCGGTCGCGATGCTGTCGAGTGCCGGGCGTAGCGTGGCGGACAGGCGATCGCCGGCCTCGGTCAGGGAGACGCTGCGGGTGGTGCGGGTGAGCAGGCGGACGCCCAGGCGCGTTTCCAGCCGCCTGATGGTATGGCTGAGCGCGGACTGCGACGTGCCGAGCAGCGCGGCCGCTCGGGTGAAATTGCCGGTGTCGGCGACCATCAGGAAGGCGTTGAGGTCGACCAGCTCTTCGCGCCGCATTCATGAACTCCGGATATAAAGTCTTGCCGCTTTTATGATCTAATCCGCCGCTTGGCGACAGCCTATCTTCCGTTCGGACATCAAATCGGAGTGACCGCTATGGAAAAGCGACTTTTGGGCAAGAGCGGGCTGGAGGTTTCGGCCATTGGCCTGGGCTGCATGGGCCTCAACTTCGGCTATGGCACCGCCGTCAGCCAGGATGAAGGGATCAGATTGATCCGTGCGGCTGTCGACTTCGGTGTCACCTTCTTCGACACGGCGGAGGTCTATGGTCCCTATACCAATGAAGAAATGGTCGGCGCCGCGCTGGCGCCGGTGCGCGACCAGGTGGTGATCGCCACCAAGTTCGGCTTCGACATCGGCGCAGGCCTTGGCGCGCTCAATAGCCGGCCGGACAATATCCGTGCGGTGGCGGACGCCTCGCTCAAGCGGCTGGGCGTCGAGGTGATCGATCTTTTCTACCAGCATCGCGTCGATCCGGCCGTGCCGATCGAGGATGTCGCCGGCACGGTCAGGGATCTGATCGCCGAGGGCAAGGTCAGGCATTTCGGCCTGTCCGAGCCGTCGGCTGCGACGGTCCGCCGCGCCCATGCGGTGCAGCCGGTCGCCGCGCTCCAGAATGAATATTCGCTCTGGACCCGTGGCCCGGAAACCAACGGCATCCTTGAAACTTGCGAGGAACTGGGCATCGGCTTCGTGCCCTACAGCCCGCTCGGCAAGGGCTTCCTGACCGGCGCGATCGGCAAGGATACGGCGCTGGCCGAGGGCGATTTCCGCAACAGCCTGCCGCGCTTTGCCGCTGAGGCGCGGGCGAAGAATCTGGCGCTGGTCGATCTGCTCAAGGGCATCGCGGCCGAGAAGGATGCGACCCCGGCACAGATCGCGATCGCCTGGCTGCTGGCGCAAAAGCCCTGGATCGTGCCCATCCCCGGCACCACCAAGCTCCATCGGCTGGAGGAGAATCTGGGCGCGGCCAAGGTCGAACTGAGTGATGCCGACCTGACCCGGATCCGCGCGGCGGCCGACGCCATCCCGGTCGAGGGCGAGCGCTACCCGCCGCATCTGCTCGAAATCGTCGGGCGCTAACTACGGATGGGCTGGGGTGTTTCCCCGGCCCATTGCACGTTTGTCCCTGTCCGCCTATCGCCGCCGCGAACGGCCGGAACGAAAGGACAGCGCGGCGATGCACATTTTGGTCGATGCCGACGCCTGCCCGGTGAAGGAGGAAATCTACAAGGTCGCCTTCCGCCATGGTGTGCCGGTCACCATCGTCAGCAACAGCCCGATCCGCATTCCGGCGCATGAACTGATCGACCGTGTGGTGGTGGGCGACGGGTTCGACGCCGCCGACGACTGGATCGCCGAACGCGCTGGTGCCGATACGCTCTGCATCACCGCCGATATCCTGCTCGCCGACCGTTGCCTCAAGGCCGGGGCGGGGGTGATCGCGCCCAATGGCAAGCCCTTCACCAGCGCTTCGATCGGCAGCGCGATCGCGGTGCGGGCGATCATGGCGGACCTGCGCGCCGGCGCCGTGGGCGATCCAGTCGGCGGCCCGCCGCCTTTCTCCAAGACGGATCGATCCCGCTTCCTGTCCGCGCTGGACGAGGCGATCGTGCGGATGAAGCGAGGGCGGTGATGGGCGATTATGACGCGATAATCCTGGGCGCCGGCGCCGCGGGTATGATGTGCGCGGCGACCGCCGGCCAGCGTGGACGCCGGGTGCTGCTGGCCGACCATGCCGATGCACCGGGCAAGAAGATCCTGATCTCCGGCGGCGGACGCTGCAATTTCACCAATATCCATACCGCTGCCGATCGCTATTTGTCGGCCAATCCCCATTTCGCCAAATCGGCACTGGGCCGCTATACGCCGCAGGATTTCCTTACCCTGATCGGCCGTTATGGCATCGCCTGGCATGAGAAGACGCTAGGCCAGCTCTTCTGCGACGGATCGGCGAAACAGATTGTCGCCATGTTGGAAGAGGAATGCACGGCTGGCGGCGTGACCATGGCGTTGGGCCAGCCGGTGACGGATATCACCCATGGCGATGGCCTGTTCCGCATCAAACTGGGGGATCGCATCGTGTCTGCGCCGTCGCTGGTACTGGCGACTGGCGGCCCCTCCATCCCGAAATTGGGCGCTACCGGCTTCGCCTATGAGATCGCGCGCCAGTTCGATCTCAAGGTGGTGCAGCCCCGGCCGGCGCTGGTGCCCTTCACCCTGGGGCCGGACGACGCGCTGTTCCAGTCGCTCTCCGGCGTCTCTGCCGAGGTGGAGGTGCGCTGGAACAAGACCCGGTTCCGCGAGGCGGCGCTCTTCACCCATCGGGGCCTCTCCGGCCCGGCGATGCTGCAGATTTCCTCCTATTGGGAACATCGCACGCCGATCCACGTCAATTTCCTGCCCGATCTCGGCGTGGACTGGTTGCTGGCCGAGAAGCGCAACCGTCCGCGCACCGGCTTGCGGCGTGTGCTGGTCGAGCGCTTCCCCGAGCGCATGGCCGATGCCCTGCTCGAACGGATCGGCACGCAGGGTGACCTTGGCAATCTGCCCGACAAGACCCTGCGCCAGATTGGCGAGCGGCTGGCGGGCTGGTCCTTCATACCGTCCGGCACCGAAGGCTATGCCAAGGCGGAGGTCACGGTCGGCGGCATCGCCACCGCCGGCCTGTCGTCGCGGACGATGGAAGCCGCCAAGGTGCCGGGGCTCTACGCCATTGGCGAGGCGGTCGACGTTGCCGGCTGGCTTGGCGGCTATAATTTCCAATGGGCCTGGGCCAGCGGCTGGGCGGCCGGGCAGGCGCTCTAGGCACGCCCCACGGTCTGCGCCTGCGCGACCGCAATGCTGGCCTGAAGATGCTGGCGGCGGAAGGGCTTGGAAAGGCGCGGAATATCCGGGGCGATCAGGTCTACGCCTTCATAGCCCGATATGATGAGCAGCGCGATCTCGGGATGGTCGACGCGCAACCGCAGCGCCAGTTCGGCGCCGGTCATGCCGGGCATGATATGGTCGGTGACGACGATGTCGGGCCGGAAATCGGCGGCGATCATGCTGAGTCCCAGTTCGGCATTGTCGATGTCGACCACGTCATAGCCTAGGTCGGTCAGCATTTCCCGCGTGCCATGGCGGACCAGGGCATTGTCGTCGATCAGCAGCACCTTGCCTTGCGTCGCTGCGATCTCGCCGCCATCGCCATCCGCCACGACGGCCACCGGCTTCTGCTTCTCGATCGGCAGCCAGAGCTGGACTTCCGTGCCCTGGCCCACCTCACTGACGATTTCCAGCGCGCCGCCCAACTGGCCGGCCAGGCCATGCGCCATCGACAGGCCAAGGCCGGTGCCATGACCGACCGGCTTGGTCGTGAAGAAGGGCTCGGTCGCGGACGCCTTGACCGCCGGGGTCATGCCGATGCCGGTGTCGGTGATGCGCAGGCAGACAAATTGGCCGGGGATCAGTGGCACGGGGAGGCGGCTCTTGCACCGTTCGGCGGAAATGATGACCTGGCCGCCGTTCGGCATGGCGTCGCGCGCGTTGACCACCAGGTTGAGGATGGCCAGTTCCAGCTGATGTCGATCGGCGCGCACCGGCGGCACATCCGGCGCGGCATCGACATGGAGAATGATCTGCGGGCCGACCGTGCTGACCAGCAAGGTCTGCATATTCTCCAGCGTCTCGGAAAGATTGACCGATGTCGGTTGCAACGGTTGGCGACGGCCGAAGGCCAGCAGCCGCTTGACCAGCGTCTGCGCGGTTTCCGCCGCCTGCATCGCGATATTGGCGGTACGGGCGACCGCTTCGGGGGATCGACCGCCGGCGATGATCTGGTCCAGCCCGCCGATGATCGGCGTCAGCAGATTGTTGAAGTCGTGCGCGACATGCCCGGTCAACTGGCCCAGCACGTCCATCTTCTGGATTTGCCGCAGCTTGTCCTGCGCGCTTTCCAGTTCGCTCGTGCGTTCGCGCACGCGCTGGTCCAGATGATCGTTCAGGGATTCGAGTGCGCTGAAGAGCCGGCCATTTTCGAGTGCGGTGGATGCGGCCCGTGCCAGCGCTTCGAGCAGCGAAATCTCATTGTCGGTCGGCATCGCCGGCTCGGACCAATAGGCGCCCACGGCGGCGATCGGGTCGACCCGGCCGATCGGCACCATGATCATGCTGCGGACGAAGGTCTGGCTATAGGCATCGACCGGCACCCGGACATCGTCGAATATGTCGGCGATGACCGCGGTTTCCTGGTTCAGCATCGCCCAGCCGGACACACAGGTTTCCGCCGGAAATCGTTGCCCGGCCCATAAAGGCGCCTTGGCGTCCTCGGCGATATAATGGCATTTATCGCCGTCGCGCAGCACGACCGCGATCCCGTCTGCGCCCACTGCGCGGCGGGCGAAGGCGCGCAGGACGGCGACCACCGCATCCAGGGACCGCGCGCCGGCCAGGGCTTCCATGGCCTCGGCAGCTATGGTCCAGCGGGCCGCGAGCGCCTTCTGCGTCGAATGGTCTTCCCGGCCATATGCTCCATTCATCGTGTGACCTCTGAAGTGGAAGGGAATCGCACTATATCATCGATCAGACGGGCAGGGGAAATGGAGATTTGTCAGTAGGTTAAGACTAGGTATGATTACATAATATACGCAATTTTACGGCCTGTTCGTGCGGGCGCGAAGCCATGAAATGCGGGGTATCGAAATCGCCGTCATGGCTGCGGCGGTTCATTTTCCTGGGGCTGGGTCGGCGCGATCCGCGGTGGGGGCACGCCCTGCGGCGGCAGCGGCAAAGGCTGGTCGGACGGAATGCGAAGCTGGTTGCCATCGATCGTGACGGTCATTCCGCCCTGATCCATGCCGACGCCGACATTGCCGATGCCGGTTTCGACGCTGACATTGGCGATGGCGTTGACCAGGTCGGGATCCTGCTCTTCCTCGGGTACCTTCTCGACCGGCTCGTTGATGGCGCCGGCCATGAAATTGCGCCAAATACGTGCTGGCACACCGCCGCCGGCCGCGCCGCCGGGCAGCGGGGCATTGTCGTCATTGCCGATCCACACCGCCGTCACCAGGCCGCCGGCATAGCCGACGAAAATCGCGTCGCGACTATCCTGGGTCGTGCCGGTCTTGCCGAAGGTGCTGGTGCGCAGCGCCGCGGCGCTGCCGGTGCCGCGATTGGCGGCGGACGACAGGAGGTCGCGGATCATTTCGAGCTGATCGTCGCTGAAATGACGCTGGCGCTTCATCAGTCGGTCGAACCAGCCCTGTTCCTCGGGCGGCAGGCCATGGGCGAGCACCGGATAGGCGCCGGCCGCCACCGACGCATAGGCCTCGGCCAGCTCCACCAGCGGGATTTCCGACGTTCCGAGCGCGAGGCTGAGATCCTCGGTCAGCGGCGCGGTAACGCCCAGATCGCGGGCAACCTTGATGACATTGTCGACGCCGACCTTCTGGGTCAGGCGCACCGCTGCCACATTGCTCGAAGCGGCAAAAGCCTGGCGCAACGTGATGCGGCCGCGATATTTGCCGCCATGATTGGCCGGGCGATAGGTGCCGGTGGTGATCGGCGTATCCTCGATCATGTCATCGGGCGTCATGCCGGCGCGGAACGCGGCGAGATAGACGAACAGCTTGAAGGTGGAGCCGGGCTGGCGCTTCGCCTGCACGGCCCGGTTGAAGCTGCTCTTCTCGTAATTCTTGCCGCCGATCATGGCGACGACGCTGCCGTCCGGCTTCATCGCCACCAGCGCCACCTGTGCCCCGCCCAGCGGCGCGCGCCGGATCGCGGCTTCGGCGAGGCGCTGGATGCGCCAGTCGAGCGTCGTCTTCACCTCCTGCGCGCCATAGACGGCACCGGCCCGGTCGCGCGCTTCGGGCAGCACCCAGTCGGCAAAATAGGTGCCGCTGGTGGCATCCGGGGATTCGCGCACATCCAGGCGAGCCGGGGCGAGCTGATCGCGCTGGGCCTTGCTGATATAGCCGGCCTCGACCATCGCCTGCGTCACCAGCGCGGCGCGGGCGCGCGCGCCCTTCAGATTGCTGGTCGGCGCGAGACGCGATGGCGCCTTCAGCAGGCCGGCCAGCATCGCGGCCTGGGATATGGTCAGCCGTTCGGGCTGGCGATCGAAATAATGCAGCGAGGCGGCGCGCAGGCCATAGACATTGTCGCCGAAATAGACGTTCGAGAGATAGCGTTCGAGGATCTGGTCCTTGGTCAGCCAGGCCTCCAGCCAGAAGGCGATCAGCGCTTCGCGCGCCTTGCGGCCCATGGTCCGGTCGCTCGACAGGAATACGCCCTTGGCCAGCTGCTGGGTGATGGTGCTGCCGCCCTGTGACGATCCGTCGGACCAGATATTGTGCCACATGGCGCGGGCGATGCCGCGCGGATCGACGCCCCAATGGTCATAGAAGCGGCGATCCTCGATCGCCATGAAGGCCTGGGGCACATGGGCGGGCAGCTTGGCCACCTCCACCGGCTTGTCGATGATGGCGCCGCGCCGCGCAACCAGATGCCCGTCGGCCGACATCAGGCTGATGCTGGGCGGGGCAATGGGCTGCAGCGAGCGCGACATCGGCGCCGTTACCGCCAGCCAGGCGATGATCAGCATCAACAGGGCCAGCCCTGCCGCCACGATCCAGCCGAAAATCTGCAGCCGCCGCTTCCACGGGGTGGGCGGGGCAAAGGCGCTAGGCGGCCCGGCGCCGAACGGGCGCGCTTCGTCAGCGGCCGGGGCAGGCGTGCCGGTAGGGGTGGGGTTGGGCAATTCGGTCATCGGCACGGCCATGCTGTATTATGTTGTTGATACGGTCAAGTCTGTCCCGCGACGGGACATCCCGGATTTTACGAAATTTGCCATGGAACTAATGGTAAATATCGCGTTAACCAATCCTTATGAGAAACCGAGTCCTCGTCCTCACCAACGAAGCCGCCCGGCACCCCTTTCGGCAGCGGCTGCCCCGTCACATCTTCCAGCTGACGGACGATGCGTCGTCGCAGGCGCGTCGCCGCCGCGATGTGGCCGTCTCCGACGATAATGACTGGAAGCTGTTCGTGCTGAGCTTCTCGGCCTTCTTCACGGCTTTCTACAGCTTCATCTTCTAAAGCTCGCTGCTGCAGGCCGGGCCGTCACAGGCCTTGTGCAGCCGCCAGGCCAGCCAGGCGCAGGGCAGGCACATCGCCGCCACCAGCAGCAGCTGATAGACCACCTCCAGGCCGGCCAGGGTCAGGCCGATCGCGATCAGTGATCCGACCACCATGGCGCCGGAATTGACGATATTGTTGGCCGCAACGGTGCGCGCCGCTTCGCACTTCTCGACCGTGGTCGTGAGGAAGGCGTAGAGCGGCACCACGAACATGCCGCCAAAGGTCGCCACGCCGAGCAGGCAGAGAGACAGCGGGATCGCCATGGGATGGGCGAGGAAGCCGGCGAGCGGCAGCATCTGGCCGCCGGGCGCGGGCGTCCACAGGTCACACACCACATGGAAGGCGATGATGCAGCAGCCCATGCCGATCACCGACGCAGGCGCATATTTGGCCGAGACATGGCCGGCGAGTAGCCGGTTGATCGCGATCGATCCGATCGCGATGCCAATCGAGAAGATGGCCAGGAACAGGCTGGCGACCGATTTGTCGGCGGTCAGGACATTCTTCACCAGCGGCGGGAACTGGATGAACAGCACCGACCCCACGGCCCAGAAGAAGCTGATCGACATGATCGCAAGATAGAGGCGCGGAATGTGCATCGTGCCGCGCACCAGCGCGACCGAGGATCGGATGACATGGAAGTCGATCGGCTGCTTGGCGAGCAGTGACGGGGCGGGCGGCACGGCCCGGCTGGCAAAATAGCCGATGAAGGCGGTCACCACCACGCCGATGGCCGCAGCCTCGATCGGGATGATGCCGGCCAGGATGGTGCCGGCCAGGATCGCGATATAGGTGCCGGCCTCCACCAGTCCGGTGCCGCCCAGAACCTCGTCATCATGCAGATGCTGGGGCAGGATCGCATATTTGATCGGGCCGAAGAAGGTGGAGTGGATGCCCATCGCGAACAGCGCGGCGAGCAGCAGTGGGATCGCCAGGATATGGACGGCGATGCCGCTCCAGATCAGCGCCAGGCCGGTCGCGCCGACCGTCATGATGACGATTTCGGCTGCCTTCACCCAGCGGATGATGACGGCCTTGTCGCGCTGATCGGCCAATTGGCCCGACAGGGCGGACAGCAGGAAGAAGGGGATGATGAAGATGCCGGTGGCCAGCGCACTGAACCAGGTTTCGGACCGCTCGTCATTATAGACCTGATACACCACGAACAGCACCATGGCGTTCTTGAACAGGTTATCGTTGAAGGCGCCGAGAAGCTGGGTGATGAAAAGCGGCAGAAAACGGCGCTTTTTGAGGAGCCTGAGTGAGGCTTGCATGAGTGCGTTTGGCTTTTCGCTGTGGACGACCGGGGGGCGGTCTAGCCGCTGCAGGCGGGCCTGTCCAATTTCCTGTTCACTTCTTGCTGCCTTCGCTTGTGCCCGATGCGGGACTGTGGCAGGTCGCCCTGATGCTGACGCTGCCCAATTTGCTGACGCTTTCGCGCATCATCACCGTGCCCTTGCTGGTGGCCCTGTTGTGGCCCGGCGAGATGGGCGCGCGCTGGACCACGGGCTATGGCCTTGCCTTCGGTCTCTACTGCCTGATGGGCATCACCGACTATTTCGACGGCTACCTCGCCCGTGCGCAGGGCGCGGTGTCGAAGCTCGGCGTGTTCCTTGATCCGATCGCGGACAAGATCATGGTCGGCGCGGTCATCCTGATGCTCGCCGCAACGCGCGACATCGCCGGCATCCATATCGCGGCCGCGATGATCATCCTGCTGCGCGAGATCGCCGTGTCGGGGCTGCGGGAATTTCTGGCCGGCCTTCAGGTGTCGGTCCCGGTATCGCGCCTGGCCAAGTGGAAAACCACGTTCCAGTTGATTGCGCTGGGCGCCCTGATCCTGGCCGGCGCCGTGCCGCAATTTCCCTTCGTGCAGAGCGTCGGCATCCTGACGCTGTGGGCCGCCGCGATCCTGACGCTGATTACCGGCTGGGATTATCTGCGCGTCGGCATCAAGCATATGGACTGACCGGCATGGCCGCTGTGACCCTCGTCTATTTTGCCTGGGTGCGCGAAGCCATTGGCCGCGATGAGGAGCGGGTCGAACTGGCTTCGCCGGATGAGACCATAGCGGAACTGGTGATGCGATTGGCGGCACAGGGCGGTGGCTATGCCGAGGCGCTGGCCAATCCCGATCGGTTGCGCGCGGCGCTGGACCAGCAATTTGTCGGTTTCGATCAGGCAATCGGCACGGCGCGGGAACTGGCGCTGTTCCCGCCGGTCACGGGTGGATGAAACGGGTCGCCATCCAGGCGGATGATTTCGATATTTCGGCCGAGCTTGCCGCGCTCGAAGCGCTGGGCGGCGGCGGGGTGGCCAGTTTCACCGGTATCGTCCGCGGCGAAGAGGGGCTGGTGGCGCTGGAACTGGAACATTATCCGGCGATGACGCAGCGCCAGGCCGAACGGATCGCGGATGAGGCGATGGCGCGCTGGCCGCTGCTGGGGCTGTCGATCATCCATCGCCATGGTCGGTTGCTGCCGGGCGAGCGGATCGTGTTCGTCGGCACGGCATCACGGCATCGCGCGGCGGCGCTGGAAAGCTGCGCCTTCCTGATCGACTGGCTGAAATCGTGCGCGCCCTTCTGGAAGAAGGCGCATTATGCCGATGGCGCAGGTGCCTGGGTCGCGCCCCGCGCCGAGGATGAGGCCAAGGCGCAGGGCTGGGATCGCTGATCGATCAGGCGGCGTTGGCGCGGATCGCGGGATGGTCCGCCGCGTCGCGCAATATCTCGGCGAGCAGATGGAATTCCTTTTCGCGCGGACTGTTCTTGCGCCAGACCAGGGCAATGTCGCGCCAGGCATGATCGGATTGCAGCGGGCGCGCGGTGATATTGGTATGTTCCAATATGCCGCCGGCCAGCGCCATTTCCGGCAGCATGGTGACGCCCAGGCCATTGTCGACCATCTGGATCAGCGTGTGGAGCGAGGTGCCCATCATCGTCGCGCTGGCGCGCAGGTCGGGGCGATTGCAGGCGGCGAGCGCATGGTCCTTCAGGCAATGCCCGTCCTCCAGCAGCAGCAGCTTGTTCTCGTCGATCATGTCCGGCTTGATCCAGTCCGGCGGATTGGTCGGATCGTCGCGCGGGAAGGCGACATAGAGCGGATCCTGGAACAATATCTCGCTGTCCAGTTCGCCGGTCGGATAGGGCAGCGCCATCAGCACGCAGTCGACATTGCCATGGCGCAGCGAATCGATCGCCGCCTGGGTCGTTTCCTCGCGCAGATAGAGTTTCAGTTCCGGCCGGTCGGCGCGCAGGCGGGGAAGCAGACGGGGTAGCAGGAAGGGCGCGATCGTCGGGATGACGCTCATCCGCAATTCGCCGGTCAGCGGCTTGCCTGACGCCTCGGCGATCGCGGCAAGCTCCTCCGCCTCGCGCAGGACGCGGTGCGCCTTTTCGACGATGCGATCGCCCAGCGCCGTGAAGCGCACGACGCGGCGCGTTCGCTCGACCAGCGTGACGCCGATCAGGGATTCCAGTTCGCGGATGCCGGCCGACAGGGTGGACTGGGTCACATAGCAGCTGTCGGCCGCCTTGCCGAAATGGCCATGTTCCTTCAGCGCAACCAGATATTGCAGCTGTTTGAGCGTGGGCATGTAGTTCGACATTTATCGGATTCCTGAATTAGAAATCCGAATATAAGCGAATTATCCGATATAACCAAGATATTTGGCGATGCCGAAGGCGGAGGTCAGGGTCAGGATGATGCCGACGGCCACGAACAGCAGCTTGGGGGCGACATGGCGGGCCAGCATGGCGCCGAAGGGGGCTGCCACCACGCCGCCGATCAACAGGCCGATCGTGTAGGTGGTGAAGCTTTCCCAGCCCAGATGGAACAGGAAGGTCAGGCTGATCGACAGGGTCAGGATGAATTCGACGCTGTTGACCGTGCCGATGGTGTGGCGCGGGCTCGATCCCTGGATCAGCAGGTTGGAGGTCACGACCGGACCCCAGCCGCCGCCGCCCGACGCATCCATGAATCCGCCGACCAGGCCCAGCGGCGCGACCCATTTCGGGCTCTTGCTGTGCGGGGGGAAATGGAAGCCGCGCCAGATCAGGTAGATGCCGATCGCAGCCAGGTAGAATTGGACGAAGGGCTTGATGATCGCGCCGTCGATATTGGAGAGCAGGTAGGCGCCGGCGACGCCGCCGATCACGCCGGGAATGACGAGCCGGGCGAACAGGCCCCAGTCGACATTGCGGTGCAGGATATGGCTGATCGCGGACACGCCGGTGGTGAAGGTTTCGGCGGCATGGACGCTGGCGGACGCGCGGCTGGGTGGCACGCCCATGGCCAGCAGCAGGGTGCTGGAAATCACGCCATAGGCCATGCCAAGGGCGCCATCGATAATCTGCGCGCCGAAGCCGATCAGGATGAAGGGCAGTATTTCGCCAAAATGGGCGATAAATGTGTCGATCATCCAAACACCTTCGTTCTAATTGTCTACCTCAATGATTGGTATATCTTGAGGCGCCAAGCAAGTTTCTGTTTTGGGCCGGGAAGGCGAATTAGGGCGCGCTCTGGAAAAATTGCCGCTTAATCTCTATGTTGCTGGCAACAGGGTAAAAGGGGCGCGCCAGCAGGGCGGGTCCGTTCAGGGACGTTTCGATGCTGCGTAATCTCATCGCCTATCTGGATTCGGTCAAGTCGCGCGACCCTGCACCGCGATCGCGGGCGGAAATCCTGCTCTATCCCGGTATCTGGTCGCTGGCCTTCCATCGCGTGGCGCATCGTCTCTATCGGGCGCGGCTCTATTTCCTGGCGCGGGCGGTCAATCATCTGTCGCGTTTCCTGACCGGCAATGACATTCATCCGGGCGCGAAGATCGGCAAGCGCTTCTTCATCGACCATGGCTTCACCGTGATCGGCGAGACGGCGGAGATTGGCGATGACGTCACCCTTTATCAGAATGTGACGCTGGGCGGGACCGATCCCGCCAACGGGATCGCCGGCAAGCGCCATCCGACGCTGGAAAATGGCGTGATTGTGGGATCGGGCGCGCAGGTTCTGGGGCCGGTCCGTGTCGGCGCCCGTGCCCGTGTCGGCGCCAATGCGGTGGTGACCAAGGATGTGGCGGAGGCCGCGACCATGGTCGGCATCCCCGCGCGCGCGATGCTGGTCGATGTCACCGCCTATCAGCGCGACTTCCTGCCCTATGGCACGCCCTGCTCCGATTGCTTTGATCCGGAAAAGCAGAAGCTGGAATTGCTGCAGTGCGAAGTGGAGCAGTTGCAGAAGCGGCTGGCCGAGTTGCTGGCGCAGAAGCAGGCGCCTGAACTGCCTGCCGATGACGTCGCCCTGTTCAAGGAGCGTGGCCGGGCCTGATGTCCAATGTGACGCCGTTCCCAGCACCCAACGGCCAGCAACAGGGGCAGGTCGGGTTCGATCGCCTGGAGTTGCAGCGGATCATGGATCTCTATGGCCGCATGGTCGCCGCCGGACACTGGCGCGACTATGCCATGGACCTGGGGCGCGAGGCGGCAATTTTCTCCGCTTTCCGGCGTTCTGCCGAGCGTCCTGAATATCGGATCGAGAAGCGGCCGGCGTTGCGCAACCGCCAGGGCATGTGGGCGCTGGTGGGTGAAGCGGGTCATGTGCTCAAGCGCGGGCAGGAGTTGCAGGGGATATTGGCGCCTGTCGAACGCAAATTGATGCGGATCGTCGAGGACTGATCCGCCGATCCGGTTAATTGCGCCAGCGCGCTGCGGCAGTTCGGCGCATTTTCCATTCGCCCCACGTCCACATGTGCCCGCCTAGCGCCAAGTCGCGTTGCAACAGCGTCATGACCCGACTTATGCTGCATCGCGTCAACAGGTGGCTGGTTCCACTGACGCGGCAACTGTCCGAACAGGCCGGGGGCTTCGATCTTTGTCAGGGCGAGAGGTGCGCGCATCCGGATTTTCCGGAGCGCTCTGTCGCGTCCTGTCCGGGTCGGGGCGATCGGTTGCGGGCATATTGTCGATTAGCTTGCACATTGGACAAGGAGAATTGTCATGCGGATCGTGATGACCGGATCTGGTTATGTTGGTCTGGTATCGGGCGCCTGCCTCGCGGATTTCGGCCACGAAATCATCTGCGTCGACAAGGATGAGCGCAAGATCGCCAAGTTGCGCGAAGGCGGCGTGCCGATCTATGAGCCGGGCCTGGCCGATCTCATCGCGCGCAACGTCAAAGCGGGCCGGTTGAGCTTCACGACCGATCTGGCAACGTCCGTGGCAGACGCCGATGTCGTCTTCATTGCGGTCGGTACGCCGGCGCGTCGGGGCGATGGCCATGCCGACCTCAGCTATGTCTATGATGCCGCGCGCGAGATCGCCGGGGCGCTCAAGGGCTTTACCGTTGTGGTTACCAAGTCGACCGTGCCGGTCGGCACCGGCGACGAGGTCGAACGGATCATCCGCGAAACCAATCCTGACGCCCAGTTTGCGGTCGCCTCCAATCCCGAATTTCTGCGCGAGGGCGCCGCGATCGAGGATTTCAAGCGCCCGGATCGCATCGTCGTTGGCATCGAGGACGAGCGCGCACGCCCGGTGATGGAAGAGGTCTATCGCCCGCTCTACCTCAACCAGGCGCCGCTGCTGTTCACCGGTCGCCGTACCAGCGAACTGATCAAATATGCCGCCAACGCCTTCCTGGCGATGAAGATCACCTATATCAACGAGATGGCCGAACTGTGCGAGCGGGTCGGCGCGGATGTGCAGCAGGTGGCGCGCGGCATTGGGCTTGATAACCGGATCGGTTCGAAATTCCTGCATGCCGGCCCCGGCTATGGTGGCTCCTGCTTCCCCAAGGACACGCTGGCGCTGGTCAAGACGGCGGAAGATTCCGGCGCGCCCATTCGCCTGATCGAAACCACGGTCGCGATCAACGAAAGCCGCAAGCGCGCCATGGCGCGCAAGGTGATCGGCGTGTGCAACGGATCGGTGCGGGGCAAGACGATCGCGGTGCTGGGCCTGACCTTCAAGCCCAATACCGACGATATGCGTGATGCGCCGTCGCTGTCGATCATCCAGGCACTGCAGGACGGTGGCGCGCAGATCCGCGCCTTCGACCCCGAAGGGATCGAGGCTGCCCAGCCGCTGCTGCAGAATGTCGATTTCTTCCACGATCCCTATGCCGCGGCCCAGGGAGCCTCGGCCGTCGTGCTGGTCACCGAATGGGATGCGCTGCGCGCGCTCGACCTGTCGCGCCTGCGCGGCGTGATGGCCGGCAATGGCCTGGTCGACTTGCGCAACATCTATCGGCCCGAAGTCGCTGAAGCGGCTGGATTTATCTATGACAGCGTTGGCCGTGGCATGGCGCCGGAGCCTGAAATGCTGGTTGAAGCTGCCGAGTAAAAGTTCCTCGCCTCGTCGCAAAAATGGCTGATTTGCGACGAGGCGAGCTTGTCTGGAAGCAATTGTTAACCCTCGTGGCGGACCCTTTAGGGACACCAAAACGGGGGTTGCATTATGCGCAGCAAATCGGCCGGCTCCATGATCGGAGCCGGAGCAATCATTACGTCTGTCTTCGCGGCAGGCGCCGCCACGATCCTGTCGGGCGGAACAAGTACGACCAGCAGCTCATCGACCAGCACGGCCGATAGCGGCACGGTCACCATCTCCAGCAGCAGTGCGAGCAGTGCGACGACCAGCACGGCGACGACCAGCAGCACCAGCAACAGCTTTGCCGACTTCGACTTCGCCAATGGCACGGTATTGCCGGGCAAGGCAACGCTCTGGATCGGCAACGCCACCTACAAGCCGGGCAGCAGCACCGCCTATGTCCCGGTCTATCTCGATCGGGCGACGCCCAACACGGTGATCGCGCGGATCACCACGGTGAACGGCACCGGCACGCTGAAGGCCACGTCCGGCACCAACTACAAGACGGTCGATACCGTCGTCATCTTCCGGCCGGGCGATCCGCTGGAACAGACGGTGGAAGTGCCGGTCATCAGCGCGACCGAAGGCCAGCAGTTCAGCGTGAAGCTGCGAGAGGCGCCCTGGGGCGCATTGCAGGGGCAGTCGACCGCAACCGTCACGGCCAAGGCCTATGTCGCGGCCACCGAGAAGGCGACCGGCACCTTCCGCGAAGCGCGGACCTTCGCGGCCTCGGGCACGCTGCAGTTCGAACTGCTCAAGGACACGCACAAGCGGTCTGTCGATGGCGGCTGGGACCGTTGGGCCACGACCCTGTCGCATGGCCGGGCGCAGACCGGCAATGGCGAGACTGGCCTCTATGTCGACACCACCACCTATCCGGGGATCGAAGGGCCGGTCTACTGGAGCAACAAGGGCCTGGTGCTGCACAGCCAGGTGCTCAAGACGCCGATCAGCTATCAGGGCGTGACCTATAATTATGGCGCGTCGATCCTGGATGGCCGCAATTTCCTCGCCTCCCAGATCGGCTATGGCCAATATGAGTGGGAAGCGAAGATGCCCAACCGGCGTGGTTCCTGGCCCGCTTTCTGGCTGATCTCGACCAGTGGCTGGCCGCCGGAAATCGATGTCTATGAAGGCTTTGGCTATCAGAGCTATTGGGATTTCGATCGCCATGTCGGCCAGACGATCCATGTCGGTGCCAACAGCACCCGCTATGACCAGCGCGGCATCGTCATCCAGACCGAACAAGCCTATGGCCTGTCGGGCTATTCGCAGGACTTCCACAAGTTCGCGGTCGATATCCAGCGTGACTACATCACCTGGTTCGTCGACGGCAAGGAAACCTACCAGTCGGTCAATCCGTTCAAGGGCTTCCGCTTCTATCCGCTGATGAATGTCGCGGTGAAGACGACGGGCGCCTATGACGATGGCAGTGGCGACATGACCATCCGCAGCTTCAAGGTCTATTCGGCGCCATAATAGGCCCGGCTGCCACGGCCCGTCAGGGCATAGAGGCGGCCCCAGCATTTGATCCACTGCCCGGCGATGTCGACCCGTCGCGCGCCGGGCAGCAACAGGGCGAGGAGGCCGGCGGTGCGCATCGCGAACACCGCCAGCGTCCGACCGAACAGGGTGAGGGTGCCGACGATGCCGGGTCGATGCTTCCGGCGGGTCAGCGTCTCGGTAAAGCCGATCCGCCACATGCGGGACAGTATCCAGCCGAGCCGGACCCGTTCGGGCGGCACCCATTCGCTGACGCGCGCATCTGCGGCCCAGCCGAAACCGATGCCGGCATCGCGCAGGCGCGTCAGATAATCCAGATCCTCGCCGCCGCTGCGGTTGAAACGCGGATCGAACCAGGGGGCGGGCAGCCGCTCCAGCGCCGCGCGGCTGAGCAGCAGATTGTTGCTAGCCCATAGCATATCGGTGGCGCCCGAAGGCCGATTCTCGGCCCGGAAAACCAGCGCTTCGCGGGCCCAGTGCGGCGGGGGGCGCAGGAAATGGGCGTCGACCGGACCACCGATCACATCGGCGCCGCACATCTCTCGAACTGCGAGGAGTGCGTCGAGCCAACCGGGCTGCGGCCATTCATCATCATCGATCATCGCCAGATACTGCATAGCCGAAGCCGCGAGCGCGGTGGCGACGATCGCGTTGCGGACCGAGCAGAGGCCAGGCTCGGGCACATGCAGGATGCGGATGGGCAGCGGATAATCGGGGTCATCCTGCATCTCGTGCGCGACCAGCGCGCCTTCCTGCCCGACGGGGTCGTTGTCGGCGACCAGCAACTGGACATCGTCATGCGGCACGACGGCGGCCAGGCTTTCGAGCAGGTGGCGCAACTGCCCCGGCCGGCGAAAGGTCGGGATCGCGATCCAGATGGTCGGGGCGGGGGGCATCAGGCGGCAACCTTGACCGGGGCCGGGCGGGCGCGTCCGCCGCGCTGCAGCCATTTGATGATCTTGTGGCCCGGCAGCTCGATCAGGCGATAGCTGGCCCAGCAGAGCAGCCAGGTAGCGACCAGCATGGCGGCGATGAAGATCCAGTCATGGCCGATAAAGCCATGGCGATGGGCGATGCCCATGACGCGGGCCATGATGTCGCGCACCAACGGATGCCACAGATAGATGGAATAACTGATCAGGCCCAGATGATAGCTGACCGGGTTGGCCATCACCGCGCGGGCGGCGGCGCCATCATAATAGCAGGTGAGGACCAGCGCCGGCATCAGGCACACGACCAGCACGTCGGCGGCTCGGGGCAGCATCAAGGCGACAGCGATGATGACACATATGGCGGCAAATCGGCCGGGGCCGGCAAGCAGGCTGCGGGTCAGCGCCATGTCGCGGATGCGATAGGTCAGGACGCCCAGAGCAAAGCCGGCAAGGCAGCGCAGCAGCGTCAGCACCGTGTCATAATCGTTGACATCCAGGGGGCCGCTGGCGCCCCGGCCGGAACTGGCGACCAGCACCAAAATGCCGACGCACAGCGCCAGCTGCGCCCAGGCCCAGCGGGAAAAGGCCATGATCGCGATCAGCGGGTAAAGGAGATAGGCAGCGACCTCCGTGCTGACCGACCAGCTGTTGCCGGCGATCGGCTGGGTGCCCCATCCCCAGCTCTGGATCATCAGCAGGTTGGTGAGGATATTGGGCAGGTCGAGCGGGATAGCCTGCGTTCCCGATACATTGACCAGGATGCGGGCCATGAACACCAGGGTGACGATCAGGTGCAACGGCCAGACGCGGGCGGTGCGGTTGATCAGGAAGTCCATGTAACTGGACCGTCCCAGATTGTGCATCAGCCGGTCATAATAGCCGTAGGAAATGACGAAGCCGCTGAGAATGAAGAAAAGATCGACCGCCAGATAGGCGCGCGAGAAAAGCGGGATCGCGAAGGCCTGAAAGGCCGGCGCATGGGGAATATGATAGAGCAGGACCGAAACGGCGGCGATGCCGCGCAGGCCCGTGAGCGAGGAAATTCTCATGCGGCATGTCTCCCGGCCGGCGGCGCGTCGTCGAAGGCGGCGGCGATGGCGTCCCACAGCGGCTTGCGGCGCAGGGAACCGTCCAGCGGCAATCCGCGCGACAGTTGGCCGTCGGGCCATTTATAATCCTTGTAGTTGGACAACCAGGAATAGCGGTCCGACAGGCCCCAGCAGAGCACCGCCTGCATCGCCGGATTGTCCAGCGCGACATCGATGAAGGCGCGGCCGACACTGGCAACTTCGCTGTCACGTTTGGCGGGGTTGGGCGGGCCGCCAATGTCGGCAATGTCGAACTCGGTAATCTCCAGCTTCAGTCCATAGCCGCGCAACTGGTCGAGGAAATCGGCGAAGCGGCGCTCGTTGAACCCCTCCTTATAGGGTTTGAGATGACCCTGGATGCCGATCGCGTCGATCGGGACATCGCGCGCCTTCAGCCGGTCGAGCAGCTTCAGCATCGCGGTCCGGCGGCGCTCGCAGCGGGGCGAGTCATGTTCGATGCCATAATCGGTCAGGAACAGGGTCGCCCTGGGATCGGTCTCGCGCGCGGTGTGAAAGGCGATGTCGATATAATGTTCGCCCAGCGCCTGCATCCACATGCTGTCGGCGCGCATCCCGTCGGCGCGGCCGTCATTGGGCTCCAGCGCCTCGTTCACCACATCCCATTCCTGGATGCGGCCGGCATAGCGGGGCATGGCGGTGGTGATATAGCTGGTCATCAGCTTCTGGCGGCCGCGATCGCTGGCGGCCTGCAGTGCGGGCTCCAGCCATTTGGGCTGGGCGGCATACCAGACCAAGGCATGACCGCGCGCGCGCATGTCATGCTTCTGGGCGAAATCGATGATCTGGTCGGCACCGCTGAAATCATATTGGCCCGGCTTGGGCTCGGTCGTGCCGCGCTTCAGCTCATATTCCTGCACCAGGATATTGCATTCCTGCGCCACCGCCTGGGTGAAGCCGGCATCCTCGCGCAACTGGCGCGACTTGACCGCTGCGCCGAAATAGCGGCCCTTGGCGCGGGCATGAGTGGCGAGGCCGGGCGGCATGGCGGCTGCCGCCACGCCAGCGGGCAGCGTTGCCGCCAGCGCCATGCCGCCGGCCAGAAATTCGCGACGCTTCACAGGCGCGGCCTCCCGCCCACCATTTGGGCCATGTCGATCCATCGGTCGGAAATTCGGCGATAGACCGGGTCGGGCAGGATGATCTGCATCAGCACGGTCGCGGCCAGCCGCGGGCCGAAGGCGCCGCGCAGCACGGCGCCGACATAATAGCGCATCGCCTGAAACCGGCTGGTCGGCCAGATGCTCTTGGCCGCATGCCAGCCCATATAGGCGGAAAAGGCACGGGCCGAGATATGCGGGCGCAGGTCGCGCAGCCAGATCAGGCTGCCGACGCTGCCGCGCACCGCCGACAGTCGATGTTCGGCATCGCGGTCGGCCCAGATCGTGCCGGGCCGCGCGGTCATCTGGAACTGGCCGCCGGCCAGCGCAAGGCGAACGGCAAAGTCGGTATCGTCCCCGAACTTCACATCCTCGCGATAGCGGACCTTGTTGGCGAGGCCGCGACTGAGCGCCAGGCTGCTGGTCTGGATGAAACCCCGATCGCACATGAGATAGCGGTCGATCGTCTCGCCGGTCGCGATTGCGCGCGGGGGCTTCAGGAAATTGCGGCCCTGGCCCCGATCGACCAGCACCTGGCCATAGGCGACCACATTTTCGTCCTGTTGCAGCAGGGGCAGCAGGTCGGCCAGATGATGGGGCAGGAAACGGTCGTCGCAGTCGAGGAAGGCGATGTAGCGTCCGCGGGCCTGCGCGATCCCGGTGTTGCGTGCCGCCGATGCGCCGCGATTGGGCTGGACGATGACGCGCAGGCGCGGGTCTGCGATCCCGGCCAGCACCTGTTCGGTGTCGTCGGTCGATCCGTCGATCACCACGATCACCTCGATCAGCGCGATCGTCTGGTCGAGCGCGGACAGCACCGCGTCGACCACCTTGTCGCGGCGCTGGTAGGTCGGGATGACCACGGAAAAGAGCGGCGAGGCCGCCTGTTCCTGCAGCGCGGACGGAGGTTGCCAGGCCGCCATCACGAACGGGCGCCGCTACTGAGGGCATCGGCCTTGCCGAAACGCAGGACGAAGCCGTTGACGAGCGAGCGATAGAGCGACTTGGGCATGTAGGAACGCAGCAGCTGGCGCGCGATCACCCGTGGCGGCACGCCGCCCGCGGTCAGGCCGATGGCGAGGTCGCGGATCGCCGCGACCGGGCGGATCGGCGCCATATGATAGGCGAGCACGGTGGCGCGATAGCCACGCCGCGCCCGATTGGTCAGCATATGGCCGCAGCGATCGAGCCAGTCGAGCGAGGTTTCATAGCCGCGCACATAGGAGGTGCGGCCGACCTCTGTGGCGTCCAGCCAGATGGTGAGCGGACGGTCGATCATGCGGAAGCGCGCGCCGGCGCCCTGAAGCCGGACGCAGAAGTCGAGATCCTGCCCCTTCTTGAGGGCGGGGTCGAATAGCACCTGCTGGGCCATCCGGGTCGGTACGACCATCGTTGAGGTCTGCATGAACTGGTTGGCGCAGAAGAGATATTCGCCGACATCCTCATCTTCCCGAATGCCGCGGTCTGGGCGGATCCAGTAACGGTCGACGCCTCGATCGACCTTCATGCGAGAATAGAGCACGGCATGGCCGTCGTCGCCCGCCAGCGCTTCCGCCATGGTCGACAGCTTGCCGGGCAGGAACAGGTCGTCGGAATCGAGTAAGGCGATGTAGCGCCCCTCGGCGGCGAGGATGCCCCGATTGCGCGCCGCGCCACCGCCGGCATTGTCCTGCCGGATGTAACGCAGGCGCGGGTCGCCGATCGCCTCGATCACCGGGCCGGGATTGTCGTGCGATCCATCATCGACGACGACGATCTCGAAATCGGTCCAGTCCTGCGCCAGTACCGACCGGATCGTGTCGGTGACCACGTCGGCGCGGTTGTAGAGCGGGATGACGACGGAGAAGAAGGGGATGTTGGTCATGCGCCATGGACCTTTCGATATTCTTCATAATGGATGCCGGTTAGGCCGGCGATCTTGCCCGCGGCGCGATAGAGCTTGCCGAGGCGCTCCACCCGCTTGCCGCGGTCCAATGTGGTGAGGGGGCCGACCGCGCCGACCAGGAAACCGACCGCGATACGGGGGCTTTCGCTGAGCGCTGCACGAAGGGCGCCGCCATGGGTGCGGGCGACGATCATGTCGGTCATGCCGACGCGATAGCCGCGCATCAGCAGCCATTTGGCGGTGACGCGGCTGGCCGGGATGAGTTCGGTGACCAGCGCTTCCTCCGACCAGGCGAAGCGGAAACCGGCGCGCTGCATACGGGTGAAGAGCTGCTTGTCCGACCCGCCGGTGAGCGCCATGCGCTCGTCGAATGGGCGGGCGCCGATGCGGCGCAATGCGTTGGCGGACATCAGCACATTGGCGGTGCTGTCGACCAGCGATACCGGGCCGGACTTGTCGCGCCGCTTGGGCTGGAGCAGCGGATGGCGCGAGGCCCAGGCGGGCAGCGGGCTGTCCATCTCGCGCAGCACCGCGCCGCCGACGACATCGGCGTCCCAGCGATCGGCCGCCGTCACCAGCGCGTCGATCCAGCCGGGGCAGGCCGCCTCGTCATCGTCCATCATCGCCACATGGGTGACGCCGGGCCGGGCGAGAGCTGCCTCGACCAGCGCATTGCGGACCAGGGGGATGCCGCGTTCGCGCACCAGCAGTGCCTCGATCGGCCAGCGATAGCCCGATGTCGCCAGCGCCTCCACCACGGCCAGCCCCTGCTGCTCCCTGGCATCATTGTCGGCGACCAGCACATCGATCCGGTGGCGGGTTTCGAGCGTGGTGAGCGAGGCAAGCGTGCGCCGCAGCCCCTGGGGGCGATTGCAGGTCGCGATGCAGATGACGACATTAGCCATGGGAAGCCTCCGGGCGGGCGAGAAAGCGGCGGCGCCACTGCGGAAGCGGGCGCGCCTTGTAGGTGGCGTGGGCGGCGGCGATGGCCGCCAGGAAGATCACCCAGACCTGCCGATCCTTGTCGAAGAACGAGGTTTCCAGCAGATTCTGGTAAAGGACGAAGACCCAGATCGCGAAGCAGGGCACCATGATCGGCCGGTTCTGCGGCGTCGCCCCGGTCAGGAACCAGATGGCAGGCAGCGCCAGGAAGGTGAGCAGCAGCATGATGAGGCCCAGCGGTCCGGTCGTCACCAGGATTTCCAGATAGCCATTGTGCGAATGGGCGGTCAGCGTCTGAAACGCCTGGTTGAGATAATCGAGCGAGGGGCTGCGATCGCCGACCTGCCAGAAGCCGCCGAAACCCGCACCCAGGAAAGGGTGATCCTTGAGATAGGCGAGGTCGACTTCCCAGATGGACACGCGGCCAGTGAAGGAGGTGGGGTCGGCGAAGATCCGCTCCACCACGGGCTGGAAAGCGACATAGAGCCACAGCACCCCGACCATGCCGAGCGCGACCATGATCAGCAGCACTGCCCGTTTCTGGGTGGAATCGCTCAGTGCCCGATAGACGGCGCAGACGCCCAGGATGGCGAAGGACAAGGCGAGCGAGGTCTTGCTCTTGGTCCCGATCACGAAGACGAAGGCCATCACCGAGAAGAGGGCATAATACCATTTCTTGGTATCGACCCAGGCATTGGCCGCGACCATGAAGGTGAGCGCCATGACCGCGCCGGCAATATTCTTGTGGAAGAAGAAGCCGCGCCAGGCGCCGATCAGTGCCTTGTCGCTCTCGGTCGGCGGATGGACCGCCGCCGAGGTCAAGGGCAGCGAGACCCAGCAGATGATGAGGGACAGGATGAGCGCGTAGCGCAGCGCCTGGAGCAGCCTTTCGGGGCCGATCAGGCTGAGCGCGCTGAAAGTGATGTAGATCACGATCAGCTGCTGCATCGCCCGCTTGAACGATACGAACGGATCGACGCCCCAGCTGCAGGTGATGAAGAACCAGGCGAGCATGATGGCCAGCGGCCAGAGCGTGAAGCGATAGCGTGGCGGATAGCGGCGGATCAGCTGCACACCTGTCAGTAGCATCGCAAAGCCGATGAACAGCGCCTGCTTGAACAGGTCCGACCCGTTATTTTCCTGCGCCATGGCGACCAGTTCATCCTGGGTGCGCGAGGCGAAGGGCTGCTGGCCGATGAAGACCAGCATCAGGAAGGTGAAATAGAAGATTTGGGCGACAAGGATTAGCCGGGCGCTTTCGGTCTTCTTGATGGCGGCGACGCCCGGCCGGGCCAGGACCGGCGCGGGAATGTCACGATGCCAGGGGGTGCTTGCCATCGCTCAACCCTCCGCCTGGTCGCGGCGCCAGCTGCGGTCGAGCTGCCAGATGCCGAGCATCATGACGAGCTGCGACAGCACGACGCCGGCGATCGAGAAGACGGGCGCGACCAGCAGGGTCAGCAGGGTGACGGCGGCAATGCCGACGCCGCAGCTGCGCAGGCTCTGGGCGGCGAGCGGACGGAACGCCTTGCGTGCCTGGGTCATGACGCTCATCGGCGTCTGCACGCACTGGACCAGCGAGAGCAGGGCGCAGAGCGCCACGGCAGTGATCACCAGCTGATGGTCGAGCGTGGGCTTCAAGATCAGGCTGGGGAAGAAATAGAGCGCGCCGGCCGCGACGACGCAGGTGCCGAGCCACAGGATGACAAGGGCGCCCATGAAGATGCGTTCCGACTGGATCGCCGCCTGATGATCGCCGCGTGCCACGGCTCGGGTCATGCGCGGGCGTTCCAGCTGAGTGAGGGCGGTGATGCAGACATTGACCGGGCGGAAGAACAGCATGCCGACGGCGATCGGCGCGAAGGCGGTCGGCCCCGCCAGCAGGGTCACGGCATAGCTATGGGCGTTCGATGTCGCCTCGGTCGACAGCACGCCGACCAGCGTCCAGGCCGACTGTTCCTTCCACACCGGGCGATAGGCGCGCAGGGCGGCCAGCGGCGACATGGCAACATGGCGACGCAGATAGGGACTGCCGAAGGGCAGCAGGCCGGCGAGGCTGGCGGCGACGAGCATGGTGCCGATGCCGGTCAGGTCCGCGCCGGTGCGCATCGCGACCAGCAGGCCAATCAGGATGGTCGCGGCATAGGCGATGTCGGACCGGGCGGCCTGCATCGGCGCATGATGGGCATAGGCGTTGGAACGGCCGAACCAGCGGATCAGCGACAATGTGCCGGCCAGACCGAAGACCAGCGCGGCCTGTGGCGAGGCGGTGGTCCAGGCGATGGCGGCGCAGATTATCCCCTGGCTGAGTGACAGCAGCAGGTTGACCGGGAAGAAGAAGCCATGCGCCGCGCGATCGACATCCTCGCCCTGATTGACGGCGATCGTATAGGGCGTCGACACCAGCGCGTTGGACAGGCTGTAGCCGAACTGGATGATGACCAGCAGGAAGGCGAGCACGCCGATTCCGGTGGTGGCGAGATGGTGGATCGAGAAGAGCTGGACCAGCAGATGGCTGACCGAGACGATCGCCGAGGAGAAGCTGGCGAGGCCGAAGCGGCCGAAGATGGTGCCCAGGCGCTGGGTACGGCCGGAAGCCGCCTGCACCTCAGCCATGGCGGTGCTTCCAGATCAGCCACAGGGCATGGGGATTGGTGGTGATATAGCGCCAGGCCAGTTCCTTGGGCCGGGTGCCCATGCGGTGCAGCCATTCCAGGCCATTGCGCTGCATCCACATCGGCGCGCGCGGATAGTCGCCGGTGATATAGTTGAACAGGCCGCCGCAGGTGACGATCCAGCCGGCCTTGATCCGGTCGCGATTGCGTACGCAAAAGGCCTGCTCGCGCGGCTTGCCGGTGCCGACCCAGAGGACGTCGGGCGCGGCCGCGTTGATCGCGTCGATCACCGCATCTTCTTCCTCCGGCTTCCAGAAGCCGTTGCGGCGCCCCGCGACGGTGAGGCCTGGCGCCATCTCCACGATCCGATCGGCGCAGGCGGCGTTCACCTTCTCCTCGCCGCCGAGCAGATAGTAGCTGACACCGGCCTTGGCTGCGGGCACGAGGCTGTCGATGAACATGTCGGTGGTGCTCGACCGATCGGCGATCGGCGGCTGGCCGACCCAGCGCGAGGCGGCGACGACGATCTGGCCATCGGCATGGATCAGGTCCGCCTGCGCCAGATTGTCGCGAAAGCCCTTGTCGGTGGCGTTCATCGACAGGCCCTGACCATTGCAGTCGAAGATCAGCAGCGGGCGCTGGTCGAGCGCACGGCGCAGCGGCGCCTCGCCCAGCATCCGGTCGATCAGCGCGTCGAGCGACAGGGTAGACACCGGAATGCCGCCGACCAGGGCGACCTCCTCCGGCGTCGACACAGGCTGTTGCAGCGGCTGACGGGGAATGGCCTGCTCCAGGCTCATGCGATCACGCTCCCTGCGATGCTGATATTATGACGGTCGAGATCGTCGATCACGCGGCGCATGTCGGCGATCGCGGTCTCGCCGCGCCGAGCGACGATGGTGACGGCATCGAAGCCCGCCAGAATGGAGCCGAACGGCGTCTGCTCGCCGCGCCGCTGGGCGAGGTAGAAGAGCATCGACGTGTCGTGCAGGCCCCAGCCGGCGGCGGTGTCCGCCAGCGGCCCCTTGGTCACCAGGCTGGATGCGCTGCCCGATGCCCGGCCGGCGGTCATCAGCCACAGGCCATCGACCGCCGTGCGCGCGGCGGGTAGCAGCGCGGCACTGCCCAGCAATTGTTCGGCCAGGCCCGCCTTGTTGGCGACGCGGAACAGCCGATCGAGCGAGGGGCGGTCGATATCGACATCGACCAGCATCGTCTGCCCGTCCATCTGCGCCATCACGACGGCGAGATTGGCGGCAAGGATCGCGGCCTCGTCGCCCGCGTCGATCGACAGGATGGCAAGGCGCAGGGCTGCGCCGTCGCTGTCCTTTGCTGCCGCGCGCATCTTGGCGCGGATGGTGCGGACCTTGGCGGCATAGGCATCCGCCGGGTCGAAGGCGCTGACCACCAGCGGATCGACCCGCTGGTCGCCGGCCGCCAGCAGCGGGAAGCCGCCCTGCATGGCGAGGATGATGCCCGCCGTCTCGGGATCGAGCAGGCCAAGGTCGATCGCCGCCTGCTGGAAGGGCTGGCCGGCGGCATGGCCATGGGCTTCGATCCGGCCGATGTCGGTTTCGGCGAGGAAGCCATGTTCGACCGCAAGTTGCGCGAAATCCTTGGTATCGCGGGCGCGGGGCTTGAGGCCGGTCGTGGCGCCGGCGGTCAGATGGGGATGGGCACTAGCCGTGGAACGCAGTCTCATGCGGCCTCCTGTCGCTTGGGGAGCCAGCCGCCCCGTGCGGGGGCAGGCAGCAATTCGGTGATGACTTCGACCTCGGTCGCGCGGGCCACGCCGGCGGCGGAGCGGACGCGGGGCTGAGCGATTTCGATCAGGACGACCGCCGCAATGCCGCCGACCAGGCCAAGGGCGATGCCACCCACCAGCCAGAGCAGCAGGTTGGGCTTGGCGGGCAGCAGCGGCACGGCGGCCTCGTCGAGCAGGCTGGCATTGGGTTGCGAGATCTGGCTCTTGAGTGCCGCTTCGTTGAAGCGCTGGCGCACCGTGTCATAGGTCTGGCGGGCAGCATCGACGTCGCGTTGCATGACCATCAACTGGTCCTGCACGTCGGACATGCGGATCATGCGGTCTTCCTGCGACGCCATGTTCGACTTGAGGTCGCCCTCACGGCGGCTGGCGGCGACGCTGTTGGCGCTGACCGCACCGGCCTGGCTGGCGCGGGCGGCGCCCAGCTTGGTCTGGAGTTCGGACAATTGCGCCGAAGCGGCCGCCATGGTCGGATGGTTCGGACCAAGCGTCTTGCCCAGTTCCTGCACCTTGGCCGACTGGGCAGCAACCTGTTCCTGCAAATTCTGGACGATCAGCGACCCTTCGATGTCGGACACCGAACCGGCGCCGGCCTTGCCGCGCGCGGCGGCGGCTTCGGCCTGGGCTTGGGTCAGCTGATAGGACATGTTCTTCAGCTTTTCGGCCTCAAGATCCATGCGGTTGATGCCGATGATGTCATGGGCACGCTGGAAGTCGGACAGGCGCTTCTGCGCATCCTCATAGCGGCGGCGCACGTCGGCGGTCTGTTCGTTGAACCATTTGGCCGAGGTGCGCGCCGGCGAGGCGCGCAGTTCCACCTGCTCGCGCATGTAGATCTGCGCGGCGAGGTTGGCGACGCGGGCGGCGACCTGCGGATCGGGATCGAGATACTGGATCTGCAGCACATTGCTCTGGCGGCCGGTGGTGACCAGCAGCCCGGCGCGCACGCGTGCGGCGGCCTGTTGCAGGCGGGCATCGGCCGGCATATCCGCAGGCAGCGCGTCGATGAAGCCCGCTTCCTTGGCGACCGCGTTGATCACCTTGGCGCTGCGGATGATGTCGGTCTGGGTGCCCAGGATCGAGTCCACCTCGACCCGGGCCTGATTTTGGGTCGTGTCGGTCGGATCGGTCTGCGACAGGTCCAGCATCAGCGAGGTCGTCGCCATATATTGGCGCGACTGCATGAAGGCCGCGACGGCGATCAGCAGGAACAGGGCGCCGCCGATCATCGCGGCGACCCGCCAGCGCGCCTTGACGGCGGCGGCAAGGTCCAGGGGGTTCATCGTCATAGTCCGTCCACTCCTCGGAGCATGGCGCGCATTTCCTCGGCCGGCGTCGGCGCGACGGTGCGCGGCGCGGGCTGCTTGGCCATCAGCAGCAGAAATTGCGGCGCCAGCGTATCTTCAAACATCCACAATTCGCCGCCCGGCGTGGGCGTAAGGGCAGGCTCCAACCGAGCCAGCGCATCGCTGGCATCGGCTTCCATGCCCGGATATTCGCCCAATATGTCGCTGCCGACGCGCAGCAGCCGCTCCAGCGAAATCGCCGACATCTGCGACGCGACGATGCCGGCCAGCGCGATCATCCGGCGCCCGGATGCGCTGTCGCGCAGGGCGCGGGTGAACAGGCCATGGCTGGCGCTGCTCATTTCCGCCCAGTCGTCCAGCGCGCTGGCTAGCCCCTGTTCGACATCGCTCGCAGTCACCTGCTCGCGGCCGCCGGCCTCGGTAACAAGCGCCGCCTGCATGCCGAACAGCCGGGCATGATAGGGCGACCCCATTGCCGCGCCGGCCAGCGCCTCCACGGCTTCGGGCGTGATCGACAGCCCGGCCTTCTCGCCGCAGCTTGCCAGCAGCAGTTCCAGTTCGGGGCGGGCGATCGGGCTGACCCGCTGGGGCGCGATATGACGGCGCAGCGAGGGATGGGCGGCGATCAGGCCATCGACATCCCCGGCTATGCCGACCAGCACGACCTGCACCGGCGAATGGATATCCGTCAGCAGCTTGAGCAGCGTCGCCACATCCTGCTTGGCGGTGTCGGAGCGGACCCGGTCATATTCGTCGAGGATCAGGATGGAGCGCTGGCGCACCTCCTCGACCAGCAGGGTCGCAAGGCCATTCACGTCCAGCGGACCGGTGGCGAGCTTGCGGGCCCGTTCCTGACCCGCGCCGCTCATCGGCAGTTCGGTCAGGAAGGGGCGGAACAGAGAGTCGAAATCGGCCTCGCCGCTTGCGGACCCGTAAAGGGCGACGCAGCCCGCCTCGTCCGCCAGATCGCCGAAGACCCGCGCAAGCGAGGTCTTGCCCGATCCGCGCGTGCCGAAGATGATCGCATGCTTGCGCTGGACCACGATCGCCTCGACCAGCTTTTCCAGCTCATTGTTGCGGCCGGCCAGGCCATGGCGGTCGGTCACCGGCATGGCGGTGTTGAAGGCGCTGTAGATCGAATCCCGGCGCAGGCTGATGGGCTTGAGCGGCGTTGCCATCGCGCCCATCGCCAGCGGTCGCGGGGTGTCGTCGGGCGCCGGTTCGGGCTCGGCCGTCCGGTGGAAGCTCGGTGCGACCGGTTCCTCCAGCAGCAACGGAGCCTGATCGGGGATGACGCGGGCGGAGGGGCTGGACCCGCCGGCCAGTCGGCGCGGTAGGGACCAGAGCCAGTCGAGCGTGCCCGCCGAGCGGGCGCCGAAATCATGTTCCATCGCGGTCAAAACAGCTTCTCCCGGATGATGAGGACGTCTTCGGGCTTGACCGGATCATCCAGCTTGGCCTGGACCTCTTGGCCGCCGCGCTTTACCTTGATGCTGCGGGTCGAACCGGCGAGGGTCGGACCACCGGCCAGGGCAAGCGCCTGGCGGAAGGTCTGGCCTGCGACATAGGAGAAGGCGCCGGGCTGCTGGACCTGGCCATAGACATAGACCTTCTCGGCCGGCGGCACGAACAGGATGTCGCCGGCCTGGAGCGGTCGGCCGGCGCCGGCGCTCATGTCGGTGAGCGAGATGCGCACGGCGCCGCTGCCATCGGCCGGGGTCAGGATGACGGCATTGGCGCCGGCCGTGGTCGCGCCGCCGGCCTTGGCCAGCATCGACGCCACGGTATAGTTGCGGTCGAGCGGATAATTGCCGGCCTGGGGCACATTGCCCAGCACGGTGACCGAGCGGCTGACATAGTCGCTCACCTCGACGCTGACCGAGGGTTTGGTCAGATAGCCGCCACCGGCATAGCTGGCGGCGATGTCGGACGCGAGCTGGGACGTGGTCTTGCCCTTCGCGTCCACGGGACCAACCAGCGCGAGCAGCACCGTGCCGTCAGCCTTGATCCGGGTTTCGGTCGACAGGTCGGGCTGGCCGAAGATCGAGATCTTCAGCTGATCGTCCGGGCCGAGCAGGTAGCCGGCTGGCGCGGGCGTCGCCGGCCGCGCTGGCGTGGCGGCAACCGCTGCCGCTGCCGCGGCACCGGCAGGCGCCTGTGCTGTCTGGGTTTGGGCCGACAATGCGGTCGGCCCTGCCAGCAGGGGGAGGGCGGCAAGGATATGGAAGCGTGTCGCTATTCTCATGGGTCAGGCTCCCTTCGGGTCAAAAGCGCAGCAGGGCTGAGAGCGTCACCTGCGTGCCGCTATAGTTGGAAACATCGGTGTCGGTCCGACGGCGGTAATGCTGGGCGTCGAGGCTGAGATCGAAGCGATCGGTCAGCTTGCGCTTGAGCGTCGCGCCGAACTGGCGATTGCGGTCCGCCTCGATCGAGAAGGGGCGCAGCGCCGCATCCTGCCGGAACTTGCGCCTCTGCCAGTCGGCATAAAGGCCGGCCGAGGTCAGTTCGCTGATCGCGAACTCCCCTTCGATCCGATAGCTGGACCGGATCGCGAAGCCGCTGGCGATCAGGCTGTCATTCATGATGTCGCGGGCGGTGGAGGCGGTCAGCTTGACGCGCGGGATGATGCTGGTCGACAGCCGCACATCCCAGCCCATGCCATTATAATTGCCGACCGCAGCGGAATCGCTGCTGACATCCAGCCATTGCAGGTCGGCGTCGATCTGGGTGATCGGCGTGACCGAGCGCTGGAAGCGCAAGCCATAGGCGTTGATGCGGTTCTTGATGCCCAGCGTGCGCCGGTCGCTGACCTTGCGCTCATAATAAGTGGTGAGCGTGCCGAAGCTGGGCTTGTTATAGCCAAGGCCAACCTTGAAGCTGTCGCTGTCCTGGTCGGCATAGTCGAAATCATCGGCGTTGCGCGTTGTGTCGTGCTGGTAGCCGGCGACCGGGAAGAAGCCTGGCCGCTCGCACGACAGGTCGGCCCCCAGCGTGGAGAAGCGCTGGAGATTTTCGGTCGCGGCGTTGATGTCGCCATAATCGGCCCGCTGCTGGCGATAGCTGGCGCGCGGCGTGATGCCGCAGGTGGCTCCGAATCGAATCGTCGCGCGGGCTTCTGCATCGAGTCGCAGCTTGCTGCGCTGGGTCTCCGACACGAACTGGTCATAGCCAGCCTTAGCCCGGATCTGGATGTCGTGCCGCCCGATCGGATGGGCATAGGTCGCCTCGATCGAGGGCGTGACGATCAGATCGCCGGTGGGGTCTTCGACCCGGTCGTCGACGCGATAGACATTGTCGTCATAGAGAAGATCGAGCCCGGCCGTCAGGTGCAGACCGAGCGTATCTATGCGCTTGTCATCATCCTGGGCCTGCGCCGTGGAGGGCAGGCCGGCGAACAGCATTGCGCCGCCAAGAGCGGCCATGGCGGCCGCATGCGGCCATGCAAAATCATTTGCTGCGGGCGCACAGGGGCGCGCCCGCAAACACGGGTTATGGGCATTATCCAAACGCATGAATCCTTATTGCATTGCAGCAACAAGGGGCATGCTAATCGTATTTTTACGTAATGCACACGGGTCCGGACGCGACTTGTCGCGCCAAAACAACGGCTCGTTTCATCGACGAAAGGAGCCGTTAACAGCCGATCCCGGCTGTTAATCTGAGGGCAAGGAAACTGGCCCCGATCAGAAGATCAGATAAGCGATCGCGCCGATTGCCGCGCAGAAGGCAAGGATGCCTGCCCAGCGCGAAACAAACTGAATCGGACCTTCCGCGCGGTCGGCGATCGACAGCGCATGGCCGTTTTCGGGGAGATCGCGGACGGCGATGCCCGCATCGGAAAAGGAGGTTTTCGTTGCGGCAACTGCCGCCAATTCATCAGCCACGACCGTCATCCTGGGAACTTTATGAACGGTCGTTAATATAGGATTTTAGGGTTCACAAATAGTTTACATCGGCATGAAAGCCGGCTCAGCTCATCGCAAAAGCCGGCTTCTGATGCGGAAAATCCTCAATCCTGGTCAAAGCCCCTGTAAACATTGGGGCTTCGCCAGCAGGTGGGATCAATAGGCGTTGCGGTGAACCAGCACGCGGGCCGTGCCGACCAGGATGCCGATGTCGCGCATCAGGCTCCAGCCATGCAGATATTCCAGATCCGCCTCGACCCGGTTCAGAATGTCGCGCCGGGTTTCGGTCGCGCCGCGGAAGCCGCGGATCTGGGCCAGGCCGGTGATGCCGGGCTTGAGCGCATGGCGATGCCAATATTGGCGGTCGACCTGCCAGAACAGCTGGTCCTCGGCGGTCGAACCCAGCGCATGGGGGCGCGGGCCAACCAGGCTCATCTCGCCGAGCAGTACGTTGAGCAGCTGGGGCAACTCGTCAATGCTGGTGCTGCGGATGAAGCGGCCGACGCGGGTGATGCGGTTATCGTCGCGCTGGGTCGAGGTGGCGCCGGCCGTGTCGCACTGTTCCACCCGCATGCTGCGGAACTTGAGGATATGGAACAAGCGGTTGCCGCGGCCGATCCGTTCCTGGCGGAAGAAGACCGGGCCCGGCGAGTCCAGCCGGATGGCGACGGCAACGGCGATCATCAGCGGCGCCAGCGCGATCAGCACCGGCACGGTCAGGATGATGTCGAGCAGCCGCTTCTTGGCGCGGTTGGCAAGGTTGAGCGGACCGCGGGCGACCACCAGCGTCGACACGCCGCGATGGCTCTGCACCGCGAGCGGCGCCATCGGGTCGAGTTCCGGCACGATGATCTCGCCCAGGATATTGCCGCCCTTGAGCATCTGCGCCCAGTCGGCCTTGCGCTCCAGCGGGCAGGAAATGACCACGCGATCGAAATCGCGCAGCAGCATGCCAAGGCGATGCAGCATATAGGGATCGTCCAGATCGGCGCGCAGGCCGAGCGTCGGTGCGTCCACAATCGTCATGCCGTTGACATCGTCGGGGATCAGGCCGTCGTCGATGATCAGCAACTGGGCGAACAGCCCTTCGGCGAAATGGCGACGAACGGCGCGGACGACCAGCACCCGCTGCATCACGATCAGCGCGCCGCTGAAGAACAGGCCGGTGCTGATCCCCAGGCGCGAGAAATTGTCGGTAACCTTCAGCGAGAAGACGACCAGCAGGAAAATCAACAGGGTTCCGGCGAAGGCCATTACTGCACTGCGGCATGAAGCCGTCATGCTGGTCAGGCAACGTGGGTTATAGGCCTGGTTGTGAAAGGCGATGGTACCATAGACCAATATCCCGCCGGCGAGCGGCTGCCAGACCTCCATCGACAGGATCGGAATACCCGCCACGCGCAGGCCGATGACGAACCCTGCGGCCAGGGCCATCATGTCTGCAAGCAGCAGAACCAGGCTCAGCCACAGGCGCGCGTTCCGCTGGAAAGCGGCGGTGGCGGGCTGGCGACTGGGGGTTCCTGCAATCGCCAGATCTATTTTGGACATCGGCAACCCTTTAAATGCGTCGTGACGTCATGGTCCGCCCGCCCGTCGTCAGACGGTGGCGATCTTTCCCCAGGACATCCGCTGCCTTTGATTTATGTTGCGTAGCAGCAGGACATAGTTGCTCGGTTGTTACAATTGGGGGAGGGATATTCGGACGCACATTTCCGACGATCCGTTGAGCGCGCAATTTTCATCCTGCCGCCCCTTCGTTCTGTCGCAGGGAAAATCAATCAGGCGCGGTGAGAGGCCTTGCCGGCCTGATGGAAACGACGTCGAATCAAATCGCTCAGCTAAACAGCCACCAGCCGATCAGAAGCAGCGCGCCGACGAGGGCCACGGGGCCGGCCCAGCGTGACAGGAACTGCACGCCGGCTTCGGCCAGATGATGGGGGAAAGGCCAGATTTTGGGGCCATCCGCATCCTCGCCATGCTGCGGGACGGGATCATGCCGTGGCGCCGACCGGGCGCTGTCGTGTCCGGCATTGCGATCCTGTGGTGGCGGAAACAGATCGACCATCATCATTCCCGATGCGATGCGAGAATAGCGACCGCGGATCACGATAACCTGCGGCCGGGCAAAGATAAACCATTATCCCTGCCCGGCCGCGTTCGCTTCAATAGCGGAAACGGGCCGACGCATAGACGGTGCGTCCGGGTTCGGGAAAACCATCCGTCAGCGTGTAATAGTCATCGAACAGATTACGCCCGCCAATGCTGAGGTCGATCTGGTCGGTCAGCGCCAGATCGACGCGCAGGCTGGCATTCACATAGGCACCGGTGCGGTAATAGCGGGCGGGCTGTGAAGCCGGGGTTGCGGTGAACAGGGTCCAGCGGTTCGACGCCAGGTCGACGCTCGGGACGATGTGCAACCGTTCGACCGGTGCCCAGTCGAGATAGGCAAAGCCCTTGTGCGTGGGAACGCCGGTGGGGCGGAAGCGCGCGTTGGACGGATCGGTCAGATCGCGCTTGATGCCGGTATAGTTGATGCCCGCGTCCAGCCCCGGCAGCAGCGTCGCCGACGCCGACAGTTCGATGCCATAATATTCGCCCTTGCCGACATTGCGGCTCTGGCTGAGGTTGGTGAGAGCGCAGCCCGTGGTCGGCACTGCGGGCGGCGTGGTCGACGCGGTGCAGGGATAGGCCGGCGTCGGCACGCTGAAGATCGCGTCCCGCACCCAGCTGTAGAAGAGCGCGCCTTCCAGCCGGATCGATCCCTGGCTCCAGTTTCCGCCGATCTCCGCATTGGTCGCCCGTTCCGCCTTCAGGTCGGGGTTGGGGATGGCGGTGTTGAAGCGCTGGCTGAACCGTTCAAAGATGGTCGGGAAGCGGGCACGCGATGACAGGCTTGCGTGGAGCGACAGCGCATCGCTCGCCTGCCAGTCGAACCGGCCTTGCGCATTCCAGGTGTCGGCGTCCCTGCGCGGGTAATTGTAGATGACCGATGGCGTGCCCGACGTGCCGAGCGGGGCGCCATATTCCTCGGCCCGTTCCAGGTTGCGCCAGTCATAGCTGCCACCCAGGGTGAAACGGAGCGTGGGGCTCAGCGCCAGCTCATTTTCCAGCGCGACGGAATAGGTGGCCTCGCTCTGGGTCTGTTTCGGCTCCGTGGTGGCGACGCCGGCCGTCGAAAAGCTGGTCTGGAACTCGACATGCTCATCATGGCGATAATGGAAGGCGAGGCGCAGCGTGTCCGCATCGGTCGCGGTGAAATCCAGTTGGGCCGATCCGCCCCAGGCCTTGTCCTCATAGGGGCTGTCAAAGGCGTAGGGGCGGCTCTGCGTGGTCTGCGTCCGGTCGTTGAAGGAGCGGAGCATCGAATCGAACTGGTTATAATAGGCGCGGGTCTTGAGCGTCGCGCGGTCGCCCAGCGCCGTGGTCGACAGGAAATAGACGCTGGTGATGTCCCAGGACGGCCAGTCCCAGAAACGGGCCGTGGTGACCGTGTCGCTGATATGCAGCGGCGCGCTCTTCGATCCTTCCTGATGGGTATAGCTCAGCGCATATTCGTCGGTGGCGTTGGGGGTGAAGCCGAGCTTGGCATTGACCCGCCAGTCCTCCGCCCGTGAAAAGTCGCGCGCGCCGCCATCTTCGAGCGTGGACACGCGCGGCGTGAAGCCATTGGGCAGATCCCAATGATCGGTAAAGCTGCGGGCATAGCTGGCCTGCGCATACCAGAGATCGTGCCGGGTGCCGACCTTGGCCGACGTGGTATAGCCGGCATAGTCCATGTCATTGTCGAAGTTGACCTGTCCGCGAAGATCGATGTCGAGCGCCTTGGTCGGCTTGCTGGTCACCAGATTGATGGCGCCGCCCATGGCGCCGGGTCCGTCCAGCACGGAGGCATAGCCCTTGGCCACCTGGACCTCGGCAATGTCGGTGGTAAGGAAACGGCCATAATCGAGCCGGTTGTCGGCGGGCAGATAGACACGGATGCCATCGATCGAGAGCGGCACCTGGAACCGGTCGAAGCCACGCACGAAGACCAATCGCTCGTTGCGGGTGCCGCCGCTGTTGCCGGCGGACACGCCGGGCATGAGGTTGACGGCATCGTCGAGCGAGGTGCGGTTGAAACTGTAGATGGCATCGGAGGACAGGGTGCTGCCGTCAATCTCGATCCCGCTGGTGCGCGGGGCGGTGACGATGATCTGGCCGAGCGAGAAGCGATCGCTGTCGCCGGTCGCGTCGGGCGCACCCTGCGCCTGTGCCGTCGCGGTCCAGCAGCAGGCGCTGGCCAGCAAAATGCGCATCATGGTCTGTCGCATGAAAATCCCCCTATTCTTGGTCGTTCGACTCGCTATATCCCGCCGTATATAGTTTTGCCTTCGGGAGGGAAGCCCGTGCGTCAGCCATTGTTCCTGCTGTTTCCGGCCCTGTGCGCGGCTGTGGTGCCGGCATCGGCCTTCGCGCAAATGTCGGGCACGCCGGCCTGCGCTGCCCCGGCCGATCCGCCGGCGGAGATGGCATCGTGGCGTGCGCCGCAGCCGATGAAGGCGGCGGCGGATGCCAAGGGAGCCGGCAAGGTCAAGCTAAAAGCCGGGCAGGCCGCGGCGCTGACCCTGCTGCCGACGCCCAGGATCAGCTATCCGCTTCGCCCGGCCAAGCCGGGCGGCAGTGTCAGCTTCGGTGGCATCGTCCATTTCACCGTCGATCAGCCCGGCACCTGGCGAGTGGCGCTGAGCAGTGGCGCCTGGGTCGATGTGGTGAAGGACGGCACCGCAGCGACCTCGACCGCGCATGGCCATGGCCCTGATTGCACCGGCATCCGCAAGATGATCGATTACAGCCTGGAACCAGGCGACTATATCCTGCAACTCGCGGCCAATGGCGATCCGCAGATGACGGTGCTGGTGACCCGCCTGCCGTGAAGCCGGCGCGCTGGTTGCTATTGCTCGCGACGCTGCTGCTGATCGGTGCGGGGCGGCCGTGGTATTGGGACTTGCCCCTGGGCGAAGCACCGCCCCCGGTCCCGGTCGGCAACGCAATGAGCACGGCGAAGGTCGAGCTTGGCCGCCGCCTTTTCTATGACGCCGACCTGTCGGCCAATGGCACGTTGAGCTGTGCCGGATGCCATGAGCAGCATCGCGGCTTTGCCGACGGCAATCGCACGCGGCCCGGCGTCCATGGCGATCCGGGGCTGCGCAATGTGCCGGGCCTGGCCAATGTCGCCTGGTTGCCGCGCCTCACCATGGCCGATCCGGCAATCACCAGCCTGGAGGCGCAGGTCGCCGTGCCGCTGCTGGGCGAGCATCCCGTCGAAATGGGGATGAGGGGGCTGGAGGCGGAACTCCCGCGTCGGCTGGGCGCCGATGCCTGCTATCGCCGGATGTTCGCGCGCGCTTTCCCGGACCGTCGCGGCCGGATCGACATCGTGACGGTGTCGGCGGCGCTTGCAGCGTTCGAACGCACGCTGATTTCGCGCGACAGCCCTTATGATCGCGATCGACGGGGGCAGGCCGATGCCCTGTCGATGCCGGCCCGGCAGGGCGCACATCTGTTCGCGGACAAGGGCTGCGCGTCATGCCATGCGGGGCAGGATTTCAGCGACGGCGCCTATCATCGGCTGGAACCGGCGACGGCCGCCGATCCGGGGCTGGCGGAAAAGACGGGGCTGACCAGTGATGCCGGGCGTTTTCGCACGCCCCCGCTCCGCAATGTCGCGGTGACCGGCCCCTGGTGGCATGATGGGTCCGCGCAAACGCTGGATGCGGCGATCCTGCGCCATGGCCGGAAATTGACCGACGCCGAACGGATAGCCATCAGGGCTTTTCTCGACAGCCTGACCGATCCGACTTTCCTCGCCGATCCACGCTTCGCCATGCCGGACGAAGCCTGCGGCAAGAAATTATGAAAGAGGGGCGGGCAGGGGGATCGGCCGCAGCAGGGCGTCAAGCTTGCCCTGCGCTTGCCCTCCGGTCGCGGTGAGCGCGGCCTGTTCCAGCGCGCGATAGGCGGCCAGCACGGCCTGCCCTGCCTCCGTCACCCGCGCGCCACGATCACGGCCGCCGCCAGCGACCGTCTCGACCAGCCGGCCGTTCCAGCAGCGGTTCATCGTGTCGACCAGCAGCCAGCTGCGCCGATAGCTCATGCCCAGCGCCCGCCCGGCCGCCGATATCGAGCCGTGCAGCGCGATCGCATCGAGCAGATCGGCCTTGCCCGGTCCCATGGCGATCTCATCCCCGCAAAGGATCTGGATCTTGAGCTTGAGCGTTCCGGTCTGCATGGCCCTGCCTGATTGCGTGCGATTTGTTCCTCTTAGCCCGTTGTCGCAGGTTCAGCGAGGGGGTGGCATGGCCCGCATTTGCTGCCGCCTTGGAATTGCCGAATTCCTGTGGGACAGCCGCAATGGTCGCCGAAAAACATAGATAGCCGGATAGAGAGACATGCCCCAGCCTTCCGCCCCGATCCAGATCGCGTGCCTGCGCCAGCCGATCGGCCTGTTGATCGGGACGGCATTGGGGGCGGCATTGCTGACGCCGGGCCTTGCGGTCGAGCCTGCGCCGTTCGAGCTGACCGGGCCGGACCTCAAGGTCAGCGTGACCCGCGGCACGGCCAGCTTGCCGATCAGCCAGGTGCCGAGCCTGCGGGCGGGCGACAAGCTGCTGATCGAGCCGAACCTGCCCAAGGAACAGGGCGCCAATTTCGTGCTGATGTCGGCCTTCCTGCGGGGCGCGACCAACCCGCCGCCCAAGGACTGGATCGACAGCGCGGAGACATGGAAAAAGAAGGACAAGGATCGCCGCCTCACGCTGACCGTGCCGGACGGCGCACGACAGATGGTGCTGTTCCTGGTGCCCGAGACCGGCGGTGGCGAGGGTACGGTCAGTGACGCGGTGCGCGGCAAGCCGGGTGAGTTCGTCCGGGCAACGCAGGAACTCAATCAGGCGTCGCTTGATCGCTCGCGGCTGGATGCCTTCATGACGGCGATCCGGACACAGGAAAACAGCCATCCCGAATTCCTGCGCAGCGTCGCCCCGGCGCTGGCCCGCAGCCTGTCGATGAAGCTCAACGAGGATTGCCTGTCCAAGGTGATCGAGCTTCAGGCGGCCTGCCTGCTGGAGAATAAGGACCAGCTGGTCCTTGCCGATGTTCACAGCAGTTCGATTGCCGAGACGCTGAGTGGCACGCCGACCGACCTTGCCCTGCAACTCGCCTCCACGCGTGAGGCGGGCTATGGCTATTACAGCCCCTATATCGGCGTAGTGCGCGATCTGGCCCGGATGTTCGGGGCCTTCAGCAGCCCCAGCTTCGAATATCTGCCGACCGTCAGCCTGCGCCGCGACGACAATATCGGGCTGATGCTGAACAAGGCGCCGTCCTTCGCCAAGCCCAAGTCGGTGATGGTGGTCGGCATGCCCTCGATCGAGGCGGACAGCCCGCCGCGCCTACGCAGCGGGGCACAGGCGCCGATCTGCGCGGCATTGCCCGGCACGGTGCTGCCGGTCGAGGGAGCGCCGCTCATCTATTCGACCAGCTATGCGCGCGGCATGACGGTGCAGTTGAAGGCGGCGTCGGGCCAGACGATCGAATATCCGCTGGAAGCGCGGGCCGACCGCGGCGGCTATGTGATCCGCGCCGATGGTCCCTGGTCGGCTGACTTCAGGGGATCGATCGAGGCTCATGTCTATGGTCAATGGGGGTTCGACCGGTTCGAAGGCCCCGATTACATCCTGCAGCGGCCCGATGATGCGGCCTGGCAGGTGAAGGGGGAGGCGCCGACGCTGGTCGTGGGCCGCGACAACGGCCTGACGCTGACGGGCGGCGCACCTTCTTGCGTCGAAAGTGTCACCCTGCGCCAGGGCAATGCAGCGCCCCAGGCGATCGGCTGGAAGGTGCAGGGCCGCGGTGCGCTGGACCTGACCCTGCCGCTTGCCGATCGGCGCGCCGGACCTGTCACCGTCGATGTCAAATATCAGGGCGTCGCCAAGCCTTTCTCCGTGGCGCTGCGCGCCTACGCTCAGGCGAGCAAGCTGGACGGCCTGACCGTGCATCAGGGTGACAATTGGGGAGAAATGACGGGGCAACGCCTCGATCAGGTGGCGAGCGTCGACCTGGGCGGGCGTAGCTGGAAACCCGATGGCCTGACGCGCGACGGTTCGGTCGATCGGCTGCGTCTGACGGCCGCGGGCGATGGGACTGTGCCGGCCGAAGGCGCCAGCGCCCGCGTGCAACTGGAGGATGGGCGGACCGTATCCGTTCCGGTCACGATTGCCCCCGCGCGTCCCCGTGTGACCCTGCTCAACAAGAGCGTCACGCCGGCCGCGGCAACGGGTCTGCCGGTGACGCTGGGCGGATCGGATGTGCTGCCCAATAACGGCCGCCTGGTCTTTTCCGTGCAGGCGCAGGACGGCACCAAATTGGCCATGGCCGATGCGATCGAGGTAGCGACGCAGGATGGCGGCGCCAGCGTCCGGCTGACGGCCGGTTCCGGCCTGCAACTGCAAAGTCCGCAGGTGATGGTGGCGACCCTGGATCCCGCGGCGCTCGGCCCCGCCTTTGGTCCGCTGCAATTCCGCATCGTGCGGGGCCGCGAACAGGGGGATTGGCAGCCGCTGATGCCGCTCGCCCGCCTGCCGCGGATCGAGGCGGTGGATTGCGCGGGCAAGGAGAAGGATCAGGGCTGCACCATCAAGGGACGCGACCTGTTCCTGGTCGATGCCGTCGCCGGCGATCCCGCCTTCGATCAGCCGGCGCCGGTGGCGCAGGGCTTCACTGGATCGACCCTGACGGTCCCGGCGCCGACGGATGGCAAGCTTTATGTCCGCCTGCGCGACGCGCAGGGTGCGATGCTGGTGGTGCAGGCGCCATCACCCGCCGCCTGATCGCCTTCCCGATCAAGGCTGGCCGCGCTAGGCTGGCCGAATAGAATGATTTCGAGGCCCGAATGACCGTCATTGCCGCCTATCTCTATCGCAACGGCCAGCGCGTGCGCGAAGTGTCGATCACCGAACGGATCGACTGCGCCGAAGACAAGTCGGAGTTCGTCTGGATCGGCGTTGCCAGCCCGACCGCCGAGGAGATGCGGACGCTGCAGCAAAATTACAATCTCCATCCGCTGGCGGTGGAGGACGCGATCAAGGCGGATCAACTGCCCAAGGTCGACATTTATGGCGAGCAACTGTTCGTGGTGGCGCGGACTGCCCATGTCGAGGAGCGGGCGATCGCCTATGGCGAGACGGCCATCTTCGTCGGCCACAGCCATATCATCAGTGTCCGCCACGGTTCGGCACGCGGGCATATCGAGCTGCGCCATGCGCTGGAGGCGGTGCCGGATCGGCTGGCCCATGGCGTCGATTATGTGCTGCACGCCATCCTCGACTTCATTGTCGATGGCTATCTGCCGATCGTCGAGGGGATCGAGGAGGAAGTGCTGACGATGGAGCAGCATACGGTCGACAATTTCCTCGGCCGTGACGAGATCACCCGTATCTTCAACCTGCGGCGCCAGTTGATCCGTTTCCAGCGCATATTGGGGCCGATGCAGGAGGTCGCGACCAAGTTCGTCAAGATCGACCTGCCCTGCATCGATCCGGAAACCCGGCCCTATTTCAGCGATGTGCGCGACCATGTGCGGCGGGTACAGACGATGGTCGACGATCTGCGCGAGGTGCTGAATTCCGTCTTCGAGTTCAGCAATCTGCTGGAGCAGCAGCGCACCGGCACGATCACCCGTCAGCTTGCCGCCTGGGCCGCGATCCTGGCGGTGCCGACTGCAATCGCCGGCATTTACGGCATGAATTTCGAGCATATGCCGGAGCTCAAGACCCGCTACGGCTATTTCGTCGTGCTGGCCGTGATCCTGCTGATCTGTTCGATCCTCTATCGGCGTTTCCGCAAGCTCAACTGGCTCTGAGCGCATCGCCCCGCCGAAATGGGGCGGCGGTCGCTTGACCTATTCGGACAGGCGGTGCCAGCCTGTCCGAATGGGAGGTCCGGCGATGGATAAGCAGCGCGACGCGTTCGAGGCGATCAATGCGCATATGCTGCGGTTCCTGCCGGAACTGGTGGCGGAACTGGGCGGCGATGCGCCGGACAGCAGCGATGCGTCGCCCAGCTATCGCCAGACCATAGCGCTGATCGAGGAGGCTGCGCATCGGCTCGCCTGCCCGGATTTCGGCATGCGCCTTGCCCTGCGGCAGCGCGGCGTCGACCTGTTCGGGCCGCTCGGCGACGCGATGCGCAACGCGCCGACCTTTGGCGCGGCGATCGATTATGTGTGCAGCCATAATTATGCGCACAGCCTGGCGGCGTCGGTCTGGCTCCGCCGCTTTCCCTCAGTCCGCCATGTTTTCGTCGGGCATGACATATTGCTCGACGGCGTGCCCAACCGGGCGCAGGCGATGGAGCATATTCTGCTGGTCGGCCATCTTTTCGCGATGGAACTGACCGGTGGGCGGGCACGGGCGCGGCGGGTGCATTTCCGCCACCAGCCGATCTCGCCGGCGCGCATCTATCGACGCTATTTCGGATGCCCGGTGCATTTCGGCCAGAATGAGGACGGGATCAGCTTTTCCGAGCGCGACATGGCAAGCCCGGTGATCGACCGGGACGCCACGGTCTTTGCCGCCGTCACCGCCTATATCGAACGGGAATTTCCCCATCGCCATCCGCCGCTGCATGCGCAGGTGCGCGGCATCGTCATGCAATGGCTGTGGACCGCCCATTGCTCGAATGACCGGGTCGCGGCCGAACTGGGGCTGCACCCACGCACGCTGCATCGGCGTCTGGCGACGGAGGGCACGAGCTTCCAGAAGATCAAGGATGAGGTGCGGCGCGACATATTGCGCTACTATCTGGAGCAGACCGATATCGACTTCGCCCATGTGTCGGAGAAGCTGGGTTTTTCCGAACAGTCAGTGATGACGCGCAGTTGCAACCACTGGTTCGGCGCGTCGCCGACGCGGTTGCGGGCGCGGTTGCACGCGCCCGCCTGACCCTTCAGCCCGCAATCGAGGTGCGGTGCATCATTCGCCCGGAATCGCGGGCATAGGGCACCACCCGGTGCAGCGCGCCGGTGTTGCTCCAGATCACGAAGTCGCCCGCCTGCCACTGATGCTGATAGACGAAATCGGGCTGGGTCGCCCATTCGTTGAGCCGAGCGATATAGGCGCGGCCATAGGCCAGCTCCATGCCGACGATCCGGTCGGCGGTCGACCCAACGATCAGGCTCTTGCGGCCATTCTTGTGGGTCTGGACCAGCGGTCGTTCCTTCTCGACGCCGATCGCCAGCTTGCCCTTTTCCGCCTCGGGAATGGCGTCGGCGATCGAGCGCAGACTGGCGGCGACACTATGGATGATGCGCAGATCCTCGATCTCGGCACGCTGCGCTTCGGGCATCTGCTCATAGGCGGCGAAGGTGTTGGCGAATTCTGTCTGGCCGCCCTTGGGCGCCAGGCGCCGGGCCGACAGCAGCGTCGCGAGCGGCGGCGGCATTTCCATCGGCATGCCGTCCATGTGCCAGAAGAAGGTGCCCAGCACATATTCCGGCGCGCGGTTGATCTTGCGATCGAGCGTCACCTGATAGACGTCCTCATCCTTGTTGGTCGTCGCCTCGCTGGTGAGGTTGAGCCGCCCGCCGAGCAGGTCGGTGAAGGCCAGTTGTTCCTCATTGGTGAAATGGACCTGCGGCATGACCAGCACGGTCCGCTCCTCCAGCATGTCGCGGCACTGGGCGACCACCTCGGGATCGAACAGGGCCTCCCGATCAGCTTCGACCAGCGCGCCGATCAGCGGCTTGACCGGGCGGAAGGTGACGCGGCTCTTGTGAATGACGTTCATGATCCTGCTCCTTCGATCTCAACCCTGTTCGGCGGCCATGCCGGAAAAACCGATGCAATAGCCGCCATCGACCGGCAGCAAGGTGCCGGTGATGTAGGACGCCTCGTCACTGGCGAGGAATAGCGCGGCATTGGCGATTTCGCTGGCCAGACCCCACCGATCCATCGGGATGCCGGGCACGCGGAAGATGCCGGGCGGCGGTTCGGGATGATCCTTGGCCATCGGCACCAGCCCGGTCCAGATCGATCCGGGCAGTACGGCGTTCACGCGGATATTGTGCGCGGCATAATCGAGCGCAGCGCATTTGGTCATCTGGCTGACCCCGCCCTTGGCGGCGGCATAGATGCCATGCCCCTTCCATCCGACCATGCCGGTGGCCGATCCGATATTGACGATCACGCCGCCGCCGCTTTCCAGCATGGCGATCACGCCATATTTCATGCCCAGGAACACGCCCTTCAGATTGACGGCATGGACCCGGTCCCAATTGTCGCTGCTCTGTTCGTGCAACGGCATGATGCCGCCGCCGAACCCGGCATTGTTGACGAGGATGTCGACGCGGCCAAAGGCGTCGCAGGCGGTGGCGATCATCGCCTGCACATCCGCTTCCTCGGCCACGTCGACATGCAGGCCGATCGCGCCACTGCCGATGGCGGCGGCGACGTCATCCTGCGCGCCGCTGATGTCGGCGCACAGAACCAGCGCGCCTTCCTGCGCGAAGCGTTCGGCCATCGCCTTGCCCATGCCCGATCCCGCGCCGGTAATGACCGCGCTCTTGCCCGCCAGCCTCATGGCATCGGCTCCGTGTCGATGGTCGGCTGGATCAGGATGCGGCTGACATTGGCTCGGCGCGGGAGGCTGACGGCCAGCAATATGCCCGCGACGATATCGTCCGGCGCCATCGCCCCGTCCTTGTGGGTGTGCTGCTGGATCATGTCGCGCCATTGCGGGTCGGAAATGGAGCTGGCGATCTCGGTCGCGGTGGCGCCCGGTTCGATGATCGACACGCGGATGCCGGCCTGGCCACCTTCCTGCCGCAGGCTTTCGGTAAAGCCGGTGAGGCCGAACTTGCTCGTCGAATAGGCGGCGAAGCGCCAGCCCGAGCGGCGCCCGGCGGTCGAGGAGATATTGACGATGTCGCCGCTCCCCTGAGCTTTCATCACAGGGAAGGCGGCGCGGCAGGCATGGATGGTGCCCATCAGGTTGATGTCGATCACGCGTTGCCACTGGGCGCTGGTCAGGCTTTCGATCCCGCCCGCTTCGTTGACGCCGGCAGAGTTGACGAGGATGTCGAGCCGGCCGAACCGCGCCACCGTGTCGGCGACGGCGGCCGCTGCATCCGCCTCGACCGAGACGTCGCCGGGCAGGGCGAGCGCGGTGCCGCCTGCCGCTTCGATCCGGGCGACCAGCGCATCGAGCCGATCGCGGCGCCGTCCGTTGACAGCGATGTTGACACCCTCAAGCGCCAGCGCGAGCGCTGCCGCCTCGCCAATGCCGGAGGATGCGCCGGTGATCAGCGCGACCTTGTTTTCCAGTGCTGCCATGACCTCTCCTTGCCCCGCTGGCCTGTGCTGGACCGCGATGCTGAACAGTTCATTAGCAGGGGTGGATGGGGTGGTGCGATGGCAGGATCGGTAATAGCGCCGGGGCGATCATTTGGCTTCGAGCTGGTCCAGCATCGCTTCGATCATCGTCAAGGCCTGGTCATGGCCCTCGGTCAGGCCAAGCGCGGTCTCGCTGACCAGCATGCGGGCAAGCGAGGCGGCGATCATCACCAGGCCGCCGGCCTGATCCGCCTGATCGGCCGATAGCAATGCTGCAACTGCCTCTGCCTGATGCGCGCGGAACGCCTGGGCGGCGGTGACGATCTCCGCCCGCACCGCCTCGCGATGATGGGCGATGGCGCTGAGTTCTGCGGCGAGGGCGGCGGTCGAGGGATCGCGCATCATCTCCCACATGGCGCGCAGCGGGGTGGGCGCGGCGAGCGCCTCGGCGAAGCGGGCCATGCGGCGCTCGTTGATCCGCTGCACCACGGCGCGGAGCAGATCGTCCATGGTGCGGAAATAATAATAGAGAAGCTGGGTCTTCAGGCCCGCCTGCTGCGCCACCTGCCGCGCGGAAATGCCATGTTCGCCGACCTCTGTCAGGATCGCTTCGGCCGCGTCGATGAAGCGGGCGCGGTTCTGCGATCCTTCGGCGCCTAGTCTGCGAGCGGTAGCCATATCGTCCTTTCCGTCCTTCTCCGTTTCCGCTTCTGGGGAATTTTGCGGGGCGCGGCAATGGCCGGGCGCCTGTCCATTTTGGTCAAGTCGCTGCGCCGGGGCGTCGTTAGCCTTGGCGTCAAACAAGGCATTTGCGGAGAGACGATCCATGACCAGCCCGACGCTCGATTGTTCGGATATCGACAATTATCTGGGCAAGCCGATCCAGCCCGCGCGGATGGTCGAGCCGATCAACAATGGCGATATCCGCCGCTGGGTGCAGGCGATGCATTATCCCAACCGGCTCCATTATGATGCGGGTTATGCCGCGCAGAGCCGCTGGGGCGGCATGGTCGCGCCGCAGAGCTTTGCCGTGACGATGGACTGCGCCCATGGCTCCGCGCCGTCCTGTATCGGCCGGGTGCCCAATTCGCACATGCTGTTCGGCGGCGACGAATGGTGGTTCTACGGGCCGCGCATGGTGGCGGGCGACCGCATCCTCAATGAACGCATCCCGTTCGACTATACGGTCAAGGATACCAAGTTCGCTGGCCCGACCTGTTTCCAGCGGGGCGACAATTTCTATTATAACCAGCAGGGCGACCTGATCGCCAAGCAGCGCTCCACCTCGATCCGCTACAGCCAGGAAGCGGGCAAGGATAATGTTCCCACCGAAGGCTTTGACGATCCGGTCTGGACCGATGAGCAACTGGAGGAACTGGAAGCGCGCAAGATGCAGTGGATCCAGATGCTGCACGACCTTGGTCATGACCGGCGCTGGTGGGATGATGCGACGGTCGGCGCGGCGCTGCCCGAGCGGGTGGTTGGCCCGCATTCGATCGTCTCCTTCGCCACCGAATGGCGGTCCTACATCTTCACCCAATGGGGCGGCACCCACCGGCGCACCGACCTCGACATGGAGGCGCTGGGCTTCGTCAAGGAAATGGCGGGCCATGAGAATGACCCGGTAATGGAGGCGATCAATCCCGAATTCACCGACGGCGCCTATGTCGGCCCGTCGCGCGGCCATCTCTTCCCGCGCTGGGCCCGCTTCATTGGCATGCCGCGCGGCTATGGCTATGGCGCATCGATGGGGGCGTGGATCACCGATTATTTCGCGGGTTGGGCGGGCGAATGGGGGATGATCCGCCATTCGGCCTGCAATTATCGCAGCCCGGCGCTGACCGGTGACATCACCATCACCACCGGCACCATCCTCGACAAGTTCGTGGACGAGGACGGTCGGCACATGGTGCAGGTCGATTGCCGCATGGCCAACCAGGCCGGCGCCGTGCTGGCCACGGCCAAGGCGGAGATCGAACTGCCCAAACGGCCGGCCTGATCCGTCTGGTCAAGCGCGCCGCGCTGTGGGATAGCGCGGCGATGGATTTAGACGATCAGTTTCGCCATTATTTCGGCACCGACGACCTTGCCAGCCTGACGCCTGCGGGCATGGCGGCGGGGATCGAGCGGATGCAGGTCGCCTTCGGGCTGGAGACCGACCGCCCCCGGCGCTTCGCCCTGTGGACGTTGCTCTACATGCTGGGCGCGGCGCCTGATCTGGATGTCGCCTTCGAGGATGAAGCCGATCGCAATGCCGCGCGCGACGTGATGGACATGCTGGACGAATAGGCCGCAGGGGCGATGGAAAAAGGCATAACCCGCGCCGGCAGGAAGGAACGCGCGTCGGCGCGGGGCGCGATATTGGCCGCGACCGAGAGGCTGATGGTCGAGGAGGGCTATGCCGCTGTCACGACCCGGCGCGTGGCCAAGATCGTCGGCGTGACGCCGGCGCTCGTCCATTATCATTTTGCGACGACCGACGACCTGCTGCTGGAACTGTTCCGCAGCCTGTCGGCCCGGTTCAAGGAAGAATTGGCCAGCCGGCTGGATACGCCCGATCCGCTGCGCGCGCTGTGGCAGCTCAATTCCGATCCGGATGGCAGCGCGATCGTGCTGGAGTTCATGGCGCTGTCCAACCATCGCAAGGCGATCCGGCAGGAAATCGCCGCCTTTGTCGAGGAATTGCGCGATATCCAGACGCGGGCGATCGGCGCGGCCGATGGCGCGGGGCTGTCGCCTGTGGGGCTTTCCGTGCTGGCGGCGGGCATGGCCCGGTCGATCGTGATGGAGCAGAGCCTGGGCGTGACGCTGGGCCATGACGAGGCGCTGGCCATGGTGGAGGCGTTGATGCGCCACGCCACCGGCAAGGATGCCGATGAACGAGGCGCCTGACAGGTTAGCCGGCGCGACTATGCGCGCCGGGCAAGTCCTTATTTCTTCACCGGGATCTTGTTGAGATCGGCTTGCACCTTGGCCAGCGCGGCGTCGGTCAGCGTGTCGGCGGCATATTGCTGCACGCCCTTCAGCGTCATCGATCGCGCCATGTCGATCTGCGGATTGGCGGTGAAGCCCGGCAGATTCTTGTCGAGGACGGCCTTGGTCGCAGGATTGTCGAGCAATGTGCCGATGTCGGTGGTCTCGACGCTATAGGCCGGGGCGGGCGCGGCGGCAGGGGCCTGCGCCATGGCGACGTGCGGCGCGACGGCAGTGAGCAACAGGCTGGCGGCGATCAGGACAGTTTTCATCGGCATCCTCTCAAGGCAACAGGTCTTGTCCCGAAGCCCGGCGGCCGTGAGACGGTCTGTATCATAAGCGGGGCCGATCAGGCAGGGAACCGGGGCGCGATCCAACCGCCCCGGCGATGTTTGGCTCAGTAGCTGCCGCCAATCCAGCTGCGCACGACCGCGCCCTGGGCATTCAATTGCAGCAGGTCGGCGCGCAGGCCCGGCGCGATGCGGCCGGTTTCGGCGGCAAGGCCTAGGAAGGTGGCCGGGGCCGCCGATGCCATGGCGATGGCGCGCTCGATCGGGACGTCCAGCATGGCGACGCTGTTGTGGACGGCGGCGATCATGTCGAGATTGGAGCCGGCCAACGTGCCGGCATCATCGGTGCAGGCGCCGTTGCGGACCAGGATATGGCGGCCCTGAAGCATGAACTCATCCGCATCCGACCCGACCGAAGGCATGGCGTCGGTGACGAGCATCAGCGTGCCTTCCGGCTTGCAGCGCAGCGCGATCTTGAGCGCGGTGGCGCTGACATGATGGCCATCGACGATGATGCCGCAGGTCACGCTGTCCTGTTCCAGCGCGGCGCCGACGATGCCGGGCTTGCGCGATCCCAGCGGCGACATGGCATTGTAGAGATGGGTGACGCCGGACAGGCCGGCTTCGACCGCACCGATCATGTCCTCATAGCCGCCATTGCTGTGTCCCGCCGCGACGATCACGCCGCACTCCACCAGCTGGCGCACCATGTCGGGTGACGTCCGCTCGGGCGCCAGCGTGACCAGGGTGCGGCCGCGTTTGAGCGAAGACAGCACTTCCAGCCCCTCGGCATCGAGCGGGCGGATCTTGTCGCCGTCATGAATGCCCTTGCGCTCGATATTGAGATAAGGCCCTTCGATATGGATGCCGAGCACGCCCGGCACGCCGGCCTCGATCGCGGCGTCGACGGCGGCGACCGCCTGGCGGATGACAGCCAGATCATCGCTGATCAGGGTCGGCAGGAAGCCGGTGGTGCCGAAACGACGATGGGCGGCGCCGATCGCGGCGATGCCTTCGACCGTCGGGGCATCATTGAACAGCACGCCGCCGCCGCCATTGACTTGGGTATCGATGAAGCCAGGCACCAGCCGGTCGCCGCCCAGGTCGCGTCGCGCGACATCGGCCGGGATATCGGCGTCGGGCAGGATCGCGGCAATGCGATCGCCCTCGATCAGCAGCGCCTTGCCGGCATGGAAGTGGCCGTCGATCAGGATCGACCCGTTGACCAGAGCGTGACGCATCAGAGGGTCTCCGTCACCTTGGCAAGGTGCGGGGGCTGGTCCGGGTTGAAGCCGCGCCGGACCGACAGCGCATTGACCGCGCGGTAGAAGGCCTGGACCTGCAGCATCGGCTCGATCGTGGGATGGGCGGCGGGCACCGGCAGGTGGATGGCGCCATCCACCGGCTCGCCGGCGATCAGCACCTGGCCGCCGCGTGCGACGACCTCGCGTACCAGTTCATCGACGCTCTCGGCTGTCTCGTCCGCCTGGCGGAAGACCAGCAGCGGGAAATCGGGGCCGACCAGCGCCATCGGGCCATGCTTGACCTCGGCCGCGCTGAACGCTTCGGCGTGGAGACCACTGGTTTCCTTGAATTTGAGCGCAGCTTCCTGCGCGATGCCGAAGCCGATGCCGCGTCCGATGACGTAGAGGCCGCGCGCGGTGGCGAGTTGTTCGACCAGTGGTGTCCAGTCGCAGGCCCAGGCCTGGGCGAGCAGGGCAGGGCCGGCGTCCAGCGCTGCCAGCAATTCCGCATCCTCGCTCCAATGGGCGGCAAGGTTCAGCAGGCTGGCGATCGAGGCGATATAGGATTTGGTGGCGGCGACGCTGCGTTCCGGGCCGGCGTGGAGCGGCAGCAGCGTATCGACCTGGCCGGCAAGCGGTGAGTCGGCGACATTGACCATCGCGACGGTCCTGGCGCCCGCGCTTTTGGCGGCATCGACCGTGGCCAGGATGTCGGGGCTCTTGCCCGACTGCGAGATGGCGATGGCCAGCATGTCGGCGAGCGCCGGGGCCGTGCCATAGACCGAGGCGATCGAGGGTGCGGCCGAGGTGGTCAGCAGGCCCAGGCGGGTTTCGAACAGATATTTGGCGAAGGTCGCCGCATGATCGGAACTGCCGCGGGCGCAGGTGACGATGCCGCGCGGCGGATTTGCGCGCAGGCTGGCGGCCAGCGCCTTGACCGTTTCGGCGTTGGCGGCGAGCTGGCGGGCAATGACGGCGCCGGCTTCTGCAGCCTCGGCGAACATCAGGGTATCTTGCGGATTGAGCATCGTGTCAGGCATCTTTTCGGTCAGGCGCGCATGTCAAGTTCGGCAACAAAGTCATAGGCATCGCCCCTGTACCAGCTTTGCGTCGCTTCGATGACGCGGCCATCGTCCAGGAAACCGCGCCGTTCGATATAGAGGCCGGGCGCCCCGGCCTCGATCCCCAGCAGCTTGGCCTGTTCGGCGTTGAACAGGACGGCGCGCAGGCGCTGGAGGGCGCGGACCGGCCGGTTGCCGGCGGCTTCCAGGGCGGCATAGAGCGAGGCGCCGACGACATCGACACCATCGAGGCCGAAGCCGGGAATGGTCGAATATTCGAGCGCCATCGCGACATCGTCGGCATAGCGAATGCGGTTGAAACGGTAGACGGCCGCGCCGGGGCTGAGGCCCAGCGTCAGCGCGTCGTCGGGCGTGACGGCGCCGATGCTGCGGCCCAGCCACTCGCTGCGCACCGTGCGGCCGCGTGCCGCCATATCCTCGGAAAAGGAGGAGAGCTTGGCGAACTGCTTCTCGACCCGGTTGGCGACGAAGGTGCCGGCGCCCTGCTTGCGCACCAGCAGTCCTTCCTCGACCAGGGAATCCAGCGCCTTGCGCAGGGTGATGCGGGACACCGAGAGTTCCGATGCCAGGTCGCGTTCGGGCGGCAGCGCCTCATTGGGTTTCAGTCGCTGGGTGCGCAGCGCTTCGCGCAGCGCGTCTTCGAGCCGGCGATAGAGCGGGCCACCGCCCAGCGCGTCGAGCGGTCCAATCTGTTCGGCAAGCAGCGGCATCTCGTCTCCACCAGCATCTGTGTTGTCTACACACTAAGACCAATTAAATACCATATGCCAGTGAAAAATTTCAAAGGCCGTCACAATTTTGAAAATATCCCTCTTGACGGCGGTATGACTTCGGCGGATGGTCTGCTTATTGGTATGCAGTTGGTCCGCCCAATTGGTGCCATGCATCAAATATAAATAAGGGGTGAGATATGGGGATTCGGACTTTTCTGGTCGGTACCGCCAGCGCCATTGCGCTGTTTTCGGGTGCCGCGCATGCGCAGGGAAGCGACGCTTCCGCGCCGGACGCCGATGCAAATGCCAGCGATATCGTCGTCACCGGCTATCGTGCCTCGCTCGCCAAGGCGATCGACGTCAAGCGTAACGCCGACGCGATCGTCGACAGCATTTCCGCCGAAGATGTCGGCAAATTCCCCAATACCAATGTCGCTGAAGCGCTGACGCTGGTGCCCGGCGTCACCGTCGACCGCCAGTTTGGCCAGGGCGAAAAAGTGTCGATCCTGGGCACCGATCCGGCGCTCAACCGCACCCTGCTGGACGGCCAGACCGTGGCGTCGGCCGACTGGTTCATCCTCGACTCGCCCGGCCGCACCTTCAACTATGCGCTGCTCGCACCGCAACTGGTCGGCCGGGTCGACGTTTACAAGTCGCCCGAACCGCGCATCGACGAAGGTTCGATCGGCGGCACGGTCAATGTCGTGACCCGCAAGCCGCTGGAGCTGAAGCCCTTCACCATGGCGGGCCAGCTTGGCTATCTCTACAATGATCGCTCGAAGAAGGGCGATATCCAGGGGTCGGCGCTGGTAAGCTGGCATAATGAGGAAGGCACGTTCGGCATCCTCGCCTCGTTCCAGCGCGCCAAGGACCGGCTGCGCCGCGACGGCGTCGAAACCTATGGCACGATGAAGGCCGACCAGTGGGCCGGCGGCAATGCCGACAATCCGGTGGACTCGCGCGACAATGGCTGCGTCGGCGAATGCGCCACCACGCTGAGCAACAATCTCGACGCGATCAGCCCCAACGCCTTTGGCACATCCTATTTCGAACAGGGGCGCGAGCGCCTGACCTATTCGGCCACCGCCCAGTGGAAGCCGGTCGACGAGCTGACCCTGGAAGCGAGCTGGCTCAAGATCGACGCCACCTACAACAACCTCAACCAGTCCATGTATGCCTTCCAGGGCAATACCTGGAACAGCCTGGGCGCGCTGACCGGGATCGAGGTCAATAACGGCATCGTGACCAGCGCGAGCTTCAAGAATGCGCTGTCGGTGCTGGACGTCCAGTATCGCGAGGCGGAGATGAAGTCCGACACCTATCGCGGCAAGGCGAGTTGGGACGGCGGCACCTGGGATCTGACGGTCGAAGGCGGCCTGTCGGACGCGGACGGCGGCACCAAGCGCCAGGTCTTCCTCGAATTCCTGAACTGGGCGGATTACACGGTGAACATTGGCGGCGCCCCCAAGTCGCCCGGCTCGCTGAGCTATGCCACCGACGTTCAGGGCAACCCCAATGCCTTCGTGACCGATCCGGGCTGGAGCGGCAACACTGTCACCAAGCCGACCAGCGACAAGGAGCGTTACGGCCAGGCTGACCTTGGCTTCGATTTCGACGGTGCTTTGAAGCGCATCCAGATCGGCTATAAATATCGCCATCACGAGACCGGCCAGCAATATGCGGGCATCGCGCTCAATGGCCTGGGCGTCGCCGCGGCGCAGTTCGATCCCAAGACGGTCGCGGGCAATTATCTGCGCGGCTTCAGCGGCGTGAACGATCAGATGACCGACCGCTTCATCATCAGCGGCCCGTCGATGGTCGACTATCTGGAAGGCCAGACGCTGCCGACGCCGTCGATCTTCGCGGCGGCCGAATTTACCGCCGGCAACTGGAACATCCAGGAAGATATCAACGCGGTCTATGCTCAGGCCAATTTCGACACCGGCACGCTGCGCGGCAATTTCGGCGTGCGCTATGTGAATACCAAGACCGACAGTGCCGGCTATGTCTGCAACGCTGGCGCGCCCTGCAACAGCGCAGCCGACTGGACCTGGCAGACGACCAAGCGCAGCTATGACAACTGGCTGCCCAGCGCAAATATCGCCTGGACCGCGCAGCAGGATCTGATCCTGCGCTTCTCCGCCGCCAAGGTGATGTCGCGTCCCAACTATGCCGACATGACCAATTATTTCTGGCTGTCGGACACGGTGCTGACCGGCGGTGGCGGCAACCCGAACCTGAAACCCTATACGTCGGGCAATCTCAACGCCTCGGTCGAATGGTATTTCAAGCAGGGCTCGATCCTGTCGGCGGAAGTCTTCTACAAGGATATCAGCAACTATATCCTGCAGAAGACGGCACCCGAGAGCTATTTCAACCAGTCGCAGGGCCGGGTGACGACCTATCAGATCAGCCGTCCCTACAATGCCGGTTCGGCCGAGGTGAAGGGTTTTGCCGTCGCCTATCAGCAGAACCTGCCCTATGGCTTTGGCATATTGGCTAACTACACCTATTCCGACGGTTCGGGTGAAGGCGGCCAGGCGCTGCCCTATAATTCCAAGCATCAGGCCAGCGTCAGCCCCTTCTTCGAAAGCGGTCCGGTCGCGCTGCGCGCCACCTACACCTGGCGGTCGAAATATTTCACCGGCATCGACCGCGGCGACAATATGTTCGTGCGGGACTCCGACAATCTGGACGTGTCGGCGACCTATAATGTCACGCCGCAGATCGGCATCACCCTGTCGGGCATGAACCTGACTGACGCGGAATATTATGCCTATGCCAACACCACGGCGCTGCCGCGCGGCGTCTATCGCTCGGGCCGCAAGTTCCTGGCGACGGTGAACTTCAACTATTGATTGCCTCGCCTGTCAGAAGGCGCATGACTTGAAGACGGCGGGACGGAACGCAACAGCGTCCGCCCGCCGCACGTCCCTTGTCGCGTCCGCGCGGCGCGGCAGGGGCACGCTATTTTCGGGAGCCTGTTTCGTGATCCGTGCCCGCCGCCTGACGCTGCTTGCGTCGCTGATGCTGTCCGGCATCGCCACCGCCCCGGCCATGGCCGAACTGCCCCGCCTGCTGCCGGTGCCGGCGCAGATGCGCGAGGGGCAGGGCGCTTTTCTTATCAGTTCGACCACGCCGATCCGGGTGCCTGTCGGCGATGCCGCTGCCCATAACGGGGCCGAGCGGTTCGCCGATTTGGTCGCCCGCAGCCGGGGCTTTCGTCCCCGGATCGAGACGGGGGGTGATAGCGGCAATGCGATAGTGTTCCGCCGCGCCAAGACCGGCGTAGCGGAATCCTACACCCTCGACGTGACCGGCAAGGGCGTCACGATCGCCGCTGGCGACGAAGCCGGCCTGCTCTATGGCGCGGTGACGCTGTGGCAGGCGATGACGCAGGATCAGGCTGCTGGCCCGGTATCGGTCGCGGCGATGCAGATTGCCGACGCGCCGCGCTTCCAGTGGCGCGGGCTGATGCTCGACAGCGCCCGCCATTTCCAGTCGCCCGCCTATGTTCGCCAGTTGATCGACTGGATGGCGGTCAACAAGCTCAATCGGCTGCATTGGCATCTGGTCGATGATCAGGGCTGGCGCATCGAGATCCCCAAATATCCGCGGCTGACCGAGGTTTCCGCCTGGCGCGTGCCCGCCGGTGCCCCTGGCGCGCCGCCGCTGCCCAAGGTCGGCGGCTTCTACACCCAGGCCGAAATCCGCGAGATCGTCGCCTATGCCGCCGCGCGCGGGGTCATGATCGTGCCGGAGATCGAGATGCCGGGCCATGCGCTGGCGGCGATCCGCGCCTATCCCAAGCTCGGCATGGGCGTGCCGATCCCGCCGGGTACGGAGTCCGACTGGGGCGTCTTCCCCTGGCTATATAATGCCGATGACGCGACCTTTGGCTTTCTGGAGGACGTGCTGACCGATGTGATGGCGCTGTTCCCGTCGCCCTATATCCATATCGGCGGCGACGAAGCGGTGAAGGACCAGTGGAAATCCTCGCCCGCGATGCAGGCGAAGATGAAGGCGCTGGGCATCAGCAGCGAGGATGCGATGCAGGGCTGGTTCATGCACCGCATCGACGATTTCCTGACCAAACATGGCCGCAAGCCGATCGGCTGGGACGAGATATTGGAAGGCGGCGCCTCGCCCCATGCCACCATCACCTCCTGGCGCGGGATCGAGGGCGCGGTGACCGCCGCCAAGTCGGGCCATGACGCGATATTGAGCCCGGCGCCGATCCTCTATTTCGATAATCGCCAGGGCTTTGGGCCGCTGGAGCCGCCGGGGCGTGGCCATCTGTCGGACCTTCACAGCGTCTATGACTTCAATCCGGAGCCCGAGGGGCTGAGCGCTGCCGAGCAGCAGCATATTTTGGGGCTGCAGGGCAATCTCTTCACCGAGCATGTCCGCACCGAGAAACGCGCCCAGTGGCAGCAATTCCCGCGCGGTAGCGCCGTGGCCGAAATCGGATGGTCGCCGGTCGCGAGCCATGATTTTGCCAGCTTCATGGACCGGCTGGTGCCGCAGATGGCACGCATGGGGACGCTGGGCCTCAAGCCCGCGATCAGCGCGCTGACGGTGACGGCAAAGGCCGACTATGCGCCGGGTGACAAGAACACGCGGGTGACGCTGGAAAGCCAGTCGGGCTTCCCGATCCATTATACGCTGGACGGCAGCGTGGTGACGCCGCGCGCACCGGTTTACAAGGACGGTCTCAGCCTGCCGGTCGGCACCCGGCTGCGCGCCGGCACCGCCTGGCGCGGCGGGATGATGCCGGGGGCGATCGACATCGGCCTCGACGCGTCCTTCCTGCGCCGCCGCACCGATGAGCAACTGGCAAGCTGCGCCAACAAGGTGGTGCTCTCGCTGGAGGATGATGCCCCGGCGCAGGGCGAGCGGGCGCATTTCCTGACCGATATCCTTGAGCCCTGCTGGCTCTATGCCGACGCCCCGGTCGGCGGCGCGACCAGGATCGCGATCGATGTCGGCCAGCTGCCGTTCAATTTCCAGATCGGCAAGGATCGCGACGCCATCCATTTCCGCGCCCCGGCGACCCCGGCCGGCGAAGTGGAGGTTCGGGCCGGCGGTTGCGAGGGCGAGCGCATCGCCGTGCTGCCGCTGGCACCGGCCGTCGGCAATCCGGAAGTCACCCGGCTGGTCGCGCCGATCGCGCCGCGCAGCGGCAAGGAAACATTGTGCATCACCTATACGGCGAAGGATGTTGAGCCCCTATGGGCGATCAAGCAGGTGGAACTGATCCCATGAGCGGGATGATGGCCAGCGTGACGTTGCGCGCGCCCCTGACGGGCTGGCTGGCGCCGATCGAAAGCGTGCCCGATCCGGTCTTTGCCGAGCGGATGATGGGTGAGGGCTTTGCCATCGACCCGATCGAAGGCGAAGTCCGCGCGCCGGCCGACGCGACCGTGCTGACGGTGGCGCCAACCGGCCATTCGGTTTCGCTGCGCCTCGCCAATGGCGCGGAGCTGCTGATCCATGTCGGTCTGGAGACGGTAGCGCTGGGCGGAAGGGGCTTCACGCCCCAAGTGAAGCCGGGCGATGCCGTCGCGGCCGGCGACCTGCTGATCGGCTTCGATCTCGATGCGGTAGCCGAGGGAGCCAAGGCGCTGATCACGCCGGTGGTGCTGGCCGGCGAGGGCTACGCCCTGTCGCTGGAGCCGCTCGACCGGCTGGTTGGCTGGAATGATGGCGTCGCGCGGATCACGGCGCTGGCGCCGGTGGCGGATAAGGGGGACAGCGAAGGCGACAGCCATGAGCGCGCGGTGCGGGTCGATGCGCCCCATGGCATCCATGCCCGCCCGGCCGCTCGGATCGCGGCGCTGCTGCGCACCTTCGTCGCGCCGGTGGCGATCCTGCGGGACGGCAAGAGCGTCAATGCGCGCAGCACCGTCGCACTGCTTGGCCTGGGCGTGCGCTGCGGCGATGAGATCATCGTCCGGGGCGAGGGCAGCGATGCCCGCTCAGCGGTCGAGGCGCTGGTGGCGCTGATCGAGGCCGGGCTGGGCGAGGAGGCGAAGGCCGATCATTCCGTGCCGGCACCGGTCGTACCGCAGCATGGGCCGGTAACAGCCGCACCGGGCTTGGCGATCGGGCAGGTGGTGCAGCTGCGCGTCGCCGATGTCGATGTGCCGCGCGACGGACAGGGCGGGGCGGCCGAACATGCCGCGCTCGCCCGCGCGATGGCGGCGGTCGATGCCGAATTGTCGGCGGGCCACGGCTTGGCGGCCGAGATCGCGGCGGCGCATCGCGCGCTGCTCGCCGACCCGGAACTGGCCGAGGCGGCCGGGCACCAGATCGATGCCGGGCGCAGCGCAGCCTTTGCCTGGCGCCACGCGACCGCCCAGGCGGCCGAGGCGATCCGTGCGACCGGCGATCCGCTGCTGATGGAACGTGTCGCCGACCTGATCGATATCGAGCGACAACTGATCGCCGCCCTGCTCGGCACTGACGCGAGCGCGGTGCCGACGCTGCCCCCTCAAAGCATATTGATCGCCGAGGATCTGCTCCCCTCGCAGTTTCTGGCGCTCGATAGGGACCGTCTGGCCGGAATCTGCACGGCGGCCGGCGGTCCCACTTCCCATGTCGCGATCCTCGCCGCGTCGGCCGGCATCCCGATGCTGGTCGCTGCCGGGCGGGATGTGCTGGGCATTGTCGACGGACGTACGGTCATCCTGGACGCGGACGGCGCACGGATCGATGCCGATCCGGGCGTGAACACATTATCGGAGGTCAGCGAACGGATCGCCGCCGCGCGCGAGCAGCGCAGCCGCGACCGGGCGCAGGCCCATGCCGATTGCCGCATGGCCGACGGCACCCGGATCGAGATTTTCGCCAATCTGGGATCGCAGGCCGATGCCGCCGCCGCCGTGGCGGCCGGGGCAGAGGGCTGCGGCCTGCTGCGCACCGAATTCCTGTTCCTGGAGCGGGAGGAGGCGCCGGACGAGGCCGAACAAAGGGAAATCTATTCCGGTATCGCAACGACATTGGGCGATAGGCCGCTGATCGTGCGCACGCTCGACATTGGCGGCGACAAGCCGGTGCCCTATCTGCCGATGGCGGCCGAGGAAAATCCGGCGCTGGGCCTGCGCGGGGTGCGCTTGAGCCTCGCCCGGCCGGACCTGATGCAGGTGCAGTTGCGCGCGATCCTGCGTGCCGTGCCGGCGGACCAGTGCCGCATCATGCTGCCGATGATCGCCGACCTGTCCGACTATCGGGCGGTCAGGGCGATGCTGAACGCGGAGAAAGCGGCGCTGGGCATCGATGCACCGGTGCCGCTCGGCGTGATGATAGAGACGCCGGCGGCGGCGATGCTGGCCGACATGCTGGCGGCCGAGGCCGATTTCCTGTCGGTCGGCACCAATGACCTGACCCAATATACGCTGGCCGTCGATCGCGGCAATGCGGCGGTGTCGCACCGGATCGATGCGCTGCATCCCGCGGTGCTGCGCCTGATCCGCGAAGTCGGGCGCGGGGCGCAGCGCCATGGCCGCTGGGCCGGCGTCTGTGGCGGCCTTGCCTCCGACCCGCTGGCCGCGCCGATCCTGATCGGCCTTGGCATCACTGAATTGTCGGCCACCCCGGCCGTCATCGCCCGGTTGAAGGCAGTGGTGCGCACGCTCGACATGGGCCGCTGCATCGACCTGGCAGAGCGCGCCTGCGCCGCCGAAAGCGCCGCCGTCGTGCGTGAAATGGCCCAAGGAGTCCTGGCATGAGCTTCCGTCCCGCCACCCTGCTGGCCCGGCTGCAACCGCTTGGCCGGGCGCTGATGCTGCCGATCGCGGTGCTGCCGATCGCCGCGCTGCTGCTGCGCCTTGGCCAGCCCGACATGCTCGCCATTCCCTTCATCGCGGCGGCGGGCGACGCGATCTTTTCCAATCTTGGCCTGCTCTTCGCCGCCGGTGTCGCCGTGGGCCTGGCCCGCGAAAATCATGGCGCGGCGAGCCTCGCCGGGGTGATCGCCTATCTGGTGACGACCGAGGGGGCAAAGGTGCTGCTCGTCCTGCCGCCCGACGTGGCGGAGGCGGCACAGGCTGCCTGGCGCGCCAAGGAAATCGCCAAGGTCTCCGTGCCGGCCGGTATCCTGTCGGGCATCGTCGCGGGCCTGCTCTACAACCGCTTTTCCGACATCAAGCTGCCCGATTATCTGGCCTTCTTCGCGGGACGGCGCTTCGTGCCGATCGTCGCGGGGCTGGCCGGCCTGTTCGGCGCATTGATGTTCGGCGTCGGCTTCCCCTGGATCGAGGCAGGGATCGATCGCCTCAGCCAATGGGTGGTGGCGGCCGGGCCGCTCGGCCTGTTCGTCTATGGCCTGCTCAACCGGCTGCTGCTGATTACCGGGCTGCACCATATCATCAACAATGTCGCCTGGTTCCTGCTCGGCGACTTCCATGGCGCGACCGGCGATATCAAGCGCTTCTTCGCGGGCGATCCGACCGCTGGCGGCTTCATGTCAGGCTTCTTCCCGGTGATGATGTTCGGCCTGCCGGCCGCCTGCCTTGCCATGTATCGCACCGCCTTGCCCGATCGGCGCAAGCGGGTGGGCGGCCTGCTGCTCAGCCTGGCGCTCACTTCCTTCCTTACCGGCGTGACTGAGCCGATCGAGTTCAGCTTCATCTTCCTGGCGCCGATCCTCTATGTCGTCCATGCGGTGCTGACCGGCCTGTCGATGGTGGTCATGGACGCGCTGGGCGTGAAGCTGGGCTTCGGCTTTTCCGCTGGCCTGTTCGACTATCTGATGAATTATGGTCTGGCGACCAAGCCGCTGATGCTGATCCCGGTCGGGCTTGTCTATTTCGCTGTCTATTATGCCACCTTCAGCTGGTGCATCCGCCGCTTCAACCTGAAGACGCCGGGGCGCGAGGATGAACCCGCCGCTGCGGCCGGGGACGTGCCGAGCATGGCCGGTGCGCGTGGGCCGGCGATGGTCGCGGCGCTGGGTGGCAAGGCCAATGTTCGATCGGTCGATGCCTGCACCACCCGGCTGCGGCTGGTGCTGGGCGACAGCGCGACCGTTGACGAGGCGCGGCTGCGGGCGTTGGGCGCGCGGGGCATCGTCCGCCTGCGCGATGGCGGCTTCCAGGTGGTGCTGGGGCCGATAGCCGATCAGGTCGCGGCGGAGATCCGTAGCGCGCTGGCCGGGCATGATCCGGCGCCAATCGCTGGCACGTCCGATCTGGTCGCGCTGCTCAAGCGCGCCGGTGTCCGCGCCGTCGAGCCGCGCGGCATGCGTTTGCTGGTGCGCGTCGATCGCCTCGCTGCCGTGGATGCGGCCGCGTTGCAGGGCGCCGGGGTCAAGGCCTGGGTGCTGCCGGCATCGGCCGATGGCTGGCTGCACCTGATCCTGGGCGACCAGGCGGAGCCGCTGGCGGATGCGTTGCGGGCCGCCTAGCCGAGTGCGATTCGGCGCGTGATGCCGATCGCGTCGAGGAAGCGCTCGTCATGGCTGACGACCAGCAGGGCGCCGTCATAGCCGCGCAGTCCCGCTTCCACAGCCTCGATCGCTTCGAGGTCGAGATGGTTGGTCGGCTCGTCGAGGATCAGCAGCGGCGGCGGCGCGCTGCCCAGCACGCAGGCCAGGCCCGCGCGCAGCATTTGGCCGCCGCTGAGGCTATCGACCCGTTGCAGCGCGGCGTCGCCGCGAAAGCGGAAATGGGCGAGCAGGGCGCGACGGCCATTCTCGTCCAGTTCCGGGTGCAGCCGGGCGAGATTGTCCGCGATCGACAGCGCGGGATCGAGCAGGGCGGCGGTCTGGTCCAGCACGGCGTGGCGCACTGGCCGGTCGATCCGCCCGGCGAGCGGCGGCAATGTGCCGGCCATGGTCGCAAGCAGGCTGGTCTTGCCCGATCCATTGGGGCCGGTGATGGCGATCCGTTCCGGCCCTTCGACCAGCAGGTCGACATGCGCCAGCAAGGGCATGGCGGGATCATGGCCGACGCTGACATCGGTGAGGCGCAGGACGATCCGATCCGGCGCAAGGCCGGTCGAGGGCAGGGTGATGCGGATAGGCTCCAATATCTCGACCCGGCTGCGTGCGGCCTGCGCCTGATCCTCCGCCTCGGCGCGCAGCCGCTCCGCAACATGGCGACCGGCAGCGGAGGACACCTCCGCCTGGTTCTTGCGCGCGCCGATCAGGATGCGGGGCATGTCGCCTCGGGCGCCCTTGCGGGCACCGGCGGCGTCGCGGCGCTGCTGGCGCTCGGTCGCGACCTGGGCCTTGCGCGCGGCCTGCTTCACCTGTCGTTCCGCGATGTCGAGATCATGGGCGGCGGCGGTGAGTTCGATCGCCTTGCGCTCGCGATAATGGGACCAGTTGCCGCCATAGCGCTGCGCGCCGAGGCCGGTAAGTTCGACGATCGCGTCGACCCGCTCCAGCAGCTCGCGATCATGGCTGACGAGGATCAGGCCGGCGCGCCAGCCATCGACCAGCTCGGCGACGGCCGCGCGCCCGGCCCGGTCAAGATTGTTGGTCGGTTCGTCCAGCAGCAGGAAGTCGGGTGCGTCGAGGATCGCGCCGGCAAGCGCGGCGCGGGTGCGCTGGCCGCCCGACAGGGTGCAGAGCCGGGTATCCGGCCCGGCATCGAGCCCGACCCGCTCCAGCGCGGCGTCGATCCGGCTTTCGAGCGTCCAGTCGGCATCGGCCAGCTGTTCGGCGGATGCGTCGCCGCTTTCGGCCAGGCGCAGCAGGGCGATGGCATCGGCCACGCCCCACAGATCGGCGATCCGTTCATCCGCGCCGAACTGCACGGCCTGGCGCAGGCGGGCCAGCCGGCCCTGCACGGTGATGCTGCCGCTGCTGGGGGTAAGATCGCCGGCGATCAGGCGCAACAGGGTCGTCTTGCCGACGCCGTTGCGGCCGACAAGGGCGGTGCGCTCGCTCTGGAAACGAAGGTCTAGACCGGAAAGGACGGACTGGCCGTCAGGCGTGGTCCAGCCGAGATTGGAACAGGATATGGCGGGCATGAGCATGAATTTCCCTGGCAGCGTTGCGGATCGGCATTGCGGTCAGGTTGAAATCCACGGCACGGTCTCTTTTCTTGTGAATTGAGACATCAATCTAGCTGCGATCGCCGCCCTGTTCAAGCGCCGCGCGGCATGGGACAAACATCGGCATCGCGATAAACGGCGAAAAACCGCGCTTTTCTGCGGCTTGGCGGGATGTTCCCGCTCGTCGGTGCGCATGCTGTCGCCGGCCATGGACTTGTGCCGTCGGGCGCTGCTCCGCCATGGCAGGGCGGAACAAAGATTTCCTCGGAGGGGAACCATGAGCATAGCCGTCTTCGACTGTTCGGACATCGACCAATATCTCGGCAAGCCGATGCAGCCTGCGCGGATGCGCGAGCCGATCCACAATAATGACATTCGCCGCTGGGCGCAGGCGATGCATTATCCCAACCTGCTCCATTATGATGCCGATTATGCCGCCGAGGGGCGCTGGGGGCGGTTGGTCGCGCCGCAGAGCTTTGCCGTGACGATGGATGACGGCCATGGCGCCGGGCCGGCCTGCGTCGGCGCTATCCCCAATTCGCATCTGCTGTTCGGCGGCGACGAATGGTGGTTCTATGGCCCGCGTATCCAGGGCGGCGACCTGGTCCATAATGAGCGCATCCCGTTCGACTATACGGTCAAGGATACCAAGTTCGCCGGGCCGACCTGTTTCCAGCGTGGCGACAATAATTATTACAATCAGAATGGCGAGCTGATCGCCAAGCAGCGCTCCACCTCGATCCGCTATCTGGCCGAGGCGGGGCGCGAGAAGACGACCGATGTGGTCGAGGGCACCGAAGATCCGGTGTGGAGCGACGAGGAACTGGCGCAGATCCAGGATCGCAAGTTCGACTGGGTGCAGATGCTGCACGAACTGGGCCATGGTAAGCGCTATTGGGACGATATCCAGATCGGCGCCGCGCTGCCCGAGCGCGTCATCGGCCCGCACAGCATTGCCAGCTTCACCACCGAATGGCGCGCCTATCTGTTCACCATCTGGGGCGGCACGCACCGGCGCACCGACCTCGACATGGAGGCGCTGGGATTCGTCAAGGAAATGGCGGGGCATGAAAATGACCCGGTGATGGAGCGGATCAATCCGGAACTGACCGACGGCGCCTATTTCGGGCCGTCGCGCGGCCATCTCTTCCCGCGCTGGGCCCGCTTCATCGGCATGCCGCGGGCCTATGGCTATGGCGCGTCGATGGGCGCCTGGATCGTCGACTATCTGGCGGGCTGGGCCGGCGAATGGGGCATGGTGACCCATTCGGTCGCTTCCTATCGCGGGCCGGCCTTCACCGGCGACATCACGATCATGACCGGCACGGTGGTCGACAAGTTCGTCGACGATGACGGTCGCGACGTGGTGCAGATCGACTGCCGCATGGTCAATCAACTGGGCACGACCCTGGCGACCGCCAAGGCGGAAGTTGCATTGCCGCGCAAATAAGTGCGGCAATGGCCGCGGCGCGTTTTTGCGGCTCGCGGTGCCAAGATGTTGAAGCAAAAAGGGGATTTTCCTGCGTGCGACGAACGGTGCGTCGCACGCAGCGCCCGCAATGCCGCAACTTCTTCGAATTTCTAAAGATTTTGTTAACCATTTTACTCTAGGTTTTCCTTGGATATCAGGGAGAACAGGGCCATGCGCTCCGACGCAGAAAGCCTTCTGGCCCGGCTGGGGCGCCGGGATTTTCGCTATCGCGAGTTCGCGGACAGTTTCGCGGACATGGAATTATGGCCGATCTTCGAGGCCCTGCTGACCGACCCGCGCGTGGTCGGACGCCCCCTGTCCAAACTGGAAGCGCGCGAGGCGGAAGCCGTGCTGGCGGTCCGCCGCGCCGAGCCGGAGCAACATGCGCCCGCACCCCGCGCCAATGTGACCAGCATGTTCGACGCCTATCAGGACGCGCCGCCATCCGCTGCGCCGCGCGGCAATCTGCGCGATTTCCTGGGCCATCTGTCGAACGATCCCGACAAGCGAGAATATTGATGCCGCTGATCCTCTGTCATTCGCCCAAGGGCGGCGTCGGCACCAGCTTCATCGCGGCGCAACTGGCGATCCATCTGGCGCAGCGCGGGCATGATGTCAGCGCGCTCGACTTCACCTATCAGGATTCTCTCAAGCTTTATTTCGGCCTGACCCCGGCCCAGGGCCTGCCGGAACTGAACGACGGCAGCGCGGACCAAATCGCGGTGTCGGGCGTCGCGCTCTTTTCCGCTTATGGCCTGCGCCGTGACGCGACCTTCCAGGATCTGCTGGGCAAGCCGGATCATTCGCCGTTCGCCGGCAAGAAGATCTTCATTGCCGATGTGGCGGCGGGTGACCGCGAGACCAAGGACATGTTGCTGCCGCATGCCGCCCTGCATGTCTGCCCCCTGCATCCGCGTCCCGGATCGCTCGCAGCCCTGCCCAAGGTCGAGCCGGGCACGGCGACGATCGATCTCGCCAAGACCGGGTTCGTGCTCAACCATCTGGACGACACCCATCGCCTGTCGCGCCACACCCATATCTTCCTGCGCGAACTGTTCGGCAGCAAGCTGCTTGGTACGATCCGCCGCGACGAGGCGGTGAACGAGGCAAGCGCGATGTTCGAGCCGCTGGCCCGCTTCGCGCCGGCCAGCGTGGCGCTCAACGATCTGCGCAGGCTGGTGACGACCGTGGAACAGGCGGCTGGCCTGGTTGAGGCAGTCGAGGAGGCGGCTTCGTGAAGGCCCGGCAGGCGATCCTGAGCAACGGACTGCTGGTGCTGGCCGGGCTGTTCGCCCTGCTGGCGATCACCGTGCCGCTCGATCTGGAAGCGCAGTGGATCTTTGCCGGCATCACCATCGTGGGCGCGACCATATTGGGCCGGTTGCGCAGCCGTCGTGCCCTGCTGGTGCTGGCGATCCTGTCGATGATCGTATCGACCCGCTACATGTTCTGGCGCACCACCGAGACGCTCGAATTCGGCACATTGGCAGAATTTCTGCTGGGGTCGGGCCTGTATCTGGCGGAAGTCTATGCCTGGCTGATCCTGGTGCTGGGCTTCCTGCAGACCGGCTGGCCGCTCGACCGTGAAGTGGTCGAGATCGAGGGCGAACCCGATCAATGGCCCAGCGTCGACGTCTATGTCCCGACCTATAATGAAAGCCTGGAGATCGTCCGCAACACCGTGTTCGCGGCGATGGACATGGACTATCCGGCCGATCGCTTCCGCGTCTTCATCCTGGATGACGGGCGCCGGCCGGAATTTCAGGCGTTTGCGCGCCAGGCCGGCTGCGGTTATCTGACCCGCGGCGACAATCTTCATGCCAAGGCCGGCAACCTCAATGCCGCGATGAAGAAGACCAATGGCGAACTGATCGCCATCTTCGACTGTGACCATGTGCCGACCCGCGCCTTCCTGCAGATGACCGTCGGCTGGTTCCAGCAGGATCCCAAGCTGGCGCTGATGCAGACGCCGCACCATTTCTATTCGCCCGATCCCGCCCAGCGCAATCTGGGCACGGTGCGCGACCTGCCGGGCGAGGGCGACCTGTTCTACGGTGCCGTCCAGTCCGGCAACGATCTTTGGAACGCGACCTTCTTCTGCGGTTCCTGCGCCGTCATCCGCCGTGATGCGTTGGCCCAGACCAACGGCTTTGCCGGTGAGACGGTGACCGAGGACGCGCATACCGCGTTGAAATTGCAGCGCATGGGCTGGAATACCGCCTATATCGGCGCGCGCCTGTCCGCCGGTCTCGCGACCGAGCGGCTGGTGCTGCATATCGGCCAGCGCATCCGCTGGGCGCGCGGCATGACCCAGATCCTGCGGATCGACAATCCGCTGTTCGGGCGCGGCCTCAATTGGCAGCAGCGGCTTTGCTACCTGAATGCGATGCTGCATTTCCAGTTTCCGCTGCCGCGCATCGTCTTCCTGACCAGCCCGCTTGCCTATCTGATCTTTGGCCAGAACATCATCCATGCCTCGGCCTCGCTGATCTTCGCCTATGCGCTGCCGCATCTGGTCTGCTCGATGACCTCGTCGGCCAATACGCAGGGCGGGGATCGCCGACCGTTCTGGGGCGAAATCTACGAGACGATCCTGGCCTTCCACCTCGCGCGCCCGACGGTCATGACCTTCTTCCAGCCGCGCAAGGGCAAGTTCAACGTGACGGACAAGGGCAGCCTGCTAGACCGGACCTATTTCGACCTGTCGACGGTGCGCCCGCACCTGATCTGCATCGGCCTCATCATCTTCGGCATCGGGCTGGCGATCGTGAAGCGGGTCTTCTTCCCGCATCTGTTCAACATCCAGACCGATACGCTGGTGCTGAACGTCGTCTGGGCCGTGTTCAGCCTGATCATCCTGATCGCCGCCGTTTCGGTCGCGCGCGAGACGCGGCAGGCGCGCGAATATATCCGCATCGTCACCGAATTGCCGGTCACCCTCTACATGGCCGATGGCTATGTGATCGACGCGACGACGATCGACATTTCGATGGGAGGCGCGGCGATCGCCGTGCCGCCCGACTTCCCGCTACGCGACCGGCGTGTTGCCTATATGTCGCTGCCGATGGGGGACGAGAAGCTGACGATCCCGGTCGAAATGGTCCGGTTCGATCGGGGCGAGGTCAATCTGCGCTTCCAGGAACTGGACATGATCTCTTCGCGTCACCTGGTCCGCGCGGTGATGGGCCGTGCCGATGCCTGGCAGCCCGCTGCCCCCCGCAAGCCGGTTTCGGCCCTGCACTCTCTCTGGGATATCATCGTGGTCGACTATATGACCCTCAAGCGCCTGTTCCGCCTCAACCGCACGGAGCGCCGCAAGCAGAAGAAGGCCGTTCGCCTGGCCGCCGCGGCGAAAGCCGCCAAGCAGGCTGCGACCGCATTGCTGGGCTTGGCCGCGATCGGGACGCTGGTGATGGCAGGCAGCGGTCACGCCTTCGCGCAGGCGACACAGGCACCTGCCGCGACGCTGGCACCCGCCACCGCGGCGGGCGTGCAGAAGCAGCGGCTCAGCTTCCGCGACCTGCAGGTCAAGATGCCGATCCGCCTGGCCGGCACGCGCGGCGAAATCGGCATTCCCTTCGGCATGCGCCGCAACGAGGTGGTGACCGACAGCAGCCTGACGCTGAACTTCGCCTGGTCGCCGGCCATGCTCGGCGATCTCAGCCAGCTGGTCGTGTTGCTGAACGGCGAGGTGGTCCGCACCATTCGCCTGACCCCGGCGGAATCCGGTGGTCAGAACATCACCATTCCGGTCAATCCGGCGCTGTTCCTGCCCGGCGACAACCAGCTCAACCTGCGCCTGGTCGGCCATTACGCCCGCGATTGCGAGGATCCGTTCCACAGTTCGCTCTGGGCGAATATCAGCAATGTCCGGTCCTGGTTCGACCTCAGCGTCCAGACGCTGCCGATGGCGCCGGATCTGGGCCGTCTGCCCGGTCCCTTCTTCGACCGGCACGACAATCTGCCGTTGCGCCTGCCCTTCGTTTTCGCCGGCACGCCGCGCGCGGGCGAGCTGGAGGCGGCCGCCAGCCTGGCCTCCTGGCTGGGTGCGCAAGCCAGCTATCGCGGCTTTTCGTTCAAGCCGGTCTACAACCAGATCCCGACCGGAAACGCGATCCTGTTCGCGACGCCGGACCGGCCGATCGCCGGCCTGAACCTGTCGATCACCGGGCCGAGCGCCACGGTCATCCGCAATCCGCGCGACACGTTCGGCGAATTGCTGGTGGTGATGGGCCGCAACGCCAGCGAGTTGAAGCTGGCCGCTGCGGCGATCGCCAGCGGTCGCGGCGTGCTGAGCGGCGCGCGGATGAATTTCGATGGGGTTCGCATCCCGACCTATGCGCGCTATGCCGCGCCGCGCTGGCTGCGCACCGACCGCCCGGTCCAGCTGGGCGAGATCATGGATGCCAATGCGCTGCAGGGCATGGGCCTGCCGCCTGGCCCGTTGTCGGCGCGCTTCCGGGTCGCGCCCGATCTCTTCTTCTGGCCGCGCCAGGGCGGTCGCCTGGACCTGCGCTATCGCTATCCGGCGGCCAAATGGCTCGATCGTCGTGCCTCGCGCCTCGATGTCTCGATCAACAACCAGTATCTGCGCACGCTGCCGCTCGCAGGGGCTGGCTGGTGGGACAGCCTGTTCGGGGCGCAGGGCGCATCGTCCAACGATTCCAGCGCCTCGATCGTGCTGCCGCGCTACAATCTGTTCGGCCAGAACGAGCTGATCTTCGACTATAATCTGATCATTGCCGACAAAAAGAAGTGCGAAGGGACGCTGCCCGAGAATGTCCGGGTCAGCGTGCGTCCGAGCAGCAGCATCGACCTCAGCCGCGCCTATCACGCGCTGCACATGCCCGATCTCGCCACCTTTGCCGGCGCCGGCTATCCCTTCACCATTCGTCCCGACCTGTCGGAAACCACGGTGCTCATGGGCGGCCAGCCTTCGGCCGGCGCGGTCGAGGCCTTCCTGGTGCTGATGGGCCGCATGGGCGATTCCACCGGCGCGCCAGTGACGGGGGTCGTCGTCGCCAACGCGGTCGATGGCGAGCGGCTGCAGGGCAGGGACATCATCGTCATTGGTGGCAGCAGCGTCGCGGGTTCCGACCAACTCTTCGCCGGCGCGCCGGTCCGCTATGAAAATGGCCGGTTGCAGGTGACGGAGATGAGCCCGATTCAGCGCATCTTCGCCTTCTTCTCGCCGTTCGATCGATCGGGGGATGGCGAAGCGGACGCGTTCGTCACCTCGTCCAGCGGCTTTGCCGGCATTGTCGGCTTCGAATCCCCGTTCGAGGGTGGTCGCAGCGTCGTGGCCCTGCTGGCGGACGATCCGCGCGCATTGCCCGATCTGGTCGGCGGCATGGCCGATGCCAAGATCAACGCCCAGATCCAGGGCGACCTGGCCGTTACCAGCGGCGACGGGATGAGCAGCTTTGCCGTCGGGCCTGGCTATTGGGTCGGTTACCTGCCCTTCTGGATGAAGGCCGCCTTCTGGCTGAGCCAGCGTCCTTTGCTGATGGCCGCCTGTGGCCTGCTCGCGGCGCTCATCCTTGCCGGGCCGCTCTATCTCTACCTCAGCCGGCAGCAGCGCCGCCGCCTGAGCAAGGAGGACGAGGCATGAGCCGCACCCTCCGTCTGCGTATCACCTGCGCCGCCGTGGCGCTGGCCTGCATGGCGCCGATGCCCACGCTGGCCGATGTGCCGGGCGTCGCGCCGCTGATCCAGCAGGGCCGCTATTGGCAGTCCAAGGGGCGACAGGATCTGGCAAACCAGGCCTATCGCCGGGCGCTGGCGCTCGATCCCAATAATGCCGAAGCGCGCAAGGGACTGGCCGGCCCGCCGCCCAAGGCACAGCCGGCACCGAAACCCACGCCCGCGCCCGCGCCGGCACGGCGCGCCGAAACGACGCCACGCCCGACGCCCACGCCGGCTGCGGCCCCCTCGGCGGCAAATCGGACGCAGGCAGCGCGCCCGAGCGGCAATGCGGGCGGTGGCGCGTCGCGCGCGAGCGGTTTCAAGGCGCTTGACGCCAATGATCTGGATGGCGCCGAGCGCGCATTCGAGCGCGCCGTGGCGGCCAATCGCAATGATGCCGACGCGCTGGGCGGCCTTGGCCTGGTGCGCCTGCGCCAGGGGCGCTTTGGCGAAGCGCGTGACCTGCTCGACCAGGCGTCGCAGCGAGGTTCGGCCGGGCAATGGGCGCAGGCGCTCGCTTCTGCGCGCTTCTTTGGCGGGCTGGCCGATGCGCGCGCGGCGTTGGCGCAGGGCCGGCTTGGCGACGCGCAGGCCGATGCCGAGGCGCTGGTCCGTTCCGGCTATCCGCAGCGCGGCCCGGCGCTCGAATTGCTGGCCGATATCTATGAGCGGCAGGGGCGCTATGCCGATGCGGCAGATCTCTACCGGCAGGCAAATGAAGGGGCCAAGCAGTCCGATGGTCGGCTGGCGAGCCGGGCGGCGCGCGATCGCGCCCGTGCCGCGGCCGCGCGCGGCGATGATGTCACCGCCGAACAGGAATTTCATTCCGGCCTGTTGCTGGACCAGCAGGATCCGTGGATCCGTTATGAGTTTGCCCGTTATCTGATCCAGCGCCAGCGCCTGCCCGAGGCGGAATCGTTGATCAACTCGCTGGGATCGTCGAGCGACCCGGACTGGCTCTATGCGGCGGCGCTGCTCAACGCTGATCGCGGCCGGGCGTCGGCCGCCGATACGCTGATGGCGCGGATTCCCGAAATGCAGCGCACGGAACAGATGCGCAATTTCGCCGTCGGCCTGAAGGTGGACGGTGCGATCGAGCGGGCCAAGGCGATGGCCGCGCAGGGGCGGCAGGCCGATGCGCTGATGGAGCTGCGCCAACTGGCCGCGACCCCCGGCATCGACCCGACCAAGCAGGCTGCGGTGGCCGATGCGATGTTCGAACTGGGTGACCGGGAAGGGGCGGCGCAACTGGCGCAGCAGGCGCTGACTGCCGGCACCATCACCGACCCGGCCGGCTATGAACCGATCGTGCGCGTGCTGGCCAAGACCGGGCGCGATGCCTTTGCCACCAGCGCCGTGCAGCGCGCCGCGCAACTGGCGGGCAATACGCCCGACGGCCAGCGTGTCGTCGCGCGGATGAACGGCATCATGGCGGCGTCGCAGGCCGATCGGCTGCGGCTCGCAGGCCAGAACGCCCAGGCCTTCGACCTGCTGCAGGGCGCGTGGAACGCTGCGCCGGGCAATCAGGAAGTGCTGGCCGCGCTGGCACGGCTTTATCAGTCGGGTGGTATGCCGGCCCAGGCAGCCCAGACCTACCAACTGGTCCTGGCCCAGTCGCCCAATGACAAGGGCGCGCTGATGGGCCTGATCGAGACGGCGGGGGCAGCGGGCGACAAGGATCTGGCACGCGCCACGATCGAGCGCGCCTTGCAGCAATCGCCCAATGATTATCAGATCTACATGGCGGCGGCGCGGATGGAGCAGGCGCGGGGCGACGAGGGCGCCGCGCTGCGCTATCTGAAGCGTGCGAAGGAAGTCTATGCCGCGCAGAGCGGCGCAGGCAATGTCACCGCCAGCAACCCCTTTGCCGCGACGATGCAGGGCAACAACCCGTTCCGCAACCAGTCGGCTGCGGCCGCTCCGGCGGCGGTCAATCCGTTCGCACTGGGATCGGGCGCGCGGCTGGCCGGACAGGCGCCGTCACCAGCAGGCATGGCATTCGCGCCGATGCCGCAGGCTGGCGAAGCCGGCGGCTTCCCACCCGCTGTCGTGGCCCAGTCTGCGCCGATGCCGGGCGGCTATCCGGCGGTTGGCGTGCCGGCGTCTGCGCCGGGCGGATCGATGATGACAAGCGGCGATCCGGTGATGGACCGCATTCAGACCGAGATCCGCACCCTGACCCGCGATAGCGGCCCGCGCGCCGAACTGCGCACCGGCTATCGCGAGCGATCGGGTGAAGCGGGGCTGAGCGAACTCAAGGAACTGACCGGATCGGCCGAAGTCTCCACCAGCCTTGGCAACGGCCGGATCAAGGCCAGGGCGGAAGCCGTGGTGCTGGATGCCGGTCGTCCCAGCCGGTCGGGGCTTGCCCGCTTCGGACGCAATGCGACGCCCGAAGCGCAGGGGATCGTCGATCAGGAAGAGTCCGCGCTGGTGGATGCCGATACCCAGCATGCGTCCGGCGTGGCGCTGTCGGCTGCTTATGAGACGCCGCTGCTGAAGCTGGAGGCTGGCGTCACGCCGCTCGGTTTCGAGGATAGCGACGTGACCTGGCATGCTGCGATCAGCCCGCGCTTCTCGCCCTATGCGACGGCCCGCGCCTGGTTTGAGCGCAAGCCAGTGACCGACAGCGTCCTGTCCTATGCTGGCACACGCGATCCCGTGACCGGGGCGATGTGGGGCCAGGTGATGCGGACCGGTGGTGGCGCGTCCTTCTCTTATGATCAGGATGGGGCGGGGGTCTATGGCGACCTGTCCTATTATAAATATGCTGGGCATGACGTCCGCAAGAACCATGGCTTCCAGGCCAATGTCGGTGGCTATCTGCCCTTCTATCGCGGCGATCGCTCGTCCATCACCGGCGGCGTCAACGTGAACTATCAGGATTTCGACAATAATCAGAACTACTTCACCTATGGCTTCGGCGGCTATTTCAGCCCGCAGAGCTTCTTTAGCATCAGCCTGCCGGTGCGTTATGCCTATGCGTCGGACCTGTTGGAGGTGAAGGCCGGCGTGGCGCCTGGCTATCAGAGCTACAGCCAGGATCAGGTCAACGTCTATCCGACCGATCCGGCGGCACAGGCGGTGCTGGATGGCCTCAAAGCCCAGAACAGCGATGTGCGCTCTTATTATGACAGCCTGAGCAAGACCGGCTTTGCCCTTTCGGCGGACGGCTCGATCTATTATCGTGTCAGCCCCAGCACGCGGGTCGGCGGTGAGATGAGCATCAACACCTTCGGCAGCTATGACGAGTTCAAGTCGCTGATTGGGATCAAACAGTCTCTGGGAGGCAATTGATGATCCGGGAAGCCGTGGAATATCAGCCCGCCGAAACCGATCAGTGGACGATGGACGGGCTGTCGCTGCTGACCGCGATGATTGGCAGCGAGGTGTTCGGCACCGCGACCCGTGGCCAGGCCGACGCCTTTTTTGGCGCAGTCGGTCGGCGCATCGCATCGCTGCTTCAGGTCGCCGACATTTCGGACGGGGATGCGCTGATGGCGCGGATCAACCGGCTGTGGCGGACGTTGGGCTGGGGTGAGGCGCAATTGCGGATGACGGACGATGCAATCATGATCCAGCATGTCGGTTTGCCCGAAACGCTCCAGGGCGATGTCGATGGCCGCTGGGCGGACATGGCGCCGCCGCTGCTGCGTGGCGCCTATGACGCCTGGTTTCGGGCGCTGGGCGGCGGCGCGGACCTGCATACATCCGTGCTGCAATGGCGCGACGGCATCATGGAAATACGCCATGGGCGTTGACCGGCGTGCGTTGCTGGTGGGGATGGGACTGGTTTTCACGGCAGCCTGCGCCAAGGCGCGTCAGCCGCGGGGCAGCAGCGTGACCAATGGCGACTGGGCCCGGTTCAAGGCCGCCTTTCTCGATCCGTCGGGCCGCATCGTCGACAATGGCAATGGCGGTGTCAGCCATAGCGAGGGGCAGGGCTATGGCCTGGGCCTGGCATTGTGGAACGATGACCGCGAAGCGTTCGACGCTATCCTGCGCTGGACCGATAGCAATCTGGTCCGGCCCGACATGGCGCTTTACGCCTGGCGTTATGATCCCCGGCAGCCCAATCCGGTGGCCGACACCAATAATGCGACCGATGGCGACCTGTTCATCGCCTGGGCGCTGGCCGAAGCCGCGAAAAGCTGGGGCGAGGGGCGTTATGCCAGCCGTTCGGCCGAGATCCGCGCTGCCATCCGCCAGCATCTGGTGCTGGAACGCCATGGGCGCAAATTGCTGCTGCCCGGCCTGCAGGGCTTCGTTACGCCGGAGGCGGTGACGCTCAATCCTTCCTATTTCGTCTGGCCCGCGCTCGACGCCTTCCGTCGCCTGGATGGCGAGGCCGCCTGGGGGCGGATCATCAGCGACAGCGAGGCGCTGATGGCGGCGGCGCAATTCGGTCCGCTCAAGTTGCCGACCGATTGGGTGGATGTGATGGGGCATGACATGGTCGTGCCGGCCGTGGGCAAGCCCGCCCGTTTCGGCTTCGACGCGATCCGCGTGCCGCTTTACGCCCAGGCCGGGCGTCGGGCTGCGCTGCTGAAGCCGATCCGGGACTATTGGCAGGGCTATGTGACCCGGCAACAGCCGATCCCGGCCTGGGTCGATGTCCAGTCCGGGGAGGTCGCCCCCTATGCGCTGTCGGCGGGTGGCATGGCGATTGCCGGCAAGATCATGGGCCTGCCGCAACCGGCAGGCCTGTCGACCGACTATTATGCGGCCTCGCTGCAGATGCTGGCCGGCAAGCTCGCCTGATCCGGGCTGAGCCGGCGGCTCAGCCCAATATCCCCGGCAGATCCAGCCCCTTTTCACGGGCACAGTCGCGCGCGATTTCGTACCCCGCATCGGCATGGCGCATCACGCCGGTTGCCGGGTCGTTCCACAGCACCCGTTCCAGCCGCGCGGCCGCTTCCGCTGTGCCATCGGCGACGATCACCATGCCGCTATGCTGGCTATAGCCCATGCCGACGCCGCCGCCATGATGCAGCGACACCCAGGTCGCACCCGATGCGGTGTTGAGCAGTGCATTGAGCAGCGGCCAGTCGCTGACCGCTTCCGATCCATCCATCATCGCTTCGGTCTCGCGATTGGGGGAGGCGACAGAGCCGCTGTCGAGATGGTCGCGGCCGATGACGACGGGGGCCTTCAGTTCGCCCTTCGCCACCATCTCGTTGAAGGCGAGGCCGAGGCGATGGCGATCGCCCAGGCCAACCCAGCAGATGCGCGCGGGCAAGCCCTGGAAGTGGATCTTCTCCCGCGCCATGTCGAGCCAGTTGTGGAGATGGGCGTTGTCGGGCAGCAGTTCCTTCACCTTGGCGTCGGTCTTGTAGATATCCTCCGGATCGCCGGACAGCGCCGCCCAGCGGAACGGGCCGATCCCTCGACAGAAGAGCGGGCGGATATAGGCGGGGACGAAGCCGGGGAAGTCGAAGGCATTGTCCACGCCCTCGTCCTTCGCCATCTGACGGATATTATTGCCATAATCGGTCGTGGGTACGCCCGCCGCCTGGAAATCCAGCATGGCGCGGACATGGACGGCCATGCTGGCCTTGGCCGCCTTGGCCACCGCTTCGGGCTCGCGCTCGCGCCGCTCGAACCACTCGGCAACACTCCAGCCGACGGGCAGATAGCCATTGACCGGGTCATGGGCGCTGGTCTGGTCGGTCAGCAGGTCGGGGCGAATGCCGCGAGCGAACATTTCCGGCAGGATCTCGGCCGCGTTGCCGAGCAGGCCGACCGAGACGGGTTTCTTCTCGGCACAGCTTTTCTCGATGATCGCCATGGCTTCCTCGATCGTCGCGGCCGCGACATCCAGATAGCCGGTGCGCAGGCGCATCTCGATGCGGCTCGGCTGGCATTCGATCGCCAGGCAGGAGGCGCCGGCCATGACGGCGGCGAGCGGCTGGGCGCCGCCCATGCCGCCGAGGCCCGCTGTCAGCAGCCATTTGCCGCTGAGGCTGCCGCCATGATGCTGGCGCCCCATCTCGACGAACGTCTCATAGGTGCCCTGCACGATGCCCTGGGTGCCGATATAGATCCAGGACCCGGCAGTCATCTGGCCGTACATGGCCAGGCCCCGCTTATCGAGTTCGTTGAAATGCTCCCAATTGGCCCAGTGCGGTACCAGATTGGAGTTGGCGATCAGTACGCGCGGCGCATCGCGATGGGTGCGGAACACGCCGACTGGCTTGCCCGACTGGACCAGCAAGGTCTGGTCGTCCTCCAACCGCTTCAGTGTCTCGACGATCCGGTCATAGCTTTCCCAGTCGCGCGCGGCGCGGCCGATGCCGCCATAGACGACCAGTTCCTCGGGCCGCTCCGCGACGTCGGGATGGAGATTGTTCATCAGCATGCGCAGCGGCGCTTCGGTCAGCCAGCTCTTGGCGCTGAGATCGGTGCCGGTGGCGGGCTTGATGATGCGGCTATTGTCGATGCGGGTCATGAACGTTCAGCCTTCCTGGCGGGTGAAGGCGAGGCAGGCCTTCAAGATGGCGGTGAGGGTGGCGGTCAGCGGCGCGGCATGGGCCGGGTCGAGCGGCGGCGGCCAACTGGCTTCGGTGCGCTCGGCCGGTTCTTGGAGATAGCCGCGCATGGCCAGCTCCATCTGGATCGCATGGACGCCCTGTTCGGGCCGGCCATAATGGCGCGTGGTCCAGCCACCACGGAAACGACCGTCGACGATATGGCTCATGCCGCTTGCCGCGCAGAGCCGGGCGACCTCGGCGGTCAGCTCTGGCGAACAGGTCGTTCCGAAATTGGTGCCGATGTTGAACTGCGGCAATGCGCCGTCGAACAGGCGCGGCACGATGCTGCGGATCGAATGGGCGTCATAGACGACGACCCGGTCATGCCGGGCGCGCAGCCGGTCGATCTCCGCCTGCAGCGCAGCATGATAGGGCGTGAACCAGTTGGCCCGCCGTCGGTCGATCTCAGCCGCATCGGGGACGGCGCCGGCATAGAGCGGCGCGCCATCGAAATCGGTGGTCGGGCAGAGTTCGGTCGTCGCCTGTCCCGGATAGAGCGAGGCGCCCGAAGGATCGCGATTGACGTCGATCACGCTGCGCGAAATGGCGGTGCGGATCGTCGTCGCGCCCAGATCGCAAGCGAAGGCGTAAAGCTGGTCCACCCACCAGTCGGCATCCGCGCGCGCGATCCAGGGCGAGCGGAACGCGTTGCCGACATCGGCGAGATCGGTGCCGGTGTGGGGAAAGGCGACGATCAACGCCGCCTCGCCCCGCCGGATGTCGAGCCAGTCGTTCATCCCAGCACCGGCAGGGCGTGACCAGCCGCCGCCGCCAGCGCGCCCGATCGGACGATGCGGTTGGCCGCCTCCATATCGGGATGGAAATGGCGGTCGTCGGTCAGGTGCGGCACCTGATCCCGGACGCAGGCACGCGTCGCTTCCAGTGCCGTGCTGGAAGTGAGCGGGGCGTGAAAGTCCATGCCCTGCACCGCCGCCAGCAATTCGATGCCGATCACCGCGGTCGCATTTTCCGCCATGTCGAGCAGGCGGCGCGCGCCATGGGCGGCCATGGAGACATGATCCTCCTGATTGGCGCTGGTCGGGATCGAATCCACGCTGGCGGGATAGGCGCGCTGCTTGTTCTCCGAGACCAAAGCGGCCGCCGTCACCTGCGGGATCATGAAGCCCGAATTGAGGCCGGGTTTCGGCGTCAGGAAGGCAGGCAGGCCGCTCAGAGCCGGATCGACCAGCATGGCGATGCGCCGCTCGGCGATCGATCCGATCTCGCAGATGGCGAGCGCGATCATGTCGGCGGCAAAGGCGACCGGCTCGGCATGGAAATTGCCGCCTGACAGCGCCTCATCGCTTTCCGGGAAGATCAGCGGATTGTCCGACACGCCATTGGCCTCGATGCCGAGCGTCGTCGCTGCCTGGCGCAGCAGGTCGAGCGCGGCGCCCATCACCTGCGGCTGGCAGCGCAGGCAATAGGGATCCTGCACGCGTTCATCGCCCTTCAGATGGCTCGCGCGGATGGCGCTGCCTGCCATCAGGCCGCGCAGCGCATCGGCGGTCTCGATCTGCCCGGCATGGCGGCGCAGCGCGTGGATGCGTGGATCGAAGGGGGTGTCGGAGCCCTTGGCCGCTTCGGTCGAGAGCGCGCCGGTGACGAGCGCGGACTGGAACAGCGTTTCCGCCTCGAACAGGCCAGCAAGCGCATTGGCGGTCGAGAATTGGGTGCCGTTGAGCAGCGCCAGCCCTTCCTTGGGGCCAAGTTCCAGCGGGGCGAGGCCGGCACGGGCCAGTGCTTCGGCGGCGGGCAGGCGCTCGCCGTCCAGCATGATGTCGCCGACACCAATCATCGCGGCGGCCATGTGCGACAAGGGCGCCAGATCGCCGCTGGCGCCGACGGACCCCTGGGCCGGCACCACCGGGGTCAGCCCCTGGACCAGCATCGCCTCCAGCAGGGCGACCGTCTGCGGCTGAACGCCCGACGCGCCCTGGCCCAGGCTGGCGAGCTTTAGTGCCATCATCAGGCGGATGACCGGCACGGGGGAGGGGGCGCCGGTGCCGGCGGCATGGCTCAGCACGATATTGCGCTGGAGCGTGGCGAGGTCTTCGCCACCGATCCGCACGCTCGCCAGCTTGCCGAAGCCGGTGTTGATGCCATAGACCGGCTCCCCCTTCGCCAGGATGCGCGCCACCGCTGCTGCGCTTTGCGCGATGCGCGGGGCCGACGCGCCATCAAGCCGGGCCGTCGCGCCGCGATAGATGGCGCGCCAGTCGGCCAGCGAAGCTTCGCCGGGGACGAGGATGATAGCGTTCATTGACCACTCCAGATGCGGGCATGGAGCGGGTTATACCCCATGCGATAAACCAGTTCGGCGGGGCGCTCTACGTCCCAGATGGCAAGGTCGCAGCTTTTGCCGACCTCCAGCGTGCCGATGTCGGCGGCAAGGCCGAGCGCGCGGGCCGCGTTGCGGGTCACGCCCGCCAGGCATTCGTCGATGGTCAGGCGAAACAGGGTCGCGCCCATGTTCATCACCAGCAGCAGCGAGGTGAGCGGCGAGGTGCCGGGGTTGCAGTCGGTCGCCAGCGCGATCGGCACGCCGGCACGGCGCAGCCCGTCGATCGGCGGCAGCTTCGTCTCGCGCACGAAATAATAAGCGCCGGGCAGCAAGGTCGCGACCGTGCCGGCACGGGCCATGGCGGCGATGCCGTCTTCGTCCAGATATTCCAGATGATCGGCCGACAGAGCGCCATGGCTGGCGGCGAGCGCGGCGCCATGCAGGTTGGAAAGCTGTTCGGCATGAAGCTTGACCGGCAGACCGAGCGCGCGCGCGGCGGTGAACAGCCGGTCGGTCTGCGCCGGCGAAAAGCCGATCCCCTCGCAAAAGGCGTCGACCGCATCGGCCAGCCCTTCGGCCGCGACCGCGGGCAGCAATTCGTCGCACAGCATCGCGATATAGGCATCGGCATCGCCGGCATATTCGGGCGGCAGGGCGTGGGCGCCCAAGAAGGTGGTGACAATCCGTACCGGCCGTTCGCGGCCAAGCTGGCGCGCGGCGCGCAGCATCCGCAGCTCGGAGGCGGGATCAAGGCCATAGCCGGACTTCACCTCGACCGTGGAGGCGCCTTCCGCGATCAGCGCGTCGAGCCGGGGCAGGGCGCTGGCGACCAGTTCCGCCTCGCTCGCTGCGCGGGTGGCGCGCATGGTCGAGACGATGCCGCCACCGGCACGCGCAATCTCTTCATAAGAGGCGCCGGCCAGGCGCAGCTCGAACTCGGCGGCGCGATCGCCGCCATGGACCAGATGGGTGTGGCAGTCGATCAGGCCCGGCGTGATCCAGCGGCCGGCGCAGTCGATCGTTTCGGTGGGGGCGAAGACAGGGGCATCGGCACGCGGACCGGCATAGATGATGCGGCCATCGCGCGCGGCGATCACGCCGTCCTCGATCGCGCCAATCCCACCGCCCGCCATCGTCGCCAGCCGGGCATTGGTCCATAGCCGATCGCATATCATCGTCATCGCCAGCCTCCCTTCACGGCCTCCCGCCCAGATTGCATGATTCGATATTTAATGTATAGACATTATATCGGTCCGGGAGATTTGCAGTCCATGACGTCCCTGTTTTTCGACCATGTGTTGCTGCCGGAGGGGTGGGCGCGGGAGGTCCGGATGCTGCTGCATGACGGCACGATCGCGTCGATCGAGCAAGGCACCGCCCCGCAGGCCGAGGATATCCGTCACCCTGTCGCGCTGCCGGGCCTGCCCAATCTGCACAGCCATGCCTTCCAGCGGGCGATGGCGGGGTTGACCGAGGTGCGCGGCCCGGCGGGCGACAGTTTCTGGACCTGGCGCGACCTCATGTACCGCTTCGTCGACCGTATGGACCCGGATGATATCGCGGCGATCGCTTCCCAGGTCTATGTCGAGATGCTGGAAAGCGGCTTCACCCGCGTCGGCGAATTTCACTATCTGCATCACGCCGCGGACGGCGCGCCCTATGCCAACCCGGCCGAAACCAGCCTGGCGATCATGGCGGCGGCGGCGGAAAGCGGCATCGGTCTGACGCTGTTACCGGTCTTCTACGCCTGGTCGGGTTTCGGCGCGCAGGCGCCGAGCGCGGGCCAGCGGCGTTTCATCCATGATCTGGACGGCTTCGCCCGATTGCGCGAGGCGGCAATCACGGGAGCACGAAACCTGCCCGATGCCGTGGTCGGCGTCGCACCGCACAGCCTGCGCGCGGTCGCGCCCGACGAACTGGCGCTGCTCGCCCGGATCGCGGGCCATAATCCGGTTCATATCCATATCGCCGAGCAACAGAAGGAAGTGGCCGACTGCATCGCCTGGAGCGGCCAGCGGCCGGTCGAGTGGCTGCTAGATCATGCGCCGGTGAGCAACCGCTGGTGCCTGGTCCATGCGACCCATATGAATGAGGATGAGGCGCGGGCAATGGCGGCCAGCGGCGCGGTAGCCGGCCTCTGTCCGATCACGGAAGCCAATCTGGGCGACGGCCTCTTCCCGGCCGAACCCTTCCTGGATGCCGGCGGCGTCTATGGCGTCGGCAGCGATTCCAATGTCCGCATCGATGCGACCGAGGAATTGCGACTTTTGGAATATGGCCAGCGCCTGGGCCTGCAGCAGCGCAATGTGCTGGCGCGCGAAGCGGGTATGTCGACCGGCGATCGCCTTTATCGTGCGGCAGTGGCCGGCGGCGCGCAGGCGCTGGGCGCCGCGGCCGGATTGCGGGTCGGCGCATCGGCCGATTTCGTCACGCTGGACCTTGATCATTCCTCACTGTCCCATCGCCCGGTCGAGCGTGTGCTGGATGGGTTGATCTTCGGCGCCGGGCGCGAGGCGATCGATACGGTCTGGCGCCGGGGCGTGCAGATGGTAAGCGGCGGGCGGCATCGCGCCCGCGAGACCATCGCCACCCGCTATCGCCGGACGCTGGAGAAACTGACCGCGTGAAACAGCCGCTGCACGAGAAGATCCGCGCCGATTTCGAGGCCCGCATCCTGGCCGGCACGCTGTCGCCGGGCGACCGGCTGCCGACCGAGCAGGAACTGATGCAGGCGCATGGCTGTTCGCGCATGACCGTGAACAAGGCGCTGTCGGCGCTGCAATCGGCTGGCCTGGTCGAGCGGCGCAAGAAGGCGGGCAGCTTCGTCGCCCGGCCGCGCGTCCATTCGATGGTGCTGGATATCCCGGACCTTGCCGTCCAGATCGGCGAACGCGGCCAGCGGCACAGTTATCGCCTGACCCGGCGGCAGGTGCGCGGCCCGATTGCCGGGCGCGACGAGGAAGCGGCGCTGGCCAATGGCGCGCAACTGCTGGAACTGGATGGCATTCATTGCGCCGATGATCGGCCGCTGGCGGCGGAGCATCGCCTGATCGCGACCCGCGCCGTGCCCGCGATCGTCGATGGCGATTTCGACAGCATTTCGCCGGGCACCTGGCTGCTGCAGCATGTGCCCTGGACCGAGGCGGAAAACCGGATTTCGGCCGTGGGGGCGACGCGGGAGGAGGCCGCCCAGCTTGGCATCGCGCCCGGTGCGCCCTGCCTGTGCGTCGAGCGCCATACCTGGCGCGGCGGCGATCCGATCACCTATGTCCGCCAGGTCTTCCTGGCTGACGCCTATGACATGGTGGCCCGCTTCGGCCCGGCGGGCGGTTGACGGGGTAAAGGTAAATCGGCGCTCTTCCCCGCTGCCGACAAGGGCTGTCGGCAACAGGAAAGAGCGCCCGTCGACAGGCTCCGGTCAGGCCTCAAAGGCCGCCTTCTGCCTGTCGTGCGAAGACCTCATGGTAGCGTAGAGGCCTCCGCATTCTCGATCGTCATGATGCCCGGTGGCATGCCGCGCTCGGCCTTCTGCCGGGCGACCATGGCGCGGACTTCAGCGCGCAACGCCTTTGCATCATAGATGATGCCGTCCTTGATCGTGTAATCGACGCCGCCGACCCGATCGACCTTGCCGGTCGCATCATCGAGCCTGATCGATCCGGTGCCGAACAACAGCTTCATGTTGGCCAGCGGGTTGCCCTTGATGACCACGAGGTCCGCCTTGCGGCCGACGCGGATGGTGCCGATCTGGTCCTCATGGCCGAGCAGCCGGGCCCCTTCCTGCGTCGCGGCGTGGATCACCTCCAGCGGGCTGAACCCCGCCTCGCGCAGCAATTCCATCTCCTGGATATAGCCGAAGCCATAGAGATTGTAGATATAGCCGCTATCGCTGCCCACGGTGACGCGGCCGCCACGGTTCTTATAGTCGTTCACGAACCGCATCCAGCGGCGATAATTGTCCTTCCACGCCATTTCATGCTCGGTGGTCCAGTCGAACCAATAGGCGCCATGATTGGTGCGGCTCGGGCGATAATAGTCCCACAGCGCCGGCAGGGTGTAGTCGGCATGCCATTGCGCCCGGCTCATCCGCATGAAGTCCCGGCTGGTGAGATAGGCGGTGAAGGTGGGATCCAGGGTGAAGCCGCGTTCCAGCAGCCTGTCCATCACCTTGTTCCACTGGTCCGACCCCGGTTCGGCCGCCTGCGCCCACAGCCGCCCGGCCTCGCCGAAGCGCATCTGCTCGTCATTGTTGATGAAGTCGGTGGGAAAGGCCTGGATACGCTGGTCGGTAAACATCGCCTCGGGCAGGCCATACCAATGTTCCATGCTTTCGAGGCCCGCGCCCGACGTGCCCAGCACATTGGCATAGGCGACCAGTTGCTGAGCATGGTGCATGGTGCTGTGCAGGCCGAGCTTCTTCGTCTCGTCGAGTGCTGCGTAGAGCACATCCTCCGGCGCGCCGCCGATGAACTTGATGCCGTCGGCGCCGCGCTTCTTCGCCTCCTGGATCACCGCGCGGGCGGTGGCGGCATCGTTCACCGGGCCGCGTATCTGGTGGAACATCGGATAGATGTCGATGCGTGGGGCGACGATCTCGTTGCGGGCGCTGCGCGCCTTGATGTCGGCCAGCCATTCGATCGGATGGCCGCTGCCCAGGTCGCGGACGGAGGTGATGCCATGCGCCATCCAGAGCTTGAGAATATAGTCGGACGGCACTTTCTGCGCGTCGCTCAGCGAATGAAGATGGACATGGGCGTCGACGAAGCCAGGCATGACATAGGCGCCGGCCAGGTCGATCTCATGGTCGCCGGGCGCGGCGCGCAACGCCGGATTGATCGCGCCGGGCGCGCCGATCGACTTGATTTCGGCGATGCGGTCGTTCGACAGGACGATGTCGAACGGCCCCTGCGCCGGGGCGCCGGTGCCGTCGATCATATAGACATGGCGCAGCACCGTGCGCTGGAACGGCCCTACGCCCTGGTTGCGGGCGGGAATGGGATCGGCGGTCTTTGCCGCCGGCGCATTGGATGCTTCGGGCGCCGCGAGCGCGCTGCCGCTCAGGAGCAGCGCCGCCAGGGCGAGAATGGGACGGGACCGGACGGCCATGCGACGCTCTCCTCTATAGCTGTTGTGAGTGGCGGGCCGGAGCGCCACGGCTCCGGCCCGCCCGTCTAACGGGTCAGAACTTCATCCGCGCGCCGACGAAGTAGCGGCGACCCAGCGTGTCATAGAGCGACACGTCGGTATTGGCGTCGCCGACCAGCGTCGTGCCCAGGATCGGCGGCTGGCGATCGAGCAGGTTGTTGACGCCGCCGAAGAAGGAGAAGGTCTCCGTCGCGTCGATCGAGAAGCTGGTGTCGAGATACCAGACCGGGTCCACCGACTTCACCACATTGGTCGCGGTCGGATAGAGCTTCAGGTCGCCGATCATCCGGCCCTGCAGGCGGAAGCTTAAGGGGCCGCTGGCATAGGTGGCGCCCAGGTTCAGCTTGAAGTCCGGGGTGATGAAGCCGCCGGTGCCGACCGAACAGCCCGCGCCATAATAGCCGGCGCAATCCTGCGGGGCGGAGGTGGCGAGCACCTGCGTCGTGCGCTCGAACAGCCAGCTGGCGATCGCCTGCAGCGACAGGCTGGCATCATCGCCCAGCGACAGCGCGCCGGGCAGCGGCACGCGATAATCGACCTGCGCGTCGATACCGTTGACCTTGAGCGAGCCGATATTGTTGCTCGACACGCTGACATAGTCGAGCTGACCATTGCCCAGGCGCGTGATCGCCCGGCAGGTGGCGCTGCCGGCATCCATCATCGTGTAGCAGTCGTTCATCGTCTGCTGCGCGTTGACGGTCATGATCGCGTCGTCGACCTTCACGTTGAAATAATCGACCGTGATGTTGAGGCGCGGGATGAAGGGCGGCGAGATGACGGCGCCGATCGTGTAGGTCTTCGACTTTTCCTCGTGCAGGTTCGGATTGCCGCCGCTGTCCTGGTTGAGGCCCAGCGTCGCCTGGGTGAAGTTGGCGATCTCGCCCGCCGGTACGCCGGTGGCGACGCAGAAATTCTTGAGCGCGTCGCTACGGCTGTCGCCGCCCGAGGTCGGGATGGCGCAGGGATCGGTGCCGCTGGAATAGCCGCGCGTCACCGCCGTATAGAGTTCGGCGATATTGGGCGCGCGGATCGCGCTGTTATAGGCGCCACGGATGCGGATCCAGCTGACCGGGGCATATTCGCCGCCCAGCTTCCAGGTGAAGACCTTGCCGACCGAGCTGTAATCCGAATAGCGGGCCGCACCCTCGATCGCGAGCGTGTCGAAGAAGGGCATGTCGGCCAGGATCGGGATGCGCAGTTCGCCGAACAGTTCCTTGACGTCATAGGCACCGGCCAGCGCCTTTTGCGACACCGCGCCATATTCATTGGCCAGGTCGAGCGGGCTGGGGCTGAACGTATATTTGTCCTTGCGATATTCGGCGCCCAGCGCGACCGAGACAGGGCCGGCCGGCAGTTCGAACAGGGTGCCGGCGATGCTGGCGCCCGCGACCTGGCGGGTGAAGATGTCATGGCTTTCGCGGACCGGGGTCAGGAAGGCGCCGGCTTCCTGGCTGATCGAATTGAGGCCCAGGATCGACACGGGGACGCAGCCTAGCGACTGGTTGCGGCAGACGACATTGCCCGAGGAATCGATGACCGCGTCCAGACCCATCGACAGGCGGGTTTGCGAGATCAGACCCTCGTTGCGGGTGTCGGTGCGGTTGCGCATATATTGGTAGAAGGCGTCCCACTTCCAGTCGCTACCCAGCAGCGACACATCGCCGCGCAGGCCGGTGGTGATCTGGTAGGATTGCCGTTCATAGCGATAGTTGCGCGTGCCCAGTTCGTCGGCGCGGCGGCCGCCGCCGACGATTTCCGCCGTGCCGTCGCCATTGGTGTCGAAGATGGCGGCATTGTTGGTGAAGAACTGGCGCAGGCTTTCGGGCAGCACCGGATTGCTGGCATAGTTGGGGATCAGCAATGTCGATGACGCGGCGCCGGGCGTCAGCGGGGTGAAGCTGTCGGGCGCCAGGATCATGTCATTCTTGGCGTTGACGAAATAAGCCTCGGCATAGGCGGTGATCTTGTCGGCCACCTCATAATGGGCGTTGGCGGCGACGTTGAAGCGATCGAGCGGGCGCTGCAGCAGATTATAGGGCGCGTAGTTGTAGGTATCTTCCGGCTGGCAATAGGGCAGGACGGTGCCATTCTCGCCAAAACGAATGCCGGTGACGGACGTGCAGCTGCCACCGGGGGTCAGGTTGACGCCGGTCAGGGCGGCGCGCTGCGCCGCGCTCAGCGGCACGCGGGTGCCGGGGATGCTGCCCGAACCCGAATAGACCAGCTGGCCATTGACTTCGCCGAGCGGCGTGCGGCTGAAACCACGATCATTCTGGGTGATCGACGACTGGCGCGTCCAGCTGCCCGACAGGGTGATATTGCCCCGGCCATCGGCGGTGCTGGTGCCGAACGTCAGGTCGAGCTTCTTCGATTCGGCGTCGCCGCGGTCGCTGATACCATATTGGGCGCTGGCTTCGACGCCCTCGAACTTGTCGTCGAGGATGAAGTTGACCGCGCCGGCGATCGCATCGGAGCCATAGACGGCCGACGCGCCGCCGGTGATGATCTCGACCCGCTTGATCAGGGCATCGGGAATGGAGGCAAGGTCGACATTGCCGTTGGAATCGGCGGGGATGAAGCGGCGGCCATTGACCAGCACCAGCGTGCGGGTGTTGCCCAGGCCGCGCAGATTGGCGGTCAGCACGCCCGACCCGCCGCCATTATTGACGGTGGAGGTGTTGCCCGACGCCAGCTGCGGCATCTCGTTCAGGGTCTTTTCCAGCGTGACGTTGCCCGACAGCTTCACATCCTCGCTGCCCATGACCGAAATCGGGCTGGGCGCGGTCAGATCGGTGCGGACCAGGCGCGAGCCGGTAACGACGATATCGGTGGAGGGCTGGGCCGCCTCCTGGGCCTGGGCGGTGGAACCCAAGCCGCCGCCGGCCAGGATGGTCGACAGCAACAGCAAGGCATTGCGGCGGCCGTACAGGCCCGCCGGTCGGATCGTCATCATTGGTCTATCCCCTTGTAATCGCTAGGATTCAATTCATTCGACACAGATTATGATTTTGCATGCGCAGCAATGTGGGATGCTGCGCCGATGTCGGCTCCTGCGTACCGGACCGCCTGACGGTCCCCCGGACGGGTTTTCAGCTCCTCTCTCTGTCTTTGCGGCTCTTTGACCGCTTCAATGTATATTGAATATCGTATACTTTAATCATGCTGAGGCTGCAGGAGGCTGTCAAGATTGCAGTTAAATGTCAGTCTGCAGTCGCCGGCGAAAAGCGTCGAACGGGGAGTTAGTGATATGAAAATAAATAGAAAAATTGTTCGTGCCCTGCTGCTGTCTGGGGCGGCTCTGGGGCTGTTCCGGCCCGATATTGTTGCAGCTGAAACAATATGGATACGCGACGTAACCGTCATCGACGGCACCGGGGCCGCAGCAAAGGCGGGGCAGGACGTGCTCGTTGCGGATGGGCGCATCGCAGCGATCAGCGCAAAGCTGAAGGCGCCGGCCTCGGCCCGGCAGGTCGACGGCCGCGGGCGCTATCTGCTGCCCGGCTTCATCGACTCCAATGTTCATGCGACCGTCTATGGCAACCCGGCGCGCCGCGACACCTCATCGCGCTATGCCGACCGGAACGAGGAACTGGCGCTCGAATTTGCCCAGCGCCAGCTACGCGCGGGCGTCACCACCATGCGTGACAGCTATGGCGTGCTGCCGCCGCTGCTGGCGGTGCGCGACCGGATCGCCAGCGGCCAGGCGATCGGCGCGCGCATGCTGGTGGCGGGCAACATATTGGGTTGGGGTGGGCCATTTTCGCTGACCTATTCGCTGACCGGCGATCGCGACCTGACCCTGTTCCAGGAACAGTGGAACGACCTGCTGGCCCAGGGCATGGGCGAGGAATTGATGGACATGACGCCGGAACAATTGCGCGCCGCCGTCAGCGCCTATCTCGATCGGGGCGTCGATTTCCTCAAATATGGCGGCACCAGCCATTTCATGATGCCCTCGCTGATCGGCTTTTTGCCGCGCCAGCAGGCGGTGATCGTGGCGGAGGCGCACAAGCGCGGCAAGATGGCCGAAACCCATGCCACCAGTTCGGAAGGGCTGCGCCTGGCGGTCGAGGCGGGGATCGACCTGATCCAGCATCCCGAGATATTGAGCCGCGACTATCCCGACGATCTGATCGCGCTGATCCTGTCAAAGGGGACGCTGTGCGCGATGCGGTCCAACATGGTCACCGGCGCGGTGCGACAGAAGCAGATTGCCAGGCGCGCCAAGGCGGTGGCGGACATTGCGCAAATGCCGCCGGCGCTGACCAGCACCGAACTGCGTCGCCGGGCAGCGATGCGTGGCGACGATGCGGAGATCGAGCGGCGCAATGCCGAGCGGCTGGTCGCGGCCGGATGTCCCGTCACGATCGCGACTGACAATTATCTGGGCGATGCGCCCGAGTTTCGCCGCAGCCCCAAATCGCCGGAGCAGGAGCCGGGCGAGGGGAGCCTGCTGGCGATCGAGGGGCTGGTGGAACTGGGCATGACGCCGATGCAGGCGATCGTCGCGGCAACCCGCAACGGCGCGCGGGCGGCGGGCCGGCTCCAGGATCTGGGCACGGTGGAGCCGGGCAAGATCGCCGACCTGCTATTGCTCGATGCCGATCCGCTAGCCGACATCCATAATATCCGCCGCCTCGGCCGGCTGTTAGTTGCGGGGCAGGAGGTCGATCTTCAGGCCCTGCCGCAGACGCACCTGTTCGTGGTGGATCAGCCAATGCCCTGAGGGCGTTGCCTGCCGTCTGCAAGCGGGCAAAGCCGGATGTCCATTCCTCCCCTGCAAGGGGAGGGGGACCGGCGAAGCCGGTGGAGGGGTGTTCCGCTATCGAACGGGTGACGCCCCTCGGTCAGGACGGGTGCGGGGGGATAGGAAGACCATCCCCGCGCGCCCGTCCTGCCGCCTATTCCGCCGCGCTGTCGTAGAAGGCCAGCAGGTCGCGGCGCAGGCCCTTCATGGACTCCGGGTGGATGTAGATCATGTGCCCGGATTCATAATAGCGATAGCTGATATTGGCCTGCAGCGCCTTGTCGAGCTGCATATGCTTTAGGTCATATTCGGCGCCGGCAAAGGGCGTCGCCATGTCATAATAGCCGTTGAGCGACAGCACTTTCAGGTGGCTGTTGGTGCGCATCGCGCGGGCCAGGTCCAGCGCGGTGTCCGCCGCCGGCATCGGCCGGCCGCCGCCGCCCGGTGCGCGATGGCGCTGGTCCCAGGCCGGGCTGATCTCCTTGTAGAAATTCGGGCGGTAGCTGAGCGGCGTCTTATAGCCCAGCGTGCCGAACAGATAGGAATTGAGCGCCGCGATATAGGCGCCGCTGATCGAGGTGTCGGCCGCGTCAAATTCGGGGTCGGCGGCGCTGTCGTCGACATCGATGCCGACGAAGCGGGAATCGAGCCGTCCGACGGTGCGGCTGCTGTCGCGCATCAGCTCCTTGCGGAACCGGCCGAGGTCGACGCGCAGCTTGTTCTGCAGGATGAAGCCCTTGGACAGGCCGGTATAGGCGGCCAGCTGGGTCGCGATCGCATCGCGCTCGCCATCGGGCAGGTCGTCGCCCTTGGCCAGCGCGGACAGATAGGGCCCCAGGGCAAAGGCGCGCACCTCGCTCAGGAACGGCTCCAGCGTCGCCGGCCGGTTGGGCAGGCGGTTATGATACCAGGCGGTCGCGGCATAGCTGGGCAGATAGGTGACGTTGATCTGGTCATAGCCCGGATTGCGGATGCCATAGTTCAGGATCGACGACAGCAGCACCACGCCGTTCATCTGCACGCCGCGTTCCTGCAGCGTGTTGACCAGGCCCGCCGCGCGCAGCGTGCCATAGCTTTCGCCGAGCAGGAATTTGGGCGCGTTCCAGCGATTGTTGATCGTCAGATAGCGCTGGATGGCGCTGGCAAAGGCATCGATGTCCGGATCGACGCCCCAGAAATCCTTGCCCTGTGCCTTGCCGAGCGGGCGCGACAGGCCGGTGCCGATCGCGTCGATGAAGACCAGGTCGCTGCGGTCGATCAGGCTGTCGGGATTGGGGCCGATGGCGAAGGGTGCGGGGCGGGCGGTATCGGGCGTGGGCGTATCCACCCGGACGGGGCCAAAGGAGCCGACGTGCAGCCACATGGTCGACGAACCCGGACCGCCGTTGAACAGGAAGGTGACGGGGCGTTCCTTCGCGCCCTTGGCCCGATCGGCGACATAGGCGGTGTAGAACATGCTCGCGATCGGCTCGCCGGCATCGTTGCGGATCGTCAGCGTGCCGGGCGTGGCGGTGTATTGGATCAGCTTGCCGGCGACCGTCACCGACGCGCGGCTGGGCATCGCCTGTTCCTCGACCGGGGCGACGGCGCTATCGTCTTTCTTGGCCTCTTCCTTCTCCGCCGGGGCAGGCTTGTCGGCGGCGATCGACGGCGCAGCCAGTGCCGTCAGCAGCAGGGGAAGGGCGGAATATGCGATGTTTTTCGGGATCATGACTCTGCCTGTTGCCTAAATTTGCGGCGAACCGTACATCGTATACCAAATCTGTCAAATGCGGATATGCATCATCTTCGTAAAGTTCCAAGGGAGGACCAGAACATGAAGAACCGATGGCCCCGGCTCGCCGCCGCAGCCGCACTGTTGCTCGCCACGCCGGCATTGGCGCAGGGCTTCGATACCGCGCAGGTCAAGCAGGGCGACCATGTCATCCGCGATTTCGCCTTTCGTTCAGGCGAGAAGTTACCGGAACTGCGGATGCATTATCGCACCATCGGCACGCCGCATCGCGACGCCAAGGGGCGGATCGACAATGCGGTGATGATCCTGCACGGCACCGGCGGATCCGGCGCGCAATTCCTGCAGCCGCAATTTGCCGACGAACTTTATGGCCCCGGCCAGCCGCTCGACGTGCGCCGCTATTTCATCATCCTGCCCGACAATATCGGCCATGGCGATTCCTCCAAGCCCAGCGACGGTCTGCGCATGGCCTTCCCGCACTATGATTATGACGACATGGTCGAGGCGCAGCGCCGCATGCTGGTTGATGGGCTGAAGGTCGATCATCTGCGGCTGACCTTCGGCACCTCGATGGGCTGCATGCACATCTTCGTCTGGGGCGAAAAGCATCCCGGCTTTGCCAGTGCGCTGATGCCGATGGCGTGCCAGGCGGCGCCGATCGCCGGGCGCAACCGGATGTGGCGCAAGGCGGCGATGGACGGCATCCGCGCCGATCCCGCCTGGCAGGACGGCAATTACAAGGCGCAGCCGCTGCTCGGCCTGCGCACGGCATCCAGCCTGTCGCAGATTGCGGGTGCCGCTGCCTGGTACATGCAGGTGCAATTCCCCACGCGCGACGCGGTCGACACCTATTGGAAGGAGCGGTTCGATCGCGACATCGCCAGCCGCGACGCCAATGATTATCTCTATCAGCTGGATTCGTCGCGCGATTATGATCCGTCCGCCGATCTGGAGAAGATCAGCGCGCCGATGACCTGGATCAATTCCTCCGACGACTTCATCAATCCGCCGGAAATGGGCATGGCCGAAACGGCAGCCAAACGGCTGAAGACCACCCGTTACAAGCTGATCCCCTATTCGCCCGAGACGCGGGGGCATAGCACCCACACTTGGGCGAAATTCTGGAAGGATGAACTGGTCGCGCTGCTGGCGCGGAGTAACTGACCTCTTATCGGCCGCCTTGTTGCATGAGGCGGCCGATACGCGGCGATACGATCAGGATGATGAGGCCGATCAGCATGGCAAGGCCGCCGATCCGGCCATAGGCGGCGAGCACCGTGCCGGCCTGGTCTGCCCCTGCCGATGCGCCGATGGCGGCGGCGATCACGCCCGACATGAAATTGCCGCCCGCCGTCGCCAAGAACCAGGTGCCCATCATCAGCCCCAGCATATGGGGCGGCGACAGGCGCGACATCGCTGCCAGTCCGACCGGCGACAGGCACAGCTCGCCCATGGTGTGGAGCAGGTAGAGCAGCAGGATGAAGAGCATCGGCATCTTCGCCCCCGGCAGCATCATGCCAGCGCCGACCAGCAGCAGGAAACCGGCCCCGACCTGGATGATGGCCAGACCGAACTTGGCGGGGGTGGATGGCTCCAGCCCGCGCCGGCCGAGCTTCAGCCATAGCCAGGCGAAGAAGGGCGCGAGCAGGAAGATGGAGAAGGGGCCGACCGCCTGGAACAGCGAGGCCGGCACCGTGATGCCGAATACCGTGCGGTCGACATGCCGGTCGATGAACAGGTTGAGCGAGGAGCCGATCTGTTCGAACAGACCCCAGAAGACCGGCTGCACCACCAGCAGGAAGATCGCCACCAGCAACCGCCCGCGCGCTGCGGGATCGAGCTTCAGGCAGGCATAGGCGACCAGACCGATGCCCATGGCAAAGCCGCTGGCGCTCAGCAGATAGCCGACCGTCGCGGGGCTGGCGAGCAGGGCGAGCATCGCCGCGGTGAAGGGCAGGGCGCTGGCGTAAAGCCAATATTCGCGCCGGATGCCGAACAGCGGGCTTGCCAGCCAGGCCGGATCGGGCGCTTCGCCCTGGCCCTGCAACAATGGCCTGCCCATGACGAAGACGATGATGCCCAGGATCATGCCCAGCGCCGCCGCGCCAAAGCCCCAGGACCAGCCGATCGTTTCGCCCAGCAGGCCGCAGACGAGCGGGCCGAGTGCGCCGCCGAGGTTAATGCCCATGTAGAAGATGGTGTAGGCCGGATCGCGCCGTATGTCGTCGCGGGGATAGAGCTGGCCGACCAGCACCGAGACATTGGCCTTGAGGAAGCCGGTGCCGACCACGATCACCGCCATGCCGGCGAGGAAGATGCGGGTCGCGCTCCCACGGTCGCCGCCCAGCGCATCGAGGCCGAGCAGGACATGGCCGCAGGCGATGACGATGCCGCCGAACAGCACCGCCTTGCGCGCGCCGAGGTAGCGATCGGCGAGCCAGCCGCCGACCAGCGGGCTGACGAACACCAGCGCGATATAGGCGCCATAGAGCATGCCCGCGCGCTCGTCGGAGAAGAGGAACTGCTTGGTCAGGTAGAAGATCAGCAGCGCCCGCATGCCGTAGAAGGAGAAGCGCTCCCACAATTCGGTGAAGAAGAGGATGAACAGGCCGCGCGGATGGCCGAGGAAGGTCGTCGTGGCGTGATGATCGGCTGGGGGCATGGCGCTCATTGGCAATAGGCAGGGTGGGTCGCGTCCGGTTCGAACGCGGACACATGGTTGAGGGCGATCACCCAGCGGCCCTCGACCTTGCGCATCAGTCGCGTGTTGATGCCGGACTGGCCGGGTTTGGCGGCAAGGTGGAAACGGCTGATCAGCTGGGCCGCATCGGGCGCCAGCATCTCGATCCTGATGTCGCAGAAATGGAGCGTGCCGCGCGTTTCGGGCGAGGCGCCATAGTCGCGGACATAATGGTCGAGCGTCCCCTGCCAGTCGCGCTGGAATTGGCCGCGCGACACGAAGGTGACGCCGGGGTTGAGAAAGCCCGCCATATAGCCGCGAAAATCACCTCGGTTCCAGGCGGCTTCCATGTCGGCGATCACCTGGCGGATCGCCGCCTTCTCGGTCTCCGCCGAAGGGGGGATCGGCGCGGCGCCCATGCAGAGCGCCGCGCCGATCAGGGGGAGGAGAATGCGCTTAACGCGCCGCACCGGAAGCCCCGGCTGCGGCCTTGGCCTTTTCCGCCTGGATGAAGCGGTCAAGCTCCGCCTCCATCACCGGCAGCGGCACCGACCCCATGGTCAGCAGCGTGTCGTGGAACGGGCGCTGGTCGAACTTGTCGCCCAGTTCCGCCTCGGCCTTGGCGCGCATCTTGCGGATCGACAATTCGCCCAGCTTGTAGGCCAGCGCCTGCGCCGGCCAGGCGATATAGCGATCGACCTCGTTGGTGATGTCGAGCTTCGCGAGTGCGGTGTGACTGGCCATATAGTCGATCGCCTGCTGCCGCGTCCAACCCATGGAGTGCATGCCGGTATCGATCACCAGCCGCACCGCGCGCCACATCTCGAATGTCTCGCGGCCGAATTCCTCATAGGGCGTCTCATACATGCCCAGCTTCGTGCCCAGCCATTCGGTATAGAGGCCCCAGCCCTCGCCATAGCCCGAGAAATAGGTCTGGCCGCGGAAGGCCGGGCGGTTGGGGGCTTCCAGCGCATAAGCAGCCTGGAAGCTGTGGCCCGGATTGCATTCGTGCAGCGTCAGCGCGGTCAGATTGTAGAGCGGCCGCGAGGGCAGGTCATAGGTGTTCATCAGGCAGGATTCGAGCCCGCCCCGACCCGAGGTATAGATGGGCGCGATCTCGTCCGGCACCGGCAGGATGGTGAAGCGATAGCGCGGCAGGTTGTTGAACGTGTCCTTCAGCTTGCCGTCCATCTTCTTGGTGACATAGGCGGAATAGGAGAGCAGCTCGCGCGGGGTCTTGGCATAGAATTGCGGGTCGGTGCGCATGAATTCCAGGAACTCGGCGAAGCTCCCCTGGAACTTAGCGTCCGCCATCGTCTTCTTCATGTCCGCGTCGATGCGCGCGACTTCCTTGAGGCCGATCTCGTGGATCTGCTGCGGCTTCAGGTCCAGCGTCGTATATTCGCGAATCTGATCCTGATAGAAGGCCGTGCCGTCGGGCAGCGAATAGGCGTCGATCGTCTTGCGCGCCTTGGGCATATATTCGCCGCGCATGAAGGTCAGCAGCTTCTGGTAGCTGGGGGCGATGGCGTCGCGGATCAGTGCCTGGGCCTGCGCCTGCATCGCCTGGCGCTGGTCGGCCGGGATGGTGTCCGGCATTGCGGCGAACGCCTTGTAGAAGGGATTGTCGGTGCCGGCGGCCAGGAACGGCTCGATCGTCTTGTCACGCCCCTCGATCGACACCCGCGGCACGGTATAGCCGCGCTTCAGGCCCGCCTGCATGTTCGCGATCTGCTCGTCGAAATAGCGCGGGATATCCTTCATCCGGCCGAGATAGCGGCGATAATTGTCGGCGCTGGAAAAGGGTGTGCGCGGGTTGAGGCCGGTCCAGAAGAAGGTGTCGCTGTTGAACGGCGCCTCATAGGTCTTGTACTTGATTTTGGTCGCATTCTCCCAGACCGAGGTCTTGAACACCGCCTTGTTGATATACTCCTCATGCGACAGCTGCGCGTCGGGGATCTGATCGAGCTGTTTAAGGATATCGCTCCAATAGGTATAGCGGCGCTGCTGGGTGGCGGCCGTCACGCTGGGCAGATGATCGTCGGCGCCGCCTTCGGTCCGGCCGCTGCCGGGCAGGCGGGCGAATTCCTTCTGGCGCCAGCTCCATTCGGCGTCATACAGCGCCTTGAGCTTCAGGTCGGCGGCGGTCGGTTGTGCGGCCGGTGCGTTGGCGGCCGGCGCCGTCTGGGCGAGGACAACCGGGGCCGTGCCGGCGAGCCAGGCGATGGCGAGCAAGGATGCGGCATGGGGCATTTTCATGAATGTCTCTCTTCCCTGTTCGGCGAAGCGATCCGGCGCCCCGCTCCTATCAATAATGTATACGATATACCTTGATTAAGGCGGGTCAAGTGCGTGTTTCGCCCGCGGGCGTGAAAATGCGCGCGCCGAACATCGGCCCGGCCCGCGTCATGCCGGGGGCCGGCTGGACGCGGATGACCACCGTGCTCTTGCCGCGCGTCAGTGCTTCGGGAATGGCGTAGGTGACGTCGAAAAATTCGCCCGGCCGGTCGGCATCCAGCTTCTGCGTCGCGATTTTCTGGCCATCGACCAATATGTCGAACAGCCGGTTGCGCTCCTCGCCCCAATAGGTGGCCTGCAGGATCAGCGGACCGGGCTTTACCTTCATGCGGAACTGGAAATGGCCGTCGGTGCGCGCATCGCGCCCATGCCGTCCGCGATAGGTTGTGGTGTAGGAGAGTTTGGCCTCCAGCCCATGATCGCGCTCGGGCTGCATCTCGCCCAGATGCATGACATCGACGGAGCGCCGCTCCAGATCACGGAGGCGGGCCTGCTCGACGGCAAAGGCCTGCTGCTCGACGCCCCATTCCTGCTGGGTGAAGCGCTTGAAATAGACGGCGGTGCGGCGGTCGCGCTGCTGGAAGAAGGGCGCGAAGCTGAGGTCGGCGGGCTTGCCGATGCCGGCGGTGCGATAGGCGGGTACGGCGGCAAGGATGGCGGCAAAGCCCTGTGTCACATCAGCGGCGACCAGCGCCGGGGCGGGACCGTCAAAGGGCTGGTCGGCCGCGCCCAGATCGGCCGCCAGCACGACCGGGCCGTGCAGCAGCGCGATGGTGCGGGGATCATCCGATGTTGCTTCGACCCGCAATGCCATCGGCAGGTCCAGCGTCACCTGATCGCCGGCCTTCCACTTGCGATCGATCAGGGCATAGCCATCGGCGATGCGCGGGGCGGGCAGGGGCGTGCCGTTGACGGCGATACGCGCGCCCTGGCACCATCCGGGGATGCGCAGCGCCAGGGTGAAGCGGCCGGCCCGCGCCAGTTTCGGGATCGACATCGCGATGTGCCCGTCGAACGGATAGCCGGTCTCGATCCGCAGCTTCGCGCCCCGCGCCGCCCAGTCGGCTTCGCTGGGGATATAGAGATTGGCGATCAGCATGTCGGCCGGCCGGTCGGCATCTTCCCACCAGATGGATTCGCCATGCTTGGCATGGCTTTCCATGCCGCTGCCGACGCAGCACCAGAAATCGTCGAACGGTTCGGACCAGACGCGGTGCGCCCCCGACATCAGCGGCACCATATAGGCGAACATGCCGGTCGCCGGGTTCTGGTGCGCCAGGATATGGTTGATATGGGCGCGCTCATAATAGTCGAACAGGCGCGCTTCGGGCTTCCACGCATAGAGATGCCGGGTCAGCTTCAGCATGTTGTAGCTGTTGCAGCTTTCGCAGGTCTGTTCGGTGATATGCTTGGAAATGGTGCCGGGATCAGGGAAATATTCCCGGTCGGCATTGCCGCCGATGACATAGCTATATTGGCCGACCACGGTCTCCCAGAAGAAATTGGCAGCGATCGCGTCTGCGGCATTGCCGGTGATCTCGTGCAGGCGGGCAAGGCCGATCAGCTTGGGGATCTGGGTATTTGCGTGGATCCAGGGCAGGCTGTTCTGTCGCTGGGCCAGCGGGTCGAGCACCTTGCGATGGCGCAACCGCGTGGCCAGCGCCAGCCAGCGCGGATCACCGGTGCGGGCGTGCAGTTCGGCGAAGCTCTCGTTGATGCCGCCATGTTCGCAGTCCAGCACCTGCTGCACCTGCGCATCGTCCAGTTTCGCGAACACGCCGTCGATATAGGCGGCAAGGGCCAGCGCGACGCCGCGCGCTTGGCTGTTGCCCAGATGGGTTTCGGCGTCGAAGAGGCCGGCGAACAGCTTGTGCCAATTATAGAAGGGCACCCAGCAGCCGTTGAGGTCAAAGCCGGCCGATCGGATGTCGCCGCGCATGATCTCCGGAAAGATCAGCCTGCCATCCTCGATCACATCGTCGCGACGGCGGGTGAAGCCCGCGACATAGCCATCGCCGGCCGCCGCCTGGCACTCGGCCAGTTCGGCGATGATATAGGCGGCACGGCGGGCGCATTCGGCGTCGCCGGTCTGGGCGTGCATCAGCGCCAGCGCGGTCAGATAATGGCCCAGCGTATGGCCGGCGATGGTGTCATTTTCCCAGCCGCCATAGATGGCGCCCTTGGGCGTCAGGCCGGCATGTTTGCGGAAATTGTGCAGCAGCCGGTCCGGCTCCAGCCGCAGCAGATAGCGGCGATTGCCCTCGACCGCGTCGGCAAAGGGGGAGGGTAGGAGCCGGGTCGCATTTAGCGGCAAGGCGCGCGCCGATTCGGGCAGCGCACTGCCGGTCGCGGCATGGGCGACGCTGCTCCATCCCTCCCAGGCGGGGGCCGTCGCGGCGGCTGTCGCGGCCAGCAACATGGCCCTGCGGCTGAGGGGCGTGTGACGGTGGGACATGGCGGCTCCGGCTTGTCTGTAATCGTTATACCGTATACGATATCGCGATTATGGTTCGGGATCAAGACGGAGGATGCATGTCTATCTTCAACGCTGCGGCATGGGCAATAAAGGCATGAGCGCGGACGAAAGCGTCACGCTGACGCTGCAGCAGGTCGCGGATCTGGCCCATGCCGTGCTGCGCCGCCATGGTCTGGCGGAGGCGCATGTCGGCCCAGTTGCCGCGACGATCATCGCTGGCGAGCGCGACGAATGTGCGTCGCATGGCGTCTATCGCCTGCTCAACTGCGTCCATACGCTGAACAGCGGCAAGGTTGTGCCGGATGCCGTGCCGGTGGTGCATCATGTCTCGCCCGCGCTGCTGCGCGTGGATGCGGCCGGCGGCTTTGCCCAACTGGCTTTCGCTACGGGATTGCCTTTGCTGGTTGAAAAGGCGCGGACGATGGGCATCGCCGCCATGGGCATCAATCGCTGCGTCCATTTTGCCGCGCTCTGGCCGGAGATCGAGGCGCTGACCGATCAGGGTCTGGTCGCCTTCGCCTGTACCCCCAGCCATGCCTGGGTCGCGCCGGCCGGCGGCACCTCGCCGCTGTTCGGCACCAACCCGATCGCCTTTGGCTGGCCGCGCCTCGGCGGCGATCCCTTTGTCTTCGATTTCGCCACCAGCGCGGTCGCGCGCGGCGAGATTGAACTGCATCGCCGTGCCGGCAAGCCGATCCCGGAAGGCTGGACGATCGATGCCCAGGGCCATCCGACCACCGACGCGGAAGCGGGCCTGGCCGGAGCGCTGCTGACCTTTGGCGGGCACAAGGGATCGGCCCTGTCGGCGATGGTCGAACTGATTGCCGGGCCGCTGATCGGCGATATGACCAGTGCGGAATCGCTGGCGCATGACGATGGCGCCAAGGCATCGCCCTATGGCGGCGAACTCATCATCGCCATCGATCCCGCCGGCTTCCTGGGCGCGGCGGCCGCCGAGCATATGCAGCGGGCCGAGGCGCTGTTCGACGGCATTACCGGCCAAGGCGCACGCCTGCCATCGCAGCGGCGCTTCGCGGCGCGTCGTCGCACCCCCGATCAGGGCTGTCGCATTCCCCGCGCGCTCTATGAGGAACTGGCGGCGCTCAGCTGAGCGCCGCCAGCGATTTCAGGCAAAAGGCTGGTCGATCGCGACCGAGGGCGGGGTGAACCAGGCCGCCCCGGTATCGGTCACATAAAAATGATCCTCCAGCCGCACGCCGAAGCGATCGGGCACGACGATCATCGGCTCGTTGGAGAAGCACATGCCCGGCTCCAGCGGGGTCATGTCGCCGCGCACCAGATAGGGCGCCTCATGGATCGACAGGCCGATGCCATGGCCGGTGCGATGGGGCAGGCCCGGCAGGCGATAGTCGGGGCCAAGGCCCGCCGCCTCCAGCACGCGACGCGCCGCCGCGTCGATCGCGCCGCAGGGGACGTCGGGCTTGACCGCGTCGAACGCGGCCTGCTGCGCCTCCTTTTCCAGCGCCCAGATGCGTCGCTGTTCGGCATCCGCCTCGCCATAGACATAGGAGCGGGTGATGTCGCTATGATAGCCGCCGATGGTGCAGCCGGTATCGATCAGCACCATCTCGCCTTCGGCCAGCACGCTCTCGCCCGGCAGGCCGTGGGGATAGGCGGTCGATCGGCCGAACTGGACGATGCAGAAGCTGCTGCCCGATGCGCCGAGCGCCCGGTGCGCGGCTTCAATGAAGCGACGCACCTCGGTCGCGGTGATGCCGGGGCGCAGGATGCGGGCGGCGCGGCGATGCACCTCTAGCGTCATCGACTTGGCCTGCTGCATCAGCGCCAGTTCGGCGGCCGACTTGCGGCTGCGGCAACCGTCGATCACGGCCGAGGCGGCAACCAGCGTCACATCCGGCGCGGCAGCGCGAATGCGCTCGACGAACAGGAAGGCCATGGCCGGATCGATCCCCAGCCGGGCGACGCCCAGCGTCTTGAGCGCATCGGCGACCAGGGCGGACGGGCTTTCATCCTCCTCCCACAGGCGCAGGTCGCCGGCGTCGATCTTGAGGTCGGCTTCCAGCGATCCGCGCTCGAAGCGGGGGCAGATCAGGATCGGATCGCCGCTGAGCGGCAGCAGCATCGCCACCAGTCGTTCGCTTGCGCCCCAGGGCACGCCAGCGAAATAGGCAAGACTGGTCCCGGCATCGATCAACAGCGCGTCGAGCCCTTCCTGCGCCATCAGGGTACGGGCCCTGGCAATGCGCGCCTGATATTCGGACGCCGTGATGGCCGGCGCGCGATCGGTCCAGGGCTGGAGGCCGGCCAGTTCGGTGGCGGCGTCGGAACCGCCGATCTGCTGTGTCATACTCTATCCTTCAAAGCGGCGGAGCGAAAAGGGCTTGGCATCGACCGGCGGCGGTGCGCCGGTGGCCAGCGCGGCGATGATTTCCCCGGTCAGTGGTCCCAATGTCAGCCCCAGATGCTGGTGGCCGAACGCATAGAGCAGGTTTTCCGCCCGGTCACTCCGGCCGATCGCGGGCAGATAATCGGGCAGGGTCGGGCGGGCGCCGATCCAGGGCCTCGCATCCGCCTCGATCGGCAGGCCCAGCGCCGCGGCATGGGCGCGCAGCCTTTGCCATTTGCGCGGGTCGGGCGGGGAAGAAAGGCTGGAAAATTCGACGAAGCTCGCCGCGCGCAGGCCGCTCTCGAACCGGGTGACGATCATCGATCGATCTTCGAACACCACCGGCGGCATATCCATCGGCCAGCCTTCGGGCGCGGTTGGCGTCTGCAGATGATAGCCGCGTTCGGCGATGATCGGCACCTTGTGGCCCATCGGGCGCAGCAGGACATCCGATGCTGCGCCGGTCGCGACGATGATATGGTCCGCGTCCAGCGTCCGGCCGTCGGCCAGTTGCACCTGCGCCTTTCCATCACGGGTAGGAAGCGCGCTAACCTGCGCCTGCTCGATCCGCCCGCCTGCCGCCAGCAGAGCATCCTTCAGATCCTGCGCCAGCCGGGTCGGGTCGGCGATGCGGCCGCTGCCCTCACAGCGAATCGCGCCGATGATCGGATGGGGGAACAGGGCTTCGAGCAGGGCCATCTCGCGCGCCGTCGCGTCGCGGAAGCGCGCCGTGCCGCAATCGGCGGCCATCCAGGCGCGGCGCCCGGCCAATGCGCTGGTCTCGCTTTCCCAGACGATGAAATGCCCATCCTCGATCAGGCGGCTCGGCCCGGCGCATAGCGCGTCGATCCGCTGCCAGGCCGGCATCGCCTGACCCAGCAGCGCCTTTAACGCCGCGCGTCCTGCCGCAAAGCGCGACGGGCGCGCGGCATTCAACAGGCGCAGTGAAAAGGGCAGCCAGCGACCGATGTCGCGCCAGGGCAGGCCGAGCGCGCCGCCGCGCCAGAACAGTCGCCGGGGGAAGCTCTTCACCGTTGCCATCGATGCGAGCGGATCGATCTGCTCCACCGCGACATGGCCTGCATTGCCCCAGGATGCGCCGCGCAGCGGGCTTTCCCGTTCGATCAGCAGCGTTGAAATTCCCTTTTCCTGCAATCGGATAGCGCAGGATATTCCGACGATGCCGCCGCCGATGATGATTGCGTGTTGGGTCAATTGACTTCTTTTCACTTGGCGATGACGATTAGATACCGTATACGATCCTCAGTTTCAACGGAGGCTTATGTGAATTCCTCAAAATTGACGTGGCGTGGTGTCTACCCTGCCGCCACCACCCAGTTCACCCCCGATCTGGACGTTGATATCCCCGCAACCCAGGCTGTCTTGGATGCGCTGGTGAAGGATGGCGTCGACGGCCTCATCATCGCCGGCACCTGCGGTGAGAACAACTCGCTGGAACCCGAAGAAAAGCGCGCTGTCGTCAAGGCGGCGGTCGAGGTCGTGGATGGCCGCGTGCCGATCCTGGTCGGCGTGTCCGAATTCACCACTCGCCGCGCCGTCGCCTTCGCGCAGGACGCCGAAAAGCTGGGCGTCGACGGACTGATGCTGCTGCCCGCGATGGTCTATGTGCCGACCGTCGGCGAACTTTGCACCCATTTCGAGACGGTGGCCAAGGCGACGTCGCTGCCGATCATGCTCTACAACAATCCGCCCGCCTATCGCGTGAATATCGGCATCGACGCGCTCACCCGCCTCGCCGACACGCCCAACATCGTCGCGGTCAAGGAAAGCGCGCCCGATCCGCGTCGCTTCACCGACCTGATCAACGCCTTTGGCGACCGCTATATCCTGATGGCGGGCCTGGACGATGTCGCGTTCGAGGGCCTGTTGCTCGGCGCCCATGGCTGGATTTCTGGTCTCACCAGCGCCTTCCCGCGCGAATCCGTGGCGCTGGTCGCGGCGATCAACCGGGGCGATCTGGAAGAAGCCCTGCGCATCTATCGCTGGTTCATGCCGTTGCTGCACCTCGATGCCGATCATGATCTGGTCCAGTCGATCAAGCTGGCCGAAAGCATCATGGGACGCGGCACCGAGCATGTTCGCCTGCCGCGCATGCCGCTGGAAGGCCAGCGCCGCGCCGACGTCATCCGCTGGGTCGAGCAGTGCGCCGCTACCCAGCCCAGCCTGACGGCGGCCTGATGTCCGCGGTGCGCCACACCTTCTTCTGTATAGACGGCCATACGGCGGGCAATCCCGTTCGTCTGGTCGCGGGCGGCGCGCCGCTGCTCAAGGGAAAGTCCATGGCGGAACGCCGCCTGGACTTTCTCGACCGCTTCGACTGGATCCGCACCAGTCTCTGCTTCGAACCGCGCGGCCATGACATGATGTCGGGCGGCTTCCTCTACCCGCCGACGCGCGACGATACCGACATCGGTATTCTCTTCATCGAAACCAGCGGCTGTCTGCCGATGTGCGGTCATGGCACGATCGGCATGGTGACGTTCGGACTGGAAAATGGCCTGATTCAGCCGGCGACGCCGGGCAGGCTGCGGGTGGAAGTGCCAGCCGGCGTCATCGACATCGATTACACAACCGACGGCAAGCGCGTGACATCGGTCAAGATCCGCAACGTCCCCGCCTATCTGGCGGCGGAGGGGATCGCAATCGACGTGCCGGGCTTCGGTCCGCTCAACGTCGATGTTTCCTATGGTGGCAATTATTACGCGATCGTCGAACCGCAGGGCGCCTATACCGGCCTCGACGACCTCGGCGCATCGCGCATCGTGGAACTGAGCCGCACCATTCGCGAACTGGTGCGCGCGCAATATCAGCCGGTCCATCCGCTCGAACCCAGCATCAAGGGGGTGAGCCATGTGCTGTGGGCCGACCAGCCCAAGGGCGAGGGTGCGGACGGTCGCAACGCCGTCTTCTATGGCGAGCGGGCGATTGACCGCAGCCCCTGCGGCACCGGCACGTCGGCGCGGCTGGCGCATCTGGCAGCCAAGGGCAAGCTGAAGGTCGGCGACCGGTTCGTGCATGAAAGCTATATCTGCAGCCGCTTCATCGGCCGGGTCGAGGCCGAGACGATGATCGGCGACCAGAAGGCAATCATCCCCTCGATCGAGGGATCGGCGATCGCCACCGGTTTCAACACCATCTGGGTCGACCGCGAAGACCCGTTCTGGGCCGGCTTCACGGTCGTATGAGGCAGGCATTGCAGAGCGGGCGGGCGGGATCGTCCATCATATACGAAGTTGTATTCCGCCGTCCGCTCTGTGCTATGCTCGCCGCATGAGCCTAGTCATCCGAAACCTCTCCGACCAGCTGGTCGATCTTGTCCGTGAGCGCATCCTGTCCGGCCGGGTGCCGCCCGACGGGCCGATCCGCCAGGACGCGCTGGCCGCCGAACTGGGGATCAGCAAGATTCCGCTGCGCGAGGCACTGGCCCGACTGGAGCAGGAAGGGTTGCTCAAGTCGCAGGCCAATCGCGGCTTTTTCGTGCGCAGCCTCAATCGGGTGGAGGCTGACGAAGTCTATGCGCTGCGCCTGAAGCTGGAACCCGATGTGATGGCGTTGGCCGCCGAGCGGGCGGACGAGGCGGAGCATCAGGCCGCGATCAACACGCTGGCCACCCTCTATCAGGTCACCGACGAAGGCGGCGACGGGGTCGGGGCGTTCAACCGCGCCTTCCACATGGCGCTGCTGCGTCCCAGCAGCCAGCCGCTGTCGGTCAATATTCTCGAACGGCTCCATATTCTGTCGGAACGCTATGTCCGCAAGCATCTGGAGCCGCTTGGCCGCGACGAACGCGCCAATGACGAACATCGCGAGATGCTCGACGCCTGGCTCGCCCGCGACGGCCAACTGATCCGCGAACTCACGGTCGCACATATCCGCAAAACCATGGACGATCTCATGGTTCAGCTCGACGCCGACGACTGAACCATAACCGAGCAACCGGAACGTCCATAAGAACAGGGAAGGAAATTTCGGTTGAGCACTGGATTTTGGGGACCGATCAAACCGATCGGCGCCGGTCATCACGCGCAGCATCAACAGTTGCGCAAGACATTGTCCTGGCCGCATCTGATCGCGCTGGGGGTCGGGGCGATCGTCGGCACCGGCATCTATACGCTGACCGGCGTTGGCGCCGACCGGGCGGGGCCGGCGGTGATCCTGGCCTTCGCCATTGCGGGGGCCGTGTGCGCCTGCGCGGCGCTGGCCTATGCCGAACTGGCCACGCTGATCCCGACCGCAGGCAGTGCCTATACCTACACCTATTCGGTGCTGGGCGAGACGCTGGCCTGGGTCGTGGGATGGAGCCTGATCCTGGAATATTCGCTGGCGTGCAGCACGGTGGCGGTCGGCTGGTCGGGCTATCTGGTCGGCTGGATCCAGCAGGCGGGGATCAGTCTGCCGCCGATGCTGCTGGCCGGGCCGCATGGCGGCGGCATCGTCAACCTGCCCGCCGTTCTGGTGGCACTGGCGATCGCGGGCATGCTGATCGCCGGCACGCGGGAAAGCGCGACGCTCAACATCATTCTGGTCGTCATCAAGCTGACCGCGCTCGCCGCCTTCGTCGCGCTGGCGCTGCCCGCCTTCCAGTCCGACCATCTCCAGCCCTTTATGCCTTATGGCTTCGTCAGCCATGTTGAGGGTGGCATGACGCGCGGCGTGATGGCGGCGGCGGCCATCGTCTTCTTCGCCTTCTACGGCTTCGACGCGGTCGCGACCTCGGCCGAGGAAGCGCGCAATCCCGGCCGTGACCTGACCATCGGCATCGTCGGATCGATGGCGGTCTGCACCCTCATCTACATGGCGGTCGCGGTCGCGGCGATCGGCGCGCTCGACTATCGGGCGCTGGCCGGTTCTTCCGAGCCTCTGGCGCTGGTGCTGCGCACGTTGGAGCATCCAGTCGCTGCCTGGCTGGTGGCGGGCGCCGCGCTGGTTGCGCTGCCCTCCGTCATCCTGGTCATGATGTATGGCCAGAGCCGCATCTTCTTCGTCATGGCACGCGACGGCCTGCTGCCGCGTTCGCTCAGCAAAGTGTCGGAAAAGACCGGCTCGCCTGCGCGCATCACCGCGATCACCGGGGTCTTCGTTGCGGCGGTCGCCGGCTTCTTCCGCCTCGACGAGATTGCCGAACTGGCCAATGCCGGCACGCTGATCGCCTTCATCGCGGTTGCCGGCTGCATGATGGCGCTGCGCCGCAAGGCGCCCGAGATGAAGCGCGTGTTCCGCTGTCCGCAGCCCTATCTGGTCGGCACGCTGGCGATTATCGGCTGCATCTATCTGCTGATCAGTCTGCCTGAAAAGACGCTGCTGCGCTTTGGCCTGTGGAACTTGGCTGGCCTGGCCCTCTATTTCGCCTATAGCCGCGGCCGCAGCCTGCTGCGTACCACCGGCCGTGCGGCAAGCGAGGAAGGCCTGCCGGAATAGTGCAGCCGTAACCTGAGCCGGCTAGTTGCGTCACCGCGATTGGCCGGCTTGTTCAATAGCCCACAGCATAACCCATACGGCGGGGGTCGGCGCCGGCCATGCGGGCGCCCGACGCATCGGCCAAAATGCCCTGCACGCTGCCGATCGCATAGGGGCCGACCAGTTCGACCTTGTGCCCCATCGTGGTCAGGCGCTGGATCGTGGCGTCCGGGAAGCGCCGTTCCGCCTGTACGGTGATCGCCGCGCCGGGCCTGTAGAAATTGGGATCGGCGTCGAGCGCGAAGCGCGGTGCTTCGATCGCGGCCTGGATCGGCAGGCCGCGATCGACGACATTGACCAGGAACTGGAACTGGGTCTGGCCGATCGTCTCGCCGCCGGGCGAGCCGAAGACCAGTTTCAGCCGGCCCTTGTCGAGGACGATGGTCGGGCCATTGCCGAGCAGGGCGATCTTGCCCGGTGCGACCTTGTTGGGATGGCCGGCATAGGGGGCGGACGACCCCAGGCGCAGGCCGTTGTTGAACAATATGCCGGTATTGCCCATCACCAGGAAGGTGCCGAAGCCGCCGCCGACGGTGGTCGTGACCGCGATGGCATTGCCGTCGGCATCGACCGCCGACAGGCTGGTGGTGTCGCCGCCGCGGGTGTGGTCGTCGCCCTGATACGCGAAATCCTGCCGTGCCCGTTCCAGCGCGGCGCGGTCGAAGGCGGCGGCATTGCCGCCCTCCGGATAGAGGCCCGCACGGGCCGCATCGATCAGCTTGCGTCGTTCGGCGGCGAAGCGCTTGGACAGCAGTCCCTCGACCGGCGTCTGCGCGAATTTGGGATCGGCGGCATATTTATAGACGTCGGCCTTCGCGACCTTGATCGCCTCGATCAGATAATGGGTGAAGAGCGGATCGTCGGCGGGCAGCGCGGCGAGGTCGAACCCCTCGACCAGATTGAGCTGTTCGCATAATTCGAGTCCCGTGCGCGAGGTGAGCGGGCTGCAATAGACGTCCAGCCCGCGATAATTGGTCGTGACCGGATCGTCCCAGCGCGGCTGATAGGCCTTGAGGTCATCGAGCCGCAGCCAGCCGCCGGTCTGTGTCGAGAAGCGGGCAAATTCCTGCGCGATCGGGCCGGCGTAGAAATAGTCATGCGCCGCCTGCAAGGCGCGATCCCGATCGGCGCCACCCTTGAGCGCCTGGCTCTCCGCATCGGCAAGGGCCTGAAAGCTGCGGGCCAGATCGGGATTGCGGAAGATTGATCGCGGGGCCGGGGGCTGGCCACCGGGCAGGAAGATCGCCGCACTGGTCGGATAGAGCGCCAGCGTCTTTTGCGCCCGCGTGATGAACATCGCGATGGATGCATCGAGCGGGTGGCCGTCGCGGGCATAGCCGATCGCCGGTTCAAGCAGGGTCGAAAGCGGCAATTTGCCGAACCGGCGGGCCAGCGCGATCCAGCCGCCAAAGGCGCCGGGAACGGTCAGTGCCCTGGGGCCATGGTCCAGCGCCTTGGGATCGCCATCGGGATCGAGGAGGCGCGGCGCGCCGCCGGTGAAGGCCAGCGACTGGACCTTGCCCGTCTTGCGATCGAGACAGGTGGCAAATCCGTTGCCGCCCGCGCTGGATGCCCAGGGTTCGACCACGTTCATGACCGCCATCGCCGCGACCACGGCGTCGGCGGCGGTACCGCCCTGCATCAGCATGCGGGTGCCGGCCATGGCGGCCAGCGGATGACCTGCCGTCACGCCGCCATTCGGCATGGGCACTTCGACCCGGTGCGCGGCGACGCTGGCGCTGCCGGTGCGGGGCGCATCGGGCGCGCGTGCGCCCGATTGGGCCCAAGCGCGGCCGGGCAGGGCGGTGAGTGCCATGCCGGCAAGGCCGGCGGCCAGCATTTCGCGGCGATCCAGGAAGGATGGGGGCGTATCGGACATGGCGGAGCGACCTTGCAGGGGAAAGGAAAAGGAGGACATGGGCGCGGCGCCATCGCGCCGCGCCCATGTCTTGCAAGCCTTTAGAAGACCTTCTTCAGGCTGGTGTACCAGTAGCGCGCCTGCGGCTGGTAGAGGTTCGACAGATAGCCGCCCGATGCCAGCGGCGGATCCTTGTCGAAGATGTTGCGCGCGCCGATCTGAACGGTGGTGCCGTTCAATGGGCCGTCATTCTTGAACGTATATTGGCCATAGAGATTGACCGTCGTCTGGCCCTTCACCGTCCAGGGATTGGCGGACGCATCGCGCACGCCATTTTCATAGACGCTGTCGATATACTGCGTGAAGGCGCCGATCTTCCACGGGCCGAGCGACCAGTCGAAGGTTGCCGAAAGCCGCCAGCGCGGCTGGCCATCGCGGCCGATGACGTCGCCGCCGCCCTGGATCGGCACGCCGGCATTGATCTCGCCAGCGGCCTGTCCCGCGATCACCTGCTGCACGCCCGCCGGGGCGTCGACATAATAGCTGATCAGGCGCGAGGCATTCACGTTGAGCGAGAAGGTGCCGACCGACGTCGTGGGCAGGAAATAGTCCAGATTGAAGTCGATGCCCTGAACGGTCACCGGCAGCAGATTCTGGAAATTGGCGACGACGTAGAGCAGTTCGCCGACCGGCGCGAGGCCGGTGCCGGCGACGCGGGCGATATCGTCCGCCGTGGGATCGCGGCGGATGACGTTGGGGTTGCTGCTGCCCTGGGTGCGCAGCAGATAGTCGAGGTTGAGCGCATTCTGATAGTCGAGCAGGCCCACGACATTCTTCTGCTGGATCTTCCAGCGGTCGACGGTGAAGGTGACCTTGCCCAGGCCATCGCCCAGTTTCGGCGACAGCACGGCGCCGAAGCTCCAGCTGGTCGATTCCTCGGGCTTCAGGTTCGAGTTGCCGCCGCTGCGACGCAGCACCGACACGTTGCAGACCGCGCTGGAGAAGTTGGTCGCGCGCCCGGAGCGGACATCGGCATCGCACAGCACATAGTCGAAGCCGCCATTGACGCGGTCGAGCGTGGAGGTGTTGATGACCTCCAGGTTCGGCGCACGGAAGCCCTGCGACCAGGAGCCGCGCAGCATCATGCCCTCCAGCAATTCCCACGATCCCGCAATCTTGGGCTTCGCCACCGAACCGACGTCGCTATAATCCTCGTAACGGCCCGCGACCTGGAAATTCAGGCGACGGAACATCGGGATTTCCATTTCCGGGCTGAAGATCGGGATGGCGAGTTCGGCATAGGCGGACTTCACATTGCGCTTGCCCCGTACGTCCGGGCTGGGGCTGGCACCGCCAAGGTCGGAGCCATAGAAGACGCCGGTCACCGCGTCGGTATAGGTGGTGTCGACCCCGGCAATGCCGCCCTGATAGGTGGAGCGATTGTCATGATAGGTCTCGCGCCGCCATTCGATGCCAGCCGCGACGCCGATGTTGTTGTCGGCCCACAGGCCCAGCAGATTGGCGTTCGACACCTTGAAGTCCCATAGGGCCAGCGAGGTGCGGGTCTTGCGGGTCGCCTCGATCATGAAGCTGTCGATCGTGGACTGGCTGTTGGGCGTGCAGTCGCCGATCGAGGGCGTGTCGACGCAGCCGCCGTTGAACGGGTTGTAGGCGTCGGGCGTGGTCTTGTTGATCGCCTGTTGCAGCAGCGTGTTGGAGAAATTCTCCTGCGTGTCCTTGGCCGTGGCCCAGGTGTAGAGGCCCGCGGATTCCCAGTCGAAATCGCCGATGCTGCCCCGCAGGCCGCCCAGGAAACGATATTGGTAATTGGTCACGTCGACCTTGCGCGATCCCACGTCGACATAGCTGAGCGAGGTGATCTGGACCGGCAGACCCTCGGCCGGGACCACCGAAAGGTCGAGGCCGGGCAGGCGGTTGGGCGATCCGACCGGGCCGAGCGGGTTCCAATAGGCATTGGCCGCCACGGTGATCGGGATGTTGGCGAGCGAGCCGGGCGCGCCGATCGTCGAACTGGTCTTGCCGCGATAGAAGCCGACCTCGCCAAAAAAGGACAGGGCGTCCGACAGTTCATAGTTGATGTAGGAGAAGATGTTTATGCGCTTGACCGAAGGCTGGGCGGTCAGGTCGTCGAAGGTTGCCGGCGAATTGAAGCGCAGGTTGGAATCCGCGCCCGACATTTCCGTCGCGCCATTGCCGTCATCATAGCAGGTGTCAGGTGTGCCCGACGCGATGCGGCAACCGGCATTGGCGCTGGGCTGGATGTGGAACTGGCCCGAGCTGTTGGTGAAGGCAGTGCCGTTGCTGGTGAGCGTCTGGTTGAGGAAATTGGCGCCGCCGCCGGGGCGGACGACGCGGAAGGTGCCCCAGGGCGTGCTGGTGCTGGTGCCGTTCCAGGCCGCGACATTGGCAAAGGATGTGCCGGCGACATAGCCGCGCCGGTCGACGCTGGCGGTATAGTCCTGGTCGCTGAGATAGAGTTTCGATTTCTGGGCATAGCCGCCGAAGATCGAGATATTGCCGCGGCCTTCGTTGAAGTCGAAGCCGACCAGGCCATTGGCGGCAAATTCGCGCAGATTGGTGCCTTCCGCGCCGCCATATTGGACGTCGAACTTGGCGCCTTTGTAATCGGACTGGAGCACATTGTTGACGACGCCGGCGACCGCGTCAGAGCCATAGAGCGCAGCCGCGCCGTCGCGCAGCACTTCGACGCGCTCGATATTGCCGACGGGAATGGTGTTGGCATTGTAGCCGAAGGTCGGGACGCCGGAATCGACGACGCCGGTGATCGCCTGCGATGTCGGGTGCAGCACGGTGCGGCGGCCGTTGATCAGCAGCAACGTATTGCCCTGGCCCAGGCCGCGCAGCGAAACGGTCGATACGTCGCCGCGCGCGGCATTGGCGTTGCCGCCGCCCAGCACCTGTTCGTTGAAGGTGACGCCGCCCAGTTGCGGGATGGAGCGATAGAGGTCGGCGCCCGAAACGGCGGCCACGGCCTCGATCTGCTCTTCGCCGACCAGGCTGACCGGCAGCGCGCCGGCGGTATTGGCGCCCTTGATCTGGGAACCGATGACGACGATTTCCGCAGCTGCCGGTTCACCGGCCTGCGGGGCGGCTTCTGTGCTGGACTGGGCCTGGGCCATGCCGGCCGTCAACGCCCAGAGACTGGCACTGGTTAGGGCGGTGGTTAAGGCGAAAAGCGTCTTTCCTCTTTCTCTCGTCATTATTGTTCCCCTGTGATGAAGCCTGAAGCTTCGCGCCGTTGGGCAAAGGTGCCTTTCCGGTTCAGAGATTGGAGAGGTCGGCAAATGTCGGCGCCGCACGACACGTGCAGCGCCCCATGCTTATTGATGACCGTTCAGATAGTGCATTTGCAGGCCCTCCCGAAAAACTGGAGTTCCGGCATCATCCCTTGCGTGGGAAATCGTTGCTGCTGTCGCCCTCACGACGGCAAGGCTTTTTCCGGGCACAACACCCACCATTGTGCGCGTTCATTGCGCTAGAACTGATGGGCGTGAAATTTCCACCATATGTTTCGAAATATTTTTGAAATAAAATCGGATTTACCGGCATATAGCGGAAAAATCGGGTTAGCTCGTTGTTGCGCGTATCGGCCGGCAAACACCTTCCCTCGGGTGATGCCGGACAGGCCGAAAACAGGGGATTCCATCGATGAGCGATAACGCAAAGCAGGGGGTGACCCGGCGGGAGTTCGCGGCGTCGGCCATGGCCGGTGCGGCCTTGGTCGCGAGTGCCGGGCCGGCCTCCGCCCAGGCGGGCAATGCGCCGGCAAAGCCCGGCAAGGCGGCGATCGAGCCAACCAGATTGGTTAGCGAAGGCGAAACGCTGCGGCCGGAAATCGTCGGCCAGTTCGGCATCGTCGCGGCAGGACGTCATTATGCCGTGGCGGCGGGGACGCGCATCCTGCTGGCCGGCGGCAATGCGACCGATGCGGGCGTGGCGGCGGTCTTTGCCGCGGCCGTGACCGAGATTTCGCATTTCGGCTTTGGCGGGGAAGCGCCGACCATCATCTATGACGGCAAGACGAAGAAAGTGTCACTGATCAGCGGCCAGGGCGTCGCGCCGGGGCTGGCCACGCCGGACAAGTTCGCCGATGCCGGCGTCATTCCGGGCAATGGCCCCAATGGCGGCACCGTGCCGGCGATGGTCGATGCGATGGCGCTCGCGCTGCAGCTCAACGGCACGATGGGGCTGCATGAAGTGATGCAGCCCGCGATCGAGCTGGCCGACGGCTTCGTCATGTATAATTTCCTGGCCGAAGTGTTCGTCAGCCAGCAGAAGGCGACGTCCAAATATAAGGACGCCTACGACGCCTATTATCCCGGTGGCCAATTGCCCAGGACCGGGGAGATTTTCCGCCAGCCCAACCTCGCCCGCACGATGCGGATCATTGCCGATGCCGATGCCGCAGCGTTCAAGAAGAGCGGCGATCGCAAGGCGGCGATCCAGGCCGGGCGCGATGCCTTCTACAAGGGCGACATCGCCCGCCGGATCGGCGCCGCGATGGAGCGGGACGGCGGCCTGATGCGCTATGAGGATCTGGCCAAGTACAAGGGCAAGGTCGAGGCGCCGGCGATGACCAGCGTCTTTGGCTATCAGGTCTGCAAGGCGGGTTTCTGGAGCCAGGGGCCGGCCATGCTGATGGCGCTCAACATTGCCGAGGCGGCCGGGATCGCGACGATGGAGCCGGGCTCCGCGCCCTATCTCCACACCGTTGCCGAGGCGATCAAGCTCGCCTTCGACGATCGCAACATGTATTTTGGCGATCCCGATTTCGCGACGGTGCCGATGAAGGGACTGTTGTCGAAGGACTATGCGGCGCAGCGGGCCCGGCAGATCGGCCTGCGTGCCTCGCTGGAGCATCGCTTCGGCAATCCCTGGGCATTCGAGGGCAGGGCGCGGACCACGCCGCAATTCACACCGCATATGCTGAAAGCACCGCCCAAGCCGACCGCCGACACGACCGCGATCGAAGTGGTGGACAAGGACGGTAATCTCTTTTCCTGCACGCCCAGTTCCGGCTGGATGCTGGGCGGCGCCTATATTGCGGGCGATACCGGCGTGCCGATGAGCAACCGCCTGACCGTGTTCGATCTTGATCCGGAAAGCCCCAATGTCCTGGTGCCGGGCAAGCGGCCGCGCACCACCCTGTCGCCATCGATGGTGCTCAAGGACGGCCAGCCCTATCTGGCGATCGGGACGCCGGGCGGCGACAATCAGGATCAGCAGATCATGAACGTGCTGCTGCGGGTGCTGGCCTTCAACCAGCCGCTCCAGGCCGCGATCGAGGCGCCGCGCATCAACTCCAATCATTTCCACGGCTCCTTCGGCATCAAGAAGGATGAGCCGGGCGTACTGGAAATCGAGGATCGCGTGCCGGAGGCGGTGCGCGACGATCTGACCGCGCGCGGTCACAAGCTGGACGTGCTGGGGCCGTTCGCGGTGTCGACCGGCATCGTCGCGGCCGGCGTGGTGCCAGGCAGCGGCACGCTGCGCGGTGGCGCGGATGTGCGCCGCGAACGCTATATATTTGGTTGGTAAGGGGATCGATCCGATGAAATCTGCCTTCAAGCTTCTGTCGCTGGCCCTGTTGTCGGCCGGCGCCGTTCAGGCCTATGCCCAGCCCGCCAATCTGCCCCCGCCCGGCGGCGAGACCCCGGTCGCGTTCGATGTGCATGAAGGCACGTCGATGGCGGTGTCGGTGTCGCCCGACGGCAAATGGCTGGCCGTGGACCTGCAGGGCAGCCTCTGGATCATCCCGACCAGCGGCGGCAAGGCGAAGCGGATCACCGACTATTTCAACGATGCCCGCCAGCCGGTCTGGTCGCCCGACGGTTCGCGCCTCGCCTATTTTTCCTATCGCGACGGCAATTATGATCTCTGGACGATCAAGCCGGACGGCAGCGAGATGCGCAAGCTGACCGAGGGCGCCTATGATGATCGCGAGCCGGCCTGGTCGCCCGATGGCCGGACGATCGCCTTCTCGTCCGACCGCAGCGGCAATTACGACATCTGGACGCTGGACATCGCCAGCGGCGCGATGAAGCAGGTCAGCAGCAACGGGCGCGAGGATCGCATGCCCAGCTGGTCGCCCGACGGCGCGCGCATCGCCTATTCCGGGACGGACGGCGCCAAGACCGCCCTTTATGTCACGGCCCTTGCCGATGGGCGGGAAAGCCTGTTGAAGCAGGTGCAGGGCAAGATAGATGCGCCGTCCTTCGGCCCCGGCGGCGAGCTTGCCTATGTGGTGCAGGACGCGCAGGGGAGCCGTCTCGAAGTCGATGGCAAGGCCGTCAGCGGCGCCGAGAATGTCTTCCCCTTCCGCGTGTCCTGGGGGAAGGGCAGTTACTATTATGTGTCCGACGGCAAGATCCGCAGCCGCAAGGGCGCGAGCCTGTCGACCGTCAACTTCGCCGCCACGCTGGAGGTGGTGAAGCCCAGCTACACCCGCGCCAAGCGCGACTGGGATTCGACCGCGCCGCGCAAGGCGCTGGGCATCGTCCACCCGACCCTGTCGCCCGACGGCAGCCGCATCGCCTTTGCCGCGCTCGGCGATCTCTATGTCATGTCGTCAAAGGGCGGGGTGCCGGAGAATCTGACCAAGGATGGCGCGCTGGACACCGATCCGGCCTGGTCGCCCGATGGCCAGAGCCTGGTCTATACCTCCGACAAGGGCGGCGGCCTGCCGCAGCTGTGGATCCGCGACATGAAGACCGGCAAGGATCGCCGGCTGACCGATATCGACACCCAGCCGCTGGGTGCCGCCTGGTCGCATGACGGCACACGGATCGCCTATATCGATGTCGACGGGCGCTGGGGCGTTGCCGGCCTGTGCGTGGTCGATGTCGCGACTGGCAAGATTACCCGCCTTCAGGGATCGCTGGGTCAGCCCGGTAGCCCCAGCTGGTCGCCCGACGGAAAATATGTCGCCATCCCGCTATCCTACAAATATTCCAACAGCTTCCGCGAGGGCACCAACCAGGTCTACATGGTGCCGACCGATGGCGTGGGCAAAGCCTTCTGGCAGCTGCCCGAACCCAATATGTCGATGGATACCCGCGCCGGTGGTGGCCCTGCCTGGTCGCCTGACGGAACGAAGATGGCCGCCATCTATGAGGGGCTGCTGAAGATCTGGCCGGTGGCCGCCGACGGCAAGCCGCTGGGGCCGCCGCGTTCCTACACGTCCGACATCTCCTATTTCCCGAGCTGGGCGGGCGACAACAAGACGATCCTGTTCCAGTCGGCCGACAAGCTGAAATCGCTCGACACCGAAACCGGTGCGATCACCGACATCCCGCTGGACCTGACCTATCGCATCGCCAACCCGACCGGGCGCACCGTCATTCATGTCAGCAATCTGGTCGACTCCGTCCATGACGTGACCCAGCATGACAAGGACATCATCGTCGACGGCCATCGCATCGCCGAAATCCGCGACCATGATCCCGCGCTTCACCAGGCGGAGCATTTCGTCGACGGCACCGGCCTCACAGCCATTCCCGGCCTGATCGAACATCACTCCCACGCCCAGAAGGATTTCGGCTCCAATCTGGAACGAGCCTGGCTTGCCTATGGCATCACCACGGTGCGCGATCCGGGTACGCAAATCTATGATGCGGTGGAGGATCGCGAGGCGGCGGAATCGGGCGTGCGCCTGTCGCCGCGCCTCTATGTCGCGGGACCGCTGCTCGAATGGCAGCGCGTCTATTACAAGATGGGCGTGGCGGTCTCCAGCCCGGCCCATCTGGAGCGGGAATTCACCCGGATGCGCGCGCTCCATTATGACATGATCAAGAGCTATGTGCGCATGCCCGACCTGTTCCAGCGGCAGATCGTGCGCGCCGCGCATGAAATGGGCATACCGGTCAGCGGCCATGAAATCTTCCCGGCGGCCTTTTCCGGCGTGGATGGCACCGAGCATATGGGCGCGACTAGCCGGCGCGGCTATTCGCCCAAGCAGGGGCCACAGGGCATGGCCTATGAAGATGTGATCCAGCTTTTCGGCCGCAGCGGCCGGACGCTGACGCCGACCCATTTCGGCGCGATGACGCCTTATCTGGCCAAGCATCCCGGCTACAAGGACGACCCGCGCCTCAATCTCTATCCGGTTTGGGCACGCGAAACGATCACCGAAGCCGATCCGATGGCCAGCATGCTGCGCCCGTTGCTGGAGGGGCAATATAAGAGCCTGAAGAAGATGTATGATGCCGGCACGCTGGTGACGGCGGGCACCGACACGATGATCGCCAACAATCTCCATGCGGAGATTTCCTCCTATGTCGATGCTGGCCTGACGCCGTTCCAGGCACTCCAGACCGCGACGGTCAATTCGGCGAAGGATCTGAACCTGGATGCGGGCACGCTGGAGGCCGGGAAGCTGGCCGACATCGTGCTGGTCGACGGCGATCCGCGCGCCGACATTGCCAACACCTTCAAGGTGAAGAAGGTGATGATGAACGGCGTCATCCATGATGTGGATGACATTGTCGCTGGCGGCATGCGGAAATGATCCGGCGATTGCCGTTCGCTTTCGATTGACCTGAGCCGTCGGACTGCTGCTATGGGCGTATCCAAAGGGGCGCCATGCGAATTGTCATCATCGACGACAGCGGATTGAGAGCGACGGTCCTGGAAGAAGGGCTGCGTGAGGCGGGCTATGACGATATTCATATCGTCCCGCCCCGCGGCGCCTTCGTTGCCCGGCTGGAGCGGATGGCGCCCGATGTGGTGCTGATGGATCTTGGCAGCCCCAGCCGTGATACGCTGGAGGAGATGTTGACGGTGAGCCGCGCGCTTGCCCGGCCGATCGCGATGTTCGTCGATCAGTCCGATGATGCGATGATCGGCGCGGCGATCGATGCGGGCGTATCCGCCTATGTCGTCGATGGTCTGCGCAAGGAGCGGGTGAAGCCGGTGCTGGAACTGGCGGTGCGGCGCTTCAACGCCTTTGCCCGGATGCAGTCGGAACTGGACGAGGCGCGCACCGCGCTCGCCGACCGCAAGGTCATCGACCGGGCGAAATCGATCCTGATGAACCAGCGCAGCCTGTCCGAGCAGGATGCCTATGCGCTGCTGCGGTCGAGCGCGATGAACCAGGGCAAGAAGATCGTGGACGTGGCGCAGGCGTTGATTACCGCCAGCGACCTGCTGGGAGGGGGCATATGAGCGAATTGCTGCGGATAGCCTTTCTGCCGCTGACGGACGTGGCCGTGCTGGCGGTCGCGCGCGAACGGGGCTTTGCCGAGGAAGAGGGGATTGCGCTGGATCTGGTGCGCACCACCAGCTGGGCGACGCTGCGCGACCGGCTGGTCTATGGCCAGGTGCAGGGCGCGCAGATGCTGGCGCCGTTGGCCGTGGCGGTCACGCTGGGCCTCAGCCAGCAGCCCGCCGCGCTGGCCGCGCCCTACAAGCTCAACGTCAACGGCAATATGCTGGTTATGGCACCGGACTTCGCCAAGGCGCTGGAGCCGGACATGGCCCGGCGGCTCGCCGATCCGCTGGGCACCGCCCATGATTTTGCCGCCGCGATCGGGCTATGGCGGCGCAAGCCGGTGATCGGCGTCGTCCACCGCTTTTCCAGCCATGCGATCATGTTGCGCTATTGGCTGGCGAGCGCGGGCATCGATCCCGATCGGGATGTCGTGCTGCGCGTGCTGCCGCCCTCGCTGACGGTGGAAGCGATGCGGGCGGGTGAAATTGACGGCTTCATCGCCGGCGAACCCTGGGGCAGTGCGGCGGTCGAGGCCGGGCTGGCTGAAACCGTCGCGATCGGCGAACGCATCTGGCAGCGCGGGGTGGAGAAGGTTCTGGCCTTCCGCCAGGACTGGCTGGAGGCGAACCCGGAAACCGTCGATCGCCTGCTGCGCGCGCTGGCGCGAGCGGCCGCCTGGTGCGACGATCCGGCGCATCATGAGGCGCTCGCCGATCTCCTGTCCGACCCCCGCTATGTCGATCAGCCGGCCGACCTGATCCTGCGCGCGCTATCGGGGCGGATCGTGGCGCGCCTCAGCGATGCGCCGATCGTCAATCCCGATTTCATGCTGTTCGCGCGCGAAGCCACCGCCTTCCCCTGGCGCAGCCAGGCGCTGTGGATCTATTCGCAGCTGGTCCGCTGGGGCATGGTTGTCCATGATGCCGAAACAGCGGCGCGGGCCGCCGCCGTTTTTCGGCCCGACATCTTCCGCCGGGCGCTGGCCGATAGCGGCCTGCCGATGCCGGGGGCTAGCATGAAACTGGAAGGGGCGCTCACGACCCCGATGCCGGTCGGTGCCCATCGCGGCGACCTGACGCTTGGCCCGGATCGCTTTTTCGACGGGCGAATCTTCGACCCCGAACGGATCGAGGATTTCCTGCGGGATTCTGGGCCGCTCCGTTGAAATGAAGGGCGAATTTGTGCCTTGCAACATGATGCGTTCTACGGGATAAGATAAAGGACCGCGCGACGAGGCGCGTCCAGACGAATGCGCCGTCCCAAGGGTGGGATCGCCATTCCATCCATTTTTCGCAGCAAAGCCGCTGACCGGACCACGCCATGAGTGCGCGCGTCCGGCCTGCGGCTTTTTTCGTTTCCAATTCCATTGGTTGGGGGACGCATCATGGCTACTGCTTATTGGGACCGCGAAGGGGAGGCCGCATCGGCCACCGCCACGACAAGCTTCTGGAAGGCCGGCCACGCGCCGACCCTGATTGCCGCCTTTCTCTATTTCGACCTGGCCTTCATGGTCTGGGTCTTGCTGGGGCCGCTGGCGCCGATGATCGCCAAGACGCTGGCGCTGACGCCCGCGGAAAAGGGGCTGATGGTGGCGACGCCGACGCTCGCCGGCGCGCTGCTTCGCGTCGTCAACGGCCTGCTGGTCGACCGCATCGGCCCGAAGCGGTCGGGCGCGATCAGCCAGATCATCGTCATCGCCGGCCTGTTCCTGGCGTGGCTGATGGGCGTCAACAGCTTCGGCGGCACATTGGCTCTGGGCGTGATCCTGGGCTTTGCCGGCGCCAGCTTCGCGATCGCGCTGCCGCTCGCCAGCCGCTGGTATCCGCCCGAGCATCAGGGCAAGGCGATGGGCCTTGCCGGCATGGGCAATTCGGGTACGGTGCTGGCCTCGCTGTTCGCGCCGATGCTGGCCAAGGCATTTGGCTGGAATGCGGTGCTGGGCCTTGCCTGCATCCCGTTGTCGATCGTCTTCGTCGCTTATATGATCATGGCCAAGGACGCGCCCAACGCGCCGCCGGCCAAGCGGCTGGTCGATTATTTCGAGCCGCTCAAGACGGCGGATGCCTGGTGGCTGATGGCCTTCTATGCCGTGACCTTCGGTGGCTTCGTCGGACTGGCGGCATCGCTGCCCATCTATTTCACGGACCAGTTCGGGTTGACCCCGATCATCGCGGGCTACTGCACCGCTGCCTGCGTCTTCGCCGGGTCGCTGGTACGGCCGATGGGCGGCGCGCTGGCGGATCGGATTGGCGGCGTGAAGGCGCTGATGATTGTCTATGTCGTCGCGGCGCTGGCGCTGGCCGGCGTGTCGCAGGCGACGACATTGGCCAGCGCGCTGGCCCTGTTCGTCCTGGCCATGCTGGCGCTGGGCACCGGCAACGGCTCGGTCTTCCAATTGGTGCCGCAGCGTTTCCAGGCGGAAATCGGTGTGATGACTGGACTTGTCGGCATGGCGGGCGGCATTGGTGGCTTCTACCTCGCCAGTTCGCTCGGCCTTGCCAAGCAACTGACCGGCAGCTTCGCACCCGGCTTCCTGATCTTCGCCGGTCTTGCCGTGCTGGCCCTACTGGGTGTGGCGCTCGTCAAGGCGAAGTGGCGCGCCAACTGGACCAGCGGCGCCCGCATCTGAGTTGGAGGGGAGGGCGGCGGCCTCCTTTGAGGACTGCCGCCCCGAGCCACGCTCTTTCCGTCCGAGGGGGACGATCATCCATGAAATATCTTCTCGCAACGACGGCCGCGCTGGCCGTCGCCGGGCCTGCTTGTGCCCAGCAGATCGACCTGAAACCCGTCGCCGAGGCGCGGCTGCGCTACGAACATGTCGACCAGCATGGCCTGGCGCAGCAGGCCGATGCGCTGACCGTCCGGGTCCGCGCCGGCCTGACGGCCACCAGCGGCGCGCTGTCGGCGACATTGGTGGGGCAGGGGACATTGGCAGTGATCGACCGATATTTCGACGGTTTCGACAATGCAGCGACCAAGCCGCTGGTGGCCGATCCGCAGAATGTCGCCCTCTATATCGCCCAGTTGCAATATCGAACCAGGACGCTGACCCTGACCGGGGGACGGCAGAAGATCGTGCTGGACGACGAGCGCTTCGTTGGCAATGTCGCCTTTCGCGACAATGGCCAGACCTTCGATGCGGTGCGTGCCGAACTGACCCCGGCCAAGGGACTGAAACTGGACGTCTCCTGTGCGTGGAGCGTGCGGACCATCTGGGGCTTTCAGGGCAAGGGCGCGCGCCAGCAGGCGATCAGCGGCGACAATATTCTCGCCAATCTCTCCTATGTCACGCCGCTGGGCACGCTGAGCGGCTTTGCCTATCTGGTCGATCAGGATGAAGCGGCGGTGCAGGCCTATCGCCTGTCGAGCCAGACCTATGGCGTGCGCCTGGCGGGCAGCCAGCCGCTCTCAAGATCGACCAAGTTCGCCTATCAGCTCAGCTATGCCCGTCAGTCGGACTATCACCGCAATCCCAATGACTATGCCGCCGATTACTGGTTGGCCGACGCCACGCTCGACCTACATGGCTGGAAACTCAATGCCGGCTATGAGGTGCTGGGCGCCAGTCACGGCACGGCGCTCACCAGCTTTCAGACGCCGCTCGGCACCAATTTCAAGTTCCAGGGCTGGGCCGACAAGTTCCTGACCACGCCCGCCAACGGCATGCGCGACCTCTATGTCGGCACCGGCTATGGCTGGAAGCAGGTAGGGCCGCTGTCGGGCGTCGCACTGGCCGCCACCTGGCACCGGTTCGAGAGCGACCGGCTCGACCAGCATTATGGCAATGAGTGGGACCTCATCGTATCTGCGAAGCTGCGCAGGACCGCCCTGTCGGTGCGCTACGCCCGTTATGATGCGCGGGCGATGGCGACCGATACCGAGAAATTGTGGCTTCAGGCCGACTGGAGCATCTGATTGAAAAGCCATGAGAGGAATCGCTTGAGCGTTCGGGCGATTCCCCATATGCTGCACTGCAAGGGACAAGGATGTCCCGCTTCACATCGCTGCGACGGTTCAGGGTAGGACCGGCAAGGCACTAGATGATGGCAAAGCCGCCATCCAGACTCTCGGGTTTCAATCCCCGAGGGTCTGGATGGCGGCTTTTTTCTTTTCTGGAGTAACGGGGATGGACTTTCAGGACGGGATCGACCCGGTCACGCAGGATGAGGACAATGTCCTGCCGCCCTTGGGGCAAGCACGCGAGCATCTCGTCGTCATCGGCAACGGCATGGCCGGCTGCCGCGCGGTCGAGGAATTGCTGGCCCGCGATGCGGGGCGCTATCGCGTCACCATCTTCGGCGCCGAACCCTATGTGAACTATAACCGCATCATGCTTTCGCCGGTGCTGGCGGGCGAAAAGACGTTCGAGCAGATCGTCATCAACGACGCCGCCTGGTATGCCGACAATGGCATCGAACTGATCGCCGGCGATCCGGTAAAGGCCATCGACCGGGCCGCAAAGACCGTTTCCAGCCAGTCGGGCCGCACCATCGGCTATGACAAGCTGCTGATCGCGACCGGCTCCGATCCGTTCATCATTCCCGTGCCCGGCAAGGATCTGCCCGGCGTCATCAGCTTCCGCGACATGAAGGATGTCGACACCATGCTCGCCGCCGCTGCCGATGGTGGCAGCGCGGTGGTCATCGGCGGCGGTCTGCTCGGCCTCGAAGCCGCCCATGGCCTGACCCTGCGCGGCATGAAGGTGACCGTCATCCATCTGATGGACACGCTGATGGAGCGGCAGCTGGACGAGGCGGCCGGCTGGCTGCTCAAGACTGCACTCGAAGGACGTGGCCAGACCATCCTGACCGGCGCCAATACCGAAGCCATTTATGGCGATGGCCAGGTTGAGGGCGTACGGCTGAAGGACGGTCGCGAAATCCCGGCCAGTCTGGTGGTGATGGCGGTCGGCATCCGCCCCGCGACCGCGCTGGCGCGCGAGGCCGGCCTGGCCGTCAATCGCGGCATCCAGGTCGACGATCATATGGTCACCAGCGATCCCGATGTGCTGGCCGTGGGTGAATGCGTCGAACATGACGGCAATGTCTATGGCCTGGTCGCGCCACTGTGGGACATGTGCCGCAGCCTCGCCGATGGCCTGACCGATCAGCATTCGGGCTACAAGGGCTCGGTCACCTCGACCAAGCTCAAGGTCGCGGGGCTGGACGTCTTTTCCGCCGGTGACTTTTCCGGCGGTGAGGGGTGCGAGGATATCGTCCTGCGCGACGCCTCGCGCGGGGTCTACAAGCGGGTCATCGTCAAGGATGACAAGCTGATCGGCGCGGTCCTCTATGGCGACACCGTCGATGGCGGCTGGTATTTCGATCTCCTCAAGCGCGAGGAAAATGTCGCCGACATGCGCGACATGCTGATCTTCGGCCAGGCCTTCGCCTCGGGAGGGGGCGCGCTGGACCCTAAGGCGGCCGTTGCGGCGCTCTCGGACGAAGCCGAGATTTGCGGCTGCAACGGCGTCAGCAAGGGCCAGGTCGTCTCCTGCATCGCCAAGGGCGCGCACAGCCTGGATGCGGTCCGCGCCACCTGCAAGGCGTCGGCCAGCTGCGGCAGTTGCACCGGCCTGGTCGAGACCCTGCTCGCGCTGACGCTGGGCGACGATGTCCAGTCGGGGCCGAAGACCATGTGCAAATGCACCAGCTTCACCCATGACGATGTCCGTCGCGAAATCGTGGCGCAGGACATGCGCTCGATCCCCGAAGTCATGCAGAAATTGAACTGGTCGACGCCGGAGGGCTGCTCCTCCTGCCGCCCCGCGCTCAACTATTATCTGCTCTGCGCGCTGCCGGGTGAGTATCAGGACGATCAGCGCAGCCGGTTCGTCAACGAACGCATGCATGCCAATATCCAGAAGGACGGCACCTATTCGGTCGTGCCGCGCATGTGGGGCGGGCTCACCAACCCCAGGGAACTGCGCGCGATCGCCGATGTGGTCGAAAAATATAATGCCCCAATGGTCAAGGTGACCGGCGGCCAGCGGCTCGACATTTTCGGCATCAGGAAGGAAGACCTGCCCGCCGTCTGGGCCGACCTCAATGCCGCCGGCATGGTGTCGGGCCACGCCTATGGCAAGTCGCTGCGCACGGTGAAGACCTGTGTGGGGTCCGAATGGTGCCGTTTCGGCACGCAGGATTCCACCGGCCTTGGCGTCAAGATCGAACATATGACCTGGGGCTCGTGGATGCCCCACAAGTTCAAGATCGCGGCATCGGGCTGCCCCCGCAACTGTGCGGAGGCGACGATCAAGGATTTCGGCGTGGTTTGCGTGGACAGTGGCTATGAGCTGCATGTCGGCGGCAATGGCGGCATCCATGTTCGCGCCACCGACCTGCTGTGCAAGGTTGCGACCGAGCAGGAGGCGCTCGATTATTGCGCTGCCTTCATCCAGCTCTATCGCGAGGAAGCCCGCTATCTGGAGCGCACCGCGCCCTGGATCGAGCGCGTCGGCGTCGATTATGTGAAGAGCCGCATCGTCGCCGATGATGTCGGCCGCGAAGCCCTGCGCGCCCGCTTCCTCTTCTCCCAGCAGTTCATGCAGGACGATCCCTGGGCGCGCCGCGCTGCCGGCGAGGACGCCGAACTGCACCAGCATCTGGCCGAAGTCCGCCCCATGGAGACGCTCGCATGATCCCGAACACCCAAGTCGGCACCTGGCTGGATATCGGCCCCGTCGATCAGATCTCGCCCGGCAATGCCCGCACCCTGCCGGTGCGCGGCGGCGAGGAAATCGCCATCTTCCACACGCAGGACAATCAGTTCTACGCGCTGGTCAACAAATGCCCGCACAAACAGGGGCCGCTGAGCCAGGGCATCGTCCATGGATCGGTCGTCGCCTGCCCGCTGCACAATTGGAACATCTCGCTCAAGACCGGCAAGGCACTGGGCAGCGATGAAGGCTGCGTGCCCACCATCCCGCTCAAGGTCGAGGCTGGCCGCATCTTCCTGCTGCGCGAGGCGGTCATTCCCGTGCCCGCCGCGGCAAAGGCGGCCTGATGGCACAGGCGATCCGCACCACCTGCGCCTATTGCGGCGTCGGCTGCGGCATCGCCGCCACGCCGACCGGGCCGCGCTCGGTGATCATCAAGGGGGACGAGGCGCATCCGGCCAATGGCGGGCGCCTCTGTTCCAAGGGCACCCATCTGGGCGAGACGGTGGCGCTGACCGGCCGCCTGCTCCACCCGATGATCGGCAAGCGCCGCGCCAGTTGGGACAAGGCGCTGGATCTGGTCGCGAAGAAATTTCGCGAGACGATCGAGCGCCACGGTCCGGATAGCGTGGCCTTCTATGTCTCGGGCCAGTTGCTGACCGAGGATTATTATGTCGCCAACAAGCTGATGAAGGGCTTCATCGGGTCGGCGAATATCGACACCAACAGCCGCCTGTGCATGTCGAGCGCGGTTGCCGGCCATAATCGCGCCTTTGGCGAGGATGTGGTGCCGGCCAGCTATGATGATCTGGAACAGGCAGACCTCATCATCCTTGTCGGCTCCAACACCGCCTGGTGCCACCCGATCGTCTATCAGCGTATCCAGGCCGCCCGCGCCGCGCGCGGCACGAAGCTGGTGGTGATTGATCCGCGCCGCACCGAAACCTGCGAGGGCGCGGACCTTCATCTGCCGATCCGGCCGGGCAGCGACGTCGCGCTGATGACCGGGCTGCTTGCCTGGTGCGATGCGCAGGGCGTGACCGATCCGGCCTATCTGGCCGATCATGTGAACGCGCCCGACGGATTCTGGGATCATGTCCGCACCGGCCATGACCTGTGGACGACGGCCCAGGCCTGCGACCTCGACCCGGCGCTGCTGAAGGCCTTTTTCGAGCTGTTCGCGGCGACCCCGTGCACCGTCACCCTATTCAGCCAGGGCATCAACCAGTCGATCCGCGGCACCGATCAGGTCAATGCGATCATCAATGTCCATCTCGCCACCGGTCGCATCGGCAAGCCGGGCGCGGCGCCCTTTTCCATCACCGGCCAGCCAAATGCCATGGGCGGGCGCGAGGTTGGCGGGCTGGCGTCCACGCTCGCCGCGCATATGGACTTTGCGCCGGAAAATGTCGCCCGCGTCGGCCGCTTCTGGGCCGCGCCGCAGATGGCGAGCAAGCCGGGGCTGAAGGCCGTCGACCTGTTCCGCGCCATCGATGAAGGCCGGATCAAGGCCCTCTGGATCATGGCGACCAATCCCGCCGTCTCGCTGCCCGATGCCGGCCGGGTGCGTGACGCGCTGGAGGCAATCCCTTTCCTCGTCGTGTCGGACATCATCGCCGACACTGACAGCTCTACCCATGCCCATGTCCGCCTGCCGGCCGCCGGCTGGGGCGAAAAGGACGGCACGGTCACCAATTCGGATCGCACCATCAGTCGCCAGCGCCCGTTCATGGCATTGCCCGGCCAGGCCCGGCCCGACTGGTGGATCATCACCCAGGTTGCCCGCCGCATGGGCTGGAAAAACGCCTTTGCCTATGATCGGCCGGCTGACATCTGGCGCGAACATGCGCGCCTGACCGCCTATCAGAATGAGGGGCAGCGGTTGCTCAACCTGCGGGCGCAGGCGGCAATCGGCAACGACGCCTATGACGCGATGGACAGTTTCCGTTGGGGCGGGAGGCCCTTTGCCGATGGGCATTTCCCCACTCCGGACGGTAAAGCGCGGTTGGTGCTGACGAGGCAAATGGATTTGCAGGGGCCGCTGCGCGACTGGCCGCTGACGCTCAACACCGGTCGCTATCGCGATCAATGGCATACGATGACCCGCACGGGTCTGGCGCCCAAGCTGGCCCGCCATCGCGAGGAACCGCTGGTCGAAATCCACCCGCAGGATGCCGATGCGCTGGGCCTGGCCGATCGCGATCTGGCGCGGGTGTCGACCGCACAGGGCAACAGCCTCTTCCGCGTCAGCATCAGCGACGGCCAGCGGCCGGGCGAAATCTTCACCCCGATCCACTGGACCGATCAGATATCGAGCGGCGGGCGTACCGGCCTGCTACCGCGTCCGCTGGTCGATCCGCATTCGGGCCAGCCCGGCTTCAAGTCGACCCCGGCCGCGGTCGAGAAGGTCTCGACCCAATGGCGGGGCTTCCTGATCCTGCGTGGGCAGGAGCCCGTAAAGCTGCCCTGCCTCTGGGCGACGCGGGTCGCGGTGCCGGGCGGCGCACTCTATGAACTGGCCGGCAATGGCGATGCTGCCCGGCTGGAAGCCTGCCTGCCCAGGGGCGAGCGGGTCGAGGCGATCGATCATGTGCGCGGCAGTCGCCGGGTCGCGAGCATCCAGGACGGCCGGCTGGCCGGCGTCCTGTTCGTCACCCGCACCGGCCTGTTGCCCTCGCGCGACTGGCTGATCGGCCAGTTGGCGGCCGACGATGTCGGCGCAACCGTGCTGGCCGCCCGCGGGCCGGGTAGCCAGCCGGACAAGGGCGCCACCATCTGCGTCTGTTTCGATATCGGCCTCAACCAGATCGTCGCGGCGATCCGCGATCAGAAGCTGGTCGACGTGCCTGCCATCGGCAAGGCGCTGGGCGCGGGCACCAATTGCGGTTCCTGCCGCCCCGCCATCGCCAATATCCTGGCCCAGACCTCTCAGGAGACATTGCATGCAGCCGAATGACCTCATCTCGCCGGGCGACGTCTGGCTGGTCGGTGCCGGGCCGGGCGATCCCGACCTGCTGACGCGCAAGGCCGAAAGGCTGATCTGCGCGGCGGACATCATCTTCCACGACGCGCTGGTCGGGCCGGGCATATTGGACCTCATTCCCGATCATGCGGAACGGGTCAGCGTCGGCAAGCGGTCGGGCCGCCATTCGAAGGACCAGCAGACGATCGACGAAATGCTGGTGGAGGCGGCGCTGGCGGGCAAGCGCGTGGTTCGGTTGAAGGGCGGCGACCCGGCGATGTTCGCCCGTTCGACCGAGGAAATGACGGCGCTGCGCGCGGTCGGCGTTCGCGTTCGGATCTGCCCCGGCATCACGGCGGCCAGCGCCGTCGCGGCGTCGGCGGGCATTTCCCTGTCGCTGCGCGGGATTGCGCGCCGGGTCCAGTTCGTGACGGCGCACAGTCGCCGGGGGCAGGCGCTGGATCTGGATTGGGATGCCCTGGCCGATCCGGCCTGCACCCTGGCCGTCTATATGGGACGCGAGGCCGCTCCGGAACTCAGCCGCGCGCTGATCGCTGCCGGCCTGCTGGGCGCGACCCCGGCGCTCATCACCTGCGATGCGTCGCTGCCGCAGGAACAGCAGTTGCGCACGCGCCTCGATCTCCTGCCGCTGGTGACGCAGGCTTTTGCCGATGATCGCCCGACCCTGATCCTGATCGGCGAGGCGGTGGCTCAGGCCGACATGGCCATGGCTGGCGGGACAGAGGATGTCCAACGATCGATGGCGTCGCGCTGAAGCCGTAACAGCGACGCCGTATATCCAACTGATAATATTTGGAAATGGTCGGGGAGACAGGATTCGAACCTGCGACATCCTGCTCCCAAAGCAGGCGCGCTACCAGACTGCGCTACTCCCCGATGCACGCGCGCCTTAGCGTTCGAGCGCCGCCGGCGTCAATGCCCGAAAATCATGTCGAGCCACATATATTGCGCGGACAAACAAAAAGGGCGGACCATATAGGCCCGCCCTTCGAAATCTCGCCGTGGCAGAGATTAGTGCGCGTTCGCAACGTTCTCAGCAACGTTAGCGGCGTTAGCAGCTTCGTTGGCGGCGTTGGCGGCGTTGTCAGCAGCGTTGGCGGCGTTTTCGACAACGTTCTCGACGACGGCGTTCGAAGCGTTCGCGGTTTCGTTGGCCGGCTTCTCACCGCAAGCGGCGAGGGCCATCAGGCTGGCCGAAGCGAAAACAACAGCGATCTTCTTCATTGTGTACGGCTCCCATAGCATTATGCCGCGTCTGGCACGTTACAAATGTGACCCTACGCGAGCGACCCGCATTAACGTGTGCGCTGCACAAATCAATGCTTTTCTGACGTCGGTGAAACGGCAGAATCACGCGACGGGGCGTTCTCTACTATAAAAGTTCAGTTAATGCCCAATGTTTCTGGCGCATTCGCAGCAATGTTCAGCGTGACCGCCCAGGCGGCGACATTCTGGCGCAGCTGCGCCGGATCGATCTTGTCCAGCGTGTCGTCAGGCGTGTGGTGAATATCGAAATAGCGGGTCCCGTCCTGCTGCAGGTCGATCACCGGAATGCCGGCCTCGACCAGCGGTTCGATGTCCGATCCGCCATGCGCCTTGTCACGGCTCGGCACGATACCCAGCGGTGCCAGTCCCTGTGCAATCCGGGCCGAAAGCGCTTCATGGCTGGCGGGCAGGGTGAAGTCGACCTTCCACACCTTGTCGGCGCCAAAGTCCGATTCCAGCACCAGGGCATGTGGCTCCTTGCCATGGGCGGCATAATAAGCGCGGCCGCCATTACCGCCCACTTCCTCGGCACCGGCGAAGAGTATGCGGATCGTGCGACGCGGCGCGCCGGCTTTGGCGACCTGCAACGCGGCAGCGGCGACGATGCCGCAGCCCGACGCATCGTCGATCGCTCCGGTGCCCTGGTCCCAGCTGTCGAGGTGACAGGCGGCGACAATGACGCCGGCCTTGGGATCGCTGCCGGGGATTTCGGCGATGACATTGCCTGACGGCTGGTCCTTCGCCGTCTTCGACACGGCGGTCAGGTGGACGCGGACCGGCTGGCCGCGCGACACGACGCGCGCCATCTGCTCGGCATCGGGTACGCTGACGGCCACGGCCGGGATCGGCGTCACGCCATCGGCCCACATCTGTACGCCGGTATGGGCGATGCGATGATGATCGGTGCCGATCGACTTCACCAGGATAGCGATCGCGCCCTTCTTGGCGGCGATGCTGGGGCCCTGGCGACGGGCGGCGCCATAATAGCCATAGCCCGACCCGTCCTGGGCGGCGACCATGTCATGGCTGACGAACACGATCTTGCCCTTCACCGCGCTGTCCGGCGCAGCCTGCAGGTCGGCGATGGTCGGGAAATAGGCGATTTCGCCCTCGACCCCCTGGGCCGGGGTCGATCCGCTGTTGCCCAGCGCCGCGACGACCAGCTTCTGCGGGAAGGGAGCGATGATCGCTGCTTCGTCATGGACGCGTTCCCACAGCGGCATCTTATAAGGCTCGATGCGGACGTTGGCGAAGCCCAATGCCTTGAGCTTGGCGGCGGCCCATTCGCGCCCGCGCGCTTCCTGCGGCGTGGCGGCCGGGCGCGGACCGACTTCGGTCGTCAGCCCTTCGGTAATGTCCCAGGCGACATCATCCTTCAGGGCGGCTTCGCGAATCGCGGCGTCGCTGGCCGGGGCGGCCTGGACCAGAGCGGGGGTGAAGATGCTGCCAAGGAGCAGGGCGGCGAGCGGGCCCGATCGGATTTTCTGCATGGCTGAAGGCTTACTCAGACATACCCCATTTGCCAATGGCTTCCGCCTTCGCTAATTCGGCGAAAATTTTCCTGTCCATACCCTTTGGAGCTGCGCGAACCCATGTCCGCCTCATCGCAATATGCCTATGTCATGAAGAACATGACAAAGACCTTCCCCGGCGCGCCCAAGCCGGTGTTGAACAACATCAATCTGCAATTTTATCGCGGGTCCAAGATCGGCATCGTCGGCCCAAACGGCGCGGGCAAATCGACCCTGATCAAGATCATGGCCGGCATCGACACCGACATCAGCGGTGAGGCGTGGCCGGGTGAGAATGTCACCGTCGGCTATCTGCCGCAGGAGCCCCAGCTCGACCCGACCAAGAATGTGCTGGAAAATGTCAAGGACGGCGCTCGCGAGATGGCGGACAAGCTGGACCGCTTCAACGAGATCAGCATGATCATGGCCGATCCGCCGGAAGATGTCGATTTCGACGCGCTGATGGAGGAAATGGGCACGCTGCAGGAACAGATCGACGCCGCCGATGGCTGGACGCTCGACAACCAGCTCGAAATCGCGATGGAAGCGCTGCGCTGCCCGCCGTCGGACTGGTCGGTGGAAAGCCTGTCGGGCGGTGAAAAGCGCCGCATCGCACTCACCCGCCTGCTGATCCAGAAGCCGGACATCCTGCTGCTTGACGAACCGACCAACCATCTGGACGCCGAAAGCGTCACCTGGCTGGAAAATCACCTCAAGGAATATGCCGGGTCGGTGCTGATGATCACCCACGACCGCTATTTCCTCGACAATGTCGTCGGCTGGATCCTGGAACTCGATCGCGGAAAATATTTCCCGTACGAAGGCAACTACTCCACCTATCTGGAGAAGAAGGCCAAGCGTCTGGAGCAGGAAGACCGCGAGGCGACCGGCCGCCAGAAGGCGATCAATGACGAGCTGGAGTGGATCCGTCAGGGGCCCAAGGGCCGTCAGACCAAGTCCAAAGCGCGTATCGCCAAGTTCGAGCAGCTGGTCGCGTCCCAGGAAAATCGTGCGCCCGGCAAGGCGCAGATCGTCATCCAGGTGCCCGAGCGTCTGGGCGGCAAGGTGATCGAGGCCAAGGGCATTTCCAAGGCCTATGGCGACAAGCTGCTGTTCGAGGATCTGTCCTTCATGCTGCCGCCGGGCGGCATCGTCGGCGTGATCGGCCCGAACGGCGCGGGCAAGTCGACCCTGTTCCGGATCATCACCGGTCAGGAAACCCCCGATTCGGGCGAGATCGACATCGGTTCGACCGTGCGCCTGGGCTATGTCGACCAGAGCCGCGACCATCTCGATCCGTCGAAGAATGTCTGGGAAGAAGTCTCGGACGGTCTCGATTACGTCAAGGTCAACGGCCATGACATGTCGACCCGTGCCTATGTCGGCGCCTTCAACTTCAAGGGCCAGGATCAGCAGAAGAATGTCGGCAAGCTGTCGGGTGGTGAGCGCAACCGCGTCCACATCGCCAAGATGCTGAAGCGCGGCGGCAACGTGCTGCTGCTCGACGAACCGACCAACGATCTTGACGTCGAAACGCTGGCGGCCCTGGAAGAGGCGATCGAGAATTTCGCCGGTTGCGCCGTGGTCATCAGCCATGACCGCTTCTTCCTCGATCGTCTCGCCACCCACATACTCGCCTTCGAAGGCGACAGCCATGTCGAATGGTTCGAAGGCAATTTCGAAGCCTATGAGGAGGACAAGCGCCGTCGCCTGGGCGATGCCGCCGATCGTCCGACGCGCCTCGCCTATAAGAAGCTGACGCGCTGATCTGATCGGGAGGCTGGAAACGGCCTCTCGCTAAATGGCGTCAGAACAATGATTTGAAACGCCCGGTGCCCCTCGGGACACCGGGCGTTTTGTCGTCCCATCGCCCTGGCGGTAATGAAGTTGCAATATCTGCAACGCCGGTGCCGCCCTTCGCAATTGCGAAAGAACGCGCTGCGCTGCACATAGGAGAGGCCTTTCAGGCATCCTCTCCTAAAACTTATCAAGGCCGGCCTTTCGGGGCCGGCCCTTTTTTTGTCCGTGGAACGCGTGTTTTCAGGCGGGCACAGCTCACGCGGGGATGGGGCAGGACGCGGCAGGCCGGCCCAGTGCGGCATTCTTCAGGAAATCATGGTCCGTCAGCGCGTCGAGAAAGGCGAGCAGGACAGGCATGTCGACATCGACCAGCATCGGCGCGGCGTGGCGGCGGATCGCCGATTCGATCGTCGGCGACTGGCCATCGTGCAGCCAGGGGCCAGTGACGGCGACATTGCGCAACGACGGCGTGCGGAACTGCTCGGGCGGCGGCTCGAAGCCCGGCGGCAGGGGCTTGCCGCCATAGGCAGCCGCATCGACCTCCTGCGGCGCAGCGGTGCCGACATAATGGGTCTTGCTGTCGGTGAAGTCCGGCCCGGAATGGCAGCTGCCACAGCCCGCTGCGGCGAATTGCCTGGCCCCACGCTGAGCCAGTGGCGACAATGTGCCGCGATCATGGGCGCTGCCGAAGGAAATCATCGTGCGCTGGAACGCCGCAAGAGCCGCGGTCACCCTTGCAAAGCCCAGGTCATTGGGTGCGTCGGGGAAGGCGGCCGCGAACATCCGGCGATAGCAGGGATTGGCGCCGATCCGCCGAGCCAGCCCGACATCATCCTGGGCCAGCCCCATCTCGACCGGCTTGGTCCCGGTCATCGGCACCATCGCCTGCTGCTCCAGCGTCGACAGGCCGGCCTCGGTCCAGGTCAGGCCGCTGCGCCAGGCGACATTGGCAAGGCCGGGCACATTGCGCACGCCCATTTCACCCATCACGCCCCGATGGGTGGCAAGGCCATCGGCAAAGCCCTTCTCCTGCTGGTGGCAATCGGCGCAGGCCATGCTGCCATCGGCCGACAGGGCGCGATCATAAAAGAGCCGGCGGCCAAGCGCGACCTTGGCCGCGCTCATGCCGTTGTCGGACGGGATGACGGGCGCTGCAACGCCAGCGGGCAGGGCAGGCCAGCGCCAGGCGGGACGCGCAGCCCCCAGTCCCGTCGCCAGCAACGTCGCCGCCCCGATGATCGCCGCTCCACCCACTCGCATCCGCCGTCCCCTTCGCCGCGCATGACGAACCAAGGCTGACCGATCCGCAGGCTGGGGTAAAGGGGGAGGGAGCGGTCATGCTCGATGGAAGTGAATAATAGTGCTCGTCGCCAAATGCCCTTGCTTCGGGCGACGTCGGATGCTCCCTGTCGACCAGAAGGTTGTTGAGGTCCGGTTAGGGGAATGGCAACTTCGGGTGGTTAGCTGCCGTTCGCGCGATCGCGGTTTAGCCGGCTGTTCAGCCAGAGGCACGCTGCCGTTATGACAAATGGGGCGAGCAACATTGCGAATGCCCCTCCCATGTCTACGCCAGAGCCGTCCGGGTTACGCTGATAAGCGATGCCCTTTTGAAGCCACCACCAAGTCAACCAAGCCGAAACCCCGAGGCCCGCCAGCCAAGGGACGACATGCTGCCGCCCCTGAAAAGCTAGAGCAATCAACGGCATCGCAGTGAATAGAGCGTTCAATACAAATATGCTTGGTTCGTCGATGGCGACGGGTCTGCCAAGCGCACTGCTGAACAACACCCTATCCGCGCCTTGGATAACGAAGCCCAGTGTCACCGCGAGCGCAATCAGGATTGGATGGCGACGCAAGCGCTGCATGAAGGTCATGCTATGCAGACTGCCCAAATCCATGAATGTCTGCAAATGGTCGTTAGATACCATCGCAAATCCGCCAGCCATGCGAGGCGGGTCTGTCCTATTTTGCCCAATCCTGATCTACTCGGGCCATGAAAAAAATCGCCCCGATCTCGGCCGTTCAACCAACTCTGTCGCTTCGTTGTCGCCTGGCCGTCGCGTCAGCGGCGCGCGGGGGTGACCCTGGCAATGACCCCGCTGGCGCGTCGTAGGCGCGTGGGTGTCGCGTCATGGGCGCGTGGCAGGGGCAAAAGGCCCGAAATGGCCCGACGACACTGTGAACTTCGGACGAAAATATGCCGTCGCGTCGATTGCTGTGCTGACCGCCGGATGTTTCCACTGTCCTACAGGCCGTCACCCAGCCTAAATTCTATCGGCTCTTTGATCTGTCGAGACCCTATCGCGCCTCATGGCCGCGTCAGGCTGTCGGCTTTTTCTCGAAGCCGTTCAGCGCTTCGACCGGCACATCGGTCGCATCGATCCGCGCGACATTTGCTGCGGGCGGGCCATCCTGTGCCAGCGTGACGAAGCGATCGATCATGTCCGCATCGCCCTGTACCAGTGCCTCGACACTGCCATCCATCCGGTTGCGGACCCAGCCGGTCAGGCCCAGGCCGCGCGCGGCGTCGACCGTCCAGTTGCGGTAGAAGACGCCCTGCACCCGGCCGAGGATCATCAGGTGGCGGGCAACGGGCGGCATCAGCGGATCCGCTTGATCCAGGTCTGACCGCCCTCGCGCACTTCGGTGGTGAAATTGGGGATGGCGGCGACCAGGTCAGATAGGCGCTTGAAGCCATAATTGCGCACATCGAAGCTGGAGCGGTTGCCGACCCGCTGGCCGACCGGCCCCAGCGCGACGAAACCGCGCTCGTCCCGCTTCGCCTCGTCATAGGCGTCGATCAGCAGGCGCACGACTTCCGGGTCCACCGCCGCGCCTGTGCCTGCCGGTGCAGGCGTCGCCGCCGTCGGGGGCGAGGCCTGCGTTGCGGCGGGCTTTGCAGCCGCGCTGCTCTTGGCCGGCGTCTTCTTCTTGGGTGCTGCCGCCGGTTTGGCCACCGGCACCTCGACCGGGCGCAGCGCCGCGACGTCGATGAAGCGGGTGCAGGCGCGGCGGAAGCCTTCGGGCGCATTGGCGTTGCCGAAGCCATAGACCGGAATGCCGTCCTGGCGCAGGCGCGTCACCAGCGGGGTGAAGTCGCTGTCACTCGACATCAGGCCGAAGCCGTCGACGCGCCCGCTGGACAGCAGGTCCATCGCGTCGATCGTCATCTTCATGTCGGTGGCGTTCTTGCCCTTGGTCAGGTCGAACTGCTGCTGCGGCTCGATCGCCTGCGCGACCGACAGCGCCGCCCAGGTCTTGAGCGTCGCCTTGTTCCAATTGCCATAGGCGCGGCGGATATTGACCGTGCCGAGTTCCGCCAGCACGGTCATCACCGCATCGAAATGGGCCGCCGAAGCATTGTCCGCGTCGATCAGCAGGGCGATATTGCCGCGCCCTTCCTGCCGCATGGGCATGATGCGCCTCCCGTCAGGCTGCGGCGAAGACGCCGGTCTGTTCGTCCAATATGTGGAGCTGGCCATCGGAAATGGCGAAGAAGCTGCCGACCAGCTTCAAGTCGCCGCTCTTTTCCTTGGCGCGCACGCAGGGGAAGCTGCGCAGGTTGGTAAGGCTGACCTTCACGCCTTCCTGCTCCATGGCGCGCTCGACCTCCCGGTCGCGCTGGTCGCCATAGCGGTCCACCACCACGTCGCGAGCATCATCGAGCAGTTGGATCCAGTTATGGATGAAGCCGCCTTCACCCGGAGGCGCGTCCTTGAGGTCATGGCTGAGCGCTGCCTTGCAGCCGCCGCATTTGCCATGCCCCATGACGACGATCTCGCCGACCTTGAGCACCTGAACGGCGAATTCCAGTGCCGCTGACACGCCGTGCCAGCCCGGATTGGTCTCGAACGGCGGCACCAGCGCGGCGACATTGCGCACGACAAAGATTTCGCCGGGGCTGGTGTCGAAGATCTGGGCCGGGTCGACTCGGCTGTCGGAACAGGCGATCACCATCACCCGGGGGCTCTGCCCTTCGTTGAGTTCGTCCCATCGCTCGCGCTGCTGGGACCAGCCGGTGTCACGGAAGCGGCGATAGCCTTCGAGCATGTCTGCAAAGTCGGTCATGATGATTGATGTGCCGCACAAAGAGAGGGCTGGCAAGTATGGTCCTGCATCGCTATCTGGGGCCGATGAACGACATTGCCCCGATCCCCGTCCCCGGTCAGCCCGCCGCGACCGAGCGTGCCCGCAAGCCCGACTGGATCCGCGTCAAGGCGCCGACCAGCCCCGCTTATCACGAGACGCGCAAGCTGATGCGGGAAAAGGGTTTGAACACGGTCTGCGAGGAAGCGGCCTGCCCGAATATCGGCGAATGCTGGACCAAGAAGCACGCCACGGTGATGATTTTGGGCGATGTCTGCACCCGCGCCTGCGCCTTCTGCAACGTCAAGACCGGCATGCCGCGCAAGGTCGACGTCAACGAGCCGCAGAACCTGGCCGATGCCGCTGCCGAGATGGGGCTGGAACATATCGTCATCACCTCGGTCGACCGCGACGACCTGCCCGATGGCGGCGCCAGCCAGTTCGTCAAGGTGATCGAGGCGCTGCGCCGCACGACGCCGGGCACCACGATCGAGATCCTGACCCCGGACTTCCGCAACAAGCATGAGCGCGCGGTCGCGATGATCGTCGAGGCGCGCCCGGACGTCTACAACCATAATCTGGAGACGGTGCCCCGGCTCTACCCGACCATCCGCCCTGGCGCGCGTTACTATGCGTCGCTGCGTCTGCTGGAGAGCGTCAAGAAGCTCGACCCGTCGATCTTCACCAAGTCGGGCATCATGCTGGGCCTGGGCGAAGAGCGCCTGGAGGTCCACCAGGTTATGGACGACATGCGCTCGGCCGATATCGACTTCCTGACCATGGGCCAATATCTGCAGCCCACGCCCAAGCATGCCAAGGTGATGGAATTCGTCACCCCGGCGGCGTTCAACGCCTATGCGGCGATCGCACGCGCCAAGGGCTTCCTGCAGGTCGCATCGAGCCCGCTGACCCGGTCGAGCTATCATGCTGGCAAGGATTTCGCCGAGATGCGCGCCGCGCGCGAGGCGAAGCTGGCCAAGGCGGCCGTCGCGAAGGCCTGACCGGCGAATGCCCAAGCATGAAGAGACCCGCCAGCTGCCCTATAGTCCGGAACAGATGTTCGACCTGGTGTCGAACGTCTCGGCCTATCCGCAATTCCTGCCCTGGGTCAGCGCGATCCGTATCCGGTCGGATAGCGAGAGCGAGATGGTCGCGGACATGATCGTCGGCTTCAAGGGGATCAGCGAGAGCTTTACCTCGCGCGTCCACAAGCATCGCCCGGACCATGTCCGGGTCGACTATCTCAACGGCCCGCTCAAGCATCTCCATAATGAATGGCGTTTCCGCGACGACGGGCAGGGCGGCGTGCTGGTGGATTTCGAGGTCGAGTTCGAATTCAAGAACCGGATATTCGAGATGCTCGCCGGCCAGTTTTTCGACAAGGCGCTGCGCAAGATGATCGGCGCGTTCGAGACGCGCGCGGCGGCGCTTTATGGCGCCGGCGAATCGGGCAGCAGCAGTTCGAGCGCACACAACGCCGCCTGAAGGCGGACGCCACCGCGGCCATTATCCGCGAAATGATGCATGTCGGCCACGACCTTGTCGGGGCTGCCGCCGCGTTCGGCGCGGGCGAAGACAACGGTGCCGACCGGCTTTTGCTCGCTGCCGCCGCCCGGCCCGGCGATGCCGGTGATGGCAACCGCCACATGCGCATGGCTCTTCTTGAGCGCACCCTGCGCCATCGCCCAGGCGGTGGCGATGGAGACTGCGCCGAACGTGTCCAGCACATCGTGCGAAACCTTCAAAAGTTCGGCCTTCATATCATTGGAATAGGTGATGAAACCGGCCTCGAACACGTCCGACGATCCGGCGATTTCGGTTAGCGCTGCGGAGACCAGGCCGCCGGTGCAGCTTTCCGCGACCGCCACGGTGCGACCGGCGCGGCGGTTGGCGATGATGACCTTTTCGGCAAGGTCGACGAGTTGGGCGGGCAGAATGGTGTTGGGCATGGTCGGCTCAGAATAGCGTGGGGAGGGAGAGGGTGGCAACCGCCTGCGCGGCGATGCCCTCGCGCCGGCCGGCAAAGCCCAGTCGCTCGGTCGTGGTCGCCTTGACGCTGATGCGATCCAGCGGAACGTCCAATATCTCGGCAATCCGCGCACGCATGGCGTCCCGATGCGGCCCGATCTTGGGCGCTTCGCAGATGATGGTGAGGTCGACATGGTCGATCCGGCCGTCCCGTTTCAGGACCAGATCGCGGGCATGGGCGAGAAAGCGATCCGATGAGGCGCCGCGCCATTGCGGATCGGACGGCGGGAAATGGCTGCCGATATCACCATCGGCGAGCGCGCCGAGGATCGCATCGACGATGGCATGGAGCGCGACATCGGCATCGCTGTGGCCGGCGAGGCCCCGATCGTGCGGGACCAGCACGCCGCCCAGCCACAATTCTTCGTTGGGCGCGAGGCGATGGACGTCATAGCCCATGCCGACGCGGGTGGTGCGGGCGCTGCCCAGGCGTGCCTCGGCACGGGCGAAATCCTGCGGGTAGGTCAATTTCTCAAGCCTTTCATCGCCTTGCACCAAAATGACGTCATGGCCCCAAGCGCGCAATATCTGGGCATCGTCGGTGACTTCCTGTTCCTCGTCCCAGCCGCGATGGGCAGCCAGGATGGCCTCGAAGCGGAAGGCCTGCGGCGTCTGCACTCGATGAAGGTCGGCGCGATCTACGCCATCTGCCATGATCTCGTCATTGGCGCGAACCAGCGTATCGGCGACGGGCAGGGCGGGGATCGCGCCTTCGGCATCTTCCAGTGCGGCCAGCAGCCGGTCGATCACCCATGCGGGCAGGAAGGGGCGTGCGGCGTCGTGGATCAGCACGATATCCGCGCCACCGGCCGCCGCGATCGCCTCCAGCCCGGCCCGGACCGAACCGCGCCGGCTGTCCGCGCCGGTGACGAAATGGGCGACCCGGTCGCCGAGCGCAGCCTGCGCGCGGCCCTCCTCGCCTTCGCCCAGAACGATGTGGATGGCCGACACGCCGCCATGCGCCGTCAGGGCGTCATGGGCATGGGCCAGCACGGACTTGCCGCCGATCTGCCGATATTGTTTGGGAATGTCGCCACCGGCCCGGCTTCCCTGCCCGGCGGCGACGATCAGCGCGACGATCCTGCTGTTCGATGTCATGCTGCGGCGCATAGACGCTCTGCCCCATGCTCGCCAACTACTAAAGCGCTACACATGGTCCGGGGCCCGCCTTGTCGTCGCGGCCATTTTCGGCTAAGGGCTGCCTGTTTTTTAGGCAGTGATAGAAGATGACGCGCAGGCTTTCCCCCATTTCCGTTGGACCGGTGACGGTCGACATGCCGGTCATATTGGCGCCGATGACGGGCGTAACCGACATGCCCTTCCGCACGCTGGTCCGCCGTTTTGGTTCGGGTTTGAACGTTACCGAGATGATCGCCAGCGCGGCGATGATCCGCGAGACGCGCCAGTCGCTGCAGAAGGCCGCCTGGCATCCGCTGGAAGAACCGGTGTCGATGCAGCTCGCGGGCTGTTCGCCCACCGAGATGGCCGAGGCGGCTAAGCTCAACGCCGATCGGGGCGCGGCCATCATCGACATCAACATGGGCTGTCCGGTGAAGAAGGTGGTCAATGGCGATGCCGGTAGCGCGCTGATGCGCGACCTGCCGCTTGCGGCCGCCCTTATCAAGGCAACGGTCGAGGCGGTCGATGTGCCCGTCACGGTCAAGATGCGGATGGGCTGGGATCATAGCAGCCTCAATGCCCCGGAGCTGGCGCATATTGCCGAGGATCTGGGCGCCAAGCTGATCACTGTTCACGGCCGCACCCGCTGCCAGATGTACAAGGGCAGCGCCGACTGGGGCTTCGTCCGCTCGGTCAAGGATGCGGTCAAGCTGCCGGTGATCGTCAATGGCGACATCTGCTCGATCGAGGACGCGGAAGCCGCGCTCGACCAGAGCGGCGCCGATGGGGTGATGATCGGCCGTGGCGCCTATGGCAAGCCCTGGCTGCTGGGCCAGGTGATGCACTGGTTCGCCACCGGCGAGCGTCGTGCCGACCCGAGCCTTGCCGAACAATATGATCTGATTACAGAACATTATCGCATGATGCTCGATCATTATGACAATATGACTGGCGTCAACATGGCGCGCAAGCATATCGGCTGGTACACCAAGGGCCTGACCGGATCGGCGGAGTTCCGCAACACGGTCAATCAGGAGGCGGACGCGCAGCGGGTGCTGGATATGCTGGCTGCCTTTTATGAGCCGCTGATCGCGGCGGATGAACCGGCGGTGGCACTTCAGGCTGCATGACCATGCCATTGCCGTCCCTCCCGCCGCTTCAGATGCAGCAGGATGGACCATCCCTGTCGGAACTGATGACGGCACTGCCGGTCGCGACCTTGGTTGTGCGGCCGGACAACGGCATTGCCGACGCCAATGTGCGGGCGGAAACCCTGCTCAACATGGCGCGGTCGGCAATCATCGGCAGCGATGTGGCGCGCACGGTGCGGATCGCCGAGGCTGGTGCCCGGTTCGATATCTGGCACAGCAACAAGCCGATTGCCGCCTATGACATCAAGGTCCATGCCGGGCGCACCGCCGAGATGGAGGTCGATCTGATGATTTCCCCCATCGTCGATCATGAGGGCTGGCGGGTCGTGTCGATCCACGCGCAGGGCCAGGCTCGCAAGATCGGCCATCGCGGCACGGCGGGCGGCGCGCGATCCGCGGTCGGTGCCGCGGCGATCCTGGCGCATGAGATCAAGAACCCGCTGTCCGGCATTCGCGGCGCGGCTCAGTTGCTGGAGACGAGCAACGGCGGCAGCGATGCCGCGCTGACCCAGCTCATCTGCAACGAGGTTGATCGGATCGCCGCCCTGATCGACCGGATGCAGGATTTCACGACCGACCGCACGCTGGAATGCGGCCCCGGCAATATCTATCCGCTGATCGATCGCGCATCCCATATTGCGGCGGCCGGATTTGCCAAGAATGTAAAAATCATAAAGCGTTATGATCCATCTTTGCCATTCGCGATCATCAATGACGATGCACTGGTGCAGGTGATGATCAACCTGCTGAAGAATGCGGCGGAAGCGCTGGAGCATGTCGAGCAACCCTGCATTCGCGTCGAGACGGCGTTCCGGCATGGCATGTCGGTGCTGGTCGGCGATCGCAAGGGCAGCGCCGTTCTGCCGATCGAGATCGTGGTGATCGACAATGGGCCGGGCGTGCCCGAACATATTCTGGACCACCTCTTCAACCCGTTCATCACGGGCAAGCGGGACGGGCAGGGGCTTGGCCTGGCACTGGTAGATAAGTTGGTGAGGGACATGAGCGGTTTCGTGCAATATTCCCGCGATCAGGAAGCCGGGGAGTCCACCTTCCGCATCCTGCTGCCGATGGGAATGGGCTGATGGCCGCGACAGGCACGGTCCTGGTCGTCGATGATGATCCCGCCATCTGCGTGGTCGTGGGGGAGGCTCTGCGGCGCCAGGGGCACAAGGTGAAGATCGCCGGATCGATCCGCGAGCGCACGGCGTTGATGGAGAGTTTTTCGCCCGACATTCTGATCACCGACGTCATGCTGCCGGACGGCGATGGGCTGGATGGCGTGGCGGAGATTATCGAGCGCAAGCCCGACCTGAATGTTATCATTCTTTCTGCACAGAATACCCTGAACACCGCCATCCGGGCGACCGAGAAGGGAGCGTTCGAATATCTACCAAAGCCGTTTGATCTCAATGAGTTGACGCGCGCTGTTGCGGACGCCTTGGGGCATCGATCGGGCGGGACGGACACGAGCGAGCAAGGATTGCCGCATGACGGCCTGCCGCTGGTGGGGCGATCGCCTGCGATGCAGGAAGTCTATCGCACCATTGCCCGCGTTCTTTCCAATGATCTAAGCATCCTGGTGCTGGGCGAGTCGGGAACGGGCAAGGAGCTGGTGGCCGAAGCCATCCATAGCCTGGGCCAGCGACGCACCCGTCCCTTCGTCGCGATCAACATGGCGGCCATTCCGCGCGAACTGATCGAAGCGGAACTGTTCGGCTATGAAAAGGGCGCCTTTACCGGCGCGCAGGCGCGGACCGCCGGCAAGTTCGAACAGGCGCAGGGCGGCACTTTGTTCCTGGATGAAATCGGCGACATGCCGATGGAGGCGCAGACAAGGCTGCTGCGCGTGCTCCAGTCGGGCGAAGTGACCACGGTCGGCGGGTCGAAGCCGGTCCGCGTCGATGTCCGCATCATCGCCGCCACCAACAAGGATCTGCCGCGACTGATCGAGGAAAACCGGTTCCGTCAGGACCTCTATTATCGGCTCAATGTCGTGCCGGTGTCGCTGCCGCCTTTGCGTGAACGGCGCGAGGACGTGATCTTGCTGGCCCGCCATTTCCTGGATCGGGCGGCGCAGGACGGCTTGCCGCGCAAGGCTCTGGCCGAGGACGCCGCGCAGCTGCTGATGGCCTATCATTGGCCCGGCAATGTCCGCGAGTTGCAGAATATCATGCAGCGACTTGCCGTGCTGAGCCGCGAGAATGTGATCGCGGCGGACATGCTGCGGCATGCGCTGCCGCTGGATGCCGTGCCAGCCGATCATGCCGCGCCCGCAGGGCAGCTTGCGCAGGCCGTGCGGGAATGGACCAAGCGGCAACTGGGCGTCGGGCTTGGACAGGCCAATCCCCAGTTGCACGATAATCTGCTGACGGTGATCGAGCCGATCCTGTTGCAGGAAACGCTGGCCAGCGTCGACGGCAACCAGATCCGCGCCGCCGGCCTGCTAGGGATAAATCGCAACACGCTGCGCAAGAAGCTGACCGATTATGGCCTCGACCCACTACAATTGCGCCTGAGCGATTAGCGAGGGCGAGACGAAGCGCCCAATCGCATCGACCAGCGACATGGTTTTATGTAAAAACTGTGTTTGATCGGGCACGGCATTGTTGTAACGAAGCCACTATGACTGGTGCGGTGACAATCCCCCGACGGGGGCAGGCTTGGGCAAGGCTGATCCGGCCTTACCTGCGCAACGGTCGCCTGGCCGCCGCGATCGAAGCGGTCACGCTCATCCTGTTTCTCGGCACCGCTGGCCTGACCTATCGCCTGCTGTCCGGGCAGGACCAGTCCTACACCCTGCTGACCCCGCCGATCGTGGCGCTGTTGCTGGTCGCCAATCTGGTGCCGGCGATCGCGCTGCTGATGCTGCTGGGGCGCCGCGTAGCCAAGCGTCGGGCCGCGAAATCCGCCATCGGTAGCGATGGTCAGCTCCACGTCCGCCTGGTGGCGATCTTCTCCGTCGTGGCCAGCGTGCCGATGCTGCTGGTGGTGATCTTTGCGTCGCTGCTGTTCCAATATGGCGTGCAATTCTGGTTTTCGGACAGCGCGCGCGGCATGCTGCAGAACGCCAGCGATCTGGCGCGCGGCTATTATGAGCAGAATTTGCGCGAGGTCCGCGACGAGACGCTGACCATGGCGAGCGATCTGCGCGACTATCTGGGCCAGTCGAGCGTTTCGAGCCCGCGCTTTGCCGAGGGCTATATCTATCAGGTGGTGACGCGAAAGCTGAACCGGTCGGCGATCATCGAGATCGGCAAGGACGGCGTGGCGCGGACCGCTGCGACGGTCGATCCCGAGAGCCGGCCAGCGTCCGAAATGCTGTCGGCCGATGTGGTCAAGCGCCTGGCGTCCGGCGAGGATGTGGTGGTGGCGGCCAAGCCGAACCAGATCGAAGCGGTGACGCTGCTATACCCCAATTCCAAAATCTACCTCTATGCCACGCGCAATGCCGGCAGTTCGTCCTTCTCCAATGTGGAGCGGGCGCAGAAGGTGCTGGGCGATTATGATCTGTTCGCGGCGCAATCCCGCGCGTTGCAGTTACGGTTCAACCTGTTGCTGTTCGTCGGATCGCTGTTGCTGGTCGGCATCGCCGTCTACATCGCGCTGGCGGTCGCCGACTGGATGGTGCGGCCGGTCAATGAGCTGGTGACAGCGGCCCGCAAGATCACGGCGGGCGACCTGTCCGCGCGCGTGACCAGCCCGGCCAGCCGGGATGAAATCGGCACGCTTGCCTCCGCCTTCAACCGCATGACCCAGCGGTTGGAAGCGCAGACCGGCGCGCTGGTCGCGGCCAACAGTCAGCTTGATGAGCGGCGTGCCTTTATCGAGGCGATCCTGTCGGGCGTGAGTGCCGGCGTGCTGTCGGTGGACCGCGGCGGCGTGATCCAGTTGCTGAACAGCTCGGCCGCTGCGATCCTGGTGCGTGAAGGCGATGATCCGGTCGGACGGCCGCTGGCCGAGATTTCGGCTGAGCTGGCCGAACTGGTTGCGTCGCAGGAGGATGCCGGGATTGTCCAGGTGCGCGCCCAAGGCGACCTCCGCACGCTGGCGGTCAAGGTGTCGGAAGATGTGTCCGGCCATATCCTGACCTTCGACGACATCACCCAGCAATTGTCGGATCAGCGGCGTGCAGCCTGGTCGGATGTGGCGCGGCGCATCGCGCATGAGATCAAGAACCCGCTGACCCCGATCCAGCTGGCAGCCGAACGCCTGCAGCGCCGCTATGGCGAGGAGGTGACGAGCGACAAGTCGACCTTTGCACGCCTGACCGGCACGATTGTGCGGCAGGTGGGTGATTTGCGCCGCATCGTCGACGAATTTTCCTCCTTTGCGCGCATGCCCAAGCCGGTGTTCCGGCGCGAGGCGCTGGGCGACATCGCCCGGCACGCGCTGTTCCTGCACGAAGTGGCCCATCCCGATATTCGCTTCGCCTTCGACGCGGATGCCGGGGACATGGAGATGGTGTGCGATCGCCGGCAGCTTGGCCAGGCGCTGACCAATATCGTCAAGAATGCGGTCGAGGCAATCGAGCCGAAGCCGGCGCCCGAGGATGGCGGGGTGCGTGGCCATGTGCGCATGCGCCTGCATGAGGCTGACGGTGCGCTGGTGATCGAAGTGCGTGACGACGGCATCGGCCTGCCGCCCGAGCGTGAACGCATCCTGGAGCCTTATATGACCACCCGGTCGAAGGGGACGGGTTTGGGCTTGGCCATCGTCAAGAAGATTGTCGAAGAACATATGGGCGAAATCCGCTTCGATGACGCGGAAGGCGGGGGCGCGCGGGTGACGCTGCGCTTCCCTGTCGCGGCCCTGGAGAAACTGGAAGAGGGGCAGGTGGTTGCCTTGCCCAAAGGAAAAGTGACGGCCAATGGCGCTTGATATTCTGATAGTCGACGACGAAGAGGACATTCGCGATCTGGTTGCGGGTGTGCTGGAAGATGAGGGTTTTACCACCCGCACCGCCGCCAATAGCGACAGCGCGATCGAAGCGCTGGACAGCCGGCGCCCCTCGCTGGTGCTGCTCGATGTCTGGCTGCAGGGCTCGAAGCTCGACGGGCTGGAACTGCTAGACGAGATCAAGCGGCGTGACGCGACCGTCCCGGTGCTGATGATTTCCGGCCATGGCAATATCGACACGGCGGTAGCGGCGATCCGCAAGGGCGCGGCCGATTTCATCGAGAAGCCGTTCGAGGCGGACCGGCTGCTGCATCTGGTGGCGCGCGCCACCGAGACCGAGCGGCTGCGGCGCGAGAACCAGACGTTGCGCGCGCGCTTTGGCCAGGATGATGAGCTGACCGGCACGTCGGCATCGATCAACGGCGTGCGGGCGACGATCAAGAAGGTTGCAGGCACTGGGAGCCGGGTGCTGATTTCCGGGCCGGCCGGCGTCGGCAAGGAAGTCGCCGCGCGCATGCTGCACAGTTGGAGCGGTCGCGCCGATGCGCCCTTCATCATCGTCGCCGCGGCGCGGATGGACCCGGACCGGGTCGAGGAGGAACTGTTCGGCGTCGAGGATCCCAGCGGGCTGGTGCGTCCGGGCTATCTGGAACAGGCGCATGGCGGCACGCTCTATCTGGACGAGATCGCCGACATGCCCGTCACCACCCAGGGCAAGATATTGCGGGTGCTGACCGACCAGAGCTTCACCCGCGTCGGCGGGCAGCGGCAGGTGAAGGTCGACGTTCGGGTGATTTCCTCGACCGCGCGCAACCTGACGGCGGAAATCGAGGAGCGGCGCTTCCGCGAGGATCTCTTCTATCGGCTCAATGTGGTGCCGTTGCAGATTCCGTCGCTGTCCGAGCGGCGCGACGATATTCCGCCGCTGGTCGAACATTATCTGGCGCGCTTTGCCGCCGATCGCCGGGTCAATCCACCCGAGATCGCGAGCGATGCCATGGCGGCGCTGCAGGCCAATGAATGGCCGGGCAATGTCCGTCAGCTGCGCAACGTGATCGAGCGGACGATGATCCTGGCGCCGGGGGACCGGATCGGCCGGATTGAACTGGACATGTTGCCGGCCGAACTGACGAGCGGCGGCGGCGGGGATGGCATTGGCCAGTCGGCGATCATGGGCGCCCCGCTGCGTGAGGCACGCGAAAGTTTCGAGCGGGAATATCTGCGCATCCAGATCCGCCGCTTTTCCGGCAATATCTCGCGCACCGCGACCTTCATCGGCATGGAGCGGTCTGCGCTGCACCGCAAACTGAAATTGCTGGGTATTACCGACGGAAAGGACGGCTGACGCTAGGGAAAATCCGGATGGCGATGTCAGGCATGGACGCCCCTTCGCAATTGCGGTAGGATTGCCCCGCCCTCGACAAGCGGGGGCAGGCAAGACACCTCCGCCCAGAGGTGCGAGAGCGGGTAACGTCCCGCCAATAAAGGACTGGCAAAAACCATGGCCGACAAAGTGAACAACCTTCAGGATATTTTCCTCAACAGCCTGCGCAAGTCGAAGACCCCGGTGACCATGTTCCTGGTCAAGGGCGTGAAGCTGCAGGGCATCATCACCTGGTTCGACAATTTTTCCGTGCTGCTGCGCCGGGATGGTCAGTCGCAGCTGGTCTATAAGCATGCCATTTCGACGGTCATGCCGGCCCAGACGATGGACCTGACCGATCTGCGCAAGGCCAGCGACGGCAATGGCAAGCCGCGCCTGCTGCAGGAAATCTTCCTGAGCGCCGTGCGCAAGTCGGGCAGCCCGGTGACCATGTTCCTGGTCAACGGCGTGATGCTCCAGGGCGAGATCGCCGCCTTCGACCTGTTCTGCATGCTGCTCGAACGCGACGGCATGGTGCAGCTGGTTTACAAGCACGCCATTTCGACCGTGCAACCGCTCCATTCGCTCGACCTATCGGGCGAGAACGAGCAGGACGACTGATCGTCCATGCCGCATCCGGTCTTCCCGCCGATCCGCGCGGGTAGACCGGAGCGCGGCCAGATGCTCTAAGCTGACATGGCCATATTCAATCGCGACTCCGAGGACGAAGTGGCGCGCGGTGCGCGTGCCGTCGTCGTGCATGCCGAAACCCATGGCGGCGACCGCCGCGACAGCGACGCCCGGCTGGAGGAAGCCCGAGGCCTCGCCCTGGCGATCGGCATCGATGTGCGCGCCGCCCAGAGCTTCCGCGTCCGTGACCGCAAGCCCGCCACCCTGTTCGGCAGCGGTCAGGTCGATCAGATCGCTACGCTGGTGAACCAGGAAGAGGCTGAACTGGTCATCGTCGACAATGCGCTGAGCCCGGTGCAGCAGAGCAATCTGGAAAAGGGAACCGGCGCCAAGGTCATCGACCGCACCGGGCTGATCCTGGAAATTTTCGGCGAGCGCGCCGCCACCAACGAGGGGCGGCTGCAGGTCGAACTCGCCCATCTCGACTATCAGGCAGGCCGCCTGGTGCGCAGCTGGACCCATCTTGAGCGCCAGCGCGGTGGCTTCGGCTTCCTCGGCGGTCCGGGCGAAACCCAGATCGAGGCGGACAGGCGCATGATCCGCGACCGCATGGCCAAGATCCGGCGCGAACTGGATCAGGTGACCAAGACGCGCGGCCTGCATCGCGCCCGGCGCCAGCGTGCGCCCTGGCCGGTGATCGCGCTGGTGGGCTATACCAATGCCGGCAAGTCGACGCTGTTCAACCGCCTGACCGGCGCCGAGGTGATGGCCGAGGATCTGCTGTTCGCCACGCTCGACCCGACGATGCGGCAGATCGTGCTGCCGGGTCTCGACAAGGCGATCCTGTCCGACACGGTCGGCTTCGTCTCCGACCTTCCGACCCAATTGATTGCGGCTTTCCGTGCGACGCTGGAGGAAGTGCTGTCGGCCGATATCATCGTCCATGTCCGCGACATCGCCCATCCCGATACCGAGGCGCAGCGCGACGACGTGCTGGACGTGCTGAGCGAATTGGGGGTGGCGGGCGAAGGCGCGCTGGAGCGTGGCGATGGCGAGGCTGATCCGCCGCCGATCATCGAGGCGTGGAACAAGCTGGACCTGCTCGACACAGAGAGTGCCGCGCAGGCGCGCGAGATTGCGGCGCGGCATGATGATGTCGTTATCATCTCTGCCTTGACCGGCGAAGGTGTCGAGGGGCTGCAGCGGGCGATCAGCAGCCGGCTGACCCGTGGCGCACGGGTTCACAGCCTGCGTCTGCCGATCGCCGATGGGGCTGCCCTCGCCTGGCTGCACGAGCATGGCGAGGTGCTGGCAACGCGGCCGAGCGAAGCGGAGATGCAGGTGGATGTCCGCCTGTCCGACTCCGGCCTCGCCCGCTTCCTCAAGCGCGACCGTTAGAGCAAATTCCGATCCGACTGCGTCAGATCGGTTACTCTAAGTTTTTGGTTTAACGCGTTTTCCGAGTCATCAGGTGATTCCACCTGATTACAAAACTCTTTAATCGGGCAGTCGCGCCACGAAATCCTGCACGACGCGGGCCGAATTGGCCGAGGCGAGCGCCATGAAGACGCTCATCTGGTTCTGCTCGGCGTCGCCGCCCGCGAGATCCGAGAGGCTGCGGAAGGCGAGGAACGGAACGCGGTTGGCATAAGCCACCTGCGCGACGGCAGCGCTTTCCATGTCCAGCACCTGCGCCTGGAAGGTCGCGAACAGATATTGGCGATAGGCGGCATTGTCCATGAAGGCGGGGCCGCTGATGCCGCGCCCGCCGACATGCAGGCTGGGCTGATGCGGCAGGCATTTCGCAGCGGCCGCATCGGCGCAGCGGGCCAGGCTTTCCGAGGATGACAGGGCGCGGGCGATGGCGAGCAAAGCGGGATCGGCCGGGAAGGCGCGGTGCCAGCTCTTGGCTTCGGTCTCATTGCCGACCTCGACATCGCGCGGGAAGATCATGCCATAATTGGGCAGATTATTACCTGGCGTGCGGAAGATCGGCGCATAGCCGCCCGGCGCCTCGCGCGCGATCGTGCTTTCCATGAACTGGCCCCAGTCGGCCGCGACCACGACATCGCCGATATGCAGCGACGGATCGATGCCGCCGGCAATGCCGGAAAAGAGAATGCGCTTCACCGCGAAGCGATCGACCAGCCATTGGGTGGTCATGGCGGCATTGACCATGCTGACGCCGCTTTCGACCAGCAGGACCGGCTTGCCGGCCATCTGGCCGAGTGTCACCGGTACGCCGTTCACGCGGACGGTCCGCGGCTGCTCGATCCGGCCGACGAGCGCGGCATGTTCGGGCGGGAAGGCGGTCATGATCGCGGTGCGGGGCCGCTCATCGAGCTTCTGGGCGAGGGCGGGGGTAGCGGTCAGCAGGCCGACCAGGGCGAGGAGGAACTTCATGCGGCGGCAACCCAGGCAAAGCGGATGACGATCAATATGGCGAGCAGGAAGAGCAGCCAGTCGGCGCGGCTCATCTTGCCGCGCAGCAGCTTCAGGATCGCATGGGCGACAATGCCGAAGGCGATGCCGTTGGCAATCGAGAAGGTGAGGGGGATGAGCGCGAGGGTGAGGAAGGCGGGAACAGCCTCGAACGGTTCTTCCCAACTGACCTCGACCAGCGGCGCCATCATCAGGCTGCCGACCAGGATCAGCGCTGGCGCCGTCGCATAGAGCGGCACCAGGCCGGCATAGGGCGCGGCGAAGATGGTGATGAGGAAGAGGAGCCCGGTGACGATGGCGGTGAGGCCGGTACGGCCGCCCGCGGCGACGCCCGCTGCACTTTCGACATAGGAGGTGACTGTGCTGGTGCCCGCCGTCGCGCCGACCATGGTGGCGGCCGCGTCGGCGATCAGGATGCGGTTGAGATTGGGCACGCTGCCGTCCGGGCGGGCGAGGCCGGCACGCTTGGTCACCGCCATCAGCGTGCCGAGATTGTCGAAGAGGTCGACGAACAGGAAGACGAAGATGATTTCCAGCACGCCGATGCCGTGGCTGCCGGCGAAGACCGCGCCAAGATCGAGGTGGAAGGCGGTGCTGCCGAGCGCCGAGGCATCATAGGGCGTCGGCGTGAAATGGAGGGCACCGACCAGCCAGCCGAGCAGGGTGGTGGCAACGATGCCGATCAGGATCGCGCCGCGCACCTGGCGGATCGACAGGCCCGCGATCAGCGTCAGGCCGAACAGGGTGAGCAGCACCGGGGCCGAGCGGAGGTCGCCGAGCGCGACCGAGGTGGCGCTATTGGACACGACGATGCCGGCATTGCGCAGGCCGATGAAGGCGATGAAGAGGCCGATGCCGCCGGCGACCGCCGCCAGCAGGTGCGGCGGAATGGCGGCCAGGATCATCTGGCGGATGCCCGCCAGGGTCAGCGCCAGGAAGGCGATGCCCGAGAGAAAGACGCAGCCGAGCGCGACCGGCCAGGGGATGCCGAGGCCCAGCACGACCGAATAGGTGAAATAGGCATTGAGCCCCATGCCCGGCGCCAGTGCCAGGGGCACGTTCGCGACCATCCCCATCAGGATGCTGGCGAAGGCGGCGGCGAAACAGGTTGCGGCCGCCACGCCGACCAGCGGCATGCCGGCCTCACCCAGGATCGCCGGGTTGACCAGCACGATATAGGCCATGGTGAGGAAGGTGGTGATGCCGGCGATGATTTCCGTGCGCACATTGCTGCCGCGCGCGGCCATCTGGAAACGGTTTTCCAGCCAGGATGAGAGGGAAGCGGTCATCGCGCGCAACCGGGCAGGAAAAGGGAAGGGGCCATGGCCGGCCCGGACAGCGAAGTTGACACCAGATACCCCCTATGCGCGATGGTCGCGATTGCGCGCCCTATGCCGCTGCGCACGCGCCGCGTCAAAGGTAACGATGCATCACAAATGTGTCGACCAGCCCGTGTGTCGGATGGGCAAAGGCGCCGGGCACGCGGCCGACAATGGCAAAGCCCATCGCCTGCCACAGCGCGACCGCGCGGCTGTTGGAGGAAACCACGAAATTATACTGCATGGCGCTGAAACCGAGATCGCGGGCCAGATCGAAGGAGGCCGCGCACATGCGCCGGGCAACGCCACGTCCGGTGGCGTGGGCAGCGGTGACATAGCCGGCATTGGCGACATGGTTGCCACCGCCCGGCTGATTGGCGCGGACGTAGAAGATGCCGAGCAGGGCGCCATCCTCCTCGACGACGCGGACGGTGCGGTCTGGGGACAGCCACAGGGCAAGGGCATCTTCGCGGCCGATCGCGCGATCAACCGCCAGCGTTTCGCCGGCGCGCAGCACGGGTTCCAGGATTGCCCAGATACCGTCATGATCCGCCGGCGTGACCGGCCTGATTATTCCGCCTGCTTCGCCTGTTGCCATAGCGCTTCCTTCTCGTCGAGCGACAGGCCGACAAACGCGTCGCCGGCGATTGCCTCCATCTGACGGAAACGACGATCGAACTTGGCATTTCCACCACGCAGGGCGACTTCGGGGTCAATCTTGAGATGGCGTGCGAGGTTCACGACGGCAAACAGCAGGTCGCCGACCTCTTCTTCCCGATGGGCATGGCTGGTCGCGCTGGCGACCTCGTCCAGTTCCTCATGGATCTTCGCGATCGCGCCCTGGGCGTCGGGCCAGTCGAAGCCGGTGCGGGCGGCCCGCTTCTGCAGCTTTTCGGCGCGCAGCAGCGCCGGAAGCGCCTGTGCCACGCCGGCCATGGCGCTCGGGTCGGGGATCTTGTCGGCGCGCTCGGCCGCCTTGATGCTTTCCCATTGGGCATGGCCATCCTCACGCCGGGCGCCTTCGCCAAAGACATGGGGATGACGCCGGATCATCTTCGCCGCGATGCTGTCGATCACGTCCTGCAGGCGGAAATGGCCGGCCTGTTCGGCGATGCGGCTGTGGAACACGACCTGCAGCAGCAGATCGCCCAGTTCATCGCGCAGGTCGGCCATGTCATTGCGCTCGATCGCATCGGCCACTTCATAGGCTTCCTCGATCGTATAGGGGGCGATGCTCGCGAAATCCTGCTCGACGTCCCAGGGGCAACCGGTGTCCGGATCGCGCAGCCGCGCCATGACATCGGCGATCGGCATGATATCGGCGGGACTGGCTTTGGACATGGGAACCTTCGCATTGGCTGCTGATGGGCCTGCGGATAGGCGTTTGCCGGATACAAGGCCACCCCCGATGTCGAACGGGGCGCCGATAGGCGGATATGGTGCCGATGAGGATGCGCCTCGGAGCCTGTGGGAGGATTATTCCGCTGCGGCGACGACGTCCTCGTCCTTGACCGCATTGTTCGTCCGGACCTGCACGACCCGACCCCGGTCAAGATGAACGATGATGTCGGCAAGTGCGACGAGCGATGCCGTATGGGCTATGGCCAATATGGTGATATGGCCCCGCAAACCGGCAATCGCGGTTTCGATCTTGGTCTGTGCGTCCATATCGAGAGCACTTGTCGCCTCGTCCAGGATCAGCAGTCTGGGATGGCGCAGCAGCGCGCGAGCGAGGGCGATGCGCTGCCTTTCCCCGCCGGACAGACGGCTGCCACGATCGCCGACCACGGTATCGAGCCCCTGGGGCAAGGCGCCGACGAACTGCCGGGCGTTGGCGGCATCGAGGGCGTTCCACAACTCCTCATCGCTCGCATCCGCCTTGCCGATGCGCAAATTGGTTGCGATGCTGTCATGCAACAGGAAGACATCCTGGGGCATATAGGCGATCTGGGACCGCCATTGCCGATCATCCTGGGCAAGGTTGACACCGTCGACCAGAATCTGGCCTTCGCTGGGATCGAGCAGCCCCATCAGCATGTCCGCGATGGTGCTCTTGCCTGCACCCGAAGGCCCGACCAGGGCAATGATCTTGCCGGCGGGCAATTCCAGATCGAGGTTCGCGATCGTCGGCGTGTCCGCGCCGTGATGGGTGATGGATACGCGATCGAAGCGGACATGCCGGGTCAGGAGCGGCATTTCAACGCGCTCCGGCCCGGCGGTGCGGTTCTGCTCCGCCGTGAAGATGCGCAGGAGCCTGGCGACATTCTCATAGCCGGGCAGGCAGAGGAGCAGTTGCTGGAGCGTGCTTTGCAGGGCGTTGAAGCGCGGCGCGAGGCGCATGAACAACAGCAGCATCGTCATCAGCTGCGGCAGGGGCAGCGCGATCACGGCATAGGCCACATAGACGAACAGGGCTGCGGCCGCACCGCTTGCCAACTGGAACAGAGCGGTGCTGTTGGATGTCAGCCGGGCGAACTCGACAGTGCCGACGCGCAGCGTTTCCAGCAACCGATCCAAGCGTTGGAGATAATAGGGTTCGCTGTTGAAAGCCTTGGCGATCTTCATGCCGGTGATGAATTCGAACGCGACATATTGCCGTTCCTGCAGGGAATTCGACATGGATTGCGCATGGCGGGCGATCTTCCGGCGCACCGGATACAGGCCGAACAGGGTTGCTGCGCCAACGGACATGGCGAACAACGTCATCTGCCAGGATATCAGCGTGGACAGCAGGCCGTAGAGCGTCAGCCAGATGATATTCTGACCAAATGACATGAGGCTGAAGACTGCGACCTGGATGCGATCGACATCGTTGCTGAGCGCATGGTTGAGATCGGACCCGCGCATGTTCGCGACCAGCGACCAGCGACCATAGCCGATGGCCGTGAACAGGCGCATGCGGATGTCGTCTACCGCCTGCTGCATCGTCCGGGTCATGAGGAGGAGGCGGCGGCGCGACACCAAGGCCTGAAACACCATGAGGCACAGCATTGCCGTCAGCAACCAGCCGAGCGATATGCTGCCAATCCAGGGTAGTTGAATGCTGCTCTGGGCCGCACCATGATTGGTGCCGATCAGTTTCAGCAACGGGATCATCGCCAGCAGCGAGCAGCTTTCCAGAATGCTGCCGATCAGGATCAGCAACAGGATGACGGACGCCTGTCGGCCATATCCCCCAAGGGAAAAGCGTGCGAAGTCGCTGATCTGACGGAACTGGTTCACCGATGGTCCTCGCAGTCGGTGCGGACGAGTTCGACTGTCTCTTCCAGTCGATTGAGGGCATGCGGGACGTGCAGTGTTGCCACCTGGACGCAACGGGCCAGGGCAGCGCAGCCCTGCATGTGACGGGCCTCGTCGGCGGGCGAGAGCGCTGCCTTCCCGAAACGGGTTATGTAGGAGTAGCGCAGGATCGCCGACAGGGCCTGGGTTCCGGCAAGTCGGGTGAGGCCGGGCTGATCCCCCACGCGGTCGAGAACATAGAGGCGTTCGGGTTGAAGCTGATCATGGCGGAAATCGCCCATCAAGCGATGCTGGCGTTTGGAAAAGCCGGGATAGACCAATGGCAATGGCTGTGCTTCAGTCAGTTGCATGGCGTCTGCGGCCTCTTCCGCGAGCTTGAGCTGGCCATAGGCCGGCAGGATTTCGAGCGTGCCGTCCGGGTTCTCGCGGATCGCCAGGAGGTCGTCCGTCAGCAGACGATGGCCCGCCCGGAGGAAGGCTGCGGCGGTGGTGGATTTGCCCGCCAGTTTGTCGCCAACGAAGATGACGCCATGCCCGTCGAGGTCGATCGCGCTGGCGTGGAGCGTGATGTAGCCGCGCATGTGCAACGCCAGCGCCATGATCGGCCCCAGCAGAGGAAAGGGGAGGTAGGTCACGGGCGTATCGGGATAGGGCTGAATCTCGATGAGGTCGGGGCCATGGAACTGGAAGGCCGCAACGTCGGGCCATGCCAGGAAATGCGTTCCGTCCGTGCGGAACTGCGTGATCACGCCCTCCTCGCGCGACGGCAAGGGCAGATCGCGGCTGTAGATGATGCGGATGTCGGGCACGGATCCCGCCGGGGCGGTCGTCAGTTCCGGCAGCGGAACATCCGATTCGATCGTCAGCCCAAAGGCACGATAAAAGGACGAGGCCTTGCCGGCGGGGGCAAGGGCGGGCTGAGGCGTTGGGCCCATCTTCATGTCATCCTCCTGCATGTACGATGTGAAATTTAGCCCTCGGAGCGGCGGGCCGGGATCGTCTTGCAAGCCAGCGGCCCAGGCTTGCGACCCGGTAGGCAGCGAATAAGGGGGCGGCATCATTGGCCATGGACTGATCGAACTGCGTGATGGCCGCGCGGGCGACATCAATGTCGACAAATGGCGCCAACATGTCAGCCTGCGCATCCAGCATCGTCAGCAAGGATGCCCGGTGACGCGCCATGCCTGTTCCCAACTGGCCGGCAAAATTGAACTTGTCGCGCCGCAGTCGGACCTGCTCTGGCAACAGGCCTGCCATGGCGTTCCGCAGGGATGCGCGCGGATAGCCATTGTCGAGCTTGGCGTGGGCCGGGAGCGATACGCAGAATTCGACGAGACGGCGATCATAGAATGGGAAGCACAGGCGCACCCCGGCTGCAGCGGCCGAACGATCGAGCACTTCAAACGCATAGGGTTGTTGTGGCGATGTTAGGGTCGACAGGTGGCGCTGCTGCTCGGTCTGATAGGCCGAGCGGCTGGGCATTGTCGCTGTGCGGCGCAAACCTATATCCGTGCGACGGGCGAGGTCCGGTGCGACGAGCGCGGTCGTGAAATTCGGTGAGGTGCGGGGCGGATGCGCATGGTGGACGATGCGCCGCCAATTCTGCCGGAATCGCCGTATCGTCGCGATATGATCGAAATGGGGGGACGCTGCCTGCCAGGTCGAACAGCGGAGAATATGGGCCAAGCCATGTGCTTCGCGCAACAAGGTGGCCCAGCGTCGTTCCATCGCCAGTTCGTTCAGCCGCCCAAACCCGTGGGAAACGACTTCATCGCCGCCATGTCCGTCCAGAAGGCGGGGAAGCCCCAGTTGCCGGGCCCTATGATAGAGGCGTCGTGAACTGCCCAGATTGTAGGCGAGGCAGGGGCCGTCCTGTTCAGTCAGGATCATGTCCAGTTCCTGCAGCGGATCCTGATGCTCGGTGGGCAGGAAATGAGGGGTAAAACGCCCTGCTTGCAGAATGGCTTCTATGTGCGGGCCATCCGTCCAGTTGGGACTTGTGTCGAACGTCATGGACAGGCTTGGCACGGGCGGTCCCGCCGCCTCCGCCCGCAAGCGCGATGCCATCATGGCGATGGACGAGGAGTCCAGCCCTCCGCTGAGCAGCACGCCGGCTTGTTCGCTGATCCGACACGAGACCGCCTGTTCGAACAAATGCCGAAACTGCTCGGCGGTTTCCTCATCCTTGGGCGGCTGCGATGCCGCCAGATGCCAGTAACGGCTGATGGTGAGTTCGTCGCGCGTGACCTGAATGACGTGCCCTGGCGGCAGACGCCGGATTTCGCGATAGAGCGTCGTCTGGGCATCGCCGACTATGCCGGCCACAAAATCTGCTGCACCAACTTCGTCGATGGCGGATGAAATCTCCGAACTGAGCAGCGCGCCAATCGTTGTCGCCGCCATGAACAGTCTGGGCGAAGCATGATAGTAGAACGGGCGGACGCCGAAATGATCACGGGCGCCAAATAATGTCTGCGTCGCCTCGTCCCAGAGCACAAAGGCGAAGTCGCCCAGCAACATGGAGGCGCAGTCTGCGCCATAGCGCTCGTACAGCGCGGCGATCAGGCTGGCTTCAGGGAGAGCGGGGCGGGGGGGGAGGCCGAGCCGTGCCTCGATTTCCGCGCGATTGTCGAGCCGGACATCGGCGGCGACAATGAGGCCCGGACGCCGCTTCTCATGGTCCAACGCCTCCATGCCAGCCCCGGCAAGAATCGTCGGGCCGCTATCGATCGCGCAACGAACCCCGCGTGATACCAGGGAGGCGATGCCTTCGCCGGGCCAATGCCGTGCCGGCCGGCCATCGCGGTGGAACAGGCCGGCAAAAGCATTCATTGCCGGACCAGTCCGTCCAGGTCCGCCAGGACGTTGAAGCCGGCCAAGTCCTGTCGTCTGCCGCCAATAATGGGCCTTGCACGATGGTCGAGCAGCCAGGCATGGGCCTGGAAGCTGCCATCTTCGGAGCGGCGTACACCGATCCGGATCCAGCTTTCATGTCCCATCCAGGCGAGCAACGTCCGTGTGGCCACGGCCTGGGTCAGGCACGTGGCGCCGGGAACAAGTCGTGAGACGATGCTGACAGCGCGGGCGACCTGGCGCACCCAGAGCGGATTGCGCTGGCCAGTGGATTGCGGCAACCATTCGCACAGGCGCGCATAGCCGGTGAGGCTGAGGGCAAGGCGGACAGCCAATACCAGAGCCAGTGCGACCGGCAGGAGCAGTGCCAGAAGCAGCCCTGCCAGAGCGCGATCAGGACGCCGGCGCATGCTGAACGCTGATCAATGTGAACTGCGACAGGTTGCTTAACAGGCTCTCCAGATCCTTGCGACACTGCTCCGGTCGGACGTCGAAGCGTTGCTCGATATTGTCCTGCAAGGCGCCGACACTGGTGGGGGTCGCGATCGTTTCCCAGACATGGACGCCGACGCGATTGAGCGCGAAATAGCGGCTTGAGGTCAGGTCCAGTAGAACTCTCTCATTGTCCAGGTCGCAAAACACGATGTTGGGATCTGCTGCCACGATTGTCGCGGATGGCCAGGCGATCGTCATCTTTCTTCCCCGCTTCCAAGGGCCTTGCAAGAGAATGGACGCCCCCTCTGTCCGAGAAGGGCGTCCACCCTGTCAGGAGAACGTGAGCTCGCCGCGCGGCGTACCGTCCGGGAAGGTCGCGTCCAGGCTTTCACCGTAGGACGTGCCCTGCGTCAGCGATTCGAACGAGCCGAGTTCGACGAGCTCGGGCGATTCATAAGACTCCTTTTCCATACTCAACTCCTCATCATCTGCTGAACCATTCAGCGGATATAAATTGATCGTAAGTAAATGTTTAAGTCAAATTCCAATCCATCCGCGGTAACACCTATAGGTATAAACACATATCGCCATGATTTAACTTTGTAGGGCAATGTTTTGCATAAGCTAACATTCAAGGCGTGACTGATGTGTTGTTAGATCCCTCCCGCAAGGCACGGAAAATCGTGGATATCGTGAGGTGCCATGTGGCCCTGTCCGTTCCGCAGATGATCGTTAGCCCCCCTTCTCCGGCGATCGACGCGGACGATTGGGCGGACATCATAATGGTTGGGAAATCCTGTAAACTTCTGCTGCACCTTGGTGCCGGGCTCCGCGCCGCTGGGCAGGATATTCCGGACGCCTTCTCGCGCGAGGAAGATAGGTTCAGGAAGTTGACGCTCGCGATGAACGGCGTGAACATCGCTACAATAACCAATATATCTAAAGCTCTAATCCATGATGATCTGCGATTTATAGTTTTCAAAGGCCCGCTTGCTCAGAGAAGAATTTATGGCGGATACTTTCATCGTCCATCATCGGATGTCGATATCCTGATCGATCGCGGTGATCTGCGTCGCTGCACTGCGCTTCTCCAGGAGGCAGGTTATTTCCTGCCCGCGGAATGTGATCGTATCTGGTGGCGTGCCTTTCTGGGAGAGCAGCATTTCTTCTCGCGTTCGCCGAACCAGGCAACGGTCGACGTTCATCACCGGCTCCAGCAGCCGGGTTGTCCGCACCCCATGGACGTGGGCGCGTTTCTGCGTGAGCCGGCGGATCAGGAACTGGGGCAGGTGAAGGTTCCCTGCATATCGCCAATCCACGAAATCCTGTTAGCAAGCCTGAGCTTCGTGAAGTCTCTGACCCAGCATTGCCACGCAGCGGCCTATCTTCTGGATTTCTGCGCCGCAATTGCCGGGCTCGATCATGCGGCCTTGGCGATTTTGCATCAACGGGCAACGGAGCAGAATATCGAGCATAGCCTGCGCATCACCTTGGCCTGTGCCGAAAGCATGTTCGGCTTGGAAGTGCCGGAATTTGCGGAGCCACTGCCGATCTCGGACCTATTTGGCGCGGATTTGTCCCTGGCCGTCTTCACGCCCGATGATCCGTCCATTGCCTGGCCGCGCTTGCGGCATTTGCTGTGGCGGCTATGCGATGACCGGCGAGCCGGCCAGAAACTGGGAACATATATGTGGGTCGGTGGCAGCTTCCTGGCGTCCAAGGCAGCGCGCAAGATACCGGGATGGCCGAAGGAAGATCCCACCATTATCCATGTTGCGCCTGTTGCCGCATCGGGCTGATCGCTCCGCAAAAAAGCATTACACCGTTGCGAACAGATAGTCGGTGTCACTGGCCGCGCGGATCAGGGGAGTGGGTTGGGTCAGCAACCAGCACTCCCCCGCCCGCCAGGTCAGGCCATCGATGTCCCCGCGCCCCCGCAACGGAATGAACCAGGCGAGGCCGCTGTTGGTCACGTGCAGCGCGTCTCCGCCCTGCATATGTGCCAGTCGCAAACCGAAAGGCCCATCATCTAGCAGGACGCCGCTGCAGCCAAGTGGACGATGCAGGGCAACAGCAGGGCGCTGCTCGGTTTGCAGATCTCCGGTGGTCGCCTTCGTCTCAAGGTCGCGAGTGCGGTCATGTCCATCGCGATTGCAGGTCAGGTCGATATTCTGCTGCACTTCGACAAGAGATATGCCGGCGCCAATGGCATATATGGTGCCAGCCGGCACGAAATAGAAATCGCCGGCGCGAGCCGGCCGCCAATCGATGAACTGCGCCCATGCTTCAATTTCCGCCGCATGGTGCTGCAGCGGCTGTTTCAGCGGAACGATCGTGCCGATGCCGATCATCGATGCAGGCTCCGCCTCGAGGATGTACCAGCATTCTTCCTGGCCGGTGGATTCGCGGTGGGCGTGAATATGGGTCGACAATCTAACGCTGGTATAGATGTACCTAACCTGTAGCGGGGGCCTGGTTCCAGACGGAGATCCAAACCACAATTCGCCGATGCGCTTGCCCAATTTGTCGACAGGGTGGTTAGGGACGACGTCCTTTCCCCAGATCTTTTCCACGAAATTTGGCTGAAGCTTAATACTTGGCATCGGGCATGCCTTGCGTTGTACCTTTTCGCAGGGCGATCGATTGCCTCCGAGGTCTCATGCTCGTCTCCCGCAAGGAATGAGTTCATGAGAGTGATTGATTGGCAGCGGATTGAAATCCGTTCGAACACCTAATCGACTGGCAGGATTGCGCAAGACAAGCTTGTCCATTCTTCCAGTTGGCCGCGCCTGTTTGACTGGTCAGGAAGAAGGGCTTTCTGCCGCTAACGGCAACGGTCGTGTCGCGGCATGGCCGTTCAGGGCATCGGTCAGCTTGCGACGGACCCAATTGCCTACGGGGCGTTCAAACATCTCGTTAGACAGGCCGGCGACGGCCAAGGACAAGATTGTCGCGATCAGGATCTGCATGGGCATGCTGATGCCCCATGCAGGCCCGGCGAGGCGAACCAATTGAAGGATGGGCATGTGGAGCAGATAGAGCGAGAAGCTATATGCACCCAGTCGGCGCATCAACGGATTGCCCCATAGCATGTCGTTGAACGGATGACGGATTGCTGTGCCCAGAATGACCAAGGCGCAGGCAACGATCTTCAAAGGGTCTGCATAGTAGATGATGTGTTTCGGATCGTTGGTCACGGGCGGGAATACCCATGCGCTGACTGAAGCAGGGGGTGCGATGAGGACCCAGATAAAGGCCGCGGTGAACAGCAGCAGCGGCGGGAATAATCGCGTCATGCGGTCTTCCGGGATCTGTCGGACCAGTACTGCGCAGAGAATTCCGGTCATGAAGATGTGCATCTTAGCCAGAGCAAAGATGCCCGGCAGCCAAGGGCTCGCTGCATAGCAGCCTGCCACGATCAGCCCGATCAGCACATATAGCCAGCCGCGTAGCGGTTGCTTCGCATAGGTTGCCGCCCAGATCGCCGGGAAGAGAAAGTAGAATTGGAACTCCGGCCCGATCGACCAGAAGACCGATACGGTACTGGTGAATGTTCCCTGCCGGACCAGTTCGATCAGTCCGATCGGATAGATGAAATCGGCGTAGACGAAGCGATAGATCAGGAAGGATAGCAGCGAGACACAGGCGTAGAGCGGCACGATGCGGGCTATGCGCGCCGCAGCGTAGGATGCCAACGCATCTCGGTCGGGCGTTCTAGGGAGGTAGAGATGGCCCATGAGAAAGCCGCTGAGCGTGAAGAACAGCAGGACGCCATAATCGCCGGCGCGCGGATGCAGAAGTTCCGGATAGCCGAACGTGCGGAAGTGGCAGAATACGACGAGCAGGGCAGCAAAGCCTCTGATGCCGTCGAGCGCGGGTATATGACGGCCAGGGCTCATGCGGCGTTTCCTTCCATGCGCGTCAGGCGTCCGCGGGCATAACAGAAGCCGTAGACGACCCACATCAGAGCGGCTGTCTTGATTGACAGCAGTGAATTGCTGATGGGCAGGCAGAGTGCGAGGAAGAGCATAATGCCATGTTTTGCCATCCGGTTGCCGGGATCGCGGCCGAAGCTGCTGCAGGCGAGTGCTAACCAGAGGCCGATCGCGATCACCACGGATTGAGCCTGGACGAAATCGGCCCAGCCGGCGTCATCGAACCGGACCCGATCCGCACGAATGCCCAACAACTGGTCGAGGTCCATCGATCGCAGTGCATCGAGCCCGACGCTGAGTCGTCCGGGAAGATTGTCTTGGTGCTCCGCCAGAATTCCCAGCGCTTCGCCCCCGACCAATGCGACAAGCAGCAACGGCAGATAGGCGACGCTCCATTGATCCGGAACATAGGCGCTGATCGGCAGATAGAGGCAGAAGAGCAGGATCACGCTGAGCGCAAGCCTGCCATCGCAAGTGACCAGCAGCACCGCCGTCGAAACCAGCATGAACAGTCGCGCGCCGTTCGACAGAGAACGCCACATCGCCGCCGTGAAGATGGTACCGACGATCGCCCAGTTGCCGAGCGATACCGGCTCCAGAAACAGCGATGATCCGCGATGCAGGCCAAGGCCATCGAGCAGCATGCGGCCGCCGGGACGTTCCGAACTGAGAAACAGGTCGCCGCCGGCCCAGAAGGCATCCGCGTCATAGCCACGGGTCTGCACATAATAGTCGATCACGCGAAAGGTCGAACCAAAGCCGCCAGGGCTCGCCAGCTCCCACAGGCCGACCAACATGATCAGCAATTGCAACGACAACATTGTCTGACGCAGCAACGCGCCTTCAATGCGGGTTCCAAGCAGGATGAAGGCCGGGATCAACAATATGTCGCCCAGGATCTTGGGTTCGAAATATCCTTTGATCGCGCTCGTCAGCAGCGCCGACAGGACCATGGTCCAGGTCAGTGCCAGCCACCGAAAACTATGTTGAACCGGTTGCATGGTCCCGACCAGCAGCGCGGTCAGAACGATGCTGCCCTGCGCGGCAGACACGATGCCGGCGGTCATTGGGAATAGATGCGCATTGACCCAGGCCAGGGCCGGATTGAAGAGGACCGTGGCGACTAGCAGTCCAGCGGCGACATAGTTGACGAGCCTGTCATGGATCAGGCTGCGTCGACGCACCGCGTCGCGCCGCGCGCGAGCCGGTAGAGAAAGGGCAATCTCAGCCAAGAGAAGCCTCGACGAGCCTGGCGGCAACATCGCTCCAATCCTTGCTCGCCACCGGGCTGCGGCCAGCGTTCAGTGCCCGATCAAAAGCCTCGACCATTTCCTGCGGGTGATCAGGCCGGTAACCAAAGCGCAGGGCATGGTCGCCAACGGCGAAATCGGGGCAAACGGCGGGCAGACCGATTGCCTTATATTGCAGGAGTTTGAGGCTGGAATCGGCGAGATAGGCGGCGGCAGCCGCGCGCTGATAGGCCGCGATCCCGACATCGGCATGCTGGAGATAGGGCAGCGTTTGCGCAAAAGGCATCTCGTCATGCTGGATCACATTGGTCGGGAAGACGCTCTTGGGCGATCCGATGGTGTGGAAGGTGAATTCCGGGCGTGCCAGCGCGAGGGTGCGGATCGCCCCGGCGTCGAACAGCATCGATCCGACCGTGACCGCATTGCGCTTGGTCGCGTAGGGACTGTCTGTCGCCTGATTGAGCAAAGCGGTATCGACGCCATGCGGAATGAATAATTTGGGGCAACTGAAGGCCTCGAAATGCGGGAGCATGGAGCGGGCGACGACCACGATCAGGTCGATATCGGCCTCCGATTGCCAAAGCATGTCTTCAATGCATTCAGGCACGCCGGCGGTGGATAGAAGATCCGTGGCCCGATAGACGATCCGCGCCGAGGGGGCGACGGCGCGGATGCGCTTCAGCAATGCCGGCGCAATACCGGATTCGACGATGATGATGTCCGCCGCGCCTGCCGCTTCGTCCAGCGCGGTGCAGCGGTTTCTGGCCCATTTGCTGTAAAGCCAGGATTCCACCTTGCCCGAGACCGGCAACTTTACAGGGTGCCATGCACTGCGCCACAGATAGGCCTGAAGCCCATCCACCTGTTCCCAGGCATTGGCGCGATCAAACAGATCGGCCCGGCTGTCGCCACGCAGGCGCGACAGCCAACTGTAGCCGATCGACATGAAGGTCACCTGATGGCCCTGTTGCGCCATATGGCGCGCCACGAAATGCACGCTCGCGCGGCGCCGGGTCCGATAGTCATGGCGCGAGATGATGAGGACGCGGCGCCCTTCGGCGTGAACCGGGTTTGGCTTTGCGGCGGATTGTCCGATCATGAACGGGCCTCCGTGCTGGCAAGGATCTCGTCATAATAGTCTTCCAGGGCGGCTACGCGGTTGCGGAGGTCGAACTTGGCGGCCACATGGGACCGGCCGGCTCGGCCAAAATCGCCGCAAAGGTCCGGCGCACCCAGAAGCGTTTGCAGATGGTCGGCAAAGTCGTGGCTGTTGCGTGATCGTGCGAGCAAGCCGGTCATGCCGGGTTTGATCGCTTCGCGCATCGGGCCATCGTCAAATGCGATCACCGCCATGCCCATCGCTTGCGCTTCCATCAGCACGATGGGAAGCCCTTCGGAATCACCGTTTGCCGCGCGCACACTCGGCATCGCGAAGATGCGGTGACGGGCCATGGCCGCGAAGACTTCCGCGCGAGATCGTGCGCCCAGGAAATGCGGCTGGATACCAAGCCGATGGGCCTGGGCGACCAGGGTGGACATCAGGGGGCCGTCGCCGATGATGGTGAGCGGTTCGCTTCGAATGCGTTCGGGCAACTTCGCCCAGGCGTCCAGCAGGAAATTGACCCCCTTCTTCTCGACCAGACGGCCGACGAAGAGGGCGCCCCGGCGGCCATGGGCGGCGGGTGGCGGCGGCAGGCTGGACGTGTCGATACCCAGCGGAATGACGCGCAGCTTGTGGTCGGGATAACCTGCGTCGAGCAGGCACTGCTTGATCCACTGGGATACGCAGATGATGCCATGGGCGTAACGTAGAAGGAAGGGCTTGAGCATCAGATACCAAAGTCCCTCGGTGCGGCGCGCATGTTCGCGCGCCGTCACCGTTGCATCATAGCCATGGGCGGTGACGACCAGCGGTATGTTCCGTCGCGCGGCAAGGGACAGGATGTTCGCCCCATCCTGCAGGAAATGCGCGTGGATCAATCGCGTCGAGGGGGCCGACAGGACATCGCCGACATGGCGATATCGGCCGGTCAGTCGATTATAGACTTTTTCATATTTGCCCGCCTGGGCGCGATGCAACAGATGGGGAGTGTGACCGTTAATAGAGTATCCGTTCAATATGTTCTCAGTTATTATGATCGGATTATATCTATTAAGACCCTGTATGTGATCTGATATGAAGGTTTCAGAAAGAGGAAGGAAGCCTCTTCTGTATATTGCAACGTTGGGTGTGTCAGATAATTCCACTAGGTGAAATTCCTCAATTCGTTGCGGTTTCATCGATTGGTATATCGAAGCTTATTATCGCTTTCGAGTAAGGCATAACACCTATGCAAAGTCCCGTGACTGCTCCTGCGTCTCCCCTTGTCAGTGTCGTGATTGCGGCGTTCAACGCCGAGGACAGCCTGGATCGCGCGGTGCAATCTGCGCTTGCGCAGAAACTCCCGGTGGAGGTGATCATCGTCGATGACGCGTCCGGCGACCAAACCGTGGCAATCGCCGAACGGTTGATGGAGCAGGACCCACGGGTGCGACTGGTGCTAAGCGAGGCCAATGGTGGCCCTTCGGTCGCGCGAAATCAGGGGATTGGGGTCGCGCGCGGCGAATGGATCGCAATACTTGATGCCGATGATGCCTTCGCACCGGGCAGGCTGGTTCATCTGACAGCGCTCGGCGATCGGCATGACGCCGATCTGGTCGCGGACAATCTGTTTTTCTATGATTGGCACGCCGGAACAGTGGTCGGCACGGCATTGTCGCGGACAGCGCAGCCGATCCGGCATGTCCGACCGGCCGAATTCGTCCGCAACGCGATCACCGGACGCTCACCGTTCGATTTCGGCCAGCTCAAGCCGATCTTTCGTCGCCGCTTCCTGACGACCCGTTGCCTGCGCTATCCGCCCCAGTTGCGGCACGGCGAAGATTTCGCCTTCATCATCGATTGCCTGCTGGCGGACGGTCGCTTCATTCTGAGCGCAGAACCGCATTATCTCTTTACCCAGCGGCAGGGCTCCATTTCGGATCAGGGATCGGGGCAATCCCGGACATTGCTGAACCTGGATGCAATGCGCGCCCATAGTCTTGCCATGCTGGATCTGCCCCGCGTTCGCGATGATCGTGTTCTGTCACGGTTATTGGCCCGTCGCGCCACCGCCATAAGGCAGCAGCATAGCTGGAACCGCGTCTATCCGCATCTTCGCGCACGCAAGCCGATGGCATTGCTGGAGGCGATGATGACGGACTGGAGCAACTGGCCCATGCTGGGACGCCATCTGATCCGTCGCTGGCATCATCGCGCGCAGATGGCGCGGATCGCTCAGCCCGATCGCACCAGCTTGTCGAACTCGACGCTGAGCTGATCGACACGGTTGGCAAAGATCCGATCGTCGCTCAGAAATCCCGCCTCATTCTTCAATTGTTCAAGTGCAAAGGCGATGCGGCTGTGTTGTCGCCGGTTCCATGTGGTGATACGCCGCGCGACCGCGGGTGGTTGTGGCAGACGCCGCGGCAGGGCGAGCAGATGATGTTTCAGTTTGGGCCGCATGGACATCCACCAGCCGCGCTGTTCACGACGGGTCATCTGCCTTTGGTGCGCGAGCGCGCCTTCTGCATCAGGATGCGCAAGTCGATAATGTTCACCGACCAGGCGCCGGACTCCGTCACGATAGGCAGTGTCCAACGTCGCGGTAGGCAATATTCGCGGCTCATACGGCAAGTTGAGGGAAAGTGACCAGTCGAGCCATTTGAAGCTGTTGATCCTTCCCGAACTGGAGACCGGAATCCAGGGAACGCGCAGCGTATCGGCGATGATCGCTGCGTGCATCGAATCGGCGATCACCAGACGTGACCGGCGGATTTCGTCGATGACCTGATGCGCGCATTGCCGTGGGTCCACCAGCTTTACGTCGGCGGTAGCGCAGGCCGCAGCCCAGTCGCCTTCATCCATCGCCTCATAGTGGGGAATGAAGATGGGCCGGTCGCGCTCCGCTTCGGGTAGAGGCTTGAGCCGGTCCAGCGTGGAAAGCAGCAGCGCGCCATCGGCAATCGCCCGATCTGGGCGGTTGACGACGCGCGCCGTGAGCGGGCCGCGTAATGCCACCACATCCCAGCGATCGGTCGAGAAATCCTCGGGCACCGGCCTATAGCCCAGGCCGCTCGAGAAAATTCTGATCCGGGATGCGGGCGGCATATGATTGCCGATGATCGTGCCGATGCCGCAGAACAGCGTATCGGCTTCGTCGGACCAACGGCCGGGAGCAAGCTCCTCCCACAGCCAGCCGTTGAGGTCGTCGCCAAAATTCCCTTCCTTGGCGCGATAATAGAAGAGTTTCATGTCATGGCCTCGTCCAGGCGGGGGCTGTGCCAGCGCATCTTTCGAATGATGATGTCGCGCCATAATGGCAGCAGCGAGACGTTTATGAGCCGATAGGCATCCAGGATGATGCGACGCTGCTCACCATTTTTCAGGCCCTGATAGACACGGGGGTGAAGCAGGATCGCCGCCATCTCTCGGCGCAAGATCATGATGCGCTGGTCGGTCAGGCGCGCGGCAGCGGCGCTGATGCCCGGCGTGATCTTCATCAATCGATTGGCGAGTACCATCGACATGAGGCGGCGCAGATTTTTGGCACCAAGGCGCTCATGCGCATCGCGATAGAGATTGATACCTTCTCCCCGCTGGGCCTTGGCCAGCTTGGAGAAGCAGATCCCCTCAACGCTGTGCGCCAGCCGTACCCACATCAGCCAGTCTTCGCCGGCATAGCGAAGCCGTTCCTCGAACCGGAGATCACGCATCGCCCTGTGGCGCAGGATTACGGCGGATGTCTGGCAGAGATATTCTTGCACCATGAATTGCCCCGCGCGGTCGGGCTGCAGGCGATAGATTTGCCCGCCCAGAGGCAGGGGTTCGAACGCATCCTCATTGGCGCCCTGCGCAAAGAGTGTCAGCGAGGCGAACAGGCTGGACGGCGGCATAGCGCTGTCGCAGAAATAGAAATCATGCCCCAGTTCGAGCGCGTCCACGCCTTGTTGCAGATGATCTGGCGCCCAACTGTCATCGGAGTCCAGGAAGGCGACATAGTCGATGTCGGGTCCGATCTGATCAAGGCCGTGATTGCGCGCAGCAGCGGGCCCGGCGTTCGATTGCTGCATGGTTCGGAGGTTCAGCCAGGGTGGCAATTCCATGTCTGCCAGTTCGTCCTGCGCCGGAATGGGCGAACTATCGTCGATTATGAGGAGTTCCACCTCGGTGGGCGCGGTGAATGTTTGCGCAACGATCGAGCGGAGGGCCTGTTGCAGGATACCCCGTTCACGCTGGAAATAGGGGATGATGACCGCGATCCGGCGTACGGCCCGCAGTTCACTTGGGTAGGGCTGCACAGGATCAGGCGGCATCGGCGTTGCGGACAGCGTGGGAGTGGGGTGATGACGGCGGGATCGGGCCGTCCGAGTAGCCACCCCTGGCGTCACGGATGGCACTCATGAGGAAGGTGACGTTGCCGCGCAAATAGCGGCCTGCCAGTCGGGTCGGTTCGTTCATGAGCCGGAATATCCATTCCATGCGCATGCGGCGCAGCCAGACAGGCGCGCGCGGGACATGGCCGGCGGTGAAATCGAGCAAGGCGCCCGCGCACAATATGGGGCGGCCGATATGGGATGCCCATTTGGCCGCCCACAATTCCTGGCGGGGGTTCCCCATCGCCGCGATCACCAGATCAGCGCCGCTCTCCCGAATGTGGCGGCTCAGATGCTCCTCTTCTTGCGGGTCGAAGAAGCCATGGCGGGTGCCGACTATTCGAATATGGGGATGGCGCTCTTCCAGGATCGCAGCTGCGCGCTCCGCAATACCGGGGGCTGCGCCTACCAGGAATAGCCGGAGGCGGTCCGGATAGTTCTTCAGGAGTTGGGGAATGAAGTCGGTGCCGTTCAGATTGTGAGGGAAAGAGTTCCCGTAGCGGAGGCGACTTGCGATATCGACGCCGACGCCGTCATTAAGGACCAGCGCGTCGTTCAGCGCGGCTGCGACGCCCTCGACCCGCCGTGCCTGGTTGATCAGATGGGCATTGCCGAATGCTACCACGCGCGGCGCCTGGTCCCTGATGAGGTCCGAAACTGCTTTCAGCGCGTCGCTCTCCGAAAGAACGGCAAGGCGAAGCGGCCCAATCTGGCGGGTCTGACGTCCCAGAATATGTTCGTAGATGGCCGAGATCCTGGCGCTCACGCCCGGCCAGCCATAAGCCAGCAGACCTGCGGCAGTGGTCGGGGAGGGCGAGCGTTGCTGCGCCTTGCGAATGTCCTGCAGGGTGCGGGCAGCGGACAACGGATCGGTGAAATCGATCAGGCTGCCGGTATCGAGCTTGACGCAGGAGCGACGATGCGCCGGAATGTCGCTGACGACCGGATATAGTCCGGCGGACACCCCCTCGATCAGGGAAATACCGAAACCTTCATAGGCGCTGGGCGATGCGAAGATGGTACTCCGGGCAATCAGTGCCTGCAGGGCCTCGTCGCTGGGGCTATCATGAAATTCCACCAGATCGCCCAAGCCGAGTTGTTCGACGATCTGTTGCAGATCGGCGAAGGTGACACCCATCGGCTTTCCCGCGATGATCAGCCGGGCCTTGCGGTCCAGCCGGTGCAGATGCGCAAACCAGCGGATCAACAGGTCGATCCGCTTGTTCGGCGCGATCCGGCCGAAATAGATGAAGCGATGCTCGGCGGAAGGCGATTGCGCAAGACCGGCGAACTTGACCGTGTCCACGCCGTTTTCGACCAAGGTAAGTGCGCGACGATTGACCTTGGCGAACGTCTCATAGTCCGCTTCGCTGCAGGCAATGATCGCCCGATATCCAGCCAGTGAAAGGCGGGTCATGCTGTGAAAGTAGAATTGCTTCAATCGACGGGCATAGCCGGTATGAAAGAAGCCGCCATGCGTGGACAGGACCAGCGGTTTGCGGTGCAGCAGCCGGGTCAGTGCCAGATAGTCGGCGAAGAAATCGACGGCGTGGACATGGACGATGTCGCAATCGTCCAGATGGTGCAGCACGGATGGTGCGAGCGGATAGCGACGTCCACCCCGATAGGGTATCCGGACCACCTCTACATCGTCGATGATTTCGCATCGCGGCAAGGGTGCGTCGTCGCCGTCGAAGATGCGGTCCAGGGTGATCATCCTGACCTGGTGCCCGGCGCGAGCCTGTTCGCGGCACAGATTTCTGGTGAAGCTTTCCAGCCCGCCGAGTCCGGGATGATATTGTCGGGAAATATGGGCGATTTTCATATCATACCCCCTTGGTGCCGACCGATCGCTGACCGCTAGATCAGCATGATGGTGCCGATCAGCACCGTGTTCAGCATGGTCATCTTGTTGATCACGGCCTTGAGCTCGCTGGTCGATGTCTGATCGCGCTGGACCGCAACTATCGCGCAATCGGCGCTGCCTGCCGCATGAGCGAGATCGTCGATATGGCTGGCGTCGACCAGGCACAGATCGAAGTGAGCCGTCAGCGACGACAGGCGTTGCGACAGTGGCGCAAGCGGACTGCCGTCGATGGCGCAGCCATCCTGCTGGGGCGCGGCCATGACGAACAACGACCGGATACTGCTCGGCTGGACCAACTGAAATGGCTCATCCATGTCGTCCGGCGAGCCTGTTCGTGCATTCATGCCAAGCAGGCGATGTTGAACGAAGCCGGAATGCTCCATGTCTACGATCAAGGTGCGCAGACCGCTCAGGGCTGCCGATACGGCGATATTCGCCGTCAATATGGCCGCCTGCTCGCTCGCCTCGATTGCGATGACCGCGATAGAGCCGGGCGCGCGACCGTCGGGATGGCGCATTGCAGACAGGGTCGACTGGATGTCCCGCGCTTGTTCGGCCAGCATCGCGCTGGGAGCGTGGATCACCGCGATCGCCGGATCGACATTGGCGTGGACAGTCGCCGTCTCCTCGCGCGTATCGCCATCGTAAGTCGGCGGCAGGCCGGGATAGACATCCTCTACCGGTTCAGTCGAGCGAAGCCTCATGACCAATTGCCTCCTTCGATACGGAGTTGCTTGCCGTTGACGCGCAGGTCTGCCTGACCAAGCAACGGCACGCCGGTAAGATAGGTGACGGTGTTACGACTGCGGACGCGCGGGCTGAGCCATTCGGCTAGGATGACCGAGCCGATTGCGAGCATGAGGGCCACCATCGTCATCATCAGGAACCGCACGCCGATATTGGGCGCGTTGGGGATCATCGGCGGTTCTGCAATGTCGAGCCGCACGATGTTGAGCGACGGAGCCGTGCTGGTGGCATGCAACTGCGAGAATTGTTCGGTCTGCGCCTCATATTCCTTGCGCGCCGATTCCACATTGCTTTCCAGCACGGCGAGCTTGCCGCGATCGGCCGCGAGCGACAGCATGCGCCCGCGATGCTGGTCGAGCAGGGCCTGCATCGTGCCCTGATTGGCCGATGCCGCCGAACTGGCCGCCGCCAGCGTGCCCGACATCTTGCCGGTTTCCTGGGCCAGACTGTCCTGCATCTGGCGCAACTGCTGCTGGGCGGCGCGCATCGTCGCATGATTGGGGCCGAGTTCGGCAGCCATCTGGCTGATTTCCGCTGATTTGGCTGCGATCTGCGCCCTTAGCCCCTGGATCACCCCGCTCGATTGAATGTCGGGCATATTGGCGCCGCCCGCCGCGCGCGACCGGGCCTCCGCAGCAACAGCTTCGGCCGACGACAGTTTCGACGACAATTCGCTCAGGCGCGTGCTTTCCGCATCGATGGCGCCAGTAGCGACAATGCCATGGGCGCGCTGGAAATCGGCGAGCCGTGCCTGCGCCTCTTCCATTCGCTGTTCGGACGCGGCGATCTGTTTCTTGTACCAGGCAGCAAAGCGCTGGGCGAATTCGTTGCTGATACCCAGGCGCGCATCATTGAAGGCCTGGGCGAAACTGTTGGCCATCAACGCCGAACGCTGTGGATCGAGGCTGCGGTAGGAGACGTCGATCGTATTGCCGGTCGCGCTGGGCGAAACCTGCAAACCCGACTGGACGCTGCGGCTGATCCAGCCTTCGAAACTCTGATTGCCGTTTGTCTGCTCCTGCCAACGTGCGCGCATGGCCGGATTTTTGAAAAGGCCAAGCCGCTCGGCCACCTTGCGGGCGATCACCTCGCTCTGCAGGATTCTGGACTCCGTCGCGAGCATGGATTCCCCGGTCGCCTCGTTAGATTTGCCGCCGGTTGGATCCGGTGCGCGGTTGTCGAACAACAAAGTGGCGGTCGCGCGATATTCGCGTGGCGTGATCGCAATCCACAGGACCGTCAGCGCCATGACGCAGCAGAAGATGGCGGCTGCCATCCTCCAACGCTGCAGGATGGCTCGCGTTATGTCGAACATGTACATCCTATCGGTCCCTTACGATGCAGCGCTTTGGCGCTGCCCTTCTACAAGGCTGACGACACGCCGGGTCAGGTGGTCGCCGTGGCGGCTGGCAGACAACATGCCGAGCAGGAATTGGGGGGCGAGGCTGTCCCGGAACATGAGGGCGTTGCTGCCCGGCCGGGCGTGCATGGCGCGGCGCAAAATTTCCAGGACCGGGCCGTCGCGGTCGATATGCGGCGCCTGCTGTTCCGGTGCGAGTCCGGGAGGAATGATCGCGGCGCGGACGAGTTGCTCGATCACCGGCCAATGGCCAGCACCCAAATCGATGGCCTCATGGAACAGTGCAGCATCTGTCGGATTGGTGATCGTCCAGTCGTCGACCGCCCGCATCATCCCCGCGAGCGTTGCCGGCATTTCGACCACTGTCTTGCGCTGCCTGAGGGTTTCCAGGCAGGCCAGCGCGCAGAACAGGCGGACATGATAGGGGGAGCCGCATGCGACATGGGCAATTGTCTCGCGCGCGGCATCGCTGAAGTTGAGGCCGGCCTGGGCGGCGCCGCGATCGATCAGGTCGAACACGGCGGCCGTATCGATCCGCACGATGGGAACGGCGGTCATGTGCCGTCGCAGCGATTCATGGCCTTCGATGAGCTGGCTCAATCCGGACGCGATACCGACCGCCAGAATATGAACCGGGAGGGCCGCGTCGGAGAGCAGCTTCATGGTGCGCGACAATTCGCCAAGAACAGCCGGATCGGTGATGCGGTCGAACTCGTCGAGGATGAAGATGAATTTTCGCTGCCCATGTTCGGCGAGTGTTTCCACGACATCGCGCGGTCCAACGACGATCGGCGCATCTGTCGCGGGTGAGCGCGGCACGTTTCCGCGGGCGGCATCGAGGAACGGCGAGATCAGGCTGGTAAAATCCTGCCCAGGCTCGCATGCCATGTAGAAGACCAGATAGCCGCGATTATCGGCAACATTGGCGAAGACGCGCGCCAGCGAGGTCTTGCCTGTCCCACGGCCGCCAAAGATCATCGCATGATTGCCGCGGTCCAGCACCCCCTCCACCAGCAGATCCATCTCCTGCTGCCGGCCATGAAGATGGCGGGCGGCCGTGACGGGCTGGGTGGCATTGAACCCCTTGCGTATCGCTGATCGGACAGCGTCAGCGGACATGGCTGCATTTGTGGATGGTGTGATGGATGCAGCGCCGGCCGGCTGCGCATTTTGAGGCACGCCGCCCGTAGCTCGGGAACGCCGGCCAGGCGCTTCTCGGCGACGCTCGGGCTCGGGCGTTCGTCGGAGCCAGCGGGCAATTCTGGTGAAGATATTCACGCAATGCCTCCTGTCAGGATACCGGATCGCATCTCAGAAGGTCCGCTCGTTGACGGTGTAGACGTCACCAGGCTTGACCAGCATATCGAGGCTGGCCTTCTTGATGATCTCCGTGCCACGGTGCAGCGTGATCTTCTTTTCCGATCCGCCCAATGTCGGCCCGCCGGCCTGGGCCAGCATCTGGCGAAGGGTCATGCCGGTTTCGAAGGCGACGCGGCCGGGCTTGTTCACCTGACCGTAGATGAAGACCTCCTCTGCCTTCGGCACGAAGATGGAATCGCCTGCGCGCAGGAACTGACCGGTCCCGTTTTGCGGGTCGAGATCGCTGAGGGCAATCCGGCGATCCGCTTCTCCCGTTCGTTGCAGGATCGCATAGTCCGCCGCGTCCGCGCGGGCGCCGCCGGTGCGAGCCAGCATCATCGCGATCGTCTGAGGCCGATCCAGGGGGTAGAGCCCAGGGTTCTGGAGGTTGCCGAACATCGTGACCGATCGACTGACGAAGCTCACGACTTCGACATTGACGATCGGATCGACGAAATATCCGCCGGTCTGCAATTGCCGGCGGATATTGTTTGCAAGGGCGTTGGTCGTGGATCCCTCCGCAACCACGTCGCCGATGCTCGGCAGGGTAATGCGCCCATCTTCCTTGATCCGCGTTTTGACCTCGATCGGATAGGCGCCGAATATCGAGACGCGTATCTCGTCATTGGCGCCCAGGACATAGGCAGCGACCGCTTCCTTGTTGTCGACGCCGGCCAATACGGGATTGGCGAGCGCGGCCAGAAGAAGGGAACTGCACAAGTTTCGCATCGCACGGGGTAAGAACATGGCCATGCTCCTCACAATGTAAGGCCAAGGGACAGCATCATTGATGTCGATTTATATCGGTAGCGCTCGACTGCGCTTTCACGCCATTCGTGGCGAACGTCCACGCCGGCCGTCAGGCGGCTGCGCAGTGCAAATCGATATCCGGCGTTGAGCGCGATCGTTTCGTCGGTACCGCGCATCATGTCGGTGTCGATCAACAGCTCGCCCTTGAACTGGCGCCTGGCATAGCTCGCGCCAGCCTGGATCGAAGATCGCGAACTGAGGGTCGCATTGCCGCGCAGCGAAAAATTGGTCAGGACGATATAGGTCGCACCGGTGTTGCTCTGGTTGCTGGTGCTGCGGCTGCCGTCGAATGTCAGGGAGGTGCGCGGCGATGGCCGATAGACGGCACCGGCATGATAGCCCAGGCCCGAATAGTCATCGACCCGTTCATCACGCGCCTTGGTATGAATATAGCCAATTCCGGCACTCCAACTGAGACGCGGAGCGACGGCGCGTTTGAACTCGATCCCAACCCGATAATTGTCGGCACCGCGGCTCATGCGCAGTTCGGAAGTCTCGCCTGACCAGTGGGGGCGGCGGAAAGCTTCGACGTTGAACATCAGCCGGATGTCGCCAAGGCTGGCCTTGCTATAGGCGATACCGATACCGGCGCTGCGGGTGCGGATGTCGAACGGCCGGCGTGAATCGACGCTATTGTTCGTTTGGAGATAGCCGAGCTTGATGACGGGATAGTAACCATAGGGCTTGTCGCATTCGGCCGTGACCGCATAGTCCTGGGTGCGTTCACTGTTGCCGACGATCATGCCTTGATCGGCCAGATCGGCCTGTGCGAAATTCAGTCGGGCGCTTGGACGCAGGTAGCAGAGTGCGCTGACCTTTACGTCGCCCTTGGCGGTGAGCGTAACGCGCTCCCGGTCGAGATTGCTGTAGCGCTGATGGAAGTCATAGCCCAACGATCCCACGACCGTGACCTGGTGGACACCGAGATTTTTCCTGAAGGTGACATCGAGCGCCGGGGTGACACGTACATCGTCCTTGTCACCGGAGACGAGATCATCGCTTTGGCGCAGGACATTGTCGTCGTAGAGCATCCGCACCGTGGGTGCCACGGTCAGGCCGTCAGGCGGCACTTCGACCTGCGCAAAGGCTGGGCAGCCCAAGATGATCGAGCAGGCAAGGGGAAGGCGCGCATAATGCAGGCGGGTCATCTTGCGGCTCCCGTCTGGCTGTATTTTGCAACAATGGCTGCCTGTGGCCGGGCTTTGCCTCGCACGGGTTGCAGGCTCATGGGATAGTTTGCGCCCCACCATGGGCCGCCGGCCCAATAGGCCCAACCCATCCAGACATCGGCATTGGCATCGAGATGCTTGAGCAGGGCGTCCAGGCTGTCGAGGCAGGCGGCATTTGCAGGGGCGCCGAACTCGCCAAGGAAGCCCTTGTGGCGGTTGTCCCGAAGCCATTTTGTCGCCGCTTCCATGCGGCGTTGGATGACCGGCGGTGCTTCGCATTGCGCCTTCATCCCGGAACTGTCCGAGTCCAGATATTGGTGCATCTCGATCGCATAATTGCCGGCTGGATCGCGGAAGTTCTGGAAGGCGGCAGCGTTGGAGGCGCGGCCGCCAGTGATCCAGCTATGCGCGCCGGTCCAGTTGGAGCCCGGCACGAACAGCATGTTGCGCGCGCCTGTCTTTCGAATGGCGACGACGCTTTCGTCCACCATAGATCGCCAGCGTGCTGGGGCCATGCCGTTCGGTTCATTCATCAGGCCGAAGGCCACCTGCTTGTTTCCGCGATAATGCTCGGCCAATCGGCGCCAGAGATCGGCGAGTTTCGCGCTGCCATCTGGCGATTGATCCAGTCGCTGCCCCCCGTTTGCGCCATAATTGTGGATGTCGAGGATGATGATCCGGAACGGGGCGAGGATCGCCACGACCTTGTCGAGGCGGGCCTGTTCGGCAGTCGAAAGGGGCTGGAGCGGGACGGGTTGGATCCTCTCCCACAATATCGGAACCCGGACGATCTTCATGCCCATCGCGACGAAGGGCGCCGCGGTGCGGGTATCGGGGTAGATATAATCCTTCCCGAAAATACCCGGCTTCCTGCCCGAGTTGAACTCTCCGCCCGCGAGGTTGATTCCCGACAACGGTGGCTCCGCGCAGGCCATCCAAGGGCATGCCGTCAAGAGCAGGGCAGCACATCGGATCGCAAGGACCGTCCGTCTCGGGCGCTGAGGGGCGCTCATGGTCAGCGCTGCCCGCCTGTGCTAGCAGAGCGCCGCAAAGGGATAGATTGTAGGGCATGGCACCGATCGGGAACAGGCAGGCGAGCGTGGATGTCGCTATCGCGCCCGCGTCGCGACATGCAGCGCGGGCTGTCGCCGGACGTGAACGACATGCCGCGTTGCTGACTCATTTCGGCAGCGTCGGATTGTTGTTGACGCGGGGCGTTGTGACCGACGTTGGGCAGTCGGGCGATGCGGAAACGCGCGTGATCCATTATCGCCGGCAGGTTGATGGAAAATATTGCGTCGAACTGCCCGCGCGCATCGATGTCGATATCGGAGATATGATCATGATCCGTGCGCTGACGCTGCCCGACGGGGCGGTGCGGCCGATCATGGCGCGGGCGAAGAGCCAACGGGAATGGATAATGCTCGATGATGTCAACGTGATCGTCGACGATTATACTCGTGCCACACGCCGGTTCGTTCGTTGGGGCACAGGGGCCGGATCGGCTCTGGCAATGCTGGCGGTTTGCGGCATCGCGGCTCCTCTCGCGCTGACCACAGCGGTATTTTCCTTTGCCGGTGCCTGGAGCTTGCATCGCCGCGATCGCCGAGATCGGACTAGGATCGGCCGCTGGCTTGCCCGTTAGGTCGGCAAGAGTTCCAATGGACATGGTCATGCGAGCATCCCCTGCTGCCGATACCAGGTGATGGTGCGACGAAAGCCTTCCTCCAGATTGATCAGCGGCTGATAGCCGAGGACCGTCTGCGCCCGCCTGATGCTGAACGCGCGGTTATGCTTGAAGATGGTCAGCCGGCGACGAGGTAGAGGGGGTTGCAATCCCAGCGGCGCATAAAGTGCTTCACACAGGCGTGCGGCCATCAGCGCGAGGCTGTAGGGGATGGTCGTCTTGGGCGGTGGTACGTCCAAGGCGGTAGCGACGGCCCTTACATAGTCGCGCAGCGGCAGGAAGGCGCGATCGCCCAGGATGAAGGTACCTGATGGCGCATCGGGATGAACCATCGTCAATATGTAGCCGGCGACCAGGTCATCAATGTAGACAGGATGGAAATTGGGTGTTTGCCGACCCGCAAACAGAAAACGGCGGCGCTGGACCAGGCGGAACAGCTTTAGCATCCGGGTGTCGCCTGGCCCATAGGTGGAGCAGGGGCGAACGATGACGACGCTCATGCCCGGCCGGCCCATTTCGTCACGGCAGAGATCTTCGGCTCGCAACTTGCTTTCCTGATAGGGATCGCGGGGGTCGAATGGCGCATTTTCGTCTGCGGGGGCGTCGGCCACATTCCCGTGGACACCAATCGACGAGCAATAGATGAAGCGCTCGACGCCGGCCCGTCGGCTCGCTTCAAGCAGGGTCCGAGTAGCATCCCGATTGACCTGCATGAACGCCTTGCGCGGTCCTTCGGTGCGGAACATCGCGGCGATGTGAAAACAATAGCGTGCGTCCCGAAGCAGCGCGTCGAAACGATCAGTGTCGGTCAGCGAGCCTTCGATCCACTCTATGCCGCTCTCGCGCTCCGCTTCGGTAAGGGGCCTGCGGCACATCGAGCGGACGCGGTAGCCCATTTGCAGGAGTTGACGTGCGAGCGCCCCGCCAACGAAGCCAGTCGCGCCGGTCACTGCTATGATGGGCTGATAACCGATTTCGTTCATGTAAATAGCTTCCGGTCGACGGCGAAAGGCGATGCATTCATCATCGCTATTTTGCGTCCAGGCGCGTTGATCGGCGAAAGCAATTGCGTCTCCATTGAAGAAACGATCATTTGATATCCCGATCTCAATAATATTGCGTGGATCCTGATTGCGGAAATTCTTACGCAACTGCGGTATTAGTCAACATCAGGGGTAACACCTATCAATTAGGTGCAAATACATAATGGAACATGATTTTGTTATGTGTGAACTTGGTGTTTGTTCGGGTGAGTGACGCGAGCACTCGATGCACGTGCCATCTTGTCCGAGGCGGACGCGTTTTCATGAGCGGATCTGCATGGTGCGTTTGGTTCTTGGCGCCCATTCGATCGTGGAGGCGCGCCGCTATTCAGGCTTTCGGCTCATGCTTGTCGCGTGAGCGCCAGTCGGAGAACGGGTTTGGCATTGCAATTTCTGTCTGCACAGCTGGATCATCTTTACGCGCGGCTGACAGTGATGCGACCCCGCGCGCAAGGCTGCCAACCGGGGCGGGGCCTGCGCGTGCGGGGTGGCGTGCCTTATCTCCGGAACCCCGGATCCTTGGTCATTGGCAACAATGTCCGCCTGCGGAATGAACCGACCCGGATTCGCCTGGCTACGGTTCCGCAGGGGGCCATCATTCTTGGCGACGAGGTTTCGTTGAACACGGGAGTTCATATCTTCAGCGCTGCGCGGATCGATGTCGGCGGCGGGTCGCGTATCGGTGACAATGTTGCGATGTTCGACACGAGCTTCCATCCCGTTCATGAAGGGCGCTCCGTAAGGCCCCGGCCGATCACCATCGGTCGCAACGTCTGGATTGGCCGCAACGCCATCATCTTGCCCGGCGTGTCGATCGGCGATCATTCCGTGGTGGCAGCCGGATCAGTGGTCTTTGATGATATTCCCGCCCGACAGGTGTGGCGGGGCAACCCCGCGGCATTCGTGAAGCATGTCCGGGCGACCGACGATTTTCGACGTAGCTAGGGGGAGGGCGATATGTCAGGTCCGGGGTTGGCGCGCGCAGTCCGTTCAGGCATGGCCTGGTCCATCCTGGAAAGTTGGGGTGTGCAACTGTTGCAGTTCCTGACCTTCCTCGTGATTGCGCGCTATGTCGATGCGACGATGCTGGGTATTGTCGCCATGGCCCTGCTCGTGGGGCAATGGTTCCAGATGATCATATTGTCGGGGATCAGTGCATCGCTTGTCAGCAAGGGCACTGCCGATGCCGACTTGGATGACACGGCCTTCTGGATTTCTGCTGCGGCCGGCGCTCTGCTGCTGATTGCAACCTTCTTGCTAGCCGACTGGGTCGAGCGGACCGCCGCCCATCAGGGCTTGGGCATGGTTTTGCGATGGCTCAGTGTCGGGAATTTCCTTGGTGCGCTGAACGTCGTGCCACAGGCTTGGCTGACGCGGGCCTTGCTGATGCGGCCATTGGCCACGCGCTCGACAATCTCGACCCTGGTCGGCGGCATCGTCGGAATAGCACTGGCGGTGGCCGGTTATGGCGTGATGGCGTTGGTGGCACAGAATCTGGCCGTAGCCGTCATCGGAACGATAATCCTGTGGGCCGCCTGCCCGATGCGACCCCGACTGCGTTTTTCACGGGAAAAGGCAAGGGACGTGCTTTTCTATGGCCGTCATGTCGGCGTGACGGGCGCTGCGAATTTCTTCAACGCCAATGCTGACATCATGGTCATCGGCCTGGCGCTCGGCGGCGCAGCGACAGGCATTTATACCGTCGGCAAGCGGGCTTTGCTGGCCGCCAATCTGATGCTGGCGCGTGCGCTGTCCCGTGTGGCGCTTCCGGTCTTCTCGCAACTCAAGGGGGATCCGCCCCGCCTTGCAAAGGCTTTCCTCAAAATAGTGTCGGCGACATCGTCTATAACGACCCCGGCCTTTGTCGGCCTGGCGATCGTATCGGACGAGTTTATTTTCCTGTTGTTCGGTCCGCGTTGGGCGGCGGCAGCCGATGTGATGCGCTATCTCAGCCTGTTCGGCGCGCTCCAGGCGATCGGCATTTACAATCAGTCGCTGATGCTCGCCATGGGAAAGCCGCAATGGCAGACTTGGCTGGCGGGCATTTATGCGCTGGTCAATATTGTCACCTTCTTCTTTGCCGTTGAATATGGGATGGCTGCGGTCGCTGCCGCGTTCACGGCGCGCGCCTATATCCTCTATCCCCTGTCCGTCTGGCCAGTTGTGGTTCTGCTGCCGCTGGGATGGCGGGATTATTGGAAAGCGCTGCGGCCCAGTGTGGTCGCATCGGTGGTCATGGCTGTTTTTCTATGGGGGGTCCGGTTCGCATTGGCCGGTCAAGCGCCGATTCCAATGCTGTTGTCGACGGTCATCGCTGGGGCAGCGGTCTATATGATCGTCCTCGGACTGGTCGGACGGACCATTGTCGTCGACATGTTCCATTTCGCACGGGCAGGGGGCAAACGTGTGTCCTCCACCAGTTAAATTTCCGAAGTGGACATTTTGGGAAATCCGGCAATGACATTTTGCAGCTGCGGAACGAAATTTCTCAAAATGTGTAAAACTACCTACTATACTTCCCCTAATGCCGATGTTAAAAATTGCGCATTGCAGCAGAGAATTATGTAAACCTCCAACTGGATCAATAATCGGTCAGGGGTAAGCATGAGGCGGACGTCCGATTGAAGACGTGAGCCGGTTTCTGCCATCCCTTTCAGGGTGACGGTCGCAGCATATGAAATAATTCTGGGCGTTAAGCGCGGGGTTTGAGTTATGTTCGCAGCCGTCAGACGATTTAACATCATGCCGATCTCCAAAGCGGGCCAAGTCCGCGCCAGCTTTTCGCTGGTCAGGTTGCGTTGCCTCAGGCGCCACGTCTCGTGGAGCGGGGTCAGTCGCTATCTGATCGGGTTGGCCATGGTCGCGATCGCGCTTGCCGCTTTTCAGGCCGATGAATATCCGTCCTTCTCCAGCGAATTTTATGTGATATTCACATTCGTTGCATTGTTTACGACGATGCTGTTCGGCGCCGGACCGGGCTTTCTGGCTGGTATCGCCGCCTTGGCGGTCACTTATCTGCTTGAAGGCTTTCATGGCGGGCTGCTTGCGGTGGGCGCCTTCCTCATGGCCCTGGTTGCCGCCAACGTCGTGGCGCTTCGCGCGACATTCTGGCGCGCCAGAGCGGAATATCAGGCTGCCCATGTCGGCCGGCTGATGACGCAGATGAAGCTGCTGACCGACGGCGCGGCGCATTATGCCCTCTACATGACCGATGTTTCAGGGTTCATCCTGCATTGGAATCGCGGTGCCGAGCGCTTTACCGGCTGGTTGACCGGCGAAGTGATGCATCGCCATGTCGCGCTGCTCTACCCAGGGCGCGCGGAGATCAAGGCGCGCATGGCGCAGGCCTTCGCCTTCGCCCGCCAGCATGGCAGCTGGGAATTCGATCATGAATGCTGCCGCAGCGATGGCACGATCTATCTGCAAAATTGCGTTGTCACGGCATTGTACGACAATGACGGAGCGTTGCAGGGCTTTGCCAACCTGATCCGCGACGTCACGCTGGAGCGCGCGCATGAGCTTGCGCTGCAGGAGCGGGAGCATGAGTTGCGGTTGATATTGGAGACCGCGCCGGACGCCGTCTTCGTATTCGATGCCGACGGCTGCATCGAATATATCAACGAAGCGGCCTCCCGCATGTTCGGCTATGATCTGGTGGATCTCAAAGGCCAGAATTTCGAGAGCCTGCTGCTGGTCTGTCCTTCTGAAGACGAAGTGCCTGACGAATATCCATTCCGGATCGTCGATGTTTCGGAAAAGATCGAGCGGCAGTTGATCGGCCGGCATCATAATGGCTCGAATTTTCCAACCGAGATGACCTTCGTGCGGATGGAGGCGAACGGCGGCACAAGGTTTACGGCCTTTGTGCGCGACCTTTCCGAACAGGAGGCGACGAAGGCTCGGCTGGAAACCCTGCAGGCGGAAATGCTGGATGGCACCCGCTATAGCGCAATGGGCGCGATGGCGTCGATGCTGTCGCATGAGTTGACCCAGCCATTGACAGCGCTTGCAGCCTATATGGAGGGAGGCAGCATTCTGCTCAACAATCTCAACGGCGGGAGCCGGGCGAAGCTGGACGAGATTTTCCATCTCGCGTCGAGCGAAGCGGTGCGGGCGGGAGCGATCATGCGCCATTTGCGCGACTTCACCAGCAGTGGTGAAGCGCAACTGGAGGTGCAGGATATCGGCGAAATGGTGCGCAGCAGCATTGCGCTCGTCCGTCCTGCGGCTGCCCGTGCGCAAGTCCGCGTTGTGCTGCGAGTTGCGCCAGACGCAGGGCCGGTATTCGCCGATCCGGTCCAGATCCAGCAGGTGATCGGCAATCTTTGTCGCAATGCCATTGATGCGATGCGCAACATGGATGAGCGGATCCTGACGATCCACGCGTCCCGCGTCGATGAACTTACCACCCAAGTCATGATTACCGACACTGGCTCGGGCATCGCTGCGGAAATCCGAGAGCGGCTGTTCGACGCCTTTGTCACTACCAAGGAAGAGGGAACTGGGGTCGGATTGTCCATTTGTCGAACAATTGTGGAGGCCCATGGCGGGCGGATCTGGGTTGAGCCCGCGCCTCCCGGCAGCTGCTTTTGTTTCACATTGAAGCGTAAGAAGGGGATTCTTTGTGGAGGAAATGAAGACGATTCACGTCGTGGACGACGAATATTCCGTCAGAGCGGCAACGGCATTCTTGTTGGAGCTTGAAGGATATTCGGTCCGCACTTGGCAGAGGGGCGCTCATTTCCTCGCCGCCGCGCCGACCGAGCCGCCGGGTTGCGTCATCCTGGACCTGCGCATGCCCGACATGGATGGACTGGAGGTACAGCGCCGGCTCAATGAAGCGGACCTTAATTTTCCGGTCATCATGCTGACGGGGCATGGCGACATTGCCGTGACGGTCGCGGCAATGAAGATGGGCGCCGTGGATTTCCTGGTGAAGCCGTTCGAGCGGCAGAGCCTGCTGCAGGCGGTCGAGAACGCCTGGTCGGTGCTATATGATAATGGTGCGCGCCGGCAAAGGGTCGCGCAGGCGCAATCGCTGGTGGAAAAGTTGACGCCGCGCGAGCGCGATGTGCTGGCAGGCCTGACAATGGGGCTACCGAACAAGCACATCGCCCTGCAATTGGGCATCAGCCCGCGCACGATCGAAATTCATCGCGCAAACCTGATGGCAAAGCTCAAGACGCGCAATCTTTCGGATGCTCTGAGAGTTGCATTTGCGGCGGGAATAGGCCGGAGGCTGGACGGATGAGCGTCAATATTTCTGCCGCCGTGGTGCTTTTTTTTGCCATAAAGAGGGGATTGTCGCGATGAGCGCCAATAGTGCGATCGGGAGCCAGAAAATTGCAAAAAGGCGATCCGGCCATGCTGGCTTGATTTCGACGAGCGACGCATTTTGACGTTGCCAGAGATGATAAAGACCGATCGCCCAGATGAGCAATATGATCGCCGCACCGGCGCAGAGCGCAATGCTCATATTTCCCGTGGCCTCCCATTTTTTGATGAAGGGACGATGATCTGGTTTATCGTATTTAGCAAAATCAGTATGTGAAAAATATAGGTGAAATTACTCTGTTAATAAAATTTCCAATTAATCTGTATTGATTTTGATATTTGATTAGTTAATATTCATTAGGTGTTGTCACGGATTGATGTTTTTTCGATGTCTGTGCTCTTGTTGGTTGAATTGATTTCGCGCCTCTGTGTGCTGTGCAACTGGGAGCGCCCGGCCATTGCTGTGCCAGTGGTCGACAATCGACGAGAAAAGGACAGGCCATGGCAAATCCGGATTTGGCGGCGCGTTTCCACAGTGCGAGTGGAACGGGAGCGTTAATCGCCAGGCGCAATGCGCGCCTGTGGCTGTGCCTGCTCTTGCTATCAACTGATTGCTTGGCGCTGCTGATTGGCTTTGGTGTAGGCGCGCGCCTCTCGCCGGCGTCCTCGTCGGACATGATCGGATCATTATCCGCAGGCATTCTCGTCTTTGCGATCATCGCCTTTCACGGCCAGGCTTACAGCATGTCCTGTCTGACCAGCGCCACGATCAGCTGTCGTGCTGCGACGCTGGCATTTGGTGCCGCCATGTTGTTGTTCTTTCTGGTAATTTTTGCATCGAAGGCGGTGGGAACCTTCCCGCGCTCAGGCATATTGTTCGGCGTCTTTAGCAGCCTTGGGCTGCTGGTCGTGCAGCGCTCGCTGATGGCCTATGCGGTTCGGCGTTGCTTCGGAAATCAG